>OY970202.1:0-3051429 GCA_963708375.1 uncultured Solirubrobacterales bacterium | reverse complement strand
CCATCGGGCCCGGAGCACAACGGGCCGGCTGCCAGAACACGGTTGCGCTGCTACCAGCGCTCGCCGCTGCCGCCCGCGCCGATGGTCTCGCGCTCGCCCCGATGCAACACCAAGCGATCAGCCCGCCAGCGATCGAGGTGCCAGCGTGAGCGTCCAACAGCTACCAACGCAAGCCTCCACCGCACGACTCGAGGACGCGCTCGCACGGATCGCCCAGCGCGCCATCGAGCTCGATCGCCAACCACGGTTCCCCATAGAGAACTTCGCCGACCTCGCTGCCGCCGGTGCACTCACACCCTCGCCCGATGGGCTGGCGGGCGAAGCGCGGCTCGTGCGGGCAGTGGCTGCCGCCGACGCCTCGACCGCGCGCATCCTCGACGGACACCTCAACGGCATCGAGCGGTGACCCTCGCCGCCCCCGAGCCGCTGCGCTCCAGCGAGCTCACCCAGATACAGGAAGGCGAGCTGCTGCTCGGCGTGTGGGGCGCAGACCCGGCCGCCGGCGAGGGGCCACCCGCCCGGCTCGAGTACACCGACGGCCAGCCGGTGCTGCGTGGCGTCAAGACGTTCTGCTCGGGCGCCGGCGGCGTTCAGCGCGCGCTCATCCTCGCCGCAGACCACGACGGCTCGCGCCGCCTCGTCTATCTCGACCCCACCAGCAGCAAGATCAGCATCGACCGCGGCTGGTATCAGGCATCCGGGCTGCGCGCCTCAGAGAGTCATCGCGTCGAGTTCCGCGACACGCCCATCCTCGCGGTCCTCGGTGGCCCCGGCGAGCTATCACGCGAGCCCTACTTCTCCCGCGACGGCATCCGCACCTCCGCCACCTGGGCCGGGCTCGCCGACAGCATCGTGCGCGAGACCATCGGTGCGCTCGACCCCGACCGAACCGACGCGGTACAAGCCCACATGCTCGGCAGGATGCGCGTCGCGCAAAGCACCATCGACCGCTGGCTCGAGCACACCACTCACAGCCTCAACCGGCCAGATGATCCGCGACCCGAGCTCGACCCGGCCGTGCTCGCCCTGGAATGCCGCGTCGCCCTCGCAGACGCAGCCCGACTGATCTCCACCCAGGCGGCACAGGTCTGCGGGTCACGCGCACTGATCGGCGCCAGCGCCCTCGACCGCGCTCGCCGCGACCTCGATCTGTTCCTCCTGCAGCATCGGCTGGACCCCAAGATCGCGAAGCTCGGCACGCACATGCTCACCACGGAGGGAGCATGAGCGCCACCGCCGACCTCGAGCGCTTCGAGCGTCTCTACCAGCAAAGCCCCGACCCCTGGGGCTACCGCACCAGCAGCTACGAGCAAGAAAAGTACGCGGCGACGCTCGCAGCGCTGCCGAAGCAAACCCACGGCCTGGCCCTGGAGGTTGGCTGCTCGATCGGCGTGTTCACCGGCCAGCTCGCCGCGCGCTGCGAGCACGTGGTCGCGATCGACTTCTCCCTCAGCGCTCTGGAGCTCGCCCGCCGCAACCTGCGAAGTGTCAGCAACGTCGATCTTCTGCGCGCCAGCTTTCCCGAGGAGACCCCGCCTGGCTCCTGGGATCTGATCGTCTGCTCAGAGGTTCTCTACTATCTGCAGCCGTCGGCGCTCGCAAGCGCGATCGGCTGGATCAAGACACAGCTCAGCTTTGGTGCGAGCGTGCTGACTGTCAGCTGGCGCGGCATTGGGCGTGACGAGCCGCTGAGCGGCGATGAGCTGCACGACCGGCTCGCTCGCGAGCTCGCCCGCTGGCACGCGCTCGACGCATGCCAAGAGCAGTACAGGCTCGACCGCTTCGACGGGCGATGAGCCTACGGCGGATCGTGATCGTCGGCGCCGGCCCCGCCGGCCTGGCAACCGCCCGCGCCTACCGCGAAGCGGGCGGCGCGGCAGAGGTCACGATGCTCGGCAAGGAGACCCTCATCCCCTACAGCCGGCCACCGCTGACCAAGGAGTTCCTGCGCGGCGAGCTCGACGCCAGCGAGCTGCCCATCGAGGAGCCCAGCTGGTTTGAGGAGCACGACATCCAGCTGCGCCTCGGCTGTCAAGTGACAGCCATCGACCCCAGCACAGGCGCCGTTCACGCCGACGGCTATGCGCTCAGAGCCGACGTGATCGTGTTCGCCACCGGCGCCGAACCATCCCGCCCGGACCTGCCCGGCCTGGACGACCCGCGGGTACATACGATGCGGGAGCGGCCCGACAGCGAACGCATCGCCTCACAAGCCAAGCCAGGCACCCGCACCATCGTGCTCGGCACTGGCTTCATCGGCTGTGAGCTAGCCGCATCGCTCGCGCTGCGCGGCACCCACGTCACGCTCGTCGGCCAAGAACCAGCGCCGCAGCAGCAGCGCCTCGGCGCCGAGGTCGCCGAGCACATCGCACGTTGGCTGGCAGACCTCGGCGTGACGCTACGGATGGGCGTGAAGGTCTCCGCCGTGCATAACGGCCGCATCGTCGCGCTCAACCACGGCTGACCCGATCGAGGCCGACAACGTGGTGCTCGGCATGGGCGTAACCCCTCGCAGCGAGCTAGCCGAGCAAGCCGGACTTACGATCGTCAAGGGAGCGATCCTCACCGACGCGCAGATGCGCGCCCACGACCGGGTGCTCGCTGTCGGCGACGTCGCCTACGCCCACAACCGCAGCGCAGGACGACGGCTGCGCGTAGAGCACTGGGGCGACGCGCTCGGCCAAGGCGAGATCGCCGGGCGCGTACTCGCCGGCCAGAACACGCACTGGCAAGACGTGCCCGGCTTCTGGTCGACCATCGGCCAGCACACCCTCAAGTACGCAGCCTGGGGCGACGGCCACGACCAATGCAGACTCGATGAGCACCCCGACGGCGCGTTCACCGTGTGGTACTCGCGCCACGACAAGCTCGTCGGGGCGCTTACCCACAATCGCGACGAGGACTACGAACAAGCGCAACAGCTCATCGCCGCTGGGGGGAGCCCACCATGAACGAGCACCCGCTAGACCTCCACGGGATGCCGGCGGGAGTCGAGCTCGCGCCGCCGCACCCCGACCTCCACGCAGTCGTCGTCATCCCGGCCCGCGACGAGGCACCCCGGATCGCTGCCTGCCTGCACGCGCTCGCCAGCCAGCACGACATGCCCACTAACAGCTACGAGGTGATCGCGGTCCTCGACGGCTGCAGCGACGACACGCTCGGAGTCATCCAGCAAACTGCCCGGCTGCACGAGCAGCTCGCCATCCACACCGTCACCCTTCCGCATCCCCAGGGCGTCGGACGCGCACGGCGCCTGGGCATGGACATCGCCTGCCGACGACTCGTGAGCCTCGATCGACCCGATGGGCTGATCGCAAGCAGCGACGCCGACACGACCGTCGCCGGCGACTGGCTCTCAGCGCAACTTGCCCTCTCGCGGTCGGGCGCCGCTGCGATCGGAGGACTCATCGAGCTCGACCCCACAGAGCGAGACACGCTCGACCCGCACGCCCTCGCCGTGCGCGAACTGGGCGCCACCACGCGGCTCGCGCTCGCCGTCCAGCAGACGGGCGGCGCGCTGGTCGAGCACCCGCACTTCTCCGGCGCCTCGCTCGCGCTGACCGCCTCCGCGTATGAGCGCTGCGGCGGACTGCCAGTACGCGCAGCGCTCGAGGACGAGGCGCTAGCCCACGCGCTCACCAGCCAAGGCATCGCCATCCACCGCCCCCGCCACGTCCGGGTGAGGACCTCCGCCCGCACCGACGGGCGCGCTCCACGCGGTCTCGCGCAAGACCTCACGCGCGCAGACTGGCGAGCCCGCCGCTCCTACATAGCCAGCGAGTTCCCACTCAACCGTCTGCTCGCCGTCAAGCAGACCACCATCGCTCTCCTGCTGCCAGCCCGTGAAGTCGCAAAAACGATCGGCCCGATCGCTCGCACCGCCGCTCGACTCAAAGACGCCGGTCTGCTCGACGAGGTGCTCGTCATCGACGCCGCCTCCCAGGACGAGACCGCCGCGATCGCCCGCCAAGGCGGCGTCCACGTCGCCCAAGAGGATGAGCTGCTGGCCGACTACGGACCCTCACAAGGCAAGGGCGATGCGATGTGGCGAGGACTCGCCGCCACCAGCAGCGAAATCGTCGCGTTCGCCGACACAGACACCGAGGACTTCCATGAAGGATTCCTCCTCGGGCTCCTCGGCCCGCTGCTCTGCGAACCCGACATACAGCTCGTCAAGGGTACCTTCCGTCGCCCGTTTCGCAACGGGGACACCGTGCTCGCCGAAGGCGGCGGGCGCGTCACCGAGCTGATGGCAAGGCCGCTGCTCAACCTCCATGCCCCGCATCTGGCTGTATTCGACCAGCCGCTCGCGGGGGAGACCGCCGGGCGCCGGGCACTGCTCGAACAGATCCCGTTCGCCGCCGGCTACGGCGTTGAGATAGCAATGCTGATCGACAGCTGGCGAACCTGCGGCCTGGACGCGCTCGCCCAAGTCGACCTCGGGCAAAGGCAAAACCGCCACCAGCCGCTGCGCGACCTCTCAGCGATGGCCTACGCCGTGCTCCTCGCCGCCCAAACCCGCTTCCTTGGGCCGGAGTTCGCCGACAGCAACGCCTGCAGCTCAATCATCCTGCCACCCACCAGCACCTCCGAGCTGATGGAGACACGCCACGTAACCCTCGAGGAACGCCCACCGCTCATCGAGCACCGTCAACGCACGAAGGCTCACGCATCGCGACGGAGTTTTGCGGCGCCAGCACAAGGGTAGGAGGCAGAGCATGAGCGCCGAGAACGACACGACCCCGCGCTTCACCCACGCCGACCGAAAGGGAGTGCCATGAGCGAGACCGTCGCCGACCACCTGCTCAACCGGCTAGCGAACGAGTGGGGAGTGAAACGCATCTACGGCTACCCCGGCGACGGCATCAACGGCATCATGGGCGCTTTCGGCCGCGCAGATGACTGCCCGGAGTTCATCCAGGTTCGCCACGAGGAGATGGCCGCCTTCATGGCGTGCGCGCACGCCAAGTTCACAGGTGAAGCCGGCGTGTGCCTCGCCACCTCCGGTCCCGGCGCGATTCACCTGCTCAACGGCCTCTATGACGCGAAGCTGGACCACCAGCCGGTCGTCGCGATCATCGGTCAGCAGGCCAGGCTCGGCCTGGGCGGCAACTATCAACAGGAGGTTGACCTCACCACCCTCTACAAGGACGTCGCGCACGAGTACGTCCAGATGGCCACCGAGCCCGGCCAGATCCGTCACCTCATTGACCGCGCAATGCGGATCGCCCTCTCCGAGCGCACCGTCACCTGCGTGATCATCCCCAACGACCTGCAGATGGAACCAGCCGTGCCGACACCACCGCACGCTCACGGCACCGTTCACTCCGGCCCCGGCTACACACCCCCGAACGTCACGCCCAACGACGAGCAACTGCGGCATGCCGCCGAGGCGCTCAACGCGGGCGAGCGCGTAGCGATGCTCGTCGGCGCCGGCGCGCTACGCGCCACCCAAGAGGTGATCGAGGTCGCCGACACGCTCGGCGCCGGGGTCGCCAAGGCGCTGCTCGGCAAGGCCGCCGTACCCGACGACCTGCCATTCGTCACCGGATCAATCGGCTTGCTGGGCACACGCCCCAGCTGGGACATGATGCAGGATTGCGACACGCTGCTGATGGTCGGCTCCAGCTTCCCCTACTCGGAGTTCCTGCCCGAGGAGGGCCAGGCCCGCGGCGTGCAGATCGACCTGGACGGCAGGATGCTCGGCATCCGCTACCCAATGGAGGTAAACCTCGTCGGCGACAGCGCGCTCACCCTCAAAGCGCTCCTGCCGTTGCTCGAGCGCAAGGACGACCGCGGCTGGCGGGAGAAGATCGAAAAGAACATGAGCGAGTGGTGGCAGGTGATCGAGAAGCGCGCTCACGAGCCTGCCAAGCCAATCAACCCGCAGCTGATCTTCCACGAGCTCTCAAAGCGCCTACCCGACGGCGCGATCCTCACCTCCGACTCCGGCTCGGCTGCCAACTGGTACGCCCGCGACGTGCGGCTACGTGCCGGCATGATGGCCACCCTCTCGGGCACCCTCGCGACGATGGGACCGGGTGTGCCATATGCGATCGCGGCGAAGTTCGCGCATCCTGACAGGCCCGTGATCGCGCTCGTCGGCGACGGGGCGATGCAGATGAACGGGCTCGCCGAGCTGATCACGATCGCCAAGTACCGGGAGCGCTGGTCAGACCAGCGGCTGATCGTGCTCGTGCTGAACAACCGCGACCTCAATCAGGTGACGTGGGAGCAGCGCGCGATGTCCGGCGACCCTAAGTTCGTCGAGTCCCAGGAACTACCCGACGTGCCCTACGCGCGGTGGGCGGAAATGATCGGGCTGAATGGCATCCGCACCGACGACCCCGAAGCGATCGGCGAGTGCTGGGATCAGGCGCTCGCCGCCGACCGGCCCACCGTGCTCGAGGTGTGCTGTGACCCCGAAGTGCCGCCGCTGCCGCCGCACATCACGATCGAGCAAGCCCGCTCGTTCGCCTCAGCGATCCTGCACGGAGACCCCGGCAGCCGGCGGATCATCGCCCAAGCGCTGCGCCAGAAGCTGCCCGAGTTCCTCCCAGGACGATGAGCGCCAAGCGCCTGCTGGGAAACCTGCGCCGCGGACGCGCACAGCGCACCCTCGCCGCCGCGACCGCCGCAAGCGCGCTGCCGCTCGGCCTTGAGATCTACTTCGAGCACTTCCGCGGCTCCTTCGGCGACAAGTGGATGTGGACCCCCGTCGCGCTCTCGCCGCTGCTCACCGCCGCCGGACTCGCAGGCGTGGGCTCCAAGCGAGCCGCGAGGACCGTGCTGCCCGCTGTGTCTGCCCTGTACTGCCTGGACGGGCTGATCGGCGTCTACACCCACATACAAGGCGTGCGCAAGCGGCCCGGCGGGTTCTCAGAGCCGCTCTACAACATCGTTATGGGGCCGCCGCTGCTCGCGCCCGGCTCGCTCGCTCTCGTCGGCGGCATGGGCCTCGCGGCGGCGCTCGCCGAGCGGGAGCGCTGAGGGCAATGGCGCAGCCACCGAGCTCCTCCGCCGGGCATCTCCCCAAGCAGGGCGGCGACACCACGCCGGGGCCGCCCGCAGGGCTCCCACACCAGCGCAAGGGCACCACGCCGCAGATGCGCGGGCGCTACCCCGACTACGACGTGCTGAGCGCCGCCTCCCATTGGGACGCGAAGACGCGCGGAGTCGTGCTCGACCGGGTAGCGAACGTCCCGCCGATCCGCTTCTTCACCGAACAGGAGGCACACACGCTGGGAGCGTTCTGTGATGTCGTGACCGGCCAGGACGCAGAGCCGCGCATCCCCGTGCTCGAGATGGTCGACGCGAAGCTCCACGCCGGCCGGCTGGACGGGTTTCGCCACCACGACATGCCGCCTGACCCCGAGACCTGGCAGCAGGTCGCGGCCAACCTCGACGACAGCGCCCGCGAGCATGGCTCAGACGACGGGTTCGCCGCCGCCAGCTCCGAGACCCAGCACGAGATCGTGCAGCAGTTCTCCGAAGGCAAGCTCGACTGGGATCTGCCCGTCACGAAGGTGTGGGGAGTGGTGATGCGCGGCGTGCTCGGCGCGTTCTACTCACACCCCTGGGCGTGGAATGAGATCGGCTTCGGCGGCCCCGCCTACCCACGCGGGTACGCACGGCTCGGTGCCGGGCAACGCGAGCACTGGGAGGCCCCACCAGAGTTCGCGCTCGACCCCGTGCACGATGTGCGCGAACGGGGCCTTGAGTGAGAGACCGTCTACGTGTCGCTCTGAAGGGCGCAGTGCGCCCACCCGAGAACGACTCCGCGTTCTTGCTCGATCCACACCGGCGAGGTGTGCCAGGGCGCGAGCGTATGCGCCGCTACAGCCCCGACGAGGCGGTCGACATGCTGATCGTCGGTGCGGGAGCAGGCGGCGCAACGCTCGCGCAACGACTCGCCCGCAAAGGCTGGCGCGTGCTCGTACTCGAGGCCGGGCCCTTCTGGGACCCCGACGAGGATTGGGTCTCAGACGAGGCCGGCGCGCACCCGCTGTATTGGACGGAGGAGCGCATCATCGGCGGCGATGATCCCGTGGAGCTCGGCAAGAACAACTGCGGCCGCGGCGTCGGCGGCTCGATGATCCACTACGCCGGGTTCACGCCGCGCTTTCACCCCTCAGACTTCGAGGTCTACACCCGCGACGGCGTAGCCGCCGACTGGCCCATCACCTACGAGGATCTCAAGCCCCACTACGAGCGCCTAGAGCGCGAGCTGCCCGTCGCCGGCGAATTCTGGCCCTGGGGCGACCCCCACGGCTATCCGCACGGCCCGCACCCCGTCGGCGCCGGCGCGCTCAAGGCGTGGGAGGGAGCCAGGCGCCTGGGGATCGAGATGCGCGTCGGCCCAGTCGGAATCGCCAACGGCAGCTTCGGGCACCGCCCGCACTGCATCTACCGAGGCTTCTGCCTACAAGGCTGCAAGGTCGGCGCCAAGGCATCCCCGCTCGTCACCCACATCCCCGACGCGTTGGAGCACGGCGTCGAGGTGCGCGCCGACTGCATGGTCACGCAGATCGAGACCGACGAGTCAGGGCGCTGCACAGGCGTCACCTACTTCCACGACGGCGAGGAGAGCTTCCAAGCAGCAGATGCGATCGCGGTTGCCGGCTACTCGATCGAGACGCCACGGCTGCTGCTGCACTCCACCAGCAGCCGGTTCCCCAACGGTCTCGCCAACGAGAACGACCTCGTGGGACGCGGGATCATGGTGCAGGGCGCACCCCAGGTCGCCGGACGCTTCCCCGAGGAGATGCGGATGTACAAGGCGCCCCCGCCGGAGATCAACTCCGAGCAGTTCTATGAGACCGACCCCGGACGCGGATTCGCCCGCGGCTTCTCGATCCAGACCGTAGGCCCTTTGCCGATCGGCTGGGCCGAGCACGTGCTCGCCGACGGACACTGGGGGCAGTCGCTCAGAGAGTACATGCGCGACTACAACCACTGGTACACGATCGGCTGCCTCTCAGAGCTCCTGCCCAGAGCGGAGAACCGCGTCACGCTCGCCGAGCAGACCGACCGTAACGGGATGCCTGTCGCGCGCCTGGACTACACCCAATGCGAGAACGACCGCGCGAACATCGCCTACGCCAAGAACAAGCTCCACGAAATCCTCCACGCCGCCGAAGCGCAGGACATCCTCACGATCGACCGCTACGCCCACCTCGTCGGCGGCTGCCCAATGTCAGACAAACCCGAGACAGGCGTCATCGACCGAGACCACCGCGCCTGGGGAATACCCAACCTGTTCGTGTGCGACGGCAGCGTCATGCCAACCCAAGGGTCAGCTAACCCCGCGCTCACGATCATGGCCCTCGCATCTCGCCTCGCCGAGCGCCTGGGTGCAAAGCGGATCGAGCGCCCCGCCTCGGGTGTCGAACCTCGCCACGCTGGGTAGGTCAAGCTCATGGCCGCTGAGCAACGACAGATCGAGTGGGGGTCCGCCGAGATCGACGACGGCATGCTCACCGTGCAGCTGGCCGGCGCGTCCTCGAAGTCATGGAAGGCGCGTTTCGAGAACGTGCTCGCACTGCTGGACACGCCGCACAGCGGCTGGGGAGAGGTCAGCCTCACCAAAAAGGCGATCAAGGTCTCCGGCGTCCAGCAGGGCAGCGAGGCCGAGCTGCGTCACTTCCTCGAGAGCGCGGTCCTTCAAGCCAACACGGACACCGCGCCCGACGCACCCCAACCGCACGACGAGGAGGACGAGGAGCCCGACGCCGACGAGCAGATGGCCCAGACCTTCCGCGGCTTCGCCGTCGAGCCCCAACACCGCTAGCAGCCTCGTCCTCGCTTTTTGCCAGTGCGGCGAGCGGGTAGACGCAGCGGTATCCACAAACCCGAGGAGGACCAGCGATGGCCAAAGATCACGGCCCCAGCGTCAAGAACGACAAACAGTACGAAGGACTCCGCGAAAGGGGCATGAGCAAGGAACGCGCAGCGAAGATCGCCAATAGCCCAGGCTCATCCAAACGAGGCGGCAAGAGTTCAGGCTCAGGCACAAAACGCAAAGCCAGCACCCAAGGCGGCACCAAAGCGCAGAAGGCCGCCGCAGGGCGCAAGGGCGCCAAAAGGAGCAACAGCTAGACCATGCCCGAGCGTGCCACCGCCAGCCATGCCGGCAGCCCCAGCAAGACGCCACTCGCTTCGCTCTCCTCGCACTACGCTCCCGGCCAAGAGCGTCCGCTCGGCTCCTACGCCATCCTCACCGGCGCGTACACCACCGGCCTCGCCGGCGGTCTGATCGCGCTGCGCGCCCGTCGCCACCAGCTGCCCGAGCGACCCACGACCGGCGACCTGCTGCTCGTCGGCATCGCCACCCACAAGCTCAGCCGGCTGCTCGCCAAGGACAAGGTGACGAGCTTCATCCGCGCGCCCTTCACCCGCTACCAAGAGCCAAGCGGGCAGGGCGAGGTCGAGGAGGAACCCTACGGCCACGGTCTGCACCTCGCCGTCGGAGAGCTCCTGGTGTGCCCCTACTGCCTCGCCCAATGGGTAGCCACCGCTCTCACGCTCGGACTCATCGGCGCCCCACGCCTTACGCGCCTCATCAGCTCCGTATTCGTCGCACACACCATCTCGGACTTCCTGCAGGTCGCCTACCGCGCAGCCGAGGACAAGCTGTGAAAAACACCAGGCCACGGCCCTTACTGGCTCGTTTGCCACCCAGGGACCAGGGGTAGACGACCGACAGACCAAAAAGCTCGCCAACGAAACAGAGGGAGGCAGCAGCGAAATGGCATCCACACAGCTAACCGGAAAGACCGTGGCCTTTCTCACCGCACAAGAGGGCATCGAGGAGGTCGAGCTCACAGAGCCCTGGAAGGCCATCAAAGACGCAGGCGCCACGCCCAAGCTGATCGCCCCCGAAAGCGGCGAGATCCAGGCGTTCAACCACCTCGACAAGAGCTCGACATACACCGTCGATCAGTCCCTCGAGGACGCCGACCCCGACGAATACGACGCGCTGGTGCTCCCCGGCGGCGTGGCCAACCCCGACCAGCTGCGCACCGACGAGCGCGCCATCCAGTTCGTGCAGCAGATCTTTGCTGCGGGCAAGCCCGTCGGAGTCATCTGCCACGGCCCTTGGACGCTCGTGGAGGCAGACCTCGTGCGCGGGCGCAAGCTCACCTCCTGGCCATCCCTGCAAACCGACATCCGCAACGCCGGCGGGGAATGGGTCGACGAGGAGGTCGTTGTCGACGAGGGGCTCGTCTCAAGCCGCAAGCCGGACGACCTGCCAGCGTTCTGCGCGAAGATCATCGAGGAGTTCGCAGAGGGCCGTCACCAAACAGCCCAGGCTGGCGCCACCGCCCACGCGGACTAACTCCTCGCTGCATAAGGGAGAAGGATTAGTTGTGCGCGCAGCCTCAATCCTGCATCTTGGCGGTGTGCTGTTTTCACACGGCCATAAAACCTGAATTGCCTGGGTAATCGCGCTCGCACTCGCGATTACCGGATTCATTGCCCGCAGGTCGAGACGCAGACCCTAAGAGACGCAGGGCCTAAAGCAGTCCGCACACGCGCACGGTGGGAAACAGGGGCCGCGGGGTTAGCCGCTCCGATCGGCGGGGTAGATCAAGCGACATCAACTTCTAGGAGGCACAAAAACGATGGTGGCACTACTTGCGTTGATACTCATCCTTGCGATCTTCGGCGGCCTCGGGTTCGCCGTCCATCTGCTCTGGATCGTGTTGGTGATAGCGATCCTGCTGTGGCTGATCGGGTTCTTCATCGGCGGTGCGCCCGTCGGTGGCGGACGTAGGCGCTGGTACGGACGCTGGTGATGAACGCCACAGCCTCAGCCCCAGAGCAAAGAGAAGGACGAATCGCCCGCTCTTGGCGACTGACCAGGCGTCCTGGCAGGTTGTCTGTGAGGATCGCGTGATCCTGCTGCTCGCGATCCTCTCCACGCTCGTGGGAGCAGTCGGCACCGCCCGCCTTGGCAGTAGCGGCACGCACGGCCAAACCTGGGTATAAACAGGCCGTGGAGATCCAGCAGCTCGAAACGCAGGCAGACAAGGGGCCCCGCGCCAGGAACGAACACACCGCGCTCGGCTCCTCCGTCTCTGAGAGTCGCCGCAACCAGCTCCTGAGCATCACCGACTCGGCGCTCGGCTACATGTCCCTGGAGGACATGCTCTCCGAGCTTCTGGAGCGCATACGCAGCGCCCTGGAAGTCGACACCGCCGCGGTCCTGCTGCTCGATGAGGATCGCGGCGTACTCGTCGCACGCGCCGCACGAGGACTGGAGGAGGAGGTCCGCCAGGGCGTGCAGATACCGCTTACCCGTGGTTTCGCTGGCCGCGTCGCCGCCCAGGGGCGTCCGATCATCATCGAGGACCTCGACCACGCCGACGTCGTAAACCCGATCCTCCGACAGCGGGGCATCTGCTCGATGCTCGGCGTGCCTATCCACGTCGAAGGTCGCGTCATCGGCGTGATGCACATCGGCACGCTCGTCAAGCGTGCTTTCGACGAGGACGACGTGATGCTGCTGCAACTCGCCGCCGACCGCGCCGCGCTCGCGATCGACAACGCTCGCCTGTCAGAGCACCGCTCTGTTACCGCGATGATGCAGCGCTCGCTGCTGCCCGACGTGCTGCCGCAGATACCCGGCCTGCGCTTCAGCGCCAAGTACCTGCCCGCCGGCTCTGGCATCAAGATCGGCGGCGACTGGTACGACGTGTTCCAACTCCACAACGGACGCCTCGCGTTCGTGATCGGCGATGTCGTCGGCCGGGGCGTGCTCGCCGCCTCCGTGATGGCCGAAATCCGCGCGAGCCTGCGCGCCTACATGATGCAAGGACACAAGCTCACCGAGGTTGTCACGATGCTCAACGAGCTGCTGGTCTCGGTGGGCAGCAACCGCGGCGCCACACTCTGCATCCTGGAACTCGATCCCGAAGCCGAAGAACTCGAAGCCGTCATTGCCGGGCACCTGCCGCCACTGCTGATCGAACCAGACGGCCACGCCCGGCTACTTGAGCAGAAGCACGGTCTGCCTGTCGGCGTGCGCATCGGACACACCTACGAAGCCTTCTGTTATCCGTTCCCGACCGGCAGCCGGCTCCTGCTCTATACCGACGGGCTGATCGAGCGCCGCGACGAGCCCATCGACCAAGGCTTCGAGCGACTCCTCGCCGCAGCCGAGACAGCTGCCAGGCGCAGCGACTCCTCGCTCGCTGACCGCGTGTACCGCACGCTGCTAGACGAGACCCTTCTGGAAGACGACATGGCGCTCTTGGCGATCGAGACGATGCCGCTGGGAGAGATCCTCGAAATGACTCTCCCAGCACGCCCCAACGTGCTTGGCGCCCTGCGCAACACACTCGGCCGCTGGCTGCGAGCTTTCGGCGCCAGCGAGGACGAGCTGTTCGACATTACCCTCTCCGCCTCTGAGGCCGCCACCAACGCCATCGAGCACGCCTACGGCGCCCGCGAAGCCACCTTTACCGTGCGCTGCGAACAGGACGGCCGACAGGCGACAATCACCGTTCGCGACGTCGGTCGATGGCGCACGACTCGCCCACAAAGCGGCGGCCGGGGGCTCGAGATCATGCGCTCGCTCGTGGACGACGTGAGCATCGACAGCGACCAACACGGAACCGTCGTGACCATCACCAAGCGGCTCTCCCACCAAGCATGAGCCCACTCAACATCGAACGGATCGACGGAGTGCCCATCGCACACATCCACGAAGACATCGATGCGGCCAATGCCACTGTCACCCAACAGCAACTGGCCGACGCGCTCGGCCCCGACGCCTCAAGCCTCATCATCGACCTCAGCGAGACGCGCTACCTCGACAGCGCAGGTATCGACATGCTGCTACGCCTCAGCGACCGCCTCGACCACCGCCGCGCCAAGCTCATCCTCGTGATCCCCGACACCTCACAGCTAAAGCGCCTCGCCACAATCGTTGGTCTGTCCGATGCGATCGCCATCCACCCAAGCCTCCCAGAGGCACGGCAAGAGGCCGCCAAACGCCCGCCGGGACAGGCCGCCGCGCACCCTGCAAGCGGCCGAACTACCTCCGCCTGACCACAGCTTCCGAAGCCGCCCCGCTCGCGGCGGAACGTAGCTGGACGGGCAGTAGACTTCCCCAGCAACCACTACCGCCCGTCATGGCCGAAGAACTTCCCCGACCACAAACACAGAGGGTGAAGGTGAACAGTCAGCATCCCTACCTGACCATCGAGGTGACGAGTACACCGGGGGCTCGCGCCATCGCCCTGAACGGCGAAGCGGATCTTTTGGGCGCTCCCAACATCGAAGCGGCCCTCGCAGACGCTGCCACAGGCGAAGCACGACGCATAGTCGTCGACCTCAGAAACCTCACGTTCATCGACTCAAGCGGCCTACGCGCACTCATGGGAGGCCATGAACAGTGCATCGCACGAGGCCACGAGCTGCGGATCATCCCCGGCCCAGCGAACGTACAGCGCCTGTTCGAGCTCAGCGGGATGAACGAGATCCTTCCCTTCTGCGACCCCGAGCTCGCGGGCGATGTCCCGCCGAGCGACGATCCCCAGATCTAGCCGCCGCGCTAGCCCTGGGCGATGCTGAGGCCCAGCCAGACGATGACCAGCGACACCAAGAAGATCGCCGCCTCCAGCACGTGCATGGTCGGGCGCTTCAGATGCCAGCCGACCAGCACGCACACCACGCCGACCAGCGCGAGCTTCACATGCAGCTTGCCGTCTGCCCACAGGTGATAGTGGCTAGCCATCGCGCTGCCCGTCGCGGCCAGCACCGTGATCGCGACCACCGTGCCCCAACCGAAACGGCGTGCGACCCGACGCACCTGTGTCAAGTCACCGCTCTGCCGGGCGACCGGTACTACCGCAGCCGCCAACACCAGCTGGCCGCCGACAAAGAAGGCCATCGCCAGCAAGTGCAAAAAGAGCACCGCTCGCCACAGGTTGCTCACAGCACCGCCTCGCTCAACCGCCCGCGCATCGCCTGCAGATTGTCCTTTCTACCGTCCCGATGACGCCAACGCCGCCCGCCGGCTCAGACCAAAGCCGCTCCGGCGGGGGGCAAGTCGGCAACTCGCCATGCCTCCCAGTGATCACAGAAACCATATCGGCTCCCGATATAGTCGCGTTGCGTGAGCGCCACCAACCCAGCGGGACGTTTCCCAAGCGACGCCGTGGTCCCACCCGACCAAAGATCACACGGCAGTGAGCGCCTGCTAGGCGACTTCACGACCACACCACGAGTGTTCGCGCTGCTCGCCGGCGCCATATCGCTCGGTGGGGTGGTCGCGTTGCTCGCGCTCGCGCTGCTCGACTTGATCGCGCTCATCACGCACCTCGCCTACACCGGCACCATCTCGACCACGCTCGGCCCACCGGACACCAGCGTCCTTGGGCCGCTCAGCGTACTCGTGCCAGTTGCCGGCGGGCTCATCGTGGGATTGATGGCTCGCTATGGCTCTGAGCGCATCCGCGGCCACGGCATCCCCGAGGCGATGGAAACCATCCTCCTGCGCGGCAGCCGCATGGAGCCACGCCTTGCCGTGCTCAAGCCCATCTCAAGCGCAGTCAGCATCGGCACCGGCGGCCCGTTCGGCGCCGAGGGCCCGATCATCGTCACCGGCGGCGCCACCGGCAGCATCCTCGGCCAGTTGCTGCACCTCACCGCTGCCGAGCGACGCTGCCTACTCGTCGCCGGAGCAGCCGCCGGCATGACCGCCGTGTTCGGCACCCCCGTCGCAGCAGTGCTACTCGCGGTCGAGCTGCTGCTGTTCGAGTGGCGACCACGCTCAATGATCCCCGTCGCACTCGCCGCCTGCGCCGCCGAGGCAACCCGAGAAGCCCTCGCCAATGCCGGCCTCCTGCACAAGGCACCGCTGTTCGCGGTCAGCGCCCACGCCGCCCTGGCGCCCTCCGTCTCAGGCGGCGCGCTGCTCATCGGCCTAGCGTGCGGCGGCCTGGCATGGGTGATGACCCGCTGCGTCTACGGCGCCGAGGATCTGTTCGCACGGCTGCCGCTGCACTGGTCTTGGTGGCCCGCGATCGGCGGCCTCGTGGTCGGCATCGGCGGCCTGATCGAACCACGCGCGCTCGGCGTCGGCTACAACACGATCGGCGCCGAGCTCGCCGGTACGCTCGCTCTCAGCACCCTCGCCGTACTGCTCGTCGTCAAGCTCACGATCTGGGCAACCGCGCTCGGCTCCAACACCAGCGGCGGCATCCTCGCACCGCTGCTGATGCTCGGCGCGGCCCTCGGCGGTCTACTCGGCGCCATCCTGCCGGGCGCCACCGAGGGAACGTGGGCCATGATCGGTATGGCCGCCGCAATGGCAGGCGTGATGCGCTCGCCCTTCACCAGCATCGTCTTCGCGGTCGAGCTGACCCACGACATCGGGGCGCTCCTGCCACTCCTCGCAGCCTGCATGATCGCGCATCTCATCAGCGTCTTGACGCTGCGGCGCTCGATCCTGACCGAGAAGATCGCCCGCCGCGGCTACCACGTCACCCGCGAGTACGAAGTCAACCCGCTGCACGCGCTGCTCGTCCGCGACGTCATGCAAACCGACGTTCTCACGGTCGCTCCAGACTCAACCGTTGCAGACCTCTACGAGCAGCTCCCCGAGGGCTCCGAGCTACGCCGCCAACGCCTCTACCCGGTCCTCGACAACGACGAGCGCCTCCTCGGAGTGCTCGCGCTCTCCGACATTCGCGCCCCGCAGAACAGCACATCCTCCGCCGGCGCCACGGCACGCAGCCCACTCGTCGCAAGGCCCGGTGAGACACTGCGCGAAACAGCAGACCGGATGGTCGCCACCGGCCACACCGTGCTCCCCGTCATCGATGACCACGAGCCGCCGCGACTCCTCGGCCTCCTCAGCCAGTTCGACCTGCTCAAGGCACATGAGCGCCTCCTGATCGAGGAGCGCCACCGCGAGCGTCCCCTGCGCCCCCTCAAGGCGACCACGAGCCTCGCCAGACTCCGGGCTGTCCGCGAGCCAGCACCATGACCCCAACAGCCGCTAGCCAGTCACTACAGGACTCCGACTACCGCCGCCTGCTCGCATTCCGCAGCGAGCTACGAGCCTTCACACGATGGAGCGAAGAAAGCGCAAGAACAGCCGGACTCACCCCAGCTCTGCATCAGCTCCTGCTCGTCGTGCGCGGCCACATATCCGAACAAGGACCAACGATCAGCGATGCGGCCGATGCGCTGCACATCCGCCACCACAGCGCCGTCGAGCTAGCCCAACGCGCAGAGAGTGCCGGCTTGATCCAACGCGCCCGAGACACGACCGACCATCGCCAGCTCCATCTGAAGCTCACCGCTGCTGGAGAAGTACAACTCGAGGCGCTCACGCGCCAGCACCTACCACGCATTCAGGCACTAACCGATGTCCTAGACGACGTATGCGCCTCATCCACAACTCCGACATCGAGATGACACCTCTCGTTCCAAGCCTCGTCACCGACCTCGCCGTCTCGGGCGCGCTCCGGCTAATGCCGTGGTTGCTCGGCAAGCCACTCATCGAGCATCGGGCGTGCGAAGCGAATGTGGCGGCCTACTCGCCGGCACGGCAGTAGGCCGCTGCGCACCGCCTCATAGACCCAGCTCGTCTTGACGTTCAGATACCAAGCGGCCTGGTCGGGGCGAAGGAGCCGATCTTCCTTCAGGGCAACCGCCGGCTGCTGTTCTGTCGTTGGTCCTTGCATACGCACATACAGACCCCGAGCGCTTCCGACCGGCCAACGGATTTGCTCGAGCCACGATCGGCCGCCGCCCGATCGGGTCCTATCCGACTGGCACGATCCAGGCCATGAGCCAGCCGCAAGTCCCTGACGATGGCGTCAAGCACCTGACAACCGGCAACTGGCTGGAGCCCGACCCGATCGCCTGAAGTTCGTGGAGGTCAATCTCGCCACCGCAGAGCGCCGTCCACCGACCGGCGAAGGCTGGGCCGTGCGGTTCCTCGCCGTCGATCTCGCGCCCACCGTGGGCGAGAAGCGTGGCCGCTGGGACCTCGTGCGCGGGCTGCGCAACGAGACCGCGCACGCCCACATCCGGCATCTCAGGCCGCCGCACGAAGCGCTGCGCGTGCTCGAACTCCTGGCGGCCGAGATCGGCGCCCTGTTCGCTCCCGAGCCCCGTTTGGACACAAACGCGGCCCTCTAGGGAAATAGCTGGGAAATAGTCGCCCCGTCCGAAAGCCCTGATAGCCTCAAAATCGTTGTGTGGGCTGGGTTTCCGGTGATGCCGGAGGAGGGACTCGAACCCCCGACACGCGGATTATGATTCCGCTGCTCTAACCAACTGAGCTACTCCGGCGGGAGCGCGCAGTTTAGCCTTTCGCGGCCGAGCGCCCGGTCCTCCCGCCGGCCGCCGCGGATGCCACCACCGATGACCTCCACCAAGCCCCTGCTAGCCGTCCCGAACATCTCCGACGGTCGCGACCAAGCGACGATCGAGGCAGTAGCCACGGCGTTCGCGGCGGACGGCAAGGCACGCCTGCTCGACGTGCACTCAGACCCCGATCATCACCGCTCGGTGTTGACGCTGGCGGGTGCGCAAGGCGAGATCGCGACCGCATTGGTGGCAGGCACGAGGGCGGCGATCGAGCGTCTCGACGTGGGCGAGGGGCGCGCTCCCGCGGAAATCGGCGCCCACCCACATGTCGGCGCGGTAGATGTGATTCCGCTCGTCTACCTCGACCCTGCGCAGAGGGGCGCTGCTTGCGCGGAGGCCTTGGTGGTCGCGCACGAAGTCGGCGAAGGCTTGGGCGTGCCGGTGTTCCTATACGGAGAGCTCGCCCAAGGCCGTACCCGGGCCGAGCTGCGCCGGGGCGGCGTGACGGGCATGGCCGAGCGACTCGGCGCTGGGGAGTTGCGCCCCGATTTCGGTCCTTTGCGGCTGCATCCGAGCGCGGGTGCGACGCTAGTGGCCGCGCGGGAGCCTCTGGTGGCGTTCAACATGGAGCTTGCGGCCCCGGCCACCCTGGCGGACGCCAAGCGGATCGCCGCCGCGATACGAGAAAATGGATCGGCGGGACTGCCGGGGGTGCGGGCGATCGGCGTTCCGCTGGGGGGCGCTGGGCCGCTTCGTGAGAGCGCAGAGGCCGAGGACGCCGAGTTGCAGGAGGACGAGGTGCCGAAGGCCGAGGCTGGGGAGTCGCGCAAAAGGGCCCCCAACGCGCATACGCACGCGCGCGCGCAGGGCACCCCTTTGCGAGACATGATCCCCCAGGTCTCGACCAACATCGAGCGTCCGCTGGAGGTGCCGTTGAGGACTGTCGTGGAGGCGGTGCGCAAGCACGCCGAGATCGTCCGGGTCGAGCTGGTCGGCCTCGCGCCGCAAGCTGCTTTGGAGGGCCTGCCGGGGGACCTCGTGTTCGTCGGTGGCGATCCCGCGGCGCAAACCATCGAGAACGCACTAGGGTTCTAGGTGTCCTGCGCAGAACGGGACCTCACCTGACCCAATCACGAGACGACAAGGCGCGAGATGGCCCAGACGAAGCGCAAGCGGCAGACCAAGCACCGTGGCAACGCGGCCGGCGTCGTAGAGTCGCGCGGGCGTACCGGACGCAAGCCCACCGCCGAGGAGAAGACCGGCAAGGCGAGCACCGGCGGATCCAAGGACAAGCGAGTCGATCGCCTCGAACGAGAGCCGACTTGGCGCGGAGCGTTCTACCGGGCGATGGCGGCAGCGGTGGTGATGCTCCTGATCAGCATCCTGCTCCTGAAAAAGCCCAACGAGGCGATTGCTCTGTTCCCGATCGTCCTGATCGCGTACGTTCCGATCAGCTACTACACCGACACCTGGCTCTACAAACGCAGGCTCGCAAGCAAGGCCAAGGCACGCCAGGAGGCCAAGGCGGTCAAGGCCAAGACGAGCGACCCCAAGCCACGCGAGCTCACGACCAACGAAGCCAAGTCAACCGACGCCGAGGTGGGCGGAGCGAGACCGAAATGATCGATGTGCGCTGCTTCTCGGTGGGGCCGATCCAGGAGAACGCCTACATCGTGCGCTCCTCCGAGCGGGCCGGCAGCGCTGTGATGATCGACCCTGGCGAGGAGGCGGAGCGTCTGCTCGGCGCCGCCGTCGAGCTCGGGACCCAGATCGAGGCGATCCTGATCACGCACTGCCACTTCGACCACGTCGGTGCCGTTGCGCCGGTGGCGAGGGCGACCGGCGCGCCCGTCTACTGCCCGGAGATGGAGACGGTGGTTCTTGCCGACATCATGAAATGGACGATGCCCGGCTTCGGGCCGTTTGAGAGTTGGCGGGCCGAGCAGACCGTCAAGGGCGGCGAGCGGCTGAATATCGCCGGCCTTGACATCGAGGTGCTCTTCACGCCGGGTCACAGCCCTGGCCACGTGACATATGCGTTCGACGGTGCCCTGCTCTCAGGCGACGTGCTCTTCCAGGGCTCGGTCGGCCGCGTGGACCTTCCGGGAGGCGACTGGAGCACTTTGGAGCGCTCGATCGGCGAGCTGATGGGTCGTTTCGAGCGGGACACGATCGTATATCCGGGCCATATGGGCGCGACGACGCTCGGGCGCGAGTGGGACACAAACCCGTTCTTGAGCGAGTTGCGCGCCGCCGCGAGGGAGCCGGAGGGCGCGCAGCCCGCGGGCGAGCGTTGAAAGGCGAGCCGATCAAGGCCCCGCGCGGCACGTTTGACGTGCTGGGTGAGCAGGCGGCGGTGCGCAGCGCTTTGGAGGATCGCGCGCGCTCGATCCTCGAGGGCGCCGGCTATGAGCGAATCGAGACGCCCGCCTTGGAGGCGACCGAGCTGTTCGCACGCGGAGTCGGCGGCTCGACAGACATCGTGCAGAAGGAGATGTACACGCTCACCGACGGCAGCGGACGCTCACTGACGCTACGCCCGGAGGGAACGGCGCCTGTCTGCCGAGCCTACGTGGAGCACGGGATGCACAAGCGCCCTCAGCCGGTGAAGCTGTGGTACCTCTCCAGCTTTTTTCGCTACGAGCGCGCCCAGGCTGGACGTTATCGCCAGTTCTGGCAGGTCGGCGCGGAGGCGCTCGGCTCGGAGGATCCGGCGCTGGACGCGGAGTCGATCGTGTTGCTCGGGATGTTGCTGGAGGAGGCTGGGGTAAGACAGGTGCGTTTGCGTCTGTCGAGTCTCGGCGGCAAGCAGAGCAGGGAACGCTATCGCGAACGCCTACAGACCCATTTGCGCGAGAACGAAGCACGACTTTCCGAGGATGTGAGAGCTCGCATCGAGCTCAATCCGCTGCGGGCTTTCGATTCCGCCCATGAGGGCACGGTGGCTGTCATGAGCGAGGCGCCGCGTTTGCTGGACGAGCTGGATGCCGAGGACGCAGAACACTTCGCGGCGGTCCGCGAGCTGCTTGATCGAGCAGGCGTGCTGTACGAGGTCGATCCCACACTGGTACGCGGTCTCGATTACTACACGCGGACCGTATTCGAGTTCACGAGCGACGCTCTCGGGGCGCAGAGCGGCGTCGGCGGCGGCGGACGCTACGACGGATTGGTGGAGCAGTTCGGCGGCCCGGCGACCGCGGGGATCGGTTGGGCTGCCGGGATCGAGCGGATCCTGCTCGCCGGCAGTCCTCCGCCGGCCGGCGGGCATGCCCTGGACCTTTACGTCGGCCTGGCAGACGGGGGAGACCCGTCGGCGCTGGCGGTCAAGGCGGCTGCCTTCGAAGTCTTGAGCGAGGCCCGCTCGGCCGGTCTGAGCGCGGTCATGGAGCTGGCCGGTCGCTCGCTGAAGGGACAGCTCGGACAGGCCAACCGTCTCGGCGCACGCTATATCGCGCTGGTCGGTGCTACGGAGACCGTGCTCAAGGACATGCAAGACGGCAGTCAAGAGACGCTCGAGACCGACAAGGTGGTGCACGCGGCCCTGAGGGGCCTGCGTGATCTGGCCTAGGAGCGACGTGAAATTGGGCTTGCGCGACGTCCATGCGCGAGTGGGCCGTTCAACTCGACGGGCGATTCTGCCGAAGTGAAGGGCGATGGCCCAACTTTCTCGTCCCTATCAGATCGCTCTGGCGGTCGTTGCGCTGCTCGGAGTCGTGTGGGCAGTCGCGCTGCGCGCGCACGGTCCCGGCTCCAGTCAGAGCGAACCGGCTCCAGCGAAAGCTCCTGCCGTCGCGAACAGCTCGGCCGGTACGGCCGACCCCTCGCCATCTACGAGCGCGGTCGCCGAGGCGAAGGCCGCCGCCGCTCCGACCCCGATCTACCATGGGGCGGCGCCTGGGGTCGAAGGGTTGACGCGCGCGATCGCCAAAGCTCACGGCGCGGTCGCGACATCACAACGCAACGCCCAAGAACTGCAGCACAAGTCTGGAGAAGCCTCCCAGGAAACACAGGCTCCCATCACCGCGAGCAAATCCTCGGCAACAGTTCAGAAATCGCTTACTGTGGTCCACAGAACCGTGTCCCACACGACGGCCAAGGGGACTGTGACGACCACACACACGCACGTCACCAAGTCGACCAACCGACATGTTGCCAAAGCCCATCTTGGGCGCAGTGCCCAGCAGGTAGCGGTCGAAGCGGAGCTTGCGCACGGCAAGACGGTGATGCTCCTGTTCTGGGATCCGAGGTCGAGCGTCAGCCGCGAGGATCTCCTACAGGCCCACGCGCTCGTGAGCGGCTCGAAAGGCAGCGTTACCGTACACGCGGCTCTGGCCAACCAGGTCGGCCTGTTCGGCAAGATCACCGAAGTCGTGCACGTCTACGAGACGCCCACGATCCTGATCGTCAATCGTCAGGGTGTCGTGAGCACGCTGACCGGCCTCACCGACGTCTTCTCGTTGCACCAGGCCGTGAGCGAAGCTCGCGAAGCCAAGAGCTGAGGAGCGCCGTGAGGGCCCACGGGTCCTTACACTCGACTGAATGTCCGTCGAGGCGCTGGCTCAGCACATGGAAAACCCGCTGGGGCGCGGCCACACGCCTGCGCGCGCCTGCACGGGTGTGGCCGGCGGCGCAGCGTGCGGCGACTTGATTCGCATCTCTGTCGAAGTCGCTCAGGACAGTCCCGACGGGAAGATCGTCGAACGCCGGCTTTAACGCGAGTGGCTGCGGTGCGGCAATCGCCGCCGGCAGCGCCACGATCGAGTTGGTGCGAGGCGCGAGCCTGCTGGACGCAGCGCGGATCGGCGCTCCACGGATCGCCGCGGAGTTGGGGGGGCTGAGCCGCGCCAAGCTGCACGCGGCTGAGCTCGCAGCGGACGCCTTGCACAGGGCGCTCGGCTGGGCGGCGCGCACCCAGGCACAGCTTGCGCGGACGGCGAGCCGCGAGCTGGTGGCAATGAGCGGGGGCGTGGACAGCGCTGTGGCAGCGCTGCTCGTTGGCAAAGAGGGCGGCGAGGCTGTGGCGGTGACGCTTGAGCTTTGGTCCGATCCAGAGAACGACGGCGAGAGCAGTTGCTGCTCGGCGCAGGCAGTGCGCTCGGCGCGCGAGATCGCCCACGACATGGGCATGGCGCACTTCTCGATCGACTTGCGCGAGGAGTTCAAGGCAGGCGTGGTGGATGGCTGGCTTGAGGGCTACGCGGCCGGCCTCACACCGAACCCGTGCGTGCGTTGCAACGGCAAGGTGCGCCTGGACGCGATGCTCGAATTGGCCGACCGCCTCGGCGCGCGTACGCTCGCCACGGGTCACTATGCGCGCGTTTGGTGCAGCAGCAAGGAGTCATCCGAGCGGACCCAGGACGGTGGGGAGCAACCGATTTCACTCGCAGAGGACCGATTGCATGTTGGCAAGCCGCTGCTGCGTATGGCCGTCGACGAGCGCAAGGATCAAAGCTATGCCCTCGCGGCGCTTTCGCCGAGGTCGTTGGCACGCCTGCATTTCCCGCTCGGGGAGCTGACCAAGCCAGAGGTGCGCGAGCTCGCCACCGCCGCGGGGCTCGAGGTGGCGCGCCGCCCCGATTCGCAGGACCTGTGCTTCTTGGCGGGAACCAACAGCGCCGAGTTTCTTGCGCGCCACGCCGGCTTGAGGCGTCGTGAGGGACCGATCCTCGACCTCGACGGTCGCAAGCTGGGTCAGCACGGCGGCGTACACACCGTCACCGTGGGTCAGCGCCACGGTCTGGGGATCGACGGGCGTGGCGTCAATCGGACGGGCGGGGTCGACGGACCCATCTACGTGATCGCCACGGACGCGCGCGCCAATACGGTGACGGTCGGATCGCGCGAGCACCTGCGCACAAAAACTGTGAGCGTGGGAGATGTGACGTTGCACTGCGACGGATCTTGCATCGATCAGGTGAAGGTCCGCTATCGCGGGCAAAGACTCCCGTGCGCGGTGGCGGGGCAAGCTTCCGCGGGTACCCACGCCCACTTGGACCTCGACATGCTCGAGCAGGTCGAGCGCACCGCCCCGGGACAGGTTGCGTGTCTGTACGCGGGCGATGTGATCGTCGGTCACGGCACGATCGTGTTGGGAGACGATGCGCGTCCTGGCGCTTGACTACGGCAGCGCGCGCTGTGGTTGTGCGCTGAGCGACCCGACGGGCACGATCGTCACTCCGATCGAGCCCGTGGTCAAGCCCGCCGGCCGGCGTGGTTTGACTGCGCTCCACCAGCTCGTCCGCGAGCGCGAAGTGGAACGGGTGGTGGTCGGCTTGCCATTGTCCCTGCGCGGAGAAGACACCGATCAGACACGCGAGACGCGGGCGTTCGCCGAGATGCTTGCGCGGCGGCTGGGCGAGGACGTTCCGCTCGACCTGTACGACGAGCGCTTCACGACCCGGATCGCCGCTTCGATGGATCACGCGAGCTCCAGCGAGGACTCACGCGCCGCCGCCGTCCTGCTCGAAGGATGGTTGGCGCGCTCGGAGATCAGCCCTTAGTAGGGTCAGGCGCTTGGCCAGGGACCGCAGAGCAGAGGGGGGAGGGGAGCGCAGCGAGGAGGATCGCGAGCGCGCCCGTCTCGAGCGAGAACGGCGACGTCTCGAGCGAGCCGGTGCGCCCCCGCCCCGCCCGGCTGCACCACCGCTGCCGCCTCCATCCGGACCCGCGTTGGAGTCAACGCCGGTAGAGGAGGAGGTCGTATTCGAGCAGATCGCTGCCGAGCAGAAACACCCGATCGCCCCCGCGCACCCACCCGAGGTTGTAGGCAGGACGCCAGATCCAGTCGTACCCGTCGAGTTTGCGCCCGAGGACCAGTCGCCAACATCCACTCCACCGCCGACTCGCACGCGCAGGCAGCACCTGCACCATCCCAACTTGCACCGACCACACGTCTCCGCCCCCCACAGCCTTGTCACTCGTCTGGGCGCGGTGCTCGTGTTGCTCCTGGTGTTGGGCGGGATCGCGGCGGCAGCGGTGCTGCTGTTGCATCGCAAACCCGCGCCGAAGCCTCCACCGCCGATCGCGACCATCAAAGTGACGATCCCAGAGGGCTTCACTCGCTCGCAGATCGCGGCGCTCGCTCATGCCGACGGTCTGAAAGGGAGCTACCTGCTTGCCTCAAAGCGCAGCAGCGAACTGGATCCGGCGCGCTACGGCGCTCCGGCGGGCACGCCGAACCTCGAAGGCTTCCTGTTCCCGGCAACTTACGAACTGTATGCGGGGACGCCGGCGTCGCGACTGGTCTCCGAGCAGCTTGCGGCGTTTCGCGAAAACTTCGGCGGTGCGGAGATCCATCGTGCCAAGGTGCTCGGCGTGACGCCGTATGAACTGTTGACCGTTGCGTCGATCATCGAACGCGAGGTGGCCGTCCCGCACGATCGTGCGCTGGTGGCGGCGGTCATCTACAACCGCCTGCGTTTGCACATGACGCTCGGCGTGGACTCCACGTTGCGCTACGCGCTGCACGACTTCAGCCATCCACTGACCGAATCTCAGCTGGCCAGCAACTCCCCCTACAACACTCGAAACCACCAAGGCCTGCCGCCCACGCCGATCTCAAACCCGGGCGCCGCCGCGATCGAGGCCGCGGCGCATCCGGCGAAAGTCTCCTATCTGTATTACGTGGCGGGCGCGGACGGTTGCGGCGAGCAGGTGTTCTCCACCTCCTACGCCCAGTTCGAACGTAACGCGGCCGCCTATCGTGAAGCCGTGCAGAAGAACGGCGGGCGCGTGCCGACGTGCCACGCGAAATGAAGCGTTTGGGGGTGATCGGCTGGCCGGTCGCTCACAGTCGCTCGCCGGCGATGTTCCAGGCTGCTTTTGCCGAGTTGGGTATGGACGATTGGGTCTACCAGCGCCTGCCGGTGGCGCCCGAGTTGTTCGAGCAAACGGCGCGAGCGCTCGCCGCCGGGGGCTTTGTGGGAGCGAACGTGACGATTCCCCACAAGCAGGCCGCGTTGGCGCTCGCCGACAGCGCCAGTGAGGCGGCGCGGGCGATCGGGGCGGCCAACACGCTCAGTTTCGGTCCGCAGGGCACGATCGAGGCAGAGAACACGGACGCTCCAGGCCTGCTCGGCGCACTGGCCCGAACCGGCCGCTCCGCGGAGGGATTGAGCGCGCTCGTCCTCGGTGCCGGGGGCAGCGCGCGCGCCGCTACCTGGGGGCTTTTGCATGGGGGAGCGAGGGATGTTTCGGTCTGGAACAGGACACCCGAGCGGGCGCGTGCGTTGGCCACGGAACTCGGTGCCTGCGCGGTCGAGCGTCCGGGCGCGGCAGACCTGCTGGTCAATTGCACGTCGGTCGGACTGCAACGGTCGGCCACTGAGGCGGATGCGCTCAACCAACTCCACCTGAGCGTCGATCTGCTCGGTGAGTATGCGTATGTCATCGATCTGGTCTATCGCGACGGTCCCACGCCGTTGCTCGAGGCGGCACGCCGCGCGGGCGCGAGCACCGTCGATGGCTTGGAGGTCTTGCTCGCCCAGGGCGCACTCAGCTTCGAAAGATGGACCGGCAGACCGGCGCCGCTCGAGGCGATGCGGCGCGGAGCCGGCATCGGGGCTACAGATATCGACGCTACATAATCGGTCTTACTGCATTCGGGCCGGGCGGTGGCAATGAGCACGCCCCCCGAAGGTCTGCGCGACGAGCAGGGGCTGTTCGGCGAGGGTGCCCGCGAAGTGAGCGTGGAGTTCGAGCGCCGCGATCCCGATCGCGGCGCCGAGCGCGAGATTCTCGGCGGGGGCGGGGATCTCGACGCGCGCGATCGCGCGGCCGGTTTCGGCGTTGGCGAGCCCGACCCGCGCGCAGCGGAGGCGGTGGAGCTGCCACCTGGCGTGACACAGCCCACGCGCCGCGGCTCTTCTTCGCGCTTTTTGACCGACGTGATCGTGGAAATGGACCTGGCCCCGCGCGAGCGGGTCGATCTGGCGATCGAAGCTTCGCGCAACGAAGGCACAACGCCCGAGCGTGTGTTGCTGGCAGGCGGCGCGATCACGCCGGACGGCCTGTCTCGCGCACTGGCCGAGCGCTATGGCTTGGACCATCTGGATTTGGAAGCGTTCCCGGTGGACATGGGCGCCGCCAACCTGGTCGTGAACACGGCCGCCAAGCGCTACCAGGCGGTGCCGGTCGCGTTCGTGGACAAGCGCACGCTGCTGCTTGCGATGGCCGACCCGTCGAATGTGCTGGCGGTGGACGACGTGGCGATCATGACGGGCTACGAGGTCCGTGTCGCGGTCGCCTCGCCGGAGGCGATCGGCGATCTGATCTCTCGCATGGCGCGCTTGGAGGATGTGGTCTCCGGCGAGAGCGCGGTCGAGGACGCCGAGGACACACAGGCCGAGATCGTAAATCTGCGCGAGACCGCCGACGACGCGCCGGTCGTCAAGCTGGTCAATCAGATTGTGGCCCAAGCGGTCGAGCGCGGCGCCTCCGATGTGCACATGGCGCCGGACGGGCACGAGGTGAGGGTGAGGGTGAGGGTCGACGGGATCATGCAGGAGATAACGACGGTGCCCAGGCGCATGGCAGCGGGGGTGGTCTCGCGCGTGAAGATCATGGCCGAGCTTGACATCGCCGAGCGCCGCTTGCCCCAGGATGGCCGGGTGAGCCTGACCGTCGAAGGGCGCCACATCGATTTGCGCGTGGTGACGCTGCCGAGCGTGCACGGCGAGTCGATCGTGATGCGGATCCTCGACAAGGACTCGGTCGTGATGAAGCTCGAGAAGCTCGGCATGGCCGACGCCGAGCGCGAACGCTTCGAGAAGGCCTTTCACGAAACGCACGGGGCGGTGCTCGTGACCGGGCCCACCGGGTCGGGCAAGTCGACCACGCTGTATGCGGCGCTGCTTGCTTTGAACACGCCCGAGAAGAACATCATCACGGTCGAGGATCCGGTCGAGTACGAACTCGATGGGATCACCCAGGTGCAGGTCTCGGCCAAGGTGGGACTCAATTTTGCGACCGGCTTGCGCGCGATGGTGCGCGCCGACCCCGACGTGATCATGGTGGGGGAGATCAGGGACCGCGAGACCGCGCAGATCGCGGTGGAGTCGGCGCTGACCGGGCACCTGGTGCTCTCGACGCTTCACACCAACGACGCGCCGTCGGCGATCACGCGACTGGTCGAGATGGGAATCGAGCCTTTTCTGGTCGCCTCGGCGCTGGATTGCGTGTTGGCTCAGCGCTTGGCGCGGATGCTCTGCTCCAACTGCAAGCAGCGCACGATCGTGCCCGCCGAAGTGCTGCGTGAGAACGGCTACAAGGCGATCGTGGATCTGGAGGCTTACGAGCCGAAGGGTTGCCGGCGTTGCAACGGCACGGGCTATCGCGGGCGGGTCGGGCTGTATGAGGTGATGAGCGTCTCTTCGGAGATTCGCTCGATGGCTTTGGAACGCCGCCCCGCCGAGGAGATGCGAGACGTGGCGGTGCGCCAAGGCATGCGCCTGCTGCGCGACGACGGACTGCAGAAGGTCCGCCAGGGGTTGACCTCGATCGCCGAGATAGCACGCGTGATCGGCAGCAGTTGAGATGTGGAGCGAGTCTGCCGATAAGTCGCACATGAGAACCCACTCGCGCGCCCAAGGCGCGACCGCCACAGGCAAGGAAACCGCATGAACATCGATTTCGCCGAGCTGCTGATGGAGGTCGTCTCACGCCGTGCCTCCGATCTTCACCTGTCGGCCGGAGCGCCTCCCACCGTGCGTGTGCGCGGTCGTCTGGTGCAGATCGAGGGGTATCCGCGGCTGAGCGACACCGACACGCGCGAGATCGTCTATTCGATCCTCTCCGGCGATCAGCGCCAGCGGTTGGAGACCAACTGGCAGCTTGACTTCGCCTACTCGATCCCCGGCCACGCCCGCTTCAGGGTCAACGCTTATTACCAGCGTGGGGCGATCGGCGCGGCCTTCCGCTTGATCCCGTTCGGGTTGACCTCGATCGACCAGCTTGGACTGCCGCCGATCGTGCACGAGCTGACACGCAAGCCGCGCGGCTTCGTGCTCGTGACCGGGCCGACCGGCTCGGGCAAGTCAACCTCGCTGGCGGCCATGTTGGATGAGATCAACATGACGCGCGAGGAGCACATCATGACGATCGAGGACCCGATCGAGTTCTTGCACGCGCACAAGAAGTGCCTGGTCAACCAGCGCGAGTTGGGCTCAGACGCCCAGTCTTTCGCCGCCGCCCTGAAGGCCGCCCTACGCCAGGACCCGGACGTGATTCTGGTCGGCGAGATGCGCGACCTGGAGACGATCTCCACCGCCTTGACGGCCGCAGAGACGGGGCACTTGGTGTTCGCCACGCTGCACACGCAGGACACTGCGCAGACGATCGACCGCATCATCGACGTGTTCCCCCCCGAGCAGCAGGGCCAGGTGCGGGTGCAGCTCTCGGTGGCTCTGCAAGGCGTCGTAACGCAGCAGCTGTTGCCGACCGCCGATGGGGCGGGTCGGGTCGCCGCGTGTGAGGTGCTGGTGCCCAATCCGGCGGTGCGCAACCTGATCAGGGAGGGCAAGACCCACCAGATCTACTCTGTGCTTCAGACAGGCTCTGCCCAGGGGATGCAGACGATGGACGCCGCCCTGGTCTCGCTCATACGCACGGGCAAGGTCTCCCAGAAGCAGGCCGAATCGCGCTCCCAGGCGCCTGAGGAGCTGCGTCGTCTGATGGGCGCTGGAGCGATGGCCGCATGAGTACATACGTCTTCAAGGCGATGGATCTGGCCGGCGTGAAGGCGCGCGGCGAGATCGACGCGGACTCCAAGGAGGCGGTCTCCAATCAACTGAAGTCGCGCGGCATGATCGTGCTGGACATCGCCGACAAGCACGCTTCGCGCGAGATCGAGCTGAGCTTTTTGAAGACGGTCAAGGCGGGCGAGCTGGCTGTGTTCTCGCGCCAGCTGGCGACGATGATCTCCTCGGGCCTCTCGATTCTGAGAGCGCTATATGTACTCGAGGAACAGACCGAGAACAAGTTCCTGAAGGAGACGGTCGTCCAGGTGCGCAAGGACGTCGAGGCGGGCCTGTCGCTGAGTGGGGCGATGGAATCTCACCCGAAGGTCTTCAACCCTTTGTTCGTGGCGATGACGAGAGCGGGCGAGGCGGGCGGTCTGTTGGAGGGGTCGCTGATGCAGGTCGCCGATCAGCTCGAGAAGGAAGCGTCGCTGCGCCGTCAGATTCGCTCGGCGATGATCTACCCGGCGCTTGTCATCACTTTTGCCGTCGGCGTGATGATGGCGCTGGTCGCCTTTCTGGTGCCGGTGTTCGCCGGCGTGTTCAAGCAGTTCGGCGGCGAATTGCCTGCGATCACCCAGGTGTCGGTGACGATGTCGCACGCAGTGGTCGGGTATTGGTGGGCGATGTTCGCAGGAACGGGTCTTGCGTTCTTCGCTTTCGTCAAGTGGAAGAAATCGACGTGGGGCCGTCCGCAATGGGACCGTTTTCGTTTGCATGTGCCGATGAAGATCGGCACGATCGTGCAGCAGGTCGCAGTGGCGCGCTGGTCGCGCACGCTGTCCTCGTTGATGAGTGCCGGTGTGCCGCTTCTGCTGGCGCTCGAGATCGTTGGCAAGACTGGTGGCAACGTGGTGGTCGAGGAGGCGATGGATGGAGTGATCGCCTCAGTCAAGCGCGGGGGCACACTCTCCGAGCCGCTCTCGAAGACCTCGATCTTCCCGACGATGGTCACCCACATGGTGGGCGTCGGTGAGGAGACGGGCGCGCTCGACCAGATGCTCGGCAAGGTCGCCGACTTCTACGAGGACCAGGTCGAAGCTTCGGTCAAAGCGCTGACTTCGATCCTGGAGCCGATCATGATCATCGTGATCGGCTCGATCGTCGGCTTCATCGTTGTCTCGATGTACATGCCGATGTTCACTGTTTACAACCACATCGAATAACCCACGGCACGCATAGCCTGCGCCTGGCGGCGTCCTCAGTCGCTCATGTGCAGAGCACATTTCGCGATCTGCTTGTGCCCCTAAGGGGTGCGTCCTTGCCAGGCTTGACTCTACGCACCGTGGACGGCTTATCTCGTGACCTCTACGCGGTCGTCGCGCACCGCTAGAGAGATGCGTCCGTCCAGCAGCGCCAAGAGCTCTTCGCCGACCAGCTGCAAGCGCCAGCCTCGCAGGGTGCGCACGTCGGCACGCCGGCCGGAGCGGTGGTCGGCGACGATCGCTTGCAGGTCCGCGCGCGAGGCGAGCAGCTCGTAGGCGAGGTCGGCCTCGCGGGCTCGGGCTCGCACCAAGGCCTCGGAGAGCGCGATCAGGGGGGCGTCCTGGGGTCGGGGTTGGGGGGGACGAGGACCGCCGGTGAGCGGCTCGCCGGCGTGGGCGAGGCCGCGCTGGACCGCGGCGAGCAGGTCCTCGCCGCCTTTGCGCATCGAGCCTTGGCCGACTCCCCGGATATCTTGGAGCTTGCGCGTGGAGGTGGGCTTGCGCTTGGCGATCTCGACCAAGGGAGCGTCTCCGAGCACGCTTTGGACTGGTCGGTCGCGGGCAGCGGCGGTCTGCTCGCGCCAGGCGACGAGCTCGCGCGCGATGCCTTGGGAGGCGGCGTTCATGCCGCGGATCCGGGGTAGCCGCGAGAAGATCGTGTCGAGATCGCGCTCGTCGGTGACGCTCTCCAGGAATTGGCACTCCTCCCGCGCCCATGCGAGGCGCTCGGATTGCTGCAGGCGGCGCTGCAACTCGGTGGCGAGGGCGCTGAGGTGGACGACGTCCTCGCGCGCGTAGGAGAGCTGCTCGGGCGACAGGGGTCGTGTGTCCCAACGGGTGAAACTAGCGCTCTTGGCGAGCTTGACGCCGAGTAGCTCGGAGAGCAAGGTGTCATAGGAGCACTGCGCGGGCATTCCCACGAATCCGGCGGCGACTTGAGTGTCGAATACGTTGCGCACCTCGCACCCGAGCGCCCGGCGCAGGAGCGCGATGTCCTGGCGTCCGGCGTGCACCACGACCTCGATGTCGGGGTCTTCAAGCACGCTCGCCAGCGGCTCGGCGGGAAGGGCGCAGGCCAGCGGGTTGACGATCTCGATCCGCTCCTGACCGGTGTCGCCGGCGACGGCTAGCTGGATCAGGCATAGGAGCGTGCGATAGCGACCCTCTCCCATGAACTCGGTGTCGAGCGCGATCCGCTTGGAGTCGCGCGCGCGTTCGGCGATCTGATTGAGCGTGGAGGTGAGGTCGGCGGTCATGGGTCTTCCCGATCGGGTTGGGCGATGTCCTCGAGGGCGCAGGCGGGCAGGCGCAGTGTAAAGCTGGCGCCGGGCTCCTCCCCGGTCCCCGGGGCCGGCTTCTCCAAGGCCGTCGGTGCGTCGGGGCTGAGCTGGAGCGAGCCACCCATGCGGGTGGCGAGCTCGCGGCCGATCGCCAGGCCGAGCCCGAAGCCGCTGCGCCCGCCGGATGTGGAGCCGCGCTGGAAGCGTTCGAAGATGCGATGGCGCTCCTGCGCGGGGACGCCGGGGCCAGAGTCGCGGACGGTGAGCCCGGCCCACTCACCGTGGGTGCCGACAGTGGTCTGGATGGTGGAGCCGGCCGGAGCGACGCCAACGGAGTTGTCGAGCAGGATGCGGGCGATCCGCGCGATGGCTCCCGGGTCGCCCTCGGCCCAAGAGGCCTCGGTGGGCGCGCTCGCAGCGATCCGCACGCCACGGGCGTGGGCGCGACGCTCGAATTCGGCGGTGACGGCGCGGCACAACTCGCCGAGCTCGACGGGCTCGCTGCGCAGGGGCAGCTCGGCGTCGAGGCGGCTGAGGTCGAGCAGGTCGGTGGCGAGGCTGGACAGGCGCGAGGATTGCTCGCGCGCGCGAACCGCCCGCTCGCGGGCGTCCTGCAAATCGAGGGTGTCCGCTTGGAGGTCGTCTTGCAGCAGCTCCAAGGTTCCGTCGAGCGAGGCGAGTGGGGTGCGCAGCTCGTGTGAGGCGGTCGCGACGAAGGCTTGGCGGGCCTCTTCTTGGCGTCGCAAGCGCGCTTGCATGCTGGCGAAGGCGCGCGTGAGGTCGCCGATCTCGTCGCGGCGCTCATCGACGTGGATTGGGGCCTCCAGGCCGCGGCGTTCGAGTTCGCCGGCCGCTTCGCGCAAGCGCTCGAGGCGGCGCAGGAGGGTGGTCGTGAGCGCGAGTCCGAGCAGGAGGGCGACGGCGAAGCCGACGGCGGCGGCGTCGATGAAGGCGTTTCGCACGACGCGCACGGCCGAGCTGACGTATTCGAGGCGGCGCACGAGGACGACGGCGTCGATCGGGCCGTTCTTGCCGATCTGCATCGGCTCGGCGGCGACGAGCTCGTTGCCGATGAGGCTGTGAACGCCGCGGCCGGTGCGCAGGGCACGGTCGACTTGGGCGTAGTAATCGGGCACATCGAGGTCCTGGTTGACGGGGGCGTAGACGGTTTCCAAGCGGCGGCCGAGCACCGTGACCTGCGCCCCGGAGCGACGCCGCAAGAGGGCGATCGAGGCGGCCAGTTCCGGCGGCCTGGGCCGGCTGGTGGCGGGGTCGAGGCGGATCTCGGCGAGCTCGGCGCGGGAGGCGGAGATGGCGGTGTAGACGGCTCGTTCGCCGTCGGCTCGCAGACGGTGCTCGAGCGGGGAGAGCAGGGCGAGGGCGGCGACGGCGAGGGTGACGGCGGAGGAGAGCAGCAGCGCCACGAACACGCGGGGCCGCAAGCCGAGGAGCAGGGAGCGCAGGCCGAGGGAGCCCCGTCTCCGGCCGGGGGCGCCGGAGCCGGCCGCCAGGCCGTCGGCGGGCTCGGGACTCACGGCTCCTGGAAGCGGTACCCGGCGCCGCGGACGGTGAGGATCAGCTTGGGCTCCTCGGGTCGCTGCTCGATCTTCTCTCGCAGGTGGCGGATGTGGACGTCGATCGCGCGCGGGTCGCGGTAGGCGGAGTCCCCCCAGATCGCGCGCAGGAGCTCTTGGCGGTTGAACAGGCGCCCGGGTTCGCTCATCAGTTGACCGAGCAGCTCGAACTCGGAGAAGGTGAGCTTGACCTGCTCGCCGTCCACAGTGGCCTCGCGGTGGGAGCGGTCGAGCGTGACGGGGCCGATGCTGAGCACCTCTCGGCCCATCGCGCGTGGGCCGGAGCGGCGCAGGACGGCGCGGATGCGACTGCGCAGCTCGGCCAGGCCGAAAGGCTTGGTTACATAATCGTCGGCGCCGGCCTCCAGGCCCTGGACGGCGTCCGCCTCGGTATCGAGCGCGGTGAGCATGATGATCGGAACGATGTTGCGCTGATCGCGCAGGGCACGGCAGACGTCATAGCCGTTGGGCCCGGCTCCGAGCGCGACGTCGAGCAGGATCACGTCGAAGGGCTCGGCGCCCGCGCGGGCGATCGCCTCGGCGCCGCCTGCGACCGCCTCGACGGTGTGGCCCTCCTTGGAGAAGGAGCGGGTCAAGGTGTCGCGCAAGGAAGCCTCGTCGTCGACGACGAGGATGCGCATCGAAGCGGGTGCGTCCACCGTGCTCAAGGTACTACTCCGGGTAGTCGCCACAGGACCCCCGGCTCAAGGCCGGCTTGGCGTGAGACGTCGGCGCCGTGGGCGCGTATCCACAGCGCGGCGGGCGCACAGCCGGCGTTGGTGGGTGTGGGCGCGGTGCGGGGGCAGGTCGAGTTGAGGAAGGCGTAGCGGACGGCTCCTTGGGCGATGAGGGCGCGCAGGCGGGCAACGTCGGTGAAGGGGAGCCCGTTGTAGGTGGTGAGCATCAAGACGGGGCGCTGGTCCTGCACGATTAGGGAAGCGACGCTGGTCGAGGAGGCGGCGGCCAGCTCGTAGCGGGCGCCCGCCTGGTTGGCGAGCAGATAGGCGCTGAGTGCACGCTGCTCGGCGGGGGGGAGGGCGCCGACGTTGCCGGCGTCGGAGGTGTGGTCGGCGATGGCTTCCACGCTCGCTACGAGCGGGACCGCGAGGAGAGCGGCGACGGGCAGGGCCAAGAGCCGCGCGCGGCCGGGCAGGCCGGCGAGGAAGTGGACGCCGATGCCGAACATGGCGGCCACGGCGGGGGTGAAGCTCTCGACGTAGCGGGGGTGAAGGCGCGCCATCGCGCTGAACAGCACGAGGCCGGTCGCCAACCACACGAATATCCCGATCGTGGCGGCGCGCTGGAGGGAGGGGACGCGGCGCCGCAGAACGACTAGGAGCGCGAACACGCCGAGCAGGAGGGCGGCCAAGGCCTCCCATCCGAGCCACTTGGCGGGCAGTTGGCCGTCGCGTGCGAGCAAGCGTGTGGGGGAGGGGGGAGCGATGGGCGTGGCGGTCTGGGTGACGCGCCCAGCTCGAACCTGGCGGGCGGCGGGCGTGGTGGCTTGACCGACTTCGACCGTTTTTCCGCTGAGGCGTTCTGAGCCATTGAAGACGAAGGCTGCGTTCCAGGCGCTGCCATTGGTGGAGCCGATCGCGTAGGGGCGCTCGTGTGAGGGAAACAGAAGGGTCGCGCCCAGCCAGGAGAGAGCGACGATCGCATACACGGCGCCGGCTGCGGCCAGGCGGCCGATCAGCCTCGTACGGGACTTGCGCCGCTCGCCGCTCGTGAAGCGCGGCTCAGAGTCTGGCGTGGATGTCGTTTTGGCTTGGGGTTCGGATCGTGCGGATCCCATGCCGAGACAGACGAGTACGAAGAGGCCGGGCACGGCCACGATCGACTCCAGCAGCTTGACGTTGAAGGCGATGCCGAGCGCGGCGGCCGCGGCGAGCAGCCAGGCCGTGCTGTCGTTTTCACACGCGCGCAGGGCCGCCAAGAGGGCGAGCACGAGCAGGAGCATCATGACGGCGTCCATCGTGTCCGAGCGGGCGGTGATCACCTCGATCGGCAGGACCGCCAGGGCCAAGGCGGCGAGCAGGCCCGCGAGCACGCCGAAGGGTCGCGCCAGCGCCGCGTAGAGCAAAGGGACGGCGACGGTCCCGGCCAAGGCCTCGGGCAGCTTCAGGGAGGTGGAGCCCCAGCCGAGGAGCTTGACGGAGGCGACCTGCAGCCAGAGGTCGACTGGCGGCTTGTCGATCGATACGCTGCCTCCGGGCTCGAACGCGCCGAAGAAGAAGCTGTGCCAGGAGAGGCCCATCGAACGCACGGCGGCGTCGTAGAAGGGGTCGAGCCGAACGGCTCCGAGATCCACCAGCCGCAGGGCCGCCGCGAGGGCGGTGATCGCGGCGAGCGCTAGCCACGGCACGTATGTCTTCGGGGTCCTCACGCCGGGGAACGCTAGTCGCAGGAGCCGATGGCCGTGCGGGCAGGTAGGGTGAGGGGTCGATGGGCGACTCAGACGAAGACAACAGCGCCGAGGGCGCCGATGGGGCATCGGGCAAGTCCGCCTCCGAGGAGCGCGTGTGCATGGCGTGTCATGGCAGCGGCAAGGTCATCTCCAATCTGGGTGGCTTGACGACCAAGGTGACCTGTCCGTGGTGTCGCGGCGGCGGCGAGCGTTTGACAGGGATGGACGCGCAGGAGTTTCAGCGCGAGCAGGCGACGGCCAAACGTCGCTGACGGCCTGGCCGGTCTGAGCACTCGCAGTGCGCGAGAAAATGGTGGGATTTGGAGCAATGTGTCCAGGCCGGATGCAGGGCTAAAGCGCTCCGGTCCAATGGTCGATGAACGCGCTGACAAGCCAGACCGCGGGACAAGGCAAGCGCCCTATGAGGGTGTAAGGCAAAGCCGGCGGCTCCGAAGTGAATCTCATGGTTCGCGGAGGAAACGCATCGTCAAAAGGTGACGGTTGGAACGGGGCTGGCGCCCAGAAACGGAATCCAGGAGGATTCAAATGCTATATCGACTGCGCCAGCGCTCAAAAGATGAGGGTGGCTTCACGCTCATCGAGCTTCTGGTGGTAATCCTGATCATTGGCATCCTGGCCGCGATCGCCATTCCCTCGTTCCTCAACCAGAAGAGCAAGGCCAATGACGCCGCCGCCAAGTCGCAGGTTCGTACGGCTGAGACGGCGGCCGAGACGTATTCGACCGACAACAATGGCGAATACCTCAACATGACTGAAGCAAAGCTGAAGGCAATCGAGCCGACACTCAGCGACACGTCGAGTGCGACATTCACGATTGTTGGTACCCCGACTGCCAACGAATATGTTGTCAAGTCGACCTCGAAAGCCACTAGTGATGAATTCATCATCACGCGTGAATCTAGCGGCGGCATAAGCAGAACCTGCAAAAGCACAACGACCGGTTGCAAAGGCGGCACGTCCGGCAGCTGGTAGTCCTCAAAGTCTGAAGCGTCACGCTTTGGATTACGGTTCTAGCAGCGCAATGGGGGCGGCCAGTGGCCGCCCCCATTGTGTTGTCTTCTTGTAAGGAAGATATGTTGCATCATTATGCCGAGACTCAAGCCCTGAGGCTGGAAGTGCCGATTAGCGAGTAGCCAGCCGCTGACGACGGCAAGCACCGAATGTGCAACGACAAAGCCGACGGCTAGCAAGCCGGGTCGCGAGTAGGCGACAGACGAGCGCTGGCAGATCCGATGGACGTCAAGACATAGGAGTTGCCGGTGCCACATCAACGACATTTGAGAGCTGAGGGGGAGTCGGGCTTCACGCTGATCGAGCTGCTCGTCGTGATCTTGATCATCGGCATCTTGGCCGCGATCGCGATTCCCTCGTTCCTCAACCAGAAGAGCAAGGCCAACGACGCGCAAGCCAAGGAGCTGGCGCGCACCGCACAAACGACGGTCGAGTCGATCGCGACCGACAACAACGGCAAGTACACCGAAGTCACCAAGCCGAAAGTCAACGAATACGAAAAATCAATCCCGACCTCCGAAGGCACTACCAAAGCAACCTACCTCAAGGAAGCCAAGGAAATCGAAACCGGCGCCGGCTACGAACTTGAAGTCGAATCGCCGACCACCAAAGATGTCTTCAAGATCACAGATAAAGCGGGCGTCGTCACACGCACTTGTACAAGTCCCGCTACGGGCTGCGCTGGCGCGAAATCCGGCAGCTGGTAGCGATCCTTCATTGGCTCGGCTCAAGATCTACTGTCGCGCCCAAGGGCGGCCCCACGGCCGCCCTTGCTGTGCGCGTGGACAGATATCGAGGACATTGGGCGAGCGATTGCAGAAGCGCTCAAGTGCGGAGCCGCGCGCGCCGATCATCCGTCCATGGAGACCGCAACTTTCGCAGGCGTGTTCGGAGCGATGATCGGATCGTTCCTGAACGTCGTCGTATACAGGCTGCCGCGACGCGAGTCCTTGGTGCGCCCGGCGTCGCACTGCCCCTCGTGTGGAGTGGCCGTGAAGCCATATGACAACGTGCCGATCCTCTCCTGGCTGCTTCTGCGGGGACGCTGTCGCAGCTGTGAGGCCTCGATCTCCAGCCGCTATCCACTCGTGGAGGGGCTCACCGCGCTCCTGTGTGTGGGCGCCGTGCTAGCCGGAGGCAGCGCAACAGCAGTTGCTTTGAACGTGGCCTTCATCCTGCTGCTCGTACCGATCGCGCTGATCGACGTCGAGCACCGCATCATCCCCAACAAGCTGACCGCGCTGGGCGCGATCCTGGCGCTTGCGCTTGGAACGATGCTCGATCCGAGTGGTGAGCCCGCCCGCTTGATCGCCGGTGCCGCCGCCGGCGGGGCGCTCTTGATCGTCGCGATGGCATATCCGGGCGGCATGGGCATGGGCGACGTCAAGCTGGCCGGCGTGATGGGCCTGTTCCTGGGGAGCGCCGTCGCCCCGGCGATGCTGGTCGCCCTACTCGCGGGCGTCCTGTTCGGGGGCCTGGTCGCGGCCCGTAAGGGCGCCTCGGCCGCACGCAAGACGGCCGTGCCTTTCGGACCGTTCCTGGCCCTCGGCTCGCTCGTCGCGATCTTCGCGGGCAGCCAGCTCGTCAACCTCTACACCAACCACTTCCTCAACTAAGCCCTTCAAGGAATCGAAATGTCCGACGACAACCTCAGCCTGCTTCGGCCCGACTCGATCGTGGTTGACGCTCCCCCCGAGCTGCCCGCGCCAGAGGCGCCGATGCCGAAGAGCAAGCGCAAACTGCTCGCGATCGCCAACCCGGAACTGAAACTGAGCCGAGGCGGCTCGCGCCGCGGCGCGACACTCGTCGGTCTTGACATCCAACCCGGCTACGTGAGCGCCGTACAGGCACACGTCAACGGCTCGATCGTGGTCCAGCGAGCTGCCGGCATGCCCCTGCCGCCCGATACCGTCCGTGAGGGCGAGGTGCTCGACGGCGGTGTGCTTGCCGAGACGCTGCGCGAGCTGTTCGCCGAGTCGCGCCTCGATAAGCGCGTGCGTGTCGGCGTGGCCAATCAGCGCACCGTGCTGAGGGTCTTGGAGCTGCCTCCTATCACCGACCGCAAGGAGCTCGCGACCGCAGTCCGTTTCCAAGCCGAGGATCAAGTGCCCATGCCGCTGGACAACGCGGTACTCGACTTCCATCCGCTCGGTCTCATCGACACGCCAAACGGACCGCGCCAGCGGGTGATCGTCGTCGCGGCTCAGCGCGACATGGTCGAACGTCTGCTCGGCGCCGTGCGCGGAGCCGGGTTGCGTCCCGAAGGGATCGATCTTTCCGCCTTTGCCTTGATCCGCGCGCTGCACCGTCCCGACGAGGAGCACGCCGGCCGCGTGCTGTACCTGAACGTGGGCGGCCTCACGAACATGGCGATCGCCGAGGGCACTGTGTGCCGCTTCACTCGTGTCGTCAGCGGCGGCCTCGAGTCGATGGCCACGGAGATCGCCGAGCGTTACGCCGTCAAGCTGCAGGAAGCTCGAGACCTGCTTGCCTCGGTGAACTTGGACGAGCACAATCCGCAGGCTCCGGTCCTCGGCGAACCCTACGGCGTACCTGCTCAGTCGAGCGGCGAGGCCTATCAAACGCCGCCAGAACCTCCATTTGAGGCCCCCGAGGCCCTCTCCGATCACGCACCTGCCCAGGCGCCGTATCAGGCGGCCACCGAGCCGAAGATCGACGCCCGGCCGGTGCTTGCGGCCGGCGTGCGGGAAATCGCCGGCGAGGTGCGTAATTCGCTTGACTTCCATCGCTCCCAAGAGGGCGGAGGCGAGGTCGCAAGCGTCGTTCTGAGCGGGCCGGCACTGCAGATCAAAGGCTTCGCCCAAGCGCTGCAAAACGAGCTGAGGGTCCCGGTCACACCGCAGACCGTCGGTTTGACCGGTGAAGACGCGGCCGGCACCGTCTCGGCCGAGCGCCTTGCCGTGGCGACCGGCCTCGCGGTCGAGGAGGCACCGCGATGAAGGCCGTCAACCTCATCCCCGGCGAACAACGGCAAGGCGCCGGATCGCTGACCGGCCGCTCCGGTGGCGGCGCCCTGATCGTGCTTGCCATGGTGGCCGGTCTGGCCGTCCTGATCTTGATGTACGGCAGTGCGAGCCACCAGATCTCAAGCCAAAAAGGCCAAGCAGTTGCGCTCACCGCGCAGGCCGAAGCGATCAAGGCTCGCGCCGGTCGGCTAGCGCCGTACACCAGCTTCGTCTCGATGGCCAACCAGCGCACAAAGACCGTCGCGCAACTGGTACAAGCTCGCTTCGACTGGTCCCACGCCTTGCACGAGCTGGGCCGTGTGATGCCAGTTGACACAGCACTGGCCAGTCTGCACGGCGCCGTCGGCCCCGCGGGCTCGACGGGCACGACCGGAGCTTCCAGCACAGCGGCGGCGCCGGCGGCGGGGGGCACGGCGGCTTCCAGCACCCCAGCGGGGAGCGTGCCCGTGTTCACCCTCACCGGGTGCGCCACCAGCCAAACCGTCGTGGCTCAGGCACTGCAGCGCTTGAAGCTGATGAACGGCGCCAGCGAAGTGCAGTTGCAAAGCTCCACCCAGTCCGCCGCGAGCAGTGCCGGAGCGAGCACGAGCTCCTCCGGCGGGGGCTGCGGTGCGGGCGATGCAAGCTTCTCTGCCCAGGTCGTCTTCACGGGGCTGCCCTCCGGGCCGCTCCCCACCGTCTCAAGCGGTGGCGCCTCGACGGCCGCCGCCCACAAGGCCGGCACGCACGAGCAGATCTCAGCCAAAGGCAAGGCGGTGTCCCGATGACCACGCGCGACCGGCTCATGTTGATCGGCGTCGTGGCACTTGCCGTACTGCTCGGCGCTTGGTTCACGGTCGTCGCGCCCAAGCGCGAACAGGCCTCGAAGGTGAACGCTGAAGTCGAAGCGGCCCGCCAACAGGTCTCGAGCGCCGAAACCGAAGCCGACAGCGCGGCCAGTTCGCGCGCACAGTACTCGACGGCCTACGCCTCGCTCGTACGCCTGGGACAAGCCGTCCCGTCCACCCCCGAAACGCCCGCGCTGATCTACACGCTCGACAAGGCCACGCACCGGCGCGACGTGCAGTTCTCTTCGATCACGACCGGAGCCAGCGGCTCCGGTGGCTCGAGTTCGACTGCGAGCGCGACGCCGGCAGCGGCCGGTGGCGAATTCGCCCAGGAGCCTTTCACGTTCGTGTTCAACGGCACCTTCGTGGACCTCTACAAGCTGGTCAGCCAGCTCGAAGACTTCACATTGCAGACCGCGAGCGGAGCGCTGCATGTCAGCGGCCGCCTGCTCACGATCGACAGCGTCACCCTCTCCCCGGTCGCCGAAGCGCAGAGCGCCTCCGGCAAGCCGAAGTCGGGGCAGCTCACCGGCACAATCACCGCGACCGCGTACGTGCTGCCAGCCAGCCAATCGGCTTTGGCCGGTGCCACAGCGACCGGCCCCTCCGCAACAACGGCGGCCAGCCCTTCATCCACAACGTCGGCGCCCGCAATCGCACCGGCGGCGATCAAGGCGAACCCATGACCGAGTTCCTCCAATCGATCAAGACAGATCTGCTCTCAAGGCGTCTGTTGCCTTTCGTGGCGCTGCTCGGCGTGGTGCTGCTCGCGGCCGTTGGCTACGCCATCAAGGGTGGCTCGAGCACTCCGACTCCGGCGACGGTGGCGAGGGCACCGATCGTTCCTGTGACCGGCACGAGTTCGCTGGGCGTGAGCGTAGCTTCAGCCAATCCCAACGAGGCCGTCTCCGAGACCCCGGGCGGCGTGCGCTATCAGAGTCAAGGTCCGACACGCGACCCGTTTGTGCCGTTGCCAACCGCGCCCGCGGCCAAAAGCGCGAGCGCCAGTACAGGGGCCACGAGCTCGTCCGGCCAGCCGAGCGGCTCAGGCGCCGCGAGCTCCGGCGGGTCCTCCTCCGGAGGGTCCTCGGGCGGCTCCTCGGGCGGTTCGGGCTCCGGCTCCGGGCCAAAAGAACCGGCCCCCGCGCCCGCCCCTAAAAAGCCGGCCAAGCCCCAACTCGACTACGACGTTTCCGTCCTGTTCGGGCCGGCCTCCACGACCCCCGGCCAGCCGGCCACCCTGGCGCCGTACCAGAGCTTGAAGTTGGGACAACCGTTTCCCTCCAAGCAGGACGTGCGCTTCACCTTCGAACGGGTCAGCGAGAACGGCAAGGGCGCCGTCTTCAAGCTGCTGGCCCCGCCGATCCTGCACGGCACCGGCGCGTGTTTGCCGAGCAACTCCGAATGTCAGGCAATCGACCTGGAAGCCGGCCACTCCGAGGAACTGGAATACATCGAAGCGAGCGGCCAGGTCGTCGTCTACGAACTGAAGGTCGTCAGCATCGCCAAGAAGAACAGCGCCAATGCCGCACGCGCGGCGCGCAAGGCGAAGGCTGCGCGAGCGCACGCCAAAGCTCACACGGCGCTACGCAGCCACCGCTAGAGCCGGTCCCGCCGCCCGCACCAGCCGTCGCCGCTCCAGCGCGGTGGGGCCACGGGGCCCAAGCAAATAAGCTACGGCGCAGATGACGCTCCGCTTGATCACCGCCGGCGAGTCCCACGGGCCCGGCCTCACATGCCTCGTCGAGGGCCTGCCCGCCGGCCTGAGCTTGAGCCAAGAGCAACTCGACACCGACATGGCCCGTCGCCAACTCGGCCACGGTCGCGGCGGGCGCATGAAGATCGAGAAGGACAAAGCCCGCGTGACAGCGGGTGTCCGCCACGGGCTCACGCTCGGCGGGCCGATCGCGCTACAGGTCGAGAACAGGGATTATGCAAACTGGGAAGAGCGGATGTCGCCGTGGCCGCTCCCCGAGGGAGCCGAGGTTGCCGAGGTGCACCTACCGCGACCCGGACACGCCGACCTCGTGGGAACCTGGAAGTACAAGCAGAACGATGTCCGCAACATCCTCGAGCGGGCCTCCGCGCGCGAGACCGCCGCGCGCGTCGCGGGCGGCGCCCTGTGCAAGGCATTCCTGGCCGCGCTCGGCGTGCAGGTGCGCTCGCACGTGATCCAAATCGCCTCCGTGCATGCCCCCGAAGCCGATCACGCGCTGCGTTTGGATGACTTCAAAGAGATCGACGAGTCCCCTGTGCGCTGCCTGGACGAGCAGGCCGGACGGGCGATGGTCGCCGAGATCAACACCCTGCGTAAGGCCAACGAGTCACTCGGCGGCGTCTTCGAGGTGCAAGCCTTCGGGCTGGTGCCCGGGCTCGGCTCCCACGTCTCCTGGGAGGAGCGACTCGACGGGCGCCTGGCGATGGCGATCCTCTCGATCCAAGCGATGAAGGGCCTCTCCGTCGGCGACGGTTTTCGCATCGCGGGTGTGCCCGGCTCCCAAGCCCACGACGAGATCTTCTATTCGCCGCAGCGCGGCTACTACCGCGAGACCAACCGCTCCGGCGGTCTGGAGGGCGGCATGACGACCGGCGAGCCTCTGATAGTGCGCGGCGCGATGAAGCCCTTGCCCACCCTCACCAAGCCCCTGCGCTCGGTCGACATCGCCTCCCACGAGCCGGCCGAGGCCCTGCGCGAGCGCACCGACTCCTGCACCGTCCCGGCTGCCGGCGTCGTCGGCGAGGCGATGGTTGCGCTCGTGCTCGCCGCCGCCTACCGCGAGAAGTTCGGCGGAGACCACATCGACGACGTGCGCCAAGCCGTGGAGTCCTACCGCGAGCGGATCGGATGGCCGTCTCCTTGATCTGCTGGCCCCGCCGCCCGCGGACCCGCACGAGCGCACCCCCGGCGGGCCCACAGCGAGCGACATGGCGACGCTAGCCCTCACGCCGCGCAAGGCGCTCGTCTTCATCGGCTTCATGGGCGCCGGCAAGAGCACCGTGGCCGGCGAAGTCGCTGCGGCCCTGGGCACCAAAGCGCTCGACACAGACCGTCTGCTCGAAGCCCAGTTCGGCCACTCCATCGCCGAGCAGTTCGAGCAGGGCGGCGAGGCGTCCTTCAGGGAGGCCGAGGAGCAGCTGGCATGTCGTCTGCTCGCCCAGGCGCAGCCCGGAACAGTGATCGCGCTCGGAGGGGGAAGCGTCCTCTCGCCCAAGGTGCGCGCCGCCCTTGCGCCCCACCTGACCGTCCTGCTGAACGTCGGCGTCGAGGTCGCCTGGAAGCGGGTGGGAGGCGGTAGCTCCGGCCAAGAAAAGCGGCCGCTAGCGACCGACCGAGCAGCGTTCCTGGCCCTGTACGAGTCGCGGGCGGGGCTGTACGAAGAGCTGGCCGACGCGATCCTTCCTGCCCCCGCGCCAAAGATCGGCCTGCGCGCCCTGCCGGCCCTGGTTGGCTGTAGCCAAGCGCCGGCCGGCACCCGCCTGCTGTGGTCCACCTCTGCCTCCGGCGAGTATCCGGTGCTCGTCGGTCGGGGCCTGCTCACGCCCGAGATGTGCTCCCTCGAGGGTCTGTGGCCATGCGATCGCGAGACCTCGCGCCCCTTCTGTGTCTCCGACCGGAACGTCGCCCGCCTCTACGCCGAACGGCTCGGCGGCGTCGACGAGCTGATCGAGATCTCGCCGGGTGAGCCCCACAAGACGCTCGCAAGCGCCGAGCTGGTGTGGCAGGCGCTCGTGGCGGGCGGCATGACTCGCGCCGACCACCTCGTCGCACTCGGCGGCGGCGTCGTCGGAGACCTCGCCGGCTTCTGCGCCGCCACCTACCAGCGCGGAGTGCCGGTCGTGCACGTTCCGACCAGTCTCCTTGCCCAGGTGGACTCAGCCTACGGTGGCAAGACCGGCGTCGATCTCGCCCAGGCCAAGAACTACGTGGGCGCCTACCATCAGCCCGCTGGCGTGCTCGTAGACCCCGACACGCTCGCCAGTCTGCCCGCACCCGAGATGGCATCCGGCTATGTCGAGGTACTCAAGACGGCCCTGATCGCAGGCGGCGAGCTGTGGCGAGCCGTCGCCGCACAGGAGCCCTTGGACGAGCGCACGATCTTCGCCTGCGCCCGCACCAAGCTGGCCGTGGTGGCCGAGGACGAACGCGATGGCGGTCGCCGTCAAGTGCTCAACCTCGGACACACCGTCGGCCATGCCTTGGAGACCGTCACCGAATACGAGCGCTACCGCCACGGCGAAGCCGTCGGGCTCGGCCTGCTGGCCGCATTGCGCCTCTCCAACCTGCCCGAGTTGCGCGAGCAGGTCGCCGAGCTCCTGGCCGCGCGCGGCTTGCCCGTGACGCTCGACGGGGAGGACATCGAGCTGATTCTCGAGGCGACCATGCGCGACAAGAAGCGCACCGGCGCCCACGTCCCCTTCGTGCTGCTCGGCGCTCCCGGCGACGTCCGCACCGGCTGCCACGTGCCGGCCGAGGAGTTGCGCGCCGCCGTGACCGAGCTGCGAGACCACGGGTAGGCTCTGCGCAGATGCCCGCCGCGCTGCGCATAGAGGTGATGCACGGGGTCAACCTCAACATGCTCGGGCGCCGCGACCCCGAGCATTACGGCACGCTCACGCTCGACGAGCTGGAGCGCCAGGTCGAATCTTTCGCGCAGGAGTTGGACGTCGAGACGCGCTTCTTTCACACCAACTTCGAGGGCGAGTACGTTGAGCACCTGCACAACCTCGGCGAGCTCGTCGACGCGGTAATCCTGAACCCCGGCGCCTGGACGCACTACTCGTGGGCGATCCACGACGCGCTCGAAACGGCGGCGCTGCCGGCCGTGGAAGTGCACCTGTCGAACACCAGGGCGCGCGAGCCATGGCGAGCCGTCTCCGTGATCGAGGGCCTCTGCCTCGCCTCCTTCGTCGGTCAGGGCGTCGAGGGCTACCGCGAGGCGCTCGTCCGCCTGCGTGAGGAGTTGGGCGGAGCGCGGGCGTGAGTGCGATAGATCGTACGAAGCGCCTCGCTTCCGAGCTAGGCACGACGCAAATCGACCGTCTGATCGTGGGGGAGCCGACGAACCTGCGATACCTGAGTTCCTACACGGGCACGAACGGTCTCCTCCTCGTCTCAGCCGACACACACGTCCCGCACCGCTTCTACACCGATTTCCGCTACGTCACGCAAGCGGCCCAACAGGTACCCGCGCCGATCGAACGCGAGATCGCCGCCGGCGATCTGCTCGAGGCCGCGGCCAAAGACCTCAACGAGCACCGTGGCAAGGAAGGCCGGCTCGGCTTCGACGACGCCTCCTTGACCGTCAAGCAACACGCACGGCTGCGCGAGCTGCTGCAGGACAGCTGGGAGCTCGTGCCCTGCGCCGGAATGGTCGAGCGTCTGCGCGAGATCAAGGACGAGCAAGAGATCGCAGCCATTCGCGCGGCCTGCGAACTGGCCGACGAGGCCCTCGGCGGACTGCTCGAAGGTGGCTTTGTGGGACACAGCGAGCGCGACCTGGCAATCGACTTGGAGTTGCGCATGCGCCGCCTCGGCGCCCAGACTCCCAGCTTCCCCTCGATCGTCGCCGCGGGACCCCACGGCGCCCTGCCGCACGCCGAGCCGCGCGACGTCGCGATCCCGCGTGACGTGCTCGTCACGATCGACTGGGGCGCCCGCCTCGACGGCTACTGCTCAGACTGCACCCGCACCTACGCCACCGGTGCGATCGACGAGCAGGCGAGGGAGGTCTACGATTTGGTCCTGCGCGCCCAAGAAACGGCCTTGGCCGCCGTACGCGCCGGGATCGGCGGGCGCGAAGTGGACGCTGTCGCCCGCACGATCATCGAGGATGCCGGCCACGCCGAGCATTTCGGACACGGCCTCGGACACGGCGTCGGCCTTGACATCCACGAGGCCCCCCGCCTCTCAAAGACCGCCCCCGAGGAGCCTCTGCGGGCCGGCAACATCGTCACCGTGGAGCCCGGGGTCTACGTGCCAGGACAGCTCGGTGTCCGCATCGAGGACCTAGCGCTGGTGGGCGAGCACGGGGCCGAGCCGCTCACGAGCCTGCCCAAGGAGCTTGTGACAATCGACTAGTGGACGCGACTTGAACAGCGCCACTCCCAGGACGGCGAGCAGCGGCAGCGACCAGGCGAGAAAGAACGCCGCCTGGAGGTCTGAGGATGCATGTTGAGGGAGCCACTGAAAACTGAACCAAACAAGCGCCGTGCTCGACAACGCGAGCGCGGGCGGGCGCCGCGAGGCGCCGAGGATCTCCCAGGCAAGCACGGCGAACACGAACGGCAACAGGTAGTACATGACGTCCCAGTCGTCCATCACGCAGCGCATGAGCATCGTCAACGCCAACAGCAGCATCGCCTCACGCTCCCCCAAAATGCCGTGACCGGCTGTTCGGCGTGACCAAAGCCAAACGATTCCCGCGACTCCCAGACCGACCGCCAAGATCAGCGGATGGGGTACTCCGGAGATCCACGCCGGAGCTATCCGCCACTGAGGATGGGTGCTCAACGCCGCGCCGATCGGCACCGACCGCGCACCGCTCGGCGGCGCCACGTGGTTCGGCGTGCCGAAGAACCACCACACTTGCCAAGGCTGGAAGATTTCGCCGCTCGCCGACGCCAGCGCCCTCGTGCCGGCCACAAAACCGCCTGAGCCGACGGCTATGAGCGGCCCCAAGATCGCAGCGACGACTGCGCCGCTGGCGGCCAAACACCCCGCCCGGCGTCGCGGCGGCAGTGCCAAGAGCACCGGCCCGAGCGCAAGCAGCGCCCACTCCTTGTTGGCGATCGCCAAGCCCAGCGCCAACGCGGACCATACCCATCTTTCGCGGCTGGCCAAGAACACCGCGGCGACGCACAAACACGCACCCAACAACTCCTCGGGATGGCCGATTTCAAGGGCGTACAAGGTGAGTGGATTGGCGACGCACACCCCCAAAGTCACCGCTCGCGCGAGCGTCGAGGAGCCCCGCTTGCGCATCTCTGCGACCAGCCACACGCCCAGCGCGGCCGCCGCCAACAGACACGGGATTGCGACAGTTCTGTAGACGGCCAACTCGCCGCCGCCCCACAGCGAGGGCAACAATGCAAACGGGGCCCGCTCCACCAGCGATCCGCCATAGGCAGGCGCCAAGCGCAGGAACTCGGCCACCTGTCCATGCGTGAGCGCGTCGAACGCGGGGCGCACCTCTTCGTCGTAGTCGCTCCACACGAAGCCATACAGGCCCAGCCAAGCCATCGTCGCCGTCGCAAGCCCCGCCAAGAAGACGCACAGCGCGTTCTCGCGCACCAACTGCCTCATGTGTCCATATCGGCGATGGCGTCAGCCGGCTTGAAGGATGGCTCGCGCGAGTGCGTCTTTGCGTGTGCGCCGCCCACTCGGCCAAGGAGCGTGCGCGCACAGTTGAACGATTTGGGGTGCCCTGCGCGCGCGCGTGGGGGTATGTGAGGACGTGCCTGGTCAGCTGTGCGGCGAGGCCCTACGCGCGCCCGCGCGCGACGGCCACCTCGCGAAACAGGTCTGTCACGCCGAACCTGGGGGCGACCCGCTCCACAAGCCCGGGAGCCACCTGTGCGATGGCCAACATCGGGCGGATCGGCGCTCCACTCTCGAGGATCTCCGCCTTGTCCTCCCTGATCGCCCGCACGACCGCGTCGGAGATCTTGGCCGTGGTTGTCTCGCCCATCAAGCGATTGGAGCGGTGCCCTTCTTCGAGCATCCGCTCATACATCCCGTCGCCCGCGATGAACCCCGGACATACGACCGAGAACCCGACCGGCGCGTCCAAGTACTCGGCCCGCAAGGACTGCGTCAACCCGACCAGCCCGGCCTTCGTCGCCGCATAGGGCTCGCTGAACGCGGGGCCCACCTTGCCGGCCATCGAGGAGATGAACACCACGTGTCCGCGTCCCCGCTCCAGCATCCCCGGGGTCAGGCGGTGGGTGAGCAGCAGCGGCGCGGTCAGGTTCACGTTGACCATCGAGCGCAATTCCTCGCTGGTGTAGGAGGTGAACGCACCGACCGACTCCACGCCCGCGTTGTTGACGAGCACGTCGATCGGGCCGAGCGCCGCTTCGATGCCGTCCACCAAAGAATCGATCGTGTCCAAGTCGCACAGATCCGCCGGTACCGCCTTCGCCTCGATCCCAAGCGCCTCCAGTTCGCTCACGACGTCAGCCAGGGCGTCCTCGCGGCGACCGGAGATCGCCACGTTCATGCCCTCTCCGGCGAGACGCTTGGCGATGTGCGTACCCAAGCCCCCCGACGCTCCGGTGACGAGTGCGGTGCGCCCGCTCAAATCCTTCATGGCTTGCTCCCTTGGTCGGTTGAGGCGATCATAGGGGCCTTCCGCGGCGCAGACCACCTAAACCAAAAGTTCCTCCGCGGCAAGCTCGCCGCCGGCTGAAGCACCGCCCCAGTCGCTATCGTGACCCAGCCGCGATTGGTTCCGGTCGCGCACAACGCACAACCCAGGCTCTGGAAAGGGCTGATCGAACATCGTCACAACCAACCAATTCAAGAACGGCAATCACATAGACGTGGAAGGCACGATCTTCAAGATCGTGGAGTTCCAGCACGTCAAGCCTGGTAAGGGCGGGGCCTTCGTGCGTACGAAGCTGCGGCGGGCCAGCGACGGTGCGGCGATCGACAGGACCTTCAGAGCGGGGGAGAAGTTCAGGGCGGTCAGGACCGAGGCGCGCAAGATGCAGTACCTGTATGCGGACGGAACCGACGCGCACTTCATGGACACCCAATCCTTCGAGCAGATCGCGGTGCCCGAAGCCACTTTCGCCGAGGCCTTGCGCTGGACGACGCCGAGCAGCGAGGTCGACGTCTTGTTCATCGACGATCAGCCCTCTGACATCCAGCTGCCGAGCGCGGTGGACTTGACGGTGACCGAGACCGAGCCCGGTTTGCGCGGCGATACCGCTTCGGGGGGCGGCAACAAGCCCGCCACCTTGGAGACTGGGGCCGTGATCCAGGTGCCCCTGTTCGTCGACGTGGGCCAGAAGGTCCGAGTGGACACCCGCTCGGGCGAATACATGTCGCGAGCGTGATGCCCGGCTTCGATCGTGCGATCGCGAGGCGGACCTCGAATCTGAGCACCGCCCTCGCCGGCCACGGCTCGCCCCGGGTCTAGGCGGTGCGCCGCTCCGAGCAGCGCAGGGCAGCCGTATTTGCCCTTTACCAGCACGACCTCACGGGCAAGCCTCTCACCGAGGCCCTGGGTCCGAATGCCTCCGCGTTCACGCTCGCCTTGGCCCACGCGGCGGCCGACAAGGCCGAGGAGCTCGACGAGACGATCGATCGACACGCCCACGGCTGGTCGGTGCAGCGCATCCAGCCTCTCGAGCGCTCGATCATGCGGGTCGCTTTGATCGAGATCTTGCATCCCGACGTCGCTCCCGGCGATGCGCCGATCCCGCCCGAAGGGGCGATTGAGGAGGCCGTGGAGAGCGCCAAGACGTTCTGTGGCAGCGACGCTCCCGGGTTCGTCAACGGGGTGCTGGCTGCGGTGTTGCGCGACTTGCGCCAGAATGCTGCACAGTCATGAGCCTGGAGAGGATCGACGAGTTGATCGCGCAGTTGGAGCGCGCCGCCGAGCAGTTGCGCTCCGGCGAGCTCTCGCCCGACGCCGCCGCCACAATGGTCGAGGATTGCGCGTCGCTTGCGACACAGGCAAGCGCTGAACTGGAGCGTCAGGCCCGCGCCGAGGTCTCGCAGGTCGCCCCGGGCCAAGACTCGTTGCTTTGACGGCGGGCGCTGCGCCGGTGCCAGTCGCCTATCCCGAGCACCTGCGCGAGGAGGTCGAGCGTCGCCTGGAGACCCTGCGTTTCTCCGAGGCCGCACTCACGGCAGGCTTGGAGGAGGCCATGCGCTATTCCCTGCTCGCCGCAGGCAAGCGGATCCGTCCCGTCCTGGCGCTCGCGACAGCCCAAGCTGTCGGACTCTCCCGCGAGGAGGCGATGCCCTTGGCGGTCTCGCTGGAGTTGATCCACACCTATTCGCTGATCCACGACGACCTGCCCGCGATGGACGACGACGCACTCCGAAGAGGCCGTCCCACCTGCCACGTGGCGTTCGGGGAGGACGTGGCGATCCTGGCCGGCGATGGACTGTACGCAGAGGCTTTCCACCACCTGCTCGCAAGCGAGGCCTCAGAGCCGCGTCGCGTGCTCCGAGCTGCACTCGAGTTGGCAAGCGCAACCGGAGTCAACGGCATGGTGGGAGGCCAATACGCAGACGTACGCGGCAGCGCGCCGAAGAACCCCGAGGGCTTGCGCCTCCTGCACGAGTTGAAGACCGGCAGGCTGATCGGAGCCTCGGTCGTTTGCGTGCTGTCCTTGGCTGACGTCCACGGACCTGCGACAATTGCCTTCCACCGTTTTGCTGCGGAGTTGGGCGTGCTATTTCAGATCGTCAACGACATCCTGGACGTGACCGGCACCGACGAAGCGCTCGGCAAGCCGCAAGGCAGCGATGAGAGACATGGCAAGCGAACATATGTGAGCGAGTTCGGGATCGAGCAGGCCAAGGCCTTGGCAGCGGAGTCTCACCACACCGCCCGCGCGGCCCTCGCCGAAGCCGCCGGCGCAGGCGGCGCATCGGCCGCCGCCGAGCTCGAACAGGTCACCGACTTCATCTACACACGCACATCTTGAGCCTCCTCGACTCCATACACGGCCCCCAAGACCTGAAGGCCCTCTCCGAGGAGGACCTCGCCCAGGTTGCCCAAGAGGTCCGCGAAGACATCATCGACACGGTCGGTGAGATAGGCGGGCACTTCGGCGCCAACCTCGGCACCTGCGAGCTGGCGGTCGCCCTCCATTCCTTGCTCGATTCTCCCAAGGACAAGATCCTGTGGGACGTCGGCCATCAGGCCTATCCACACAAGATTCTCACCGGCCGCCGCGATCGGCTGCAAACCATCCGCCAATACGGAGGCCTCGCCCCGTTCTGCTCGATCGAAGAGTCCGAGCACGACATCATGGGCGCCGGACACGCCTCCACCTCGATCGGATACGCCGTGGGGATCAAGGAGGCGATGCGCCACCTCGACGACGAACGCTCCAACGGCAAGGTCGTCGCTGTGATCGGCGACGGCGCGATGACGGGTGGGGTGGCCTTGGAGGCGATCGGCCAAGCCGGCGGTCTCGGCACGCCGATCGTGGTGGTGCTCAACGACAACGGCATGTCGATCGCACCCAACGTGGGCGCGCTCTCGCGCTACTTCAACCGGGTCAGGCTCAACCCCAAACTGTGGCATGCCCGCTCAGGTGTGGAGGGCGGCTTGACGCGCCTGCCCGGAGGTATCGGCTCGGCCTTCGAACGGCTCGGACCGCAACTGAAGGAGTCGATCAAGGCGTTCTGGGCGCCCGGCTTGTGGTGGGAGGAGCTCGACTGGGCCTACATGGGTGTGATCGACGGTCACGACGTGGCCGCTTTGCGAGAGGCCCTGCGCGAGGCTTTGGCCGCCGAACGCCCCGTCGTGGTCCACATAGCCACGGTCAAGGGCAAGGGTTTCGCGCCGGCCGAGGACGGCGGGCTGGAGGGCATGGAGAAGTGGCACGCGGCCAAGCCCAACTCGATCCTCAACGGCATGCCCACAGCGCCCCCGGTCCCAAGCGCAAGCTCAAGTGCCGCCGCTCAGACCTCGAGCGCGAAAGCCCCCCAATACACCCAGGTCTTCGGCGAAGCCCTCGTTCGCGAGGCTCGGCGCGACGAGCGAGTCGTCGGGATCACCGCCGCGATGAACTCCGGAACGGGCCTGAACATCCTGCAGGAGGCCTTGCCCGACCGCTATTTCGACGTGGGCATCGCCGAGCAGCAGGCGATCCTGTTCGCCTCGGGCCTGGCTTTGCAAGGAGTCAAGCCGGTAGCGGCGATCTACTCGACCTTCCTGCAACGAGCCTTCGATCAGATCGTCCACGACGTGTGCCTACAGAAGTTGAACGTGGTGTTCGCGATGGACCGAGCCGGCCTGGTCGGCGACGACGGCCCCACCCATCACGGCGTGTTCGACATCGCCTACCTGCGCTGCCTGCCGAACATGGTCCTGATGGCGCCCCGCGACGAGGCCATGCTCGTGCACATGCTCCACACCGCGCTGCGCTACGACGACGGCCCGATCGCGCTCCGCTACCCCCGCGGGGAGGGGATCGGCGTACCGTTGCCCTCCGAGCCCAAGGCGATCGGGATCGGCACCGGGGAGATCCTGCGTGAAGGCGGCGCCGCCGCTCCGGCCGGTCGGCGTGTCGCTTTGATCGGGTATGGCACAGGCGTGGCCAAGGCCCTCGCGGCCGCCGAGCTTCTCTTGCCGGAGGATCTTGCGGTGACAGTGGTTGACGCCCGCTTCGCCAAGCCGATCGACGCCGGCTTGATGGCACAACTTGCCGCCGAGCACGACCTGCTCGTGACGGTCGAGGAGGGTGTCTTGGCCGGCGGCTTCGGCTCGGCGGTATGGGAGACCTTGAACGAGGCAGGTGCGGCGGCGGGGGGGAGCCGGATCTTGCGCGTCGGGTTGCCCGACCGCTACGTAACCCACGGCAAGCCGGCCCTTCTGCACGAGGAGGTCGGCTTCACGGCCGAGCGCATCGCCGAGCGTGTCCTCGCTGCGATCGGCGACCGCAGCTTCTCCGAAGTCCTTAAATGAAACGGCCCGCTGGGGAGGCGGGCCGTTTCGAGGGGAGGAGGGATGCTGCTGTACTTCGGGTCGAAAAGAATGATGCACCAGCCGAACACATGTTTGTGTGACGTCGATCACAGACGACCGAATCTTTGGGATTTGCCGAACCCGCGTTCGCCCCCGGCCCGAGCGCCTCGCCCGGCTGGCGCCCGAACACGATGCAGCGCAAACACCTCGCCTCAGAAGGTCCTTACCGGGTACCGTGCGGGCATGGCTAAGCAACGCTTGGACACGCTCCTCGCCGAGCGGGGCCTGTTCGCCTCGCGCACCCGCGCCGCGGCTTCGGTGATGGCCGGCGAGGTCAGCATCGGCGAGGGCGGCCGCACGGCCCAGAAGCCAGGCGAAATGGTCCCCCTCGACGTGGATGTGAGCGTTCGTGCGCGAGCCCCCTACGTGTCGCGAGGCGGAGTCAAGCTGGCCAACGCTTTGGACGCTTTCCAGCTGAGCTGCGAGGGCCGCGCCTGCTTGGACGTGGGCGCTTCCACCGGCGGTTTCACCGACTGCCTACTCTCGCGCGGCGGGCGCGCTGTCGTGGCCGTGGATGTCGGCTACGGCGATTTCGACTACGGCTTGCGCACCGATCCGAGGGTGACGCTGCTGGAGCGCACCAACGCTCGCGCCTTGGCGCCTGAGATGCTGCCCTACGCTCCAGAGTTCGTGGCGATCGACGTGTCCTTCATTTCCCTGTCCAAGATCCTGCCAGCCGTGCTGCTTTGCCTGGCCGAGCGCCACGACGTCCTCGCCTTGGTAAAGCCCCAATTCGAGGTCGGGCGCGAGCGTGTCGGCAAGGGCGGGGTCGTGCGTTCGGTCGAGGATCGTCGCTCGGCGCTGCTCGACGTCGGCATGGCCGCTCGCCAAGCGGGCGCCCAAGTGCTCGGTTACGCCTCCTCGGGCCTTCCCGGCCCGAAGGGCAACCTCGAGACGTTCGTGTGGCTGGCCGAGCCCAGCCGCCCCGGCGGCGCCGAAAGCCGCGAGGACCTCCAGGCGATGGTGCGCGAGGTCGAGCCTTGAATCCCCTCGACGACCGGCCTGGGCGCCCGATGAGCGAGCCCGAGACGAAACTCGCGCGTAGCGTCTCGGTGCTCACCCACAGCCGCCCCGCACAAACCTCCACAGCCTTGCAAACGCTCATCGATGGGGCGCTGCGCCACGGCGCCAGTCTCTGCTTCGACGCCGAGGAGACGGCCAAGCACGGGCTGGGCCCGCGGGAGGGCGTGAGCGTCAACGTGCCCGAGGACGAGCCGGTGGACCTCTGCATCGTGCTCGGCGGGGACGGCACCATCCTGCGGGCTTTGCGCCGCCACGCAGGCACCCGGGTGCCCGTGTTCGCTGTGAACTTCGGCGACATCGGCTTCCTGGCGACGATCGAGCCGGAGGAGCTGGCCCAAGGAGTGGAGCGAGCCTTGACGGGCGACTTCGAGCTGTTGCGCCTCCCGGCGATCGTGCTCGACCGCGGCACGGGGGATCTCCGCACCGACGAGCGGGCCTTCAACGACGTCGCGATCCATCGCAAGGTGGGGGAGCGGGTCGCCGAGATCGCCTATGTGCTCGACGGTCACGAGCTCGGCAGCGTCCGCTGCGATGGGCTCGTCGTGGCCACCCCGGCGGGCTCGACCGGCTACAACCTGGCCAACGGGGGACCAGTGATGGCGTGGGGGGTGGAGGGCTTCGTGGTCTCCTTCATCGCGCCCCACTCCTTGACCGCGCGCACCTTGGTGGCGGCGCCAAGAGATCGTCTGGAGATCCACAATCGCTCGCGCGAGCCCCTCGACATCTCGGTCGACGGGCGTCCAGTGGGCGAACTAGAGCCCGGAGCCAAGATCGACGCGCGCTTCACCGACGACGCCGGCACGATCGCCCAGCTGCCCGGCTCCTCGTTTTATTTGCGGCTGCGTGAGAAGTTCGGTCGCTTGGCGCGCTGAGCGCCGTTCTCAGGCGACCTCGGTGCGACGCTTGGGTGCGGCACCGGTTCGCTGCAGGGAGTCCACGAAACCGTCGAGCTGCTCGCGCGAGAAGCGTCGCTGCCCGCCGGGGGTCCTGTAGCCGGTGAGGTAGCCCGCGTCGGTCCAACGACGAATCGTGGCCAGCGACACGCCCAGGTAGCGGGCGGCCTGTGAGCTTGTGAAGACGAGCTGGTGCTCGTGAGCCTGGCTCTTCGTTTCGGGCATCTGGACCTCTTTCTATAAATCTGGTCGATCGGCTGCCCAAAGCTTCGGCCATTTGCGTCCAAAGGTTGAGGGTCAAGCACCTTTGTGGACGTTTGACCCAGCGAACGCTGTCGGCTCCTTGACAGCGCCTCGGGTCGCGCTTCCCAACGCTTTCGCGGCGGATTCAAGCGCAAAAAAGCGCCGAATAGCAGGGGAAAGGCCGTCGTTCGGGGCGCGAAAACCCCTCTTTCTGCAAGCCAACGTGCAAAAGGTTGACGAATTGGACAATTCGTCCAATCTCTATATTATGCTGAGCAAACCTACTCAACACTCGTCGTGCTTGGCTGAGGATGGAGGCCGTTGCGCGAGGTGTTGATCCGCCTGAGCGACGGAAGGAGCTTCAATGGGTTTCAAAGGCTGATCGTAATTCATCGATGCACCGATGGGCCTCGCTGAGGCGCTATCGAGCCAAGGACGTTGCCGCTTGGTGGCGTCCTTGGTGTTTAAAAGGACCCATTGGCCAGCCGCCTAACCGAGGAATGGCAGCTCTAGCGCAGAGTGGGTTGCGCAAGCGCTCGCGTACGCCGCTCGAAGGCGAGCTCCGCCTCGAAGTCGGCGTCATCGCCGTGCGCAAACGTCACAGGTCCCTCGCGCTCGAGCATCGCAACGAAAGCGTCCACGATCTCGGAATCCAACTGACGGCCGGCGACTCGCCTGAGCTCGGCGATCGCGTCCTGGGGGATCATCGGCGAGCGGTAAGAGTCGCGTGCCGTGAGCGTGTCGTACACGCTGCACACCGCCACGATTCGGGATGCGAGCGGGATCTCGTTGCCGATCAATCCCGCGGGATAGCCGCTTCCGTCGACGCACTCATGGTGGTAGAGGATGGCATCGGCCACTGGACCATAGCCGTCCAGGCGCCCGACCAAAGTGGCTCCATCTTGGGGATGACGACGAACCAGCGCCCAATCCTCGTCGGAAAGCACCTCGGCGTGGAGAATGCGATCTGGAAGGGCAAACTTCCCGATGTCGTGCAGCAACCCGGCGGTGTGTACGAGCTCCTGTTCGGCCTCGGGGCAGCCAAGTTCGCGTGCGAGCGCGCGAGCGTATCTGGCAACAGCCGCGGCGTGACGGGCCGTCCTACGATCTCGCAGGGCGAGGGTCTCAACGAGCGTGGCGAGCATGCCCAGTTGCATCGACGCGAGCCTCACCGAACGCGCCTCCAGTTGCTCGGCGCGATCCTCAGACTTCAAGAGGGCGCGCGCGAGATACTGGAAGATGCCCAGCACCAACACCAAACTGAGCAGCACCGGATAGCCCATCTTCGTGTAGGCGACCCCGAGGATCACAGCGAGCACGGCGGCAGCGAGCTGGCCCGGCAGGACAGGAACCAGCACCGTGTACACCTGGTTGAGGAACGACTTTTCCTGGAGAGCGCTCTTCTGGATTGCGATCAGCGCGAAGTTCAAGAGGTTCGTAGCAATGAACACGCCGAACACGACCAGTGCGAACGTCGCGACCTGGTGCACGGCATGGTTGTGCGGGTCGTGCACGTCTCCGATCAGAAAGCGGCTCAACAGGGCGCCGACGACGAGATAGACCGCATACGTGGTCAGGTTCGACAGGCACACAGCAAGCGACGGACGGCGCGCCAGCGAATCGGCCACGATCGCGATACATCCGATCGCCACCGCAGGAGCCGGCCCGAGCAACGTCATCGCCAGCACGAGTGCCACGAACCCGGCGGACACGCTCTGGGATCCCATCGTGATCGTCAGCCACTCTCCGACGACGCTCAGCACGAGCAGCAGGACGACCAGCTCGGTGGGGTGCCAGTCCGCGGCACGCGACGTCAGCACGGCCACGGCGACAGCGCCCGCAAGGAGCAGCCACTGGCTGGCCATGAAAAGCAGGTATAGGTGTCGTCGCGAAATGCTCATTGTCGGTCGGCGCGGGGGCGTGTAGTCCTTAACGGCCGACAACGCGCCGTACTTAAAGACGACTGGACGTGCACGGCTTCGCCCAAGCTCCGTCCAGGGCCAAGTTCTAGTGGGGGCTGCTCACCATCTCCGGCTCGCTCGAGAGAGTCACGTGGGCCCTGCTCGCCGATTGCAGCCGTCGGATCGGTAGCCGCAGAAAGGCAAAGGTCGCAAATGTAGCCACGCCACCCGCCACAACCATCGCGATCCGCGGGGAAGCAAGCGCGGCGATGGTGCCGCCGAGGATGAACCCGAGCGCAGGGCACAGGGCGTTCAGCGAGCCGACCGCTCCCATCACGCGCCCGTGCAGAGCAGGTGGGGTCATCTGCTGAACCGCGCTGATGAACGAAGGCCACTGGGTGCCGTTGCCGATCCCTCCGACGACAGCAGCCGCGCAAGCGATCGCAAGCGTGGGCGCTCCCCCGAAGCCCAGATAAGCGATTCCCACGAGCAGGGTTCCGCCGGTGAGCATAGGACCCAGTGGTCGGCGAGCCGAGCGCGCGAACAGCACGGCCCCGAGCGCGGCGCCGACTCCCCAGGCGGCTACCAGCAGGCCATAGCCGAGATCGCCGGCATTCAACGTCGACTTTGTGTAGAGGACCTCTACGGGCTCCACGGAGGCGAAGAAGATCATTGCGACGGCCTCGGTGAGGAACAGGGCTCTCAGCGCTGGCACCGCGTGTATGTGCTCCACCACCGCCCTCAGGCGAGTGCGTACCGAGTCTCCGCTCATCTCCACGATATGTGTCCCCACCTGTAGCAACAGGCCCGCACAGAGCAGGAACGTGAATGCGTCCAACAACAGCGCCACAGGTCCCCCAACCGCGTGTACGAGTAGGCCGCCAAGCGCCGGCCCGAGCGCGAACGTCCCCATGAACGCGAAATTCAAGGCGGCGTTCGCATCTCGTTGGGCGGCATCGGTCACCAGATCCTTCGCCTCTCCGGCCAGCTCGGGGTCGGCCCGCGCGAGAGCATCCTCGACCGACGCCCGCGCCGCAGCCGCGCGCACCAGCGCAGTCGCGGTCACCGCCACGACACCGTCGATCGTCACGAGCACGAGCACGCCCACCAGCCAGAAATGCCACAGCAGGCCCGCCAACCCCAGTGTCAGGAGCGCCTCCAGCACATACAGCCACGCAAGGCGCCCGCGTCGGGGCGACCGCTCCGTGCGAGCCACAACCACCGGCGCCAGCAGCGCGGGGAGGAGCCCCCTGGCAACGAACAGTCCTGCTGTGGCCAGCGCGCTGCCCGTGTTGTCGTATACGCCCAGAGCCAGCGCGACATACCCGAACCAGGTGCCCAGTTCGTTGACCGTATAGGCAAGCAGTATTCTCCGCAGTCGGGAAGACGTGGGAAGCAAGGGCGCCTCTCGAGGCTGGCTGTGGGTCAACTGTTTCTCGCCGGGTGTGCCGCATTCTATGGTGGACTGCCGACGGTACGCCACAACACCCCGAAATATCGACGGGATAGATGCTCGTGGTCGTCCTATCCGTGCGCCGTGTCCGCGTGCGAGCGGCTCTCACTGCGGAACCTGCGTGTGGCATCCGTCGGGAGGGGATCGAACTCGACCTCGAGCTCGCTGGACGCGACGGCACGCGCGAACAGCGCGAGCGCCTTGGCGCCCAAGATCGAGATGGCGATCCAGGTGGCCGCGATGCCGAGCGTGATCATCGAAGCCGGCCTTGCGTCACCGAGCGTCGGCTCCGACTGAGCGCTGTCGCGACCGGGCAATATGCGGAGCTTGCGGGCACGTTCTCAATGATGGTGCCCATAAGGTTGCTTGTCTGTAGGGCAGAAGGGGCCGATCGTGTCGTCCCAAAGGTGCCGATTCGTGTCGTCCCGAGGGGGCATCGCCGCTTGGGCGCGCCGTCCCGAGCGCACGGGAGCCCGCGCGCCAGTGGCACAGTCGCCGGAATGAGGCTGGGACAGCCGCCGGGGAGCCGTCCCGAGGAGTCGGTACGGTGTGCGCCTATGGCAAGCGCAGCGCCAGGCCTCGACCGGCCGATAGACGTGATCATCGCCGACGACCACACCGTCGTGCGCGATGGCATCAGGGCCGTCTTGGAGCGCGAGAACGGAGAGTTCAGGGTCGTCGCCGAGGCCGCGGATGTGCCCGCCACGATCCGCGCCGTGCGGGAGTTCAAGCCCGATCTGTTGAGTTTGGATTTGACGATGCCCGGCGGCTCCAGCTTGGCGGCGCTGCCCACCTGCTTCGTGGCTCATCCGTCCCTGGCCGTGGCGATCCTCACGATGCGCGAGGACCCCGAGTACGCGCGCCAGGCCCTGCGCGCCGGGGCCCGCAGCTACGTGCTCAAGGAGGCCGAGCCGGCCGAGCTCCTACAGGCCTTCCGTCTGGCCGTGGCCGGACAGAACTACCTGCACCCGCGCTTGGGGGCTTTGATGGTGGCCGGAGACGGAGCCCAACAGGAGGGCGTGGCCCTGAGCGAGCGCGAGCGCGAGGTCGTGCGCCTGATCGCCAACGGTTACACCAACCCGGAGATCGCCGAGCAGTTGCACGTGGCCGAGCGCACGGTCAAGACCTATCGGGCGCGCGCGATCGAGAAGCTCGGCTTCTCCTCCCGCGCGGAGATCACTGCCTACGCGCGCAAGCTCGGTCTCGTCGAGTAGTACGACGCAGGCTTCACGCAGCGGCTTGGCGCTCCGCGATCGGGACGGTGAGGCGCATCGTGGCGCCACTGCCGGGAGCCGGCACCAGCTCTAGCTCGCCTCCTATCAGCTCGGCCCGCTCGCGCATCCCCGAGACGCCGAACCCGCCGGTCAGTTCTTCCTCGGGCGTGCGCGTGCGGGACGGCCCACCCTCGGGCAATCCCTCGCCGTCGTCGGTAACCGCGGCCGTGAGCCTGCCTTCGCGCTCGACGATGCTGATCACCGCACGGGTCGCTTTCGCGTGTTTGCTGACATTCGTCAAAGCCTCCTGCACGACGCGGTAAATGGTGCTCTCGAGCTCCGGGTCGAGCCGGCGCGTGCCTTCGGAGAGCGCCGGGTCGAAGTCCGTCTCGATCTCCAGGCCGTCGATCGCCTGGGCGCGCCGCGCCAGCGCCTCCAGGGCGGGGATCAAGCCCAGATCGTCAAGCGCGGCCGGGCGAAGCTCGGTGATCAGGTGGCGCAGACCTTCGATCTCCAGAGCCAACCCCTCGAGCGTCACATCGACAGCCTCGCGCAGAGTCTCCTGATCGGTCTGGTCACGGGCGGTCGCGAGCTTCATGCGAAGCGCCCCGAGCCCCTGCACGGTTTCGTCGTGGATCTCTCGCGCCCAGCGAGTGCGCTCGCGCTCGCGAGCCTCCATGCCGAAGCGCAAGCGCTCGATCTCAACCGAGCGCTCGGCGGCAAGACGTTGGGCGACGCTGGCCGCGAAGGCACTCAAAGCACGCCGATCAGGCTCGCGAAAGCCTCCGTCCTCGCGTCCCGCGATCACCAAGCCGCCGCCCTGCCCATCCATCCTGAAGGGCTCCACCAAGACGGCCCTCACTTCCAAGCCCAGCTCATGTAGCCAGGTGGCTTCCTGTCCTCGCGGTTTATCCAGGGAGACCGACTTGCCCGCTTCATACAGGGCGCCGAGCGCGCTGCCCTCCAAAGGCAGCACCCTCACGCGCACCGACACACGCCCGCTGGCCGCGGCGACACGCAGCTCGTTGCGCTCCTCCACGACCATCACCAGCGTGGAGGCGTCGAGCAGCGCGAGACCTCGATCGGCCATCAGACGCAGCAACCACAGCTCGGACCCGGAAAGCACCAGCTTGGATTATGAACGTCTCAGCGGCATCTCCCGCGCGCCGTCCGCGACATCGTCCAGAGGGCCGTTCAGAGACGCTTGCTCCAGCTCGCGTCGCTGTGCGGCAAGCCGTGTGTGGGAGAGCAGCTCCGCGGCTGCGAGCCCCTCGCGCCAAGCGGCGATACCAACCGAGATCCGCAGCGCCTCGCGCCGACCCGAGACCTCCACCTTGACCGAGTGCAACCGTCCCAACGCGCGGCGCGCGACGATCTCGGCCCGGCGCGCGTCCGCCCCCGGCAGGATCACCACGAGCTCGCTTTCGCCGGCGTGCCCGACGCGATCGAAGCGACGCAACTGGCGGATCAAGGCCGCGGCGATGTAGGCGAGCGCTTGCGCCGGAAGCTCCTCTCCATAGTTCTGCGCGAGATGCTCGGTCTCATCGAGGCTTACCAACAGGCAACTGAGCTGGGCGCCTAGACGAGCCGCCCTGTGTACCTCCTCGTCCAACCGCGCGACCATCTCCACCGCAGAGAGGCATTCGCGTCGAGCCGCACCGGCTCCGTCTGAGTGTTGGGCATCCCTGGCCGCCATGCCGATCGTCCTCTTAGTGAACCCGCCGGCACCGGCGGATCTTTTGCGCTTGACCTCACAGTATCGGCCGTCCAGGGCGCCCGCGGCAGCTCCAGGGGAGGTGCCCGGACGCGTGCTCGCCCGACGCGTTCGGGTCCAAAACGGCCCTCGGGCAAGTCGATCCGTCGGTGCTCGCTGGTAGACCTGTCGCAATGCTTTGCGAGTTGCGAGTCGAAAACCTACTCCTGATCGAGCGCACCGAGCTGATCTTCGCCCCCGGGTTGAACGTCCTAACCGGCGAGACGGGGGCCGGCAAGACGGTGCTCGCGCACGCCTTGGACCTATTGATGGGAGGGCGCTCGCGCAGCGGCATCGTCAGGCCGGGCGCCGAGGAGGCATATGTGGAGGGAGTCTTCTCGGTGCCGCAGGACATTCGCGAGGATCTCGCCGAACGACTGCCCGAGAACGTGCGCGGCGAGGAGGACACCCACCAACTGGCAGAGCTCGTCCTCTCAAGGCGCGTCTATACCGACGGTCGCACCCGCGCCTACCTGAACGGGCGCACGGCCGCCGTCGGCGATCTGCGCGAGCTGGGCGCGCGCCTGATCGCCTTCTACGGCCAGCACGAGCACCGCAAGCTCGTCCTGGCGGGCTCCCAGCTACAGATGCTCGACGAAGTCTGTCCCGCCTCGCACGCCCGGCGTCTGCAAGCCTACGCGGCGTCCTACCGCGAGATTCGCGCCCACGAGGCCGAGCTCGAGCGCCTGGCCGAGCTGCAGGGCGCCCGCGAGCGCGAGCTTGGACTGTTGGAGCACGATCTCTCAGAGATCGAGGACGCCGCACCCGAGGAGCGCGAGCATCGAGCGCTGCTCGCGCGCCGTGAGCGCCTGCGCAGCCTGGAGGCCTTGCACTCCGCTGCTGCCGCCGCCTTGCAGGCGCTCGCCCCCGAATCCTCAGAGCAGGCGGGCGCCGCGCACCTGCTGGCCACGGCCAGCGCGAAGCTCGACGCGGTCGCCGGCATCGACCCCGCCCTCGACGCCCACGCCGCCCGCTGCGGCGCGCTTGCGATCGAGGCTCAAGACATCGCGGGCGGCCTGCAGGCCTACAGCGAAGACGCCCTGCAGGAGGACGGCACGCTCGAGCAGGTGGAAGGCAGACTGTCCGTCCTGGAGCGCCTTATGCGCAAGCACGGCGGCTCCATCGGAGCGGTCCAACAGTACGCGCAGCAGGCCCTAGCCCGGCGCGAGGAGTTGCTCGGCGCGGGGGTCGCCCACGAGCACACCGCCCAAGCTTTGGCCGACGAGCAAGCCAAGCTTGCAGAGCACGTTCAAGCGCTGCGCGCCAACCGCAAGAAGGCGGCCAAGCGACTTGCGAGCGCGGTACGCGAGCAGCTCGGCGCGCTGGCGATGGGCGACGCCACGTTCGATATCGCGCTGAAGGAGACCGAGCCGAAAGCCAACGGGGCGGACGCCGCCGAGTTCACGATCGCGCCCAACCCGGGCGTCGCGGCCGCTCCGCTGCGCGAGATCGCCTCCGGGGGAGAGCTCTCGCGGGTGATGCTCGCGCTCACCACCGCCTGTCATGAGGGCGCGAGCGACAAGGCGGGCTCATCCTCGAAGTCCACGCTCGTCTTCGACGAGATCGACGCCGGCATCGGCGGCCACACGGCCCGCGCCGTCGGCGAGCGCTTGCAGAGCCTGGCGAGCGAGCGTCAGGTGCTGTGCATCACCCACCTACCCCAAATAGCCTCCTTGGCCGCCCGCCACTTCTCGATCGCCAAGGACACTTCGGCCGAACCCACGCTTGCCACCGTATCCCAGCTTGGCGAGCCGGAGGTCGTGACCGAGCTGGTGCGAATGCTCGGCGCCGAGGACCAAGACAGCGCCGCCAGGCAGCACGCCGAGGATCTGCGCAGAGCCGCTTAAGCGCCTGCAAACAAAGCCGTTCCCGCTACGCGATCGGCCTCTGGGCGTTACCCTCGATTCACATGGCCGCGACCCGGCAGCCGCCAGGCACGACTGCGCCCGTCTACGGGTCTTCGCCCGCGCCCCAATTCGAGCTCTCCGGCTCGGTGCGCCTCGGACGCAAGACCAAGCTCATGGTCAGGCATCTGCGCGCCGGCGAGATCGCCGTGATCGACCATCTGGACATCGATCGTGTCTCGGCCGAGGAGCTGATCGCCTCCGGGACAATCGCGGTGCTCAATTGCAAGTCCTCCACGAGTGGGACCTACCCGAATCTAGGACCGCAACTGTTGGTCGAGGCGGGCGTCCTGCTCGTAGACGTGCACGACGATTCCCTCTTCCATTCCCTCACCGACGGAGATCCCCTCACGGTTCGCGTGCGACCCGCACAGGCCGCCGCGGAGATCCTCTACAAGGGGCGTTCGCTCGCCTCCGGGGAAGTGCTCGATGTGGCGCGCGTACGCGCCGACACCGAGGCCCGCCGGTTGGAGGTCGGTGATGCCCTGGAGCGCTTCGCCCACAACACGATCGAGCACATGCGCGAGGAGCGCGAACTGCTCTCCGGACGGATCGACCTGCCGCGCTTTCGCACCGACTTTCGCGATCGCTCGGCGCTGGTGGTCGTCAGAGGCGTCGACCATCAACGCGACCTGCGCGCTTTGAGGCCCTTCATCCGCGACACCAAACCCGTACTGGTGGCGGTCGACGGCGGCGCGGACGCCCTGCTGGAGGCGGGCCTCATACCGGACATGATCGTCGGCGACATGGACTCCGCGGGCGAGGCGGCTCTGCTCGGCGCCCATCAAGGCAAGACCGAGCTGGTCGTCCACTCCTACCCCGACGGTCGCGCCCCGGGTCGCGCGCGCTTGGAGGATTTGGGCGTGCCCTTCAAGCTCGTGCCCGCGCCAGGCACCAGCCAGGACGTCGCGATGCTGCTCGCCGCCGAGAAGGGGGCGCGTCTGATCGTGACCGTCGGCTCGCAGTTCAACCTCGTCGAGTTCTTGGATCGCAACCGCGAGGGCATGTCCTCCACGTTCCTCACGCGCTTGCGCATCGGCGAGATCCTGATCGACGCCAAGGGCGTGAGTCGCCTGTATCGGCCGATGCCCGGGCTCGCGCCCCTGATCGTCGTGATCGTCGCCGGCTTGATCGCCCTGATCGCGGTCGTCGCGCTAACCCCGGCCCTGCGCGACGTGGTCGATCTACTATGGCTCAAGCTTCAATTGCTGTTCGGTTCCGGCGGCAGTTGAGCGCACATCTGGATGTTCGACTACCGCTACCACGCGCTTTCGCTTGCCGCCGTCCTTTTCGCGCTCGCCGTGGGCGTCGTGATCGGTGTGGCGATCGGCGATTCCAACCTCGTCTCCTCGGCTCAGAACGGGATCGTGCACAACCTGCGCTCGGAAGTGAGCGCCTCCCAGCACAGCCTCGAACAGGTGGGTGGCAAGCTCTCCGAAGCCGAACAGCTCGGCACCGACCTGTGGCCTTTTGCGGTGCACGACATCCTCGGCGAAAAGCGCATCGGTCTCGTGTTCTTGGGCAACTCCTCGGACACGATCGACACCTACGTTCGCGACGGGGTGGCCGAGGCCGGCGGCAGCGTCGAGGGGGTCGCCGCGATCGGAGAGCCTCTGGACTTGAACGGTCTCGCCACTCAAGCAAGCGGCTACCGCTACAGCGCCTTGGCATCCGACCCGACACTAGTGAGGCAATTCGGGGTGCGCATCGGCAAGCAACTGGTCGAGGGCGGACAGTTGCTAGAACACGTCCAGGGCCGCTTGCTCAGCTCAAACGACGGCGAACTGGGCAAGCTCGAAGGGCTCGTGGTGGTGCGCTCGGACCCGACGTCCATGAGTGCCGAAGCAGCCAAGAGCACCGCCGAATTCGAGTCGGGCCTGATCGCCGGGGCGCGCTCGACCGGCATCCCGGTCGTCGGCGTCGAGCTGAGCGGCACCGAACCTTCGCAGGTGCCTTGGTACAAGGCAGAACAGCTGGCCAGCGTCGATGACTTGGAAACGGTCGCCGGGCGTGCAGCCTTGGCCTTCGCGCTAGCCGGCAACAAGGGTGCATACGGAGCAAAGCCCACCGCCGAAGGGCTCCTGCCCTCGGCAAACACGGTCTTCACCCAGCATTGACGCCTCGCCCACACCGACGGTCACGTCCCGCATGCAGGCGCCCGGTCGCGCCTGTCCGGGTTCGGGGCGCATGTCCGGGATTCGGGGCGCATGTCCGGGATTCGGGGCGCATGTCCGTCAAGACCGCTAACTTCACCGAGTGCATGCCCTGCCTTTCCTCCTGGCCTCGCTGACGGCCGCTCTGTTGGCGCCCGCCTTGGTGGGAGCGCTGCGCGAGAGCGGCCACGTGCAGGCCAACTTCCGCGGCCGAGAGGTCGTGTTTCCGTTCGGCGTGCTCAGCGTGGCCGGCGCTCTTATCGCCCTGATCCCTTTGGCGCTGGCGCAACGCTTGAAAGTCGCCACGGTCTTCTACCCGCAGACCCTCCCGGTGTCAGCCTATGTGCTAGGAGTGGCCTTGCTTGGCTTGGTGGACGACACGCTCGGGGGCGAGCCCCGCGGCTGGCGCGGACACGGACGGGCGGTGCTTCGCTTGCGATTCTCGACCGGTGCGCTGAAGGCTGTCGGCTCGCTTGGCTTGGCGCTGTATGCGACGGGTTATCTGGAGCCCGCGACCGGCCGCTGGTTGCTGGCGAGTGCGGTCTTGGTTTTGGCCACCAACGCCTTCAACCTCTTGGACCTGCGACCTGGCCGTGCCACCAAGGTTTTCGTACTGCTCGGCGCGGGCCTCGCGATCGGAGAGGGCAGCCCGCGCACGCTTTGGACGCTCGGCCTGTTCGTGGGTCCCGCTCTCGTGGCCGGCCTGTATGACCTGCGCGAGCGGGCGATGTTGGGAGACACCGGGTCCAACCTGCTGGGCGCGCTCGCGGGCCTGTGGCTGGTGCTCTCGCTGTCGGCGGTGGGACAGGCGGTCGCCTTGGCCGTGCTTGTGGCTATCACGCTTTATGGAGAGCTGCGCTCGATCACCAAGCTCGTCGAAAGGATGCCGCTGCTGCGAGGGATAGACTCCTGGGGCGTACCTCGATGAACTCGCCTCACTCTGACCGCCACGCACAGGCCCCGGCCAAGACTCGGTTCATATTTGTAACCGGCGGTGTGGTGTCCTCGCTGGGCAAGGGCATCGCGGCGGCCTCGATCGGACGGCTTCTGGTCTCGCGTGGGCTCACCGTCGGCTTGCAGAAGTTCGACCCTTACATCAACGTCGATCCGGGCACGATGTCCCCCTACCAGCACGGGGAGGTTTTCGTCACCGAGGACGGCGCCGAGACCGACCTCGACCTGGGCCACTACGAGCGCTTCACCGATGCCAACACCTCGCGCGCCTCCAACGTGACCGCCGGCGGGATTTATGACACGGTGATTCGCCGCGAGCGCCGCGGCGACTACCTCGGCGGCACCGTCCAGGTCGTGCCCCACATCACCGACGAGATCAAGCAGCGCATCTCCCTGATCGCCGAGTCCGCGGACGTGGATTTCGTGATCACCGAGATCGGTGGCACCGTCGGCGACATCGAGTCCTTGCCGTTTCTCGAGGCGATCCGCCAGTTCCCTGTCCACGTGGGCAGGCGACGCTGCATGTTCATCCACCTCACGCTCGTCCCTTACATCGGCCACGCCGGCGAGCTGAAGACCAAGCCCACCCAACATTCGGTCAACGAGCTGCGCAGGATCGGGATCGCGCCCGACATGTTGATGTGTCGCTCGGAGGGTCCGCTCTCCCAGGAGATACGCAAGAAGATCGCCCTGTTCGCGAGCCTGCCGGTTGACGCGATCGTGTCCGCTTGTGACGTGGACAACATTTACAAGGTGCCGCTCGTGTTCCGCGAGCAGGGCGTAGACGATTGCATCCTCGAGCATTTCGGCGTGGAGGCTCCGGCCCCCGTGCTGTCCAAGTGGAAGGAGCCGATCGAACGCGCCGAGACGGCCGATCGCACGGTGCGGATAGCCCTGGTCGGCAAGTACATCCAATTGGAGGACGCCTACCTGTCGGTCTCCGAAGCGTTGCGCCACGCGGGCGCGCTTCAGGGCGCCACGATCCAAATCGATTGGGTCGACTCCGAGCGCTTGGAGGGACCCGAGGATGGTGCGCGGGATGACGCCGGCCGCTCGGCGGGGCGAAACGGGAACAGCGAGTCGGACGGGGACTCGCGCTCGGCGCGCGAGGTACTCGAAGAGGCGGACGGGATCCTGATCCCCGGCGGCTTTGGCGGGCGGGGCATCGAGGGCAAGATCGAGGCGGCTCGGATCGCCCGCGAGCACGGCATCCCCTATCTGGGCATCTGCCTGGGGATGCAGATCGCCGTGGCCGAGTTCGCTCGGCACGTGGCGGGCATGGAGGGCGCCAACTCGACCGAGTTCGACATCGAGACGCCCTATCCGGTGATAGATCTCCTGCCAGAGCAAAAGGAGGTCGCCGACCTGGGCGGCACGATGCGCCTCGGCGCCGACCCGATCAAGCTGCACGACGGCACCTGCGTGCGCGAGGCCTACGGCGAAGCTGTCGTCTACGAGCGCCACCGCCACCGCTACGAGGTCAACAACCTGTTGCGAAAGCGCCTGCAGAGCGCGGGACTGTCCGTTTCGGGGACCTCTCCGGACGAGCGCCTGGTCGAGGTCGTCGAGCTCGAGGATCATCCGTTCTTCGTCGCCTCCCAGTTCCACCCCGAGTTCAAGTCGCGTCCGGAGCGCCCGGCGCCCTTGTTCAACGGTTTCGTTGCGGCCGCGCTGCGCAAGGTGGACGCCCGGCCCGGAGGCGAGCGCCGGCTCGCCGGCCGCTCGTGAGCGAGGCGCCGGCCGCGGGCGCAGGCGGCGCGCAACCAGCGGTGCGCGTGCAGGCCGTGTTCCACGTCTCAAGCGAAGCGCAGGCCCAGACCGTGGCGGCCCGGATGGTCGATCGCGCGCACGAGATCGCCAACCTGCCGGAGTGCGAATGCGACGTGGATGTCTCCATCGAGCACGAATCGCCGCCGTCCGTTCCTCCCGCGGGCCTCTAGCCGCGCCTCGCAACCCATGCTGAAGCTCCGCCGAGCCACCGTCCTTCAGGCGGGCGCCGACGACGGCCCCGAGCAGGAGCTCTCGATCTCCCTCGACGGCGAGCCGCGACGCGCGATCGCCGAGCTCGGCCTGGTCGGAGCGAGCAAGGTGGGCGACGAGCTGATTGTGAACACCCAGGCGCGCGACCTCGGTCTCGGCTCCGGCGGCTTTGACATCGTCCACGCCAACCTCACACGAGGACTGTCTGGGGAGGGGACGGCGGGGGCGCACGTGATGAAGCTCAACTACACGAGCCTCCAACATGCGGTGGAGCCGATCGAGGACCAACAATTGGAGTTACCGCTGGGACGGGGTGTCGCCGTGCTCGCCCTGCACGGGCAGCTCGCGGCGGTGGCCTGGGCCTTCGCGCAGGCTCACCCCGAAGCGCGACTGGGATATGTGCAGACGCCGGGCGGAGCTTTGCCGGGCGGCCATTCCAAGGTCGTGCGCGAGCTGCGCGAGCGCGGCTTGCTCGCCTCCCACATAACCGCCGGGACCGCCTACGGGGGCGAGCTGGAGGCGATCACGACCGCGGGAGCGCTTCACCACGGCTTTCACGCGCTCGGCTGGGACGCGGCGGTGTGCGGGCCGGGGCCGGGAATCGTTGGGTCGAACTCGCCGCTGGGTCACGGCGGCATGAACGCGCTCGACTCGGCCCACACAGCGCTAGCCCTGGGGGCAAACGCGGTCCTGGTCGCACGTATGTCGTCCTCCGACGAGCGGCCCCGCCACCGTGGCCTCTCACATCACACCTTGACGGTGCTCGACATGCTGCTGGAGCCCGTCACGGTGGCGCTGCCGGCCGGGATCCGCTCGCCGGCGGGCGCGGATCTGCGGGCCAGCCTCGGTTCTGTGTTCGGCTCGGCGCGTACGCCTTCAAAGCCCCAGCTGGAGCTCGACGTGGACCGTCCGGCCCGCATGGCCCGCCACGATTGGCGCCGCGCCCGTGTCGACTTGCCCGGATACCTCGCCGGGGGTCTGCCGTCACAGACGATGGGCCGCACGATCCTCGAGGATCCTCTGTTTTTTGGCGCGGCGCTCGCGGGGGGAACCGTGCTGGCCGGTTTGGGCGAGAGCTCAGACGGCGAGCGGGGGGTCTCTGAGAACACGCTTGCAGCGCCAAGGAGCCGGGGCCTCTGAGGCGAATCTTCATGCGTGGGCGACACCGAGCCAGGGCCAGAGGCGGATTCAGCGCGCCTGGAGCAGTTGACGCTCGATTTCCTCGCCCACCTGGAGCTCGAGCGCGGCCTGTCGCGCAACACCTTGCACGCCTACCAGTCCGACCTGGCTCAGTTCGGACGCTATCTGGATGCGCGCGGGGTCTCGCCCTTGCGGGCGGGCCACAGCGATCTCGCCGGCTTTCTCGCGGATCTCGCCCAGGGAGATGAGAAACGCGCACCCGCCTCGCCCGCAACCCTGCAGCGCAAGGCGGCTTGTCTGCGCTCGTTCTACAGACACCTGCGCCGCGAAGAGCTGATCGTCCACGACCCCACGACCGACCTGCGTAGCCCGCCGAAGCTGATGCGTTTGCCGAAGGTGCTCTCCCGCGAGCAGGTCGCCGAGCTGCTGGAGCAGCCGAAGGGCACCGGGCCGCTCGCTTTGCGCGACCGGGCGCTGCTCGAGTTGATGTACGCATGCGGGTTGCGCGTCTCGGAGGCGATCGGCCTGGAGGTCGGCGACGTGGATCTGGATGAGGGCATGATGCGCGCGCGCGGCAAGGGCTCCAAGGAGCGGATCGTCCCGGTCGGAAGCAGCGCGGTGGACGCGCTGCGGCGCTACCTCTCGCGCGGGCGGCCCGTCCTTGTCGGAGCGCGCGTAGAGAGCAGCCTGTTCGTGAACCATCGCGGGGCGCGTCTGACGCGACAGGGCGTCTACAAGATCATCCAGAGCTATGCGCACAGCGCGGGTTTGGGCGAGCGGATGACGCCGCATACTTTGCGCCACACGTTCGCCACGCACCTGCTGGCGGGCGGCTGCGACCTGCGCTCGCTGCAGGAGATGCTCGGACACGCAGACCTCGCCACGACACAGATCTACACACATCTTTCGGCCGATCGTCTCAAGGACGCCTATTTCGGCGCGCATCCGAGGGCCCAAGCGCGCACGATGCGCCGACTCGTCTGAGCCGCGCACCGAGGACTGGACGACCGCGCCTATGCTGGGCGCTGCATGCCCGAGCTTCCCGAGGTCGAGACGATCAGACGCCAATTGGCGCCCCTCGTGGAGGGACGCACGCTCGAGGACATCGAGATCCTCGACTGGCGCTGGTGCAGGCCGCTCGGGCCGGGCGAAATGGAGGACGCTTTGAGGGGCCGAACGGTCGAGAGGCTGGGGCGGCGCGGCAAGTACTTGGTGTGGAGCTTGAGCGAGGAGGTCTATCTGGCCCAGCACCTGCGCATGACTGGCACGGTCCTGTGCGACCCGAGTCCCGAGCAGACGCATGTGCGGGTGCGGATCGATCTTGGCTCCAGCCGTCTTGCGATTGTGGATCCGCGGCGGTTCGGTACGGGCGAGCTGTTCTTGGGCGAGCAGGCGCTCGAGGATTTCTTTGCGGCGCGCTTGGGCTTGGAGCCGCTGGAGGAGGCTTTCACGACCGAGTACCTGAGGGGCGTGGCGCGTGGGCGCACGACCCCGGTCAAGGCGTTTCTGCTCGACCAGAGGCGGATGGCGGGGGTCGGCAACATCTATGCCGACGAGGCTTTGCATCGCGCGGGCATCCACCCGTTGCGCGCTGCGGGCAGCTTGACCGCGGCGCAGCACGAGCGTCTGCGCGAGGCTTTGGTGTGGGCGCTGCGGGCCGGGATCGAGGCGAGGGGCGCGACGATCGACGACTTCCGCCACGTGGACGGGGTGTGGGGCTCTTTCCAGGACCGCTTTCAGGTGCACCGTCGCGAGGGGGAAGCTTGCGCGACGTGCGGGCGGACGATCGTGAAGATGGTCGTGGGTGGGCGGGGCACCTATGTGTGCGAGCGCTGCCAGCCGCGGCCGCGCGCCAGGGCTCAAAATCGCCGCTGAAAGGGTCCAGGCTCAGGCAGGGGTCAGGGGTGTGTATGTATTCGTTTGAGGGTGCCACGCGCGGGCGCGCGCACGCGCGCGTGGCACCCAAATAGTCATACTTATACCTACAGCCCCGAGCCGCAGCTCTAAGCCACCAGGAGTTCGTCCAGGCGGCCGCTCTCCAACGCGCTGAGCGTCTCGGCAAACCCTCCGAGCAGCTCCTCGCCGACAAGCACTTGGGGGAAGGTCATCATGCCGGTGCGCCCGGCCAGCTCGACGCGCCCGGGAAGGTCCTTGGAGAGGTTGACCTCGGAGAACTCCAGGCCGCGTGCCTTCAAGAGACCCTTGACGCGGGCGCAATACGAACAGGGATCGGTTGTGTAGACCACTATTTGCCTGGTATCGCTCATTACTTCATAAAGTATAGCTCGTGGTGCTGGCTTCAGAAGCGGGGCTGTCCGCCGGGGTTGCGGCGGGGCTGGACCGGCAGACGGGGAAATCTCGAAGCGAGGGCGCCGCGGTGGGCTCCGCCGCGGACGATCTTAGACTCGGAAGGTCGATGGCGGGGCTGCTGAAGACCGAAGCTGTGGTACTGCGCTCGATGAGGTACGGCGAGGCCGATCGCATCTTGCACGTGTATACGCCCCACAGGGGGCGGGTCAGCGCGATCGCGAAGGGTGTGCGCAGGGCTCGCAGCCGCTTCGGGGGTCGTTTGGAGCCGTTCTTTCGCTTGCGCATCGAGTTGCACGAAGGCAGAGGCGAGCTGTTGACGGTCACGGGCGCGCAGACCGTGGACGGTCATGCGAGGCTGCGGGCGGATGCGCGCGCGCTGGACGCGGCCGCCAGGGCCTGCGATGCGGTGGGGCGGCTGTTCGAGACCTCGGAGCCCCATCCGGGGGTGTTCAACTTGTTGTGTCGCAAGCTGGCCCTGCTCGACGAGGCACCGGCACGGGCCACTCGGGCGGGCGCCTTGGCGTTTCGCTTGAAGCTGCTGGTGGCGGCCGGACTCGCGCCGCAACTGGGGGCTTGCGCGGCCTGCGGGGAAGGCGAGCATCTGGTGGGCTTCTCGGGCGCGGCGGGAGGCGTGGTTTGCAGCGCCTGCGAGGCGGGGGCGTTCCCGCTGGGGGAGCCGGCGCACGAGTTCATGTCGCTGGCCTTGGGAGCGCCTTTGAGCGAGGCGCCGCAGGCCGAGGAGCGTGTGTTGGGGCAGGTGGAGCGCGCGGTCGCCGAGACGCTCGAGCACCACGCGCACGTACGCTTGATGCCGGCCACCAGTCGAAGACCGGCGCGAGCCCCACTTGGCGAGAACCAACCGCAAGCGCTGCCACAATCGGCTGTGTGAGCATCGCAAAGGACACCGAGCCGGTCGCGGCCGCCTTCGCCGAGACCCGGCGTGAGCTGGAGGAGCGCGAGCTCTCGCCGTTGGCGGCACGCTCTTATCCGGCGCGCAGGAAGCATCCGGAGGAGGATTGCGGGCTACGCACGCCTTTTCAGCGCGATCGCGACAGGATCGTGCACTGCAAGGCGTTTCGTCGTTTGACGCACAAGACGCAGGTGTTCGTGGCTCCGTTGGGCGACCACTACAGGACGCGCTTGACGCACACGCTGGAGGTGACCACGATCTCGCGCGCCGTGGCCCGGGCCCTGTCGCTCAACGAGGATTTGGTGGAGGCGATCGGGCTCGGCCACGACCTGGGACACCCGCCGTTCGGGCACATCGGCGAGGAAGCGCTCGACGCTTGCTTGAAGGCGCGTTTTGGCAGGGAGTTTCGCCACTATGAACACTCGCTGAGGGTTGTGGACCGGCTCGAGCGCGGGGGCGCCGGGTTGAACCTGACCGAGCAGGTGCGCGAAGGCATCGCGAGACACTCGGGGCGTGCGCCTTTGCCGGACACGCTTGAGGGGCGGATCGTGAGGACGATAGACCGGGTCGCCTACATCAACCACGACATCGACGACGCGGTCAGGGCGGGGTTGCTGGAGGAGCGCGACCTGCCGGAGGGGCCGATCGCGGTGTTGGGGGACACCGGCTCCAAGCGAATCGACGCGCTGGTGCACGACATGGTGGAGCACTCGGCACTCGCGCAGGACATCGTGCAGGGACCGCGGGCGGGGCCGGCGATGGACGAGCTTCGAAGCTTCATGTTCGAGCGCGTCTATCTCGGCCCGGCGGTGCGGGCGGAGCGGGCGCGGATCGCCAACGTGGTGGGCAAGCTGTTCGAACACTATGTCGAGCATCCGGACATGCTGCCGGGGGGCAAAGACGGAGACGGGGCGGACGAGCGCGAGGACCTGGCGGAGCGGGTGACCGACTATGTGGCGGGCATGACCGATCGCTATTGCATTCGCGAGTACACGGACCTGGAAGTGCCGAGAGTGTTCGCGCGCTAGCGTCCTTGGGAGGATGGCCAGGTATACACCCGACTCGAAGGACAGGGTTCGAGACGCGATCGACTTCGTGGAGCTCGTGGGCACTCGCACGGAGCTGCGCAGGGCCGGGGCGCGCAGCTATGAGGGGTTGTGCCCGTTTCATGACGAGCGCAGCCCTTCCTTCAGTGTGGAGCCTGTCGAGAAGGTGTACTACTGCTTCGGCTGTCAAGCCTCGGGGGACGTGTTCACATTCGTGCAGGAGACCGAAGGGGTCGATTTCAAGGGGGCTTTGGAGCTGCTTGCCGATAGGGCCGGGATCGAGCTCGAGCTGGAGCAGGAGGATTCGCGCGAAGCCGAGCGGCGGATGCGCAGGGAGCGACTTTGGGAGCTGCTGAGCCGCACGAGCGCCTACTACGAGCGCTACCTGTGGGAGTCCGGCGAGGCGGCGCCGGCCCGCGCTTATCTGGAGGGTAGGGGGCTGGGCGAGGAGATATTGAAAGCGTTTCGGGTCGGCTACGCGCCGAGCGCTTGGGATCGCGTGCTGCTCGCTTCTCGGCGGGGCGGTTTCTCTGAGAAGGAGCTGTATGAGACGGGGCTGGCGCAGCGCTCGCGGGAGCGGGGCGGGTTGTATGACCGCTTCAGGGCTCGCATCATGTTCCCGTTGGCCGACATGCGGGGACGGGTGCTGGGGTTCGGCGCGCGGGCGATGCGGGAGGGACAGAAGCCGAAGTACTTGAACACCTCGGACAACGACATTTACCACAAGGGCAAGCACCTGTATGGGACCGATCTGGCCAGATCTGCGGCCGCGAAGGCGGGCGAGGTGATCCTTTGCGAGGGGTACACGGACGTGATCGCTTTGCACCAGGCGGGCTTCAAGAACGCGGTCGGTTTGATGGGGACCGCTCTGACCGAGGAGCAAGTGGGCGAGCTGGGGCGGATGGCGCAGAGTTTGTTGCTTGCGCTGGACGCCGACAAGGCGGGGCAGGAGGCGATGTTGAAGGCCTCGCGGATTGCTGCTCGCCGCAAACTGGAGCTGAAGGTGGTGGAGCTGCCGGCGGGCGCCGATCCGGCCGAGCTGGTTCAGAGCGAGGGCGCGCAAGCGATCGAGCGAGCGATCGCGGGGGCAGCGCCGTTCGTGCGCTTCAGGGTGGAGCGGGTGTTGGCGGCGGGCGAGGACTCAAGCCCGGAGGGGCGCGACCGCATGATTGAGGAGCTGCGACCGGTGTTCGAAGGCTTGCCGCCGAGCGCGATGCGGATGGAGTTGACGCGGCTGGTCTCGGGCCGGTTGGGGTTGAGCGAGGGCTTGGCCGAGACGCTCCTGGCGGCTCGCGGGAGACAGGGTGGGGTGGGGGGAGGGACCGACGGGCGTGCCCGGGGCGCGACGGGGGCGGGATGGGCCGTGGGCGCGAACGCTTCGAACGGGGCGGCTCGGGGTGGGGATGCGCTCGAAAGCGGAGGGGCGCGCTCAGGCGGTGCGAGCAAGGTGCTCTCGGCGCGTGAGGACACTGAGCGCGCGTTCTTGGCGCTTTGCATCGCGACTCCCGCTTATGGACAGGAAGCACTGGGGGAGGTGGAGATCGGGGAGGTGTTCACGAGCGAAGTGCTGCGCCGCACCGCCGCGCACCTGAAGGAGGGTCGCCTGGCCGAACCGCTGAAGGGCGTGGACGCCGAGGATCGCGAGCTGGTGGGGCTGCTGGCCGAGCTGACCGTGGAAGCGGGCCGGTGGCCGGCGCACGAAGGTTCGAGCAGGCCGGCGATGCTGGAGGTCCAGCAGTTGCAGCTGCGCCTGGCGGCCATCGACCGCCGGATCCACACCGCGCGCGCGCAGGGGGCCGGCGAGGTGAGCGATTTGGCACGCGTCAGGGGCGAAGTCAAGCGCGAGTTCGACAGGGCGCAGGAGCGGGCTTTGGCGGAGAGCGGGGCGGAGGTTTAGCCCTAGCCCGGTCCTTCTGAGACGCCACACCTGGCCGGGCGCGGAGCCACCAAAGCGAACGTGCGTTCCCATTTTTCCGTCCGATCGATAGTAGACAATACGGTGCATGGATCGCGCATCGTTGGAAGAGCATTTGAGCCAGGGGCTATCGCTGGCAGAGATCGGCAAGCGGTTCGGTAAGCACGAAGCGACGGTCGCCTACTGGATGAAGAAGCACGAGCTTGCGGCGGTCAACAGCAAGAAGCACACGGCGAAGGGCGGCCTGAACCGAGGCGACTTGGAGAAGCTGGTCGACACGGGCGCCTCCATCGCCGAAATCGCGCGGCCCTTGAGTTCCATCACGTGGACCCGACGAGCAAGAAGTTCGGTCTGTCGCGGCGCGGGGCGCGTAGCATTGCCGCACTGCGAGCTGAGGCGCGAAAGTGTGTGCTGCTCTGCTCCAATTGCCACGCCGAGGTCGAGGCGGGCGCTGCAAGGCTTCCCTAAGATGTCGGTGGCTATCGTGTTTCATTGGTAGCCCGATCCGGGGTGGCGCAATGGCAGCGCGAGCGACTGTTAATCGCTAGGTTGTGGGTTCGAGTCCCACCCCCGGAGCTCTCTGAACCCACCGCCCCCAACTGGGGCGGGATCGCCTGAGGGGAACGCAAGGGTCCCAACGGCTTGTGACGCGAGCGTCTCGACTAGCGTGGCGGCTCGGGTTCCGGCGTCATGGGTCAAGGCCCACGAGGATAGAGCCTGCGCTTTGGTGCGGATCGACGGCTCGGAGAGCGCGTGCATAACGGCGTGGCGCAAGGGTCGTGGCGAGATGAAGCGGCGCGGGAGACGTAGCCCGGCGCCGGCCCAGGCCAGACGGGCGGCGTTCTCGTTCATGTCGCCCGCGACGGGACAGGCGACTACGGGAACGCCGCAGGAGAGGGCGCGCACCAAAGTGCCGTGGCCTGCGTGACAGACGATGGCGTCGCAGTGGGGGAGGGTGCGAGCGTAGGAGACCCAGTCCACGACGCGCGCGTTGTCGGGCACCGGAAAGGGACGCGAGGGAAGACGTCTGTTGTAGGTGGCCAATACGCGGACCGGCACGTCGGCGAGACCGCGCAGCGCGGCATGGAGGAGGCGGTGGTCTGGATCTTGGGAGGTGGAGGGAGCGACCAGCACTAGTGGGTCCTTGCCGGGCGGGAGCGGGGTGTTGGGCGCCGGTGGCTCCCACATCAGGGGACCCACCACGTGGGCGTGGGAAGGCCAGGGCCGGGGATACTCGAGCTGGGGAAAACTCGCGACCAGGGCGAGTTCTCGCGAAGTGCCGCCGTGGACATGGTCGAGCGGCGGCAGGTCCACCTGCGAGCGGGCGCGGTTGAGGGCCTCGCGGCCGCTTTGCAGGCCGCGACGGACGGGCGCGTGGGCTCGCTCCCAGAAGGCGCGACCCAGAGCGGTACGGGGCCGGAGCGCGCCGAAGGAATAGATCGGAAAGCCGGGTCCCGCCTCGGGGAAGACGTGGGGTATGAGCGTGGCGCGCGGAATGCCGAGCAGCTCGCCCGCGAGCGAAGGCCCGAGCGTGAGAATGTCGTGCACCACGACGTCGGGTTGCAAGTCGCGCACCAAGGGGAGCGTGTCGCGCGTGGCGTAGACGACGGCCTCGTAGAAGTCGAGCGGGTGATCGCCGATCGGAAAGGCGCCGTACTCGGGCGCTGGCGTGAAGGCGATCCCCTCGGCTTCGATCGGCTCTCGCCAGCGCTCCCATGTTTGCAGGGTCACCTCGTGGCCGCGGGCGTGCAGGGCGCGGCCGAGCGCGATCATCGGGAACGCGTGACCGGGGTCCCCGAAGGCGCCGAGCAGGAGCCGGAGACGAGGCTGGTCTGACACCTGGGCGGGCTACCCGGCCAGCTCAGCGACGAGTCGAAGCTGCTCCAAGCGGTCGTCCTTGGTGAAGGCGATCGGCGTGATACCGAGGGTGCCGACTCCGGCGTCTCGGTAGACGGCCAGGCGCTCGCGCACGACGTCCTTGGGCCCGCACAGGGAGACCATGTCGATCAAGGCGTCCGGTATCGCCGCCATCGCCTCCTCGCGCTTGCCCTCCAGATAGAGGTCTTGGATGATTTTGGCGTCGGACTCGAAGCCGTAGCGGCAGACGAGGTTGTTGTAGAAGTTCTGCTTGCGCGACCCCATCCCGCCGACGTAGAGCGCGATGAAGGGGCGCATCGCGTCACGCGCGGCCTTGAGGTCGTCGGTCACGAACACGTTGACGGTCGGCGCGATGTCGAAGCCATCGAGCGAGCGTCCGACCCGATCGGCACCTTCTTGCAGCAGCGGGCGCAGCTCGGAGACGTGCTCGGGGGAAAACAGGGTGGGGATCCAACCGTCGGCGATCTCGCCGGCCAGGGCCGTGTTCTTGGGGCCGATCGCGGCTAGATAGACGGGGATGTGCTCTTGGACGGGAGCGATCGTCAGCTTGAGGGCCTTGCCGGGACCGTCGGGCAGAGGCAACTCCAAGGTCTCGCCGTGGAACTCGAGCCGTTCGCGGGCAAGCGCCATGCGTACAACGGCGACGTACTCACGGGTGCGCTGAAGCTGCTTGGCGAAGCGCTGGCCGTGCCACCCCTCAGCGACCTGCGGCCCGGAGGAGCCGATGCCGAGGATCATGCGCCCTCCGGAGAGTTGGTCGATCGTGGCCGCCGTCATCGCGGTCATGGCGGGGGAGCGGCCGGGCATCTGGAATATGCCAGAGCCGAGCCTGATCTTGGAGGTCTGCCCGGCCAGCCACGCGAGGACCGTGGCGCTGTCGGAGCCGTAGGCCTCGGCTGTCCATACCGAGTCGTAGCCAAGCTTCTCGGCTTCTTGGACGATTTCGAGCTGGTCTTGGGAGCTGAGTCCGAGACCCCAATAGCCGATGTGCACGCCTAGCTTCATCGAAACGTCCTTTCTGCGGGTTGGGCCGAGTGCGCCTAGAGCGCATCGCCCGGGCGGACGAACATGATCTCAGGAACGACGCAGGCGGGCGAGACGCGCAACAGGAAGCGCACCGACTCGGCGATGTCCTCGGGCCGAATCATGTCCTCGGCTTTGACCTGGCCCTTGACGAAGTCGGTCATGGGGGTATCCACGAAGGCGGGGCACAGAGCGGTTGACTTGATGCCGAAGGAGCCAAGCTCCTTGTTCATCGCTTCGGTCCAGCCGACGACCGCGTGCTTGGTGGCGGAGTAGACCGACAGCCACGCCTCCGCGCGCTTGCCGGAGATCGAAGCGGTGTTGACGACCAGCGCGTTGGAATGCTCGGCCGCCGATTCCTTGAGCATCGAGACGCACTCGCGATAGAACAGGACGATCGAGCGCACGTTGACGTCGAGCTGCATGTCGAGGTGCTTGGTTTGGATGTCTCCAACCAGAGCGCCGATGCCGACGCCGGCGTTGTTGACCAGCACGTCGAGCCGGCCGTAGCGCTCGCGATGGGCCGCAACCACCTTCTGGATCTCGCTCTCGTCAGATAGTGCGGCTGGGACAGCGTGAACGTCGAACCCGTCGGCGGCGAGGCTGTCGACAGCCGCCTGAAGCTTCTCCGGCCGCCGGGCCGCCATCGTGACGCCATAGCCTTCTTCGCCAAGCATCCTCACAATCGCCAGCCCAATCCCGCTCGATGCTCCTGTGACGATCGCTGCACGCGCTGTCATTGCCGCTCCCCTCGTTGGTTGACCGATGAATCAAACCATCCCGGACGCACCAGCGCACGCAGCCGTCCCGCTGGTAGCTTCTGAGCAGTCGCGCCTCGCGCGACACGGGCCCGTAGCTCAGTTGGTTAGAGCCGCCGACTCATAATCGGTTGGTCCCAGGTTCGAGTCCTGGCGGGCCCATTTTTCTGAGCCGGCGCCGCATTACCCAGCTCTACTTCTCCTCCGAGACGACCTTCCCGTGATAGATGACGACTCCAGTGGTCCCGTTGGACTGCCAGGTGAGGATCGCTCCGCTCGTATTTCGGGTGACCTCTACCAGCATCGTCGGATTGAGGAGTTGGACAGCTTGACCGGCTGCCCGAAGGTCGCGAGCGGTGATTCTGATTTGTTCGAGCGGTGCCATGGAGCCACTGGATCCTGCCTAGCTTTGAGAATAGTAGACAGCTTGACTCTTTGCAATCCGTACATGTCTGCAGGATCCGCCAATTCACATCGCATCGAGATCGTCAAGCCGAGCGACCGACAGTAAGACCCGCTCCCCGCGAAAAGGCACGGCCTCCGCTTGCAGCAACCTCCGTTGACGAGCGCCCTTGGCCAGCGACCCGTCGGCCCGCACGACCCGATGCCAAGGCAGATCCTCGGCGCCGGCCTGACTCAACACCCGCCCGGCCAGACGCGGCGCCCCCGGAGAAACGTCGCCATACGTTCGAACATAGCCTGGAGGAATCGCGCGCACGCGACGCAAGATCGCCGCCGCCGTGTCATCGACCGGTACACCCATCCGCCTCTGTCTCACCGTCCTCTGCTGTCGCGGCCAGCCCCCGCAAAAACACTTCGCACATGATCGCGTAGAGCCCGTTGTCCAAGCGTGGGTCGATGATCCGGTTGAGCAGGAACCCGTCGGCCATCGCGAAGATCATCGCCGCGACGTCCTCGTGGGGGAGTGTCGGCTGGACTCCTTGAGCGTCGGTCCAGCGCGCGAAGATGGCGGCCATACGTTCGCGCAAGCCGCGCTGACGCTCGGCCAAGACCGCCCTGAACTGCTCGTTGCGGGCGGCGTGGGTGGCGAACTCTTGATAGAGCCGGGGCCATTGAGGGTCGCGGTTGACGTAGCTGAGGAACTCCTCGGCCGCCAGGCGCGCCTGCGCGGCGGGCTCGCCGGCGCCGCTCATGGCGGCCTCCAAACGCTCCATCTCGGCGTCGAACTTCTCGTCGAGGATCGCCAAGAACATGTCCTCCTTGGAGGCGAAGTTGGCATAGAAGGCGCCCTTTGTGTAGCCAGCCTCGCTCGCGATGAGATCGATCGAAGCCCCCTCCATGCCGCGCTCGCAGATCGTGCGCGAGGCCGCCTTCAACAGGGCCGCGCGGGTCGCGGCCTGGCGTTCGAGGCGGGTTGGAGGTGTCATCCCATCACGACCTCGGCGTCGTGACTGGGAGTCTCGGTTATCGCGCGTCGCAGAACCCGCTCGGAACCTGCTCGCGCCGGCTTGAGCGTGCGTCGCAAGACCAGCTCGCGCAGAACCGTCTCCATCTCGAACTGGGCGAATGCGGCGCCAAGGCAACGCCGCACTCCTCCGCCGAACGGAATCCACGTGTAGGTTCCCGGCGCTTTGCCGCCCTCGCTCTCGATGAAGCGCTCGGGGATGAACGCGTCCGGCTGGGGATAGATGTCGGCGCGACGATGCACCAGGTGGATCGAGGGGACGATCGAGGCTCCCGCTGGCAAGAGGCGTCCCGCGATCTCCATCGGCTCGACCAGTTTGCGCAACACGATCGAGATGACCGGGCGCAGGCGCAAGGTCTCCTGCACGACGGCCTCCAAATAGGAGCGCTCTCCGGCCTGGACCTCGGCGGTGAGGCGCTCCAGCTTCTCGGGGTGGCGGCACAGTCGCTCGACCGCCCACGCGAGCGCGTTGGCGGTCGTCTCGTGACCGGCGACGAGCAGGGTGACGAGCTCGTCGCGCAGCTCCTCATCGCTCATCGGGGAGCCGTCCTCGTGGGTGGCTTCCAGCAACAGGCTCATGATGTCCTCGCGCTGCGTGAGGTCGCCGGCCGCGCGGCGCTCGGCGATCTCTTCGTAGATGGGTGTGTTGACTCGCTCCATCTCGCGTCTGAAGCGTGGGATCCGGGTGATTCGCTGAGGTCCGAGCGTGAGCAGCACGATGCCGTGGATGGGGTCGGTGGCGAGGTCGAGCAAGCGGCGTAGCTCCTCGCGCAGGCGCTCCAAACGGGGGCCTTCGGTGACGCCGAAGACGGCGCGCAGGATCATCTCCAAGGTCATCGCCTGCATGCGCCCGCGCAGCGGATAGGGCTCGCCGATCGGCCAGCCGTCGATCTCCTTGGCGGCGACCTCAGCCATGAGGGCACCGTAGCGCTGCATCCGCTCGCCGTGGAAAGGGGGCAGCATCAGTTTGCGCTGGCGCAGGTGGGCACCGTCGTCGAGCAGCAAGACCGAGTTGGGTCCGAGGACGGGTAGCAGGATGCGGTTTGCCTCGCCGGCGTGCAGGAGGCGAGGATCGCCGGTGAAAACCTGCTTGATCGTCTCCGGGTTCGATGTCACAACCCAGGTGCCTTCGTTGGCGATCCTCAAAGTGAACATGTCGCCGAAGCGTGCCTGGCAGGTGTCGAGCAGCCATTGCGCCTTGCGGAACCAGATCGCGCTTTGCAAGGCCGTGGGCATCCGTGGTCCAGCGGGGAGTGAGGGGTGGGGAAGGGGGGAAGCCGTTCGTGCGTTTCGCATACCGGGCGGTATGCTGTCAGATACCGAGCGGGATGTCAACTCGAGAGATCCGGTCGGGCCACTACGCTTCATCCATGGCCCCAGAGCCCGAGCAGAGCGTGGCTGTCATCGACCTTGGCTCCAACTCGTTCAGGATGGTCGTCTTCGAGCAGCGCGGCGACTCTTGGGAGCGCGTGGACGAGCGCTCTGCGGCGGTGCGCATCGGTGAGGGATTGGCCGCCAGCGGGCGTTTGGGCGAGGCCGCGATGGGACGCGCGCTGAGCACGCTGGAAGGATTCACCTCGCTCTGCTCAGAGCGGGGGCTCGGCGAGCACTCGATCGACGCGGTTGCCACGAGCGCGATCCGCGACGCCGAGAACGGACAGGAGTTCTTGGAACGCGTACGCCTGAGCACGGGCCTTGAGGTGAGGGTGCTCAGCCGCGAGCAGGAGGCCCGCTACGGCTACCTCGCCGCCGTCAACTCGACCACACTCGCAGACGGTTGCGTGCTCGACCTCGGTGGGGGGTCCTTGCAGCTGGTGAGGGTGGCGGGCCGCTTGGCGCGCGAGTCGGGCTCTTGGCGACTGGGCGCGGTGCGCATGACCGAGCGCTTCATGGTCGGAGAGGGACCCGCCAAGCGCAGCGAACGCAAAGCGTTGCAAGCCCATGTGGCGCGCAAGCTCGAGCGCGCGCCTTGGCTGGCAAGTACCGGCCCCCGTCTGATCGGCCTGGGAGGAACGGTTCGCAACCTGGCAAGCGCCGCTGAGCGCGCCGCCGGCCTGCCCGCCGAGGAGGTTCAGGGCTTCGTGATCGAGCGAGGAGCGCTCGACGAGTTGACAGAGCGCCTGGCCTCGCTTGCGCCCGCCGAGCGGGGCCGCGTACCGGGGATCAAACCGGCGCGCGCCGACATCGTGCTGGCGGGCGCGCTCGTCATTCAGGGAGTCATGGACGCCGGGGGCTTCGACACACTCGAGGTGACCGGGGCCGGGTTGCGCGAGGGCATCTTCTTCGAGCGCCAACTCGCCCAACAGCAGCTCGACGCCGTGCTCGCCTCACCCGACGCGCGCACGCTGAGCCCCAAGGCGCGCGCCGCCTGACAAGGCACGCTCGCGTCCGGCGCAATCGAACAGGACCACCTCATAAGGCGAGGGTTTGGGGCCGTGCCAGGCCTTGTAAGGCACCTGCGGACAGGCGCGCAACACCGCCTTGGTCGCGAGGTTGCCTCCACGCGAGGCGTAGGCCCCGCCAAGCGCCACGTAGCGCGCCTGCCCGCGTGCCACCAGGCGTGCCAGGCCCGGTCCATCGAGCACGGGATCGGTGCCGCTGTAGCCGGCGATGGCCCCGGCTTTCAGCCCGAGCAACATCATCGGCGCCGCCGTCGGCGCGGCGACGGTGAGCACCGCCCAACTGGAGCCGGGATGGTGCCTGCTCACGTAGCGCATCAGGTTGCGATAGATCTGCATAGAGCGTTCGCTCGATCCGTACTCGCCGGTCCCGGTCGCCTGGTGGGGACCGGCGGCTGGGAAGGTCCCCTCCACTCGGGCGAGCCAGGTCGTGCGCGCATACACGCCCGGGGCCACGAGCAGCACGCAAACCAAGACCGCGATCGCGACCCCAGCCAGACGGCGGACGAGGGTCGCGCACACGGCTACCGCGGCGCCCGCAATCAGGAAGGGAACGAGCCAGTGCATGTAGTCCTGGTATTCGACGATCGCCAGCTGGGCCGCCACGGTCGCGACCACCGCAAGCGGCAACACGATCAAGCGCCAATCGCGCTCGCGTGCGAACGTGGCGAAAGCGACTGCTCCGGCGCCCACCATCGCGGCGGCCCCGGGACCCAGGGCCGAGATGTAATAGGGATGCACGATCCCTTTAGAGAAGCTGAGGATCGCGAACTCGACCAGAAACCAGCCGCCGAATACGATCAGCGTGGCCAGGCGCGGGTCGCGCCGCCTGCTCGTCTCGCCGCTCGATGACACGCCGCTTGGCCCCGAGAGGCCGCCTTCGCCGTAGTCCTCTTCCGCGTCCGCTGTGACTTCCGGGCCGATCTCGCCTGAGCCGGCCTTCTCGGGTTTTCTCGCGAGCAGCAGCGCGAAAGCCAACAGGCCCGCCAGAGCGAGCGGCAAATACCAAGAGCCCTGGTCGGCCAGACGGTTTTCGAACAGGCGCAACGGACCGATGGCTCCGCCGAAGGAGATCGGGTCGCGCAGCCTGCCGTTGGGCAACGTGGGCGAGCGTTTCGCCGTGTGGAGCACCGCGGCCGCGGTCGGATGAAGCGGCGAGGAGTGCCCGGGCGCCGCCGGCACCATCCCGCCGGGCAGCGCGTGCACGTCGCCGGGACCTCCTTGCTCGCCTTCGACGCGGCCGAATCCGTTGTAGCTGAAGGTGAGGCCCATCTCGGTGTTGTCGGTGGAGCTGCCGACGTAGGGGCGCTGAGCGGTGGGCGACAGTTCCACCACCGCGATCCAAGCAAAGGACACGACGACCATCACAACAGCCGCCGACGCGAGCATCCCCAAGCGCCTGAGCCACGAACCGGGCGCACAAGCAACGTAGGCGAGGGCTATGCCCGGCACGATCAGGTAGGCAGCCAAAGTCTTGGTGTTGAAGGCCAGTCCGATCAAGACCGCGCAGGCGAGCAGCCAGGGCCAGCGCCCGTCTTCGATCGATCTCAAAGCAGCGCCGCAGGCGAGGATCATCAACAGGATCAGCAGGGGATCCACACCGTTGTCGCGGGCGACCGCCACGAACGAGGGGAACACGGCAAGCGCCAAGGCCGAAGTCAGGCCGGCCGCGGGGCCCAGCCGCCGCGCGATCACGCGGTAGAGCACCGCCACCGCAAGCGTGGAGAGGATAGCCTCGGGCAGAAGCAGGGAGAGAGGGCTGAAGCCGAACGCCTTGGCGCTGGCTACCTGCACCCAAACTCCGAGCGGCGGCTTGTCGATCGTGACGAGCCCAGACGGGTCGAAAGAGACGAAGAAGAAGTTGTGCCAGGACTTCAACATCGACTGCACGCCGGCCGAATAAAACGTGTTGGCATAGCCGTTCTGGGCGAGCCGATGCGTGTTCAAGACCAGCGATAGCGCCAGGATCGCCGCCAGCGCCGCGTAGCGTGGCGCCGCGCTCGCGACGGTGGCGAGCGAGGGCGATCCAGGCGCCGGCAGTCTGCGCCTCGCGGGCGTGGCGGTGGTGTGGTCTGCGGTGGCACTCATGCGGTTGAAATGCGGTTTGAAATTCTCACCCGTCCAGGGTGCTGGGCGCGACTACAAGCAAACCGCATAACCGTGCTAAGGAGGCGTTAAGCACTGCTACACGTGCCGAGGCGTCAAGCGCTGGGCTGGAGTCGAACGTGCGCGCCTGGGGGCCTACCGGCGCAGGCCGTCTAGCAGGCGTTCGAGGTCGCTTTCGTCGTTCCAGGCGCCGACCGAGGCGCGCAGGTGTGGGCGGTCGGGAATATCGCGCAACACGACGCCCCGCTCGGCCAGGCGGGCGCGCTCGGCGAGGGGATCGTCGCTGGCAAAGGACACGAGCGTGCTCGCGCCACGCGGGGTGACCGGGCGGCCCGCGTCCTCAAGCTCCTCGGCGAAACGCTCGGCCAGCTCGATCGCGCGCGCGTGCACCGCCGCCCAACCGGCTCGCTCAAGCGTCTCGATTGCCGCCGAGGCGGTGGCGAGCGCCTCGGCGCTGAGCGCGAAGGTGTCAAAGCGCCTGGCATCCTCGTGCAGGCGCGCTCGTAGACCGGCGCCCGGATCCAGCAGGGCGCCATAACCGCGCCGGCTCACGCTCAGGCGTTCGCGCAAGGCGGGCGTCACATAGAGCATCCCGAGCCCGTCGGGTCCGCACAACCACTTCTGTCCGGCGCCCGCATAGGCGTCACAGCCGAGCGAGGCCACGTCAACAGGCACCGCCCCGACACTCTGGGCGCCGTCGAGCAGGACGGGCACGTCGACCTCGGCAAGCGCGCCGGGGGCGACGCGGCCGGTCATCCAACTGACGTGCGAGCAGGCAACCAGGCGCGTCTTGTCTCCGACCGCTTCGGCCACCTGCTCGAAAGGGGCCATCCTGACCGAGACTCCGTACAGGTCTCGTGCGGCGGCGAGCGCGCCGAGCAGTCCGGGATGCTCCTCATCGCTGGTCAAGATCTCCTGGCCGGCGCTCAAGCCGAGCCCGTCGATCACGCTTGCGAGGCCCTCGCTTGTGCACGTAGTCAGCGCGACCTCCGCCGGTTCGCACTTCAGGGCGCGGGCATAGGCGGCACGCAACGAGTCGGCGAGCTCTTTGCGTCGTTCGAAATGGGTGGCGGCACGCCCGTGCTCGGCCTCGCCGCGGAGTTCGGCGGCGCCGGCACGCGCGGCGGCGCCCGGCAACGGCCCATCGGTGCCCGCGTTCAGATAAGCGACCTCGCCACAGACTGGAAACGCGTCGCGTAGTGCATCGATCTCCACTGGCATGGCAGGATAGGGGCTGAGATGGCGGACGCGCACGAGCAGACGCCCCTGTGGACGCCTTCTGTCGAGATGGTCCAGGGCGCGCGCATGACGGATTTCATGAGCTGGACGGGCGCTCGCCACCAGCGCGAGTTCCCCGACTATGGCGAGCTGTGGCGCTGGTCGGTGGATGAGATCGAGCAGTTCTGGGCCGACATCTGGGAGTACTGTGGCGTGCGCGCCTCGGCCCCTTACGAGCACGTACTCGCCGATAACGGGTCGGGCGCACCAAGCGGCCATCGACGGATGCCGGGCGCGCGCTGGTTTGCGGGCGCCCAGCTGAACTATGCGGAGAACCTGCTGGAGCGCTCACACGATCGGGGGGAAGCGGCGGTCTTGTACGCCTCCGAGCTGCGCCCTCTGAGTGAGCTCACGTGGGGCCAGCTCTCCGAGCAGGTGGCCGCCGTCGCGCAGGGCCTGCGCTCGTTGGGTGTAAAGCGCGGCGATCGTGTGGCCGCCTACATGCCGAACATTCCCGAGACCTTGGTCGCGTTTCTGGCGAGCGCGAGCGTCGGCGCGATCTGGTCGTGCGCCGCACCGGAGTTCGGGGCGCGCAGCGTGGTCGACCGCTTCGCCCAGATCGAGCCGAAGGTGCTGTTCGTGGTGGATGGCTACCGCCACGGGGGCAAGGATTTCGATCGCACCGAAGCGCTCCAGACGATCCTCGCGGGCCTGCCCGCGGTCGAGCATGGCGTGATGCTGCCCTACCTCGACGAGGAAGCCTCCGCGGAGAGCTTGCCGGGCGGCTTGTTGTGGGGGCAGCTCTTGGAGCGTGGCTCTGGGGCCGATCCCAACTATGAGCAGGTGCCTTTCGAACATCCTCTGTGGGTGCTCTATTCCTCCGGCACGACGGGCTTGCCCAAGGCGATCGTGCACGGTCACGGCGGCATGCTCGTGGAGCAGATGAAGAAGAGCCAATTGCACCTGGACCTGCGTCGCGGCGATCGCATGTTCTGGTACACCACGACCGGCTGGATGATGTGGAACTTTCTCGTGGGTTGCCTGTTCGCGGACGCCGCAATCGTGCTGTTCGACGGCAGTCCGGGATATCCGGACCTGGGCGCATTGTGGCGTCTTGTCGAGCAGACTCAGATCACGTGCATGGGGGTGAGCGCCGGCTTTATCGCGAGCTGCGAGAAGGCGGGCGTCGAGCCGGCCAGGGACCATGACCTGAAGGCGCTGCGCAGTATCGGCTCGACCGGCTCGCCCTTGGCGCCGGAGGGCTTTCGCTGGGTACACGAGCACGTGGGCCGCGACATTTGGCTGTTCTCCACCAGTGGAGGCACCGACGTGTGCACAGCTTTCGTGGGCGGCTGTCCTTTGTTGCCCGTCTATGAGGGTGAGATCCAGGCGCGTGCCCTGGGCTGCGCGGTGGAAGCCTGGGACGAGCAGGGTGAGTCGCTGATCGACGAGCTCGGCGAGCTCGTCCTGACCGAGCCCCTGCCGTCGATGCCGCTGTTCCTGTGGGGCGATCGCGACGGCGAGCGGATGCGCGAGAGCTACTTCGACATGTACCCCGGCATCTGGCGCCACGGGGACTGGATTCGCATCACTCCGCGCGGCGGCGCGGTCATCTATGGGCGCTCGGACTCCACGATCAACCGTCAAGGCGTGCGCATGGGCACGAGCGAGATCTACCGGGCCACCTCCGCGATCGGCGAGGTGACAGACGCGCTCGTAGTAGACATCCCGACCGCCCGCCGACCCACCTCGCAAGCGGCCGGCGCCGCCCCCGGTTCGCGGCCTGCCGGCGAAACTCCCAACTCCAGCCCGGCGCCCGCCGGCGCGGGCACGGAGGAATTGTGGATGATCCTGTTCGTGGTCCTGCGCGAAGGCGTGCGCTTGGATTCAGAGCTCGAGGTCAGGATCAAGCAGCGCATCCGCGAGGACTGCTCGCCGCGCCATGTGCCCAACCAGATCCTGCAGATAGACGAGGTCCCCCGCACCCTCTCGGGCAAGGTCTTGGAGGTGCCGGTCAAGCGCATCCTGATGGGCGCCGTGCCGAGCGAGGCCGCGAGCGCGGAGTCGCTGGCCAACCCGCACTCGCTCGATTATTTCATCGATTTGGCCACTCAGTTGCACACGACGTAAAGGAGTGTGGGGCGCGGCCGTCGAACAAATGCGCCGTGAGACGACTAGCCACTCCCCCAGAGAAGCCGTTGGGCGGCACCAGCGCCTTGAAGGGCGTTGGCACCCAGCCGGGCATCAACGAGCATCAGAGCCTCTCCCTTTACATCCAGTCGCGCTTCGAGGAGTGCTCGCGCTCCCAGAAGGACGTGGCGCAGTACATCGTGGACCATCTCGACGAGGCGGCCTTCCAGACCGCCGAGGAGCTGGCCCGGCGCGCCAACACCTCCAGCTCGACGGTGGTGCGCTTCTCGCAAGCGCTCGGCTTCGAGGGTTTTCCCGAGCTGCAGGCCGCCGCGCGCGAAGAGTACCGTCGCGTCCACGCCCAGCCGCATAAGGGAGCAGCGGGCTCCGACAGCGGGGTGGGTGGGGCCCTATTTTCGCTCGACCAGAACGAGTTCGAGACCGCCCTTGCGGCCGACCATCTCAACGTGGAGGAGACCGCGCGCAAGGTCTCGCGTCCCGCGGTCGAGGAATTGACCGACGCGATCGTGAGCGCCGAGAAGGTGCTCGTCGCCGGAACCGACCAGATGGCTTTCTTTGCCAGCTACCTGCGCCACCTCTTGATGCTCTTGGACCTGCGCGTCAACGTCGTCGCCAGCCCCTCCCAAGAGGCGCTGTCGAGACTCGGCAGGATCGACTCCACAACGCTCGTGATCGGTCTGTCGGCGGGGCGTCCCCATCCTCTGGTCGTACGAGCGATGAAGTTGGCTCGCCACCGCAAGGCGCGCACCGCTGCGGTCACCGACGCCACCCTGTCCGAGGTGGCCAAGTTGGCGCAGATCAAGCTTTACTACTCCTCCAACAGTCCGGCCTACGTGCGCTCGCACACGGCTCTGCTCAGCCTGATTCAAGCGCTCGCCTACGGTGTCTATGCGAAGGACACCGCCCAGTACGACGATCGCATCAAGGCTTTCCGGCTCAAGTAGCGCCGCGCGGATAAACTGCGCAGCACATGCGCGACGAGGCGACATTCACAGTCAAGAGCGGCTTGGCCGAGATGCTGAAGGGCGGAGTGATCATGGACGTGGTCACCCCCGTGCAGGCCAAGGTCGCCGAGGACGCGGGCGCCGCGGCGGTCATGGCCTTGGAGCGGGTGCCCGCCGACATCAGACGCGACGGTGGAGTGGCGCGCATGTCAGACCCCGAGATGATCTCCGGTATCCAGGAGGCCGTCACGATCCCCGTGATGGCCAAGGCCCGGATCGGTCATTTCGTCGAGGCCCAGGTCTTGGAAGCTTTGGAGGTCGACTACATCGACGAGTCCGAGGTGCTCACGCCCGCGGACGAGTCAAACCACATCGACAAGTGGGCCTTCAAGGTGCCTTTCGTGTGCGGCGCCACCAACCTTGGCGAGGCGCTCAGGCGCATAGGGGAGGGCGCAGCGATGATCCGCTCCAAGGGCGAGGCCGGCACCGGGGACATCGTCGAGGCAGTACGCCACATGCGCGGCATCACTGGCGAGATCCGTCGCCTCGGTGCATTGCAGGAGAGCGAGCTTGCGAGCGCCGCTAAGCAGCACGCCGCGCCGCTTGACTTGGTGCGCTCGGTCGCCGCCGCCGGGCGCCTGCCCGTCGTCCTGTTCTGCGCCGGCGGTATCGCCACGCCGGCCGACGCCGCTTTGATGATGGCCTTGGGCGCCGAAGGCGTGTTCGTCGGCTCGGGCATCTTCAAGTCCGAGGATCCTCCGGCGCGTGCGCGGGCGATCGTCGAGGCGACGACCCACTGGCAGGACCCTGAGCGCGTCGCCGCCGCCTCGCGTGGGCTCGGACCGGCGATGGTCAGCTTGGAGAGTTCCAAGTTGGCCGACGAGCAGCTGTTGGCTCAGCGCGGCTGGTAGCCCAGCGCAGCCGACCGTCCTGTGGGCGACTCGATCGAACAGCGTCCGCTAATCGGCGTGCTTGCCCTGCAGGGCGACTTCGAGGCGCACGGTCGCGTTTTGGAGGGGCTGCGTGCGCGCGTGCGTGAGGTGCGGGTTCCCGCAGACCTCGAAGGATTGGACGGCCTCGTGATTCCGGGCGGGGAGTTGACCACGATGACTTTGGGCATCGAGCGCGAGGGCTTGGCCGATCCTCTGCGGCGACTGGCCGGTGTCGGGGAGGGGGAGAGCGCCCGCAGTTTGACCGGCGTGCCCGTCCTCGGCTCCTGCGCGGGCCTGATCATGCTCGACCGCGATCACCTCGCGATCATGGACATTCGCGCCGAACGCAATGCTTTCGGGCGCCAGCTGCGCTCCTTCGAGGCCGATCTGGAGGTCAAGGGTCTGGCCGGAGGGCCGCTAAGAGCCAGCTTCATCAGAGCTCCTTGGATCGCCGAGTATGGCCCCGACGTGGAGATCCTCGCCGAAGTCAACGGCCATCCCGTGGCCGCGCGCCAAGGTCGTGTCATAGCGGTCGCGTTTCACACCGAGCTTGGGACCGACCCTCGCCTTCACGCCCTGTTCTTGGCCGATGTCGCGGCGAGTTCGGGCTCGGACGAAAGCGTCGTCTCGGCCGCTTGAAGGGTGAGTGGCAGCTGGGGCTCGCCCAGCACCCCCAGCGCACGGTTCAACGCATCGTGAATCTCGCCCGCGAGCAGACCCTCGTCGTCGAGTCGCTCGGCTTCGTTCCAGTCCCACGAGCGCGTCACGTGAATGGTGGGTCGCAGGTGGGCAAAGCGTCGTCCCAACGCGTGCAAGAACGGCTCGAGCCGCTCGCGATCCTGCTCTGAGGCATAACCCCGCTCAAGCAGCCAAGGCCACAGGTCGGGGACGATGTGGTTGCGGTGGTGGGCGCCCACCTTCTTCCAGTCCTCTCCCTGCCAGCGCCTCGCGTACTCCGCCGGGTCCAAGCGACAGCTCAAATAGACGCGTGTGCGCACCGGTGCGTTGCGGAAGCCAAGCAGCGGCTGGGGCTTGACGTGCCAGGCGCCCGGCCCGTCCAGCTCGAGCAGCTCGCACAGCCCCTCGGCGCGTCCACCTGCATACAGTTGCTCGGCTTGGGCCTTGAGCTCGCCCGGCCACAGATGTAGCGTCAGACGCTCCTGCTCGATGTCAAGCGCCGCCCGCTGCAGCGAGGCCGCCCCGAGCGCCACATCCAGGCGCACGTGCACGAGCCCGGCGCGCTCGGCCACGATCCCGGTGGCTTCGCGCAGCAGTGAGCGCAACCGCCACTTGCGCCGCACCGGGTCGGTGCCGACCCTGCGCAACGTGCCGAATGGCAACAGTTGCCCGAAGTCCTGGTGTGCATAGGAGAGCACGTCCTTGACAATCGCCTGCTCGGCGGGGCCCAGCACCCCCAGCTCGACCAGGCGCCACCACGACTCGAGCAGGTCGTGCCAGCGCAACACCGCGGTGCGCTGCTGCTCAAAGCGCGTCCCGTTCAGGTTCAGCTCGGCCGCGCGATGCCCGTTGCGCCGGGCCCAGCGCCTGCAAACCTTGCTCTCCAGGACCACAACCAGATCCGGGTCAAAGCGGAGCACCCCGTCGAAGCGTTGATTGTCCTCGGTCTCGCTGACCTCCTCGGCCAGCTCGAACGGCTCGGTGTCCGGAGTCAAGAAGACGCTCACCAAGCGTCCCCTCTGCACGGCGCCGCCCGCCGCATTTTCCTCGGAGGGATCGACCAGGTTGGTGGCCTGCATGTCGACCACACAATCGGGCAGCTGAGCCTGTGAGGGCTCACCGATCGCACGCAGCAGCGTCTCTCTGGCCAAAGGCACCAAGCGCAGCACGATCATCGCGGCTCGCGTCAGCTGATCCTCGTGGCCGCGTCCCAGCTCGCGGTAAGGCTCGAACAGGTTCAGGTGCGGATTTGATGTGGCGCTCTCCATGACCCTCCTAACAGCCAACAGTCATGGAGTTTATTGTACTCTACTGTTTCAAGCGGCCTTGAAGCTCGTTACGCCGCTTGCCTTGCGCTCCCCGACACGGCCTTCGTCGATCAGCAGATCGACGTGCCCCAGCACCTCCGAGAGCGTCAAGAAAGCCTGCGTGACGGCCACATTGCCCCACATCTCCTGCGCCAGCTCATAAGCGTTGCGCGGTCGCTCGCAGATCAGCTTGTGCAAGCGATTGGCGCGCCGCTCGTGCATCTTCATGCGCTCGTCGATCAAGACGCGGTGATCTTCGACCGGCTCGCCGTGTCCGGCGTAGACGACCTCGAGCTCCATCTCTCGCGTCTTTCGCAGCGAGTCCATGTAGATCATCAGCGCCCGCGGGCGCTCCTCCTCAGCCACACCCTCGCAAGTCGTCCCCGTTTCGCGCCCGTCGCCCTCGCCGGGCAAGCGCTCCAGCGGTCTGGATATGAGCGGATTGGATGAGATGTGCTTGATCAAGTGATCGCCACCGAACAGCTCGCCGCTCGCTTCGTCGAGGAACACGGTGTCAGAGGGAGAGTGTCCGGGGCGGTAGAGCACTCGCCAGGCGCGCGAGGCGAACTGGAGCAACTCCCCCTCCGCCACGGGCCGAGTCACCCGTGCCGCGGCGCCCCATCCGCGAAAGCTTGCGGACACCGCCCTCAGCGCATACACCACGTCCTGGGGAATGCCGTTTGCCAACATGATCTGTGCCGAGAAGCTGTCGTTGGCCTCCATCTCCTGCTTGTAGCTTGCAAGCCACGGAGCCACGCGGTCAAGCGCACACACCTCGGCGCCCGAGCGCTTGGCGAGGATGTCAACCAAGCCGATGTGGTCGATGTGCTGGTGGGTGACCACGATCCGCTCCAAGTCCTCCACGCGGCGCCCGTGCTCGCCTAGCGCCGCTTCGAGTGCAGTCAAGGAGGTGCCCGAGTTGGGCCCGGCGTCCAGCAGCGTCAGCGGTTCGTCCTCGATCAAGTAACAGTTGACTCGACCCACCGCAAACGGCGTGGGGATCGCCAAGCAGTGAACACCGCGTGCGCCTACCCGAGGCGTAGCGGTATTCACGAGCGAGCCCGGGGCCTGTGGTTGAACCGTCTTCAAAAGCGTGCCCTGCGCGCGCGCGTAGGACGAACCGATCCACATCACGAGCGGATCAGCGCGAGCACCTCGTCGCGAGCCTGTTCCATGTGCTCACGCGAGCGCAGCGACTCCAGGCACAACCTCAACAGCGGCTCGGTGTTGGAGGGGCGTACGTTGAAGTGCCAGTCCTCATAGTCGATCGACACACCGTCCAGCCAGTCCTGCTTGGCGTCGGAGTAGCGCTCTGAAATCTCCTTCATCTTCGCAGCCTGATCTGAGACCTCGGTGTTGATCTCACCGGAAATGAAGTACCGCTCGCGATAGGGCTTCAACAGTTCTGAGAGGCGCTTGCCCTGCTCGGAGAGCTGCTCCAAGATCAGAAGCGCCGGGATCGTGCCCGAGTCCGCGCAATAGAAGTCCCTGAAGTAGTAGTGCCCGGAGACCTCGCCGCCGAACAGCGAGCCCTCCTTGCGCATCCTCGTCTTGAAGAAGGCGTGACCCACTCGGTTGATGTGAGGCGTCCCGCCCGCCCGCTTGACCGTGTCGGGCACCGCCCAGCTGGCCCGTACGTCATAAAGTATGGCTGAGGGGTGGGTGGGATCTTGATTCTTGCCCAGGAGCGACTCGGCCAGCAGCGCCGTCAGAAAATCGCCGTCCACGAACTCGCCGGTGTCGTCGATGAAGAAGCATCGGTCGGCATCCCCGTCCCACGCGATCCCCAGATCGGCGCCGGTCTCGCGAACCTTTTCGATGATGAACGTCCTGTTCTCGGGTAGCAGCGGATTGGGCTCATGGTCGGGGAAGTTTCCGTCAGGCGTCCAATAGGTCTCGATCAAGTCGAGCCCCAGCCGCTCAAGCAGCGGCCCGACCATCGGTCCGGCCATGCCGTTGCCGCCGTCCACGACGACCTTCAAAGGCTTAATCGCTTCGGGATTGATCATCGCCAGCGCGGCCGCTTGGAACTCCTCATATACATCTACTTCCTGCAGGGTCCCGAGCGCAACGCCTCCCTGCTCAGCGCCGTCGCCACGCAGGTCCTCGAAACCGGCCTCGATCGCGCGGCGGATGTCCTGGATGCCCTCATCGCCGGACAATGCGATCGCGCCCTCGCGCACCAGCTTGGCGCCGGTATAGGCCTTTGGGTTGTGCGAGGCGGTGCACATCAACCCGCCGTCGAGCTCGCGCGAGCCGACCAGGTAATAGAGCATCTCGGTACCCACCTGGCCCGCGTCGAGCACGCTGGCACCCTCCATCAGCATCCCCTCGCGGTAGCGCGCCGCAAGCTCAGGAGCGGTGAGGCGCATGTCGCGGCCCAAGCCCACATGCAGGTCGGAGGTCGGCTTGCCCGACAGCGCAGACAACACGCGGGCGAAGCCACGGCCTATCGCCAGGGCGGTCTCGCCGTCTATCTGCTCGCCGTAGAGGCCGCGGATGTCATACGCCTTGAAGATGCTCGGATCGATGCTCATGCGGTCGCCAATCCTAGTCATGGGCGCGCTCGCAGGCGTATCGCTTCGTTTCGAGACTCGATCCCCGACGCGGGCGCGCGCACCGGACCGTATGTGACCGAAGTATCCTCATGGCCATGTCCGGACATTCCAAGTGGGCTTCAATCAAGCACAAGAAGGCGATCGTCGACTCCCGTCGCGGCCAGCAGTTCACCAAGCTCGCGCGCGCCGTCACCGTGGCCGCACGCGACGGCGGTGGCGATCCGACCGGCAACGCCCCGCTTGCCTTGGCGATCGCCAAGGCCAAGGCAGCCTCGATGCCGAAGGACAACATCGAGCGCGCGATCGCCAAAGGCACGGGTGAGGGAGGCGAGGCGGACGCGATCGAGATCGTTCTCTACGAGGGCTACGGGCCCGGGGGCGTAGCGGTGCTCGTCGAGGCGCTGACCGACAACCGCAACCGCACCGGAGCCGACGTGCGCCACGCTTTCTCAAAGCACGGCGGCAATCTCGGCGAGCCCGGCTCGGTGGCGTACCTGTTCGAGAAGCAGGGCTCGATCGCTGTCAACGCCACCGCCTACTCCGAGGACGATCTCATGGTGGCGGTCGAGGCGGGCGCTCAGGACATCTCGATCGACGAGGACGTCTTCGAGGTGATCACCCAGCTCGCCGAGTTCACAGCGGTGCGCGAAGCCTTGGAAGCGGCCGGCATCGAGATCCAGAGCGCCGAGCTCGCCTACCGGCCCAAGACACTCGTGCCAATCGACGAATCCCAGACTATGCGCTTGATGAAGCTGATCGACGTGCTCGACGAGCTCGACGACGTGGACGAGGTTTACGCCAACTTCGACGCCCCCGCCGAGGTGCTCGCGCGCGTCGCCGGATGAGCCGCGAGGGCTCGCTGAGCGCACGCCCGTGAGCGGCGCGGCGGATCCACCGCCGGTTGTGATCTTGTGCGGCGGGCGCGGCACAAGGCTGCGTGTGCAGGGCACCGCCGCCGAAGGCGGTGGTCAGGAGATCCCCAAGCCCCTGGTCGAGATCGGCGGCCTGCCGATCCTGTGGCACGTGATTCAGCTCTACGCCGTCCAAGGCTTCACGCGCTTTTTGCTCGCCACCGGCTACAAGGGCGAGCTGATCGAACGCTTCACCCAGCAGACGACGTGGCCGGAAGGGGTGGATGTGCGCTGCGTGGACACGGGCCTTGACACCCCCACCGGCGGGCGCATCAAGCTCCTGGGAGAGCACTTGGACGGCACCGCCTTCTGTGCGACATACGCCGACGGGGTGGCCAGCATCGACCTTGGGGAGCTGCTCGACTTCCACCGCGGGCACGACAAGCTGGCGACGATGACCGTGGTGCGCCCCCAGTTGCAGTTTGGCGTGACGGAGCTCGACGAGCACGACGGTCGAGTACTCGGCTTTCGCGAGAAGCCGCTCTCTGAGCACTGGATCAATGGCGGCTTCTTCTGCTTTGAGCCTGGCACGCTCGACTATCTGGACCTCGGCAGCGTGCTCGAGCGCGAACCCTTCGAGCGTCTGGTGCTTACTGATGAGCTCCGCGCCCACCGCCACGACGGTTTCTGGGCGTGCATGGACACCTACAAGGACGCGGTCGCACTCAACGATCTTTGGGAATCGGGGCAGGCGCCTTGGCGTGCTTTGTTTCAGGCAGCGCCCGACACGAGCCTACGCGCCCTGTAGAGAGAGATCGGCTCGCGGATCCCCCGCACGCGCCGCTCGCCTGCGTAGGACCAGGTGTAAGCCTGCTTGGCGAGTTCGCGGACCGTTCGCTCCGCAAGCACGCTGCCCGGCCGGGCGATCGCTGTGATGCGGCTCGCGCGGTTGACCGGCTGTCCGAACCAGTCGCCCGCACGACTGAGGGCCGGCCCAATCGCGATGCCGGCCCTCAGTTCGGGAAACTCCTCGCCCTCTTGACCGGCCGCGTCGATCAGCCCCATCGCGGCCTCGATCAGCGGCGCAGGCTCGGCCGAGCTCAGCATCACCGCGTCGCCGATCGTCTTGACCAGCCTCACGGGCTGCTCGGCCACCGCACTTGCCATTTCCTCCAAACGAATCGCCAGCCGCGAGAGCTCATCCGGCGGCAGCTTCTCGCCCAGGCGCGTGAAGCCGACCAGGTCGGCAAAACACACGCTCACCTCGCGCGAGCCCGGTAGGCGCCCGCCGATCCGCTCCGCCGCGCTGATCGCCTCGCTCTCAGCCATCTGGAGCAGATGCAGAGTGAGCAGATTCGTGATCAGAGGTCCCAGCATGGGGGAGAGTTGGGAGGCTGCCAGCGCATAGCGCTGGGCCAGGTCGTGCTCGCTGACGCCCGGCTCCAGCACGAGACGCAGCGTCAGCGCTCGCATCGCCTCCGCCGATTGCGCGAGCCCGCGACCGAGCGTTCGCATCAGCTCGATGATCTCGCCTTCGGAGATACCGGCCGCCTTGGCCAAGCTCGCGATCCGCGCCGACTCGAGGTCCGCCTCGATATAAACACGCTCCTGCGGCCCTGTGACCGGAAGCCCTACCGCGCGTCGCGCGGCCAGCAAGAACTCGACCTCGGTGCCCGCCTGACTTGCGATCTCCTCCGCCGTATAGCGCTGATGCCCGGCGATCACTCGCTCCGCCGGCACGAACATGATCGTGCCCTCGTCGGTGTGACGTCGCAGCTCCTCGATCCCCACACCGTCCTCGTGCAGCCACCCGAGCAACCTGGAGCGCTCCTCGGCCGCGGCCCCCTCGAGGCCGTCGAGCAGGCCTTCGCGCTCGAACCACTCGGTTAGCGGGATCTCACTCGGTCGATCGGGCATCCTCCGCAGCCTATGGCAGGCAGGCGTCCGAGGCGGTGCGCAGAATCCCTCTTAGACGATGGTCGTTCTAGGAATAGATCCCGGGCTCGCAAACACCGGCTACGGCGTGGTGGCGCGTGTGCGCGGACGGTTCGCGGCGCTCGACGGCGGCGTGATCGAGACCCCTACAGGACTGCCCCTGGAGCACCGCCTCGCGAGCATCGCCGAGCGCATGCGAGCGATCTTGGCCGAGCACGAATGCGCGGCGGTTGCGATCGAGGAGCTCTACTTCGGCCAGAACGTCCGCACCGCCTTCGCCGTGGGCCACGCCCGAGGCGTAACGATGCTCATCGCCGGCGAACACGGCCTCCCCTGCTTCTCCTACACCCCTCAGAAGATCAAGTCCTCGGTCTGTGGGCACGGGCGCGCCGAGAAGGACCAGGTGGCGCGGATGGTGCAAACCTTGCTCGCCTTGGAGCGAGCCCCGGCCAGCGATCACGCCTCCGACGCGCTCGCCGTGGCGCTCTGCCATCTCAACGGCGCGCCGTTGGCCGACGCGCTCGCGAAGGCAACCATGCCGGTGGGAGCCCCAGCATGATCGCGCTCGTTCGAGGCGAGGTGGCGACACGCCGCTCCGACCACGTGGTGGTGCTGTGCGGCGGGGTCGGCTATCGCATGGCCGTCTCCAACGAGACACTCCGCCATGTGCCCCCGGTTGGCGAGCAGACGACGCTGCACACGCATCTGGTCGTACGCGACGACGCTCTGCTCCTGCACGGCTTCCACTCCGAGCAGGAGCGCGAACTCTTCTTGATGCTGATCTCCGTGCAGGCGGTCGGTCCCAAGGTCGCCTTGGCGGTGCTCTCAAGCGGCCCGCCGCGTGAGCTGCTCGCCTCGATCGCCGCTGCCGACAGCGCACGTTTTCAAGCTGTGCCCGGGATCGGCAAGCGCACCGCCGAGCGCATCATCGTCGAGCTGCGCGAGAAGGTCGCGCCCGACATCGAGCTTGCGGCAGGCGGGGGCGCCGTGTCGCCGGGATCGAGCCCACGCGCACTTGCCCAAGAGGGCCTGCTGGCGCTCGGCTACAGCGCGCTCGAGAGCGATGAGCTCCTGCGCAACCTCACGGGCGAGACCCCCGAGGAGCTGATCGCGCAAGCGCTGCGAACCGCGCGGCGTGCCGCGTGAAGCGAGCATCTAGATGACCCAGGCCGAACGCATCAAGACTCCCGCGGAGCACATCCCCAGCCCACCCGAGCGCATCCAAACTCCCTACCTCACCACCGAGGACGAGCTGGATCGTTCGCTGCGCCCGCGCACGCTCGAGGACTTCGTCGGGCAGCCTGTCCTGCGCGAGCAACTGGCCGTGGCGATCGAGGCCGCCGCGGCCCGCGGCGAGGCGCTCGACCATCTGCTGCTCGCCGGTCCTCCCGGCCTGGGCAAGACCTCGCTCGCCCAGATCGTCGCCGCCGAGCTGGATGTGCCCTTCGTGCAGACCGCCGGGCCGGCCCTCGAGCGCAAGGGAGACATCGCGGCGTTTCTGACTGCTCTTGAGCCGCGGAGCGTGTTCTTCGTCGATGAGATCCACCGGCTGCCGCGCACCTTGGAGGAGACCTTCTACCCCGCGATGGAGGACCGGCGCCTGCCGATCACCGTCGGCCAAGGCGCCGGAGCGCGCGTCGTCACACTGGAGTTGCCGCAGTTCACCCTGGTCGGAGCGACCACCAGGGCGGGGCTTCTGACAACACCGTTGCGCGACCGTTTCGGCATTCAGGCACGCTTGGAGCACTATGCCGTGGAGGAGCTCGCCCAGATCGTGGGTCGCTCCGCGGAGATCCTTCAGATCTCGATCGATCGGGAAGGCGCCCACGCGCTCGCCTCGCGCAGCAGAGGCACACCGCGCGTGGCCAACCGTCTGCTCAAGCGAGCACGCGACTATGCCGAGGTGCGCGGAGACGGGGTCGTGAGCGCCGAGGCGGCCTATGGGGCGCTGGAGCTGCTCGAGGTCGACGAGCGGGGCCTCGACCGTCTGGACCGGGAGCTCCTGAAGGCGATCTGTCTCAAGTTCGACGGAGGGCCCGTCGGCCTCTCCACGCTTGCGATCGCCGTCGGCGAGGAGCGCGACACGATCGAGGACGTCTACGAGCCCTACCTGCTCCAGCAGGGCCTGATCAAGCGCACCGCGCGTGGCAGAACGGCGACCTTGGCGGCCTTCGAGCATCTCGGCCTGCAACCGCCCGCCCCCCAGACGGGCTCGCCCGGATTGTTCTGATCGTGGCCATCTGAAGCTCCGATCGTGTCCACCCAAGTGCCGGTCGCGTCGGTGAGAGCGACTGCTCACATCGCGTTTACACACCGATAAGCCGGCTTCCCTACTCTGTGGAGAGACATGGCCCATCCGTTCATCTGCCCCAACTGCGGGCATCGCACCCGAGAGATCGACCGCAATATCGGATTCACGCGCCAGCCCAAGGGCTGCGACAAGTGCGGCTTCGCCTTCCTGTTCGAGCTGCTCGACGATTACTACCCAGCACCCGACGCGGCCTTCTTCGTGTGCGACGGTGAGGGACGAGTGATCGGCTGTGGGCGCAACTCGTTCGCATTCACGGGCCTTGAGGAGGAGGAAGTGATCGGCCAGCGCGTGGAGCAAGTGCTCGGCCTCACCTTCCAAAACGGCGACGATCCAGTCGAAACGGTGCTCGAGTGGGGGGTCCGGGCACTGGACGTGCCGGTCCAGGTGAGCGGCGAGCGCGACGTGGACGCGGGCGCCAAGGCCGACATGTTCCCCGCTTACGACGACGACGGTGGGCTCCTGCTCGTGCTCACCCCGGACAAGTAATCTCAGAAGACCGTGGGTAGCCGTCGCCGAAACACACTCGTGCTGTTGATCGTCGCGGGGCTCGTGGCCGCCTCGCTGGTGGTCATCGCGACCATGCCCACGCGCCTTGGCCTGGACCTGAAGGGCGGCGTGCAGCTGATCTATCAAGGCCGCGCCACCGCCGAAGCCAAGGTCGACACCGAATCGCTGAACCGCGCGATCGACATCATGCGCAAGCGCGTCGATCAGCTGGGTGTCGCCCAGCCGGAAATCCAGCGCACCGGCTCCAGCGAAATCGACGTGGCCCTGCCGGACGTGAGCAACGCCGCGCGCGCCCAGCAACAGGTCGGCAAGACCGCGCAGCTGTTCTTCTATGACTGGGAGCCGAACGTAATCGGCCCCAACGGCAAGACGCCGACGACGCTCGAACCGAAGGTGACCGGAGGCCCCTCGCCCGCACAGGCGGAAACGGGCATCCCCGAGTACGAAGCGGTGCAGCGCGCGGCCAAGCGCCCGGCGATCATCCGCAAAAACGACACGACCTACGAGCAGGGCTGCACTCCGGCTCAGGTCAAAGGCTGCATCTACGGCCAGTGGTACCTGCTCGACGAAACCCACAAAAAGGTCTTGAAAGGCCCCGAGGACACCGAACAGGATCTCTACGCCGACGGCTACAAGGTCCCCAAGGGAGTCAAGACCAAGGCGGTGCGAGTCAACCCTGGGACGGTGCTCGCCCAAGCGCAGCCGGTGACCGGCAAGGAAGGCAAAGTCACCCAGCCTTCCCCGGAAAGCTATTACGTGCTCAACGACAACCCCGTGCTCAACGGCCAGGAAATCAAGAATCCCCGGCAGAGCTTTGACAACGGCGGCTCGGGCGCACCGAACGTCACCTTCGAATTCGACTCCAAAGGCATCGCCACCTTCAAGCGCGTGACCCGCGAAATCGCCGAACGCGGACAGCGCGAACAGCTGCCGGGCATCTCCAAAGAAGCGGCCCAGCAGCACTTCGCGGTCGTGCTCGACAACCAGATCATCACCGCGCCGTTCATCAACTACACCGAAAACCCCGAAGGAATCGACCCGACCACCGGCTCTCAGATCTCGGGCGGCTTCACGCTCACATCCGCCCAGAACCTCGCCGACGAGCTCCAGTCGGGTGCGCTACCGATCAAGCTCGAACTCATCTCTCAGTCCCAGGTGTCAGCGACACTCGGCAAGACGGCGCTCAAACAGGGTCTGGTCGCGGGCCTTGTAGGTCTCCTGGTGGTGTGCTTGTTCCTGCTCGCCTTCTATCGCGTGCTCGGAGCGATCGCGGTGGGCGGGCTGATCATCTACGGGATTTATTTCTACGCCCTGATCAAGCTGATCCCGATCACCATGACCTTGCCCGGCATCGCCGGTCTGATCCTCACGATCGGCATCGCGGCGGACGCCAATATCGTCATATTCGAGCGCGTCAAGGAGGAGATCAGAGGGGGACGCTCGATCGCGGCCGGCATCGCGACCGGCTACAAGCGAGGCTTTGCGGCGATCGTGGACGCCAACGTGGTGACTTTCATGACCGCGTTCATCCTCTTCGCCCTGGCCACCTCCGAAGTGCAGGGCTTCGCCTTCACGCTCGGCATCGGCACGCTGCTCACGCTGTTCACGGCGGTGCTCGCCACACAGGCGGCGCTCGGAGCGATGGGCCGCTCGCGTGCGGTGTCCCATCCGGCCCTGCTGGGCGCCAGCAAGCGCAACCGCAAATGGACCTTCGACTTCATGGGCGCCTCGCGCTGGTTCTTCTCGCTGTCGGGCTGCATCCTGATGATCGGCGCGCTCGCGATCGGCGGCCGAGGCCTGAACCTCGGCTTTGACTTCACAGGCGGCACGCGCATACAGACCGCCTTCGTCAAGCACGTCAGCCAGAACCAGGTGCAATCGGCGATGGTCGAAGCGGGATACCCCAATGCCGTAACTCAGGGCTTCTCCAACAAGAGCGTCGGCGGCCAGGGCTACCAGATCACCCTGAAAAAACTCAAGCCCGAAGAAGTGGTGAAGGTCAAGGAAGCACTCGACAAGAAGTTTGGGTCCGGGCCGCAGTCGCCGGGGACGAAGGACTTCTCGAACACCTCGATCGGGCCGACCTTCGGCCAGACCGTCGCCAAAAGCGCGATTATCGCGATCATCGCTTCGCTGCTCGTGATCTCGGCGTATATAGCGCTGCGATTCGAGTGGAAGTACGCGGTCCCGGTTTTGATCGCCTTGATGCACGACCTGCTCATCACGAGCGGCGTCTATGCGCTCACCGGTCGTGAAGTGACGACCTCGACCGTGGCGGCGCTCCTCACGATTCTCGGTTACTCGATGTACGACACGATCATTGTCTTCGACCGTGTCCGAGAGAACGTGCCACGCATGCCGCGGGCGGCGTTCTCCCAGATCGTCAACCGCTCCATGTCAGAGGTCTTGACTCGATCGCTGGCCACCAGCTTCTGCACGCTGCTGCCGGTCACGGCGATCCTGTTGTTCGGTGGCTCCACGCTCAAGGACTTCGCGTTCGCGATGATGGTCGGGATCGCCTCGGGCGCGTACTCCTCGATCTTCATCGCCTCGCCGGTGCTCACGCACTGGAAGGAGCGCGAGGGCATCTACCGCAACCGCCGTGCCCGCATCGTGCGTGACCTCGGCTACGTGCCGGCGTACGCCACGGCCATCGGGGACAGCCCCGTTGACGTCGAGCCCGCCGCAAAGCCTTCGCGCAAGCGCGGTCGGCGCGGCGCGGCCACTGCCGGAGACGAGGCCGGCGAGCAGCTCTCCAAGGAGGAGTTCGACGAGTTGGTCGCCGAGATAGGACCCGAGCTTGCCGAGCAGCAGCAGGCCGCGCGAGCCACCGCCGGCGCAACCAAGCGAGGGCGACGCGCCGCCCGCATGGCCACACCACCGGCGGCCGCGAGCAAGAGCGCGACCGCCGAGCCCGTGGCCGGTCAGGGAACCGTCAACGGCAAGGACGAGACGGCGCCCCCGCGTGACCCGGCGGCGGACTTGACACCCGAGGACCTCGTCCTCAAGCAGGACTCGACCCAGCGTGGCAAAGCACGCAGGCCGCGAAACCGCCGACACGGGAGAAGCCGCTGATGGGAATGCTCGGCTGGGTGATGATGGGCCTGTCGATCTGGCACTTCACGATCTTCCTGCCCGACCGTTTCTGGGGAGGGATCGTCGGAGCGTTCGTCGGCTCACTCCTGGGAGCGATCCTTTCAGGGCTCGTGATTTACGCGATCAAGAGCTCCTCCTTCGGCGTGCCAGGCCTCAAAGCGACCGACATCGCGGTGGTTCTGTATGCGGTGCCCGGTGCGCTGCTGGGAATAGCCGCGATCTACTTCGAGGGCGCCCGTCGCGAAGCGGCCCCGGTCGAAGAACTCCGCGCCTGAAGTCCGGCGCCTCGAGAGCCGACCAGGACGATCTGAGCTGACGGGGCGACACTGGCCCCAGCGATCCGTCTACAGCGCAGCGTAGTGTCCAGGCCATGGTCCGCTTCGACATTCCCGCCTGCGAGCACAGCGATGTGGCCGTCCTACGCGAGCTCTTGGACATAAGCGACGCGCTCGCCCAAACCCTGGTGCGGCGCGGCTACAGCGATCCCTTGCGGGCCCGCGCGTTTCTCGCAGCCGACGAGCATCATCCCTTGGAGTCCTTCCAAGGACTGAGCGAGGCCGCCGAGCTGATCCTCGCACGCGTCCGGGCGGGGCACACGATCACGATCCACGGCGACTACGACGTAGACGGGGTCTGCTCGACCGCGATCCTCGTGCGCGCCCTGCGCCTGCTCGGCGCGCGGGTGGACTGGTTTCTGCCCGACCGCGCCGAGGGCTACGGCTTGAGCGCCGCCACGGTCAGGCGGCTTGCCCAGCGCGGAACCCAAATGCTGATCACCGTGGACTGTGGAATCACCTCCGTGGAGGAGATCGGCCTGGCACGATCCTTGGGGATCGAGACGATCGTCAGCGACCACCATCTGCCACGCGCCGACGGCGTCTTGCCGGACGCTGCGATCGTGCATCCAGCCCTGTGCGGCTATCCCTGCGCGGATCTGTGTGCGGCCGCGGTGGCCCACAAGCTCGCCCAGGCGCTGCTGCGGGCCGCCGGAGACGAGCGCGAGCAGGCCGACGAGGACCTCGACCTCGTCGCCTTGGCGACAATCGCCGATGTCGTGCCGCTCGTCGGCGAGAATCGCAACCTCACGCGACGCGGTTTGCGCGCCCTCGCCGCGACGACCAAGCCCGGCCTGCGCGCACTGATGGCGGTCGCCCGGGTACAGCAACAGAAGGTGGATGAGCGCGCCGTCGGATTTGGGCTCGCGCCGCGCATCAACGCAGCCGGGCGCCTCTACAGAGCCGACGCGGCGCTAGAGCTGATCCTCACCGAGGACTCGATCAGGGCCGCCCAGGTAGCCGACGAGCTCGACCGCGCCAACAGCGAGCGCCGCCACACCGAGCAGACGATCCGCATCCAAGCCGAAGCGCAAATCGCACAGATCGGCGGGGAGGGTTCCCGTTCGGCTTATGTGCTCGCCGGCGAGGGCTGGCATCCGGGCGTGATCGGGATCGTCGCCTCGCGCCTGGCTGAACGCCATCGTCGCCCCGTAGTGCTGATCGCACTCGACGGCGAGCGTGGCCGCGGTTCGGGCCGCAGCATCGAGGGATACGACCTGCTGGGCGGCCTGAACGCCTGCTCTGAGCATCTGGGCCACTACGGAGGACACAGGGCCGCCGCGGGCGTTGAGCTCGAGCAAGGCTCGGTGGCCGGATTCGCCGAGGCGCTCGACGCGCACGCCGCACGCATCCTTGGCGAGCAGGATCCGCTCCCGCCAGAGCGGGTGGACGCCGTCCTGACCGGCCCTGAGCTTGGCATGGAGCTGGCCGAGGAATTGGCCCGAATGGCACCCTTCGGGCGTGGCAATCCGCCCGTCTCGCTGATGCTCTCCGACGCGTTGCTCAGCGACGTGCGGCCGATGGGAGAAGGCAAACACGTCCGCTTCACCGTCGAGTCCGGCGGCGCCCACGCGCGCGCGGTCGCCTTCGGCAACGAAGGGCGGCTAGGCGTGGCAGAAGGAGAACCCGTTCAGGCGACTTTCGCCCTGGAGGTGAACGAGTGGAGGGGCGCGGTCGAGCCCCGTTTGGTGCTTCGCCAAGCCCAACCAGCGCCCAAGGAGGCTACCCTTAAGCCATGTCCCAAAGCAGGCCCAGCTCAGTCCACACTGTTTCCCCTGCCGACACCCATCGCCGCAGCCGCCGCACAGAGCTGAGCGAGCTCGAGCGCCGGCTGCTCGACGACCTGTTCGCGATCGTCTCCGAGCACGCCGCCGACGCGGTCGTGGAGATCGACCGTGAGCGCGTGGAAGAGGCATTCGTGTTCGCCTGCGAGCACCACGCCGCACAGCGACGCAAGTCCGGCGAGGACTTCATCGTGCATCCAGTCGGGGTGGCACGGATCTGCGCGGGGATGCGCCTGGACACCGAGACGCTTTGCGCGGCGCTCCTGCACGACACCGTCGAGGACACCTCGGCTTCGCTTGAGGAGGTGAGCGAGCGCTTCGGCGAGGAAATCGCTCAAATCGTCAACGGCGTGACGAAGCTGACCGGGATCACCTTCCAGTCGCGCGACGAGGCTCAAGCCGAGAACTACCGCAAGATGATGGTCGCGATGGCCAGCGACGTGCGGGTCATCCTGATTAAGCTCGCCGACCGCCTGCACAACATGCGCACGATCGACGCGATGCCCAAGCAGAAGCAGCTTGAGAAGTCGCGCGAGACGCTTGAGATCTACGCGCCGATCGCCCATCGACTCGGTATTCACGCGATCAAGTGGGAGCTTGAGGATCTCGCCTTCGCGACGCTGCACCCCCGCAAGTACAAGGAGATCAAGGAGCTCGTCTCTCAGCAGCGCGAGGACCGCGAGCGCTACGTGGCCGAGGCAGGCGACTACCTGGCAAGTGAACTGGGGACGGTTGGAATCACCGCTCAGATAGCCGGGCGGGCCAAGCACTTCTACTCGATCTACTCGAAGATGACCAAGAAGGGCCGCGAGTTCAACGAGATCTACGACCTCACCGCGATGAGGGTAATCGTGGAGTCCGTCAAGGACTGCTACGGGGCGATCGGCGTGATCCATTCGCTGTGGAAGCCCCTGCCCGGCCGCTTCAAGGACTTCGTGGCGATGCCCAAGTTCAACATGTACCAGTCGCTGCACACAACGGTGATCGGGCCCGAGGGTCGCCCCCTTGAGATTCAGATCCGCACCCAGGACATGCACGAGATGGCCGAGTTCGGCGTGGCGGCGCACTGGATGTACAAGCAGCGCCCGCAAGCAAAAGACGGCTCGAACGGCGCCGAGGGCGAGGACGCCAAGATGAAGTGGCTGCGCTCGATGCTCGACTGGCAGAAGGAGATGTCAGACCCCCAGGAGTTCATGGAGAGCCTGAAGATCGACCTGTTCGAGGACGAGGTGTACGTGTTCACGCCCAAGGGCGAGGTCAAGTCCCTGGCGGCCGGCGCCACACCGCTCGATTTCGCCTATGAGGTCCACACCGAGATCGGCCACCGCTGCGTGGGCGCGCGGGTCAACGGCAAGATCGTCCCCTTGCACTACGAGCTGCGCTCCGGCGACATCGTGGAGATCCTCACGGCCAAGCGCGAGCGCGGACCTTCGCGCGATTGGCTTGCGATGGTCAAGACCACTCGGGCGCGCAACAAGATCAAGCAGTGGTTCAAGGCCGAGTCGCGCGAGGGAACCGAGCACACCGGCCGCGAGCTCCTGCAAGAACACCTTAAAAAGCAGGGCTTGCCAGCTCAGAAGATCACGGGATCGGCGCTGCTCGCGGACGTGATCAGGGAGATGGGCTATCGCAAGGCCGATGACTTCTACATCGCGCTCGGCGCGGCCAAGATCTCACCGAAGGTGGTCGTCAACAAAGTGCTGCAACGCCTCAAGCAGGGCGAGGCCGCCGACGGCGAGGCGAGCGCCACCGACCTGCTTAAGGTGGGCCGACCGCGGCAGCGTCCGACGAGCTCCTCCGGCCAGTACGGGATCAGGGTCGATGGGGTGGAGGATGTGATGTTGCGCTTGGCCAAGTGCTGTCGTCCGGTGCCGGGCGACCCGATCATTGGCTACATCTCGCTCGGTCGCGGCATCACGATCCACCGCAAGGACTGCCCCAACGCAAAGCTTTTGCAGCGCAACCCCGAACGCTTCACCGACGTGAGCTGGGAGGGCGAGCAGGCGACGTCTTTCGTCGTGGAAATCCATATCGACGCTTGGGACCGCCACCGTCTGTTGGAGGATCTCTCGCGCGCCTTTTCGGAGTCCGGCGCCAACATCCTCGAAGCGCGTTGCCTGTCCAGCCCGCCGATGGTCAAGAACCGCTTCGTGGTGGAGCTTGCCGACACGCAAAGCTTGAAGGGCGCGATCTCCCGGCTGCGCAACACCGAGGCCGTATTCGACGCCTACCGCGTCACGCCCGGAGGCGTCGGCTGAGAATTCGCCGCCAAGGCTTGCGACCCGGGCGGGATGCCCGATGTAAGCGGCGCGGGCGAGCCTGACAGGAGCGGGACCTAGGAGATGACGCTGAGTGCGCCGGGCAGGACCGAATAGGTCGCCTGCGTGACATCGCCCAGATAATCGCCGTCCACCTGCAACGGCAAAGGCTCGCCGTCGCTTGAGGAGACGGTCAACGCGCTGGCCTGCGCCAAGGGAAGGACTTGGCGGTGACGCGTCACGCGCGCGCGCTTGGAGAACGCGCGGAAGGCGATCGAAGGCATGTCAAAAGGCCGCGCGCGACGCAAGACACTGGTCTGTAGCGTGCCCGAATCGAGCTCGGAGGCCTCGGCGACGTTGATCGGGCGATCCTTGAAATAGGTGAAGGGCGAGCCGTTCTGCACGATCGCGGTAACGCCATTGTGCTGCTCGCCGGCCAGCTCGACGGTGAGCCGAGGAGCTTTGAGGATGTAGCGGCGGGTGAACGTGCTGACCGCGGCCCATGTGAAGTAGTAGGCGCCGAAGCGAGCCTTCAGGTGAGGATTTGAGTCCACACGCTTGACGACGCTGGCGTCCAGACCGAGACCGGAGGCGAACGTGAAGCAGCGGCCGTTGACGACCCCCAGATCGACCTTGCGCGGGCGCCAATCGTCGGCCATGGCGAGCAGATGCTCGGTCGCGTCCACCAGCTCGCCGGGAATGCCAAGGATCTTGCCGTACACGTTCGCCGAGCCGCCGGGCAGGCACGTGAGCGGCGTCGGCGATCCGCGCAAGCCGTTGGCCGCTTCGTTGACGGTGCCGTCCCCACCGAAGGCCACGACCACGTCATAGCCCTCATGAGCGGCCTCACGACAGAGCTCGATCGCGTGTCCACGCGCCTCGGTGTCAACAGCATCCACCTCATAGCGACCTTGCAAGGCGTAGACGACAAGGTGGCGAAGACGATCTGAGACGGTCGTCGCGTAGGGATTGACGATGATCAGCATCCGCTTCTTGGTCGCCGGATCGAGCGGCTCGAAGACCTCGGTGGAGTCGCTGGGGAGACGCTCAAGATCGGCGGAGCCGGTGCTCATCGATAAGGCCCTACACCGAGCCCGCCCAAGCGTTACCGGCCGCCCGGTCGAGACCCCGGATCGCGCCCGCAAGAGCAGGCCTTGCGTTCCGTCCAGTGGCCTCCTATACTTCCCACCCACATAGCTGGACACATCCAGAGGGGTGGAGGGACTGGCCCGATGAAACCCCGGCAACCGCCGTCTAACAGCGGAAAGGTGCCAATTCCTGAGAGATGTGTGGCGGGCTTCCTGCTCTTCGCCACACGGGTTACCGGCGAAGATCGATAGAAGGAGTCCCGACATGGCTGTGACACACCTGAGATGCCGAGAGTGCAAGGCTGAGTATCCGCTTGAGGCCTTGTACGTCTGCGACCGCTGCTTCGGGCCGCTGGAGGTCGCCTACGACCATTCCGCGCTCGGCTCCGACGCCGACCAGTTGCGCAGGCGCATCCAGGCGGGTCCCCAGAACATTTGGCGCTACGCGGACTTCCTGCCGGTCGTGGACGGTCCTCCCGGGCCTTCCGGTCGCCTCGCTTCGCGCACCGGCCTGCCGGCCGGCTGCACACCCCTGATCAAGGCCGACCGTCTCGCTCAAAGGCTGGGCCTGCGCGAGGTGTGGGTCAAGAACGACGCCGCCAACCCGACCCACTCCTTCAAGGACCGGGTCGTCTCGGTCGCCACGGCTCGCGCTCGCGAGCTTGGCTTTCAGACGATCGCGTGCGCCTCGACCGGCAACCTGGCCAACTCGGTGGCCGCTCACGGCGCCGCATTGGGCCTTGAGTCCTACGTCTTCATTCCGGCCGACCTGGAGGAGCAGAAGGTGCTCGCCACCGGCATCTACGGGACGAAACTCGTCGCCGTCAAAGGCACTTACGACGATGTCAACAGGCTCTGCACCGAGCTCTCGGCCGAGCGAGATTGGGCTTTTGTAAACGTCAACCTGCGGCCCTACTACGCTGAGGGCTCAAAGACCTTGGCCTATGAGATCGCCGAGCAACTCGGCTTCGAGCTGCCCGACCGTTGCGTGGTGCCGATCGCCTCGGGCTCCTTGTTCACGAAGGTTGCCAAGGGTTTTGCCGAGTGGCGCGACTTGGGGTTGATCGACGGGGAGGCGCCGACGATGAACGGCGCCCAAGCCAACGGCTGCTCGCCCGTCGCAACAGCGTTCGCGGCCGGTCACGACGTGTGCAAGCCGGTCAAGCCCGACACGATCGCCAAGTCCTTGGCAATCGGTAACCCGGCCGACGGTCCCTATGCGATCGAGGAGGCCCGGCGCAGCGGTGGGGGAGTGGACTCGGTCTCAGACCAGGAGATCCGCGACGGGATCGCCCTGCTCGCGCAGACCACCGGCATCTTCACCGAGACCGCGGGCGGCGTCACCACGGCTGTCCTGGCCAAGCTGGCTGCTCGGGGGGACATCGACCCCGACGAGCGCGTCGTGCTCGTGATCACCGGCGACGGTCTGAAGACGCTCGACGCGGTGCGCGGGTCGTTCGAGGCGCACGAGATAGAGCCGTCCGTCGAGCAATTCGAAACTCAGGTCGAGCAGGCTCCCGCAGACGCGACCGGCGCACCCACCGCATTGGCGGGCGTCGCCTCCCGGAGCTGATCGGGATGGCGGTCACGGTCAAGATCCCAACCCAGCTGCGATCTGCCGCAGGCGGGGAGAGCGAAGCGGAGCTTGAAGGCGCCACGGTGCGCGAGGTGTTGGACAGCCTGTACGAACGCTATGACGGGCTCAGTGAGCGTCTGGCAGATGAGAGCGGCTCGCTGAGGCGCTTCGTGAACGTGTATCTCAGCGGCGAGGACATCCGTTTTCTGGACGGGCTCGATACGCCTGTGGACGACGGGGCGGAGCTTACGATCCTGCCCGCTGTGGCCGGGGGCTAAGGCGCCGTTTTAGCGCTCGGGTGCTGCGCGGGCGCGGCGAGGTGGGATGCCGGCGGCGTGGAGCCGCTGACACCGACGGTGGCCACCAGACCCGCGGCGCACATCGCGCCGATCGTGATCGCGCGCAGGCGTTTCGGGGTTAGCCAACCGAGGTTGTGGGTCTGAAGCCACGTGCGCAACCCGCTCGCGGCTGAAGCGGCTGCCATAGCGCATCCAACGCACATGGAGCGATCCTAGCGACACGGAGCGCCCTGGCGCGTAGCTTGGCAGGCCACGCGTCTCGCGCCCCAAAGCGCTCTTGGAGCGCAGAGTTGGGAAGATGAGTCGATGGTGAAGACGCAGCAGCTGAGCGCCAAGCAGTACGAGCGGGAGCTCTTGCGCCTCCAAACCGAGCTCGTCTACATGCAGGAGTGGATCGTCGCCGAGGGGCAGCGGCTGGTGGTGCTGTTCGAGGGACGCGACACCGCCGGCAAGGATGGCGTGATCAAGCGCATCGTGTACTTTCTGAACCCCCGCACGTGCCGGGTCGTGGCCGTGCCGACACCCAGCGAGCGCGAGCACACGCAGTGGTACTTCCAGCGCTACGTCGCGCATCTGCCGTCTGCCGGGGAGATCGCCCTGTTTGACCGCAGCTGGTACAACCGCGCCGGGGTCGAGCGTGTGATGGGGTTCTGCACAGATGCCGAATACGAAGAGTTTCTGCGCTTCTGTCCGCTATTTGAGCAGTCCCTACAAAACGAAGGCATCATGCTCGTCAAGTACTGGCTGTCGGTTAGCGACGCCGAGCAGGAGCGTCGCTTTGAGAAACGGCTGTCGGACCCGCGCAAGCGCTGGAAGTTCAGCCGGATCGACCTGGAAGCGCGGGCTCGCTGGGTGGACTACGCCGAAGCCAAGGACCGCATGTTCGCCTACACCGACACCGAGTTCAGCCCGTGGCACGTGGTCGAGGCCGACGACAAGCGCACCGCCCGGCTGAACCTGATCAGCCACCTGCTGTCGCTCGTCCCCTACGAGCACCTCGACGAGGGCAAGACCGTGAAGCTGCCCAAGCGCCAAGAACGCAAGTATCTGCGACCGCCCAAGCGCACCGAGCGGCTGGTGCCGGCGCGCTACACGGTCAAGGCCTCCTGAATGCTGCTCTACGACGCCCCGGTCTCCGGCAACTGCTACAAGGCCAGGCTGCTGCTGGCCCAACTCGGCGTGGACTACGAGCGGCGCGAGATCGATGTCGTCGACCGCTCCGGCCGAGCCGAGTCGCTCGGCGCGGTCAACCCCGCGATGCAGGTCCCGACGCTGGTGCTCGACGACGGTCGCGCGCTGGCGGAGTCAAACGCGATCCTTTGGTATTTGGGCCTCGGCACGCCCTACTTGCCCGACGATGATTTCGAGCGCGCCAAGGTGCTGCAGTGGATGTTCTTCGAGCAGTACAGCCACGAGCCCAACCTCGCCGTGGTCCGCTACTGGGTGTCGATCGCCCCTGCCACCTCTCCGCGCGAGTCGGTCCTCGAAGCGAGGCGTAGAGCGGGCTACGAGGCGCTCGACGCGATGGAGCGAGAGCTCGCGACGCGACAGTTCCTCGTCGCCGAGCGCTACACGATCGCCGACATCGCGCTCTACGCCTACACCCATGTGGCAGAGGAGGGCGGCTTCGATCTCGCCGGCTACCCGGCTATCAACCGGTGGCTCGACCGCGTCGCGGCTCAACCGAGGCATGTGGGGATCACGGCGTGAGCCGAGCACGCGCCCGGCAAGATTCGAACTTGCCCCACAGAAGCCGGCGCCTCACAGGCTGCCTACGGGGTCAAGCGCCAGGAGCGACCGGGTAGCGCTCGTCGTCGAACACGGCGGCGATCTCCAGATGACCGCCAAGCGCCTGTACGTAGGAGCGCAGCGTCGATAGATAGACATCGCTGCGGCCCTCCAGGCGCGATACGTTGCCTTGGGAAATGCCAAGCTCCTCGGCGAGCTGCACTTGCGTGACGTGGCGTGTGCGCCGCAGGTCGGCGAGCGCCAGGGCGTCCTCCATCGCACGTCGGCGCTCGGCTACCTGCTCGTCCCACCCGGGATCGCGACGTCGCGCTTGTTCGCGCAACTCATTGAAGTTTCGTGTCTTGGTGGTCATCTTCATTACTCCTCTCAAGCTCTGCCAGGTGCTCGTCGAACAACTGGTCTGCCAGCGGAATCATCTCCGCGTAGAACTGCTGCCAGCGGTCGCGCTTGTCCCCTCCTATGAGCAAGATCGCGCTCCGCATCGGATCGAAGGCGAACAGCACGCGCGTGGTGCTCGCGCGTAGCTCCTTCATGTTCGCGTGACGCGAGCTCTCGACCGTATCGACCAGAGGTCGTCCAAGCCCAGGGCCACGCCGTTCGAGCACGCCCACAGCGGCGTCGATGCTCTGCTGCTCCGACACCGTGAGCGTGTCCCACCACTCGCCGAACTGGTCTGTGAACTCGACTTCCCACACCGCGACACTATATCCTAAACCGCATATTCCGTCAAGTGTATATGACGAAACCCGCTTGGCGCTTCTAGACCCTGTTGACGATGCGTCGGAGCTCGGCAAGGGTGAACGCCCCCTTGTCCTCGTCGAGGGCGTCAGGATGCTCGACAAAGAACCGTGTCGCAATCCCGGAGATAAGCACCTCGAAACTTCCGATCGCCTGAGCGAGGAGAGAGTTCCGCATTATCATGGTCCTGCTTGGGCCGGAAGTTGCCCTATTGAGGCCCTTGAAGAATGCCGAATAGTGGTGGCGATCCCCGCCAAAAAGTTGCAACAGCTTCTTGGGGTCAAACGTGACCTGCATCGTCGGCACTTCAGGATCCGGCACCCAGGCATTAGTTTTGCGTACGCCGTCCCCGGGCGTGGCTTCATTCAGGCGTTCTCCGACGTACTTCCAAATTGCGAGCTGCTTCTCCCCTGGCATCGCCTCAATCGCGCCGGCAGCCGCTGACCCAATTCGTTGTTTGTCGACCTCCTGGAACTCGGGCAGGAATTGGTCCACGATTTCCCGCAAGGCATCGAGATTGCGGTGGAACCTCGAAACGATCCAGCCCATGGGTGGATGGCGCTGGCTCAGAGGTACGGGCTCCCGTGGCTCCTGATCATTGGGCATCCGCCGGATTCTAATTAGACGGTGTCGCTTGGGGAGTGCTGATCTGGCGAACTGGTGATGAGTTGACGAATGCAGATGCGTCAGATTTGGTTGCGATGGCGATGGAAGACTTGATTGGCCGCATAGAGTCAAGAAAAGCGCGCCCGGCAAGATTCGAACTTGCGACCTCTCGCTCCGGAGGCGAGCGCTCTATCCACTGAGCTACGGGCGCAACGTACGCCCAGTAGGGGCGCCGCAGCGTTCTGAGCTTAGCCTGAATCGGGCTGTTTGACTACGCCTGACGCCCGACGCGTGCTCCCGGCCTGCGTGTGCCGGGGCAAGGTCTTGGTCACGACGGCGCCACCAGCAACTCCGGACCCTCCGGCACAGCGCCCGCGCGATTGAGCGCCGGGTTGGCAGGCTGAGCCGAGAGGCGGTCGTCCGATAGGGCCCCGCATAGTGCCAATGCATCCTCAGCGCCCAGGTCCCCAGACAGCCACGCGAGTTGGGCCTCGCGGTCGGCGAGAATGACGGGCATACGGTCGTGGATGGCTGCGGCGACCCGGTTGGGTGTGGCGGGGCAGGTGAGCAACGCGATGCTGTGCATCCACTCGCCCTCGATCTTCGCGGGAGCCCACACCGCGGCGAACGCGAACAGGGAACCCCCGTCCACCTGGAAGAAGAACGGCTGGCGCGGCTGGCCACGCTTCTCGGGCTTCAGCCACTCGAAGTACCCGTCGGCGATCTGCAGTGCGCGACGAGAACCCTTCGGGATCAATGCGCGGTAGGCGGGGCTCGTAGCAACCGTCTCCATGCGCGCATTGATCAGCTTGCTCGCGCCCTTTGTCTCCTTCGCCCACGAGGGAACCAGACCCCAACGCAGCACGTCCGCTTCCGGCTCACCACGCGGCGCCACGAGCGCCAGCACCTCTTCGGTGGGCGCGATGTTGAAGCGTCCCGTACCGATGTCCCCGCGAATCGGAACGCCGAAATGATCGTCTATCTCAACAGGACGCTTGGTGTTGGCGTACCGCCCGCACACCTGCCCAAGGATAGGCGTCGATCCCGCCTCCGACGACGCGCGCCGCCGGCTCGCCGCGAACTGGGAGCCTCCGAACTCGATCCTGGGCGCAACGTCCCGCTACCGTTGCGCCCATGGACCTCTCGATCTTCTTCGCTGGCACCGGCGGCTCGGTGCCTAGCCCCAGGCGAGGGCTGCCCGCGATCCTCGTGCGGCGCGGGGCCGAGCGGCTCCTGTTTGACTGCGGCGAAGGGACCCAGCGTCAGTTGATGCGCTCGGTCGGGTTGGCCGACCTCGACTGTGTGTTCATCACCCACTTTCACGCCGACCATTGGCTCGGCTTGCCGGGGATGCTCAAGTCGTTTGGGTTGCGCGAACGCGAGCAGCCTTTCGCCGTTTACGGGCCGAGGGGGCTGCACCAACTCATGGACGAGGCGCACTTCATGTATGGGCGCTTGCCTTATGAACTTCGAATCCAAGAGCTAGACCCGGGAGACACGGTCGCCTTCGACGGATTCGAGGTGGCCGCCGTGGAGGTCGAGCACCGCAACAACCGGGCCCACGGTTATGCCATCGTCGAGCAGGCGCGCCCCGGACACCTCGACCCCGACCTGGCCGAGCGCCTCGGCGTCACGCCCGGCCCCGACTTCGGCCGGCTCACTCGCGGGGAAACGGTCGGCGGTGTCTCGCCCGAGCAGGTCATGGGTCCCACACGCGAGGGTCGCAAGATCGTGATCTCCGGCGACACCTCGCCATCGGAGATGCTCACGATCGCCGCCCACCAAGCCGACGTGCTCGTGCACGAGTCGACCTTCGCTGAGGAGGACGCCGCCCGCGCCCACCAAACCGGGCACTCCACCGCGCGCCAAGCGGCTCAGGTCGCACACGACGCCCAAGTCCGGCTGCTGGCCCTGACCCACATCTCCACGCGCTACCCAGGCGGAGATCTGCGCGAGGAGGCACGCTCCGTGTTCGCCAACACCGAGGCCCCGCGCGATTTCGACACGATCGAGGTGCCCTTCCCGGAGAAGGGGCCGGCAGAGCTGATCCGCTGGTCGGATCGTCGCCGCGAGTCGCGTCCCATCTCCGGGCAGGGCCCAGAGGTCGAGTCTGTCGCTGCGTCTGCCGACACAGCCGCAGAAGCAGACGCGTCGATAGAGCCCGTCGCCTCCCCTTGATACAGTCGCCCTGCTCCTTTAACCCGGTCCCGAGAGGCCAGGAAGGAAAACATGGATGACGCGAAGATCGTCCTCGCCGAGGACGAAGTGGCGCGGGCTTTGGTCCGCATCGCCCACGAGATAGCCGAGCGCAACACGACCGCCTCCGAGGTCGCCCTGATCGGCATCCACCGTCGCGGCGCCATCCTCGCCACGCGCCTGCAAGCCCTGTTGAGCGACCTGCTCGACGAGGACGTCCCCCTGGGCGACCTGGACATCGGCTTCTATCGCGACGACGTCGCCTCCCGACCCCAAGCGCCCGTCGTGCACGCCTCCCACATCGACTTCGACATCGCCGACCGCACGATCGTGATCGTCGACGACGTGCTCTTCACAGGCCGCACCGTGAGGGCCGCGATCGAGGCTCTGTTCGACTATGGGCGCCCCGCCAAGGTCCAGCTCGCGGTGCTCGCCGACAGGGGCCATCGCGAGCTGCCGATCAGACCCGACTATGTGGGAAAGAACCTGCCCACTTCGCGCGAGGAGCACGTGAGCGTCCGCGTCGCCGAGCTCGACGGCGTCGACGAGGTCGCGATCGAGCGCGTCTCGGCGAGGGCGGCCACATGAATCTCGCGTTCAACCTGGAGTCCGCCAGACCCCCGCAAAATCGCCGCGCGAACAGGGACGCGTCCACATGAACCATCTCCTCTCGATCGAAGACCTCGACAGAGCCGCGATCGAGCGGATCGTCGAGCAGGCCTCCCGCTTCGCCGAGGTCTCAGACCGCGAGATCAAGAAGGTCCCGGCTCTGCGCGGGCGGATGGTGCTCAACCTGTTCTATGAGGCCTCCACGCGGACCCGCTCCTCCTTCGAGCTGGCCGCCAAGCGCCTCTCCGCGGACGTCGTCAACTTCGTCTCAAGCGGCTCCTCGGTGGAGAAGGGCGAGTCGCTCAAGGACACCGTGCTCACGCTCTCCGCCCACAAGCCCGACGCGATCGTGATCCGCACCCCTTGGGCGGGCGCCGCCGACCTCGTGTCCGGCTGGACGAGCGCCTCGATCGTCAACGCGGGAGACGGCAAGCACGAGCATCCCACCCAAGCCCTGCTCGACGTCTACACCCTCAAGCGCCGACTCGGCTCCTTGGATGACTGCTCGATCTGGATCGTCGGCGACGTCGCCCACTCGCGCGTGGCGCGCTCGAACATCCTCGCCTTCCAGAAGATGGGGGCCCGGGTGACCGTCGCCGGCCCCCCGACCTTGATCCCGCGCGGGATCGAGGCGCTCGGCTGTGAGATCCGCTACAGCCTCGACGAGTTGGGGAGCGCCGACGTGGTGTACGCGTTGAGGATGCAACACGAGCGCATGAACGACGCCTTGGTTCCCTCCCTGCGCGAGTACGCGGCCTGCTTTCAGATCGGCGCGCGCAGGCTCTCCCCGCGTCAACTGCTCATGCACCCAGGTCCCGTCAACCGCGGTGTGGAGCTCTCCGGCGAGGCGGTCGACTCGCCCCAAGCTCTGATCACCGCCCAGGTGGAGGCCGGCGTGGTCGTGCGCATGGCCGTCCTCTATGAGCTCCTCTCCGGCTCGCGCTCCTTCCGCCCCGTCCCCGAGCCCCAGCTCGCGTGATGGCAGCCCCCTCGCTCCTCCACGACCCCTCCGGCTCGGCCCTCGCCGGCGGCGGGCCGCCGCCCGAGCGCGACCTCTTGATCTCAGGCGCCCACGTGCTCGATCCCCGCACCGAGATCGACGGCGCCGCCGACGTGCTCGTGCGCGGCGGGCAGATCGCCGAGCTGGCCGAGCCCGGCACGCTCGGCGGCCAAGGCGCGGAGGTGGTGCGGGGTGAGGGAAAGCACCTGTTTCCCGCCTTCGTGGATCCCCACGTGCACCTGCGCAGCCCCGGCCAAGAGCACAAGGAGGACCTCGAAACGGGCACCCGCGCCGCTGCCGCGGGAGGCTTTTGCGCGGTGATCGCGATGCCCAACACCGACCCCGTGCTCGACTCCGCGCCTTTGCTGCGCTCTTTGCGCGAGGCGGCCGCCCGTGAGGCGCGCATCCCCGTCGGCTTCCTCGCGGCGATCACCCGCGGCTTGGAGGGCCAAGAGCTGACCGAGATGGCCGAGCTGATGGGGGAGGGGGCCTTCGGCTTCACCGACGACGGGCGGCCCGTAGCGAGCGCCGGCGTGTTGCGCAAGGCGCTCCAGTACCAGCGACTGTGCGGCGGCGTGCTGACGCTCCACGAGGAGGATCCCTCGCTGTCCAAGAACGGCTCGATGCACGAGGGCTCAGTCTCCGCCGCGCTCGGCATCGGCGGGATCCCAAGCGTGAGCGAGTCCACGATGGTCGCCCGCGACGCCGAGCTGGCCGGCTACGAGGACGGGCGCGTCCACTTCCAACACCTCTCCTGCGCCGCCTCCGTGCACGCCGTCGCCGCCGCCAAGGAACGTGGCTTCAGGGTCAGCGCAGAGGCCACACCGCACCACCTGCTCCTCACCGACGAGGATGTGCGCGGCATGGATACCCGCTTGAAGATGAACCCGCCCTTGGCGACCGAGACAGACCGGATCGCCCTGATCGAAGGCTTGCGCAGCGGCACGATCGACTGTGTCGCCACCGACCACGCACCCCACGCCCGCCACGAAAAGGAGGTCCCCTTCGAGCAGGCCCCGATGGGCACGACCGGCCTTGAGACCGCTTTCGCGGCGCTCCACACCGATTTGGTCCTGCCGGGCAGCTTCGCTTTGGGACTGCTCGTCGAGCGCATGACCGCGGGCGCCGCCCTGTTCGAACTGCCCACGCCCACCGTCGCGGTCGGCGAGCCCGCCAATCTGACCTTGGTGGACCTCGCCGCGCAATGGGTCGCCGGCGAGAACGGCTGGGAGAGCCGCTCGGAGAACTGTTGCTTTGCCGGGCGCAAGCTCACCGGGCGCGTGCTCATGACCGTCGCCGCCGGCGCCATCGCCTACCGCGAGCGGGCCTTTTCAGTGGTGGCAGCATGAGCCTGCTCAAACGCGAGGAGACCGTGCTGGTGGTGGTCGACGTCCAGGAGGGCTTTCGCTCCTATGTCACCTTCGAGGCGGTCGCCGAAGCCTGCTCGAAGCTGGTGCGGGGAGCTCGCATTCTGGGGATGCCCCGCATCGTCAGCGAGCAGTACCCCAAGGGCCTCGGTCATACCGCGCCTGAGGTCTCCCTGGAGGACGAGCCGATCGTCGAGAAGAGCGTCTTCTCCGCGGCGCGCGCCGAGGGCTTCGACCTGGCCGGTCGCACACAGGCAGTGGTGTGTGGGATCGAGACGCACGTTTGCGTGTCCCAGACCGTCCACGATCTACTCGACCGAGGCGTCGCAGTGCACGTGCCCGCCGACGCGGTCGGCTCGCGCCATCCGCTGGACTATGAGCGCGGCCTGGAGCGCCTGGAGCGCGCGGGCGCCGTCGTCTCCACAGTCGAGTCGATCCTCTTCGAGCTGCTCGAGCGCGCCGGAACGCCCGAGTTCAAGGAAGTACAAAGGCTCATCATCTGATGGCTGCCCGCGAGGCCTACGTACTACTGGAGGACGGCACCCGCTTCGACGGCGAAGCTTGCGCCGCCGACACGCACGCGGTGGGGGAGGTCGTGTTCACGACCGGCATGTCCGGCTACCAAGAGTCGGTCACCGACCCCTCCTTCGCGGGACAGCTGATCACGTTCACCTACCCCCACATCGGCAACTACGGGATCAGCGGGCGCGCGATGGAGTCCGAGCGGATCTGGGCGCGGGCGGCGATCATGCGCGAAGCCTGCAACCGCGAAGACGCGCCCGAGGCCGAGCGGGGGTGGCTCGACTGGTTGAGCGATTGTGAGGTGCCCGCGATCAGCGGCGTGGACACGCGCGCGCTCGTACGCCACATCCGCGAGGCCGGAGCGATGCGCGGCGGGATCTTCCCCGCGCGGATCTCCCCCGAGGAAGCCGGCGCCCTGATCGAAGCGGAGCCGTCGATGAAGGGGCTCGACCTGGCCGCGCTCGTCACGCCCGACCAGGTCACCTTCCACGGGACAGACCTCGCCGGCAACCACGTATCGGGTAACGCTCGCTCCGAAGGGGCAGCCGGGGCCGACGGGGTGGGTGGGCCTTTAATTTCGGTCCTCGACACAGGCATCAAGCTCTCGATCGTGCGCAACCTCGTCCAGCGCGGGGCCCGCGTGGCCCTGCACCCCTGCTCGACCACCGCCGAGCAGTTGCTAGCCGAAGACCCCGACGCGGTGTTCGTGGCCAACGGTCCCGGCGACCCCGCGGCGCTCGACTACGTCGTGGACACGGTCCGCCAGATCGTCGGCAAGAAGCCTGTATGGGGAATCTGTCTCGGGCACCAGTTGCTGTGCCGCGCCCTGGGCCTTCAGACCTACAAGCTGCCCTTCGGCCACCGCGGCGCCAACCATCCGGTCAAGGACCTGCAAACCGGCCAAGTGGAGATCACCTCCCAAAACCACGGCTTCGCGGTGCTCGCACCGGGCGGCGCCAAGACGCTCGACAGCGACGAGCCGGTGCGCTGGGAGACCGACTTCGGCGCGGCCCAGCTGACCCACGTCAATCTCTATGACCGCACGGTCGAGGGCTTCGAGCTCCTGGACGTGCCCGGCGGCGCCGTCCAATACCACCCCGAGGCGGGACCCGGGCCCCACGACAGCCTGCACCTGTTCGACCGCTTCCTCGCGCGGATCGCGCAAGCAGCATGAAAAGAGACGAAGGCTGATCGCCGATGCCACGACGCAACGACATAGAGACGATCCTGATCCTCGGCTCCGGTCCAATCGTGATCGGGCAAGCTGCCGAGTTCGACTACTCCGGCGTTCAAGCCTGCAAGGTCTTGAGGGAGGAGGGATACAAGGTCGTGCTGGTCAATTCCAACCCGGCCACGATCATGACCGACCCCGAGTTTGCCGACGCCACCTATGTCGAGCCCCTCTTGCCCGGACCGCTCACGAAGATCATCGAACGAGAGCGTCCCGACGCCCTCTTGCCGACACTCGGGGGACAGACGGCCCTGAACCTGGCCAAGGCCCTGCACGACGACGGCACCTTGGTGCGCCTGGGCGTGGAGTTGATCGGCGCCAACTACGACGCGATCGCTTGCGCCGAGGACCGCGAATTGTTCGCCGCGGCGATGGCCGAGGCAGGCCTGAAGATGCCCGAAAGCGCGATCGCCACGACCTTGGCCGAGGCCCAAGAGGCGTTGCCGCGCCTGGGCCTGCCCTGCATCGTGCGCCCCGCCTTCACCCTCGGTGGGCGCGGCGGCGGAATCGCCCGCACCCAGGAGGAGTTCGAGACGATCGCCGCGCGCGGCATCGAGGCCTCGCCGATCGGCCAGGTCCTGCTCGACCAGTCGGTGCTCGGCTGGGGCGAGTTCGAGCTGGAGGTGATGCGCGACAAAGCCGACAACGTCGTGATCGTCTGCTCGATCGAGAACATCGACCCGATGGGCGTCCACACCGGCGACTCGGTCACCGTCGCCCCCCAGCAGACCCTCACCGACGCCCTCTACCAGCAGTTGCGCGACCAGGCGATAGCCGTGATCAGGGCCGTCGGTGTCGAGACGGGCGGCTCCAACGTCCAGTTCGCGGTCAACCCCGAGACCGAGGAGATCCTTGTGATCGAGATGAACCCCCGCGTCTCGCGCTCCTCGGCCCTGGCCTCGAAGGCGACCGGCTTTCCGATCGCCAAGATCGCCGCGCGCCTGGCCGTCGGCTACCTCTTGGAGGAGATCACCAACGACATCACCGGAGTCACCCCGGCCTCATTCGAGCCGACGATCGACTACGTCGTGGTCAAGTGGCCCCGCTTCGCCTTCGAGAAGTTCCCGGGGGCGGTGCCCACGCTCTCCACCCACATGAAGTCGGTGGGGGAGGCGATGGCGCTCGGGCGCACCTTCTCCCAAGCCTTCGCCAAGGCCCTGCGCTCGCGCGAGCTGGACAAGCCCCCTCGCCCGCAAGAGCGCTCCGACGCAGAGCTGCTGCAAGCGCTCGAGACACCGACCGCCGACCGCTACGAGACGATCCTAGAGCTGCTCTCCCGGGCGGCGACAGCCGAGCCCGAGCGGCCCGGAGCAGGCGCGACCTCAGAAGGCACCCGGCGCGGGGCAGGCGCGGCCACAGTCTCGAACAGCACCCAGCCCAGGGCGCTCGACGCGGCCATCGCGGCGATCCGCGAGCGCACCTCGATCGACCCTTGGTTCTTGGCGGAGCTGGCCGGGATCGCCGCCGACCCAGAGTCCCCGTTCGCGGGAGAGCGCTCGTTCAAGTCGGTAGACACCTGCGCCGCCGAGTTCCCCGCGCGCACCCCCTACTACTACTCCGGCTGGGAGCGCCGAGCGGCGCACGAGGTCGTCCTCGGCGAGCGCCCTTCGGTCGTGATCCTCGGCGGCGGCCCCAACCGCATCGGCCAGGGCATCGAGTTCGACTACTGCTGCGTCCACGCCGCCATGACCGTGCGCGAGTCCGGCCGCGACGCGGTCATCGTCAACTGCAACCCCGAGACCGTCTCCACCGACTACGACACCTCCGACCGCCTCTACTTCGAGCCGCTCACCTTGGAGGACGTCCTCGGCGTGATCGAGCTCGAGCGCGCCGGGGGCAACCTGCTCGGCGTGATCGTCCAGTTCGGCGGCCAAACCCCGCTCAAGCTCGCCGCCGGCCTACTGGAGGCGGGGGTGCCGATCCTTGGCACCTCGGTCGACGCGATCGACCTGGCCGAGGATCGCTCCCGTTTCGGCGAGTTGCTCGCGCGGCTCGGCTACCACGCCCCCCCGTACGCGACCGCCTGCTCGGTCGCGGAGGCCTTGAGCAAGGCCGACGACGTCGGCTACCCCCTCTTGGTGCGCCCCTCCTACGTCCTCGGTGGGCGCGCGATGGAGATCGTGTACTCCCGCGACGGGCTCGCCGACTACCTCCGTCGCGAGACGCCGGCGCCCGCCAGCAGACCCGCACGAACGTCAATCCCTCCAAATCAACAGCCCCCTGACGAGCGCCGACCGACGATCTTTCTCGACCGCTTCCTCGAGAACGCGGTAGAGGTCGACGTGGACGCGCTCTGCGACGGCCACGAGGTGTGGATCGGGGGCATCATGCAGCACGTCGAGGAGGCCGGGGTGCATTCCGGGGACTCGGCCTGCGTGTTGCCGCCGCACTCCCTCGGCGAGGACATGCTCGAGCAGATCCGCACCGCCACACGCGACATCGCGCTCGGCATCGGCGTCGTCGGACTGATGAACATCCAGTACGCCGTCCACGACGGTCGCCTCTATGTGATCGAGGCCAACCCGCGCGCTTCGCGCACCGTCCCGTTCGTCTCCAAGGCGATCGGCCTGCCCTTGGCCAAGTTGGCCTGTCGCATCATGCTCGGCGAGCCCATATCGGCGCTCGGCCTAGCCTCCGGCAACGAAGGCGTGGCCTGTGGCGAGCACGTCTCGGTCAAGGAGGCCGTGCTGCCCTTCGACCGCTTCGACGGCGCCGACTCCCTGCTCGGCCCCGAGATGCGCTCCACCGGCGAGGTGATGGGCATCGCGCGCGACTTCCCCACCGCCTTCGCCAAGGCCCAGGCCGCCGCCGGCTCGCCCCTGCCGATGAACGGCACCGCGTTCATCACGGTCACCGACTCCGACAAGCCCGGCGTCTTCGCGGTCGCCCAGATCCTGCACGACAACGGCTTTCGCATCCTCGCCACGCGCGGCACCGCCGAGGCGATCGCCCGCATGGGCGTACCCGTCCAGACGATCAACAAGATCGGCGACGGCTCCCCCCACGTGGTCGACTGGATCGAGCGTGGCGACGTCGATTTGATCGTCAACACCCCCACCGGCTCGGGCGCCCGCTCGGACGGTTGGGAGATCCGCCGCTGCGCGATCGCCCACGGAATCCCCTGTTTGACCACCCTCTCGGCCGGCGTATCGGCGGCCCGCGCGATCGCCCAGGCGATCAAGCTCGGCGAGCCCGACGTGCTCTCCCTGCAAGAGCTCCATCGCGGCCAGCGCAGCCCCAAGGCGGCGGATCGGGCGGGAGTGGCGTGAGCCGCCCGGTCGCGACCTTCGCCGGCGACCCGCCACGGCCGGCGTGATCGAGCGCCCCCTCGCCCCGTTCGGGCGACGATTGCTCACCGTCACAGCCAACGATCCGCTCGGCTCCTACCGCGTCCTGCGAGCCGCCGACCCGGACGGTCCGCGACCGCTGGCGGGCCAGTTCGCGATGCTGGCGGCCGCCGAGCGCTGGGGCGCCGGAGAGGACGAGCGCCCCTACCTGCCGCGTGCCTTCTCCTACGCCCGCTTCGAGCACGGCGAAGCCTATTTCCTATTGGAGGACGTCGGTCCCGGCACGCGGCGCCTGTGCGAGCTGGTCAAGGGCGATGGGCTGTGGCTCTTGGGGCCGCTCGGCCAAGGATTCGAGGCCCCTGCGGAGGGTCGCCGAGCCGTCTTGGTCGGTGGCGGCGTGGGCATCGCGCCGCTTGTCATCTGGCGCGATGCTTTGGCGGCCCGCGGAGACGCAGTGGGGGTCCTGCTCGGCTTCCGCGACAGTGCCCACGCCGAGGGAGCCGCGCTGTTTGGCGTCTCGGGCGAGCCCGGTCAAGCCGGGCCCGTGGCGCTCGCGAGCGACGACGGGTCGGTCGGCCACCACGGCTTCGTCACCGACCTGCTGAGCGTGGAGCTCGACCGCGACCCCGAGGCGACCGTCTACGCCTGCGGGCCGCCGCCGATGCTCGAGGCGGTGCGTGCCCTCTGCGCCGAGCGTGGCGTTCGCGCCCAACTCGCCCTCGAGGCGGGCATGGCGTGCGGTTTCGGGGCCTGCTACGGGTGCGTCGTGCCGACCCGCGAGGGCTACCTGCGCGTGTGCGTTGACGGTCCGGTTATCGACGCGTCTGTGCTCGAGTCGGTGACCGAGCCCGGGGGAGGGTGTCTCGCATGAGCGTCGAGTTCTGCGGACTGCGCTTGGCTCACCCGGTCATCAACGGCTCGGGCACCTTCGACGCGATCGCCGCGCGACGAGCCTTCGGGGAGGCACTCGAGCGGGAATTCCCCTTCGCAGCGTTCGTCTCCAAGACGATCACCCTCGCCCCGCGCGCCGGCAACCCCGCACCGCGGCTGTGGGAGGCCCAAGCGGGCCTGATCAACTCGATCGGCCTGCCCAACAAGGGCCTGCACGGCTACCTCGAGCAGGACCTGCCCGACTTGGCCCGCCTGCCCGTGCCCTTGATCACCAACGTGATGGGCTCCACCGCCGAGGAGATCGCCGAGTTGCTGCAAGCGTGCGAGCCACGCACCGAGATCGCCGCCTTCGAGCTGAATGTGTCCTGCCCCAATGTTCACACCGGCCTTGACATCGGCGCCGATCCCGTCCAATTGGAGCGCGTCGTGGCGAGCGTACGGCCGTTCACGGTCAAGCCTTTGATCGTCAAGTTGACCCCCAACTGCGCGAGCGTGTCCGAGTGCGCGAGCGCGGCCGAGGCGGGTGGAGCCGACGCGCTCTCGCTCGTCAATACGCTGCGAGCATTCGCGCTCGCGCCCGCCGCCCGATCCTCGCACGCACCCGCCGCCGGCTCGTCGCCTGGCCCGAGCGAGGTCCGACCGTGGCTCGGTGGAGGCACCGGGGGGCTCTCGGGCGCCGCAATCCGCCCTGTCGCGCTCGCCCAGGTCGCGTCCGTCGCCGCGCGAGTCTCGATCCCCGTGATCGGCATGGGCGGCATCCAAACGGCCCTCCACGCGCGCCAGTTCCTCGATGTCGGCGCGCGCCTGGTCGCCATCGGCACCGAGAACTTCCGCGATCCCCGCGCCGCATCCAGTGTGGCCCGAGAATTGGCGGGCGTCGGCTGACTTGAGGTTGGAAAATCCCTGCAAACCGGCCACACGACCATCCACCATCCTCGACATACCTGAAGCTCAACCTGAGCTTGATACGAATTCTTGGGGTTTGCCTTGAACGGCGCGCCTGGGTGTGTAGACTCGCCGCCCATGCCGACCGCGACGGGCACGATGTCTTCGACCATGACCCCCAAGCCGTCCGCCGCACCCGAGCGCTCCTTGAATCAGCGCATGGACGCCCTCGCACGCGCGAACCGCATCAGGACCGAGCGCGCCCAGCTCAAGCGCGATCTCAAGGCCGGGCGCCTCTCGATCCACACGCTGCTCGCCAACCCCCCCGAGTACGTGGAGACGGCCAAGGTCTTTGACATGCTCCTGGCCGTCCCCAAGTACGGCCGCGTCAAGGTCAACAAGATCCTCGCGCTCTGCCGCATCTCGCCGAGCAAGACGATCGGCGGCCTCTCAGAGCGCCAACGCAGCGAGCTCGTATCCCTGCTACGCCGCTGAGCGGCGCGATACTGCGTCCTCGGTCGCTCATGTGCTCAGCACATTTCGCTCCCTGCGTCCTTGTCTCGCTTGCTCATCGACGCAGCAGGCGCTCGTGGGAGTTACCGCTCCGCCGCGTCCGACATTAGGGTCTCGCGCGTGGCGTGTGTATTTGTGATCACCGGGCCCTCGGGCGTGGGCAAGGGCACCTTGATCCGGGGCCTTATGGAGCGCCTGCCCCAACTCGAGCTTTCGGTGTCGGCCACCACACGCGCACCCCGGCCGGGGGAGGCGGACGGGACCGACTACCACTTCCTCTCAAGCGACGAGTTCGAGCGGCGCATCAGCGACGGGGATTTCGTGGAGCACGCCGACTATGCCGGTCGCCGCTACGGGACCCTGCGCAGCGAGCTCGAAGGCCGCGTCGCCGAAGGCGTCCCGGTCGTGCTCGAGATCGAGGTTCAGGGCGCCCGCCAGGTGCGAGCCGCGATGCCCGAGGCGGTCCAAGTGTTCATCGCGCCCCCCTCATTGGAGGCCTTGCGCACACGCCTAATCGGACGCGGCACCGACGGCTCCGAGGAGGTCGAGCGCCGTCTCGCTGTCGCCGAGCAGGAGCTGGCCGCGCGCGACGAGTTCGCCCACGTGGTCGTCAACGACCGGCTCGAAGACGCGCTCGACGCACTGGTGGCGATCGTCGCCGCCGAGGTCGGCGAGCCGATCGACCCACACTGACTCCCGGCCAACAGCCCTCCCCCCGAGTCCCGGCCGGAGAGAGAGCGCGACCGAGCCACTACACTGAAAAGTCCACAAGGAAAGGTGTCGCCCCGACCATGATGACCTCACCCCGTATCGACCGCCTGCTCGAGAATGTCGACTCCAACTACGCGAGCGTCCTCGTGGCCGCCAAGCGCGCGCGCCAGATCAACAGCTACTACCACAACCTCGGTGAGGGAGCCTTCGAGGAATTCCCGCCGCCGATGATCGAGACCGCCTCCAAGAACTACCTCACGATCGCCCTCGAGGAAGTTGCCGGCGGAAAGATTAAGTATCACTATCGGTAGCACCGCGCACGCAAGCGTTCGACCAGCGCTTGAGCTGACGGCTCGCGGCGCCTAAGACGTCACCATGGCACGCATCCTGCTCGGTGTGAGCGGCGGCATCGCCGCCTACAAGGCGCTCGAGTTCATACGCTTGGCAAGCGCCGCCGAGCATTCGCTGCGCGTCGTCCAGACGCCGACCAGCACCCGCTTCGTGGGCGAGGCCTCCTTCGCGGCGCTCACCGGCGCACCTGTCCTGCTCGACGAGTTCGAACAAGACCCCGCCCGGGGCGCTTTCCCCGGCGAAGAGCAGCCCACCCATCAACCGCTCAGCCATCTCCAGCTCGTCGCGGGCGCCGACCTGTATTTGATCGCGCCGGCGTCGGCGAACACCTTGGCCAAGCTGGCCGCCGGAATCGCCGAGAACCTGCTCACCAGCTGTGCCTTGGCGGCCACCTGCCCGGTGATCGTGGCCCCGGCGATGAACAACCACATGTACGAGCACCCCGCGACCCGGGCCAACCTCGACCTGCTGCGCTCTCGCGGCGTCCACGTGATCGAGCCCGACAGCGGCCGGCTCGCCTCACGCGGCGAGCAGGGGATCGGCCGGCTCGCCGAACCCGAACGCTTGCTGGCCGTCTGCGAGCAAGTCCTCGCCGGGCGAACAGTCTCCGGGGAGGCTGGGGGCACAACCTCCGTGGAGGGTGGGGGAGAAGCCTCGGTGGAGGGTGCCCTACGCGCGCGCGGGGGGCCTTGGAGCGGATTGCGCGTCCTGGTCACCGCGGGAGGCACACGCGAGCCGATCGACAGTGTGCGCTTCCTCGGCAACAGCTCCTCGGGGCGCATGGGCTTGGCGCTCGCCGAGGCGGCCCACCGGAGGGGAGCCGAGGTGACGCTCGTCGCGGCCAACGTCGCGCTGGCCCCACCGTCGGGTGTCAAGGTCGAGCGGGTCGGTACCGCGGCCGAGCTACAGGAAGCTTGCGAGCGGGAGTTCCCCAAATGCGACGTATTGCTGATGGCGGCCGCCGTCGCGGACTTTCGACCCGCCGAGCCCCTCGACGGCAAGATCAAGAAGGCAGGCCGCGAGCGGCTCACGCTCGAGCTGGAGCCGACCCCCGACATCGTCTGTGGGCTCGCCGCCGGACGCCGTCCCGATCAAACGGTGGTCGCGTTCGCGGCCGAGCACGGCGCCGGCGGAATCGAGCAGGCCCGCTCCAAGCTCACCGCCAAGTGCGTGGACGCGGTCGTCTTCAACGACATTTCGCGCCCGGACATCGGCTTCGAGTCCGAGCTCAACGAGGTGACGATCGTCTCCAAGCAAGAGGACCGCCGGCTCCCGTGCGCCGCCAAGCCGGCCATCGCCGAGGGGATCCTCGACGCCGTCGAGAGCATGCGACCGCAGGCTTGAACGAGCCGGGTGCTCGGAGCTAAAGTTAGGCGCATGGATAGCGTCTACGAGCTCTACACACGTGGACGGGACCTGCTCGATCACGGCGATCACATGGCCGCGATCGTGCCGCTCACACGCGCGCGCGAACTCGAGCCCGGCAAGACCTCGATTCGCGAGGCGCTCGGACGAGCCCTGTTCCATGCCCAGCACTACGAGCGCGCCGCCGAGGAGTTCCAGGCGATCGCGGCGGCCGCGCCCACAAACGACTATGCGCTGTTCTGTTTGGGACGCACGATGCAGCAGCTCGGACGCCACCACGAGGCTTCCCGGCCACTTGCGATCGCCTGTTCGATGCAGCCGACACGCGCCGACTATCGCCACTATCGCGACCGGGCGCGACGAGACGCCGCGAGGTCGTGAGCGCTGTTGCGCGGGGCGCCGCCGAGCTTCTCGCTCCGGGTCGCACCCCCAGCGCCGATGCTATCCTCGTCGGACAACTTTCGAGCCGTCGCCCATACGACGGCTGGCAGTACCGAAAGTGGGCGCCCGCCCGCTTTTTTTTACGCCTCGTCCCGGGAAGAGAGACTTTTCAGTAGATGTCGCCGATGCAGTCCGAGATAGAAGAGCGCCTGGCCGCCACCGAGCCCGAAGTCGAGGTGCTGCTCGCCGAGGTCCTCTCCGACGACACCCTGCGCATCTACATCGACCATCCCGAGGGCGTCAACTTGGCCCTGTGCGAGCGCGTCACCGCCCTGCTCACCGACTTGCGCGAGCGCTACGCCCTGGAGGTCTCCTCGCCCGGCAGCGAACGACCCCTGACCAAGCCCACCCACTTCCGTCGCTTCGTCGGTCGCCGCGCCCGTGTGCGCACCCGCGAGCCACGTCCGCTCCCAAGCGTGGGAGCCGAGGCGCGGCGCGCCAAGAGCTTCACCGGAGAGCTGATCGGCGCCACCGACAGCGAGATCACCTTGGCCGCCGATGGGGGAGTAGTAGCGATCCCCTACTCGGAGATCCGTCGTTCGAACCTCGTCGAAGAGTAGGAGAGACAGCCTATGTCACGCGAGATCCTGGAAGCAATGCACGCTTTGGCGCGCGAGAAGGGGATTGAGCCCGAGAAGCTGATGATCGCCTTGGAGGACGCCCTGCTGTCGGCCTACAAGAAGCAGCCCGGCTCGGCCAAGTACGCACGCGTCGAAATGGACCGCGAGACGGCCGACTTCCGCGTGATTGAACTGATCATCCCCGAGCGCTTGGAGGCCCACCTGATCGTCGAGACGATCGACGAGGGCACCACCGTTGACCCGGAGACGGGCGAGCTGCGCGAACCGGAGGAGCCGGAAATCGACCCGGCCAAGTTCGAGCAGTACCGCGACCAGATCGACGAACGCGACGTCACCCCCGAGGACTTCGGTCGCATCGCCGCCCAGACCGCCAAGCAGGTCATCCTGCAGCGCATCCGCGAGGCCGAGCGCGACATGATGTTCGAGGAATACCGCGACCGCGTCGGCGAGCTGATCACAGGCATCGTGCAGCAATCCGATTCGCGCTACACCCTCGTGCAGCTGCGCGAGCGTGTCGAGGCGCTCCTGCCCAAGTCAGAGCAGGTCGACGGCGAGCGCTACGACCACTCCCAGCGCATCAAGGCCGTGATCAAGGAGGTCTCGCCCTCCACCAAGGGACCCTCGATCATCGTCTCAAGGCGCGACCCCGAGCTGATCAAGAAGCTATTCGAGCTGGAGGTTCCCGAGATCGCCGACGGCTTGGTGGAAATCGCCAACGTCGCCCGCGAGCCCGGTTACCGCTCGAAGATCGCGGTCGTCTCACACGCCGACGGCGTCGACCCGGTCGGCGCCTGCGTGGGTCCGCGCGGCTCGCGCGTGCGCATGGTCGTCTCCGAGCTGCGAGGCGAGAAGATCGACATCATTCCCTTCAACGAAGAGCCCGCCCGCTTCGTGGCCAAGGCGCTTTCGCCGGCGCGTGTGCGCGAGGTCCTCGTCGACGACGAGGCCAAGCAGGCCACGGTGATCGTGCCCGACGACCAGCTTTCCCTGGCGATCGGTCGCGAGGGCCAGAACGCGCGCTTGGCCGCACGCTTGACCGGCTGGCGCGTGGACATCCGCTCGGAGACCGAGTTCGCCGCCGAGGAGGCCGAGCACGGCTACGAGGAGGAGGAGCTACAGGGTCGCTGTGCCGCGATCCTTTCCAACGGCAGGCGTTGCCCCAACGCTTCGCTGCCCGGATCGCGCTACTGCGGCCTGGAGTCACACCAGGCCCTCAACGAGATCGAGGGCGACAACGTCGCCGACCTCTCGCCCGCGGGCGGCGCCGACGCGGCCGAACACGCACCCCCGGTCGAGGACGCCCCGGTCGAGGCGCTCGCCGAGGCCGAGGCAGAGGCCGTCGAGGCTGCCGAGACCCAGGCGGAGGCCGTCGAGGCTGCCGAGGAGCAAGCGTCATAGCGGCGCATGTCCCCCGGCGCCGCTGCGTCGGGTGCGGGCGCGTGGCGCCGAAGTCCGAGCTGTTGCGCGTTGCGGCCATTGCGATCCCCGGAGAGGATCGGCCCCGCGCAACCCTCGATCCAGCCAACAAGATGCCCGGCCGCGGAGCCTACGTGTGCCTCGCCTCCGCGAACTCCCCACAGCGCGATTGCCTGCAACGCATGACCGCGCGAGGTGTTTTGCAACGCGCTTTTCGTCGCACCGTGGACGTCCCCGCCGAACTCGTAGAATCGGACCACGAGGGTGGCGCAGCCGGACACCCGTCCGGCGAGCCGAGCCCCTCGATATCAAAACCATGAGTAAGAAGCGCGTACACGAAATAGCCAAGGAGCAGGGGATCTCAAGCAAGGAGTTGCTCGAGAAGCTCGGCGCCGCCGGAATCGCAGCCAAGGCCGCGGCCTCCTCGGTCGAGGAGGCCGACGCCCTGCGCGTCCTGGGCTCCAATGGAGCCTCGTCCGCCGCGGCCGCCGCCAAGCCGGTCGCGCCGCCGGCGCCTGCATCCTCCGCGCCCGCCTCGACAGCGCCCGCACCACCGGCGACACCGGCTGCGCCATCCGCCTCCACTGCGGCCTCGACCGCGGTGCCCGCTCCGGACTCGGCCGCCGACTCGACACCGGCCGGCGATCGCGTGCGGCCAACTCGCGATTCGCGTACCGGCGAGCGCACCCCGGCGAGCGGCAGCGCGGGTGGACGGCGGCGTGTGGTGATCGACTCCCAGGCTTCGCGCCGCCAGCAGGGCGGCCCCTCCAACCAGCCCGTGCGCCGACCCCGCAGGGGCCGTCGGCGCAGAGGCACCTACGACGAGACAATCGCCCCGATAGACACCACGGCGATGGAGGCCACCGACCTGATCCGCGTCAACTCCGGCTCGACCGTCAAGGACGTTGCCGAGTATCTCGGCGTGCCGGTACCCGAGATCATCAAGAAGCTGATGATGCTCGGCGAGATGGCCACGCTCACCCAGACGCTCTCAGACGACGCGATCCAGGTGCTCGCCGACGAATTCGAAAAGCAGATCGAGATCGCCCACGCCGCCGACGACGTCGAGGTCGAGCCGGTCTTCGAGGATGTTGATGAGGATCTCGTCGACCGCCCACCCGTGGTCACGATCATGGGCCACGTCGATCACGGCAAGACATCTCTGCTGGACGCGATCCGCCAAACCGAGGTGGCCGCAGGTGAGGCCGGCGGGATCACCCAGCACATCGGCGCCTACCAGGTGCGCCACGGCGGCAAGCCGATCACTTTCCTTGACACCCCCGGCCACGAGGCCTTCACCGCCATGCGCGCACGCGGCGCACGCGTCACCGACCTCGCCGTGATCGTGGTCGCGGCCGACGACGGCGTCAAGCCCCAGACCGAGGAGGCGATCGATCACGCCAAGGCGGCTCAGGTCCCGATCGTGGTCGCCGTCAACAAGATCGACAAGGAGGGCGCGCAGCCCGAACGTGTACGCACCGAACTGACCCAGCACGGATTGCAACCCTCGGAGTGGGGTGGAGAGACCGAGTTTGTGGACGTGAGCGCCAAGACGCGCCAAAATTTGGACGGTCTGCTCGACACGATCCAGCTCGTCACCGACCTTGAGGAGCTGAAGGCCAACCGCGACGCGATGGCCTCCGGCACCGTGATCGAGTCAAAGCTCGACCCGGGCCGCGGTCCAGTGGTGAGCATCCTGATCCAGCGCGGCACCTTGGAAGTCGGAGATGCGCTCGTGGCCGGCGCCCACTTCGGCCGCGTCAGGGCCATGCACGACTTCAATGGCGTCCGCGTCAAGCAAGCCGAACCGGGCGAGCCGGTCGAGGTGCTCGGCTTCGACGGCGTACCCGAGGCCGGCGAATTCGTCAGGGCCGTCGAGAACGAGCGTCGCGCGCGCCAGCTCGCGGGCGAGCGCGCCAACCGCCTGAAGACCGAGGCGCTCGCGCGCCGCTCCGGGCGCAAGGTCTCGCTCGAGGACGTCTTCAAGCTCGCCCAAGAAGGTACCGTCAAGGAGCTCAGCCTCGTCATCAAGGCAGACGTCGCCGGCTCCTTGGAGGCGATCGAGGACGAGATCGCAAAGCTCCCCCAAGACGAGGTCTCGGTCAACATCATCCACCGTGGCGTCGGCGGCATCAACGAGTCCGACGTGATGCTGGCCTCCGCCTCCTCCGGCTTGATCCTCGCCTTCAATGTGCGCCCCGTCGGCGACGCGCGTCAGATCGCCGACCGCGAGGGCGTGGAGATCCGCTCCTACTCGGTCATCTACCGCGCGATCGAAGAGTTGCGCGCGGCGATGCAGGGCATGCTGGAGCCCACCGAGGTCGAGACATCGCTCGGCCAGGCCGAGGTGCGCCAGCTGTTCAAGGCCTCCAAGATCGGCACGATCGCCGGCTCGCACGTCAGCGAGGGCAAGGTCACCCGCGGCGCGCGCGTCCGGGTCGTGCGCGAGGGCACCGTCATCTACGACACCACCGTCGCTTCGCTGCGCCGATTCAACGAGGACGCCCGCGAGGTGGCCGCCGGCTACGAGTGCGGCATCGTCTTGACCAACTTCCAGGACCTCAAGGAGGGCGATGTGTTGGAGACATACGAGACGCGCCTCCAAGAGCGCCAGCTAGCCTGAAGTCACCCTCCGAATAAGGGGTTGCTCATGCAAGCCGTAGTGCAAGTTGGATCTTTCGAGGGACACGGACCAGTAGGATGAGCTCGGAGCGGATGCGCCGCGTGGACGAGGCGATCAGACAGGTGATCGGCGATGCGCTCGCGTCAGACTTGAAGGACCCGAGGGTGGGATTCGTGACCGTGACCGATGTGAGGACAAGCGCCGATTTGAGCCATGCTCGCGTGTACGTGAGCGTGCTCGGCGAGGCCGAGACGCGCAGCGAGACCTTGGCCGGCCTGGACAGCGCACACGGCTACCTACAGGGGCGGATCGCCCGTGAGTTGAAGCTCAAGCGCACACCGACGCTCGCCTTCGCCTACGACGACACGACCGATCGGGCGATGCGTTTGGACGCGCTGATCGAGGCCGAGATCGAAGACGCGCAGCCCGCCGGTGTCCAGAACTCGTCTCCGGCATCTGGCGCCGCGCGAACCGAACGCGAAGGCCAAGACGCGTGAGCGAGTCCGCTTCGATCGACTGCACCCGACAACTGGTGCTAGAGCGCATTCGCGCCGACGCGAGCTTCGTGGTGGCCACCCACGAGAACCCCGACGGTGACGCGCTCGGTTCGCTGCTCGGTATGCACGGCCTGCTCACGGCTTTGGGCAAGAGCTCGGAGATGTTCATCGCCGAGAGTGACCTTCCGCTCCCGCGCGAGTACCGCTGCGCGGCGCTGGAGCACGCACTGCAGTCGGCGCCGCAGGACATCGGCGAGCGCACGGTCGTGATGCTCGACTGCGGCAACATCGACCGCAACCCGGCGGCGGTGTTGCAGCACGGCTCGCACCTGCTCAACATCGACCACCATCACGACAACACCCACTTCGGCACGCTCAACCTGATCGATCCGGGCGCTTCTTGCACGGCGGAGATCGTGTGGGATCTGATGCACGGCCTGCAGGTCGCACCGACGGCGGCGATGGCCGAGGCGCTCTACATCGGGCTCGTCACCGACACCGGCCGCTTCATGTATGAGAACACGGGCCCGCGGGCGCATCGCATGGCCGCCGAGCTGATCGCGGCGGGAGTCGACGTGGCCGCCGTCAACACGCGGCTGTATGAGGAGATACCACAAGCCAAGCTGGCGCTGCTCGGCGTCGCGCTCGAGCGCATCCAGCGCTTCGACGCCGGCGAGCTGACCTTGGTCGCACTGGACGCCTCTGATTTCGCCCACGCCGGAGCCGAAGAAAGCCTCTCGGAGGGAATCGTCGACCACCTGCGCTCGATCGCAGCCACCAAGGTCGCGGTCCTGATCCGCGAGCTGACCGCCCCCGAGAACAGAGGCAAGCGCAAGGTCTCGCTGCGCGCAACCGGAAACGACGTCGACGTGTCCGTGATCGCGCGCACCCAGGGTGGGGGCGGGCACCGCCGCGCCGCGGGCTTCTCGACGACGCTGGACGTGGCGGACTTGATCGACCTGCTGCGCCACGAGCTGGCCTTGCAACTGCATCCGGCGCCCAACGGGCCCGCCCTGCCCACACCGGCTTGACCGACGGTCCGCCGCCGACCGAGGGCCTGCCGCCGACCGAGGGCCCGCCGCGGACCAAAGGCTCGCCGTCGATCGAGGGCCTGCTGCTGATCGATAAGCCGGTGGGGATGACCTCGCACGACGTCGTCGCCCGTGTGCGACGTTCCTTGGGCGGCATCAAGACCGGTCATGCCGGCACCTTGGACCCGTTTGCGAGCGGACTCTTGGTCGTGCTCGTCGGCAAGGCAACCAAGCTTCAGGACCGGGTGATGCAACTGCCCAAGCGGTATGAGACGGTCGCTCGCTTGGGGGCGCTGTCGAGCACCGGAGATCCCGAGGGGGAGATAACCGAGACCGGCAAGTTGCCGCCGGACCCACCGTCGCTGCCGACAGGCGAGATTCGTCAAACGCCCCCCGTCTACTCGGCGATCAAGATCAAAGGAGAGCGCGCCTACCGCAAGGCTCGTCGCGGCGAATCGTTTGAGATGCCCCCGCGAATCGTGACCGTGTACCGCTTCGAGCAGCTATGGCGCGAGCCGAGCCAGGAGGGGACCGCAGTCCGCGCCGCATACGAGATCGAGTGCTCGTCGGGCACCTATGTGCGTTCGCTGATCGCCGACCTCGGCGACGCCTATTGCGAAGAGCTCAGGCGCACCGCGATAGGACCTTTCGAGCTCGCGCATGCCGTGCCGCCTCCGCCGCGCGATCAGCTGTGGGAGGACGCTCCCCTGGTGACCATCGAGCGGGCGGCGGCGCTTCTGCCATAGGCTTTCTCGCCGTGGAGATCATTCGGCTGCCCGAGGTGAGGCCCAGGGAGCGGCGCGTGGCGGTGGGCTCCTTCGATGGTGTCCACCTCGGCCACCGCGAGGTGATCCGCGGCTCAGACAGCGTGCTCACGTTCGATCCGCATCCCTCGGCCGTCGTCGCGCCCCAGCACAGACCCAAGCTGCTCACCTCCCTGGAGGTCAAGGCCGAACTCGTCGAGTCCCTGGGTGTGCGGGAGCTGATCGTGATTCCCTTCGACGCGGAGTTCGCCAAGCGCGGCCCGCAGGAGTTCATCGACGACGTACTCGTGCGGACACTAGGCGCCACCCACGTCTCGGTGGGTGAGAACTTCCGCTTCGGCAACCGCGCCAAGGGCGACCCCCAGATGCTCTCCGAAGACGAGCGCTTCTCCACGCGCGTCGTGCCTCTGCTCGAGGTGGACGGGGAGATCGTCTCCTCAAGCCACATCCGCGGGCTCGTGCTCGCCGGCGAGGTAGAGCAGGCCATACATTTCCTGGGATCCCCCTTTCAGCTGCGCGGCGAGGTCGTACACGGCGATCAGCGCGGACGCGAGCTGGGCTTCCCGACCGCCAACCTCGTACCCGACGACGCGCTCGTGTGCCCGGGCCACGGTGTGTACGCGTGTCTGGCCGATGGGATACCCGCAGCGGTGAACGTCGGCGTGCGTCCCACGTTCGTGACCGGACGCGGCGAGCTGGTCGAGGCCTATCTCCTGGACTTCGACGGCGACCTGTATGGCAGCGAGCTGCGCCTGGACTTCTGCTCGCGTCTGCGGGGTGAGCGGCGCTTCCAGTCGGCGCAGGCCCTGATCGAGCAGATGCACCTTGACGTGGAGCGCACTCGCAAGGTCCTCGCCGCTTGGGCAAACCCTTGAGCGCGACGCTGGTGCGCGAGCTTTGAACGTGTACCGCGCCCGTGGCTGCTAGCCTGTGCGGCCGCTATGACGATCACCACAGAGCGAAAGCGTGAGATCGCCGCCAAGTTCGGCTCAGGAGAGCAGGACACCGGCAACACCAAGGTCCAGGTGGCCTTGCTGACCGAGCGCATCAACCACCTCACCGAGCATCTGCGCGAGCAGACGAAGGACCACCATTCGCGTCGCGGCCTGCTCATGCTGGTCGGCCGCCGCCGCCGGTTCCTGGATTACCTGCAGCGCAAGGACCTCGAGGGCTACCGCGCTCTGATCAAGGAGCTAGGTCTCCGTAAGTGAGACGGCCGATGATCTGCGCATACCGGCGTCCTCGGTCGCTCATGTGCAGAGCACACTACGCGGGTGGGTGGGCACCTCAGACACTTGGTCTGCTTGATCCTCGACCGTCTCAAGGCTCTCGGTAAAGACGATGAGCGCCACCGACGCAAGCTCCACCGTGCTGGCTCCTGCCACCAAGGTCCCCGACTTCAAGCTCGCCACCGAAGCTGGCGACGATTTCACCCAAGCCCACCTGCTTGGCAAGACGACCGTCTTCGTCTTCTACCCCTTCGCTTTCAGCCCGGTCTGCACCGATCAATTGCAGGTGTACGAGCAGTCGCTGGCAGAGATCACCGCTCAGGGGGCAGAGATCTATGGCGTCTCGTGCGATTCGACCTGGGCCCAGAAAGCGTTTCGCGAGAAGCTGGGTGTGAGCATCCCGCAGCTCTCGGACTTCGAGCCCAAGGGCGCTGCTTGCGCGGCGTTTGGCGTGCTGCACCCTGGCGGCTTCCCCCAGCGCGCACTGGTGATCGTCGGCCCCGACGGAATCGTGCGCTGGAGCTATCAAGCGCCTTCCCCGGCAGACCTTCCCCCGGTACACATGATCCTTGGCGGACTGAAGAACATCTAGCGTCCGCTAAGCTCCACACGTTCGTATACAAGGGTAAAAAGAAAACGACTCCGCAGAGGGCACACAGTCCGAAGGACTGGGCCGGGCGGAGAGGGAAGGTAGTTCAATATGAGTAGCAACGCCGTTACACGGGTCTCCGTGGAGATTGCAGGCAGCGAGATCTCGTTCGAGACCGGCAGGATGGCCAAGCAGGCCTCCGGCGCAGTAGTCGTCCGCCAAGGCGACACAATGGTTCTCTCGACAGCAACAGCAGGCGGACAGCGCGACGTGGATTTCCTGCCGCTGACTGTGGATGTGGAGGAGAGGATGTATTCCGCCGGGAAGATCCCCGGCTCGTTCTTCAAGCGCGAGGGTCGCTCGGGAGAGAAGGCGACGCTGACCGCGCGCATGATCGACCGCCCCCTGCGCCCGCTGTTCACCAAGGGCTGGAACTACGAGACGCATCTCGTCGCGATCCCGATTTCGGTGGATCACGTCCATCCGTATGACATCCTCGCGATGAACGGGGCCTCAGCCGCCCTGATGATCTCAAACGTCCCCTTCGCCGGCCCGGTCGGCGCGGTACGCATCGGCAAGATCGACGGCAACTTCGTCGTGAACCCCAACGAGGAGGACTTGCTCGAGAACTCGGACCTCGACCTCGTCGTCGCGGGCTCTGAGGATGCGATCCTGATGGTGGAGGCCGGCGCGAACGAGATCTCAGAGGCTGAGATCCTCGACGCGCTCGATATCGCCCACGGCGCGATCAAGAAGATCTGCGCGCTGCAGCGCGAGCTGGCCGAGAAGGTCGGCAAGGAGAAGACCCCGATCACGGCCCCTTCGGTCGATCCCGAGCTGCTTGCTCAGGTGAAGGCTTCACACGGCGCCGCGCTCGACGAGGCCACCCAGGTGGAGGACAAGCTCGAGCGCCAGGACGCTTGCAAGGCGGTCGAGGGCGCGATCCTCGAGCAGTACGGCCCCGCCGCGCCCGAGGGTGCAAGCGAGGAGGCCGCCAAGGAAGCCAAGGCGAGGAGGGCGGAAGCGCAGCTCGCCTTCGACAAGCTGGAGAAGGCGATCATCCGCGAGCGCATCGCGATCCACAAGAAGCGCCCGGACGGTCGCGCGGAGGACGAGATCAGGGACATCACGATCGAAGTTGGCGTCACCCCGCGTACGCACGGCTCGGCCCTGTTCACGCGCGGGCAGACCCAGGCGCTCAGCGCCGCGGCGCTAGGCACGCTCAAGGAGGAGATGCGCCTGGACACGCTGGGGTTGCAGACCAAGAAGTACTACTTCCACCACTACAACTTCCCGCCGTTCTCGGTGGGTGAGGCGGGCCGTCTGGGCCCCAAGCGCCGCGACATCGGTCACGGCGCCTTGGCCGAGCGCGCACTGGTGCCGGTGATCCCCTCGATCGAGGAGTTCCCCTACACGATCAGGGTCGTCTCGGACATCTTCGAGTCCAACGGTTCCTCCTCGATGGCCTCGGTGTGTGGCTCCTCGCTGTCTTTGATGGACGCAGGCGTGCCGATCAAGCGCCCTGTCGCCGGCATCGCGATGGGCCTGATCAAGGAGGGCGACGATTACATCGTGCTCACCGACATCGCGGGCGTGGAGGACCACCTCGGAGACATGGACTTCAAGGTGGCCGGCACCGAGCAGGGCATCACCGCTCTGCAGATGGACATCAAGATCTCGGGCGTAACGTTTGAGATCCTCAAAGACGCCCTGACTCAGGCTCACAAGGCGCGCACGTTCATCTTGGGCAAGATGGCCGACGTCATCCAAGGTCCGCGCGAGCAGCTCTCACAGCACGCGCCGCGCATCCAGACGATCCAGATCGACCCCTCGCAGATCGGCATGCTGATCGGCAAGGGCGGCGAAACGATCAGGGGGCTCTCCGAGGAGTTCGAGTCCCAGATCGACGTCAACGACGAGGGCCAGGTGCTCGTGTATTCGGCCAACGGCACGCTCGGCGACGCGCTCGTGGAGCGCATCCGCACGATGATGAAGGAGGTCGAGGTCGGAGACGAGTTCGCCGGCAAGGTCGTCAAGACGACGACTTTCGGCGCCTTCATCGAGCTGACCAAGGGCACCGACGGCCTCCTGCATATCTCAAACGTATCGCCCGGGCAGCGGGTGGACACCGTCGAGGACGTGCTCAACAAGGGCGATGAGATCAACGTGCGCGTGGTCGAGGTCGACCGCGAGCGCGGTCGCATCGGCCTACGTCTCGCCGAGGACCCGGAGGTCGCCGGCAAGAGCGTCGAGGAGCTCGCCTCGGTCGGCACGGGCGGCGGCGGAGGCGGCGGACGTCCTCCGCGTGAGGGTGGCAGCCGCAACGGCCGCGACTCGCGGGGACCGCGCGGTGGTGGCGAGCGCGGCTCGGGCCGCCCCCGCCATGGCGGCAGGGATCGCGATCGCGACTGACACGGCGGGCCGGTCCGGGAGCACCCCTCCCGGCGGCCCGGCGAAAGTTTGAGGTGAGCGAGCACAGGACAAGCACGCTGGACAGCGGCGTGCGGGTCGTCACCGAGCGCATGGAGAACGTGCGCTCGGTGGCGCTCGGCTTCTGGATCGGGACGGGCTCGGCGATGGAGTCTGAGGATCAGGCCGGCCTCTCGCACCTACTCGAGCACATGCTCTTCCGCGGCACCGATAGTCATCGCTCGGAGGAGATCGACCAGATCTTCGACGCGATGGGCGCGGAGATCAACGCGGGGACCGATCGCGAAGCGACATCGCTGTTCACGCGAGTGCTCGACGGCCACTTGCCGCGCGCCTTGGGCGTCATGGGCGAGATGATCTGGAAGCCCCGCTTCGAAGATTTGGCGGCCGAGCGCGAGGTGGTGCTCGAGGAGATCGCGATGTATGAAGACGATCCTCAGGACAGGGTCTTCGACGTGCTCGGCGAGGCCGTCTTCGGCGAACATCCCCTGGGTCGCGCCGTGATCGGCCGGGCCGACGTGGTGGGCGCGGTCGAGGTCGAGGGGTTGCGGAGCTTTCATCGCGAGCGCTACCTGCCCGGCCGGATCGTCGTGGCCGCCGCCGGCTCGGTGGACCATGAGGAGCTGCTCGAGCTGGTCGCGAACGCCGGCGGGACAAATGCCTCGGCGCAAAACGGCTCCATGCGGTCCTCGGCCGACGTGGGGGGTGAGGTTCACTTCGAGCGGCGGGTCCGTTTTTTGAGCAAGGACACCGAGCAGTACCACGTGTGTCTGGGCGGGCTGGGCATCTCCCGCCACGACGAGCGGCGCTTCGCCCTGCGGGTGCTCGAAGGCGTGCTCGGGGGGACATCCTCCTCGCGCCTGTTTCAAGAGGTTCGCGAGAAACGGGGCCTTGCCTATTCGATCTTCTCCTTTGCCAATCTGCACGCGCACACAGGCGAGGTCGGCCTGTACGTGGGCACGCGTCCGGACAATCTGCGCGAGGCCATCGCGACGATCGCGACCGAGCTCGAGCGCTTCGTCGCCGAGCCGGTTTCAGAGCCGGAGCTGACCCGCTCGCGCGAGAACGTCAAGGGGCGGGTGGCCCTGTCCTTGGAGTCCACGGCCGCGCGCATGAACCGGCTCGGATCCTCCCTGCTCGGCGATCTGCCGATCCTCTCGATCGACGAGATCGTCGCGCAGATCGACGCCGTCACCGCCGAGGATTTGCACCAGTTGGCCGCCGAGATGTTTGCCGGCGAGCGGCTTTCCGTTGCGGGAGTCGGCAGCGACGAGGATCTCTTCCGCGAGGCGCTGGCGCCGCTGGAGGCGGCGGTCTCGTGATCCGGGTGGGCGTTGCGGGGGCAGCGGGGCGTATGGGCGAGACGGTGTGCGCCGCAGTTGAGGGAGCTCCCGACATGGAGTTGTGCGGGCGCGCGGATCCGCGACTCGACTGCACGCTCGATCAGATGTTGGAGCAGGCCTCACCCGAGGTCGTGGTCGACTTCACTCGGCCCGACACGGCCTGCGAGAACGCGCTGAAGTGTTTGCGAAGCGGCGTCCACGTGGTGATCGGGACGACGGGCTTCGATTTGCAAGCGCTCACCGAGCAGGCCGAAGCGATCGCCGCGACCCAAGGCGACGCACCGGCTAACCTCTTGGCAGCACCCAATTTCGCGATCGGCGCGGTGCTGATGATGCGCTTCGCTAGCGAGGCCGCCAAGCACATGGCCAAGGCCGAGATCGTCGAGCTGCACCATGACGGCAAGCTCGACGCGCCGAGCGGCACCGCCGCACGCACCGCTCAGCTGATGGCGCAGGCCGCCGGAGGAGCGCCCCCGCCGATCCATTCGGTGCGCCTGCCCGGGCTGGTCGCAAACCAGGAAGTCATCCTCGGCGACGTAGGACAGACCTTGACGATCCGTCACGACACGACGGGACGCGAGTCGTTCATGCCCGGCGTGCTGCTGGCTATTCGCGGCGTTCGAGCCCTCGAAGGCAAGCCGGTGGTAGGCCTTGAGCACATTCTGTTCGAGGGCAAGTGAATGAGTAGCGAACTGGGCGGTCGTCCTCCGATCCAAGTGGAATACTGCATCCGATGAGCACCCTGGAGGGCATCACCCATGGCGGGGGACAGGTCGGAGGTCTCGGCACGATCCTGACGGCGATCGTGACCCCGTTCGACGAGCGGGGACGCGTGGACGAGGAGTCGTTCCTCGCCCTGATGCACCATCTCGCCGAGCACGGCTCGGACGGTTTCGTGGTGTGTGGCACCACCGGCGAGGCGGCGACCCTGACCGACTCCGAACACCTCGGCCTGATCGGCCTGGCCGTGCGCGAGCGCCCGCGGGGCACGAGCATCGTGGGGGGGACCGGCTCCAACGACACCAGCCACGCCATCCACCTGACCGAGGGCGCCACCGAACTTGGCGTGGACGCCACCCTGAGCGTTACGCCCTACTACAATAAGCCGAGCCCGCGTGGGATCGTGCGCCACTACGAAGAGGTCGCCAAGGCCACCGACCGCCCGATCCTGCTTTACAACATCCCGGGCCGGACCGCGGTCAACATGGGACCGGACCTGCTCGCCCGTTTGGCCCAGATCGAGCACATCGAAGGCGTCAAGCAATCAAACCAGGACGAGCTGAGGTTGATCGACGGCCTGGCGCTCTACACGGGCGATGATGCGACCTTCGCAAAGACGCTCGACATCGGCGGGGCAGGGGGCATCTGCGTGGCCAGTCACATCGTAGGCGATGAGATGCGGCGCATGGTGGATGAGCCGGAGCACCGCGCGGAGATCGACGCAACCCTTCAAGACGTGTACGAGACCTTGTTCATGACAGCCAGCCCGACCTGCACGAAGGCCGCGCTGAACATGCTTGGACACAAAGTCGGCGGCTTGCGCTTGCCGATGGTCGAGGCCTCCGAGGAGGAGCTCGCGGCGGTCCGCGCGATGCTCATGCGCCACGGGCTCCTGGCGGGCGCACCCGCGTGAGCAACCTGCGCGTCCTGCCCCTCGGCGGGCTGGGAGAGATCGGCAAGAACATGACCGTCGTCGAGCACGACGGCCGCATCGTCGTCGTGGACGTTGGGTTGCGCTTCCCGACGCCGGAGATGGTGGGCATCGACCTGGTCCTGCCCGATTTCTCTTATCTGCGCGAACGGGCGCGCGACATCGAGGCGATCGTGGTGACGCACGGCCATGAGGATCACTTGGGCGCCCTACCTTGGGTTTTGCGCGAGCTGGCCGCGGAGGCCGCGCCTCCCGTCTACGGCGGGCCGCTCACGATCGCGATGGCGCGCTCGAAGCTCGAAGAGCACAAGCTGCGCGACATCGAGCTGTGCGACGTGGCGCCGGGCGAAGCCTTGGAGCTGGGGCCGTTCTCGCTCGAGATGATCCACATGACCCACTCGATCCCGGATTCGAGTGCGGTCGCGCTCGGCACGGAGCTGGGCACAGTGTTGATCACGGGTGACTACAAGTTCGACCAGACGCCGGTGGATGGGCCTCCGGCCGACGTGTCGCGCCTGGCCGAACTTGGTCGCGAAGGAGTGCTGCTGTTGTGCGGCGACTCCACCAACGTCGACCGGGACGGTTTTTCGCCCTCGGAGTCGCTGGTGGGACCCCACCTTGAGGAAGCGTTCGCACGCTGTGAGGGCCGCATCGTGGTGACCAGCTTCGCGTCGAACATACACCGGGTCCAGCAGGTGATTGACGCGGCGGCGGCGCTAGGGCGCAAGGTCTCGCTGGTGGGGCGCTCGATGCGCAAGAACGTGGGCATCGGCCGCACACTCGGCCACGTGGACGTGCCCGAGGGAATCCTGGTGGGCACGCGCGAGGTCGAAGACTTCCCTGACGAGCGCATCGTGATCATCTCGACCGGCTCTCAAGGCGAGCCGCTGTCGGCACTGCGACGCATGGCCTACAGGGACCATCCCCAGGTCAAGCTGCGCCATGGCGACACGGTCGTCTTCTCGGCCACTCCGGTGCCCGGGAACGAGCGCGCGGTGAACGAGACGATCGACCGGCTCTACCACATCGGATGCGACGTGGTGACCGCGCGCGACGCGCCGGTACACGCTTCCGGGCACGGTTACGCCGAGGAGATCAAGCTGATGCTGAACCTCGTCAAACCGCGCTACGTGATGCCCTTCCACGGGGACTACAAGCGCTTGCGCCTGCACGCCCAGCTTGCCGAGGCCGTGGGCATTCCCCCCGACGACGTGTTCCAGGGTGAGAACGGGCTGCCGCTTGACATAACAGAGCGCGGGGCTCGCTTCAAAGAGCATGAGCAGTCGGGCATGGTGTTCGTCGACGGGGTGGAGATCGGCGACATGGCTGACGTGGCCCTGCGCGACCGCCGAATGCTCTCGGCCGACGGCATCTTCATCGTCGTCGTCACGATCGCCGAGCAGGACGGGCGCTCGGTGGCCGACCCGGAGGTCATCTTCAGGGGCGTGCCCTTCCCCGAGGAAGCGGGCGATCTGATCGAGGAGATCAAAGGCACTGTTGAGGAGACCTTGGCACGCGCCGCCAAGGAGGAGATCCGCGAGGTCGATCTGTTGCAGCAGATGCTGCACGACGACCTCGCGAAACTAGTCTATGACCGCCTCAGACGCCGCCCGATGGTGCTCCCGGTCGTGGTGGAGGTCTAGAGCCGGCAGGCTCACCACGAAGCGTGCGCCGGGCCGCTCTTTCTTGCCAAACCCACCCTGCTCCAGCGTGACCGTGCCGCCATGGGATTCGGCGACCGCGCGCACGATCGCAAGGCCCAGGCCGAAGGAGCCGCCACGGTCGCCGGCGCCTCGCACGAAGCGCTCGAACAGGGTCGCGCCGAGCCGCTCGGGCACGCCGGGGCCGTCGTCCTCGACGATCAGATATGCCTCGCCGGCGCCGGCGGGGTGCGAGCCGCCGGCGGGGTGCGAGTCCGCGGCCAGTGAGCCGCCGGCGGGCACCCCACGCGCGCGTGGGGGGTCTCCGCCGCGGGCGATGCCGGTGCTCACTCGGATCTCGGTCCCGGGCGGCGTGTGGCGTACGGCGTTCTCGATCAGGTTGAGCGCGACGCGGTGCAGCTCGTCGCGCGAGGCCTCGATGGGGGCTTCGTTGATGTCGAGCGAGATCTCGTGCTCGGTACTGATCGGGCCCAGCTCGGCGGCCGCTTCGACCACGATCTGGCCGAGGTCGCACGGCTCGCGGCGCACGATCCGACCGACGTCGGTGCGCGCCAGGAGCAGGAGGTCTGCGACCAGGCGACGCATCCGCTGGGAGGAGCGCAGGGCCGAGCGGGCCGCGTCGGCCTCTTCGCCGCGCAGGGATTCGGCCAAGAGCTCGAGGTTGGCGAGAACGGAGGTGAGCGGGGTGCGCAGCTCGTGCGAGGCGTCGGCGACGAACTGGCGCTGGCGCGCGAGCGTGGCCTCGGTCTCCGCGCGGGCGGCGTCCAGCTCGCGCAACATGCCGCCTAGGGTGCGCGCGAGCTGGGCTACCTCGTCGTCGGCCACGGGCTCGGGCACGCTGCGGCTGGGGTCGCGGGTGCGCGCGATCTCCCGCGCGGTGACGGTGAGCTCGGCGATCGGTGCCATCGCGCGCCGGGCGATCGTGATGCCCGCCAGGAGCGCCAGGGCCGTGCCCGCCATGACCCCCAGCAAGAGCAATAGCTCGACGCGCGCGATCGTGGCGTCGAGGTCGGACAGGCGGCGCCCGTACTGGACGATCACGCTGCCGCCGACCGGACCGCCGAGGGCGACCGGGCGCGTGTGGACGCGGTAGCCGGCCACGTTCGCTTCGGTGGATAGTCCGAGCGACGCGGGGGCACCGTGGGTGCTGGCGAGCGTGTTGCCGGCGTCGCTGAGGATGCGCACGACAGCGTCCTCGGAGGAGGCGAACTTGTTCAGGTCGGGGGGGTTGACGACCTTGAGCTTGAAGCCTTCGATGTAGCTGCCGGTCACTTCGACCTGGAGCAGTCCGGCCAGGTTGTCGCCGGCGACCGCCACTTCACGGTCGAAGTTGGTCCTGATGCGATGAACCGTGAGCGAGCCCACCACGATCGCGAAAGCACACAGGATCGTGAACGTGAGCAACGCCGAGACGCCGGCCAGGCGCGTCCGGATCGGCAGACGGTCGAACGCGGCGGACCCGCGCTCAACGAGCTTGGTCAGCGATCCTGACCGTCTCATGACCAAGCTGGACGACGGGGGACGTCGAAGGGCGTACCAGGTAGTACGTCCGAGACGGCACGTGGCGTCCAGCGCCGCGTCAGGAGGCGGTCAGGCTCGGAGGACGTAACCGGCACCACGGATCGTGTGTAGCAGCCGCGGCTCGCCCTCGGCCTCCAGCTTGCGGCGCAGGTTGGAGACGAACACCTCTATCGTGTTGGTCGTCGAGAAGGGGTCATAGCCCCAGACCTCGTCGAGCAGGCGCTGGCGGGAGATGACGATGCGCTCATTGCGCATCAGGTACTCGAGCAACTCGAACTCGCGCTGGGTCAGCTCGATCGGGCGCTCGCCGCGGGCGATCTCATGGGTGTCCACGTTCAAGGAGAGGTCGCCAACGCGCAGGGGTGCCGAGCCGCGCGGGGGACGGCGTCGCAAGAGTGCTCGCATGCGCGCGAGCAGCTCTTGGCGCTCGAAGGGCTTGACCAGATAGTCGTCGGCGCCCGCGTCGAGGCCCTCCACGCGCGACTCCAAGGCGTCGCGAGCGGTCAGGATCAAGATCGGCACGTCGTCGTCGCTGCGCAAGCGCTTGGCGACCTCGATTCCGTCGAGCTCGGGCAAGCCGAGGTCGAGGATCACCAGGTCGGGGGCGAATGTGCGGCCGTGCTCCAAGGCGGCGGGGCCGTCGGCGGCCGCGCGCACCTCATAGCCCTCCATGCGCAGGGAGCGCTGTAGGGCTTGGGCGATGTCCTCGTCGTCCTCGACCACGAGCACACGGGGGGCACGGGTGAATTCGCTCATGTCAACCACTGTGTATCGAGCCGCACTAAAGCGATGGTAAGGGTTCTGGGCACAGAAAAGCTGGCTTGTCGGGCAGGGGCTTGGCCTTCCGCGTCGAAGCCTGGCCTGATGCCCGCCACCCGCAAGAGCCCGAAGCGCCAGCCCGCGCGCAAGCAGGCGGCCCGCCGGCGACCCGCTTCGAAGTCGAGGGGACGCTCGCGCGGAGGCGGGGGACGCGGCTCCTCGGGGTGGCTGGAGGGCGTGAGGTTGCAGTGGCCGGCGCTCAGTCAGAGCCAGCGCGACGTGCTTGGACTCGCGTTGATCGCTTTGGGCGTGTTTATGGCGGTGGTGCTTTATGGCGAGGGCGACGGCGGCAAGGTCGGCAAAGGACTGGCCACGGGACTTGGCTGGGCGGTGGGCGAAGCGAGGGTCTTGGCGCCGATCGCGCTGGTGGTGGGCGGAGGGGCGCTGCTGCTCGATCAGCTGATCGTCACGCCCCGGCCGCTGCGGACCGGTGGGTTGTGCATTTTTGCGGCGGTCACGTTGGCGCTCGCGGCCGGGGTTCTGGGCGTGAGCAGCGGCACTCCGAGTGGCTCCCCGGCCTCGGCGCAGTGGCAGTCGGCTCACCTGCAGAGCCATGGCGGGCTTTTGGGCCAAGGCTTGTACTGGGTCACGCACAGGCTCGCGCAGAGCGCAGGCGTGGACATTTTGATCCTGTTCTTGCTGCTCGTGGGCGTCGTGCTATTGACCGGGGCCTCGTTGGCGGCGGTGTTGCGCGCCACCGGCAACGGTCTGGTGGATACCAGTCGCGTGATCAAAGAAAGGGCGCGCGCGTTGGAGCGCGTGACGCAAAGCATCCAGGAGGAGCGCTCTCAGCGATCGAGCGCAGGCGGGAGCGGGGATGCGATTCAGCCGCCTGAGCCGGCGCCCGAGGAGCTGATCGTGCGCGCGACGCACGTGGAGGCGCCGTCGGTCGATGGTGCGGCGCCGGCGCTCGACCCGTGGGCGGCCGAGCAGGAGGAGTCGGGGCAAGGCGCTGAGGCGATGGAGCTCGAGGGCGAGGACAGCGAGCTCGAGCCGGCCGAGGCGGGAGCTTTCGCCGCGGTGGATCTGCGCGCCGCAAAGGACGCCGACAGGGACGGCGTGGATGACGAGGCGGAGCCTTTGGACGAATCGATGTTGACGCCGCAGGGACGCTTGCGCGACGTGGTGACCGACGACCCCGATTTCCAGTGGGAACTTCCGGGCGCGGAGCGCATCTTGACTCGTTCGACGGCCGAGCAGGCACGGCCGGACACCGCCGGCCAGGAGCGCACCGCCGCCAGTCTGATCGAGGCGCTCGGACACTTTGGCGTGCAGGCGAAGGTGATCGGTACGGTGGCCGGGCCGCACATCACTCGCTATGAGCTGCGCCTGGCGCCGGGGACGAAGGTCGGCAAGGTGGCCCAGCTCAAGGACGACTTGGCCTATGCCTTGGCCGCCACCGACATCAGGATCTTGGCGCCGATCCCGGGCAAGCAGGCGGTGGGGGTTGAGGTGCCCAACGCCAAGCGGAGGATGGTCCGCCTCGGCGACGTGTTCCAGGAGCCGCCGAAGGACTGGTCGCCACTCACAGTTTGGCTGGGCAAGGATGTGGCGGGCAAGGCGATCGGCGCCGACCTGGCCAAGATGCCGCATCTGCTCGTGGCGGGCACTACCGGCGCGGGCAAGTCGGGGGCGATCAACGCGATGCTTTGCAGCGTGTTGTTGCGGGCGACCCCGCATGAGTTGCGGCTCGTGCTGGTGGACCCCAAGCAGGTGGAGCTCAACCACTACGAGTCGATCCCACATCTGCTCACCCCGGTCATTACCAGTCCGCGCATGGCCGCGAACGCTTTGCAGAATTTGGTGAGAGAGATGGAGCAGCGCTACTCGATCATGTCGCTGTCGCGTACGCGCAGCCTGATCGAGCTCAACAAGGCGCGCGAGGCCCGCAACGAAGCGCCGCTGCCTTACATCTTGTGCGTGATCGACGAGCTTGCGGACCTGATGATGGTCGCCCCCGCCGACGTCGAGGATTCGATCATCCGCCTGGCCCAGAAGGCGCGTGCGGTGGGCATCCACCTGGTGCTGGCCACGCAGAGCCCCAGGGTGGATGTCATCACGGGCATGATCAAGGCCAATGTTCCTTCGCGGATCGCCTTCTCGGTCTCAAGCCAAACAGATTCGCGGGTGATCCTCGACCAGAACGGCGCCGAGTCGCTGTTGGGACAGGGCGACATGCTGTTCAGCCCGGTCGGCTCTTCTCGCTTGCAGCGCATTCAGGGCGCCTACATCGACGAGTCTCAGATCGCCAAGCTGACGGATATGTGGCGCAGGCAGGGCGAGCCGGAGCTGCGCGAGGAGCTGCTGGAGGAGGTCGAGCCCGCGGAGCCTGAGAAGGGCTCCGAGGACGAGTTTGACCCCGACGAGGATCCGCTGCTCAGCGACGCGATCAGGCTTGTGGCCGAAATGCAGACCGCGTCGACTTCGATGTTGCAGCGACGTTTGCGCCTGGGCTATACGCGCGCGGGGCGCCTGATCGACATGCTCGAGCGCCGTGGTGTGATCTCCGGCTATGAGGGTTCAAAGCCCCGTCAGGTATTGATTGGGGAGAGCGACGTGCCCAGGGTTCTCGCGATGCTGGCTGCGCCGGGCGAGCGCACCCTCGATGAACCGGCGCGCGTGCCGGACTTCAGTTGACGGCGCAATTCCATATCCATGTAAGACCCTTGTGGGCGATAGTCACTAGCCTGTTGCGCTGAGATGGCGGAAATCGGAGCGACACTGCGAGAAGCGCGTATGCGCGCTCGCATCGACGTGTCCGAGATCGAGGCGCAGACCAAGATCCGCGCGAAGTATTTGCGGGCGTTGGAGAACGAGGAGTGGGACCTGTTGCCGGGGCCCACGTTCGTGCGCAGCTTCTTGCGCACCTATGCTCAGGCGCTCGACCTCGACGACAAGGCGCTCCTGGACGAATACCGTCGCCAATACGAGCAGCCGAGCGAGCTCGAGCATCAGCCGGTGATGTCCTCCAGTCGAAGTGCGCGCGCTCGTGGAGGCGGCGATCGTCGCGGCGGTGGGGGCCGAGGTCTCTCGCGCGGCTACACGATCGCTTTGGGCGTGCTCGGCGTGCTGATCCTGCTGTTGATCGTGGGGCTGGTGACGGGCAAAAAAGGTGGAAACACGCCTTCTCAGGTGAGTTCCACAACCGGCGTGCACAGCCACGCGCCGCGCCGCCACACCCATCGCTCCACCCACTCGGGGGCCTCCCACGCGTCCGCGGGCGCGCGCGTGGCGCTCTCTTTGAAGCCGACTGCCGCGGTGTATGTGTGTTTGATCGACGCGGCCGGAGCCAAGCGCATCCCCGGGCTGACACTGGAACCGGGCTCCTACACCTCGCACACCTACCACTCGTCTCGCTTCGAGTTGCTGCTCGGCAACAATGCGGTGACCATATATGTGGATGGCAAAGCGCAGGCGGTGCCCGCTTCGAGCAAGCCGATCGCCTACTCGATCACGAGCTCTGGCCGCCGTACGTTGAGCGCCGCACAGCAGCCCAAGTGTCAATGAACGACATTCCCACCCGTCAGCCGCGGGCCGGCATCCTCGTGACGGGGACCGAGGTCCTGACCGGACGGGTGCGCGATCGCAACGGTCCTTGGCTGGCCGACCGTCTGCTTGAGGAGGGCGTCGATCTGGCACGGATCGCGATCGTGGGCGACCGCCCACGCGACCTGGAGGCCACGCTGCGCGCAATGGCGAAGGAGGGCCTTGACGTGGTGATCACCAGCGGCGGGCTGGGGCCCACCGCCGACGATTTGACGGCTGAGGTAGTGGGTCGCTTTCAGGGCAGGGAAATGGTGCTCGACGAGGCGCTGAAGGAGCGCATCGCGGAGATTTTGCGGCCTTTGGCGGCGCGCTACCCGAACCTCGACCGCGGGGCGATCGAGCACGGCAATCGCAAGCAGGCGACGGTGCCGCTGGGAGCAAGCGTGCTCGAGCCGGTCGGCACGGCGCCCGGGTTGGTCGTCACACCGGCGGAGGGCCGTGAGGGACCTACGGTGATCGTCTTGCCCGGACCGCCGCGCGAGCTACAGCCGATGTGGCGGCAGGCGGTGGCCACCGACGCTTGGCGTGAGGCCGTCGCGGGCGCTCGGGAGTACCGCCAGGAGATGTTGCGTCTGTTCGGGATCCCCGAGTCGGAGATCGCCGAGACCTTGCGCCACGCCGAGCGCGCGGGCGTGGAGCTTGAGCGGTTGGAGATCACGACCTGCATGCGCGGCGGGGAGATCGAGATCGTCACCCGCTATGAGCCCCACGCGGACTCGGTATATGAGGCGTTCTTGGCGATCGTGGCCGAGCGCCACGCCGAGACGCTGTACTCGACCGATGGCTCGAGCGTGGACGAGCAAGTGGCCGCGCTACTCAGAGGAGATGGGGCAGGCCCCAAACGCACGATCGCCGTGGCCGAGTCGTGCACGGGCGGTTTGCTGACGGCACGCCTGACCAACCCGCCGGGCGCCTCGGAGTATGTCCTTGGCGGCATCGTTGCCTATGCGAATGAGGTGAAGATCGCCCAAGTGGGTGTGCCTCGCGAGGCGATCGAGGCGCACGGGGCCGTCTCAGAAGTGGTGGCCAAGGCGCTCGCACATTGCGCCCGCAAGCGGTTGGGCGCCGACGTGGGTGTCGGTCTGACCGGCATCGCCGGCCCGGGCGGAGGCAGCGAGGAGAAGCCGGTGGGCTTGGTGTGTCTCAGCGTCCGAGGGCCCGACGGAAACGATCTCACCCGCTCGGTGACGCTGCCCGGCGGCAGAGCCGATGTACGCGAACGGGCCACTTTGGTGGCCATGCACATGATTCGTCGCGTGCTCGAAGGAGACCGCGACGCCGCGTAGGCTGGGCGGATGCACCGGCGTCCGACAGCGCGTCTGTTCGTCGCGGTAGACCCGCCGCCTTACGTGTGCGAGCAGCTGGCCTCGTGGGCACGCGCTGCGTTGCAATCGGCCGGTCGCGGCGGCGGCGAGCAGGCTCGTGTGCTGGACGCGGAGCTGCTGCACGTCACCCTTTGCTTTTTGGGCAATCGAGCGGCCGAGGAGATCGAGCCGCTGGCGGCACGGCTGGCCGCTTGTCGCGGGCCGGTCGGCGCGCTCTCGGTGGGAGCGCCGCTTTGGCTTCCTCCGAGACGACCGCGGGCGTTGGCGGTCGAACTGCACGACGAGCGAGACCTCCTCGCCGAGTTGCAGAAGTCGGTCCTCACGGCCTGTGAGGAGCCTTCGGAGGAGCACTCCGACGCTGCCGCCCTCCGGCACGCTCGCTCCGCCAAGCACCGGCGCTTTCGCCCACACGTCACCGTCGCTCGCCTGCGCTCCGGCGCCGAGTGGCGGTCGAAGGGGTCGGGTGGGGCCGAGCGTGCGTTGCCGCCGACACCGGCGCTGTCGTTCGTGCCGAAGGAGCTGATCTTGTATCGCTCGTGGCTGGCGCCCGAGGGCGCGAGCTACGAGCCGGTGGCCTCACATTCGATCGCCTGACCGCCGAGGATCATCCGATCCCGCTGGGGCGTCCGATCCCGCTGGGGCGTCCGATCCCGCTGGGGCGTCCGATCCCGCTGGGGCGTCCCATCCCGTTGGGCTTCCACGCGGGCGGGCGCTTCTTGAAGGGGCAGATGCGGGCTACTCTTCGTGGAGTGATGAAGAGCTACCACCTGACCACCTTCGGTTGCCAGATGAACGAGCACGATTCCGAGCGGATGAAGGGGATGCTGGAGTCGCTCGGCTACAGCGAGGCGCCAGAGCGCGGCGAGGCCGACCTGATCCTGTTCAACACCTGCTCGATCCGGGAGACCGCGGACTCTCGTTTTGTTGCGCACCTGGGCGAGGCCAAGCGCCTGAAGCGCGAACAGCCCGACCGCGTGGTGGGCGTGGGGGGTTGCTGGGCGCAGTCGGTCAAGGAGGAGGTGTTCGAGCGCTTCCCGTTCGTCGACGTGGCGTTCGGCCCGGGCCAGACGCATAAGCTGGCTGAGTTTTTGACCAGCGACTCGCTCACCGCCCAAGGCTATTTCGAGTTCGAGGGCTTCACCGGCCATCTGCCGGCCAAGCGCGCGCGAGCCTTTCAGGGCTGGTTGCAGATCAGTGTGGGGTGCAACTGCCGCTGCTCTTATTGCATTGTGCCGAGCACGCGTGGACGCGAGGTCTCGCGTCCTTTGGAGGAGCTGGTGGCGGAGGTCGAGGCGATGGCGCGTGACGGTGTGCGCGAGGTGACGCTGCTGGGCCAGAACGTGAACTCCTATGGCCGCGATCTGTTTGTGCCAAGCGATGGGGTGCGTACTCGCGCCCCAGAGGGCGTGCATGGCGAGGACATAGGGGCCGAGGGAGGGGGTGTCGATATCGCTCTGGGGCCTAACTCGCGCGCGCGTGTTAAAGCGCGAGGGCGCTCGCGCACCTTTGCCGAGCTGCTCGGTGCGCTGGACGCGATCGAGGGAATCGAGCGCATCCGCTACACGAGCCCGCATCCAAAGGACATGAAGGAGGACGTGATCCGTGCCCACGCGGAGCTACAGAGCGTGTGCGAGCACATCCACCTGCCGCTGCAATCGGGCTCGAGTCGCATCCTCAAGGCGATGCGCCGCACCTATGACCGCGAGCGCTACCTGGACCGGGTGGCGTTGATCCGCGAGCATGTGCCCGATGCGGCGATCACGACCGACATCATCGTGGGGTTCCCTGGCGAGAGCGAGGAGGACTTCGAGCAGACCCTCGAAGTCGCCGAGCAGGTCGGCTATGACAGCGCCTTCACTTTCATCTTCTCTCCGCGCAGGGGCACCGAGGCGGCGGAGATCGCTGAGGGCGTTGTGCCTCACCCGGTGAAGGTGGAGCGCATGGAACGGCTCGTGGAGGTCGTGCAACGACGGGCGCTTGAGCGAGCGCAGCGCTTCGTGGGTCGTACCTTGGAGGTGTTGGTGGAAGGCCCTTCGCGCACCGACCCTGAGCGCATGCGGGGGCGCACGCGTCACAACAAGGTGGTCAACTTCTCTGGTCTCGCGGCGCCGGGCGATCTGACACAGGTGCAGATCACGTCGGCCACGAGCCAGACGCTCTCCGGCGAGGAGAGTCTCGTGGCCCGCGCCGCGCGCTGAGTACTGCCGGGCGGACGGACGTTGGGCCGGCTGGAGGAGTTGCGTTCGCCGAGGCGAACATACGTTCCCAAAGTTCCGTCCGGAGCGACCCATACATTCTCAGCACCAACTTTTTCGACAGGAGGAGCAAGACGATGCCCGTGACCGATGAGGAGAAGGCCGCAAAGGCGCGCGACGCGGCCCTACAGGGGGCGCTCGGGCAGATCGAGCGCGAGTTCGGCAAGGGTTCGGTGATGCGCATGGGCGACGAGGGCGCCCAGGTCCGCGTCGACGCGATCCCGACCGGAGCGCTGTCGCTGGATTTGGCGCTCGGCATCGGTGGGGTGCCCAAGGGGCGCATCGTGGAGGTGTTCGGCCCCGAGTCCTCGGGTAAGACGACGCTGATCTACCACGTGCTCGCCGAAGCGCAGCGGCTCGGCGGAGTCTGCGCCTTCATCGACGCCGAGCACGCGATGGACCCGCTGTACGCCAAGGAGATCGGCGTGGACATCGACGAGCTGCTCGTCTCCCAGCCCGACTACGGCGAGCAAGCCCTGGAGATTGCCGACATGCTCGTGCGCTCCGGCGCGGTGGACGTGGTGGCGATCGACTCGGTCGCGGCGCTGACTCCGCGGGTCGAGCTGGAGGGCCAGATGGGCGACCAGACGGTGGGAGCGCAAGCGCGCATGATGAGCCAGGCGATGCGCAAGATCGCGGGCAACCTGAACCGGACCGGCACCTTGTGCATCCTGACCAACCAGATCCGCGAAAAGGTGGGGGTCATGTTCGGCTCGCCCGAGACCCAGCCGGGCGGGCGGGCCTTGAAGTTCTATGCGTCTCAGCGCCTGGACATAAGGCGTATTGAGACGCTGAAGGACGGCACCGAGGCGGTCGGCAACCGGGTACGGGTCAAGGTCGTCAAGAACAAGCTCGCCGCGCCCTTCAGGCAGGCCGAGTTCGACATCGAGTTCGGGAGGGGCATCTCCACCTCGGGCTGCCTGGTCGACTTGGGCATCGAGCACGGCATCGTCACGAAGTCGGGCTCCTTCTTCTCCTACGGCAACGAGCGCCTTGGCCAAGGGCGGGGCAACGCGAAGACCTATCTGGACGAGCATCCGGACATCGCCAAGGAGATCGAGCGCAAGGTCTATGCGGCACTGGGAATTGGCGCGGACAAGGTCAGGCCGATCCAGGGCACCGAGACGCCGCTGAGCGTGGCCCCGGAGCCGGCCGAGACGGACACGCGCGCCGCTTGAGGCTAATTGAGACGGAACGCCTCCCGGACGACATCGCCCGGGAGGCTCTATCCGTCTGATTTCCGGTCTACTGGACGGTGGCGCCTAGGGGAGGGCCGCCTTCATAGGCCGAACCCGAGTTCGAGCCGGAGCCCGAGCTCGAACCCGATCCTGAGTTCGAACCCGACTTTCCCATGTTCGGGCAGGGGTGACCGGATGAGCCCTGCGGCGACGTCGTCTTCGGCGTGGTCGTCGAGGGCGTCGTCGACGACGGCGTCATGGTGGTGCTCGACGTGGTCGTCGAGGGCGTGGTCGCCGCATTGGTCGTGGACGGGCTCGTGCTCGTCGTGGAACTCGCGGCGGCAGCGGCGCCGGCGATGCCGGCCACCGCTCCGCCCGTAGCCAAAGCCCCAACGACGAAACCGACTCGGATCATGCTTGTGCGTGTCATAGGCGAACCTCCGATGGGTGGTAGCGAGTTACGCCAACCATCGTGAGACCCGTCCCTAAGGCAGCGGGAACGCGGGGCTAAGACGAAGCGAAGGACTCCGTAGGAGCCTTCCTTACGTAACGAAAGCCGTCCTGGAGCTTTTGCTTGGCTCGGTGGCCGTCCGCCAGGTCGTAGGCGATCTTGTCGCTGCCGGACTTGCGTGTGATCGTGGCCGACAGCTCGGGCGCTATTCCTGCGAAAGCGGAACCTAGACGCAACGTGATCGGGGCGACGTTGACCTCGCCGCGGTTGTGTTCGATCGCTCCGATGACTGCCTTGGCCGCGTTGGCGACCAGGATGTCAACCTCGCCAGCCTCTAAGAGCAGACGATCGACCTCTGAGGCTTCGCTCAAGTCCACCGCCAATGCCTCGCGCCCAGCTCGGAGGCCAAAGGATCGAGCACGTTGACCCGCCGTCCAGTGAGGACCAGTTGAGCGCCCCGCGCCGAGAACGATCGCGCGATCGCCTAGCCAAGACCACCGTTTGGGTGTGGCATCCCGTGGCCCGGGATGGATTTCGTTGTGCTTGGCGCGGTCGCTGACCAATCTCGAACACGTCCGTCTGTTGCCTGTGTTCTCATACAACAGGGCTTGACAAAGACCCCTGGCGTAGTATATGCTTGTAATGTCTGTTCGTCCTATGGGGCGGGCTACATTACATAGGTCTGGTTTGGGTTGGCTCCTGTGGTTGACGCTAACCGGTTTTGGCAGGGCCCTTGGGAGAGGGACCGGGTCGCAAATTTCGAGAGGGAGTTGTTTTTCGCGTGATGTCTTTGGGGATCAACGTGATCGAGAGTCCATGTGCTGTTGGCGGGTCCGTTATAGGACGCGTCAGCGTCGCTGACGCGTCTCTCTCTCTCTCTCTCTCTCTGGGCCGGCCGGTCTCTAGCCGCTAGGCCTGCTCGCCGCGGCATCGCCGCCGGCACGGTCGATCGTAGGGGTCGGCTTGGTTTCTCACGCGCGTTGACACGCGCATCCATCTTCGGCTGTGCCGCTGGTCGTGTGCCGGTGGTAGCTTCGTGCCCTGCTTCGTCGGGGTCGGGGTTGTTGTCATGTCATAGGCGAGGGGTCATCCCCTCTTGTTCGGAGGGGATGATCGGATGAACGCGCGTAAGTGGTTTCCTGCAAGAAGCATTCTTTTGGTCCTTCTGGATGTCGTTGTACGTACGCGGGTTGTGGTCCTGTTGACCGTGCTCTTCACGGCCGTGACGGGCGTCCTTCCGAGCGCTCCAGCGTTCGCCTCGTTGCCTGATAAGCGTGTGTACGAGCAGGTCTCCCCGCCCAATAAGAACGGCAACATGGCGGGCGTGGACGTCTTGATAAATCCTCTTTATACGATCGCCACATCGGATGGGAACGCCTTGCTCTATGGGGCGACCGGAGCGGTGGGAGAAGCCGCGGGCAGCCCTATATTGGAGCAGCCCGTGGTGGCGCGCCGCGCTCCCGGCAAGGGCTGGGCAAGCGCCTCCGCGATACCAAGACAGGTGGGCCCGTGGTCTCTGCTTCACAACCAGTTGAGCACATTGGTGCCCTCTGGGGATCTTTCCTACATGGCGTTCACCGCTATTGGCTCGTATGTCGCCAAGAGCGAACCAGCCGACCCCTTGTATTCACCCAATATCTATCTGGTTGGACCTGGGGCGGCTGGCTCTCGTTCTCCTGACCCGTTTGTGGAACCGACATGGCTTGGGCGACCGTTGATCGCAGACCCCATCCCCGGACTCGGCGAAAACACCGAGTCTGTGGGTGTCGGTCTCCTCAGCGACATCCTGCCCGCGGGGCCGCCGTCCCCGTCGGGGAAGACGTATTTCGCCTATTCGGGCACCTTGCTTCCCGAAGATGCCTCCCGTGCTCCCCACGTCGGCAACGGTCTGGATGAAGAAAACAACCCGGTACCCGGCACGGCCGGCTATTTCACCGGTACTGCCGATCCTTGGGGTTTTTATGAATGGGATCAGGGGGTCCTGCGGGATGCAGGGACGCTCCCGGCGGACTCGCTCTATCCCGGCGAACCGGATCCGTGGGGTGCTGAGCCATCCTCGTTGGCGGGCAACCCTCATAAGCAGACCGCCGGCGGTATCAACGGGGACGTAACTCCCGCCAGTTTCGGCAACGAGGTCTCCTCCGACGGCTCGCGTGCTTTCTTCGTGAGCCCCGATCCGCGCTCTGAACATCCCGTCAACGACCCGCCGCAGCTATATGTGCGCCAAAGCGAACCGGACGGGACTACAAGCACGGTGCTGGTCTCACAGGATGCCCTATTGCCCCCGGTGAACGGGCTGCCAGCGCCCGCACCGGACGGAGTGACGGGTCTCCTGCGCCCCCAAGCGGACTACACCAGATACGCTGTGACATCGTTTGCCTATGCGACGCCTGACGGCTCGCGGGTGTTCTTCGCGAGCACCGACAGGCTGACGGGCGAAGCTCCAAGCGACGGGAACGTCAAGGACTACGAGTTCGAACTGGGAGCGGAGGGATCGTCGGGCAAGCTCACCTACCTGCCCGGTGTGATTGGGCCGGTGCTCACGGTTACCGCTGACGGGTCGCGTGTACTGTTCGAGAACACGGGCTCTCAGGTGCCGGTGCTCGAACTGTGGCAGCGAAGCTCGCAGGGAGTGCAGACGATCACACCGATCACGCAGCTACCCACGGCCGGCGAAACCAGCACGAATCAAGTGGGACCATGCGTCGCTGACTGTGTGCTCGTTCCCGACGCGTACGCGTCGGGGGACGGTTCGGTCTTCGCGTTTGAGACGGACTCGCCGTTGGCCGGGGGTTTCAACAACGGTGGCGGGTTCGAGCAGGTCTACCGCTACGAAGTCACCACGGGAAAACTGGATTGCGTCTCCTGTCCACCGGAAGGTGTCGTGCCCTCCGGCGACGCGAACCTGTCACACGACTCGCAAATCAACTTTTCGCCGGCCAGATGGCAGGACAGTCGCGGTCTATCCGAGGACGGCAGTCAAGTGTTCTTCGATTCGCCGGATGCGCTGGTGACCCAGGACGTGAACGGTGTGAGCGATGTGTATGAGTGGGAGAACGGGCACCTGTTCCTGCTCTCTGACGGTACGACCCTTCACCCGTCGTTCTATCTGGACAGCAGTGCGAGCGGCGGAGATGCGTTCTTCGCCACTGTCGCCGGCCTGGTGCCTGGTGACCGAGATGGTGGCTATGACGTCTACGACGCTAGGGTCCCCCAACCGGGTGACAATCCGCCACCGGCGGCGGTGCCTTGCCAGGGTGAGGTCTGTCAGGGCCCGCCGAGTGTCCCGTCGCTGCTTGATGAGCCCTCCAGTGCGACGTTCTCCGGTCTCGGGAACATCGTGCAGCCGGCGCAAGCGAAACCACGAGGCAAGCCCAAGCAGAAGCCAAAGCACAAGAAGAAGATCAAAAAGAAGAAGGCAAGGGCGAAGAGGACTAACGGGAGGGGCGGACGATGACGCGGCAAAGAGTGGGTGGAGGGCCCAGGACCCTCGGGGTGTTCGCGGCCGCGATCGCGGTCGCGGCCGCGATGCTCACACTGTTTGCACCCCCTGCTTCTGCGAGTGGCGCTCCGGCGTGGTCGGTCGTGTCGATCTCCGAACCCACCCATCTGGCGCCGCCCGCGAAACAGGTCGATGAACTGACCGTCCACGCCTCGGGTGGCCTCATCGTTCTTCAGGTCCCTGAAACCGCGGTAGTCAAAGCGGCGTTTGCATTTATGCCATACAACGGGAGTGCCTCGGAATTGCAGCAAAAACTTGAAGAAGGTGGTCTCGGCACGGGTAACGTGAACGTGACCCCCGGCTCGGAGGCAGGCTCCTATCGCATCAGCTTCGAAGGAAACCTGGCCGATGTGCCCGTGTCGATAACTACCTTCAACTCATATTTGAGTACTGGCGGTGAAGAGACCGTAAAGACGCTATCGGCGGGTGGTGGTGGAGGGCAATTGGTCGTGACTGCGACCAATGTCGGCGGCGCCGACACCGACGGTAGCCAGATCACGCTCGCGGATAAGCTTCCCGTGGGGTTGGTGGTCGTTGGGGTCGAAGCAGAAGATTCCTACTCTGAATTCAGCAGCGAAGTGAAAAAACTTTCGTGCTCTACGTCTCCGGTTATTGCGTGTACGTGGGCGAATAGCGTGGATCCCGGGGATTCGCTGATTATGCGGGTCACTGTAGCGACGCAAGCCGGGGTGGCGTCGAGCGTGACCAATGAAGCGAGTGTCACTGGTGGTGGTGCGGCCAGCGCGTCGGTCAGCGATCTTGCTGAGGTTAGCTCGGTGCCGGCTGGTTTTGGGGTCGCGCCCGGGTCGCTCATGGTCGCGGCCTCATCGATGCAGGCCGGGGGGCACCCCACATTCACGGCGGCGTTCTCGCTCGTGACGAAGGCGCTGGGTCTACCGGCTGCGTCTTTGAAGGAAGTTCATTTCGATGCTCCGAAGGGAGTCGTCGGCTCGACCGTGGGCTACCCCAAGTGCGATATGGCCGACGCGGTACGATTCGGCGGTGAAGGCAGGGGTAAAGTCCTCTGTCCACGCGACACGATCGTCGGTACCGCAACCACCACGATTAACCTCGGTAGCACTGGTAGTGGTAGCACTGGTAGTGCAACAACCACTACGTTTACGAATCCGGTGTTCGCGATCGAACCGGCTCCGGGTGAGCCGGCGGCGTTCGCTTATCTACCGGGGGGCTTGGCTCCTGTGCGGATCGATACTGGTTTGCTCTCTGACGGCGAATACAATGTTCGTCTCACGGTTCCGGATATAAGCGAAGGGGCTGAAGTCCTAGCGTCGTCGGTGACGCTTTTCGGGGTCCCGGCTGATGAGAACGGTCCGGGACATAACAACGAGAATATTTTCCCCGGATACTCTATGGGTGGTGCTAATCCCAACCAGGCACGGGTGCCTTTGCTCACCAACTCGCAAGACTGCTCCACCCCGGAGGTCGCCGAACTCTCGGTCGCTTCTTGGGAGAACCCGGGCGTGTTCGTACCCAGCCCGTCGGAAAGGGCGGTGTTGGGAACACCGACGGGATGCGAACTGGTTCCCTTCGAATCGTCGTTCTCGATGCTTCCGGATACGTTGGAAGCAGGCGCGCCCGCCGGCTACACATTTAGCCTGAGAGTGCAACAGAACAACCGTCCCGATGGTGTCGCGGCAGCGAACGTGAAGAATGTAAAGCTCGCGCTGCCTGTAGGGACGGTGGTCTCGCCCTCGGCAGCTTGGGGGTTGCGGGCATGCTCGGACACGCAGTTCGGGTTGCACTCCGGTGTGCCGGGGAACTGTCCGCGGGAATCGCAGGTCGGGACGGTACTGATCAAATCACCGTCAATCACCGAAGCACTCGAAGGCCAAGTATTCCTCGCCGAACCCGACTGCGGTCCCTGCACTCCAGCTGACGCGGCGAGCGGACGGATGGTGCGACTATTCGTGCAGGTCGTAGCCGAAGGCGAATCGGGGATCCTCGTGAAGCTAGAAGGCAACGGGTCCGTCAACCAACAGACCGGGCAGATCACGACCACTTTCGAAAACAACCCACAGTTGCCTTTTGGGGAACTGAAGCTCACGCTCGGTGGCGGTCCACGCGCCGTGCTAGCCAATCCCCGCGTCTGTGGTCCGGCGAGCTCTGCGCTTGATCTTGTGCCATGGAGCACGCCCTTCACCGCAGACTCCACGCCGTCATCCACCTTCGAAGTGAACCAGGGATGCTTCGGGTCACAGTTCGCACCGTCGTTCGTCGCGGGCACCACAAGCATCCAAGCCGGTGAATACAGCCCGTTCACATTGTCCTTCGGTCGCAGCGACCACGACGGGTTCCTCAACGCACTGCAGCTACAGATGCCACCCGGACTGCTGGGTTCCCTCGCGGGTGTCCCATTGTGCAAAGAACCCCAAGCCGCACAAGGGACCTGTCCCCAGACGAGCCTGATAGGTCATACACAGGTATTGACCGGACCGGGCGCAGACCCGTTCCTTGTGAGCGGTGGTCAAGTATTCCTGACAGAGGGCTACAAGGGCGCACCATTCGGACTGTCGATCGTGGTCCCCGCGAAAGCAGGCCCCTACACGCTCGCGGGAACAACAGGACAGGGCACCGTCGTGGTCAGGGCTGCGATCAACATCGACCCACACACCACTGCGCTGACGGTCACAAGCGACCCGCTACCAACAGCGCTCGATGGCATCCCCTTGCAGCTGAAGGTCGTGAACGTCACGATCGACCGGCCAGGGTTCACGTTGAACCCGACGAACTGCAGCAAGCTCGCGATCACCGCGACGATCGGCAGCAAGGAAGGATCGGGTGTCGCGGTGTCCTCACCGTTCCAGGTCACCAACTGCCAGGGCCTCGGATTCAAACCACAATTCAAGGTCTCAACATCGGGGCGGACCTCGCGCGCAAACGGCGCGAGCCTCGACGCGAAGGTTATATATCCACCCGGGGCGAAGCTCGCGAACATCGCGAAGGTCAAGGTCTCCCTACCCAAGCGACTACCCTCAAGGCTCACGACACTACAGAAGGCCTGTCCCGCCAGCATATTCAACGCGAACCCCGGGAACTGCCCTCCAGGATCGATCGTCGGGATAGCCAGGGCAAGCACACCGATCCTGCCCGTCGGATTGACCGGCCCGGTGTACTTCGTCTCTCACGGAGGAGAAGAATTCCCGAACCTGATCGTCGTCTTGCAGGGCTACGGAGTCAGGGTCGATTTGATCGGCTCGACCTTCATCAGCAAAGCAGGGATCACAAGCTCAACGTTCCGGAACGTGCCCGATGTGCCGATCTCGAGCTTCGAGCTCTACCTCCCACAAGGACCCAACTCGGCCCTCGCGGCAAACGGCAACCTCTGCAGAACCACACTCACAATGCCAACAACATTCATCGCCCAAAATGGTGCCGAACTACACCAAAACACCAAAATCACCACCACCAACTGCCCAAAAACCAAGTCCCGCAAGGGCGTCAAGCGGAAGGGCAAGAAATGAGCGTTACCAAGAGAGTTCGCGGACTGGTCCTCGTCTGCGCATCGTGCGCGCTCCTCGGTGGGCTTGCGCTCTACCCCGTGCCCGCACTCGCCCGATTCACCCACGTATACAGCGGCATGTCATTCGGTCCGGGTGGCGTGGGCTCGGGCGTATTCTCCATCGTCGGGGGTATTGCCGTCGATCAGCCCAGTGGGGATGTATACGTCTACGACATGGGGGCGGGAGAAGGAACTGCGCAAGCAGGTTATATATATAAGTTCAACGCGGCGGGCGAACCGGCGAACTTCGAAGCACTGGGCACCAACGTAATCACAGGCGTCGGCCGTGCCCTTAACCCCTCCGAGAATGAGATTGCGGTCGATAGCTCTTCGGCGGGTTCGGCTAAGGGTGACATCTATGTTACAAACACAGCCACCGGCGAAGTCAGAATTTATAGTTCCAAGGGAGAATTCCTCGGTTCATTGAGTGGTGGGGGACAGATGTGCGGGGTGGCGGTTGATCCTGCCGGTAACGTCTACGTGAGTATTTTCCCCAGTCTTGTTAAGGAGTACACACCGGCGGGGAACCCCGTCACGAACGCTAACTACACTTCCTCGTTGTGGCAAGTAAACGAAATATGTAGCGTTGCCGCTGGCTCCACAGGAGCCGTTTACGGGAAAATAGGCCCTTCTGGCTCTGTCACAAAGTACGAAGCGTCGCAGTTCAACATAAATGAAGAAGCCGCGGTCGGGATGAGGGTCGCTGAAACAGGAGGGGGCCTGGCCGTCGACCCTATTGACAACAACGTCTATATCAGTTTGCGGTCTAGTATTGCGAGATACGATTCGACAGGGACTCGACTCGAAGCATTCGGTGAAGCAGGGCCTGGTATGCTCAGCGGCTCCTACGATGTCGCTGTCAACGCTACCGTCGGTAGTAGCGCATCGGGCGATGTCTACGCATTTGATGCGGGCGGCCACAGGATTAAGATCTACGCCCTGGGTGTTCCGGCTGGCCCACCACTAGTAAATATTGGGGAAGCGCAGAATGCCACCCGAATCAGCGCGACATTTTCTGGCACTGTCAATCCCGCGGGTTCGCCAACGAGCTACAACTTCGTGTATATCGACGATGCGGACTATCAGGATGCTCTCGCGCAGGGCGCGGCGAACCCCTACGCTGAGGGTCGGAGCACGACCTCCACCGATGTCGGCTCCGGTGGTGAAGTGAAAACGGCTACGGTCGTAGCGAGCGAACTGCGTCCGGAGACCACTTATCACTTTGCGCTTGTCGCAACCAACGCGCTGGGCTCGGTCATAAGCCGGGACGAGGTGTTTACGACCGCTCCTCGCACCCCTCCTGTGGTGGGAACTGGCGGGGCGAGCGCGGTGAGTCAGAATGGGGCGACGATCTCGGGCATGGTCGATACGCAGGGTCTTGTGACGACCTACGGTTTTGAAATTGGGACTGACACCGCATATGGACCGTCGACTGGGCTCGGGTCAGTTGGTGCGGGTTTGAGCGAAGCGACCGGTTCGCTTGCCTTGACTGGTCTTCAGCCGGGTACTGTTTACCATTACAGGATCACCGCGACGAATGTGGATGGGACTGTGTTCGGTGCGGATGAGACCTTTACTACTAGTGTGTACCCGAATACGTTTGTGGAGCCTCCTGCTCCTCTCCCATTCGTTGCGGTACCCGCGGTTGTGTTTCCGGTCGAGACGAAGGTGGCTCCCAAGGCGTTGACGCGCGCGCAGAGGCTCGCTGGTGCGCTGAAAGCGTGCAGGAAGAAGGTTAGGGGTAGGCGCGGGGGCTGCGAAAGGCAGGCACGTAGGAGGTATAGGCGATGATGGGGTCGGAGCGCTTGTCGGGGTGCCTCCTTGACGGTGGCCGAGAGGCTGGTTGTGCTCGCTGTACCGGGTGGGTCGAGAAGAGAGGCTAGGGGTGTGTTTGTCATGCCCTCTCCAGGTGGGGATACACGGGCGCGAGATGCGCGTCGCGGCAGCAACAACGGAGCATCGGTAGCTGACCGTACGCGTGTTGGGGAGATACAACGCGCGAGGTTGATTTCCGCGATGGTCGAGATCAGTGCTGAGCGGGGGTTGGGGGATGCGACGGTAGCGTGTGTCGTGGCACGAGCGGGTGTCTCGCGGCGCACGTTCTATGAGCTTTTCGAGGATCGCGAAGCGTGTTTCCTTGCTGCTCTGGAGGACGCGGTTGGGCGGATCGCTGTGGTCGTGGAGGCCGCGTTTGAGCAGCCAGGGCCGTGGCGGTCGAGGATACGCGCCGCGCTAACCGTGCTGTTGGAATGTTTCGACTATGACGGTGGGGCGGGTCGCTTGCTGATCGTGGAGGTCTTGGGAGCAGGTCCCAGCGCCCTTGAGCGACGCAAGGCGGTGCTGGCCCAAATGGTCCTCGCGGTAGATGAGGGGCGCAGGGAAGGCAAGTATCGTGAGAGTCCGCCGCCGCTCACCGCCGAGGGTGTTGTCGGCGCGGTCTTCTCGATCGTTCATGCCCGCATGCTCGATGAGCCGTCCGCGCCGCTCGTGGAGTTGGCGGGAGCGTTGACGGGCGTGATCGTGCTGCCCTATTTGGGTCCCATTGCCGTGCGCGAGGAGCTCGAGCGGCCCGTGCCGCCGAAGAGTCATCTGGTTAGCAAGCGTGAGGTCGGCGACCCGTTGCGTGACCTGGGGATGCGGTTGACGCATCGCACGATCCGGGTGTTGTTGTATGTCGCTGCCGCGCCGGGATCTTCTAACCGTGAGGTCGGGGTGGCGTCGGGGATCGCCGACCAAGGGCAGATATCGAAGCTGCTGGGCAGGCTGGAGCGGCTTGGGCTCCTGCACAACACGGGACTGGCACCCGGCAGGGGCGCACCGAACGCCTGGAGGCTCACCACGAGGGGCGCAGAGGTCAAGCGGGCGGTGAGCGATACGGGCCCCAGGGGCGGGCTATGAGCATCAACGCCAAGGCTCGTGAGCCGGCGGGAGGACATGCTGTGCGCGAGGGTGCGCATGTGGTGGAGATGCAACGCCGCCGGTTGCTGTTTGCGATGCAGGAACTCGCCGGTGAGGATGGGCTTGGGGGTGCAACTGTTGGTCGTGTGTGCAAGCGTGCGCGTGTGTCCCGTCGCACGTTCTATGACCTGTTTGACGATCGCGACGCTTGTTTTCTGGGGGCGTTCGAGCAGGCACTCCAGCACATTCGTGAGAGAGCGTTCCCTGCCTATGAGCGGCAGGGGCGCTGGGCGACCCGGATTCGCGCCGGGTTGGAGAGCCTCCTGGGGGTGTTCGCTGAGGAGCCGCAACTCGCGCGCCTGTGCGTGATCGAGACGCTCAAGGGCGGACCAGCGGTATCAGCGCGGCGGCGCGAGGTTCTCGAGGCGCTGGCTGCGGTGGTTGACGAGGGACGCCGTGAAGTGCGCGGCAAGCGCACCCCGCCGGCCCTGACAGCGGAGAGCACGGTCGGTGGAGTGCTAGCCGTGATCCACGCTCGTCTGCTCGATCGCGACCCGGGATCGCTCACCCAGCTCGCCCCGTCACTCACCGGGATGATCGTCTTGCCCTACCTGGGACCAGCAGCCTCCCAACGCGAGACAGAGCGCGCGGGCCCGGTCGAGGACACAGCAAGGCAGCGCCCGCATGGCGAGGATCGCCACAAGCTCCCGGGCTCAGACCCATTCCGGGACCTGTCGTTGCGGTTCACATATCGCACCGCGCTCGTGCTCGCCACGATCGCCGCGAACCCCGGCGCGAGCAACAGACAGGTCGGGGAGGACGCGGGCATGTCCGACCAAGGCCAGACCTCAAAGCTGCTCAAACGCTTGCAACGCGCAGAGCTCATCCAGAACAATGGAACGGGCCGCGAGAGCGGAGAGTCAAACGCGTGGCGGCTCACCGAGCGGGGACAAACAATCCACACCACACTCGCAACCAACACGACAAAACCATAACCACCAACCCCACACCAAAACGGCCGGCGCGAGCAAGCACGTCATCAAAGGAACCGTTACCGATCCAAGCTGCAAGATCTCCCCATCCGCAGCTTTACGCTCCGCCGAGGAAGGCGTTAGTTGTCCGCGATGAACTCACGCATGTGCGATGCAAGCGGTCCCGGCTGGTCCTCGGGGATCAGCGTGTAACAGTCGTCGAGTTCCACCAGGCGGCCATCGGGGACGCCGTGCTTGGTCATCTGCCCGAAGATCAGCGGCAGCGAGCGCAGCGTGGGCTATAGCAGCGTGGCGCGCATCAGCGGCACGCCTCCGGGGAGTTTCGCCGCCATCCATGCCGCGTGCCCGGCGAGGCCCGGAGGGTAGTTCTCGAAAGACTCACACGACACCGTTACGAGCTTGCCAACGCGCTCGGCTGCTCTCTCGGCGATCATAATCGGCGCCTCGCACCAATCGTTGAAGCAGAGCGTCACATCACGCAGGTCGAGCCGCTCCAGGAATTCCGCGAGGATGCCCACCATTCCGGGCAGTGTCAGATCGGCGTCGGGCAGCATCGCCCGACTGTGGGCGCCCATCGGCAGCGTCGGCAGGATGCAGCGGTGGTCGGGCTCGAGCTCGGCCACCTTGCGCCACTGGCGCCCGTCCATCAGCAGGCCGTGGACGAGCACAACCACGGGCCCCGCGCCGCCCGTGTCCTGATAGTCGATCGTTCCCACGGTCAGTGTTATCGAGTTCATGGTACATTTGTACCAGACATATGTGCCAGACGCCGATGACAGTCCGACCGGGCATTGCGCCATCCCCGACACCATCGGGATTCGGACTGAACGCGCCGCTACCCGAACCCCGCATTCCCAGGCACCTGCTTGGCTTGTGGTGGCTGCTGCGCGAGCACGACCTGCTTGAGCGCTGCCGTCGCCGCTACGGCGACGTGTTCTCGCTGAATGCGTGGCCGTTTGGCTCGATCGTGATGGTCGGCGACCCGCGCGAAGCCAAGCGCATCTTCACCGGAGATCCAAGCGTGCTGCACGCCGGTGAGGGCAACTCCTTCACCCTGCCGGTGGCCGGCCCGGAGTCGATCCTGCTGCTCGACGAGCAGCGTCACATGGAGCGACGCAAGCTGATGCTGCCGCCGTTCCACGGCGAACGCCTGGGAGTGTACGGCGAGTCGATCGAGCAGCTCGCCGACGAGGAGATCGATCGCTGGAGTCCCGGCGAGGAGTTCCCAATTCACCCGGCGATGCAGGCGATCACCCTGAGGGTGATCATGCGCGTGGTGCTCGGCGTCGAGGACGCCCGGCGGGCCGCCGAGCTCGAACGGCTGCTGCCCAAGCTGATCCACTCGCCGGCGCTGCTGTGGCCGATCCTTCAGCGCGACCTCGGTGCGCGCAGCCCGTGGCGACGCTTCCTTGCGCTGCGAGATCGCGTTGACGGCCTCCTCTACCAGGAGATCGAGCGCAAGCGCAACGATCCAAAGCTCTCCGAGCGCGAGGACATCCTTTCGCTGCTCATACAAGCCCGCGACGAGCACGACCACGAGATGAGCGACGGCGAGCTGCGCGATCAGCTCGTCACATTGCTGCTGGCGGGACACGAGACGAGCGCCACGGCGCTCGCCTGGAGCTTTGAGCGGCTGGTGCGCAACCAGGCCGTCCTCGCGCGCCTGCAAGACACACTCGCTCAAGGAGAAGAGGACTATCTGGAATGTGTGATCAAGGAGACGTTGCGCTCGCGTCCGGTCGTGGGGGTGGCTATGCGACGTCTCACCGCCACCACGGCGCTCGGGCGATACACGCTGCCGGCGGACACGCTGCTGTGCGTCTCCACGATCCTCATGCACACCCATCCCGATATCTACCCCGAGCCTCAGCGCTTTCGACCCGAGCGCTTCGAAGACAAGCACAATGAGCCATACACTTGGATCCCTTTCGGCGGCGGCATTCGCCGCTGCCTGGGAGCGTCGTTTGCGACGCTCGAGATGAAAATCGTCCTGCGGCGTGTGCTGGAACGCTTTGAGCTGAGCGCGCCGCGGAGCAAGCCGGAGGCGCCACGACGGCGCTTCATCACGTATGCCCCAGAGCACGGGGCTCGCGTGCGCCTGCTTTCGCGTCTCGACGCCGAGCGCTCGCCGCTGACACCAACCGGGGAAGGGGTTGGGGCGAGTTGAACCCGGCTGGCCCGATCGCCTCTATCCACGTGTGCGACTTTCCCTCGGTTGCGCGCTCGATTCGCTGGCGCCTGCAGGCAAACCGTGCGCTCGCCTTCACGCCGGGAGCGCGCTTTGCAAAGACAATGACCTGCTTGGGCACCCATCGCTCCGCCGGCTTCTCGCCGTGGGGCATGCCCGATTTGCGTCGTGCGATCACGCTGATGGTGTGGGACGAGCAGGACTCATGCGATGCCTTCCTGCACGAGGCGCCGCTGACACGAGAGTGGCAGGAGTGCCGCTGGGCCTGGCACGTCCAGGCGCTCGTGTTGCAATCGCGTGGCGCCTTCAGGGGTCGCTCGCCCGTTGCGGACGTTCCACGCTCGAGGCCTGCGGAGACGACCCCGGCAGAGGGCCCGATCGCGGCGCTCACGCTAGGTCGCAGCTCGTTGCTCGAACACGCCCGCGTTCGTTCGGATCACGCCCAAGGCCACTCCGTTCCTGCGCAGCGAGGGCCTCGTGACCGCCGTCTCGGCCGGGTTTCCGCCAAGCGGCAATTGCACCTTCACGCTGTGGGAATCGGACGCGGCAATGCAGCGCTTCGCCTACGGACTGTCCGACGCGGACCATCGCGAGACGATTCGTCGTAGCCATCGCCGCTCGGTGCTGGCGGAGCAGCTCTCCGCGCGCTTGCAGCCGACCCGCATCGAAGGCCGCTGGGATCCAAAGAGCACCCCCAACGCGGACAAGCTCTCGGGCTTGGCGAGCGCGCTCTCCTTCGCGTAAGGAAGAAGCGTGCTGAGGCGCATTGGCCGATCCACTCGTCCGCAAACATACGCAGCCAGGAGCGAGAACCTCCTGGTACAATTGTTCCAGACAAATGTACCAACTGACACCCCAAGCCAACTGACACCCCAACCCAAGTCCCTGCGGGCGAGCAATCGTGAGGCGCTGCTGGAGGGCGCGTTGCGATGTCTGACAGAGCGCGGATTCGCCCGCACGACCGCGCGCGATGTCGTGGCGGCGGCCGGGACGAACCTGGGCGCGATCGGCTACCACTACGGTTCGACCGAGCAACTGCTGAACACCGCGCTGCTCACCGGTTTCGAACGCTGGTTTGCCGAGCTCGCGCAAGCGGCCGAGGAGGCCGCGCGCGAGGCGCAGCCGCTGGTCGCCGTCGCACAAGCGCTGCCGGATACATTCGAGCGCAACCGACCGCTCGTGCGAGCATGGGTGGAGGCACTGGCCCAAGCAGAGCAGTCCGAGGAAGTGCGGGACGGCCTGATCGACGCCTACCGGCGGGGCAGAGAGATGGTCAAGGGACTGCTCTCCAAGCAGTCAACCGACGATTCGAGCTCCCGTGCGGTGGCATCGTTGCTTGTGGCGATCTTCGACGGGTTGTTGATCCAATGGCTGCTTGAACCCGAGCAAGCACCCAGCTCGCACGATCTCGCGATGCTCGCGAGCGCCTTGGCGCCCGCGCTGCCATGAGCGTCGAGACGACGAACACTCTTCCGCCGCAGCTGAGGTTTGGTCTCGATGCCGGCCTGTGGGATGTGATGTTGACGATGCGAGCGATGCGCAGGCTCAAGCCAGACCGGTGCCGCGCGAGTTGTTGGAACAGCTCGTACAGGCCGCCACGTGGGCGCCAAGCGCAAGCAACGCGCAGGGCGGCACGTGGGTGGTGGTGACCGACCGCGCCCAGATCGCCGCGCTCAAGCCGATCTGGAGGAAATGCCTGACCCTTTACTGGGCGAGCGCCGGGAAGGGTGGATCGGAGACGATGGACGAAGGACAACTCGCGAGGTTGCGCAAGGCAACCGAATACCAGGGCGAGCACTCCGCCGAGATCCCGGCATTGCTGGTGGCGTGTTACAAAGCACAATCGCCGCTGAAGCGCTCGCGGGGCAACTGGGGAGGGCTCATGAGAGCGCTCGCCAAGCTGGGGCCGCGCGGAGCGATAACGACGATCTTCCAAGCGCCACGCGCGAGCGCGATGGCCGAGGCGGCTAGCGTCTATCCCGCAGTCCAGAATGTGCTCTTGACCGCGCGGGCACTCGGTTTGGGGGCGACACTGACGACGCTTCACCTCGCCGCCGAGCGCGACGTCAAGCGCACACTCGAGATCCCACGGCGACTGCGAACGTTTGCCGTGATCCCGGTCGGATACCCGCTGGGCCGCTTCGGCCCCGTACGTCGCAGACCGCTCGAGCAGATCATCCGTTGGGAGCGGTTTTGAGCACGCCGGCCGGTTCTGGGAGCGGAGCACGACGCGCCCGGTCACGGGCTCGGTGTCCAGGCGAGCACGATCTCACCTCACCGCGACAGCACGATCACGGCCAACGAAACCCAAGCCACCGAGGAGGCGCTGAACAACATCCCACTCAGGGTCCTGAAGGCCAAGCTCCCGCCCAACTCGGGGCGCACCGCCAGTGGTATGAACATCAGCGGCTGTAGGTAGGCACCGGCCACCAGCAATGCGCCAACCCACACGGGGACAGGGTGCACCGCGAGGCCCACGACGGTCACGATCGTGCCCATGAACAAGAGGTCCAAATGTGCCTGCCTGATGCGGCCCGTGTGGCGCACTCCGGCCCGTGTAAGCGCTTGCGGGCGCTCCACGATCAGCACCATTGCCCAGCCCGACAGCGCGGCCACCGCCAACTCGCAGATTCCCAGCTTCACCAGCAAGACCATCGAACGTTCCTTTCGTAGTTTCCTCCCAGAACTGCAATCACACTACAGGACTGCTATCTTATTGCAATGAGTGAACCTACCGTCGCCACACCGCTCGCGGGCCGCGTGGGTTCGCGTACAGACCGGCGCAAGGCCCGGACAGCCGCCGCGATCAGGGACGCGGCGGAGCAGCTGTTCTTTACGCGGGGGTATTCGGCCACGACGATGGAGGACATCGCTGAGCGGGCCGATGTCGCGGTCGGCTCGATCTATGCCCACTTCGCAGGTAAGCAGGGGCTCTATGGCGCCCTGATCGACCGCGCGCTGGAGCTGGACCAGCAGTACTGCGACGAAGGCTTCCAGGCGGGTAACTCTCCGATTGAGCGGCTGCTCGGCCTCGCCGACGGGTATCTGCGCTTCGCGCGCGAGCATCCGCGTTACTACCAGCTGTTTCGCTATCCCCCGCCCGACCGCCCAGGTGCCGAGCTGACGCCTCAGGCCACCGCGCGCGTCGCCCAGCGCATCCGCGAGGAGACACGGCGCATGGCCCGCGAGATCCAACAGGGCATCGACGAAGGCCTGGGCCGCGCGATCGACGCCAACAGCACCGCCACGTTTCTGTGGGCCGCCTGGGACGGGGTCATCTCCTCCCACCTGGGGCCCGCCAACATGGGGCTTACCGATGCCCAGTTCGAGCAGGTGCTCGACCGCGCGCGCGAAACGCTCGCTCTCGGGCTGCTCGCCCAGGCCCCTTTGGAGCAGCAGTGATCGCCGCAGAGCTCGACACGCAGATCGACGGGCGCTCGGTGCGCTACGTCGAGTTCGGCCAAGGCGAGTTCGGCTTCCTCTGCGTGCACGGGCTCGGTGGCTGTTGGCAGCACTGGACGCAAACCCTGCCACTGCTCGCCAAACACGGGCGCGTGATCGCACTCGACCTGCCCGGGTTCGGAGGTTCCCAGATGCCCCGCCACCCGATCTCCCTGGATCTGCTCGCCGACACGGGTGCTCGGCTCGTCCACCAAAGAGGGTTGGAGCGCGTCGTCGTGGTGGGCCATTCGATGGGGGGCCCCATCGCCCTGCGCTTCGCACGCCGCCACCCAAAGCTCACCCACGGCCTCATTTTCGTCGGTGCCACCGTCGCCACGTTCGCCGCCCTGCTCGGCGGCCGCGAAGTACCCCACAACACGCGCCGCCGACCGCTCACCACGCTCGCCACTTACACCGAGGCCCTGACCACCCCCCTTCCGCTGCCCTCGCCCCTAAAGCGCGCCATCGCGCGCTCCCGGGCGCTCCGTAGGGCCACTCTCTGGCCCTATGTGTGGAGACCCGCCGGACTGCCCCCCCAAATCGCCGCGCTGATCCTCGCCGGCGCGGGAGCCAAAGGAGCGCTACCCACAGCCAGAGCGATCGGCCACAGCGACCCCTACGACGGCCTCGGCGAGGTGGGATGCCCGATCCTCGCGATCGGCGCCGAGCACGACCACATCGCCCCGCTCGCCGACCTGCACGCCTTCAAGCGGCTCGCCCCCCACGCCAAGTGCGTGCTGCTGGCCGACGCCGGCCACATGATGATGCTCGAGCGCCCCGCCCTCTTCAACGGACATCTCGACGACTTCCTCGCCGCCCAGCTTCCGCCCGTTCGCGCCAGCCCCCACCGGGCCGCAGACCAACGGGTTCACACCCCATGAACTGCCGCCCCGTCCCCCAACCCGCCGAGTTTCCCTTGCCGGGCGCCCAACAGGGCGCAACGCTCACCCTCCGCCCGCTGCTGTGTGGCACGCTGGCGATGCCCCCAAATTGGTTTGAGCGCAAGTCGGGTCTGCTCCAGACGCTGAAGGCGTTCGGGGTGGGCGTGCGACATAGCGATCTCAGCCCGATCCCAATCCCCGCTTACTTGTTGGAGCACCCGCGCGCGAGACACGTGCTCGTGGATACGGGCATGGACCGCTCCATCGCCAGCGGAACCGTGCGCGAGCGCCTTCGCAACCTGGGTCCGGTTGGCATGGCGATGTCAAGACACCCCCACATGCAACCCGAGCAGACCGCGAGCGCGCAACTGCGCACACTGGGAATCGACCCGCGGGAGATCGAGCTCCTCATTATGACCCACCTGCACTTCGACCACGCAAGCGCCCTGCGCGACTTCCCCAAAGCGAAGGTGCTCGTGGACGCGCGCGAGTGGAAGGCGGCCTGGGCGAGAGACTCCCTGCTGCACGGCTATTCGCACGCACAGATCGATCCGCGACCGAGCTACCTCACGATCGACTTCAACGCACCCTACGTCAAACCCAGCGGGCCGTTTGAGCGAACGATCGACGTGTTCGGCGATGGCTCGCTCACACTCGCCTCCACCCCGGGCCACACCGCCGGGCACATATCTTTGATCTTGCGCGGGGGGGACGGGGCGGGCGACGGGGAGGGCCAAGGCGAGACGCTCCTCACAGCCGACGCCGCCTACACCCTCGCCACGATCCACTCCGGCAAGCGCCCGTGGCTCACGCACAACCGGGGCGCCTTCGAGCACAGCCTTAGCCAGATCCAAACCTATGCTCGCGCGCACTCCCGGGCCACCATCGTTCCCGGCCACGACCCAGGTGCTTGGCGAGAGCTACCCAGCCCGTAGCGCTTGAACGTGTCGGGACTCGCGAGCTTAGATGGACGTTCGCTGGCGTCTAGCGCTTGGTGCGGTTGCCCTCGGCCAGGTCGTAGGCGATCTTGTCGCCGCCCGACTTGCGTGTGAACGTGGCCGACAGCTCGGGCGCTATCCCGGCGAAAACGGAACCGAGGCGCAAAGCGATAGGCGCGACGTTGACCTCGCCGCGGTTGTGCTCGATCGCTCCGACGACCGCCTTGGCGACGTCCTCGGGGCTGCGCGTGCCAACACCCTTGGGCAGTTGTACTTCGGCCTCGGCGAACATTCCGGCTTCGCGGATGAAACCTGGGAAGACCGCCGAGACACCGACTCCCGTGCCGTGCAACTCGGCCCGCATCGCGCCCGCGAAACCGCGCAAGCCAAACTTGGTGGCGTTATAGATCGAGCTGCCGGCCGTCGCCGCCTTACCCGACAAAGAAGACATGAACACAAGCTGACCGCGACCCCGCGCCACCATCTCAGGAGCCAAAGCGTGCGCAAGCGTGATCGGGACTCGCAGGTTCACCTCCAGGGCACGGTCGATCTGCTCCATCGTGAGCGCATCCAGCTTCCCGGCGCCCGGGAGAGCCGCGTTGGCGACCAAAATGTTGACCTCGCCGGCCTCGGAGAGCAGACGATCGACCTCCAAGGCCTCACTCAAATCCACCGCCAAAGCCCGCGCCCCCAACTCGGAAGCCAAGGGCTCGAGCACGTTGACCCGTCGTCCAGTGAGGAGCAGTTGAGCGCCGCTCGCCGAAAGCGCTTGCGCGATCGCCTGGCCGAGGCCGCCGGTCGCCCCGGTGAGCAACACTTTGGAGCCGGAGATCTGCATGAAGTGCAAGCCTACGCGAATGCCCGCGCCTCCGCGTGAAGCTTCGACCTCGTCGCCACGCGTGATCGCCCTGTTCGGCCCAACCGGCATCGGCAAGACCGCCATGGCCGTCGCCGTCGCGCGGACCCTGCGCGCTCGCGGAGAGCAGCCAGTGGCCATCTCCGCCGACGCGATGCAGGTCTACATAGGCATCGAGACCCTGACCGGCGTCGCCAACGAGCGCGAGCAGCGCGAACTGGAGCACCGGCTCGTCTCCTTCCTGCCGATCGACGCCAGCTTCAGCGCAGGTCAGTACGCGAAGCTGGCGCATGCCGAGATCGACGGCGCGCTGGCCGAAGGCCGGCGGCCGATCGTCGTGGGAGGCACGGGCCTATATTTGCGCGCCGCACTCGCGGACCTTGACTTCAAGCCATCGCCGCCGGACGGTCCCTCTCAACTGTGGAGCGAGGACGTACGCCACCCGACGCTCCTGATCGGACTGACCATGGAGCGCGAAGCCCTATATACCCGCATCGACGCGCGCGTCGAGGAGATACTCGCGGGCGGGGCACGAGAGGAGGTTCTGCGCGCCCACGCCGCCGGCGCGAGCTTCACCGCGCGCAAGGCGCTCGGCTTCGAGGACCTGCTCGCGGACGACATCGAAGCGATGAAGCGCCACACCCGCAACTATGCCCGCCGGCAGCTCACCTGGATGCGCAAGCTCGCGGGAGTCCGCTCGATCGACCTGACCGAGCTTTCGCCAGACGAAGTGGCGAGGGAGATAATGCACATGCTCGACCGACCCGAGTCGCGCACGGCTCGACCGAGCCCCTAGACTGCTGCGCCCTATGCGTTTCGAGAAGTGGCAGGCCCTCGGCAACGACTACATGATCGTGGAGCGGGACGAGTTGTCCTTCGAGTTGACTCCAACCCGCATCCGCAAGCTGTGCGCCGGGCACTTCGGCGTGTTCGCCGACGGCATCCTTCTGCTCTCGCCCTCCACGGACCCGAGTTTCGTCGCGGAACTTCGCATCTACAACCCCGACGGCTCAGAAGCGGAGCTCTCGGGCAATGGGGCGCGCGAGGCGATCCTCTATCTGCGCCGGCGCGGTTGGACCGACCGGGACACCTTCTCGATCGGGACCGCCGCCGGGGAGATCCGCCCGACGATCACCGGACCGGACACCTGCCGCGTGGACATGGGCAGGGCCTCACTCACCTCCAAGGATTACCCGAGCGGACCAGGGGACGGTCGCGGAGAGCTGGTGGCCGACGGACGCGCATGGAGCTTTCAACACATCTCGATCGGCAACCCCCAGTGCGCGATCCACGTCGCTGACCTGGCCACCTTGCAAGCGCTCGACCTGCCCGCGATCGGCGGCGCGATCGAAGCGCACCAGCTGTTCCCCAATCGCACCAACGTGTCTTGGTACACCGAGATCCCAAGCGCCGATGCCCCCGGACCGGGTGAGAGCGCGCCCGAGCCCTCCGATGCGAGCGCGCCCGAGCCCTCCGATGCGAGGACACGCGATGGCGGAGGGCGGGCCGGCGAGCCAGGCAAAGCGATCCGCGCCCGCATTTTCGAGCGCGGCGTGGGGGAGACACTGTCTTCGGGAACTGGTGGGACAGGTGCCGCTCTCGCGCATCGCCTCGAAGGCGGCCCAAATCGCGTCACGGTGCAACTCGACGGCGGAGAGCTCGACGTCGAGATCGGTAGTGACCTGCAGGTGAATTTGACTGGCTGGGCGCGTCCCGTCTTCGAGGGACGGCTCAGCGAAGATTTTGTAAAGGAGCTGGAAGCCGCATGAGACCGAGTGAGCGACTGAATCGCATACCGCCCTACCTGTTCGCCGAACTGGAGCGCAAGATCGCCGCCAAGAAGGCGGCCGGGGTGGACGTGATCAGCCTCGGCATCGGCGACCCGGACCGACCCACTCCGGCCCTGATCGTGGAGGCGATGAGGGAGGCGGTCACCGAGCCCCAAACCCACCGCTATCCCTCAAATCGCGGCCGTCAAGACTTCCGCCAAGCGTTTTCCGACTTCTATGCGCGGCGCTTCGACGTCGGCCTGGACCCCGACAGCGAGATCATCCCCGCGATAGGCGCCAAGGAGGCGATCTTCAACCTCAACCTCGCCTTCCTCGATCAGGGCGACTTTGCGCTCGCCTCCGACCCCGGCTACCCCGTTTACACCGGTGGGCCGCTCATGGCCGGCGGCGAGCCGATCGTGATGCCCTTGGTGCCCGCCCTCGGCTTCGTCCCCGATCTCGACACGATCGACGAACAGACCGCGACTCGGACCAAGCTGATGTTCCTCAACTACCCCAACAACCCCACCGGCGCGATCGTGCCTCCCGGGTTCTTCGAGTTGGTTGTCGATTTCGCAAAGACCTACGACATCCTCGTGGTCCACGACAACGCCTACTCCGAGACCACCTATGACGGCTACCGCGCGCCCTCCTTCCTTCAGACTCCAGGAGCCAAGGACGTGGGAGTCGAGGTCTTCTCCTTGTCCAAGGGCTACAACATGACCGGTTGGCGCTGCGCGGCCGTGCTCGGCAACGCCGAGGCGATCGAGCACTATTGGCGTTTGAAGACCAACATCGACTCGGGCCTGTTCGAGGCGGTCCAGCTGGCGGGCATCGCGGCCCTCTCGCCCGACGCCGACGCCGAGGTCGCCTCCATGAACGAGCTGTACCGGATTCGCCGCGACCTGGTCTGCGACGCCCTGGCCAAGGCCGGCGTCCATGTGAATCCGCCGAAGGGCACGATCTACGTGTGGGCGCCGATCCCCGAGGGCTTCGACAGCTCCGTCGCCTATTGTGAGCATGTGTTGGAGGAGGCTTCGGTCGTGGTCTCGCCCGGCAGCGCCTATGGCCCAAGCGGGGAGGGATGGTTCAGGATCGCGCTCACCACACCCGACGAGCTGCTGAGTGAGGCGGTCGAGCGTTTGGCCTCGCTCGGAGGTTGACCTACACTCGAAGTGGATGAACCAACCCCCACAGCGCGCCCGCCAGCGCGCTCTCTGCATAGGCGCGCTTGCCGACGAGGAGAACTTGGACGAGCTGCGTGAGCTTCTGCTCACGGCCGGCGTGGCCGTGGTCGGTGAGCTGATCCAGCGCCGCGACGCGCCCCACCCCAACACCTATCTAGGCCCGGGCAAGGTGACCGAGGCAAAGCGCGCCGCCCAAGAGTGCGACGCGAACGTGATCGCCTGTGACGACGAGCTGAGCGCCCGCCAAGAGCGCAATCTCGAGGAAGCGCTGGGGATGCCAGTCGTCGATCGCACGACCGTGATCCTCGACATCTTCGCCACCCACGCCTCCAGTGCCGAGGGAAAGCTACAGGTCGAGCTGGCCCAGCTGGAGTACAACCTGGCGCGGATGCGCGGACTGTGGACACACCTGGAGCGCCTCGGCGGTGGGATCGGCACACGCGGACCGGGGGAGACCCAGATCGAGACCGACCGACGCCTGGCGCGCAACCGAATCGCAGCGTTGCGCCGCCGTTTGGAGCACGTCAAGGGAACCCGCTCGATCATGCGGGCCGAGCGCGAGCGCGCCGCCTTGCCCACGATCGCCTTGGTCGGCTACACCAATGCGGGCAAGAGCACTTTGCTCAACGCGATGACCGGAGCCGAGGTGGGTGTGCGCGACCGCCTCTTTCACACTTTGGACCCGAGCACCCGCATGTTGCGCATCGCCGGGCGCCCCCACCTCCTGACCGACACTGTTGGCTTCATCCGCAAGCTGCCCCACCAGGTGGTAGACGCGTTCGGGGCGACTTTGGAGGAGACCCGCTTGGCGGACCTGCTCCTGCACGTCCTCGATGCATCTGCACCCGAGCACGACCGGGACGCGATGCGCAAAGCCGTGGAGGAGGTCTTGGAGGAGATCGGAGCCGGCGAGCGTCCCCGCGTACTGGTCCTCAACAAGGCCGACCTGCTCTCCGCGGATGAGCGCGAGGAACTGCGCCTGGCTCATCCCGAGGCTGTCCTCGTTAGCGGGGCCACTGGCGATGGCCTGCCAGAGCTGGAAACGCGCGTGGAGCAGGAGTTGCGCCACACCCTGCGCCCGATGGAGCTGCTTCTGCCGTATTCCCAAGGAGGCTCGCTCGCCGAGCTGCACGAGGCAGTGGGAGACCTGGAGCGTAAGGACACCCCCGAGGGCGTGCTCGTCAAGGCCTTGGTGCCCGCCCGCCTGGCCGAGCGCTATGCGAAGTTCGCGGTCGCGAACGGCTCAGCGGTCATCGCCGCTTCCTGACAAGACACCCCGCGCCTGGCGCGAGAGGAGCTTCTCGAGGTTCTGTCCCGCGATCTCGTCAAGGTCGAGCCCCATCTCGGTGGCGAGTTGGGCCACGTACCAGAGCACGTCGCCCAACTCCTTCGCCATCGCCGCCTTGCGCTCGTCGCTGATCTTGCCCTCGTCGTCGCGGATCGCCTTCTTGGCGTGCTCGGCCACCTCGCCGGCCTCGCCGGCCAGCCCGAGCGCGGGATAAGCCAACCATGCCTCGCGGGGATACTCGGCGGTGCGTCGCGACTGACGTTGATAATCGGATAGGTCCATGGCCTCAGAAACAACTCGACCCGCCGGAGCGGGTCGGGTGTGGGTGCTGGAGGAGCTACCTCCGAATGGCTGATAACCGCACACAACAATAGCAAAGCGGCCCGCCGGCTCGATCATCAGATATATGCGGGTGCTACCGCAGGCGCCTACCTTTGCACCTTTTTGATCGAGCCCGACGTAACTGTTCAGGTCGCCGTTAGGGTCCGGCGGTAGCGGGGAGCCAGGGCTGGTGTTGGGCGAGTTGCGCGAGGGCGTCGATTGTGTCGCGGCCTTGCTTGCGGGTGGTGCTGATGTAGGCGCGTAGGGCGAGGAACCTGTCTGCACCGGCCGTGGTGCGCCAGCAGCCTGAGATCTTTTGCTGGATCTTGATCATGCGGAGGTCCCGCTCGGCGAGGTTGTTATCGAATGGGACCCGGAAGTCCTGGGCGAAGCGCAGGACTTGCTCGCGGTCGCGGTCCAGACGAACGAGTAGGTTGCGCGCGGGGGTCTGCTTGATTACGCCGCGTTTGCCGGTGGGGATCGTGCCGGGCGGGTTCTGCTGGTGGCCGAGCACGATGATCTGCTCGTAGGCGGCGCGGTAGCCGGCGAGCGTCCACGGGTCCAGCGACTGCTCCCCGGTGGCCTTGGCGTCCTCGACAGTGACGTGCAGTGCCCGCAGCAGGAGGTCGATCTTGGCGGCCCAGGACTGTCCCTCGGGATCTTGCTCGATGATCGCCAACAGCTCGCGTAGGTGATGGGCGTTGCAGAGAGCGTGAGCGGCGCTCCCGTAGGCGCGGTATTGCGGCCACCCGTCGTGGACGGCGATCCCCTTGAAGCGCGCCAGCACCCCGGCGTGATCGATACCTTCGGTGCCACGGCGATCGTGCAGCGCATAGAAGGTCAGCGTGTTGGTGCTGGAGCTGTGCAGCCAGCGCCCTCTCCCGCCCGCGCGGATGCCAGTCTCGTCGAAATGCACGACCGGCGAGTCGATGATCTGCTCATGTACCCGGTCGAGGAACGCGCTCAGATCACCGGCGCCGTCCTTGACGAACGCCACGAGCGTCCCGGTTGACAGTGGCGCACCGAGCCAGTCCGAGAGTAGCCCAGCGGCACGCTTATACGGCAGATGCTGAACTGCGGTCAGATAGATCCCCAGCGCCCGCATCCGCGGCCCGTACTGAGTGGGAGCGCTCACCCCCGCTGGAAACCCGGCGCTCGTAACATGCCCGCAGGCGCAGCGCCGCCGCTGCGCGCGATGCTCGCAGACCCTCAAACGCACCAGCGGCAGATCAAAGACCTGCCGGGCCTCCTCGCCCATCAGCACGCCGTCGGTGAGATCGCCACCGCAGCCCTCACAGCGCGACGGGAGATGCCGGACGACCTCATCAGGGCGCTCCACCCGCTGTAGATGACGACCCTCATGACCCGGCTGGCCACCCGGCTTGCGACCCGACGAGCGGCGCAGGCTTTTTGGTGCCGGCGGCTTGGCAAGCCCATCCGAAGACGGTGGCCGCGACGAGTTACGCGAATTCGCCGCCAGACGCGCCTTCAACTCCGCGACCTCCGCCCGCAACTCCGCGATCAACACAGCCTGCGAAGCGACAAGCGCCCCAAGATCCTCATACGACGGCCGACCCTCGGACACATAACAACGTTCGCGGCCTCGCCGCCACCCCCTGCCCCACAACCTGAACAGTTACAGCCCGACGGGCCTATGTGGCGGCGGGCGGGAGACTCGAACTCCATCCGAGGAGCTACCTCGAATTCATGGGTATCAGCCAATCGCGTCGACCTCGACGTAACACCCGCCGTCACAGACAACTGTATCAATCGCATGCGACGGATTGGCGATTACACGCCAGCGGCGGTGCATGCGCTGATGTGAGCCTGCAGCTCCAAGTTGTCGTCCAGAGGCGCCAGATCGCCGACCTCGATCCCCAGCGCCATGGCGATCAGCCAGTCGGCGAACCAGGTGTTCTTGGGCAGCAGTGGGCCGTGCAGGTAGGTGCCGATCGTGTTGCCTGCCTGTGCGCCCTCAAAGCCGCTTCGACCATCGTTGCCGTGGCCTTTGAGCACGCGCCCAAGCGGGACCTCGTCCGGACCGAGATAGGTGCGCCCGCCGTGATTCTCGAAGCCTGCGAGTACATTCTGCTCGCCGCCAAAGTCGACCTCTATCGCCACGTTGCCGATCAAGCGCGGGCCGTCCTCGCGCACGGTGCGCACGTCGAGCAGGCCGACGCCCTCCAGTTGCTGGTCTCCGAGCGTGTAGGACTCACCGAGCAGCTGATAGCCGCCGCACACGCCCAACACGACCGCTCCCCGCGAGGCGGCCTGGTGCAGTGCCGTGCGCTTGCCTTCCACCAAGTCCGCGGCGCAAAGCAGCTGGTCGCGATCTTGGCCGCCGCCGATGTAATAGATGTCGTGAGCCTCACCGTCGAGCGCTTCGCCGAGGCCGCTGCCCGTCAAAGCAAAGCCGATCCCGCGCCACTCGCACCGACGCTTCAACACGAACAGGTTGCCCCGGTCCGCGTAGATGTTCATCAGATCCGGATAAAGCGCGCACACGCGCAACGTGCGTCCCGCCGCCTCGTCCACCGAGGCGCGTCCCGGCCTCTCGTCCAAGCGCGGGGTGCCTCGCCCCGACTCGCTCAACGCCATGAGCTGCTCACCTCCCCGCGTCGCACCAGCAACTCGCGCAGCGCCAACATCGCGGTGTAGGTGGGCAGGACGTACAGCGTCGGCGTCCCGTGACCGTCCCCCGCGGCGCCTTCGTCGAAGGAAGGTCCGATCCCGTCATGGGAACCGTCGGCGTCGTTCTGTGGGCGGTCGCCCGCCGCCCTCTCCAGCGCCTCGGAGAGGTCGTCGATCACCTCGATTCGCCCCGGGTCGATCCCAGCGTACTTCAGTCGCAGCGCCAGCTCTGGTGCCCGCGTGCCTGCGCAGCGTACGACCCGTACGCGCCCAGCGAGCAACTCGAAATCGGCGTCCCAGATCCAGGACACGTCGTGCCCGTCGGCCGTCTTGTCGTTGAGCACACCCAACAGGTCGTGCTCGCCCGCCTCCAAGGCCAGCGTCCGCAGGACCTCGTTGGCGCCCGCCGGATTCTTGACCAGCAAGATCCTCGTCTCACGGCCTTTCACCCGCACCGTCTCGGCGCGTCCAAACGCAGCCTCCGTGGCCTCCAAGCCCGCCACGATCGTCTCGAGCGGGACCTCCATCGCCACGCCCAAAGCCGCCGCCGCCAGCGCGTTATAGACGTTGTACAGCCCCGGCAACCCCAGCTTCACCTCGGCCTCGCCCCCGGGAGTGCAAAGTGTGAAGCGAGCTGCCCGCACACCTTCGAGCGTCACCGCGCGAGCGAGCACAGTGGGGGAGGGCCGCTTCTGAGCGCAGGAAGCGCAGTGGTAGTGGCCGAGGTGGCCCAGATACACCGCATCGAACACATAAGGAGCGCCGCAACGGCGACAGTGCTTGGCGTCAGCCGCATGTGCCATGCCCTCGAGCGCCAACGTGTCGTCCTCGACCCCGTAATACAAAACTCTCTCCCGATCGCGCCCCAGGTCGGCAAGCAGCGGATCGTCGGCGTTGCAGACCAGCTCCGCCGCCCCCGCCGGGCCGCTCTGGCCGACCGCGGCGGCCCACCGCTCGGCGATCGCGTCAAGCTCGCCGTAGCGGTCGAGCTGGTCCCTGAACAGGTTTCCCAACACGACCGCCTTCGGATGCAACTGCCTCGCCAGTTGATCGAGCCACATCTCGTCCACCTCGAACAACCCCAGCTCGCCCGCGATCGCACCTTTGCGCCCCGCCGCTTCCAGCAGCGTCGAGGCGACGCCGCCGGCCATGTTCGCCCCGGCCTGGTTGTGCACCAGTGAGAGCCCGCCGCGTTCCAGCACCGCAGCCGCCAAGGCGGCCGTGGTCGTCTTGCCGTTGGTGGCACTCACCAACACGCTCCCCATCTCCAACCGCCCGCCCAGCGCCTCGATCGCCTCGGGTTCCAAGCGCATCAACAACTTGCCCGGCAGGCTCGTGCCACCACCGCCGCGCAATCGCGAGATCGTGCCCGCCGTCCGCGCCAAAGCGAGCTTCGGCCCCAGCAGCGCGCTCACAGCGCAGCCGCCGCGGCGCCCGCGCCGGCAAGGAAAGCGTCTGTCCCGGGACCCTCGGCCGGCACCAACACCCTCACCGCCCCCGGCACCGCCCTGACGACCACCGGCAGCTCGCCGATCGGGTCGCCGTCGGCGTATATCACGAACTTCCGATCGGCTTCGATCCGCACTTCGCGTGCCCGGAACACCTTCACACCTGGATCCTCGACGTGCGTGCCCTTGAACACTTTCGGCAGGATCTTCGCCACGAATGTCAGCTTGCTCACGTTTTCGAGCACCGGCACCTCCAGCAACCCGTCGTCAAGCAGCGCCCCCGGCGCCGCCTTCATGCCGCCGCCATAGGTCTTCGAGTTGGCCGCACCCACGCTGTAGACCTCGAAGCTGTGACGCTCGCCCGGAGGGTCCAGCTCGATCGTGAAGCGCGCCGCACGCCACGAGATCAGCGCCCGCAGGGCCCCATACGCATACACGAGCCCACCCAACCAAGACGGAGCTTCGTTGGCGATCCGGTTGGCTTCGCTGTCAAAGCCCACGCTCGCGATCCCCACGAACGTTTTCGCCTCCGACCGCCCACCATCGGAAGCGTGACTCTCCGATCCCCAGGCGCTCCCCGCTTCAGAGACGACCTCACCCAGGTCCATCGGCCGCGAGAAACCGGCGGCGATCACATCGCAAGCCTGCACCGGGTCGGCCGGAATACCAAGCACACGCGCCAAATCGTTGCCCCTGCCTCCAGGAAGCACGCCCAACAGCGAACCCGGGATCCCTCGCAGCGCTTCGCTCACCGCCCCGACCATCCCGTCGCCGCTCAAACACACGACCGTCTCGCCGCGCCCCGCCGCCTCGCGCGCAAGCTCCCGGGCATGTTGGAGATCGCGCGTCAGCTCGCTGCGCACCCCAAAGCCACGGTCCTCCAGTGCCGCCGCCACAGCCGGCAGCACCCGGCCGGCTTTGCCGCCCCCGGCGGCCGGATTCACGATCAAACACAAACCTTCGCTCACCCCGCAAGCCTATTCAGTATTGGGAATAGCGAAGACCCGCTTAAGAACGTGCGAACATCGACCTCGGCCCCCAAGCGCACGACTATGCTGCCCCAGATGCACCTTCGCCCAGTCGCTCCGCGCCTCTCGGCCTGCGTCGGAGCCACGACGATGGCCTTGGTCGTCTCGGCCTGCGGCGGGAGCGGGGGGGAGGGGGAACCACCGCGGGTACGACCTTTAAATCCAAATCGGAAACCTTGCTTGCGGCAAAGACCGCTACGGGCACTCCCGCCGGCAAGTGCACAAAGGTTGCGACCCCCGTGCCCAAGGGCACCCAGAACGTGCGCAAGCCTGCGCTCAAGCTCGACCCCGCCCGACGCTACATCGTCGAACTGACGACCAACTGCGGCCCGATCCAGATCCAGCTCGACGTGCGCCGCGCCCCGCTCACGACCTCTTCATTCGCCTACCTCGTCAAGAGCGGCTTCTACAACGAACTCACCTTCCATCGGGTCGCCGCCGGCTTCGTGATCCAGGGGGGAGACCCCAACGGCGACGGCTCCGGCGGGCCCGGCTACAAGATCGTCGAGCCACCGCCTGCCGACACGCGCTACACGCTCGGCACGGTCGCGATGGCCAAGACCAGCAGCGACCCGCCCGGAACCTCCGGCAGCCAGTTCTTCATCGTCACCGCCACCTCCGCGCCCCTGCCGCCCCAATACGCCTTGGTCGGAAACGTCGTCGGCGGTTTCGCCGGCGTGCAGCGCATCTCAAAGCTGCCGACCGACCCACCCCAGGACGGAGCCCCGCGGACGCCGGTGGTGATCAGCCGCGCCACGCTCTCTTCGAGCTAGACCCCCGCGCGCCTCGCCCAACCGGGCATGCGTGACCCCGAAGACGGGGCGAGCGACGTCTATTTCGAGCTCGGCCCGGCGGCCTTAGCGCGATCGCGCCGCCTGCGCCCGATCATCGCCGCGATCGCCACCACCGCGATCGCCAAGAACAGGCCCAGCAGGATCCCCGGCGCGAGCCCCAAACCGCCAAACGGAAGCGCGATCAACTCGACCACGCCCAAACCGACGGCGAGCAACAGCAGGATGAGCGCCACGATCAACAAGATTCCGCGAATGCGAGCCACGATTCCGGCGCTGGCGGGGGGGATGAGCAGCCCCATCGCCCGCAAAGCAAACATCTGACGTCCACTCGGCGGCGTGTGGCCCAGGCGCTCCACAGCCTCCTTCAAATCGCCCGCTCTGCGTTCGGCCAAAGCCAGCGAAGCGTCCGCCATGCGCCTGATCTGCATCCTTTCCTGAGGACGCGCGGCCGCGATGGCTCTCTGAAAATAGGCCCGCGCCTGCTCGGCGTCGAAGCGCTCCGAAGCTCGCGCCCCCAGGATCGCAAGCGCCGCCGACTTGTACTTTGTCTCGGACTCCAGCTCCTCGTCGCTGCGCTGCTCGAGCGCTTCGATCGCCTGCTGGGCGCCGCGCTGCTCGATCCTCACCTGTCTCTGCTTCGGAGCCATCGTCAACCCATTCTATGGAGGTCTCCCGCGAGGCGCTCAGCGCCCGCGCCTAGGCGCTATTCTCGCTTCTCCCAACCCTTTCAACTCGATGCTTCGAATCTCCCACAACCGGCTGCTGGCGAGCCTGCTTCTAACCCTCTTGGCGAGCCAAGCGCCCACGCTGATCGCATCCGCCGGGGCGGCCGCCACGCCCACGATCAACAAGGCCCAACTCAACCAAGCCGTCCAAGAAGCTTTGGCCAAACAGACCGGCGCGTCCGGCGCCGGCGCGGGGTCCACCGCCGGACTCGGCTCGGGTGGATCCGCAGGCGGACTCTCGACGGGATCCGCTACGGGATCGGCCGCCGGCGCGGAAGGGCTCGGGACCTCAAGCGCGCTCTCCAACCTCACAAGCGGCGAAGGCGCAGAAGAAGAAAGCCCCCTCAAAACCGCGACCTCCTCGACTTCCTCGAGTAGCTCGAGCGTCTCCACGAGCGTCCTACTTCCGATCTTCATCGTCGGCGCGCTCCTGCTCGGAGGGATCGCCTTCTTCATCGTCCGTGACGCCCGTGGCGTGGCGCCCGTCGTCGACGGACTCGGCAACCCCGGCTCCGCCCATGAACGTGCCGCTCGCCTACGCAAGCGCCGTGCCAAGGCCAAGGCCGCGCGTCGTCAGCGCAAGCGCAACCGCTGACCTTCTTTTTCTCTAAGGCTGGACTCGCGCGCGCGCGTGCACGCGCGACCCGGGGCCGCGTACCCGTGCGGGGGGCAGAGCGGGAGATCCGTGCGGGCCGCGGCGCGGCCGGGGAGAGAGCGGTCGTCTCGGATGCGGCTCCCTCGGCGAACCCGGCAACGTCTTGGTGCCACCTTCGTCCTCGCCTTCGGAGTCCTCCTCATCGACCAAGGACACCATCGCCGAGTCCGCCCGGAACGGAATCCAAAGCATCAGCGAAGCCACCAGGAGCTTGAACAGCCCCATCAGCGCAAGCAGCAACCAAAGAGACATTGCCACGATGCTACTACCGCCAGCCGGCTGCCCACAACGCATTCGCCTAAAGCTTCCGTGCGACCGAGTCGAATAGTCAGAAGTGCCCACATTTCGGGAAGAGCCTTGGGAAAGCGATCGGCGAGCCCGCGAAGATCGCGCCGGCCTGACTGGAGCAGCGCCGTCTCGTGAGGTGTCCTCTTATAAGCCGCGAGCCGCACCTGGTGCCGTGTGGTCAAAGGGCGCCGTCAACCGACACTTCAAATCGAGGTCCTCGGCCCAGCTGGCGCGTCTCCGCGTGATCGTTCTCTTGGGCGTCTTGAGCGTCGTGGTGGCTCTGACGCTTGCGACTATGGCCAACCACGTCCGGTGATGGCAGGCGTGGCGGGAGGGTCACGTACAGGTCTTGGCGCCGTGCACGTCTTCTAGGTTGACATAACATACAGTCTGCGGGGGTAGCCTGTATAGTGCGGCGTTCCGGGCCCCGTCGCGACTGATCCGGCAAGATTGCGCGACGGGTGCCCGGTCGGTTCCGTCCGACGTGTTGTGTTTGCTTCCGCCGAATGATCTTGCCGGATCACAGCAGGTTGCTTTTTGACGCGGCTCGGGGGAGGGGGCGCGTCTCGTGGCGCGTCCCGCCTCTGCTTGTGCATGGTGTCCGGCCTTCCTACGGAGGTTCAGATGCCGAATCGTTTGCCTGTCGAGGTCGAGGCGGAGTACCGCGGGGTTGCTGCTGCGAGTGAGTTCCTCGCTCGTGACACGGGCGAAAGGGTGCAGGTCCCGCCGAAGCTGAAGTTCGAGTACGACACGTTCGACGGCGACGTGGAGATGCTGTCCGTCTCCGCAGCTCAGTTCGACAAGGTGCAGGGCGCACCGGATTACCAGACGTTGAAGCGTGGCGATCGCCTCGTGCTGGTCGGTCTTGTGGTTCTGCAGGACCGAGGGAGTGATCGCGACTCGTACTTCAAGCTGGAACGTGTTGAGAAGGTCCAGGCAGGGAAGGCCGTGGCGTGATGCATCGGGCAGCCAGGACCGCAGCTATTTTGCTAGCGGTCCTGGTCGCGTTCGGCGGTTTTTGTGCGCCACACGCGTTTGCGGCGGGCGAAGCTCTCGAAGTGTCTGTACCTAGTGGGTACAGTGAACATTCTCGGGCTCCGAAGTTGAAGCGTCCTCTACGGAATCGATGTATGTCTACGTCGGGTTGCTTGAGCCGTCTATATCGGGCGTGTGCAGCTACACGGTAGTTGTGGCCGGTAAAGAAGTGACTGATTTGTCGGCGGCTAGTGAATGGTTCACACACGCTGAGTTGCTGGTTGGAGCGAAACAAAAGTGGAAGGTGTCGAACTATTCTGGTAGTGGTTGCTCCACTACTGTCTACGCACGGTACGCGGCTGTTGCTGCGCCTGAAGGGCGCGAAGGTCCGCCTGGGCCTGAAGGTAAAGAAGGTAAAGCCGGTGCTGGTGGTGGCGAAGTGGAACTTACGCCTAAATCTGAGGCTGTTCTTGCCGAAGGAAATAAGGAAAGCGCGGTGTTCATAGTTGGTGCGCTTTGTGGCTTGTTCTTGTGCATGGTTTTTTGGGTAATGATTAGGCCAAGGTTGACATGATGGTCGAACAGTTTTGGGAAGGTTTTCGGTTGACACTCGCGGTTGGCGCTATTTACTTGCCTGCCTCCGTGGTGGTCTCGTTCTTCAAGCGAGCAGTCGCTTGAGGTTAGGAAAGTTCAAATCAATGAAGGGGGGTGTAACACATGAAGATCCTCTCATCGGCTCGCGTCAAGGGCCTCACGGCCGTTCTGGCGGTGGTGGCGCTGGCGTCGATGGCGATGGCTTCGATCGCGGGAGCGACCGAACCCATCATCGAACCGGCCGTGAAAAAGAGCACGGAAGAATTCACGACGAATCTTCCGGTCGTCCTGACTCTGGTCGGGTTGCTGGTAGCAATTGGCCTCGTCGTCGCGTTTTTCAAGAAGCATGCGAAAAAAGCGTAGGTGTCGCTCGGTCAATCGAGTACGTGAAGGGAGGTGTAGCCGGTGTTGGTCAGGTTCCGCGCGGGTGTCCTAGCTGGCTGCATGGTTCTCGTGGTTGCGGTGTCACTCACGTGGGTGTCGATTGCGGCGGCGAGCGAAGAAGCGGAACGGCCGGTTATCGAATCGGTCGTGAAAAACACGACCAGCGAATTCGAGGAAGGCATAGCCGCCGTGGTGGTCTTTATTGGCCTCGTGGTGGCGGTCTCTCTCGCGGTCGCGTTCTTCAAGAGGCACTCTCGCAAAGTGTGAGAGGCATCTGGGCGGTGGCGTTGGCGGTGCTTGCACTTGCCGGCGTCGCCGTCCTCGGTGTTCCGGCCGTTGCGTCTGCTGAATGGGTGAGGGTCACTCCTGAAACACCCTCGTCTAAAGGTTGGTACGAAGACCCCTCGACTGGTAATCGCCAGCTTTGGGATAAAGCCGGGAAACTGGTAAAGGAATGGTCGCCGGAAGAGTGGAAATCTTGGAAGGGTGAAATCGACGCGTACGCCAGCGGAGCGGCCGAAAACGACCAGAAGATCAGTAACCTCGCACAGGACATGGTGAACAATACCGCGAGCGGTACGGGTGGGAGTGTGAGTGAGTCTGCCGCTACTGACGCGGCAACCGTGCTTACTAAGGCGCGTGAAGCAGGTCCGTCGCTTGATTCCGAGGTGACACAGGGCCTTGACTTGATGAGCGAGCAGGGCGGTGCGCTCGATGCCGGCGTCTTTGCAGACAGCGCGGTCGCTGCCCCCTTGGCTCTCGGTGCGGCGGCGTTCACAGTTGGTTGGGGCATCGGTAGCGGGATTTACCAACTCTTTCAGATACCTAAAGAAGAATGGCCGTACACCGAACCGGAAGGCACCACGAAAATCACTTCGCCGAACCCCGAAAACTGTAAGCTCATCGTCGCGGAAGCTATGCCCTCCGGGCTGAGTGAAATCGAAGGCAACGAATGGCACCCCGCTCACTTTGTGGAAAACGGTGGCCTCGGGATCTACACGGAGGGGAAGTACTCAAGCTATAGCGGTGAAAACCTCCTGGTCAAGGACCCGGAAGGCAAAACTGTGACTAATACGGCTTGGGCGTGTGGCCCTGTGGGTGAATCTTCCATGATCAAATATACGATCAAAGAAGGGTACGGAGCCGGCGACAAAGTTGTGCGCACTGTCTGGGCTGCCGGTTTCGTCTGCGCGGTTAGCACGGTGTTCGCAACTGAATGCGCCAAACCGATTGGAAAAGCCCAGCTCGAAATGCCGGCGGTTTACAAGCAAGGTGAATTGCCGGGAAACCACCCAGTAATCCAGGGTGTGCCACAAGTGGGTTTGACGCCGAGTCAGGAAGCCGAAAATAAAGCGCACGGCTTGCCGAGCAAACCTCAGCTGCCGAAAACCTACGCTCACCCTCACGCGAAACCGAAACTGCGCGACCAGCAGTATGAAGAATTGACGCCCGGTCCGGGATTCCAGCCCGATGAAACAGTGAAAGAACCCGCCAACAAAGAAGCTGAACACACTGAACCGGATTTCACGGAATCGCCTCAGCTGAAATACTGGAATGAAAACGCCCCGTTGCAAAAAGAAGCGGCGAAAGAAGCTCCCAGCGAAGCGAGTGGCAAAGCTGGTGCCCCGCCGGAAATCCCGAGTATTAAATTCCCTGAAGTGGAAACGCCGTGTAACAAGTTCCCGTTTGGCATCCCGTGCTGGCTGGTAGCGCGCCTCGCCGAATTCGCGACATCTGAGCGCACTCCCAAGTTTGAACCTGAAATCGACGGTTTTAAGATGGTGATAGATTTTGGGCGAGCGGATGAACTGATGGAAATTGTGCGGGCCGTCGAGTTGGTCCTCGGCGTTATTACCGGAGTGTTGCTATTCGGGCGCTTTGCGTCGAGCCCGACTGGATCTAGCGCTGGCAGCGATGATTAGTTTTCTCGAAGCGATACTCACTGTCCTAGAAAACGTATGGATCTATGTCGCGACCGCACTAGTCACGGTCGTGAATCTTTTCTTCAACGGTGTAGGGCTCATGATCGATGGCGTCATGGCGTTGTTGCCGGGGATCTCGATTGGCGAAACGAAAATCACTCCGACGTTGTTGGAAGAAATTAACCGGTTTTTCCCGTTTGATGGCATTGTTGCGACGCTTACTACTATGTTGGCGGTGTATCTCGTGTGGATGGGTTTTCGGTTCATCTTGCGAATGTTGAGGGCAGCTTAATGGTGACGTCCACGGTTGTCGTTGCTCTCGTCGTTCTTCACTGGTTCACTCATTGCGTGTTCTGTGAGATCGAAGATATGGTGCGGTGGACGTGGCGAAAGTTGCGGCGATGACACACTTCACCACCTACTTGATGCACTACGTCATTGCGCGCACTGTGTACGACGGCGCTCGCGCTGTTGGTGTTAGTCCGGTTTTGATGGTGGTAGTGGCAATTGGTGGCCTGGTGCTGGTGGGTTCACTCACTCGCTTTGGTTGGGGCCGGGCGCGTATACGTCGCGAAGCTCGGTGGCGTGAGGAAGCACGCATTGAGGCTCGCCGCCGGTCTAGGCGTGTATCGTAATGCTGGAGCTTGTGACAGGCCCGCCCGGTACGGGAAAGACGTACTACAGCATTCGCTGTCACCTCGCCGCTCTTCAGGAAGGTAAGTATGTGGCGACGAACGTTCGGCTAGAGCCTGGTTGGGCAAAGTCGTTTGCGAACGAGAACTATATTGACCGCGCGTTGGACCTCTTCTCGCGTGGCACGCCGAGGGTCGAACGTAAAGCACGGATGTATGAAAAGCGCACGTTCATAAGCGGTGATCTCGATGAGCTATTCGCGTTGCGGATCCCCGCGTGCGTGAAATGTAAAGGCTGCCGGGCTGGTAAGTCGTGTAGCAAGGAGGGCGCTGGGGTAATGATTCTTGACGAGGCACACGAATGGCTCAACGCTCGAATGTGGGACATTGACCACTCGGGTAAGAAACTCGGCCGTGACGAAAGCGTTCAGAACCGACTCAAGGTGGTGAAATTCTTTGCGTTGCACCGGAAGCTGAAATGGGACGTAAAGTTGATCACTCAATCAGAGAAGCGCTTGGATAACCAGGTGAGAGATAACTTCGAGTACCACACGCACCTTAAGAACATGCGTAAGTTCAAGATTTGGGGAATTTTGCCGGTCGTGCCGTTTAACTGGTTTTGGGCGATTAAGTTCTGGCACGCTAGTGGCGGTGAACGAGTCGGTGTCACGTCTTATTTTCTGATCAAAAGGATCGCTGATCAGTACGACACTATGGCGCGTCCTGAAGCGCCTCATGGTACTCGTGAGCTAGGTGTCATTCACTTGCCGTTGAGCGATGAGGATCTTTTGGCTAGGGCCCGGGGGGAGTGGCGCCCTCCGGGAGCGGAGGATGAGCCGGAGGTCGTAGCGGACCAGGAGCGGAGCGGCGGGCGGAGGGTGGTAGCGCGTAGCGCTACCCCCCCGCCGCCGCCCGCCCCGCCCGCACGTCGTCGTCTCGCCCCCGCACCGGGGAGCGAATCGCCCGGTGCGAAGGCAGAGGGAGAGAGGCCGCCATGGGTGGTCTAGTACACCTTGCTGTCGGTGTCGAAGACGCTCATGGCCAGGAGTCGTGCTTGGCCGGCTATCTCTTCTGCTCTTGTGACCACGTCGTTCATGTTCGCGGCGTCTCTGAGCAGGAGTCGTTCGGTGTCGATCGCCTTGCTCCTTATCTTTTTGAGGGTGTTGATCGCGTTCTCGCGTGTTGTTGTGGGGAGGACCATTGGTCAGTCGCCATCCTTCTCGATCAGGTATTCGTTCAGTTCAAAGGCTGTGTTGAGCTGTTCGATTGCATCTCTGATCTTTGTTTCTGTTATGTGGTGCTCTCGTTGGGCGAGTGCGAGCTTTGCTGTGCTGATGTTTGTGGCTGCTTTGTTGCAGAGCTCCTCTACCAGGCCCATTGTTTGCTTGATGTCTATGTTTTGTTCCATCGTGTCTCCTTTGTGAAAGCTGAACGGTTTTCGCGCAGCGAAAACTCAGGTGCGGCTGCAAGCGGAGTCGGAGCGTCCAGTCAAGTGAGCCCCGTCAGGGCGCCGAAGGCGCTTTCCCGGAGGGAAAGGCGGCTTGACGGGTCTAGCGGAGCGGAGCTACCGCCCGCGAAGGCGGGCGATGCTCTCCCGGCGAGCCCGCCGGGTGACTTCTGGTTGCAGAGCGCGCGCTCGAGCGCGATCGTGCTGGGCGCCGTGGCCGCGTTCGACGGGCTCAGAGGTCGTGCGCCGGCGCAGCTGGGACGTGGCGCCCGTTGACGCGGAGGGCGTCCCGTGCTGAGCCTGCGTTTTTCGTGCGCGAGATCTTGCGAGCGATCGAGCGCTTCACAAAGTGAAGTAATGGAGTTTTTGGGGGTCGCGGGGTGCGGCTCCTCTAACAGCCGTTCTCGTCCAAAAACCTGGACAGCGATTTGTCTGTCTGACGTTTGTCACGAAAGGAGTCGTTGATGGCTGCGCCGAGGCAGTTGAAGTTGGCGGATGGTTGGTGCGTTTGGTGTGGGGGAGTGGTTATTGGCAATCACCGCGATCGCAAGGTGTGCTCGACGGAGTGTCGCGTGATGTTGACTGGCTTTCGGGCGTTGATTGCGGCTCGTGACCGTGGTGTTGATGAGCGGGTGTTGGATCGTATGTACGATCGGTTGGAGGCTCGTCAGGCTCGTGTTGATGCTGGGCGGGTGCGCGCGGCGTGAAGCTGGTTGCGGGCATCGATTCGTGGTCGCCGTGCTGGTACTTGGATCCTGATTCGGCGGCCGGGCGGATGTTGGACGAGCTCGCGCACGTGCCCGCGGCCCGCGGGACGTTGATGCCGAGGCCGGTCGCTGGTCACCGTGTTGGTTGGAATCGGTCTTCGGGGATGCTTTACGCCGAGGGCCACCCGTGTGGAGCGATGCCGGGGGAATGGTCGGTGGATCCGTTGGTGCGTGTCGAGTCTTCCTGCGGTCCAGAGCCGGCCGAGCCGTGGTTGGTGCCGCCTGGCGACCTTCCGGTGGCGTACGAGGGGCTTGCGGCGGCTCTGGAGGCGTCTGGGGTGCCTGTGCCGGCGTCCCAGTGGGCGTCACGGCAGGAGGCTGAAGACGAGTGGGGTTTGTTGCCCGGCACGGAGGGCGAACCTGGTTTCGGTGGTCTTCGTCGCTGCGACGCGACAGTGGACCTGCAGTTGGGCTCGTCGGCGCGGGGTTTGGCTGTTCTCGCTGGCGTGGCTGCCGTGGCGACGACGGCGCCTCGATCGCAGGCGGAGGTTCGTTTCGCGAAGGATGGCACGGGCGCGGTTGAGACGGTCTATTTGCGTGGCTACTCGGGGGTCAAGATTTTGGGGCGGTGGTACGACAAGGGTTTGGAGTCCGGTTCGGCGCCGCGGGGTGAGCGTGTGCGGGCTGAGGATCAGCGTCGATACCCGAAGGGGCATCGTCGCGGTGTTCATGAGTTGGAGGGCGCGTACGTGCGTAGCAAGTTTCAGCAGCGGTTCTATCCGCTGTGGCAGGCGACGAAGGGAGTGACCGTGGCGGGTCCGTTGGTGTTGGCTGATCGCATTGTCGAGCTTGTGGAGGAGGGGGAGATCTCTGCGCGTCAGGCGGAGCAGCTGGCGGGTTACGTCGTCTTGCAGAAGCGTGGCGTCAAGCAGAAGCGTTCGACGACCTATAACCGCCGTAAACAATTGCGTGAGCTCGGCCTTGTTGTGGCTGATGGTTGTCTTGAGGAGGTCGAGGTCGATCTCCACGAGGTCTTGGAGGAGGCGTTGGAGTCGCCGGCGTGGGGCGCTCGCGGCTGAAGCGGTCGTTCGCTCGTACGGGTGCTCCTGTGCGCGTGTCGGTGACGTTGCCGTTCGCGACTGTCGCCCGGTTGGAGGTGCTTTCGCGTGCGCGTGGCGTGAGCCGCAGCGAGGCTATTCGGGAGGCTGTCCAGGTGCGTACGCTTGTGTGGGAGCGCCAGGCGCTCCGTCAGCATCAGGTGCTCGTCGCGCGTGTGTTGCGCGAAGCCGAAGAATGGGCGCCGCTTGACGAGCTTTTGGCCACTGTGCGCGACGAGGTCTAAAGGGACGGGGCCCCGCGTGCCGAGTAGTTGGAATGCCTACGTTTTGGGATGAGCCGTGGGAAAGTGACCGTCGCGCGCTCGAGGATGCTGCGAGGCGCGACAGCACGCTTCGTTCTGCTTCAGAGCCGGCGTCTTCGAGTTCGTCAAGTTGGTCGCTCCGTGAGCGCGTCTTGTTGGTGGTTCTTGTAGCTGGCGTGCTGGTGTTTGGTGTCGTTGTTGTGTCGTCGCTGGTTCATTCTGTCCGGTGACGTTGCTAACTCTGCAAAATGTTGTGTTTTGCAGGGCTTTTCTAGGTTGACATAACATACATTATCGAGCGCAGCGCCGAGAACATCGACGTGCTCGACTTCGAGCTCTCAGCCGACGAGATCGCCGCAAATCGACGGCCTGGACACCGGACGTCGCGCCGGCCCCGAGCCGACGCGATCACATTGGACGCATTCGGCCGCGAGAGCCCCGAGGCCTGACCGCCGTCGCTTCAGTCTCATATGGACGAGACGCCTGCAGTCTCACATGACCGAGATTGGGCTGTCTTACATCGGCGGGACGCCGCATCATTCCGGACTTTGGGACTGTGGTAGTTTCTGCAGCGCTAACCAGAGAGGGAATGGAGAAGGAATGGCCCAAGAAGTCGAGTTTGGTCAAGGTGCGGCCGGGAAGATCCGGAGTTTCTGGGTAGGTTTTGGGCTCGCCGCCATCACCTTCGGAATCTATGGCCTCTGCTGGTATTACTTCGTCAATGACGAGCTGAAGGACATCGGGATTGACAAGAATGATCAGAACCTTGCGCAGTCGAGTCCTGCCATGTCGGTCACAGCGATCCTGGTTGGCGGATGGTTCATCATCCCGCCACTACTTTCGATCTACAATTACGGGCAGCGCATCAAGCGAGCTCAGCGCCTCGCCGGCGTCCCGCGAGAACAGCAGATAGACCCGATCATCGCGTTCTTGCTCTACTTTCCAGGAATATTGCTCGTCGTGCCATATTTCCTGCACTTCTGGTACGTCACAAAGCACCAGAACAGAGCTATCAGGGCAGTCGGAGACCTACCTATCGATGGGCAGGTGGCCGCAAGCGTCGCGTCTTAAGTGGGAGGGCCCGGGAGATGGGCCGCCACTTCTGCTGAGGCCCTGCGATCTGGGCAATCCATTTCTGCGGCCACCAACGCCAAGCCCGACAATCAGGAGCTGGCGTTCTTGCACCGCGCCAACGGACCGCGCCCGACCGTCACGTTGCGCACGCTGTTTGCCGCATGGTGGTAGCCACGCGGCTGCTTGTGTCACCCAGCCGTTGACCTTCTCCCCCGCCCACGCTTCGACGACCTAGACTTCTCGGCGATGTCGCTGCACCTCTTCGCCGGTCTTCGCGTGCGTAACTTCCAAGCGGCACGAGCTTGGTACGAACAGCTGCTGGGCGAGCCCGCGTTCTTTCCCCACGCCACCGAGGCAGTGTGGACGCTGGCCGAGGATCGGTCTGTCTACATCGTGGAGCATGCCGACGGGGCCGGCCAAGGCGTCGTGACGATCTTCCTCGACGACCTCGACCGTCACCTGACCGCGATTGCCGGCAGGGGGCTCGAATCCAATAAGCAGGAGACCTACTCCAACGGTGTACGCAAGGTCCTCTTTCGCGATCCCGATGGCAACGAAGTGGGGTTCGGCGGGGCGCCGCTCGAGACCGATTCCTGAGACGGAGCTCGACCACGTACCATCGCCCATATGGCAATTCAGCGGATGGACCATGTGGGCATCGTCGTGGAAGACCTCGCGGACGCCGTGGCGTTCTTCGTCGAGCTGGGACTTGACCTGGAGGGCGAAGCGCCGGTCGAGGGCGATTGGGTGGGCCGTATCGTCGGGCTCGAAGGCGTCCAAGCGCAGATTGCCATGCTCAAGACTCCAGACGGACACGGGAGACTAGAGCTGACCCAGTTTCACAGCCCCTCGGCCGTTGGCGGGGAGCGGCAAGCGCCGGCGAACGCCCTCGGCATCCGCCACGTCACCTTCGCCGTCGATGACATCGACACCGTCGTGGCACGCTTGGAGGCCCGCGGCGGAGAGCTCATCGGCGAGCTGGGGCGCTACCGCGACAGTTATCGACTCTGCTATCTCCGCGGACCTCAGGGAATCATCGTCGAGCTGGCTGAACCGATTACCTGATCGGCCGCCATACCTGTCCGCCGTTGTCCCTGTCACGGGAGGGGCGCGTGCAAGAGGCGATTACCAGATTGGAGTGTGAGATATGACCGAGCACGCGGTAGCAATCGTTGGAGGCGGTCCGACGGGGATGATGCTCGCTGCCGAGCTGGCTTTGGCGAAAGTGGACGTCGCGATACTCGAGCGACGAAGCGATCACGCGTCGGCCGGTTCGCGAGCCGGCGGTCTGCATTCGCGCACGATCGAGATCTTCGATCAGCGCGGAGTCGCCGATCGTTTTCTCGCCGAGGGCAAGCCGGTTCAGGTCGCCACGTTCGCAACGAGCGTGTTGGACATGAGCGACTTTCCCACACGCCACCCCTACTCCTTGGGAATCTGGCAGAACCAGATCGAACAGATCATGGCCGCCTGGATCTCCGAACTACCGGCGCATATCTATTACGGACGAGAGGTAACCGGATTCACGCAGGACCCCGCCGGTGTTGACGTCCAGCTATTCGGAGGCGATTCGATGCGCGCGCAGTATCTCGTCGGCTGCGACGGAGGACGGAGTGCGGTCCGCAAGGCGGCCTCGATCGATTTCCCAGGATGGGACGCGAGCAGGAGCAACATCATCGCCGAAGCCGAAATGAGCGAGGAGCCGCAGTTGGGCGTGCGCCGCGACGCAATCGGTATCCACGGGATCGGCAGGCTGGAGTACGAGATCCGCGACGGTGAGGTGATCTACAAGGACGAGGGGCCCCTTCGCGTAATGGTGACCGAGCAGCAGCCCAACACAGGCGGTGAGCCCACCCTGGGCGAACTGAGCGAGGCGCTCGTCGCGGTCTATGGCACCGACTTCGGGATCCACTCCCCCACCTCGATCTCACGCTTCACCGACATGACACGCCAAGCCGCGAGCTATCGCGACCGACGAGTCCTGCTGGCCGGCGACTCGGCTCACATACACGCCCCGGCGGGCGGACAAGGTCTCGGCCTCGGTGTTCAAGACGCCGCAAATCTCGGCTGGAAGCTTGCCCAAGTCTTCCACGGACAATCGCCGGAGAACCTCTTGGACACCTACCAGGCCGAGCGCCACCCGGTCACCGCCCGCGCCCTCCGCTACACGATGGCCCAAACCGCGCTCCAGCGCACCGACGAGCGCACCCAGGCCGTGATCGACATCGTGGCGGAGCTGGCTGGGATGGAGAAGCCCCGCCGCCACCTCGCCGGTCTCATCTCCGGGCTCGACGTCCACTACGACCTCGGTGAGGGACACCCCTTGCTCGGGCACTGCATGCCCGACCTGGACCTGCTCACAGCGGACGGACCCATGCGGGTCTTCGAGTTGCTGCACGAGGCCAAGCCGCTGTTGCTCAATCTGGTTGAGCCCGACGGTTTGGAGATCGCGCCATGGAGCGAGCGCGTCACCCAGATCGACGCCCGCACCGACGGCCCGTGGGAGCTGCCGGTCATCGGCGCGGTCCCCCCTCCCCCGGCCATCTTGATCCGTCCCGATGGGTACGTCGCCTGGATTGGAGACCAAGCCCAGTTGGGGCTTGCAGAGGCGCTGACCACCTGGTTCGGGGCGCCCAACGGCCCATAGAGCGCCGAACAAACGCCTCTCCAGCCGCAAGCGTCATTTAGTGGGCAGCGGTTAGGTTAGGGGCTGTCAGAAAGGCCTGCCAGCCGGCCCTCGAGAAACCGTTGCTCCGGGCCGGGCAGAGTCAACTCGAGCGCTCGCCCATAAGCAACACGTGCCTGCTCGTCGCGACCGAGCCGTTGCAACAGATCGGCGCGCGTGGAGTGGTAGTAGCGGTAGCTGTCGAGCTCGAGACCGTCAAGCAGCACCAGGCCCGCTTCGGGCCCTTCGAGCTCAGCCACTGCAACCGCACGGTTCATGCTCACGACGGGCGAGCCGGTGATCTGCTCGAGGCGCTCATACAGCAGCGCGATCTCCTCCCAGTCTCGCGGCTCCCGCATGTGAAGGTCGGCGATCGCCGCCTGGACGGTGTACGTCCCGCCTCCGTACAGCGCGAGCGCGCGCTCCAGCTCTCCCCTACCTTCCTCGATCTCGTGCTGGTCCCACAGCGACCGGTCCTGGTCGTCGAGCAAGACGAGCTCGCCATCACGAAAGCGGGCGGCGCCTCGCGCGTCGTTGATGAGCATCAGCGCAAGCAGCGCGTGCGCTTCGGCTTCGTCGGGCATGAGACTCACAAGTGAGCGGCCCAGCCGTATCCCCTCGTTCGAAAGCTCGACCCGTCCTCCACCCCACCCTTCGTTGAAGATCAGATAGACAACCGCCAACACGGCGTCAAGTCGCTCCGGCAGCATGTGGTCGGGTGGGACCGCGAACGGAATGCCGGCGTCGCGGATCTTGTGCTTGGCGCGGGTCAAGCGCTTGCTCATCGTCTCCGGCGCCACCAAGAACGCTCGCGCGATCTCCTCGGTTGAGAGGCCACCGAGCGTGCGCAAGGTGAGCCCGACCTGCGCGTCGGGCGCAAGCGCCGGGTGGCAGCAGGCGAAGATCAGCTCCAACCGCTCGTCTGGGAATGTCCCCTGCTGCTCGATCGTATCTCCCATCGTCTCCTCCGCTCCGTCGCCCAGCTCGCGTTCCAATTGCTTGGTCTTCGCCGTGAGCGTTCGCTCACGACGGATACGGTCGATCGCGCCGTTGCGGGCCGTGGCGATCAACCAGCCCGTCGGGTTGGCCGGGATCCCGTCGCGCGGCCAGCGCTCAGCCGCCCTCGCAAACGCGTCTTGGGCGGCCTCTTCGGCCAGCTCGATGTCCCCGAGATAACCGACAAGTGAAGCGAGCACGCGGCCCCAGTCATCGCGAAAGACCTGCTCAAGCGCCGACAAGGGCCTCCTCGCGAACTGGGCGAATCTCGATCGCGCCGGCCGCGCGCAGATCCTGCAACTCACCTGCGACGGCGATAGCCCCGTCGAGATTCTCGGCCTCGACCACGATCAAGCCTCCGAGAAAGTCCTTGCTCTCCACAAACGGTCCGTCGGTCAACAGCGTCCTGCCTTGCTCGTAGCGCACCGTGGTCGCCGACTCGACGTCCTGAAGGCGAAGCCAGCCGGTCACGTTCGGGCGCGCCAGAACCTCCGCAATACCGGCGTTGATCCGACGACGCTCCCGCTCGGCGGTCCGGTCGCGAACGTCGATGTTGCTGTAGGCCAACAGTGCGTATCTCAAAAGGTCTCCTTCGCTAGTGGACGTGGTGTTCGTCTCTGATGACGAATAGCGCCACCCCAAAAGGACAGCTCGCCGACTTTTAGGCAGTCGGTCCGTCTGGCGTTTGGCCGTTCGTCATCAAGACACGGTCGGTCCAAGCCGCCCGCCCAACGAACCGCCCATACCGAAAGGAACACACAATGCCGAACATCTTGCACCGTCTCACAATCGACGCACCGCCAGAGCGCGTACGTCAACTCGCCGCAACCAAGCAGGGGATCGAGCAATGGTGGACAGGCCGTCCCGTCACCGGCACTGAGGAGGTCGGCGGGCAGCTCTCCGTCTACTTCCGCGACCCAGCCAAACCCGCTGCGTCCTTCGAGGTCCTCGAGCTCGACCCGGAGCGGATCGTGTGGCGATGCGTCGCCGGCCCCGAGGACTGGATCGACACCCGCGTCACCTTCGCGCTGACATCCCGGGAGGACGGCGGCACCACCTTGCTGTTCGGCCACGACGGTTGGCGTCGGGAGAGCGAGCTGATGAACGGCTGTTCGACCAACTGGGCCGCCTACCTGATGAGCCTCAAGTCCGGAGCCGAGGGCCAAGGCTTCAACGCCTACCCCGGCGGCGAGATCAGCCGCTGGGACTGACGCCCGAGCGCCGGCGATGCCCGACCGGGCTCGCCGGCGCCCGCGTCTAGCCGATCCTGAACACCGGATGCTTGGGCGCCGCCTCGAGCATCTCCTCCTCGGAGGACTCCGGACCGACCCCATCGAAGAAGACGCCGACCTCGAACTTCCAGCGCTTCAGGTAAGCGCGCAGCACCGGCGGCTTGTCTTGGTCGGCGACCTCGACAGCCGTGAACGACTCGCTGCGAGAGCCGACCAGAAGCCTGCCCTCCCCCGCGGCCCTCAGGTTGCGCGCCCACTGAGTGTCCCCGCGCGGCGCGACCAGATAGCGCTCACCGTCGAGCGTCAACAGATTCACAGGGGTACGCCGTGGCTCCCCTGTCTTTCGTCCTCGCACCTCCAGCACGCGCGAGCCGAACAGGCTGATCCCACGCCGCGTCAGGCGGGCCACGATGGGATTGAAGATATGACTGGTGAACCAGCCCGGACGCTTGCGCTCGAAGTGGGCGGTAGCCGAGGGATCTGCGGGCACGACGCGAAGGCTACTCGCCCGAAGCGCCCGCGGACGTCAAGCGGGTCGCAGCTACTCCTGAGCCCCGGTCAAAGCCTCGAGCGTCAGCTCGCTCTCGATCGCCGCACGTACGGCCTCGAGCGCGGTGCCACGAGCCCGCAGCTTGGTCGCCGCGTGCGCCGCGGGATTGAGCTCTGCCAGCTCCGCCGCCGCCTCCATGCTGATCTGCCGAAGCTCGGACGCCGGCACCACGCGATCAAGGAAACCGGCCTGCACCGCCTCCTCGGGGGTGTGCATGACGGCCCCCACGACGCTCCGATCGAACGCGGCCGGGGTCAAACGCTGACGGGCCAGCTCAACCGCAAACCAAGGCACCGTCAAACCGATCTTGACCTCGTTCAGCCCGATCCGAAACGGCCCTTCGGTGCCGATCCTGACGTCCGCCGCGAGCGGCAAGAAGCTGCCCGCAGCGATCGCGTGTCCGCTGCACGCCACCAAGACCGGCGTGGGGAACGAGAGCACCCGCTCGGCCAGGTTGGCCCCCAGGCGCAGCATCTCGACGACCGCCCCGCCGTCCCCCGAGGAGAAGACCTTCAGGTCAAAGCCGGCCGAGAAGTAGCCCTCGCGACCGGTCAACACCACGACGGCGCTGTCCGCCTCGGCCCGATCCAAAGCCCGGTGGATGGCAGTGAGCGTCTCAATCGAGAAAGCGTTGACCTTGCCGTCGTCAATCGCGATCGTCGCTATTCGCCCGTCGAGTTCGTAGGTGGTCGGTTCGCTCATCGCCCTCGCCTCGCGCAATCGTTCATCGCCGTCGCCACGCGAAGCCTACAGCGGCGAATCCGACTGAACCATCTCCACCGGAAACAGCACCGTACGAGCCACGGCGGCCTCTCGCTCCCCGGCGAGCGCGATCCGCCGCTCGTCGACCAGATAGCCGTCCAAGGCCTCCTGCGAGGGGAACTCCAGGGTCTGGACCTCTAAGGGAGCGCCCTCGGCGCCGTCGGAGCGGGCACGCTGGAGTACCCGCGCGCCGTGATCGCCCATCAACTCGAGCACCCGATCCTCATAGGTGATCAGCGCCGCCTCGGCGCCGGGATTGCCCCACAACAAGACGCATAGGCGCAGACTCACGTCCGCGACCTTATCGCGCGGCCCTCAGAACCACACCGGGACCGGGCGCCACCGCGCCGAAGGCCTTTTGCCGCCCGGAAGATCGTTCCTGCCCGGATGACCCTCCCTCGCGAGTCACCCGTCACGGCGGTTGACCTTCCCGTTGGGGTGAGGATCGTCGTTCGTACGTGTCTCGTTACGCCAGCAAGCGCACAATCGCCGTGAGGCCGACCACCACGATCAAAGCCCGCAGCGCGCGCGGCGGTAGACGACGCCCGTAGCGCGCGCCCACCTGGGCGCCCAAGATCGAAGCGCCCGCGATCACGGCCGCCGGACCCCAGTCGATATGGGTGGCCAAGATGAAGAACACGGCCGCCACGCCGTTGACCGTGCCGGCCAACACGTTCTTCAAGGCGTTCGTCCGGTGCAAGCTCTGGTCGAGAGCCAAGCCCAAGATGCCCAACAACAAGATCCCTTGAGCCGCGCCGAAGTAGCCGCCATACACCCCGGCGGCGTAGACCGCCACCATCGTCAGCGCCCGTCCCCGCCGGTTGCGGTGGGGCTCCCCATGGCTCGCCAAGCGCGCGTTCAGCCAAGGCTGGAGCACCACCAACACGAGCGCCACCCCTATGAACACCGGCACGATCGCCGCGAACGCCGAGGCCGGCAGTGCCAACAGCAGGATCGCCCCGGTGAGCCCACCCAGGACCGACATCGAGCCCAACCGCAGGGCGCGCTCGCGCTGGCCCTCCAGCTCGCGCCGATAGCCCAGCGCGCCCGACACCGACCCCGGCACCAAGCCCACGTTGTTCGACACATTGGCCGTGACCGGCGCATAGCCGAAGGCGAGCAGCACCGGGAACGTGATCAACGTGCCGCTACCCACCACGGTGTTGATCGTGCCCGCCGCAAAGCCCGCCGCGGCGATCGCGACCAGTTCCGCGAGGCTCACTCAGCGACTCAAGCGCGCTTGGTGGCGCCCGTGCGCTTGGCCGGCGCCTTCTTCGCCGCGGGCGCCTTGCGCTTGGGTTTGGTCGCCGTCTTGGCCTTGGCTGCGGTCCCCGCCTTGCCCGCCACCTTCGCTGTGCCGGACGTCCCCGCCTTGCCCGCCGCTTTTGCTGTGCCAGAAGTCCCCCGCTTGTCCGGGGCCTGGCCCCTGATCCGCGCCAAGCTCTCCTCCAGAGCCCCCATCAAATCGGGCGCCCCCGGCGCCGGCTCCGCGGGCTTGGTCGGCTCCTGCTTGGGCACCGCGATCTTCTGACCTTTGCGCTTGCGCTTGATGATCGCTTCGAGGTGGGCCCTGTGCTCGTCGCGGTATCCCTCCGGCTCGAAGGGAACCTCAAGCTCCGCGATGATCGCGATCGCGTTCTCGATCTCCTCGTCGCTTGGCGCCGGCGCTTCCTCCAAATCCTTGACGATCTCGGTGCTTGGGCGCACTTCGTCGTGGAAGCGCATCGTCGTCAGCGCCAACAAGCCTCCCCGCGGTCTGATGCTGACCAGGTTCTCCTTGGCCCTCATCACGAAGCGACCCAAAGCAACCTTGCCCGAGGAGCCCATCGCCTCGCTGAGGAGCGCATAAGCGCGCGCCGCCGCCTCGTTCTCGGGCACCAGCAGATACGGCCGGTCCAGATAGAGCGGGTCGATCTCGCGCTCCTCCACGAACGCTTCGATGTCGATCGTGTGGCTCTTGCGCGGCGCGGCCGCCTCCAGGTCGGCGTCGCTGAGCAGCACCCAGCGCCCGTCCTGCAGCTCATAGCCCTTGACGATCTCCCCCCAAGGCACCTCCGTCTGCTCGTGCGCGCAAACCCTGCGCGTCTCGATCGGCGAGTTATCGGGGCCGTGCAGCAAGTTGAAGTGGATGTCCCTGTCCCTCACCGCGCTATACAGCCCGACCGGCACCGTGACCAAGCCGAAGCTGAGCGAACCGGTCCACAGTGAGCGAGCCATCAGGAGCCACCCCGCGTGCGCGCGCGTGTGCGCGTGTCGCCCTTTTGCGGGACCTTGCCACCCTTGCCCCCCGCCGCCGTCTTGGGCGTCTGGCCCCCTGCAGGCGCCTTGGGACCCTTGTCCCCGCCCGGCGTCTTCGACCCCCGTCCGGCCGCCGCCGAGCGCCGCTTGGGCTTCTTCGCGCCCCCGGTCTTGGCGAGGCTCGCTTCGAGCGCGCCCAGCAGATCGCCCCCAGGTGCGATCCGCGCGCTCTCGGGCGCCTCGATCGCTTCGCCTTTTGCCTTCTTCTCGATCATCGCCATGACCGCGTCGCGATAGGTGTTGGCGTAGCTCTCCGGCTCGAATTCGGCGTCCAGTTGGGCCAGCAGCAGCTGCGCGGTGTCGAGCTCGAGCTTGCTCGGCTGCTTCTCCGGCTGCGGACGCTCGAGCTCCTCCCCCCAAGAGAGCTCGTCCGCGAAGCGCATCGTGTGCAGCACGATCGCCTCCCCCACCGTCCTGATCGCCACCAGGTGGGCCTTGTTGTGGAACACGAAGCGCCCGATGCCCGCACGTCCCGAGCGCTCCAAGGCGGCGCGCAGCAATACATAGGCCTCCTCGCCCAGCTTGCCGGGGCCCACGTAGTAGGAGCGCTCGTAGTAAGCCGGATCGATCTGCTCGCGGTCCACGAAATGCTCGATCTCAACTACGTGCGCCTCGGGCCCCTCGGCGGAGGCCACCTCCTCCTTGGTCAGCACCACATAAGAGCCTTCGCTGACTTCATAGCCCTTGACGACCTCGCTGTAGGGCACCTCCTTGCCCTCCTTGACGCACACGCGCCGGTGCTCAATCGCCGCGCCGTCCTGCCCGTGGCGCTCGCGCAGGGGTATGCGCTTCGACTCCGTCGCCGAATACAGCTTGACCGGCACGCGCACAAGCCCGAAGGCGACCGTGCCATTCCAGATAGAACGGGGCATCGTTTATCGACCTACCCGCAGTATGCCAGCGCATGCTTGGATTTCGAAAGGCTGCAAGCGGTCTGCCATCGATCCGAACTTTCGCGGTTAGATGCCCTCCACTCGGGGTAGTGGCCGTGTCGTAGCGCGAAATGCCGAGCCGGGAAGAGGTGCTATACCCGGAGAGAGTCGACGGAGGAGATTGAGATGGTGTCAGCATCGACAGCCAAACCCAGTCTGCGCTTTGACCGCGGCAACGAAGACGACGCGACCGTGCTGTTCACGCGGTGGCAGCGCGAGCGCGACCCGGCCGCCCATGAGGCCCTGGTGCGTCGCTTCATGCCGCTCACCCGCAGCCTGGCCCGCCGCTACGACCGCTCCTCGGAGCCTTTCGAGGATCTGCTGCAGGTCGCCTCTGTCGGGCTGCTGAAGGCCTTGGACCGCTTCGACGCCACCCGCGGCCACTCGTTCCCGTCCTTTGCGGTGCCCACGATCCTCGGCGAGATGCGCCGTTATTTCCGCGACTGCGGCTGGTCGGTGCACGTCCCTCGCGGAGACCAGGAGCGCGCCCTTAAGGTGCGTACCGCCCAAGAGACGCTCACGAACGAACGCGGCCACGCGCCCACGGTCAATCAGCTCGCTGTCTACCTGGAGCTCGACGCCGAGCAGGTGATCGACGCGCTACAGGCGACCGAGGCCTACGAAACGATGTCGCTCGACGCGCCACGCCCCGGTGGCGATGAGGAGGGCTCGAGCTACGGCGAGTCGATCGGCCACGTGGACGAGCGCTATGAGCTGGTCGAGTTGGACGCCACAATCGTCACGGCCTTGGAGCACGTCCCCGCGCGTGAGCGGGCGATGCTGCACATGCGCTTCGTCGAGGAGCTCACCCAAACCGAGATCGCCGCGCGGATCGGCATCTCCCAGATGCAGGTCTCGCGCCTGCTGCGCCGCTCGCTCGATCAGCTGCGTGCGCTGACGCGGGACAGCGTGATCGAGGCTGCTCGCTGAGCGTGTTCAGCCGGCGTCCCTCGTCGCATTGCCCGAAGCTTCAGAGGCGAACAATAAGATCCTCAAGGCCCCTCTCCAAGAGGGACCGTCTGCCAATGCCTGAGCCATCTCCCAACGTTCGCCTCCAACTGCTCAACACGCCGGAGAACGTGGTGCTGGTGCGGGAGGTGCTCACGGGAGTGGCCGAAGCTGTCCAGATCGCTACGAGCGATCTCAACGACATCCGCACGGCCGTCACCGAGGCCTGCAACAACGTGGTCCTTCACGCCTACCGCGGAGCTCCAGGGCCGATGGAGGTCGAGGTGTGTCTGGCTTTAGACGCGGTGAGCGCGACCGTCAGAGACCGTGGCACCGGCCTCAAGTCGTCCAACGACGGCTTCGACGGCGATGCCCGGCGCATGGGCGACGACGACGAGCGCGAGCCCGACGGTGACGAGCACGACGGTGACGAGTACGAAGGCGAGCGCGAGGACCAGCAGAGCGTCGCCGGGCTTGGCGAGGAGGAGTACCCGTCGGCCGGCATCGGCCTGCACGTGATAGAAACGCTCGCCGGCGAAGTCAAGTTCGAGTGCACCCCGGGCGGAGGGACGGAAGTCCGAATGCGATTCGACGTTCCTGCCCAGGCGCCCCCTCCCTGCGCCCCGCAGAGCGCAGCGACAACCGATGCGCTCGCCCAGACGCCACCGACGGCGATCATCAGCATCGCTCCGCTTCCGCTCGCCGGCACGGTGCTTCCGCGTCTGGTGAGCACCTTGGCCGCACGCGCCCATTTCTCGACCGACCGCATCTCCGACGCGCAATTGCTCGCGGACGCCCTCGCCGCGCACGCGGCCGAGGCGCTCAGCGGCGACCAGCTCGACATCGGCGTGAACGTGGATTCGCGCAAGCTCGAACTGCACGTCGCTCCCCTGCGCAGCGGCCTCGCGCGCGGCCTGCTCGAGGAGTCGGAGTTGGATGGCCTGGGCAGCGTGATCGAGAAACTCACCGACCGGCGAGACGTCGCCACGGTCGGGCCCTATGAGTCGCTCACGCTCGGGCTGCTCGACAAACGCTGACCCACACGACATCGCCGGCCATTTCGGCCTTCTTCGTGCTGCCATAATGGGGATCGTCTGGCTTCTGAACCGCAGGCGTACACATCGTTCTCGCAAGCGCCCAAGTACTTGCCAATGTCAAAGTCATTTCAGGGGGTGCCAACCGACGCCACCGTCGATGCGAACGGTGACGTCGCCACGGGGCTTCTGATCGAGGCGGGCGCGGTCCTCGCCAGCTCTTTGGAGCTCGACACGACGATGGGCCAGGTTGCCCGCTTGACCGTGCCGCGCCTGGCCGACCTGTGCGTGATCGACCTGCTCGACGAGGACGGCTCGATCCGCGACGTGGCGGTCGCGTGCTCACAAACAGGCTTGGCACATGAGCTTGAAGAATTGCGTGCCTCCCATCCGCTGGACCCCGCCGGAGAACATCCCGTGGCGGGCGTCATCCGCAACGGCGCGCCGGTCCTGTTGGCCGAAATGTCAAGCGGCTTACTGACCTCCTTCGCGCAGGGATCCGAGCACGCGCGCTTCATGATCGAGCACGGCTACAGCTCGGCTGTGGTCGCCCCGCTTCAGGCCAGACAGCGAACCTTGGGAGCGCTCTCGACTCTGCGCCTGGGCGAGGGCCCGCCCTACAGAGAGGAGGACGTGGACCTGGTCGTGGAGCTTGCCCGCCGTGCCGCTTTGGCGATCGACAACGCGCGCTTGTTCTCCCAGTTGCGCCGCACCCAGGTCTCAGAGAGCTTCATGTCGGAGGCGAGCAGGGTCTTGGCCTCCTCGATGGACTACTCGGACACGCTGCAGCGGGTCGCCCGGCTGGTCGTGCCGAGGATCGCGGACTGGTGCGCAATCGACGTGCTCGACGAGCAGAAGCGAATCGAGCGCGTTGCGATACACCACGCCGACCCCGCACGGCTGGACCTGGCCGAACGGTTGGATCGCGACTATCGCCCCACTTTGGATGAGCCTCTGGGCGTGCCCGAGGTGATCAGAACGGGCACTTCGCGCGTCTACACGGAGATCCCCCAAGACGCGTTGGCCGAGTATGCCCGCGATAACCGCCACTTCGAGCTGCTCAGCTCGGTCGGCGCGACGGCGGTGATCATCGTGCCCATGATCGGCGCCGCGGGCCCGATCGGGGCAATCACACTGGTCTCCGAAGCCTCGAACCATCAGCTCTCCGAAGCCGACCTGGGGGTGGCCGAGCGGCTCGCGCGCCGCGCCGGCACGGCGGTCGAACATGCCCGCCTGTACACCGAGCGAGCACGTATCGCTCACACTCTCCAGCAGGCCTTGCTGCCGGAGACCCTGCCGGAGATCCCTGGCGCCGAGATCAAGTCACGCTACTGCGCCGCGGGTGAGCTCAACGAGGTCGGCGGCGACTTCTATGACGTGCTCTACCACGGTGCCGAGCGTTGGATGCTGATGATCGGCGACGTGTGCGGCAAGGGGCCTCGGGCTGCGGGCGTCACCGCCTTGGCACGCCACACCTTGCGCGCCGCGGCGATCAGCGGCCAGACCGCGGGACAAATGTTGGGCACACTGCACCGCGCGCTGCGCCTACAGCCGCCGGGCGCCGACCTTTGCACGGTGTGCTTGATCACGCTCGAGCGAACCCCCCAACGGGCGCGCCTGAAGGTCGCGCTGGCCGGCCATCCCCCGCCCCTGTTGATCGACGTCGACGGTCACGCGCGGCCGATCGGGGCGCCGGGAACGCTGTTGGGCGTGCTCGATGAGGTGGAGATCGTCGAGCAGGGCGCCGAGCTTCGCCCCGGGGAGACGTTGCTGCTCTACACCGACGGTGTGCCCGAGGCGGGGCGCTCAAGCGAACAGCTCGGCGAGGACGGACTGATCGAGCTGTGCCGGCAGGCCCCGTCGCTCGACCTGGACGCTCTGTTGGAGCGCATCGAGCACGTCGCGCTGGAGCGCGCCTCCGGAAGTTTGCGCGACGATCTGGCGCTGCTTGCCCTGCGCCTCCACCACGACGGTCCGACCGACGATAATATTTAGCTGTGGCGATCGCAGGGGAGCACTTGAGAGTGGAGGTCCGCCAGGGTGAGGACCGTGTGGTCTTGGGACTGCACGGCGAACTTGACCTGTTGGGAGCTCCGATGCTCGAAGAGGAGATCTCCAAGGCGCAAGCGCAAGCGCCCGACATCGTGGTGCTCGATTTGGGAGACCTGCAGTTCGTGGACTCGGCCGGGCTGCGGGTGATCCTCGCCGCACACGAGCGCTCGCGACGCGAGGGCCGCGAATTCGCCTTGACCCAAGGCACCGAGCAGGTCCAGCGCCTGTTCACGATCGCCGGTGTGAGCGAGCATCTGCGCATCATCGGTTCGCCCGACGACCAGCTCGTCTAGCACGCCAACCGGGGCCCAAGTGGCCCCTCCTCGCTCCACCTGTCGGGCATCCACCGGTCCCACGAAACGCTCGACCGGGATCGGTTCGGGCGGCTTCCGTCGCCGGGCGGCTATAACGTCGTGTCGATGGATGATCTCCACAACGGCATCGAGGTCGAGGGGCTCGTGAGGGTCTTCAAGGGCGGCGTGCGCGCGGTGGACGGGATCGATTTGCGCGTGGCACCCGGGGAGATCTATGGCTTCTTGGGGCCCAACGGGGCGGGCAAGTCGACGACCGTGCTGGTGCTCACTACGCTGCTGCCCCCCACTTCGGGCACGGCGCGGGTGGCGGGTTTGGACGTCGTGCACCAAGGCCCCGAGGTGCGCAGGGCGATCGGGGCTTCGCTACAGGAGTCGGCGCTCGACCCGTTCCTCACCGGACGAGAGCACATGCGCTTGCAGAGCGCTCTGCACGGGCTGCCCAAGGGCGAGCGCGAAGCTCGCGGCACCGAACTGCTCGCGCGGGTCGGGCTCACCGAAGCGGCCGACCGCAAGGTGGGTGGCTATTCGGGCGGGATGAAGCGCCGCTTGGATCTCGCTCTGGCCCTGCTTCACCGCCCGCAACTGCTGTTCTTGGACGAGCCGACGACGGGCTTGGATCCGCAGAGCAGGGCGGCCCTGTGGGATGAGGTGAGGCGCTTGGCGGGAGAGGGCGTGACGGTGTTCTTGACGACCCAGTATCTGGAGGAGGCCGACGTCTTGGCCGACCGCGTCGGGATCATCGACCACGGCAAGATCGTGGCGGAGGGTACGCCCGCCGCGCTGAAGGCGGAGATTGGACGCCAGACGGTGGAGGCGATTCCCCAACAGAAGGACGACCGCGAGCGGCTGGCGGGAGTGCTGCAGCGCTTCGGCGAGGACACGTCGGCTTCGGCGGGCGGTGTGGCGGTGCAACTGTCCGAGGGTGTGGGCGATCTGGCTGAAATCGTGAGGGCGCTCGACTCCGAGAACATCGCGGTGGCCGACCTGCGCTTGCACGCGCCGACGCTCGACGACGTGTTCTTGGCCAAGACGGGGCGCTCCTTGGAGGGCGCAGCCGATCACGGCGAGGAGACCGACCCCGAGGGCACTTCGGCCGAGTCCGTGCCGGCGTGAGGGCGAGCATCGCGTGAAGGCGAGCACCGCCACACAGGTTTGGGCGCTTGCGCGTCGCTCGACGCTGAAGACGCTGCGCCAGCCGTTTCAGATGTTCCCGGTGATCTTCTTCCCGACGTTGTTGCTGGCGGTGAACGCGAGCGGTCTGCGGGCGGCGACGCGACTGCCGGGCTTTCCGACGAGTTCTTATGTGTCCTTCGCGATCGCGGTGGCGTTCATTCAAGGCGGCATGTTCTCCTTGATCAACACGGGCACGAACCTGGCGGAGGACATCGAGAGCGGGTTCTTCAACAGGCTCGCTTTGACGCCGATGCGACGCGTGTCTTTGATCGGCGGACTGCTCGTCGGCGTGGCTCTGCTGGGGGCTTTGCAGTCGGCGATCTATGTCCTGTTGGGGTTCATCGCGGGCGCCCACATCGCAGCGGGCGGCTGGGGGGTGCCGGTGCTGATCGCGCTGGGCGCACTCGTGGCGACCGGTTTTGGCGCGCTCGGCTGCGTGGCGGCGCTGCGAACCGGCTCGGGCGAGGCGGTGCAAGGACTGTTTCCGCTGTTCTTCGTGTTCATCTTCTTGTCATCGAGCAACCTGCCGCGCAATCTGCTGACCACAGGCTGGTTTCACACGGTCGCTACGTGGAACCCGATCTCCTATCTGATCGAGGGCTTCAGGAGCCTGTACATCTTGGGCTGGGACACGACCGCGCTTGCGCGCGGCTTTGCGGTGGCGGCCGGCGTGCTGGCCGTGGGCTTGGCGCTCGTGGCGGCTGCTTTGAGGTCGAGGTTGCAGCGCACGTGAGCGAGAAGGCGCCGCATGGCAGCATCTGGGACGTGGCTTGGGCGATCGCTTGGCGAGGGTTGCACACCTATACGCGCAGGCCCGACCTGTTCATCCCTTCGCTGGTGTTCCCGCTCGTGTTCTTTGCGAGCTTCGCGGGCGGCCTGTCGGCGCTGGGGTCGATTCCGGGGTTTCATTTCCCGGCGGGGTATACGGCGTTTCAGTTTGTGTTCGTGATGCTCCAGTCGGCGATGTTCGCGGGGCTGTTCACGGGCTTCACGCTGGCATTTGACTTCGAAAGCGGCTTTGCCCGCCGCCTGATGCTCGCGGCCGAGGATAGGCGCGGGATCGTGCTCGGCTACGCGCTGGTCGCGCTGAGCCGGGCGGCGATCACGCTGACCGTGGTTACGGGGGTGGCGTTGATCGCGGGCATGAGGATGACCGGCGACGGCGTGGAACTCGTGGGGCTGTATGGGCTGGCCGTACTGCTGGTCCTGGTCGGCTACGGCTGGGCGGCGGGCGTGGCTTTCCGCTTTCGCTCGATCCAGGCCGGCCCGTTGATGCAGACGCCGGTGTTCTTGATCTTGTTCTTGGCGCCGGTGTACGTGCCTTTGGAGCTGCTGAAGGGCTGGATTCATGCGGTCGCGAGCGTCAACCCGGCGACGGCTTTCTTGGGGGCCGGGCGCGGCTTGATCTCGGGCGCCCAGGAACACACGGCCCTGGCTTTCGCTTGCGCGGCAGGCTTGATCTTGGTGTTCGGGGTGTGGACGCTGTCGGGGCTGCGCTCAGCCGAACGCTCGACCTGAGCCGCCTAGCCCGACCTGGCGTACCCCGGTCCGCCGGACGCACCCTGGAGCAGACCCGCAGGTCCTCAAGACGGTTTCAGCCCGCGCGCCGCTTGTGCCGGCGCTGGGCACCCGAAGGAGCTCGGCGTCCCCTTCGCCGCAGGCTCGTGGCGTTGGCTTCGCTGCCGGAGAAGTCGGGTTCTTGACTGAAGGGCGCTTCTTCGGAGAATTCGCGTTCGGCGCGTTCGCGACGGCGTTCTGTGGCCTTTTCGGCCGCGCGCGCGGCGGTCCGGAAATAGTCGCGCAGGCCGTGGCGGCGCGCTCGGTGAAAGCGCTGGGGCAAAGGCTCGTGCAGCTCGTCGCGCACCGCCCGCTGCATGAGGGCAGCGAGGTGGGGCTCGGAGGCGGAGTTGCCGACTTCGTTGGCTAGCTCCATGCGACCTTCGGGGGTGGAGTAGTCATACAGCTCGGCTTCGCGGCCGGCGGTTTCGGCGTTGAGCGAGCCCGGGGCGAAGTTGGAGTAGGTCGCGTACTTGGCCTGGGGCGTGCGCAGGGCCACGACGTGCAAAGGCGCTTCGGCGGCATAGGGTTCGATCGCGAACTCGGTAACGGTCTCGTCGGTGGCGTGCAGGACGTAGTCGCGGCCGGGCGCCTTGGGGTCGGAGAGCATCGAGGCGACATCGTGACGGGATGCCAGGTGGGAGTAGTGGCCGTCTTGGCGCCAGGTCGAGGAGCCGGTGGCCAGGTCGAGCATCAGTGGGGCGACGTCGACACTGGAGGTCAGGCCGGTGCGCGGCTGGGCGGGGGCGGCGGTGAGCTTTTCGCGCAGGTCGCGCACCATCAGAGGAACCCGGATCGCCTCCTCGTAGGCTCCCCCACCCTTGCCGCGCATGCCGTGGGAGGCGCCGTACTCGCCGTGGTCGGAGGTGAACACGATCACGGTGTTGGCGGCTACGTCGGGGCGCGAGGCCAAGGTGTTGAGGACCGAGCCGATGTGGGAGTTGACCTCGCCGAGGAGCTTGAGGTAGAGATCGAGGAAGGGCAGCCAGGTCGCCTCGAGGTCGGACCCTTCATAGGGGACCTTGCCGAATGAGGCTTGGGCGGTGTCCTGCAAGGAGCGCTGTAGCTGGGGCTTTCCGCGCGCGAGCATTTGTTCGGGCGTCTCGAAGTTGGGGGGCAGTTCACCGACCATGCTGGGAGCGCCAGCCTCGGAGGCGAAGCGGTCGCTCCAGTGGTACCACCAGGCGATGTCGTGGGGGTTGACCAAGGAGACAGTGGTGCACCAAGGCTGTTTGGCTTTGCCGCCGGCGCCCTCGCGGGCGAACCAGGTTTCGAACTGGGAGACGATGTGGGGATCCACGCGCCAACCCTGGCCGGGGGCGCCGTCGGGCGAGGGGTAGGTGCCACCGGCGAAGCCGTAGGGCTCCAAGGCGCCCGCGTTTTCGTAGGAGTCCCAGAGATTGTCGCCGTGGGTGAGGTGCCACTTGCCATACCAGTAGGTGCGGTAGCCGAGCTCGCGCAGCATCGTGCCCCAGGTGGGAAAGCCGGGGTCCAAGGTGGAGCCTCCGGTGATCATGCAGCCGGTCTGGTGGGTGTGCAGGCCGGTCAAGAGGGCGGCGCGGGCGGGCGTGCAGTCGTTGGCGGCGGTGTAGTGGTTTTCGAAGGACACGGCGCCATTGCGCAGGCGGGCGAGGTTGGGCATGGCCGCGAGGGCTTCGGGGGTCGCGGAGAACCATTGGGGGGTGCGCAGCTGGTCGACCATGACGACGAGGATGTTGGGAGCCTGGAAGCCGGGTGGCGCACCGGGTTGCTTGGCGGCGACCTGGTTCTCGGGGTGGGGAGATTGGCGGTGGTGGCGGGCGACGCCGGCGCTCGCTGCCGCCCGGGCCGTGGCCGGGTCGGGGTCGGGCTTTGAGATGAGGTCGGCGAGCGCCGCTCCTCCGCCCGCCAAAGCCCCGCCGGCGAGCAGGCCGCTCTTGAGCAGGGTGCGCCGATCGATCACCCGGCCTGATGTTTGGGGCGCGCGCTCGCGGTCTGGCTCGCCCTTGGGCTGTTGTGGCGGTTGCTTGGACATCGATGTGTTCGAGAAGGCCATTCTCGCGGGCGACCCGGCGTCAGTCAAACGCAGGCACTCCCGCCCGCGATCGGGGCGTGGGACGCGTTCAACGCTAGCCGGATTCGTGTTTAGCGGCGATGAGTCTTTGTTGGCGGAAGTTTAGGTTGCGCCGAGAGGAGCTCACGAACGGTTCGTCGACCCGCTGTGGGAGCGAGGTGGAGGGGTTGGGGATCGAAGTTCGCACGTAGCGGTTCAACCTCTCCGCCGCTCGCTGAGGGGGGTTCCCTCGGAGTCGGCCGCCTGGGCCGGTGGCCAGGCGCCGAGCCAGTCGTCGCGGGCACCATCCATCGTGATGACCGCGCCGGAGAAGAAGTCTCCCGCGGGGGAGGCCAGGAAAGCTACGAGCAAGGCGAACTCGCGCTCGGTGCCGAGCCGGCCGAGCGGGATCGTTTGGGAGATGCGCTCGACGATCTCTTGAGGGTACTTCGTGAGCAAGGTGTGAGTCTCGAACTGTCCGGCGGCGAGGGCCAGCAGGCGGATGTCAAAGCGCGCCCACTCGACTGAGAGGGTGCGCATCAGGTTCTCAACGGCGGCGCGGGCGGCGCCGGAGTGGGCCATGCCGGGCATGCCATTGTGGGGGGAGAGCGTCACGCTGAAGACCTTGCCGCCACGACCGGAGGGGATCATCGCCTTGGTCGCGACGGCATGGGTGACCAGCCAAGTCCCCTCGACGTTGAGCCTGATGACGGTGCGAAAGCCCTTCGGGGTGATCGACTCGGCGGGCGCCAGGAACTGGCCGCCGGCGTTGTTGACGAGCAGGTCGATGTGGTCGTGGGCGGCGAGCACGGCGTTGACCATCGCCCCGACCTGGTTCTCCTCGCGGATGTCGCAGACGTGGGCCTCGATCAGACCGTAGGGGTCGCTCGCCACGGTCTCTTGCAGCGGCTCGATGCGTCGTCCGCAGATCGCCACGCGGGCACCGCAGCGCGCCAGCTCCAAGGCGGTCTCGCGGCCGAGCCCGCTGCCGGCGCCGGTGACGATCGCGACTTGACCGGCAAGCAGGGATGGGGAGAACAGCTGGGAGGTGGCCTCGGGCACGGGGCTGAGCTTAGGGCCTGGCGCGGTGGGCCAGCGCCTGCGTGGGCGTCTACCCGACGTGCAACCGCCCACCGACACGCTCCAAGCCGGCCAGGTCGTTCGGAGTGGGCCGAAACGAAGGGTCCATGGGGCGGCCAAGGCGAGGGACTATTCTTATGCAAGGCGTTCGAGCGACCGATGCTTGATAGACGAGGCGCCACCGCGGGTATAGCCCGAGTGCAGCCATTTCGCGTCCGAATCCGCTCTTTGCGGACCTTTTGGCCGGTTCGTGGGTTAGATCCTGCGCGGGCAGGTGACCTTGGGACCAGCGTCGAACCTGGTCGAGCGTATGAATCGGGTAGGAATGATTGACAACGCAACTATCGAGGCGTATAATTCCGACTCCAAGCATCGGATTACGAGGGCCCGGCGTCTCCCCGGGCGCGGAAAGCCCTCACGTTCCCAATAGAGAGACCCTCATGCCAGACACCACCAAGCCCACCCCCACGATAGACATGACCGCCGACTCGTTTATCCCCGAGTCGGTTGACCAGCTGCTCGCACACTCGCGCCGCTACCCCCTGCTGACGCCCGATCAGGAGATCGAGCTGGCGCAGGAAATCGAGCGTGGCGATCTGATGGCCAAGGAAAAGCTGATCAACTCCAATCTGCGCTTGGTCGCCTCTAACGCAAGGCGCTACCAGAACCAAGGGCTGCCTCTGGCCGACCTCGTCCAGGAGGGCATGCTCGGCCTGATCAGGGCCTCGGAGAAGTTCGATTGGCGCAAGGGATTCAGGTTCTCGACGTACGCAACCCTTTGGATTCGCCAAGCCATCCAGCGCGGCTTGGAGAACTCGGGCCGCACGATCAGGCTGCCCGTTCATGTGGCGCAGCGCTCGCGCAAGGTAGGACGTGTCGAGCGTGAGCTGTCGGTCAGGCTCGGCCGCGAGCCCACTTTGGAGGAGCTGGCCGAGGAGACGGGCCTTGAGATCGAGCAGGTCGAGGAGGTGCGCCACCAGCGTGCGGCGCTCGTGTCCTTGGATCAGCAGGTCGGAGACGACGGCGATACCGCTTTGGGCGACCTGTTGCCCTCCGATGCGGAGGCGCCGGAGGACACCGCCTGGGACAACGAGCGTGAGCGCATCGTGCATTCGGCGATCGCCAAGCTGCCCGAAACCGAGCGGACCGTCTTGACCCTTCGCTTCGGCACCGGGCGCGAGGAGCCCCAAACGCTGACCGCGATCGGCAAGCGCCTCGGCTTCTCGGCCGAGCGTGCCTCTCAGCTGGAGCAGCGCGCCCTGAAGAAGCTGGCCGAGTCGCCCGAGCTGGCGGCCCTACGCGAGGCCGCCTAAAGAGTATTCGCGAAGGGGTGCCCTGCGCGCGCGCGTGGGGCACCCTCTCGCATCTCCTTACATCTCCTCTCGCGATTCTCTACCCGTCGCGCGATTCTCTACCCGTCGCTTCGCGCTCCTCAGCGCTCTCGCACTCCTCACCGCTCTCGCGACTCCTTACTTGACGACGAGCGTGCCTTCCATGCCGGCCTGCCTGTGGCCGGGGACTGAGCAGTAGAACTTGTAGGTGCCGGGTTTCAGGGTCAGCGTGAGCTTCTTGCTCGCACCCTGGAAGGTTTCGGTGGCGCCGAGGGTTCCACCGCCGGGAGATTCGACGGTCACGTTGTGGCCGAGCGGGCTCATGTTCTTGAAGTCGATCGTCACCTTGCCGGCTTTGGCGGTGAGAGAGCTGGTGTTGTAGTTGAGCTGACCTTGGGGGTTGGCTTCGAGGCTGAGCGCGGTCGTGGCGGACGGGGCCGCGGTGCTGCTCGTCTGAGTCGATGCGGTTGTGGCGGTCAACTGCGCCGTCGTCGCGGGAGTCGATTCGGCGGTGCTGGTGCTTTTGGAGCTTCCGCAGCCGCCGAGGGCGAGTGCGCCGGCGAGCAGGACCGCCAACTGGAACACCGGGACAGTCCGGGGGTTCACACGATCTGATCTAAGAAGCTTCACGGCTGGTCCTCCTTCTCGTGGGGGCGAGGCTGGCTTCAAGATAAGACCTCGCGCGGCGTGGATTCTTCCCGACCGATCCTTCCCGACGGTCGGCCGGCCTACCGCCCGACGTTCAATTCCACGAAATCCCCGCCATCTCGTTCTACCCTGAATGCTCCGAGATCAACGTCGAGGAAAGGTGGGGCATGGCTACCGATTCAGGCCACAAGTCGCTGTGGGAGCGCACCGTGGAGTTGACGATCGCGGTCGGCGAACGCATATTGGCGCCGGTCGAGCGGTTCATCGGAGAGCGCTCGCTGGTGGGCGACGCGACTTTCTTTCCCAATGAGCGCTTCGCTTGGATCGAGCGTGTCGAGGCCAACTGGGAGACGATCCGCGAGGAGCTCGAAGGGGTCTTGGCCGATCGGGAGGCGCTGCCCAACTTCCAGGACATCTCAAAGGATCAGATCGAGATCACCGACGATGAGCACTGGAAGACCTATTTCTTGTATGGCTACGGTTTTGCGGCCGAGCTGGGGGTGGAGACGTGCCCCAAGACAGCTGCTTTGATGCGAGAAATCCCAGGGATGACGACCGCGATGTTCTCGATCCTCTCGCCGGGCAAGCACATCCTCGACCACCGCGGCCCCTACAAGGGGGTACTGCGCTACCACCTGGGTCTGATCGTGCCCGAGCAGGCCGAGCAGTGCCGGATCAGGGTTGGCGAGGACATCCGCCACTGGGAAGAGGGCGAGAGCTTGATGTTCGACGACACGTTCAACCACGAGGTTTGGAACGACACCGAGGAGACGAGGGTGGTCCTGTTCGTGGACGTGCTGCGGCCTCTCCCCTCCCCTTGGTCGCAGATCAACCGGGCGATCGTCAAGGCGATTGGCTATTCGCCGTTCGTGCTCGACGCCAAGCGCAACCAGGAAGCTTGGGAAGCGCGCTTTCGCGCACGCAAGGCGGCCACCCCTATTGGTCCAGCAGCTTCTTGGGTGCCCACACGGTGATCTCGGCCACCTCGGGGTGCTCGGTGCGCAGGTGTCGCGCCAACTCTTCGGCCTCGACCTGGGTGGAGTCGGGCGCCAGACGCAAGACCAGTTGAGCGCTCGCTGCTGAGGCGTCCTCAGGTGGAATCCGGTCCATCAAGGCGTGCACGCTGCGCCGCATCAAGCGTCCGGCGGAGAACAGGGCCAGGCCGGCCACGAGGAGCGCGGCGATCGAGTCGGCGTCGGGATAGCCGGCCTTGACGAAGACCAAGCCGATCAGGACGGCGACCGAGCCGATCAAATCGAGCGTGAAGTGCAAGGCATTGGCCCCGAGCGCCGCGCTGTCGTGGTGGTGGGCACCGCGGTGGGAGGCGATCGAGCGGGTGCTATCGATCGCGATCACGACCACCAGCACCGCGAACGTGTACCAGTGCAAATCGACCTTGCCGCCGTGGCCGGTCAACCTGATCAGCGACTCGGTGACGATGCCGATGCTCGCCGCGATCAGGATCACGCTCTCTCCGAGCGCGGAGAGGTGCTCGGCCTTGCCGTGGCCGTAGGGATGCTCGCGGTCGGCCGGCCTCACGGCGACCCGGACCGCGAACAGGGTCAACAGCGCCGCGGCGAGATCGGTCGCGGAGTGAATCGCCTCGGCCAGGACGCCGAGGCTGTTGGAGAGCAGCCCGACGACCAGCTTGATCGCGACCAGCAGGGCGGCGGCGAGCACCGAAGCCAGTGCGATGCGCTGAGCGGATGGCGTTTTTGGGTCGGTCACGGCACACGCGAGACTAGCCGGCGCGTGCGACGGCGAACCTCGGCTCAGACTTTGGAGACGTCCAGGCCCGTGCCGTGCAGCCAACTGTTGGCTTGAGAATTAAGTGTCGTGAACTCACCCGTCAAGATCAAGAGACCGAGCGCGATCATGACGGCGCCGCCGACGCCCACGATCACCGCGTAGTGGCGTTTGACGACTTCCAGCGCACCGGTCATTCGCTCGAAGGCGAAGGCGATCAACAGAAACGGGATCGCGAGACCCGCCGAATAGAAAGCGAGCAGGATCGCCCCGTGCAGGGCGGAGCTTGAGACGGCGGCCTCGGTGATGATCGCGCCCAAGGTGATGCTCGTACAGGGCGTCCAGGCAATCGCAAACGCCATACCCGCCAAGACCGGCCCGCCGCGTCCGGCCAAGCGTGTCAAGGAGTCGGAGTGCCATTGGAAGTTGAGGGCGTCCACGAAAGGGGTTGCCAGGAAGGCGACCCCCATCAGGACGATCAAGACCCCGCCGGCGGTGCGCAGGGTTTCGATGTTGTCGGTCAGCAAAGAACCGATCTGGGTGGCGGTGAGGCCGAGCAGGATGAAGATCGTCGAGAAGCTCGCGATGAACAGGAGGCTCGGGCCCAAGACCTTGCGGGTGCCGGCGTGCTGAATATCGGCCGGCGCCACGCCGATCACCGTCGAGAGATAGCCGGGCACCAAAGGCAGCACGCAGGGCGAGAGAAACGAGACGAGCCCCGCCGCGATCGCCACGGGTATCCCGACACCGCTGGCGGCGTCCGAGCTCGACGCGGCGAGGATCGCGTGCGCCGCGATCATGGCGAGCTTTGGCCGAGCTGGACGCCCCAGGCATCCGCAGGGGCTACCGAGTGCTCTTGCTCGGCGACGTCCTCCTCGGCGACGTCCTCCTCGGCGACGATCTCCTCGGCGACGTCCTCCTCGGCGGCCTCACGAGTGCGGTCCGGACCTGCCACGGCGCCGCGCAACTCTTGAATTGCTTCTCGCAACTCGGCGAGCTGCCGCTCCAAGCGCTCCACACGCTCGCTCAAATCGCGATCTGGCGCAGAAGCAACCGGCCTTCTCGGCGGGTCCGATGGCTGCGTGGCCACCGCTACCTCTGTCTGCGGCTCGGCGTCCTGGCCGAGCAGCTGTGTGTAGCGCTCCTCCTTCTGGCCGGGGCGTCGATCCAGGCGGGCGACCAAGTCTCGCTCGATCAAGCCCGAGAGGGTGCTATGCACCTCCTCGAGTCCGGCGAAAGCATGGATGCGCTCGCCGCGCTGCTTGAGCTCGCCGGGGGTCTGGGCGCCGCGCAGCATCAGCACGCACATGACGGCCTGCTCGGCGCCGGTCATCGGCAGGGCTTCGGCCAGGAGGTGCCGGTACTTGGCGGCCCTGCTCGCTCCCGCCAAGCGGATGAAACCCCGACGCCCGAGGCGATGGAGGGCATCGCGAATCGTGTTCTCGTCGTAGTCGACAACAGGGTCTCGATTGGTCGCCTGGTTGCACGCGAGGCGCAGCGAGTTCAGCGAGAGCGGGTAGTGGTCGGGGGTCGTGCGCTGCTTCTCGAGCAGGCACCCGAGCACCCTGATCTCCGAATCGGACAGGTCCATACCCCAATCCTACGATGCCGAGGTCGCTTGGGAGACAAGGGATGGGTCGGGTCGTCTTCAGCGACTGTTCTGGCGCACGCCCTAAGATCGACAGGTGATCCCATCGATCGTCGGCAAGGGAGACTCCTCGCGATGAGCAGCCAGCCCTTCGGCGACGGGCGCCATGGAGAAGGACGCCATGGTCGACCCGCGCGCCCCGCAAAGAGCGACCCGCCTGAAGACAGCGCCGCCGCGCACGTCTCGCTGCGTCGAATCGGCGCCCTGTTTCGCCCCTACCGGGCGCGCCTGACGGGATTGCTTGTCCTCATCTTCGTCTCGGCTGGCCTCGGGGTGGTGAGTCCGTTCCTGTTGCGCGAAGTGATCGATGTCGCGATCCCTAAGCACGACACACAGTTGTTGAGCCTGCTGGTGGGAGGCATGATCGCGCTTTCGATCGTGGGTGGCGTGATCGGGGTGGCGCAAACTTGGATCTCCAATCAGGTTGGCCAGCGCGTGATGCACGATCTGAGGGCCTCGGTGTATGCGCACCTGCAGCGCATGTCATTGGCTTTCTTCACCCATACCAGGACCGGCGAGGTCCAGTCGCGGATCGCCAACGACATTGGTGGGATCGACTCGGTGGTGACTTCGACGGCGACGTCGATCGTCCAGAACGTCACGACTGTCGTGGCGGTGGTCGTGGCCATGGTTCTGCTCGACTGGCGGCTTGCCGCGTTTTCCTTGTTTTTGCTGCCGTTCTTCGTATGGCTGACACGTCGTGTGGGTGAGGAGCGTCGGCGCATCCAGTCGGTGCGCCAGGGCCGCCTGGCGGACATGTCCACGCTTGTGGAGGAGTCCTTGTCGGTGTCGGGCATCCTGCTCGGTAAGACGATGGGCCGCTCGCCCGAGTTGGTGCGGCGCTTCAGCGACGAGTCGGGCGAACTGGCCGACCTGGAGGTGCGCGCCCGCATGGCGGGACGCTGGCGGATGGCTTCGGTGCAGATGAGCTTCGCGATCATGCCGGCCGCCGTGTACTGGTTTGCGGGCTATTCGATCGCCCAGGGCAGCGCCACGATCTCGATCGGCACAGTGATTGCCTTCACGACGCTGCAAACGCGGGTGCTGTTCCCGATCCAGTCGCTGTTGTCAGTGGGCTTGGAAGTGCAGACTTCGTTGGCTTTGTTTGGGCGCATCTTCGAGTATCTCGACCTGCCGGTGGATATCGAAGAGCGCGCCGACGCGCAGGCGGTAAGCGGCGTGCGAGGCGACGTGAGGCTCGAGGACGTGTGGTTCACCTACGCTCCCGACGAGGCGTTCGGGCCCGCGGCCGACGGCTCTGCCCGCTCGCACCCGTCGCCCGCCGAGGACGACCAAAGCGCGCGAATCGAGGGCGAGCGACAGCAGTGGACCCTGCGAGAGATCTCCGCCGAGATCCCAGCAGGCACGCGTACCGCGCTGGTCGGCGAGACGGGCTCGGGAAAGACGACGCTCGCCTATTTGGTGGCGCGCTTGTATGAGCCGCAGCGGGGTCGGGTTGAGATCGACGGCGTGGATATCCGCGACATGACGCTCGCCTCGCTGGCGGCCACCGTCGGCCTCGTTTCACAAGAGACCTACTTGTTTCATGCCTCGATCCGCGAGAACCTGCGCTTCGCCTGCCCGGAGGCGAGCGACGAGCAGATCGAAGACGCCGCGCGGGCGGCTCAGATCCACGATCTGATCTCCTCCTTGCCCGAGGGTTACGACACGCCCGTGGGCGAGCGTGGCTATCGCTTCTCCGGCGGTGAGAAGCAGCGCATGGCGATCGCGCGCACGGTGTTGCGCAACCCGCCCGTGCTGATTCTCGACGAGGCGACGTCCGCTTTGGACACCGAAACCGAGCGCGCGGTCCAGCGAGCCCTGGACGATCTCTCACGCGGGCGCACCACAATCGCGATCGCCCACCGGCTCTCCACGATCCGCGACGCAGACCAGATTCTCGTGCTCGACGCGGGCCGCATCGTCGAGCGGGGCACCCACGAGGAATTGGTCGAAAGGGCCGGACGGTACGCGGCGCTGCTCAGCGGCGCGGCTGTCGCCGAGGACAATCCCGCGGCAGATTTGCCGATGGCCGCCGCAGACGGCACGGGCGAGTACTCCTCCCGCGCGCCGGACGGGGACGCCCAGGCGCCCGCCGCGCTTGCTTGACGATTACTCGGCGAGTTCGCTGAGCACCTTCGAGAGCTGTCCTCCTTGCCAGGCGATCGGGGACTTGCCCGGCTTCTCGACCACCAGCTTCGCTCCCGGGATCGTGGCGGCGTAGCGTTCGCCGATCGCCAGAGGATGGCTTGGGTCAGCCTCGTCGCGACTCGCCACAATCGTCGTAGGGGCGGCGATTTGTCCGAGTTCCACCCAGCTCTCGAAGGGGCGCGAGCGCGGTACCGATTCGAGGGCGTCGGCCACCGCAAGCGGATGGTCGTGATCGGAGAGCCTTTGATGCAGGACCTTCACGACCGTCTCACGCCAGGTCGCGGGAATCGGTTGGAGGTCGTAGGCCGCCACGAACCCCTCCACCCCACCCCCTCGCAAACCTTCGGCGAGGCGATCCCAGCCTTGATATTCGGCGGGCGCGTCCGGGTCGAAGGCGGGTGTGATCAGCCCGAGCGCCCGCACGCGCCCGGGATGGTCGAGCGCAAAGCGCAAAGCGGTCTGGGCGCCCATCGAGGCGCCCGCGAGCACAGCCTGCTCGACCTCCAGGTGGTCGAGGACGGCGCGCAGATCGTTGACCAGCAACTCGTAGGTGTAGCCGCTTGGGTCGCGCGCGGGAGCGGAACGACCGTGCCCACGCGCGTCGTAGGCGATCGTGCGATGGCCCGAGCGCTCGAGAGCGCGCGAACCCATCACCACATACCGGCGCGTCGCCGTCAGGCCGTGCAGCAGGACGATAGGCGTGCCCTGCCCGCTCTCCTCGCTGGAGAGTCGAACCCCGTCGGCGCTGAGAGCCTCGAAGGCGCGAAACGTTGCGTCAGGCATTGACGGCGGCGGCGGCGTGCTCGCGCACCAGCTCCGCCGCCCGCTCGGGCTGCTCCCAGAAAAACAGGTGGCCGACCCCCTCGAGGATCTCCAGACGCGAGTCGGGCACAAGCCCCGCGATCATGTGTCCGTTTTGGACGGGGAGCAGTTCGTCGAGGGTGCCGTGAACAACCAAGGTTGCGGGCGCCAGGTCCGGCAAGCGCGCGCTCGTATCGTGTCCGGCGATCGCTTGCATCTGGCGCATGATCACCTCGACGGGCAGGCCGTATTTCATGCCGATCGCAAAGAACCTGTCGTATTCGCTCTGGTTGGCGGCGAAGCTCGGCGACACGTTGACCTCCCAGCCGGCGCGGATGGCCGTAGCCCGGTCGCCCGAAGACATCGCTTCGGCGAGCTTTCGCATGACCCCTTCGCTTGCGAGCAAGCTGCCCTCGCCGCCGCAATAGGTGCAGCCGAGCGTGAGAGAGGCGATCTTCTCGGGATGGGCGAGAGCCAGCTCCTGGGCGATCATCCCGCCCATCGAGATGCCCATCACGTGGGCCGAGTCGATTCCCAATGTGGCGAGCAAACCGGCGGCATCGCCGGCCAGGTCGGCGATCGTGAACGCCTCGCCGGTCCTCGTCGAGTCGCCGGCGTCGCGATGGTCATAGACGATCGTCTCGAAGTCCCCTCGCAGCTGCTCGAGTACGCGCCCGCCCCAGTGGTGCTTGGTGCCGCTCATGCCCATGATCAGCAGCAGGGGCGGCCCTTCGCCGGTGCGGTCATAGCTCAGCTCGATCTGTCCTGCTTTGGCGAGCGGCATCGTCAGCGAAGACTACACCGCGCGAGCGGACGGTATTTTGCGCGCACCGTGGGCAAAGTCGCGCCCCTGCGCGCACTCACATCGGCAGCGCCAACTGACCCACCCCTGTATTCGGATCGTGCTCGCCCTTGGACGCACCCGCGCGCCGCACCAATCCAGCCACACGCACCCCGAGCAAGCGCACCGGGCGCGGCGGCGAGTACTCGTCAAGCAACGCGAGCGCGACCTGCTTGACCTGCCCGGCCTCACACGTGGGGGTCGCGAGCGTGCGGGCACGGGTGACGGTCGAAAAATCGTCGAGGCGCACCTTGATTCCGATCGTACGCCCGTGGTTGCCGTGCGCGGAGAGGCTCTCGCACAGCTCCACGGCCATCTGCGCAAGTGCTTCGCGTAGGCGCGATATGTCGTGGATGTCGTGGTCGAAGGTGCGCTCGCGAGACTCGGAGACGACCTTGCGCTCCTCGCTGACCCGGCCGTCGTGTTCGAAGCGCGCCCGGCGCGCCAGGTCGCGGCCGAGGTTGGGACCGAAACGCTCGGCCAGCGTCGCCTCGGGCGCACCCGCCAAGTCGCCCAGGGTGCGCAACCCGAGTCGCTCGAGCTTGAGCGTAGTCTTCGGCCCAATCCCGGGGATCAGGCCGGGCGAGGCTCTGGCAAAGCGGGCGCAAGCCTGCTCGCGATTGAGTACCACGAAACCGGCCGGCTTCTCGGCATCGGAGGCCACCTTGGCCACGAGCTTGTTCGGACCGATCCCCACCGAGCAGACGAGCTGAGTCTCGCGTCTGATTTGCTCGAGGATGCGACGCATAGCCGCCTTTGGAGAGAACAGCCCGCTCAGATCCAGGTAGGCCTCGTCCAAACCCACCACCTCGACCCGCTCCACGCTCGCGCGCACGATCCCCATCATCCGCCGCGACACCTCGCGGTAGTGAGCGAAATCAGGCGCCAAGAAGACCGCTTGCGGACAAAGCCTGCGTGCCCGCGCGGCCGACATCGCCGAGCCGACGCCGAACCGCCGCGCCTCATAGCTTGCGGTCGTAACAACCGCCCGCGGCCCGGTCCCTGAGACGACAACCGGCTTGCCGCGCAGCTCAGGCCTGCGATTCAGCTCGACCGAGACATAGAAGGCATCGGCGTCGAGGTGGGCGACTCTCAGTTTGTTTGGCTCGGCATTCGTTTCGACAGACACCGTAAATCGAATCTACCGTCGTGGGCGGCGACGGGGGCGGCGGACGCTCGGAAACATCTCGATCAGATGTGCACGAGAGACGCCAGGTCCGACATCGCGAATCATCTCTACAGAGCAGACAAAGACCAGTTATTACCACGATTCTGAGAGCACCGGTACGGTATTGCGCGTGGCCGGCCCGCTTGAGAGGGATACATGTAGCGATTACGTGCTGCCACGCCTGAAAGCGGCAGGCTGGAGCGACGAGCAAATCAAGAAGGAGTTCTCGATCACCGACGGTCGAGTCATCGCCGTCGGTAAGAAGCACAGGCGAGGCGATGCCCTTAGCGCAGACTACGTCTTGGAGTACCGACCGGGAGTTCCGATTGCCGTGGTGGAGGCCAAGCGCGAGTACGCGATACCCGGCAAGGGACTACAGCAGGCCAAGAACTATGCCCGGCTGCTCGATCTCCCCTTCGCTTACTCGACCAACGGAAAGGGCATCGTCGAGGACGATCGCGACACCGGCCTGGAGGACGACAAACTCGCGTCCTTCCCCGGCCCGGAGGAGCTGTGGTCAAGGTACCGTGCCTGGAAGGGGATAAGCGACGACGCAGCGGCCGACGGTCTCGTTTTGCCCTTCAATCGAACGCTTCGCAACTCCAACAACAGCGTGAAGGAGCCCCGCTACTACCAGCGGACCGCAATCAACCGCTCGGTCGCGGCGATCCTCGGGGGCGAGAAGCGACTCCTCCTTACGATGGCGACAGGGACCGGCAAGACCTTCGTGTCGATGCAGATCGTCTGGAAGCTCTGGGGGAGCGGATGGCGCCCGGGCCGCAAGCCTCGGGTGCTCTACCTCGCCGATCGCAAGATCCTCATCGACCAGCCACAGAGCAGCTACTTCATCCCGGCCTTCGGCGAAGGTCCTGTCTGGAAGCTGAGCGGCGAGGCCAAGGCGGGACGGGAGATCTACTTCGCGCTCTATCAGTCGCTTGCCGATGGGGGCGAAGAGTCGACCGGGATCTTTCGGCAATTCGATCCCGACTTCTTCGATCTGGTGATCGTGGACGAGTGCCACCGGGGCAGCGCAAACGCGCAATCGTCGTGGCGGGCCATCCTCGAGCACTTCTCTCCAGCGGCACAACTCGGGATGACGGCCACGCCAAAGCGCGATGAGACCGTCGATAGCTACGAGTATTTTGGCGACCCGCTCTTCGAATACTCCCTCGCTCAAGGTATCGACGATGGTTTCCTAGCGCCCTACCGCGTGCGTCGTGTCGTGCTTAGCCCTGACGCCCATGGATGGGAACCCACCCCCGAGCAGCAATTGGACCGCTTCGGCAAAGAAATCCCACCCGGTCTGTATACGACCAAAGAGTTCGAGCGGGTCGTCTCGTTGCTCACACGCACCAAGGAGGCCGCCAAGCATCTGACCAGGTGGCTTTCCAACACCGACCCATGGGCCAAGACAATCGTCTTCTGCGTCGACCAGGAGCACGCCGACCAGATGCGACGGGCGCTGCACAACGCAAACGCCGATTTGACTCGCCGGCACCCGAACTATGTCGTTCGTATCGTGAACGACGAGGGCAAGATCGGCACGGGCCACTTGAGCGACTTCGCCGACACGGAGAACGACCTCCCCGTCATCGCCACGACATCCCAGCTGCTCTCGACCGGAGTCGATCTTCCAACCGTTCGCAACATCGTCCTATTCCGGCCCATCGGTTCGCTTGCCCTCTTCAAGCAGATGATCGGCCGCGGCACGCGGCTGTTCGAAGACAACGACAAGTTCTCGTTCGACATCATCGACTACGCGGGCGCCACCAGTCTCTTCAACGATCCCGAGTTCGACGGCCCACCCGAGCGAATCGACCGCGAAGAAATCGACGAAGAGGGGAATGTGGTCGAGGAGACGGTGGTCGAGGAGCCTGAGCCCCCGTTCGAGGTTCAGGACACCGGTAGTCACTCGATCGATCCCGAGGATCTCAATGGCGTGCCGCAGGGAAAGTTCTACGTCGATGGCGTTGAGGTCTGGGTCACCACCGAGGCCGTTTATCACCTCGATCCCCAGACCTCTCGACTGCGCCTCGTCGAGTACCAAGATTTCGTCGCCGATACTGTTCGGTCGCTCTTTCCGGACCCCCAGAACCTCCGTTCTAAGTGGCGCAGCCGCGTGGGGCGCCACGATGTGCTCGACGCACTCGAAAGGTACGCAATCGACATCGGCGAGCTAACCGAGCGGACCGGCCTTGGTGACGCCGATCCGTTGGATGTGCTTGTCCACCTGGCTTGGAACCAGCCGCTGAAGACTCGCACCGACCGCGCTCGGCGGGTGCGCAAGGAAAACGCCGACTTCTTCGCCGCCTACCAGCCCGCGGCTCGCAAGATCCTTGCCCAGTTGTTGGACAAGTACACCGAGCATGGCATCGGCCAGCTCGACGACCTCGGCGTGCTCGAAGTGCCGCCGCTCTCCTCGGTGGGTTCGCCGGCCGAGATCGCAGATCGTTTTGGCTCCCCCGACGCGCTCCACACCGCGGTCGAGACCCTTTCGGATCTGCTTTATGCCGCCTGATACTACATGAAAACTTTAGTTTTGGCCGCTACTCGGCGCTGAAACTTCAATTTTCGTATAGTTACGCTCAATGCCGGTAGATCGACGTGCCCTACGACGCAGCCTGTTCAGCCTGGCGGCCGACCAGGGCGGCTACTTCACGGCGGCCCAGGCCAGGACGGTAGGCTATTCCTACCCCGCGCAGGCACACCACGTCAACGCTGGCAACTGGCTGCGCATCGACCGTGGTCTTTTTCGCCTCACGGAGTGGGTGCCCGACGTTCACGACGATCTGATCCGGTGGACGCTCTGGTCGCGAGGGCGAGCCGTGGTTTCGCACGAGAGCGCGCTCTCGGTCTATGGCATCGGCGAGTTCGAGTCCGCTCGCGTTCACCTCACCGCTCCGCCCGGGTTCTCGAAGCGAGACCCCGCGGTCGCCCTGCACTACACCGATCTCCCCGACGGCGACATTGTCGAGCGGACGGGCTTCAGGCTCACCTCCGCGATTCGCTCGCTCGTGGATATCGCCGCCCTTTCCGCCGAGGAGGATCAACTTGCGAGGGCCATTCAGGAAGCGAGCGAAAGCGGATATCTGACGATCCGCCAACTGCGTACGCGAGCCGATGCTCTCGATGTGACGGCTGCGCTGTACATCGAGCGGGCAATCCAACGGATCGCCCCGGCGTGAACTACAAGACCGCACAGGCGTTCCGTACGGCACTCGAGCAACGACTGCTCTCACGCTCGAAGGTAACCAAGGTCAGTCTCGATCGGCTACGCCGTCGAGTGGTCTTCGAGCGAATCGTCAGCAGACTCCAGGTTGCCGAGCCCGGCCTTTGGGTGCTAAAGGGAGGGATGGCACTTGAGGTCAGGCTGCTGGATGAAGCTCGGCTCACCAAGGACATCGATTTTGGGCTCCGTGGCGAGGTATCGGACGCAGAAGAGCTGAGGGAGCGCATCGTAGAGGCCTTGGCGCCAGACGTTGACGGCGACGAGTTCACGCTCCTCGTGGGTCCTGTCAAGCAACTGATGGAGGACGGTAGCGGTCACCTCACGTGGCGGGCCAAGGTCGCTGCGGAGCTTGCCGACAGGCCCTTCGGGACGGTCCAGGTTGACGTCTCCCCTCGCTCCCACGAGCTTGAGGCGACAGACCTCGTGCCATTGCCGAACTCACTCGACTTCGCAGGGGTCCTTGCTCCGCTCGTCGAGATCGTCGACATCAACCGGCACGCGGCAGAGAAGTTCCACGGGATGCTCAGAGACCATGGCGATCGCGAGAACACACGGGTGCGGGATCTCGTCGATCTGGTGATCCTCACCGAACATGACCTCCTTGAACCCTCTGCGCTTGCTACGACGGTCCGTCGGGTTTGGAAGGAGCGCGGCGACCTGGAGCCTCCAGCTACGCTCCCGACGCTTCCCTCCAACTGGCTCGGCCGGTATGAACGGCTCATCGCCGAACACAAAGTAGAAGCCATATCGTTTCCCGCGGCCGTGTCGATCGTGGCGGCGATGTGGACAAAGATGTTCCCAACCGAGGAGACCTGAGCGCGTGGCCCGACCCAAGAAGACGAGTCCGCCCGTCTCCCCCCAGGCAAAGCTGGCCGCTGTCATCAAGTCAGCTCGTGATGCCATGCGCAAGGACGCCGGTCTCAACGGTGACCTCGACCGGATCCCCCAACTCGCATGGTTGCTCTTTCTGAGGGCATTCGACGGCCTGGAAGCCAACCGCGAGGTGACCGAGGCCAACCACCGCCTCGCCATAGAGTCGCCCTACCGCTGGCGGGATTGGGCGGCGGACGCCAACGGACCGACTGGGGAGGCACTCCTCGACTTCGTCAATGGCGAACTCCTGCCCTACCTCCGTGGTCTCACGGGCACGGACAGCCACGATCCCCGCGACGTCCTTGCCGAAGTCTTCAAGGAGACCAACAACCGGATGCTCTCCGGCTATCTCCTGCGCGATGTCATCAACAAGGTCAACGAGATCAACTTCGCCTCCTCCGACGACATCCACACGATGGCGCATCTGTACGAGTCGATGCTCCGCGAGATGCGCGACGCGGCGGGCGACTCCGGCGAGTTCTACACGCCGAGACCGGTCATCCGCTTCATGGTCCAGCAGGTTGCCCCGAAGCTCGGTGAGATCGTCCTTGATCCCGCGTGTGGGACCGGCGGCTTCCTCGTCGAGGCACTAGATCACCTCCAGCCACAGGTCAAAACCACGCAGCAACTGCGCAAGTTGCACGCCAACCTTCGGGGGGTCGAGAAGAAGCCGCTGCCCTACCTGCTGGGGATGATGAACCTCGTGCTGCACGGCGTGGGACAACCGAACATTGTCCGCAATAATGCCCTCGCTCAGCCAATCACCCAGATCGCCAGACGGGACCGGGTGGACGTCATCCTCACGAATCCTCCCTTTGGTGGAGAGGAGGAGAAGAGCATCCAGGCGAATTTCCCACCCGACAAGCGGACGGCGGAGACCGCTTGGCTCTTCCTCCAGTTGGTGATCCGTCAGCTCAAGGATGGAGGCCGATGCGCCATCGTCGTGCCGAATAGCGTGCTCTTCGGAGAAGGACTAGGCGCTCGAATCAAGCAGCAATTGCTTACCGAGTGCAACCTACATACCGTCGTGCGGCTTCCCAACGGTGTGTTCGAGCCCTACACGGCGATACCGTCGAACCTGCTTTTCTTTGAGAAGACCGGGCGAACTAAGCAAGTGTGGTTTTACGAGATACCTCCTCCAGAGGGGCGTAAGAAGTACTCTAAGACCAAGCCGATGCGTTTTGAGGAATTCGCCGGCTGCCAGGCCTGGTGGAACAAGCGTAAAGAAAGCGAGCGGGCTTGGGGGGTACCGTTCCTCGAGATCGAGACCTCTGGTTTCAACCTTGATATGAGAAACCCTCGTGGCCCAGAGGATCTAGCCCACCGCCCACCCGAGGAGTTGCTCGAGGAGTTGATCGAGACAGAGCACGAAATCCTCGGACTACTTGAGGCTCTTGCCACCGAGATAGGTGCTAAGTAGTGATTACCGAGCGCGTTAGAGTTGGTGATGTTCTTACACTGCAGCGACGTGAGGTGATCATTAATCCCGTTGAGGACTACCGGTTGATTGGTATCTACTCATTCGGCAAGGGTATTTTTCACCGAAGCCCCAGAATCGGGGCAGACCTCGGTGACTATCGGTTTTTTGCAGTAAAGCCTGACGACCTAGTGCTAAGCAATATTCAGGCGTGGGAGGGCGCTATTGGCCATGCAACGGAAGTGGACGCGGGGACCGTCGGAACACACCGCTTCTTGACCTACGTGCCAATCGCGGACCGAATAGACACAAACTGGGCGCGCTGGTTCCTGCTCAGCGAACCAGGCATTGCCTTGATTCGCCGAGCCGCTCCCGGTAGCACGATGCGAAATCGCACGCTGTCGATTGATCGTTTTGAGGCGCTTGAGATCCCACTTCCCCCAATTGATGAACAACGTCGTATTGCGACCCGGCTAGACAACGTTCGGCAACATGCATCTGCAGCGATCGAGGCACAACTCAGGGCACGTTGGTTCGACAAGGCAGTTGTTGATGCTGCTGTATGGCGGATAATCGAGCGCGGCATCGCATCTGGTTGGCCGCTCAGGGCACTAGGCGACATTGCTGATATCAATCCACGTCCGCACCACCTTGACCCTGATGAGTCGGTGAGTTTTGTACCTATGGCAGCTCTGGATCAGTACACGGGCTCTATCGAGTCAGCAGAGCTCAGAAATAGCGAGACTGTCGGTGCCGGATATAAGCAATTCAGACGTGGGGACGTAATCTTTGCTCGCATTACACCTTGTATGCAGAACGGGAAGACAGCGATATTCGACGGCCAAACAGACTGGGGTTACGGGTCCACAGAGTTTCACGTCATACGTCCAGGCTCCGAAGTTAAAGCCGAATGGCTCCACCGGTTTTTGCGAACTCAGGAGTTCCGTAACCTGGCCGCCCAGCGTCTAACGGGGACCGCGGGTCAACAGCGAGTGTCAGCCGGATTTCTCCAAACTGTAAGTATTCCGACTCCGTCGGAGTCCGAGCAGTACAAAGCGCTGCTTGCCATAAACAAGCTTCTCGACAGTCGACGAGCGCTTGCATTAAGCCGGACCAAGGCGTCTACGCTAGCGCTGGCAATCGAACCGGCGATAATCAATCAAGCGTTTGCTGACCTCGCTTAGAAGGGTTATGCGATCCGCTACCCGCGACCACCACATGCCCAAGAAACCGAAGCCCGACGACCCTCGCCGCATGTCTGACTTCGACTGTCGCCCGATGATCGGCTTCACTCGGCTCGGGGTTCCCGCTCGGGTGGTTATGGGCGATGGCGAAGGCACGTCCGTCGTGGCGAAGCACCGCGTTGAGAATCTCCCGAACCGGTACCAGTGAGCGGTCGATCGACCCCTCGGACACGATCACGGTCCGCCGGAGTCGGTTTGCGGCGTCACAGATCAGCACGAGGACACGCTCTCGGCGCAAGCCGGCGAGCTCTCGACGCGCGACCGTCGCCACATCGTGGGGACTGCGCAGGACAAGCGGTACGCCATCGCGGCCGAGCCTTCGACCCAACTGAAAGGCAGCTACGAGCGCCGCCGCCTTGGCAACTCCCACCCCGCTCTTGGTAGCAAGCTCCTCCGGATGCGCGCCAGCAAGGGCGTCGAGGTTGCCGTATTCGGCGAGGAGGGACGCCGCCAAGCTCACTGCGCTCTCTCCTTGGCGTCCATGCCGGAGCACGAGGGCAAGCAACTCGCTGTCGCTCAACGCCTCCGGCCCGCTGCCTAGCAGGCGCTCACGAGGTCGCTCGTGTGGGGGTAGATTGGCGAGGATCGTGGCCATCGCATCACCCTACGACGCTATGGCGACGGGAAATCCTGGAACTAAGCCACAGCGTCGATGTTCAAGCGCACGTAGTCCACGACCACAGGCTCCCCGAGCGAGCCCATGACGTCGTCCATGAACCGCTCGCGCAAATCCTCGGGCAGCTGTTGGACGTGTGGGCCGAGCACGATCGTGGCCAGGAACTCGCGTGGGTGGTCTGGTTCTTGCGGCGCGGGTGCCAGCCAGCATCGCGCCGAGGTGAAGCCTGCGGCGATCAGTCGCTGCTGGGTCGCGTCTGCGCCCGCGTAGTTCCAGGGCGGCGTCCAATCGCGGAAGTGCTCTGCATAGGGCGCTTGTGAGAGCAGCGGCAGGATCTTGCCACGCAGGATCGTGATGTTGCCCTCTCCCCCACACTGAGCCACCAGCCGCCCTCCGGGACGCAGCGCCGAGCGCAGGCGCTTGAACAGGCGATCGTGGTCTGCGATCCAGTGGAAGGTGGCTGTCGAGAGGATCGCGTCGAGGAGCTCGTCCAGGTCGAGCTCGAGCAGATCGACCACGCGCACGTCCGCGCCGGCGCCAAGCCGTGCTCTGGCGGCGTCGACCATCGAGGGTGACTGATCGACCGCGATCACTCGACCTCGCGGTAGCCGCTCGATGAGCGCCTCGGTGATCCGCCCCGATCCGCATCCAGCGTCGAGTACGGTCTCCTCGCCCGCCAGCTCCAAGCCTGCCAACACATCGCGCCCGAGCGCCTCCATCGGACCGGAGATGCGATCGTAGCTGGCCCCATCCCACTCGCGTATAGCTGGCATACGCGTGTACGTTATCACGTATGCGTGAGAGGGTTTCCGAGCCGATGCTTTGCTGGGCCTCTCTAGAGCAAGCTGGCCAAGCGTGCCCTGTGCAGCTTGGTCCCACCCAAGAGCGAAGCGTCCAACAAAGCCCGCTTATAGAGCCAGTGCACGTCGGCCTCCCACGTGAAGCCGATGCCGCCGTGGGCCTGGATCGCGCTCGTGGTGACCTCGATCCCGGCCTGCGATGCCGAGGCCTTGGCCATCGCCGCCGCTTCGGGCAGGCGCTCGGGGTCGGCGTCGGCCGCCCAGGCAGCGTACGACGTTGCCGAACGGGCTCGCTCGGTGTCCAAGAGCATCTGCGCGCAACGGTGCGACACGGCCTGAAAGGACCCGACCGGGACACCGAACTGCTTGCGCTCCTTGACATAGGCCACGGTCATATCCAAGGCCCGCTCGCATACCCCGACGAGCTCCGCCGAAACCGCCACGAGCGCGCGATCCAGGCCGGCTTGGACATCGCCCGCAAGCGCCTCGCCCGCATCCGCTGGAACCGCCACACGAGCAGTCGGTCGCGTGGGATCGATCGAATCGACACGCTCCACGACCCCGGCAAGCTCCAACCCCTCCCGCCCATCCAACCCCTCTCGCTGATCCAACCCCTCCTGCGCACCCGCAGCATCCAACCCCTCCTGGGCATATACACGCGCGCGCGAGTCACCCTCTTGCGCGAGCACAAGCACCTGCGCCCCAGGCGCCCCAAGAACCAATTCGGCGACTCCATCGCGCTCGATCGCGAGGGCACCCAAGGTCCTCCCGCTTGCAAGCCCGGGCAGCCAGCGCTCGCGCTGCTCAGCCGAGCCGGCCTGTTCGATGACCAGCGCGGCCAACACCGTCGGCAAGAAGGCCACCGGCGCCACGCTGCGCCCCAACTCCTCGCACAGGATCGCAAGCTCGACCAGGCCAAGCCCTTGACCGCCGTATTGCTCGGCCACCGCTATCCCTGGCCAACCCAACTCACCCAGCTCACGCCACAGGTCCTCGTCCAGGCGCCGCTGCTCGGCGTGTGAGCGCACCCGCTCCGGCCGCGCCCGCTCGGCCAGAAGCTCGCGCGCGGTGCGTTGGATCTGGCGCTGATCCTCGCTCAGGCCGAAGTCCATCAGGCGGCCTTCAACCGCGGCAGGCCGAGGACTCGCTCGGCCACGATGTTCTTGAGAACCTCGGTCGTGCCTCCCTCGATCGTGTTGCCCCGCGCGCGCAGCATCTCATAGCTCCAGGTCGTGCCGTCCGTGAGTGCCTCGGCGCCCACGATCTCAGCGGTAAGGGCGGTCAAACGCTGGTTGGTGTCCGACCACAGCCACTTCACCAAGGAGCCCTCCGGCCCGGGTTGGCCATAGCGTTCGATGTCGGTCAAGCCCTTCCAGGCGAGCAGTCGGATCTGTTCACAGCGGATATGCAGATCGGCGAGTGCATCGGCGAGGACCGAGCCGCCCGGCGCCTCCAACATGCCACGCTCGCGGGCCGCGGCGATCGTATCGTCGAGCAGTTGCCGCAAGCGCACCTGAAGCAAGAAACCGAGACCGGCACGCTCGTTCATGAGCGTGGTCAAGGCCACCTTCCAGCCGTTGCCGACCCCGCCCACCACATTCTCCTCGGGGATGCGAGCCTCCTCGATGAACAGCTCGTTGAACTCGGCCTCCCCCGTGATCTGCCGCAGCGGCCGAACCTGGACAGCGGCCTGCTCCATGTCCATCAAGAAGTACGTGAGGCCCTTGTGCTTGGCTGCGTCGCCGTCGCTGCGGGCGACGAGCATGCACCACTTGGAGTACTGGGCGCCGCTCGTCCACACCTTCTGGCCGGTGATCACCCAGTCCTCGCCATCCTTGACCGCCGTGGTCTTCAGCGAAGCCAGATCGGAACCTGCGTCCGGCTCTGAGAAGCCCTGACACCAGATCTCCTCGGCGGAGAGGATCGGCGCGAGGTAGCGCTCCTTTTGCGCTTCGCTGCCCCACACCATCAAAGTCGGCCCGCCCAACAAGAGCCCCAATACGTTTGCCGGCAGCGGCACGCGTGCGCGGCCGAGCTCCTCGAAGTAGATCGCCGACTCGCTCAGGGACGCACCTCGCCCGCCATACTCGACCGGCCAAGCGGGCGCGGCCCAGCCGGCGTCGTAAAGGCGGCGCTGCCAGTCGCGGCGCCAAGCGTAGTGGGCGTCTTCGCCACCCTCGGTCGGCTCCGGTGCGGGCTCGTTCTCGGCGAGCCAGGCGCGCAACTCTTCGCGAAACGCGTGCTCGCGCGCGCTAAATGTCAGATCCATGCACGTTCCTGCTGTGCACGACGAGCTCGTCGACCTCCAAGCGCGCGACTTTCAGCTCCCCCACGTCGAGGCGCCCGACGGCGGCCCGCTTGATCGCCAGGCGACGAATCGCCAGCGCCCCTATCGCCAAGGCGCCGATTGCGAACGCTCCGATCGCCAGCGAGCCAAGCGAAATGGCGCCCGAGGCCAGCGCAACGCGGCGGCGCGCCTTGCGTGTTCTGCGAGCCCCCCGCTTGAACCTGCGGGCCAGCCGCGCAAAGCGCACGACAACGATCGCCGCCGCCACGGCTTTGCGCCGCGCCGGGTGGGCGGGCTTGCCACCGACGCGGCGGCGCCCCCGCTTGTCCTGTCTTACCAGTTTGCTCATCGCTGCCCCTCAGGCTAGCGCGTACTCCAAACCTCACCCACACCTTCGAAGCCCAGCGCACGCTTCGTTGCTTCGGTCAGATCGAATTCGCGACCCGCCACATACGGCCCACGGTCGACCACCGGCACGCTGACTTCGCGCCCGCCGTAGCGCAACCGCACGAGCGTGCCGCACGGAAGCGTCTTGTTGGCGACCCCAAGCGTCGAGCTGGTGAGCTCGCCGCCGCAGGCGAGACTGCCACCGCCTCCGTACCAGGAAGCGCCGGCGAGCCGGTATGAGCGCAGATGCCCGAGATAGCGCTTTACGGCGCGATCGTGGGCGTCACCGGCGAACACGACCCTTACGCGCTCGCTCAGCAAGCGGTGGGGGCGATAACGCAGCACGAAACGTCCCCTCGATCCAGTGACGCTATGCGCAAGGATCCGCCAGCCGTGACGTCCGAGGCGCTGCAACTCGACCTCGCGCCCGGCAAGGGCTGAGCGCGTTGTACGGACCACGATCGCGCTGGAAGAGCCGGTGGGCGCCAGGCCCAAGGTGCCGGGGCCCGTCGAACCGGACGAGCCGGCGGGCAGAGGGCGCGGCGCGCCTGTTCCCGTCGAACTGGAAGCGCCGACGGGCAGCGAGCGCAACGTGCCGGCAACGGTCGCCGTGGCGCCGTCGAGTACGTTCAGGTCGATCCTGGCAAGCCGCAGCTTTACCCGCGCGAGTGGAACAGACAAGGGCGCAGGGTCGATCAGCTGGGCAACCGGTCCAGCGACCGGTGTTGCGGGAATTCCCGCAAGCATGGGAAGCAAAGAGTCCTCCTGGGTAGCCGCCTACGGGGTTAGCTGTCGGGCTCACGTCCCGCCGGTCGCACGCGTCCATACGTGCGCCAGTCGGGCGTTACAGCCGCGCCTGTGGCGGCCGATTCGCCCCATCCGGGCCCTCTCCTCGAGCCCAGCAGTGGGTCCCCCGCTCGCCTCCATCCACGGAGACGACTCGGCAGAGATCAATCAGTCAAGAAAACGCTAGTAGAGGCCTCTGTGCGCAAACTGTGATCGTGCGCACACATCCTCAAACCTCGTCAACAGCGTATTTACGTACAAATCCGCATGTTGGTCGCTATTCGTCGTCCCCACGCGGGGACGATCCGAGGCGGTTGAGCAGCATCGCCTCGGCCATGCGCAACAGGCCGATCGTGGTGTGCGGACGCGCTTCGCTTGAGCGCACCGACACATCGGATCCGTGCGGTCCGATCACCTCGACGATCGTGCATACGTTGCCGATCTCGCAATCGTCTCCGTAGCGGCCTTCCAAGGCCTCCATTTGGGCGGCCACGACCTGGCCGATCTTGGATTGGTCGAAAGTCATGAGCTTGCCTCCTGAGGGTCGAATTGGTCGCTTGCGCCGTCCTGCTGCCCCCGTCGGCACCCCTACAGCAAATCACAGCGACGGCTTCCTCCACCGCCCAATAGCATCCACTCGCGATGACCGTCGACGTCCCCTTCTCCAACTACGAGCACGAGATCTACGCCGCCTCGATGCTCGCCGGGCGCAAGCCGGCGCGTCCGCTCGACTGGCGCCAGTTGGAGCGCGACGCCTACGCGATGCTCGCACGCGAGCCGCGCGGCTACATCCAAGGCGGTGCCGGGCGAGGGCACACAATCAGGGCCAACCGCGAGGCCTTCGACGATTGGCGGATCGTGCCGCGCATGTTGCGCGACGTATCCGAGCGCAGCCTGGAGCGCACGGTGCTCGGCACCAAGCTCCCCGCGCCGGTCCTGCTCGCGCCGATAGGCGTCCAAACGGTCGCCCACCCCGACGGCGAGTTGGCCTCCGCGCGCGCGTGCGCCCAGGTGGGCGTGCCCTTGATCGCGAGTACCGCCGCCTCGCACACGATCGAGCAGATCGCCGAGGCGGCAGGCCTGCCGCACGGCGCCCCTCATGCCGGGGACCAGACAGAAGGACAAGCCTGTTGGTTCCAGCTCTACTGGCCCCGCGACCGCGAGCTAGCGCGCAGCTTCATCGCGCGGGCCGAGAAGTCCGGCTATGAGGCGATCGTGGTCACGCTCGACACCTGGCTGCTCGGTTGGCGACCGGCCGACCTGACCGAGGGCTTCCTGCCGTTCCTGCGCGGCGAGGGCAACGCCTCCTACATGTCCGACCCCGTCTTCCGCGCGGCGTTGCCCAAGCCGCCCGAGGAGGATCTCGCGACGGCCGTGGCCTACTGGGCGTGGCAGTTCTCAAACCCGTCGGTCTGCTGGGCCGACCTGGCCTTCCTGCGCGAATGCACCGACCTGCCGATCGTCTTGAAGGGCATACAGAGCGCCGAGGACGCCTCGCTCGCGGTCGAGCACGGGATCGAGGGCATCATCGTCTCCAACCACGGCGGCCGCCAAGTGGACGGCGCGATCGGCTCCCTGCAAGCGCTACCCGGCGTGGTCGCGGCGGTCGGCGATCGTTGCGAGGTCCTCTTCGACAGCGGCATCCGCTCGGGCTCGGACGCCTTGAAGGCGCTTGCGCTCGGAGCGCGCGCCGTCTGCCTCGGGCGCCCCTACGTGTGGGGTTTGGCGCTCGGCGGCGAGCAGGGCGTGGTCGAGGTGCTGCGCGCGTTCCTGGCCGAGCTCGACCTGAACATGGCCCTCTCCGGACATGCCAACATCGACGAAGTCGGCCCACACACGGTGGTGGCCCAACCATCCGGCCGCCCTCGTTGAGCGACGCCTTGACAACCGCATTGCAAGCAGCGGCGCGACCCCTTGCGGTCAACCGGAACGGGGCGAGTGAACGATCCGCGTTGACGACCGACCCCGGACCCGCGACAATCCAAGCCAATGTCAAACCCTGATCGCCTGACCGGCCTGGACACGGCCTTCCTGCACATCGAGGACCACGGTCCCGCGCACATGCACGTGGCCTCGGTGATGGTCTTCGAAGGACAGGCCCCCAGCTACGACGAGTTCGTCGAGCACATCCTCTCGCGCCTGCACCTCGTGCCGCGCTACCGCCAGCGCCTGGCCTACGTGCCACTCGAGCAGGGCCGCCCAGTGTGGACCGACGACCCGCACTTCAACCCGCGCTACCACATCCGCCACACCGGACTTCCGCGCCCCGAAGACGAGACCGAGCTCAAGCAGTTGGCGGGCCGCATCATCTCCCAGCGCCTGGACCGCTCCAAGCCGCTGTGGGAGCTGTGGCTGGTCGCCCACATGGCCGGCGATCGTTTCGCGGTGATCGCCAAGACCCACCACGCGCTCGTAGACGGGATCTCCGGAGTTGACATAACGACTGTTCTGTTCGACGCCTCGCCCGAGCCGGCCGGGACGCCACGTCCGCCCGTACCTTGGATCGCGCGTCCCCTGCCCGGGCCCGCCAAGCTGCTCGCCGACGCCTTGGTCGAGCGCTCCACCGCCCCCGCTGAGATGGTGCGCGGCGCGCGCGCGGTCATGCGTCGCCCCAGACGCGCCGTCGGGCGGGTCAAGGACGCGCTCGTGGGCGTCGGCGCAACCACACTTGCCGGCATCAACGCCCCCGCGCCGCCCAGCCCGCTCAACGTGGATATCGGCTCGCACCGTCGCTACACCTGGATCGACGCCGACCTGGCTCAGTTCAAGGCGATCAAGGACTCGCTCGGGGGCACGCTCAACGATGTCGTCCTGGCGGCCGTCAGCCTCACGCTCGGACGCTACATGCGCGCCCAGGGCTTCGACACCGAGGGTCTCGTCCTGAAGGCGATGGTGCCCGTATCGGTGCGCGCCGACGTCGAGCGCGGTGCTCTCGGCAACAAGGTCGCGGCCATGTGGGCGCCCTTGCCGGTCGGCATCGTCGACCCGGTCGAGTGCCTGGCCGAGGTGCGCTTGGAGATGGACGACCTCAAGCACTCCGGTCAAGCCGTCGGCGCGGAGGTTCTGACCAACCTGGCCGGCTTTGCACCACCCACGATCCTCAGCCAAGCGGCGCGTCTGCAGGCGCGCCAACGTTTCTTCAACCTTGTCGTCACCAACGTGCCCGGCCCCCAGTTCCCGCTGTATTTGCTCGGCCGTCGCCTGAAGGCGCTCTATCCGGTCGTCCCCCTGGCCCACCGCCAGGCGCTCGGGATCGCCGTGATGAGCTACGACGGGCATCTCGGCTTCGGTCTGCTGGCCGATTACGACGCGCTGCCGGAGCTTGAGACGCTGGCACGCGAGCTGGAACGATCGATCGCGGCCCTGGCCAAGGCAGCCGGCGTGACCAAGCCGGCCACCGCCAAGCGCAAGCGCGCAAGCCGCCCGCGAGCGGTGGCAGCCCACTAGTGGCGCCCCGCACGGCGGCGTGAGGACCGGCATGCGGCTGGCCCTCTGTCAGATCAACGCCACCGTCGGCGACCTCTCCGGCAACGCCCGGCGCATCGTCGAGGGGATCGAGGCAGCCAAGCGGGCAGGCGCCGAGCTGGTCCTGTTTGGAGAGCTTGCCCTCACCGGCTACCCGCCCGAGGATCTCCTGCTGCGCGAGCACTTCCTCAGCGACACCGGCAAGGAGCTCCAGCGCCTGGCCGAGTCGGCCCAAGGGATCGTGGCGATCGTGGGGTTCCCCGAGCGCATCGCCGGGGCCGTGCGCGGAGCGGCACCCGGATCGCCCGGCCCTCTCGCGACAGTGCTCCACAACGCCGCCGCGGTGCTCCGCGACGGCGCGCTCGCCCAGGTCTACCGCAAGGTCCATTTGCCCAACTACGGCGTGTTCGACGAGCAGCGCTATTTCAGGCCTGGCGAGGCTCAGGGCACCGTGTTCGATCTCGACGGGCAGGGAATCGGCGTAACGGTCTGCGAGGACCTGTGGGTGGCCGGTGCGCCCGCCACCTCGGAGGCCGGCGCCGGCGCCAGTTTGATCGTCAACATCTCGGCCTCCCCCTACCACGCCGGCAAGGGCCTTGAGCGTGAGCACCTGTTCGGCCAGCGAGCGCGCGAAACGGGCGCCCACATCGCCTTCTGCGCCATGGTCGGCGGCCAAGACGAGCTCGTCTTCGACGGACATTCGTTCGTGCTGGACCCCGCCGGCGAGACGATCGCGCGCGCGGCGCAGTTCGCGGAGGACCTGCTCGTGTGCGATGTCGATGCTCGGTTGGAGGATTTCTATCCGGGGGAGGGTGCGGATCCTCCGGGGGAGGGTGCGGATGCTCCGTTGGGGGGCGCCACACGCGCGCGTACGCGCGCGCGCGCAGGGCACCCCTCTGCGGACACAACAAACCCCCAGGCGGCGGCCATCGCCTCGCGCGCGCGCGCGGGTCACCCTTCCGCGGACATAGCACCGCCCGGCTCCTCCCCCCCTCCGCGCCAACCGATCGCCTCCCGCGAGCAAGAGGTCTACGAAGCACTGCGGCTCGGCCTACACGACTATGTCGAGAAGAACGGCTTCGGCTCGGTCGTGCTCGGGCTCTCCGGCGGGATCGACTCGGCGCTCGTCGCGTGCTTGGCTGTCGACGCGCTCGGGCCCGAGCGGGTGAACGTCGCGATCATGCCCTCGCCCTACTCCTCGACCGCCACCCAAGAGGACGCCCGCGGCCTGGCCCAGGCGCTTGGCGTCAAAGCCCACGAACTGCCGATCCAGCCCGCGATCGATGCCTACACGCAGACGCTCGCCACGGACTTCGCCGGCTCCCGACCGGACCTGACCGAGGAGAACCTGCAGGCGCGTATCCGCGGCAACCTCCTGATGGCGCTCTCCAACAAGTTCGGCTGGCTCGTGCTCGCGACCGGCAACAAGTCGGAGATGTCGGTCGGCTACACAACGCTCTACGGCGATTTGGCAGGTGGTTTCGCCGTGATCAAGGACGTACCCAAGACGCTCGTGTATCGACTCGCGCGCTGGCGCAACTCAGGGAGCGCGCTGACCAGCTCCCAGCACGCGATGCCGGCGATTTTCGACTCCGCCCCGAGCGATGCACGACAATCGCCGGCCGCACTCGCGCTGGTGGGGGCGCCGATCCCGCCTTCGATCATCGACCGCGCGCCCTCGGCCGAGCTGCGCCCCGACCAGACCGACCAGGATTCGCTGCCCCCCTACGAGCTGCTCGACCGGATCCTGCACGGCTACATCGAGCTCGACCGCAGCCGCGAGCAATTGATCGCCGAAGGATTGCCGGCGCACGACGTGGAGCACGCCACTCGCCTGGTCGACCTCGCCGAGTACAAGCGCCGCCAGGCCCCGCCCGGCATCAAGATCACCGAGCGCGCCTTCGGACGCGACCGGCGCATGCCGATCACCAACGCTTACCGCGGCTGAGCCGCTCGCACGCCGCTAGGCTGCCTCACGCGTGAACGACCCCAACGCCTCCCCGCAACGACTATCGAGGCTCCCGCGAGGAGCGTCCGTTCGCATCGCGCTGCCCGCGTGCGTCCTCGCGATGTGCGCTCTCGCGCTGACATGTTGCGGTGGCGACACACTCCAAGACCAGCCGGTCGGTGCTTCGCCGCTTGAGAGCGTGATGGTCAAAAGCCACTTTCCCGTGTATTGGCTTGGACTTGAGTTTGGAGGCATGCAGATCACCAGCGTCTCGATCGACCCCGGCGAAGCGGTCACGATCCACTACGGCGATTGCGTGCTCGGCGGTCAATACACCTGCGTGACGCCCGTCACGATCGTCAGCTCGCCCGACAACAGCTTCGTGCCGGGCGCGAGCACTTTCAAGCGCACCGCGTCGCTGCGAGGCGCGAGCGCCAATCTCGCCCGGGGCGGCGCGACCTTGGCGATCCCGACCGGACCGATCGTGGTGAGCGTGTACGCCAGCAATCCCGCGCTCGCCCGCCAAGCCGCCTCCACGATGACTCCTCTGGCCGAACCCGGTCTGCCCCAAGCACCGCTGCCGGCGGCCCTGCCCGACACCGGCTTCGATCGCGTTCCCCTGCCCGGCCAGGTGCCGCCGGGAGTACGCGTGCCCACTCAGCGAAGCGGCTGACCCAGGCCTCGGCCCTCGACCCAGCGCGCCAGCGAAGTTGTTCGCCGGGATTCAGGGGCGCAGCGGACGCAAACGATCACTCAGTGGCGCAGCGGACGCACGATGACTCGCTCAGACGCGCAACCGACGCACGACGACTCGCTCAGACGCGCAGCGGACGCACAGCGATCGTCATCCGCGTGAGCGCGCACAAGCGCCCCTCGTCGTCGCTGAAGGACACGTCCCACAGCCATGTCGTGCGTCCCCGGTGGACTCGCTTGGCGAGGGCGTGCACCGTGCCCTCGGTGATCGGGCGCAAAAAGCTCGTGCTGTTGGCCATGCCCATCGCCACATCGCCGTCCTCGAGCACCGTCAAACCCGTGGCGAGCGAGGCGATCGACTCGGCCACCGAGGCATACACGCCGCCGTGCACGAGGCCCGCCGGCTGCTTGTGCTCGTCGCGGACGAGCACCCGCGCGCGGACCTCCTCGGCCGAGCACTCCAACAGCTCAAGCCCGTACAAGCGGTCGAAGCCATGCAGGTACTTGTTGATCTGGGCGACAGGTGGCATGGGCATCGGGCGGCCACGATAGCCTACGGATCCCGCCGCGAGCACACGCGGCGGGACTTTTGACGATGAGCCAGCTCGACCGACTGCCACCCGACCAGCGCGCCGTGCTCTCGCTCGTGCTCGACCGAGGTCGCAGCTACGCCCAGGTCGCCGAGATGCTTGCCATCCCCGAGAGTGCCGTGCGCGACCGTGCCCATGCGGCCTTGGACGCGCTCGCCGCCGAAGCGGGACGCCCCCGCGCGCGGAGCACGACCCCGGAGAGCCGCCAGCACGAGCCGGTCGCGGCGAGCCCAGCCACCGAGGAGTCGAGGCCCGCCAGCGCGACGGGCGCGCTCGGAGCCTCCGCCGGGCGCGGACGCTTGGGGGGCCCCGCCGGGAGCGGCGGCCAGCCGGGCGGCTCGCGGCGCGCCGGCGCGATCCTGCTGGGCGCGATTGTCGTGGTCGTCGTGGTCGTCATCGTCCTCGTCACGAGCGGCGGCGGTGGAAAAGGCGCCGGCAACACCTCGGCGGGCACCACTTCCACGGGAACAACGTCCACCGGCAGCTCCTCCACGAGCACGAGCGGGGCCAAGCCCAAGCTCGACAAGACGATCGCGCTGAGCTCGCCCGAAGGCGAACTGAAAGCGTCCGGCAACGCCTACGTGCTCACGGAGGGCAGCCGCAGCGCCTTCTACATCGCCGCCCAAGGCCTGCCCGAATCCAAAGGCTTCTTCTACGCCGTGTGGCTCTACAACTCGCCGTCCAACTCGACGCCCTTGGGACGGGCCTCCGACGTGGGCTCCGACGGCAAGATGCAGGGCGGCAACCCGCTGCCCTCCAACGCCAGCGAGTACCGCCAGTTGATCGTCACGCGCGAGACCAGCACACACCCGGCGCACCCCGGTCCGATCGTGCTTCAAGGCACGTTCGCGCTTCACTGATCCAGCGCGCGCCCCGCCGGCCTCGCGTGCGAGCCGCGGCCGCGCGCCTCGACGGCGCCGACAGCGCTCAGGCCGAAATCAGCTTGCCCGGGTTCATGATTCCCGCGGGGTCCAGCTCGGCCTTCAAGGCGAGCAGGGCACGAACTCCCTCCCCTCCTATCTCTTGCTCCATCCAAGGCGCGTGGTCGCGACCGACTGCGTGGTGGTGGGTGATCGTGCCGCCCCCCTCCACGATCGCCTCGCTCGCCGCGCGCTTGACCGCTCGCCACTGCTCGATCTCCTCGCCCTCACGCTGGGCCGCGAGGAACGTGAAATAGAGCGAGGCACCGGTCTCATAGAGATGCGAGACGTGGCACATCACGAGGCTCGACCTGCCCAAGGTGCGCTCGATCGCCGCTCCCACGCGCGCGTGTAGGGCCCCCACGTTGGCCCAGGCGGTGGCCGTCTCAAGCGTCTCCACCATCACGCCTTGGGTGAGCAGATCGTCACGCAAGTAGGGAGCCTCGAAGCGTCCCGCAAGCCAAGCCCTGCCCGGCGAGCGACCGACGCGCACCCCGCCCTCGCGCGCCACGATCCGCTTCGCGCGCGCGCGCCGAGCGCCCACCTCCTCGGGATCGCCCTCGAAGCCGAGGATCGCCAAGCAGCCCTCTCCGCGTCCCCGGGCCTTCAGGTAGGCGCGCCCGAGCAAGCCCTTGGCGCCCCCAGTGCCCGCCAAGGCAAGCGACATGCGTGTCTCGGACTCGTCGGAGAGGCGCGCCACGTCGGGGGCGCAATGGGATTGGGCGAGTCCCCGCATCGCCTCCAAGCCGGCTTCGAAGCTCTCAAAGAAGACGCCTTCATAGATGCGCTCCGCGGGCGCTCGACGCACGCGCAGGGAGAGCTCGTGGATCACGCCGAGCACGCCCTCCGAGCCGACCGCCAGTTCGCGCAACGAGGGGCCCGCCGCGCTTGCCGGCGTGGGCGCCACGTCGAGATTCCCGGCGGGGGCCGCCATGCGCAAGCCCAAGATCATGCGCTCGAAGCGGCCGTAGCCGGTCGAGGCCTGACCGGCCGAGCGTGTCGCCGCGCAACCGCCCAGCGACACGTACTCGAAGGACTGCGGAAAGTGGCCCAAGGTGAAGCCGCGCTCGCCCAGCCAAGCCTCGACCTCGCGCGCGCGGGCACCGCCTCGCACGGTCAGGATGTTGGAGCGCTCGTCCAATCCCACCACGTCGGCCAAGCCGCAGGTGTCGAGCGCCACGACGGCCCCGTGGGCGCCCCGCAGAGGCTCGACCCCGCCCACCACGCTGGTGCCACCGCCGAAAGCGACCACCGCCACCGATTCGCGCGCGCACATCCCCAGCACGGCGCGCAGATGCTCGGGCGAGCGCGGATACACGACCGCGTCGGGCGCCCCCTCCGGCGCCCCCCTTCGTAGCCTGACCAGGTCCGGGTAGCCCTTGCCCGCGGCGTGGACCACGCGCGCCGCATGGTCCACCCGCACCCCCTCGGCGCCGAGCGCGTCGCGCAACCGCTCGATGCTCGCCTGCGAGAGTGCCGAGCGCTCGATCCGCACTTGCTCGAGCGCCACCGGGGGTCGCGGGCGCGCCGCCACGCCGACCGTCTCGTGCAGGAAGCGGAGCGCGTGCCCGGGCAGGCCGGGCCCGCGCGAGAGGTCCCCCCACCCCCACCAGCGCATCTCAGCGGCCAACGATCCGCTCCAAACCGTCCATTGCTTCCTCGACCGTGGCAAGTGCCGCCCGGCGCACCAGGGGACTACCGAAGCGCGACACGCCCGAGATCCAAGAGCTGTGTCCCGACTTCGGCATGAAGCCCTGCAGCTCTTGGCGCAACTCGATCGTGACCTCGGTGCAGGCACCATGGGCACTGGGGGCCTCGGCGAGCCCGATCTCGGTCTCGGCGCTGCGCAGCACCTTGGCGAAGGGGGTGTTCTCGACCTCCTGCGCCCACACGATCCTCTGCATGGCCACAGCATCCAAGACCTGGAAGTCGGCGCGCACGATTTTGCCCTTGGCGCTCGTCAACACCTCCGTGAACGCCCGCGGCACGCCTGCCTGCTTGTGCCCTTCAGGGTGCCGCCCGCCGCCGGCGGGCGGGACCTCGCCATCGGTGACGCCCTGCAACTCGACCGCCTCCACCCGGGTCACGCGGGGCCACCAGCGGGGCAGGTGGTGTGGGTCGCTGAGCACTTCCCAGACATCCTCGGGCGAAGCTTCGATCGTGCGGGTGCGCGTGACCGTGGGCACCGGTCAGGCCTCGTACACGAGCAGCGAATGGGCGTCGTGGGGAGCCAAACGCGCACGCCCACCCAGGAAGGCGAGCTCTACCAGGAAGTTGCAGCCGACCACGACGCCCCCGACGCTCTCGACCAAGTCGCACAAGGCACGCGCGGTGCCGCCGGTGGCGAGCAGGTCGTCATGCACCAAAACTCGCATGCCCGGCCCGATCGCGTCGCTGTGCAGCTCCAGGCTGTCGGTGCCGTACTCCAACTCGTACTCCACGCTCACCGTCTCGTGAGGCAGCTTGCCGGGCTTGCGCGCCAACGCGAAGCCGGCCCCGAGCCGCAGCGCCAAGGCGGGCCCGAGCAGAAAGCCGCGCGCCTCGGCGGCCAACACGCAGTCGGCCTTCAGGGGACTGGCATGCGCGGCAAGCGAGTCCACCGCCTGCTCCAAAGCCCTCGCATCGGCCAAGAGCGGAGTGATGTCCTTGAACACGATCCCCGGCTTGGGGAAGTCCGGAATGTCGCGGACCAAGGCCCGCAATCCCTCCGTCACCGTCGTGAGACGGCCGGTCCGTGGATGGGATGAGCCGCACTCGAGCGCAGGCGTACCAGGTCGTACGTCGAGCATCGAGGGTGGCTCAGCACGCCGCGGCCCGGCCGTCTCACCTGACTATCTTGCGCAGGTCGCGCACCAGCAGCAGGTGCTTCAGGTGCGTGGTGACCGCCGCCAGGTTCTCGAGCGCGTCGACCGCGTCCTTGCGCCGCTGGGGGTTGCGCGAGCGTAGGGCGGGCGCCAAGATCTGTTGCAAGAGGCTGGCCTCGCGGTCGGCGGAGGAGCGGAACACCCTCAGGTTGCGTCCCCCCACGCCGTAGCGGGCGAGCTCTGAGACGGCGCTGATGATCTCGCGCTCGGTCTCATCGAAATAGCGCACGCCGCCGCGCATCTCGCCCTTGACGACGCCGTACTCTTCGAGCTCGCGCACGAGCTTGTCCTCGGCGCCGGTCTCCTCCAAGACGTCTTGCAAGGAGTAGAGGCCTCCCTCCTGCTCGCGCACGCTGACACTCGAATGCCAGGCGCGCTTGCCGCCGTCGCGCCCGGGGCGCGGAACCTGCATCTCGCCGGCCCGCCCGGCCGCGAGCTCTTGGCGGATCACGCGCAGGGGCAGGAACTCGTCGCGCTGCATCCTCAGAATCGTGCGCAGGCGCTGGACGTCGCTTTGGGAGTAGAGCCGGTAGCCGCCGGGAGTGCGCCGGGGGGTGAGCAGCTTCTGGTCCTCGAGGTAGCGGATCTTGGAGATCGAGATGTCGGGGAACTCGGCCACCAAGGCCTTGCACACCGCGCCGATCGTCAAGGCCTTCTGGGGCGTGGAGGCGGAGGCGCCGTTGGGGCTGTCCACCTCGGGGATCTCGATCTGGGAGGAGGCCATCAGCGGGCGTGGTAGGTGAGCTTGTACTTGCCGATCTGCAGCTCGTCGCCCTCCTCCAGGCGATGGGAGTCGATGCGCGAGCGGTTGACGTAGGTGCCGTTGAGCGAGCCGCAATCGTCCAGGTACCAGTGGTCTCCGCGGGCCACGAGCAAGGCATGGTCACGCGAGACGGTGACGTCGTCGAGGAACACGTCAGAGTCGGGGCGGCGGCCGATCGTCATGCGCTCACGGTCGACCGGAAAGCTCTCGCCGGCGCGTCCTCCGCCGGTGCGGATCACCAAGGCGGGCCCATTGGCCGTGACCTCTCCCATCTCCACAGGCACCAATTCGCCGTCGTCGTCGATGCGGTAGGTGGCGGTCACGGGCTCACTGGCGCTGCCCTCGCCGCGCGCCAAGAGCGCGCCGCAGCGCTGGCAGTAGTTGGCCCCCTCGTCGTTGACGAAACCGCACTCGGGACAGTGGACTGCCATACGCGCCCTAGTCCCCGGGTCGTGCTGTGGCCGCGAAGGACACGGCTACAGCTCGTCGGTGGTAGCTCCGCCCGCGCGGTTGGCGAGGATGTCCGAGAGGCGCTTGACGTCCTCGCCGGAGATCGCGGGCTCCCCCTCGCGGTGCTGCTCGCGCAAGCGGCTCACGAGCTCGGCCCTGAGAATGTCGATCTTGCCGTGCAAGATGCGGCGTTTGTAGGAGATCTCCATCTCCTCCTCGGTGAGCTCGCGGATCAAATCCTTGAGCTCACTGTCGGTCATCGAGCCGAGGTCCGGGAAGGTGTCCATCGCGGGCGATCTCCTCTTGCGCAAGGATGCAGGTCGAATAACTGCTTCTACAGCCGTATCTCAGCCGAGTATAGACCAAAAGGTGAAGTTGAGCTTGAGACTCTCGAAGACGCGTTTGACCCGCACCCGTTTGCCCCGCTCACATTCGATCCGCGCCCGCTTGACCCGCACGCAAATCGTGGCGGCGCTCCTGATCGCACTGATCGCGATCGGCGGGGGGATCGCGCGGGCACAGACGATCGGCACCAACACGCATGTGTCGGCGGATGAGAACGGCTATGTGGGCAACACCAACCGGATCTTGGCGGGCGAACGCTATGCGACCTTCAAGTGGCCGCCGGGCACCTCGGTCGCGTTTGCGATCGCCACGCGCCTCTCAGGCCACCATTCGCTGCGCTTGACCACCAAAGCCGAAGGGCCCGCCCAGTACACCCAGCTGGCGATCGGGGTCGCAACGCTGCTGTTGGTGGCGGCGCTCACCTGGCTTGCGGCGGGACCGTGGGCGGCGGTGATCGCGACCGCCTTGGTCGCCTCCTACGAGCCTTTGATCGAGGCGACCAGGACCTTCTTGAGCGAGCCGCTGGGCGCCTTCGTGCTGCTGGCAGCGGTCGGGGCGGCCGTCTTGGCTCAGCGTCGCCTGGGCACCCGTCACGAGCTGTTGTGGCTGCTCGGTGCCGGCTTTGTCGGCGCGTTGGCTTGCCTGACGCGCGGCGACCTGGCGATCGGCATGGGCTTCATCGCCTTGGCCCTTGCTTTGGTCGGGCGCCCCGGGTGGCGGGAGGGCTTGCTGCGAGGGGCTGTGTACCTGGGGGCTTTGCTGCTCACCCTCTCGCCTTGGTTGGCGTACGCGTCGAACAAGGAGGGGAGGTTCGTGCCCATCACCAATTCCGGGCCCGACGCCTTCTTCATCGGCTCCTACCTACCAGGCAAAGGCTTGCTCGTACCCACTGAGGAGCAGTTGGCGCCTGAAGTATGCAAGCACTTCCCCAAGGATTGCGGTCGCTACTGGCAGCAGAGCTCCGCGCCGGTGTTCCGCTTGATCGAAGCCCGTCATCCGGGCATGTCCGAGAACGATGCGGTCAACGCCGAAAACTGGGTCAACGTCAAAAAGTATGCGCTCGGCAAACCGGCGGCTTTCGCGGCGATGCTTTGGGGCAAGTATTGGAAGATGTGGGACAACGTGTGGAGCGGCGGCAACGGCACGTACCATCCGGACACGAGCCAAACTCAGCACATGATCTACCTGCTGGCGGCTTGGATCGGCCTGCTGGCGGGCCTGATCTTGACGCGCCGCTTCATACTCGTGGTGAGCACGGGCGTGCTCGTCTCGGTCGCGGGCTTGGCGACCTTGTTCAACGACCAGCCCCGCTACAACGTGAGCTTGATGGCCCTGCTCTTGTGCTCGGGCACGATCGGAGCTTGGTTGGCGGGAGAACGGCTGCTGGCTATGTGGCGTGAGCGCGCCGCGAGGGAGCCAGGCCGAACGCCAAGCCCGTCGCTTCAGTGACGCTCAACCGTCCGTGTGCGCGCGCAGCTGTGCCTGACCGGAGCGCACGTAGAGCGCGCTGGCCCACAGCGCGAGGACGAGGCCGATGTAGAGGAGCACTTCGGCGAGGGTGCCGAGGCCGACCATCGCAAAGAACAAAGCGCCCATCAGGGGAGCCACGGAGATCCGCCCGGGCCAGTTGATGCGCAGCTCCACGCCTCGCTTCAGGCCGTAGCGCCCGAGCGCCACCATCGCCAGCTCGCGCGCGACCAAGACCGCCAAGGCCCAGCGGGGCAAGAGCTCAAAGCGCCAGCACACGACCACGCCGCTGACCACCAGGAGACGGTCGGTGACGGGGTCCATGAGCGCTCCGAGACGGCTGTATTGGCGCGTGAGGCGCGCGGCGATCCCATCGGCATAGTCGCCCCACGCGATCACGGCAAACAGAACCGCCGCGAGCGCGTCCACACCGTCTTCGCTGGAAAGTGCCACGACCAGGAACACGGGGATCAAGAGCAGCCGGGCGAAGCCGATCGTGTTGGGGATCGTCCACGGCCGCAAGGGCTCCCCTGCGAGGGTTTGCGGCGGAGGCGGCCCGGAGCGGTCCAGACCGACCAGGCGGCGGAGGGTCAGGGGGCGCTGCGGCACAAGTCGTCCAAGGCGCTCAGGAGAGCCTGGGAGTCCCCCAAGGGCAGGCCTGGAGCCTCCCGGCGACCGCGTCGCAGCTGGACCTCGGCCTCGCCGGACTCCAGGCTGCGTCGTCCCACGGTCAGGCGCACGGGGCAGCCGAGCAGCTCGGCGTCTGCGAACTTCTCGCCGGTGCCCGCTTCGCGGTCGTCGTAGAGCACCTCCACCCCATCTCCCACGAGCGTCTCGTAAAGGCTCTCGGCGGCGTCGCGCTCGGGCGTGCCGGGCTTGCCGAGGGCCACCAGGTGCACGGCGAACGGCGCGAGCGCTTTGGGCCAGGAGATGCCGTGCTCGTCGGCGTACTGCTCCACTGCCGCCGCCACGATGCGGGCCGGGCCGATCCCGTAGGAGCCCATCCAGATCGGCATCTCCTTGCCTTTCTCGTCGAGGTAGGTGGCGCCGAGCGGCTCGGAATAGCGGGTGCCGAGCTTGAAGATGTTGCCGATCTCGATCGCGGGCTCCACGGTCAGGGCTTCGCCGCCACGCACATATCCGCCCTCCGCAGTCTGCTGCACCTCAAAGCTGACGTTGGCGACCTCCACGTTGGCGGCATAGCCCTCGCCCAGGACGACCTCGTCCTCGCCGGCCGGGCAGGGCGCCATGTACTCGTGGGCACCGTGACCGCCCATCACACCCACATCGGACTCCACTCGATAGAAGCGCAGGCCGGTGCGCCCCATGATGCGGTCATAGGCACCGACGTGCAAGGCGTAGCGCTCCTCGAGGCCCGCCTGGTCTCGGTCGAAGCTGTAGGAGTCCTTCATCACGAACTCTCTCGTCCTGAGGACGCCCGCGCGTGGTCGCGCCTCGTCGCGCTCCTTCACCTGGAAGTGGTACAGGATCAGAGGGAGGTCGCGATAGGAGTTGATGGTCTGTGCGACATGGAAGGTCACTGCCTCCTCGTGCGTGAGGGCCAGCACGAGCTCCGATCCCTTGCGATCGGCCAGCTTGAACAGCTCTTCGATCTCAAGGCGCCCGGTCTTGCGCCACAACTCGGCCGGTTGCAAGACGGGCATCAGCATCTCGCGCCCGCCGATCGCGTCGATCTCCTCGCGGACGATTTGAACGACGCGCTGGTGGACCCGCCAGCCCGCCGGCAGCCAAGTCCAGATGCCGGTGCCCATCTGCCTGACCAGGCCGGCCCGGACCATCAGCTTGTGCGAGAGGGCCTCCGCGTCGGCGGGAGCTTGCTTCTCGGTGGGCAGGAGGTACTCGGTCAAGCGGGTCATGGCGTGCTGGACATCCTATGCTGCGTTGCGAACAACCGTCCACCACAAAGGAGCCCCGATGGCCTACTCCGTACCGCCGCTTCCCTACGCGTATGACGCTTTGGAGCCGCACATCGACAAGCTGACGATGGAAATCCATCACGACAAGCACCACCAGGCCTACGTGGACAAGGTCAACGCGGCGCTTCAGGGCACGCCCTTGGCCGACGCGCCGATCGAGGACGTGCTGAAGGACCTCTCCAAAGTGCCCGAGGACAAGCGCACTGCGGTGCGCAACAACGGTGGCGGGCACTACAACCACTCGCTCTTCTGGGAGTCGATGTCGCCAGATGGCGGCGGAGAGCCCGACGGAGCGCTGGCCGAGGCGATCGCCTCCACGTTCGGCTCTTTCTCGGACTTCCAGGCCAAGCTCAAGGAAACAGGCGTCAACCAGTTCGGCTCGGGCTGGTCTTGGCTCGTGCACGACGGCTCGGGCCTCGCGGTCGTGGGCACCCCCAACCAGGACAACCCCATCTCGGCCGGCTCAACGCCGCTGTTGGGCGTGGACGTGTGGGAGCACGCCTACTACCTGAAGTATCAGAACAAGCGCCCCGACTACCTCGACGCGTGGTGGAACACGGTCGATTGGGCGAAGGTCTCAGAGCGCTTCGGCGCCGCCTCTTAGCCACTGCGCAGCCCGCAGGTGGGTCGGCCCCGCGACGGTCAACCCACTTCCGGGAGGCTCAGTTGCGACTGAAACGCCGACCGGCGACAGGCGAGGCCGACTCGTCCAAAGTCACGGAGCTCGCGCTCGCCCCAGCCGGCTGCAGCATCGACTCGAGCACCGCGTCGGCCTCCGATTCCTGCTCGGCCGCGGCGGCCTCCAGCGCGGCGAGTTTCTCGGGGGTCATCGCTTCGGCGTCCTCGTTGGCGGCGAGCCATTCGCGCGCCTCGGCGGCCTTGCGCTCGTCGCGCTCGACCGTCTTGCCGGCGGCGTAATAGCGGTCGATCTCCTTGAACAGCTCGTCAACCAGTTCGTGGGTGGGCACCTTCTTCAGGGGCTCGCCCTTGGAGTAGATCATGCCCATATCCTTGGCGCCGGTGATGCCGAAGTCGGCGTGGCGGGCCTCGCCGATGCCGTTGACGGCGCAGCCGAGCACGGAGACCTCGATCGGGTCCTCATATGCTTCCAGGCGGCGCTCCACTTCGGCGACGACGGTGTCCATGTCGAACTGTAGGCGCCCGCAGGTGGGGCAGGCGATCAGGACGGGGCCCTTCTCGCGCAACTTCAAAGCCTTGAGGATCTCCCAAGCGACCTTGACCTCTTCCTCGGCGTGGAAGGTGGACAGGGAGATCCTGATCGTGTCCCCGATCCCGTCGGCCAACAGGGTGCCCAAGCCGACCGCGGACTTCAAGGAGCCAGACCACTTGGTGCCGGCCTCGGTGACGCCTAGGTGCAATGGATAGGGGATCTTGGCCGCCAGCATCCGGTTGGAGGCGATCGTGTTGGGGACCGAAGTCAACTTCATCGAGACCTTGAAGTTCTCGAAGTCCAGGCGCTCCATCAGCTCGACGGTCTCAAGCGCCGCCGTCACCAAGGCCTCGACGGGATCGGTGTACTCCAGCTCGCGCAGATGCTTGGGCAGCGAGCCGCTGTTGACGCCGACCCGTAGCGGCGTGCCCATCTGCTTGGCCAAGGCGATCACCTCGGCGACCTTCTCGGGACCGCCGATGTTGCCTGGGTTCAGGCGCACGCAGTGAGCGCCCGCTTCGATCGCCTTCAGAGCGAGCGTGTGGTTGAAGTGGATGTCGGCGATGATCGGGATCGGCGACTGCTTGACGATCTCCTTCAAGGCCTCCGCGTCGGGTTCGCGCGGCACCGCGACCCGCACGATGTCGGCGCCGGCGTCGGCCACTTTGCGGATCTGCTCCATAGTGGCCGCCAGGTTGGCCGTCTCGGTCTTGGTCATCGTCTGCACCGCCACGGGCGCCCCGCCGCCGATCGGAACGGGACCGACGTGGATCTGACGTTCTGAGGCCATAGTCTGGATTCTACGATGACTGACGTCTACGCCACGGCACGCGGCCCCTTCGCCCCTATGGCCTCCCCCGATGACTGACGTCTACGCCACCGCACGCGGCCCGTTCGCGCGAATCGCCTCGCCGCTGGCCGCCCGCGCACGGGCCCGCCGCCATGAGCGCTTCTTCGCGCTGAGCGATCTGGGCGTCGATGCGCACATCCTCGATCTCGGCTGTGGCGCACTGGGGCTGCGCGGATTGGAGCCCGACTTGGACATCACCGGCGTCGATCTGGTCGAGCGCCCCGGTTATCCCGGCCCGTTCGTGCGAGCCGACGCCACCGCGAGGCTCCCGTTCGCGGACGACGAGTTCGACCTCGTGTATTGCTCGAGTGTGATCGAGCACGTGCCGCCCGCCCGGCGTGCCGCGTTCGCGGCCGAGGCGCGACGCGTGGGACGCGCCTGGTTCGTGCAGACGCCCGCGCGCTCCTTCCCGATCGAGCCGCACGCGCTGCTGCCGTTTGCCCACTGGCTGCCAGCCCGCCTGCGCCGCCCCTACTGGCGCCTGGGAGCCGCGGGGGCCTGGGAGGACATTGCGCTGCTCTCCCGGCGCGAACTGGAAGCCCTGTTCGGACCGGCCTCCCCCGAGCGGTTCGGACCGCTCGTCAAGAGTTGGGTGTGCGTGAGCCGCTGATCCGTTGTGTGTGCGTACACCGCTAATCGTTACACGCGTAAACGATCTCGCAAAAATGGAGCAACAACTCAGCCCCTTCCGACGGCTCTGCGCGCGCGCTCAGGAGAGTTGTATGTTCTCGCACCGGAGATCGTTACAACCATTAACGATCTTGCAAAAATGAAACTACAACTCAGCCCGCAAGACGAGGGGCGACCCACCCGAAACCAGCCCCGGAGCGAACTAGCCCCCGAGTCGCCCGATGTCGTTGCTGAAGCCGTTGATCACCAGGAACAGAAGCAGGGCGATCCCGACGGAGCTGAAGCGCCACATGGCCGTCAGGGAGACGCGCCGTCCGCGCACCTTCTCGGCTAGGGCCCACAGCACATGACCGCCGTCGAGTGGCAGGAACGGCAACAGGTTCAGTACTGCCAGCACGAGCGAGACGTAGCCGATCACCACGAGTGCGCGTCCGGTACCGGATTCGACAGCCTGCTCGGTAACCTGGCTAATGCCCACGATGCTCGAGATCTGGTGGCGCTGCTTGGAGCTGGTCAGCGCCTTGGCCAGGCCGCTGAACGTTTGGGTCGTCATCGCCCACATCTCTTTGGCTGAAGCGCCGGCGGCGGCCAGCACGCCGAAGGACTTCGCCGGCGGTGGAGCGAACTGGAAGCCGAGCACCATTCGGTGTATTTCCTTGTTGGCGTTGTAACGGGGCACGATCGAGAGCCTCACGGTCCGTCCGGCCCTTCGCACCGTGATCGCGACCGGCGTGGCTCCACGGCAGCCTTCCACCGGAACGCCCGCACAGCGATGAGCGGAGATCGCCGCCACGGCGCTCGCCACGCTCACCGGACGGCCGTCCACCGCCAAGATTCGATCGCCGGCGCGCAACTCTCCCGCCGCCGGCATGCCCCGCTCGACGCCACCGACTGTGGCCGTGAGCGGCTTGAGCGTCTGTACCCCCGGGTTGATCCCTTCGAGCGTCGCGGCGCCGTTCATGGAGCCAGCGAACAGCACGAGCCAGAACAGCACGAAGGCGATCGCCAGGTTCACGCCGGGCCCCGCCAAGATCACCACTATGCGCTTCCAAGGCACCTGGGCGTAGTAGGCGCGCTTGGCCACCTCGGGCGGCAAAGTCTCGATCTCCTCGGGGTTCATGCCGGTGATCTTCACGTAGCCCCCGAGCGGCAGGGCGCCGATCATGTATTCGGTCTCCCCCCGCTTGACGCCCACGATCTTCGGTGGGAAGAACAGCGAGAAGCGCTCGACCCTCATGCCCACCGCCTTGGCCGCAGCGAAGTGGCCCAGCTCGTGCAACACGATCAGGGCCATGATCCCGAGGATCGTGATCAGCCAGTCCATGCCCCCAGTTTGGCAGGCGAGGAGCGCAAACTCGCCGGCCACGGCTGCCTCCGTTTATTCGTCAGCACTTCGATACGGTCCTCGCCGGCCGCGGCCACCTCTGTTCAGGCCGTCAGCGCCGCGATCGCCTCCTCGGCGCTCTCCCGCGCCGCACGGTCGGCCTCGTACAGCGACTCGAAGGCCCTGACGGGCTGCGAGCCAAGCTCCTGCAGCGTGCGCTCGATCGTCTCCGCGATCCCGAGGAATGGCAAACGTCCCGCAAGGAATGCATGCACCGCGATCTCATTCGCCGCGTTCAGCACGCACGGCGCGGTGCCTCCGGCCTGGGCTGCCTCTCGCGCCAAGCGCAGGCATGGGAACGCCTCCAGATCGACCGCCTCGAAGGTGAGCTTCCCAACCTCGACGAGATCCAACGGCCGCACACCCGCGTCGACGCTGGCGGCGCCGTGCAGGGCGTAGGAGATGGCGATGCGCATGTCCTTGGGCCCGATGTGGGCGAGCATCGCCCCGTCGAGCAGCTGGACCAAGCCATGGATCAAGGATTGGGGATGGACCACCACGTCGATCCGCTCGTAGGGCACGCCGAACAGATGGTGGGCCTCCATCAGCTCCAGGCCCTTGTTCATGAGCGTGGCCGAATCGATCGTGATCTTGCCGCCCATCGCCCAGGTGGGGTGTGCGAGTGCCTGCTCGACGCTCACGTGCGAAAGCTGCGAAGCGGAGCGCCCGCGAAAAGGGCCGCCGCTGGCGGTGATCGTGAGACGCTCCACGGCCCCCGGCGGCTGGCCCGAGAGCAATTGATGGAGCGCGGTGTGCTCGGAGTCGAACCGGCACGATCTGGGCGCCGGTCGCTTCGGCCAACGCGACCACCAGCTCGCCGCCGACGACCAGCGACTCCTTGTTGGCCAAAGCGAGGTCGATGCCCTCGCCCAGCGTGGCCACGGTCGGGCCGAGCCCCGCCGAGCCCACAAGTGCGTTGAGGACCAGGTCGGCGCCCGACTCCACGACCAGCCGAACGAGACCCTCGGCGCCGGCCAAGACCTCGCCCTCGGGCCAGGCAAGCGCCGCCCGCTCGGCCGCCTCGGCGTCAGCCAGCGCGATCCGCGAGACCCCGTGCGCGCGCGCCTGCTCGACCAGCGCCTCCCACGAGCGCTCGGCGGACAGACCCAAGAGCTCGAACTGCTCCTCGTTGCGGCTCACGACGTCGAGCGCCTGCGTACCGATCGAGCCGGTCGAGCCGAGGATTAGAAGCCGCTTAGACATAGGCGAGCCATATGTAGTACCCGACAACCGCCGTGAACAGGACCGCGTCAAGCCGGTCGAGCACGCCGCCGTGCGCCCCCAACAGGCTGCCGGTGTCCTTGGCCCCCGCCTGGCGCTTGACGAACGACTCGAAGAGGTCGCCGATCGGGGCAAACACGGCCACTCCCAGACCCAGGACCAATGCGTGGGAGCCCGGCAGCCAGTCTTGGTAGCGACCCGCGAACCACACCCCCAGCACGGTGAAGGCCATACCGATCGCCAAGCCCTCGACCGTCTTGTTCGGCGAGATCGACGGCGCCAAGGGACGACGTCCGAACAGGCGACCACCCAGATAGGCGCCGGTGTCGCCCAGGAAGGTGCCGACGAGCACGTCGATCACGATGCCCTCCCCATGAGGCAGTTCGCGCAGGAGGACCGCGTGAGCCAAGCCGAACCCGATCCAATAGACGCCCAGCAACGTGATCGCCATCCCGGCCACGCTGGGGCGACGCTGTAGCAAGGTCAAGGCGAACAGGACCGGCAGGACGGCGCTTGCCGCGAGCAGCACCTGAGCTTGGCTGCCGTCGGCGGCCGCAACCAGCATCCCCGCCAAGGCGATGAAACCGGCGAGGCGGACCGGATGGACGCGCTCGTACATGCCATACAGCTCGTGCATGCACAGGCATCCGAGCACGAACACCCCGACCGCGAAGATGGTCCCTCCGGAGATCACCAGGAACAGGGCCAGCGCGATCAAGGGCACTGCCACGAGGGCACGCGCGCCAACGTCCGAGCGGGCCGAGGCGCTACCGGCCACCGAACCGTCGCTTCCGCTCGGAGAACTCCGCCAAGCATTCTTCGAGCGCCTCACGCGAGAAGTCGGGCCACAACTCCTCGCGGAAGACCAGCTCCGAATAGGCCGACTGCCACAACAGATAATTGGACAGGCGCCGCTCGCCGCTGGTACGCACGATCAAATCGGGGTCGTGCATCTCCGGCGCATAGAGCAGCTTGCGAAACTCGTCTTCGTCGCCACCCCGAAACGCGCGCGCCGCGTCCACGATCTCGGCGCGCCCGCCATAGTTGAAGGCCACGAACAGCGTGATCCGGTCGTTGGCGTCGGTTAAAGATTCCGCCCAAGCCATCCGCTCCACCAGGTCCGGAGCGACGCCTTCGCGGCGCCCAATGAAGCGCATGCGCACCCCCTCGGCGTTCAGCTCGGGGGTCTCCTCGGCGATGCGCTTAGCGAACATCTCCATCAGCCCCTGCACCTCCTCGGGCGGGCGCGACCAGTTCTCGGTGGAGAACGAATACACGGTCAGCTCCTTGACGCCCAGCTCGGCGGCGTCGCGCAAACGAGCCTTGACGGTGTCCGCACCGGCGCTGTGACCGTCATTGACGGGTAAGCCGTGCGCTTGCGCCCAGCGGCCGTTGCCGTCGGTGATGATCGCTACATAACGGGCCCTCGAGGAGTCCATCACACCTCGAGGATCTCCTCCTCCTTGGCCTTCAGGATCCCGTCCAGGTCTGAGATGCGCCCGTCGGTCAGCTTCTGCAACTCCACCTCGGCGCGGTGCTCGTCGTCAGAGCCGGTCTCGCCTTCGGCCTTCAGATCGCGTAGATGTTGCATCGTGTCGCGGCGCACGTTGCGGATCGCCACGCGCCCGTCCTCGGCCAGGTTGCGCACGACCTTGACCAGGTCGCGGCGGCGCTCCTCGGTCAGCTCGGGCACCGCCAAACGAATCAAGTTGCCGTCGTTGGAGGGGTTCAAGCCGACGTCTGACTCGTTGATCGCCTTCTCGATGTTCTTGATCGAGCTCTTGTCATAAGGCTGCACGGTGATCAGGCGAGCCTCGGGAGCCGAGATCGTGGCGAGTTGGTTCAGGGGAGTTTGGGCACCGTAGTAGTCGACCACAATCCGCTCCAACAGCGCCGGGCTCGCGCGCCCCGTTCTCACGGTGGAGAACTCGTGCTGGGTGGACTCCAAGGACTTCGTCATCCGCTCTCGGGCATCCTCGAGCAGGGCGTCGATCGCCTCAGCTGACATCTTGACTCCTCTCCGTAGCGGTCATGTCCTCACCAAAGTCCCCACGCGCTCCCCGGCGATGATGCGCGCGATGTTGGCAGGATCGTCCATGTTGAAGACGTTGATGGGCATGCCGTTCTCCATACACAAGGCAAGCGCCGTGGAGTCCATCACGCGCAACCGTCGCTCCAACGCCTGCATGTGGGTGATCTCAGGCAGGAACTCGGCGTCGGGGTCGAGCGCCGGGTCGGCGCTATAGACGCCTTCCACGCCGTTCTTGGCCATCAAGATCATCTCGGCATGGATCTCGGCGGCACGCAGGGCGGCCGCCGTGTCCGTGGTGAAGAACGGGTTACCGGTACCGGCCGCGAAGATCACGACCCTCCCCTTCTCCAAGTGGCGCATCGCGCGCCGCCGGATGTAGGGCTCGGCCACCTCGGAGATGCCCAAGGCCGATTGCACGCGAGTGTTGGTGCCCGCCTTCTCCAAGGCGTCCTGCAAAGGCAGGGCGTTGAGAACGGTCGCGAGCATTCCCATGTAGTCGGCGGTCGAGCGGTCCATGCCCTCGGCGGCACCCTTCATGCCCCTGAAGATGTTGCCCGCGCCCACCACGATCGCGACCTCCACGCCCTGGTCGCGCACCTCCGAGACCTGGCGCGCGACGGCCGCCACCCGGTCGGGGTCGGTGCCGTAATCCAACGAGCCCATCAGCGCCTCGCCGGAGAGCTTGAGCAGGATACGTTTGAAGGAGGGATCGCTCATCGATGGGAGCCTATCCGTTCACCCGACGAGCGCCCTTCGCGCGCACGCGCGAAGGGGACCCGAGCGGACTATTGGCCTACGGCAAAGCGGACGAAACGGCGTATTACGACGTTCTCGCCGGTCTTGACCGTCAGCTCGTCGCGCAATTGCTGCACGGTCTTGCCCTCGAACTTTGGGTTGTGCATCTCCTGCTCGAGCAGCACGATCGTGCCATACCAAGAGTCGAGCTTGCCTTCGACGATCTTGGCGCGGATGTTCTCCGGCTTCTCGGCCGCCTCCTGCTCGTAGATGCGAGCCTCGGCGTCGCGCTCCTGCTCTGGCACGTCCTCGCGGGAGACGTACTTGACCGTGGGCGTCGCGGCCACCTGCATCGCGACGTCGCGAGCGAAGGTCACGAAGTCCTCGTTGGTGGCCACGAAGTCGGTGTTGCAATCGACCTCGATCAGGACCCCCACCTTGGCGCCGGCATGGATGTATGCCTGGATCGTCCCCTCGGTGGCAGTGCGCTCGCCGAGGTCTTGAATCTTCTTGCCCTGCTTCAGGCGCAGGATCTCGATCGCCTTCTCGATGTCGTTCTCGCTTTCGGCCAAGGCCTTCTTGCAGTCCATCATGCCCGCGCCGGTGCGATCGCGCAGCGCCTTGACGTCCTTAGCCGAGATCTCGGTCGTGCTCACGATGCGTTCGCCTCCTCTGCGGGCGTCCGCGCGGATGGCTCCGCGTTTGTGGTCTCGTTGGTAGCGGCAGCCTCAGCGGGCGGTGTCTCCGCCGGAGCCTCGGTGACCGCCTCGGCCGCGGGAGCCTGGGCTGGAGCCTCTGTCGCGGCCGTCTCAGCCGCCGGAGCGGCGGAAGCCTCGGGCGCGGGAGCCTCAGCGGCGGGAGCCTCTGCAGCCGGAGCGACAGGAGCCTCGGGCGCAGGAGCCTCAGCCGCAGGAGCCGCGGCCGCAGGAGCAGCTGCAAGAGCCTCGGTCGCAGGTGCCTCAGCCGGTGGCGCCACCGGGGCGGGAGTCTCCGCCGGGGTGGCCTGCGCGGCGGCTTGGGCCTGTTGCTCGGCGGCGTCCTTGGCCTGTTGTGCGGCAGCTTGCTTGGCCTGCAGCTCGGCGGCCTCCTTGGCCTTCTGCTCGGCCGCCTCCTTGGCCGCTTGTTCCTCGGCCTCGCGCTTGGCCTTCTCCTCGGCCTCGCGCTTGGCGCGCTCCTCGGCTTCGCGCTTTGCCTGCTCGGCCCTTTCCGCCCGGGCCTTCTCCTCCTCGGCGCGGAACACGGCGTGACCTTGGGCCACGACGTCGCCGATCGCTTTGGTGATGAGCGCGCACGAACGCATCGCGTCGTCGTTGCCCGGCACCACATAGTCGATCCCGTCCGGGTCGCAGTTGGTATCCACCAGGCCGATGATCGGGATGCGCAGACGCTGGGCTTCGCGCACCGCGATCGCCTCGGTCTTCAGGTCGATCACGAACAGCGCGTTGGGGGTGCGCTGCATGTTCTTGACGCCGCCCAAATTGGCCCGCAGCTTCGCCAGGTCGGCCAAGGCCGCCATCCGCTCGCGGGTCGGCAACAGGGCCAACTGGCCCTCGGCCTCAAACCGTTCGAGGTCGTGCAGGCGCCTGATACGCAGATTGATCGTCTGGAAGTTGGTGAGCAGGCCGCCCAACCAGCGGTGGTTGACATAAGGCATGTCGGCAGCCTCGGCGACCTCCTTGACGGCATCGCGCGCCTGCTTCTTGGTGCCCACGAACAGCACCGTGCCGCCCCTGTGGGCCACCTGGGCCGCGAATTCCTGGGCCTGCTGCAACAAAGCAGCGGTCTTCAACAGATCGATGATGTAGATGCCGTTGCGCTCGCCATGGATGAAGCGGCGCATCTTCGGGTTCCAGCGGCGTGTCTGATGGCCGAAATGGACTCCGGCCTCCAGCAGGTCCGCGATTCCTACTTGGCTCACGGGTACTCCCTTTATGTGGTCTGGTTCGATCCGAACGGCACCTCGCGGACCCGAGCACTCAGGCGTCTCGGGCAGGGCCGCGTTGCATGCACGCACGGCGTATTGGATTGCTTGCGACTGCCCAGTCTACCGCGTGGCCTGCGCTTCGGCGCGCACCAAGGCCTCGCGCAAGTCGGCCGGGAGCGGCGAATGGACCTCGATCGGGGCGCCCGTGATCGGGTGCGGGAAGGCCAGCCGCGTGGCGTGCAGGAACTGGCGCTCCAAACCGAAGCTTCCCGCCGTCCCATACTCGGGATCGCCGCACACCGGATGGCCGATCGCCTGTAGGTGCACCCTGATCTGGTGGGTGCGCCCCGTGTCCAAGCGCAAGTGCAGCAGCGACACCTGCCCCAAGGAGCGCTCGAGCGTGAAGTGCGTGCGCGCCTCGCGCGCCGCGATACCCCCCACCGCCATGCGTGTGCGGACCCTCGGATCGCGCCCGATCGGAGCCTCGATCGTGCCCGTGCGCGAAGGCGGGCGCCCCTCGACCAGCGCCACGTATTCTCGCTCGATCAGCCGCGCGCGCAGCGCCGCCTGCAGCAGGCGATGGGCCTCCTCGCTGCGAGCGACCAAGAGCAGGCCCGAAGTGTCGCGGTCCAAGCGATGCACGATCCCCGGCCGCTCCGGATCCTCGCCGCCCGCGCCGCCCAGGCCGGCCTCGGCCAGCAGCTGGGAGAGCGTGCCCTCGCGATGACCCCGCGCCGGATGGACCACGAGGCCAGGCGGCTTGTCCACGACGAGCAGGTGCTCGTCCTGCCAGGCGATCTCCAGTGAGTCAGCCACCGGGGCCTTCCGAGCCGCCGGAGCCATCCGAAGCGCCAGGGCCATCCGAGCCACCAGGGCCTTCCGAGTGGGCGCGGGGCGCCTCGATCACGAAGAACAGGAGCAGCACCCCAACCGTGATGCAAGCATCGGCCAAATTGAAGGGCGGCCATCCCAGCGGCAGCTTGACGAAATCGGTGACCGACCCGGCCCTGACCCGGTCGAGGATGTTGCCGATCGCGCCCCCCAACAGCATCCCCGTAGGCAGCCAGATCAAGGGCTTGTCCAGATTGCGCGCGAAGTAGACCAACAACACGACCAAAGCGGCCCCCACCAGCAGGCTCACCGCCAGATGGCGCCCCGGCAGAAATCCGAACGCCACGCCCTGGTTGCGCGTGTTGACCAACTGCAGCCCCGGCAGCACCGAGCGAGTTTCGCCGGACACGATCGATTTGCGCACCGCAACCTTCGAGAGCTGATCGAGGCCCACCACGATCGCGCACACCAGCCCCGCCCACAACAACACGAGCGCCGCCCGAGTGTCCCGCCCAGAGGACGAGCTGGTCCGCTCGGCGGATGCGCCGCCCCGCCCAGAGGACGCACGGCCGGCCTGGGGCCGGTCGGGGCCGGAAGCCGACACGCGGCTCAACCGTGGATCAGGCTGACGATCAGGTTGCCCACGATCGAGAGCACGAGGATCGCCACGATCGGGCTGAAATCGAACGAGCCGGCCATCGGGATCACACGCCTGAAGATGCGCAAGTAGGGCTCGCAAACGTCCCTCAAGAACGAGAGCACCGCGTCGCTGACGCGCGAATAGGGTGGTCTCACCCCGAAAGCGAACAGCAGCTGCACGACGATGTACAACACGATCAGCAGCGTGTACACGTAAATGAGCGTCAACAGATAGCCCGCGATTTCAGTGCGCGCGCTGGCCACCACGAGCGTTCTCACGCCGCAACTCCCAGCAACGTAATCGCCGCGAGCGCCCCACGCACGCCCGCTAGCCCGGCGGAGACCCTCACGCGCGGTCTCCGAGGACCGAATCGAGCGCCTCACTGAACGCGCTACGCACGCCCCCCCTCTCCAAAGCATCCAGACCCTTGGCCGTGGTCCCGCCCGGAGACGTCACCTCACGCCGCACGGCGAGCGTGTCGTACTCCCGAACACGCAACAGCTCGGCCGTCCCCGCAAGCGTCTCGACCACGAGTTCCGAAGCCTGCGCCGGTGGGATGCCGCGGCGCACGCCCGCATCTACCTGGGCCTCGGCGACCAGCGCGACATAGGCCGGCCCACAGGACATCAAGCCCATCGCGACATCCACCAAGCCGTCGTCCAAGACGACCAGCGTGCCCAGCTCCCCAAACAGGTCCCGAACCCGGCCGGCGAGCGTGTCGCCACGACCGAGCGTGGCCTCGCCCTCGGGGTCGGCCGCCTGCACCACCGCGCCCTTGCGAACTTCGACCGGCAGCGAGGGCAAGAAGCGATACACGGGCACTCCCGGATATGCCGCCTTCAAAGCGCTCAAAGGCGTCGCCGCCAAGATCGAGGCGACCGCCTTGGCGTGCGGCGCCAACTCCCGCGCGACGTCTCCGAGCTGGGCCGGCTTGTGGCAAAGCACGATCAGGTCGGCCTGCCGGGCCACCTCCGCGCCCGACTCCAAAGCCTGGCCGCCGCTCTCGCGCGCCAGCGCCCGCGCGCGCTCGACCACCGGGTCGAAGCACAGAACCGGCCTGCCCCAGCCCCGCGCGAGCGCGCGAGCCATGTTGCCGCAACCGATCAAACCGATATTCATGGGCAGTCAGGCTACCGGCCCAAGCGGCCGGTCAGCTTTGATTGAAGAAACCCTTTTCGATGAGCCTCGCCCGCTCCTCGGCGGAGATCTCGACGTTGCGGGGGGTCAACATGAAGACCTTGTCGGCGATCCTCTGCATCCCGCCGTCGAGCGCGTAGGTGAGCCCGCTGGCGAAGTCGATCAAACGCTTGGACAAATCGGTGTCGGCGCCCTGCAGGTTGAGGATCACCGGGATCGAGTCCTTGAACTTGTCGGCGATCTGTTGGGCGTCGTTGAAGGACTTCGGGATGACCAAGTGCACCCGCACGTCCCCATTGCCCTTCCCCACCGAGCGAAGCGCGGTGGCCGTCGGGCGGCCCCTGGGTTCGTCCTCGGGGAAGATCTCGTCGAACTCGTCGCGCCTGCGCCTCGGCGAGAGCCGGCGCACGTTGGGGCGCTCCCGGTAGCGGTCGGCGATCTCCTCCTCCTGGGGCGGCTCCTCGTAGTCGTCGTGATAGTCCTCGGCCAAGCCGAAGTACACGAGCGCGCGGTGCCATGAATCGCGAAATGCCATTGCAATAGGCGTTTTCGGTGAAAACCGGGGTTTCCCTGCTCTAAGCGTACAACTGCTTGCCCAGGCGCACGATCGTGGCGCCCTCCTGCACCGCCACCGCGAAGTCCTGGCTCGTGCCCATCGAGAGCTGCTCCAGCCCATAGGTCCCGGCCAGCTCGCGCAACCGCCGAAACCAGGGCCTGCTGCGCTCCGGGTCAAGCGTCCGCGGCGGCATCGTCATCAGCCCCGCCACCGGCACCTTCGAGCGACTCAAGAAATCCTCCAAGCGCTCCGGCGCCACGCCCGCCTTTGCCGGATCGCCGGCCAAGTTAACCTCGACCAAGACCTTCAACCCCGCGGCGGCCACTTCGGCGTGGCGCTCCAAGGCCGCCAGTGCCGAATCGCTTGCCAAAGAGTGGATGTAGCGCACGTGGGGCACGATCGCCTTGACGTGTTTGCTCTGCAACCGGCCGATGAAGTCCCAGGTGAACAGCCCGCCGTGAGCGGCCACCTTCTCGGTCAGGTCCTGGACCCTGTTCTCCCCCACCACCTCGATCCCGGCGGCCGCCAAGACCGGCAGATCCTCCAGGCGCACATACTTCGTGGCCGCCAAGATCTCGACCTCGCCCGGGTCGCGTCCGGCGTGGGCGGCGGCCTGCGCGACCTCGGCCCTCACCCCTTCCAGGTTGGCCTTGACCCGCCCCGAGGCGAGTCCCTCGATCAGCTCAACCACGCGAGCCCCGCCTGGCGACCGGCCGCCTCGCCTTCGCGGCGATAGGAGAAGTAGCGCTCGTCGCAGATCGTGCACGCCTCCACGTCCCCCACCCGAGCCACCCCTGCAGCCCGCAAGCGCTCGTGGGCGATCGCCCTCAGGTCGATCCTGCGCCCGACCCGGTGGCCGCCTTCGAAGGCGCCATGCACCTCCTCGCCCACCTCATAGCAACACACCCCCGCGCAGGGCCCCACGATCGCCTCAAGCTCCCCCGTCGCGCCCAGCTCCTGCAAGGCCCGCACCCCCTCCTCCAAGATGCCCGCCCTCAAGCCGCGCCAGCCTGCATGCAGCGCCGCCACGGCGCCCCCGCCGCCGAGCACCACCGGCACACAATCGGCGGCCAGCACCATCGCCGCGACCCCGCCGGCCGCGACCGCGTGGCCGTCGGCCTCGAAGTCCGGTTGGACTTCGCTGTCGGGCGGGCCTGCGCTCGCGGGCGGGCCGTCGCTGTCGGGCTGGACTTCGCTGTCGTGCCTCAGCGCCGCCGGCGAGCGATTGGGGAGCACTCGGCAGACAACTGTCCCGTGCACCTGGTAGCCCCGCGCGAGCCGCTCCACGCCGAGCGCGAACCGCAAGCGTTCCCGAGCGGCCAAGCCCCCCTCGGCGTGCTCGCCGCCGACGCTCGACAGGTTGCCGTGGACGCGGGAGGTGAACAGCGCCTTGGCGCTGCCCGGCAGACCCACGATCTCGCCCTCCAAATCCTCAGATGCGTGCTTCAAGCGCGGCTTTCAGCTCGCTCTCGCGCCCCGGGGCGATTCTCTCTTCGAGCAGAAGTCTGTAGGACTCTTCCAGGCGGACCCCCACCTCCGGACCCTCCGGCACCCCGGCGGCGATCAAATCCTCGCCGGTCACCTCCAATTTCACGTGCCTGCGATCGTCGATCCACTCTTCGGCGAGGCGCTTGCCGTAAGAGTCGGGCCCGTCGTCGATCTCGCAAACGCCGCCCGCCAAGGCCATCGCCTCAACGGGAGCGCCGATCGTGACCTCGAAGATGTCCGAGGGGGTGTCGCCGCGAGCCATTCTCATGATTGCCACCGAAGCGGTCACGGCGACCCCGAAGACTCTCTCGCCAATCCCCGCCGGCAACGCCAGGTCGTGCAAGAAGCCGCGTATCGCGGGCTCGGTGTCTTCCTTGTCCAAGTACTCGCACAGCTCCAGCAGCAAGGCGCCCGCAAGCGTGACCGTGACCGAACCGTCGATCGGCAGCAGCTGCAAAGCGATCCGGGTCGCCCCCGGATCGAAGCTCACGCCCGGCTCCCAGGCCGCCAAGATCCCCATTCGCTCGAATTCGGCCAGCGAAGCCACCGAGTCGCGTTCGCGCATCGCCAAGCGCGCCTCCGCGCCGAGCCGCTCGCCGGAGACCGTCCGCAAAGCCCCTTCGCGCAAGGCCTCCTCGGCCAGCGCGGCGGTGTAGTCGTTGACGCGAAAACCGAACTCGAGCAGGCGCGGGGCATAGCGGGCCAGGCGCAGGATGCGAGTCGGATCGTCGCGGAAACTGCCGTAGTGCAGCACCGCCAGGCGGCGCTCGGCGAGGTCCGCGAGCGCCTCCTCGGCGGCCCTGATGCGCCCCGCGTGCTCCCCGGCCAAGCCGAGCGCGATCGCGTTGACGGTGAAGTCGCGCCGCGCCAAGTCCTCCTCGGGCGTGCCCGGGCTCACGTTTGGCAAGGCGCCCGGAACCGAGTAGCTCTCGGCGCGCATCGTGGCCAAATCCACGTCTGCGGTCTCAGAGCGAACCAAAGCGGTCCCGAAGCGCTCGTGCAAGGTCAGCTCGCCGTCCAGGCGCTCGGCCAGCGCGCGCCCAAGCTCCGCCACCCCCTCCTCCACGACCACGTCCAGCTCGCGCGGGATCCCGCCGAGCAGGATGTCGCGCACCGCACCCCCGACCAGCTCCACCCGCCCCTCGTGGCCTTCGGCGGCCTCGATCAGCTCCGGGCCGCCCGCCAGTTCCCGCAAGCGCTCCAGCATTTCCATGCCATAGCCCGGTGGCAGGCCAAAGGGATCCGGCGAATGCGCTGTCTGAAGCTCGTCGCTCATGTCCTCGAAATCGCGTTCAATCGAGACGGACCGGAATCCCGGCCGCCGCTATGTGGTTCTTGGCCTCGGCCACGGTGTGGCGGTTGTAGTGAAAGATCGAAGCACACAACACCGCGTCGGCGCCGGCGCGCAACGCATCGACCAAGTGCTCCGGCTCGCCCGCCCCACCCGAGGCGATCACCGGCACGTTGACCGCTGCGCTCACCGCGCTCGTCAAAGCGAGGTCATAGCCGTCGCTGGTGCCGTCGCGGTCCATGCTCGTCAAGAGGATCTCTCCCGCTCCCCTCTCTGCCCCCTCGCGCGCCCACTCCACCGCGTCGCGGCCGGTCGGCATACGCCCGCCAGCCATATAGGCCTGCCAGCGCTGCTTGCCCTCGGAGCCCCGCCCCCCTTCGGCCCGCAGCTCGTCGTCCGGACGCAGCTCATCGCCGGGGCGCACTTCCTTGGCGTCGATCGCGAGCACCACGCACTGGGCCCCGAACACGCCCGCCAGTTCGTCGAGCAGCTCGGGCCGAGCCAAGGCGGCCGAGTTGACCGAGACCTTGTCTGCACCCGCGTCGAGCACCGCTTGGGCGTCCTCAATCGAGCGGATGCCGCCGCCGATCGTGAACGGCACGAACACGTCGTCGGCGGTCGAGCGGGCCAACGCCGCGATCGTCTCGCGCCGCTCGTGGGTGGCGGTGATGTCCAAGAAGACCAGCTCGTCGGCGCCCTCACGGTCGTAGTGGGTGGCCAGCTCGACCGGGTCGCCCGCGTCGCGGATGTCCAAGAATTCGATGCCCTTGACGACGCGACCGCCGTCCACGTCCAAGCAGGGGATCACGCGCTTGAAGTGCATCTGCCCACGGTAGCGGGCCGAATGCCCGGATGCCTACACGAGTCGGCTAATTGCTCGAATCTAGAGACGCCGCGTCGCCGAGCGCGGTCACGGCGTCGGTCACGGTGAAGCGCTTCTCATACAAGGCCTTGCCCACGATCACCCCGGTTAGGCTCGGCGCTCCGAGCGCCGCGAGCCCCTCCAGGTCCGCGAGCGCGCCGATGCCGCCCGAATAGATGAACGTGCCGGGCACCACCCCCGCGACACGCCCCACTTCCTCGAGGTCGGGGCCTTCGAGCATGCCGTCGCGGTCGACGTTGGTGTACAGCAGATCGGTGGCGCCTCGCTCGGCCAAGGCCGCGATGACCTGGTCCAGCTCGCCGTCGATCGTCTCAGTCCAGCCTGCCGTGGCCACGCGACCACCGCGCACGTTGACGGACACGAGCACCCGGCCGGGCCAGCGCTCCAAGGCCCGCTCGAGCAGGTCGGGGTCGGTGAAGGCCGCGGTTCCCAAGATCGCGCGCTGGGCGCCCGCCGCCAAGACGGTGTGGATCGCCTCCAAGGAGCGCAGGCCACCGCCGAACTGGACCGGCACGTCGAGCTCGGAGGCGATGCGCCGCAGGTGCTCCACGTTGGCGGGCGCCCCCCGCTTGGCTCCGTCGAGATCGACCACATGCAGGCGGCTCGCCCCGGCCTGCACCCACCCACGCGCGGCCGAGAGGGGATCCTCGTCGTAGACCTTCTTGGCCTCGAAGTCGCCCTTGACGAGGCGCACGGCCTTGCCGCCGAGCATGTCGATCGCGGGATACAGGTTCATGAGCCACCCCCGCGCTTGCGCGGAGTCCCGCGGCGGCGGGCACCCTTCACGAGCCGACCGACACCGATGCGCGTGCGCAGATGCGCGCGAAGTTCGCAAGCAGCCGCAGCCCGCCGGCCGAGGACTTCTCGGGGTGAAACTGGACGCCGTAGAAGCTCTCGTGGGACACCACACTCGCGAACGGACTGTCGTACACCGAGGTACCGAGAATGTCCTGCGGATTGGAGGGCACAGGCGCAAACGAGTGCACGTGGTAGAAGGCGCAGCGCTCGGGCAGGCCTTCGGTCAGGGGCGAAGCGCCGCTGAAAGCGACCTCGTTCCAGCCGATGTGGGGCAGCTTTAGCGCTCCGTGCTGCAGTTCGCGCACCTCGCCCTCGATCAGGCCGAGCCCGGGCGTGCCGCCCTGCTCGGTGGAGCGCTCGAAGGCCAGTTGCATTCCCAGGCAGATGCCCAAGACCGGGGCGCCCTGAGCCACGCGCTCGCGCAGGAGCTCGTCGAGGCCGCACTCGCGCAGGTTGGCCATCCCGCGCGGGAAGGCGCCCACGCCGGGCACGACGAGGCCGGCCGCGGCGCGCAGGGCGTCGTGGTCGTTGGTGACGGTGACCTGGGCGCCGATGTGCTCGAAGGCCTTCTCGACCGAGCGGCGGTTTCCCATGCCGTAATCAACGACGGCGATCTCGACGGGCTCCTCGAGCAAGCTCATGAGGTCAGCGTACCCTTCGTGCTCGGCACTCCGGGCTCGGTCGGGTCGATCGCGATGGCCGCCCGCAGGGCGCGCGCGAAGGCCTTGAAGGTGGCCTCGATCATGTGGTGGGCGTTCGTGCCGGCCTGCACCTGCAGGTGGAGGGTCAGCTTGGCGGCGTTGGCCAAAGCCCGGAAGAACTCCTCGGTCAGCTCGTGCTCGAAGCCGCCGGTCGCGCCGGGTGGCAGGTCGGCCTCGAAGGCGGTGAACGGGCGCCCGGAGATGTCGATCGCGCAGGAGGCGCGGGCCTCGTCCATGGGCACGAGCGCCGAGCCGTACCTGTGGATGCCGGCGCGGTCGCCCAAGGCTCGGTCCAAGGCTTGGCCGAAGACGATCGCGGTGTCCTCGGCGGTGTGGTGGGCGCCGGTTTGGAGGTCGCCGGTGACGTTCACATCGAGATCGAGGCGGGCGTGGCGAGCCAGGAGGTCGAGCATGTGATCCAGGAAACCGACGCCGGTCTGGCGCGTGCCGAGGCCGGTGCCGTCGAGCTCCAGGGAGAGGCGCACGTCTGTCTCGGCGGTCTTGCGCTCGATCGTGGCTTGGCGGCTCATGGACTCTCATTCTCCCCTACTCGCGCCTGCATCGACTTGGCGTGCAGGGGGAAACCCTCGGCGTTCGCTATCGGGGCGCCCGCCTTGGCCAGCTTCACCGCGGCGGGATCTGGGATCTCCAGGACCGACATGCGGCGGCGGAAGTGTTGCGGCGAGAGCGCGGAGGCGAAACGGGCGGCGCCGGCCGTGGGCAGGACGTGGTTGGAACCGGCCGTGTAGTCGCTGAACGCGGTGGCCCCGTTGCGGCCGAGCAAGAGGCAGCCGGCGGCGCGCACCTTCGACGCCAAGGCCTCCTCGGCGGCGCCGACGAGCTGGAGGTGCTCGGGGGCGAACTCGTTGGCCAAAGCCACCGCGGCCGCGGGCGTGGGCGTCTCGATCAGGACGCAGGCGTCGGGCTCAAGGTCGAGCCCGCCCGCGAGCTCGTGCTCGATCGCGGCGGCCACCGTGTCCAGGGCGGCGCGCGAGCTGGACACACCCGCGACGAGGCTGCCGGGACCGTGCTCGGCTTGGGCGAGCAGGTCCAAGGCGACGAGGCGGGGGTCGGCGTCGGCTCCGAAGACCACCATCAAATCGCTAGGACCGGCGAAACCGTCGATGCCCACGACGTGGGAGAGGCGGCGCTTGGCCTCTTGCACGTAGAGGTTGCCGGGACCCACGATCACGTCGGCGCGGGCGACCGACTCGGTGCCGAAGGCGAGTGCGGCGATCGCTTGGGCGCCGCCGATGCGGTAGACGCGCTCCACGCCGCACAGGCGGCAGGCGGCCAGGATCGAAGGATGGGCCTGGCCGTCGGGTCCGGGCGGGGTGCACACGGCCACGTCAAGGACACCGGCGGCGCGGGCGGTGACGACGCCCATGACGACCGTGCTGGGGTAGGCGGCGCGACCGCCGGGCGCGTAGATCGCGGCGGCGGAGACCGGCAGTTCGCGCAGCTCGACGGTGTGACCTTGGGCCAGCTCGACGGTGATCCGCTCGGCGCCGATCGAGGCGTCGGCGACGCGCGCGACGTTGGCGATGGCGACCTGCAGGCCGGCTACCACGTCCAAAGGCATCGCCTCCAAGGCCCGGTCAAGCTCCTCGGCTGCCACACATATCGAAGGCGGCTCGGCCCCGGCTGTGTCGAAGCGGCGCGTGTACTCCTCGAGCGCCTCGTCGCCCTCGGCACGGACATGGGAGACGATCGTGGCGACGGCCTCTTCGACTCCTTCCACACCGCCTACTAGGCGGCGCAGATGAGAGGCGGCCAAGGCGGGTGCGCCGGTCTCGCCCTCGCCGAGCGTGACCCGCTCAACCAGCACGCAGGCGTCCCAGGAAGTCGTCGATCGCGCCGGCCCGCAGCTTGTGGGCCACGGGGTTGGCGATCAAGCGGGCGGTGCACTCGACGATCTCCTCGCGCACCACCAAGTCGTGTTCGCGCAGGGTGGTACCGGTAGCGGTGAGGTCGACGATCGCCTCGACCATGCCGGTGAGCGGGGCAAGCTCGACCGAACCCTTGACCTCGACGATCTCCGCTTGGCGGCCGGTCTCCTCCAGGTGGCGGGCGGCGATGCGGGGGTACTTGGTGGCGACCCTCATCACGCCCAAGCGGCGCAGGGCCTCGGCGGCGGGGTCGGGGCCGGACTTGGTGGCAAGGACCATCGTGCAGCGCCCGTAGCCTAGGTCGAGCAACTCATAGACCTCGCGCCTGGCGGGGTCGCCGGGTCCTTGGACGGCCTGCTCGAGCAAGACGTCCTTGCCGGTGATGCCGATGTCGGCTGCGCCGGACTCCACGTAGGTGGGCACGTCGGAGGGGCGCATCGTGATCACGCCGATCGACTCGAACAGGAGCTTGCGGTCGTTGGAGCGCAGCTCGGCGGTGTCGAGGCCGAGCCCGTCCAAGAGGTCGACAGTCTCTTTGAAGAGGGCTCCTCGGGGCACGGCGATCGTGAGGCCGTTGATCGGACTCATGGGGCCCCCGCGTGGGCCTGGCCCGGCTCGCCTCGCTCCTCGCCGGCCAAGGCTATGTGGAGGCGTTCGACTCCCAGGGCGAAGCCGACGGCGGGTAGGGGGCGCCCGTAGTGGCCGAGCAGGTCGTCGTAGCGCCCGCCGCCTCCTATGGGGGCGCCGAGGGCGGGGTCGTATACCTCGAAGACGGCGCCGGTGTAATAGCCGAGCGAGCGCACGAGGCCGAGGTCGAAGATCACGCGGGCGGCCACGTCGGGGGCGAGCAAGGCATGGACTTGGCGCATGTTGGACGCGGCGTCGGCGACCGCCGTGGCGGAGGCGTCGAGCACCTCTGAGCCTCCTCGCATTTGGGGCACGTCCAGGAGCAGGGACGTGGCGTCGGCTCCCAAGTCCAGTCCGGCCAGGATCTCCCCCAAGGCCACGAAATCTCGTTGGACGAGCGCGTCGAGCAGTAAGGGGCGCGCTTGCTCGGGCACATCGAGGCTCGCCATGAGCGAGGGGAACAGCGAGGCGTCGCCGAGGCCGATGCGGTAGCCCTCAAGGCCTACGGTGTCAAGGGCGGCGCAGAGGACGGTCAGGGCCTCGGCGGTGCCCTCGGGCGCGGGCGAGCCGATCAGCTCGATGCCGGCTTGCAACAGCTCGCGGGGCTGGCCGCGGGAGGGACGCACGCCGCGGTAACAGTGGGCGAGGTAGCAGAAGCGCAGGGGCGGCTCGACTTGGGGATAGCGGGTGGCGACCACACGGGCTATCGGGATGGTCATGTCCGAGCGCAGGACGAGCACCGCGCCGGTCTCGTCGAACACGCGGTACGCGGGCTGGGCGTCGGCCGACCCGGCTCCGCGGGCCGCGTGGCCGGCGCGCGCGAGGACGGCCTCGTACTCGAGCGCGGGGGTGTAGACCTCGCCGTAGCCGTGGCGCTCGAAGACCGAGCGCAGGGAATCAGTGATGGCGCGTACCTCGCGCGTCTCGTCGGGCAGGACGTCGCGTGTGCCGGAGGGAATCGGGTGGATCATTTGCTCGCCATTCAATCGGACCGGAGGGTCGGGTGCGCGCACCCCCAGGCACCCGGGGAGATCGGGTCGATCAGGCTGACCTCAGGCGTGAACCGGCTCGGTCGCGACGCGCTCGATGCGGGCGCCAAGCTCGCGCAGGCGCTCGTCGATGCGCTCGTAGCCGCGGTCGATCTGGCGGATGTTGCCGATCTCCGACCGGCCCTCGGCGCAGAGGGCGGCGAGGAGCATCGCCATGCCGGCCCTGATGTCGGGCGACTCGACTCGCTCTCCGCGCAGGCGACGGGGACCGGTGACGATCGCTCGGTGCGGATCGCACATGACGATGTCGGCGCCCATCAGGATCAGCTTGTCGGTGAAGATGAGGCGGTTCTCGAACATCCACTCGTGCACGAGGATCGAACCTTCGGCTTGCGTGGCCAAAGCCACGGCGATCGAGGTGAGGTCGGCCGGGAACGCGGGCCAAGGGCCGTCTTGGATCTTGCTCTTGTAGTCGCCGACGTCTGACTGGACAACGAGTTTTTGGGATGGAGGTACGTACACATCTACACCGTCAATCGAGGTGTGGAGCCCTAGACGCTCGAATACCAGGCGGATCATGCGTAGGTCGGAGGGCACGATGTCCTTGATGCGCAGCTCTCCCCCTGTCACGCCGGCGAGGGCGATGAAGGAGCCGACCTCGATGTGGTCGGGGGCGACGCGGTGATGGCAGCCGTGCAGGCGCTTGGCGCCGGCGACGGCCAGCAGGTTGGAGCCGATCCCTTGGATGTCGGCGCCCATCTTGACGAGCATGCGCGCCAGGTCCTGGACGTGGGGCTCGCAGGCAGCGTTGCCGATCACGGTGGTGCCGGGCGTCAAGGCGGCTGCGAGCAGGGCGTTCTCGGTGGCCATGACGGAGGGCTCGTCCATGAACACGTCGGTGGGACGCAGGCCGGCGGGCGCGTCGAGCACGATCTCGCGGTTGCACTCCACCGAGGCGCCCATCGCGCGGAAGGCGTCCAGGTGGGGATCCAGGCGCCGGCGACCGATCACGTCGCCACCGGGCGGAGGCATGACGGCGCGGCCGAAACGCGCCAAGAGCGGGCCGGCGAGGAGGAAGGAGGCCCTGATCTGCTCGGCCAGGTCGGGGTCGATCTCGGTGTCGCGCACGTCGGCGGCGCAAACGGCGAGGTCGTTGGGCCCGCGCCACTCCACGGCGGCCCCAAGCGAGCGTAGGATCGCGATCATGGCCTCGACGTCGCGGATGCGGGGCACGTTTTCGACGAGGATCTCCTCGTCGGTGAGCAAGCAGGCCGCGAGGATGGGCAGGGCGCCGTTCTTGTTGCCGGCGGCCACCATGGTGCCGGAGAGCGGGGCGCCGCCTTCGATGACGAACTTCTCCATGAGCTGTATGCGCCTCCTGGGAACCGATGCGGGTTCGAGGTCTGAGCGCTTGGCAAGCGTAACAGCCATCCCGACCTAGTTCGCCCGCGGAGGCCGAGAACCTTCTGGGGGGCACGCGACACCCGACGGTGCCGGTGGAGATGTACTCCGTCAGGGGGCCCTACGCGCGCGCGGGGGGTGTTGGGTGTGTCCACTGGGGCAGGAGGGCCGCCGCCTTCTGGCTGCGATCAACGACCGAAGCAGCCCCTTGTAGGCGGCCGGGGCGGCCCTCTTGTGCAATTCCTGTTGCAGTCGAGCGAGCCTTATTTCCGCACGGTTGAGCGGGATTCGGTGCCAGATGTCGTCCAAAACAAGACACGTACACCTGTTCGTATGGGTTCCGTCCGAAGCGCGGCCTAAGGTACGAACACATGTTCTGTTCATCGGGTGCACCACACCTTGGCGAGCGCCTTCTCGGGGCGCTCCGTTTGGCTCGCTCGTTCCTGCTGCTCGAGGACGATTACGAGGTCGACTGGGAGGTCGATCGGGACGAGCTGGTCGAGGCGGTGCGATGTGCTCCCGGAACCGATCGAGAGCAGTCGGCAGACAATTGTCGCGTTCCGGTCGGTGCGGACCACGGCCCCGCCGGCGAGGATCATCCGCACCGGGTGGACCTTCGGAGTCGGTTGACCGTGCGCCGCCCGGGAGCTGTGGTTGCTGATGAACAGGTGTGCTTGTGTCCGGTCCGTGGACGGGCTCGCGCCGGAGTGTCGCGCGGCTCCTCCCCGACGGAGAGATCTTGCGCGGCTTTGCCGCGCGGGGCGGGGTCGTCAAGGAACCCCTAGTACCGAATGGGCCAGTCACGAGGCCAACCAACCGCCACGAGCCGCCCCTAGGGGCGGCTCGTGTGCGTTAAAAGAAACCGGCGGCGTCCTACTCTCCCAGGCCCTTGCGAGCCAAGTACCATCGGCGCTGAGGGGCTTAACTTCTCTGTTCGGAATGGGAAGAGGTGTTTCCCCCTCGCCAAGGCCACCGGAAAATCGTGAGAGACCACGCTTCTCGGGGTCCTTCAAAACTGCACAGCGCCACAATACCCCGTTCGGGGCACACGCGAGTACCACTTCAAACATGCACATGTTTGAAATCAAAAAATCCGTCAAGCCCTCGGGCCATTAGTACCGGTCTCCTTCGCGCGTTACCGCACTTCCAGATCCGGCCTATCAACCTGGTGGTCTACCAGGGCCCTTACTCCCTCTAGGGGATGGGAGAACTCATCTTGAGGCCGGCTTCCCGCTTAGATGCTTTCAGCGGTTATCCGATCCACACGTAGCTAGCCTGCTATGCCCTTGGCAGGACAACAGATACACCAGAGGTGCGTTCATCCCGGTCCTCTCGTACTAGGGACAAATCCTCTCAATTCTCCAACGCCCACGGCAGATAGGGACCGAACTGTCTCACGACGTTCTGAACCCAGCTCGCGTACCGCTTTAATGGGCGAACAGCCCAACCCTTGGGAGCGACTTCACCCCCAGGATGCGACGAGCCGACATCGAGGTGCCAAACCGGGCCGTCGATGTGGACTCTTGGGCCCGATAAGCCTGTTATCCCCGGAGTACCTTTTATCCGTTGAGCGACGGCACTTCCACTTGCTACCGCCGGATCACTAAGACCTACTTTCGTACCTGCTCGACCTGTCGGTCTCGCAGTCAAGCTCCCTTGCTACCTTTGCGCTCTACGCACGATTTCCGACCGTGCTGAGGGAACCTTTGCGCGCCTCCGTTACATTTTGGGAGGCGACCGCCCCAGTCAAACTACCCGCCTGGAACTGTCCAGCACCCGGATTCACGGAATGCTGTTAGAAACCCAATACACCAAGGGTGGTATCTCAAAGTTGGCTCCACGCAAGCCGCAGCCTGCGCTTCAAAGCCTCCCACCTATTCTGAGCGAAATGCACCGAATTCCAATACCAGGTTGTAGTAAAGGTTCACGGGGTCTTTCCGTCTAGCCGCGGGTACTCGGCATCTTCACCGAGACTGCAATTTCACCGAGCCCATCGTTGAGACAGCGCTGAAGTCGTTACGCCATTCGTGCAGGTCGGAACTTCACGTGATCTCTCGTTATCCGAGAGCGCAGACTATCCCTTCACCTCATCAAGCACCCTTAGACACCCTCACTGCGATAAACCGCCTTGTCGCGATCTACCGTGCACCAGCGAGTACTAACTGCCATAGATGCCAAAACTACGATGAGGGCCGGCGTATTGCGCATCACATAGATTTTCGGACTTTCCGAAGCGTGACACGCCTCTCCTTTCGGATCAGTCGTTAGGGGGTCACTAGGACTTCCCTCGGGATTGCCCTTTGTCAACTTTGACAGGAGGGTTTCCCCGATATGAGCCGGTTCTCGATCGCCTCTCGCGAGGCGGTGGGGCAAGTTGGCACTTACCCGACAAGGAATTTCGCTACCTTAGGCACTTTTGTTACATTCCCTCGCGGAAATGGCTAGGTCGTTTCTTGTTCCGCCTAGCTCTCTACGTCGCCGTAGAGGTCGGACCATATCTTCACACCCGTTCAAGGGCGCGTTCAGCGTATGGCCTCTGAGGATTCTGTCGAGCACTTCGTCAATCGGTCTACGACGTTGCTTGCCCTCTTGGTTCATCGCATAAGCGATTTCCACGATGGTTGCCAACCCTGCGGGTCGGCGGTGCAAGCCACGCTCAAAAAGATACATCGCATCTTCAAAGAGCGCCATGTCGTCACGTCTCGACGAGAAACCCATGTACCGCCGCATAAACGGCAAGACATGAGCAAAGATGTTCTTCCGCGAGTTGATCGCGAAAACAAGCACATCGGGATTGCCTGGCTTTGGCCAGATCCTTCCGCACTCAAACACCTCTTGAGCCATTTCGAGTAGCTCACGTCTTCTCCGGTGTTGATACACAAAAAACTCCGGTTGGACGTAATAGCCGAGTGGAGCAGCAGGCTTTCTCTTTATAGAGATGCACCAACTACCCTCACCCTCCACGACGCCAGCCATAAACCAGCGTCGCGTCTCGAGACTCGACAGTCTTTCCTGCTGATTGTCCGCACTCGTCACATTTTCACTGTAGCGCGCGGTTCGGACAGAACTTTGCGTTACGAGTAGTGCGAGATACTCGGATGTCCCAGCATATAGCTGAATTTTACAACAGCCTCTAAATTGACCGTTATAGTTACGGCCGCCGTTTACCGGGGCTTAGCTTCGCTGCTTCGGGTCAAGCCCTAACAACTCCACGTAACCTTCCGGCACCGGGCAGGCGTCAGCCCCTATACGTCGTCTTACGACTTAGCAGAGACCTGTGTTTTTGGTAAACAGTCGCTTCAGCCTATTCACTGCGGCCCCCTCGGGCTCCGTTCGCGAAGAACATCACCCTACTGGGGCGCCCCTTATCCCGAAGTTACGGGGCAATTTTGCCGAGTTCCTTAACGATGGTTATCTCGATCACCTTAGTATTCTCTACTTGCCCACCTGTGTCGGTTTTGGTACGGGCACGCGCTTCCTCCCTAGAGGCTTTTCTCGGAGGTATGGCGTTGGGGACTCGCCGGCTTTGTGCCAGCTGGCATCGCACCTCAGGTTATGCGGCCCCGCATTTAACATGGGCCACCCCTACATGCTTACCCCAGGACAACCATCGCCTGGGTTCCCTTAGCCTTCCTCGTCCCCCCATCGGTCAAACGGAAGCGACGTGGTACAGGAATATCAACCTGTTGGCCATCGACTACGCCTTTCGGCCTCGCCTTAGGTCCCGACTAACCCTGAGCAGACGAACTTTACTCAGGAATCCTTGGGCAATCGGTGGAAAGGATTCTCACCTTTCTTTCGTTACTTATGCCGGCATTCTCACTTCCCATGCCTCCACGGCTGGCTTACGCCGCCGCTTTACTGGCATGGGAACGCTCTCCTACCGCGTGATCGGTCCGAAGACCTCACACACCCGCAGCTTCGGTGACTAGCTTGAGCCCCGTTACATTGTCCGCGCTCGAACACTTGACCAGTGAGCTGTTACGCACTCTTTCAAGGATGGCTGCCTCTAAGCCAACCTCCTGGTTGTCTATGCACTCGAACATCGTTTCCCACTTAGCTAGTACTTAGGGACCTTAGCTGGCGGTCTGGGCTGTTTCCCTTTTGACGCTGAAGTTTATCCCCCAGCAACTGACTCCCGGAGTAGACGTAGTGGTCTTCGGAGTTTGCCTGAAATCGGTAACCTGGTAGGGCCCCTTATCCAAACAGTGCTCTACGGCCACTACGTAATTTATCCGAGGCTATACCTAAATATATTTCGGAGAGAACCAGATATCACTGAGCTTGATTAGCCTTTCACTCCGATCCACAGGTCATCCGCCCAGTTTTCAACCTAGGTCGGTTCGGCCCTCCACGAGGTCTTACCCCCGCTTCAGCCTGCCCATGGATAGCTCGCTCAGTTTCGGGTATACCGCCTACGACTATGTCGCCCTATTAGGACTCGCTTTCGCTACGGCTCCGCTCATCGCTTAACCTTGCCGCAGACGAGTAACTCGCCGGCTCGTTATGCAAAAAGCACGCGGTCACAGAACAAGTCTGCTCCCACCGCTTGTAGGCGCGCGGTTTCAGGTACTATTTCACTCCCCTTCCGGGGTACTTTTCACCTTTCCCTCACGGTACTAGTCCGCTATCGGTCACCAAGGAGTACTTAGCCTTGGAGGGTGGTCCCCCCAGGTTCAGTCCGCGTTTCACGGGTGCGGACTTACTCAGGAACGTCTGACGGAAGACCATGCAGTTTCGTCTACGGGACGGTTGCCCTCTATGGTGCGTGGTTCCACACGCTTCGACTACCACATGATTTTGTAACTTCCGCCGAGCCGGACACGGCTCGGAACAAACGCCCTACAACCCCCAGCAGACAACGTGTGTCCACTTACACCTGCCGGGTTTGGGCTGATCCCTTTTCGCTCGCCACTACTCAGGGAGTCTCTTTTGATTTTCTTTCCTCGGGGTACTGAGATGTTTCACTTCCCCCGCTTGTCTTCGCCCGGTCTATGTGTTCAACCGGGGATAACGCCGCATTACCAGCGCTGGGTTTCCCCATTCGGAAATCCACGGGTCATAGGCTATTCAGCGCCTAACCGTGGCTTATCGCAGCCGTTCACGTCCTTCATCGACTCTTGGTGCCAAGGCATCCACCATGCGCCCTTACTATCTTGACGGTGATCTGACCGGTTTCGATCACTTCTCCTTGCGGAGGAGCGGGCTCCACCGGTCCGGTGATACCCGTTATTCAGCCGCCGCTTATCGATGGCGGCTGATGTGGCTTCTGTGCAGTTTTCAAGGACCGTCGAGAGGCGTATACGCCGGCCGACGTTGGGTTCATGCGGGCGCGCTCGTTGCGCGTCTGCCCCACCACCGGCGGACGCCGGTCTCTCAAAACTCAACAGCATGCTGGCGTTGTTTATGGACTCGCGTCGAATCGAACTCCAAGTAGTCAGGAGATCTCATCGCGCGTTTCCACCCAGCCAGGTTCGGTCAACATGCTAGGCCCGAGTGTCTGTCACCGGCAGGATCTCAAGACTCACGAGTGAGCCAGGGACCTGACGGCCGTTACGCTCGGGGCACTGTTATGTGCTCCCTAGAAAGGAGGTGATCCAGCCGCAGCTTCCGCTACGGCTACCTTGTTCACGTAGGTCCCCATGTCGCCATGGGGCGTGGACTATATCTTCATCCTCGTTGCTCGAAACCAAACCGCGTATCGAGCAGACTTCGCTTCCTCGGGTGCCACAATATCGTGGCCCGAGCGCCAGAAGCACTGGTCTCGAGGAGCTCGGCGTGTAGTCTCTGAGGGGTCAACGGAGCCGCCTGGTTGAGCGATTCCGCGACTTCCCTGCTGATTGTCCGCACCCCTGCATTTTCACTGATGCGCCGGACGGAAAACTGCTCCAACCGACACAACGAGTAGCAAAGGGATACTCGGAGTTTCCAGCATACAGCCGAGTTTTTCACGCGTCGTTACCGACGCGGGTCGCAACTTGCTTACGACTTCACCCCAGTCACGAGCCCCACCTTCGACGGCTTCCTCCCTTGCGGGTTAGACCACCGGCTTCGGGTGTTGCTCACTCCCGTGGTGTGACGGGCGGTGTGTACAAGGCCCGGGAACGTATTCACCGCGGCAATGCTGATCCGCGATTACTAGCAACTCCGCCTTCATGCAGGCGAGTTTCAGCCTGCAATCCGAACCGAGACGCACTTTAAGGGATTCGCTCCACCTCGCGGTATCGCAGCCCTCTGTATGCGCCAATGTAGCACGTGTGTAGCCCTGGACATAAGGGGCATGATGACTTGACGTCATCCCCACCTTCCTCCGGTTTGTCACCGGCAGTCTCGCATGAGTCCCCAACTGAATGCTGGCAACATGCGACGGGGGTTGCGCTCGTTGCGGGACTTAACCCAACATCTCACGACACGAGCTGACGACAGCCATGCACCACCTGTGAACCTGCCCCGAAGGGAAGCCATGTTTCCATGGCGGTCAGGCACATGTCAAGCCCAGGTAAGGTTCTTCGCGTCGCGTCGAATTAAACCACATGCTCCGCTGCTTGTGCGGGCCCCCGTCAATTCCTTTGAGTTTTAGCCTTGCGGCCGTACTCCCCAGGCGGGCAACTTAATGCGTTAGCTTCGACACGGGGGGAGTCGACACCCCCCACATCTAGTTGCCATCGTTTACAGCGTGGACTACCAGGGTATCTAATCCTGTTTGCTCCCCACGCTTTCGCGTCTCAGCGTCAGTCACGTCCCAGCGAGCTGCCTTCGCCATTGGTGTTCCTCCTGATATCTGCGCATTTCACCGCTACACCAGGAATTCCACTCGCCCCTTCCGGACTCTAGCCCCACAGTATCCACCGGCATTCCAGGGTTGAGCCCTGGACTTTCACAGCGGACTAATGGGGCCGCCTACACGCTCTTTACGCCCAATAATTCCGGACAACGCTTGCACCCTACGTATTACCGCGGCTGCTGGCACGTAGTTAGCCGGTGCTTCTTGTGAAGGTACCGTCACCCCACGCGGCTATTCACCGATGAGGCTTCGTCCCAACTGAAAGGGGTTTACAACCCGAAAGCCTTCTTCCCCCACGCGGCGTTGCTGCGTCACGCTTTCGCGCATTGCGCAAGATTCCCCACTGCTGCCTCCCGTAGGAGTCTGGGCCGTGTCTCAGTCCCAGTGTGGCTGATCGTCCTCTCAGACCAGCTACCCATCGAAGCCTTGGTAGGCCGTTACCCCACCAACAAGCTAATGGGCCGCGGGCCCATCTCGATGCGGAGGCCGAAGCTTCCTTTCCCCTTGCGGGCACATCCGGTATTAGCCCGAGTTTCCTCGGGTTGTCCCGGTCATCGAGGCAGGTAACCCACGTGTTACTCACCCGTTCGCGGCTCTGCCCCAGGGCAAGCCCTGGTTCGTCGCTCCACTTGCATGTGTTAAGCACGCCGCCAGCGTTCGTCCTGAGCCAGGATCAAACTCTCCGTGAAGAACTTCACGAAAAGCTGTCATGGGTGGTAGGGACCCATACACCGTGGTCCCATCCATGACGGGGTACTTCTCTACTTGACTCTTTGCCACCACCGGGTACGCCGAAGCATTCCCGTGGTGGGTCGAACCTGGACGCACACCATGATCGATTCTCGATCAAAGGTGCGCATGCTGTTGAGTTTTCAAAGACCGTCGTAGCCCCTTCGAGAGGACTTCTCGTCAGAGGAGACCGTTCAGCCCGCGCCCTCGGGCGCTTTCGGGCCGACCGTACAGTATAGCGCCCTCCCCCGCTTCGTGACGTGAGCATAACCCACCGTCTCGGTCGCAGAGCCGAGCTGCTGGCGAGCACTATAGGGGATCGCGCGGACGACGGCAACCGCGAGTCAACCGAACCACCCGACGAGCGACCCCCGACCGTCGAAGCGACCCAACGAGCCGACCTCAGATCGCGAGGGCCCCCCGCGCGCGCGTAGGACCCCCAAAATTGGAGCACCAATCACACGCCAAGACCCGCAAAACGCCCACGGAACGCCCAGTTATCCGCTCAACGGGGAACGAAGCCAGCGGAAAAGCTGCGCACGCACACCACTTGCCCGTAGACCTCAACCGGCGGCGCGCAACCGGCGAAAACGGCGCTTGCCCACACGCAACACCGCGCCGTCGAGACGCTCGGCTTCCACGTCGTATTCGCCTGCTGCGAGGGCCCGCTCATCCAAGGAGACTCCGCCTCCATCGATCAGCCGCCGGGCCTCCGAGCGGGACAATCCGAAGATCGAAGCCATCAGCTCGGGCAGGTGGACAGGGCCATCGCACGCCTCGTAGGCCGACTCTTCGATCTCCACGGGAGCCGCGCCTTCGACGAACACGCGGTCGAACTTGCGCTCGGCCTCGACCGCGGCCTCGGGCGAGTGCAGCCATCCGACGAGCGCTCGCGCTAGCGCGCGCTTGGCCTCGCGGGGCGTTTGCTCGGGGTCGAGCTCGCGCCCGAGCAGCAAGCGGTAGTACTCGGCCATCGCCTCATCGGGGATGGACAGCGTCTTGCCGTACATGTCCTCGGGGGCGTCGGTGATGCCTATGTGGTTGCCCAACGACTTGGACATCTTTTGGGCGCCGTCGGTCCCGACCAGGATCGGCATCGTGAGGATCGCCTGCTCGGGCCGGCCGTAGGCCCGCTGGAGGGTGCGTCCCATCAGCAGGTTGAACTTTTGGTCGGTGCCGCCGAGCTCCGCGTCGGCGCGGATCGCGACCGAGTCGAAGCCCTGCAGCAGGGGATACATCAGCTCCAGCATCGAGACGGGCTCGGAGGCGGCCATCCGCTTGGCGAAGTCCTCGCGCTCAAGCAGCTGGGCCACGGTGGTGGTGCCGAGGAGCTTCAGGATTTCCGCCATGCTCAGGTCGAGCCACTCGCCGTTGCGCCTGACCTCCAGACGTTCCGGGCGTCCGTCGAGAATCTTCAAAGCCTGGGCTTGGAAGGTGGCGGCGTTGGCGTCGATCTCGGCCTCGCTGAGCATCGGGCGCAAGGTCGAGCGCCCGGAGGGGTCGCCGACGCGCGCGGTGTAGTCGCCGATGATCAGGACGACGAGGTGGCCGGCGTCTTGGAACTCGCGCAGCTTGCGCAACACCACCGCGTGGCCGAGGTGGATGTCAGGCGCGGTGGGGTCGATCCCGAGCTTCACGCGCAGCGGGCGACCCTGGTCCTCGGCGATCCGCAGCTTCTCGGCCAATGCCCCCGACGGGAGGCTGTCGACGGCATTCGCGCTCAGAAGCGCGGCCGTGTCGGTGGGGTTCGCCATGGAGGCCCAATGCTAGACTCTCGCGTCCCGGTGGAGCTGGTTGCATCGCCTGCCGGCAGTCGGCCGCGCTTGAAGAGGCTTCGCTTCGTGCTGATCCTCTTCGCCGTCCTGCTGCTTGGCCTCATCTCGTTCGTGTTCGGCATCTTTGTGGCCGTCGCGTCCGACCTGCCGTCGCTGACGAAGTTCTCGCAACTGAAGGAAGCTCAGAAGCTCGGTGCTGCTCGACGACCTGGGGCACCCGATCGGGGTGATCTCTGAACAGAACAGGGTGATCGTGACTCCTGGCGAGATTCCTCCGATCGTCAAGCAGGCGGTGATCTCGATCGAGGACAAGCGCTTTCAGACCAACAGCGGCGTGGACATTCGCGGGATCGCGCGGGCGTTTGTGCAGGACGTGATGCACAAAGGCACCGTGCAGGGGGCCTCGACGATCGAGCAGCAGTTCATCAAGAACGCACTACAGGCCCAGTCGCACAGGACGATCCTCGAGAAGTTGAGAGAGGCGGCGCTGGCCTACCAGCTCTCGCACAAGTGGTCCAAGGAAAAGATCATCACGGCTTATCTCAACACGATCTATTTTGGCAATGGGGCGTACGGGATCGAGTCTGCCGCACAGACTTATTTCGGCTCGGACGTGAACCACCTTGGGTGCGGCACTCCGGGACATAGGTTGTGCGTGCAGGAACTGGAGCCGGCCGAAGCGGCGCTGCTCGCGGGGATCATCCAGTCGCCGACGGCGTATGACCCCGCCAACCATCCAGTGGCGGCACGGGAACGGCGCAACGTGGTGCTGGCGCAGATGTTGCAGCAGGGCTACATCAGGCCGTCGGTCTATGACGAAAGCGTTGCGCAGGCGTTGCCCGCCCCGAAGGACATCCAGACGCCCCACCAACCGTTGGTGGAAGGCATCGACGTGGGGTACTTCACGAGCTGGGTGCAGCAGCAGGTGATCGAACGGTATGGCGCACCGCGCGTGTTCGATGGCGGGCTGCGGATCAAGACCACGCTTGACCTGGGGATGCAGAGGGCCGCCGAACAGGCGATCGCCGGCTACCTGCCGGGTCCGGGCGGCCCGACGGCCTCGCTGGTGGCGATCGAAAACTCGACCGGTCAGGTGCGGGCGATGGTGGGTGGGCGCAACTACGATCAGACGCCGTTCAACTTGGCGACCGAGGGTGAGCGCCAGCCGGGGTCCTCCTTCAAGGCGTTCGATCTGGCGGCGGCGCTGGAGAACGGCATTTCGCCGGGTTCGGTGTGGCCCTCGCGCCAGAAGACGTTCTTCGTGCACACCCCGAGGGGCGTCGAAAAGTTCGTGGTCCACAACGACGAAGGCGCCTATACGGGCGAGGACTCGTTGACGAATGCCACTGCCTACTCGGACAACTCGATTTACGCGGAAGTGGGTCTGAAGGTGGGCACTACGCATATCGCGGCGCTGGCGCACAGGATGGGGATCACGACACCGCTGTCGACGAACCCGGCGATGACGATCGGGGGGCTGAAGGTCGGGGTGACGCCGCTGGACATGGCCCATGCTTATGAGACGATCGCCCATGGCGGGGATCGCGTTAGCGGCTCGTTGGTCTCTGACTTTCAGCCGGTGGGCATCCAGGAAGTGAGCGCGGGCGGGCACACGCTCTCGGACGGACATCGGACCGACCGCAACGAAGTTCGCCTCAAGCGGGTGTTGCCGCCGGAAGTGGCCTCCACGGAGACTTCGGTGCTTGAGACGGTGTTGCAGTACGGCACCGCTCGGGCGGCCGCGATCGGGCAGTTCGCGGCAGGCAAGACGGGCACCACCTCCAACTATGGGGATGCATGGTTCGTGGGGTGGGACGGCAAGTACACGGTGGCGGTTTGGGTGGGCTACCCCAATGGTTTGGTGCCGATGACGACGGACTTCAACGGGGGGCCCGTGCTGGGCGGAACGTTCCCAGCTCTGATCTGGCACGACTTCATGACGTCGGCGATCCAGGTGGAAAAGAACCGCGCCAGCCAAGTCGCGGCGGCGAAGGCCGCCAAGGGCGGCTCTTCGAAGAAGGGTGCGAGTGGCACCGCCGGCGAAAGCGAAGCGGGCGCGGGTGGCGGACAGACGGGCGCCGGAAAGACCGGCGCCGGTTCGGGCACGGGGGGCGGCTCAAACGAAGCAGGCAAAGGCGGGTCGGGCGCGGGGGAATCGGGCGCAGGCGGCGCCAACCGCGGGGCGGGAACCGGCGCAGGCGCGGGTGGCGGAGAAGGCGGTGGCGGGGAAGGCGGTGGCGAAGCGGGCGGGGGCACGCCGAAGGCCGAACCGGCGCCCGCCCCGACACCGGCTCCGGCGACGCCACAGTCGCCGAGCGCGCCCGCGGGAGAATCGAGCCCGACCTCGAAATCGGGGGGCACGGGCGCGACGGGGGGGGTCAGCCCGGGCGGCTGAGATCCCTGCTGTCGGAGGCACAGAAGCGCCAGGGGAGCTCGACCGCCTTGGTGATCCCGATGCGAGTGCTCGCGGCAATCCTCGGGGGCGCTTGACCGGGGTCGCGCGCTCGGATCGACACGGGTCCGTCGAGCAGGCTGGTCGCGTTCTCGGTCAACTCGATCCCCAAGGCCTGGGTGAGCTTGCCGGGGCCCGAACAGAGAGTCCGATCGTGCGTCGCGGCGGCCGATCGCCCTGGGACACAGCGGCGGGCTCGCATCAGCTCGACGCCCTCGAGCGGCTCTAGCGCCCTTATGAGGACGGCCGCCCCAACGCCCACCGGCTCGCACACGGCGTTCAGCAGGGCGTGGATGCCGTATGAGCGGTACACGTAGACGGTGCCGGGCTCCCGGAAGAGCGTGCGGGTGCGGGGGGTCACGCCGATGAAGGCGTGGCATGCGGGCTCGCTCTCGTGGTAGGCCTCGGTCTCGACGATCCGCCCGGAGCAGCCTTCGTGTTCGGCGATGCAGCCGATCAGCTCGCGCGCGACTTGGACGACGGAGCGGGCATAGAACGCGGCGGGCAATACGTCCGAGGGGGCCGTGGAAGGCGCCTCGATGGCGGAACGGACAGCAACCGTACCGGGCTCGACAGAAACCTGGCCGACCTCGACGGCGGCCTCGCGGGCCCCGACGGCGGCCATCAGCCGGCGGGCTGGGCGAGCACGGCACGCGCCAACTCGAGCTGCTCGCGCACGCGGGGCAAGGCGGTGCCCCCTTCGGAGATCTTCGATTCAAGCCACGAGTCGCGGGCTAGCACCTTGTAATAGTCCTGATCGAGCAGGTCGCTCTGCTCGGCGAGCTCCAGGGGCGTGAGCTCGGACAGGCGTTGACCGCTGTCCACGGCTAGGCGCACCAGGCCGGCGACTACGCCGTGAGCCTCCCGGAAGGGCAGGCCTCGCTTGACGAGCAGGTCGGCCACGTCGGTGGCGGCGATCAGCTCGTCGCCGGCGGCGTCCGCGAGCCGGTCGCGGTCGAATCGGACGCCCGCCACCATGCCGCGGGCGGCGGCCAAGGCGAGCTCGAGCGTGTCGACGGCGTCGAACAGGTGCTCCTTGTCCTCTTGCAGGTCCTTGTTGTAGGTGAGGGGCAGGGCGTGCATGACGCCGTGGAGACCCGCCAAATGGGCGACCACTCGGGGTGCCTTGGCTCTAAGGAGCTCGGCCGCGTCGGGGTTCTTCTTTTGGGGCATGATCGAGGAGCCGGCGCTCCATGCGTCGGGTAGCTCGCAGAAGCCGAACTCGGCGCTTGACCACAACACCAGCTCGGCGCCCAGGCGTGAGAGGTGCGTGGCGCAGGTCGCGGCGGCAGCCAGGTAGTCGAGCGCGAAGTCGCGGTTGGCGACGGCGTCGATCGAGTTGGGCGCCGGTTCGGCGAAGCCGAGCTGCTGGGCGAGCAAGCGCCGGTCGGTGTCGAAGTTGACCCCCGCCAAGGCGCCGGCACCCAGGGGCAGGCGGCCACACTGGCGCTCGGCGAAGGCGAATCTTTCGCGGTCGCGGGCGAGCATCCAGAAGTAGGCGAGCAGGTGGTGGCTCAGGTAGACGGGCTGGGCGCGCTGTAGGTGGGTGTAGCCGGGCATCGGCCAGTCCAGGTACTCTTCGGCGCGCTCGACCAAGGCCCCCATCAGTGCCGCGACGGCCTCCCCGCCCGCGCGGGCGCTCTCGCGCGTGTATATAACGAGGTCTGTGGCGACTTGGTCGTTGCGCGAGCGGGCGGTGTGCAGCTTGCCGCCGACCGCGCCGACCAGCTCGGTGAGGTGGCGCTCGATCGCCATGTGGATGTCTTCGTCCTCGGCCACGAACACGAACCGACCTGCTTCGAACTCTTCGCGCACGCGCTCCAGGCCGGTCAGCAGCTCGTCACGGTCGCGCTCGGAGATGAGGCCCTGGGCCGCCAGCATCGCGGCATGGGCGCGCGACTGGGCGATGTCCTGACGCCACAGACGCTGGTCGAAGCCGACCGACGTATTCATACGTATGAAATCGGGGTCTTGGGGCTCTCCGAAGCGGGACACGCCCCGCAGTTTATGCCCCGGCCGGGGCGGCGAGGTCCTCCAGCTCCAGGACCTCGAGCATGACGCGCAGATCGTTGTCGCCGACACCGCCGCCGCGCCGCTCGGCCTCGAGCACCCATTCGAACATGGCCACGAAGGCCAAGGGCGTGTCCAGGTCGTCGGCCAAGGCCTCCCTGAAGGATTCGACGTAGTGATGCATGTCGGGCGGGCTGGGCTTCTCGGGCACGAGCTTCTTCAGGGCGTCGCGGATGCGGCCCGCGTTCTTGGAGCCTTTGACGAGACCCTCGAATGCGTCGCCGAGCGGCAGCGAATAGTGGGTGCCCAGGATGTAGATGGTCACCGCCGGATGGCCGAAGTGGTTGAGCGCGTCGCGCAGGAGGATGCGCGAGCTGGGCTCGGTCGCCTCCCAGGCCTCGCCGTCGCGTCCGGCGCCGAAGCACACGTTGACCCAGCGCTCGACGTCGGCGCGGGGAATCTCGAGCAGGCTCATCTCGGCGTCGGGCTCGGCGCCCGTGTTGACCCCGTCGAGCGCGAAGGGGGATGGACGACCGCCTTCGGAGAGCTCGTAGAGCATGTCTTCGCCGGAGGGCGAGTCGAACAGGAACTTGGTGCCGAATCCTTCGCGCTGGAGGAAGCGCTCCAAGAAGCTGAACAGGACGAGCGGGCGCGTGGACTCGACGTCGACGATGCCGTCGCCTCCGTTCGGCGAGGCCTTGACCTCGACCCGGATCGCATCTCCCGCTCCGACCGGGACCAGTTCCCCGCTCAGTGAGTCGTACAGGCGTATCTCACGCACGACCTAAGACTACACCTCTCAGCGCCCCGGTGGTGAAATTTTTACCGAGGAATGAACTGTTCGGATCGGTCCAAACAGACGGATTTCCGGGCCGGGCGCGTCCGGCGAAGTCAGGAGCCCCTGGCCGGCGCCTCTAATGGGGAGCGGGCGCTCAGCTGTTGCGGCCACCTGCCCTCCAGCGGTGGGCGCGGCGGGTGCGGCGCGGGCTCATGCGCCCGCCGCCGCCCACGCAGCCGAACTCCTCGCAACGCAGGTCCCACGAGGGACGGCGCGCCACCGTGTAGCGCTCACATCCGTCGAGCGGCAGCGCGCGAGTCCACTGCCACCCATATTGGCTATGCCTTCGCACGGGTTGTCCTTCCGAGAGTGGGTTAATACCGGCGCCGGGATGCGCGTCCAGTTCAGGTCAGAGAGCATCCCGACGCCGGTTAGCCTGGAGGGGCCGCCGCCTTCCTATCACGCCTGCCGGCCCCAAGGCAAGCAAAACATCGCAACTGTTTCCCACTTCTTGGCGCCCTTTGCTCACAGTGAAAAGCGGGGCTCAGTTTTCAACCGATGTTTCCCATTTTTTTTGTCGCACGGCGCCAGCGTTTCGGTATGCTCGACGAGACTTCTTCGCTAGCTCATGACAACCAACCTTTTTGACTATTTCGAGGAAGCATCGGGCGAGGATGGGACCAGTCCCGCTCCCTGGGCCGCGCGTGCGCCTCGACGCCCCAATTCGAGCTTCGACATCAAGCTCGTGCCACGCGCACCCGATTGGCGCAACGATCCCGAGTCCTTGAAGGTATTGGAGCGGATCGAAGCGGAGTCTTGGGTGGACACGCTCACCAGCAGAGACGACGGCATCGAGCTGCGCCTCGACGACACTTGGATCGAGACGACCGGGGCGGCCTTGGAGGCCGGAGGAGGCGCCGAAGCGGCACTCGTGGATCTCGCGCGCGGCGGTCGCTACGCGATCCAGTTCTGGGACGCCAACGCGACCAAGGCCCTGCACGTCGGCCACCTGCGCAACCTCGCGCTCGGCAATGCGCTCGCGGCCTCCTTGGAACAGGGCGGCGGCGAGGTGGAGCGGCGCTCGGTCATCTCAGACGCGGGCCGCTCGATGGGCGAGGCGATGGCCGGCATCATCCGCTCAGGCCACCACACCTCGGCCTGGCCCGAGGGTGACCAGAAGTCAGACCACTTCGTGGGCCTCTGCTACGCCGACTATGTCGCCGCGGGAGGCAGCGCCTTCGAGGGTATCGACGAGCGCGAAGACTCGCTCACACGCGAGTTGCGCATGCAAAACGACGCTGCCGACGAGTTGCTCAAACGGGTGATGGGCGGCGAGGGCGAGGCCTTGGAGCTGTGGTTCAAGACCAGGGCCTGGGTCATCTCCGGCCAGCGCAAGACCTTGGCGCGTCTGGGCGTGGCCTTCGATCGCGTCTTTTTCGAGTCCGATTTCCTGGAGGAGGGCAACCAGCTGACTGAGCAGGGCCTGCGCGAAGGCAAGCTCGAGCGACGCGTGGATGGTGTCGTCATCTATGACACGGGCGTCGAGCACCTCGAGGAAATGCCGCTTGTGCGCGCCGACGGGCAGACGACCCAGCACATGCGGGCTGTCTCCTACTGGATGGGGACACCCGACGTGGCCGGCGTGACGACGATCCAGATCACCGGGACCGAGTGGGTCGCGCACTCCGAATGCATCCGCAAGTTGATGACCGAGCTAAGCGGGGAAGACCTAGGCCCTCCTGCAGGGGGCCCCAGCCTAGGAGAAGAGGGCTTGGGGAACGGGGCGGCAAGCACCAACGGCGCGCCCACGCGTGGCATCCATCCCACCCACGACATCTTCCACGGGATGGTGGCCCAGCAGAAGCGGGCGGTCAGCTCCTCCGACGAGGGTGGCCTGTTGATCGACGATTTGATCGAGTGGATCGAGACCCGGATCGACGCCGACCCCGCCATGCGCGAGGTGCGCCGGGCCCACCACGCACCCGAACGCATCCCCGCGCAGATCGCGCTCGGCTACTTCCTGCCCTACCCGATGACCCCCCGCGTGGACTTCGAAACGGACAAGCTGCTCACTCCGCGCGAGTCGCTCGGTTGGGATCTCGTGCGGGCGCGAGCCACCCGCGGCACCTTGGCGAGCGCTCCGGGCCAGCGGCCCGCCGAAGACCCCGACTACCGCTCTGCCGTCGTCCAATCGGAGATCTACCGCCGGCACCTGCGCCTCGCGGTCGACCGCTACGACGTCACGCCGCTCGCGCTCTACCTGCGCCACCTGGCGCGCTGGTACACCGACCGGCCCCGCTCCTCCCACGTCGAACGGGTGATCCACACCCTGCTCGACCGCTCCGCCCGCGGGCTCGGACTGGAAGCGGGGCGATGATGAGGCTCGCCCGCCACATCGGCCCGGGCGCCCCTTGGGGGGCCCGAAGTGGAGGGCAGTGGGCATGAGCACGCTCTTGATCGACAACTACGACTCCTACACCTACAACGTCTTCCACCTGCTCGCGGCCGCGTGTGGGGAGGAGCCGATCGTGGTCCACAACGACATGGTCTCCTGGAAGGCGCTCTCGCGGTGGGACTTCGATGCGATCGTGCTCTCCCCCGGTCCCGGGCATCCCGCGCGCTGGCACGACTTCGGCGTGTGCGCCGACATTCTGCGGTCCTCGGAGGTGCCCGTACTCGGCGTGTGCCTCGGCCATCAAGGCCTCGGACATGTGCTCAAAGCGACCGTCACCTACGCACCCACGGTCATGCATGGGCGCCTCTCCCCCGTCCACCACTCTGGCGTTGGCCTGTTCGAGGGAATCCCCCAAGGCTTCGAGGTGGTCCGCTACCACTCGCTCGCCGTTTCCGGCTCGCTCGGCGAGGAGGGCCGCGAGATCGCCTGGACCGAGGATGGCGTCGTGATGGGCATCGAACACGCCACCCGCCCGATGTGGGGCGTCCAGTTTCACCCCGAGTCGATCTGTACCGAGTACGGCCACAAGCTGTTCGAGAACTTCTACGCCTTGGCGCGTGGTCGCCAACCCGAGCGGGGCGGGCGGCGCCTGAACCGACCGTCCGTGCCGCCGCGGCGCTGCCGGCGCCGCTCGGCCGAGAAGTCGCCCGTCAGCCTGCACGTCCGCACGATCGAGGGAGAAGCCGACACCGAGTACCTGTTCGACGCGCTCTTTGGCCAAGAGGAGCGAGCGTTCTGGCTCGATTCGGCCTCGACGGCCACGCAGCGAGCCGCGACCGGCCCGGGAGGACGACTCGCACCTCCCGTCAGCGACGGCCAGCTCGGGCAGCGCTCTTTCATGGGGGCTTCGCTTGGGCCCAATCGGATGGTCCTCGAATACGACGTCCAAGCGGGGATCGTCACGCGCCACAGCGCCGCCGGCACCCAGCGCGAGAATAGTTCGATCTTCGCGGTGCTCGAGCGGGAACTCCAGAAGCTCTCGATCGAGGCGCCCGAGCAGCCCGCCAAGGGCCTGATCGGCGGCTTCGTCGGCTATCTCGGCTACGAGTGCAAGGCCGACTGTGGCGCCTCCAACACCCACGTCTCAGACATCCCCGACGCCGTCCAACTCTTCGCCAACCGAGTAGTCGCCGTCGACCACACCACCGGTCTCACCCACGTGATGGCGCTGGCGAGAGGCGAGGAGCCCGACGCGCTCACCTGGCTCGATCGGGCCGAGCAGGCGGCCCGAGCCTGCCTCGACGGTGAGCGGCCCGAGAACTCCACGAACGAGGATCCTCCCCCCTCCGAGCCCGTCGTCTTCCGTCCCGGTCGCGGACGCGAGCAATACCTCGCGGACATCGCCCGCTGTCAGAGCGCTTTGGCGGCCGGAGAGTCCTATGAGGTGTGTCTCACCGACCAGATCCACACCGACGCCTCGCCCGATCCGTGGCTGCTCTATCGGGGCTTGCGGCGCTCCAACCCCGCGCCCTTCGCCGCCTACCTGAAGCTGGGCGAGCTGGCGATCGTGAGCTCCTCGCCCGAGCGCTTCCTCTCGGTCGATCGCGAGCGGCGCGTGATGGCGCGACCGATCAAGGGCACCGCTCCGCGCTCCGCCGATCCGATCGAGGACGAGGCCACGCGCACCGAGCTTGCCGAGGATGAAAAGACGTTCGCCGAGCATTTGATGATCGTCGACCTCCTGCGCAACGACCTCGGTCGCGTATGCGAAGTTGACTCGGTCCGGGTCCCCGAACTGATGGTGATCGAGCAGTACGCCACCGTGCATCAGATGATCTCAAACGTGGTCGGCATCCTCGAGCCCGGGCGCTCCCCGATCGAGTGTGTCCGCGCCTGTTTCCCCGGCGGGTCGATGACCGGCGCGCCGAAGCTGCGCACTATGGAGATCATCGACGACATCGAGCGCGAGGCCCGCGGCGTCTACTCCGGCGCGATCGGCTATTTCGGGGCCGACGGGGTCGTCGATCTGAGCATCGTGATCCGCACGATCGTCTTGCGCGGCGGCGGTGCCACCAACGCGACCACGATCGGCGCCGGCGGGGCGATCGTCATGCAATCGGACCCGGCCGAGGAGTTCGACGAGATCCTGTTGAAGGCACGCGCGCCGATGGCTGCCATAGCCCGCGCAGCGACCGGCTCCTCCGCGCCCGGAGCATGGACGGTCGCGGTGGACCCAGTTGCAGAGGACCCGACCGCAAAGGACCCAGCCGCGGAGGCCCTAGCCGCGGCGAACCAAACCCTGACAGTGGGAGCCCCATGAGCGAACTGAGCCCGATAAACCCCGACGCAGAGGAGCAGTGGGAAGCCGACAGCTGGAACATCCGCGAAGCCACGCTGGAGGACGTTCCCCAAATCGCGATCGCCGTGCGCGAGCTCCTGATCGAGCTCGGCGGCAACCCGACCCTGCCGGCGGCTTTGGAAGCGCCGACGAAGGCCTTCATCGAAGACGGCAGCCTGGGCGTCGTCCTGGTCGCCGAGGACCGCAACCAGATCGTCGGCGTGCTCGGCGTCAGCTGGCAGATCGCGATCCGCATACCCGGCCGATATGGCCTGATTCAAGAGCTTTGGGTCCACCCCGGCTGGCGGGGGAGGACAATAGGAGGTGACCTGCTGGCGGCCCTATTCAAGCTCGCACGCCGTCAGCAGGTCACCCGCCTGGAGGTCGGCCTGCCAAGCGAAGGCTTCTCCCACCTACCCGCCACCGAGGCGTTCTATGTGAACTGCGACTTCAAGACGATCGGGATGCGCATGCGGAGGCTGCTTTGAGCCTCAACCAAGCCGGAAACGCCCCATACCTCAACAGGTCGCGTCCGGCACACAGGAGAGGAGACCCACAGTGAGCGAGCTGCTCTTGGTCGAACAGACGGAGCCCCCCGGCGGCACCCAGAGCTCGGGCGCCCCCTACATCCTCGACCGTAACGGAAACATGATGGAGGGCCGCGACGACGAGCGGCGCACCGCCGAGCTGCGCCGCGGGTTGACAAACCACGCGAAAGTGAGGACTTCTGTTTCTGACTGTCCACAAGAGGAGCTCGAGCGCGTTCTCGGCGTCCTGCACGACCGTGCTTATCTGCAGGCCCTGCGCGCCGTCAGCTCGCAGGAGCCGACGATGATGCCCGAGTGGGCCCCTCCCGGGCTGCCCGCCGACAGTCCCGTGTGGGCGGGTGTCGTGAGCACCGCCTTCGAGGGCGCCCGCACCGCGATCAGCGCCGCCCACGCGATCCTCGACGGCGAGCTCTACACCTACGCCCTATGCCGGCCCCCCGGCCACCACGCAGGGCCGGCGTGGCTGGGCGGCTACTGCTACCTGAACACTGCTGCGGCCGCCGCCCACGTTCTGTGCCTGGGCGGGCTCGGCCCGGTTGCGATCCTCGACATCGACTTTCACTTCCCCACCGGCACCTCCGCGATGGTGGCGCCTTTCGAGGACCTAAGCCTCGGTTCGCTGCACGCCTCCACGATCGCCGAGGTTCCTTGGCGCATGGTCGAGGCGGGCGAGCGCGAGCGCTTCGTCGAGTTCGCGAACGCTCCCGACGCCGACACTTACATGGCCGCGCTCGGGGAAATCATCGACGAGCTGGCACGCACCGCCAACGCCATCGTGCTTTCGCTCGGCTACGACACGATCGCCTCGGACCCCCACGGATCCTGGGACTTCGCCCCGTCGATCTTCAAGCGCATCGGCGCGCGCCTGGCGGCCAGCGACCTGCCGATCTGCGTGGTCCAAGAGGGCGGCTACTCCCTGGACGCGCTAGCCGAATGCGCGTCGGCCTTCGCTGAAGGCTTGCTCGACGAGTCGCCGGCCAAGGCCTTGGAGCCGTTTCGTAGGCGCCTGGACTTCATCGACGAGGAGATCGCCCGCTTGTTCGGCGACCGTTTTGAAATCTGCCGCGAAGTCGCCCAACACAAGCGCGAGAACGACATCCCGATGATGCAGCCCGAGCGAGTGATCGAGGTGCGCGAACGGTATTTGGAGCGCGGGCGCGAAATGAACGTGCCGCCCGAGTTCACCGCCGCGCTGTTCGAGCTGTTGATCGGGGCGAGCTGCAAGCTGGAGGACGAATTGATCGCCCAGCCGCTCGCGTCGGGAGACGGGAGCGTTCGGTGACCCGGCTCCCGCCTCCCTCCCCTGTCCTAACCCGATGCACCAGCCGGGGCTCGAACCCGGATCAGCGGATTTTAAGTCCGCCCCTTTCACCGCTTAAGGTACTGGTGCCAGGCGTCGCGACAATACCATATCTTCTGACACGCCGCACCAATGATAAAGGGCTTCCTCCTGGGCCGAGGATGCCGAGCACGCTGCAGGCCGTCGCCTGGGCGCGGCGCCCCTTGCCGTTCCTGGAGCGATGTCAGAAACATTTTGGTGACATCTTCACCATTCGCGTCAAGCACGCGGGCACATGGGTGATCCTGGCCGATCCGGACGATGTGAAGAAGGTGTTCACGGCCGATCACGCCGTCCTCGGCGTGGGCCTTGCCAACTCGATCCTTGGGCCGCTGCTGGGGCCGCGCTCGGTGATGCTCTTGGAGGAGCCCGAGCATGTGCGCCGACGCAAGCTGATGCTGCCTCCGTTCCACGGCGAGCGGATGCAGGGCTACAGCGAGATGATGGCCGAGATCACGCGCCGCACAGTTGCGACTTGGCCGGTTGGCCGACCTTTCGAGCTTTGGCCGCAGATGCAGGAGATAACGCTCGAGGCGATCATGCGTGTGGTCTTCGGCCCGGTGGAAACCGAGAGCCTGCGGAGCCTTCGCGCTTCGCTGCGCAAGCTGACGAACTGGATGAACGACCCGCGCAGGCTCAACCTGCTGGCCGCGGCCGGCCCTAGCCGCTTTGCGGGGAACAACGACTACCGCGAGATGATGGCGCCCGTCGAGCAGGGAGTGTTGGAGGAGGTACGCCGCCGCCAGCGCGACCCCGGGTACACCGATGGGAGCGATATCGCCGCGATGCTTGGGGAAGCGCGGTATGAGGACGGCTCGCCGATGACCGAGCAGGACTTGCGCGACGAACTGGTCACGTTGCTCACCGATGGGCCGACCTCAAGCCTCTTGTCGTGGGCCTTCGAGCGACTCTTGCGCCACCCGGAGGTCTATGCGCGCTTGCGGGCGGACGTCGATGCCGCTAATGGCGGGCCGGACCAAGGCAACGGAGCGCAGGCGAGCGTCGGCGATGGCAAATACCTCGACGCGGTTGTGAAGGAGATTCTGCGGTTTTGTCCCGCGGCGCCGATCGTTGTTCGCAAGCTGCTCGAACCTATGGAACTCGGCGGGTACGAGATTCCTGCTGGGACTACCGTGGCGCCTTGCGTGCACCTGGTGCACCGCAACGCCGAGATCTACCCGGAGCCTACGCGCTACCGGCCGGAGCGCTTTCTCCAGCGACCGGCCGGCACGTACACGTGGATCCCCTTCGGCGGGGGCGTGCGGCGCTGCCTGGCGGCCAGCTACGCGCAGTTGTTGATGAAGCAAGTTATTGGGACCGTGGTGAGCGAAGTCGACCTGCGCCCCGTCGATCCGCGCTCGGAGCGAGCGCAAAAAAGCGCGATCGCGTTCGTGCCACACAGGCATGCAACGGTCCGTTGCACCCCTCGCGTCGGCGACATATCAAAGGCGCCCCGACGCCCGAGAACAGCTGCGGAAGCGCTCCCGCGATAACAAGATAGGACCGGCACGCACGCGACATACTCACGTCCCAGTCTATAGAATTATGTGAAACGGTGCAGTACAAAACCAAACCCCGGGAGGGCTCTCGATGTTACACACAACCCTTGCCGTACTCGCGCTCGCGGCGATAGCGCTCGCGCTCGCCGGCTGCGGTAAATCGTCCAAAACCGAATCTACCGCGACCTCCGCGGCTACCACGTCCGCGCCCGCGCAAACCACGTTGACTCAGCCTGCGACGACGACAGCGCCTGTCCATGAAATCAAGCTGGCGTCCGGCGCCCCCGTTGCGCGCTCGGTGTGGATCGCAAAGGGGGACGCGATCTGCGCACGCGCGCACATAGTGCGCAACGCACAGACGGCTAAAACAGAAGCGGACATCGTAAGTCTGGTACCGCGGGTCGCCGGCTATGACCATCTCGAGGCCGTCGAACTGGGCAAGCTTGTACCGCCGGCAGGCATGGCGAGCGACTGGAAAGTGATCGTCAACGATGCGCAGGAGGCCAGCGAACTCGTAGCTAAGTTGGGAGAATACGCCGCGGCAAAACGCTATAGTCGCGACGCTCAGCCGATAGTGGCCATGGCCCGCCGACTTCAGCTACAGACTGAAGCGGTCGCTGGGCGCGATGGCTTCAAGAAGTGCTCGGCCCCGTAGGGGCACGTGCGGTGGATCGTCGGATTGTTTTGCCCTTTCCACCGTTCAGAGAGGGTTCTGCTCGCGTGTGGCTGGACGATGCTTATAAGCGCATCGTCCACCCCTGTGGCAGGGTCTGCGTCAAGTGAACAGGAGAGCGCGACTCAAGTGTTGTTGTTGTCTTGTGGGGGGTCTTGCCTGCCGCGGGGGGTGTTGGTGTCCGCGGCAGGCTTGGTTGGACTGTTTTCTTTATGGTGCGGTTACGGCCCAGGAGCCGAATGCTATGGCTTCTGCTGCCGCGGTCGATAACGCTATTACTGCGCCACCATCTGCCGTGGGAACTACACTCTCGTTTACAAACCTTTGCGTTGACGCGAATACGCACAGGTTTCCGGGTGCGGCTTCTGGTTTTGCGGATGTGCCGCTACAGCCGGTCGGGAGCGGTTCTCCGTCTAGAATGTAATGGGCTTCATTTGGTGCGCTTCCTAGCGGTATGTTGAAGGATATCGCGGATGCCATTGGTTGTTCTGCGGCGGTTGCGGTAAATATTGTGGTCCACATGCCGGTCTCGGTCTTTCCGGAGGGCAGTACGCCACCAGCTGTCCAGGGCGATCCTTCTTTTCCTTCTTTTCCTTCTTTTCCGTTGCATAGGTTCACGGTCGGTGTTGCTGACTTGATTTCGACGCCGCCGGCGGAGCATGGAGCTTTGGCGCCGCTGAACGCCGTCGCTTCAGCGCTCGTTCCGTTTGTGCCGTTGCCTCCGCTGGCCCCGTTTTCGCCTTTGGCGCCCGGTGCGCCTTGGGGTCCTGCGGGTCCCGTTGCGCCTGCCGGACCCGGTGCGCCATTGTTGCCCTTCAGCTGTTTCAGGACGCTTGGCTTGATCTGTTTCGTCGAGGTGATCACAAATTTACTTGCGGCATAGGCACCGCCACTCATGACAAATACCAGCATGAGTGTCAACGCTACGTTGCCGTAGCTGAATCGTTTACGCATTTTAGAGAACATCCGATTCCTCCCCCTTAATGATTACGTGCATCCTTGTTTAGTGTTTTGTGTCGTGCCGTTTAGCTTTTCTTGTTTTCTTGTGTTTTGTTGGGCATCCGGCGACCGTTATTGGTGTGTTTTGTTTGATTGTTAGTCCATTTTGTGCGGTGAAGGTTGTGGGTAGTGTCAGGGTGGTTTGGCAGAGGTTGCGTGGGGCTGCGAGTGCTGAGTATTTTCCTTGTGGCAGTGTTAGTTCGAAGGTGCCTACGGGTACGTCAGGGATCGCGCGGAAGGTGCTGCTTGTGATTCCTTTCTCGTTGATGAATGTTTCTGAGTGTAGTTGGACGGTTGTTCCGTAGCCTGAGAGTACGATTACTAGTTCGGGGAACTTCGCTCCTCCGTGGGAGACGAAGTAGGCGGGACCGTTTAGTGGTACCGGTAGGAGTGGTGTCGTCGCGTTCGCGGTTCCGACTCTTGAGAGGGCGGAGCATCCTGCTGGGTTGGTTTCAAAGGTGGTGGCTGGACAGGCCTTTTGGAGGGTGCTGAGGCGTGAGGGTAGTCTTGTGGGTAGGTTGACCTTGACCTTCGCGATGTTTGCTTGGGAGCCGAATGGTGCTTTGGGGTATGTGAGCTTGACGTGCAGGCTTGCGCCGTTGGCTCTTGATGTTTTTGCGCTGGTGGAGACCTTCAATGAGGGTTTGAACGCGAGCCTTGCACAGTTGGTGACTTGGAAAGGGACGTGCAGGGCGCTGGTCATGCCTTGCTTACTGGTCAGGGTTCCGCCGACGCTCATTGGAGAGCAATTGGTCGGGTTGAACGTGAATTGCGGACGGTCGATCGTGACGTTCACGTGCTTGATTTGCAGGGGGATGCCTTGGATGAGTTGCGGGATCGCGTAGGGGCCTGTCGAGTCGCTTGTGATCGTCAGGGCAGAGGTGAGTGGGTCCACTTCGATCTTGGCCCGCACTACCAAGCAGTCACACGACGTATTCTGCTCCAGGTCGAAGGGGCCGGCCTTCGCCGGGTTGACGATCGATAGGCCGTATGGTGCGCCCTGGTAGGGGCCGGTGATGAATACCTGTCCCCCGGTGACCGTGTAGGGGTTAGAGCCAAGGCCGACGCTGACGGTGGTATGACCGATCAGGCTTTCCGGCCCGCAAGTTCCCGTGTTTGCTTGCGTTTCGCCGCACAGCTTCACGTTCGTGAGCGTGCCGAGTAGCCCTGGAGGCATCTTTACTTGGACCGCGTCGAGGTTCTGGTTGCTGTCTTGTTGACTCATCGTCAACGTGAATGGTGTGAATGCTCCGGCCTGCAGATTCAGGCTGCCCGTCGTGAGCGACGGTACGAATGGAAGCGGGCTGGTGCATAGCGCACCGTCGGGACCGGCGGTTATCTGAAATTGCGAGGAGGGCTGGGCCGCCGGCATGCCCGACCACGGCGCGATCGTGGCTGTAGTAGTATAAAGACCGCATTGGGCAGGCGTACCCAGAGGTGCGCGTGAGCCCCCGAAGAATTTCAAGGTCAAATCTTCGAAGGGTACCTGCGGTGTTTCCTTGAACGTGGAGACGAGCTGTCCGGTTTGTGGGTCTGGGAGCACTTCTCCCGCGAGCTTCACACGCACGCCAGAGACAGGGTCGTATACGACGATATACATGGCGATGAGGCTCCCGAACGGGTTGGCGTACTGTGTCGCAAGATACGCGGCTCCTGTCAACGGTTGGGCCAGCAACGGTGTCTTGACTTCAACCGTTCCGATCTTCGAGGATTCCGGGCAGGCCTGTTCGACCGGGCTCTGCAGAGCGACTTGGTTGGTAGCGCAGGCCGAGAGACCGTCCGCGCCGGCGGGATTCAATGCTACGCCCGGTGGAAGGATGACAGTGGTGTCCTTGACGCTCGACTCGGCCAGGCCCGTAGGATTCAGGCTTCCTTCCTGCTCGACATGCACTCCCACGGTCAGACCGGTCGGCGTGCTCGCGTTCTGAGTGTCGGGTGTGACGCTGATCGACGGCGCGAACTCCAAACGGTTACAACCATCCTGGCCGACCGGGACGCCCGCATTGTTTGACTCTATGTACTGCTTGGGCGTGGTGAAGTTGCCATTTTCAGACCACGGGTCGCCTTCCACGCTGCTGACCAGAGGACCCGTGCAGGACGGTGGCATGATCAAGAACGGTTGCGGCTTGCCCTGTTCGGGACAGGCAATTTCAGAACGTGTCATTTTCTGCACTTCGCCTTCGAATCTATCCAGGCAGCTACCGCGAGTGGTGTCGTGACGGTGATCGCCCGGTACGCCCCAGAAAGTCGCCTGCGTTCCAATGAACCCTATGTCATCGGGAATATCGGGAACGCTGACCACGACCCCGTAATCGCCGCCTGTGCGCACAGAAGTATCAAGCAACACCGGTCCGACAGGAGTGCCGACCCCGAACCGTGCAGGCTCGCCGACCGCCGGTTCAACATTATACATAGGGTAAGTTGCAGCTAACGGCACGTAGGGCGTGATCGCAATATTCATCACGATGGGCGTCGCGACACCTATGACGGAATCGTTTGGGCAGACCGACGCTCCTTCCTTCCCCTCTTTCAAGAACACCGACAACGGACACTTAGGCAACGGCACAGGGTTACCGATAAGCCCGGCAGGCAGATTGAAACGCAATTCTTTAGTCAGTTCAACCGGCTGCACTTCCGGAAGGACTTCATTATGTTCATAGTTAAAGACCGATACCGTCTTGGAGTTGAACGTCAGCGTAGAGGTCAGTTGGAACGGATGGGATCCGGCCTGCGTGTCCAGTTCGCCGCCCTCTTCTTCAGGCGTAAGTTCATAGTTTTCAACACCAAACGGGCCCGGAGTATCACCAAGGCCAAGCGGACGACGCGAGAACACCGATGCAGCACCACCGCCCGCGACAGATACTTCGCTCGAGCCCGCACCCGCACCCGCACCCGCACCCGGTTCCACATTGACAGTTATAGCGATCATGAAACGTTCATAAGCCAACAACGGACCCGCATACGTACACGTCACCACCGTGCCCGCGAACCCGCAATGCATTAGTTCCTTCACACCATTCACACCGACCGAATCGCTTCCACCACCTTCGCCATAAACATGGGTAGGAGTAACACCCGCAGGCAGACTGTCCACGATCCTCACCGGATCAGAGGCACCATCAACCGCCGCATCCCCAAGATTGCTAACTTCAAGCACCAGCCGACTCGGTGCACCAGCCTGGCTCGCAGGCGCAGCCACCGTATTCACATGCCACCACGGCACTCCAGCCACAGCAACACCAGAACAAGCGAACACCCCGAACAACAAGAACACGCAAACACCCGCCAACATTCCCTTAAAGAGAGACATGCTCATCACCCCTTCCCGCCACTGCGAACGACACCGGACTTCCGCGCCCGTTTCTGCGGGTAGCGTTTACGAGCCCGCCGTTCGCAAACCTTACGCCGTGGGCCTTTCTCACTCCGACGACACGTCCTCAACGCGCGAGCAAGCCTCTTAGCGTTCGTCAACGTGCTGCTTCTAACAGGAGTACTCACCACATTCCCCGCGCCGCTGAACGTTGCGCTCGGCGCGGGACCGAAGATCTGAGGCTGCGCGGACGCCGCCGCCTTACACGAATCACCCGAGACGCACGGTGGCACAGCCACCGGCGCCGATACACAAGGGACACCGGCAGTGCACAGGTGAGCATCGTACACGTCATAACCCTTATCAAAATCATTGCTCACGAGTTTGCTTGTTGTCGTGAAAAACACGTCGCCGCCACTCTCACTTGCATCATAAAACGCCGATTCAGCACTCGATGTTCCAGAAGACAGGAGCCCAACACAACCCTGCGAGCGTGCAACGAACCCGACACCCACGCTAGTACAGTCACCGACACCCGCCGGCTCATACTGATACACATCCTCGAGCCCATTCGTGTCCTGCGCCACCAACCCCACCGGACTATCAAAAAACAGACGGCCACTATCAGACAAATACCGCGGCTGATAAGTAGCAGGAACATTATCCAGGTTATCCCAGCCAGGAACACTACCCGCCAACCAATGATCGACCGCAGGATAACTCGAGCTCGCCCTCACCCCGCTCCAGAACTGCTCACGATCGACCAGCGGTCTCGCACCATTACCATCGAATATTCCCGTCGGCCTCGCCCCAGTCGGATCACACGACGCGCACACCAACCTACCCCCACCCTGCGCATCGTACAAAAACACCTCCTCATCCCGCGCACCACTCACCGCATCCACATTGTCATAACCCGTCAAAGACCGCTGTGACATAAACGCGAAATAACGACCATCCGGCGAAACACGAGAACTAACAGCCGCCAAATACGGCGCCGTAAACCATTCCCCATACCAGCTCTGAAGGTCCTCCGCCGCCAGCGTGGAGACGCGCACGGTACTCCACCCAGCACCAGTATCATGCAACAAATAAAGATTATATTCCCCGCTGACACCACCTTCGGCCAGAACACCCGTCGCTACGAAATAAACATATGCACCATCTTCACTAACACCAGACACCACCTGCTGGACACCCGCATCCGATTCATCCACTCCGTGCTCGGCGGTCAGATCCGTCTGCACGCCCGTATCCCAATCGTACACATACAGATCGCCGCCTTCCACGAAGAAAATCTTCGAACCATCACTATTCATCGTCTGATATACCGCAGCCGGCCCCCCGACCCGCACAGTCCGTTCTTCCACCATATCCCGCACATACAAGCCGCGATACCTCGTCAGGTCACTCGGCGTGTAGGGCTCCCCCCAACTCCACGCCACCCGCCGACCATCCACCGACACGCTCCTCTGCGCATTACCTGCCGGCAACCCTTCCCCGCCGCCACCCGCGACACTTACTCCCGCCAGAGTCGCACTCGGAACCGAAGAGTCCCGCCCATGCACCACTTCATTACCCGGCGGCGGCAAAATATTGATCAACCGCAACCCTTGCCCACTCCACTCATACAAATTACGGTGAGTTGGATGGTAAGTCGATTCGTGTCGTTCGACGTCGCCCTTTATCGTTTCTTCATCTATCGCTTCTGAGGTAAGCGCCTTCGGCGATTCAAACACGACGTGCGACAAGTCCGGTGTGCCCGCCAAGAAATGCATCTGCCAATCGTCAGGATTAGCACCAAAAAAGTTTTCTTCTTCGATCGTCGTGTTTTCCGGCACGTCAGAAGGGGTTACAAGCGGCGTAAAGACGCCGTTTATATTCGAACGTAAATACAGAGTCCGGGTGCTCGCTTCCGGAGAGAGAAGCGGCGTTCCCGCGGCTTGAGGCTCCACCGCGGCCCCAGACAAGTCCGATGAGAACAGACGATAATTGAACCCTATCTTAAATATGGTTTCGCCTGGTTCACCGTTTTCCAGCACGCGACCAGGAAGCGTCAAATCCGTCGTGTTCCACACGCCACCCACGCGCCTGGAGAGAAACTGAGAATAGGTAGATTTGCCCCCAGCGTCTGGATCCACGGACGGGCCTTCTCCCACATACGTGATACCGCTGCCGTCGCTTGCGGCCTGTATCTGTCCGCCGACTTCGGTCAATTCCAGGACCGCACCCCTTTTGTCTGCCGGCGATACGAGTTCCCACGCGCGACCGTCCGGCAACGCGCCCGTCAACTGCAAGCTTTGTGTCCTGAATACCCGGTCGGGTTCCGCGAAAGATTCCCCGTCCTGCACCGCCACAAACCGATAATGGTAATCCGCCACCGCTTCCAGACCTTCCAAGTGTACGCTCAAATGCTGTGCGCCCGCTGAGCTGCCGATATCCACACCCGGAGCCGGGACCGGCGCAAACGAACCATAAGCTTCGCTTGACCCGAACTGAACGTAATAATGCGTATCTGCGCCGTTGGCGTCCACCGTATCCAACAGCGTCGCACTACTCGAGGTGACATCAACCACAGACTCACCACCCAACAGCGGCCCGGTGAAAAACGTATGATCGGCCGTAACACTACTAACCGGAGCGCCATTCTGCGCGACAAGCCTGTAATGATATTCAGTCCCCGGCGTAAGACCAGACAATTGCGCACTCACACTCACCGGAGTGCTCTCTTCCCCCAAACTCGCCGGCGAACAAGGAACGCTCTGCCCATAAGCACCAGTCGTCCCAAATTCAAACACACACGAGGTCACAGGCCGACCATGAGGATTCACCGTCCCATTCAACGTCACCGCCCGCGTCTGCTGACCCGTAACAGCCGACATGCTCACATCCGGAAGGACTATCCCTTCAAAAATCGACACCGTGTCGAGCGATTCATCCGACACATAAACAGTCCCACTACTGCCATCGACCGCGATGCCCTTACTGAATTCCAAATGCCCTAAACCAAAACATTCATTTGCCGGCGCAATACAACTCTCTACCGGCGCCCCATCCAAGTCAAACGCTTCGATAGAATCACGATTATCGAGATACACCTCTTTACCCGGAACATCGACCGCGACACGATAGGCTTGTAAATCGTTTCCAAAAGAATGTATTAGAGTTTCACCAGAAACATTTACCTTGGCGAATTCACGGACGATATCGACATAGAGATTTTCTTCACCGTCTACCGCGACACCGTCGCCGAGACCGAAGGCCGTCACACGCTGGGAGAGATATTTATTTTCTTGCGCATCGCTAAACTTGTAAATCGGACCTTTATAAATAGTGACCCACACGTCACCTTTAGCATCGACCGCGACGCCCGTTATGCTTTTAGTTTCTGCTTCGCCCGGTTCGAATAGACCCCCCGGCGTATCGGCGCCATTCAGCTGAGCTATATAGTGACCGGTCGAGTCGAACTTGTCGATCACACCGTGACCACGATCTAGGACATACACGTCGCCGGCAGAGGGATCCGACGGGCCCAAACCCGAATTATCAACCGCTATTTCGGTAGGTTCAGAAAAGGAGCCGTCCGGAGCGCCCGAACCATTGAATTCTCCCAGCAAGACCGAACCATCAGAGCTCAATATCTCAACACGATCGTTCCCGCTATCCACAACATACAGATCATGCGTCGCTTCGTTCACACCAAGCCCGCGCGGACGATCAAACTGGAGCGCACCCACACCAAGAGAACCAAACGAAGACCTAAAGACATGCACCTCCTTCGCAAAGACAGGAGACACCCACAGCAAACTACACCCCACCAAAACACAAAGCCAGCGCCCGTAACCCGTCATCCCCCCACCCCTCCCTAAATACTCATCGTCACAAACCGTGCAACTGGACGACGCACACAACGCGCATCGCCCAGCCACACAAACAATCTCACAAACAACTAAAAGCTAACCAACGAAACCTATTAGCTATTCAGCAGCAGTGAGTAATTCGCCATTGGTCAGCTTGGTTTCAGTTAACCCATCGGTCGTGTTCTTACCCTTAGCTGCACCACCGACTGTACAATTTGCCTGTGGCGTAACTATAGAGCCTGCTGGAGTCTCGGCGTCCAGATTGTTTTCTATCGGAAGATTACCTTCAGTCGCCGTGCATGTATCTTCAACCGGGAAAATCGTCCCGGCACCACATAACACCGTGTATCCGAAAGTGCCACCACCCGTTTTGGTGATGCGATCCGCGAAAGTACCATTTTCCTTTAAGTAAAGCTGCGTCGTCCACGGCAGACCCTCCGGCCACACTTCAACAGTCGCAGCACAGTTACTCACATCCGTACATATGAGACTTCTCAGCCCTAATTCAATCTTTTCTTTCGCTAAATTCTGGACTTCCGTGATTGTATCTTTACCGCCAGTATTGACAGTCCCGACAAGAATACCACTACATAAGGCACTGGCTATGCCTGAGTCTTCCAGAAGGATTTCACCTTCGGACGACGTTGCCAACGATCCCGCTACGTTTACGCCATTTTTCTGCCATACGGCGGCTAACGTCGTTTCAGCCGACGCCGTCGAAGCAACGGCAGCACTGAGCGCACACACCGCGAACAGCGCAAACACTACTGTTTGCAACTTCCTCATTATTCTAACCTACCTTTCCCTCATCCAAGGCCCAATTGAACCTCTTCCGAGGCTTGGTCTGGTCGGCCGCGCACACGTTCATAGTCAGAGAACACGAGACCAACCCCTAATAACCATCTATCCATCAACTACAAGACGTCGAAAGAACGAACCTCCCAAACGCCCACGAGACAATCTCGCAGTTTGCGCCGATCGAAACTAGCTGTGTTTCCCACTCGATCATCCCGCAACCTTTCGAGACCTCACGACCCTCAATCCCAAGTTCCGGATATCAGGTTATGCCGTACCATACACTTCACAAGCGATTTGTCAAGAGGAAGACTGGATCCAGACCCCATGAACGTTCAACCCCCCCCACCAAGCGCATTCTTCGCCTTACGATCGCTACCCCCGTTGTTTCTGACCCTGTTCGCCTGCACCGCGACAGTCGGGTGCGGACACACGAACGGACAGACACACCTCGGAGGGCCGCATGGCCAGCTCGCCAATGAACAGCAAGCGGTTCACTCCGGAGACACACAGCCGGCCGGAAGACATAGGTTCGGCGACTACGACGACGACGACGGCTACTACGACGTGCGCGCCAGCGACAACGACACCGACGACGAAGAGGAAAAGCCGGCCGATGGCGACGGCGACTCTGACGGCGGCACGGGACGATACGACGGCGATGACAGCAGCGTCCGCTATTTCGGCCATGCCGCTGGACCGACCGATCGTCAAGCGATAGCGATGCTCACCATGACCTACTACGCCGCCGCTGCGGCGGACGACGGCGCAGAGGCATGCGCTTTGATCTTCTCGCCAATCGCCAAGAGCTACCCGCGAAGCCTCGGCGTGGGCGGTCCTCCGTACCTGCGCGGCTCAAAGACCTGCGCGGAGATCGCTGCGAGACTTTTCGATCAGAACCGGACTCAGGTGAGGGCCGATGCGGCGAGCCTTCGGGTCACCGACGTACGCGTCGCCGGCAATCTCGGCTTAGCCGTGCTCGTGTTCAAAGGTCGGCCCGTGCGCCAAATGGAAACGCAGCGCGAGAACGGCGCTTGGAAGATGTTGGCGCCACTCGACACCGAAATGCCCTAGCATGACGTGTGTATCCTGATTATCCGATGAATGTTTGCAACTTGATTAGCGCACCCACTTGACCTCCGAGCTCGAGATGAGAGCGATGCTTATTTTGTTGGCGGTGTCCCCATTCCTAGGCTGGGGCCTGGGATGCGCAGCTATGGGCAACGGCACCGGCTCCCTTGGCGCTACCGAGAAGCACAACACGACCGTCGCGAAGAACATGACGACCGACCTCCACCGCCCCTACTGGAGATACGACGGCGACGAAGACCCAGACGACCGGGGAAAGCAACCGAACGACGATTACACGCCGGGGACGATCGCGGCCGGACACCGAGCGAGCGGCCGCGAAGAGCGCGCGATTGCGACTCTCCTGCACGAATACTACGCGGCGGCGACGAATGGCGACGGCTCGCGGGGCTGCATGCTGCTTGACCCGACTTTCGCCGACGTGCTGGCCGAAGAGCCGGGCAAGCCGCTTGCGGGCAACGCCAAGACATGCGCCGCCTCACTGTCGCTGCTCTTCAAGGAACAGCATGTGCGTCTGCTCGTCGAGGACGTTGGCAGGATGGTCGTTACCACCGTGCGCATCGCCGGCCCGGACGCCGTCGCCATCCTCGGCTTCCAGCGACTGCCGAAGAGTGAGATCATGCTGCGCCACGATGGACATGCGTGGAAGGTCAACAGCTCGTTGAACACTTCACTGCCGTAATGACCGATGTCCATCTGAAAGCTCTGTTTGCTCTCTGTGCGCTTGTGCTGCTCAGCCTCGGGTCCGCGGCATGCGGAAAAGCCGGAAAAGTCAGCACCGCCACCTCGAGCCCGACCGCCACGACCGGTTCCGTCAGCGCGCCGAGTGGGAAACAAGCCGACACCTCACACGCGGACAAAGACGGCGACGGCGACAGTACGGGCAAAGGACGCTATGACAGCGACGACAAGGCCCTGCTTGACTTCGGTCACGCTGCCAACGCCTCGGAGCAGAGCCAGATCACCACGCTCGTCCAACGCTACTACGCGGTAGCCGCTCGGCAGGATGGCGCCACGGCGTGCTCCATGCTCTATTCGATCTTCGCCGAATCGGTCCCGGAAAGCTACGGCACCTCCCCGCCCGGGCCGGCCTACGCGCGCGGCACGACGTGCCCGGCAGTGCTGACGGCCTTCTTTAAACACTTCCACCAACAGATCGTGGCCAAGCTACCGAAGCTTGAGGTATCCCGCGTGCGCGTCAAAGAACGCCAGGGTCTCGCAATATTGAGCTTCGGAGCGCTGCCCCAAAGCGAAATGCGCGTCATTGACGAAGGCCACACCTGGAGGATCCTCTCCGTCGTCGACACGGAACTACCTTAGATGAAGCCCCTCGCCGCCCTGCTCCTCTGCACTGTGCTCTGTGCCGGCTTCCTCGGCTGTGGCGATTCGAGCAAGAGCGCTCGAACGCGAGGGGCGAGCGTTCCGGTCTCGGCGCAAGCCCACAGCTCGTCCACCTCAACCAAACGGGACCGCGACGAGGATTACGACAACAATGACGACGACTACTACGTGCTGGGCTTTGGTCGTCCGGCCGGCGCCACCGACGCTCAGGCGATCACGACACTCGTCCGCCGCTACTTCGCCTCCGCCGCCGCCGAGAACGGGGCAGAGGCCTGCGCTCTGATCACCCCCTTTTTCGCTGAAACAGTCGTCGAACAATACGGCCATACGCCGCAGCTGCGGGGCAACACCTGCGCCGCGGTCATGTCAAAGCTGTTCAAGAACAACCATAAGGAAATAGCCGCCAAGAACAGTCATCTAAAAGTGATGCGGATTGGCGTCGAAGGCGACGTGGCGCGGGTAGGCCTCGAATTCCCCGAGATACCAACGATAACCCAGATCAGGATACGCCGGCAGGGCAAAAGGTGGACCGTTCTGGATCTGCTCGACCACCTGATCGAATAGCGAGTCGGTAGTGGACAAGCCTAAATCAAGGCAGCTGCGTTCCGACTATCGCCAAACTCCGCCAACCGCGGCGTTCCCGTTCCAGTTCCAGAAAGCTTGCGGGCATGTTGTGCGCGCTGACGAGCACACGCGCGCGATTGCCGTTCACGCGCACGAGGATGACCTCGATCGGCGAGCTCAGTTCGGCGCGCAAACTCCCAAAGAAAAGAGCCAGCACCCCAGCGCATGTGCTCGCTCGGCGTAGATAAGCCGGCCCGCCGCTCGAGCCGCGTGCGTAGTCTTTGACAATCGAGGCAGCCAGTACGGGCGCGAGCATCGAGCAAGCCCTCGCGCCGTCTCGAGTATCGGCGGCGACGAAGTAGCGGGTGACGAGCGTCGTCAGGGCCAGCTTCTCCGCGGCACTGGGAGCATGGCCGTAGGCGCGTATCCCACCGTCGTCGGGGTCGTAGTAGCCGCGCGGTTTAGGGTGGTCGTTGTCACCGTCAGCGTCAGCGTCTTTGCTGTCGAACCCTTTCGCTTCTCCACGGTCGTCATCATCGTCTTCATCCTGCTCGAGCGTGCGGAGTTCCACCCGAGCGTTGGACCCAGCGCGTGGAATGCTTGCGGCCGGAACCGCCGAGCGCGCGCCCGATACCGAGTTTGGGCGATTCGTGCCACCACAACCTGAGAACGTAAAGAAAAGCGCGGCAAGCCCGATCATCGCAAGCGGAGTCTTCATCTTCGACGAGTTCCCTTCAGGTCGGAATCGGCCACGTCCTAATAATAGCAAGCCTTCCTATTCTCGGATTAGAGATCTTCCTGACGCAACCGCGAGTGCCGCCATACGCCGGTACCTGGTTCCGAGGAGATCGAGGTAAGCAGGATTTCCCGCTTCCAGCTCCGTCGCTACCGAACACCTGCACAACTCCGGTCTTGCAGAGCTCGCTTGAAGCCGCGGTGCAAACATTCTTGTCGGCCTGCGTGGCGGGTGCGCCCTGCCATGGAAAAGCGCTGCGATGCCGAACTCGGGTAAGCTGGCTGGATGAATTTGACCCGACGGATGAATTTGGCCCGACTATCGGTATGTCTGCTTGCCCTCGGCAGCCTGCTCGTGGGCTGCTCCAACGCCAAGGAATTGCGTACCTCGGCGCAATCGGCAGACTTCATCAAGAGCGTGGTGGAGGGCGGGGAAGCCGGTGCTTGGAGGTTGGCGGGCAACGCGAACGGTGACGCGACTCGCGCGTGGTCAGAGCGTGATGCGATTCACGACCTCGGCGCGACCCTGCGGCTGCACGGCACGCAGTGGGCTTGTGAACTGACTGAAGACTCCGTCAGGTTGCGCCGAAGCTTTGGCCAGTACACCACCGGGGACCGTGTGGCGCAGGCACACACCGCAAAAGCCCTCGGCGCCACGAGCGCTCAGGTTTCAGCGACGTTCGCCGATGTACTGAAGCTGTCGATTTCAGACTTGGACAAGGCCAGAGCGGCCCTCTGCCCCTCCTACTGAGCGTGCGCGAGCCATCCCGCTACACGACCAGGCAGAGCCCCCGTCAAGATTGATCGCCGCGCCGGCTATATTGGACGCACGCTCTGAGAGCAGGAATGACGCGATATCGGCGAACTCCCGGGGTCGAGCGCTTCGTGGAGTCCGCGAATGCTCGCTGGGGGAAGATTGACGGGATCGCCAACAACGCGGGCGAGGCCGCGGAGATCCGGCCAACCTGTTCTTTGATGAGACCAGGGAAAAACGGCAACGCCAGCGAACGACCGGCGATGTCCTCGCATACCGGAAACTCACCCTCGAAAACCCCGCGACACGGGCCCTCTCGGCGAGCAATCCCTTCAGTCGCTCAAGCTGCGCGAGCCCGACAGCACAGCCAATGTTCGACAGCCGGTAGTTGAAGCCAAGCCGGTCGTAATCCAGCCAGCCCATGTCAGGTGCTCGCCCTTGATTACGCCCAACTGGGCGACGCGCACAACGCGCGTCGCCCAGCCACACAAGCAATTTCACAACAACTAAAAGCTAACGAATGAAACCTGTTAGCTATTCAGCAGCAGTAAGTAATTCGAGGTTAGTCAGTTTGATTTCAGTTAATGCATCAGTCGTGTTCTTGGCCTTACCTTTACCACCGACTATACAATTTGCCAGTGGCGTGACTGTCGAGCCTGCTGGAGTCTCGGCGTCCAGATTGTTTTCTATCGGAAGATTACCTTCAGTCGCTGTGCATGTATCTTCAACCGGGAAGATCGTCCCGGCACCACATAACACCGTGTATCCGAAGGTACCACCATTCTTTTTGGTCATGCGATCCGCGAAAGTACCATTTTCCTTTAAGTAAAGCTGCGTAGTCCACGGCAGACCCTCCGGCCACACTTCAACAGCCGAAGCACAGTTAGCCACATCCGTGCATATGAGACTTCTTAGCCCTAATTCAATCTTTTGTTTCGATAAATTCTGGACTTCCGTGATTTCATCTTTACCGCCAGTATTGACATTCCCGACAAGAATACCACTACATAAGACGCTTGCTATGCCTTCGTCTTCCTGAAGGATTTCACCTTCGGACGTCGTTCCCAATGATCCCGCTACGTTTACGCCATTTTTCTGCCATACGGCGGCTAACGTCGTTTCAGCCGACGCCGTCGAAGCAACGGCAACACTGAGCGCACACACCGCGAACAGCGCAAACACTACTGTTTGCAACTTCCTCATTATTCTAACTACCTTTCCCTCATCCAAGGCCCGATTGAACCTCTTCCGAGGCTTGGTCTGGTCGGCCGCGCACACGTTCATAGTCAGAGAACACGAGACCAACCCTAATAACCATCTATCCATCAACTACAAGATGTCGAAAGAACGAACCGCCCAAACGCCCGCGAGACAGTCTCGCAGTTTGCGGCGATCGAAACTAGCTGTGTTTCCCACCCGATCATCCCGCAACCTTTCAAGACCGGCCCGTGCGAGCAGGCCCTCGCGCCGTCTTCCGCGCCCGCCGCCGCGAAAGCTCCCCTTCAGGTCAACTCAGAGCTAGGCGAACCCGGATACTAGCAAGCTTCCTATTCTCGGATCGCGTATCTTCCTGAGGCATAACAGGGATACGCTTCTTGAGCACGCTTGTCGATTGCTACTTCACACGGCAAGGGTTCTCTTTCGAATTCAGAAAGCGGAGCGGGAACGTAGACGGCGATTTCCTCATCGACGGCGGTAGCGACGTCGAGCTCGCCACCCGCGTTGAATGCGATGCCGTCCATGTCGATGGGTGGTGGGAAGCTTGTCAGCAGAGCGCCTGTGCTTGCGTCGTAGAGCGACCCGAAGCGGACCGATTCCGTGCCTCCGACCTCGAACCCCATCAGGGCAACGCGCCCCGACCCATCCACAGCCATGCTATGGATGCTGTCCACCGCGCCTGGGATCGCGGCTTTCGACTCATATTCGGCGATCTGCTCTCCGCTCGGCGCGAACTTGTGCACGATGTTGGCCTGTTCGGCTGGTAATTCCACTTCGCCGTTCCCGACACGGTAGACGAGATATATCTCGCCCGTCGCATCGACCGCGAGCGCAACCACGCCGGTGCCGGGTTCAGCCGAGATCGAAGCAAGCAAGATTTCGCGCTTCCAAGCGCCGTCGCCGCCGAGCACCTGTACCCGGTGCTCATCCCCGACGTACAGCAGGTCTTCGGGGCCGCCAACGGCGAGCACGTCGCCTGACTGACCGGAGAATTTGAAGGCCAGACGCTCAGCGCTCTCGCTCGCGTTGACCAGGCCGGGCCCGCAACGATCGCCCGCATGTTCGACCTCCCAGGCCGTGCAGAGGTTAGCGCCGGTGGTCTCATTCACCCGCTTTCCGGCCCTCCACAGGAAGCGTCCGTCGCCGGTGAGCTTGTCCACGCGAAAGTCGCCTCGTTCGATGCCGAGAACGTAGACATCCCCGGTCCGTGGATCCACAGCGACGCTTCCCGGCGTATCCAGCTGTCCGGCGGCCGTACCGGCGATCCCCGCCTGACAGACATCTTTAGACGCAGCCGTGCAGAGATTCTTCTCTGCCTGAGCGGCCCCTGCCCGTTTGTCCTCTGTCCCGTTCACATCCCAGCCGAACATGGAAACGAATTCACCGCCCGACGTGAGCTCCTGGATCCTCGCGCTGTCGGCCTCGGCTACATAGATGATGCCTGTCCGGGGGTCGGCGGCGACGCTGTGGGGATAGTCAAAGCCACCCGCATTGGTACTCTGCATCGACACCTTGCATTCGTCGTAGGAGACGACGGTGCACACATTGGCTCCTGTCGTCTTGTTCGCATCCCATCCGATGTGCGCCGAAGACTTGAGCCCAGTCGCGGTCGAAGCGGCCGCGCCTTCGATGGGGAGCCACAGAACGAAGAGTGCGACAGCGACCGCCAGCGTCAATCGAGCTCTCAGACAGTGGTACTCCATCCAGGCCAATGTTACGGGGTCACACACCGCCGTAGCCCACCGCCAAGAGCACAAAGATAGAAACAATCTTCACCGACGTGCTCAAACAGTCCATTGCGGATCTGAACACCGTACAGGCGACGATCTGCCCCAGCTACTGACTTCTATCCTCCCGGCTACAGTCTCGGATGCGAGCTTCCCGGGAAGACCTCACCCGTAGTAGCGGGCGATGACCTGCAGCTGGCTGAAGATCTGTCGTGCCCCATCACCAGCACGACGAGCAAAACGCCCACGACCGGCCCCCGGCGACGCCCCGCGCCGCGCGCCGCAAGGGCAAGGATCGCCGCCCACAGGACGACCAGCCGCAACAGATAGCGCGCGTCGGTGAATTCCGCGGCGCTTTTGGGGAGGCCAGGTAGCCCGAGGCGCCGATCAAGCCCAGCAGCCCCAAGCTCATCGTCGCGTACGTGGCAAGCTCGGCGACCCGCCCGCGCAGCGTGCTCCTGAGCGCGAAGGCACGGATGCAGAGCGCCGCGATCGCACCCATCGGAATCAGGGCGACGTCGTACACCCAATTGGGAAAGGCCGTGTCGCCCCAGCCATACAGCCCGATCACGTTCCTAAACCAGATCTGACGCGTGGTGAAGATGCCGTTGAAGTCGTTGTGCATCCCCAGCAGCCGCGGCAGATAGAACTGCCAGATGTAGCTGAGCGCACCCGAGAGCGAGTGCCGCGCCGCGGTGAGACCGGCGGCGCCGCCGGAAACTATGCCAAACGTCTGATGTTTGGAGAAAACGTTCACAAGCCCGTAGAGCACACCGGGGCTGACCCGATCGCAAGCGCCGGCGCCAGCACGCGGTAGTAGACGCTCGCCTCCGCCGAGCGCGCCTCCCAGCGCGCCAGCAGGATCAACCCAAGCGCGACGCCCGGCGCAACACCGGCAAAATTGAGCTTCGTAGCAAGGCCCGCCGCACACAGGACACCGATCGCGAGCGCCAAGCGCAAGGTCAACCCACGACGGAAAGCGCGGGCCAGACAGTAAAAGACGGCCGCTGAGATCGCAAACAGCAGCGAATCGGGATTCACCGTGCTCGAAGCAAAGCCGAGCAGCGGGCCGAGCGCCACGCCGAGAGCGCCGACCGTCCAAGCCCAGCGCAAGCCCGGGAGCGCCTCGCGCAGAAACAGAAACACAAACAACACAGTCACCCCCGCCAGAAGCGCACTGAGCAGCCTCATCAACTCCAACTGGTCGAGAATCGATCCGCTGGAGCCAAGCGCATAGGGGATCGTCGCAAGCGCGTAGTAGAGCGGCGGCTCAGACGAGGCGACCCCGGCGCCGCCGGGGCCGGCCCTCGAGAGCGGCTGGGCGAGGTCGCCCTCGAGCTTTTCCTGCTCTTCGAGCGAGAAGATCGTGTGGCCCGCGGGGCGGAAGCGCACCTGCTCTTGCTGCAGGTCTTCAAGGACGAGCTGCTCCTGCTTGGAGTATTCGCTCTTGGCCGAGGAGGGCAGCCGACCGTTCTCGACGAGCTGCTGCACGTAGGCGAAGTGGTCGGGCTCATCGAGCGCGAGAAACGGCGTTATCACCGTCCAGCAGGCCGCGTTCAGGAATGCGACCAGCGCGCACACATATGCGGCGCGCGGAATCCTCGCAAGCGCGCGGCGCGCGCGGGCAAGCGGCGACTCGCGCTCGATCGCAGGCGGGGCGCGGCGCTCGCCGCGGCGTTGGCGACTGGTAGCGCTCATAGGAGAACCCCTGGCGACCGGGTGATAGATCCGTTCACCCCAGCTCCCTGAGCAGAAGCCAAGAGCCGCTCGTCACCGCCGCGACCATCGCGAGGAGCACAAGCAGCGCAACCCAACTCCCGGCGGGCGCGCGGCCGAGGCCCATATGTCTTGCAACCGTCCTCGCAAGCGACCACCACGTACTGACGCCGGCACTCATGTATTCGATCGTGAAGCGCCCGGAAAGAGGCTGGCCGGTGAGACCGCGTGCAGCCCTAGCCGCACTTGTGCGCGAACCGCCGAGCTGAACGGTTTCCACGCTCGGGCCCAGCTTGAAGCAGATGCGCACGGGCGCAACGGCATGGGGCAAGGCTTTGACAGACACCGTCACCGCTCCACTCGTCCAGCCGCTGCCGGTGGTCCGCTCGTGAGCACGCGCGCGCCGGACAGCACGCTGAGGCTCACCCGCGGCCCGGCCGCCGCCACCAGCGTAAGACGGATCGCCGTGATGCCGGCAGGCAGCGCTTCGCCAGCCTGGCAGGCACTGGAGCCGCTCCCTGCTTCGAGGATCGGTTCGTTCGCGGGTGTCGCGTTGGCGTGTGTGACGACCATCGGCGAGCCCGACAGAACGATGACGAGCGCTATCGCGAACAGCACCAGCCCCACCGCAAGCGCTCCAGTTATGCGCGTCAGGCGCATTCGTCTCATGTGAAGGATGCTTGCGATGAAAGGAGCCCTACTCCTTGCGGGCTTCCCAGAAGATCTCGAATTGGTTGTCGCGCGGGCGCCCGGCTTTGCCGCTGCCGCGGAACGTGTTCGTGAGCGTCATGCCAAGCGAGGCGTAGATCTCCTTCAGTTCGTCTACGAGATAGAGACGCGAGCTGTAAGGGATCGGGTCGAGCCTCTCGCAGACCTCGCCGAACCAGACCGAGGCGGCGGTTCCTTCGAGGCGACTGTTCTTCGCGTTCCAACGGTGATCGGTCAGTTCGACCGACTCGGACCCCAAGATCCATGTCCTCTCCGGCATGTGCTTTTCGGCGTGGAGGCGATTGGGAGTCTGCGCCAGGTGGCGCCCACCATGACGCAGAGCGCGGACGATCACCTCGAACGTGCGCAAGTTCTCGGCCTCACTCTCGAAATAGCCGATCCCGCCGTCGTTGAAGGTCACGACGATGTCGAACTCTTCGTCGAACTCGAGCTTGCGCAGGTCCGCCTGGACGAACTCGACGGGCAGGCACCGCGCCGCGGCAGCTTCCCGCCCAACCTCGACGTTGGCCTGCAACAGCTCGACCCCGACGACCGAGAATCCCCGGCGTGCGAGCTCGAGCGAATGGCGTCCGGTGCCACAGCCCATGTCGAGCACGCGCTCGTTGCCCTGTGGCCGGAGCATCGTCATGAAGCGGTCCACTTCAGAGCCCGTCTTATCCGCCCACGGCAACTTGTCCATCTCCGGCGGATAGGCCGTGCGATACCAGTCCTCTTGAATCTCGAACTCTGCCATGGGCCAAGGATCTTATTCGAATGGCCAGATCAATGCCACAAACTGCGGCGCGTGACGTCGAGGCCGAAGTGCTGAAGGAGGTCCGCCGCCGCCAGCGCCGGATCGACCGAGCGGCCCACGTCCCCGCTGCCCCCAGGTCCGCAGCGAGAGACCACCAGTCCACGGCAAATGTTTCCGATTCGCCTGCGCCTGCCCTTTCCGGTGTGTAGGATTATGCGTGCAGCCGGGCTTTGCCAACCAATCTCGGAGGAGTTAGCTTTAGATGGCGCGTACCGGCTGGAGAGACGCGCGTGGACTGAGCGCCCGCGTCACCCCTGCCGGCGGGGGAGCGATCGCTGCGGCTACCGGCTTCATCGCACTCACCTGTTGGTGGCTTACGCAGGACCGCAGCATCCCGATCTATGACGCCGGCGCCCACCTGGAAACCATCATCTACCTGCACCATCTGGGTACGACAGGCGACCTGCTGGGGCCGTTCAACTACACGTCCCAGTATCCGCCGCTGACCTATGTCGTGGGCGTGTTTGGGATGCTCGTCGGCAGTGTCAACGTAGCGGCGCCGATCGTCGCTGAGAACCTGGTGTTCGTCCCGCTGCTCGTGCTGGGCTGCTACCAGACCGGACAGCTCCTGTTCGGCCCGGGCGCCGGCCTGCTCGCAGCGGCATTCGTGCTCGGCTCACCGCTGCTCATCGCGCAGTTTCACGTCTTCATGCTCGACGCGCCGGAGACGGCGCTCGTCGCCGTATCGATGTGGCTACTACTGGCGAGCGAGCGCTTCGGCCGCACACCCCTCGCCGCTCTCGCAGGACTGGCGGTGGGCGCCGGCTTGCTCAGCAAGGTGCAGTTCCCTTTCTTCGTGGCCGGGATCGTACTGACGGCTCTCGCGCTGGGCGGACGGCGCAATTGGCGCGGTTTGGCGGCGTTCGCGGCGATCGCGCTCGCCGTCGGCGCCCCCTGGTACATCGACCACATCTCCGAGCTGGGCACGATCACAAAGCTCGCCGGCACCAGCTCGGGCGCGGCCGCCGGGAACCTGCCGCCGACGCTGTCGAGCGCAAACCTCACCTGGTACGCGTGGAGCACGCTCAATTCGCAGCTACTCGCGCCCCTGTTCCTGCTCACGCTAGGCGGCGGCATTTGGACGCTAGCCGTGTTGCTGCGCGACCGAGACCTGAGCGATGCCCGGATCGAGCTGCTGGCCGGCGGCTTCGTCGCGTGGCTCGCAATCACGCTCACCCCCCACCACGACCTCCGCTACGACATGCCGCTGATGCCGTACCTGGCGGTGATCGGCACTGGTTGGATCGTCCAACTCCCGCGTGCGGCGCGCCTGGCGACAGCCACGCTCCTGATAGCAGCCGTCGTCGCCAACACGCTGGCGACGACGTTCGGCGTCGGCGGTCAAGTGGAAGCGAAGCTCGTCGGGTCACCGCCGAACACCGAGGCCTTCCCCGACAGGATCGTCCTCTACTCGAACAAGGGTTTCCTGGTGGCAGGACCGCAGCGCGACGGCGACGTGCCCGAGCTGTTGCGGGCGCTGCGGCGCGAAGGCGTCGAAGTCGTAGCTTTCGACCGCACCCAGATCGAAGCCCCGGACTTCTCCTCCGAAGGCCTAGGTCCGCTGGCGATGATCGCCGGGCTATTACCGTCGATCGAAACGGCGCTCGCCAACCAATCCGCCGCCGCCGTCGCGGTCATACACGAACCGATCGGGCAAGAATCCTCCCCCCGTGCACAGTCCTAAGCGACGGAACCGGCGTGTGGGTACTGCGCCGCAACCCCGCATCGGACCGAGTGCAACACTACTGCCCATCGCGCGACCCGCAGTACTACCGCTGACGCCCAGGCGCGAAACGGGCGTGGTGACCGGCCAGAGGAGCCGCCCTTCGGATGGCCGGGCGGATCTTGTCTCCCAAAAAACGAGCCGTCCAAAGACCCACACGCTGACGGCCTACTCATCATACCCCTCGAACGAAGCCGAAGCGACCCGCTTATTCTCGCGCGTCAAAACATCCCCGCATAGGCGTCGTTTCTCCCGGCCTGGTCCGTATCGTGCGGAATGTGCGCGGAGAAGATCACGATCCAACGGCGGGCGCCTGCAGGTCGTGCTGCTTGGCCTGCTCGCGTAGCCGGTCGTCCTCGGGGTAGTCGATCATCCGACTCCCACCGCGCCAAACCAGCCGTGGAGAAGCTTGGGGGGAACGTTGAGCAGCACGCCTGTCTGGGGATCACGGGTCATCTCCCTGCGACTCATGCCGTAGCCGTTGGAGCGGTCAAGTGGTGTGTCCGCTCGCTTGGCTTGAAGGGATGGGAGATCCTCGACGAGGACGTCTTCATGGCCGGCGTGGATGAGCAGGTAGGCAGCACGTCGCGCGATGGCCATGCCTTGTCGATATCCACTGAATAATGCCGCTTGATGATCATCGAAAAATATAGGTGAGTGAGCCGTCGCTCGGCCCTTGGGGGTGGGCGTCGTGTGGGGCGTGGCTTTAGGTTCGCGGCGTTATGTCGTCGTCGAGTCGGAGGTCGCGATGATCAGCGAGGAGGAGTTCATGGATATCGGGGCGTTGCGGCGTCAGGGGTACACCTACGCCGAGATCGGCCGGCTTTTGGGGCGTGATTGGCGGAGGGTCAAGCGGTATGTGGAGCACGGTGCTCAGCCGGCGTATCGTCGCCGGCGGGTGCCGAGCAAGCTCGATCAGTTCAAGCCGTTGATCGACCAGTGGTTGGCGTCCGAGCCGCGATTGTTGGCCACGCGCGTGCACCAGGATCTGGTGCGTGATTACGGTTTCACCGGGAGCTACAACACGGTGCGCCGGTATACCGAGCGGACCCGTCCGCGGCCTGAGCCCCGGGCGGAGAAGCGTTTTGAGACGGCTCCTGGGCATCAGGCGCAGGTCGACTGGTCGCATGAGCAACCGATCCGCACCTCTTCGGGGTTGGAGCTGCCGCTCTACTGCTTTCCACATGGTGCTCGGGCATTCCCGGGACTCGTTCTGCGCGTTGACGGGCTCGCTTGATCTCGTGACGTTCTGGGCGTGCCATCGCAACGCGTTCGCGCATTTCGGCGGGGTGCCGGGCGAGCTGCTCTCGAGGGCGCCCCTCAGCGGCGCCGTCCCCGGGCGATCACCCCGGAAACGACCGTGCAAGGCGTGTTCGAGCTGGTTTTCCACCAGTCCGCCAAGGACGAGGTCCCGGAATTGAGCTCTTTATCGCGCGAAGCAAACCTACCTGGCGCTCGCGCCGTACTTGGGGGTCACGGACGCCGCGGAAGCGGTCGCCGATTGAGGCTCACACGACCGGGCAGAGCCCTCCGTCGAGGTTGATCGCGGCCCCTGTCACATAGGAGGCGCGCGACGAGAGTAGGAACGAGGCAAGATCGGCGAACTCCTCGGGCCTGCCCACCCGTCCGAGCGGTATCCCTGTGGTCGTGACCATGCGCTCGTAGTACTGCTCAGGCGTCAGCCCGGCCTCGGCGGCATAGCGGCGCAGCTGGCCGCTTTCGATCACTCCGATCAGGACGGCGTTGACCCGGATCGATGCGGGCGCGAGCTCGCGCGAGAGCGCCTTGGTCAGGGCAAGACCCGCGGCCCGGGAGACCGAGGTGGGCATCGTGAGCGCGTCTGGAGCCTTGCCGGAGATGGCCAGCGTGTTGAGCACGGCGCCACCGGCGGCGCGCAGTTGAGGCAGGGCCGCACGCGTGAGGCGCACGGCACCCATCAGCTTCAAGGAGAGGTCCTCCTCCCAGACAGAGTCCTCCTGCCCCTCAAACGGCCCGGCGGACAGCTCGCCGGCATTGTTAGCGAGGCCGTCGATGCGCCCCCATAGTTCGATGCAGCAGTCGATGAACCGCTCGCAGTCGGCGGCGGTTCGGACATCGCCCGCGAACTCGAGGATGTCGCCTCCGGCTTCGCGCAACCCTGTGGCCGCCTCGTCCAGACGCTCGGGGTCGCGCGCCATCAGGGCCACGCCGCGCGCGTCCTCTTCCACCAGGCGATGGGCCAGGGCCAGCCCGAGCCCGCTCGAGCCGCCGGTGATCAAGTAGGTCTTGCCGGAGAGTTCCAGGTCCATGGGCTAATCCGCCGCTTTCCCGTCGTGTCCGATATAGCCCCCCTCGCCGCCCGCGCATATGTAGACGGTGTCGCCTGGTCCGAGCACGCGGATTTCGCGGATCGTGGAGGCGTCAACCCGGGCGAACATCCCCTCACCCAGTAGGTGGCTGGTGCCGTCGCCAAAGGACATCTCTATCGAGCCGCGATGCACGAAGTACAGCTCCTCTTGAATGTCGTGGTAATGCCGTTTGGTCTCATATCCGGGCGGGCGCACGAGCGCGTTGACGCCGAACGCCGTCACCCCGAGGCCTTTGCGGACTTTGCGAAAGCCGTAGTCGGAGCCGAAGTCATCGAGATGACCGACCGCGTACCCCTCCCCCACCGTCACGTCGGGATAGAGCGCGCGATCGACCACGCCCGCCTCGGGCGGCACGCGAGCAGCCGTCATGCAGGCTGAGGTTCCCCGGCGAACAGCCACGGAATGCGATGCCCGATCAGCTCGCCTTTGTAGCGGCGGCTATGCCCGTAGACGAGCCAGGTCGTGTCAACCTCGCCATAGCGCTCGACGACACGCAGCTGCTCGGGATGGGCGTCTCCGAAGGCGACAAACGTGACTCCGGCGTCGTACTCGCCGGCCAGCAGTTTGTCCGCGACGATCGGATTGGCCGGCTCCTCGACGATTGTCTCCCACTTGGCGCCGTCCTGATACCCCATCGCCGCGGCCACGACACCCAAGCTTTTCGGCTCAGCGACATCGTTCCGCACAAGCAAACCCATTTCCTTGGCGGGGAACATGAACGTGTTGACGACGAAGATCTCTTGCGGGTAGCTCTCGGTCACAACGTGGACGTCGGGGTGCGAGGAGCACTGGACCAGGAACGCCTGCGGCTGCTCATACAGACGCTCGAGACCCTCGTGAAAGTCGGAGACAAGCTCGACTCTGGCCGCGTCCGCAAGACCCTGAAAATCCAGATAAGCCAGGAGTGCATGCTCATGACAGGTGCCCGTGGGACCCAGTGTGAGGAATGTGGGCGCGCTTTGCATCGTTGATCAAACCAAGTGTCTCACACCTGTTCGGCGCGGCCGATCGGTCTTCTCGCCGGCGGCAAGAATGACTGCGAGAGCCCGGGCCCCAAACCCAACCCAAACCCGGGCCCCTCCAGGCCTGGATAGGACACATGGCCCAAGTCGGTGTGCCACCCTGGCTTGCGGGGCACCCCGACCGGGACCTGCCCATTGCGTGTCCTGCGATTGGTTGGCAGACGCCGAACTGGTTGGTTGGCAGACGCCACCTGGAGTCTTATCACACGAGCGTCGCGTCTGCCAGTCGGAACTGTCCTGGTGCCCGCATTCTGGAACGCCAGCCATTCAACGAACCGACGTTTCCCCTGCATTCAGACACATTTCTCGCTCGACCCCTACGCAACGTCTGAGTCGGAGACGATTGGTCCGGACGGATGTTCGAGTGCTCGGGTTCTGCCCGACGCCTAGAACCAGGGGAATACGGCGCCTCAGCCTCCGAGCGCCGCCCTCAGCGCCTCGGCCACGCGCCCTACGTCGCCCTCCACAAGCCCCGGGTAGAACGGCAACGCGAGCGACCGTGCGGCCACGTCCTCGCATATGGGGAACTCGCCCTCGCGATGGCCAAAACGTTCGCGATAGAAGCTCATCAGGTGGATCGCCGGCAGATAGGGCTTGCTTTGGATCCCAACCCTCGAAAGAGCGCTGATCACCTCCATGCGGTCGGCCTCGCGCGGCAACTGGACGACGAACACAAACCAGCCCCTGCGATCGCCGCCCGCGTCCTCGCAAGGCAACCCCAAACCCTCAATGTCGGCCAGCGCTTCGCGGTACAGCGCTGCAACCGAGGCACGCGCCTCGAGCATCTCCGCCAGGCGATTCATCTGAGCCACACCGATCGCACACGCGATGTCAGACAACCGGTAGTTGAAGCCGAGCCGGTTGTGATCGAGCCAGTCCATATCGGGCGCACGCCCCTGGTTTCGCTCCGAATCGATACGTATCTTCGTGGAGCTATCGCCCACCGCGACCATTCCCCCCTCGCCGGTCGTGAGCTGCTTGTTGGCATAGAAGCCGAACACGGCTGGATTGCCTCGCCCCCCAACCGGCGTTCCGTCGGCATGGACGGCGCCGAGCGCCTCACAGGCGTCCTCGACGATGCCCAGCCCATGCTTGGCGGCAAGCTCTTCAAAGGCGGGCATGTTGGCGGGATAGCCGAAGATGTGCACTGGCAGCAGTGCTCGCGTGCGCTCACCAACGGCCGCAGCCGCGGCGTCCGGGTCGAGATTGAGCGTGACCGGATCGATGTCCGCAAACACCGGTCTGGCCCGCTCATAAAGCGCCACATTCGCCGACGCAACAAAGGAGAAGGGACTGGTGATCACCTCGTCCCCCTCCCCCACCCCGACGGCCCTCAGGGCAAGGTGAAGGCCTGCGGTACCGCTCGACACCGCGCACCCAAAGCGAGCGTTGACAAACGCCGCAAACATCCGCTCAAACTGCGGCACGCGAGGCCCCAACGACAAGCTGCCGGAACGCAGCACCTGCAGCACAAGCTCCTCCTCCTCGGCCCCGATCGTCGGCTTGGCAAGCGGCAGCAGCTCCCCCGTGCCGCTCAATGCAGGTCGGGCACTTTCCTTGGCACGGCGGGAGGCCTCCCCCGAAGAGCGTTCAAACACAGGCAGCGTCAGTCCCCCGCCGGGCCAAGGAAAGTGCCCGACGCAGCAGGCCTGGCCTGAATCCCAACCTCAAGCGAATCCACCAAAGCATCCCAAGACGCCGCAATCAGGTTCTCAGACACCCCAATCGCCCCCCACATGCGTTCCCCGTCGGAGGCGTCGATCAGAACGCGTGTGACCGCCCCCGTCCCAGTCGCCTCATCAAGGATGCGCACCTTGTAGTTGACCAGCTCGATGTCGCGCAAATGCGGATAGATCTCGCCGATCGCCTGGCGCAAGGCATTGTCCAAGGCGTTGACCGGCCCGTTGCCCTCGGCGGTGCAGAGAATGCGCCGCTCCTTGGGCCCGGGCGGAGCGACGATCTTGATCGTGGCCTCGGTCAGCACCTCGCCGCGAATGTTCTTCTCGACGATCACCCGCCAGGAGTCCAGTTCGAACAGGGGCTCATACAGACCCGACTCTTGGCGCACGAGTAGTTCGAAGGAACCGTCTGCCGCCTCGAATTGGTAGCCCTCGTGCTCGAGCCGCTTGACGCGCTCCAGCGTGCGCGCCGCCTCCTGTGCGCTCAGCTCGATGCCGACCTCGGCGGCCTTCTCGACGATCGTGCCGCGCCCAGCGAGCTCTGAGACGAGCACGTCGTGGGTGTTGCCGACGAGTTCCGGATCGACATGCTCGAAGGTGGCGGCGTTGTTGCTCACGGCCGCGCCGTGCAGACCCGCCTTGTGGGCAAAGGCGTGCTTGCCAACGTAGGGCTGGGCCGGATCGGGCGTGCGGTTGAGCAGATCGTTGACGAAATGAGCTGTCTCGGTCAGGCGCGCCAGACGCTCGGGCTCGAGGATGTCAAAGCCCATCTTCAGCTGCAGGTCGGCGATGATCGTGAGCAGGTTGGCGTTGCCGGTGCGCTCGCCTATGCCGTTGACCGTGCCCTGCACCTGGGTCGCACCCGCTTCCACGGCCACCAAGGTGTTCGCCACCGCACAGCCGGAGTCGTCGTGGGTGTGAATCCCGAATGGGGTGTCGGGCATGTCAAAGCGCACGGCATCGATCGTCGAGCGGATATATCCGGGCAGGGTGCCACCGTTGGTGTCGCACAGCACGATCCGCTCGGCGCCGGCGAAGGCGGCGGCCCGCAGCGTGTCCAGGGCATAGCCGCGGTGGGCGGCGTAGCCGTCGAAGAAGTGCTCGGCGTCGAAGATCACACGCTTGCCTTGGGCGATCAGGAATTTGATCGATTCGCCGATCATCTTGATGTTGTCCTCGTAGGTGGCGCCCAGGACGGTCTCGACCTGCATGCGCGAGCTCTTGCCGACGATCGTGCACACCGGCGCAAAGGATTCAGCCAGCACACGCAGGCCCTCGTCGCGATCGACCGTGGTGTCGCGCCGACGCGTCATGCCGAAGGCGACGATCTCCGCGACCGCGAGATTCTGCTCTGCGAGCAGCTCAAACAGTTCGAGTTCCTTGGGGTTCGACGCCGGGAAGCCGGCCTCGATCAGGTGCACGCCCAGCGAGTCGAGCGCGTGGACTACGCGCAGCTTCTCCTGCACGGTGAGGCTCATGCCGCCTCCCCCCATGCCGTCGCGCAGGGTGGCGTCGTAGAGCTCTAGCGTCACGCTGGCCGGCGCCACGCGGCGTCCTCAGTCGCTCGTGTGCTAGCGCACACCACGCTCCTTGCGTCCTTGCGTGGCTTGGCCATCGAGCCGCTAGACGGCGACATCGCGAGTCGTCGGTGTAGATACCACGTCGAGCCATTCGCGATAGGCCTCTGAGCGGCCGTGGATCGCGTCGTCGAAGGCGCCCTGCAGAAGGCGCGTGACCTCTCCCGGCTTGCCCGAGGCGATCTTGTGGTCGTCGACCTCCACCACCGGCACGAGCTCGGCGGCGGTGCCGGACATGAACACCTCTTCGGCCAGATACAGCTCGGCACGGGCGATGTTGCGCTCGATCACCTTGTAGCCGAGGTCGGAGGCCAGCTGCATGATCGAGCGGCGCGTGATGCCGTCGAGGATCGAGTTGTGGTGGCCCGGGGTGACGATCTCCCCGCCGGCGACGATGTAGATGTTCTCGCCTGTGCCCTCGCACACATGACCGTGGTCATCGAGCAGGATCGCCTCCTGGTAGCCGGCCTTCATCGACTCGACCTTGGCGAGCACGTTGTTGAGGTATTGACCGGAGGCCTTGGCGTGCGGGATCAGGGAGTCGGGCGAGATCCGCCGCCAGGAGGACACCTTGGCGCGGATGCCGTTGGCCATGCCGTCCTCGCCCAAGTAGGTGCCCCACTCCCAGCAGGCGATCGTGACGTCCACGGGCGCGTCCATCGGGTTCAGGCCCATCGAGCCGTAGCCGCGGTAGACGATCGGGCGGATGTAGCAGGAGGACAGGTTGTTGGCCCCCACCAACTCGCGCGCCGCGGCCTGCAGCTCGGAGGCGGTGTAGGGCACGGGCATGTAGTAGAGCTCCGAGGACTGCAGCAGACGCTCCATGTGCTCGGCGTTGCGGAAGATCGCCGGCCCCAGCTCTGTGTCGTAGCAGCGGATGCCCTCAAAGACACCGGTGCCGTAGTGCAGACCGTGAGTCAGGACGTGGACCTTGGCGTCCTCCCAGGCGAGGAGCTCCCCGTTCATCCATATGAAGTCGCATGTGTCCACGTCATCGTCTCCTGGTCCGAACCCGGTTCGAACTGTCGATTCTACAGCCGTTAGCGTTTTTGCCAAGGGCACACACGCCGCCGGCTCGCAAAGTCGGCCTTTCTGACGAGATGCGCGGTCAAAGCTGCGCGAGCACGGCACGGGTCGCCTCTTCGGTGCCGGCCTCTCCGCCGAGATCGGGGGTTCGCAGGCCGGCGTCCAGGGCACCCGTGACCGCCGTTTCCACGGCCGTGGCCTCGCTGTCGAGACCCAGTCCGTGGCGCAGCATGAGTGCGGCGGAAAGAAACATTGCAAGCGGGTTGGCGATGCCGCGCCCGGCGATGTCCGGCGCCGAGCCATGGACCGGCTCGAACAGTCCGGGACCGTCGGCCCCAAGCGATGCCGAGGGAAGCATCCCGATCGAGCCCGTGATCATCGCGGCCTCGTCGGAGAGGATGTCGCCGAACATGTTCTCGGTCAGGATCGTGTCGAAGTGACGCGGCGCGGAGACGAGCTGCATCGCCGCGTTGTCCACGAGGACGTGCTCCAGTTGGATGTGGGGGAACTCACGTGCATGGACGTCGATCACGACCTCTCGCCAGAGCCGCGAGGTCTCGAGCACGTTGGCCTTGTCGACGCTGCTCACCTTCGCTCGCGCCGCGCCGAAGGCCGTCCGCGCGATCCGCTCGATCTCCTCGCGCGAGTAGGCACACACATCTGAGGCGAAGTCCTCGGTACGTGTCTTCTCGCCGAAGTAGATGCCTCCGGTGAGCTCGCGCACAACCAAGAGGTCGGTGCCCTCGATCCGCTCGCGTCGAAGCGGTGAGGATTCGTACAGCGCCGGCAGGGGCTTTACGGGGCGCAGGTTGGCATACAGGCCGAGCCCCTTGCGCAGGCCGAGCAGACCCTGCTCGGGGCGAGGAGCGTGGGGATCGGTGGTGTCCCACCTGGGTCCGCCAACCGCGGCCAAGAGCACCGCATCGGCTTGGCGGCACGCGTCCAGCGTCTCATCGGTGAGCGCAGTGCCGTGCAGATCGATCGAGGCCCCTCCGAAGGGATGGGAGTCGAAGTGAAACTCTCCGACGGCGCGGAGGATCTCAAGTGCAGGCGCAAGTATCTCTGGACCGATCCCGTCGCCGGGAAGCGTGACGATGCGATGTGCCATCTCTCTCCTGTCGCTGGCTTCTGTGAGAACGCGAGAGCGATCCTAGACGCGTGGCCTATAGCGCCGTCGTCACAGGTCCGGAGCGCTCGCGATCGTGCTCATAGTCGACGATCGCCTGCTCTTGCAGCAGCGTCGCGCCGATGTCATCCAGTCCCTCGAGCAGCCGATGACGGATCTCGTGATCGATCTCAAACGGAACCTGACGACCCGCGAAGCGAACCTCCTGCTCTTGTAGGTCGATCTCGCCCTCGCCCGCCTCCGCGAGCGAGCGGCAGTCCTCCTCGGAGAGCACGACCGGCAACAGCCCGATCTTGGTGCAGTTGGAGTAGAAGATGTCCGCAAAGGACGGCGCGACGACCGCCTGGAAGCCATAGTCCTGCAAGCCCCAAGGCGCATGCTCGCGCGAGGAGCCACAACCGAAGTTGCGCCCGGCGACGAGGATCGGGTTGGCGGGCAAGTCCCAACCGGGCTCCTTGGCCCAGTCGTAGAAGAGGAACTGGCCGAAGCCGGTGCGCTCGACGCGCTTGAGGAACTGCTTGGGCATGATCTGGTCGGTGTCCACGTCGGCGCGATCCAGGTGGGTGACCTTGCCGGAGATGACGTTGATCGGCTCCATCGTTAGCTCCAATCCCTGATGTCGGTGAAGTGACCCTCGATCGCTGCGGCGGCGGCCATCTGGGGGGAGACGAGGTGCGTGCGTCCCCCCCGCCCCTGACGTCCCTCGAAGTTGCGATTGGAGGTCGAAGCGCAGCGCTCGCCGGGGGCGAGGATGTCGGGGTTCATGCCCAGGCACATCGAGCAGCCGGCCACGCGCCAATCAAAGCCGGCGGCCTTGAACACCTCATCGAGACCCTCGGCCTCGGCCTGCGCCTTGACCTGTTGTGAGCCGGGGACGACCAGCGCGTTGACGCTCGGCGCGACTTTGCGACCCTCGACCACCTCCGCGGCGGCGCGCAGGTCGCCGATGCGCGAGTTGGTGCACGAGCCGATGAAGACGCGGTCGATCGAGATCTGCTCGATCGGCGTGCCGGGACGAAGGTCCATGTAGGCCAGGGCGCGTTCGGTCGCCTCGCGATCCGCCGGTTCGTCGAACTGCTCGGGTGCGGGCACCGCTGAGTCCACCGGGACGACCATCGCGGGGGTCGTGCCCCAGGTCACCTGGGGGGAGAGCGCGGCGGCGTCGACCACGACCTCGCTGTCATAGAAGGCGCCCTCGTCGCTTGCCAGGCCGCGCCAGTCGGCGATCGCCTGCTCGAGCGCGGCGCCGCGCGGCGCGCCCGGACGTCCCTCGGGCCAACGCTCGCCGGGCTCGGTGAACCAGGCGAAGGTCGTCTCGTCGGGCGCGATCATGCCGGCGCGCCCGCCCGCCTCGATGGTCATGTTGCAGACGGTCATGCGGCCCTCCATCGAAAGAGCGGCGATCGCGGGGCCGACGTACTCGACGACGTGCCCGGAGGCTCCGCCGACGCCGATCTGGCCGATCGTGCCGAGGATCAGATCCTTGGCGGTGACGCCGAAGCCCAGGGCGCCCTCGTAGGAGACGCGCATCGAGCGGGGGCGCTGCTGGACCATGCACTGGGTAGCCAGGACGTGCTCGACCTCAGAGGTGCCGATCCCGAAGGCCAGGGCGCCGAAAGCGCCGTGGGTGGCGGTGTGGGAGTCACCGCAGACGACGGTCATGCCGGGCTGGGTGACGCCCAGGTCGGGGCCGATCACGTGCACGATGCCCTGGCGCTCGGAGCCCAGCGAGTAGACGGGCACACCGAACTCGGCGCAGTTGCGCTCGAGCGTTTCCACCTGGACGCGCGAGAGCTCGTCCTTTATGCGCGCGGCCACGGGAGTGCCGTCGGTGGGGGTGTTGTGGTCGGCGGTTGCCAGCGTGCGATCGGGCCGACGCACGGGACGCCCGGCCAGGCGCAGACCGTCGAATGCTTGGGGGGAGGTCACCTCGTGCACCAGGTGCAGGTCGATGTAGAGCAGCCCGTCGGCTACCTCGTGGGCCTCCCAGATCTTCTCGAACATGGTCTTGCGCATCAGCTGTCTCCTTGGTGGGTATGGAGGCTCGCGAGACCCGCGCGGCTTGCTTCGTGCACCGTCGTTCCCGCCATACAAGCGTACGTTATCGCAGACAATGTCGTTGCAGCCGTCGCTCCCCCACGCCGCCGGGACTTGGCACGCGCTCAACCGTAGTAGCGGGCAATCACCTGCAACTGGCTGAACACGTCGTGGGCGATCACGAGCACCACAATCAGGGCACCCGCGACTGGGCCCCAGCGTCGCCCGGCCCCGCGCGCGGCCAGCGCCAGGATCGAGCCCCACAGCACCACCAATGGCAGCAGGTAGCGAGCATCGGTGAATTCGGCGGCGCTCGTCGGGAAGGCGAGATAGCCGGAGGCGCCGACCAGCAGCAGCAGCCCAAGGCTAATGCAGGCGTAGATGATGAGCTCAGGCGCGCGCGAGCGCAACTCCGAGCGTGCCAGCACGAGCGAGCGGGCGCACAGCGCCAGGATCGCGGCGACCGGAACGAGCGCCACCTCGTATACCCAGGCGGGAAACGGTGTGTCGCCCCAACCGTAGAGGCCGATGACGTTCCTGAACCAGATCTGGCGCGTGGTGAACAGGCCGGGAAAGTCGTTGTGCATGAACGGCAGACGCGGCAGATAGAACTGCCAGATGTAGTCGATCGCGCCCGAGATCGAGTGCTGGGTCGAGGTGAGACCGGCCGCGCCACCGGAGACATTGCCGAAGGTCGTGTGGTGGGAGAAGACGTTGACCAGGCCGTAGAGGACACCTGGGGCGACGGCTATCGCCAGAGCCGGCAGGAGCATCGTGCGGTAGACGCGCGGGCCGGCGACGCGCGCCTCGCGCCAAGTCAACAGGATCAGGCCGAGTGCGACCCCCGGGGCGATACCGACGAAGTTCAGCTTCGTCGCCAAACCGAGCGCGGTGAGCGAGCCGATCAGGAGCGCCAAGCGGGTCGTCAGGCCGCGGGCAAACGCGCGCGCCAGGCAGTAGAAGATGGCGGCGGAGATCGTGAACAGGAGCGAGTCGGGGTTGACCGTGCTGGAGGCAAACCCCATCAACGGTGCCAGCGCGACGCCGAGCCCACCCACCGTCCACGACCACGGCACGCGTGGCAGGCCCTCGCGCAGAAACAGGTAGACGAACAGGACAGTCACGCCCGCCAACAGCGCGCTGAGCAGTCTCATCAACTCCAAGCGGTCGAGGATTGAGCCGCTGGAGCCAACCACGTAGGGGATCGCCGCCAGCGCGTAATAGAGCGGCGGCTCGGAGGTCGCCACCCCGGCGCCGCCGGGCCCGGCGCGAGACAGCGGCCGCGCCAGATCGCCCTCGAGCTTTTCCTGGGAGCTTGCGGAGAAGATCGTGTGACCGGCGGGGCGAAAGCGCACTTCGCTCTGTTGCAGGTCTTCCAGCGCGAGCGTCTCCTCTTCTGAGTATTCGCTCTTGGCGGATGAGGGCAGGCGCCCGTCCTCGACGATCGTCTGTACGTAGGCGAAGTGGTCGGGCTCGTCGAGGGACAGAAACGGAGGGGTGATCAGCGACCAGGAGGCGGCGTTCAGCACAGCGATCGCCGCACACACCCACGCCGCCCGCGGAATGCGTGCCAGCGCTTGGCGAGCCGATAGCAGGCGTGCGCGCGGGGCGCGCGAGCGGGCTCTGCCCTTGCGTGGACGGGTCGCGCTCACCGCAGTTCTCGCAAGACCAGGTGGCAGGCGAGCGCGACGGCGCTCAGCATCAACAGCAACACCAGCCAGGCGACCCAGGTGCCTGAGGGCGCGCGGCCGAGGCCGAAGTGGTGGGCGACGGTCGTGGCCAGCGACCACCACGAGGTGGGGCCAGGTCGCATGTATTCGAGGGTGAAGCGTCCGGGCAACGGTTTGGAGGAGCTACGGGCAGCGTTGGCGGGACTTGTGGCGGAGCCACCCATCTGGACTGTTTCGGCGGCGTGTGCAAATCCGAAGCAGAGCGTCGCCCCGTATAGGGAGTGCGAAGGCCGACGAATCGGGACGGTGACCGCGCCGCTGGTCCAACCGCTGCCGGTGGTTCCACTCGCCAGCGTGCGTCCACCGGATACCACGCTGACGCTCACGCGCGGGCCGGCGGCGGCCACGAAGGTCAGGCGAATCGCCGAGGTGCCCGCGGGAACGAATTCACGGGCCTGGCAGGCCGAGCTCGTCTTGGCTTCGAGGATCGGCTGGTTGGCGGGGACGCCATTGGTGCGCGCCACGACCAGTGGCGAGCCCGACAGAGTGAGGACGAGCGTCAGGCCGAGCAGGATCAGGCCGGCTGCGAGCGCCGACGCCATCGGCTTCTCGCGCAGCCTTGCAACCCACCTCCACATAGACGAATCGTACAGATCCTACGCACCGGCCCCTGAGCCGGACCGGGGGTCAGCTGCGTCGCAAACCGGCGCTGACGACCGCCAGAAAGGCGGCCTCGCGATCGGTGGGATTCTCGAAGTGGTGGGGAAGGTCGGCGTCGAAGGTGACACAGTCGCCCTCGGCGAGCTGGTAGCGCCGCCCGTCGCAGACGAGCACTAGCGAGCCCTGCTCGACCAGGGCGCTCTCGCGACTGCCGGGCTCGTGCATCGGCGGATCGTCTGGAGCACCCGTGGCGCCCCCGGGCGCGAGCGTGTGGCGCGAGAGCTCGGCGCGCTGTCCCGGCTGGGCGGCCGTCAGCACCTCAAAGCGGTGGCCGCGCTTGGCGTTACCGCCGCCGGAGCGCTCGGAGGCCCGGACGATCGTCACCGAACCGCTCTCGTCCAGGCGCAGCAGTTGGGAGAGGCGCAGGTCGAGCCCTGCGGCTATCCGCGCCGCCACTGTCAGCGTGGGGCTTGTCTCCCCCCGCTCGACCTGGGAGAGCATCGGCGCGCTCACGCCGGAGCGCTCGGCCAAATCGCGCAGCGACAGCGAGGACGCTTCGCGCAGAGCCTTGACGCGCGCGCCGATGACCGCGGAGTCGAAGGTGTGCCAGCGAGGGTCCTCGGCCTCGCTGTCGGCCACCGCTCTGCCCTTGGCGTTCGCCGTGGCCATGTCTATGCGGCGGCCTCGGGCAGCCCCACCCCGCGCTCCCCTTCGCGCGCCCGCACCACCCCGATCGAGAGCGCTCGCACATAGGCCCGAGCGGCCGCCTCGATGATGTCGGTCGAGACGCCCTGGCCGGCACCGGTCTGCCCTTGCACCTCGACCACGACCGAGACCTCGCCCAACGCGTCCTGGCCCTCGGTGACGGCGTCGACGCGGAACTCGCGCAGGGCGGCCTCGACGCCGGTGGCGGCGTTGATCGCCTTGAAGATCGCGTCGACGGGGCCGTCGCCGGAGGACTCGCCGGTCTTCACCGTGCGCGCCCCGTCGCCGTCCTCGACGCTCACGTTGACACGGGCCATCGGCGGCCCCGAGGAGGACGCGGCCACCTCGAAGTCCACGAAGGCGTAGGCGGCCAGCTCGTCGCCGCGCAGGTCCTCTGTGACCAGGGCCTCCAGGTCCATCGCGGTGACGTGCTTCTTGCGGTCGGCGATCTCCTTGAAGCGCTTGAAGGCCGTGTTCAGGGCTTGGCCGTCCAGCTGGAAACCCATCTCCTCCAGCGCTTGGCGCAGCGCGTGGCGGCCGGAGTGCTTGCCCAGCACGATCGCGTTGGAGCGCAGGCCGACGGAGGTGGCGTCCATGATCTCGTAGGTGGCGCGCTCCTTCAGCACCCCGTCCTGGTGAATGCCGGCCTCGTGGGCGAACGCGTTGCGCCCGACGATCGCCTTGTTGGGTTGCACGGGATAGCCGGTCAGGCGCGAGACCAGGCGGCTGGTGCGCGAGATCTCGGTCGTCTCGATTCCCGTCCACAGGCCCAGGGCGGGCTGGCGGGTGCGCAGCAGCATCGCGATCTCCTCCAGAGAGGCGTTGCCGGCGCGCTCGCCGATCCCGTTGATCGCGCACTCGACCTGGCGTGCGCCGGCTTGGATCCCGGCCAGGGAGTTGGCGACCGCCAGGCCCAGGTCGTCGTGGCAGTGGACCGAGACGACCACGCCCCGCAGGTCGGGCACCAAGCGGTAAAGCTCGGTGAACATCGCTGCGTACTCTTCGGGCAGGGCGTAGCCGACGGTGTCGGGCACGTTGATCGTGGTGGCGCCCTCATCCAGGGCGACCTGGATGGCTTCGGCCATGTAGGGGATGTCCGAGCGCGAGCCGTCCTCGGGTGAGAACTCGACGTCCTCGGTGTAGCTCTTGGCGTGTGCCACCGAGGCCCGCACTTGGCCCAGGACGTCCTCGCGCGTGGTCTGCAGCTTGCGCTCGATGTGGATGTCAGAGGTGGCGATGAACGTGTGGATTCGTGCCCCACCCGCCCCCGCGGCGTCCTTGACCGCCTCCCAGGCGGCGTCGATGTCCTGCGCGGAGGTTCGCGCCAGCCCGCAGATGACGGGGCCTTCGACCTCGCGCGCGATCGCCTGCACCGACTCGAAGTCGCCGGGCGAGGTGATCGGAAAGCCCGCCTCGATGATGTCCACGCCAAGGCGTGCCAGCTGGTGGGCGATCTCCAGCTTCTCCTGCTGGTTCAGCGCGATCCCGGGCGATTGCTCGCCGTCGCGCAGGGTCGTGTCGAACACCCTGACGCGTTCGCGCTCGTCTCGCTGTTGTGCCTGTGAATCGGTCATGTCGTCCTCGCTTCTCCAGTTCTCTTACTTGCCGGTTTCTCCTTGGGTTTGCGGCTACGCGGCCGCCACGCGCTATTCCCCCCGAGGGGGGAGGAGAAGGAGAAGCGACAGGGAGAACTGGAACGACATGTGCCACGCAGGGTAGCACCCACGCGCGGCTATGGGACCAAAATGACCTTGCCGACATTGCGCCGCTGCGTGAGCATGTCCTGGGCAGCGCCGGCTTCCTCGAAGCTGAACTTGCCGGCGATGACGGGGTCGATCGTGCCGTCGTCGAGCAGTTCGCGCAACGGTCCGAGCCACGGCTCGATCGTGCCGCGGTCCTTCAACAAGGTGAGCATGTTGAGGCCAATCACGGCCTTCGATTCGGACATCTGCTTGACCAGGGAGAAACGCGGCATGCGCGCCAAGGTCCGCAACGCGGAGGTCAGGTTGCGTTTGGCACCGGAGACTACCGCGGAGGCGCCGAAACCGACAAGTCTGCCGCCGGGACGCAGAAGGTCATAGCTCGTGCGCAGGCTGTGGCCGCCGATCGCATCGAGGATCACGTCGAACCGGGGCAGCGCAGCTTTGGTATTCACATCCTTGTAATCGAGCACGTAGTCGTAGCCGAGCTCACGCACGCGCTCGTGCTTGGCGGGCGAAGCGGTGCCGTAGATCTCGCTTGCGCCGAAGCGACGCGCGAGCTGGATGGCGGCGACTCCGACGCCCCCTCCGGCCGAGTGGATCAGGACGCGCTCGCCGGTCTGCAGGGAGCCGTAGCCCACCAAGGCTGCCCAAGCGGTCGCGTAGTTGACGGGGATCGCGGCGCCTTGCTCGAAGGAGAGCCGCTCGGGCAACGGGACACAGTCGCGCTCGGAGACCGAGACGACCGAGGCATAACCACCGAACACCGTGCTGGCCAGGACACGCTGGCCGTGCTGGAGCCCCTCGACGCCATCGCCCAGCTCGACGACAGTGCCGGCTACCTCGTAGCCGACGACGCATGGCGGCTTGGGTGCATCCGGGTAGACACCGATGCGCGCCATCACGTCGGCGAAGTTGATGCCACAGGCGGCCACCTCGATGCGCACGCAGCCTGGGAGCAACTCCGGATCTGGGCGCTCGACGACTTTGAGGACCTCAGGCCCACCGTGCTTGGTGATCTCAACAGCTCGCATCGCGTCCAGACTACCGGCTCCGGGCCGGCACGCTCAGCTCAGCTCGACTGCCCACCCGGCGACAAAGCCCTCGGAGACGACGATCTCGTCGACCACGTCCGTGGGGACCGGCGCGTCGGTGGTGACGACCATCGCCGCGAGACGCTGCTCGTCATGGTCGGGCGTGTGCCCGACCGCGGCGGAGGAGATGTTGATCCCGTGTGCGCCGAAGATCGTGCCGACGCGGCCGATCATGCCGGGCAGGTCGGCGTAGCGGAAGACCGCGACGTGCGGGGTCAGCTCGATCGTCAGGCGCCGGCCCTGCACCTCGACCAGGTGCGGCACGCGGTTGGGACCGATGCCGGTGCCGGCGACCGCGACCTTCTCGCTGCCGGCGACCACGGTAACGCGGATCAACTCGTTGAAGTCTTGGGCCTCGGTGACCGACTTCTCCTCCACGACGATCCCCCGCTGCTGGGCCATCGAGGGCGCGTTGACGAGGTTGACCTGCTCCTCGGTGCGACCCTCGAGGGCGCCCTCGATCACCGCGAGTGAGAGCAGGCGCGTGTCGAAGTCGGCGATGCGTCCCATGAAGGCGGCCTCGATGCGCTCGACTGAGGAGCCGGCGGCCAGCTCCATCGCGAGGCGACCGAGCTTTTTGGCTAGCGGGAGGAAGGGGGCGAGCACCTCCATGTCCTCCGCACCCACGGAGGGGATGTTGACGGCGGTGGAGACCACGCCACCGGTGAGGGCGGCGACGATCTGCTCGGCCGACTGGAAACCGGCGCGGTCGGTGGCCTCAGCGGTGGAGGCGCCGAGGTGAGGAGTCACGACGACGTTGGGGTAGCCGTGAAAGAGCGGGTAGTCGGTGATGGGCTCTGAGGGGAACACGTCGAGCGCGGCGCCCCCCACCTTGCCGGAGTCGAGTGCGTCCTTCAGCGCTGCGTCGTCGATGAGCCCTCCACGGGCGACGTTGAGGATGCGCACGCCGTCGCGCATCTTGGCGAACTGGGAGGCGTCGAGCCAGCCTTCGGTGTCCGGTGTCTTTGGCAGGTGGATCGTGATGAAGTCGGCCTGGGCGCACACCTCATCCGAGGAGGCGGCCTTCTCTACGCCCAGCTCCTTGTAGCGCTCGGCGGAAACGAAGGGGTCGAACGCGAGGACGCGCATGTTGAAGCCGCGGGCACGTTGGGCGACGAGTTGGCCGATACGGCCGAAGCCGAGGATGCCGAGCGTCTTCTCATAGAGCTCGACGCCGGAGAACTTGGAGCGCTCCCACTTGCCGGAGGTGAGCGAGGCGTGCGCTTGGGGGATATTGCGAGCGAGGGCGAGCAGCATCGCCATCGTGTGCTCGGCGGCGGTAACGACGTTGGATTGAGGGGCGTTTGCGACGACGATCCCCCGGGCGGTGGCGGCGGGGACATCGACGTTGTCCACCCCCACCCCGGCGCGACCGATGACGCGGAGGTTCGTGGCCTTCGCGATCAGCTCAGGGGTCATCTTCGTGGCCGAGCGGATGAGGATGCCGTGGTAGTCGCCGATGCGCTCGGCGAGCTGCTCATCCGACCAGTCGATGCCGAGGTCGACGTCGAAGTGATCTTCGAGCAGTTTGATGCCGGAGTCGCCGACCTTCTCCTTGACAAGGACCTTCAAACGATCAGTCATGCCGAGATCCTTTCAACTGCCCAGTCGATGCAGGCGGTGAGCGCCTGGACGTCGGAGGGGTCGATGGCAGGGAACATGCCAATGCGCAGCTGGTTGCGTCCCAGCTTGCGGTAGGGCTCCACGTCCACGATGCCGTTCGTCCGCAATGTGGAGGCCAGCAGCTTGGCGTCGAGGGCGTCGTCGAAGTCGATCGTACCCACGACCAGAGAGCGGTTGGCGGGGGCGGAGACGAACGGGGTGGCAAAGGTCGAGCGCTCGGCCCAGCCATAGAGATGGGAGGAGGATTCGCGGGTGCGCGCCACGCAGCCGTCGAGCCCACCCAGCGCGAGCATCCAGCGGATCTGCTCGGCAAGCAGGAGTAGAGAGGCAAGCGCCGGAGTGTTGTAGGTCTGGTCCTTGAGCGAGTTTTCAAGCGCGATCGGGAGAGAGAGAAACGCGGGCGTGAAACGTGAGGTGGCGGCGATCGCGGCGATACGCTCCTGGGCGGCGGGTGAGAGCATCGCAAGCCACAGCCCGCCGTCGGCGGCGAACGCCTTCTGGGGGGCGAAGTAGTAGGCGTCCGCCTGGGAGAGGTTGACGGGGAGGCCGCCCGCGCCTGAAGTCGCGTCGATGAGCACGAGCGTCTCCCCCGCGTCCCGCGGACGCAGCACGGGGGCCATGACGCCGGTGGAGGTCTCGTTGTGTGCCCAGGCGACGACGTCGACTGGGGTGCCGTCGATCCCCGCGAGCGCCGCGTCGAGCTCCTCGGCGGAGGGGGCCGAGCCAGGCTCGGCCTTCACGACAACGGGATCCTCCAGAAACGGGGCGTCGGAGGTGACGGTGGCGAACTTTTGTGAGAACTCGCCGAAGGAAAGGTGAAGCGCACGGCGCTCGACGAGTCCGAAGGAGGCGGCGTCCCAAAAAGCAGTGGCGCCGCCGTTGCCAAGCGCGACCTCGTAGTCCTCAGGTGCGGAGAACAGCTCGGAGAGCCCTGCACGGATCTCACCGACAACCCCCTTCACGGGCGCCTGCCGGTGAGAGGTGCCCATGATCGTCGCGCCGTCAGTGGCGAGCGCGGCAAGCGCCTGCGGCCGCACCTTGGAGGGCCCGCAGCCAAAGCGACCGTCGGTGGGCTTGAGCTCGTCGGGGATGACGAGTTCGGCGGTGGCGGCTGTCGGGTCTGGTGGCGTCATCGGGGCATCCTCGGGTCTGTCGCTTGAGAGAAGGATGCCCAGGCGCGCGGCTCAATGCCTCGCCGCTCCCCGGTGGTTCACTCCACCTGAAGCGCCAGTCGCGACGAGGAAGGCGAGTGTAGCGAACCGGACGTAGTCGCGAAGCCATTCTAAGAAGGCAGGTCCGCGCCAAGCGCTGCGGCTGCGTCGAGCATACGGTTCTCGTCCTCTGTCAAAGGATTTTCCCCGTACCCTTTGCGATAGGCTGCGGCGATACGTTCCTCGCGCTCGTGGATGGACGTGCCGCACGTCTCGTGGTCTCGCTTCCCCGAAGCGCCGGATGGGACACACATCTCACCCATACCGTCCGGCCAGATAGGGGTGGGCGGGGCGGGTCAAAACGACGTCTTGATCCAGTCCATGTGCGAGCGCAGCTCGCCGCCGACCTGCTCGACCTGGGTGCCGGCCTGCTCGGCGCGCATGCGCAGGAAGTTCTCCTGACCGGCGCGGTTCTCGGCGATCCACTCGCGTGCGAACGTGCCGTCCTGGATCTCGGTGAGGATCTGGCGCATTGCCGCGCGGGTCTCGTCGGTGATCACGCGCTTGCCGCGCGTGTAGTCGCCGTACTCGGCGGTGTTTGAGATCGAGTAGCGCATCCCCGCCAAGCCCTTTTCGTACATAAGGTCGGCGATCAGCTTGAGCTCGTGCAGGCACTCGAAGTACGCCATCTCCGGGTCATAGCCGGCGTCCACCAAGGTCTGAAAGCCGGCTTGGACCAGCTCGGAGGCGCCCCCGCAGAGCACGGCCTGCTCGCCGAACAGGTCGGTCTCGGTCTCGTCCTTGAAGGTCGTCTCGATCACGCCGCCCCTGGTGCAGCCGATGCCCTTGGCATAGGCGAGTGCCAGCGCGCGGGCGTTGCCGGTGGCGTCTTGGGCGACGGCGATCAGGCCGGGCACGCCCGAGCCCTCGGTGAACTGGCGGCGCACGAGGTGACCGGGGCCCTTCGGCGCGACCATCGCGACGTCCACGCCGGGGGGCGGCACGACCTCGCCGTAGTGGATCGAGAAGCCGTGGCCGAACAGGAGCTCGTTGCCCTGGGCGATGCCGTCTGAGATTTCATCCCACACCTGGTGGTGCAGCTCGTCGGGCACGAGCATCATCACGAGGTCCCCGCGCGAGGCGGCCTCGACGGGCGAGAGCACTTCGAAGCCATTCTCGCGGGCCTTTGCGACCGAGGAGGAGTCCTCGCGCAGGCCGACCACGACTTTGACGCCGGAGTCCTTCAGGTTGAGGGCGTGGGCATGGCCCTGGGAGCCGTAGCCGAGGATTGCGACGGTCTTGCCGTCGAGGAGCTTGAGGTCTGCGTCGTCGTCGTAGAGCATGGGCGCCAGCCTAGCCGACCGGCCACGCTCAGGCGGTGCCGACCCCCACCAACGTCCGCATCGGTATCTCCAGCGACCCGTCCTCCGCTGTGTAGGGCGCGAAACGCTCGGCCAGGCTGGCGCGGATCTCGGCGATCTCGGGCTCGGGGCGCGCCAGGACCGCGTCGTGGAAGGCGCGGGCGATGTCGAGCGTCGTCTCCCAGAACTCATCGAAGCTGGAGCTGCGCTGGGTCAACTCCAAGGGCTCGACCCAGACCTCGTCGAAACCGGCGTCTTCCAGCAGGGCCCGCATCCTTTTGCGGTCTCCCAGCACGAACGGGCCAGGCGCATCGGGCGCGGGCGGGGCGAGCAGGCCGCGCTGCATAAGCTCGGCGCCGGGCAACAGCGCCCACGGGTTGTGCTCGATGGAGTCCCACACAGCCAGCCCGACGTGGCCTTCGGGGCGCAGGACTCGCCTGGTCTCGCGCAGGGCGGCGAGCGGGTCGGCCATCAGCATGTAGCCCCAGCGACACAGCACCACGTTGACGCTGGCCACGGGCAGGTCGATCCATTCGGCGTTCAGCACCTGGAACTCGACGTTCGTGAGGTTCAGTTCGCCCGCCCGCTTGCGGGCGCCGTCGAGCATCGCGTCGGCCTGGTCGCTGGTGATGACCCCGCCCACCGGCGCGACCAGTTCGGCCGCGAGAAAGCCGGTCTCCCCCAGGCCGGCGGCCAGCTCCAGCACGCGCTGGCCGGGTTGGGGGTCGACCGCGTCGATCATCCAGTGGGAGACCGGGGCCGAGAGCTCGCGCAACGCGGCTTGGCGCGCGATCCAGCCAGAAGCCGCCTCTTCCCAATGGGTCAGGCTCGCCGCGCGGTGCTCGCGCGCCGCATCGTTGCCTCGTCCTTCCTCAGGTTGAACGGTGCTCATATCGAGATCCCTTGCAACTCCCTGCGCAGTAGCTTGCCAGACGCGGTGCGGGGGAGCGAGTCTGAGACGATCCGCACTTGCTTGGGGACCTTGTAGGGCGCGAGACGCCCAAGGCAGTGCTCGCGCAGCTCCGCCTCCCCGAGCTGCGTATCGGGCGCGGTCACGACGACCGCCACGATGGCCTCTCCCCACTGTGGATCGGGCCTTCCGAGCACCGCCGCCTCGATCACTTCGGGGTGCGCTTCGAGCGCCGCCTCGACCTCGATCGGCGCGACGTTCTCCCCGCCGCTGATGATCGTGTCGGCCTTGCGCCCGATCACGCGCAACGCACCGTCGCCGTCGATCTCGCCGAGGTCGCCGGTGTGCAAGCGGCCGTCGGGGCCGAGCGAGCCCGGTGCGACCGTGGGGCCGGCGACCAGGATCTCCCCGTCGCCGGCCAGTTCGAGCCGCGTGCAGAACAGGGTCGCCGCGCCGGTGCTGACCTGCGAGCAGGCCTCGGTCAAACCGTAGGTCGCCACGGCCGGCACCCTGGCGGCGTGGGCGCGGTCGAGCAGCGCTGAGGGCAACGGGCCGCCGCCGGTGAGCGCCCAGCGCAGGCGCGGGGGATCGTGCAGGCCGGCGTCGAGCAGGCGCGCGAGCGTGGTCGAGACGAGCGAGACGAGCGTTATCTCCTCCTCGGCCAAAGCCCGCAACACCAGGGCCGTGTCGAAGCGCTCGTGGATGACGGCGGTCGTGGCGTAGATCGCGCTGCGCAGCAGGATCGAGAGGCCGCCCACGTGGGAGAGCGGCAAGTTGCACAGCCAGCGCTCCTGCGGGTCCACGCCGAGCGCGACCGAGGAGCCGAGCGCGCTCCACAAGAAATTGCCATAGGTCAGCTCGATCGGGCGCGGCGCGGAGGTCGTGCCGGAGGTGTGGATCACCGCACACACCTCGTCGAGGTCGTGGCTGTAACCGCCCCACCCCTCGTCGAGGTCGTGGCTTGAGCCGCCCCACTCCTCATCGACGGAGACCGACCGCAGGGGCGTGTCGAGCAGCACGCCGTCCCCCACGATCAGCTCGCGCTCCTCGGGCTTCAGGCGCAGGTCGATCGGCGCCGCCACCGCGCCCACGAGCAGGCATGCATGCAGCGCTTGGGCGAACTCGATGCCGGGCGCCAAGGCGATCGCGACACGCTCGCCCCGAGCCACGCCGCGCTCGCGCAGCTCCCGCGCGCCCGCCTGTGCCAACCGGGCCAGCTCGCGGTAGGACACCCGCGCGTCGGGAGTTTCCAGCGCGGTCTGTGTCGGCGCCGAGCCGGCAGCTCGCTGCAACCATGCCTCGACCTGCATCGCTCAAAGGCTAGCCGCAAGTCGCGAACTACTAGCCTTCGCGACGGAATCGTCGGCGCGCGCCCCACGCGAGGCGCCCTTCTCGAGACAGGAGCGTTGAGGAACTTGGCCATCACTTGGACCACAGCAGGCAAATACCGGGACATCCGCTACGAGAAGGCGCCCGTCGAGGAGGGCGGCCCGTCCATCGCGAAGATCACGATCAACCGGCCCGAGGTCAGAAACGCTTTTCGACCGCTCACGATCGTCGAGATCTCCCAGGCGCTCGAAGAGGCGCGCGAGGACGGCGAGGTCGGCGCGATCGTCCTGTGCGGCGAGGGGCCGCTCGCGTTCTGCTCGGGCGGCGATCAGCGCGTGCGCGGAGACTCCGGCTACCTCTCCGAGAACGAGTCCGGCGACCCCGACGCCACCCGTCCCGGGCGCTTTCACGTAACCGACCTTCACATCCAGATCCGCCGGCTGCCAAAGCCGGTCGTCGCGATGGTGGCCGGCTACGCCGTCGGCGGCGGCCAGGTGCTGCAGCTGGTGTGCGATTTGACGATCGCCGCGGAGAACGCACGCTTCGGCCAGACCGGCCCGCGCGTGGGCTCCTTCGACGGTGGCTTCGGCGCCGGCCTGCTGGCCGACATGGTGGGCGTCAAGAAGGCCAAGGAGATCTGGTTTTTGTGCCGCCAATACGACGCCCAGCAGGCTTTGGAGATGGGCTTGATCAACACGGTGGTGCCTTTGGAGCGCCTGGAGGAGGAGACCGTGCAATGGTGCCGGGAGATGCTCGCCCTCTCCCCCTTCTCCCTGCGGCTGCTCAAGGCCAGCTTCAACGCCGCCGAGGACGGCCTGGCGGGCATCCAGCAGCTGGCCCACGACGCCAACCTCCTGTTCTACGGCAGCGAAGAGGCCCAGGAGGGGCGCGACGCCTACAAGCAGAAGCGCACGCCCGACTTCGCGCGCTTTCCCAGACGGGCATGACCGCGCTCGGCACGATCGGCTCTCCCTCGCCGGCGGCGGCGCCGACGCCGAAAGCCTCGAGCGCCGCGCACATCTGGTTCATGGCGGCGCGCCCGCGCACCCTGCCGGCGGCGGTGGCCCCCGTCCTCGTGGGTACCTCCCTGGCCCTGGGCGCCGGCCATTTTCGCCCGCTCGCCTTCCTCGCCGCCCTGCTCGGGGCGATCTTCATCCAGGTCGGCACCAACCTCTCCAACGATTATTCCGACGCGCGGCGCGGCGCCGACACCGAGGATCGGCTCGGACCGGTCAGGGTCACCGCCGGTGGCTTGGTGCCGCCCGGCCGCGTCCTTCTCGCGACTTATGTCACCTTCGGCCTGGCGGTCCTGTGCGGCGTCTACCTGGTCGCCGTGGCCGGCTGGGAGCTGATCGCGGTCGGCGCTGCCTCGATCCTCGCCGGCGTGCTCTACACCGGCGGCCCGCGCCCCTACGGCTACGAGGGCTTGGGCGAGCTGTTCGTGTTCCTCTTCTTCGGGATCGTCGCCGTCAGCGGCTCCTACTTCGTGCAGGTGCAGGCTCTGCCCTGGGAGGCCTTCGCCTGTGCCGTGCCGGTCGGCCTGCTCGCCAGCGCGATCCTCGTCGTCAACAATGTGCGCGACCTGGAGACCGACCGGCGGGCGGGCAAGCGTACCTTGGCGGTGCGCCTCGGCCGCGAACGGACCAGGGCGCTCTACACCGCGATGGTCGCCAGCGCCTTCGTGCTTGTGCCCTTGCCCTGGGTGCTCGGGTCGATGACCGCCTGGCTGTTCTTGCCCTGGCTTGCGATCCCCTTGGCGCTGCCCCTCGTGAAGGTCGTGCGCACGCGCGTGGATGGCCCTTCCTTGAACGGGGCGCTGGCCAAGACCGGGGCGCTCCAGCTCGTCTTCTGCCTCTTGTTCTCCGCCGGCATCCTGCTGAGCGGCGGGATCGGGAGCTGAGCGGACGCGCCCCATGAAGCTGGGGGTGCGCCGCCGCACGCTGCGCTTTGCCCGAGCGCTTCAAACCTCCTACGGCACGCTGCGCGAGCGCGAGGTGCTGCTCGTCTCGCTGACCGATCCAGACGGCCTAAGCGGCTACGGCGAAGCGGCGCCACTTGAGCCCTACGACGGCGTCAGCCTCGCGCGCGTCGAGCGGGCTTTGGAGCGCTACCGCCCGCTCGTGGAGGCCTCCGGCGCGATGAACGGCGCCGAACTCGTGGACGCCTGCCGCCGCATCGAGGACCTCCCCGAGGCCTTCGCGGCGATCGACCTGGCGCTGTGGGATCGCGCGGGCAGGCGCAGCGGACGCTCGGTCGCCTCGCTCGTGGCCGAGACGCCCGCCGAGAGCGTCCCCGTCAACGCGACCCTGTCAGCGACCGATCGCGCGGGCGCCGCCTCCCAGGCGGCCGGGGCGCTCGGCGAAGGCTTCGATTGCCTAAAGCTGAAGGTCGGGATCGGCGACGACGCCGGGCGCCTGGCGGCGGTGCGAGCCGCGGCCGGGCCCCACGTGGCTCTGCGCGTCGACGCGAATGGCGCCTGGAGCGTGGAGCAGGCGGTGCGCAACATCGAAGCGCTCTCTCCGGTCGGCCTGGAGCTGGTGGAGGAGCCGGTGCACGGACTGGCCGCCGTGCGCGAGGTGCGCGAGCGAGTGGCCGCGCGCGTGGCGATCGACGAGACGGCCGCCGAGCACGGAGCCTTGACAGCGGGCGTGGCCGACGCGGTGTGCTTGAAGATCGCCCGCTGCGGTGGCATCTCGGGCCTGCTCGCCGCCGCCACGCTCGTGCGCGCCTCCGGAGCCGAGGTGTATGTGGCCTCGAGCTTCGACGGGCCGCTCGGCGTCGCAGCCGGCCTGCAGGCCGCCGCCGCGCTGGCCTCGCGCGGGCCGCTCGCCGCCTGCGGCCTGGCCACGCTCGGCATGTTCGAGTCCCCGGCCGACCCGCTCGCCCCGCGCGGCGGGCGCATCACGCTGCCAGGCGCGGCGGGTTTGGGCGTGGAGCCGCTGGACTACGGCGGCTGGACCTAGCGGCTTCATGGGTCGGGCTGCTTGGGCCGAGGCGAATGCGGCCTGGGCGATCGCGGCCTAGACGATCGCAGCGGCCACCTGGCGGGGGCACTCCAACAGCAGGCAGTGACCGCCTCCCACAACCTGCAACAGGGCTTCGGGGATCACCGTCACCATACGTTCGGCGACGCGCACGAACTTGCGGTCGCGCCGGCCGGACATCACGGTCGTCGGCATCTTGATCTCCTCCAAGCGATCCCACAGGGGCTTCATCTCGCCGGTGCCGACGCCTCGCAGCGAAGCGGCCAAGCCCTCGGGCCGGTTGCGCGCGTGCTCGGCGCGCGCTAACCGATCGACCTCGGACGGGTCTTCGGCGAACATCGCCTGGCCGCGCCAACGGTCGCTGAACTGCTTGATCGTGCCCTCTTCGATTTCATCGGCCAAGCGCCGGTCGAGCTTGCGTCGCGCCGTCCTTTCCTTGGCCTCAACGATGCCCGGGGTCGTGGAGATCACCACCAGACGCTCGATCCGCTCGGGCGCCGCCAGCGCGATGTGCAGGGCGATGCGGCCGCCCAGCGAGTATCCGGCCAGCACGAAGCGCTCGGGGGCGCGTTCGAGCACGCTCTTCACGCAACTGGCGAAGCCGATCGGCCGGCGGGCCTCCAGCTGATCGCCATGCCCGGGCAGGTCCAGCGCGAGCGAGCGATAGCTTGGGGGCAAATGCGCTATGACATCGTCCCACGAGCGGCCCGTTCCACCGAAGCCGTGCAGCATTACCACACTTTCGCGCCTGCTAAGAGCCACCCGTTCCCTCTCGGCCACAAGCTGAATACTACGAGCTATCCCACATTTTCGACGGAACCGACTTCGATCCTTTGAACACCCCGCACGATACCTATGCGCTGCTCGGCGCGTTCGTGGACGAGTTGGCCCGTTGCGGCATGCGCGACGCGTGCACCTCGCCCGGCTCGCGCAGCGCGCCCCTGGTGCTCAGCCTGACCGCCGAGCGGAGGTTGCGCTGTCACTCCCACCTGGATGAGCGCTGCGCCGGCTTCTTCGCGCTAGGCCTTGCCAAGGCCTCCGCGCTGCCGGTCGCGATCGCGTGCACTTCGGGCACGGCGGTCGCCGAGCTGCTGCCGGCGGTCGTCGAGGCCCACGAGGCGCGCGTACCTTTGATCGTGCTGAGCGCCGACCGCCCGCCCGAGCTGCGCGAAGTCGGCGCCGGGCAGACGATCGACCAGCTGAAGATCTTCGGCGGCTTTGCCAAGTGGTTCTTCGAGGTCGGCACGCACGAGGCCACGCCCGAGCGCCTGCGCTGGATCCGGACGCTCGCCTGCCGCGCCTGGTGGACGTCCTTGGAGGGCAGGCCCGGCGTGGTCCACCTCAACTTTCCCCTGCGCGAGCCTTTGGTGTGCGAGCAGATGCCAGCGGCGGGAGAGGGGCGCGCCGACGGAGCCCCGTTCCTGCGCCGGCTCGGCGCGGGCAGCCGGGCGTGGAGCGGCGAGCCAGGCGTCGTCGAGGTGCCCAAACGAAGCCCCCAGGAGGCCGCGATTGTTCTTTACGACGAGGTCCACGAGGTATCGCGCGGCGTCGTGGTCGCGGGGCGCCACGAGCGCACCCCGACGGGCACAGGCGACACGCCGCTCGGCGAGGCGGCCGCCGCGGCGAGCGTGGCGCTTGGCTGGCCGCTGCTGGCCGACCCCATGTCCGGCGCGCGGCGCGGCGACGCGGCGATCGCCCACTACGACGCTCTGTTGCGAGACGAAGGCTTCGCGCGCGAGCACACGCCCGAGCTGGTGCTCAGGGTCGGCGATCTGCCCGTCTCAAAGCCTTTGCGCACCTGGCTTGCGAGCCTTGGCGACGTGCGCCAGATCGCGCTCGACCCGGAGGCGGCCTGGCAGGACCCGGCGAGCGTGGTGTGCGAATCGCTTGCGCTCGAGCCCGCGGGGGCGCTCGGCGGGCTGGTGGGCCCGCGGGAGGGCGATCCCGATTGGCTGGAGGAGCGACGCAGCGCCGATCCCGATTGGCTCGGGGCCTGGCGCAGCGCCGACGAGCTCGCCGCCGAGGCGATCCTGGGCGTGCTCGGCGCCAGCGGTTGCAGCGAGCCGGTCGTGGCGGCCGAGCTGGGCGTGCTGCTGCCGAGCGAGGCGACCCTGTTCGTGGCCTCCTCGATGCCGGTGCGCGACATCGAGACGTTCTGGCCGGTGCGAGCCGACCCGCCGAGAGTGCTTTGCAACAGGGGCGCCAACGGCATCGACGGCACGGTCTCGAGCGCGTTCGGGGCCGCCGCGGCGAGCGCAGGGCCGGTCGTGCTGCTGATCGGCGACGTCGCTCTCGCCTATGACCTGAGCGCCCTGCTGGCCGCGCGCAGGCTCGACTTGAAGTTGACGATCGTACTGCTGAACAACGAGGGCGGGGGGATCTTCGATTTCTTGCCGGTCGCGGGCGCGGCGAGCGTGAAGGACGCCTTCACCGAGCACATCGCCACGCCCCCGGGCCTGGACTTCGCGCGAGCCGCGGCGCTCTATGGCCTCGAGCACGAGACCGTGGACGATGTGGCCGGGCTGCGCTTGGCTTTGGAGCGGGCGCTGGCCGGCAGCGACTCGGCGCTCGTGGAAGTTCGGGGCGAGCGTGCGGCCAACGTGCAGCTGCACCGCCGCGTGTGGGACGCCGTCGCGGGTGCGCTCAGCTCGTGAGCAAGGGCAGGAGCGCCTGCAACTTGACCTCGGTCTCGGCCAGCTCCGCCGCCGGCTTCGATCCGCGCACGATGCCATTGCCGGCATAGCAGCGGGCTACGTTGCCGCGCAACAAGGCACAGCGCAAAGCCACGCAGAACTCGCCGTCGCCGGCGGCGTCGGCCCAGCCGACCGGGCCGGTATACCAGCCGCGGTCGAGGCCCTCCAAGGCTGGGATCAGGCCGAGCGCGCCCGCTAAGGGCTCGCCGCCGACCGCGGGTGTGGGGTGCATCAGGCCGGCGAGCTCGATCGCCTCGACCGGCGCGGAGAGCTGGGCGCGGATCGGCGTGGCGAGGTGCTGGATGTTGGCCATCTGGACGAGCACCGGCTCGGGCGGCGTGGCGACCCAGATCGCGTAGCGGTTGAGCGTGCGCTCGATCCGTCGCGCCACGATCGCGTGCTCCTCGCGGTAGCTCTCGTCGCGCATCAACTGCTCGCCGAGGTGGGCATCCACGGCGGGGTCGGCGCTGCGTCTGGTGGACCCGGCCAAAGCGATCGTGGAAACGCGCTGGCCCTCGCGGCGGACGAGCAGCTCGGGGCTGGCGGCCACGAGGGTGGCGTCGCCGCGGCCCACGCAGAAGACGAAGCAGGAGGGGAAGGCGTCGCGCAAGACGCCGAACACGGCCGCTGGGTCGTAGATTGGAGCCCCCCCACCCGCGTGCACTTGGACTTCGCGCGCGAGCACGATCTTCTGCAAGCCACCCGCTCGGATCGTCTCGGTCGCGCGCGCCACGGCGGCCTCGAAGTGCTCGGGGGGCATGCCGCTTGAGACCTCGAAGCGGCCCGTGGGGGCCGGATCCAGCAAGGGCAGGGGCGCGTCGGAGAGTTCGGTCAAGCGCCGCTCGAGCACGGCGAGGGCCTGCTCGGCGGTGTCGTCGGGCTGAACCAAGGCGGCCAAGGTGAGGCGCACCCGCTGCCTGCCCTCGTGGCGTTCGCGAGCGAGGGTGACCTCGGGCACGACCAAGGAGGCCGGTTCGAAGCCGCGCCACGCCGGAGAAGCTCCCCCGCCGGGAGCGAAGGCGAAGCCGCCCACGACGATCGGACCGCCGCCGCCGGGCTCCCCGGGCGAGTCGGCTACCGCCGCGGCCGAGAGCGAGCGCCAGCGGTCGGCCACCGTGGAGAAGCGCTCAGGGCCCGAGTCCTCCAGGCACACCACCCCACCGAGACCGGCCAGGGCGGCGCCGCCGCGATCGGGCTGCTCAAAACAGAACCAATGCTCGCCGGGCCTGCGAGAAGCGCACACGACCGCGGAGGGGTCGATGTGGGCGCCCAACTCGTAAGTAATCGTCGCGAGCGTGGCGCGGCCGGAGCGGCGCGCCCGCTGCAAAGCAAGATCCAAACGGGCACAGAGCCGAGCCTCGTCGGCCTCGCTAAGGGTGAAGGGCGAAGGCGACCGCTCGCGCTTGCCTGGCGGAACCAGTTGACTCACGTTAGCCTCCTAGACGTTCGTTGGGCAAGCTCAACGGACGTCTAGGTCTCGCCTCGACCGCGTGCGATGGCTATCTCTCCGGTGCGCATCATCTCGATCAGGCCGAAGGGGCGGACCATGCTCTCGAAGGCCTCGACCTTGTCGGTCGTGCCGGTCACCTCGACGATGATCGAGCGCTTGGTCACGTCCACGACCTTGCCGCGGAAGATCTCGGTGATCTGCATCAGCTCGCCGCGCTGGGCTCCGTCGGCTGAGATCTTGAACAAGGCCAGCTCCCGCGCGACCGTGTCGGTCGGCTCGAGGTCCCTGATCTTCAAGACGTTGACGAGCTTATGCAGCTGCTTGGTGACCTGGTCGATCGGATGGATCGCCCCGTCGACGGTGAGCGTGACGCGGGAGACGTGGTCGTCGTCGGTGGGGCCCACGGTGAGCGTGTCGATGTTGAAGCCGCGCCTGGCGAACAGGCCGGCGATCCGGGTGAGGACACCCGACTTGTTCTCGACGAGAATCGAGAGGACGTGCTTGCGCCCGGAGCGCAGGTTGCCGGAGGCTTGCAGCTCCTCGAGGCTAAGCGGTTCCTTTGTTGCCGGCTCGCCCATCAGAACGACCTCCTATCTTCATAACGACCGGCCGATGAGCCGGCCGAGGAGCAAGCGAGACAAGGACGCACCGACCGCCGTGTGCTATGGCACACAAGGGAGGGAGGACGCAGTATCGCGCCGCTCATCGGCCGGCTCACCCCACCATCTCGCGGGCGGCTTGCCCTGCCGGGATCATGGGGTAGGTGTTCTCTTGACGGGTCACCTTCACGTTGACCACGACAGGTCCGTCGGTGGCGATCGCCCGCTTCATGTCGTCCACGAGCGTTGCCTTGTTCTCGAAGCGCATCCCCGTCGCGCCATAGGCCTCGGCGAGCTTGACGAAGTCGGGGTAGTCGCCCATCTCCACGTGCGAGTAGCGCCCGTCCCAGAACAGCTCCTGCCACTGGCGCACCATGCCGAGGTAACCGTTGTTCATGATGAACACCTTGATCGGAATTTTTTCCTGCGAGCAGGTGGCGAGCTCCTGGGCGTTCATCTGCACCGAGCCGTCGCCGGCGATGCAGCACACAACCCGGTCGGGGCAACCGACGGCGGCGCCCATCGCGGCGGGCAAGCCGAAGCCCATCGTGCCGAGGCCGCCCGAGTTGATCCAACGCCGGGGCGCGGGGAAGTCGTAGTACTGGGCGGCCCACATCTGGTGCTGGCCGACGTCGCTGGTGACGATCGCCTCGCCCCCAGTGGCCTCCCACAGCGCTTGGACCATGTATTGGGGCTTGATCTCATTGTCGGCGGAGTCCTCGTAGGCGAGCGGGTATTGCTTGCGCCATCCTTCGATGCGCTCCCACCACTCATCCGTGCGCTTGGCGTCGGCGCTGAGGGCTCGGTACTCGACGACCAGCTTTGCGAGCACGTGCTTGGCGTCGCCGACTATCGGGATGTGGGCGGGGACGTTCTTCGATATCTCCGCGGGGTCCACGTCGATGTGGATGAACTTCGCCTTCGGGGCGAACTCGGAGAGCTTGCCGGTGATGCGATCGTCGAAACGAGCTCCGACCGCGCAGATCAGGTCGGCCTCGTCCATCGCGTAGTTGGCGGCGCGGGTGCCATGCATCCCGAGCATTCCCAACCACTGGGGATGTGGAGCACCATCCGCGCCCCGGGCCGGGAAGGCGCCGAGGCCCATCAGGGTGCAGGTGACGGGGAAGCGGTCTGAGGTGGCGAACTCGACCAGCTCCTCGGACGCGTTTGCGTTTACCACGCCCCCGCCGGCGTAGATCACAGGACGGCGCGCCGCCGCCAGTGCCTTGGCGGCCTGGCGGATCTGCTTCTGGTTGCCCTCGAGCGTCGGCTGGTAGCCGGGCAGGCGTATGTCGGCGACGGGCTCATACGGGATCTCAGCCTTGGAAAGGTCTTGGGGAATGTCCACCAGGACCGGGCCGGGGCGCCCGGAGCGGGCCACGTAGAAGGCCTCGTGGATCGCCCTTGGGATTTCCAAAGGGTCTTGGATCATGAAGGAGTGCTTGACGATCGGCATCGTGATCCCGATCGTGTCGGCCTCTTGGAAGCCGTCAGTGCCGAGCAGCTCGGTGCGCACCTGTCCGGTGATGAAAACGACCGGGACCGAGTCCATCATCGCGTCGCAGATCGGGGTGATCAGGTTGGTCGCGCCGGGGCCGGACGTGGCGAAGGCGACGCCGACCTTGCCGGAGGCCTTGGCGTAGCCCTCGGCGGCGTGTCCCCCGCCGGCCTCGTGGCGGACCAGGATGTGGCGCAGACCGCCATCGACGAAGGCGTCGTAGGTCGGGAGGTTGGCGCCACCGGGCAAGCCGAAGACGACGTCCACGCCCTCCGCCTTCAGACATTCCATGACCGCGTTGACTGCACGCATTTCACCGACCTCCTTCCTTCTGTTCGGGGGGTTGCGAATACGCGAGGACGTCGGCGGCCCTCACGATCGATAAAGCCGAGTGTACCAGCGGGTTTTCGCCCCGCTCGGCCGCGCTCCTGCCCCTCTAGCCGGCCGACCCTGCCCACCGAGCCGGCCGATCCTGCCCACCGAGCCAGCCGAACACCCCCCGCGCGCGCGTAGGGCACCGCCACAGCCGACCAACCCGAACCACCCGGGGCCGGTTTGCCTAAGAGCTCCCGATCGCCACACCGATGGCCAAGACGATCGCGCCCGCCAAGGTCACCACGATCAAGGAGGAGCGCAGGGACACGTCGAGGAAGCGCTCGCGCACCCAAGCGATCACGAACAGCTCGATCGCCACGACGATGCCCGCCACGATCAAGGCGTTGTGGGTGTCTTTGATCAGGAACGGCAAGGTGTGGAAGATGCCGCCCAAGGCGGTCATGCCACCGGTGATCGTGCCGCGCACCACCGGGGAGCCGCGACCGGTCGTTTCGCCGGTGTCCGAGAGGGCCTCGGATATACCCATGCTGATCCCGGCACCGAGGGCGGTCGAGAGCCCGACCACGAAGGCTGTGTGCGAATTGGAGGAGACGGCGGCCGCGAAAATCGGGGCGATCGAGGAGACAGTGCCGTCGATCATGCCCACCAAAGCGGGCTGGACGACGCGCAGGATGAAGGAGCGCTCGTCCTCGAAGCCGGCACGCTTGATCAGCCGCGTGATACGCGGTCCGACCGGGGGGATGGCTGTCTTCACTTCGCTTGACATGGCTGTGAGGACAGCCTATGCGAGGGACTCGCTTAGGCAGGCCTAAACTTTTGGACCGTTGTTCGTGGGGGTCTGGGATCGGCGGCGCGCTCAGCCGGGGCGCCCAGCGGGCATGTGGGCGGCCGCTTCGGGCTCGAGCAGTTCGTCGGGGTACTCGAACTCCTCGCCGCAGCGTGTGCAGAGGGAGTCGTAGGCCATCGTGACCCGTCCGCATTTGGGACAGCGACGGCGCGGCTCGTTGCGGTCCGAGCGGTAGGCGACCGCGGCTATCAGGCCGAAGATGGGCACGGCCGCGGAAACGAGGAACCAGATCCAGAAGGGGGAGCCCTTGATGCGACCGACGATGCCTCCGGCGAGGCCGAAGCAGATGGCTATCGCTATGTAGGCCATTGCAATGAGCCTGGGGATGCGGATGTGGCGTGGGACGTGGCCGGGGATGCAGACGTGGCCGGGGCGCTGACGGCGGCCGAGTGGACGCCGTCGCTCAGAAGAGCACTCGCCACGCCCATATGAGGGCCAGGACTCCAAGGATCAGGACGACCGGACCGGCGATCGCGAGCGCGATGCCGATGATCACTTTCAAGAGGATGTAGCCGACGACTACCAGGACAAGGACCGCGACTACGGTCTGCCCAAGCGAACGTCCCGCCGAGCCGCTTTGTGAGGATTGCGCCATCCCCACAGCCTAGACCATGGAGCGGATTCTCAAGGCCGTCGGACGGACGCGGAGGATGGTCGGCCGGGCAGGCTCGGAATCCCTGCCCGGCCGCACATCTGTCACCGCGAGGAGGGGACTTGCGGTGAGATCTTCACGAGGCGATAGCGCCGGATTCGGATTCCCTTCCTGGCGCCCGCCGCCGCCTGCTCCGGCAGCAGGAGAAACCGCCGGGATGCAGCACCTGAAGTTTCAATCTGACTGGTCATGCCAGCATATTGGCGCGCCGGCGAGCCAACTTGTTTGGCCTTTAGTCCAAAATGTGTGCGCGCCAGGTGTTCGGAGTGCCAGAAAACCCGCAACCGGCGGGGCGATTCGCGTAGTTCAGACGCCGAGCCGCCACAACCGCAACCGGCGGGGCGATTCGCGTAGTTCAGATTCCGAGCTGCTCGTGCACAAGGCGCGTGACCTCGCCGCCGTCGGCGCGGCCGTTGGTCTCGCGCATGACGTAGCCGACGATCGGACCGATCGCCTTGGGGTTGCCCCCCTTGATGCGCTCGGCGGCGTCGGCGTTGGCGGCCAAGGCTGCGGCTACGACCGCCGCTAGCTCGTCGTCGCCGTCGAGGGCCGCCAAGCCCTCGGCCTCGACGATCGCCACGGGATCTCCCCCGTCGACCACGAGCGCGTCGAGCACCTGTCGGGCCGCGCCCACGCTGACCCGTTTGGAGGCGACGAGCCCGCACAGGCTCGCCAAAGCGGCGGGGGTCACACGCGAATCGACGGGCGCCTGGGAGTCGTCCAGGCGCGATGTCAACTCGCCGGCGATCCAGTTGGCCAGCAGCTGGGGCTCGGGCTTGGGCTCGATTGGGGCAGCGAAGGCATGCTCGAAGTAGTCGCCCAACTCGGCCTTGAAGGCGAGCAGGTGGGCGCTGTGCTCGCTGAGACCGAGAACCTGGAAGCGCTCGGCTCGGGCTACGGGCAGCTCGGGCATCGCCGCTCGGGCGGCGTCGAGCATGGCTTCATCTACGGCGACCGGCACCAGGTCGGGCTCGGGGAAATAGCGGTAGTCGTGGGCCTCCTCCTTTGAGCGCAGCGTTGTGATGCGGCCCGAGGCGGGGTCGTAGTGGAGGGTCTCTTGGGCGATCTGGCCGCCTGTTTGCAGGATCTGCTCTTGGCGGGCGATCTCGGCGCGGATTCCCCGTTCGATGAAGCGGAAGGAGTTCATGTTCTTCAGCTCGGTCTTCGTGCCGAGCTCCTCGGTGCCGACGGGGCGCAGGGAGATGTTGGCGTCGCAGCGCAGGGAGCCCTCCTCCATGTTCACGTCGGAGACGCCGAGCTGGCGCATCGTGGTGCGCAACAGGCGCAGCCACTCGCCGGCCTGCTCGGCCGAGCGCAGGTCGGGCTCGGTCACTATCTCGGCCAAGGGAGTGCCGCCGCGGTTGAAGTCCACGATCGAGGCATCGGAGGCGTGGATCCGCCCGGAGGCGCCGACGTGTACCAGCTTGGCGGCGTCCTCCTCCAGATGGACGCGATGGATGCGAACCTCCGCCAACCTCCCACCGAGGCAAAGGGGCTCGTCGTATTGGGAGATCTGGTAGCCCTTGGGCAGGTCCGGATAGAAGTAGTTCTTGCGGTGGAAGATCGAGCGAGGAGCAAGCTCGGAGCCGACCGCCAGGCCGATCATCAGCCCGAAGTGGATCGCCCGGGCGTTGGCGACGGGCAAGGCTCCGGGCAAGCCGAGGCACACCGGGCAGGTGCGCGTGTTGGGGGGCTCGCCGAAGGACAGCTCGCAACCGCAGAACATCTTCGTGCGGGTCGCCAGCTGGATGTGGATCTCCAGGCCGATGACGGGTTCGTAGGGGGTCATGCGCCCCGTCCCGAACCACCGTCGCGATGAACGGGCGAGCATGCCGGGGTCGTATCGAAGCCGATCGCGCGCTCCAAGGCGTGGGCGGCGTCGAGCAGACCGTTCTCGGAGAAGGCGGGGCCCGCGAGTTGGAAGCCCACCGGAAGGCCCCGTCCTCCCGGCCCGAGTCCCTGGTCTGCCCCGCTCAGACCACAGGGGATCGAGATCGCGGGGATGCCGGCCAAGGACATGGGGACGGTGCAGAAGTCGCTCAGGTACATGGCGAGAGGATCGCCGGTCTTGGCGCCGAGCTCGAAGGCGACGGTAGGGCTTGTGGGGGTGACGATGAAGTCGACGCGCTCGAACACGGCGCGGAAGTCCTCGACGATCTTGGTGCGCACGCGCTGGGCGCGACCGTAGTAGGCGTCGTAGTAGCCCGAGGAGAGGGCGTAGGTGCCGAGCATGATGCGCCGCTTGACCTCGGGGCCGAAACCGTCGTGTCGCGTATTGGTGTACATGCCAACCAGATCGGGGGCGTCGACGCGCAGGCCGTAGCGGACCCCGTCGAAGCGGGCCAGGTTCGAGGAGGCCTCGGCGGGCGCGATCACGTAATAGGCAGAGAGGGCATGGGGAGCGTGTGGCAGGCTGACCGGCTCGACCTCGGCTCCCAACTCGCGGGCACGGTCCAAGGTCGCGTTGAAGGCGGCGAGCACGCCCGCTTCGACGCCCTCTCCGGTCAGCTCGGCTGGCACCCCCAACCTGAGGCCGTCGAGACGCTCGGCGGTCGGCAGGGCGATCTCCTCGGGCAAGTCCAGCGAGGTGGCATCGCCCTCGTCGCGGCCGACCATGTGGGAGAGCATCAGCGCCGCGTCTGTGACGTCGCGGGTGAGGGGGCCGGCCTGGTCCAAGGAGGAGGCGAAGGCAATCATGCCCCGGCGCGGCGCGGCGCCGTAGGTCGGCTTGAGCCCCACGATCCCGCACAGGGCGGCCGGCTGGCGGATCGAGCCGCCGGTGTCGGTGCCCAAAGCCCAGGGCGCGAGCCCGGCGGCGACGGCCGCGGCGCTGCCGCCGGAGGAGCCGCCAGGGACCCGCGTGCGATCCCAAGGGTTCAAGACGGGACCGTAGGCCGAGTTCTCGTTGGAGGAGCCCATCGCGAACTCGTCCTGGTTGGTCTTGGCCAAGAGCAACGCACCGGCAGCCAGCAGGCGCTCGACTACGGTGGCGGTGTAAGGCGGCAGATATCCCTCGAGGATGCGCGAGCCCGACTGGGAGGGAACTCCCTCGGTGCAGAACAGGTCCTTGACCGCGAGCGGGACGCCGCCGAGCGGAGCGGAGGCCGCAACAGGAGATCCACCCTCCTCGGCAACCCAGGTGAAGCAGTTGAGCGTGTCGGCCCGGGCCCGCGCTAGGTAGGCGTCTTGCAGCTCCCCGGCCCCGAGCTCCCCGGCGGCGATCGAGCGGGCGGCCTCGGCCGCGGTCAACTGGAGCGGATCGCTCATCGCGCTAGGCCTGGGGTGAGGGGACGAGGAAGCCCTCGCCGCTCACGGCCGGCGCCTCGGCCAGGACGACCTCGCGCGGGAGGCAGGGACGCGGCTCGTCTGCGCGCAACCGACCTGTCAACTCGGCCACATGCGTAGTGACGGGCACGTCGTCGAGGTCGAGCTCGCCGATGCGTGCGACGTGGTCGAGCACGGCGGAGAGCTCGCGCGCCATCGGCTCGATCTCGGGCTCGCTCAAGTGCAGACGCGCCAAGCGCGCTACATGGAGAACTTCGTCGCGGTCGATCATGAAGCGGGCATTCTAGGCGGCGGCTCGCGCGGCACCGGTCGGGCCGGCGGGTAGACGCCGGTGCGTTCGTCGCGCATCGACTGCCACGAGCCGGCCAGGATCAGGATCGTGCCGGCCAGCGCGAGCCAAGCACCGGCGCAGAGCGTGCTCGCGCCGTCGGGACGCTCGAGCACTCGTACGATCGCGGCGATCAGGCCGATCAAACCGAACAGCACGCTCCACACCTGCGCGGCGACGGGAAAGGCAGTAGAGCGCTCGGTGAGCGTGGTCACGACCAGCGCTAGAGCCGCCAAAGCGGCGATCAAGATGAGCGCCATGGCCGGACCAAAGGTGTCCCAGGCGTCGAACGAGCGTTCAGCGTTTTCATACCAATCGAGCGTCAACGTAAAGAGCACGGCGAGAGCGCCGATCAACGCCAAGATCTCGCCTGCCCGCAGACGACCAAGTCTCATGTTCCCTCCCCGCTTTCGATTCCGTTCTGGATGTGCGCGGCTTGGAGTGTGTTGCGCAAGAGCATGGCGATCGTCATCGGCCCGACCCCACCGGGGACGGGCGTGATCGCGGATGCCACCTCGGAGACCGCGGCGAAGTCCACATCGCCGACCAAACCGCTCTTGGTGCCAGCCTCCTCGGGCGATAGCCGATTCATGCCGACGTCGATCACGATCGCGCCAGGCTTGACAAAGTCGCGCTCGATCAGGCGAGGCCGTCCGACCGCCGCGATCAGGATGTCCGCGCGGGCGCACACTTCGCGCAGGTCCCTGGTTCGCGAGTGGCACACCGTTACCGTCGCATTGGCCTCCAACAGAAGTTGGGCCATCGGCTTGCCGAACAGGTTGGAGCGCCCCACCACGACTGCCTCGGCGCCTTCGAGATGCGCATCCACACTGGCGAGCAGATCGAGCACGCCCACGGGAGTGCATGGTCGCAGGCCGGGCCGCCCCAGGGACAGCAGGCCGGCGTTGATGGGCGTCAACCCGTCCACGTCCTTGGCGGGATCGATCAAGCCGGTCAGGCTCGAACCCTCAAGATGCTCGGGCAGAGGCAGTTGCAAAAGAATTCCGCTTACCCCCGGATCGTCGTTCAGGGCCTGCAATCGGCCGGCCACCTGCTCGTGGGGGGCGTCGGCCGGCAGGCGTTCGTCATAAGGAGTCATGCCGACCTCGACGCAGGCGCGCTGCTTGCCGGCCACATACACGGCCGAGGCAGGGTCCTCGCCGACGAGGACGGTGGCCAAGCCTGGTGCGCGCCCACCGCCGGCCACCATGTCCGCAACTGAGCGCGCGACGTCGGCACGCACGCGTGCGGCGATCGTCTTGCCGTCGATGATCTGTGCCGACACTCGCGGGATCGTACGCGTCAGCGCCGACTGACGGGCGCGTAGTCGGCCATCAGCTTTCGCTCCGACCCGTCGCCGGCGAAGCGAACGACGATGATCCCGCCGGGCTCCATCGCCGTGACGACGCCCTCGCCGAAGGCGGCGTGCACAACGTCGTCGCCGAGACGGTAGGGCGCCTCCGAGGAAGATGACTGCGAACCGCCCGACCAACCTCCCCCACCGCTCCCGCTGCCGCCCACGCGCGCGCTTCCGCCGCCACTGCCACCCCCACTCCAGCTTCCGCTGCCCTCGCCTCTACTCCCATTCGCGCTCCAGGAACCGTTGCCGGCGAGCCCCACGCGCGCGCCGCCGGGCCGGGGAGCGGGCAGGTCCTCGCGCTGACACAGCTCGGCCGGGATCTCGTCGAGGAAGCGACTGGAGATGCCGAACGTGGGCGCCCCGAACACGGCACGCCGCCGCGCGTAGGTGAGGTACAGCTCGCGCATCGCCCGGGTCACGGCCACATAGAAGAGACGGCGCTCCTCCTCCACCCCGCCTTCGTCCAAGGCCCGCTGATGGGGGAACACGCCATCCTCGCAACCGGCCACGAACACGATCGGGTACTCCAGGCCCTTGGCGTTGTGCAAGGTCATCAAGGTGATCAAGCCTTCGTCGTCGCGGCGCGAATCGCCGTCGGCCTTGAGCGCCAATTCCTGTAGGAACATCTCCAAGGTGTCAGCTTCGGCGGAGGTGTTGGCGTCGAACTCGTGTGCGACCTCGACCAGCTGGGCCAGGTTTTCGAGGCGCCCTTGAGACTCGAAGGCCTTCTCGCCGCGCCCGACCGACTCCGCTTCGAGCGCCTCTACGTAGCCCGAACGCGACAGGACCGCGTCCATCAGGTCGCCGACCGGCACGCCGTCGGCCGCGAGCGCAGCGAGATCCTCCATCGTGGCCATGAAGCGTCCCAAAGCCTTGATCGCGGCGGCGCCCAAACCGGGGATCCGCTCAGCCGCCGAGGCCACCTCCCAGACCGATTGGCCGATGCTCGCCGAGTGGGCCACGATCCGCGACAGCGATGTCTGCCCCAAGCCCCGGCGGGGCGAGTTGGCGATGCGCTGGAAGCTGACCACGTCGTAGGGGTTGGCGATCCAGGCGAGGTAGGCGATCGCGTCCTTGATCTCGGCTCGCTCGTAGAACTTGGTGCCACCGATCACCTGATAGGCCAGCTCGCGGCGCACCAAGGTGTCCTCGATCACGCGAGACATCGCGTTGGTCCGGTAAAAGACCGCGATCTCGGCCCTGGCGGCGCCCTCGTCGAGCAAGCGCTCGATCTCTCCGACGACGAAACGCGCCTCGGCGTGCTCGTCCTCCAGGCCGTGCACCCGGATCGGACTGCCCTGCCCCTTCTCGCTCCACAAGCGCTTGGCGATACCGCCCCGATTGTTGGCGATCACCGAGTTGGCGGCTTCCAAGATGGTCTGGGTGGAGCGGTAGTTTTGCTCCAGCTTGACTACCCGCGCATCGGGGAAGTCGTCGGTGAAGTCGAGGATGTTCGTGACGTCTGCTCCGCGGAAGCTGTAGATCGACTGACTGTCGTCGCCGACCACGGCCAGGTTGCGATGGCCCGGAATGTTCACGCGCTCGCCCCTGGTGGGCTTGGCCCGGCCGCCTCCGACCAACAACTGAAGCAGCCGGTACTGCGCGTGGTTGGTGTCCTGGTACTCGTCCACCAACACGTGCTTGAAAGTTTGGGCGTAGCGGGTCCTGACCTCCTCGAACAGCTCCAACAGGTTCACGGTCCTGAACAGCAGGTCGTCGAAGTCCATCGCGTTCATGCGCATCAGCTCGTCCTCGTAAAGGCCGTACACCTCGGCCACGACCTCCTCGAACTGGGAGCCGATCGTCTGGGAGTAGTCGGAGGCCGAGAGCAGCTTGTTCTTGGCCTGGGAGATCTGGCTGTGGACGGCCGCCGGCGCGAAGCGCTTGGGGTCGGCGCCGACCTCCTCGATGCAGTGCTTGACCATCCTGCGTGTATCGGCTTGGTCGTAGATGGTGAATCGCGAGGTGTAGCCCAAGCGATCTCCTTGGGCCCTGAGGATGCGCGCGCAAGCGGCGTGGAAGGTCATCAGCCACATGCCCTTAGTGTGGGCGCCGAGCAAACGCTCGACCCGGCCCCTCATCTCTTGGGCGGCCTTGTTGGTGAAGGTGATCGCGAGGATCTCGTTCGGGTGGGCTTGGGCGGTGAAGATCAGGAACGCGATCCTGTGCGTCAAGACCCTGGTCTTGCCCGAGCCGGCCCCCGCGAGGATCAGGAGCGGCCCCTCCCCGTGTGTCACGGCCTCGCGCTGGGGCTCGTTGAGCCCCTCCAAAAGGGCCTCAATGCGCTCGGGCTGCTCCTCCGGCGGGGCCTGCGCAGGATCGGAGAGTCGATGAGCGGTCACGACCGGGGGATCCCCATTCTCGTCACAGGACGTTGCGAGGCGCCCGAGCGGTCGTTCTCAGCCATCCGTTGGAGCATAGAAGCGGGGTCGGCCCTAACGTTCGCCGTGTGCCTTTGACTGACGAAGTCCGCTCATCCTGTGCCCGCATCGCCGCCGAGGCCCGCTCGGTGCGCATCGATCTCGACGCGGTCGCGGAGATCCGGCCGGCCGAGCCACCCGCCCTCGATCCGGAACGCCACTACCTGGAGGGAGACCCTGCGGACGTGGCCGACTACATGCTCGCGCTGGACGCGATCAACTTCGGCTCGGGCTGGTTTCCGACGTTGCGCAAGCGCATGTCCAACCACCCACCGGCCCAGCCCGTGAGCGGCTATTTCACCGTGGCTTGGGCCTTGGCCGACCACGTGCGCACGCATGGGGCGCCCACAGCGGCGTGGCTCTCCAATGTCGGCACCCTCGAAGTTGCCGACATTCTCGGCCAAGACCCGGCCAACGAGCTGATGAGCCTGTACGCGCAGGCGTGGCGCGCACTCGGACGCTTTCTGGCGGACCGGCCAGTCGCGGACGGCGCGCGCTTTCCAGTCCCGGACGACCGCTCCGCGAATCCCCGAGGAGCGCGGCGCGCGCTCAACCTGGTCGCCGAAGCCGGCGGCTCGGCCGAGCGCCTGGCCGAAATGCTGGCGCGAGGGATGGCCATGTTCGACGACCGTGGCTTCTACAAGCGCGCCCAGATCGTGGCTTGCGATTTGGCCCTGGCCGGCGTGGCCGAATTCAATGACCTCGACCGGCTCACGATCTTCGCCGACAACCTCGTCCCCCATGTGCTGCGCTGCGACGGCGTGCTCCTCTATGACGAGGCCCTCGCGACCCGCGTCGACGCAGGCGAGCAGCTTGCCTTGGGCGGCACCGAGCGCGAGATAAGAGCTTGCGCGCTCCACGCTTGCGAGCTGATCTCCAAACGTACGGGCATGCCGGCGCGCACGATCGACACGTGGCTTTGGACGCGGGGGCAAGCGCCTGAGTACAAGGCCCGCCCCCGCCACCGCTGCCGCACAGTCTTCTATTAGCCCCCGGCCGGGTTGGGGCCCTTCGCGGTACGCAAAGGCCGGACCTCGGCGGGTGGCTGGGACTCCTCGCCGGAGAGCTCGGCGACGGCTCGCTCGAGTGCCCCGATGCGGCTGGCGAGACCTTGGATCGCCTCGGCGATCGGGTCGGGCAGGTGAATCCAGTCGGCGTCGGGACCCTCAGGGCGACGGCCTTCGACGCGGACGGGGTGACCGGGATTGCCGACTACGGTGGAGTTGGGTGGAACGTCGGTTATGACTACGCTGTTGGCGCCGATCTTGGCGCCGTGGCCGATCGTGATCGGCCCCAAGAGCTTTGCGCCAGAGCCGATCGTGACGTTATCTTGGACAGTCGGGTGGCGCTTGCCGGTCGCGAATCCCGTTCCACCCAAGGTAACCCCCTGATAGAGGGTGACATCGTCGCCGATCTCGGCCGTCTCGCCGATCACCACGCCCGAACCGTGGTCTATGAAGAGGCCCTTGCCGACGTGGGCCGCCGGGTGAATCTCGATCCCGGTCAAGGCTCTGGAGAGGAGCGCGATCGCACGTGGTGCGAGCGGAACCTCGGCGAGGTGCAAGGCATGGGCCACGCGATGGGCCAGCAAGGCTTGGATCCCAGGCCAGGTGGCCACGATCTCAAGCGGCGCGACGCCACACGCGGCCGGGTCGCGGTCGCGTGCCACGGCCACGTCCCGGCGAAGCTCTTTGGCGACTCGCGCGACGGTCCCGATGCCGAGCATGGAGAAAGCGTAGCGCCCTCAGGAGGGCGCAAAGAAAGCCTGTGAGACGTAGCGCTCCCCCGAGTCGGGCATGATCGTGACGATCCGCTTGCCCTTGCTCTCCGGCCGGGCCGCGACCTGCAGGCTCGCCCACAGGGCCGCGCCGCAGGAGATCCCGGCGAGCAGGCCTTCGCGCTTGGCGCACGCCCACGCAGTTTGGATGGCGTCGTCGTCGGAGACGGGAAGCACCTCGTCGATCAACTCGCGGTTGAGTACGGGCGGGACGAACCCGGCGCCGATGCCTTGGATGCGGTGGGGCCCGGGGCGCCCACCGGAGAGAACCGCCGAGCCCTCGGGCTCGACGGCGACGATGTGCACGTCGGGGTTGTGCTCCTTGAGGTATTCGCCGACGCCGGTGATCGTGCCGCCGGTTCCGACGCCCGCCACGAACACGTCGATCGGACCGTCAAGCGCGGCTTCGATCTCGGGGCCTGTGGTGAGGCGATGTATCCGGGGGTTCGCGAGATTGGAGAACTGGTCGGGCAAGAACACATCGGAATCGCGGGCCATCGCTTGGGCGGCCTGCACAGCCTCGGCCATGCCCCCCATCGACTCGGTGATCTGAACCGTGGCTCCGTAGAGCTTCAGGAGGATCTCGCGCTCGCGACTCATTCCTTGGGGCAATGTCAAGACGAGCTCATAGCCCTTGGCTGCGCACACGAAGGCCAGCGCGATACCGGTGTTGCCGCTGGTGGCCTCCACCACCGTGGTCTTGCCCGGCTCGATCCTGCCTTCGGCCTCGGCGGCCTCGACCATCGCGACGCCGATCCTGTCCTTGACCGAGCCACCAGGATTGAAAGCCTCGAGCTTGGCGTACAACTCGACGCCACGGTCCTCGGCAACCGTGCCCTCGAGCATCCTGCTCATACGCACCAACGGCGTATTCCCGACAAGCGAGGCAATGTTGATCGGGATTGACCCCATATGCCTCACGACAATAGTCGCAAGCGCGAAGCGACGCTCAGATGTGGTACATGCTGGCGCCCGACTCCCTGGCTTCGCGCTCGATCACATCGGCGATCGTGGTCTGCTCGAGGACGTCGCGCGCCGCCTTGGAGGCGTCGGCGAACACGCCCTCGGCGTCGCGACCGAGCGGCCCGTCGAGCAACTCGACGATCTCGAGCACCGTCACCTGGGCGGGCTCCCGCGCAAAGCGGTAGCCCCCCTTGACCCCCCGCTGCGAGCTGACCACCCCGGCTCGGCGCAACACCGCGAACAGTTGCTCCAAGAACTGAACCGGCATCTCCCGCCGGCGAGCGAGCTCGCCGATCGGGACCGGCTCGGCACCGCTCGCGCGCCCCAACTCGGCGAGCGCCGCTATCGCATAAGGAGACTTGCTGGTGATCGAGATCATCGCGCATCCGCGATGCTAAACGTCCAGCGCCTGAGACGGGCGCTGAGCAAGCGAGCCAAGGACGCAAGGAGCGAAGTGTGCTTTGCACACGAGCGACTGAGGACACCGGCTCGCGCCGCTCAGCGCCCGTCTCAGAGCCAGCCGCGCTCTGTGGCGATCAGGACTGCTTGGGCGCGGTCGACCGCGCCGAGCTTGCCGTAGATGTTGTGCAGGTGGGTGCGCACCGTGCTCGTGGAGAGCGTGAGCTCGTGGGCGATCTGCTTGTAGACCTTGCCCTCTGCCAAGCGCTGCAACACGCCCAGCTCGCGTCCGGAGAGCGGACAGGGATCGACCATGCGCTGGCGCTGGTCGCGCGCGCTGGGCAGCTCATACATGACACGTCTTAGTTCCTCAGGGCCCAAGCCGAGGCTCCTTGCGCAGGAGAGCATCTCGGCGGGCGCCACAGGCGTGCCGTGGGCGTAGTGGGCGAGCATGTCGGCCAAGCGCACGAATGCGGCCTCGCCGGTGGCGTCGGCGTTGTGGTGGCGCTCGATCACGGTCGCGATCGCGGCGGGCAGGCCCCAGCGGCGTGCCAAGACGCCTCCTACGAGCGCGTGGTCCACGCCCAGCTCGCGCCTTTCTTGGTGGATGCGCTTCTCGGGGGTTTGGCCCTCCTTCTTGACCTGGGCGATGTAGCCGGGGTAGGCATGCATCAACACGAGCTTGCCCACGTCGTGCAGGAGACTGGTGACCGTGAGGCGATCGCGATGCTCATAGCCGACCTCGGCCGCTAGCCGGTCGGCGGTGTGCTGGGTCGCGAGAGCGTGCAAGCGGAAGCGCTCGGGCGCCGTGTCCCAGCCGCCCGCTCGCTCGAAGAAGTCGAAGGTGCGTACCCGACTGGCGACCGATTGAACGGCTTGGGGAGTGAGCCTCTCCACGGCGGCCACGACCGTCTCGACCCGCTCGGCCGGCGGCCGGCCCTCGTTGGCGAGACGCATCACGGCGATGATCAGGGCCACGTCGGACTCGACCGCGGTGACCACGTCGGCGGTGGCGACGTGGTCCTTGGAGATCACCGAGAGCAAGCGCGAGCGCGACTCCGACAATGCGGGGAAGCCGTCGAGCGCCTCGAAAGCGAGCATCAGGCGGCGGCCATGGCCCTCGTTCTGGTGGCGCTCGCCCGAGCCTGTCTGGCGACGCTCGCCCGAGCCGTTCTGGCGGACCGGATGGCGCTCGCCCGCCACAGCTTGAGCGCCAGAACGACGCTCGCTCGCCGCGACCTGAGTACCAGGACGACGCTCGCCGGTCAGGGAGCGGGGTGGGCCTTCGTTTTGGAGCTTTGTCACTGTTGCTTGCGTGCGCATGACACCTCTTGGACGTGGGCGGCATCCGAGCCGTCCCATTACTCGTCAGGGCTCCTATCGGCAGCTTCGCGACGATTGTTGAGCGGGGAAGCTCAGCCGGCGAGCGCGACGTCGATGCGACGCAAGGTCTCCTCGCGACCTAGTAGCGCCACGCTCTCGAAGATGCCGGGTGAGATCGTGGCGCCGGCGATCGCCACGCGCAAGGGCTGGTAGACCTCGCGCGGCTTGAGCGAGCGACGCTCGATCACGCCCGCCAAAACCTGCTCCAAGGCGGCCGCGTCGAAGCTGGGGGCGGCAGACAGCTCTGAGCGCGCCTCCCCCAGCACCGAGACTCCTGCCTCGCCAAGCCAGCGCTCGTGCGCCTGACCGCGGGAGGCGGCGCCCACGAAGAAGAAGCCGGCGAGCGGCCAAAAGTCGGCGAGCGTCTGGATCTTCTCCTGGGAGATCGCCGCCGCACCCTCAAGCAGCGCGGGATCGGCTTCGGCCGCGAGGGCGGCGTCGGGATCGGACTCGCGTAGGAACTCGAGCAGGCGCTCTGCCAGCTCGGCGGGCGCGAGCGCCCGAATGTAGATGCCGTCCAGCCAGCGCAGCTTGGCCTCGTCGAAGCGGGCCGGGTTGCGACTGACCCGACTCAACTCGAAGCGCTCGACCAGTTCGGAGGTGGAGAGCACGGTGGCGTCGTCGCCCGAGCCCCAGCCGAGCAAGGCCAGGTAATTGCGGACCGCCGCCGGCAGATAGCCGGCCGCGCGCAGCTCCTGAACAGACGCCGCGCCGTGGCGCTTGGAGAGCTTCTTGCCGTCGGCCCCGTGCAACAAGGGCAGATGGGCATACACCGGCTCGGGTGCCTCGGGGCCGAATCCGGCTGCTTTGCAGGCCGCCAACACGAGCAGCTGCTTGGGGGTGTTCGAGAGATGGTCCTCGCCGCGCACGACATGGGTGATGCCGGCGTCTAGGTCGTCGATCGCGACCGCGAAGTTGTAGAGCACCGAGCCGTCCGCACGGGCGATCACGGGGTCGTCGAGATGGACGTGTTCGAACACGGTGTCGCCCCGGATCGCGTCGTGCACGACGGTCGCGCCCCCGGCCGGCACGTGCAGGCGTACCGCGCCTCCCGGCGTCTGCGAGGACAGCTCCTCGCCCCGGAAGCCACGCTCGGCGCCATGCAGGCGCTTGTAGGCGGCGACGTCCTCGGAGGTGGCGTCGCTGCGATACGCGTGGCCGCTCTCTAGCAAGGCCTGCAAGGCTTCCCGGTGGCGCGGTGCCCGCTCGCTCTGAAAGATGGGCCCCTCGTCCCAGTCGAGCTCCAGCCAACGCAACGCGTCGAGGATCTGCTCGACGTTCTCGGGCGTGGAGCGCTCGCGGTCGGTGTCCTCGATGCGCAGGACGAAGGTCCCCCCGAGATGTCTGGCCAAAAGCCAGTTGAACAGGGCCGTACGCGCCCCGCCGATGTGCAAGGCGCCCGTGGGCGATGGTGCGAAGCGAACCCTCATAGGATCCGCTCATGCTAATCGGAGCGCACGTGTCCCCGGCGGGCGGCCTGCCCAAGGCTGTCGAGCGCGGCTTGGAGCGCGACTGTAGAGCGATCCAGATCTTCAACCAGTCGCCTCGCATGTGGCGGCCGACGGTCTATCGCGAGGAGGACGTCGCGGCGTTTCGCGAAGCGATGGTCGCCAGCCAGATCGACGCTGTCCTGATCCATGCGGTCTACTTGCTGAACTGTGCCTCCGAGGACCCCGACATTCGCGAGAAGTCGCTGGTCTCGCTCACCCATTCGCTACGCGTCGGTCAGGCGATCGGCGCTTGTGGGGTCGTCTTGCATCCGGGTTCGGCCAAGACGGGGGATCCCGCCGAGGCGATCGCTCGTGCGGGGGCAACGATCAGGGAGGCTTTGGCCGAGAGCGAAGAATGCCCGCTGCACTTGGAGAACACGGCGGGCGCCGGTGGCACCCTGGGGCGCTCGATCGATGAGCTGGCAGCGCTCTTGGAGGCGGCGGGCGCGGGCGAGCGCCTGGGCCTGTGTCTTGACTCCTGCCATCTGCTTGCCTCCGGATATGACATCCGCACCTATGCGGGAATGGATGCCACGATGGATGAGCTCAAGCGGAAGATCGGTCTGGAGCGGGTGGGCTCGCTTCACCTCAACGATTCGCAGACGCCTTTGGGCTCAAACCGCGACCGTCACGCCAATGTCGGCTCAGGCGAGTTGGGCGAGACGGGCTGCGCCGCGTTCCTCTCGGCGCCCCAGCTTCAGGATCTCCCATGCGTGTTGGAGACACCCGGCGAGAACCGCTCCGGGCCGACCCGCGAGGAGATCCAGCTCGCCGGCAAGTTGCACACGCGGGGCCTGCGCGCCCGCCAACGCTGATCACCCCAGAGGGTCCCTGACGGTTGTGCACCGAGCATGCCAAGGACGCAGCGAACGTGGCGTGCTAAGCACGCGAGTGAGCGAGGACGCCGGCATGCGAAGCGTGCACGACCGTCAGGGCGGCTTCCAGCTCGGCCTTGACCCCCGGCGTGTGCTGGACGCGGTAGGCCTCGCCGAGGCGCAGGACGCGGGTGCCGGCGCTGGTGATCATCTCGAGCACTACCTCGGCGGGGCCGCGATGGGTCTCGATGATGTCCTTTACGTCCTCGATCGCGCTGGCGGGCAAACGGGCGGCGTTGACCTGCAGGAGCACCGGGGCGGCGGCCGCGGCTTGGGCGACGGAGTTGGCGCGCGCGGCGCTGTTGGCCTGTTCGATCTCCTGCTCGCTCGGGGAGAACTGCTCGACCGACTGCACCACGACGCACGTCTTGCCGGCCTCCTTGTGGTTGACTCGACCTCTGATCAGGACGACTTGGTTGACAGCCAAGGCCGCCTCGTGCTCGGCCAAAGCCTTACCGAACACGAGGATCTCGACGGCGCCCTCGAGATCGTCGAGCGTGGCGAACATCATGTGGTCGCCGTTGCGGGTCTTGATCCGCTTTGACTCGGTGATGATGCCCCCGACCGTCACCCAGTCCTTGTCGCGCCGATTGGCCAAGGCGGCCAGCGAGCAGTCGGCGCGGGCACGCAAGGCCTCGCGCATCGGCTTGAGCGGGTGTGCGGAGATGAACAGCCCAATCGCCTCCTTCTCGGCGGCGAGCATTTCTGGCTGGTCGAACTCCTCGCTTGGGATCGGGGGATGGCTCAACTGGAAGATGCCCGCGCGAGCGCCCGACCCGTCGGATCCCATGCCGGGTCCTTCCAAGCCCGCGATGCCACTCGCGCCCGCGGTGGGCGCGGACGGCTCGATGTCGAAGATCGAACCCTGCCCGACGAGCGCGTCCTGTTGTGCCTTCTGGCCGGCCGCTTGGGCGGCTTCCAAGACCGACAGCATTCCCTTGCGGGTCGCTCCGGTCGAGCCCAGGGCGCCGCACTTGATCAGCGCCTCGATCGCCTTCTTGTTGACCGCGCGACTGTCGACTCGCTCGCAGAAGTCCCACAGCGAAGCGAAGGGCTTGGGACCCTCTCCACCCGCGGGGTCGGTTCCATCGCGCGCCTGCTTGATCGCCTCGACCGCCTGGTAGCCGACGCCCTTGACGGCGTCCAAGCCGAAGCGAATCGTGCCCGCGTCGGCATTCGCTCCCGCGGCCGCGACGTGATCGTGCTCGACGGTGAACTGGTGGTCTGAGAGGTTGACGTCCGGCGGCAGGATCTCGATACCCATCTCCTCGCAGCGCGCCACGAAGAAGGGCACCTTGTCCTTGGTGGACATCACCGAGGAGATCAAGGCCGCCATGTACTCGGCGGTGTAGTTGGCCTTCAGCCAAGCGGTGCGATAGGCGATCAGCCCGTAGCAGGCGGCGTGGGACTTGTTGAAGGAGTAGTCGGCCGACTTTTCGTTGGTGTGCCACAGGAAATCGATCACGTCCTGCTTTGTGTCAGAGGCACGACAGCCCTCGACGAACTCGGGCTTGAGCTTGGCCATCGCCTCGCGGTTCTTCTTGCCGATCGCCTTGCGCAGGTCATCGGCCTTGGCGCCGGAGAAACCGGCCAGGTCCTTGGCGATCTGCATCGCCTGCTCCTGGTAGAGGATCACGCCCTTGGAGGACTCCAGGATCGGCCGCAGCCGCTCGTCGGGGTAGGAGATCGAGTCGGGGTTGTGCTTGCCGCGGGCGTATACCGGGATCTGATCCATAGCGCCGGGCCGATACAGGGCGTTGAGCGCGACCAAGTCGTTGAACTCGTCGGGGCGGACCTTCTTCAGCGCCTCGCGCATTCCCTCGGACTCGAACTGGAACACGCCGATCGAGTCGCCCTTGGTGAGCATCTCGTAGGTGCGGGGGTCGTCGAGCGGAAGCGTGGTCATGTCCGGCCGCGAGCCGGTCGAGCGCTCGATGATGTCGAGCGCGTCCTCGATCACGTCGAGGTTGCGCAGGCCGAGGAAATCCATCTTGAGCAAGCCGATCTGCTCGATCGGCTTCATCGAGAACTGGGTGACGGTGCGGAAGGAGCGCTCCCCGTCCTCCCCCACTCCCGCGTCGGCGAGCTGCAGAGGCACGATGTCGGTGAGCGGGCGGTCGGCGATCACGACCGCGGCAGCGTGGATCGAGGAGTTGCGCACGATCCCCTCGAGGCCCTTGGCGACGTCAACGATGCGACGCGCGTCGGGCTCCTCGTCGTAGGCCTTCTTCAAGGGTTCGCCTTCTTTCAGGCAATCCTCGAAGGACGGCGAGCGTCCCATGATCGGGTCGGGGATCAGCTTGGCGAGGCGGTCGCCGGCGCCGTAGTCATAGCCGAGCACACGAGCGGCGTCGCGGGTGGCGGCGCGAGGAAACATCTTGCCGAACGTGACGATCTGGGCGACCGACTCGCGTCCGTACTTCTCGGTCACGTAGCGCATCACACGCTCGCGACCGCGCACCGAGAAATCGATGTCGATGTCCGGCATAGAGACTCGCTCGGGGTTCAGGAAGCGCTCGAACAGCAGGTCGTAGCGCAGCGGGTCCACGTCGGTGATGGACAGGCAGTAGGCGACGATCGAACCGGCCGCGGAGCCGCGGCCGGGGCCGACGGCGACACCATTCTCCTTGGCGAACTTTACGAAGTCCCACACGATCAGGAAGTAGGCGTTGAAGCCCATGCGGTCGATCACTCCGAGCTCCATGTCCATGCGCGCCAAGGCCTCGGCCGAGGGCGGATCGCCGTAGCGAAGGTGCAGGCCCTCGAGCACGCGTTCGCGAAGGTAGTCTCGCTCGGATGCTCCTTCGGGGGTGGGATATTTGGGGATCAGCTGCTTGTCGAGCTCGAGCTCGACCGTGCAGCGCTCGGCGATCTCCAAAGTGCTCGCGATCGCTTCGGGCCACTCCGCGAAAGCGTTGACCATTTCGAGACTGTCGCGCAGATAGAACTCGTTGGTGTCGAATGTCATCTTCGGCGCCGCCAAAGTGCTCTTGGTCTGCACGCACAACAGCGCGGTGTGGTGGTCGTAGTCCTCGCGGCGCAGATAGTGCACGTCGCCGGTGCCCACGAGTTTGCCGCCCATCTCGCGTGCGATCCGCACGATCCCCTCGTTGCACTTGTCTTGCGGCGCGAGGCCGTTCTTTTGCACCTCGAAGTAGACGTTGTCCTGCCCGAAGATTCCCACCAAGTCATCCGCGTGTGCGCGGGCGTCCGCGGGGCGATCGTCAAGCAGGCGCTGACAGAAGCGCGAGGCGAGGCACCCGGTGAGCGCGACGATGCCTTGGGAGCGCTGCTCGATCTGGGCCAGGTCCAGCGTGGGCTTGCCTCGACGCAACCCTTCCAAGAAACCGGCCGAGGAGAGCGCCACGAGGTTGCGATAGCCGATGTCGTCGGCCGCGAGCAGGGTGAGGTGGTTGCGCTCGGCCTTGCCCGGACCGCTCGCGGAGTGGTCGTTGACGAGATATATCTCGCAGCCGAAGATCGGCTTGACACCGTGCTTGGCGCAGGCGCTGTGAAGCTCGACCATGCCGTTCATGACGCCGTGGTCGGTGAGTCCGAGCGCGGGCTGGTCGAACTCGGCGGCCCGCTTGGCCAAGTCCTCGACCTTGCACGCGCCATCGAGTAGGGAGTACTCGGAATGGACGTGCAGATGGGCGCAGGACTGGGAGGTCACCGGAGATGGATGGTATGTGGTCGAGCGGCGGAGCGAGCGATGCGCTCAACCGTGCGCGAAGGCGGCGATCGGGTGCTCAGGCGTCGGCGAGAACGAGGCCCTGGGCGCGGGCCGTCCACTGCAAAAACATGTCCACAGAGGTGATATCGCCCTTGACCAAAGTCCTGTCCTCGGCTGGAGGTTGGGTGCCCGCCAGCAGGCAGGTGAGAGCGTGCCCACTCAAGGAGATCGTGGCGACCGGCGCTCCCACGGCGGTGCGGCTGACCCTGATCGGCTCGCCGTCGCAGGCCCGCACGTAGATGACCACGCCGGGGGCGTCCTGGATCTCGAAGGCGAGCTCGAAGCGCCGTCCGGTCGTCCAGCTCGCGTCGATCGCCTCGGCCATCGCCAACAAGAGCAAGCCTGGCCACACGTTGACGCCGACCGCGGCGAGGTCGGCGAGGGCGACGGGACGACGGCGTGACTTGAGGAAGCGGCGCGCGCGGCGCTTGCCTTTGCGTATCCGCAATCCCGGATAGCGGCGGCCGGCGCCGCCCGCGGCGAGCTCGCTGAACGCGGCGACCGGTCCCTCGAGCGAGAAGTTGACCGAGCCGCGCGGTTCCCTGGAGATCGTGGCCTGTCCTGGTTCCAGCGTGACATAGAAGGTGCCCAGCTCGCCGATCTTGATCTCGTAGCTGAGCGGGGTCTCGATCAGCTCGCGCTGGGCGGGGATCAACTCGATCACGAGTTCGGCGGCAAGCTTGGCATCACGCTGCGAGGCCAGTCTGCGGATCGCCGGCGCCAGCCAAGACACGCGCTTCTCGGGCACGGACAAGAGACGCGATTGCAGCGCGATCGGCTCATTTGCAACCGTTTTGGCGCCGAGCGCCGCCCCGGGCCCGAGCCCCTCAATCGCAGGCTCTTCGGGAGCGAGTCGCTCAGCGACACCCACCGGCGCGGCGAGGCCCTCGACAGGATCCTCGTCGGAGAACTCGTCCTCGGGCTCGCGGACGTCAGGCTCAGGCTCGACCGCCACAGGCTCCGGCTCGATGACTGCCGGCTCCTCCGCAGTGACCGCCGGCTCAACCGCGGTGACCTCGGGCTCAACCGCCACAGGCTCACGCTCCGGCTCGGTGCCGACCGGCTCCGAATCCTCGACCACGATCTCGGGCTCGACAGCTTCGGGCTCAGGCTCGACGACCACCGGCTCCTCCGCGGTGACCTCGGGCTCAACCGCGACAGGCTCAGGCTCCGGCTCGGGCTCGATGGCCACCGGCTCGGGCTCGGGCTCCGGCTCAATGGCCACCGGCTCCGGCTCGATGTGGACCGACTCAGGCTCCTCGGCGACGACCGCGGGCTCAACCGTCGCCATCTCGGGCTCAGACTCGGGCTCAATCCCGGTCGGCTCGAGAGCGACCTCTGCTACCGGCACAGGACTCTGGGCCTCAGCCTCGGCCTCCTTGACCTCGGCGACCCGGGCGCGGAGACGTTCGACGGCCGCCACCAAAGCATCGGCCATCTCACGACGATGGGCGGCCTCGCGCTCGGACTGGGGGTCGGTGGTGTGCTCCAGCAAAGGGGAGTTGAGCGGCTCGGCGCTGAGCTGGGCGCGAAGGTCGGCCGCGGTGCGAGTCAGCTCGAAGCGCAGATCCTCCATCCGGGCGCCCATCGCGGTCAGCTCGCGCACATAGGTCTCGCGCTCCCACACGACCTGTTGCTGGAGCTCCTCGCGCAAAGTCGTCAACTCGCGCTCGAAGCCCGCGCGCAGGCCCGCCGCGACATCCATCAGCTCGCGCACGATCGGCGTGAGGCGGGCGTCGCGCTCACGCAATTGGGTCAATTCGACCTTCAGCTCTTGGACGTGGCGCTCGGTGTCCTGCAGGCGGGTGGAGAGCTCCTGGATCTGGGTTCTCATCTCCCGCTGAAGACGCTCGCTGCGCTCCTCGGCCTCGACACGCAATTGCTGCTCGGCGTACTCGCGCTGCTTGACGCTGCGCACATCCGTTTCGCGCTCGGCAAGCTGCTGGGCGACACGCTCGCGCTCGCGGCCGACCTCCTCGATGCGCTGCTCGAGCGCGGCCAGATGGGTCTCCAGGTTGCGGGCCACGGCCTCGGCCGCCTCGGCCCTACGGATGACCGCGGGGTCGGCGTGACGGGCGCGCCGCTCTGCCAAGACGTCCCCGGCCACGTCCGCTTTGGAGCCCACGTCCGGGGTCTCGCTCTCCTCAGTCATCATCGACGGCAAGCCTAAAGGCGCCTTCGGACGCCTCCACTATCGGGAATCGCCTCGAACACCCCCCGCGCGCGAGGCACCCCAAAAAGAACACACCCACCAAAGCGCAAGACCACCCACCGAAGCGAGGACCCGCACCACAGCCGCGGCGCGGGCGCACCCGGCCCAAGCCCCCCCAAGAGGGCTAGCTGTTACGCAAACGCCAGGCCATGCGCGACTGCAAAGACCACAGCTCGATGAAACCTGGGGAGGCGGTCTGGGAGAACAGGCCTCCGGACTCGCTGAAGGAGGCGAGCGCCTGGTCATAGATGGCACCCGGCGAGGACCGCGTTACGACACGGGCGTGACCCTTGTAGAGCTTGAGGCCGATCGTGCCGTTCACATGGGCGTTGACCGACTCCATATAGGCGTCGAGGTCGGCGCGCAGAGGCTCCCACCAGAGGCCCGCATACACGAGATAGGCCCAATGGCGGTCGAGCCCGGCCTTGAACTGGTTCTGGTGGATCGTGCAGACCAGCTTCTCGAGCTCCTGGTGGGCCGGAAGCAGGATCGCCGCGGCGGGCGCCTCGTAGATGTCACGCACCTTCAAGCCCACGATGCGGTCCTCGATGTGATCGACGATGCCCACGCCGTGGCGGGCGGCGATCTCCGCGGCGCGTTCGAGCAAATCGACGAGACCGAGCCGCTCTCCGTTGAGGCCGACAGGCACGCCGCGCTCGAACTCGACCTCCACGATCTCGGGCTCGTCTGGAGCGAGCTCGGGGCGGGTCACGAGCTGGAAGACGTCGTCCTCGGGGGCGTGGTCGAGCTCCTCGATCCAGCGTCCCTCCGAGGAGCGTCCCCACAGATTGTCGTCGATCGAATAGGGCGCGATCTCGGTGCCAGGCTGGGTGGGGAACGTCTTTATTGGGATGCCGTGCTCGCGTGCGTAGGCGATCTCCTCCTCGCGGCCCATCTGCCAGGAGCGTACGGGTGCGATCGTCTTCAGCTCGGGTGCCAAGGTCGCGACGGTGGCCTCGATGCGAACTTGGTCGTTGCCCTTGCCGGTGCAACCGTGGGCGATCGTGTCGCAGCCGCTGCGACGGGCATAGTCGACGGCCAGCTTGGCGATCAAAGGCCGCCCGAGCGCGGTGAACAGGGGATAGCCGCCGCCGTAGAGCGCGTTGGCCTTGATCGCGGGGGCCACGTACTCGCGGGCGAACTCCTCGCGGGCGTCGACCACGTGGCATTCGAGGGCACCCAAGCGCAAGGCCTTCTCGGCGATCACCTCGTAATCCTCCCCGGGCTGGCCGAGGTTGACCGTGAGGCAGACGACCTCGGCTTCGTAGGAGTCCTGGATCCACTTGAGCATCACGCTCGTGTCGAGACCGCCGGAGTAGAGCAGCAGCACACGGTGGACGTCCTCGGGACGGGCCTCGTAGGAAGCAGTGGGCGGGGGAAGATTGAGAGGAGAGTCAGTCATCGCGGTCGATCTCGAAATTGTCGGGGTTGCTCGGACGGGTCGTGGTCGGCTCGGCGCCAACCCGGCTCGCGGGAACCTTATCCGGCCAAGGCTCGGCCGAGCCGGACGAGGCCCTCTTGGATCTCCCGCTCGGAGACGTTCAGAGGCGGGAGCAGGCGCAGGGTCGTGGGACCGGTCGCGTTGACGATCAGGCGCTCGGCAAGCAGGGCGCGTCGCGCGACCTCGGGCGCGGGGACGTCGAGCTCGCAGGCGAGCATCAGACCGGCGCCTCGCACCGAGATCACGTGAGGAAGCTCTGCTAGAGCACCCCGCAGGAAGGCACCGGAGGCGCGCACCCGCTCGAGCAAGGCCTCCTCGCGAGTCTCATCCAGCGCGGCGAGCGCAGCGGCGGCGATGACGGGACCGCCGGCGAAGGTGGAGCCGTGGTCGCCGGGCGCGAACACGTCCGCCAGGCGCGGTGCGGTGATCAGCGCGCCGATCGGCAGGCCGCCGCCGAGGGCCTTGGCGGCGGTGATGGCGTCGGGCAGGACGCCGGTCTGCTCGTAGGCCCAGAGCGTGCCGGTGCGACCCATGCCGCACTGGACTTCGTCGAACACGAGCGCGGCGCCGTGGGCGTCGCACGCCTCGCGCGCGACGCGCAGCAGCTCCTCGGAGAGGACGTGCACACCGGTCTCGCCCTGGATCGGCTCGAGCAGGACCAGGGCGGTGCGCTCGTCGATCGCGCTCGCGAGCGCCTCGGCGGTGGGGGCGATCGCCTTGAAGCCGGGCACGAGCGGGGCGAAAGGCGCTTGCTTTGACTCCTGCGGGGTGGCCGACAGGGCGCCGTAGGTGCGCCCGTGAAAAGCACCGTGCACGACGACCACATCGCCGCCGGGCTTGGCCTTGCGCGCCAGCTTGATCGCCGCCTCGTTGGCCTCGGCGCCGGAGTTGCAGAAGAAGACCTTGCCGCCGAGGCTCGACGCCGCGAGGCGCTCGGCCAAGCGCATCGCGGGCTCGGTGTAGAAGAGGTTGCTGGTGTGCATCAAGACGCCGACCTGGGCGCGCACCGCCTCAACCACGCGCGGGTGGCAATGGCCGAGATTGGTGACCGAGATGCCGCACAGGAAGTCGAGGTACTCGTTGCCCTGCTCGTCCCATAGGCGCGTCCCCTCCCCGCGCACGAACTCGACGGGAAAGCGCGCGTAGGACGGGATCACGCTGGCGCGCTCGATCTCCTGCAACGTCGCGAGCGTCACGCGGTGGCCTCGATCTTCGTGCCGATCCCGGCGTCGGTGAACAGCTCGAGCAAGAGCGAGTGGGGAATGCGCCCGTCGAGGATATGGGCGGAGTTGACGCCCCCGTCGATCGCTTGGACGCAGGCGGCAAGCTTCGGGCGCATGCCTCCCTCCAGGCCGGCCAAACGTTCGCGCACCTCCACTGCTGAGGCCTGGCCGATCAGGGACTCGGGATCGTTCGCGTCGGCGAGCCAGCCGCGAACGTCGGTGAGGAAAACGATCTTGTACGCGCCGAGTGCACCGGCCACGGCGCCCGCGGCCTCGTCGGCGTTGACGTTGTAGGAGTTGCCGTCGCGATCGGCGCCGACCGAGGCGATCACCGGAATGTAGTCGCGGGCGACGTGGTGCAAGACATCGACGTTGACCCGCTCGATCTGCCCGACGAAGCCGATGTCCTCCCCGGCGGGCCCCTCGCGACGGGCCACCCTGAACAGGGAGCCGTCGTCGCCGCACAGGCCGACCGCGGGTTGGCCGTGGCGGCCGAGGCGCAACACGATTTCCTTGTTGACCTTGCCGACCAAGACCATCTTGGCTATCTCCACGGTGGCCGGGTCGGACACGCGCAGGCCGCCCACGAACTCGACGGGCAAGCCTAGGCGCTGCATGTAGGAAGTGATGTCGGGGCCACCGCCGTGCACCACGATCGGGTTGAGGCCGACGTACTTGAGTAGGACCACGTCACGCGCGAACTCCTCGCGCAGGGCGACATCCTCCATCGCGGCGCCGCCGTACTTGATCACGACCGTCTTACCGTGAAACTCCCTGATGTAAGGGAGCGCCTCGAGCAGAGTTGCTACGTCGCGCATTGGTGACCCCTTCGCACTGGTCGATGAGTGGGCCCCGACATGAGGACGCAGGGCAAGCTGGGCAAGATATGAAGAGCCCGCCCACCCCGCGTAGTGTGCAAAACGCACATGAGCGACCGAGGACACAGCCCGGCGCAGCCATGCGTCCTCATGTCGTGTACTCCGCGTTGATTCTCACGTACTCGTAAGACAAATCCGAGAAGAACACCTCGGTCTCCTCGCCGTCGCCCGGCAAGACGATCTCGTACTCGACTTCAGTACGCGCCACGACCGGCCTCAGCGTGGCCTCAAGCTCTGACTCGTCGAGCACCGCCACGCCGGCCGAGCAGACTTGGACGCCCTCGATCGAGATGTCCAAGGGCAGGTTGGTGCCCTCGAGACCTTGACCACCGAGCGCGCCCCCGACCGCCTGCACGATCCTCCCCCAGTTGGGGTCGCCCCCATACAAGGCTGCCTTCACGAGAGGCGAGTTGGCGACGGCCCGCGCCGCCAACTCGACCTGCCCGGTCTCGCCGCCACGCACGATGACCCGAGCGATCCGCTTGGCGCCCTCGCCGTCGGCGACCATCAGGATCGCCAGCTGACGCAGCAAGGCATCCAAGGCCTCGCCGAGGCGCAACTCGTCCTCGCTCTCGGGAGCGACGCGCACGCCGCTCCCACCCGAGCAGATGAGGGCCGCGGTGTCGTTGGTGGAGAGCTGGCCGTCCACCGAGCAACGGTCGAAAGAGCGCTTCAAGCAGACCGACAGGAGCAGCTCGGCTGTCTCGGGTTGCAGCTGGGCATCGGTCTCCACAAAGCAGAACATCGTGGCGAAGCGCGGGGAGATCATTCCGGCGCCCTTGCACTGCGCGCTGACCCTGACCGTGCCCGAGGGGAGCTCGACCTCGATGTTGGCTCGCTTCTCAAACGCGTCGGTAGTCTGGATCGCCTGCTGGAAATGGGTGTCCCCCTCCCGCGCAAGCCGGCCCGAGGCCTCGCGGATGCCGCGCAACACCTTGTCCACCGGCAGGTAGTCGCTGATCCCTCCGGTCGATCCGAGCAGTACCTCGTGGGGCTGCACCCCCAATGCCATTGCCGCCGCGCCCTGGGTCTTGGCGGCGTCTTCGAGGCCGCGTTTCCCGGTGGCGGCGTTGGCGCAGCCGGAGTTGGCGAGGATAGCGCGCAGCGAGGACAGCGTGCAACGCGCGCGGCTGAGCATCACCGGAGCCGCCGGAGTGCCGGTGTCGGCAAAGCGCGCGGCGCTGACCGGCCGCTCGGCGTCACACCTCAACACGCCCAGATCGGGGTTGCCCGACGGCTTGATCCCGCACGCCACGCCTGCCGCCCTGAAGCCTTCCGGCAGGCCCGCGTCTGGTCCGAGTTCGCGCACGTGCCCTGGCGCGTTGACCCAGCGCGAATGAAAGAACGGCTGTGGCGGCCCGTCGGCGACCTTGTCGCCCCGCACGTCCCTGCCCGCGCTCATTGAATCCCCTCCCCCTCGGGGAAGCCGAACATCAGGTTCATGTTCTGGACGGCCTGCGAGGATGTACCCTTCCACAGGTTGTCGATCGCCGAGAGCACCACGACCTTGCCAGTGTGCTCGCTGGCGGCCACATGCAAGCGACAGATGTTCGTTTCGCGCACGTCTCGCACCTCGGCCGGCGCCGGCGCGATCTCGACGAAAGGCTCGCCCGCATAGGCGTCCTCGTACATCACATCCAGCTCGTCCTGCTCAAGCCGCCGCGTGGGCGTCACATAACAGTTGACGAGCTCTCCTTGGTCGAGCGGCACCAGGTGCGGGGTGAACTGCACCCGCAGCCCCGGATGGGTGGGGTCGAGGTCGTCCAGCTGCTGCTCGATCTCGGGTGTGTGGCGGTGATGGACGATGTTGTAAGGCAAGATGTTCTCGCCGCTGTTTGAGAAGTGTGTCTGCCAGGTGGCCGAGCGTCCCGCGCCCGAGAGTCCCTGCTTGGCGTCGATCACCAGGTCGGCGATCAAGCCGGCGCGCGCCAGCGGAGCGAGGCCAAGCAAGGAAGCCGTCGGGTAGCAGCCCGGCGTGGCGACTAGGTCGGCGGCCGCAACCGCCTCGCGGTGCAGCTCCGGCAAGCCGTAGGAGGCGTCTTCGAGTAGCTCCGGATGGGGGTGCGGGCCATACCACTGCACATAGGTGGAAAGCTCTGAGAGTCGGAAGTCCGCACTCAGATCGACCACTCTCACGCCGCGGGCGCGCAGGGCCGCCACGACCGGCGCCGAGGCGGCATGCGGGTAGGCCACGATCGCGGCGTCCACCTCGCCGTGGCGGTCGAGGTCCAGTTGCTCGAGCTCGAGCGGGACCCTGTAGCGGGGATAGATCTCGTCCAGGCGCCGTCCCACCTCAGAGCGCCCAGTTACCGCCGCAAGCTCGAAGCGGGGATGGCGCCACACCAAGTGCGCGGCGAGCGCACCCGCGAAGCCTGTGGCGCCCGCGACAAGAACCTTAGGCACGCAACTCACCCCCCAACTTGCCAAGCGCGGCCATGATCGCCGAGCGAACCGGCGCCACGTCCTCGTCGGTGAGCGTCCTGTCGGGAGCCCTGAAGGACAGCGACAAAGCCAAGGAGCGCCTGCCCTCATCGACCTGTGGGCCGCTGTACACGTCGAACACGCTGGCCTCGTCGAGCAGTGGCGCACCGGCTGCCCGCACCGCATCGAGCACCTGGGCCGCCTCCACGTCCTCGGGCAACACCACCGCCAGGTCCTGGCGCAGAGCCGGGAAGGAGACGACGTCTCGGTAGACACCCCGGCCGCCGGCCCTCGCCAGCAAGGCGTCGAGATCGAGCTCCATCGCGGCCGCGCCGTCGATCCCCCACTCGCGCGCCACCAGCGGGTGCAGCTCGCCCAGCCAGCCAAGCTCCTCACCTTCGCAAAGAACGGTCGCGGCACGGCCGGGGTGCAGGAACGTTTGTGGACCGATCCTCGATCCCTGCGGTCGCCGATCGGCGGTCTCGCATCGAAGCTCCACGCCAAGCGCCTCGCCGAGCGCTTCGAGGATGCCCTTGACCCCAAACACGTCAGCCTTCGGCGGCTCGGGCGCACCCCATGTCGCGGGCACGGTCCCGCCGCTGAGCAGGACCCCGAGGGCGCTGTGTTCACGCACACCGGTGTCTGCCTGCTCGCCGCTCGGCTCGTTCGACCAGCACGAACGACGATCCAATCTCGAAAAGCCTCAGGTCCGTCGTCCCGCGTGCGCTGTTGTGAGCGGCGACATCAAGCAGCGAGCCGAGCAGTGTCGTTCTGAGCAGCGACTGGTCCTCGGACAGCGGATTCTCCAAACGGGGAGCGTTTCGGCGCGGGTCGTCTGACGTCAAGCGCAGGCGGTCGTGCAGGCTCGGCGCCGTGAATGTCCAGCCCACCGTCTCGTAAAGGCCTCTGCCCACGAGCGCGTCCGCGGCGCGTCGGCGCAGCCGCTGGGTCTCAGAAAGTCGGCCATAGGCCCCTCTGCGGGCGGGCAAGGTGGCCGGCAGCTCGCTCAGGCCGTTGATCCTCGCGACCTCCTCGATCAGGTCGGCCTCCCTACTCACGTCGTTGCGGCGGACCGCCGGAACGGTCACGTCCAAGCCAAGATCGCTCGGCGCCCCGCCGGCACTGGAATGCTCGCCGGCGCTCGACTGTCCCTCCGCGTCGGCCACCCCGAAGTCCAGTGCCCGCAATATCTCGGCCTGGCGCGTCTTGGCCACCGGCATGCCAAGAATCGCCTCGACCTTACGCTCGCGCAACCTGAGCGTCTGTAGCGGTGTCGACTCCCATGCCAGGTCGGTCGTCCCGGGCACGAGCTTTGCGCCGCACAGCTCGATCATCAGCCGCGTCGCGACCGCCTGGGCGTGCATGCACTGCTCCGGCGCCAAGCCCTTCTCAAAGCGCCCCGAGGCCTCGCTGCGCAACCCCAAGGCCCACGACGTCCGGTGGATGTTGGGACCGCTCCAGTTGGCCACCTCCATCAGAACTTTGGTTGTCTGCGGCCCCACCTCAGAGCGCGCACCGCCCATAATCCCCGCGATCGACGTCGGACCCTCGGCATCCTCGATCACGACCATCTCGCCGTCGAGCGTACGCTCCTGGCCGTCGAGCGTCGCGACCCGCTCGCCGTCCTTGGCCCTGCGCACGCTCAGCCGAGCGCCGGCGATGCGGTCGGAATCGAAGGCGTGCAGCGGCTGGCCCGTCAGCAGCATCGCATAGTTCGTTATGTCAACCACGTTGTTGATCGGGCGCTGGCCGGCCGCGCTCAGCCTCGCCTTCAGCCAGGGCGGCGAGGGTGCGATCGTGACGTCTTCGAAGGCCCTCGCCGTGAAGCGCTTGCAGAGGTCGGGGCAGTCCACTGTTATGTCCACGACGGCCTGCCCCGCGCGCGCGTGCGTGGCTTGGTTAAGCGAACTACTCTCGTTAACAAGACCGCGCGCGCGTGGGGCACCCTCTGCGGGAACACCTTCCTCCCCACCTTGGGCTGCCGGTTCCGCACCGTGTAGGTCCTGAGCGCCCTCGTCGCCCCCCGCATCCTGCGCCCAAGGCTCATCGGCAAGCGGCGCCCCAGTGGCCGCGTGCAGCTCGCGGGCCACGCCGAATACGCCCAAGCAGTCCGGCCGGTTGGGGGTGATCTCCAGCTCGAGCACGTCCGTCGATATCGCGAGCACGTCCGCCAAAGGCGTTCCGGGCACAAGCTCCGCATCGACCACGAGGTCGTCACCCTCACGGGTACAGGCGAGCACCATGATTCCCGCGTGGTCGCTGTCGATCTGAAGCTCGTCCGCCGCGAGAATCATGCCGTGCGAAGGCACGCCCCTCAGCTTGGCCGCCTTGATCTTCGTCCCGTCCGGCATCCTCGCGCCCGGCAAAGCCACCGCCACGGTCTGACCGGCCGCGACATTGGGCGCCCCACAAACGATGTCGGCCGGCTCGTCCTGCCCCACCTCGACCTTGCACACTTTCAACCGATCGGCGTCGGGATGGGGCTGAGCGTCGAGCACGCGCCCCACCACGAAATGCTCAACCGAAGGCACACCGTGATGGAGGATCGTCTCGACCTTGGTCCCGGTCATCGTCAAGCGCTCCTCGATCGCCGCAGTGTCGAGCTCGGGCGAGCAGTATTCCCGCAACCAGTTCAAAGGGACCTTCATCGTGATCTTTCCCCGTCCAGCGTCCACAGGCCCGTAGGGCAAGCCCGACAAGGACGCAGGGAGCGTGGCGTGCTACGCACGCGAGCGACCGAGGACGCCGCTCGGGCGCCGCGATACGGGCCTGTGGTCATCCGAACTGCTCCAGGAATCTCATGTCATTTTCGTAGTAGAGGCGCAGGTCGGGAATGCCGTGCTTGAGCATCGCGATCCGCTCCACGCCCATACCCCAGGCGTAGCCCTGGACCTTCTCGGGGTCGTATCCCGGGGCGTTGCGCTCGCTCGTGGGCACGTAGGAGTACACGTTCGGGTCGATCTCGCCTGCGCCCAGCACCTCGAGCCAACCCTCGCCCTTGCACAAAGGACAGCGCGAGCCGTCGCCCATGAAGCCTTTGCCCGAGCAGTGAAAACAGGACACGTCCACCTCCACGCTCGGCTCGGTAAACGGGAAGAAGTGGGGTCGCAGGCGCACGTCGCGCTCCTCGCCGAACACGGTCTTTGCGAAGGCCAGCAGCGTTCCCTTCAGGTCGGCCAAGGTGATGTCCTCGTCCACCGCCAGCCCCTCCACCTGGTGGAATTGGGGCGTGTGCGTGGCGTCGCTGTCGGGCCGGTACACGCGCCCCGGGATCACCACATAGAGAGGCGGAGGATGCGCCTCCATCGCCCGGATCTGCATCGGCGAGGTGTGGGTGCGCAAGACGACGTCCTCCGGGCCACCCAAACCACCCTCGGTGTGGTTGCCCTCCCCCCCGGACGCACCAGGCCGGTGAACGTAAAACGTGTCCGTCTTGGCCCGTGCCGGATGCGTCGGCGAATGGTTGAGCGCGTCGAAATTGTAGTGAACGGTCTCCACCTCCTGGCCTTCGAGCACAGTGAAACCGAGCCCCAAGAAGATGTCTTCGAGCTCGCGCATGGTGGCGGTCAAAACGTGCAGCCGGCCCACGGGCTGAGCTGGGGTCCCGGGCAGCGTGACGTTGACCGTGTCGGCCTTCAAGCGCTCCTCCAGCTCGCTCGCGTCGAGCGCCTCAGCGCGCGCCTCGATCGCCTGCTCCAAAGCGCGCCTGGCTTCGTTGGCGGCTTTGCCCACCGCCCCGCGCTGCTCCGGCGCGAGCGTCGCGACGGAGCGCAACATTTGTGGAAGCTCGGCCTTACGGCCGAGATAGCGCACTCGTAGCGCCTCGACCGCCTCGCTACTGGAGGCCGCCTCGATCTCACCCTGCGCCTGCACGCGCAACTCGTCTATCCGTTCGATCATGACGGTGGGACCCTAGAGGGTGGCGCTGCCGGCCGCAGGCCGGGGAGCAGAGCCCCTCTTTGTGTTAGGCGATTTGAGGAGCGAGTCGTCTCGTATAGCGCCACCGTGGCCGCCATCGCGGCATTCAGCGACTCGGAGGCGATCGCGATGTGAGCGGTGTGCTCGCACGCGTTCACCACGTGCTCGGGCAGCCCCTCGCGCTCGGCGCCGACGAGCAGCGTGAGAGGACCGCCGGTGGCGAGTTGCTGGATCGGCACACCCCTGCCCGCAACCAGTGCGCAGCGCTCGCCCGGCAGCTCAGCAAGGTCCTCCACGCGCGCGAGCGCGAGCGCGAAGATCGCACCCATGCTGGCCCGCACAGCCTTCGGCGAATGAGGGTCCGCACAGCCCGGGCCAAGCGCCACCGAGGAGGCCCCGAACGCAAGCGCGGACCGCAGCACTGTGCCCACGTTGCCCGGGTCGGCCACCCCGTGCAGATACACACACAGTGGGCCGACCGGCTCGCCGAAGCGCTGCTCATAGACACCGATCGCTCGCGTTCCCGACCCCAGCGTGGAGACGCTTGCCAGCACGTCCGCTTGCACGTCCTGGAAGCCCGAGCCGCCGATGGCCGTGCCCGCGAGACGGAAGCCTTCTACCGCGGGTCTGCCCGCCTCGATGGCCGCCGCGACCAGATCCTCGCCCTCGGCCAGGAACCGGCCGCTACGGGCACGATCGCGCCCGCGACGCAGCTTGCGCAACTCCTTGATCCTGGGGTTCTGTTGGGAGGCAATAGGCGTCATTGGCATCGGGGGAGGGTGTCGTGGGTAAAAAAAAGGCGCCGGTCCCGAAGGAGCAGCGCCCGAGAGGTTCCTCTGTTGACTGTCCGATCAGGCAGCCGACGCCTCGCGGGCGGTCTCGGCAAAACGTCGGAATGTGTCGGCGTCGCGCACGGCGATGTCGGCCAATACCTTGCGGTCCAGCTCCACGCCGGCGAGCGACAAACCGTGCATGAACTGCGAGTAGCTCATCCCGTTCTGACGGGCGGCCGCGTTGATACGGGTGATCCAAAGCCTGCGGAAGTCGCGCTTGCGGTTACGCCTGTCCCTGTAGGCGTACGCGTCGGCCTTCATCAAGGCCTCCTTGGCGCGCTTGTAGTTGGAGTGAGCTTCGCCCCTGAAGCCCTTCGTCAACTCAAGTGTCGCCCGGCGCTTCTTGCGGGCGTGAACCGAGCGCTTGACCCGCGTCATTTGCCGACCCCCAAAAGCCTCTTGACCCGCGGCGTGTCGTGATCGGTGAGGATCACCGGGTGCGCCAAGGTGCGCTTGCGCTTGGGCGACTTCTTCTCGAGGATGTGGCTCGAGTAGGAGTGCCTGGCCCGGACCTTGCCGGTACCGGTCACCTTGAAGCGCTTCTTGGCGCCGCTGTGAGTCTTCATCTTGGGCATAGGATCAAAGAACGAGGGTCCCGGCTCGGCGACCTGCGGTCGCCTGCGCCACCCTCGAAGGGGTGATTATGACACGGAGCCGTCGGAGGCGCCGTTCTGGCTCTCCACGGGGGGCGCAACGACCGCTTCGGGGGCCTCCACTGAGACCTCCGCGTTGTCCACCGCGGTAGCGACCTGCCCGTCCGGAGCGACCTCGACGTGCCCGTCCTCAGCGACCGCGAGGTGCCCATCCTGCGACGCATCGACATGCCCCTCGTGCCCGTCGGCCTTGCCGGCCAAGACCGCCTTGGAGGGGGCCAACATCATCGTCATGTTGCGCCCGTCCTGGGTGGGGCGCTGCTCGACCACGCCCAGCTCGGCAAGCTCCTCGGCGAGGCGGTCGAGGATCATCACGCCGCGCTCGGGATGGGTCACCTCGCGGCCGCGGAACATGATCGTGATCTTGACCTTGTCCTTGTGGCGCAGGAAGCGCTCGACATGGTGCTTCTTGGTGTCGTAGTCGTGCTCGGCGATCTTCGGCCTGAACTTGATCTCGCGCACCGTTATCTGCTGCTGGTGCTTGCGCGCCTGCTTGACCTTCTGGGCCTGCTCGTACTTGTACTTGGAGTAGTCGAGCACCCGGCAAACGGGCGGTTTGGCCTCGGGCGCAACCTCCACGAGATCGAGGTCGCGCTCCTGGGCGAACTTGAGCGCGTCGGGCGTCTTCATCACGCCAACCTGGTTGCCCTCGTCGTCGATCACGCGCACCTCGGGCACGCGGATACGCTCGTTGATCCTGGTCTGGTCCCGCTCGGGGGGACGGCGGTCGAACCTGCGGGGGACGGCCACTAGCTTGTGAAGATGCGCGTCAAGCTGAAGCTACGCGCTGCGCCGTGAGTGGATTTCGAGCCGTCAAGGCATCGAAGTATAGCCGGATGAACTCCTCTACGGAAAGACTGCCCGCGTCGCCCTTGCGATGCTCGCGCAGAGCCACCACCTGCTCGGCGGCCTCGCGCTCGCCGACGATCAGCATGTTGGGGATCTTTCGCAGCTCCGCCTCGCGGATCTTGCGCCCCACCGACTCGTTGCGCTCGTCGAGCTCCGCGCGCAAGCCGGCGGCCCGCAGCCGCTCGTACACGCCGACGGCGTACTCCCCTACGCGCTCGGAGATCGGCAACACGATCGCCTGCACCGGCGCCAGCCACACCGGCAGCTCGCCCGCGAAGTGCTCGAGCATGATCCCGATGAAGCGCTCGTATGAGCCGAACAAGGCACGGTGGATCATGACCGGCCGATGCTCGGCGTTGTCCGCGCCCGTGTAGGTGAGCTCGAAGCGAGCCGGCATGTTGTAGTCGAGCTGCACCGTGCCCAGCTGCCAGGAGCGCCCAAGCGAGTCGGTCATGTGCATGTCGATCTTCGGACCATAGAAAGCGCCGTCGCCCGGGTTCAGCTCATACGCCAAGCCTTGGGACTCCAGCGCGTTGGTCAAGGCCTGCTCGGCACGATCCCACAGCTCGTCGTCTCCGACTCGCTGCGCCGGGCGCGTGGAGAGCTCCAAGCGCACGTCGAACTCGAACAGGCGATAGGTCGCAAAAGCGAACTCCAAGCAGGCCGCCACCTCGTCCTGGACCTGCTCCTCGGTACAGAAGATGTGGGCGTCGTCCTGGGCGAAGTGCCTGACGCGCAAGAGCCCGTGCAACACGCCCGAGGCCTCGTTGCGGTGCAACAAGCCCGGCTCTGAATAGCGCACCGGCAGGTCCCGGTAGGAGTGGCGCGAGCTCTTGAACAAGTGGGCGTGGCCGGGGCAGTTCATCGGCTTGACGCCCATCTCGCGCTCCTCGACCTGCACGGTGAACATGTTCTGGCGGTACTTGCCCCAGTGCCCCGAGGTCTTCCAAAGCTCGGCGTCATAGATGAGGGGCGTCTTGACCTCGGTGTAGCCGCGCTCGGAGCCCATCTCCCGGGAAAGCGAAACCAGCGAGTTGTAGACGCTGGTGCCCGCCCCCGTCCAGAAGGCGGCCCCGGGCGAAACGTCGGAGAAGTGAAACAAGCCGAGCTCGCGTCCCAGCTTACGGTGGTCGCGCAAGGCGGCCTGCTCCAAGCGCTCCAAGTACTCGGCCAACTGGGCCTTGGTGTGAAACGCGGTCCCATAGATGCGGGTGAGCATCGTCCGTGTCGAGTCCCCGCGCCAGTAGGCGCCCGCGACCGATTGCAACTTGAAGGCTCCCACCGTCTTGGTGGTCGGCGCGTGGGGACCACGGCACAGGTCGGTGAAGGGGCCGTTGGTGTAGAGCGACACCGTCTCCAAAGGCTCGCCCGGCGGAGCGCCCGAGACGAGATCGTCGATCAGCTCGACCTTGTAGTCCTGGCGCTCGGCCACGAACCTCTCGCGGGCCGCTGCAGGCGAGACGTCCTCGCGCACGAACCGCTCGGCCGCCTTGACGTGCTCGGCCATCTTCGCTTCGATCTTGGGGAAGTCCTCTTGGGAGATGGAGACACCCGGCGGGAACTCGAAGTCGTAATAGAAGCCGTTCTCGATCGCCGGCCCGATCGAGATCTTCACGCCGGGCCACAGCTCCATCACCGCGCTTGCCAAGACATGCGCCGCGTCGTGGCGTATCAGCGCCAGCGAGGGATCGCCGCTCTTGGCGGTCACGATCGCGATCCGGGCACCGTCGGGCAAAGGTCGCGCCAGGTCGCGCACCTCGCCGCTCGCCGGGCCATAGGGCGCGTCGAGCTCGATCGCCAGCGCCGCTTTGGCCAGGCCGGGTCCGATCGCCGCGGCCACGTCGGCGCCCGTGGCGCCGTCAGGCAGCGCCAGCGCTTTTCCGTCCGGGAGGGTGACCGCAATCGACATGGAGTGCAGGCTACCGACCGCCCGAGCCGATGGCACAACAGCCGCTGGGTAGCGCGTGCGATTAACCCGAGAGGGGTAACAGGACAACGTGTCCCACCACGTTCCCTACTCGATGCCTGATAAAGGACCGAAGGTCGTGCTGTTCGCGCCCCATCCGCTGCTCACCGTGACGATCGAGATGGAGGGCGAAGGACGTGAGCAAATTCACTTCCACGCCGGCGGCCAGGGAGCATGGGCCGCGCGCATGGTTGCCCAGATGGGCGCCGTCCCGGTGCTGTGCGGGTTCATCGGGGGCGAGAGCGGACATCTGCTGGGAGGCTTGCTGGCCGAGACCGTCGAGCCGGGCGAGCTGCGGCTCGTCCCGTGTGGATCGGCCAGCGGCTGCTACGTCACCGACCGGCGCGAGGGAGAACGAAAGGTGATCGCGATGACGGTCAGCGACCCGCCCTCCCGTCACGAGCTCGACGAGCTGTTCTCGCTGACCTGCGCCGAAGCGATCGCCTGCGGCTGGCTGATCGTGACCAACCCGATGCCCGGGGGTGCCCTGCCCTTGGAGATCTATGGCGACCTGATCGCCGACGCCAAAGCCAACGGTTGCCGCACGCTGGTGGACCTCTCCTCCCCGCGCATGGACAGCGCCCTGCGCGGCGAACCGGACGTGGCCAAGCTCAACGACTGGGAGCTCGCAGAGCTGGTGAGCGGACCCGTGGCGGAGCCCGGTCAGCTGTTGGCGGCCGCCCAGCGGATGCGCGATATGGGAGCGCGAGCGGCGATCGTGACGCGTGGCGAGCAGCCTGCGCTCGTGCTGGACGACTCCGGCCCACGCTGGCTGACCCCGCCCCATTTGCAGCGCGGCTATCGCGAGGGTTGCGGCGACACGATGATGGGCGCGATGACGGCCGCTTGGGCGTGCGGCGAGAGCTTCGACCGGGCCTTGAAGGTGGGCGCCGCGGCGGGCGCCGCCAACTTCCTGCGCCACGGCTTGGGCAGCGCCTCGCGCGAGGCAGTGGAGGCTTTGGTGGATAGCGTCAGTCTGGAGCCCTGGCCGGCTTCGCTCACCAAGGTGGCGTGAGCGGGTGTCTCACCAAGGTGGCGTTAGCGGGTCTCCCTGCACGATCGCCGCGGGCGCCCTCTCGGCCATCCAAGTCACCCACTCGGGCGGGCACACCTCGCTCAAGCGCGCGAAGGCGTGCGAGAGACGCACGGGCCGCCCAGCCAGCGAGGAGTGGGCGTCGCTTGCCAAGAGATGCAGGAGCCCCTTGGTGGCATAGTCGAGCACCAGGTCGCCGGGGATCGCACGCGCCACGAAATCGGCCGTCCACTGAATCAGGCAGCCCTGCTCGGCGAGCGCCCGCAGGTGCTCTTCGAAATCGGCGCCCGCGTGGCGCTCGGGGTGGGCGAGCACGACGCCCACGCCGCCGCGTTGCAGCGAATCAACGGTCTTGCGCAACTCCGCGTCGAGTGGCCCAGGCGCCGGCTCCAAGAGCACCCAGCCGCCGGCTCCGCCGAGCGAGACCAAGCGCAGCTCCTGAGCCGACAACGAGGCGGCCGCGGTCTGGGCGAGCTCGCCGCCGGGCAGGACCCGAACGGGGATCCCAGCGTCGTCGAGCCTCGCTTGCAACGCTGCCACGCGCTCGGCGATCTCGGGTATGTGGACGTCGTGGTCGTGGCGAATGTGGGGCGTGGCGCACACCGCCTCGATGCCGTCCTCCCAAGCTTGCCCGGCCATCGCGACCGCGTCCTCCAAGCTGAGGGCGCCGTCGTCGAGCTCGGGCAGGATGTGGGAGTGCAGGTCGATCACGGCACCCACACTCGTTCCGCCGAAGCCATGGCGGTCTCACCGGCTCGGGCCCAGCCGCGCATCGACGCTCGTGCGGTTCGCTCAGCTTGAGGCAAGCCCCTTCGCGGCCTCGTCCAGTTCAGCGTCGAGTTGCTTGGCGTCGGCCTTCAGTTCCTTTTCGGTGGCCTTCTGCGCCCGCGCGGCCGCCTTTTCGATCTGCTCGCCAAGCTTCGAGCGCCCGATCACGATGAGCGTGGCCTGGCCCTCGTCGAGCAGCTCACCCAGGTCCTTCAAGTCGCCGCGAGACATGCCCCGCCACAGGTGACCCATGACGCCGCCCGCGGTGCCGCCCACAATGGCGCTACCGATGATCGTGGGCGGGAACAAAATGCCCGCGATCGCACCCACCGCGATCCCCGTCCAAGCGCCATGCTGGGTGGGCTTCTCGGTCTTATGGACTTTCACCTTGCCGTCCTCGCCCTTCTCCACGACCGCGGCGTCGAACGTGCCGATGATTCCAGCGGCGTGCAACTCGAACACCGCCTCGTAGTCGAGCTCGGCGTCCGGGATGTTGTCGTAGGCGGCTAGGAACACGAACACCGGCTGATCGGACATGAGGACTCCCTTTCGATTGAAAGACGTTGACCACCACGGTAGGGCCTCCGAGCCGCCGGCGCATCGTCAGGTTCGGGTGATCCGCTACGCACGAACTTCGGTCCCCCACCCCTACAAGAGGCGACCAAGAGGTGACCCTCGTAGAGTGTCGAGCGATGAACCCAGAGGGGAACGAGATAGCGGGCGCCGCTCCGGCGATCGCCCTGCGGGGAGTCGTCAAGCGCTACGGAGAGATCGTGGCGGTCAACGGCTTGGACCTCGAGGTCGAGCCCGGCATCTGCTTCGGCTTGCTTGGACCCAACGGGGCCGGCAAGTCCACGACGATGCGGATGCTCACCGCGCAAACGATCGCCGACGAGGGCACCCTCTCGGTACTCGGCTACGACCTGCCGCGCGAATCCAAGCAGTCGCGCCTTGAGATGGGGGTCGTGCCCCAGCTCGACAACCTCGACGTGGAGCTCACCTGCCGGCAGATCCTGACCGTCTACGCGCGCCTCTACCGGGTCGCGCGCGCCGAGCGAGACGCCGCGGTGCAGCGCGCCTTGGATATCGCCAACCTCGTGCCCCGCGCGGACACGATCGTGCGCGAGCTCTCCGGTGGGATGCGCCGACGCCTGCTCGTCGCGCGCGGCCTGATCCACCGCCCCCGCCTGGTCCTGCTCGACGAGCCGACCGTCGGCCTCGACCCCCAGGTGCGCCAAGAGCTGTGGTCTCTGATCGACGGTTTGCGCACCGAAGGCGTCACCGCCCTGATGAGCACCCACTACATCGAGGAGGCCGAGCGCCTCGCCGACACCGTCGCCGTCATGAGCAAAGGCCAGATCATCGCCCAAGGAACTCCCGCCGAGTTGGTCCGTGCGCACGCCGGCGAGCAGGTCGTCGAGGTCTACGGTCCGCCCGAGCGCCTGCTCGAGGTCAGCAACCTAGCCGCCGCCGAAGGGTGGAGCAGTCGCCGCTCCGGTCCGGCCGTGGCGATCATGCGCGCGGAGTCGCTCAACGGCGAGGCGCCCGAGGGCGTGCGGCGGCCCGCCAACCTGGAGGATGCCTTCGTGGCCTTGACCGGGGAGGAGATCGAATGAGCGCCCAACCTCGCCGCATCCGTCGCCTGGAACCGGCTGCTTTGGCGGGCGTGATGAGTCGCGACGTGGCGATCTTCGGACGCTACTGGAAGGCCACCACATTCTCCTCGATCGTCCAACCCACGATCTACCTGCTCGCGTTCGGGCTCGGCTTCGGCTCGCTCCTGCCCCACTTGGCGGGCGTCACGTACGTGCAGTACGTGGCCACCGGCGTCGTCGCCACCGCGGTCCTCTTCTCCTCGGCCTTCCCCGGCATGTTCAACACATTCATCCGCTGGCAGTTCCAGCGCACCTACGACGCGGTGCTCGCCGCCCCCGTCGACGTCGAGGAGCTGATCACCGCCGAGATCCTGTGGATCTCGATCAGGGCCGGCGTGTACGGGATGGCGCCCTTGGTCGTGGGTTTCGCCTTCGGCCTGGAGCCCACGTGGGGGATGCTCTTGGTGCCCCTGATCGGCTTCGTCACGGGCTTCGGCTTCGCCGGCTTCGGAGTCACCGTCGCGGCGGTCGCCAAGACGATCGACAACTTCAACTACATCACTTCCGCCGTGCTCACACCCATGTTCCTGGTAGCAGGCACCTTCTTCCCGGTCTCCCAGCTGCCCTCCGTCCTGCAAACGATCGCCAAGATCAACCCGCTCTATCACTGCGTCCAGCTAGTGCGCGACGCCTGCTTCGACCAGCTCGGCTCCGGCGACCTCGTCAACGCGGCCGTCCTGATCGTGTTCGCGGTGCTCATGTGGCGGCTCGCGATCTGGCGACTCGGCAAGCGCTTGATCGACTGACGCCGCGCCGGCTGGGAAGAGACGGGCGTCCCATCGTCGCGTCGTTCGGCTCGCAAGCCTTGGCAGACGACCGCGCAAAGCCCTACGATCTCGACCATGAGCACCCAGGGTTTCGCCGCCGAAGCGCCCGCGTCACGCACCCAGTCCCTGTTCGGCAGGGTCATGGGGCTTGTCGCCGTCACCGTCGGCTTCGCCACCCTCGGCGTCTATCTCGCCCGCGAAATGGGCGGCGCCGGTTGGTTCATCGCGTGGCTGGTGGCGCTCGGGTGCCTGGTCGGACTCAACGTGGCCAATGCGCGCGGACACCACGGTCTGGCTTTGACCTTGCTGTTCACATTCGGCCTCTTGCTCGGCGCCTCGATCTCGACGACGGTCAACTACTACTCGGCCACCGACCCCACCGCGGTGCGCCAAGCTTTGGGCGCAACCGCCCTTTTCGTCGGTGGCCTCGGCGCCGGCGGCTATGCGATCCGCCGCGACCTCTCGTTCCTGTATCGCACCCTCTTCTTCCTGCTGCTCGGCCTGATTGTGGCCGGGATCATCCTCATCTTCGTGCGCATCCCCGCGCTCTACACGGTCTATGCCTTGCTTGGACTGTTGATCTTCGGGCTGTACACGGTCGTCGATTTCAACCGTCTGCGCCGCGCCGGAGGAGACGAAGCGATCCCCTTGGCGGCCGGGATCTTCCTGGACATCGTCAACGTGTTCCTGCTGTTCCTGCGCCTGTTCGCGCGCTCCTCCTGAGCGCCGGCTCAGTAGTAGTCGTAGACCGCGACCGACCAGCGCGCCGAATCGTGGCCGCCTGAGAGCTTCAACCGATACAGGCCGGGGCCGCTTTCGAAGGTATGACTTTCGCTTTCGCTTTCGCCCAGTTCGAAGCTGTCGAAGCTGGAGCCGCTATGCACGTCTTCCACCTCCGCGCTCGGGCCGAAGCACACGAGCAGCAGCGTGCACGTGCCTTCGTAGCTCATGTGGTAGTCGATCTTCCACTTGGCGCCCAAGATTTGCAGCGGCACCGAAGCGCCGTTATCGACGCCCGAGAAGCTTGTCAGCTCGCGCCAGCGAGGCGCCTCGGCGACGTGCAACGCGACCGTCGAGCCCTTGCGCACCCGCGCCGATGGCGGCGGCGATTGGTGTGTCACCGCGTCGGGCCTCGATCCGGGGGCCGGTACGAACCTGACGGCGTAGCGCAATCCCGCGCGCTTTATCGCGCTCTCGGCGGTCGCAGACGGCGCGCCCACCACCTCCGGCACTTTCACCCCCGGAGCCGACGCGCCCAAAACAAGGCGCCCCGCCACCGCGAGGCCGAGGACCGCCAGGCACAGCGCCGCCAGAATCGTCGCTCGACGCGGACGTCGCGGCGTCACGTCCCTCCGACGCCCAGCGGGAGGCCTCGAGGGCGGGATACCCAGCTCGGCTCCCATGACCCAAGTCGGCGGCGTCGCAGACGAGGCTGCCGCGCGCCGGCCCGGACCCAAGATGCTCGTCGCTGCCGTGTCGCGCAAATCACCGAGCCCTTCCAAAGCGAGCGCCATCGCCGCCCCGTCGCGGTATCGCCCGGACGGGGACTTGGCCAGCGCTCGATCGACCACTTCGCGCAATGCGCCAGGGACCGTCGCGGGCAGCGGGGGCGGCTCGTCCTGGATGTGGCGCAAGCCAAGCTCAACGGCCGATGCGTGCTCGAACGGCGGATTGCCCGCGAGCATCTCGTACAACACCACACCGGCGCTGTACACGTCGGTGGCGGGACTCGTCGGCAATCCACGAGCCTGCTCGGGAGACATGTAGCGCGGGGTGCCCGCGATCGTGACTGCCGGCGCCTGCGAGGTGCCCTCCGCCAGACGAGCTACGCCGAAATCGCCGACCTTGACCTGGCCGTCGAGGCCGAGCAGCACGTTGGCCGGCTTCACATCGCAATGCACGATCCGCTGTGCGTGCGCGCTGGCCAGCGCTTTGCAGAGTTGCTCTGCCACCTCGAGTGCCTCGCCCAAAGGCAGGGCGCAGTCGCGCAGCTTCTCCGCCAAGCTTTCGCCCTCGACCAGTTCGGCCACGTAGTAAGGCCCCTCCTCGGCGTGTCCGATGTCATAGATCCGCACGATCCCCGGGTCGCTGACCCGCGCCAACATCCGCGCCTCGCGCTCGAACCGCTCGACCCAGGCGCTGTCCTCGGCCCACCACGGCTTGATCAGCTTCACGGCGACCGCCCGATCCAGACGCAAATCGCGCGCCTCATACACGCGCCCGAAGGCCCCCTCGCCGATCAGCGCCCGCAACTCATAGCGACCGTCCAAAGCGCGGCCGCAAAGGCTTGGCGTACGCGACATCAAAGAGATTATGCGTCTCCCGGCGCCTACACGAGGCAGTTGGTGGCTTCCATCCAGTCGCGCGCCAGCAGTCAAAGCACGCCGGTAGAGCTGCGAATTCAGGACGCCTGCGGAATTTTGGCCTTGCCCCGCTTGGTCCTCGGCGCCGACGGGGGTGGGACCATCGGGCCGATGTCGCCGTCGGGCGCCTCGTCCAAGTCCACGATCACCGGTGCATGGTCGCTCGGACCGGTGCCCTTGCGGGCCTGACGATCGACCCAAGCCGCCTTCACCCGGTCGGCCACGACCGGCGCCGCCAACACCAGGTCGATGCGCATCCCCAGGTTCTGGTGGAACATTCCCGCGCGATAGTCCCAGTAGGTGAAGACCTGCTCCTCGGGCCAGCGCTCGCGCACCACGTCACGCAGCCCCACACCCTGTAGTTCGGCGAGCGCCGCTCGCTCGGGCGGGGTGACATGCGTCTGGCCGACATAAGCCTCGGGGTCGAACACGTCCAGATCCGTTGGCGCGATGTTCATATCCCCGCACACCACCACCGCCTCCGGTCGCGCCCGGACCGCCTCGCTCAGCGCGGCCAGCCACGCCAGCTTGTACTTGTAGTGCTCTGAGTCGGGGGTCCGTCCGTTCGGCACATATACCGAATGCACCCTGACCCCGTCGCAGGTCGCCGAAACGGCGCGTGCCTCCTGGTGGGGAAAGCCGGGCCCATCCGAGAGACCGCCCGCGACATCCTCCAAGCCCACACGCGAAAGGATCGCAACGCCGTTCCAACTCGGCTCCCCGTGCGCCGCCACCTCATAGCCGCGCTGGGATAGATCCTCGCCGAGCAGCTTGCCGAAGGCCTCATCGGTGAGCTTAGTCTCCTGCAGACACACCACGTCGGGGCCTCTCTCGTCAAGCCAAGCCAAGAGCCTGGGCATGCGCTGCTTGGCCGAGTTCACATTCCAAGTCGCGATCCGCACGGGCGTACCCTAGCCTCCCACCATGCGGACACTGCGCAAGGCCGATCCGGGCATGTTCGTCCTGAAGGGAGCCCTGCGAGCGGCGATCGTCGTGCCACTTGCTTTTGCGCTGTCGCTCGTCGCGATCGGCGACAAACAGATGGCCCTGTTCGCCGCCTTCGGCTCGATGGCCCTACTCGTGTTCGCCGATTTCGGTGGGTCTCCCCGCGCCCGCCTGCGCGCCTACCTGTTGCTGCTCGCGGTCGGAGCGCTCTTGATCGTGCTCGGCACCCTCTGCTCGCGCACAACCTGGCTTGCCACGGTTGCGATGGGCATGGTGGCCTTCGCGATCCTGTTCGCCGGCGTACTCGACGACTACGTGGTGGCCGCCCGCGCGGCGGTCACGCTCACCTTCGTGTTGCCGGTGATGGTGAGCGCCCACGCCTCGGAGATTCCCGACCGTCTGGCGGGTTGGGCTCTGGCCGGTGCGCTCTCGATCCCCGCGGCTTTGCTGTTGTGGCCCGGCCGGCCCCGTAGCGCTCTGCGGCGCGAAGCCGCCCAAGCAGCCCGCTCGCTTGCGGACCTGGCTGAGGCCCGCTCGCAAGAGCAGAGCGCCGCGGCCGACACAGCGCTGCACGACGCCCGCGAGGCGGTGATCTCGGTACGCGACCGCTTCGTGTCGATGACCCAGCGACCCTCCGGAACGTCTGGCCCGACGGCGGCACTCGCACGCCTGATCGACGGCTTCGGGTGGCTCTTGCGCATCGCCGACCGGCCTCCCGCCCTATCGGGGCCCTCTGCGCCGTGTCCGGTTGAGCGTGCCGCGGTCGAGCTGCATGCGTGCAGTACGTTGCGCGCGATAGCCCTCTTGCTCGACGGCCCCGCGGATGAGCGCGTGCGCTCCCAGGTGGACGGCGAGCTTGCCCGCCTCAGAGAGGCCCACCAGGCCTTCGGGGGAGCCCAGCTCGCACACTTCCAGCAGATGCTCCCCGACCGCGACGAGGCCGAGGCCGAAGTCGAGCTGGACGAGGCCTATCGCCTGCGGGCCATCGCCTACGGGATCCTGCAAGCCGGTCGCGACGCGCAACTTGGCTGCGGCGACGTGGGCCTCCTCTCGCCGAAGACGCTCCGGGCCAGCTTTGCGACGGCGCGGCGTCTGTTGCGCACCCACGCGAATACGAGGTCGGTATGGCTTCGCAACAGTGTGCGCTGGGCTTCGGGCTTGGCCTTGGCCGTCCTCGTCGGACAGCTGGCCGATCTCCAGAACTCGTTCTGGGTCGTGCTCGGCACGATGTCGGTCCTGCGCTCGAGCGCCCTCTCGACAAGCGCCACGATCGCCTCCGCCTTGGTGGGCACGCTCGCCGGGATCGTGCTCGGTGGCCTGATCGTGGTCGCCGTCGGCGCCGACCAAGGTGTCCTGTGGGCGGTGCTCCCGCCGGCGGTGCTGCTCGCCGCCTATGCCCCTTACGCGATGTCCTTCGCCGCCGGGCAAGCGGGATTCACGATCGTCGTGTTGATCCTCTTCAACCTGATCCAACCGGTCGGCTGGAGGGTCGGGCTCGTCCGTGTCGAGGACGTCGCGATCGGGGCTTCGGTCAGCCTGCTGGTGGGACTGTTGTTGTGGCCCCGCGGGGCAAGCACCGTCCTGCGCGGCACGATCGCCGCCGCCTACGCGGGCGCTTCGCGCTATCTCGACGCGACGATCAGCGCTTTGCTCGGCGACGGCGCCGAGGCTGGATCGAGCGGCGCGGCGCGCGAAGCCTTCGACAGCTCCCAGCTGCTCGACACGGCTTTGCGCGACTACCTGGCCAACCGCAGCTCGGCGCGTCTGCACATCAACGACCTGACTCTGATCGCCGCCGGCAGCGCGCGCGTGCGGCGGGTGGCCCGTCTGCTCGAGGACGCCCACTCGTTCATGCGCCTGGGGCCGATCGGAGACGAGGAGCCCCGACTCGCCCAAGCCCAGCGCGTGCTCGAAGGCGAACGGCGGGCTCGCTGCGACTGGTACGAGGCCTTCGGGTCGGCGATCGGACAGATCGACGACGCGCCCGCGCCGGAGGTCGATGAGAATCGGGGAAGCGCCGGCGGCCCGGGCCGGTTGGTCGTGCTGGAGCACGTCGGGGACGACGGGGCCCTACAGCCCGGACTCGCGATCGCCTGGGCGCAGCGGCATCTGCAGGTGTTGGCGGAATTGGAGCCTTTGCTCAGCTCGGCCTATGGGCGGGTGCGGATCTAGCGCCGAGCCCACCTGGGGCAAGCCGGCCCACGCGGGGTAAAGCGGCCCACTCGGGCAAACCGGCCCACGGTGGCGCACCGCAAACCGCACAGCATCGGTGCGCTAGCGTGTTGCGCGATGGAGTCCTCCTCGGTCATGGATCGCCCAGTCAACGCGCCGCTCGAGCACTCTCCCTACAGGGGGCAGGCGCCCGCCTCTCCGGCCGGCCCGGTGGAGGACACCGAGCCGCTGCACGCAGCGCCGAGCGTGCGGCTACCCAGAGTCGCGCAGACCCTGCGCTTCACCCAGCGCCAGATCCAGTTCGTGTTCGCCGCGCGTCGCGAACTCGGCGACGTGTTCGAGGTTCGCTTCGTCGTGATCCCCGGCGGGGTCGTCATAACCAGCCACCCCGACCATGTCCGCTCCCTGTTCACCGCCAAGCCCGAACTGGTGCCCTCGCTGACCGCCGAGTCGCCGCTGCGCCCGATCGTGGGCCCGAACTCGGTGTTGACCGCGAACGGCCCGAGCCATCTGCGCCAGCGCAAGCTGCTGCTACCCCCTTTTCACGGCGAGGCGATCGAGAACTACGTGCAGATGATTCGCGACGTCACCGAACGCGAACTGGACCGCTGGCCGGTCGGGCGCCCATTTGCGCTCGCCCCGAAGATGCAGGCGATCACCCTCGACGTGATCATGTCGGGCATCTTCGGTATCGAAGGCGCTCCCGCACAGGGAAGCGCCGAGCATCGGTTGAAGATCACGATCAAGCAACTGGCGGCAGCCTCGACCTCCCCCCTGACTCTGTTCGGCGAACTCTCCAATCTTGGACGCGAAAAGCCCGTCGGCCTCACACGAGCCGCGGTGGCTCTGTTGGACCGCGCCACCTATCCCGTGATCGAAGAGCGTCGCCGCGCCGCCGACCTCGAGGAGCGGGGCGACATCCTCTCGCTGCTGTTGCGCGCCACGAGCGAGGACGGCGAGCGGATGACCGATCACGAGCTGCGCGACGAGCTGCTCACGCTCGTCTTGGCCGGCTTTGAGACGACCGCCAACTCCCTGGCCTGGACCTGGGAGCGCCTGGTCAGAACCCCGGCGGCGTATGAGCGGTTGCGCGACGCCGTGCGCTCAGACACCCAGTCCGACGAGCACGTCGAGGCGGCGATCATCGAGGGTATGCGCTCGCGTCCGGTGATCCCGATCATCGGACGCCGAGTGGCGGTGCCGTGGCGCCTCGGGGAGTACGTGGTGCCGGCGGGCCAGGGCGTCAGCATCAGCATCCTGCTCGTCCACCACCGCGAGGACCTCTATCCCGACCCGTTCACCTATCGCCCGGAGCGCTGGCTGGAGCATGAAGGTGGGCGGCCACCTGGAACCTATGAGTGGCTGCCTTTCGGCGGCGGCACCCGTCGCTGCCTCGGCGCCGCACTGGCGATGGCCGAGCAACGCGTAGTACTCGAGGCCATGGTCCGTCGCTTGGATTTGGAAGCCGACCGCCCCGAGCCCGAGCACGCGCATCATCGCAACGTGACGATGATCCCGGGGCGCGGGGCTCGGGTGGTTTTGCGGTCTCGCGCCGCGGGCTGAGACACGAACGCAACAAGGACCCAACGCCGCCACCACCGTAACGCCGGCGCTGATAGCTTGCCCAGATGGTTCTGAGGAGACGCGACCTGACCAAGGGGGCTGCTGCTCGCCTGCTTCGTGGTATGACAGGGCATCGCCGAGCACTCGCGCTAACGCTCCTCCTCGCCGTCATGCCGCCCGCCCTGCCCGAGACGGCCTCGGCCGCATCGCTGCCCCCTGGTACAGATCACCTACTCGGGGAAGATGTCGCTCGAGGTGTTCCCAACCAAGGGCAAGCCGGCCCACCAGTTGCGCACGCTCAGCTGGACCGCCACCTCCAACTCGGCCGGCTCCGACGGGTGCCTGGCGCTCGACTTCTCGTCGGTGAGCGGGTCGGCCTCGACCGAAGGGAACGGCAACTGCTACGACTCGACACGGCGACGCTCTCGCTCGCGGCGGCGAAGAACCCGGTCGCGGGAGGCTGGTTCCTGAACGAGACCAGCGACTTCCCGAGCCCGGGTTGGAAGTACGTCGCCACCGGCGTCCCCTCAACTTGTCCCGGTCCTCGAAGCCGAGAAAGGGAGCTGCAGCTCAGCTCAGTTCGAAGAGCTTCTGCAGCCGAACGAGATGCTGCTCAAACAGGAAACCTTCTCGCCCGCCCAGCTCGAAGGAATACGAAGCGATCCTGGAGCCGCTCGAATTCTCGCCCGGCAAGCCCGCGACGAGGACCCGGACGTTCTCCTTCGACGGCATCAGCCACTGCGCGTGCCTGCCCGCGGAAACCCACGTCAAGGAGACGCATGACGCTCACGGTGAGCGCGACCAGCCCCGCGGCGGGGAACAACATCAAGACCAACCCCGCCCCGAGCGGCGAAGGCCGGAGCCCGAAAAGCGGACCCCCGCGACCGAAAACGAGCGAAGCGCGCCTCAAACAGCTCAAGGAACAGGCACGGGAAGACCTTGGCCCGGCACTCGAAGAGGCCTGGAAGGCACACGGCCTGTCGGTCGCGCTCGGACTGAACTCGGGTCTCGCGTTCTCCACCGTGTTGGACGAACTCGGCCAGACATGGCGCGCTGCTGGAGAGCAACGACGCGACGGCAAGGGTGATCAACGACTACCGGATCATCAGCGACCCACCCGATCGCCGGTTCCACCGGCTCGCAAAGCCGCGCCCGCCCAAGCGATCCGGCTTTACCGTCCTGCGCCGCCACCGCCGGCGCCGAACGCAGACTCTGTGCACGAGACTTCGCGCGGCCGAGCTGGCGATGCTCGCCGAACAGCGCAAGGGCCAACGCCATCACCGACGCGCTGCTCGTCACGATGAACCGGGACAGCACGGCCATCCGGGCGCACGACTATTCGGCCGCGCAGCGCCAGTACGTCCATTTCCGAAGCCTCCACGGCGAGTTGCGAGGGGTGCTCAAGAGCAAGGGATCCAGCGGAGCCCGAGTCGCCGCGATTCTTCGCGGCGCGAACGTGAGCGGCGTCCTCTCCAGTGCGCAGTCTGCCGCGGCGATCAGCGCCGTCGAGGTGAACCTGCGCTCGGGCTCGGGTTCCCGCCGCGAGGCTCGGCTCGCTAGCCGCAGAGCGCGCTTGAAGCCCGCGAAACGAACGCTCTGGAAAGCCTCGCCAGCCCGGAGGGCTGAGCGGGCGAAGCGGATGCTCACGCGCCTACTGAAAGCCGAGACGTCAAGAGTCGCGCGCCGAAGAGCCTCACCGATGCCGGGTGGGATGTCGCCGAGGACTAAGCATCGGCTACTCGTATCCCACGAGTGCATAGCGCTTCAGCGCAGCGACGATCTTTGCTTCCGCATCGTAGACGAGGGTTCGTGCCAGCTTGTAGTCAGACGGTCTATCGGCTCGCGCCGCGGTGGCCAGCGCCAGGTAGGAGTCGTGAGCTTCGGAGAGCGTCTGCGAAACACCTGTCTGCGCCCATCTCGCCGCTGGGGATACCTGGATCAGGGAAATCGACCGAGACGCTTCGCCGAAGCCCTCGGCCAGCCGCAGAGCCGCACGGGCCTGCGCGGCGGGCGCCGACTGCCGGCTCATCGCCGACCTCAGCGCGAGACGCAGCTTGTCAACTCGGGCGACCACTTCACCGATTTGATGGGCGTATACGGCATTCGGGGGCAGAATCTCACTCTCACCTTCAACCTGGAACCTGAGCTTTCCGGCGAGTTGTTCGCAAGCATCTAGATAAGTCGAGGTCTCCGAGGAGATCGCTGCGTAACAGGCGATCATGGCGGTGCTACCGGTCGTCCCAGGGATCGCATAGAGCGTGAGCTCATCGTCGGATCCGCTCGGAAACAGGCGGCGGTAACGGTAGGCCTGCGTATTGAACAGGCTCACGACTTCGGCCGTGGGCACTTCATGCAGTCGAGCGAGAAACGGCGCCGGAAGCGGGGTCGAAGCTTCGGCTGATATTTGGCCTGCGATCAGCCCCGCACCATGGGCGTTGCCGCCCGGCGCCAGAGTCAGCGATTGCGCGATTGTGAGACCTGGCAGCTTGGGTGCACCCGACGCCGGCGGCCAGCTGGGCGTCGAAGGGTATTCCAAGACCACCGGATTCGGGTCGGCCGGGGTTCCTACGACGAGGATGGCGCTCGCGGCATGGGGTCCAGCGCTCGAGTGATTCCCGCCGAGGAGGTAGCCGACGATCGCCACTGCCAACAACACGGGGAGCATTTGAACCAAGACACTGCCGTTGCGGTGTCGCATCGGTCAGCTGGAGCTGTCGAACGATCCGCCGCCGCCGCTGCCGGCTCCCGTACGGGATGGGCCTCGAGTAGGCGGTGAGACGGCTCCAGCGCTGGGCGCCCCGCCGGCATGCGAAGGAGCCCGAGATACCGCGGGCGCCCCCACAGCCGGATGATGCGCGAGAGCAGGCGACGTCAAGCCCGCGGACGACGACTGAAACGTCGCGGGGGGTCGGAGCGAGGACGCCGAAACGGAGCCACTGCTCTGGTGTGACTGGCGACCCTTTTTCGCCGAGATGGGCGCCACAATGAGCGGTACCGCGCTGAGGCTCTTGGGAATTCGTACCTGGACCGACGCACCAAGATGTTCGGCGAAGGACCCTTCCCCGTTGTGCGCAACGGCTTTCTCACCCGTGGCGCGACCGATTGCAAATGCAAACGCAAACACGACGACAATCGCAACCAGCAATACGATCGACGTCCGACGGTCGATGCCCGCGGCTTCCACTCGAAGGCGAAAGCGAGTTTGCCTCATGCGCGCCGCGATCATGACGCAGGACAGCTCATCGGTTGGATTCCGGCCGGACCAAGGCACCTGTCCGTGCGTTCGGGGAGCTTGCCCCGCCGAATATGGAAGCGTGTGTACTTGCCGATCTCGCCGTTCTCGGAGACCCGGATCTCAAGCTCCGCACCGGCACGTAGCGCACGCTCGAAGCGGTGAAACTCGATAAGCACCACACCACCATGCGATGACGCCGCGAGCCGACTCGCAGGCTTCGCCGGACAGCCATGCCCATGACACGCCACCGTGACCCTCGCCCCTCGGGGGGCCTCGACGGTTAGCAGTGTGAGCTTCGCGCCCCTTGAGGTGTCGGTACCCGCAATCCTCACTATCGGAAACGGCTGCATCAACGAGACGGGTGGCGAGCTCACGGGAATCTCCTCAGTGGCCGTGGAAGACAGACCGTCGGCGGCAACCACGCGCAAGCGCACCAGATGCATCCCTGCAGTTACAAAGGAGGTCGTGAACACCGTTCCTCCGAGCTGGAACGGGCTATCCGCGGCGGCCCAGGCAAAAGTGGCGAGCGGACTGGAGAGGTCGGTCGAGCTTGATATAAGCGAGACGGTTTGGCCGGTGCGAGGAGCCGGCGGAAACCACGTGAAGGAGGCCACTGGAGGCGCGTGCACGGGCGTCGATTCGCCAGCTGGAGCGGAAGTCTGCCTGGAAACCGTGGCGGGGGGCAACCCGGCAGCGGGCGATTCAGGGCCGGGAGATTCTGTCGTCGGGCCTTTCGTGACCGTAACCGGTTCGGTTTCTTTCACCGGTTCCGACGGCCTGACGGTGAAGGTGACCGCTCCGCCCTCTCCTGTATTGCCGGCGTCGTCAGACTGTTCGGAGCTGACCGTATACGTGCCTTCGCTCAAGCCCCCCAGCGTCGTGGACCAGTGCGCTCCAACCGCTTGCACGATGACGGTCTCGCGAGGCTGAGCAGCGGTGCTCGACCCAGTGAACAGCTTGATCGTGACCGATCGCGAGTCCCCCTCACCGGTGCCCGCGACACCCTCAACCAACTGCGAAGAGCCCACTGTCACCGCGCCCTTGGCGGGCGAGGTCATGGTGAGGGCTGGCGGTGTTGTGTCGATCGTAAACGTTGACGGGCCGCTTAGACCGGCGTTTCCAGCCGCGTCGGACTGTTCGGCCTGGGCTGTATAGATGCCGTCGGCCAGGGACGTCAACTGACCAGTCGCCCATGTGCCGCCTGTCGATGGGACTTCGAGACTGTCCACCGGATCGCCAGAGGCCGCAGACCCCGCATACACCCTCAACCTCACCAATCCACTGTCGCCGGTCGCGACCCCGGCATTGCCTCCCAAGTCGGGGGTTGCATCGCTTGTGGGCGTCGGCACAGCTGTCAACGACACCTCGGGGGCAACAGTATCGACCGTGAAGGTCGATACCTGGCTCAGGCCCACGTTTCCGGCTTCGTCGAACTGTTCGGCCTGGGCGCTATAGGTCCCGTCGGCGAGAGCTGGAACGGGACCGACCGTCCACGTTCCCCCGCTGCGGGTTACTTCGACTGTATCGATAGGGGTGCCGGCGAGAGGTGCACCACCAGCGTATATCTGGAGCTTGACCGTTGAGCTGTCGCCACCGGCGGTGCCCGCTTCGCCGCTGAAGCTCGGAGTCGAGTCATTGGTGATGGGCGCGCTTGGCGTCAGCGACACAACCGGCGCCGCGGTGTCCACGGTGAAGCTCACGGGCACGCTCGCGCCGCCTTCCAACAGGAGATTCGTCTGTGTGGCCTCCGCGGTGTAGGTGCCGTCGGGGAGCTCGGCGGCCGGACCGGCCGACCATTCTTCAAGCAGCGGGAACGCGCTGAGGCTCTGAACAGGGGTCCCTTCGGCGGTCACGCCGCCGTAGACGGAGAGCGTCACTTCGTCGAGAGGGTCATCGGTGCTCCCGCTGAAAGATGGCGTCGGATCGTTGGTGAAGGCGTTGTTGGACGGCGCCGCGATGGCGATGGTCGGCGCCTGCGCTCCGGCTCTGGCGACCGGGTACAGGACTAGCATGAGCAGCGCGAGCATGATCGCTCGTGGCCATGCTTCGGAGCTTCTGATGTGGGTCCTTCTCAAATCATCATCCTTCTTTCGCTCCCTGGCCCGAACAAGCACTAGAGCACGGTAGCTGAACAAAGCTCAACAAAACTGCGCCCGGGGACCAGTCTAGAGAGCAATGGCCGACACCACTGCCATATGTCGATCTTGCTCGATGGCTTGGTCGCCGGGCCGGATCAAAGCCGCGAAAACCCGCTCGGCAAGCGGGGCCGCGAGCTTCACGGCTGGCATCTTGGCGACGAGCGCGCGAACGAGGCGGACGGCAGCGCCGAACGCCGTTTGCTGCGCCCCCGCGGGCATCGACGTGTGTCGAGGATTAGGTCCGAAGCGCGGCGTACCATCCTCTACATGCTGACCGTAGCTGAGGCTGCCGACCGTGTGGGTAAGGACCCAGAGACCGTGCGCCGCTGGATTCGCTCTGGGCGACTTCGCGCACGGCGAGTAGGCAGACGCCACGCCATCAGCGACCAGGATCTGCGTGCCGTCGAGGATGAGCTGTTTCCGATGGCCGAACTGCCCGACGAGTGGAAGGTCGGCGACGACGGCTCGCCAGCACCGAACTGGGTAGCGGCGCTGCATCGCTCCCGCCGCGACCACTGACCATGCTCGTCATCGACGCCTCGGTAGCTATCGCGGCGTGTTACACGCCAGTCGGCTTCGCAAGGTTCCGTGGACACAAGATAGTCGCGCCTCAACTCATGATCCTGGAGGCAAGCTCCGTGTTCCACGAGATGTCGTGGCGAGAAGCGATCAGCAAGGAGCGGGCGAAGCAGATGCTTACACGCCTACTGAAGGCCGACATCGAGATTCGCTCGCCGAAGGGACTCACCGAGGCCGCCTGGGGTGTCGCCGACGAGCTTGGCTGGGCCAAGACCTACGACGCACAGTACGTGGCGCTCGCCCGGATGCTTGATTGCAAGTTGGTGAGCATTGATGAGCGTTTGCTTCGAGGAGTCGCACGGCTTGATATTGCAATCAGACCTCGGGAACTTGAATAGGCGGACGGGAGCCACGAACTTGCCCGTTGACTAGGCGAGCACATCAGGCAAATCACTATGAACACAGGCAACCGCCACAGGGTAAGCGGACATAGCGACGAGCACGCAGGCTCTCATCATCATGACGGGGTCCCTAGGCCGCGAAGTCCGGGGAAGTCGGATCGAGCGAGGTATATAGACGCCTGCCGAACCTCTCAACCCGAAGGGGTCCATACTGAAAGCCCTCATAGGGAACCCGTCGTCTCTGGACACGCTCGCGCTCCTTCTTGCGGCGCTTATCACGTCGCTTACCCATGCGTTCTACTGTCGGCCGAACAGCAAGTCCAGCCCAGGGGAATCGCTGGCATTGAGCGCCTTCTCTGCTTCATACTGTTCAGAGGTGCCCCCCGTGCGGTTATTGAGAGCACCATTGTGGGGCGCGTAGACCTCTTTGTACAGGTGCAGCCACTCTGCCTTCGACATTGGGACGTCGAAGCTGAGCCCGCCACCGAGCGCCAAGTTCGCTGCACCGAGTACGAAGGTCGCAAACTCTGGGTCTAGGGGAATGGTCTGGTTGGCGAGGTCTAGGCAGAGCCGTGTCGCTAGGGTGGCGAACCAGATCGGCGTTGCGTCTTCAGTCCTAAGCCGACGGAGCAGCCGCCAGTGGCCTCGTGCCCACCATCGGGGCACCGCAGCGGAACCGTCCGGGTCAAGGGCCCAGCACAGAGGCGGAGGCATCCTGGTCCGCTGGAAATCTTCGCGCTGGTAGGCGGCAAGTCGGCCGAGCTGTTCGGCGGTTACGGCGCGGCCCCGAGCGTTGAGGATGACGCGAACGGCAGGGGTGGAGATCGGGCACTGGAAGTCGTCGAGCAACTCAATGACTGCGGTTGCCAGGGAATCGGGTCGAACGTGCTCGGCGCAGCGAGAGTTCGGTAGGTCCGGTCATTAGTAGGAGAGCTTAGCGAATAGCTAGGCGGATAGATATAGCGCCTCCTCGTTCCTTCCGGGCTCACGTATCGCACGGGCGTAGCCAAGGCCGAAAGGTACGCGTCTGGACACCTTCACGGCTGCTTCCGCGACCACAGCGAATGTCCGAGGATGGCGCTCGCTCGCCCCTGTTTTGGACGGTGGGTGTCGCGCAAAGGTGCGACGGGCGCCCAGGTGGCGGCCGCGGTTGGGCTCGCGCTCGGCCCGCTGGCGTTGATTCCGCCTGGGGCCTTTTCAGGCCTCCGCGGCGGCCAGGTGGTGCTTGTGGAGCTTCATCAGGTTGTGCGTGGCCGTGATTAGGCGCCATTCGGAGCGTGCGGCGGATCTGCCTCGCCTGTGGAACTGGTTGATACGCCGGTTGTGCTTGGTCTGAGCGAACACGGGCTCGACCATCGCCTTGCGTTTTCGGTAGAGCCCGCCGCCATAGTCGCCGGCGAGCACGGTGCGCATGAAGGCGTAGCGCCCGCCATCCCAGCCGGGGCGGGGAGTGCCGCGCTTGCCGGCATCGGGTGGGATCAGCACCTGGATGCCGTCGCTCACGACGTTATCGATCTGCTCCTCGTTCCAATAGCCGCTGTCAGCGACCGTCACCCCGGGAGTCTCGGTAACACCCACCTTCTCCAATTCCTCTCTGGTGGCTTCGACCATCGGCTGTAGATGACCGAAGTCCGGTGAGCTGGCAGTCACCTCCGCGGCGAGCACGATCTGATGCTCGTTCACCGCGGCCTGCGTGTTGTAACCCTGGGTGTAGCTGCGCGGGGTCTTCACATTCCGCGAATCAAGATCAGTCGTGTTGATCTTCCCCGCCGGGCTCTCCGGCGGCTCATATGGCTTTGGTGGACGACTGAGTCGTCGGCCTTGGCTATCACGCCCGTGCGTCCGGTAGCACTCATATGCCTCGTTCGCTTCGCGCTCGACCGCGAGGTTCTGCTGCAACCGTCGCTCTGCCTCCAACAGCCGCACGGCACGTGAGCGCTCGATCGGCATGGCCTCACGCCGGCGGTGCTCATCGAGCTGACGGCGAGCCTCAAGCAACCACCCGTCGCGGCCCTGAACCCGAGGGACAATGACCGCAGCATCGAGCTCGATCTTCACCCCGGGAGCCTCGGCCTCACCAGCCACCTCGGTCTGCGCGCCATCGTTCTCGCCGCGTCTCGAGCTTCTGCTTCGCCTCCGCCAGAGCAGCACGCCGCCCCTCGCTTGTCGCGCAGGTGCTCGGGCAACTCATCGCCACGAGCATCCCCGTAGAGCTCGTCCTCGGCCGCGTCTAGGTCCCCGGCCTCCTTGAGGATCTCCCGCGCGAGCTGCTCGTAGTCGAGGTTTGAGTGATGCGAGGCGTTGGCATGCACCTTCGTTCCGTCGATCGCGATCACCCCGACCTTCACGAGCCCCGCCTGCTTGCACAACCCGAGCACACCGCTGAACAGCTCGGCCAGCGCGTCCTCGTGGCGGGCACGGAACCTCGCGATCGTCGCGTGATCGGGCTTCTGCTGGGCGGCGATCACCCGGTAGGCGACATCCTCCACGCACCTGCGCTCGATCCCCCGCGACGATCGTTCACCCCGCGCATAGGCGTACAAGCAAAAGCGAGACCATCATCGACGGCTCGAACGCCGCCCGACCCCAGCCATCCATGCGGTAGGAGCCATAGAACGCCGACAAGATCCATCTGCTCCACCGACGCCAACACGAACCACGCCAAGTGGTCCTCCGGCAGCCAATCACGCGGGTCTGGAGGCATCAAGAACGACTGCTCACGATCACACGCCAAGAAGTTCATAGCCATGCCAGAAGTGTCTTAAACTGCTCGGACGGACCAGGAGTTTGTGCGACACCCACGACGAAAGGCAGGTGTGCGAGCGATCGTTACCCGCGACGCAGATCGACAAAGCCACTTCGGGAACGCTGCACCAGCTCAGGTGCATGCCGAGAAGTCAGGCGTGCGCGAGGGCGCGCATCTGGCGCACCGGGTGACGCCCCAGACGACTCAACGTCGCGTAGGACGAGGCGTGCCCATGCGTTCGGGGCGCGACGCTGACGGGCACACGGCCCGTGAGCCGGTCGATCACACCGCGGCGCAGCGGCACCAGCAGCAGCTCGGTGTCCTCGCCGACAAGGACGGTCGCCTGCCCTTCGATCAGGTTGCGCCAGAGAACGTCGTCGGTCCATTCCTCATCGCTGGGAACGAACGCGACATCCGCCGGGTAGCCGAGATCGTCGTCGCTTCGCGACGCCGCCATGAACAGCTCATCAGTCTTGTCGGTGATCTCGCTCATTGCAGGTACTCCCAGCCGTGAACGATATCGCGCCACTCGCGTAGCAGCTTGAGTTCGGCGGCGTACATCGCGTCGTTCACCGGGCCATACGTGACGATTGGAGGCTGCTTCTCCAGGCCGACGTACGCGTGCTCGTGGTGCTCGCTTGGATCGTGCGCGTTGTCGAATGTGCGCACCGTGCGCCAGTGACCATCGCGCAATACGAGGAGCACGATCGCATACTCGACGGGGTGCTCGCTCGAACGCTCCACCACGAGCTGCACATCGGACGCCAAGAAGCGGCGTCGAGTCCGATCCTTAGTGGGCATGTTGGAGCACCATCACGTCGCCTGCGAGGCTAGCGATCGGCTGCCGCGACCCGACCCAAAGGCCGCCTCCACGAATGCCGACTCGTGCGCGCTCGGCGAGTAGTCCGCGTAGCGCTGGGTCGTCTCGATGTCCCGATGCCCCATCCACTCCTGCAAGGTCCGCATGGGTACGCCTGCGCCAGCCATCGCTGTGCCGAACGTGTGGCGCAGATCGTGGAAGCGATGCGACCTGCTCAAGCTGCGCGGCCTTGAGCGCTCGGCGGAAACGCCGCAGGATCGCCGCCTTGTCGAGCGGCCCGGCCGTGTGGGGATCGGCGAACACGAGCGCATCGCCACTGCTCTCCCGCTCCACGACTGAGTCGGTCCAGCTCTCCCGCGACCTCGTCTGCCATCGGAACACTGCGCGTCGAGCGACGGGACTTCGGAGTGCCGAACTCGCCCAGCACGTAGTTCTGGCGGACCCTGATCCGGCCGGCGGTCCAGTCCACGTCGCGCCAGCGGAGCGCCACCAGCTCGCCCTGCCGCAGACCGGTCATCGCCGCCGTGAGATACATCGCACGGTCGATCTCGCGATAAGGCCCATCGACAGCGGCGTCAGCCAGCGCACGCACCTCAAGCGGCTCAAGGAACCTGATCTCGGCGCTCTCGGGCTTGCCGGGCAGCTCGATATGCCGAGCGACGTTCACCGGCAGCCATCCCTTGCGCTCGGCGAACCCGAGCAGCGCCGAGAGATAGCCGATGTAGTTGCGAACCGACTTCGCGCCGACAGGACGCCCATAGCGACGGTCCCCCTTGGCCTTCGGCCCCGGCCTCTCGCCCTTCTCCATCATCGTCATCAGGTCCTGAACGTCCTGGGCCGTGATCCGTCTCAGATCGCGCTCCGCGAAGAACGGCTCAAGCCACACGCGCAGGATCGACTCCACAGCCGTCGTCGTAGCCTTCTTGCGGCTCTGACGCTCCAGGTTCGCGAGATAACGACGTCCCAGCTCGGTCATCGTCAGCGCGTCGCCGGCGGTCATCCGGGCGGGCTTCGTCTCCGCGATCAGCCGGCGCAGCTCTGCCTCGGCCTGGCTGCGTGTCAGGCCATCCCGCGAGCCCTCGACGCGCATCGGGCCGACGCGACGCTTGACCTGCCGTCCACCGTCCGCACGCCAATGCCCGTACCAGACGTCTCCGCGTGCGTAGAGCGAGCCAGCGCCGTAGGGGCGTCGGGTGGTCTTCCTCGCCGTGACCATCACTCATCGTCTCCCTGATCGCGCGCAAACATTGGCCGCCCAAAGTAGCGAGCGCTGCGGCTGCTTCAACGCGATAGCTGTCTTGTTCATCAGGATGCCTCCCCTACTCTGCTTGCCGATCGACAAACAGCGAGCGCGCTGTACGCGAGGCCGCACCTCGCGCACGCCACGGCCCCCGCATCCGCGCTCGCCACCACTCCTCCAAATCGTCCGCGCTGAACCGCACGTAGCGGCCGAGCCGCACATGCGGAATCCGGTTCGCTCGTGCCTCAGCGAGTACCCACGACGCGGGCACCGACAGCAGCCGCCCAGCCTCCGTCGCGTCAAGAAGGGGCGAGACATGCGCGGCTGCCGGCGCAAGCGCGTCCTGTGGTGGCTTCGTGGCGGCCATCATGGTTAATGACCGTGAGCGGCCGAAAACGGCCAAGCAATTTTGGAATCGGGCCATAAACCCAATAACGACGGGCGATTTGAGACGCCCGCAACCGTCGTCTGCTCGACGAAGGACACGCCGGGTCGCCGACAGACGCGAGATTCGCGCAGTCAAGAGCTCCGACGACCCGGCGTCTCCGCGTTGAGCGCCTTTTAGAGCGACAGCCGGTCCATGCACAGCGCAGCGCGACTCGCGAACACGAAATCGCCGCAGCGATGGATCAACCCTGCGGCATGCAAGGACGCGACCGCGTCAGCCGTGGCAATCGTCTCCCCCACCTCGCCTTCCACCTCCTGCACAGACCACGGTCGTTGATCGTTCGGCCGCAGCAACAGCCCGAGCACCGCTTTCTGTGCCCGCTCGTCCTCTTCGCTTGGGTTATGGCTAGTCTCGTCCTGCATGGGAAGGTCCTTCCTTTCCTTGCCACGCCCCGGGCAGTTCGCGCTGCGCCGGGGCACGATTTATAAAACCCCACGGTTTATATCCCGTGGACAATAGAACGTCAAGCGGACAGGCTTCCCGCGATGCAACCGCGCTCCCCCACACACGCCGCGTTCGGCCGCGCCATCCGCGAGCTACGTGAGGAGCAGGGCATCTCCCAAGAGGCGTTCGCGCTCAAGTGCAGGATCGACCGCTCGCACTACGGCGGCATCGAGCGCGGCGAACGCAACCCAAGCCTCGGCACCGTCTTCAAGATCGCCGACGCCCTCGGCGTCCAACCGTCCGCCATGCACATACGCGCCGAGCAAGGCCGACGGCCGGCCGGCAACTCGTAGCCAACCGCTGCTGCACATCAACCCGCGCGATCCTGGCCCCGCACCACTTGTTGCATGCGCAACAGCGCGTCCGGGAAGCACAGACTAGATGCACTGTGAGTGTGTGCACAGCGATTGCTGTGTCTCGACGGCGGAACAAGTTGCCGTGGGGCGGGATCGATCGGGTACCGCACGGTCCCGCGTCATCTAGTACGTCGAGATTGTCCGCGTTCGCACAAGCGCGACAGTCAGCAGCGGTCTACAAACTCTCGTACATACGTGGCAAGGGCGCAATCACGACTTAGCTCACCGTTATGGTTTCTACGATAGTGTCATATCTGGTTTCTATCCTAGTTCCGTTTTCTGTTTGCTGCCCCTGATGCCCGTACTCGACAACGACATCTATCCAAACGCGCCACTTGAGCTCGCCGCCTTCGAGTTGCGGATCGCGCATTCGCTCGCGCTCGCCGAGCGGAGGACGCAGGCACAGGTGTATGAGCGCCTGCGCGAGCGGCTGCCAGTCATCCTGCCCCAGGGAGGCCTAACAGGTCGCGATCGGCGGCCCGATGATGGCTCCGCAGCAGCCGCTGCGGCTGCTCGACCGTGAGCGTGGCGAGAGCGTGGTGATCGGTCCCGAGACGATCGTCGTCGAGAGCACCAGCTACCGCTGCTACGCCGACTTCTGCGGACTACTGAAAGAGGCGCTCGCCGCGGTCGCCGAGCAGGGTCTCGCCGGCTTCACGCGCATCGGGCTGCGATACATCAACGAAGTCCGCCGGCCCGGCGCCGGCGAGCCGAGGGACTGGGAGGGGCTGGTACACCCCGCACTGCTGGCGGGCGCGTCGCTGGCCAAGCAAGGCATGAACACACAGCGCGTCACCGGGGAGATCGAGTTCGCGACCGGCTCCAAACACAGCGTAGTTATGCGTTACGGCTCGTTCACCGGGCGCGTCGTGGCCGTAGAGGGCCCTCTACGCACTCGCACGAGCGAGACCGGCCCCGCGTTCCTGATCGATCTCGACAGCTACTGGGAAGAGCCCGCCGGCCAGCGGCTGCCAGAGTTTTCAATCGACGCGGTGATGGAGACCACCAGGCAGCTGAGAGAACCGATCCACGAGCTGTTCGAGCTCGCGATCACCGACGAGCTCCGGCAAACGTTCAGAGAGGAGCAACCATCATGATGGCCCCGGACCCCACCGCCACCGGCACCGGCACGATCATCGAGCAGACCGGATCGCCAGCCCCGGCGACCGTCGAGGGACTCGTCCAGAAGGTCAGCGCCGTGCGCGACGAGGTGCGAGTCGTCGGCGAGAGCGCCGAGGGCCTGCACGGCACGCTGCAGTCCCACGCTCTCGACACCCGCACCGCCGAGCTCACCCAGCGCGAGCCCGCGAGCCTGCTCGCCGAACTCTCCAACGAGCTCGGACTGTCCTGGACACTGATCGGCAAGCTGCTCGCCGTCAGCCAGACCTCGGTGCGCAAATGGCGACGCGGAGAGACGATCACACCCGAGAACCGTCGCCAGATCGCGCGGCTCCTGGCGTTTCTGGAGACACTCGCATCGAGTTGCCCGACGATCTCTGACCCCGCCTCATGGCTCGAGGTGCGGATCGCCGAAGAATCCACGCTGACCCCCGCCGATCTGTACGCCATGCGCCGCGAGCAATTGCTACTGGACCTCGCGGGGATGCACCACACCCCTCACGAGGTGCTCGCCGCAGTCGACCCCGCGTGGCGCAAGCGCTACGGCGTGGACGAGCGCTACGAAGTCACTCCCGGCCCAGACGGACAGCCCTCTATCGTCCTCCGCGAGCCGTCATAGGAGTACCCGTTGCTCGACTCGCCGGCCTCCGAGGATGAGATATACCTCGCCCGTGCCGGCGACGTCAACCCCTACCGGCCCGTCTGCCAGGGTGACGTGTTCGCGGACGTGCTTATTCCCGGTCGAGACCTTCCAGGGCTTGCGATGGTGATCAGTCATCCCTGCGCGATGCGTGCTGGGCCGCGAATGCGTGAGCGGGTGACACTGGTACCCGTCAACGAGCACAGGGCGATCGCCCTGGAGGAATGGGCGGGTGGACACCTGCGGGTGATGCCGCTGCCAGCGCTGCGCGAGGATGGGCAGGCCTACGCTGCGAACCTCGAGGAGCCCGCAAGCGTCGATTCGGCACTACTCGCGTTTGAGCAGCGCATCGCGAGCCTCTCAGATCAAGGGATCCTGCTGCTGCAGCAGCGCTACATCCACAACCACAGCCGTGCCGCGATCCCGCTCGAACTGCTCTACGAAGCCTCGGCCCATGTTCTGGAGGAGCTCGAACTTCACGAGAGCTGGAACATCGCGCTCGCGCGCCCTGCGGTAGAGGGGGGCAGCGAGCTGGGAGAGGTCCTCGAAGAGCAGGCCGAGGAGTTCGATCAGCTGATGCTCACGAAAGCAGCCGACGATCGCGACCTGCGCGAGCTGCTGAAGAGCGTGAGCGAGCGAGCGCACGTGCGGCGTATCGTCAACCAAGCGATTGCCGAGCGGAGAGGCTGAGCGGTGGTCACGCCGGGACCGCTTGACCCGCAGGTCGGACAGCGCGTGCAGGTTGACGTCTCGGGTATGCAGACGACCAATGGAATCGTCGCGAGCGGGACTGTCGTGCCCGGCACCGTTACGCACATCGACGCCGAGCGTCGCCTGACGATACGGCTGGACGTTGGCGTTGACGGGCACGTGCTCGTCACCGCGCCGCTCGGGCGGATCCGCTCGATCATCTGAACCTCGCGCTGAGCGTCTGTTGATCGACCCGTCGGCGAACCTGAGCGTGGGCTAATCGCAGGAACAAGCCGTTCTCGCTCGCACTCGTGAGCTTCTGAGGGCAGGCGCCGCCGTCAAAGCTCTTACGTCAGCGAGCCCTACGCCTGGCGACATCAGACCGCTCACGTCTCCCGGCGTGGGCGGTTTCGTGGGCGGTCGCGCCCGAAGTCAGCTTCCCACAGCTAAAGCCGGCTCGGCGCCCGCACTCCCTAAATTCCCGATCCCAAAGCCAATCCCCGCGCTCCAGGCGCTTCCCAGCCCTCACCAGCATCCATCGAGAAAGTAGTCGGGGAGACAGAGCCTGCGTCTACGATCGCCCGGCTGCCAGCTGAACGTGCCGTCCGTTCGCGTCCGACAAGAGATTGACGCCGCCGCACCGCGTCCCGTACGCTCCGACAATTTGCTACCAACTTGCTACCAAGCCACGGCTGCTAGGCCGTAATTCCCGTGCTCCAGAGCCAAATCCAACGATGGGCGATACTGGGCTCGAACCAGTGACCTCCGCCTTGTCGAGGCGGCGCTCTCCCAGCTGAGCTAATCGCCCTGGGATGAGGGTTAGCCTATCAATGGGGCCGTGTCCAGGGCGGTCCTGCGCGGAGATGCCCGAAGCGTCGCTTGGCCTGCCCGGATTGGGCCTGCCCGGGTTGCCGGTCGAGACACGCAACCGAATGTCCCGCGGCCGACAGATCCATGGATCGACCGCGGGACATTGCGCTCTCTGACCAAGCTAACGGACGATCACGACCTGGCCTTCGCGAGCGGCTTCGCGAGTCGCCGCGCCGCTCAAGCCCTGGCCTGAAGCTTCGGTTTCCGATCCCTGTCCTTGGCCGTATGGGCTCGCTTCTTCAACCTGGCCTTCGCGGCCAGCGCCGCTCTGGCTTTCGACCTGGCCGCCCCCAAGTCCACGTTCGTTTTCCATCCCGCCGCTCCCGCCGCCCGACTCGATCGTCTTGATCGCTTCGGAGACCGTGTTCGAGGAGATCGCGAAGCCCACGCCCGTGCTGCCCGGCTGGGAGCCTTCGGCGCTGGCGGCATCGCTTGCTATCTGGGAGTTCACGCCGATCACCTCACCCTGTTCGTTGAGCAGCGGGCCGCCCGAGTTGCCCGGGTTCAGCGCCGCGTCGGTCTGGATCGCGTCCTTGATCGGTGCCCCGTCCGGTGCTTGGATTTCGCGCCCCAGCGCCGACACGATCCCCCGCGTCAACGTCTCGTTCAGGCCGTAGGGGTTGCCGATCGCATACACCGGATCGCCGACTTCGACCGAACTGGAACTCACCAGTTTCAAAGCTTTCAAGCCCAGCCCCGACGGATCGACCTTGATCAGGGCCAGGTCCTCGTTCGGTACGGCGCCCACGACCGTCGCCGTGCGCGTCAAGTTCGAGGACGTGCCCGGGCTCACCGTCAAGCTCGTCCCCTCGGAGATCACATGATCGTTGGTCAGGATCAATCCTTCTTCGTTCAACACGATCCCCGTCCCCGAATCGCCCCCCTGGGCGGTCGTGGCCTTGATCGACACCACGCCCGTCGAGTCCCGCTTGTAGATCTGGGTGGCCGTGGGGGTGCTCGTGGACACCTCGTGCCTTGTCCCCCCTCCCATGCTGCGCGTCGTTGACAACACAGCGCTAGGAGACGATTTCTTGGCGCTCCCGCTCGCACCGCTCAGAGCCAGAAAGACGAGGCTCGCGCCCGTCGCTCCCGCAAGGGCGGCAATCAAGAAAACCGGCACACGATGCTTCACGGGACACCTCCAAAGTCGGGCTCCCAGTGTGTGTCGCGCTCGTGTGCGTCCCCTAACAGAGCCAGAAAATGTCGCTAACGACTTCCGAAAAACTCCCTAACGGGTTGTGAAGCCGCGCATAAGTTGTGGCAAACCACGGACCTTGCCTGCTGAGCTCCCCCGATGAACCAGCCCCTCCCGCGACGGAGACTGCCTCCACCGTCACCGCAGTCCCTGAGCGATAGGAGAAAGAGATGAAGGCCCTCGTCTATCACGGCCCCGGCCAGCGCGGTTGGGACACGGTCGCCGACCCGACCCTGATCGAGCCGACCGACGCGATCGTGCGCATCGACACCTCCACGATCTGCGGCACCGACCTGCACATCCTCAAGGGCGACGTGCCCGAGACCACGCCCGGCACGATCCTCGGCCACGAGGCCGTCGGCACCATCCAAGAGGTCGGCGCGTCCGTCACCACGGTGGCCCCCGGTGACAGGGTCCTGCTCTCCTGCGTGACCTCCTGCGGGCGCTGCCGCTTCTGCAAGCAAGGCCGCTACGGACAGTGCATCGGCGGTGGCGGCTGGATCTTCGGCCACCTGATCGACGGCCTCCAAGCCGAATACGCGCGCGTCCCTTTCGCCGACAACTCCGTCTACAAGATCCCCGATCAGCTCACCGACGAGCAGGTCCTGTTCCTCGCCGACATCCTCCCCACCTCCTTCGAGGTTGGCGTGCTCAACGGCATGGTCGCCCCCGGCGACACCGTCGCGATCGTCGGCGCCGGCCCGATCGGCCTCGCCGCGATCCTCACCGCCCGCCTCTACAGCCCCGGCAACATCATCGCGATCGACCTAGCCGACAGTCGCCTCGACGCCGCCAAGCGCTTCGGCGCCGACACCACCATCAACAACTCTCGCGAAGACGCCGTCGCCAAGGTAATGGAGTTGACCGAAGGCCTCGGCGCCGACGTCACCGTCGAGGCAGTCGGAGTGCCCGACAGCTTCGAGCTGGCCGCCGACCTCGTGCGCCCCGCCGGCCACGTCGCCAACATCGGCGTGCACGGCAAGCCCGCCACGCTTCACCTGGAGAAGCTCTGGATCCGCGACGTCACGATCACGACCGGCCTGGTCGACACGTTCAGCATCCCCCAACTCCTGCGCCTGATCGCAAGCGGACGGCTCGACCCGTCCCTGTTCGCCACCCACCGCTACCCCTCGGGCGAGACGATGGCCGCGTACGACACCTTCGCCGACGCCGCCTCCACCGGCGCCCTGAAGGTCGTTCTGCAAGGCGCCGAGCGCAACGGGCACAGTCGGCAAGCAGCCAACGTCTTGGTCGCGCACTGAACTATTTCCTAACAGTCCATCCGAGAACCCAGGAGGAACCCATGGCCGTCGCAGTCGATGCCCCCACCATTTTCGCCGCCCCCGGCCAGCCCGGGAGCCCAGTCGAGCTCAAGTCCCGCTATGAGAACTTCATCGGCGGCGAGTGGATCGCCCCAACCGAGGGCGCCTATCGTGAGAACCTCACACCCGTCACCGGCGAGGCCTTCTGCGAGGTCGCCCACTCCACGCCCGCCGACGTCGAGCTCGCGCTCGACGCCGCCCACGCCGCCAAGGACGCCTGGGGCCACCGCTCGCCCGCGGAGAAAGCAGCCGTGCTCGACGCGATCGCCGACGCCTTGGAGGCAAACCTCGAGATGCTCGCGGTGGCCGAGTCCTGGGAGAACGGCAAGCCCGTCCGCGAGACCCTCGCCGCCGACCTGCCCCTCGCAATCGACCACTTCCGCTACTTCGCCGGCGCCGCGCGCGCCGAGGAAGGCGCGATCTCAGAGATCGACGACCAGACCTACGCCTACCACTTCCGCGAGCCGCTCGGCGTGGTCGGCCAGATCATCCCCTTCAACTTCCCGCTCCTGATGGCCGCCTGGAAGCTCGCCCCCGCCCTGGCCGGCGGCAACTGCACGGTGATCAAGCCCGCCAGCCCGACGCCTTGGTCCTTGCTCAAGCTGGCCGAGACGATCCAAGACATCGTGCCACCCGGAGTGATCAACATCGTCAACGGTCCCGGCGGGGAGATCGGGCGCGCGCTCGGCTCCTCCAAAAGGATCGCCAAGATCGCTTTCACCGGCGAGACCGTGACCGGGCGCCTGATCATGCAGTACGCCGCCCAAAGCCTGATCCCCTCGACCACAGAGCTCGGCGGCAAGTCACCCAACGTCTTCTTCGAGGACATCCTCTCTGCCGACGATGACTTGCTCGACAAGGCGATCGAGGGCCTCGTCCTGTACGCCTTCAACAAGGGCGAGGTCTGCACCTGCCCCTCCCGTGCCCTGATCCAAGAGTCGATCTACGACGAGTTCATGGGCCGCTGTTTGGAGCGCATCCGGGCGATCAAGCAAGGCGACCCGCTCGACCCCTCCACCCAGATCGGGCCCCAAGTCTCCGCCGCGCAACTGGAGAAAATCGAAAGCTACGTCCAGATCGGCGAACAAGAGGGCGCCGAGGTCCTGATCGGCGGCCACAAACCCATCATGGACGGAGACCTGGAGGGTGGCTACTACTACGAGCCGACCGTCCTGAAGGGTCACAACGCGATGCGCGTCTTCCAAGAGGAGGTCTTCGGCCCCGTCCTTGCCGTCACCACCTTCCGCGACGAGGCCGAGGCCTTGGAGATCGCCAACGACACGATGTACGGCCTCGGGGCCGGGGTGTGGACGCGAGACGGCAGCCGCGCCTTCCGCATGGGCCGCGCGATCCAAGCCGGGCGCGTGTGGACCAACTGCTACCACCTCTACCCCGCCGGCGCCGCCTTCGGCGGGTACAAGTCATCGGGCGTCGGACGCGAGAACCACCGCATGATGCTCGACCACTACACCCAGACCAAGTGTCTCTTGGTGAGCTACGACCCCAAGCCGCTCGGGTTTTTCTAAGCCAGGCGTGCGAGTGATGTGCGGGCGCCCGATTCGAGTCGGGCGCCCGCCCTTTTGGTCAGGCGCCACGGTCAGGCACGCGATTCCCGCGCGGATCGTGCAGGAAGTAGGCACGCTTCGCCGTACTGAACAGTGGAATGCGTTCAGTCCACAAGCTCACGCGCGTCCTGCCGTTGCTGGCCGGACTCACCCTCGCCGCGACCGCGGTGTCCCCGGCCGGGGGAGCGACCGTGTCCCTCGACTCGCCGCCGAGCGCTCGCAGCGCACTGTCGGTGACGCCTACACCGCCGTCCAACGACGAAAGGGCCAACGCCCAAATCGTTCGCACCCTGCCCGCCACGATCAACGGCACCACCGTCGGCGCCACGCCGGAAGCAAGCGAGCCCGAATCCTCCTGCGGCGTGCCCACCGCCAGCTCCGTGTGGTACAGCGTGCGCGCCCAAAGCGCCGAGCGAATCGCGCTCAACCTTGCCGCGGGCGGCGAGCTCGACGCGACGATCGACGTCTACCACGCGGTGCGCTCCCAACTGTTGTCCGTGGACTGTCAGCAGACCGAATCCCACGGCAAGGCCTCGCTCACCTTCAAAGCCGCCAAGAACGGCCTCTACCTGATCCGCGTCGCCGCGCGCGCCAACTCACAATTGGCCAACTTCACGCTGGAAGCCTTCCTGCCGACACCCGCGGTCGGACCGCCCGGGCTGCCACTGCCCTCCGGCGGCGTCAACGGCAAGGTTGATCGCATCCAGAACATCAACGCCGCCTACGCCTTCACCATGCACGCCGGAGTGAGCTACCTGATCAACCTCGCCAACAAGACCGAAGGCGCGTGCGTCAAAGGCTCTCTCTATGCGCCAAGCACCACCTCTTTCGAAGAAGGCTCCCCACTCGTGCACGTCAACTGCGGCGGCTACACCCTGTTCACGCCCGGACCGGGCCAGGGCGGGCGCTACAGCTTCGAGGTGACACCGCGCGCCTCCTATCGAGGCGTTCAGCGCTTTCACCTGCAAGTCGCGCCGGCCGGCCCCGCCGAGACGGCTCCCGGAGTTGCGCTTGGCAACTACACGCACGCGCACGGGCGCTTGGACGGACGCGGCGTCAGCGTTCTGCGGCTGTATCGGCTCGACGTCACAAGCCACTCAAACCTCACGCTCAAGCTGCTCGCGCCCGCCTCGGCCGACTTCAACCTGCAACTGCGAAACCAAGACGGCGCCGTGATCGCCTGCCAATGCGGCGAAAGCGGCCCACAGACACTCCAACACCAGCTGCAGCCCGGACGCTATTACGCGGTCGTCTCGGTGCGAGACGCGAGCGCCGGCAACTTCACGCTGGTGCGCGAGTCGCGCACGATCACCGCCACATCTCTCTCGTTCTCCTCGACCAAGGTCGCGCCCGGTCAAGCTCTCAATATCGACGTGCGCGTCGCGCCCGCCGCCTCCGGACCGCTCACCGTCGAGATCGACCGGTTCGACCCCGTGTTCGGATGGCAGTTCTACCGGCAGGTCTCGACTTCGGTCAGCGAAGGAGCCGCAAGCGTCCCATTCCTCCCGCTAGCGGTCGGGCGTTGGCGGGCCAAGGCCAGCTACGGCGGCTCGCGGCTGTCCAGTCCGAGCGCTGTCGGTTTCTCCTACTTGCTTGTCGCCTGAGCGGGTAATTGAGCCGGTCGCGCCGGATGCGAGCCAGCCCGGCCCCGATCGATCAACAATTCGTGCTAATGATGGCGAGAATTAGCACGATTATGCCTTGATTAGCGCGATTGGGGTGTGGCCGCGCTATCAGGGAGCCCTCGTCAACAGGTGCACGCGATAGATCACGTCGCGTAGCGTCTCGTCGCGAACCTGTCCACGTCGCTTGACGAGACGCTCGCGACTGATCGTCCGCACCTGATACGGCTGCGCGAACGAAACGTCAGCAAGGCCACCCTCGGGCGGCTCGATGCGGTAGTCGAGGGAGATCCGGTCGGATTTAGTGATAGGAACGACGATCGCGAGCTCGCTCGGCCCCCGTCCCAGCTGGTCTACAGACATGACGAGGCACGGCCTTTGCCCCGCTTGCTCGTGGCCCTCGATAGGGCTCAGCTGGCAGTCCCAAACCTCCCCCTGCCCCGCTTCCGGAACGCTCACGGAGCGGCGCTGCTCGCGTCCCAGACAGCCGTCTCAGCCTTAAACTCGCTCCAGGCGACCGCATCTGTGCGGAGCGCGAGGAAGTCATTGTTCATCGACGCCAGCATTCGCTCCTGCTCCTCACGGGCGATCAGACGCTCAAGCAACTCTGGGACGGAAACGTGATCCTCGCGTGCGAGGCGATTGAGGGCGTCCCGTGTGTGCAGTCGCACACGCAATGATGTAGATGCGGACATAGGTAAATAGTGTAGAAGAAAACGTATGCATTGGTAGCCTTCGCATGGATCAACCGCTGCTAAGCTGACGCCGTGCTGGCCTACGCTCGGCGTCACCACTTGGCGCTCATCGCACTGTTCGTGGCTCTCGGCGGCACCTCCTACGCGGCGACGCGGCTGCCGAGCAACAGCGTCGGGAGTCGGCAGATCCAAGCGGAAGCAGTCGGCGCGCCGAAGATCCGCAACGGAGCGATCACCGCGGACAAGCTCTCGCCCGAACTGCGTGCGCAACTCGGGGTGACGAGGCCGCACAACAAGCCTCCTGTGACGGGACCGGCCAAATGGCGAGATCCTGGCATCCTGACCGCGATTGGCTCAGCCAGCCAGACAATCGTCGACCAGAAGATCGTGACTGTGCAGGTAACCGCACCTTGGGTGTCGACAGGTCTGTCGATAACCGCCGGAGAGCACCTGTGGACCGACACCCGCAGCGACGGCACCTGGAGCGGCAATCCCCAATTCTTCCCCTTCTCCGACGCGAACGGCCTCGGCCCGTCCGTCTACAAGAACTGCTGGAAGATCGATGACAATGCTCCCGTCGAGTCGCTGATCGGCTTCATCGGCGGCTCGCCGGTAAACGTCGCCGAAGGATGCCATGGTGGGACAACCGCTCCGGGGTTCTTCAAGGCGGGCAACACGCTGAGCAACTACACGCCTCAAGTCACAGGCCCCGTCTGGCTGCGGACCAACGACAACACCAACCGCTTCACCAACGTCGGCCGGCAGACCGTCAAGGTCATAGTCACGAGCCCTTGACCTGACTACCAGAGGCGACGACCGGAGTCGAACCGGTGTAGACGGCTTTGCAGGCCGCTGCGTAGCCACTCCGCCACGTCGCCGAGACGCCTCCAAGCGTAGCGGGCAGCGCCGCGGGACGACCGCCGCCGCAACGATAATGCGCGCGCCTTGTTAACTCCCCGCGTGCCCCCGCAACCCCGACCAGCCCGCTTGGCCGCCATACTCGCGACGCTGGCCCTGCTCGTAGCCACCGCGGCCAAGCCCGCACAAGCGCCCGCTCAACCCGCCACGCCGGTCAACATCGGCATCCAATCCCAAGCCCCGGGACGCCCGATACCCAAGCGCTTCCTGGGCCTGTCCTTCGAGGCGGCCGCCCTGACCGAGCTCTCCGAAGACGCCCATAAGGGCGATCTGGTCACGTTGCTGCGCTCGCTCGGGCCGGGCGTGTTGCGCTTCGGGGGCATCACCGCCGATCAGAACGTGGCCTGGAGCGACCCGCAGACGCCGGCGCCGGGGTGGGCGTCAAGCACGATCGGGCTGGCCCAGATGAAGGCTTTGGGAGAACTGGCCAAGCGCAGCGGCTGGCAGGTCCTGTTGACGGTGGGGTTGGCCCACTTCGAACCGCAGGCCGCGGCGCGCGAGGTCGCGGCTGCGCACGACGCGCTCGGCCCCTATCTCGAGGCCGTGGAGATCGGCAACGAGCCGAACGCCTATGGCAACCATGGCTTTCGCGGATTGCCTTGGATCGCCCAAGGCTATGAGGAAGAAGTCAGCGACTATCGCGATGCGATCGAGGCAATCACGCCGAACGTCCCGATCGCGGGTCCCGACGTTTCGGGTTCGGGCGTTTTCGCCGAATGGGGCGACGAGGAGGCTTTGGCCCAGACGCCGGCTTTGCTGACCGGCCATCACTATCCGCTCGGCTGCGCCCGCATGCCGCCGCCCTCGATCGAAACCCTGCTCAGCGCCGCCATTAGAGGAGCGGCGGCGCGCTCGCTGGCCACCTACATGGCGGTCGCGAGCCAGAACGGGATCCCGTTTCGCATGGACGAGCTCGGTTCCGTCTCGTGCGGCGGGGTGCCCGGAGTGAGCGATACCTTCGCCTCGGCCCTGTGGGCCACCGGCTACCTCGCCCAGGCGATGGACGACGGGTTGGCGGGGATCAACCTGCAAGGCAATCCCACCAACTGCCTCGGCTATACGCCCCTGTGCGCGCCGTCTGCCGAAGCTGGGAGCGCGGGGAGCTTGCGAGCACAACCGGACTGGTACGCGTTGCTGATGGCCAAGGCGCTGATCGGCTACCGGCCGTTGCCGACCACGATCGGATCGAGCCCACCAGAAACGCCGGCCCCCGAAGAACCGTCGAGCGGGGAAACGGAAACGGTGCCCCCCAGCGTGCCCACCGGCACACCCGACCTGGTGGCCGCCGCCTTCCTGGGCCCGGGCCACACCATCAAGGTGGTGCTCTCAGACCAGGAAGCTCCGGGCTCCAACCCGCTTGAGATACATCTGACGGTGGGTGCCGGGTTCGCTCCAGGCGATCTGATGCGCCTGGAGGCCGCTTCGCCGAGCGCCACCGGCGGCGTGACCCTGGGCGGCGTCGCGGTCGCAGCCAATGGCGCTTGGCACGAACCGAAGCACCCCGAACTCGTGCCGGTACACGGCGGCGTCGCAACGCTCCAACTCGACCCGAGCAGCGCCGCGTTGCTGACGTTCGCTCCGCCCAAGCCCAAGCCCAAACACAAGCCTGCCCACCGCGGCCACGCCAAGCGAGGCTGAGCTCAGCCGCTGACGCGCCGCAGGGCTTCGTTGAGGTCCTGCTGCGTTTGGGGCCCGTGCAAGGTCAACCGCAGTCGGCCGGAGCTGTCCAACACAAAGGTTGTGGGGAGAAAAGTGGTGATGCCATAGCGGCGCCCGACTGTGCCGTCGGGGTCGCGCACATTGGGGAAAGTCCAGCCGTAACGATGGATGAACCCAAGGCCATTCGCGCGCGAGAGGTCCTCCCAGTTGACCCCCACCACCGTCGCACGCCCCGCCAGGCTGCGCGAGAAGCGCTCCAGGGAAGCCGCCTCCGTTTCGCACGGACCGCACCAGCTCGCCCAGAAGTTGACGAAGGCGGGACGGCCTCGCAGCGAGGCCACCGTCACAGGCGGGCCGCTGAGCCGTTCGGTGGGCAGGGGCGGGGCCTTGCGTCCCGCCTGTCCGCGGCTCGATGCCAGACCCAAGACGGCGAGCACCGCCACAACCCCCAGGACCGCCGCCCAGACGAGCAGCCTACGGATGGAGACGCGCGGCTTGGACATGGTCAAGCGAACCTATCACCGCCCGCCGCCCATCGGGCGAGGCGGACCGGCCTGCGGCGCGAGGACCGCGACGCAGATCGACCCGCTCGGGGGCGGGCCGATCCGGGGAGGGAATGAGGGAGGAACGATGCCCTCGCTTTCAGTGTTGCCTGAAGTGGGCGATGTCAAACGCCGACCGCGCGCGGCCCGGCCACACGCGAAGCGTGCTTCACGCTGTAGAGGTGGGCGTCCGCACGCGCGATGCACTCGCCCAAGCTCTCATCGCGCAGCCACTCGGCCACACCCACCGACCAGGTGACGGGCAGACCCTCGAAACGCAGGCGCTGAAGCACCGCCTCCGACGCCTGGGGTGAGGTGGCGGGCAGGAGCAGCACGAACTCGTCGCCGCCGTGGCGCGCGAGGATGTCACCGGTGCGCAAGGACTCGCGCCACGAGCGACCCAGGTCGGCAAGGACGCGATCGCCGACGACGTGTCCGCGCTGGTCGTTGATCTGCTTGAAACCGTCCAGGTCGAGCACGGCGAGGGTGAGGCGATTGGCGCTGCGCAACGCGATCGCATGCTCACGCAGAGCCGCTGCGAGAAAGCCGTTGCGGTTGAGCAGGCCCGTCAGGGGGTCGGTGTCGGCTTGGCGGCGCAGGCTCTCGGAGAGGTGCCCGAGCACGATGCAGATCGACCAGATCGTGACGGTCACGATCGCCCAGTAGACACCGACGTGGGGCAGCCCGCCGGCCAGCAGGCCGATGCCGAATCCGACCGAGATCAGAGTGCCCTGCAGGACCACGACACGACGAGGAAAGAAGTGGGCCGCGTAGATAGCGATCCAGGGATAGGAGAAGGCGGCGATCATCATGCCACCGTGGGTGGTGGCATGCGCGACGACCGTGCTGGTGACGATCGTGCCACCGGCGGCCAACAACCCAAAGCCGAGTATGGGGATGCGCCGCGCGAAGAGCCACACCATGCAGGAGGCGAAGATCGCGAAGGAGCCGGTAGCGGCAAGCAAGGACACCGGCTCGGTGGAGCTGATCGGGAACGCCACGGTCGCCCAGCAGACGAGTCCCTTGAACAGGAACAGCAGCGCCAAGGACCAGGCGATGGACGGGCGGCTCGCGACCACCCTGCTCCCGAGCGTGCCGAGCACGGCTAAACCGCCTTGTGCAAGCCGCGGCCGGGACTCGACCAAGCCCGGCCCCTGCCACAGCGAGTGAGATGGGTTCGTAGACACCCTGCTACTTCTTCGGAGATTGGCGGACGGCGCTTGAGCGCAACCACAGCCCTACAACGAACCTTGCCGCCTAGAAAGACGCCGGAAGGCCGCTAGGCTGGAGCAGATGCAGCTGTTCAAAGCCCGACAGAGCAGCATCGTGGACGCCGCCGAGGCGCTGCCTGGCCGCTCGCAACCAATCGAGGTAGCCGAGCGCCACATAGTGCTTGGAAATCCGATGCGTCCGCCCTTTCCGGCGGGCGTGGAGCAGGCGATCTTCGGAATGGGCTGCTTCTGGGGCGCCGAGCGCATCTTCTGGCAAGCCCCCGGCGTATACACGACCGCGGTGGGCTACGCGGGCGGGGTCACTCCCAACCCGACCTACGAGGAGGTCTGTAGCGGGCGCACCGGCCACGCCGAGGTGGTCTTGGTTGCATTCGACGTTCAGGCCACCACGTACGGCGAGATGCTAAAGCTGTTCTGGGAGGGCCACGACCCCACGCAGGGGATGCGACAGGGAAACGACAGGGGCACCCAGTACCGCTCGCTGATCCTCTGCACCGATGAGGCCCAGCTGAGTCTCTCCGAATCCTCACGCGCCGCCTACGAGCAGACGCTCGAGGCCGCCGGCCACGGCGCGATCACGACCGAAATCTTGGCGCCGGACTCGGCGCGGCCCTTCTATTACGCCGAGGATTACCACCAGCAGTACCTCGAGAAGAACCCTGGCGCGTATTGTGGGGCAGGTGGGACTGGGGTTGCTTGCCCGGTTGGCCTGACGTCCCAGCAGTCAATGTCGGGGGGCTAACCGGCGAGCCCTGGCGCGTATTGCCAGCACATACCAGCACTGGCGCCTTGGGGGCCATGACATAGTGCTCGGGGTCGGCCGGGTCAGATGCGTAGCTCCAATGCCGGTGCTCGGAGACCGGCCAGGGCGTGTCCACGCGTTGCCCATCCCCCCCAACTCGCTGGAGGTAGGTCGTCTCTCGCCAGATCCCCTCAACGGCGGCCACGCTCAACACGGGCGTGATCGAGAGCTGCCCGTCCGCATCAACCGCCAGGTGCATCGCGTCGAAGTGATCGCGCAGAACGGCGTTGAGGGCCTTCACGTCGCCCTTGGCGGCCCTGAAACCGTCCAAGAGCCCCTCGTACACCCGCGCGAGCGCCAGATCGGCGTCTTCCTCGGGCTGTAGGTCCTCGCCGTCGAGCGCGTCCGTAGCAGCCCGTTGGCGCGACGCTGCGCGCTGGGCCTCCTGCTTGCGCTGCGCCATCGCGCGCTCGGCCAGCTCGATCTTGCCCTCGTCGCCCGCAGCCACGGCGTCCCCGTAGCGCTGGGCGAGTTGCTCGATGGTGCCCTCGCAGGCGACAGTCTCGGCCGCTGCTGACTCGGCTTCGGCAGTCAGACGCCCGCGCTGGGCGTCGCGGCTGGCGAGCAGCGCTTTCGACCAGACGCCAGCTTGACCAAGAAGCTCGTCGAGGCCATTCAAGACAGTCCTCTCCACCGTCTCCGCGTCAAAGGGAAGCGTCGAGCAGGCATCCCTTCGGTGCATGTGGACAACGCAGGTGTAGGTGCGCTTCCGGCTTCCATCCTTGCGCTGGCCGCCCTTTTGCTGAATCATCGCCGAGCCACATGGACACCGGGCGAGGCGTGCAAGCAAACCGCTGGGCGGTCGGCCAACCGACTCGGGAAGGTGACGAGCACGCTCGCTGCGTTCCTTGCGAATGCGGTGCCAGTCGCCCGCATCGATGTAACCAGTCCAGTTGCCCTCGCCGATGATCTCGCGGCGTGAGACCATCAGACCCGCGTAGAACGGGTTCACGAGTACCTTCCCCACCCGCGTCGCGTCAAATGGGCGCGGCTCGGCGCGATGAGGCGCTGTCAGATATCGGTGGGCGCCCAGCTCGCACACGATGTTGTTGACTGTCGCACCGTTGATCGCCATATCCCACAGCAGCCTGTAGACCTCCTGACGCTCCGGGTCGATCACCACGCGGCGGACGATGGTCGCGCCGTGAGCGGTGCGCTCGGTGACATAGCCGTCCGGCACGGCACCACACCATTCGCCGCGCTCGGCTGCACGTCGCCTGCCTGCCGCCGTCGCCGCAGCCTTCCGCTTGGAGTCCTCGTGGTTGCGCTCTCCCATGATCGCCGCCATGAGCAGGTTCTCCCCGGCCGAGTCGTCCTCTACGGAGCGAATGCGCACCCCAGTCTTGCGCGCCCACAGCAGAAGCTCGACAAGGTGCTGTGCGGCAACGCCGTCGCCGCGCGCCAGCCTGTCCGTGTGCTGTACGACAAGAGCACACTCCCCCCGTTCGCCCGCTAGCCGCTCGGCGTGCTCACGGGCGCGTACGAGCCCGTCGCCACGGCTCCCGTGGTAGGCCGACTTCGCCTCGTCAAAGTAGCTCTCGGCGACCGTCAGACCCTCGCGCGCGCACAGCGCCTCGCAGTCTGCCTTCTGCGTATCGATCGACCCGCGCGGATCGTCCGTGCTCTTCGCCGCATAGACCACTGCGGGGATTGCGTGTGGTTGCGCCGCTGCTTCCATCGTTGCCTCCTGCGTCCGGGAGTTACAGGAACTCCAATGTGTGAATAATGCCGTAGTGGTCGGATGGCAAAGCGGACGCGCCCGGCCGCCGCGAAGGGCAGGCCGGGCGCAGGAGGCGTAATCGTCTGTCGAAACGATGAACGCGCGGACTCAGTATGTCGTCCCTCTCGGCGGAATGCGTGGCTACCCAATCGTACGAGCACTGGAGCGCATATTTGTTGATAGATCACCGGCGACTTGCCTCCGTACACGTGTTCGTCGCCGTTCATGGGTGCGCGACTTTCGGGACCCAGTAAATACCGCGCATCGAGTCCGCCATTGATGTAAAAACCCCGTCCGATTGGGCTGAAAGGCGTATGGCGCACAGTCCCAGTAGAACTGTCGAGCAAACTGCTTGTTTTTGACTGAATGATGCCTGCTCTGCTGCCCAGCGCTTGTGTGTGTTCACCCAATGTCTGACGTTGTTCACGGAGCGACGAGAGTTACCTCGTGGCTGAATTTCGGACTCACTATGAGCGTGGATCGGGTGTTGATGTTGAACTCGTCGTGGCGCGACCCTTGCGTAAGGGGGGGACCAATCATGCGCTTTCGTGTCCAAGTGGTGCCGACTCTTGTGATTTGTTCGAGCGTCTCACGGAGATGTTCGTGACGATGGTCTATCTGTCCGCTGGCTATCCCGAGACGTAGCTTGCGACGGTGTACGTTGCGGCTCGGTCGAGTGAGTGTCGGCCACGGTCATATCGGCGTGTCGTGCGGGGATCGGCGTGTCCGGCGGCATCCTGCACGTCTCTGAGCGGTACACCGGCATCCAACGCTGCTGTGACGAATCCGTGGCGCAGCGAATGGGGCGAGACGGGGTGCTCGATGCTGGCCGTGCGTGCTAGACGCCGCACGATCTTCAGCGCTGCGTGGCGGTCCATCCGCTTGCCTGTACGCGTGACGAATAGTGGACCGTCGGTCCTACCGGCGAGCATCGTGCCGAGTGCGTCGGCTGTACGTGGTGCGAGTGCCACTGTCTGTCGCTTGCCGCCCTTGCGATGCAGTCTCAGTGTGTGATGACCGCGTTCGTGGCCCAGGTCCGTCACGTCCGCCGCAAGGGTCTCTGATACGCGCAAACCGTTGAGTGCGAGCAGACAGACGAGCGCATGATCGCGCAGACCGGATGCCCGCCCAGCGTGGAGCAGAGCGCGCATCCCAGCGCGATCGACGCCGAGACGCTGTGACTCGTGGCTCACACGGGGGCGACGTACACGCGCCACCGGGGAGCGTGCGATTAGGCCCTCGTCCAGCGCGTAGGCGTAGAAGCCGCTCAGCGCCGACAGACGCCGAGCGATGCTCGCCTGCGCCACGCCACTCTCCTCAGCTTGTCGTGCCCAAGCATCGACATGGATGCGGTGAGCAGCGAGCACTCCGACGCTAAGGCCCGCAAGATAGTCGCCCCACGCGCGCAGGTCCCGCGCATATGCCTCACGTGTCGCCACCCCATAGCCCGCGAGAAACGCCGCCGCTACGTCCTCCCCGCCTCGCAGCGGTGACAGGCCGACCACTGGTGCCTGCGTAACGCCCGTCGGACCGACGGCGACACCCTCGGCGGGATACCCCGTAATGCCTGTTCTGCGGTACTCGACCGCTGCCTCAGCGCTCACGACACCACGCCCGAGACAATGACGAACACCCCGAGCAGCTGCCAGGTCAGGGCTGCCCACTCGATACGCGAGACGGGACGGCACGATTCCCCCCGCCGCCACGCTGCGAGCGTGCGCGCGAAGTCTCGGGAGGCCCACACGGCGAACGTCATCCACATCACCGCGAGCACGCTGCCCACCAGTCGCCATTCCCCGACGGTGATCGCCGCCACGAGCAGGAACGTCACCCACGCCACGCACAGCGTGTAGTCGATCGCGAGGAACACGAGTCGTATCGGCGGTTTGCGTCTGCGTCGCAACCGGATCACCGCCGCGTCGCTCATCATCAGAACGAGAAGACGCGGCTCGCCAAGGCGGCGCGCGTCGCCCGCCAGCGCTCGCCGTCGCGTCGCGCGCACTCGTGCTCTACGAGCAGGTCGAGCGCCGCCAGGACTTCCGCGCGTTCGGGGTCGGAGTCGTAGTCGCGTTGAGACTGGCGCGCGACCTGCTCTATGTTCAGGCCCTCTTGACCAGTGTCGATCAACAGGGCCAGCAGGACTGCGGCCAGCATCTGGGTCCGTTCGTACTCGGATGGTGTCTCGGGGCTCATCGGTTCCTCCATTGGTCGGAGGCTCCGGGGACGGGCTCTGAGCGAGGAAGACACCGTGCCCTGTCTCGGTAGGGTGTCTAGCGCGCCGGGAGTTGTCGCTTCCGGTGCCACGCCCCCGGCCGTGTGAGCGGTGCGGGGGCACTTGTCGTTTCCCCTAGCGTAACGGTTAGAGCGCTAGCGGTCAACAGCTAGTGCTATGGAGCCTGGACTTGGGCACTGGTCGCATGGGATGTTTCTCTGATGCCGCCCGTCCCGGTCTCCGCGCTCGCAGCCGCTCTCAAGCGACTGCGCGAAGAGCGCGGGATCACACAGGAAACACTCGCCTTCCATGCAGGAATCACGGTCGGCACCCTCTCGAAGATCGAGCTGGCGCAGACGAGCCCAGCATGGGTGACAGTCAGCTCGATCGCCGACGCGTTGAGCGTGTCGCTCGCGGAGCTAGCCGCAGCGGTCGAATCTGAGCGCTAGGACACGCGCTGGACCGCCCGGCACGCCCGCTCCCAGCCGGAGATGCTGGCGCGGGTGTCTATTTGATGGTCGCTACGTCAGCAGCGGTTACTTCGCCGCGTACGATGGCGTTCTGAACCGACTTGCACGCGAATGTCTTGATGTCTTTCTCGCGTTTGATTCTGCTGGCGACCGCGGCTTCACTCACGACTTCGTGTTCGGTTTCGGCCGCAGACTTAACTTCGGCTTCTGTTTCCGGCGTCGCCTTGCACTGCTCCTGATGGATGACAAGCTTGCATCCCACTTCGTTACTGCCACCTTCGCAATCGAGACCCGTGACACTCCATATGGGGTTCGGCTTATGCGGCGAGGAAAAATGATTGACGATGGCGGTGCCGACGGCTGCGAGCACGGCGACGAGTAGCAGACCGCACACTGCGATGACGAGTATGTCTCGTGCCTTAGTTGTCTTGTCGGTGTTGATGATTAGGTTTCCCGTGTTCGTGCCGCGCAGAATCGTGCTAGACGGGGCTATCGGTGAACATCGATGTGATCGGTGCCCGGTTACGAGTTGGACGACGGAGCGAGATCGAATTCTTCGTTGTTACGTTCGGCACAAGTAAGCTTGCCCAGCTCCTTCACGATGATCGGCCTGGTCGGCAGGGCTCCAAGCCACACAGAACACTTCTGTTCGGCTGTGACCCATAGCCCCTCGCATATCACGCCGCCTTGGTGCTTTTCGCACTGACTCACTTGTTCGCCTTGGATGCCTTCAATGCTCGCGCCGACCTTGCTGACGAAGTGCGTAATAGCCCTCTTCCCCTGTGCCAACGTCAGCGCATGGTGGTGATTTGTAGCCTGAGCCTGAGCGGGCAATACGGAGACCGTCATGACAGTCACGATGAGGGCGAGCAGAGCTTGGCGACGCATAGGCGCCTCCCTTGAGTTGTGGATATTTGTACTCATCATCTGTCGGCAGGCTCTAGCTGCTCCTTTAGCGTCGTGCGGGGACGCAGACAACCCTTCGCCAGCTTGTCGAAGAGTTCAAGCAGGGCCGCCGCAGGCGTACAACCGTTTGGGGTAGCTCTGACATATAACTCCGGCAGAGCCCCGTGCTGCGCCTGCGATAGCCCCGTCCTCCTCGGGGCTAACGACGAGATGTAAGCTTGAGAAGAGAAGAAGAGAGCCCACAAAAAATCGTCGCGCTCGCAGAATCTTTGGCCACCTGACGGCTTCCCGATGCGCGCTCCGGCGCCCGTTGTCGCCCCACCCCGGAACCGCCTACGCCACCATGGCTGGCTCTGTCATTCCGATCGAAGGCGACAAGTTCCTTGCCATCGGACGGGCATGTCTCGCGCTCGCTGGCCCTCGCGGGGCGTTGTCGCGGGCGTTTACACTGCTCCCACCACTTTCGCGTTCTCGTTCCCTGGAGCTGGGTGAGTCGCGGGTAAGGTGGTGGGCGACCGCGGGCCATCTTCGCGGATGGCCCGCGTCGTTTCGTGCCCCGCAGGGCTGAGCCAAGCGGGCAAGGAGAGGCCGTGCCCGGAAACGCGCGGCGTCCAACCCGGGCGGCTATTGCGGCCTGGGCGGCACCGGCGTGAGCTGCCCCGTCGGCCTCGCCACAAACTGAGTCCTTAACCACGCGACCCCGCCGAAGCGGGGTCGCGGGTCGTGATTGACCAGAAGACCGGACGGGCGCGTACAGAGGAAGACGCGCCCGGCCGGGTCCGCCGCTTATGCGGGACTGCCCGCCGGCGCCGGAGGCTGGTAAGCCGGCGGGTGGGGACCGCCCAGGGTCGGCACGTCCGAGGGGTAGACCTCGTTGCCGTGGATCGCGTGATCGCCGATCTCGAGCTCCTCGTCGGAGAGACGCAGGGGCACGAAGATACCGACCAGCTTCAGCAGGATGAACGTCACGATTCCGCTGAAGACGATCACGAACACGGCAGCCTCGGCCTGCCAGCGCAGCAGTTTCCAGCTGCCGTGGATCGCTCCCGCGAACCCGGGGAGATTTTCCGCTCCCCCGATGCCTATGTACTCGACTATGTTCGGGTCCGCGAGCACGCCCACCAAAAGGCCGCCCAGAAGGCCCGCGATGCCGTGCGTGTAGATCACGCCCAGCGTGTCGTCCACGTGCCGGAACACCGGCGCCCTGGATAGGAAGCGGATCGACATCCAAACGATCGTGGACGCGACCACACCGATGACGATCGCCCCGTAGCCGTTCACGAAACCGGCGCCCGGGGTGATGGCCACCAGGCCGGTGATCATTCCGTTGACCGAGCCGATCAGAGACGGCTTGTCGCGGAAGATGTAGTCCCAAGCGATCCACACGAGCATCGCCACGGCGGTGCATAGGTTCGTGTTCAGAACCGCGGCCGAAGCGTTGGCACCCGCGTAGTAGGAGTCACCCCCGTTGAAGCCGTTCCAACCGAGCCACAGCAGCCCCGCACCAGCGGCCACCATCAGCAGATTGTTGGGCGCGTCGATCTCTCTGTCTCGCTGCAGTCTCGGTCCGATGACCGCAGCCGCCACGAAGCCTGAGATGCCGGCCGCCAAGTGGATCACGTACCCACCGGAGTAGTCCAGTGCGCCGTGAGCCGCGAAGTAACCGCCGCCCCAGATGAGGAACGCGTTGACCGTGTACACGAACGTGATCCACAACAGCACGAACGGGATCCAGGCCTTGAAGTTGATGCGGCCCAGAACCGAACCGAGCATCAGGATCGGAGTGATGCCCGCGAACACGAACTGGAAGTACACGAGCGAGGATTGGGGGAAGTGGAACGGTGGCCCCGTACTGATCGACGGGATCGCCGCCTGCCCCTCCTCGGCAGCGTGCCCGAGCACGCTTCCCGGTTTGCCCCAGAACGTGTCGAAGAACCCGGTGCCTTTTCCGATCGGGGTCCCGAAGCCCATCTTGAACGCCCATAGGCACCACGCGACGAGCACGAGCGCGAAAGCGACGAAGGTGAGCATCATGCTGTTCACCGACCAGCGCTTCTGCATGACGCCGCCGTAGAGGATGGCGAGACCCGGCACGCTCATCAAGCCGACGAACGTCGCGGCCGTCATCTGCCAGGCGTTGTCGCCTGCGTTGAGCCACGATGGGTACGCCAGCCATTCGGCTGTGGCCAAGATGGACATATGCCTCCATTTCCTGTCTTTGAATGCGTTTCACGGGTGCCTTGGCCGTCCCGGCCGGTGGCATCCGTCAGTCGCACACCATGAAACCGTCCGGCTCGCGCCCGCAATAGGGAGACCTGGCCAACAGTTGGCACTCCAGGTTTGGACATTTGTCGAGACACCGCCCGGGGCGGCGATCGGGCGGGGGCTAGCTCGAGGCGGAGCGACCGTAGGGCAAGCCGGCTTGCCTACAGGCCTCCAGCAGCGCGCCGTGCGCGGCGGCGGCCGGGTACTGGTCCGGCCGTGCACACGCTTCCCGCGCGTGAGCGCCGCAAGGGTGCATGAGCGCGGCGCCGAGACTGCTCGCGTAAGTGACTTCGATGCAGCCCGCTTGACGGGAGCCGGTGGTGGAGGCGAGCACCGCCACGGTCACCAAAGCAGCGAGCAGCAGACCGCCCACGCCAAGGACGGCAAGACGCCCGGCCCGCGTCCAATGCAGTGGCTCGGAGAGCCGCTTGGACTGTTCCTGCATCACCATCTCGTTGCCCAGCTTATCTTTCGAAGCGCCGCGATGATCTTTTAGGGACCGTCGTTCGTGCCTTGCGGGGCACCCTGGCCCGTCTCCAATTGTCCCGTACCGTCTGTGTCCGGCGCGAAGCCGAGCGCGGCTGAGTTTATGCAGTAGCGCTGGCCTCCAGGTCCTGGACCATCGTCGAACACGTGCCCCAAGTGGCCGCCGCAGTGGCGGCAGATGACCTCGGTGCGTCGCATGAACAAGCCGTTGTCCGGACGCATCTCGACCGCCTCCGCGACGGCCGGCTCGGTAAAGCTGGGCCAGCCGGTGCCCGACTCGAACTTCGTGTCCGAGCTGAACAGGTCTGAGCCACAACCGGCGCACTTGTACATGCCCGAGTCCTTGTTGTAGACGTACTCGCCGGTGAAAGGGGCCTCGGTGCCGGCCTTGCGGAGGACCTCGTACTGCTCGGGCGTGAGCTCCTCGCGCCACTCCCCGTCTGACTTCTCAAGCTTCGAATCGCTCATCGTCAAAGTTGTTCTAGCACGACGCCAAGCGAGCCGCAATGTGGCGGATGGGCCTTGCGCCCCGACCGCCTGTGCCTCCGGCCGCCTTACCCCCGCTGCTATAGTGATCTTTACGTTCACGTCAAGTTCCACATCGAGATTCGGCGTGCAGGCCGACCACCATCACTACAAGTGGTGGGCCCTCTCGTGCACGAGCCTCGGGATGTTGATCGCGGCCACCAACTCGGGCACGTTGATCATCGCCCTGCCGAGCCTGGAGCGCTCTCTACACACGAGCCTGCTGGCGCTCGTATGGGTGATTTTGGCCTACCTGATCGCGGCCACCGTGCTTGTGCTGATGGCCGGTCGCCTGAGCGACCTGTTCGGGCGCAAGAAGGCCTATGTGGGCGGCTTTCTCGTGTTCGCCCTAGCCTCGCTCGGCGCGGGCTTCTCGACCGGCGCAACCGAGCTGATCTGCTGGCGCGTCCTCCAGGGAACCGGCTCGGCCTTCCTGTTTGCCAACGCGGCCGCGCTCGTGACCGATGCCTTCCCCAAGCAACAGCTGGGCTTGGCGATGGGCGCCAACACGATGGTCGCCGCGATCGGACTTGTGCTCGGCCCGGTCCTGGGCGGAGCCTTGGTGGAGATCTCCTGGCACTGGGTGTTCTGGTTCAACGTCCCAATCGCCCTGGCCGGCGCGGCCTGGGGCGCATTGATACTGCGCGAGTTGGCCAAGCCCGATCAAGTACGGGGCTTTGACACACTGGGTACCGCCACTTTCGTGGTCGGACTCACAGGGCTGGTGCTCGGCGTCTCCAAGGGCGGCCTCTCGGGCTGGGGCAACCCGGTCGTGATCGGGGGGCTGGCGGCCGCCGCCGTGCTGCTGCCGCTGTGGGTCTTCATCGAGCGTCGCACGCGGGCGCCGATGCTCGACCTCTCGATCTTCTCCAACCGCCTGTTCGCCGCCGCCTCGGCCGCCGCCTTCATCAACGGCTTGGCCCGCTTCGCGCTCATGTTCCTGTTCGTGTTCTACTACCAAGGCGCCCAGGCCAACGACCCAATCGAGGCCGGCATCAAGCTGATGCCGCTCGCCCTCGGAATGCTCGTGGCCTCCCCCCTGGCCGGCATCTACGCCGACAAACACGGTTCCCGGGCCTTGGCCGCGATCGGGATGCTCGTCAGCGGCGCCGGTCTCGCAGCGATGACCACCCTGCAGGTGCACTCCCCCTACTGGCAGAGCATGATCTGGCTGGCGCTCGTGGGCATCGGCTCGGGCATGTTCAACAGCCCCAACACGGCCGCCATGATGGGCACCGTGCCGGCCCAGCGCCGCGGCATCGCCGCCGGAGCGCGCACGCTCCTGCAGAACACGGGCGCTGTCCTCTCGATCGCCTTCGTGCTTGCGATCGTCACCTCGGCGGTGCCCAAGGCGACCCTGTTCGCGGTCTTCTCGGGCGTCACCGAGGGGCTCTCGGCGCACGCCTTGGCGCCCTTCATCGCCAACATGCACGTCGCCCTTTGGGTCCTCGTCGGAACCTCGATCGTGGGCGCCGTGGTGTGCATGCTGCGCCCCAGCCAGGCGACCCTCCAGACCGAAGAGCGCGAGCAGCAAGCCCGCGAGACAAGGCTTGGCGAAGAGGCCCGAACCGCCATCGGCGCGGGAGCACGCGCGTGAGTGCGTCAAAGCATCTGGGCGTCGGCATAGGAGCCCGAGAAGCTGTCGGTGCTGGAGCGCGCGCGTGAGCACACCGACTAACCTGCGTATCGGCGACGTGGCTAAGCTCGCCGGCACGACCCCGCGCACGATCCGCTACTACGAGGAGATCGGCCTCTTGCCCGAGGCTCCCGAGCGACCGGCCGGCGGCCACCGCCTGTACACGCCGGCCGAGGTGGAGCGGTTGCGCGAGGTCATGCGTCTGAAGGAGCTGCTCGGCGTGAGCTTGGACGAGCTTAAGGACCTGCTCACCGCCGAGGAGGCCAGGGCAGCCGTGCGCGCCGAGCTACAGCGCGAGGACGTCCAACCCGAGCGCCGACGCGAGCTCCTGCAGGAGGCCTTGGGCCACATCGAACGCCAACTCGATCTAGTCGAGCGTCGGGCCGGCGAGCTGGCCAAGTTGCGCGCGGAGTTGTGCGAAACCCGCGCACGCGTACGCCGCAAGCTGCGCGAGCAGGACACAAGCCCGGACACGCCGCTCTTGGCGACCCCCCTCCAGGGCGCTTGAGGGTGTTCTGGACATCTGTCTACAGTGAGATGAGTCAAGCGTCCTGACGCGCGGAAGGGAGCCGGTCGTGGAGCGCAAGTGGTGGACATTGATCGCGGTGTGTGTGGCGATCTTCATGCTGTTGCTGGACATCACGGTCGTGAACGTGGCGCTGCCCTCGATCCAGAGTTCGCTGCACTCGAGCTTCCAAGATTTGCAGTGGGTCGTGGACGCCTACTCGCTCACACTGGCGGCCTTCCTGCTGACCGGCGGCTCGCTCGCCGACCTGTTCGGGCGCAAGCTGCTGTTCACGATCGGGCTTGTCGTGTTCACTGCTTCCTCGGCGGTGTGCGGGCTGTCGAGCACGCCACTCATGTTGAACCTCGCGCGCGGAGTGCAGGGGATCGGCGGTGCACTGATGTTCGCCACCTCGCTGGCGTTGATCGCTCAGGCTTTCCAGGGTCGAGAGCGGGGCACGGCGTTTGGCATCTTCGGCGCGGTCACCGGCGCCGCCGTCGCCGCTGGCCCGCTGATCGGCGGCGTGATCACTTCCGCGATCGGCTGGGAGTGGATCTTTTTCGTGAACATCCCAATCGGCGCATTGGCCGTGGCGCTGACGTTGATGAAGGTGGCGGAGTCGCGCGACCCGAACGCCACGGGCGTCGATTGGGCGGGCCTGGTGACGTTCTCGGGAGCCCTGTTCCTGCTCGTGTTCGCGCTCGTGCGCGGCAACGACGCCGGCTGGGGATCGACGCAGATCGTGGCGATGCTAAGCGCAGCGGCGATCTTGCTTGTGGCGTTCGTGATCGCCGAGCGCGTGCAGGTGCGCCCGATGCTCGATCTTTCGCTGTTCAAACGCCCGGCGTTCGTGGGCGCGAACGTGGTGGCGTTCACGCTGTCGAGCTCAGCGTTTGCGATGTTCCTGTACTTGACGCTTTACATCCAGGACGTCCTGCATTACTCCCCTCTGCAGGCGGGATTGCGCTTCCTGCCGACGACGCTGTTGATGTTCGTCGTGGCTCCGCTGTCGGGTCGCCTGAGCGTGCGCGTACCGATCCGCCTGCTGCTTGGCGTCGGCCTGCTGTTCGTCTCGGGCGGGTTGCTCGCGATGACTTTGGTCACCCCCACTTCAGGCTGGACGGCACTGATACCGGGCTTCGTGCTGCAAGGTATCGGCGTCGGCCTGATCAACCCACCGCTCGCCTCCGCCGCGATCGGCGTGGTGCCACCCGAGCGCAGTGGCATGGCCTCGGGCGCCAACAGCACGTTCAGGCAGGTGGGCATCGCTACCGGGATCGCTGGGCTCGGAGCGGTCTTCCAGCACGACCTTGGCGTGGGCGTAGCCGTGCAACACGCTAGCCGCACCGAGTTCGTGGACGCATTTACGAATATCTTGGAGATCGGCGCATTGGTTGCCTTCGTGGGGGCGGTTGCGGCCTTTGTGCTGGTGCGCTCGAAGGACTTCGTGGTCTCGCATGCTCCCGCGGCGCAAGCCGCTCGGGACGCCACAGGACAGCGCGCCCCCGAACCCGTCGGGATGGGTTGAGCACGGCCAGGGCGCGGGCGTCGCTGTAAGCGAATTCAGGTGCTGTTCGCGGTGCTACACTGAGGCCTGTGCCCACTCGTCATGCTCGCCATTCGGTCACCGAGACGCCGCCCGTGCGCGAGGCCCTCGACGCGCTGCGCCGTCGCGGCGAGCGCGTACGGATGGGCGAACTCGTGATCCTCGGCGCGCGCGAGCGGCTGCGGGAGCTGGAAGCCGAGCGCGAGGACGAGGACCGCAAGGCGGAGCTTCGCCGCCAACTCGTCGAGCGACTGCGCACCGGTGAGGGGATCGACATCGACGCGGCCTACGAGGTCCGCGAGCACGGGTGGATCCATCGTTGAGCGGCTACGGCCGCGCGCTGCTGATAGACCATTCGGTTTGGGCACGTGCTGGCGACGGGCGCCTGACCGGCCCGCCGCGCGAACGATTCGACGCAGCGCTCGCGACCGGCGAGTTGTGGACTTGCCCGCCGGCGCTGCTTGAGATGCGCTACAGCGCCCGCGACGGCCGCCAGTTTGCAGCCATCGCCGAAGAACTCGACGCGCTGGAGCACGCGCCGCTCACCGCCGAGGCCGCGGCATCGGCCATCACCGCACAGGCAGCACTCGCGGCGGCGCCGGGCATCTCCCATCGCGTCAAGCCGGTGGACCTGTTGATCGCCGCGATCGCCGCCACCATGAGCATCGGAGTGCTGCACTACGACCACGACTACGACACGATCGCCGAGCACACACAGCTTTCCTACCTAAGCGTATGGGTGGCGCCGCGCGGAAGCATGGACTGAGCCCCCGGCCGCCTCCGCAGAGGAGTTCGGCCAGGGGCTGCCCCGGGCGCCGGGGAGAGGGTGAAGGGCGCCCGGGGCGGGGAGCCCCTGGCCGTTATACCCGCACAGCTGAGCGCAGGGACGCCTATCCCTTCCACATCTCGTAACCCGCGCAGCGGGTTACGGGGAGGCGCGGGTAGCGTGGATAGGCTGGGTCGATGCGCGAGCGCTTGCACAGCCAGAACACCGAACCGCGCGTGTTGGGGACGAGTTGGCGGTGACGACACGTGTCACAGAGCCCTGGGCCTGGACCTGGTCGAGGCAGGGATGACTGTGCATCGCGCGACATGCTCAGAGCGTAGTTGCAATAATAGTTGACTAAGCAACTATGGCGACCTTCAATCGACTACTGGGGTTCCTACGGCCTTACAAGCGCGGCTTGGCAATCTCGTGGATCTTGGCAAGCGCCGCGATGGTCATGACCGTGCTGCTTCCGGGGCTCACCGGCGCGGCCGTGGAAACGATCAACAAAGGCGCGAGCCACGCTGCCCAACACCAGACGGCGCTGCGCAACGAAGATCGCGAACAGCTGGCTCTGATCGCCGCCGCGATCCTGGGCGCCGCGCTCCTGCGGTGGGGCCTCACGTATTGGCGTCGGATGATCGCCGGGCGTGTCTCGCTCGGCATCGAGTACGACCTGCGCGACCGGCTCTACCGCCACATGCAGCGCTTGGAGCTCGGCTTCTTCGACCGCCAGCAGACCGGCCAGCTGATGTCGCGCGCAACTGTCGATCTCGCGGCCGTGCGCTTCTTCCTCGGCTACGGCCTCGTCTTCATCCTGCAATTCGCGCTCACGATCCTGCTGGCCGGCGTGGCGATGATGATCATCAACCCCTCGCTCGGCCTGATCGCGCTGATCCCTGTGCCCTTCGTGGTGGCGATCTCCTACCGCTACGGCCACAAGGCGCGCCCAGCCATCCAGGAGGTGCAGCAGCGCATCGGCGAACTGACCGCAAGCGCCGAGGAGAACATCTCGGGCGTACGCGTCGTAAAGTCATTTGCACGCGAGCCGCGCCAGCTGGAGCGCTTCAGCGAGAGCACCACGCGCGTGTTTGAACAGTCGATGGTCGCCACCCGCCAGGAGGCCCGCTACAACCCGATCATCGGCTTCTTGCCCCAGCTCGGCCTGACCGCGGTGCTGCTGATCGGCGGCGAGCGGGTGATCCACGCAAGCCTCACGCTGGGCCAGTTCAGCGCGTTCTACTTCTACTTGAACATGCTTGTCGGCCCGATGCGCTCGCTGGGCATGACGCTCAACCTGGCCCAGCGCGCCACGGCCTCGGGCGCCCGCATCTTCCAGTTGCTCGACCGCGATCCGCGCATGACCGAGGCGCCCGACGCCCCCAATCTTCCGGCGGGCAACGGGCATGTGCAGCTGCTGGGAGCGACACTCCGCTACGACAGCGACCAGGAGCTGGTGGCGCCGACCTTGGCGGCCGACGGGCAGACCGAGCTGGTGGTGCCCGCGACGCCTACTACGACAGCCACAGCAGCGGCAAGCAACGGCCACCCGGCCAACGGCAACGTCGATATCGGCAGCGGCAGACACGGGCAGGATCAGGGGCGCGCCGTACTCAGCGACATCGACCTCGACGTCCCGGCCGGCCACACGGTCGCCCTCGTGGGAGCAACGGGCTCGGGCAAGACCAGCCTCGTCTCGCTGATTTCGCGGCTCTACGACGTCAGCTCGGGGCAGGTGCTGCTCGACGGCGCCGACGTGCGCGAGGTCAACCTGCGCTCGCTGCGCCAGGCGATCGCCGTCGTCAGCGACGACCCCTTCCTGTTCTCGGCGAGCGTGGCCGAAAACATCGCCTATGCCCGGCCGGAGGCGAGCCGCGAGGAGGTCGAAACAGCCGCCATTCGCGCACAGGCCCACGAGTTCGTGAAGCGTCTGCCGCAGGGCTACGACACGCGCGTGGGCGAGCGCGGGTTGACGCTCTCCGGCGGGCAGCGTCAGCGCCTGGCGATCGCGCGGGCGCTGCTTGCCAACCCGCGCGTCTTGATCCTCGACGACGCCACCTCTTCGGTCGACGCCTCCACCGAGCAGTCGATCAAGCTGGCGCTGGCCGAGGCGATGGCGGGCCGCACGACCTTCGTGATCGCCCACCGCCTCTCCACGATCGCACTGGCCGATGAGATCGCCGTGATCGACCACGGCAAACTGGTCGCCTACGGCAGCCATCACGAACTGCTCGACCTCTCCCCGCTCTACCGCGAAATCGTCGAAAAGGGCCTGCCCGAGAGCGTGTTCATGACCAAGGACACCTGCGAGCGCGAGGTCAGCAGCCTATGAGCGCTCCTGTCTTTCCTCCCTCAACCCTCACCTCCCACTGGGAGGTGACTCTGTGAGCGCCCACGGAGGTCGCGGTTTCGGCGCCGGGCGCGGACCGATGGGGTCGCAGTGGACCGGCGAGCGTGCCGCCAAAGGCACGCGCGGACGCAACCTGCGCGGGCTGATCGCGCTCGTGGGGCCCTATCGCGTACGCGCCGCCATCACGGTCGTGGCGCTGCTGGTGGGGACGCTGGCCTCGCTGGCGCCGCCCCTGCTTGCCAAGCAGGCGATCGACCAGGGCATCAACAAGCACGACAGCGCTCGACTGGTACTCGTGGTGGTGCTGTTCCTCGCCGCCGCCTTGCTGGTGTGGCTGACCACCTACGTCCAGACCTACCTCGTCGGCTGGGTCGGACAGAAGGCGCTGGCCGACCTGCGCGTGCGCATCTTCACGCACCTGCAGAGCCTGCCGATCGGCTTCTATGAGAGCCGCCCGGCGGGCGTGCTCATCTCACGCATAACCAACGACGTCGAGGCGCTCGACAGCCTCGTCACCGACTCGGTCGTGACGCTGTTCCAGTCGGGCTTGACGCTGATCGGGGCGATCGGGGTGCTGCTGTACCTGGACGTGAAACTGGCGCTATTGACCTTCTGCATCATCCCCTTCGTCGGCTTGGGCAGCATCTGGTTTCGGATCGCCTCCGCCGGCGCCTTCAGGCGCACGCGCGAGACGATCGGCTCGATCACGGCCTACCTGCAGGAGACGCTCTCCGGCATCAGGGTGGTGCGCACCTTCGCCCGAGAGGGCCACCACGAAGCGCAGTTCGCGACCTTGAACGAGGACAACCGCGAGGCCAACATGCGTACCGTCAAGCTCAACGCCAGCTACTTCCCGGCGGTGGAAATGCTCTCCGGCGTGGCCATGGCGGTGATCGTGCTCTACGGCGGCTACCAGGCGATCGACGGCAACATCACCACCGGCACGGTCGTGGCCTTCGTCTTGACGCTCTCGTTCCTGTTCGAACCGATCCAGCAGCTCTCCCAGCTCTATGCCACCTACCAGTCGGGCATGGCGGCGCTGGAGAAGATCTTCCAGTTGCTCGACGTCCAGCCCGACCTGACCGACCGCGCCGACGCTGTCGAGCTGCCGCGCATCCGCGGCGAGGTCGAGTTCGAGGACGTGTCGTTCGCCTACCGCAAGCACGGACGGGGCGGCCGACTCGAGATCGCTTCCGCGGCCGGCGATGGCGGCGAGGAGCCCGACGAGGTGCTGGCGCTGCAGGACATCAACCTACACATCCCGTCCGGACAGACGGTCGCGCTGGTCGGAGCCACGGGGGCCGGCAAGTCGACTTTCGCCAAGCTCGCCGCCCGCTTCTATGACCCCACCGGCGGCCGCGTGCTGATTGACGGCCACGATCTGCGCGACGTGGCGAGCGGCAGCTTGCGCTCTCAGATGGGCATCGTCCCGCAGGAGGCTTTCTTGTTCTCCGGCACGATCCGCGAGAACATCGCCTTCGGCAGCCCCGAGGCCGACCAGCAAGAGATCGAGGCGGCGGCCCGCGCAGTGGGCGCCGACACGTTCATCTCAGAGCTCGAGCACGGCTACGACACCGAAGTCGGAGAGCGCGGCGCCCAGCTCTCGGCCGGCCAGCGCCAGCTGATCGCGTTCGCCCGGGCCTTGATCACCGACCCGCGCGTCTTGATCCTCGACGAGGCGACTTCCAACGTGGACCTCCACACCGAGGGCCGCATCGAGGAAGGCCTGCGACGCCTCCTGGCCGGTCGCACCTCGATCGTGATCGCCCACCGCCTCTCCACGATCCGCGGCGCCGGGCGAATCGTCGTGCTCGAAGGAGGGCAGATAGTCGAGCAAGGAACCCACGAGGAGCTGATCGCGGCCGAGGGGCGGTACTACGAGCTGTATCGGGACTGGGCGTTGCACGCGGCGGCGTGACCGACTCCGGGACAGGGACTCGAACCCCAAACTCATGCTCCAGAGGCATGCGTGTTGCCAATTACACCATCCCGGAAGGCACGGGAAGGATAGTCAACATAGCGGCTAGGCCCCGGCCCGGCTCCCCGTCGGCGCGAAGAACGCCGTGATCGCTTCCTCCAAGCCCGGATCGAGCACCAAGAGGACCTCGTCGCCCGCTTCGATGACCGTGTCCGGCTTGGGCACGAACCCACCCCCGGAGCGCAACACGGAGATGATCAGGCTGCCCTCGGGCAGGGCGATCGCTGAGACGCGCTGGCCGGCCACGGGCGCGTCGGCGGAGACCTCGAGCTCGATGATCTCCAGTCGCTCCTCTTCGAGGGCGAGCAGGTGGACGAGACCGTAGCGGGGCACCTCGTGCTCGATCAGGCGCAGAATCAGGTCGGTGGCCGACACCGCGGGCTGGATCCCGAGCAGCTTGAAGTGGTCGTAGTTGCGGGGGTTGTTGACCCTGGCGATGATCCTTTCGCAGAGATACTTCTCCTTGGCGACCTGGCACACGAGCATGTTGTCCTCGTCGTCGCCGGTCACCGCGATCACCAAGTCGGCTCGCTGGATGCCGGCCCGCTCCAGGACCCACAGCTCGGTGGCGTCGCCGTATTGGACGGCGTGCTCGTACTCTTCCTCCATCACCAGGTAGCGGGGGCGCGAGGACTCGATGATCGTGACCTCGTTGCCCTTGAGGATCAGCTCGCGCGCGAGGTTGCGCCCGACCTTGCCGGCGCCGACGATGATCACGTACATGGCTTGGCCTCGCGCACGGGGCAGGTGCTGGTAATCGCCGGTCGCAGGATCATCGCGTGCTCAGGCCGACTCGGCGAGCGCGCTCTCGAACATTTCGATCGCGTGCTTGGTGGGTGAGATCGTGTGCAGGCCTTGCTCCCCGTACCAGCCCGCGCGCGCGGGGTCCATCACGCGGACCAGGACCTTGGGCACGCTGAAGCGCCTTTGAGCGATCTGGGCGATGATCAAGTTGGTGTTGTCGCCGTCGGTTGAGGCGATGAACACGTCCGCGCGCTCGATGCCGGCCTGGATCAAGGCATCGGTCTCCAAGGCCGTGCCGAGCGTGAACAGACCGCCCGCTTCCTCCCAGCTGTCGCGCTGACCGGCGTCCAAGCGCTCGTGGGAGAGGGGATCCTCATCCAGAACGGACACTTCGTGGCCATTGGCCAAGGTCGACTTGGCGACGGCCGAGCCGACGCGTCCGGCACCCACGATCACGATGAACATGGGGCTTGACCTGGGGAGCTGTCGGGGTTGCGGGACATGGCGCGGAGATTAGACGATGGACCCACCGGCCCGTCCTTCGCCGCCGGGATCGAAGGCCTCGCCGGCGGGCGCGCCGGCAAGCCCCCCCGCGGGAGCTGCCGGGGTGGCTGCGGGCGCCGCGGGAGTCCCTGCGGGCGCCGCGGGAGCGCCGGCGGGGACCGCCTTGGGCGCATTGGCTGGCGGAGCGAGGGCGCTGACACCCGTGTCCTCTTCGGGCGCGGAGGGCGCGGTCACGATCACGCGACACTGGGCCTTGCGCACCACATACTTGGTCACGTCTCCCACGAAGTTCTCGAGCGGTCCCCCCCGTCCGCCAAGACGCGAACCGCCGCGAATGCGAGAAGGCTCCTCCGCGCCGAGCACGATCGCCTCGACGCCCCGCCGTCGCGCCTCCTCGAGGATCGCCTGGCCGGCGCGCCTGGCCCGGATCGTGGCGGTGGCGACCTGGACTCCGGTGTACTCCTCCCCCACCGCCTTGGCCCGCGCCAAGGCGGTTCTGGCGTGCTTGACCTGGGCGTCGGGCAGGCGCGCGTCCAAAGGCAACGACATCGGCATCTCGAAAATCCAGACCGCCTCGATCGTGGAGCTGTCGATCTCGTCCTCGTCAGTCGGCTTGCCTGCGGCAAGCAAGGCGGCAGTTTGCACTATGTCCTCGTCGAGGCGGGTCCCGCCGAGAGGCACCAGGATCGAGCCGTACTCGCGCTGGGGCGGCTGTTCGGCACGCAAGGCCTCGGCGGGCACCGTCACGCGACGCCACAGGGAGGCTTGGTCGGCGCGTCGGTAGACGACATAGAGCACGATCCCGCCGAGCATCCACCCGAGCCCCACGTAGCGGGCCGGTTCGTGAACGACCATCGTGGCTACCCAGCCGGCTGAGCACACGATCGCGCCGAAGACCGCCAAGAGGGGCAGCTCGCCGCCGCGCAGCTTGACCGAGAAGGGGGTCCGATAGGGACGGTCGCTGGTCGGCTCGGTGTAGCGCATCTTCACGACCGACACGTGGGCGATCGTGAAAGCGAGCATCGCCCCGAAGGCATAGATCCCGACCAAGAAGTCGAGGCTCTCGGGGATCACGAGCGCACTTGCGATCAGGCCGGCTAGCAGGATAAGGACGTAAGGCGTGGAGCGCTGGGGGTGCAAACGCCCGAGACCGCTCGGGATCTGGCGATTGGTGGACAAGGAGTAGGCCAGCCTGGAGAGCCCCAGCATCGCCGAGTCGGCCGCCGCGATCAAGGTGCCGGCGGCGACCAAGCCGATCGAATAGACGAGCGCTTGGGAGAGCCATTGGGGATGGAGGACTCTCAAGACGTCGATGACGGGAGCGTCGGTGAAGTCGTGTCCAGGGACGCTGCCATTTGGCAAGGGGAGCGCGGTGACGGCGACCACGGCGATACCCACATAGGCGAGCACGACGGTCACGGTGCCGCTGGCGATCAGGCGCCGCAAGGCACCGCGTCCGGCCTTGACCTCGCCGGCCAAGCCCGAGGCCGACTCGACGGAGGTGAAGGCGATCGTGGTGACGGTGAGCGCGAAGATCAAGCCGGACCAGGTGGGGGCGCTGCCGAGGTGTACTTGGGAGACGAGCTTGTGGGCGTCAAACGATTGGGCCAGGCCGATCGCGATCGCCACCAGCTCGAGCACGAGCGCGCCGACGACGACGAGGCCGATGCGAAATTCGCGACGCCAGTTGAAGCCCCTCACATTGGCGAACACGACCAAGGCGATGATCCCGATCGTCAACAGCAAGGCCTCGCCCGAATGGCCGAGCGGTGCCCAGAAGACGCTCAGGTATTGGGTCGCCGCGAACGCAGTGACGGCGATCAGGATAACGTAGTCGAGCAGCATCGCCCAGCCCGCGACGAAGCTGACCATCTCGTTGAAGGCGTAGCGGGCGAACACCGTCGATCCGCCGGGCTCGGGGTGAAGCGAAGCTCCCTCCATGTAGGTCATCGCGGTCACCCCGAACATGACGGCCGCGATCAGAAACACGACCGGGGTGAGACCGAACGCGTGGTCGGCCACCACTCCCAGGGAGAAGAACACCGCGGAGGCGAGAGAGGTGTAGACGACCGCGAACAGGATCGGCGAGCCGAGGCTGTGGCGCAGGGTCGTGCGTCCGCGCTCGCCGAGGTCGATCGCGCGAGGGTGGGCGAGCTTATCCGGCTCCGGCTGCTCCGGACGGTTCATAGAACACCGTGCGCCAGGACGGTGTGCGATCGTTCGGGGGAGCGGCTCATGCGTCCCGACCCTTCTTGGCTTGTATGTATAGACGTCCCGAGCCGGCTGCTATGAACAGGATGCCCAGCAGCAGGCGCGCCGAAAGCGTGCCTTCGCCGAGGACCGCCTCGACCAGGAGCGCGATGCCGATCGCCACCATTGCCGAGGACAGCACGGTGATGCCTGCCCGATGGACCTGCCTGCCGCTCATCTCATCTCTTCCCTGAGCTTAGGGACTACGCGCGACGCTTGGGGGTGTCGATGGGACCGTCCACAGGTTGCGCGAACGATCCCATTTCCACCGAAGCTCCCGTTTCTCAGGTGATGAGCGGGATGATGAGGATGGCGACGATATTGGCGACCTTGATCATCGGGTTGATCGCCGGGCCGGCCGTGTCCTTGAAGGGATCGCCGACCGTGTCGCCGGTGATCGAAGCGGCGTGGGCCTCTGAGCCCTTGCCGCCGAAAGCACCGTCCTCGATCAGCTTCTTTGCGTTATCCCAAGCACCACCGCCGGCAGTCATCAAGACAGCGAAGAAGAAGCCGACCACGATCACGCCGATCAAGAGCCCGCCGAGCGCCTTGGTATCGATCAGGCCCACGATTATCGGCAGGGCGATCGGCAGCAAGGCCGGCAGGATCATCTCGCGCTGAGCGGTCCTCGTGACGATGTCCACGCAGGTGGCGTAGTCGGGCTCTTCGGTGCCCTCCATGATCCCGGGGTGCTCTTTGAACTGGCGACGTACCTCCTCGACGACGGCGCCACCGGCGCGGCCGACGGCCTCCATCGAGAGCGAGGCGAACAGGCACACCATCAGGCCGCCGAGCAAGAGGCCGATGAGCACGGGCGGTTCGTTGATGCGGAACAGGAGCGTTTCGATCGATTTGTGGGTGTGGTCGGCCAATTCTTGGCGGAAGCCGGCGAACAGCACCACGGCGGCCATCACGGCGGAGCCGATCGCGTAACCCTTGGTGACCGCCTTGGTCGTGTTGCCGACCGCGTCGAGGGGATCGGTCACGTTGCGAACCTCCTCGGGCAGCTCGGCCATCTCGGCGATGCCACCGGCGTTGTCGGTGATCGGGCCGAATGCGTCGAGCGCGACGATCAGGCCAGTGAGCGAAAGCTGGCCCATCACGGCCACGCCGATGCCGTAGATGCCGGTGGTGCCGCCGCCCGCGAGCTTCCAGGCGCCGAAGATGCCGAGCACCAGCACGATCGCGGGCAAGGCGGTCGCCTGTAGGCCCGAGCCGAAGCCTTGGATGATGTTGGTGGCGTGACCGGTCACCGACGCCTTGGCCGTCTTCTTGACGGGCGAGAAGCGGGTGGAGGTGTAGTAGTCGGTGATCACGAACAGGAGTGCCGTCACGCCGATGCCGATCAGGGCGCACAGGTAGAACTTGCCCCAAGACGGCGGGTTGACGATGTTGCCGACCTGGCTGAAGGTGAGGTCTTTCATCAGCCAGTAGGTGATCGGGGCGAACGCCGCGGCGGCGATGATGCCGGAGACGATCAGGCCTTGGTAGAGGGCGCGCTCGACGTTGCCGCTCTTGGAGCGCACCGCGAAGGTGCCGATGATCGAGGCGATGATCGCCACGCCGCCGAGGACGAGCGGGTACATGACCACTTTGGTGGACTCGTGGAAGGTGAGCACGCCGAGCAGCATCACGGCGACAGCGGTGACGGCGTAGGTCTCGAACAGGTCGGCGGCCATGCCGGCGCAGTCGCCGACGTTGTCGCCCACGTTGTCGGCGATCACGGCCGGGTTGCGGGGATCGTCCTCGGGGATGCCGGCCTCGATCTTGCCGACGATGTCGGCGCCGACGTCGGCGGCCTTGGTGAAGATGCCGCCGCCTAGCCTGGCGAATACGGAGATGAGCGAACCGCCGAAGCCGAGGCCGATGAGCGCGTCAACTGCTGTCTTCTGGGAGTCGTTGAAGACCGCGGTGAGCAGGCCGTAGTAGCCGGCGAGGCCCATCAAGGCCAAACCGGCCACGAGCATGCCCGTGATCGCGCCGCCCTGGAAGGCGACCCGCAGGGCAGGCGATACGCCGCCCCGGGCGGCCTCGGCCACGCGGGAGTTGGCGCGCACGGACACGTTCATGCCGATGTAGCCGGCGGCACCCGACAGGATCCCACCAATCGCGAAACCGCAGGCCACGGCGATGTTCTGGACGAAGATAAGGGCCACGAAGATCACGACGCCGACGACCGCGATCGTCATGTACTGACGGTTCAGATAGGCGCGGGCGCCTTCTTGGACCGCCAGCGAGATGCTCTGCATCCGCTCGTTGCCCGGCGAGAGCGCGAGCAGAGCGCGGGTGGTCACGAGGCCGTACACCACAGCACAGGCGGCGCACACAAGGGCAACGACGACCCCATGGTTCGTCAGAAAGCTACTCAACAGAAATCCTCCGCGGTCTGGTTGTCGTGCTGCGCGAAGGAGCTCGCGGGCACAGTTCTCGCACGGGCCGCTCCCTACGAGCGCACCACCCGGCGTAAAGGCGGGCGCAGTCTATCGTTTGCGGGGGCGGAAGGCTGTCAAGGGGCTTGCACCTCACCCCACAGGCCCCCTACGCACGCGCGTAGGCACCCCTCAGCACACAACACAACCCCGTCCTCAGCGCCCGGGAACCCACAGCCGTCCGCTCGCTTGCGCGGGCCCGGGACCGTGCTCGCCGTCCCCCTCGGCGGTCGAGGGCTCCGCGCTGGAAGGGGCAGACGGCGCTTTGGGTGCCACCGAGGCGCCGGCGGGCGTCGAGGAGGACGCGGGAGCGACGGCGGGAGCGGCCTGGGCCTCGCGCGCGTAGGCCATTTGGAGCTGGGCGATCGCGTCGCGCATGGGGCCGAGTTCGGCGGGCATGTGGCGCTCGAGTATCGGCATCAAAGCACGTGCTCCATCGATCGCGTCGCGCACCTGCTCGAGGTCGCGCTCAGCCTCGGCGGGGGGCGCCCCGGGGGCACTCAGGCCGAGGCGACGACCGCCTATGTTGATCAAGGACACGGTGGTCTGGAGGATCAAGTCGGCGCTGGTGATGCGGTTTAGCTCGGCTTCGTAGGCGGCCCGAAGATCCTCCTCGCTGGGCTGTTCGCCGGCACCGGGGCCGGACTGTGGGTGGGTCGCCGCTCCGCCATTTGGTTGGTCCATCAGACGGTCACCTCCTCGGAGTAGGTTTGCAAGGTCTCACGGACCGAGACGGCGAAGACCTCCTCGCGGGAGGCGCCGGTCTCGATCATGCGTCGCTGGCGCTGGGCGCCGTTTCGCTCGGGGAAGACAGGCTCGAGGCCGAGCTCGGCTCGAATTGGCTCGGTCCAGGCGGCGAGGCGCTCGACGATCGCGACGGCGGGGTACTCCTCGGCACGCTGCAGGTCGATCATTTGACCGTCGAGCCCGTAGCGGATTGCCCGCCACATGTTCTCCTCGATGAGGCGCGGGGGCGGATCGGAGAAGGGCAGGCCTTCGTCGGTGTCGCGGGCGGCTTGGGCGACGCAGGCAACGATCAGCGCGGCCAAGGCCTCGGACTCGGGCACGGTGCTTTGGGCGTCGCAGATGCGGACCTCGACGGTGCCGAACTCGAAGTGGGGACGCACCGACCACCACACCTGGGTGAACTCGACGATCGAGCGGGTGCGCAGCAGGAATTCGATGTAGTCGCGGTAGGCGAGCCAGCCACCGAAAGCGTCGGGTATGCCGCAACGGGGGAAGTTGCGGGTGAAGCTCTGGGTGCGGGCCGTATGCAGGCCGGAGTCGCGACCGTCGAGGTAGGGCGAGTTGGCGGAGACGGCCAGAAGCAGGGGCAGGACCGGTCGCAGCCGGTCGCAGACGCGCACGGCGCGGTCGACGTCGCGCACGCCGACGTGGACGTGCAGGCTGAAGGTGTTGTTGCGCCAGGCGACGTACTTGAGGCCCTGCTCGACGCGGCGGTAGTGCTCGGTGTCGATGATCGGCTGTTGGCGATAGTCGGCCCACGGGTGGGTGCCGGTGGCGGCCAGGGCGGCGCCCTGGCGCGAGGCTAGGGCGAACAGGCGGCGGCGGCGCTCGCGCTGGCGGGAGAAGGCATCGGCGAGGTTCTCGCCGCGCCCGGAGACGATCTCGATCTCCGAGGAGATCAGCTCGCCGGCGATGCCTTGGGCCAGGAGCGGGTCTTGGGTGCGGGCACAGTCGCGCAGCTCCTCGAAGCGGGGCACGAGATCGAGGGTGACGGGGTCGAGCAGGGCGAACTCCTCCTCGATCCCGACCGTCAAGTCGGTCGCTCGGGCGAACGTGTCAACTGCCTTGTCGAAATCCACGCTGGTCATTTTGGGGAGGGAAAGGGGCGTGCGAAGTGGCGCGACTCGCTCGGGGTGGTTCCCAGCTTACGATCTCCGGGCGTGCGTACCGGACTGGGATGGGCTCAGGTGAGATAGAAGTAGAGCGCGTAGAGCAGGTCGACCGCGGGGCTTGAGGTATGGACCGTCACCTCGGGCGGTACCGCAAGGAGAGACTCGGAGTAGTTGAAGATGATCTTGACGCCTGCCTTCACGAGCTCGTCGGCCAAGCCTTGGGCGGCGGCGGTGGGTACCGCGAGGACGCCGACGACGATGTCCTCTTCCTCGACCACTCGGGCCAGGTCGCTGGTGTGACGCACGGCTTGGGAGCCGACTTCGCTTCCGACCTTGGCCTCGTCGACGTCGAAGATCGCGACGACGCGGAAGCCGTGGTCGGCGAAGATGTCCGAGGAGGCGATCGCCTTGCCCAGATGCCCGGCGCCGAGCAGCGCGATGTTGTGTTGTCCGGCGGTCCTGAGGATCTTGCGGATCTGGGAGACGAGCGACTCGACGTTGTAGCCGACGCCGCGCTTGCCGAACTTGCCGAAGCCGGAGAGGTCGCGGCGGATTTGGGTGGAGTTGACGTGGGTGTAGTCGGAGAGTTCTTGGGAGGAGATCGTCTCCTTGCCCATCTTGCGGGCTTGGGTGAGCACTTGGAGGTAGCGCGAGAGGCGCGCGGCTACACCAAGGGAGAGCTTGTCCCCGACGATCGATTCGTCGTCGTGGATCGCGTTTATCGGAGTTGCCAGCTCGCGGTAGGCCATCTGGTGTGACTCTAGAGGATGGACCCGAGGCGCTTGCGCAGTAAGGCCTCGTCTACGAAATATTCGAACAGCTCTTGCTCGCCGAGGGCGACCACGGGTATGCGCTCGAAGTACGCCCTGTGCAGGGCTTCGTCAGTGGTTATGTCAACCTCGTGCAGCTCGAAGCCGAGCTCGGGCGCCAGCTTGTCGAGCGCCACGCGGGCCTCGACGCAGAGGTGGCAGTCGGGCTTGGAGTAGAGCGTGAGGACGTTCACGAAGGTGATGTGTGGAGGGCGATGACGAGGCCGTTGGCGAGACCGTTGCCGACGCGGTTGCCGAGACCGTTGCCGAGGCCGGTCACGCGGGCCGCTCTCCGGTCGCGAAGGCATCGATTGAGAGGTAAGCGGGGTAGGAGACGGGCGACGCGTAGAGCGCGGCGGCTCCGATCATGGCGGCGTTGTCGGTGCAGAGCGCCTTGGCGGGCACGTGCAGGGTCGCTCCCAACTCGGTCAGGCGCCGTCGCAGCTCGCCGTTGGCGGCCACGCCACCGCCGACCGCCAAGCGGTCGAGGCCGGTTCGCTCGAGTGCCTCCTGGGCGCGCGCGAGGAGGTGATCGACGATCGCGGCTTGGAACGAGGCTGCCAAGTCGGCGGCCCGACCGGAAACCTCTCGGGCGCTGTCCATCCCGGAGGTGCCTTCGGGCTCACCGACACCGTCCAGCCCACCGGCGTTTGCCCCACGGGCGCCCTCCAAGTCGCGCAGCTTGTAGAGCAAAGAGGTCTTCAAGCCGGCGAAGGAGAAGTCGAGACTCCGCGCGAATGGGCGCGTGGCTCCCCGCCCACCCTTGGCGCGCGAGCCGGAGGCGGGGAATTCGAAGGCCTCGGCGTCCCCGGTGGCGGCGAGGCGCTCCAAGGCGGGACCACCGGGATAGCCCAGCCCGAGCATGCGGGCGCCCTTGTCGAAAGCCTCGCCGGCGGCATCGTCCAAAGTGCGCCCGAGGGTCTGGAAAGTGTGATGGTCGCGTACCAGGGCGAGCAAGGTGTGGCCGCCGCTTGCGATCAGGCAGACGAAGGGCGGCTCGAAGGGCTCGCCGCCGGCCTCGGGCACGAGGAAGTTGGCCGCCACGTGACCTTGGAGGTGATCGATGGGGACCAAGGGCAATTCTCGGGCGCCGGCCAAAGCCTTGGCGGTCGAGAGCCCGACCAGGAGGGCGCCGATCAGCCCGGGACCTTGGGTGACGGCCACGCGGTCGATCCGGTCCAACTCGATGCCCGCCTCGGAGAGAGCTCGATCGACGACGAGATTGACCAACTCGAGGTGGTGGCGGGAGGCGATCTCGGGCACCACTCCGCCGAAGCGGTCGTGGGCTCGCTGGGAGGAGATCACGTTGGAGCGGATCGTGGCGCGCTCGTCGATCACCGCGGCGCACGTGTCGTCGCAGCTGGTCTCCACGGCGAGGATGTTCATAGGGGCCTCGGATTGGGCACGTCGTCGAAGGAGCCGGCGAGCGTGGATGGGGTCCGCCACATGACCAAAGCGTCCTCGCCGTTGTCTTGGTAGTAGCGGCGACGCAGGCCCGCGGCGCGGAAGCCCTCGCGCTCGTAGAGGTGGATCGCCACGTGGTTGGAGCGGCGGACCTCCAAGGTGAAGCGCGCCGATTCGCCTGTGCCCGCGAGGGTATCGTCCACGCGCTCGTACAGCTCGGCCAGGAGCGCCGAGGCGACGCCTTGATGACGGTGGCCGAGGTCCACGGCCACGTTCATGACGTGCCACACGGTGTCGTAGCGCGAGCAGATCAAGTAGCCCACGAGGCGCCCGTCATGGATCGCCGCCAAGCAGACACCGGAGGACTTGGAGAGCTCCAAGACGAACATGGCAAGCGACCAAGGGGTCGGGAAGGCACGCCGCTCGACGGCGATCACGCGCGGGAGATCGGCATAGGTGAGCTCGCGGATGTCCACATAGAAGGACCCCTCGGTCCTCATCTCGGCCATCGAGGAGCCCATCAGGAGACCCGTCCGAGATGCTGGAGGCGAATCGGACGCGCCCAAGGCGACGTGGAGCCCATCAGGAGACCCGTCCGGGACGCTGGAGGCCAATCGGACGGGCCCAAGGCGACGAGGAGCCCATCAGGCGACCCCTTCCAGCGAAGCTTCGGCGTCGGGCCGACGCAGGTAGTTGGGCACGACGTCCCCCCCGGCCTCGCCGTCTGAGAGATCGAGCGCCAAGGCGCAGATCGCTGACGCTTGAACCCGGTGGGCCTCCGCACCATCCCGGGGAACGCGCAGGCCGAGCCGCTCGAACCAATCGCGGTAGAGCAGAGCTCCATCGCCCACCGCGGTCCGCACCTCCCTATGAGGATCGAGCGAAGAGGCCGCCAACAGCTCCGCCAGCGCCTCGGGGCGAGCGGCTTGGGGCGCCAGCAATTCTCGTTCGGCGTCATAGGCCGCGAGGAAGACCTCGCCGCGGCGCGCGTCGATCGCCGGCACCGTCTTTGAGGCGCCAAAGGCGAGGGCTCGCAAGCTCGATATGCCCACCAGATCCACGTCCAAGGACTGCGCCAAAGCTCGGGCGGTGGCGATCCCGATGCGAAGGCCTGTGAAGGTGCCCGGGCCAACTCCCACGGCGATCCGCTCGATTCGATCCCAGCCGAATCCCGCTTCGGCCAGGAGCCGATGCGCGAAGTCGAGCAATCGCGTGGAGTGTCCGCGCCGCCCCCCGGCTTGGGGATCGTCGCGCGCTTGCAAAATGGTGCCATCGTCCAGGCGAAGCCCTGCAACGGTGGCCGGTGTGGAGGTATCCAGGCCGAGGACGATCATGTCGATCCCTCCCGCATCTCGACCCGCCGGCGCTCCTCACCCAGGTGGGCGAGGGTGACCTGGACCCTTGCATGTCGAAGCTCGGGCGCCGTGTGCTCGGGCCACTCGACGAAGGCGATCCGACCGGACCCGAGATAGTCGTCGAGCAGATCGGGCTCCTCCGCTTGGAGGCCCGCCAAACGGTAGAGGTCGAGGTGGGACACGGTTACATGTCTACCCTTGTATCGGTGGCCGATCGAGAAGGTGGGGCTGGTGACCGGATCGGTGACGCCCAAGGCCCTTGCGGCGCCGCGCACGAAAGTGGTCTTGCCGGCGCCGAGCTCGCCGATCACGAGCACGACATCGCCCTCGCTCAGGCCGGCCGCCAAGTCGGCGCCGAGCGCTTCGGTTTGAAGCGAATCGGAAGTCTCCACGATGCGTGTGGCCACGCAGTAAGCCTAGTCAGTAATGCGTCCGGCTCAGGCCCCGAGATCCCCAAGAAATACGGCCGGCTCGCAGGAGAGGGCATGCGAGCCGGCCGTGGTGCTTGGGAGGATGGAGATGATTCTGTATCGGCAAGCCACTTCGTCCGCTTGAGCGACAGGACTGGCCCCACCAGGATCTAATACGGACGCGCTGCGATTTTGGATGCCTCAAAACAGGCCGAGTTGATCGACGGCGTCCGGTCCGGTAGCCGTCGGCGGACTTGGCGGGGCCTCTTGGGGAGGCTCCTCCGAGTGTCGCTGCGCTGGCTCGGCCATCGCCAGGAGCTCGGGCAGGCGCGCGAAATCTTCGCGCAAGGTCTCAAGCATGCGCGGTGTGTAGAGCGCGGCGGCCGGATGGAAGATCGGGTAGAGGCGGACTGTGCGCCCACCCAAGGTGAGCTCCTCGGGGCGACCGTGCAGGCGTGTGATCCCGGTCGGATCGTCGCGCAAGAGCTTGGTCGAGAAGTTGCCAAGCGAGCAGATCACGCGGGGTCGGATCAGCTCGACCTGACGGTAGAGGTACTCGTGGCAGTTCTCGATCTCAACCGGCAAGGGGTCACGGTTGCCGGGGGGATGGCACTTGAGCACATTCGCGATGAAGACGCCCTCACGCGCCAGCCCGATCTCCTCGAGCAGGGTCGACAAGAGCTTGCCGGCGCGCCCCACAAACGGCAACCCCTGCTCGTCCTCGGAAGCGCCGGGTGCCTCCCCCACGAACATGAGGTCAGCGTCGGCGTTTCCGGCGCCGAAGACCACGTTCTTGCGGGTCGCGGCGAGCTCCTGGCAGCGGACGCAGGCGCTGGCCTGCGCGAACACGTCCTTGAGTGCCTCGCGCCGCCGGCGCGCCGATGTGGAGATGTTCTGACCAGACATGAGCGAGATCCTATTTGCTCGAACGCCGTTTGGCGCCCTTGTTCGCGGTGGTCGGGGACGGTATGCTTGAGACAGTCGCGACCGGTATCCCCAAGGGAACTGGACCGAGCCAGATGAACCCATCGATTTCGACATCGATCCTCTCGCCGGAGGACGCTCGCGGTGAGCAAGCGGAGAATAGTCCGGCCGTTGTCGTGCGCACCGTGGCTGGCTTGCGCGCTAAGTTGGAGCCGGCCAGGGAGTCACACCGCACGGTCGGCTTGGTGCCCACGATGGGGGCTTTGCACGAGGGGCATCTGTCGCTGATCCGTAGGGCGCGTGCGGAGTGCGACGTGGTTGTGGTCTCGCTGTTCGTGAATCCCACACAGTTCAACGAGGCCGCGGACTTGGAGTGCTATCCGCGCGAGGAAGAGCGCGACCGCGAATTCGCACAGGCTGCCGGTGCCGACCTGCTGTTCGCGCCGTCGGTGGAGGAGGTCTACCCGCGAGGCTTCTCCACCTCGGTGGAGGTCTTCGGCCTGACCGACCGCTTGGAGGGTGCCGTACGCGGGTCCGCCCACTTCAAGGGGGTCACGACCGTGGTGACCAAGCTCTTGAACATGGTGGCGCCGGATGTGGCCTATTTTGGCCAGAAGGACGCCCAGCAGGCGATCGTTATCAAGCGTATGGCGCGGGACCTCGACATGGCGGTTCGCATCGAGGTGTGCCCAACCGTGCGCGAGCCGGACGGGTTGGCGATGTCAAGCCGCAACGCCCACCTCAGCTCGAGCGAGCGCTTGCGCGCTTTGGCCCTCTCCAAGGCCTTGGCGGCCGCGGCCGCGGCCGTCTCGCGGGGGGAGCGCTCAGCCGAGGCGCTCACCGCGGTCGCGCGCGCTTCGATGGGCGAGCTCGAGGTGGAGCCGGAGTACGTGGCGCTCGTCATGCCCGACACGCTCGAGCCCGTCTCCGAACTGGAGGAGCCCGCCTTGCTGGCGATCGCGGCCCGCATCGGCGCGACGCGCCTGATCGACAACGTGACCTTGGATCCGGCCGCGAAGATCACCGATCTCGATCTGAGCCCCGCCGCTAAACCCAACCTTGCCGCCGTGGAAGCCACCGATTCCGCAAAGCACCCCGAACCCGCGAACCCCAGGGAGAGCCAAACCATATGCAGCGTGTGATGCTCAAGTCAAAGATCCACCGTGCGACGGTGACCGACTGCGACCTGCACTACGTCGGTTCGATCACGATCGACCCGGACCTGTTGGAGGCAGCGGACATCCTCGAGCACGAGCAGGTTCACGTTGTCGACGTGGACAATGGGGCACGTTTTGAGACCTACACGATCGCCGGGCAGCGCGGCTCGGGCGACATCAAGGTCAACGGCGCCGCCGCACGCTTGGTACATCGCGGCGACACGATCATCGTCATCTCCTATGGCCAGTACGACCGTGAGGAGATGGAGCACTACGAGCCTCGCGTGGTCCACGTGGAGGCCAAGACCAATCGCATCATCACCGTCGACGACGCGGTGGCGACCCTGCTCAGCTCCGCCGCGGCCCCTTACGAGGCCGCGACAGGAAGCTGAAGCGAGGCGTCAACCGGGTCAGAGAGGACTCACATGTCAAGCCATCCCAGTAACCCCACCCCGGCCCACCAGGGCGCCGCGATCCGTTCCGCGGGCGCTCCCACCGTCGGCCACCCAGTCGGAGCTGTTCCGTCGGACCCGGGCCGTTTGCCGATGACCTTGCCGCTGCTCGCCGAGAAGAAGCGCCTGGGCGAGCCACTGGTGATGGTCACCGCTTATGACTACCCGAGCGCCCGTGCGGCGGAGGCGGGCGGTGTCGATCTCGTGCTCGTCGGAGACTCGGCCGCCACCACGATCCTCGGCTACAACTCGACCACACCGGTCGATCTCGACGACATGATGGTGCTCGCGCGGGCCGTGCGACGCGGCTTGAACACTCCCCTGATGATCGGCGACTTGCCGTTCGGCTCCTATGAGATCAGCGACGAGCAGGCGGTCGCGAGCGCGGTGCGCATGGTCAAGGAGGCCGGCTGCGACGCCGTCAAGTTGGAGGGCGGGGGCCCCGCTTCAGCCAGTCGTGCTCGCGCGATCGTAGGCGCCGGGATTCCAGTGATGGGCCACGTCGGATTGACCCCCCAGAGCTCCACGGCGCTGGGTGGCTGGAAGGCTCAAGGGCGCACCGCCGAGGCGGCCGCCCGCATCGCCTCGGAGGCTTTGGCCCTACAGGGCAGCGGCTGTTTTGCGATCGTCTTCGAGGCGATCCCGAGCGCGGTCACCAAGGAGCTGATGCCTCACTTGGAGGTGCCGGTGATCGGCATCGGTGCGGGCCCCGACACCGACGGGCAGGTGCTCGTCTTCCACGACCTGCTCGGCATCAGAGATGGCTTGGGGCCGCGTTTTGTCAAGCGCTACGCGAACATCCAGCAGGAAATGGACGCCGGTGTCAGCGCCTATGCGGAGGACGTGCGCTCAGGCCGCTATCCAGGGCCGGAGCACGGCTACTCGATCAACGCCGAAGAGTTGGCGGAGCTTCACACGTTGCTCACCTGATCTGTCCGGCAAGCTCAGCCGGTCGCTATCGCGTGTCCGGCTGACCCTCCCGCAAATCCGACACTCGGCGCTCGGGGTATTCGACTTTTCGCAGCACCTGCGCCGGCGCTCCCGCCGCAATCGAGAACGACTCAATGTCTTTGGTGACGACGCTATTTGCGCCGATGACGCAGCGCTCGCCAATGCTCACGCCGCTTGTCACTACCACGTTGGCTCCCAGCCAACAGTTGTCGCCGACCCTGGTCGGGCCCTTGCTGTCGAAGCCCTGCCACGTAATCGGCTTCTCGGGATCGTCGTAGCGGTGGGAGGCATCGGAGACGAAGCAGCCGTTGGCCAGCATGCAATGGTCGCCGATCTCGACCAGCTGCTCGGCGGCGACCATCACGCCCATGTTCAAGAACGTGCCTTCGCCGATGCGCACGCGGGCACTGCCTGGCAGCGTGATCCAAACGCCGGGCTCGAGCAATGTGTGGGGGCCGACCTGGAGGCGTCCCGCGCGCAAGGCCTCCAACACATTGCCGTGCACCGGCCAGCGAGCGAAAGCTTCCCGGCGCATGAACTCGCGATGAATCGCCACCCGATTCCAAGGCAGCGAGTTGCGCTCATACCAGCGCCACCTGGCGAGCCAGAGACGAGCTTGAGCCGCCGTCACACCGCGAGAGCGGCGGCCAGCCACGTTCACGCGCGCGCCGCCGACTTGGCCTTCCGTTTGGCGGGCGACGCACCATTGGACGAGGTGCCGTTCGTGCCCGCCTTCTGAGCCTTCGTGGCTCTCGCACGCGGCTTGGCCTTGGGCTTTGCGGCAAGTAGATCGCGCAGGAACTCGCCGGTGTGGGAACCCCGTTCGGCCGCAACCTCCTCGGGAGTGCCGGCGGCGATCACCATGCCGCCCTCCTCTCCCCCCTCGGGGCCCATGTCGATCAGGCGGTCGGCACTCTTGATGATGTCCAGATTGTGCTCGATCACGACCACGCTGTTGCCTGCGTCCACGAGTCTTTGCAAGACCTCCAAGAGTCGTTGCACGTCGGCGAAGTGCAATCCGGTGGTGGGCTCGTCGAGGATGTACAAGGTCCTGCCGGTCGCCACCTTGGAGAGCTCGGTGGCGAGCTTCACGCGTTGGGCCTCCCCGCCGGAGAGGGTGGTCGCCGGCTGGCCGAGCCTGATGTAGCCGAGGCCGACCGCGTCCAAGGTCTCAAGGCGCCGGCGGATCTTGGGGATGTGCTCGAAGAACTTCAAGGCCTCCTCGACCGGCATCGCCAAAACCTCGGCGATCGACTTGCCCTTGAACTTGACCTCCAAGGTCTCCTTGTTGTAGCGGCGCCCGTCGCACTGCTCGCAGGGCACGTACACGTCGGGCAGGAAGTGCATCTCGATCTTGATCTGCCCGTCTCCCCTGCACACCTCGCAACGCCCGCCCTTCACGTTGAAGGAGAAACGGCCCGGCTTGTAGCCCCGTGCGCGGGCCTCTTGGGTCTTTGAGAACAAGTCCCTGATCACGTCGAACAGCCCTGTATAGGTGGCCGGGTTGGAGCGAGGCGTACGCCCGATCGGCGACTGGTTGACGGCGATGATCTTATCCAGCTGATCGAGACCCTTGATCGCCCGATGGGCGCCCGGCCGCTGGCGGGCACGGTGCAGCTTGTTGGCGACCGCCTTGTACAGGACTTCGTTGACCAAGGTTGACTTGCCCGAGCCCGACACTCCCGTCACGCACGTCAAAGTCCCCAAAGGCACATGCACGTTGACGTCTCTGAGGTTGTGCTGGGAAGCGCCCAAGATCTCCACATAGCCGCTCGGCGTGCGCCGCTCGGAGGGCAGCTCGATCGTGCGCGTGCCCGCCAAGTACTGGCCGGTCAAGGACTCCTTCACCTTCTGCACCTTGGCGGCGGTCCCCTCGGCCACGATCCAGCCGCCGTGCTCGCCCGCGCCCGGCCCCAAGTCCACGAGGTGATCGGCGCAGCGCATCGTCTGCTCGTCGTGCTCGACCACGATCACGGTGTTGCCGAGGTCGCGCAGGCGCTCCAAAGTCGCGATCAGCTTCTCGTTGTCGCGCTGGTGCAACCCGATCGAAGGCTCGTCGAGGATGTACAGCACCCCCACCAGCGAAGAGCCGATCTGGGTCGCCAAGCGGATCCTCTGCGCCTCCCCGCCGGAGAGCGTGGCGGCCGCGCGGTCCATTGAGAGGTAGCCGATGCCCACGTTCTCCAAGAACTGCAGGCGCTCGGAGATCTCGCGCAAGATCAGACGCGCCACGTGCCGGTCGGTCTCCGACAGCTCGACCTCCTCCAACCACGCCAAGGCCCGACGCGCCGAGAGCGCGCAGAAGTCCTCGATCCTGGTGCCCGCCACGAGGACCGCCCTTGACTCGGGCCGTAGGCGAGCCCCGCCGCACTCCGGGCAGGCGCGCAAGGACATGAACTCCTCGATCTTCTCCCTCGTCCACTCCGAGTCGGTCTCGCGATAGCGCCGCTGCAGGTTGGCCAGGACGCCCTCGAAGCGCGTGCCATAGGAGCGCGTGCGCCCAAAGCGGTTCTTGTAGGTGATTTGGAGAGGATCCCCGTTCGTGCCCGTGAGGAACAGGTCGCGATGCTCCCGCGGAAGCTCCTGCCAAGGGACACTCAGATCTACCTTGTAGCGCTTGGCGATCGCCTCGGTGACCTGCTCGTAGTAGTTGGAGGCGCTGTTCGCCCAAGGGGCGATCGCACCTTCTCCGACCGACAGGCTCGGGTCGGGCACGACCAGCTCCGGATCGATCACCATCTGCGAGCCCAAGCCCGTGCACCGCTCGCACGCGCCGTGGGGGGAGTTGAACGAGAAGATCCTCGGCTCCAACTCGACCAAGGAAGGCCCATGCTCGGGACAAGCGAACTTCTCCGAGAAGGTGAAAAGGGTCCCGGGATCCGGCTTTGCGCCCGGCACGATCTGGGCATTCGCGGCCTTCGCGCCGAGGGCGCCGGAAGAGTGAGAAGGGCCCCCGTCCGCCGAGGGCACGCCCTGGGTGGGACCTTCATTACCACTCGCGCGCGAAGACCCCACGATCTCGATCTCCACAAGGCCGTCGGCCAAGCCGACCGCCGCCTCGATCGAGTCGGCCAGGCGCTTGCGGATGTCATGGCGCATCGCCAAGCGATCGACCACGACCGAGATGTCGTGCTTGTAGCGCTTGTCCAAGACGATCGACTCTTCGAGCATCCTGATGCGCCCGTCGATCTTCACGCGCGCGTAGCCGTCGGCGCGCAGCTCCTCGAGCAGCTTGCCGTACTCGCCCTTACGACCCCTCACCACCGGCGCCAGGACCATGAAGCGCGTCCCCTCGGCCAAGCCCATCGCCTGGTCGATGATCTGCTCGGCCGACTGCCCCTGGATCGGGCGCCCGCAGATGGGGCAGTGGGGCTTGCCCACCCGCGCCCACAGGAGCCTCAGGTAGTCATAGATCTCGGTAACCGTGCCCACTGTGGAGCGGGGATTGCGCGAAGTCGTCTTCTGGTCGATCGAAATCGCCGGCGAGAGCCCCTCGATCGAGTCCACGTCGGGCTTGTCCATCTGGCCCAGGAACTGCCTCGCATAGGCAGACAAGGACTCCACGTAGCGCCGCTGACCCTCCGCGTAGATGGTGTCGAAGGCAAGGCTCGACTTGCCCGACCCCGACAGACCGGTTATGACAACCAAAGCGTCCCTGGGCAGCTCCAGGGAGATGTCCTTCAGGTTGTGCTCGCGCGCGCCGCTTACGACGATCTTGTTGCTCTGGGCCATTCGCCTCTCATTGTATTGACCCGAACAGACGTTCGCCCAGTAGCTGCCTGCGACGGCCAACTTCGTGGGTCCCGCGATACCTGCGACACAAGTCAACGCCGGCACCGACGCCCATCCCCCGAGCAGACCCAGCAGTGCCCTGACGATATGCTGCATCGCCGTGGACGATCCAGGCCTACCCATCTCCTACGAGGTGCTCGACCCCGGCACGCCCGTCTACAGCAGCGACGGCGAGCATGTCGGGTCTGTCGCGCATGTGCTCAGCGTGCCCGAGAAGGACGTGTTCGACGGGATCGTGATCGACGAGCGCGAGGGCCCCGGCGGCCACCGTTTCGCCGACGCCGACGATGTCAACTCGATCCATGAGCGCGCCGTGACGCTCAAGCTGGACGCCGGCGCGTGTCGCGACTTGCCCCAGCCGTCTGCCAACCCGGCGGTCATGGCCGACGACCCGGCTGACGCCAGCTCGGGGCTGTCAAACAAGCTGCGCCGCGCCTGGGATCTCGTGTCCGGCAACTACTGACGCGCGGCACACTAGCTTGCACGAGATCCAGTGCAAGCTAGCACTGGTTTTAGGTGCAACCCGGCACCGACCTGGGCGCAGTCGATTACTCGACGATCCCCTCCAGCAAGGCCGAGACGTCGAGGTCACCCGCACCCGCCACCGGCGAGGGCACTGTCACGCCCTCCCTAAAGACCTCACAATGGCCGTAGCCGTCCGGCCCCGGCTCCGTGCGCACCTCGATTGCCCTGCCGGGCACGTCCACCAGCCAATAAGCCGGAATGCCGGCACGCGCATACATGGCTTCCTTTGCACCACGATCGAACTGGTGTGAGCTGACCGTGACCTCGACGATAAGCAACGCCTCGCTCGGATGCCGGCCACGTGGAGGCCGCCCAGCGAGTACCGCGAGATCGGGCTCTGGCATCGAATCCGGCGGCACTCGGAAGGGCAACTGGACACGCACCCGCGCTTGGGAATGTGCGAAATGCTCTGTCAACGCTTCGATCACTTCCGCGTGACCGACTCCTTGGGGACTCATCATGTTGACGATCAGCCCCTCTATGAGCTCGACTGGCAGACCATCAAGCGCACCCGACTCCACAATCCGGCTGTACGTATCCACGTCGAGTCGGTGAATCGGAAGCTCGCTGACCGTTTGAGTTGCCATTGCTCGATTCTACCGCCACCTATAGGCCCGGGCGGTGCGTCAGGACCGATGACCACAGTGTGCGTGTCTCGCACGCCCAACAAGCGCACCGTTGATATACGTGCAGATCATTGTCTGCATTCTACCCGGCGGCGGCGACGGAACTCTGCGCCTACCCTTCGATCGCCGCGTAAACCTCGTCGAGCAGTTGCTCACGGTCGGGCACCGCAAAGTTCTCGGCCAGGTATTGCCCGGTCTCCTCACGCGAGTCGCCGTTGAGCGCCATGTTGAGCGCCACTAGGCGCGCGCCGTCGAGATCCTCCGAGGCGGAGGCAGCCGCAGGCGCTGGCTCGGCTGGGCTCGCAAACGAGTGCACCGGCTCCGGGGACTGCTCGACGAGCACGGACTGGACCGCATCTTGTGGCGCCTCGGCGTAGGGGTCGCCCTGCATCCCTTCGTGGGACTCGCGGGACGGCTCGGGGAATGGGGTCGCATGGGGTTGGGCCGGCGCAACAGGGACCGGCTCATCGCCCACCGCCACGTATTGCGCCGCCGGCTCCGCCGTGGAATCGAGCTGCCCGGCGTCCTCAACGCCCACGGCGCGACCTGAGGCGGCGTCATACAGAGCGCTCATATTGCCCTCCACGCTCGCCAAGTCCTCAGCCAGCCGGCCGGCTCCGGTGCGCAGACTCTCCACGAGCGCCTGCGCCTCGCCGTCCATCGTCCCTACCCTCGCCAACAGCACCTCGGTCGCCTGGGATACGGCCGCCACACGCTCCTGCGCGCGCGCGATCGCCTCTTCGCGGGTGCGCCGCGCGTCAGCGTCCGCCGCGGCCCGCACCTCCTGGGCCGCCTGCGCCGCCTCACGCTCGATCGTCTCGGCGGTCGCCTGGGCCGCCTCGAGGATGCCTTGCACCTGCGTGCCCGCCACGGCGGCCAGCGAGTCTCCTCCACGGCTCTGTGCTTGCAGGCGCATCTCCTCGACATCGGCCGCAAGCGCCCGCAGGTGGGCGTCCACACTCGCCGGGTCGTACCCGCGGCGCACGATCGGGAAGTCGCGCCTCTCGATCACCTGGCGGTCCAGCTCCACGGCCCCCATCCTATGCAACCTCGCCGGACGGAGCCTCCACTGTCTCCGGCTCTGCCTCTCCGGCGTCGTCGTCCGAGGTCTCCGCGCCCTCGCTGCTGCCGCCAGGACCCTCGACCGCCTGTACATCACGTAGCTCGCGCCGAAGTTCCCTGATCTCATCGCGCACTTGGGCCGCATACTCGAACCTGAGGTCGTCGGCCGCGGCGATCATCTCCTCCTCGAGCTCGACGATCATCTTCTCCAGCTCGTGGTTTGGCATCTCTTTGGCCTTGGCTCGCGTGGCGTTCTTGCGCCGACCGCTCTTGGGCACCTTGGACTCGGCCTGCAAGAACTCGGCGATATCGGAGATACCCTTCACGATGCTCGACGCAGTGATCCCGTGCTCCTCGTTGTAGGCGACCTGGATCTCGCGTCTGCGATCGGTCTCCTCGATCGCCGCCTTCATCGCCTTGGTCTCCTTGTCGGCGTACATCAAGACCTTGCCCTTCACATTGCGCGCCGCCCTGCCGATCGTCTGGATCAAGGAGGTCTCCCCGCGCAGGAAGCCCTCCTTGTCGGCGTCGAGGATCGCCACCAGTGAGACCTCCGGCAAGTCGAGACCCTCGCGCAGCAGGTTCACGCCCACGAGCACGTCGTACTCGCCGAGCCTCAGGTCCCTGATGATCTGGATGCGCTCGAGCGTGTCGATCTCCGAGTGCAGGTAGCGCACCTTGAAGCCCATCTCGATCAGGTACTGCGACAGGTCCTCGCTCATCTTCTTCGTGAGTGTGGTCACCAGCACCCGCTCGTTCACGTCCACCCGCTTGCGGATTTCGTTCATCAAATCATCGATCTGGTTCTTGGTCTCGCGCACGTCGATCTCCGGGTCCACGACCCCCGTGGGCCTAACGATCTGCTCCACGATCCGCTGCGAGCGCGTGCGCTCGTATTCGCCGGGCGTAGCTGACAAGAACACCAGCTGCGGTGTGATCGAGAGGAACTCGTCAAACGTCTGCGGCCGGTTGTCCATCGCGCTCGGCAACCTGAAGCCGTAGTCCACGAGCGTGCGCTTGCGCGAGCGGTCGCCCTCGAACATGCCGCCGATCTGGGGCACCGTCTGGTGGGACTCGTCGATGAAGCACACGAAATCCTCAGGGAAATAGTCGATCAAACAGTAAGGCCGCTCGCCCGGCTTGCGACCGTCGAGAATCCGCGAGTAGTTCTCGATGCCCGAGCAAAAGCCCATCTCGCGCAACATCTCCATGTCGTACTGAGTGCGTTGCCTGAGGCGGTGGGACTCCAGTTGCTTGCCTTCGGCCTCCAGCTGCTCACAGCGCTCGTTCAGCTCTCTGCCGATCTCCGCCACGCCATCGTCGATCGTGCCCTCCTTGACGTTGTAGTGCGTGGCCGGCCAGATCGCGACATGCTCGATGTCGTCTTCGAGCAGCTCCCCCGTGAGCGGGTCGAAGTGCTGCAATCGCTCCACTTCGTCGCCGAACAAGGTTGCCCTGAATGCGGTCTCGGCATAGGCGGGGAACACCTCCAGCGTCTCCCCTTTGACCCTGAACGAACCGCGCGCCAAGACACTGTCGTTGCGCGTGTACTGGATCGACACCAGCTTGCGCAGCAGCGCGTCGCGGTCGATCTCCTCGCCGCGACGCAATATCTGCATGTTCATCTCGTAGGTCTCGGGCGAGCCCAAGCCATAGATGCAAGACACCGAAGCCACGACGATCACGTCCCGCCTGGCGAACACCGCGGCGGTGGCGGCGTGCCTGAGGCGGTCCACCTCCTGGTTGATCGCCGAGTCCTTCTCGATGTACAAGTCCCTGCTCGGGACGTAAGCCTCCGGCTGGTAGTAGTCGTAGTAGGACACGAAGTACTCGACCGCGTTGTCCGGGAAGAATGTCCTGAACTCGTTGCACAGCTGCGCCGCCAAAGTCTTGTTGTGGGCGATCACCAAGGCCGGCTTCTGAACCTCGGCGATCACGCCCGCCATCGTCATCGTCTTGCCGGTACCCGTTGCTCCCAAGAGGGTCTGGAAGCGCTCGCCCTCGCGCACTCCCTCGGACAGCGAGGCGATCGCCTTCGGCTGATCGGCGGTCGGCGTGAAGACCGGGTCGAGCTTGAAGGGCGGCATCGCCCTCTACGTTAGCCCCAGCTGGCGCGCATACACGGAGCGGTACTCGGCTTGGGCGCGCAGCACCTTGACCACATACGCCTGGGTCTCCGGGAACGGGATGTCCGCGGTCGTCAATTGGCGACCTTCTTCACGTGCTTTGGCCACCCACGAGTCCACATTGCCCAAGCCACCGTTGTAGGCAGCCACCGCCTCCATCTCGTTGCCTCCGTAGTGATCGAGCAGATAGCGCAGGTACCAGCTCCCATATGCCACATTGATCTTCGGCGTTGCCAAGTCGCCGGTCGTGAAGCGAAAGCCGCCCGACAGGTGCGCGATGTAGTGCGCCGTTGCCGGCAATATCTGCATCAAGCCGAGAGCGCCCGCGGAGGAGGTGCGCGGTTCGAACTTGGTCTCGGCATAGATCACCCCCGCAATCAGCGCCGGGTCGAGGTGCTTGTCTGCCGCCTGTTCGCGAATCACCTGGGCGTCACTCAGCGGCAGACCGGAGCTGCCGGCCATGTGCTGCAAGCGCGAAGCGATCATCGCGATGAGCGCCAGCACCAGCGCCAATCCGATGACCATGCGTCCAAGCGAGCGACCAGGAGACGACCTGGCCGCCCGCCCCCTTCCTGCTCTCCCCCGCGCGCGAGGCGCCGCCCAATAGCGCGTATAGCTCATCCCGATAGCTTGGCAAGCACCCCGGCCAGTTCGCGCCGCAAGTCCGCTTCGCTGCCGTCGTTGTGGATCGCGAATGTGGCTCTTTCCGCCTTCTCCTCCTGCGATAGCTGGCGTGCGACACGCTCGTCCGCGAGCGCGTGACCACGCCCCGCGGCCCGCTTGGCGCGCGTCTGCTCCGTGGCTACTACGGCGATCGTGGCATCGAAGCCGCGCTCCATGCCGGCCTCGAACAGCAAGGGAACCTCGACCACAGCTGCCTTCGGCGCAGGGCTCAGCGCGCGCACATGCTCCAGCCAACCCGCGATCCTTGCACCCACGAGCGGCCACAGCAGGCCCTCCAACCAGTGGCGTTCCTCCTCCCCGCCGGCGAACGCCTTGGCCGCCACCGCCGAGCGATCGACCACGCCGTCCGGCGCGACCTCCGCTCCCCAGCGCTCGACCACGGCATCGCGCACCTGGGCCTCGCCATAGAGCTCGTGCACCACCGCGTCGGTGGAAAGCACCTGCGCACCCAGCGACGCCAGCTCTTTCAGAGCTGTTGACTTGCCGGCCCCCATGCCGCCGGTCAACCCGACGAACGGCACCGGCCGCACCGCCCCGCCCGTCAGTCTTGCGTTTGCTCAGCCGCGGCCGGCTCGTCCGCAGGCTGCTCGTCGGCGACCTCGGCCGCTGGCTCCTCGACGGGCGCGGCCTCGGCAGACGGCTCATCGCCAGCCGACTCCTCAGCGGCCGGCTCCTCGGCGGCCGGCTCCTCGACGGCGACCTCGGCACTCGAAGCCTCCGCGACCTCCGTCGCCGTCTCCGCGGCTGGCTCGTCTGCGACGGGTGCGTCCACCACGGGCGTTTGCGCTGCAGGTGCCTCGACGAAAGGCTCGGGAGTCGCTAGAGCTGCGGCGGCCGCGTCGGCGGCAAGCTCCCCAGCGTCCTCGCCGACCGCGACGTCGAGGGAATCCTCGAGCACCACCTGCTCGTCGGCCACAGCGTCCGGCGCCGCCGGCGAAGCGGCGGGCGCGTCCGGGCGCGGCAGCGGCAGGATCTGGTCCTCAACGCGCTTGGCCGAAAGCGACAAGCGCCTGCGCTCGGAGTCGATCTCTAGGATCTTGACCCTGATCTCATCGCCCGGATGGACGATCTCGCGCGGGCTCTCGACATGGTGACCGGCCAGCTCGGATATGTGCACCAGGCCCTCCACACCGTCCAAGACCTCCACAAATGCTCCGAAGGTGACCACCTTGGTGACCTTGCCCGCAAGCTCGTCGCCCGGGTTGTAGGTGTCCACGATGCGCTGCCACGGGTCTTCTTGGGTCTGCTTGAGACCGAGCGAGATGCGCTGACGATCGCGATCGATGTCGAGCACCTTCACCTGCACGGTGTCGCCGATGTTGAGGATCTCCGACGGATGGTTGACGTGCGACCAGGAAAGCTCTGAGATGTGGATCAAACCGTCGATCCCGTCGAGATCCACGAACGCGCCGAAGTCGACGATGTTGGAGATCTGCCCCTCCACCACCAGACCAGGCTGCAAACGGTCGAGGATCTGCTGGCGCACCTCCTTGCGCTCCTCCTCGAGCACCGCGCGACGCGAAAGCACCACATTGTTGCGCGAGCGGTTCAGCTCGATCACCTTCGTCTCGATCTGCGTTCCCAGGTACTCGTCGAGGTTGGGCACGCGACGGATGTCGACGAGCGAGGCCGGCAGGAAGCCGCGCACCCCGAGGTCGATGATCAAGCCGCCCTTGACGACCTCGATGACCGAGCCGATGACCGGCTCGCCGGACTCGGCGGCGGCCTCGATGCGACGCCACGCCTTCTCGAAGCGGGCACGCTTCTTGGACATGATCAGACGGCCGTCCTGGTCCTCCTTGGTGAGGACCATCGCGTCGACCTCCTCGCCGAGCGACACCTCCTCGCGGGGATCCACCGACTTGCGGATGGACAGCTCGTTGGCGGGGATGACCCCCTCAGACTTGTAACCGATATCGACAAGAACCTCGTCCTTGTCGATCCTCACGACATTGCCTGTGACGACCTCGCCCTCCTCGAAGGGCTGCATCGTGGCGTCGTAGTTGGGGACTATCTGCCCGTCGATTTCGAGCAGGAGTCCGTTTGACCCCTCGACCACGTGGGCCTGGGGATTCTCGATAAGTGTTTGCACCGACGGAAGCCTAGCGCAGCAACGCCAGCTGGGGCAGAGACCCCGCGCCTGACGGCGCAAGGTCCATCGGGATTGGTGGGGTACATATCATTGACGGTCCTATGCCTGTGAGAGCGACCAAGCGCGGGGCGGAGCGCACGCCGCTGCAGCGCGATTGCGATGTGCTCGTGTGCGGGGCTTCGTTCGCTGGGCTGGCGGTGGCACGCGAGCTGGCCGATACAGGCGCGCGCATACTGGTGATCGATCGCTACGAGATCGGCGAGCGCCAGACCTCGGCGTGCGGGATCCCCACTCTGTGGCTCGACGCGCTCGATTTGGGGGGATCTCTGCGCCAGACCTTCGACGAGCTGGTCGTGCACACGCCTTGGACGACCGCGAACTGGAAGCTACCTTGGAGCTTCTCCACGTTCGACTATCGCGAGCTGTGCGCGCTCCTGTGGGCACAAGCAGACCCGGACAACGCCGAGTTCGAGACGGCCACGGTCAGCGGCCGCGAGGGAAACATTGTTCACACCGATCGCGGCGATTTGACCGCGCCTTTGATCGTGGACGCCCTCGGCTGGCGACGCGTCCTTTCGAACGCCGCGCCGATCCAGCCGCCCAATGCCCGCCTTTCACGCGGCCTGGAGGTGCACCCCCACGGTGCGGGCGACGAGCTGGAGCTATGGATCGACCCCAAGTACGTGCGAGCCGGCTACGCCTGGAGCTTCCCGGCTACCGACGAGCTGCGCGTAGGCGTCGGCTCGTTCTGGCCCTCCCATCACGTCAAGGAGCCAACCGTCCGCTTGGCCGGCGATCTGGGCCTGCCCCCGGACGGTTACCAAGGCAACTGGATCCCCCACCAGCTGCGCCCAGCCGTCGAGGACGGAATCTTCTTCGTGGGCGACTCGGCGGGCCACTGCCTTCCGCTCACCGCCGAGGGGATCCGCACCGCGATCTACTTCGGCTTGGCCTGCGCACGCGAGCTGAGGCCGGTGCTCGCCGGTCACGCCACACGCGAGCATGCGCTCAGTCGCTACGGCGCGTTCTCGGACGCGCACGAGCGCAAGTACCGCTGGCTGCTGAACACCCAGCGGGCGGTGGGACGGCTGACCCCCAGTCGCGCGATCACGGTGATGGCGCGGACTATGGCCAACGAGCGCTTTTGCGGATGGGCTTTCGATCGTTACTTGGAGATCGCGCCGCCTTCATATGCCGGCGCCGGGCGTGCGGGCTCGCCTTCGAGGCCGCACGCCTCGGTCTCGGCGGCGGCCTGAAGCCAGGGCGGATGCGAAGGGTGCTGCGCGTCTACAAAGCGCCCCAGGCGCGCGCACGGGGCGCCCTGACGCGCGAATAGCCTCAAGCGACCTCGCGCAGGCGAGGACGAGCGGTTTGGAGCGCCTTCAGGGCCAATCGCGCCGCCTCCACAGCGCTGGCCCAGGAGACCTCGGCGAGCATCCCCTCGGCGGCGACCATGTCGCCGGCCAGGAAGACACCCTCGCCTCGATCGATCGCGGGCCTCTCGCGCCAGCTCGAGCCGGGCATGTCGAGCGCGCCGGAGCGCCCGTCCATCACTTGGCGCCGCCGCCATGTCTCGCGCTCGCGCCAATCCTCGATGCTCACGTCCAGAAAACGCTCCAAGCGTGTTGCGGCCATGTCCACGCTCTCCCCAGGACGAATCGGCATTTGCGCCTGGATGAGCTCCTCGCCCTCCGGCGCGATCGTGGGGTTGGCGCCCGAATAGCGCCCGATCCAACCGGATTCGTCCAGGTCTGAGACGACCGTGGGATCTCCGCGGCGGTAGCGCACACCGATGTCCAGGCACACGGTGCGGCCGCTGGACCAGCGCAAACCGTCGTCGCCGAGCAGCTCGCGTGCCTGGTCGAGCTCGGTCGCCAGGATCGTCGGGGTGGACGGCAACTCGTCGATGCGCGTGCCCGTTTCGACGACCACGCCAAGCTCGCGCACCCGCTTCTCGAGCACCGTGACCAAAGTGCTCCAGCCGGCGACGGGGTAGCGCACGATCGAAGGCACTGTCAACAGCAGGCGCACCATGCGCGGCCAAACAAATGCGGCGGAGAGCTCGCCGGGGTCGTGGTGGAAGGTGAACACCCCCGCCGCCGAGGCGGCCAAGGCAGCCGTCTCCTCGTCGGTGTGACTCTCCGCCCAACTCCTGAAGTCGCTCGCCACCGGCGCTTCGCGACCGCGCAAACGCAAGATCGCGGGCAACGCTCCCAGCGGGGGCGTCCGGCGCAGCGTCCCGCCCAACCGCAGCCTGACGCCCGTCAAACGTGCGCCGCTGTTGGCGGGCAGGATGTCGCGCTCGCGCATCCACCGCCAGAAGGCGCCGTCGTTGTACATCGCGTGGGGGCCGAGATTGGCCTTGTAGGGTCCGTCGGTGCTGCGTGCCCGGCCCCCCAGGCGCTCGTGAGCCTCGACCAGGCGAACCTTGGCGCCCTCCTCCGCACAGGCGATCGCGGCCACGAGCCCGGCGAGACCCCCTCCGACGACTGTGATCTGAGAACTTCCGGCACTGCGGCTGGCGGGGCTCATGTTCGCTGCCTCCTTGAAAGAGAGTGGCCTTCGCGGGGAAAGAGCGGCCTTGCTCGAAGAGACTGGTTGCTCAAAGGTCAAGTTACGCCCTCACTGGCATCGTTTACAGTTCCAGTAGTGGCAAACAAAAGAGGACCAGTTGGCGGAGGTCCAGAACTGCTCGTCGAGCTCGACCGCCGCGACGAGCTGCCACTTCACGAGCAGATCGAGCGTTCCTTGCGCGAGCAGATCCGCTCGGGACGGCTGCCGGCGGACACGCGCCTTCCCTCGACGCGTGGACTGGCACGCGAGCTGGGGATCTCGCGCGGCGTGGTCACCGAGGCCTACGGCCAGCTCTCCGCCGAGGGCTACCTCGCGACCAGCCAAGGCGCGCCCGTGCGAGTCGCAAAAACGGTACGCGCCACAAGCGAGCGCCCGCCCGCCCGGTCCCTGCTCCAGAGCTTCTCCTACAACTTCCACCCGGGCCTGCCGGACCTGGCCGATTTCCCGCGCGAGCCCTGGCTGCGATCGCTGCGCGCGGCACTGCGCAACTCACCGCTGGATTCGCTCGGCTACGGCGATCCGCGCGGAGTGCCCGCCCTGCGCGAAGCCTTGGCCGGCTATCTGGGCCGCGTGCGCGGGACGGACGCCGACCCCGAGCACATGATCGTTTGCACAGGTTTCATGCAGGCCTTCTCGCTGCTGTGCCGGGCGCTGCGCCGACGCGGGATCGATCGGGTCGCGCTCGAGGACCCCGGGTGGCACCCTCATCGACTCGCCCTCGAAGAGGCCGGCCTGCGGGTGGTGCCGATCCCGGTGGACGAGGCGGGCCTTCGTGTGGATGTCCTCGCCGCCACCGACGCTGCCGCCGTGCTGGTGACGCCGGCCCATCAGTTCCCCACTGGCGCCGTCCTGGCGCCGGAGCGACGCGCGGCGCTGGTCGAGTGGGCCGAGGAGGATCGCCTGATCGTCGAGGACGACTACGACTCGGAGTATCGCTTTGACCGGGTCGCCGTCGGGGCGCTGCAGGGACTCGCGCCCGAGCAGATCGTGCACATCGGCTCGGCCAGCAAGCGTTTGGCGCCGGGCATGCGGTTGGGCTGGATGCTTTCGCCCTCATGGCTCACCTGGGAGCTGACGGCCGCCAAGACGATCGAGGACGGCGGCTCGGAGGTGATCGGCCAACTCACCTTGCACGACTTCATCGTCCGCGGCGAGCTCGACCGCCACGTACGCCGCATGCGCCTGCGCTATCAATGCCGCCGCGAAACGCTGCTGGCCGCGCTCGAGCGATGGTTGCCCGACGGACATGCCAGTGGCGCCTCGGCGGGCCTGTTCGAGCTTGTGCGCTTGCCTCGCTCAGTCAACGAGTCGCTGCTGCTGCGCACGGCGGGAGCGCGCGGTGTGGGCGCCGAGGGCTTGGCGTTGCACCGCTTCGCCGCCAACGGGGAGCCCGGTGTTCTGCTCGGCTACGGAAACCTCTCCGAGCCCGCCATCGAACAGGGCGTAAAGCTTTTGGGGGAGGCCTTCCGGGAGGCGACCGATCGTATGTGAGCACCCAGCCATGTATCTCCGATGAGATGGGCCGCCGATCGGCGGACGTTATCTACGAACCACCAGGACAACCCCAATTACCAACAGGACAAGCCCAACGATCCGCGTGGTGGCGATCGGCTGCTTGGCGATCCCGAGCAGCCCGAAGCGGTCGATGATCACGGCCGCCGTGAGCTGGCCGGCGATGACGAGGGCCGTCAATCCGCTCACCCCGAGCGTGCGCACAGTGAGGATCGCGACAGTCACATAGACCGCGCCGAGCAGACCGCCCACCCAAGCCCACGCGGGGGCCTTCACGGCCTGGGCGAAACTGCCCAATCCGCCATAGAACAGCGTCGCCGCGAGCGCCAAAGCGACGGTGCCTACGACAAACGAGAAGGTGGCCGCCTGGACGCTGCCGATGTTGCGCCCCAAGCGCGAATTGACGGGCGCCTGCATCCCCACCAGAACGCCGGCGCAGGCGGCGAGCACGACCGCGAGCGTTCGCGTCATCGCTCGGCCTCCGCGCGAGGGCCGCTCGCTTGGGCAGCGGGCCGCCGGGCGCGGCGGTGCGCGCGCGTCACTTCGCCTCCAGCCAGTTCTGCCCCACACCGATGTCCACCGCGAGCGGCGGAGAGTGCTCCCACACGCCGCACATCTCCTCCTCGATCAACACGCAAGCGGCCTCGCGCTCGGCGGGCGGGCTTTCGAACAGGAGCTCGTCGTGAATCGTGAGGATCAGTCTCGTGGAGAAGCCTCCCTCGCGGAGGGCGTCGTGGCAGCGCACCATCGCCAGCTTGATCAGATCGGCTGCCGTTCCCTGAATCACCGTGTTGACGGCCAAGCGCTCGCCGAGCGTACGCACTTGGTAGTTGCGAGCCTGCAACTCCGGTATCTGGCGACGACGCCCCCACAGGGTCTTGACGTGTCCCTCCTGCTTGGCCGACTCGATCGTCTCGGCGATGAAGGCGGCCACGCGGGGGAAGCGCTCCAGGTAGGCGTCGATGAACTCTTTGGCCTCCTCCAAGGGAATGTTCAAGCGGTCGGCGAGCCCGTAGTCGGAGAGCCCGTAGACGATCCCGTAGTTGATCATCTTCGCCTTCGAGCGCATCCCCGGATCGATCTCCTCTACAGCGACTTCGAACACCTGCGAAGCAGTCGCCGTGTGGACGTCCTCGCCACGCTTGAAGATCTCGACCAGGACCGGCTCCTCGGCGATGTGAGCCAGGACACGCAGCTCGATCTGGGAGTAATCGGCCGAGATCAACAAGCTGCCCTGCTCGGCCTCGAAGCAGCCCCTGATCTCGCGCCCCAAGGGCGTGCGGATCGGGACGTTCTGCATGTTCGGGTTGGTCGAGGCCAAGCGTCCCGTCTGGGCGCCCGCCTGCAAAAACGTTGTGTGGATCCGCGAAACGTCGTCCACCTGCTCGGGCAGGACGTCAAGATAGGTCTTGATCAAGGTCGAGAGCTCGCGCCAACGCTCGATCTGGGGCACGATCTCGTGCTCCTCGCGAATCGCCTGCAAGACGCGGGCGTCGGTGGAGAAGCCAGTCTTGCCGCGACGCTTACGCGAAAGGCCCAGCTTCACGAACAGGATCTCACCCAACTGCTGGGGCGAGCCAATCGTGAACTCCTCTTCGGCCAGCTCATAGATGCGCTGCTCCAACCCCGCGATCTCATCGCGCACACGGGTAGTTATCTCAGCGAGTCGCTCCAGATTGAGGCGCACGCCGAGCAGCTCCATCTCGCGCAAGACCGCCACGAGCGGCAGCTCGATGTCGTCCATCACATGTCGCAGACCGCGCTCGCCGATCTGCTCGCGTTGCCACGCCGCCAGCGCGCTCAACAACAGGACCTCGCCGGCCAAGGGATCCTCGACCTCCGCGACGAAGCCCCGCTCTTCGCACAGCTCGGCAAACGGGTAGCCGCGACGCGCCGGCTCGAGCAGGTAGGCGCCCAGCATCGTGTCGTGAGCCAAGCGGGTGGGTACCACGCCGAGGGCCTTCGCGTCGTGGGCGACGACCGCCCGCTCGCCACAGGCCCGCACCACCTCCCCGGGGTCGACACAGTCGCCGAGGAGCACGCCGGCGCGCGAGACACGGGCGGCCGCCTTCTTGCCCTGCACGACGCCGGCCGGAGGCGGATCCGGGGTGAGAGCGAAACGCCAAGGTGAGCCAACCGCGAACAGCTCGCCCTCCTCCACCTCGGTGGCGCTTACGGCGAGACACAGCTCCTCGGGCTCGGTGCCGCTTGCCGTCTTCAGGCTTGCGATGTCACCCACCCCCCCATTGCGTACGCGCCCGCTGAGCGCGATCTCGTCAGATGAGGTCGTCTTGGCTATCTCCGCCTCGCCGAGCGCCTCTTCCAGGCGGCGCAAGGGGTCGCGCAGCTCCCAGCGACGGAACACCTCGCGCAGGCGCGAACGGTCGGGCTCGCGCGAGGCCTCGCTCTTGAGGTCGAAGTCAACCGGCAAGTCGCGGTTGACGGTCGCCAAGCTCTTGGACATGCGTGCATCGTCGGCGTGGTCGATCAGGTTCTGCTTGCGCTTGGGGCCGCCGATGTCGCGCACGTGCGAAAGCACCCCCTCCAAGGAGCCGAAGCGCTGGATCAGCTCGCTGGCGGTCTTCTCGCCGATGCCAGGGATGCCCGGGATGTTGTCGGAGGTGTCCCCCTTCAGACCGTAGAAGTCGGGGATCAGCTCGGGCGCCAAGCCATAGCGGTCAATCACCGCCTGGCGGTCATACAGCTTGGTCTCGGTGATGCCCCTGGCCGTGGCCATCACCTGCACGAGCCCAGCCTCGTCGATTAGCTGGAAGACATCCCGGTCGCCGGTCACGATCGTCACCGGCACACCCGCCCCCCGCGCCTGCTCGGCCAAGGAGGCGATCACGTCGTCGGCCTCATAACCCTCGAGCTTGACGTTGCGATAGCCGAACGCCTCGACCAACGGTTCCATCGCCGGCCACTGCGCCTTGAGCAGGTCCGGGCGCGAGCGCCGCCCCGCCTTGTATTCGGCGAACAGCTCGGTGCGCCCCGAAGTGCCAGCGTCCCAGGCCACGATCGTGGGCTGAACCCCATGGTCGGTCACGATCTTGACGAGCATCGAGGAGAAGCCGAAGATCGCGTTGGTCGGCTCGCCCGTGGACGTCGCGATCGACTCGGGCAGGGCGTAGAAGGCCCGGTAGACCAGGCTGGGACCATCGATCAGGAACAGGCGGCGCTCCACTGGGGGCACTTTATTGCGCGAAGGGGCGACTCGCGGGTGTGCGCGGAGATAGCCCCACTCCGCGCACGCACGCGCGTGGCACCCAAAATGAGCACACGCAACACCTCGGCGCAAGCCCAGAGCAGCGAAGCAAATAACATGCCGGGCCGCCCGTCAGCTCGGGCGGCCCCCATGTGGGCCCACAATTGAAGGACAGTGCCGTGAATGTGACACCCAGCGCCCAGTACCGCCTGACCATCCGCGTCAAGATCGACGAGGCTCAGAACATGCTGGGCCAGGTGACCGACATGATCGGCGAGCAGGGCGGCATGGTCGTCGCCGTGGACCTGGTCGAGGCCGGTGCCAAGCACAGCCTCAGGGACATAGTCGTGGACGCCGCAAGTCGCGAGCACTGGAACCGCATCCTCTCCGCGATCGGCTCCTTGCCCGGCGTCGAGGTGATCGACACGACCGACCGCACCTTCCTGCTGCATGTGGGCGGCAAGATCGAACAGCGCAACAAGCATCCCCTGAAGACCAGGGACGACCTCTCGATGGCCTACACGCCAGGCGTGGCGAGGGTGTGTACGGCGATCAAGGACGACCCCGATAAGGCCTTCCAGTACACGATCAAGCGCAATACGGTGGCGGTCGTCTCCGACGGCACAGCCGTGCTCGGACTCGGCGACATCGGGCCGGCCGCGGCGATGCCGGTGATGGAGGGCAAGGCGTGCTTGTTCAAGGAGTTCGCCGGCGTGGACGCGTTCCCAATCTGCCTGGACACCAAGGACACCGACGAGATTGTGCGAGCGGTCACCTTGATCGCACCATCCTTCGGTGGGATCAACCTGGAGGACATCTCCGCCCCACGCTGCTTTGAGATCGAGGAGCGTCTGGCTCGCGACCTCGACATCCCCGTGTTCCATGACGACCAACACGGAACGGCCGTCGTGGTGATGGCGGCCCTGCTCAACGCGGTCAAGTTGACAGGGCGCAAACTGGAGGACCTCAAAGTGCTCGTCATCGGTCTCGGCGCAGCGGGCGTGGCCGTCACAAAGATCCTGCTCGAGGCCGGCGTGCGCGACATAATCGGCGCCGATTCGCGCGGCGCCTTGAGCACCGGCCGCGAGGACTACCTGGACGGCACGATGACCGACGTCAAGCGCTGGTATGCCGAGTCAACCAATCACGAGGTGCGCGGAGGCACACCCGCGGACGTGATCGAGGGTGCCGACCTGTTGGTAGGACTCTCAGGCGCGCGTGCCCTGCCGGTGCAGGCTCTCGCCAAGATGAACAAGGACGCGATGGTGTTCGCGATGGCCAACCCCAACCCCGAGGTGATTCCCGAGGAGGCGGCGCCCTACGTGCGCATCATGGCGACCGGGCGCTCGGACTATCCCAACCAGATCAACAACGTACTGTGCTTCCCCGGAATCTTCCGCGGTGCGCTCGACGTCAGAGCGAAAACAATCACCGAGGAGATGAAGATGACTGCCGCACGCGCGATCGCCGCGATCGTGGACGACTCCGAGCTGCGCGACGATTACATCGTGCCTTCGGTGTTCAACCGCGACGTGGCCCCTGCGGTGGCCGCCGCGGTGGCCGAGCAGGCGCGCGCGAGCGGCAATGCACTGGCCGGCCAGGAGGTCGGCTTCGCCCAGGGCGATACGCTGAGCGGCATCCCCCATGGTGGGGGACACCCTGAAGGGCACAAGCAGGTGGGCGATCGCGTGCCCTCCAACAACTGACCAGCCGAAGGGCGGCCCCGAACATGCGGGTGACGGTGAGTGGAGCGACTGGCTTGATCGGACGTCGAGTCGTGGCGGCGCTGCTGGAGCGCGGCGATTCGGTCACAGTTCTCTCACGCGACCCCAAGCGCGCCCGGCAGACTCTGGGAGCCCCGGGCCCGAGCGGTGCGCACGTCGATTCGCCCGCGGCCAGGAGCAGGGACACCCAAGACGTACGGATCGATTCGTCCGCGGCCAGGAGCCGGGACACGCAAGACGTACGGATCGATTCGCTCGCAGCGATGAGCTGGGACCCGAACGGCGAACCGGCTCCCCCGCAGGCGCTCGCGGGAGCCGACGCGGTGGTGCACTTGGTCGGCGAGAACGTCGCCCAGCGTTGGAGCGAGTCGGCCAAGCGGGCGATCCGCGAGAGCAGGGTGCTCGGCACGCGCAACCTCGTACTCGGGATCGAAGCGGTGGCGCAGGCCGAGCGACCGAAGGTACTCGTGAGCGGCTCGGCGATCGGCTACTACGGCGCACACGGAGACGAGCCAATCGACGAGGACTCGCCGGCGGGCGAGGACTTCTTGGCCCAGACGTGCGCCCAATGGGAGGCCGAGACGCAGGCCGCCGCGCGCCTGGGCGTCCGTGTGGCGAAGGTCCGCACCGGTGTGGTGCTCGACAGCGAGGGAGGCGCGCTCGGCAAGATGCTGCCGGCGTTCAAGCTCGGCGTGGGCGGCCCGGTGGCAAGCGGGCGCCAGTACATATCGTGGATCCACACCGACGATGTTCTCGGCATCCTGCTCGCCGCGATCGACGACGAGCGGTGGCAGGGGGCGATCAACGCCACCGCCCCCGCCCCCCAGCGCAATCGCGACTTCTCAAAGGCGCTGGGCCGCGCCTTGCACCGTCCCTCGTTGCTGCCTGTCCCGGGCATTGCCCTTCGATTGATGTATGGCGACATGGCCCAGATCGTCACCGAGGGCGCCCGCGTACTACCGGCCAAGGCCCTGGTCTTGGGCTACGAGTTCCGCCACCCCCAACTCGACGAGGCGCTGCAAGCCGCGCTGGACTGAGAATCAGCCTGCGGTGTCGAAAGCGCGCCAGAACACTGGAGCACCCCCCACGAGCCGGTCGATTGCGTACGTGGAGAGCGTCGTTTCGCCACTCGGCTGCATCGAGTACACGCCGAGCACCGAATGGCGGTCGTGCGTGGCGAAGAAGCGACCGATCACGGCCTGACGATCGTCGCCACGCGCGCCCGCCGCCCGGATCGAGGCGAGCACGACGCTCATCGCCTCATAGCCATAAAGAGCGTACGGTTCTCCCGCCGAGGCGAAACGACGCGTGTATTCGGCGAGCACACGGTGAGCCGACGCCGGATAGGAGCGAGTCGCGAGCACCGGCGAACCGATGACGGTCACGGCTTCGGCGGACCCCAGATGGGCAGTGAAGACAGGGTTGAGCATCGTGTTCGACGCGAGCAGCGAGAGATGGGGCGCCGTCGAATGAAGCAAGCGCGCCAGGTAGGCGGCTTCGCTTGTGGCCGTGGCGCTCAGGAACACCGCTTGGGCCCCGCTTTCGGCGATCTTGGCGACCTCGTCGCTGAAGTTCGAGCCGGGCAGAATCGTGATCGTGTCGTGGCCCTTCACCGCGATTCCCGCTTTCTGCGCATCGGCGGCGACGATCTCCGCCAGCGGCGCATCGAAGGGGTCTTGATCGGCGATCACATAGACGGAGTGGATGCCCGAGCGTTGCATCGAAGCCACCTGAGCCGCGGCCTGCACGGGATCTCCGGGAGCCATCCGCCCGAATGTGCGCTTGCCGGCCAGATAGAAGCGTTCCGGCTCGCCCTGGCCGGCGTCACGCGAGGAGGTCAGGCCCACATAAGGGCTGGCCGGGCTGACCTGGAGGATGCCTGCGGCGTTGGTGAGCGGCAGCGAGATGGCGGTGGCACCGGAGTTGAAGTCGCCCAGATAGGCAATCGTGGTGGGATCCTGCGCGGCGGCCTTGGCGTTGGCGGCAGTGACGTCGGGGTCCCACTGGCCGCTGGTCACGCTGGAGTCGTCGCGCAAGGCGTAGCTGATCGTGAAGCGACCCACATGCCCGCCCGCGTCGGACAGGGCCAGCTTCTCACCGCCGACGATCTGGCGCGAGATCGCCGCCGACGGTCCCTGCAGGGGCAAGCTCGAATAGATCGTGAGCTGACTGCCGATGCTCTGCGAGGCGGGCGAGGTGCCCACACCTCCACAGCCGGCCACGGTCGGCAGGAGCGCGAGCGCGGCGACCACGAGGCACAGCCGGTTGAACGCGCACGCGGAGGCTAGTCGCCGTGGCGGCCAGGCAGGTAGCCGGCGAGGATCTTCAGGGATGCGCCGAACGCGATGATGATGGCGGCGAGCATGAACGAGTCGAAGCCCTTGGCGCCGAGCGCCCAGAGCACGATCCAGATGATCAGGCCGGCGGTGACCGTGAGTACCAATCCCATTGCGCGGCAATCCTATAACAGGGCGCCGGCCAGATCCGCCACCACCTCGCCGACCGCGCCCGCGGGATCCTCCGATTCGGAGGCCGCACGCACAAGGCGCGTACCGACGATCACGCCATCGGCGCCGGCCTGCACCGCCTGGGAGGCCTGCTCGGGCGTGGAGATGCCGAAGCCCAGCGCGACCGGTACCTCGGTGCTCGCCTTGGCGTGAGCGACGACCTCGGCGAAGCTGTCGGCCAAGGCCGGGCGCTCCCCGGTGGTGCCGACGACCGAGACGGTGTAGAGAAAGCCGCGAGCTCTGGCACCGATCAGGGCGAGACGCTCGCGCGGGGTGGTGGGCGCCACCAAGGGCACCAAGGCGAGCCCTTCGGCATCGCAAGCCGCGAGGACCACCGGGGCCTCCTCGAAAGGCAGGTCGGGCACGATCAGTCCGCTGGCGCCAGCTTGGGCGAGACGCTCCACGAAGCGCTCCACCCCAGGCGCGAGAACCATGTTCGAATAGCACATGAGCACCACCGGGACGCGGGGAGCCAGCGTCCGTGCCACCTCAAGGACGCCGCCGAGGGTAGCTCCGGCGGCAAGGGCGCGAGTGCCGGCCTCCTGGATGACCGGACCGTCGGCCAAAGGGTCCGAATAGGGCACTCCCAGCTCCAACAGGTCGGCGCCGGCGGCTACGCACGCCTCGCCGATGCGCACAGACTCCTCCAAACTGGGATAGCCGCCCATCAAGTAGGGCATCAAGGCGGCCCGCTTGCCGCTGGTGGCGAACGCCTGGGCGATCCGCTCGACGCCGGTGGCCTGCCCCCCGCCATGGGGGGTCGCGGTGGCGTTCACGACAGAACGCATCCGCGCGGCGTCTCCAGCAGAGCGGCAGCGAAGTCCGCATGACATGCAGCTCCTCCGCTCACTGCGCGAGCACCTCGGCCAGGTCCTTGTCGCCGCGCCCGGACAGGCACACCAGGTCCAAATCGCCCTCGCTCTGGGCCAGGACCCAAGCCAAGGCGTGTGCCGTCTCCAAGGCCGGGACGATGCCCTCCAGGCGCGAGACCTCACGGAAGGCGGCGAGCGCGTCGCGGTCGGTCACGGCCTCATAGCGGGCACGACCGCTGTCGCGCAGGAATGCGTGTTGGGGGCCGGTGCCCGGGTAATCGAGGCCGGCAGAGATGGAGTGCGCCTCGACGATCTGTCCCTCCTCGTCCTGCATGACCGCGGAGAGGGCGCCGTGCAGGACGCCCGCGCGCCCACCCACGGTGAGCGGCGCGCCGTGTCGTGGAGGCCGCCCAGCCGGGCCGTCGCCGCTATCGAGGCCCTCACCCCCGGCCTCGACGCCGATCAACTCCACCTCGGGGTCCTCGAGGAAGGCGGTGAAGATGCCAAGCGCGTTCGAGCCGCCTCCCACGCAAGCGACGATGCGGGCAGGCAGACGACCCTCTCGCTCCAAGATCTGGGCGCGGGCCTCGTCGCCGATCACTCGCTGCAGGTCGCGCACCAAGGCCGGGTAGGGGGCGGGACCCACGACCGAGCCGATCACGTAGTGGGTGTCGCCAACGTTGGTGACCCAGTCGCGGATCGCCGCCGAGGTCGCCTCCTTCAGCGTGCACGCACCCGCGGAGACCGCTTGGACAGTGGCTCCGAGAAGTTCCATGCGCTGCACATTGGGTGCCTGGCGGCGGGTGTCCTCGGAGCCCATGTAGATCACGCACTCCAGGTCCAGCAACGCGCACACGGTGGCGGTCGCGACACCATGCTGTCCGGCCCCGGTCTCGGCGATGATGCGTCGCTTGCCCATGCGCTTGGCCAGCAAAGCTTGACCCAAGGCGTTGTTGAGCTTGTGGGAGCCAGTGTGGTTGAGATCCTCGCGCTTGAGGTAGACGGGCCGCCCGGCCCGCTCAGATAGACGGTGGGCTCGATAGAGCGGGGTCGGGCGACCGGCGAAGTCGCGCAGCAGACCGTCGAGCTCGGCCCGGTATGAAGGATCCTCGCGTGCCTGCACCCACGCCCGCTCGAGCTCCGCCAAGGCGGGCATCAAAGTCTCGGGAACGTATTGGCCGCCGTAGCGTCCGAAGCGGTGCTCGACGCCCCCCTGAGGCGCGCTATGCGAAGAAAGGGCGCTCACGCCGGCGAGCCTACCGGCGGCTCGCTTTGGGCGTCTGACAGTGTGCCACCGTCGTCGGCCCGCGCAGCCGCGCCCGCGGCGAACGAGGCTCGCTCGACGGCGGCGAAGAACTCGCGCAGCTTGGTGGGGTCCTTGCGTCCGGGTGCGCTCTCGGTTCCGCTGGCCGTGTCAACCGCGTAGGGGCGCACGCGTTGGACCGCTTCGGTCACGTTCTCGGGAGCCAGGCCCCCACTGAGAATGAGCGGCACCTTGGAGCGGCGTCCGGCCAGCAGGGCCCAGTCGAAAGTCTCGCCGGTGCCTCCCCGCAGATCCTCGCGTCCGGGCACGCTCGAGCGGGCGTCGAGCAGGTGAAAGTCGGTGTGGAAGCGGGAGGCGTCCTGGATGTCGGCCAGGCCAGAGACCTGGAGGGCCTTGATCGTGCGTGCGCCTGTCCGCCGGGCGGCCTCGGCACAGAAGGAAGGGCCCTCGTCGCCGTGGAGTTGCAGCAAGGTCAAACCGACCTGCTCGGAGATCTCGACGATCTCCTCCATGGAAGCGTTGACGAACACGCCGCACAGCTCCACTTTGCGCCGCAGCACAGCCGCCATCGCCTGGGCTTCGGCCAGCGAGCAGCGGCGGGGACTCGGCTCGTAGAAGACCATCCCGATCGCCCATGCTCCAAGCTCGACCGCCAACTCGGCGTCGTCCAGACGGGTGAGACCGCAGATCTTGATTCGGGTATCGCCGCCGGACATGCCCCAACGGTAGCGGGCCGCGATCTCGGGAAGGCCCCCCGCGCGCGGGGCACCCAAACGAACCACACAACCAAGACCCGACCCGAAGGCCAGGCCCGCCGGCCCTACCCTTCGGGCGTGTTGGTGTTCTTGATCGAGTTCGGCCGGGCGGCCAAGGTCACTTTCAAAGTCTTGTGTTCATAGGAGCCGTTGCCGGTGGCGCGCAAGACCTCGACGGAGATCGTGTCGCCCGGCTTCTTTGAGCCGATCACGGTCGTCAAGTCTTCGGCGTTGGCGATCGTTTTGCCGTCGACGGCGACGATCACATCCCCGCCGACCGCGACCTTGCCGCCGGAGGTCTGGACTTCGAGGTTGCCGCCGCGAATGCCGGCCTTGGCGGCGGGCGTGCCGCCTTCGACGGTCTCGACCAAGGCGCCCTGTTTGACGGGCAAGTTCAGCGCAGAGAGGGAGCCGTCGATCGTCAAGGTGGAGACGCCCAGGTAGGCGGCGCGGACGGTGCCGCCTTTCTCCAGTTGGGCGAGCTCGGACTTGGCGGTGTCGATCGGCACCGCGAAGCCGATGCCGACGCTGCCGTTGCCGCTGCCGCCGGTCTCGATCTGCGAGTTGATGCCGATCACTTCGCCGGCGCCGTTGAGCAAGGGGCCGCCCGAGTTGCCGGGATTGATCGGAGCGTCGGTCTGTAGGACGTTGTCGATCGTGAAGCCGTTGGGCGCGGTGATCTCACGCTGCAAGGCTGAGATCACGCCGGTGGTGAGCGTGCGGTCGAGACCGAAAGGGTTGCCGATCGCAAGCACCGGATCGCCGACCTGGACCTTGCTGGAATCCCCCAAGGTGAGCACGTGCATCGTGAGTCCTTCGGTAGGGATGCGCAAGATCGCGAGGTCGTTGGAGGGATCCTTGCCGATCACTTTGGCTTCGACGGTCTTGCCGTGTTCGAAGGAGACGGTGACCTTGACCGCGTTCTCCACGACGTGGTAGTTGGTGAGGATCGTCCCGTCGCTGTTGATCACGAAGCCCGAGCCGGTGGCGGTACCCTGCTGCTGGCTTTCGCCACCCAAGCCGAACGGCGATTCGCTCTGGCGTACGATCGTCGACGTTATGTAGGCGACCCCGGGCGCGTCCTTCTCGTAAATCTGGTGCGGCGTCAGCCCACTGCTCTGCTGGGAGGCATTGGAGGGCGCGATCGGCGAGGACTGCTGGACGACCGTGACCGTCTTCTGTGAAGAGCTCAGACCACCGGCGGCCGCGATCACAGCGACGACGATGCCTCCCCCGATCAGGGCCGAGACGAAGGGAATGGCGAACATGCGCTTCATTGGTACTGAGGATGACGGGTTGCGATCAATCTGAACTAAAGAGAATCGTGTGGATTCATAAAAAGAATTTGGATCGTTGTTCGTGCCCCGCTGACGAAAGGGCCAGTCGCGAAGGTCCGAAGGGGAGACTAGCTGGGACGGGACGCCGAGCCTAGCTCGACCGGACAGCCCCGCGTAGAACGCTAAGCGCCTCGCCGGGGTCAGAAGCACGCATCAAACTCTCCCCTACCAGCACGGCCGCGACTCCCTGGGCCTCCAATTCGCGCAACTGCTCGTGACGGGAGATGCCCGACTCGGAGACCACAGTCGCACCGGGGCGCATCTCGGACAAGAGCTGGGAGGTGCGTGAGACGTCAACCGAGAAGTCGCGCAGGTCGCGGTTGTTGACGCCGATCAAACTTGCGCCTGCGCTTGTGGCGATCGCGAGCTCCTCGCTGTCGTGCACCTCGACCAGTGCGTCCAGACCCAGGCAAGTGGCCGTCTCGTGCAACCGAGCCAACTCGGGGGCCGAAAGGGCGGCGACGATCAGGAGCACCGCGTCGGCACCCGCGGCCCGGGCCTCGTGGAGCTGGTAGGCGTCCACGACGAAGTCCTTGCGCAAAAGCGGCAGCCCGCAGGCGGCGCGGGCGGCTTGGAGGTCGGCGAGCGAGCCTTCGAAATTGGACTGCTCGGTGAGCACCGACATGGCGCTCGCTCCGCCCTGCTCGTAAGCGGCCGCGATCTGGGCGACGTCTGCCCCCTCGCGCAAGCTCCCAGCCGAAGGCGAGCGGCGCTTGAACTCCGCGATCACGCCGATGCCGGGGCGCTCCAGCGCCTGTCGGAAGCCCCTCGTCTGCCCCCCTACGGAGCGCTCCGATAGCTCGCCCAGGGACACCGAGCGCTTGCGCGCGGCGACCGCGGCGCGCGTTTCCTCGAGGATGCGCTGGAGCACGCTCGTCATGGGAGCCGCGCGCACACACTCGCGCCAGGATCTGTTTGCGATCCGCTCGTCACGAGACCCGTTTGCGATCCGCTCGTCACGAGACCTGCTCGGGGGCGTGGGCGCGGCTCGCCTCGACGTAGCGCTCCAACGCCGCAGCCGCCCCGCCCGAGGCGATCGTCTCGCGCGCGAGCTCGACCCCGGCGGCGATGTCGGGGACCGCGCCGGCCGCATAAATGGCGGCGCCCGCGTTGATCGCGACCAGGTCGGCATGGGCGCCCTGCTCTGCGGCGAACACCGTTTCGGTGACCCGCGCGTTTTCGGCGGGGGTGCCGCCACCCAACAGTGGGTCCGACACCTCGGCCCTTTCGATGCCCACCTGCTCGGGGGTCACGCTGTAGCGGGTGATCTCGGCTCCGTTGACCTCGATCACCTGGGTGGGAGCCGAGCTTGAGACCTCGTCGAGGCCGTCCTCGCCGGCCACAACCAAAGCTCGCTCCACGCCCAGCAGAGCCAAAGCGCCCGCGATCGTCTCCATGAAGGAGGGGTCGGCCACGCCGATCAGCTGACGGGTCGCGCCCGCCGGGTTGGTGAGCGGGCCGAGCAGGTTGAAGATCGTGCGCACCGCCAACTCGCGCCTCACCGGGATCACGAAGCGCGTGGCCTGGTGGTGGGCGGGCGCGAACATGAAGCCGAAACCGGCCTCTTCGATGCAGCCCGCCACTCCCTCGGGACCCAGGTCGATGCGCGCACCCAAAGCCTCCAGCAGGTCGGCCGAGCCCGAGGAGCTGGTGGCCGAGCGATTGCCATGCTTGGCCACGGCACAACCCGCGCCCGCGGCGACCAAGGCCGCGGAGGTGGACACGTTGAAGGTGCGCCTGCCCCCGCCCGTACCCGCCGTGTCGAGCAGGTCGGAGCGCTCGGTCGGCACATGGGCGGCCAACTCGCGCATCGTCCGCGCCAGGCCCGCAAGCTCCTGAACGGTCTCGCCCTTGGTGCGCAAGGCGATCAAGAAGCCCGCGATCTGGGTCTCGGAGACCTCGCCGTGCATGATCTCCGAGAGCACCTCGGCGGCCTCCTGCTCGGACAGGTCACGGCGGGAGGCGAGCGCGTCGATCGCGCCGGTGAGCACTGGATTGGGCATCAGGCCTCCGCGGCGCCGCTGCTCGCGAGGCCCTCCACCGCCGCCCCCACCTTCGGGGCGGACCGCTCCATCGCCGCCCCCGCCTGCGGCGCGGCCCCCTCGACCGCCGCCCCGATCCGCGGCGCGGCCCCCTCGCTCCGCAGGAAGTTCGCGAGCAGGCGCTTGCCTTCTTCGGTGAGCACCGACTCGGGGTGAAACTGGACCCCCTCGGCCGGCAGTTCGCGATGGCGCAACGCCATCAACACCCCACCTCCCCGCGCGGACTCTTCCAGGCAAGCGGGCAACTCGTCGGCCACGACCAACGAGTGGTAGCGCCCCACCGTCAAAGGCGAGGCGAGCCCCGCGAAGATGGTGCGCCCGTCGTGCTCGATCGTGGTCGCCTTGCCGTGGATCGGGTCGTGCAGCTTGACGGTCCCGCCGAAAGCTTGGGCCATCGACTGGTGCCCCAAGCACACACCCAACGTGGGGATCCCCGCTTCGGGCAGGCGCCTGGCGACCTCCAAGGAGATGCCCGCCTCGTTGGGAGTGCAAGGCCCCGGCGAGATCACACAGCGCTCGTAGCCCGCGTCGAGCAACTCATCGACGGTGGCGCGATCGTTGCGGACCGTGCACACCTCGCTGCCCAGCTCGCCCAAATACTGGACCAAGTTGTATGTGAACGAGTCGTAGTTGTCGATCACTAGGACCCTCATCTCCAGTCCGCCTGTTCGCACGCGAGCTCGACCGCCCGCAGGACCGCCTTGCTCTTGTTGACCGACTCCTCGTACTCGTACTCCGGCTTGGCGTCCGCGACCGTGCCGCCGCCCGCCTGCACGTGGGCCACGCCGTCCTTGATCACGACGGTGCGGATGTGGATCGCGGTGTCCAAGTCGCCGCCATAGCTGAGATAGCCGATCGCCCCCCCGTAGCCGCCGCGCTTGGTGGACTCCAGCTCGTCGATGATCTGCATCGCCCGCACCTTCGGCGCCCCCGAGAGCGTGCCCGCCGGCAGGACCGAGCGCAGGGCGTCCATCGCGCCCACGTCCTCCCTGAGCGTGCCCGACACCGAGGAGACGATGTGGATCACGTGGCTATAGGTCTCCACCTGCATCAGCTCGTCCACGACCACGCTGCCGTACTCGCACACGCGCCCCAAGTCGTTGCGCCCCAAATCCACGAGCATCATGTGCTCGGCGCACTCCTTCTCGTCGGCCAGCAACTCGTCGGCGATGCGCCTGTCCTCCTCCAAGCTCGCCCCCCGCGGGCGCGTGCCCGCAATCGGACGGGTCGAGACGTGCCTACCCGTCACCGTGAGTAGCGGCTCGGGACTGGCGCCCGCGACCTGGAAGTCGCCGAAGTCCAAGAAGTACATGTAAGGGCTCGGGTTGACCGTGCGAAGCCCCCTGTATATGGAGAAGGCCTCGACCGGCACCTCCGCCGACCAGCGCTGCGAGGGCACGACCTGGAAGGCGTCCCCGGCATACACGTACTCCACGATCCGCTCGACCATCGCTTCGAAGCGCTCCCTGCTCATGTTCGACTCAAAGCGGGGAGCTTCGCGCTTGCCGAGCGACGCCTGGGTGATCGCCTTCCCCGAGGGGTTAGCCCCATCGTGTGCCCCAGGACTTGCCTCACGCGCGCGAGGCGGAGGCACCGGGCCGGCCAAGCACTCCCTCACTTCGGCGATCGTGCGCCGCGCCGCCCGCTCGGCCACCTCGGGGTCGGGCTCGGCCTCCAGGTCGGCGTTGGCGAGGATCGTGATCGTGTGCTTGAGGTGGTCGAAAGCGACCACCGCGTCGGTCATCATCAAAGCCATGTCCGGCAAGCCCAGCGCATCCTCATTTGGGGGCCCCAAAGGCTCCACGGTGCGCACCAAGTCATAACCGAAGAACCCCACCGCCCCTCCCATGAAGGGCAGCTCGTCCTCCCCGTCCCCCAGCGGCGCTTGGCGCGACTCGGCCACGGCGGCGGCCGCGAGCGCGTAGGGGTCGCCTGCTTCGCCCAAAGACCACCGCAAGACCGCCCGCGGGCGAAACCCGATGAAGGAGTAGCGCCCCATGCGCTGTCCTTGCTCGGCGGACTCGAGCAGGAAGGCCGGCTCGCCCGGCGCCAGCTCGCGCAGCTTCAAAAACGCCGACACCGGGGTCTCGCAGTCGGCGATGAAAGTCTCCCGCACCGGGATCAAGTTGGGAGCCTGGACCGCAACCGGCGCACGCGCGGTCGGCTCGGCCGCGGCCGGCTTGGCCGACCCTTGCTCCGACGGCCCCGGCGCTGGGGTCGGCTCGGGCGTGGGCGTCGGCGGGGCGGCGCTACCGGCGCCGCTCATCGAGCACGCCCTCCGCATCGGCCAAGGTCAAGCCCCGGCTGTGCAACAACACGAGCAGGTGATAAACGATGTCGGCCGCCTCTTCGGCGACGCGCTCGTCGGTCTCCTCGCGCGCGGCCCGGGCGACCTCCTCGGCCTCCTCCTGCACCTTCTCGCCGATCCGCCCTGGGTCGTCGAGCAGCTCGACGGTATAAGAGCCCTCCGGGCGCTCCTGGGCACGCACAAGCAAGGTGCGCTCCAAGGCAGGCAGCGTCTCGTGAGGCACGCCCTCGGTGAAGTCGCCCCGATAGAAACAGGTGCGCTCGCCCGTGTGGCAGGCCGGGCCCGCCGGCTCGACCAAGGCAAGCAGAGCGTCGCCGTCGCAGTCCACTCTGAGGGCCTTGACCGCTTGGGTGTTACCGCTCGTGGCGCCCTTGTGCCACAGCTCTTTGCGCGAGCGGCTCCACAGATGCAATTCGCCGGTCGCCCGCGTGCGCTCCAAGGCCTGCTCGTTCATGTAGGCCAGCATCAAGACCTCACCGCTGGCCCAATCCTGGACCACGCAAGACACCAAACCCCGCTCGTCATAGACGACCAGGTCCTCGACAGGAGCTTGTGCCGGTGCGTTCATCCACCGGATTGTAGGTTGCAGGACAACGATGGACTCTTTGCTGGAGCGCAAGCTGATCGTGGTGACCGGCAAGGGCGGCACCGGCAAGACCACGGTCGCCTGCGCTTTGGGCTTGCTGGGCGCCCGCCGAGGACTACGCACGATCGTGGTAGAGCTCAGCGACCAGCACCGTCTGCCGGCCTTGTTCGCGGAGGACCGAGCCGATTCGCAGAGCGCCCCCCAAGACTTCGCGCAACCCACGCCGCGAGCGCCCCAGGCCGGCGTCGAGGTCGAACTGGAGGCAGACCTCTGGAGCACCGCGATCGACCCGGATCGCGCCCTACACGAATGGCTGCGCACGCTCGCCGGCCGGCTCTCGGCGCGCCTGCTCGCGGCCAGCAGCACCTTCCACTATTTCGCGGCGGCCGCTCCCGGAGCCAAGGAGCTGGTCACGATGGTCAAGCTGCTCCGGCTATGCGAAAGCACATATGACTTGGTGGTGCTAGACGCACCGGCCACCGGCCACGCCCTCGCGATGCTCACTTCGCCGCAAACGTTCTCCGCGATAGTGCGCGCCGGCCCCCTCTCCGACCAGGCCCAGGAGGTGAGGGCCCTGCTCGCCGACCGTGCTCGCTGCGCCTACCTGGCAGTCGCCCAAGGCACCGAGATGACGGTCACCGAGACGCTCGAGTTGGAGGAAGGCTTGCGCCGCCAACTCGACCGCGACCTGGACGCCGTGCTGGTGAATGGCGTGTTGCCGCGGCGCTTCACACGCGAGGAGATGGGCCGGATCGAGGCCGTCGCTCTCGACTCGCCAATGGCCGACCAGGCCGTGCGCGCGGCGCAAGCCACCTACGAGCGTACCCGCATCCAACAAAGCCAGATCGCGCGCTTGCGACGCCAGCGCTTCGCCGAGGGGCGGCCTCCGAAGGTACTCACGATCCCGTTCCTGTTCACGACCGAGCTGGACCTCGGCGCGGTGCGGGAGATCGCCGCGGGGTTGGAGCGCAAGCTGTAGCGCTGAAGCGGCCGGGCCCTCAGGTGATTCCGAGCCGGTCCAACAGGCCCTCGTCGCCGCGCCAATCGCGCCGCACGCGCACCGACAGGTCCAGGTGAACATGGCAGCCGAGCTCGCGTTCGATCTCCTTGCGCGCGGCTGAGCCGATCGCCTTGATCATGCGCCCGCCCGAGCCGACCACGATCCCCTTCTGGGACTCGCTCTCGACCCAGATCAAAGCCCTCACCCGGACCAAGCCGGGCCGTGGACGTTCGATCTCCTCCACGATCGTCTCGAGCGCGTGCGGCAGCTCCTGGAAGGTGCGTCTGATCGCGGCCTCCCTCACCAGCTCGGCGAGCACGAGCGCGATCGGTTGATCTGAGACGGCCTCTGCCGGGAACATGAAAGGACCGGGCGCCATCAATCCCGACAAATGCTCCACGAGCGCCTCCACGCCCTTGCCGGTGCGCGCGGAGATCGGAAATATCTCGTCTGCGACCTCCAGCTCGGCAGTCGCGGCCAACATCGCCACGGTCGCGGCCCGGTCGAGCCGATCCACCTTGTTTACCGCCACGGTCACCGGCCGGCCGGCTTGGGTCAGCGCCTGGGCGATGTAGCGATCGCCGGGACCGATCCCCTGCTCACCGTTGAGCACGAGCAGCGCGGCGTCAGAGCCTGCGAGCTCCTCGCGCACGCGCCCGGCCATGCGCTCGGTCAAAGCGTCACGCGGACGCTGCACACCCGGGAGGTCCACCAGGACGAGCTGGCTGTCGGCATCGGTGCGCACCCCCCTGATCGCGCGGCGCGTGGTCTGGGGCCGGTCGGAGACGATCGCGACCTTGTTTCCCACGATCGCGTTGACGAGCGTCGACTTGCCCACGTTCGGGCGCCCCGCGAGCGCCACGAACCCGCTTCTCGTAGCAGTCACGAACGGTCCCACCGCAGGATCTCCGCCTGTAGGGCCAGCATCTGGCCGTCGTCGGTCTCGTGATCCATCCCGACCAGATGCAGGGCGCCGTGCACGATCGCCTCGCTCACATCCTCGGTGTGCTCTGGGCAGATCACGATGTCTCCCAGCTCTCGGGGGACCCCTTCGCCGGGAGCGTCCGGCTCGGCGCCGTTCGACCGGAAAGGAGAGCACGTCGGTGGGTCCCTCTTTCTCGCGGTGAACCCGGTTGAGCTCCGCGATGCGCTCCGCCGCCACGAACTGGACGGCAAGGTGCCCGTCCTCGACCCCCGCCGAGGCGAGCGCCAGCGCACACCAGCGCTCCACTTCGGTTTGCGAGAGCGGGCCGTCGAGCAGCTCGGCGCCGAGCACCTCTACTTCGAGCATCGCGTCGCCCCTGGCCTGAGACGGTCTCTCAGCATCGCGCCGCTCCTAGCCTGAGACGGTCCTTCAAGTTCAGGCCCGGCGTTCGGCCGGACGAAGCTCCGGGGCCTCGCGGCGAGAGTGCTCGTCGTAGGCCTCGACGATCCTCTGGACGAGCTTGTGGCGCACCACGTCCTCGCCACCGAAGCGCACGAACTCGATGCCTTCGATCCGCTCCAACACCTCCCCAACGACCACCAAGCCCGAGCGCTGCTCGCGAGGCAAGTTCGACCTGGGTGACATCGCCGGTGACTACCATCTTCGAGCCGAATCCGAGCCGTGTGAGGAACATCTTCATCTGCTCGGGTGTCGTGTTCTGGGCCTCGTCGAGGATCACGAAGGAGTCGTTGAGCGTACGCCCGCGCATGAACGCCAGCGGCGCGATCTCGATCACGCCGCGCTCCAGGTGCTGGGAGACCTTCTCGGGGTCGAGCATGTCGTGCAAGGCGTCGAACAGGGGGCGCAGGTAGGGGTCCACCTTGGCCATCAAGTCGCCCGGGAGGAAACCGAGCCGCTCGCCGGCCTCGACGGCTGGGCGGGTCAGGATGATGCGGTTGACTTCGTGGCGCGAGAGCGCCGCGGCGGCCATGGCGACCGCCAAGAAGGTCTTGCCGGTGCCGGCCGGTCCGACGCCGAAAGTGACTGTGCTGGAGCGGATGCAGTCCACGTAGCGCTTCTGGTTGACGGTCTTGGGCGCCACTTGGAGGCTGCGATGACGCCACACGACGTCCTCGAGCACCCGCGCCGGAGATTCATGGGCATCGAGCGCGCCTGTCACGGCGGCGATCGTTCCGGGGGCGACCTGGTGGCCGCGGGCGATCAGCTCAGAGAGCTCGTGCACGACCCTCTCCCCCATCTTGACGTCCGGCTCGGAGCCCTCGAGCGTGAGCAGGTTGCCACGCAAGAAGACCTTGCACCGCAGATGGCCCTCCAAAGCCCGCAGCACGCTGTCTTGACTGCCCGCCAGCTCGGCGGCCACCTCATTGGCGAGCTCGACTTGGTTTCTCATCCCGCGAGATCAACCATTCAGGGCTGCCTTGACGAGCGCGGAGACCCGCTTGCCGTCGGCGCGGCCGTCCACGGCCGCCATCGCGCTCTTCATCGCCATGCCCATGTCCTTCGGAGAGGCAGCTCCGCTCGCGCTGAGCGCCTGCTCGACGATCGTTTGCAGCTCCGCTTCGGAGAGCTCGGCCGGCAGATATCCGGTGATCAGCTCGGCCTCGGCTTCCTCGCCGGCCGCCAAGTCCTCGCGTCCACCCTCCCTGAAGGCGCGGGCCGCCTCGAGCCGTCGCTTGCGCTCGCGTCTCAGGACCGCAAGCTCTTCGTTGGCGCCCTCCTTGGAGTCCTTCTGCAGCTCGGACAGGATCATGCGCAGGGCGCCCACCCGCTGCTTCTCGCCGGCACGCATCGCGCCGTTGAGGTCAAGCTTGACTTGGTCGAGAATCGCCATCGTCAACCCAGGATACGCCGCGCGGGCGAGACTTTTGTGTCGATCCAGCGCTTTTGCTCGCGGAAGGTGCCGTCGCGGGACCCGGTCAATCGTCAGAATGAAGCTGTGAGCGCCTCCATCTATGCCGATGCCTTGGCTCCGTTCGTGGCCGAAGCAGACCGCTTGAGGCCGACCGAGGGCGAGGTGTTCGACGCCCACACCCACCTCGGCCTCGACGAGGACGGCCGCTCGCTCGACCTGGAGACCTTGTTGTCTCAGTTGGACGACGCCCACGCGCGCAGGGCATGCGTTTTTCCGTTGCACGACCCCGAGCGCAAGCCCGCTTACAGCCTTCCCAACGACCGTGTGCTCGCATGGGCCCAGGAAAGCGAAGGTCGCCTGATCCCCTTCTGCCGCCTCGATCCCGCCGAAAATCCGATCGTCGAGGGCGAACGCAGCATCGGCAGAGGCGCCCGTGGGATCAAGCTGCACCCCCGCGCCCAAGCGTTCGCGTTCGACGGTCCCGAGATGGACGCAATTTTCACGCTCGCCGAGGAGGCCCAGGTTCCGATTCTGATTCACGCCGGTCGCGGGATGCCCCCGATCGCCGACGGGCTGGCCGACCTTGCGTTGCGCCACCCTGATGTGGTCCTGATCCTGGCACACGGGGCGATCTGCGATCAGGGCATCCTCACCTCGCGCTTGGCCGACCATCCGGGCGTCCTGTATGACACCTCCTGCTTTTTTCCGATCGACGTGATCGAGCTGTTCGCGCGCGTGCCTGCGGAGCGGATCGTGTTCGCCTCCGACCCCCCTTACGGACTGACCGCGAGCGGCCTGTACCTGGCTTTGCGCGTGGCCGCCGACGTGGGACTCGACGAGCGCGCGACGCGCGGCGTGGTCGGCGAGACGATGGCCGGTTTGGTCGACGGTCGCGGGCTCCCGCCCATCTCTCCGCCGCGCGGCTCGGGCGAGGTGAGATTGCCGGGGCGGTTGGCGCGGGCCTACGGCTATGGCAGCCTCGCCGGGCCGGCGCTGTTCGCGGGCGCCACCGAACAGGCCCAGGGAATGCTCGACCTGGCGATCGCCGTTTGCAGGGACCCCGAGCCGGGCGACAGCGGCGAGGCGCTCGACGCGATCGGAGCGGCCTTGGTCGCGGCGCGCGGGCTACTGGACAGCGAAGGCGGTCAGCGCCCGGCGATCGACCTCCTGTTCCGGGCGATGGCGAGGGCGGCTACCGAGCCGCCGTCAGCCACAGGGCAGCCCACTCGCCCCGCGTCCGACGGTCTCGCTCGCGCAAGCCGAGGCGCTTAGCGAAGGCCAAGGCCACCTCGTCGGCCTGCTCGCACAGCAGGCCACTGGCGATCAGATCGAGCGGTTTGGCAGCGAGCGCGGGGGGCTCCGCGGGGGGCTTGGTGGCGAGAGCGGGAGGCTTGGTATCGATCGGCGCTTCGGCGCCCGACATCGTGGCGGCCAAGTCGAGCAGCAAGGGTCTCAGCAGGTTGGCGAGCACGACCGGAGCGGGTTCCCCGTCAATCGAGGGAAGCTCCTCGCTACGCAAGTCGAAGCGGCGGGCCTCGATCTGGACATCGTTGCGGGCGGCGTTATCGGCGATCGCGAGCACGCTCTCGCGATCGTTGTCCAAAGCCAAGACCGGGCCGAAGCCGAGCTTGGCCGCGGCGATCGCGAGCACACCTGAGCCTGCCCCGACGTCGAGCACGGCGCCGCGCGTGGCCTCGGGGCCGGCCCTGCGCTCCGCGCCGCCCGGGCCGTCCCCGCTGAGCGTTCGCTCGGCGGCGAGAGCCAAGAGCAGCTCCAAACACAAGCGCGTGGTCGCGTGGGCGCCGGTACCGAAGGCTTGGGCGGGGTCGATCACGATCTCACGCGCGTCTGGCCGCTTGGTCGGGGCCTCCCAGGGAGGTCGCACGTGCAGAGCGGGCACCGCGCCAGGTAGGGCGTCCGCTCCCCCAGGGTCGGGCTCGATCAAAACCGGGCGGTGAAAGCTCTTCCAGCGCTCCGACCAATCGTCGGGAACCTCGCTGGTTGACACCTCGACGAAGGCGCCTCCCGCGGCCGCGCGCAGGTCGGGCAGGTCGGGCAGCTCGCCGGGGGCCCCGTAGACGGCGTATTCGACTAGGCCCTCTTGCCCGGGAGCGCCCAATGGGCGATCGGCGCAGGGCAACTCGATCTCCTCGACTCCGTCGGGCGCCAGCTCGAGCAGCTCGGCGAGCACGAGCTCGGCGTGGGCGCGTTCGACTCGCAGGGCGAGGCGAATCATGCGGGGCGCCGGCCGCAGCGAGGGTCTATCACGCGGCCTGGTGGCGCAAGACTCGGCGCAGCTTGGAGAGCATCGATTCCTCCGAGCGGAGGTTCTCCTCGGTGAGCGTGTCGTTGAGTTGGGCGAGCAACTCACGTTGACGGTCGGTCAAGCGCCGGGGTATGAGTACGTTGACGAGCACCCGCAAGTCGCCGCGGCGGCTGCTGCCCAACGAAGGCATGCCTTGGCCGCGGACGGTGAGCACCGTGCCGGGCTGGGTGCCCGCGGGAACCTGGACGGTGGCAGAGCCCTCCAAGGTGGGCACCTCCAGCGCGGTTCCGAGGGCGGCCATGGGCGCGGGCACGTCGAGGGCTGTGATCAGATCCTCGCCTTCGCGCACGAAGCGCTCGTCGGCGGCGACGCGGATTAGTACATAGAGGTCTCCTGCCGGGGCGCCATGCTCGCCGGCGTGCCCGCGCCCAGTGACCCTGATGCGTTGGCCGTCGGCGATTCCCGCCGGCACGGCCACCTGCTCGCTGCGCTTGACCGTCTTCTGACCGCGCCCGCGGCACTCCCCGCAGGGTTGGGTGGGCACTCGGCCGTCGCCGTGGCAGGCGTCACAGATGGTGGTGCGCAGCATTTGGCCGAAGGGGGTGCGTACTGCGCTCTGGACTTGACCGGCGCCACCGCAGCGTCCGCAGCGCTCGATCGGCGTGCCGGGCTCGGCGCCGTTGCCGCGACAGTGCTCGCAGCGGTCGATCGCCTCGAAAGAGACGTCCACCTGGCCCCCGAGGGAGGCTTCGAGCAAGCTCATCTCCACCGCGACCGCGATGTCCCCGCCGAGAGCCGACCCCGAGCCGCCGCCGAATGGGCTGCCGGAGCCGAAGAACGCGTTGAACAGGTCGCCGATCGAGCCGAAGCCGTCGAAATTGGGTGCGTAGCCGCCCGAACGCAAGCCGTCGTGGCCGTAGCGGTCGTAGGTGGCCCTGCGTTCGGGGTCGGAGAGGATCTCGTAGGCCTCCGCGGCCTCCTTGAACTTCTCCTCGGCGTCGGGGTCGTGCGCGTTGACGTCGGGGTGCAGTTCCCGGGCGAGCCGACGGAAGGCCTTCTTGACGTCTTGCTCGGCGGCGTTGCGGGTCACACCGAGCACCTCGTAGGGATCGCGTGGAGTGGTGGCGCTCATCAGCGCTCTGCGTAGGCGTCTTCGACGAAGCGCGAAAGTTCGTGGGCGGCCTCGCGGACGGTGGCGATCGCGCCTTCGTAATCCATGTGGACCGGGCCGATCACCGACACCGCTCCGAGCTTACGACGGGACAAGCCGTAACCGGCGGCCACGAGCGCCAGAGAGCGCATGGCGGGGATCTCGTTCTCGCTGCCGATGCGCACGTACACATCGGACTCGCCCAGGGCGGCCCGCAACACGCTCAAGATGACCGCTCGCCGCTCGAGCAGACCCACGAGCTCGTTGATCTCGGCGATGTCGCCGATGCCGGGGCTGGAGAGCAGGTGGGCGGCGCCGTTGACGTAGAGCGTGTCCTCGCTCTCGCTGGCCAAGCTGCCGAAGGCTGGTGCCAGTTGGTCGATGAAGGCTCGCTCGCGGGGCCCGATGCTGGGATCCTCGAGGCGCTTGGAGAGCATCCGCGCACCCAAGCCGTAGCCGAGGAGACGCTCGTTGAGGTATTCGCCGGCCCATCCCACGAGGCCTTGATCGACGGGAGCGTCGAACGTGCTCAAGAGCTTGGAGACACCGCCGCTGGAGGTGATCACAACGACAACCACGACTTGCGGCTGCAAAGCCAAGACCTCGATGTGGCGGATGGTCGCCGCGTTGAGCGGCGGCGCGGAGACGACGGCGAGCAGACTGGTGACCTGAGAGATGGCGACGCTCGTGAGACGCATCGCCTCCTCGACCTCGCGGCGAGTCAAGGACAGGGCGAGCGGGCTGTTTGGAACCAGTTCGCGCCCTGCTCCGAGCATCCGGTTGACGACGTAGCGGTGACCGGCCTCGGTTGGCACTCGGCCCGCGGAGGTGTGGGGATGGGCGAGCAGGTCGTGCTCCTCGAGCAAGGCGAGCTCGTTGCGCACGGTCGAGGGCCCGCAGTCGAGGCTTGGGTCGGCGGCGATCGTCTTGGAGGCCACCGGCTGTCCTGAGCGTTGGTAGTCCTCAACCACCTTGCGCAGGATCAGCTCCTGTCGGGGGGTGAGCATATGAAGCGATTGTAGGCGCCGCCCCGGGTGCCCGGAGCGGCGCGCCACGTTCAGAGGCGGAGTTCGGCCTCGGCGTTGCGAATGATCTGGTTGCCGGCCTGCTCGGCGACTGTGTCCACGATCACGCGGCCGTCCTCGGCCTCGCGGACGGTGCCGGTGACCACGACCTCCTGCTCGGGCACACCCATGCCGCGGAACTGGACGGAGAGCCGCTTGAGGGTGGCCGGGCCGCCGGCGGCCTCGGTCTGTGCTCGCGCCACCTGGGCCATCGACCACAGTCCGTGCAGGATGCGGCCGGGCAAGCCGACGGCGCGCGCGAACTCCTCGTCGATGTGAATCGGGTTGAAGTCACCGGAGGCACCGGCGTAGCGGGCGGTGAGGTACTTGTCGGGCGTGACTCGCACCTCGGGGATCTGGGCGCCTACCGTTAGATCTGCCATTGCGCTCACACTCCTCGGACGATGTTCGTCCAGGTTCCGCGACAGACCTGCTCGCCGCGCTGGTTTACAGAGACCGACTCGAACACGTAGTAGCCGCGACCGTCCCTTTCGGAGATGTCCTTGACCGAGGCGGTGGTCGTGATCTCGTCGCCGGCCACCACCAGCGGCCCCCACTCGAACTCCTGGCCTCCGTGGACCATCATCGCGAAGTTCATTTCCACGTCGGGATCGAACAGCGAGGGAGCCACCGACTGAGAGCTGTAGACGACGGCGAACATGGGCGGCGCCACGACGTCTGCGTACCCGGCCTCGCGGGCGGCTTTCTCGTCGAGGTGAAGCGGGTTGGTCTCGCCGACCGCGCGGGCGTACTCCTTGATCTTCTCTCGACCCACCGCGTAGGTGGTGGGCTCGTAGGTCTTACCGATCGCTTTGGTGTTGACTGGCACCGGGAGGGCTCCTTGTGGACTGGAAGGATGGCGGGCTCGCATGACCCGTCGCGTTGCTTGCAAGAGCTGCGGCCGGCCAGTTTACGGCCCTTAAACGCAAAAAGGCGCCCCGGGGCGCCAAACGGTGGGATGCCGCGTTGGACATCCCACCGTTGAACCGGCGTGTTAGGCGGAGCGCTCAGAAGACGAGATCGTCCTCGATCCCCGCCCCGACGCCCACGAGCTCGAGCTCCTCGGCGCCGTCGGTGTCGCCCTCCTGCCCGGCTGAGCCCTGCGCTCCATTGCCGTCGCCGGGCCCGTCGAGGAACTGGACCGTCTCAGCGACGATCTCCACGGCCTGGCGTTTGCCGCCCTCGGGGACCTCCCACTCGCGCCAGCTGAGACGCCCATCGATCGCGATGCGACGACCGCGACTCATGTAGCGATGGACCGTCTCGCCCAAGGCACCGAAAGCGCTGATGTTGAAGAAGTTGGGCTTCTCGGTGTACTCGCCTTCGGGGCCCTTGCGAGCGCCATTGCAGGCGAGACGCAGGTTGCAGACCGACGTGCCGGAAGGCAGGGCGCGCAACTCGGGATCGCCGGTGAGACGGCCGACGAGGATGACGCGGTTGATGTTCGAGTAGGACATTGTCTTCTCCTTTGGTGTGGGCTCGCCCCGCAACAAAACCTAGGCAAGGTGTGCGACGGTTTTTTGCGCGCCGGCCCCAAAACCACGGTTTGGCCCTATTTGGCGGGCGAAATTTCCCGGCGCCCCCAACGCCGTCAACGCTGCCCGCTGTTGATGTCGATCAAAAAAAGGTGCCCTGCGCGGGCGCACGCGCGCGCGCAGGGCACCCCTTTGCAGAACAGACGACGCGCGAACGCCGCCAGCGCCTCAAGCCTGGGCGGGAAGCGCCGTGAGGGGGAGCACCACAACTCGGTCCCGGGCACCGGCCTTCTCGATCGCTCGCTCGAGCGCCGGTTGCACTCGATCGCCCGCGAGATAGAGCACACCCGAAACGAGCGGGCAGCGCGTCCACGCTCGACAGATGCCAGCGAGGCGCCGGGGGGCCTTTATCGTCAACTCGACCTCCACCGCGACCGGCAGCGCGCCCGGCGTGTGCGGCCACAGGACGAGATCGGGACGATGCAGCCGATCCGCGGCCAGGCGGGCACTCGCGAGTGGACGTCCGAGGTCGCGCTCGTCTCGGCGCAACTCACGCTCGCCGAGTAGCCGATGGTCCGGGTAGCAGCGCTCCAAGGAGGCGGCCGCCTCGGCGCAGAGGATCGCGTGGTGGGCGCCGGCCGCCGAGAGGCGGCAGGGCTCGATCCCGTAGGCGCCACAGGCTCGCAGGCCGGCTCGCGTGACTGTGTAGAGAGTCGGGGCGTCGACAAGCAGGCGGCGCCTGGCCAGAAGGCCGTGTCGTACGAGCGTGGCCAGACGACCGCGCGCCGAGGCCGGCGTGGTACTCACGCGTCGGGCCAAGGCCTCGACGGTGATCGCTCCCAAGGATGCTGTCCAATGTACGAGCTCGGTTTGCTCGGCGGTGAGCGATAGGGGTGCTTGAGGCATGACGATCTCCTTTTTTGGGATAGAAGTTCGTGCCCGGTGCGGAGCACGACCCTCGACGATGCGGCCGCGGAGCCACTCGTCGAGGGCTGCATTTGGGCGTCGGCGAGAGTCAGGCCAGCGCGATGACGTCGGCAAGACGGGCGCGCAACCTGGAAGGGAGCGATCCGTTGACGGACGGCGCGAGCGATGAGTAGACCTGCATGAGCTTTGGGGCGCTGCCACCGGTCAGGTCGAGCGCGGCCGCGCGGCCGGGCTGTAGGGCGCGGACCTCCTCGACGGCGAGCCGTGGCTTGGTTGCGCGGCTTCGGGTCCAGCGCCCGGTGTCTGCGCGTGAGGTGCGCCACACGCCGCGAGTACCGCCGAGGCGCGCGATCAACTCCGCGGACTCGGGGACGACTTGGCGGTGGGCGAGCAGACACGAAAGGTTGCCGAGCACCTGCTCGAGCAGTTCGTGGCGACCTTTCACCCGCAGGTCGGAGAGCTCCTGGGTGCCAAGCAGCAGGTTGATGCCGGCCGAGCGCGCGCGGCCGAACAGATGCACCACCTGCTCGGCGGCGATCGAGGCGAACTCGTCGATCACGACGACCGCCGGCACGGGTTCGGCTTGGAGGGCCGCCATCGTGGCTTGGAGGTCCTGCACGATCGCTACTCCGAGCATCTGGGCCAATAGTTGCCAGGCGTCGGCCTCCAGCGAGAAGTAGACGACGGCTCGTTCGCGAATGGCCTGCAACAGGTCGAATACGGGAGCGCCGGGGGTGGCGGGGTCAAGCCAGGGACCGACATCGGACTCGACCATGATCGCGAGTCGGTCTCGCACGCCGCCCAGATCTGCACGCGCTCGTGTGGTCAGCGAATCGAGGTAGTCGCGTGTGGCTTCGGCCTGGGGCTCGGGCAGCTCGCTGCAGAGCGCTTGGAGCGCGGCGAAATCGAACGCCTCGACGAGCGCCCGCAGGCTCACGGGCTTGCCGGCTCCGTGCAGCGCGCGCACGGCGTGGCCGAGGTAGCGCTGAGCTTGACGCTGATAGTGGGGCTCGGTGAACAGCTCGCCCGCCAAGGCCTTGTCGGCGACACCGCTTGCGGCGCCGTGGGCGAAGGGGTTGTAGACCGACGGTCCGCGGGGCGTCCATTCGAGGAAGCGACGTCCACCGCGGTCGGCCGCCATGAGGAGCTGCTCGCGCATGCGTGCGTCGCCCTTGGGATCGACGACCACCGCCGCGAGACCTGCTTCTATCGCTCGGGATGCGATCCAGGTCTCGGTGACGGTCTTGCCGGACCCGGTGGCACCGACGATCAGGGTGTGTTGACCGCCGCCGGCCACTCCGAAGGGGATCGAGACCTGCCGGTAGTCCTCTGTGCGACCCACACAGATCCGCTCGGCGCTCAGCGGCGTCGGTGAGGAGGGCGCGAAGCGCTCTTGCAGGCGGCCGAGGAGGGTGCACATCGTCGCGGCCGGCCCCCTGCGGGCAGTCGCCGTGTCGGCCAAGTCCCCGCCGGCGAGGATGTCTTCGCGGTGCCAGCGGCGTCCGCGCAGGGCGGCCGAGACGGTGGCCGTGTCGAGTGAGAGGGCCCAGCCCGATGGGTGAGTTTGGACGAGCAAGAGGGGAACCGCAGCGGCGGCTGCCCAGGTCCAGCGCAGGTGGCGAGCACGCATCAAGCGCGCGGCTATCGCGCCGAGCAGCAAGCCGATCGCAACGTGTGCGGCGGTCGAGGCGAGCCATCCGAACAGGTCGGTGAAGCCGGCCAGGGCGTTGAGTGGATTGACAGGCGATTCGGTGTTGAGGGAATGCGAATGTGACGGCATGAGCCGCTCCTTTCTTGAACCGGTCGCGACCGGCGATTGGGTTAACCAGAAGCGGCGGCCCGAAAGGCTCGCCGCGGTGCTGGGAGGGAAGATGGAGGCCGAGAGGGGCCGGTTTGACCTCGGGAGCCGCAGCGCACGGACCGAGTAGGTGACGCCGGTGGGCCGAGAACTCAGAGCAGGCGGTAGCCGACGCCCCAGACGTTGACCACCAGCCCGACCGCGCCGGCGGCACGCAGCTTGAGGCGCAGACGGCTGGCATGGCTGTCCACGGTGCGGGTATTCGACGGGGGCTGGCGGTGCCAGATCGCGCGCAGCAGCTCCTGCTTCTCACAGACCGCGGTGGGATCGCGCGCTAGGTGGAGCAAGAGTTCATATTCGATGCGACCCAACGCGACGGGGGTTTCGCCGACATGCACGGCGTGGGCGCTCCTATCCACACGCAAGGCCCCCACTCGAATACATGCGGGCCGAGGCGGTTGGGCGCGTCGGAGTAGGGCTCTCAAGCGCACCCGCAGCTCGAGGTAGGAGTAACGCTCCGCGGAGATGTAGTCATCAGCGCCGGCGTCGAAGGCTCGCAGCAGGTCCAGTTGGGTGGCGCCGGGTTGGAGGACGATCAGCGGCAGGCCCTCGGTCCAAGGCGTCTGATGGGAAGTGCCGTTTGGAGCACGAATCTCCTCGAGCAGGTCGAGCATCGCGCGGGGGCCCTCCAGCGAACCGAGCAGGATCGCGGCCATGGGCCCGGCGCGAGCGAGTACCCGGGCGTGCTCGGCCGTGCGAGCTTGGATGGCGAGATAGCCGTCGGCGCGCAGCTGCTGCACGAGTTCGTTTCCGAAGGCGGCATTCGCCTCGACACAGAGAATTGTGGGCCGTTGTGGGATCGTCGAGCGGGACCCGAGCGCGGAGCTGGAGGGGTCGGCGCTCATTGGAGTTCGACCTCGCGCGGGCTCACGCCGAGTCCACGACGCGCGATCGTGGCGAGCACATCGCTGTGAACCCAAGGCGTGGGGGTTTGGGCTCCGCCTTCCGGCATGAGACCGACTCGGCGCGCAAGCCAACTGGTCTCCCCGCTCGGGTTGCCGTGCCGATCGCGCTTGACGACGCCGCAGCGCAGGGCGATCTCGCTCATCGTCATGCCCCGTCGCTCGATCGCGTCCGTCACGGCTTCGCGCAGGGCTCTGTTGAGGACGATCGGGCTTGTACAGAGCCGGTCGAATTCGTCGCGCAAGCGTGTCGAGAGGACCCCTTGGTCTTCGCGATGGCGCGCGAGCGCCTGCTCGGTGAGAGCACGCACCGGTTCGTAGCGCTCGAGTGCGCCGACCACGTCGCGCAACTTGACCTGCTCCCAGGCCGACTCCCGACCACGACTCGGAGCTCTGCTCCAGCGCAACTGGGCGGTGGCGCGCTCGTCGGCCATCGGTCCCACGCGATAAACGAAGCCTCGGGCACGGAGTTCGTTCTCGAGCGTGGGCGGTTCGGCGGCAGAGCAGCGCTCGACGGACGCGAACGGGGCGTGCTCCAGGTCGGTCGGCACCACGCGCCGGCACCGTCGTGGGGCCGGGCCTTGGAGGTAGAGACGACAGACCAAGGCGGCATTCTCGGGCGGCTCGTCTGAGGCGAGGTGGGCCAGAAGCCGACGGTCACCGAGCGTGGTGGCATCGCGATCGAGGACCAGCATGCTGCCACCGAGGCCGGGAACGGCGAGCAGCTCGCGGGTGCAACCATCGGCGTCGCGATAGCGAGCCAGGGGCGAGACGTGGGCCGCCGCGCCTCGGCGGGGACGCGTGATGGCCGCGAAAGGACGGTCGTGAAGGCCGCGCCGGGGGTTGGTCTTGGGGCGAGGCGAGGGGGACGTGGAGGAAGCGGATCGCGAGAGGGACGTGGAGGATGTGGATCGAGGCATGGGGGCTCCTGGGTTGTGGCGACCGCGCCTGAGGGGGCCCGGCCGGGTGGTCGATGGAGCGCTTGTAGGCCGGCTCAACGCCGTCGTCAAGCCTCGCTCGGAGGACCGTGACGGAATGGCCTGAGGATCCGAGGCCCCTTAAGGGGTCTCGGAAAGTCCGATCCGATGGGAGCGTGGTCGGTCGAAGCTGGCCGAGATTCGCTATTGGGATCGGCCTGAGCGAAATGGGCGGATCGAGAGCGGACGAGCGAAGGTTCCCGACGGTCCGAAGGGCATGGCCTTCAAGGGGAGGCGACGAGGGCGTGCAAGCCGGGACAAGGGCCAACGGTCCGCGGCTAATGCGACAAATGTCTCTGACTTTCGCGGAGACGAATCATTGCCTACAGCTTGAGATTGACTGCTTGGGAGGGAAGGAGAAGGAAGCCCGCAGATTAGTGGCCGGGGAGGCGGGCAACAACTTGGGAGACGCCTGGGAGAGAGGACCGTCCGGGCGGTGAGGGCGCCTGCGCACCAGAAGAGCCGTGGATACGGGGAAATCCCTGAATCGGACGCGCAGTCGGGGTCGCTTGAGGCGGCCGCGCAACTGCGATGAGGGGGCGGCCGGCGCACAGGCGACTGCACCGAGATCGGACGCACCTGCAGCGCCGGCGAGGCATATCCATGAGCGTTGCGACGCCAAGAGGGGCGGTGGAGAGGATGACAAGAACTAGACGCAAGAGTGAGCAGTTCGCATGAATCGCGGCAGGTGGTCACAATGTCGGCTAGTGGACAAGACCGACCGACGCACAGCGGAGTCATCAAACTCACGCCCAGCACGACCCCGCAAGGGAGCCAAGAGTGCGCGCAAAGCGCCCGATCCACGCGCCAGGATGCTTGAGGCGATGTTGGCGAGCGTGGGCGACCAGGGCTACGCGACGACCGTCGTAGCCGACGTGATCGCCAAGGCGGTGGCATCTCGCAAGACGTTCTACGAACACTTCGAGGACAAGCAGGCGTGCTTCTTCGCGATGAGCGATGCGATCGTCGAGGAATGGATTGCACAGGTGCTCGCCGCATGCGAGAGCGGAGCTGACCCGCGCGAGGCGATCGACTCCTATGTGGAGGCACTGTTCGCCCTGACGCTCAAGAACCCCCCGGGCCTGCGTGTCATCGCCGTCGAGCTGACGGCCGCGGGCCCGACGGGGATCGAGCGCCGCGAACGAACGCTCGCACGACTCGCCCGGCCGCTCGGCCGAATGCTCGGCGACGATTCTGAGGCAGGACAGCTCGTCGCACGTGCGATCGTGGGCGCAATCCTGCGGATCCTGTACGCGCGAGCGCGACGGGGCGAGCGGGTGCGCCGTCCGCGACGCGGCGAGCTGTATGAGCTTGCCCCCGCCGTTTCGGCCTGGGCCTCGTCTTACCAGGCGAACGGCTCTGCCAAAGCGTGGCGTACACGGATCGCGCGACGGGTCGGCGAGCCACCGGTCGGCGGTCGCGCACCCGGGACACTGTCGCTCAGCTCAGGGGCGATCGAGCGGCGGGGCTTGCCTCGCGGCGAAGGTAACGTGTCGCGCAGCTTCGTGGTGCACAACCAGCGCGAGCGGATTCTCGACGCGCTGGCGAACCTCGCGTCAGTCAAGGGATACGGAACCTGCACGATCCCCGAGATCGTGCAGGAGGCCGCTGTCTCGGTGCAGGCGTTCTATGAGCACTTCTCGGGCAAGGAGGACGCCTTCTTGGTGGCCTACGAGTTGGGGCACCGCAAGCTACTTGCGATCGTCGAGCGGGCCTACGAATCCGAGGACGAGTGGCCCGCGGCGGTACGCGCCGGAATCGGGGCACTGCTCAGCTTCTTGGCTTCCGAGCCGGCATACGCCCACCTGGCATTGATCGACGCGCTGACGGCCAGCGCGAAGTCCGCCGCGGTCGCGCACGAGGGTATGAGGGCCTACATGGGGATGCTCGAGCCCGGACTGGAGCTCAACCACGGCGAGGACCGGGCCGTGAGCGTCGCGGCCGAGGCTACGGCGGGGGCGCTGCTGGAGCTTTGCTTTGTCTACGTGGCGGGCGAACGAACGCGCGAGCTGCCCGGTCTGGCCTCCTTAGCGGAGGAGATGGCGCTGCGACCGGCCGTGGGCGCAGGCGTGCGCTGATGTTCTTGCGCGAGTGAACGAGGCAGCAGCCGTGCCATCGGCGTCCTACCGGGCAGAAGGTAGACGATGCGAGGGCGCACGATTGTGGTGTTTGTTCCGTGGCTCTTTTGTAGTCAGCCTTGAATGATGACCCTGTGGCCGAAGCAGACCCTCAAGAGATCGTCGAGCAGATCCGCGCGTTCGGAGAGAATCTGCGCCAAGCGCGTTCAGACGCGGAAATGACACAGGTTCAACTGTCTCGTGCGACTCCACTCGATCGCGCGGCGATCAGTCGCCTGGAGTGTGGCGAGCGGGCTCCGGACATGCCGACGCTGATGCGTTTGTGCGCAGCCCTGACGACCACGCCGGGCGCGCTTCTGGAGGGAATCGGATCGAGGCGTCCCATCCGCCACAAGCACCAGCCGAACGAGGCACTGACGAGAAAGGCGCAATTCGGCGCGAATTTGAAGTGGGCACGCCGTCGAGCCGGCATATCTCAGGAGCGCTTGGCGCTCGAGGCCGACGTTGACCGAGCCGCGATCAGCGTCTATGAGAATGGAGGGCGCGAACCCAACTTGCGCACGGTGCTGAAGCTGGCCTCCAAGCTCGACCTTCCGCCCGCAGCTTTGCTTGTGGGCATCGAGTGAGTGCTCGGCGATAGGGGGCCCGGCACGGCGCGCGTAGCGTCAGGTCATACCACGCACGCCGCACGGGCCCAATGCTACGGCGCTAGGCACGCAAGCGCCACGCCGCAGCTCGTTCGGCCTCACGGCGGGGGGTGACCGCGATCCGAACCCTCTTCCCTTGTCCGCCCATTCGGTTCCCGGGAAGTCTTATGCTCCTCCACCCTTTGGTCCGATTCCACAGACATACGGCAATTTCTACCTGACAAACCATACATCGATCCGATGTCGTTCCGTATCTCGGATCTAACGGGATAGTTGCACACGGCGCCAACCGTGTCAAGTCCGACTTCTGGAGCTAGCGACGCCGTCAAATACACTCACGAAGCGCTCACCAGCGAGCGGTCGCCTTCACCAGAACATACGCCGCGAAGCGGAGACGATAATTGCCTACACGAGGGTTGACTGGGTCGGCGACGGCGGCCGGGAGGCCTCCTCCGGCTCGTGCTGTCGCGCCCCAGCCGACCCTCCGTGAGGGCTGGCCGGCCACAGGGACGTTAGTCCGCAAGACATCCCGGACCAGGCCATGCCGCCTGCGCGCTGACGACTCCACCATCATCGACAACGCCCTTGAGCTTGTCAAATTCCTCGGGAGCATTCCGCTCTATTGTTCCTGACTCCTTCGGTCAAGCCACCCGTCGGCAGCCGAATGGAGTGAAAGCTCCTGAACGCGCAAGCGAGACGACTTCAAGGGTTCAGATCGAGACGCTCGACTGCGGGGTCTCGTGCACGCGGATCGCCGTCGGCGACGGCGACACGCACCTCGGGCGGGAGGCGGGGCAGTCCCCATGCCGACAGAGAGCCACTGTGAATGTCGCGCTCGGCAACGTAGAGGATGCGTTGCCGAGCCGGATACTCCCACTCGGCGGGATACTCGCCGGCATAGGCGCGGGCAGCCGTAAGCACTCGATCGGCGCGGCGCGCGCCCTGACGAGCGCGAGCGCCGTCCCGACAAACGAATACCACCAGAGGAAGCTGTGCTCGCGGCCGGGTGTAGCGCTTGAGGTGAACCGACCAGCCCGTGAGAAAATGGTCGTAGCGCTCCAGCTTGGCGGCGCCCGAGCCTTCCGGGAGACGGTCGTCCAGCTCGAGCAGCACCTCGCCGCCCTCTCGCGTTCCCAGGGTCGCGTCGGGGCGAACCGTTTGAAAGCCCTCTACTTCGACGCGGGCACCCGAATCGACGGTACGCACGAACTCGTGGGGGGTTCTGCCCCCGGGGAGCGATAGTTCCGCGAGCGAGAGAATCGTTTGCTCGCCGTGGCGCGAGCGCGAAGGCGGCGAGATCGCGGACTCGTCGGGACCCCAGAGTTGCGCCAATCGGCCAGCCCGTGACAAGCGCTCGAAAGCGAAACACCAAGCGGCGACGTGGACATCGTGGCGTGCTTGGCGGAGCCGACGCTCATCGTTGGGCTCCACACGCTCACGCTCGCCGCGGTCCCTCTCGACGAGGTCGTGCCCGCGCGAAGGTTCGTGTTCGCGCACGAGCCGTAGACCCGAGGGCGTGGTCGTGTAGCACATCGGCACCCCTCCTCCGTCGCGCCGGTGAAACTGGAAGCGGGCAACCAAGCCTGCGTCGGCCAAGCGCTTGAGTCTCCGTTGGGTGGTGGTCGCGGCGCGCGACGGATTGAAGCGGCGATGGATCTGACTGCTCAAGACATGCCTCATCGATGCGATCAGGGCAAGGATCTCGATATCCAAGGGGTCGGGCTCGACAACTGAGAGGACGGTGACGGGCTTCGCCCAACGAACACTGTGGGCGGCGTCCAGATCGACCAGCTCGCTATAGCTCGCCGGCGCCTGGGAGCCCGCCGACACGTCCAACTCGCCCCGCGGATCGACGAAATCCCGGGAGGTGGCGCTCTCGGGCCGTGCAGACGCGACCATGGACACGCCGTCCTGCTCCGACGCTGAAGCAGGCCCAGACGCAGATGCGAGCCCAGACGCAGATGCAAGCCCGGCCGCGACGGGCTCGGCACTTTCGGTACCTGGGCTCGCCTCGGCCGGCCCGACGGGCATCTCGCTTGGCTCGTCCCTGAGCCAGTGCGGCTGGGAGAGATCGTCGAGGAAGCGCCCTCCGCGCTGCGCCTGTCTGGCGACATGAAAGGCGAGTCGCTGCTCGTCGAAGGGGAGCGGCACCGTCTGAGCGACAAAGGGCGCCTGACGGCCCTCGGGTGTCACCCAACTCGCTATGGCGTTGTGTCTGGGAAGGTGAAGCCGCACATCGGGCCTGCCAAGATCCGACAGATTGCGGATTCCGGGGCGGACAGTGTCTGAGTACTCGGCCATCATCAAATTGGCCGCCTTGCGCGCGTCCTCGACCGAAGCCGTGGCGAAATAGACGCGGTGCGCAAACAGAGCATCGAGCTGGGCGCGCACGTCGCGATCGATCCACTGGGAATCGGCCTGCCAGCAAGCCACGGTCTCAAGGCCCGCGGATCGCTTCAGCGCCAACGTCTCAGCGAAACCACGATTGACGACCAGTGGCGCCTCGTCGATCTTCAAGGCCACGGGAACGCGTTCGGCGGCGGGGACCCCGTCCTGGCAACGTGCCAAGGCGGCGTCCAACATCCCAACGAGCAGTTGCATGAGCACGCTCGTGTTGCCCGCGCCCATGGCGCCAAGGGCTCCCTTCACGACCAGGACCTGAGCGCCCGAAATCACCTCCTCGAAATCGACCCTGAGCGAGTCGTTGAGCAGGACGCGCTTGATCGAAGGGGAGTTGAGCAGACGTGCCAACTTGTTGACGGGCGCGTCGAGCTTCGCGGTGGTGGTGCCTCGCGCATCGGCAAGTTGGACCGCAAGCTCCCCGGTGAAGAACTCGGAGATCTCCTTGAACTCGGGCTGACCTCGAAGACGGGCGGCCACGCGGGCGCGATAGGCATAACCCTCCTCCCCGACCGACAGAAGCCGCGCCGCGTCCCAAAGGGTGCTCGACCGCTCGTACGCGAGCACGGCGATGATCGCGTTGCGCAAGTATCTGTCGGAACTCGCCTTGATGTCCCCCTCGCTGAAGAGTTGCTTGAGCGAAGCCACCACGTAGTCGGCGATCGTGTCGGCCGGAGCGCGAACATCGAGCGGATTGAAGCCACAGGTTGGGTGGGCAAAGTCGAGCAAAGTGCAGGTGCGCTCGCGCGGGACGAGGCTGACGGCGGCCTCCGCCGCGTCGCCCTTTGGGTCGAACACGATGACCGCACAGCGCTCGCGCTGGAGGTCCTCGGCCACGGTCGCCACGAGATAGCTCGACTTGCCCTGCTCCACCGTGCCGGGAACCGCCGTGTTTTGGCGGCGCAGTTGGGGATGGATCGACACCGGCCCCAGAACGTCGCGCAGACTGCCAGAACCGTCGCTTGGCCTCAGGATCGTGGGCGGCCCAGGCGCGAGCGGCAACGGGTCGCGCGCGAATGGGACCGTGGCGTAGTCGGGCGATGGCAGGTGCCAGAGGCTCGCGAGCTCGGTCGAGGCGAACACTCCCTTGCGAGGCGAGGGCAGCGGATTGCCCTCGCCTCGTCGGATCCGCCGGGTGTACAGGCCGAGCCTGCCATGACGCCAGCCGGTGCCACGCTCGACCAAACGATTCTCTGCGGTGCAGGCCCGCAGCTCGGAGGCGATCCGCTCACATACGGACCTGGTCGGGCTCACGATTCGGATGTCGGCGAAGAACAGCGAACGATGCTGGATGTCCAAGCCGCCAATCAGCTCCTCGTTCTCCACCTTGGACGGGTCCAGCGGGGGAAAGCGCAGCTTGCGGGCGCGCGAGAGATGATGCTCGTGGCGCTTGTAGGCGCGCTTGGAGTGGCCCTCGAACAAGGCCGGCGTGGGAGTGAGCGCCACCTGCACGAACGCCGGCGCATGACAGGCCGCCATAGTCGTGATCAATCGGTTGATGCTCGGAGCGCGCTCGTGCTCGAAGAGATCGACTCGCTTGGCACGCTTTGTAAATGGACTGTGCTTCTTGAGCCGCAACACATAAGGTGGGACGCCGGGTCCACACGGAGCCCGCGCAAGGCGACAGTTGGGGTAGGCGCCGCGCAGCGCAGCCTCGACAAGATGGCGCGCATCCTCGGGGCACGTGAGGGTCACCCATGCTTCGCGGTTGCAATGCACCTCCAAGCCCACCGAGGGCTGCCCCGCGAGCAGACGACGCCACCAGCGCCGCAGAATCCGCTTGTGAAGGGCCTCGTACATGTTGACGATGGCGTCGGCCGGTGGATCGTCGCCGCGGTAGGGAACGACCTGTAGCCGTACGTAGCGCCTGGCTCGACGCACGCGAAGACGGAGCGCCAGGATCACCAAGCCGCTTAGGACGCACAGACAGAAGATGCCCAGTGCTCCCGTGAGGACCACGGATTGGGTGTGCGCGGACATTGCAAAGCTCGCCACACATGCTGATCCGACCGCCCGAGCGCGGCGGGACAGGCCCAGGGCTCAGTCGGGGACAGGCCCAGGGCTCAGTCGGCCACTCGCGCGGCCACGATGGCGACGTCGTCGCGCAGGCGGCCGGCCCCACTGGACAAGGCCAGCCGCTCGAGCTGCTGGACGACGGTCTGCGGGGTGGCGGCAGCGTACTCGGCCAACACTTGGCAAAGCTGCGAGCTCGTCAATTCGCGCCGGGGCGCGCCCGCGTCTAGGAGACCGTCGGTGTAGAGCACGAGCGTGGAGCCGGGCAAGAGCTCAAAAGAGAGGTCGACTACGTTCGAGCCGGAGCGGACGCCGAGCATCGTTCCCGGCGTCGCGGAACACTCGTTGGCGCCACCGGTTCCGAGGACGATGGGCGGCGGATGTCCCGCCGCCGCGACCACAGCCTTGATGGGGTTGGCAGACAGGTCGAGCCGCGCCAACACCACGGTGGCGAAGCGTTGGGCCAAAGAGTGTCCGAGCATCACCTCGTTGACGGCCCCCAAGACTTGGGCCGGGCTTGCGCGCACAAATGCGAACGCTCTGATGCTGTGCCGCACCAAAGCGGTGACGGCCGCTGCCTCGGGACCCTTGCCACAGACGTCGCCTACGCCCAGCCAGCAACCGAGGGGGGTTGTGAATACGTCATAGAAGTCGCCGCCGACCTCGTTGCCCTCGCCCACGGGGTGATAGGCCGAGGCGAGCACCAATTGGTCGAGGACCGGCAAGGTCTCGGGGAGCAGGCTTCGCTGTAGGGTCCGCGCCAAGTTGGTACGCGCCACATACATGTTGGCGTTGTAGAGCGCTGTGGCAGCGCGGTCGGCGAAATCGCGCATGAGCATGATGTGCTCGGAATCGTGGTGACTGGCCGCATGAGGATAAAGAAAGCCGAGCGCGCCGAGCACACGGCCGCGAGCGACCAAGGGGATCGTGACGAGCGAGCGATAGCCGCTTTGGGCTATGAAGTCGCGGGCGCCCGGCACATCGGGTTGGAACGGATCGGTCTCGCTCAATTCCGATAGGACCACCTCACGCGAGCGGATCGCGCGGACAAAAGCGCTCTCCCCCGCGAGCACGAGTGGGTGCGCAGCGCGCAAGCGCTCAAATGACTCGACCAGTTCCGGGCGCTCGGACACGGTGACGGTGTCCCACCCCGGTGGGCTCTCTCCCAGCAGATCGACGACGCACATCGGTGCGAGTCGAGGCACGGCCACCTCGGCGATTGTGCGCATTGTTTGGAGGGGGTCGAGCGAACGGTCGAAGGCCCCCCCGGCCGCGGCGAGCAACTCTCTCGCCTCGTTGACCCTGCGACGCTTGCTCCACCCCTGCAACAGCACGGCGACCCCACTTCCAGAGCTTTGTTGAGGTCAGCCTAGCGGCGCAGAGCTCACATGGGTCTGGTGGCCCTCTCCACCCGCTCGCCTCGATCGGTCAGGCACCATTCGTTGGGGGCGCCCTTCGATTGAGCACGGTCTACATTTTCGATCAAATCCAAGCGCTCCAAGCGAGACAACAGCTTCGATATCTGACCTTGGTCGGAGATGCCGGCTCCGTCTGCGACTTCACGGTTGCTGGCTCCCGGGTGTTCCCTGATCGCGGTCAGCACACGGACGGTGCGGTAGGTGAGCCTCATCTCCAACCCGGCCATCGGGTCTTGGCCGACCCCGGCCTCGCTCTTGCCACGCCGGCGTACATCGGGCGCTGGACGGGAGAGTTCTCTGCTTGCGGCTCGAACTCCCAAGTAAGGGAGCACGATCATGCTCATCAGCGACCCGTGCAGGCCGATGTAGGGCTTGGGGCTGCGTTCGAGCAAACGCGTGTGGATCACCGCGAAGACGGCACCGATCACCCCTTCGGCCGTTACGCTCGGGGGCTCGCGCTTGACGGTGGCGGCGCCCCGCCCTTGATCGATCACATGGCGAAGTTGCTCGAGGATGCGGGCGCGCTCTTCCAGCACGCGCGCCCCACCACCGAGGGCGTCCACAACGCACAGACGGGCCAGCTCGGGCTCCTCGTCGATGAATACCAACAACGAAGCCAGGCCGGCCCGAATCTTCTCCCGCCACGTGGTCTCCAGGTCGTACGCCTCGACGACCCTTGTGCGGATTTGCTCGAGCGTGCGTTCGAAGACGGCCAGGAAACAGTCCTCGCGATCTACAAAGAGGTCATAGAACGTCTTGCGCGAGACTTTGGCGCGACCGATGACCTGCGCGACGGTGAGGCGCGCGTACCCGTTCTCCTCGATCGCATCGACCGCCGCGCTGAGCATGCGAGCGCGCTGTATCTCGGTGACATGACCGCGTGGCACCCCGTCGTGCGCCGCTTGCAACAGTGGCCCTTTGGAGCGCGTCTGATTGATGGAAGCCATGTTTCCTTGCCTCGTCGGTGCTGTTTCTACGTTGACACGATTTCCGCGGCCGATGGGCACAAAGCCCGGCCACGCACGCACGCCCTGGGGCAGCCCGTGCCCCGGTCAAGCGTCTTACAGAGGTTCACGGGTTCGACCGCTCAAGTCGAGCCGTGTCTCCTACTCGTTTTCCGTTGGCCACCAACCTTCCGTACGTGTTTGCAGCGCCGAATGTCTGCTCAGGTCAACCAGCGAATCTGACGATTGGGGCGCCCGCTCGCAACTCCCTTGACCGGAGAAACGCAGAAAGCCCGCAACCACGGGCTTTGGTTGGGCGGATGTCTCTGACCCAAGCGTCCCCTGCCACCCATAGGCTGTGCGGTGCCTGAATCCGGGTGGGCGCGCCTCGCGGCCAAGGACAGGCCAGAAAGATGCCACCTCAGACCATTGCTCTGGCGCTCGCCGCCTCGATCTATCCCCCGGCGGTCGCCGCGGTGATCGCTCTGGGCCGCGGCTCACAGGTGCGCTCCCGCGTATTGGCGTTCGTGGTGGCCGCCATCCTCGTGACGTATACGACCGGAGTCGTGATCCTGTTCGTTCTCAAGGATGTGGGCGCAACTGGCTTGCACTACACGCCCAGCGCAGCTGTCGACATCGCTCTTGGGGTCCTGCTGCTGGGAGTTGCGCGACGTTTGCGCCGCCCGCGGGCGCCACGATCCAAACCGGACGAAGAATCGAAGCTGGAGCGTCGTCTGCAGAGCCGTCGACTGGCGTTCGTGCTCGGCTTGACGTTGTATGCGCTGCCTTCGCCCATCTATGTGGGGGCGGTCAAGACGATTGCCGACGCCCAGCTTTCGACCGCCGGTCAGCTGGCGGTGTTGGCGATAACACTGGCGACGATGCTTTGGATGATCGAGTTGCCGATGCTATTGCTGATCGTCGTGCCCGAGCGCGCCAGCGCGGCGTTGGAGCGGATCAACGCATGGTTCCTCCAGAACGGGCGGCGCCTGGCAATGCTCGCGTGCGTGGGCGCCGGCTTGTACTTGATCGCGAAGGGCGTTGTGGGGTTGAGCGGCTGAGCCCGCGACTAGGTCGCGCGCTGCACACGTTCGCGCCTGGTTTGAAGCGGTCGGCTTTGCCTCCATTTGGATTCTTGGTGGGCAAACAAAAGGGGGTCAGATGCCACTTAAGGTAGTCGGAGCCGGCGTGGGTCGGACGGGCACCCACTCACTGAAGCTCGCACTCGAGCGGCTGCTCGGAGGTCGTTGCCACCACATGGTTGAGATCATCGGCGATCCTGCTCAGGCGTCCGGGTGGACCGATGCGATCGATGGTCATGACGTCGATTGGCGGGAGCTATTGAGCGGCTACGTTGCACAGGTTGACTGGCCGGGAGCCTCCTTTTGGCGTGAGATATCCGCAGCGAATCCCGAGGCCCTCGTGTTGCTCTCCACCCGCGACCCGGAGGCCTGGTATCGCAGTACGTCGAACACGATCTTCCAGCCTATTTCCAGTATTCCGCCTGGACTTGAGCAGTGGTTCGGGACGACGCTCCACAAGATGTTCGAGGAGCGCTTCTCCGATGATCTGGAAAACCCGACCAAGATGATGGAAGCGTTCGAGCGCCACAACGCTGAGGTACGAGCAGGCGTCCCCGCAGAGCGCCTGCTTGAGTGGACGGTGTCTGACGGCTGGGAGCCGATTTGCGAGCGGCTTGGCGTGGCCGTCCCGAATGAGGCATTCCCTACAACCAATAGCACGAACGAAAACACGCGCGATCCTGGGCATGCCGGCGTTGTAGGAACAGGCAGAGCCGCCCCGAGTTGGTCGAACGCCCCATCGGCGCGCCGGCCCATTGCAAAGCAGTAGCTCCGGGGGCTCGACGGCGAGCAGCTCAGCATGGTCGATGGAACTGGTCGGCAGTGCACGCTCGCAAGTCCTGGCCGGCCTGCTGGGGCAGCGAAGCCACCAGGGTCCAGGCGCTCAAAGCGGGCACTCGACCAGCGGCGCTCAGACGAGCGCGGGACGCTCTCGGGTGCGCTCGCGTAGTCGCACCCGCAGGCCCTTTGGGACCAGCGTAAACGTATTGTGCTCGCTCACGGGTCCAGCGCTCTCGTCCAGTTCGATGTGGAAGTTGCGGGCGATCATCGCCATCGTGGTCTTTGACTCGAGGAACGCGAGGTTCCGTCCGGGGCAGAAGCGTGGGCCTGCGCCGAACGCGAGAAACGACTTCTGGTCGGGTGCACCACCGGCGTCCTCGCCGTCCTCGGCCCAACGCTCTGGATCGAACATGTCTGCTCGCTGCACAGCCTGCAGGCCGGCGCGGCGGGTCGCGAGCCACAGGCGAGTCCCGGCCGGAATAAACGTGCCGGCGCTCGTCATGTCCGAGAGGGATTCGACCGTGAGGGCGACGGCGACGGGCTTCAGGCGCATCGACTCCCGCAAGACCGCCTCGCCGTAGGAGACTTTCGCCATCGCATCGTAGTCATCAGGGAAGCGCTGCTCGCCCAGCACCTCCTGGGCCTCCTGCGCCCAGCGCTCCTGAATGTCGTTGTGCTGTGCCAGAAACCAGAGCGTCCATGCCATCGTGTGCGCGGTCGTGTCCTCCCCGGCGAGCAACAGGGTCAACACGTTGCCGATGACTTCCTCGTCGGTGAACTTGCCCTCGGACTCCTGTGCCGCGAGCATTCCCTCCAGAAAGTTCTCGGGCGCCTCATGCAGCTCGGGCCGGTCTCGCATTCGCTGCCGAGCCTGCTCGATGAACCGGCGGACCGCCTCGCGCAGGGCTACCAAGGACCGATCGAGCGCACGATCGGCGGGCAGCCGCACATAACGCCAATACGGGACGGGAGCCAACAGCCGCCGTGCGATCCGCTCAAAGACCCGTTGAATGTGAAGCTGCAACTCCACGTCCCCACCCTCCAGCGTATTCAGGTCGTGCCCGAACGCCAGCGCCGAGGTCACATCCACCGTCAACGACGTCAGCTCGCCGGTGATATCGATGTTGCGCCCCTCCTTTGCCACGACCGTGAGCCGCCGATACAAGCGCTCGGTGGCGGTCGTGATGATGTGAAAGTAGCGCTGTAGGTGGTTTGAGTTCAGCGCGGTGACGGTCAGACGGCGCCCGCGGCGCCAGCCCTCGCCCTCCTCGGAGAACACACCGGCGATGCCCATCTCCGCGAAGACCTCCTGTATCTCCCGCCAGCGCCGAAAGCCATCCGGGCGCTCCCGCAAGATCCGATTGATCTCCTCAAGGTCGTCGATCACGACGACCGGCCGCGGACCGAGACCGAACCGGTAGATCGGACCGTAGCGCTCACACCACTCCTCCGCCGTCGCGTGCAGGCTCTCGGGGCGCACCTGATGCAGGTTGCCGAGCAGCGGCAGTCTCGACGGCCCCGGCAGATCAGCGATTGTGCGAGCCATCGTGTCCTCTCGTCTCTGTTTGACTGTTGTCCGCTCGCCAGCCGTCAGGCTGACGCTGGTACAAGCTTCTCGCGGGCGCTTCGATGAAGGAAAGCTCGGCGCAGACGCCGGTCGCCTCCATGGCCTGCTCGTCCTTGATCACGTTGGCGGTTCCGGTTCGATGACGATCAAGTCATACGTGTGGTCGCCTTCGTGCACGAGCCGCTTGCCCGTCGAGACCGACATCTCGCTCGCGAACACGCTCACCGTGTCAAGAGCCTTATCGGACAGCGACGAGAAAAGCGGAATGGCCTTCCAATGATCGGGATCCATGATCTTTCTCAAACTTTTCCGATGGCGGTCGAAAACGGACTGACGGAATAGGAGCCAGGCGATGATCTGCACCCTACCGCGTGTGGCTGCGCTCGCGACAGGTCACGCCCTGACCCAAGCTGGCGCTGCGGACAGGCGGCCACAGACACCGGCTCGACTCGCTATCGCTTTCGAGTGGAGCAGGCATCGCTCTGGACGAGGAGGAGCGGCTGCCATCCACCACATCGGCATCAACAGAGCCCACACAGGACGAGCAATCAAGCTCCTCATCGCAGACCTCGACATCCGCATCATCGACCCGAGAACAGCCAACTCATACGCCAGCTCACCCTCAACCCTAACCGCGACTACCAACCACTCACACAAGCCTAAACCGTCTACGATCACCCGAGACATCCGTCCAGGATGTCCCGAGACACAACAAGGGGTGAGCGACGGGATTCGAACCCGCGACCGCCGAGACCACAACCCGGAGCTCTACCAACTGAGCTACGCCCACCAAGCGGTAGCGGCAGTGTAGCGGCGTGTCAGCGACCCACGAAGTCTTCGGCGGCGGCTAGGCACTGGCTGGGTGTGCGGTCGGGATGCTGCTCCATGGCGAGTTGCCATGCTCGCAGTAGAGGACCCGGGTTCTCGCCTAGCAGGGAGAGTAGCTGCCGAACCAAGGGATCGCCGGTCCCAGCCTGCCCGGCGAGGGCCGGTCGGTCGCTTGCCTTACGAGCCGGGCCTGTCACGGCAGCCCAGGCCGATCTGGCGGTGCCCGGCGAGGGTCCCCTGGCCGCCTCGGGAACCTCGGCAGGTCCGCTCTCGGCGAACCCGAGGCGCACTCGGGCGTCAGCGAGCAGGGTGGCCGTGACGTCGGTTCCCTGGCGTACGGCGTTGCGCCAGCCGCGTCCCATCGAGAGCTGCTGGACGGGCAGCTCGGGACCTTCGATCACGGTCAAGGTGGCCTGCTGGGGGTTCCACTGGCGTTCGCCGATCTCCACCCACTCGCCCCGCGCCCAGGCGTCGAGCACGGTCTCGCGAAGCGCCTGGGCGGTCAGGTTGAAGTGGCAGAAGTTGTGGGGGAACTGGCGCAGCTCGACGTGGTACACGCCACTAAGGCTCGCAAATCGCTTCTCATCGCGAGTTTCGGGGCTCAACTGGGGGCTCGGGAGGGCCGATGAGAGCACATGCGAGCCGACAGAAGACCTCCTTCTCGCCAGATCGCCACCCGCATCTGGGCCATGCTCGGATGGTTCGTGTTGGGGCTGCCCAAGATGCCCTCGGACACGGCCCGTTCGAGCGCAAGCGCCAGCGTGGTACGCGGGTGGGGCGCCTGGTGGGCCCGCCATCCGAAGTCGCTCAAGGCTCTTGCGCTGATCACGATCTGCTGGTCGGCCTCCTACTTGGCGTGGCGTACCGGCTGGAGCTGGAGGGACTCCAATCCGGCCCTGTGGATCGGGCTGCTGGTCGCCGAGCTGTACGGGCTTTGGAATCTGGCGACGCTGGCCTGGCTGACCTGGGATGTAAAGCCGGGACCGCGGCCGGCCGGCAGAGAGGGCCGTACCGTGGATGTGTATGTGTGCACCTACGACGAGCCGGCCGCGGTGCTGGAGGCCACGCTGTCCGGGTGCCAGTCGATCCGCTATCCCCACACGACTTGGCTGCTCGACGATGGGGCTCGCCCGGAGATCGCCGCGCTGGCGGAAAGGTGGGGCGTGGAGTACATGACGCGTCCAACCAAAGAGCACGCCAAGGCCGGCAACATCAACCATGCGCTGCCGCTCACGGGCGGGGAGTTCGTCCTGGTCCTCGACGCCGACCATGTGCCCTTGCCTGACGCCTTGGACACCTTGGTCGGCTATTTCGAGGACCCCGATGTCGCGTTGGTGCAGACTCCGCACGACTTCTCAAACCACGATTCGATCCAGCACTACGACGTGGGTCGTCACGAGCAGTCGGTCTTCTTCTCGGCGATCTGCATCGGCAAGGACCGCCACAACGGCTCCTTCTGGTGCGGTTCCGGAGCATTGATCAGGCGCTCGGCGCTGCTCTCGGTGGGTGGTGTCGCCACCGAGACGATCGCCGAGGACTTCCATACCACCATCAAGCTGCACAGGCGCGGCTGGAAGACCCACTACGACGAGCGCATCATCGCCCAAGGCAAGGCCCCGCACGACCTGGCCGCCTACCTGCTTCAGCGCGATCGGTGGGCCCGGGGCAACCTGGCCGTGTTCACGACGCCGGAGAGCCCCTTGCGCGCCCGTGAGCTGAGCGTCCGTCAAAGGCTGAGCTATCTGGCGAGCCTGGTCTCCTATCTGGCCGGCCCAATGCGGCTGTTGATGCTCTCGATCTTGGCCGTGGTCCTGTGGACCGGCGCTCTGCCTCTATTGATCTCACCGCTGGCTTTGGCGACGCTTTGGGCGCCCGCAACCGTCCTGATGGTCTTGGCCGGCTCGGCGCTGTGCAGGGGCCAGCAGGGGAGCGGCGAGGCTACGCATTACGAACTTTGCACGGCCGAGATATTCACGAGAGCCCTGCGCTGCGCGGTGCGTCCGGGACGCACCAAGTTCAAGGTGACGCCCAAGGAGGGGATCGACCGGGGCGGCTGGGAAGCGGTACGTCAGTTCCGTGTCCTGCTGGCCCTCGGGGTGCTTCTTGGTGCGGGAATTCTCCTGCGGGGGGCGACCGACGCGGGCGTGGACGTGCTCCCGGCAATGAAAGGGTTCGCCGCCTGGTTCGTGCCATTGTTGGGCTTGGTCGAGTTGCGACGCGTCAGCCGCACTCTGGCGTTCGTGGCCAGGCGCCGCCAGTTGCGGGGCGAGTACCGGACCGAGCTTACGGCGGCAGCCGCGATCGTGCTCGAGCAGGCGCAAGACGCCGAACCGCTGCTAGTAGGACGCATGTGCGACATCGCGACCAGCGGCGTTGGCTTTGCGCTTTCGCGTCCCTTGGCGACGGGAGCCCACGCGACTCTCAACGTTCAGCTCCCGGGACCGACCGGCGAAGCGAGCCCGGTCCGCTTGGGGATCGAGGTTCGTTCGTGCAGGGCTTCCGCGGAGGAGTGGCGGGTGGGGGCGGAGATCGTGGATTGCTCCGAGGAGGACCGTCGCCGAGTGATCGCCTACTGCAACGTCGTCTGGCCCTACCTGCGCTTGCGCGGAGAAGACAAGTCGCTGGAGGAGCTCAAGCCGACCCGTGAGGGCGAGACAGTGCGCGTGCCGGAGACACTCACGGCGCTGAGCTCAACCAGCTGACGCGGCCGGCAGACCGGCAGGCCAGGGCGCTGGTGCACCCTGGGCCTGCGGCCGCCGGATCGCGCGCCTATTTAGGCGCTGGCGAGCGCGCTCTGCTTGAGGCGCTCGAACTCCTCTTGGGTGATCGAACCGCTGTCGAGCAGGGCCTTGGCTTTGTTGATCTGCTCGGCGGGGTCTGACTTCGGCGCCACCGACTGGACGTAGTCTTCGAAGTGGGCCTGTGCCTCCTTCGAGCGCTTCTGCGCCCGTTCGGCCATGCCCTTCTGCTCGGCGATCAGATAGATGAATACGCCGAGGTAAGGCAGCACGATGATGAAGATGATCCACAGGACCTTGGCGAACCCGGACGTGTCGTGACGACGGAAGATGTCCCCCAGCACCACAAACAAGATCCAGATCCATACGACGAACGCAAAGAAGACCAACATCGTCCAGAACACTTCGAGAAACGGATAGCTTGCGGCAAGAACCATCGGGACCGTCCTTATCGGTCGAGGGAAAGAAGCCTCCCCGGCCACGTGGCCGGGAGCGCGAAGCGCGTTTGCGGATTGAGAACCTAGCGCACAGCTTGACGACAGGGAGACTCGGTGCCATCGCGTGAGTGCCGCACCGCCCATCCGTAGTTTTCACGTGTCCTCGAGACCTCAGGGTTTGCTCCGATCTCATCCCCCTGCCCGCCGACGCGCCAATGCGACGCGCTCAGCCTGCGCGCCTACTCGTCGGGCGGTCGCCGCTCGCGCTTGCGCTCCGCGGCTCGGCGCTTGGCAGCGAGACGCCGCTCGCGGGACGCAGACGTGGGCCGGGTGGGACGACGGCGCTTGGGGATTGCCAAGCCCCGAGCCAAGCGGTCGGCAAGACGTGCAAGCGCCAGTTCACGATTGCGGGCCTGGGAGCGCTCGTCTTGGGCGACCGCCACGACCTTGGCCCCGAGACGCGTGAGCAGGCGCTCGCGCTGGGCCTCGTCGAGCGCGGTCGAGGCGAGCACGTCAAAGATCGCTTCCACGCGCGAGGCAGTCACGTTCGCGTGCTGGCCACCCGGTCCCGAGGAGCGACTCGTGCGCACGGCGATCTCCTCGAGCGGAATCGCCACATCCTCGGTGACGCGCAAGGACGGCAAGGCGGGGGACCGAGGAATCGAACCTCGAGCAAGGGTTTTGGAGACCCCCATGTTACCGTTACACCAGTCCCCCAAAAGACCCGTTTTGCGGGCCATTTGGTTGTGCGGCGCGGCGGAGCCGGGCATCGCGGATTCAATCTTAGGCGAGTCCGCCTCGAGCCGGACCGCGGGCGCGAGAAGGGCCGTCGCGCCGGACCGCGGGCGGGAGAAGGGCTGGTCGCACGATCTCCCGCGTATGGGTGTGCGACGCGACCGGGACCATCCGGGCTAGTCTTGGAGGGGATGTTGGGGAGGTTTGCGATAGCTCTTGCGGTGGGGCCCTTGGGACTGATGTCCGGGGGAACCGTCGTGGAAGCGAGCGCCGCGGCAAGCGCGAGGGACTTGGCCTCGACCCATGCCTATTTGGAGGCCAACTATGCGGTGCTCCACTCGGTGGTGGGCGGATGGCCTTCTGACGAGGCCAAGGTCAGGGCTCTTGACCAGAAGATCCACGGCGAATGCCCGCTTGCGGGAGCGGGGTCGCCCCAGAACGAATCAGCTCAGAAGCTGAGCACCGAGGTCGTGGGGGCGCTGTGGGCCACGGTGTATGACGCAAACGCCAAAGCCATCCAGCGGTTCGCCAAAGCGGTCCGCTCGCTGCGTTGGAGCAACGCGGCGATCACCCGCGGAGTGCGCCACTACACGCAAGGGCTTCGCGAAATGATTGCCCTAGAAGTCCCCAGCCTGTGCCGGGACGTGCGTGCTTGGAGCGCAGCGGGCTTCAAGGCGGCACCGGCGAGCACCGACCAATTCGACCACCGCGTGGAAGCGATCGAAGTCAAGGAACCTTCGCAGCACCTGCTAGCTCCCTACGAGCAGGCCTCGGACCGGGGCGTGGCCACGCTCGTGGCCCACCTGGCCAAGCGCTATGGCGAACTCGAATTCTCACACGGCCAGAACGACTGGAACGCCTTGCTCGAAGTGCTCGCTCTGAATCAGTAGATCGCCGACCTTGAGCCGGTAGCTATCGACAGACGCGGGCGGCTCGCCTCGCGCCTCAAGCAGGGCGGCGGATCTGTCGAAAACGTCCTCAGATCGTATGCACGGGGACAAGCTTGTAACTATTCGCACAAACAACGGCCTGGCCGCGGCTGGTGGACGGCACCGTCGGTCCTACCGCTCCGAGGACGGCTTCACGCTGATCGAAGCGCTGATGGCGGCGGTGGTCTTGATCGTGGGTCTGGTCGGGCTGCTCGGCCTGCTCGATATCACGGTCAAGGCCAGTGCGAGTACACGCGCACGAGAGGGGGCGACGAGCCTCGCGCGCGAGATCCTCGAGGACGCACGCGCGATCCCCTACGCGCAACTCTCGGGCACGTCGATCGAAAGCGAACTACAGTCAATGAACCCGCCGACCTACCCGCTGAAAGATAGCTCGACGGCATCCGGCTGGCAGATCGCACGGCGCGGGGTCACCTACACGGTCACGGTGAAAGAGTGTTCGCTTGACGACCCCAAACTGGCAGCCGGGGCACACGAAGGCACGTTTTGCAAAGACTCCGGAGAAAAAGAAGAAAACGAAGACCTGAAGCGGATAACCATTGAAGTGAAGTGGTCCGCGCTGGGTAGGACGCCAGTCGTGAAGCAGGTCTCGACCCTCACCGCGGCGGGCGAGGCGATCGGGCTGAGCGCTACCAAACTGGAACTCATCGAACCGGAAAAATCGACGGCGCCGGTGATCACCAACGCCGCGACCGAAAAACTGGTCTTCTCCGTATCAGCACCCGCGTCCGCCACCGCAGTGAGTTGGTCGCTGGACGGTACTGTCCAGACGTCCACGCCGACTCTCAGCAAAGGGACGGAATGGACGTTCAGCTGGGGGCCGATCGCCGCACTCTCCGATGGCACCTACCAGGTGTCCGCGCAGGCGATCAATGCGAAAGGCGTGTATGGGCCGCCGGTTACGCTCTCGGTGCAGTTGATTCGCCACATCCCGGCGGCGCCGAAAAACATCAAGGCCGGCTTCAACAAGGTCTACAAGAGCGGCGTGTTGACCGAAGTCGCCGAGCTCCAGTGGCAAGCCAACTCGGAACTCAATGTGGTCGGTTACCGCGTCAAGCGGGCAGGCGAAGTCTGCCCGGGCGGCGGAGCTTCGAGCCTCGCCACCACGTGCCTAGACTCAAACCCCCCAGCCAAGGCCGCGTCCGCAGCGGAACGAACCTATTCGATCGCAGCGCTCTACCTTGACTCCAAAGGCGCCCTGCAGGAAGGCACTCCCGCGTCGTTCACGCTCAGCTCGGCGCCGGAAACACCGAACGCGCCAACCGGACTTAAAGTCAAAAAGACCGAAAGCGGCTCGGTAATCGTGGAATGGTCGGCGCCATCCGGTGGTCCGACCGTGGCGTTCTACCGTATCTACCGCGGATCCAAGAACTATACGAGCCGCTACGCAACGGCGTTTTCGAGTCCCTACACCGACAGCGAAGCGGGCGAACCTCACGAATACTGGGTCACCGCGGTCAGTTCGACGCTCACCGAGTCCTCGCCCTTCCTGGGACCGGAAATCGGATGATGAGTGCGCGCCAGCAGGACGGCTTCACGCTCGTCGAGCTGCTCGTCGCGATGGCGATCACCGTCATCGTGTTTGGCGCGACGCTGACGGTGCTGGACGTCTTTCAAAGCAACAACCGCTTCGACCAGCTCCGCAACGAAAATCAGGACACCGCCCGCACGACTATCGACCGTCTCTCGAGGCAGCTGCGCGACGTGATCGCTCGGACGACCTCCGAAGGGCTCGCTCCCGGCGCACTCGAAGAAGCCGAACCCTACTCGATCGCGTTTCAAACTGTCGACACCACGAAAGCCACGAGCGGCGCAAACGCGAACAACGCAATGAGGGTACGCTACTGCCTCGACGATTCCAAAGATGAAAACGAGATCGTGTGGGAACAGGTCCGCCGCTGGGAAACAGAAGCGGCAAAGGAGCCCGCGCTGCCGACCTCGACGGCGTGCCCCGACCTGACCGCCGGCGACTGGAACACCACGACCCGGCTCGTCCAGAACGTGACCAACAAGATCGGGGGGCGCACAACCCAGCCGCTGTTCGTCTACTCGGCCAAAGAAACCCCCGAGATCCTCTCGGTGGAGATGAACCTGCTCACGAACGTCAATCCTGGCCATTCGCGGCCCGGAGAAAGTCAGCTCACGAGCGGCGTGTCGCTGCGTAACGCCAACCGCCAGCCCGAAGTGGCGTTCACCGCCACCACCGAAAACCACTACGTGAAACTCAACGCGTCGGCATCGCGCGATCCCGACGGATTGGCCCTCACGTACAAGTGGAAGGAAGACTCGAAAGTGCTTGAAACGACCGCCCAAGAGTACACAAGTCAGGAAAAACTCAGCTCGGGCAGTCACACCTTCAAGCTGGAAGTCACCAACCCCGGTGGCCTGGCGGCCTGCTCGGAAGTCAAAGAAGTCACCGAATCCTCAAGCGCCAAGGAATCGAGCAAAATCTCATGTCCGATCTGAACCCGCGGAAAAGCGATCGTCCAATACCACACGCACGCGACGAGCAGGGATTCGCGCTGGTTGCCGCGATCGTCCTGCTGACGGTGATCATGGGCCTCGGCCTCGGCCTTCTGCTGTTCACCGACAGCCAGCAGAAAGCCTCCGCCAGCGAGCAGGCGAGCGAGTCGGCTTTCAACCTCGCCGAAGCCGCGCTCAACGCACAGGTCGGGCAGCTCTCGCGCCGCTGGCCGAGCACCAAAGAAATCGGCGAAGAATTCCCGACCTGCACTCCGACAACGAGCACCTCGACGAACGGCTGCCCGTCCACCGCCCGCATGAACGTGGGATACCCGGCCGCCGGCAGCACCTCCTGCCCGGCGGGCACCGCGAAAGATGCATGGGGATCGCCGCTCACCAACCAGTGGACCACGTACGTTCGAGAAGACCTGGGCGGCTCCCCCAACTTCGAATCCGCTAAAGAGCGGGAAGCTCCCGGCTGGGACGAAAAGAAAACGGGCAAGCTGTGGGTTCGCTCCGTGGGGGTCGTGCAGTGTAAGGTCGTGTCGCTCGTAACCCTCGTCTCGCGACAGGAAGTCACCGTGAGCTTTCCTGAAAACGCCGCAACCGCCAACTGGTTTGAAACCAGCAACAAAGGCAACAAGACGATCGTCAACACCAAGGGACCCAAAGCGTCGAAAAGCGGAAAGGTGAGCATGCGCTGCAAAGGGTTCAAAAACACCGAAGAATGCGAAAAATGGGACCAGTCCAAGGAACAGGTGTCGCCCAACACCACCGGCGCCGGTGGCAGCCCCAGCCCCACGCTCTCCGCCACCCAGCTCGAAGCCCTTAAGCAACAGGCGGAATCCGCCGGCACCTACTACTCTCCCGGGAAATGTCCCGAAAGCCCGGAAGCGGCCGGCGGCCTCCCCGCCTATGTGGAAGGTCCCTGCGAACTGAGCTACACCAAAGGAACCGGCAACTCCGAAGAAAGCCCCGGCTTCCTGGTTCTCGTCAACGGAACGCTGACGCTCAACGGCAATAGTCAATACTTCGGCGGGGTCTACGCGCTGGACAAACAAGAATCCTCGGGCATCGTGGTCGAACTCCACGGCTGCAACCGCCTCATCGGCGCGATCGATATCGACGGCAACGGCGGGATCAACTTTGGGTCGTGCAGCGAAAACTTCGTTTACGATCCGACCGCGCTGAAAAATCTCAAAGGCTCCGCTGGTGCGGCGCCGACCCGCAACAGCTTCAGGATCCTGCCGGCCGGCCAGTAATCACCGACGCCGCTCGCCTCACGACCGAATCGTAGTGTAATTTCAGCATGTGGCGAAAACATCGCATGCGCCTGCGGCTCCTCCGGATCCCGACCTCTTGGCGGCCGTGCTCCTGCACGTGCTCGTCAGCGAAGCCCGCGACGGCTTCACTGCGATCCGGCTCGCCGAGGCCTGTGAGCGCGATCCTGGTGACGCGGCCGACTTGGACGAAGTCGAAGCTGCCTTGGGGGTTCTCTTGAGCGACGGTCTGGCCCAAAGCCAGGGGGATCTCTACAGACCGACGCACGCGGCGATTCGCGCCAGCGAGCTCAGCTTCTGAACGGCCTCTGGCTCCGACTAGCCGTGGACAGTGCCGGTGACTCGCCGGCTACTCGACCCCGTCCAGCAGAGCCACGGGACTCAGCCCCAAAGCCCGCGCCAACTTCAAGATTGTGCGCAGATTCGGTTCGCGCCGGCCGCGCTCATACACACTGATCGCGGCCCTGTCGACCACCGCCTCGTATGCCAATGCCTCCTGGGAGAGGCCCGCACCGGTGCGTGCGCCGCGCAGGTTTTCGCCGAAGCGCGTACCCGGATCGTCAGAGCGGTCGGCCGCGACTGTCCCACCGCCGCGACGGCCCGGCGGCATGCCCACCCCGACGAGCAACTCCGCCGGAGTGGTGTCCATGGCTCTCGCCACCCTCACAAGCGTCGAGAGGTCCGGCGCCCGCTCGGCCCGCTCCAAGAAGCTGATCGCCGCTCGGTCGAGCTTGGTTGCCTGCGAAAGCGCCACTTGGGAGAGGCCGACCTCGTGACGGGCCCCACGCATGTTCTCCCCGAACCTGCCCACTTGGGCGTCGATCTCGCCATCGCCTGTGTGTCTCACGAGCGCATCATCTACGCTCGCCTACAGAAACACCACTGTAAAAACACAAGCATAAATGCCTTGTCCATCTGGCCGCAGCGCGTCCAAGCGCAGGTTCGAGCGGAAAGGAGTCGCAGACGGTAGCGCTGGTACCTTCCTGGAGTGATCCCCCGTGCTCGATAACGCCCTCGACGACGCCGTCACCCACGAACGCCTGGCCAAGGCCGAGCGCCTACGCGCGCAGGGCGTCGAGCCGTTCCCCCACATACCCCGCGCCGAGCGCACCCCGATCGCCAAGCTGCTCGAAGCCCACGACCCTGCCGAGCTGCAAGCAGGAGAGCACCCCGACCACTCCTACCGGATCGCGGGCCGCATCACCTCGAGACGAGGCCACGGCAAGACCACCTTCATCGACCTGCGCGACTACTCCGGAGAGATCCAGCTCGCCGTCCGCCACGACACGCTCGGCGAGCACGCCTACGAGCGCACGGTCGACCTCGACATCGGCGACATCGTCGAAGCCGAAGGCCCGATCTATGTGACCCAGCGTGGCCAGCTCGCCTTGGGGGTGCACAAGTGCGTCCTGCTGACCAAGGCCTTGCGGCCACCGCCCGACAAGCGCCACGGCCTGGGCGACACCGGCACCCGCTACCGCTACCGCGAGCTCGACCTGCTCGCCAACGAGACCACCCGGGCCCTGTTCGTGACGCGAGCCAAGACGATCGACGCGCTCCGCGCGTTCCTGGCCGAGCGTGGCTTCATCGAGGTGGAAACGCCCGTCCTCCAAGCCTTGGCGGGCGGAGCCTCGGCCCGACCGTTTCTCACTCACCACAATGCCTTGGATCAAGAGATGTCCCTGCGGATCTCCGTCGAGCTGTATCTCAACCGCTGTCTCATCGGCGGCCTCGAGAACGTCTACGACCTCGGCAAGTGCTTCCGCAACGAGGGAATCTCCTACAGGCACAGCCCCGAGTTCACGATGCTCGAGTGGCTGATGAGCTACTCCGACCACACCGACGTGGCCCGGTTCACCGAAGACATGGTCGCCTACGTCGCCCAGCGCGTGCTCGGCACCACCGTGATCGAACGCGGCGGCGAGCAGATCGACCTGGCCAAGCCTTGGCGCAACACGACCATGCAGGCCGAGATCCAGCGTGTAACCGGGCTCGATTTCCTGGCCGCCGACCGTGACGAATTGGCCGCGCTGCTGGAGGGCAAGATCCACCCCGACGCCACTTGGGCGCAGACCGTGCAGGCCGTCTACTCCAAGCTCGTCGAGCCGACCCTCAACCAGCCCACCCACGTCTACGACTTCCCTTTGGACTCCTTCCCGATCACCAAGGCCCACTCGGGCGACTCCCGTCTGGCCGAGCACTTCGACGCGGTCATCGGCGGCATCGAGCTGGTCAGCGGCGACTCCGAGGTCAACGACCCGGTCGAGCAGTACGAGCGCTTCGTCGCCCAGCGCAGGCAGCGCATGGCCGACGACGACGACGCCCCCCACCCCCACGACGAGGAGTACGTGCGTGCACTCGAGTACGGCCTCGCGCCGTCGGCCAGCGGTGGCATGGGCGTCGACCGCCTGCTCATGATCCTGACCGGGCACGAGACGCTGCGGGAGGTCGCCCCGTTCCCGGTGATGCGTGAACTGCGTAACGCCGAGGGCACGAACGACGATCCATCCCTCGGACCCGCGCCCCTCCCGTCCGAGCTTCCCGGATAACACCGGGCCCAGGGAAACCAGGCGCAAGCCCCGCGAAAGCTATAGTCGCCTGAGACCTGAGCATGAGCCAAGGGGAGCACAACTTCGAGGAGCTGCACTTCGAGCCCGCCCCGGCGCTCGCCGACGAGGTGCCCGGGCCGCGTTCGCGCGAGATGCTCGCCGAACAGGATGCTTTGGAGTCGAGCGCCCGCTCCTACCCGCGCAGCGTTCCCGTCGCGATCGAAGAGGGCCGGGGCGCCACCATGAAGGACGCCGACGGCAATACGTTCGTGGATTTCTTCGGTGGCGCCGGGGTCCTCAACGTGGGCCACGGCCATCCCTCGGTCCTGGCCGCCGCGGCCGAGCAGGAGCGCAAGCTGGTGCACGCCTTGGATTTCCCCACCAAGCCGAAGCTGCGCCTCATGACCCGCCTCAAGGAACTGCTGCCCGGCGCGCTGCGCGAGCGCGCCAAGTTCCACTTCGGCGGCCCGACCGGCTCAGATGCGATCGAGTCCGCATTGAAGCTGACCCGCGCCCACACCGGACGCGAGGCGGTGATCGCCTTCCAAGGCTCCTACCACGGCATGACCACCGGCGCGCTTTCGGTCACCAGCGATATCGGCTTCGGCGGCCCCGCCTCATCGCCCGTGCACTTCATGCCCTACCCCTACTGCTACCGCTGCCCACTGGGCCTGGAGCCCGACTCTTGCGAGACGGCCTGCGCCAAGCTGCTCGATACGTCTTTGGAGGACCCCCACAGCGGCATCCCCAAGCCCGCGGCCATCCTGATCGAGCCGATCCAAGGCGAGGGCGGCACGATCGTCCCTCCCGCCGGCTACCTGACCGAGGTGCGCCGGATCGCCTCAAAGCACGACGTCCCGCTCATCTGCGACGAGATCCAAACCGGCTTTGCCCGTACCGGCAAGATGTTCGCCTGCGAACACGACGGCGTCCAGCCCGACGTCATGACCCTCTCCAAGGCGATCGGCGGGATCGGCTATCCCCTCTCCTGCATCGCCTATGACTCCGGGCTCGACACCTGGACTCAAGGCGCCCACATAGGCACCTTTCGCGGCCACCAGGTCGCCATGGCCGCCGGCTTGGCCGCGATCGACTTCATGCTGGCGGTGGACCTGCCCGCCCACGCGGCCGCCCTCGGCGAGTTGACTTTGGAGCTCCTGCGCGAAGCCCAAGCGGGGCTCCCGTCCGTGGGTGACGTGCGCGGGCGCGGCCTCATGATTGGGATTGAGTTGGTCCACGATCGCGAGACCAAGCAGCCGTGGCCCGAGATGGCGGCCCAAGTCCGCACCGAGTGCTTCCACCGCGGCGTCATCATCGAGGTTGGCGGCCACTACGGCAACGTCGCCCGTTTCCTGCCCCCGCTCACGATCACCCGCGAGCTGATGCTCACGGGCACCGAGATATTCGTGGAGTCGGTCCGCGCCGCCGAAGAGGCCTTGGCCCGACCCGCCGCCCTGATCGCCGGCTGAGGCGCCGCGGTGCGGCCTGTTGGTGTTGGGTTCCCCGGGTGGTGACCCTGCGCGCGTGCTTATGCGTGTGTGTGCGTGCGCGTGTGGTCAGGCTCCGCCGTAGGTGACGACGAGGTCCGTGGCGACCCCCAGCAAGAACCCGCCGGCCAGCATCCACAACCCAAGCGTGCGGTAGCCGTAGCGGCGCATCCCGTTCCAGATCTCGCCGATCACATAAAGCACGGCGCCGCCCGCCAACGCGTAGAACAGAAGCTCCAAGGCGCTCGAATCGACCTGATAGCCGACGAGAGTCCCCAAGAAAGTCGGGCCGCCACCAATCAGGCCCGCCAAGCCGAGCCACTTCCACGTCGGCTTCACGTTGCCCAGCGGCCCCACGATGCCAAACCCCTCGGTCGCGTTGTGCAGACCGAAGCCGATGATCAAGACCGTCGCCAAGCCGATCGCCCCCGTTTTCGCGGATACCCCGATCGCGAGCCCCTCCGCAAAGTTGTGCAGCCCGATCGCCATCGCGATAACCATGCCCGTGTGCAATGCCCTTTGGCGAGCTTCGAGCGCCGCCCTGTCGGCCTCCTCGAGAACTACCGCCGAGGCGGCCCCCGGCTCCACCGCAGCGACCGAGGACCCTCCGGCTATCGGCGGCGGCGCCGTGCGCGTGCGCAGGCGACGCTCGAACGCCGAGATCCCGGCGACTCCGGCCGTGAAGCCGACCGCCAAGACGGCGAACAGGCCGATCACTTTGCCGAAGCTGCCCGTGTTGTCCTTGTAGGCGTGAAGTGCATCCGCCACGATCCCCTGAGCATTGGTCGTCACATCCATGAAGATGAACGCCAAGATCCCCACCGAGAACATCGCCAGGCAGACTCGCGTGCGGTCGTCCACCCGTTCCATGCGACCCAAAGGCAGCCCTATGTAGATCGTGAAGCCGGCGATGGCACCAAGCACGGCTGTCTCGGCAAAGCTCATCCAGATATCCGGTCGTCGCGTCGCATTAGGCTTCCCTAACTTCTACCACAGAGGTCGGGATTGCGCATCAACCCGGACGCCAAACGTGGCTTTCCCCCCTGCGCTCCCCGCGTTTGCATGCCGAAACAGGCAAGAGAAGGCGTATGAACGCAACCTTGCAAACCGTCTGGACCGAGCACGAATCGGTCGTCTTGGAGCGTGTCTCCCTGCTCGAACGCGCCGTTGCGCAGCTGATCGCCGGCGAGCTCTCCGAGGAGGAGCGCGAACGGGCGCGCCGCGCCGCCCACATGCTCGCCGGATCGGTCGGCATGTTCGGCTTCGAACGCTCTTCGGAGGCCGCGCTCGCCCTCGAAGCCGTGTTCGAGCCTGCCGTCGCGCCGATGCATCAGCCGGGTCCCGCACAGGCCTCGGCCTTGCGCGACCGGCTGGCCACGATGCGGGCGGAGGGACTCGAACCCCCAAGGGCATAAGCCCACTGGCTCCTAAGGCCAGCGTGTCTACCAGTTCCACCACGCCCGCTCGGTTGCATGAGGACCGCTCCAGATTGTAAGGTCATTGGTGCGATGGCTTCGACTTCGGGGACAAACGCGCCTGACGGCGTGATCGTGACGCACCCCAACCGCGACAAGTCCGTGGTCATGGCCACGCGCGCGACGGTCGTTCTCCTGCTGCTCGCCTCCGCGGCCTTGATCTTGATCATCACGATCGGAGGCTGGTCGGTCATGGAGGGCGACATCCCGATCCTCCTGGTTTGGGCAATCCTGTATTTCGTGATGGCCTTCTTCGCGTGGCGCTGGAGTCGTGGCGTCTTGCCGATGGCGGCCGCCTTGGCTTTGCTCCTGCTCGTGTTCGCTTTGGTCGCCGCCCCCAGCTGGTTTGCCCGCGACAAGTCCGGCTTCATCGAACCCGCGCTCCCCGCCGGCCTGCTCGGCGTGCTCACGCTCGTGCTCATCCCCGTCCAGATCCTCCTGATCGCATTTGCCATGCGAGGCTTCTCCCAAGGCTGGAACATCGAGCTCGAGCAGCTCGCCCCCGGTGGCGAACACGACGCCTTGGCGCGCCCGGTCTAGCCGCGCCGGAGTTCAACTACGCGTATATTGGGTTCGTTGCGGCGGTGGCGGAACGGTAGACGCGATGCTCTCAAAAGGCATTGTCCGGAAGGGCGTGTGGGTTCGATTCCCACCCGCCGCATCGTGTGATGTGTCGGGACATCGGAGACTGATGTCTCGGCACATCGTAGACGTTTCAGGTTTGTTTGATGGGTTGGTAGTCGCGGTTGGGGTTGAGGGTGAGCTGGCGTATGAGTTCGCCGGTGTTGGGGTCGAGGATGCGGATGTCGCGGTCGGCGATGAGGAGCTTGATCGTGCGGCCTTTGTGGGCTCTGCCGATGCCGATGTGGTGGAGGCGGCTGTCGTAGCGGAGGGTCACCGTGCCGTTGGTGTCGACCTTGTCTTGGCGGACGCGGAAGTGGGTGGCTGGCAGCGTTGTGGTTGGCGGCCTGGCCTTGATCCTGGTGCTGTAGGCCTGTAGTGGAGTGCGGCCGTCCAGGGCTCTGTGGGGTCTTGTGGTGTTGTAGTAGTGGACGAACGCGTCGAGTTGCTCCTGCAGCTCTGCGAGCGTCCTGGTTGGTTGTTGTCTTGCCAGGTAGCGCTTGAGCGTCTGGTGTAGCCGCTCGATCTTCCCGCAGGTCTGGGGGTGGTAGGGACGGGAGTTCTTGAACAGTACGCCGAGGCGCTGTAGCTCTGACTCCAAGAGCACCTTCCCACCGCGGTAGAACCCCGTGAACACCGCGCCGTTATCGGACAGCAGCGAGGCAGGTAGTCCGTGCAGATCAACGGTCTCCTGGAAGACCTCGACGACATCGACGGCCTTGACCGTCTTGAACGCCTGGCTGACCAGGAACAGGCGTGAGTGATCGTCAATCATGTTGAGGATCTCAACGTCCATGCCCTGCGCCAGGCGCCAGTGCGTGATGTCGGTCTGCCACATCTCATTCGGGAGGTCTGCTTGGAAGCGGATCAGGCTGCTGGCCGGCCGCTTCTGTGGTTGGGAGACGATGAGACCCTCCCTCTTGAGGATTCGCCAGATCGTCGAGACCGACGGCGCCACCACGTCCCTCTCGATCTCTCGGGCGAGATGGTGGGAGATCGTGTGCGCACCGGCATCGTGACCTTCCCCTACGAGCCGCTCGCGCAGCCCAACGATCGCCCGCACGATCTCATCAGACGTAGCGTGCTTGCAGGACTTCGGTCGCCTAGAACGAGACTCCAGAGCCTCATAACCACCCTCTCGGTAGCGGCCAAGCAGCTTGTAGATCCAGCTGCGGTGCACCCCATGCGCCGCCGCCAACTCATTGACCGGTTCGACCCTCCAACACATGAGCCTCGACCAGAAACCGCGCCATCCCCATAAAAGACCCCCCTCACTCGGTTCTCCTATGTCCTGACACATCTGTCGCCTATGTACTGAAACCACACACCACCCGCCGCATCGACTCGATAGGCGATGAATCGCCGGCCGCCGCAGGCCGATCGCGCCGATCACCCCACCAGAGCGAACAGCTCGTCGGCGAGCCCCTGCGTACCCGCAAGCACGCCCGGCGGCAGACGGTCGCGCTCGGGCAACTCCCTCACCGTGAGGCCCGCCCTTTCGCAAACGAGTGTCCCGGCGGCTATGTCCCAAGGCTTGGTCGTCCGCTCGAAGTAGGCGTCATAGCGACCGCACGCCGTCCACGCAAGGTCCAGAGCGGCCGACCCGAAGCGACGAATGTCTCGCACGCGCGGAATCAGCCCCGCGAGCACCTCGGCCTGGGCGGCACGCACCGAAGCGTCGTAAGCGAAGCCGGTGGCCACCATCGCGCCCGCGAGATCGGCGCTCGGCTGCCGCGAGTCCGCGGAGGCCGCGAGGGGATCGCCGTTCAGCCACGCCTCGCCCTCGCGTGTCGCGCTGAACAGCTCGTCGCGACTTGGATCGTAGATCGCGCCCACCAGCGAGCCGGCCTCGTCGGCGACCGCCACGCTCACACACCATTGGGGAATCGCAAACAAGAAATTGACGGTCCCGTCGAGCGGGTCCACGATCCAGGTCAGACCGCTCGTCCCCTCGCTGCCTCCCCCCTCCTCCGCGAGGATCCCGTCGTCCGGGCGCGCTTGCGCCAGTCGCCTTCGAATCAAACCCTCTGAGGAGAGATCGGCCTCGGAGACCAGGTCGGTGGGAGTGCTCTTGCTGGCCAAAGCCCGCTCGCGCCCGCCCTGGAAGCGCTCAAGCAGGAGAGCGCCCGCGTCCCGCGCCAGCCCGACCGCAAGCTCGAGCAGATCCTCCTGGTTCACGAAAACGCCGCTGGGCGATCTTGCGTCCAGGGACGCGCAGCTTCGATTTGCGCGGCGAGCGAGATCAGCGTGGCCTCGTCGTTCCGCTTGCCCACGAACTGCACCGCGCGGGGCAGCCCGTCCGCGGCGAAACCCGCGGGCACCGAACAAGCGGGCTGTCCGGTGAAGTTCCAGGGCGCCGCGTACGCGACCGTCGCCGACGCGGCGAGCGCCGTGCGCAGCCAACCCAGCCCCTCGCGCGCACCGATCCTCGGGGGCGGCGCGGGGCTCACCGGCATCAACAGCACGTCGTGGTTGACCAGCGGCTCGTTGATCTTTGCGGCGTACGCGGCCCGCCGCCCAAGCGCCCAATCCACGGCACCGGCTGGAAGCGTCCCGCCGATGCGGGCGAGTGTGCGAATGCGCCGTTTCAGGCGCTCCGGGTGAGCGAACGTGGCCGCCTCCTCGTGCAGGCTGCGCAGATAGATCGCTGTGAACTCGGGCGGGGGCACCAGCGGGCCGTAGTCGATCTCCCGCTCCTGCACTTCGTGGCCGAGCCCGCGCAGCAGTTCCGCCGTCTCATCCAAGGCGGCCCGATTATCGGAGTGCAGCTTGGTGAGCGGCGAGGGCGGCAGCTTGCTCGCCAACGCAATCCTCAACGGACGCCACGCCGCGACCGCACCAGAGGAGTGCGACGAGGACGCCTCGCCCCTGCCCTCCGCCGCCCCTGCGAGCGCCGCCAAGAAGGAGACCGCCGGCACCGCCTCGGCGCCCGGGTCGCGCGGCCCGTCGGCGATCGCGTCATAGAACAGCGCGCTGTCTGCCACCGAGCGTGCCAACACCCCGTTCACGCACAACCCGTGCCACGCGTCCAGGTGTGGAGCCAAGGGCACGCGCCCGCGCTGGGTCTTCAATCCGAACAGCCCGCAGTAGGCGGCCGGAAAGCGGATCGACCCCCCACCGTCACCGGCAAGCGCCGCGCCGACCAGCCCGGCCGCGACCGCCGCTGCGCTGCCGCCGCTGGATCCTCCGGGACTGTGCTCCAGCCGCCACGGGTTGTGGGTTGCTCCCCAGGTTGGCGACTCGGTCCAAGGGAAGGCGCCCAGCTCCGGCATGTGCGTCTTGCCGACGATCACCGCGCCCGCCGCCCGCGCGCGACGCACGATCTCCGAGTCCTCCCGCGCGGGCTCACCATAAGCGTTGGTGCCAAACGTGGTCACCTCGCCCGCCACGTCGAATTCGTCCTTGACAGCGATCGGCACTCCAAGCAAGGGTCGCTCGGCCGGCCCACTGCCGGCTCGACGGCGCGCGTCGGCCTGGTCGGCTTCCATCCGCGCCCGCTCGGAGAACACGACTCGAAACGCGTTCAGTTGGGAGTCATAGCGTTCGATTCGACCGAGATAGATCTCGACCAGCTCGCGCGATGACACTTCGCCGGCCGCGATCAGCTCGGCCTGGCGAGCGATGCCCGCGAACGCTAGATCTGTGGCATCCATCGAGCCCATGCTAAACGGGCGTCACGGGGTTGCGCTTGGCGGGCCATTCGCGACGCTTGGCCGAGGCGTAAGCGAAGCGCGCGACCAAATCCTCGCGCAGACGCTCTGGCTCAACCACCGCGTCGATAACCATCTCGGAGGCCAGATGCAGCAGGTCTATGTCCTGCGCGTACTCGCCCCTCAGCTCCTCGGTCTTGACCGCTCGCTCGGCGCCGTCGGGAATCGCTTGAAGCTGGTTGTAGTAGACGGCGTTGATAGCCGCCTGGGGCCCCATCACGGCGATCGAGGCGCTCGGCAATGCGATACAGCAATCGGGGTCGAAGGCCGGCCCCGCCATCGCGTACAGACCGGCGCCGTAGGCCTTGCGCACGATCACCGAGATCTTCGGCACCGTGGCTTCCGAGACGGCGCTGATCATCTTGGCTCCGTGCCTGATGATGCCGGCACGCTCGACCTGGGTGCCGATCATGAAGCCGGGCACGTCGGCCAAGAACAGGAGGGGGATGTTGAAGGCGTTGCAAGTCCAGATGAAGCGCGCGGCCTTGTCGGCGGAGTCGGAGAACAGCACTCCGCCCTTGTGCTTGGGCTGGTTGGCGACGATCCCGATCGCGCGGCCCTCCAAGCGCGCGTAGCCGATGATCAACTCCTTGGCCCAGCGTGGGTGAACCTGTAGCAACGAGCCTTCGTTGACGAGCGCGTCGATCAAGGCGAGCATGTCAAACGGCTTGTTCTCGTCGGCCGGGATCACGCTTGCGATATCGCTGCGCTCGGCGCTCACGGCCGGCGCGAGCGGTGCCGCCGGCGGAGGCTGCGTCTCCCAATTCGTGGGGAAATAGGAGAGGTAGCGTCGCGCCAGTTCGATCCCCTCCTCGTCGCTCTTGACCAGCTGGTGGGCACAGCCCGAGACGCCGGTGTGCATCCGAGCGCCGCCCATCTCCTCCAAGCTGACGTCCTCGCCGATCACCATTTGGGCCATGCGCGGGGAGCCCAGATACATCGAGGCGTTGCCCTCGCGCATGATCACGATGTCGCAGAAGGCCGGGATGTAGGCGCCCCCGGCCGCGCTCGGCCCGAACAGGACGCACACCTGGGGCACCACGCCCGACATGCGCACCTCGTTGAAGAAGATCCGCCCCGCCCCACGCCTGCCCGGAAACATCTGGACCTGCTCGGTGATGCGGGCGCCGGCCGAGTCGACGAGGTAGACCATCGGGATGCCCAAGCTCGACGCGCGCTCCTGGATGCGCAGGATCTTCTCGACCGTCTTCGGTCCCCATGAGCCGGCCTTGACGGTGGGATCGTTGGCCATCAAGGCGACCGGACGCCCTTCGATCGCGCCCACGCCCGTGACGACGCCGTCGGCGCCGAGGCCGTCCTCGTTCCAATTGGCAAGCAGAGCCTCCTCTGAGAAGGAGCCCTCGTCGAGCAGCAGGCCGACCCGCTCGCGCACCTCGAGCTTGCCCTGCTGGCGCGCCTTCTCGTGGTGGCGCTCCGGCCCGCCAGCCAGCGCGCGCTCGGTCGCTTGATGCAGATCGCTCATCCACCGCTGAGCCTATCGGGCGGCCCCGGACGGAATCCTGCGCCTTGCGCAAGGCCCCCTGCGCGCGCGTAGGGCACCCAATCGCAACACAGCACCTCCGGCCCTCCAACACGTGGGAGGCGAGCGCTAAGACAACACGCGGCAGGCGAGCGCTAAGGCACCGCCCGGAGGCAAGCGTTAAGGCAACAGGCGGCGGTAGCGCGAGCGGCGATGGTCGCGGGCCAGCCGGCGCTCGTGGCGAGCCTGCAAGCGCGCCTCCACGACGTCGATGTCCGATCCCGGCCCGAGCAGCCGCCAGCTATCGCGCAACAGCGGCAGCAAAGTGAAGATGATCACCCAGATCGGCCAGAAAGCGCCGGTGGCCCCGCTGGCGAGCCAGATCGCGATGCAAACCAGCGACGCGGCGGCTGACGCGCCCGCCTCCTGCACGAGGCGGCGGCGCAGATGCGACTTACGCTCGACGAGAGCGGCCCGCGCGGCCACCGTGCTGACCGGCAGGTCGGCGCGCAACGCGTCGAGATCCGATCGCGTACGCGCCGCATACACGGCCCCCAAGCGCTCGTCCAGCTCCTCGGCGGTGAGTCGTCCGGAAACGGTGTGCTCGTGCAGCTCCTCGACCAGCCGTTCGCGCTCGGCGTCGGATACGCGAATCTGGCCAGGATCGGGCATACCCCAAAATGTAGTCGAGTAGCCTCTAGGTTCATGTCCGTCGAGGATGACTTCGACCTCTCCGCGGCCGGGCTGCGTGCCGATGGTTCGGATCTACGCATCTCGATTGCCGTGCTGGCAAGCAAGCTCGAGAGCTCGCTGCCCACCCGTACACGCGTTGAGCGACGTGGCGGCGGCCTGCTGGGACGTGGCGAGAAGCAGGTGCGTCGCGTCGAGGTGAACCTCGGTGAGACCTCATACGAATTGACGGTCGAAGGCGACCGTGTGCAGGGCAGCCGCGAGCGCAAGGTTGGCGGCATCGCGATCAAGCGCGAGCAGCTCGACGCCGGCCAATGGGTCAGCGAGCTTGCGGCGCAGCTACGCGAAGAGGCAGAGCGCAGCGCCGATGCGCGAGCCGCGCTCGAAAAACTGGTCGGATGAACCCAACTTACCCAGTCGCGAGGACCCCTTCCGAGAGGCGTATGGCGCAAAAAGACGGAGCGCGATGAGCGCGGACCAACCACCGCTTGACGTCGAGGAGGACGACGAGCCTGCGGACCCCGGCGAGAGCGCAGCCGAACAGGCCGAGTCGCTCGCGCAAGTCGAGCGAGGGGGCATCCCGTTGGGCGCCGAACGACGACTTCGCGAGCTTGGCGAACATGGCGGCAGCTTCACATCCGACCTTTCGGTAGGCGATTTCGCGCTCTGCCATCAACTGGGACTGAAACCCGTCTCGCAGGTGATGGGCAGCTCGATCTATCAGGTGGGCTACCAGACGACACCATGGCCGTCGGCGATGGGCGGCAGCTTCATGTTCGAGATGGAAGCGCTCTCAGGAGCCTGGAACGAGGTGCGCGAACTCGCTCTTGGACGTCTCGCCCAAGAGGCACAGCAAGTCGGGGCGGACGCGGTGGTGGGAGTCGATCTGAACACCGGCGCGCACGACTGGGCCGAAAACGCGATCGAGTACGTGGTGATCGGGACAGCCGTCCGTCGAGAGAAGACGAGCACGCCAGGCGGCTCGACGGCCGGCGCTGCCAATAGTCGCGATGGCAGTCCCAGTGGGAACGACCGTCGCGCGCGCCACGCCCCCGTTCTTACCGAGCTGTCGGTCGCCGACTACGCGAAGCTGCTCAGCGCCGGCGTGGAGCCACTCGGGGTCGTTGCGTGGAGCTCGGTGTACTTCGTGGGCGCCTCCTACTCCACGCAGATGATGAGCGGCGTCGGCGGCTTGGGCTTCACCCAAAACCAGGAGCTACCCGAATTCACCGAAGGCGTCTACAGCGCGCGTGAGAGCGTCGTGGCACGCCTGACCCATCAGGCCGCGAAGCTCGACGCGAGCGGCGTGATCGGCGTGCGTATCGCCCATGGCATCCAGCGGACCACGGTCGGGGCCGGGACATATTCGCGCGGCGGGCTGATGGTGACCTTCCACGCCATCGGCACCGCGGTCCGCGAGGACCCGGCGACGATCCCGTTTGCACCCGAGACCATTGTTGACTTGACGACCTAGAGGAGAGCACGAGCATGAACCCGAGACGAGGAGCAGCGACATGAGCGATGTCGAAGAGAGCGAGAGCGCGTATGACCCCACGTCGCTGGAGGGGATTCCCGAGGCGGGCCGAGCGCGCCTGCAACAAAACCGCGCGGGGCTGTTCACCTCGGACCTGAGCGTGAATGAGTTTCTCTTGATCAAGCAGGCCGGCTTCGATCCCGTCGGGCTGGTGGTGGGCAGCTCGATCTACCACATCGGCATCCAGGTGGCCGGCTGGAAGAAAAGCCAGGAGATGACGGTACTCTCAGAAGCGATGTACGGCGCGCGACAGCTTGCGATGACGCGCATGGAGGAGGAGGCCGATCAGCTGGGAGCCGACGGCGTGGTGGGGGTACGTCTGGACATCGGCCGCTACGAGTGGGGTCAGGACATGGCCGAGTTCATCGCGATCGGCACAGCGGTCAAGCACCGCGAGGGAGTTCTTCATCGTGCGCCCAACGGCCGCCCGTTCACCAGCGACCTCTCGGGCCAGGACTTCTGGACGCTATTGCGCACCGGCCATCGTCCCGTGGGCATGGTGATGGGCAGTTGCGTCTACCACGTGGCCCACAGGGGGATGCTCAAGTCGATGGCCCAGACAGGACGCAACGTTGAGCTTGCGAACTTCACCCAAGCCCTTTACGACGCTCGTGAGCTGGCGATGGAGCGCATGCAATCGGAGGCGCAGACTTTGAGCGCGGAGGGCATTGTCGGCGTTGACCTGCAGGAGAAGAACCATGGCTGGGGCAGCCACACGATCGAGTTCTTTGCCGTCGGCACCGCGATCGTGCCCAGCGAGGGCCACGATGGCAAGATCGAAGCGCCCACCCAGGTGCTGGACCTGAGCTGAAGAGCGTCGAACTCCTCGAAATGAGCCCCGCGCGCGAGGCACCGATTTCGAGACTCCACCACGAACACTAGGAACCGCCCAATGAGCATCGTCACAACAGAAGACCGCGGCGCCGCGCGCCACATCGTGCTGAACCGCCCCGAGAAGCGCAACGCGATGAGCCAGGAGCTGCTGCGTGCTCTCGCCCATGCACTACGCGACGCCGATGCCGAGCAGTCGGTGCACTGCGTCGTGCTGCGCGGCGAGGGACCGGTGTTCTCGGCCGGCGTGGATCTCGGCGAGCTGATGGCCTCAGCGAGCACACCGGGCAACTTGCGCCCTTTCCGAAACACGTTCCTCGAATGCCCGAACCTGGCCGAAGCTATGCCAAAGCCGGTCATCTGCCAGATCCACCGCACATGTGTCGGCGGAGCGCTTGAGGTGGCCCTCGGCTGTGACTTGCGCATCGCCTCCGACGACGCGCAACTTGGCCTTCCGGAGGTGAAGTTCGGGATCATCCCCGATGTCGGCGGCTCGACGCGTTTGCCGGCCGTCGTCGGCCTCGGCCGAGCGAAGGAGCTGATCATGACCGGGCGTACGATCGATGCGGCCGAGGCCGAGCGGATCGGGCTAGTCAACCGCGTCGTGGCGCCCGCCGAGATGGAACAAGCAACACAAGCGCTTGTAGACGAATTGCTGGCCAATTCACCCGTGGCGGTAGGTCGAGCCAAGCGCGTGATCGACGCCTCTGCTCGGCCCGCGCTCGCGCAGACCCTGGAGATGGAGGTGGCGGTGCAGGAGTATTGCGTGGCGGCGATGCGCGAGCAGGCACGCCAAGCCGACGCGGCGCCAGCGGGGGCTGAGCCCACCGCGACAGGAGCCGCCTAGAGTTGCGAAACGGGCCCGGCCACGAGCGTGTGGGAGCCGAGGGGACGGCCGAGCACCTCCTGTGCACGCCGGGCACAGGCGAGCAAGGCGCCAAGATCGATACCGGTGTCGATTCCCATCTCGTGCAGCATCGAGACGAGATCCTCGCTGGCGATGTTGCCGGTGGCCCCGGCGGGGACGGGGCAACCGCCCAGCTCGCCGAAGCTCGACTCGAAGCTCGACACGCCCGCCTGTAGCGCGGCGAGCACGTTGGCGAGGCCCTGGCCGCGGGTGTTGTGGAAGTGGGCGGTGAGCTGTGGGGCGTCGGCGTCCGATTCGCCCGCGCCGGGCTGCGAGGCGCTCTCGCCGGCGGGCGCTCGAGGATCGCAGTACGCGGAGACGCCCCGAGGATCACCCTGCCCCGCGTGACCCAGCCGATCGAAAGCCATCTCGAAGAACGCTGCTACCTGCACCGGGTTGGCCATGCCGGTGGTGTCTCCGAAGCCGATCTCCTGGGCACCGGCATCGCGTAGGCGCGTGGCGATCTCAAGCACCCGCTCGGGCGGCACACGACCCTCGTAGGGACAGCCGAAGGAAGTGGAGATGACCGCCTCGCAGCGAAGGCCCCCCGCGCGCGCGTAGGGCAGCGCTTTTTCGAGTGACTGCAACGACTCCTCCACCGAACGATTGACGTTGTGGCGGTTATGTGTCTCCGAGGCGGACAGAAAAACGTTGATCTCATCGAACGCCGGCCGCCGCCGGGAAAGCTCGTCACGCACCTCCAGCGCCCGCTCGAGACCGCGCTCGTTGGGAATCAGCACGCTGATCGCCACTTCCGGCGGCACGTCGATGCGCGCGAGCACCTCCTCGGCGTCCGCCAGCTGGGGGATCACATCGGGACGCACGAAGCTGGTCACCTCCAGGCGGCGCAGGCCGGTGCGGGCGAGCATGTCGATCAGCTCTACCTTGCGCTCGGTGGGGATGGTCTCGGGCTCGTTTTGGAAGCCGTCGCGGGGCCCGACCTCGCGGATATCCACTCGCGAGGGGGTCACCACATGGAGAGGCCGCCGCTGACGTTCAGTGTCTGGCCCGTCACATACGAAGCGTCGTCTGAAGCCAGAAAGGCGATCGCGGCAGCGACCTCGGCCGGCTCGCCCGAGCGCCCCATCACCGTCTGGTTGACCATGCCTTGCTTGAGGCGCTCGCCGAGCTCGCCGAGCAGTTGCGGGGCGGCGTTCAAGAGCGGCGTCTCGATCGGGCCGGGAGCGACCGCATTGGAGCGCACTCGATAGCGGGCGGACTCGCGGGCGATCGCCTTGGTGAAGCCGATCACGCCGGCCTTGGCGGCCGAGTAGACCGAGGAGCCCTGCGAGCCCACGCGCCCCGCCTCGGAGGCCACGTTGACGATCGCTCCGACCCGACGTTCCTGCATGCCGGGGAGAACCGCGTGTGTGACGGCCAGGACTCCGCGCAGGTTGACCCCCAGCACGAAGTCCCAGAGCCCCTCGTCGGAGTTGACGAAATAGGAGAAGAGGTCGGTGCCGGCGTTGTTGACGAGCACGCCGATCGGGCCGAGATCTTGCTCGATGGAAGCGACCGCCGCGCGGACCGACGAGGTGTCGCTCACGTCGAGCTTGCAGCCGAGCCCGTCCAGCTCGCCGGCCAGCTCGCGGGCCCCTTCCTCGTTGATGTCGCCGATCGCCACGCGGGCTCCTTCGGCGGCGAGCAGACGCGCGGTGGCGGCGCCGATACCGGACGCTCCGCCGGTGACCAGCGCGGTGGTGCCCTCGAATCGCATCCTCCAAGCCTATACTGCGCCGCCGTGGCTGCCTCCCCCACCGACCCTGTCGCGATCGTTGGAGCCTCCGGCGCGCTCGGCTTTGGCTTGGCGGTTCGATTGGGGCGCGCCGGGGTGCCGATCGTGATCGGCTCGCGTGATGAGGGACGCGCGGTCGAGGCCGCGAACAAGGCTCGTGCGGCTGTACCCGAGGGTGGATTTACGGGGGCCGAGAACGCAAAGGCGGTCGAGGCGGTCGAGACCGTGATCTTGAGCGTTCCCTTTCGCAGCCAGTCGGAGACGCTGAAAAACCTGAAGGGCTCGCTGCGAGCCGGCCAGCTGTTGATCGACGCCACCGTGCCGCTGGCGGCCGCGGTCAGCGGACGGGCCACGCGCATGTTGGGGGTTTGGCAGGGCTCGGCCGCGCAGGCCGCCCAGGAGATGGTGCCCGAGGGGGTGAGGATCGTCTCGGCTCTGCACACGGTGAGCGCGGCGTCGCTGACCGACCTCGACTACGACCTCGCCCAGGATGTGCTCGTGTGCGGCGATTCGCGCGAGGACAAGACCGAGGCGGCCCTCTTGCTTCAGCGGATCGGGGGGTTGCGCTGCGTGGACTGCGGGCGCCTGGAGATGGCTCGCATCGCGGAGTCGATGACGGCGCTGATGATCTCCATCAACGCGAAGCACAAAACACACGCGGGCATCAGGATCACCGGCCTGCCCGACGACGACTGGAAGTGAGCTCCGCGGACGGACCGGTCGTGGTGCTGGCCGGGGGCACCGGCGGGGCGAAGTTGGCGCGCGGCATGTTGGACGTGGTCGGCGCCGAGGATCTGGTGGTGATCGCCAACACGGGCGATGACATCGAGATCTACGGCTCGCACGTCTCCCCCGACCCGGACCTAGTCTCCTTCTGGCTTGCCGACCTCATCGACGAACGCGGCTGGGGCATCGAGGGCGATACCTTCGAGGTGATGGACGCCCTGCGCAGGCTCGGCACCAACGTGTGGTTCAACCTCGGCGACCGTGACCTCGCATGGTGCTTGGAGCGCAAGCGCATGGAGGCCGAGGGCCTGCGCCCCACCGAGGCACTCGCACACCTCAACGAGGCGATCGGCGTTCGGGCCGGCGTCCTGCCCATGTGCGACGCACCGCTGCGCACGCTCGTACGTACCGAGTCCGGCTGGCGGGATTTCCAGCAGTTCATGGTCCGCGACCGAGCTGCGGGCCCGGTGCGCGAGGTGACATTCGCGACACCCGCCCAAGCGCACCTGATGGTCGCGGGAGAACAGCCACCACCGAGCCCCAAGCCGAGTCACTCTGCTCAGCCAACGCCCGAGGCGCTCGAAGCGCTGGCGCAGGCGCGCGCGGTGATCGTCGGTCCCAGCAACCCGGTCATCTCGATCTGGCCGATTCTGCACGTGCTGGGCGAAGCGCTCGCGAGAACTCCGGCGGCGGTGGTGTGCGTCAGCCCAATCGTCGCGGGCCAGGTCGTCAAGGGACCGACCGCGGCGTTCCTCGCCGCCTACGACCAGCCCGCGAGCACGGCGGGCGTGGCCGCTTTCTACGAGACGGTGCAACCGGGCCTGCTCGACGGAATCGTCAGCGACGAGACGCGCGAGAGTCTGGAAAGCGATCTACCCACACTCCGGCTCGACACGATGATGAGCGACGCCGAATCGCGCGCCGCGGTCGCAACCGAGACCCTGAAGTTCGCGGTCTCGTTGGAACGCTAGCGAGCACACAAATCCTTTGGGGCCCTTCAGGCGCCTACCCTTTGCGGGCTTTGTGGTGTCTGCGCTTGCCTTTGGGTTTGTGGTGTTTGTGCCTCTTGTGCTTGACGACTCGCTTGCCCTTTGAGTGGCCTTTGGCGGGCGCTTTGCCGTAGATCTCCGGCAACGCGTAGGGAAGCGTCGTCTGGGATGTCGGCGGTATGAACGTCTGCCAGTCGGTTGTCTGCGAGCCGGTTGTCTGCGAGCCGGAGGAGTTGGATGTGGAGCCACCGCCGCCGCCCGCCGGCACAGGCGTTTCTTCGGGCGTGGTGAACGTCTTCAACTCGCCGGAGCTTGCCGCGACCCCGCGTGTCGCTTCCACCCGGTAGCCGTAGATGGTGTTCGCTGCCAGGGTCTTCCCAACGTCGGCGAGGTCCACGCTGACCGTTTTCGTCCCGGAGCCTGCCGGGAGACTTCCTTTGAATATGGGCACTCCACCGGATGCTTCGCAGAAGCCGACCCCATAGGACGCGCACGAAGGCGCTTCCAGGAAGAACTCGTACGTTGTTTCTTCAGAACCTTTGGGTTCGATCGTCGCTTCGAGCGTGGCGTCGCTGACCGTTATCTGGGACGCCGCCTCGGCACTGACCGAAGGCGGCACAGGCGTGCTGAAGTAGACCTGTGCACCATGCGCAGTGCCGTCGCTGTTTTCGGCGACCATCTCGGTGCAGTATTCGCTCCCGGGTTCCAAACCGGACAGTTCCACGTGGAGTTCGCTCATCTCCGCATCGCCGGAGCCGAGCGACTTTGGGCCGGTTTCGCGTGGCGTGCCTTCGGCACCGTGACTCGTGCACCATGATTCGCCCGCAGACGCATAGTCGGCGTGAAACGTGGTGGCAACCCCTTCGGCGCTGCCGTTGCCTTCCACCAGCGCGTAGGTCGAGCCGGTAGCCGACGCTCCGTCGGTGGCGATTGTGGGCTGCGCCGCCTGAGCGGGAACGGCGATCCACGCGCACGCCAGAACCACCGCGGAAACCACGAAGAACTCGCGCGATGCTCGAACGTGCCGCCCGGATACCCTTGGCCTCATGCGCACCGCCGCAATCCTACCAGTGAAGCGCTTGCCCCTGGCCAAGAAAAGACTGGGCGAAAGCGTGGCGGATTCGCTGCGCAGGGACCTGGCGAAGGCGATGGTGGGCGACGTACTAAGCGCGCTAGACGAATGCGAGGCGATCGACGCGACAATCGTCGTGACCTGCGAGCCGTCGGTGGCGCTGGCGGCCAGCTACATCGGGGCCGTCGTCGTCGAGGATTCGGCGGAGGCCGGTCAGAGCGCGGCGGCCTCGCTCGGCCTCGCCAAGGCCATCGAAGAGGGTTTCGAAAGAGCGCTGTGCGTGCCGGGCGACTGTCCGACACTCGATCCGGCGGAGCTGACCGAATTGATTGCTCCCACAACACCTCACGGAGACGGCGGGTCCCACTGCGAGACACCCCACCCGCGCGCGCGAGTCACCCTCAAACGGGAACTTGTGATCGTTCCCGACCGCCATGGCACGGGCACCAACGGGCTGCTGCTCACACCGCCGAACGCGATCGAGCCGAGCTTCGGGCCCGACAGCCGCGCCCGCCATGAACGGCTGGCGCAGGAGCACAGCGTCAGCTGCCGAGTCGAGGAGCCCGCGTGCCTGCTGCTGGACATCGACACCGGCGAGGATCTGCAGGCGCTGCGCGAGCGCTTGGCGAACACGCCGAAGGGAGCGCCGCGCACACGCACGGTGCTCGCGCGAGCGGCGTCGGACGAGGCGACCGTCAGCCAGGACAAAGCCGGCCGTCCTCAAGAGGCAGCTTGAGCCGATGGGCGAACTGGGCGCGCGGGGCCTGGGGGGCCTACCGGAGATCGCAAGGGGCACCGACCTCGGCGAGCTGATCGCGGAGAAGCTTGCGGGTGAGGACCCGGCCAAGCCGCTACGTGATGGCCAGGTCGTGGCGATCGCGCACAAGGCCGTCTCGAAGGCCGAGGGGGCCGTGGTGGACCTGTGCAAAGTGGTGCCCCACGCGCGCGCGCGAGGCATCGCGCAGAGACAACAGAAGGACGCGAGAGCAGTGCAGGTCGTGCTCGACCAGTCGCAGGAGATCCTGCGCGAGGCCAACGGCGTGCTGATCTGCCGCACCAAGCACGGCTTCGTGTGCGCAAACGCGGGCGTGGACGCTTCCAACTCGGCAAACGAGGACACGCTGATCGTGCTCCCTACCGACCCCGACGCGTCCGCCCGGACGATCCGCAGACGCCTATACGAGCTGACCGGGGCTAAGGTGGGCGTGCTGATAAGCGACAGCTTCGGGCGAGCCTGGCGCCACGGTCAATGCGATGTGGCGATCGGCTGCGCAGGCATCGAGCCGCTCGACGATTGGCGGGGACGCACCGACAGCGCGGGCATGGAGCTGCGCGCGACGTGGTTGGCGGTCGCCGACGCGATCGCCGCGATGGCCGACCTGACGCGGGCGAAGGACTCGAAAGAGCCGGTCGTGATCGTGGAGGGCCTGGAGCGCTTCGTCGGCGAGGACGACGGGCCGGGCGCGAGCACCCTGCTACGGCCGCTCGACGAGGACCTCTTTCGTTGAACCGGCTCGTGTCCGCCGCGAGAGCGAGCGGCGTGCGTGGGCCACCGTCGCAAGCGGCACGGCTGTGGCAAACATCCGCAGCGGTCCGATGTTGCGCGAACCGAACTTCTCGAAGACCTTGGCGGTGCGCTCGTCGTTGGCGGCGGCCGAGAAGAGCATTCTTTCCCCGCCATTCATCTTGCGGCCACTGGCGTACTCCAGGATTACGCGGGTATGACCGCCGAGGCCGCGCGCGTGGCGGCGCCGGTAGCGCTTGAGACCCTTCTTGAGCGACTCCGCACCACTCAAGGCGGGCGCCACGGAGTCGGCGAGCCATGCGGAGGATTGCAACGCAAAGCCGCAACCCACCCCATACAGAGGGTTGACCGCGCTGGCGGCGTCTCCAACCAGAGCGAGGCCCGGAGCGGTGGTGGTGTGTATGACGTTGGTCATGTCGATCTTGCCCTGCACCTGGCCGACCAGGCGCGACTGCGCGATCGGTGGCGCCTCGGGGATGCTCGACACCAATTTCTCAAGCGCCGCCTGGGGGTCGGCTCGAAATTCGGGTAGGCGCTCCTTGGAGGGCATCGTGGCGTAGAAGATGAGTCCGCCATCCGTAGGGAAGGCGGCCGCCATGTCGGGGTCGAGCAGCCATAGCGCGGCGTCGGGAGCGGTTACCGGGGTGGGACCTTCGTAATAGCCACCGTAGGCGATGCGCCCGTGGGGGGCGGTTTTGGTGGAGACGCCTGAGAGCTTGGCGATCTTCGAGTCGCGACCGTCGGCGCCGACGACGAGGCGCGCCCGAAGCTCGACGGTCTGCTGGTGGGAGTCGTGTGCCCGCACACCTGTGAAGCGCTCGTCCTCGCGCAGAAGCTCTTGGACTGCGTGGCCGAGCATCAAATCGACGCCGGGCGTTTGCGCGGCCATGTCTCGTATCAACGGGTCGAGCTTTTCGCGGCGGAGGTTGACGCCGGCCGGGGCGGTGCCGTTGGGGGGCGGGGCGATCCAACCCCAGCGGGTCCAGATGCGGGCGTGTGCGCGCAGCGCGCCGGCGGCCATCATCGGCTCGAGCAGACCAAGCCTCTCAAGCGTCGGGACGGCCGAGGACTGGATGTAATGCGTGCAGATGCGCTTGTAAGCCTTGGGGTCGGGGCTCTTCTCCACCAGCGCCACACGAGCGCCCGTGCGGGCGAACATGATCGCGGTGGCGCAGCCGGCGAGGCTGGCGCCGACGATCGCAACGTCGTAATCCTCCATCGTGGAAAGCTCCTCGCGCAGGCACGCTCCCGGCGGCCCGGGACGCACTCTCTATAGTTCGAGGCGAACTATACAGGACGAACTATGGAACGCAAGCCGATCAAGTTGACGACCACCTCCTACGCCGTGCTTTGCCTGCTCGATTTGGCCGGCGAGGCCACGCCTTATGAGCTCAAGCAGATGCTGGTGAACACGATCGAGCACTTTTGGCCAGTCCCGCACACCACTTTTTACGACGAGCCGGCGCGGTTGGCGAAGGCCGGCTATTTGTCCGAGCGTCAGGAGCGGGGCGGGCGCAGACGCAAGCGCTACGCGTTGACCGGCCTTGGCACAGAGGCGCTGAAGGCTTGGACCGAAGCACCGGGCTCGCCGCCATCGCAATACCGCGACGAGGCGATGTTGAAGGTGTTCGCGGGCGCGGACCCCGAAGCGGCGTTCGCGGGCAGGATCGAGTGGCACCGTGCGCAGCTCGCCGAACTCGAAGGCTACCTTGAGAACTTGAAAGAGGGCATCGAAGGCAGGCGCGAGGACGAGTGGCGAGGGCCGGAAACGACGGTGCTGGGCGGCATCGAATACCACCGCCAGATGACCGCCATCTTCGAGCGCTTCGCGGCGCTCGAAGCACGCGAAGCTCAGGCGGCCACGTCGGCCGCGTCGGGCGTGCCCTCGGCGGGGTAAAGCCGCCTGAGCTCATACAAAGTCGTTCGCTCGGCCGCGGGCCGCCCGGCGCGATGCGCGGCCGCTACTAGCTGGTCGGGATCGAGACGGGTGCCGTGGTAGGAGCCGGCCAGGCGCGAGATCGACTCCTCCATCAAAGTGCCGCCCAAATCGTTGACGCCCCAGGAGAGCGACTCGGTGGCGGCGTCGATGCCCATCTTCACCCAGGAGGCCTGGAGATTGGCGATCGTACGACCCAAGGCAAGGCGGAACACGGCGGTGTGCTTGAGGTTCTCCTCGCGCGAGATCTCCTCCACGCCGTGGGTGCGTCCGAGCAAGGTTTGGAAGGGGATGAAGGAGAGCGGCACGAACTCGGTGATGCCGCCGGTGCGCTCTTGCAAAGCTCGCACGACGCGCATGTGCTCGGCAAGCTCCCAAGGCTCCTCGATGTGGCCGAACATGACTGTGGAGGTCGAACGCAGGCCGGCGAGGTGCGAGGCTTCGATGATCTCCACCCAGCGGGAGACGGGCAGCTTGTTGGGCGAGATGCGGGCGCGCACGCCGTCGTGGAGCACCTCGGCGGCGGTGCCGGGGGTCGAGCCGAGGCCGGCGTCGCGCAACTGGAGGAACACCTCGGAGGCAGGCAGGCTGGAGATGTCGCACATGTGGGCGATCTCCATCGGCGAGTAGGCGTGCAGGTGCAGGTCCGTACCGGCTTCGCGGGCGATGGCCTTGGCGAGACGCAGCCAGAAGAGGTAGTCCTCGAAAGCCCAGTCGGGGTGGATGCCGGATTGGATGCACAGCTCGGTGGCCCCGTAGTCGATCGCCTCGAAGACCCGTCGCCTGAACTCGGCTTCGTCGTGCTGGTAGGCGTCGGGGGAGCGCTTGGACTGGCCGAAGCCGCAGAAGGCGCAACCGACGGTGCAGACGTTGGAGATGTTGATGTTGCGGTTGACGACAAACGTGACCTGCTCGCCGGCCAAGTCGGCGCGCAGCTCGTCGGCCGCCACCCGGATCTCCTCGATGACCGGGGGGCGCGTCTCGGCGAACAGGGCGGTCAGCTCCTCGGCGCTCAAGGGCAACCCGTCACGACCCTTCTCGATCGCGGGGCCGACCAAGTCGGGGCGGATCGGCACGGGCGGCTCGGTCCGGGTGGGTGGGCCTCCCGATCCGAAGCGGGGAATGAAGCTCCAGTACTTGAGCTTGATCGTGTCGAGGACGGCGGGCGCGACCCAGGACGGGTCGATGTACTGGGGGTAGACGCACAGGCGCTCGGTCAAGGCGAAGCCATCCGCTTGCAGGCGCTTGCGCACTTGATGGGGCGAGGGGAAGGGATGCTCGGGTGAGATGTGGTCGCCGTTGGCCGACAGGCCACCGAGGTCGGTGGCTCCGCAGGCGACGAGCTCGCTCCACCAGTCGGCCAGGTTCGGCGGGATCTGGATGCCCACGTCGGGCATGAGATCGTGGGCTTGGCCGATCAGGAGCTTCATGTCCTCGATAGATATGGGACCCCCACCCGCCCTGGCCCACGAAGGCAGGGGCAGTTGAGGGTGAAGCTGTTGGGGGTGAGGATCGTCGTTCGTACGTGTCTGGTTTTCCTCGGCGTCCCCGAGGGCGTCAGGAAGGCCAGGCTGCGCTGAATCGAAGCGGTCGGATTCCACGCCGGTGCGCCAGTAGGTGCGGGCGGCCGCCTCGGCGATGTGGGCCGGCTCCTGTCCGTAGTAGGACTGGTGGGGGACGAAGTTCTGGAGGATCACCTCTTGGATGTGGCCGTACTGGGCGTGCAGGTCGGCGATCGCTTGCAGGGAGGCGATGCGCTCGTCGGGGGTCTCGCCGATGCCGACGAGGATGCCGCTGGTGAAGGGGATTTGGAGCTCGCCGGCGGCGCGAATCGTCTCGAGGCGCCGGGCGGGGTGCTTGGTGGGCGAGCCCGCGTGGACGGTTTGCATGAGGCGCTCGGAGACGGACTCGAGCATCAATCCTTGGGAGGCGGTGACCTCTCGCAAGCGGGCCAGGTCCTCGGAGCTGAGCACGCCGAGGTTGGTGTGGGGCAGGAGGCCTCGCTCCAAGGCTCGTTCGCAGGCCCAGACGACGTAGGCGGTGAAGTCCTCGTGGCCATACTCGCCGAGGCGAAGGCGCACCTCGGGGTTGACCTCGGGGTGCTCTCCGGTGAGCACCAGCAGCTCCTTGACCTGGCGGCGGGCGGCGCCGTCGAGGATTTGGAGGACCTCGTCGGGGTCGTGGAGGTGAGCCTTGTGGGTGGCGAAGGCGCAGTACTTGCAATAGCAGCGACACGTGCGCGAAAGCGAGAGCGTGAGGTTGCGCGAGAACGTGACGCGACGGCGCATCGCTCTGAGTGTATGTGCTCGCGAGAGGGTGCCCCGCGCGCGCGTGCGGAGAAGGCCTTAGCTACGCGCGCCCGCGCGCAAGTCGCCCTGGGCGAGGAGGATCCGTCCGGAGCGGCCCATAGCGTTGGGGCCATGTCCGAAGACACTTTGCGTCGCGCCGTGGCCGAGATGGTCGGCGCCTTCACCCTCACCTTCATCGGCGCTGGCGCCGCGGCGGCCTCCGGTGTCATCTCCGACCCGACGTTGATCGGGGTGGCTGTCGCCAATGGCTTGGCGATCGGCGTGATGGTCTGCGCCCTGGGCCACATCTCCGGCGGGCACTTCAACCCGGCCGTGACGTTTGGCTTCTTGATCACGAAAAGGATCAAGCCAGCGCTTGCTCCCGTCTACTGGGGGGCTCAGTTCGGCGGCGCGGCGCTGGCGGCGCTACTCGTGCGGCAGCTGCTCCCGAGGGCGACGACCGAAGCGGTCAAGCTGGGCGTGCCGGCCCTCGGACATGGCGTGAACTCGACTTCGGGCATGTTCTTGGAGGCGATCCTGACGTTCTTCTTGGTGTTCGTGATCTTCGGCGCGGCCGTGGACGCGCGCAACCAGTTCAGCGTGGTGGCGGGGCTGGCGATCGGGCTGACGATCGCGATCGACGTGTTGTTCGGCGGTCCGTTCACGGGCGCCGCGATGAACCCGTCGCGCGCTTTCGGACCGGAGCTGGTGGGCGGCCATTGGGCCAACGCTTGGGTCTGGTACGTGGGACCGCTGCTCGGCGCAGCCGTCGCGGCCGGCTTGTACGCGTTCTTGTATCTGCGCAAGCCCGGAGTCGAACCCCGCGGCCACCTGAGCCTGGCGTGGGCACGGCCAGCGTTTATCTGGCCAGGCACGGCCAGACCGCTTACAACAAGGAGCGCCGCTTCCAAGGGCATCTGCCGGTCCCGCTGGATCAGACGGGCCGAGCACAGGCCGCCGATCTAGCGGAGCGCGCCTCGAGGGGAGCAGGCGCCGCGCAAGGAACAGGCGCCGGGACGAGCGACCCCGGAGGGACCCCGTTTGCGGTGCTTTGGTGCAGCCCGCTGTTGAGAGCCCGAGAAACGGCGGACATCGTCGCGGCTCGCTTGGGCCTGGAGCCGAGGGAGGAGCCGCGCTTGATGGAGACCGACGCGGGCGATTGGACCGACCGATTGTTCAGCGACGTGCAGGCCGAAGACTCGGACGGCTTTGCGGGCTTCATCGAGGGACGCCCCGATTTCGCGTTCCCGGGCGGAGAGTCGTTCGCCCAGCAGGGCGTCCGGGTCGCGGCCGCGTTGGCCGACGTCGAGCAAGGCCCGCTTCCGGCCCTCGTGGTCTGCCACGGCGTGGTGATCCGCATTGCGCTCTACCAGCGTGCCGGCCACAAGGTGGCCTTGGCCGAGCGGGTGCCGAACGCCGCGCTCGTCCCCCTCGATCCCGTCGAGGCCGAACACGCCGAGATGGGCGGCGGCGAGGCCCTTCCGCCTAGCTGAACAGCTTGGACACCAGCGTGGCGCCTTCGCGGGCCATGCGCGAGCGGGGCACAACCATCTCGCAGCCCGCCTGCTCGGCGATGCGACGGGCCTCGACATCCACGTGGGAGTAAAAGGCCAGGGTCGGCACCCCGGCCCGCTCATCGGCGGGCAGTGACTCGAGCAGTCCCGTACGACGCGTCGGTTCGTCGGTGAGATCCAGGACGAGTACGTCGGCCGAGCTCAAGCCGCTACGCACGCCCTGCTCATCCCCCACCAAGTCCACCGTGTGACCGCCCGCACGCAAGCTTCCCTGCACCTGCGAGCCGAACAAAAGATCCGGGATAAAAGCCAAGACGTGCGCCATCGCTCCGCCGCCGTCCGCGCCTGTAAGCCGTTACTGGGCGCGCAGGCGCGCGAACTCTTCGCGCACCGACTGCGGACGGCCCCACATCTGGACAGCCTCAACACGCCCGGCCCGCTGTTCGCGCAGGACCAATTCGCCCTCGATGCCGGCTTCGTCGAGTAGGCGCAGGGCTCCGTGGGTGGTCGGCGCCGAGGCCGCGTGTCCGAAGCGGTGGGCGACCAGCAAGCGCCAGTGCCAGTCGTGATGGGAGTAGGGCCGGGCGTTGCAAGTCACCAAGTACACACTCGCGTCGATGTACCTCGACTCGTCGCTTATGCGCAGATCGAACTCGAGGTCGGTCCAGTCGTCGGGCAGCGAGTCCACGATGCTTTGGAACGTGTCAGCCAGGGCCATTGCTGAAGCCTAGCGGCCCAAGCGGCCCTCGCGTGCCCGGTCGCGCCTCGATCCAGCGCGCCCGGCGCCGTAGCCGGCTTCAAAGCGCGGGCTATCCTCAAAACGGTGACGATGACCGACACAGCAGTCCTCACGGAGGACTATGCGACCTTGACCGAAGCCTGCGGCGTGGTGGATCGCTCCGAGCGCGGCAAGCTCGCTCTCACCGGCTCCGGCGCGGTCGAGTTCTTGAACGGCCAGATCACCAACGAGCTGGTCGGCCTCACACCGGGCGAAGGCTGTTACGCGGCCTTCCTCACGCACAAGGGCAAGATGCTCGGCGACCTGCGCATCCTGGCGGTAGGGGGCGCCGACGGCAGCGACTCCGATGCCCTGGCAGCGGCTCCCACCGAACTCCTGCTCGACACCGAGCGAGTCGCCTTGCAGGCCCTGTTCGACATGATTCGCCGCTTCAAGGTGGGCTACGACGTCGAGCTCCACAAGCGCACCTTGGAGCGCTCCTTGCTGTCGCTGACTGGCCCGACCGCCGACGCCGTAGTGGCGCGTGCCCTGTTCGCCGAAGAGGAGCCCTCCGCGCGCCCGGGCACGCACACGCGGGGCGAGCCCGAGCGAGAGCACGACCACCTCCTCGCTCTCCTCGGCGACACACCGGTGCGCCTGATCCGTACCGACTTGGGCTTCGATGTCCTGTTCGAGGCCGGCGACCGTGACGCAGTCCTTGCAGCCCTCTTGGACGCGGGCGCCGTGCAGGCCAGCGAGGCCGCGGCCGAGATCGTGCGCGTCGAGCGCGGCCGTCCCCGTTACGGGATCGACCTCGACGAGTCCACGATCCCCCAAGAGGCCGGCCTCAACGAGCGTGCCGTCAGCTTCACCAAGGGGTGCTACGTCGGCCAGGAGACGGTCGCAAGGCTCCACTACAAGGGCAAACCCAACCGCCACCTGCGCGGCCTGCGTCTGTCCGAGCCCGTCGCGCCCGGGGCCGAGCTCTTGGCCGATCCCGGATCGGCGGGCCCCACGGTCGGCGGCGGGCGCTCTTTGGGCCGCCTGGGCAGCTCGGTCCTCTCCCCCACCTTCGGGCCGATCGGCCTGGCCTTGGTCCGCCGCGAGGCCGAGCCCGGCGCGATCCTCCAGGTCGGGGATACCGGCGCGCGAGCCACCGTGACCGACTTGCCTTTCGCGCCCATATAGGATTGACCAGTCCCGTCCCGGGTGGGTGGGTTACTTCAATCATCGGAGGTCTGAAGGCACCGTGGCAATCGATCTGCAAAGAGTCTCCCAAGTCAACGCCGAGCCCGGCGAGCTGCCGGCCACGATGGCCGCCTGGGTCATCCGCGAGGAGCGTCAAGGCGAGCCCAAGGACGCATTCCAGCTCGAGGAGATCGAGGTCCCCGAGCCCGCCGCTTTCGAGGTGATCGTGCGTGTGATGGCCGCTGGGGTCAACTACAACAACGTGTGGGCTGCCTTGGGCAAGCCGATCGGCGTGTGGCGCTACGGCGACCACCCCGAGTTCGGCCACCACATCGGCGGCTCGGACGCCTCCGGAGTCGTGTGGAAGGTCGGTCCCGGCGTCACGCGCTGGAAGCCGGGCGACGAGGTCGTGGTCCACTGCAACCAAGCCTCCTACGAGGACCCCGAGGTGCATGGCCTCGACCCGATGGCCGCCCCCTCCCAGAAGATCTGGGGCTATGAGACGACCTGGGGCTCCTTCGCCCAGTTCACCAAGGTCCAAGCCCAGCAGCTCCTACCCAAGCCGAAGGCTTTGAGTTGGTCGGAGGCCGCGTCATATGGCCTCGTCTATTTCACCGCCTACCGCATGCTCATCACGCGCTGCAATCTGCAGGCCGGCCAGAAGGTCCTGATCTGGGGAGCCGCCGGTGGTCTCGGCGTGTTCGCCACCCAGCTTTGCGCCGCCGCCGGCGCCCATTGCGTGGGCGTGGTCTCCTCGGCCGAGAAGGGTGAGCTGGTCAAGCGCCTCGGCGCTGTGGACTACATCGATCGGGCCGAGTTCACCGGCATGATGCGCCGGGGCGGAGAGAACCCCGAAGAGGAGAAGGCCCGCTTCCTGGCTTCCCGCGAGTTCTCAAAGCGGGTCAAGCAGATCTTGGGCGACGCACCCGACATCGTCTTCGAGCACGTCGGCCAAGCCACCTTCCCCACCTCGGTGTTCACGGTCAAGCCTTTCGGCAAGGTGGTCATCTGCGCCGGCACCACCGGCTTCAACCTGGACTTCGACGTGCGCTACCTGTGGATGAAGCAGAAGGAGATCATCGGCTCGCACTTCGCCAACGCGTATGAGTGCATGAAGGCCAACGAGCTGATCGAGTCCGGCCAGATCAGGCCCGTCCTGTGGCGGACGCTCGGCTTCGAGGGCGTCGCCGAAGCACACCAATTGATGCTCGAAAACAAGCACCTCGGCAAGATCTCGATCCTCGTCGGCGCCGAGTCCGACGAGGAAGGCAAGACAGCGGAGGGTCCGGGCGCCATACACGCGGAGGTCGGCGGCTGATGATCCCCACCCACACGCCCCATGAGACCCCGGAGGTGAATGCCTGATGGCCGGCACGGTAATCGTCCCTTGGTACGCGACGGGCTTTCGCAACGATCCCTTCGAGGAGGCGCTTAACGAGGTTGCGGCGCTTTCGCTGCGCTACGGCGCGAGCTCATACGCGGTATATCGATCCAAAGACGACCGCTACCGCTTCCAGCAGCTCGCCCACTTCGACAAGCACGCCGACTGGGAACGCTACTGGGAAGGCCCCGAGATGGTCAACTTCCGGGTGCGCCACTCCGGCTGGTACCAAGTCCCCGTGCTCTACGGCTGGTGGGACCGCACCGCGGGCGGCTCGATCGAGGAGGCCCACGCCGCCCTCATGGCCGACGGGCACGCAAACGGAGCGCCTGCCGGCAAGCTCGTTTAGCGCGCCAAGCCTTCGACCGCGCCGGCCACCGCAGCGGGGTGCGTGTAGGGCGCCATGTGGCCGCCGGGCACCATCCGCAGTTGCGCGCCGGGGATGCTCGCGGCGATGCTGCGCCCACATGCCGGCTTGACCAGCTTGTCCTGGGCGCCTTGGATCACGATCGTGGGAACCCGAATGCCCGCCAGCCCGCGATCGACTCCGTCGATTTCTTTGTCCGCGTGGAGGATCTCGCCCGCATAGGCCTCCAGGTTGCCGTGCTTGAGCGTGATCGCCAACACACGGTGACGATGGCGCGGATTGACCGGCGCCGGATCGAACGCTTCTTTCTCCTCGGGTTCAGAGGAGACCTTGCGTACCAGCTGGGAGAACGTCACGTCGGCAATAGGTGCAATCACCGGTAGCTCTATCGCTTGAACGAACCGAGCCTGTGCGCGCGTGAAGGCGTTGTCGTGGCGAGAGCATTGCCCGGCTGCCGCATCGACCAGCACCAACCCCTTCACTTCGGTGGGATAACGCTCGGCGTAAGCGAGCGAGATCGTGCCCCCATAGGAATGCCCGACAAGGATCGGATGACCGAGGTGAAGCTTTTCGATCACTTCATGCACCGCCTGGAGCTGGCGGGCGAACGGAAAATACCCGCCGGTCGAGAAGCCATAACCGGGCCGGTCGATCGCGATCGTCCTGTGTCCGATCAGGGGCGTCACGTCTTCGAAGTCTTCGGCGGTCCCCGGCAGGCCGTGGATCAACAGGACCGCCGGTTCGGGTCCGGGCCGTTCCAAGTAGCGCAGCTTCACGCCCGCCAGCTGCAGGAACTTTCCGGTCGGATGAGGCGTAGGGAGCAGACGCCCGTAGGTCCAGTTGAGCACCACCACGACCATGGCGAGTGCGAGCACGCCCCAGAGCAGGCGTTTGCGTGTCAGCACTGCTCGAGCGGCGCCATCGTCAAGCCGGCGCCCTTGAGCAGCTCCCAATAGTGCTCGGCCGGCTCCTTGTGGCCGGCGAAGACGATCGCCTGGCCCGAGTTGTGGATGATCGAGGCGATCTCGTGGCCCCGCTCCAAACTCACGCCCGGGATGAACCGCGCCAAGGTGCGCGCGACGTGGTCGAAGGTGTTGTGGTCGTCGTTGCGCACGATGACCCGCCAAGACCCGCCGATTCCGGTGCCTGGGCCGCCGGTGCGCGGCAGCTCGATCGTCTCGCTCATGCCGATCAGGATAAAGGCCGCCGCCGCCCCATACAATTGCGCTATGAGCCAAGACGAATCTCCCCGCCTGCCCGAGCGCGACCGTCCGTGGATGATGCGGACCTACGCCGGCCACTCGACCGCGAAGGCCTCCAACGAGCTGTACCGGCGCAACATCGCCAAGGGCCAAACCGGCCTTTCGGTGGCGTTCGACCTGCCAACGCAGACCGGCTATGACCCCGACGACGAGCTCGCCCGCGGCGAGGTCGGCAAGGTCGGCGTGCCGGTCGTCCACCGAGGCGACATGGCTGCCTTGATGGACGGGATCCCGCTCGACGAGATGAACACCTCGATGACGATCAACGCGACAGCCGCCTGGCTCTTGGCCCTTTACATCGTGGCAGCCGAGGATCAAGGAGTCGCTCAAGAGCAGCTCCAAGGCACCACCCAGAACGACATAATCAAGGAGTTCTTGGCGCGCGGCACCTACGCCTTCCCGCCCGCGCCCTCGATGCGCTTGATCGCCGACATGATCGCCTACACGGTCGAGCATGTTCCCAAGTGGAACCCGATCAACATCTGCTCCTACCACCTGCAGGAGGCGGGCGCCACGCCGGTCCAAGAGATCGCCTACGCGATGAGCAACGCGATCGCCGTGCTCGACGCCACCCGCGAGCGTCTCGACGACCGCGCCGAGGAGTTGATCGGCGATGTGTTCGGACGCATCTCCTTCTTCGTCAACGCCGGCGTGCGCTTCGTCGAGGAGCACGCCAAGCTGCGCGCGATGGGGATCCTCTGGGAGGAGCTGGGGCGCGAGCGCTACGGCGTCACTGATGAGCGCCGCCTACGGTTCCGCTACGGCGTCCAGGTCAACTCGCTCGGACTTACCGAGGCCCAGCCGGAGAACAATGTGCAGCGCATCGTCTTGGAGGCCTTGGCGGTGACCTTGGGCCGCGACGCGCGCGCCCGCGCCATCCAGCTGCCTGCCTGGAACGAGGCCTTGGGGCTGCCCCGCCCGTGGGATCAGCAGTGGTCCTTGCGCATCCAGCAAGTGCTTGCCTACGAAACCGACCTGCTCGAGTACCCCGACATCTTCGAGGGTTCCAAGGTGATGGACGGGCTTGTGGCCGAACTACTCGACGGCGCCCGAGCCGAGATGGCGGTCGTAGCCGAGCACGGGGGCGCCGTCGAGGCCGTGCCCTATATGAAGGCAGCGCTCGTGGATTCCCACCGGGCTCGCATCCAGCGCATCGAGTCCGGCGAGCAAATCGTGGTTGGACAGAACCGGTTCACCGAGACCGAGGTCTCCCCCCTAACCGACGACGCCGAGGGCGGGATTCTCGTAGTGGACTCAGCCGTGGAGGCCGAGCAAATCGAGTCGCTCCGTCGCTGGCGGGCTGAGCGCGACCAGCAAGCTGTCAACGCGGCACTGGCGGAGCTGGCTCGCGTCGCGGCAAGTGAGAGCGATGAGAACCTGATGGTGCCCACAATCGCTGCGGCCCGTGCGGGCGCGACCACAGGCGAGTGGGCCAAGACTTTGCGCGACGTGTTCGGTAGCTACCGTGCCCCTACCGGCGTCGGCGAGGCAACCGGGGCGCCGGCAGACGACGAGTTGGAGGACTTGCGCGAGGAGGTCGCCGCGCTCACGGAGAGACTCGGTCGCCGGCCCAAGATCCTCGTCGGTAAGCCAGGCCTGGACGGCCATTCCAACGGAGCCGAGCAGATCGCCGTGAGAGCGCGCGACGCCGGCATGGACGTCGTCTACGAAGGCATCCGCCTCACCCCCGCCCAGATTGCCGCCTCGGCATTGCAGGAGGGCGTGCACGTGATCGGCCTCTCGATCCTCTCGGGCTCTCACCGCGAGTTGATTCCCGCCGTGATCGACGCCCTGGGCGAGGCGGGCGTGGACGTGCCCGTGGTGGTAGGCGGCATCATCCCCGAGCAGGACGTGGCGCCGCTCAAGCAGGCGGGCGTTGCGGCCGTGTACACGCCCAAGGATTTCGAGATCACCCGCATCGTGCGCGACATCGTGGAGCTCGTCGGCCAGCGCAACGGCGTTCCCGCGCCCGCGTGAGCGCCGACACACCTTCGCCACCGGGCGAGCGCCCTGCTTCGGCGCGAGCCGTCGCGGCCGAGACATCCGCGGGTGCCAGCTCGCCGGGAGCGGAGCTGGGATCGCGCCTGCGCGAACGCGACCTGAGCGCGGCGCCGGCCGCCTTGAACCTGCTGGAGAGCACGGCGGCGGCCGATCGCGAGCAGGCCAAGGCGCTGCTGGGTGAGGTTTCCCCCGCCAAGCTCGGCGGCGAGGCCCCAGGGCACATCGTCGGCGTGACTGGTCCACCCGGCGCCGGCAAGTCGACTTTGCTCTCGGCACTCTTGAACGCCTGGCGCAAGCCCTCTGAGGGCGAGAGCCGGACCGTCGCAATGCTTGCCGTGGACCCCAGCTCCAAGCGCTCGGGCGGCTCTTTGCTCGGCGACCGGGCTCGCGTCGAGTTCGACCCTGCCGACCGCGGCGTCCTGATCCGCTCGACTGCGGCCGGAGAGCGCCTGGGCGGCCTCGCGCCCGCGACACGAGATGCCGCCCAGGCGCTCGCCGCGGCCTTCGACGTGGTCGTGATCGAGACGGTCGGCGTCGGCCAGGCCGAGATTGAGGTTGCAGATGTCGCCGACACCGTCGTCGTGGTCGTTCAGCCGGGCAGCGGCGACGTACTGCAGTTCCTGAAGTCCGGGATCATGGAGACTCCCGACGTGCTCGTCGTCACCAAGGCCGACCTCGGCCAGATCGCCACGTCCACCAGGCGCGACCTGAGCGCTGCCCTGCGATCCCTGGGATCTGCACCGGGCGAGACCAAGACCCAGGTGCTGGCGGTCTCCTCACTCTCCCCTGCGCAGGGCATCGAGGAGCTTGTGGGGGCCGTGGACGAGCATCGCTTCGCGGTGGACATCCCCGAGCGCCGCCTGCGCGCGCGCCGCGCCGGGGCATTGCTCGACTTCGCCGATGAGCACGGCGAGCGTGGCGTGCGCGCTCTTGGCGGCCGCCGCGGGGCGGAGCGCTTGCTTGCAGGCCAAGCGCCCGGCCTAGATGGACAAGCGCTCGTCGAGGTTCTCGAGCAAGCATTCGAGCAGGCCGCGAAAGACGAGACCTGAGGTGGCGCGCGATCTCGGGATCATGTTCGGCGCTTTCGTGCTCGCCAGCGCCCTCGCGGGGGCCCTCGGCGCAGTCAACCTGGGCACCGCGCTCGCCTTCGGCCAGATCGCCTTTGCGATTGGCACCGTCTACGTCTTGCTCAAGCGCTGATCATCCTGCGCCCAGCGGCGCCTGGCCGCCATAAGCTGTAGCTCGCGATGTTGCTTCTAATCGGATTCGCCGTTCTCGCGGGCGCCGGCACTGCCCTCTCTCCATGCGTACTGCCGGTCCTGCCGGCGCTGCTGGCCTCCGGCGGCGTTGGCGGCAAGCGCAGGCCTCTCGGTGTGGTGATCGGCTTGACAGTCACGTTCACCGTCACGATCGTCGGCGTCGCCGACGTGGTCGGTGGCGTCGGGCTTGGGTCGGACCCCTTGCGCGACATCGCCGTGGCTGTGCTGATCGCCTCAGGCCTTGCCCTGATCGTGCCCGGCGCCGCCGACCGCCTGGAGGCCAAGCTCTCGCGGGTCGCGGCTTTCGGGGCAAGAGGAGCTTCAGGCAGGGGCGACGGCTTCCGCTCGGGCTTGGTCGTCGGCGCGGCGCTCGGCTTTGTCTACACGCCCTGTGCAGGGCCCATCTTGGCGGCCGTGATCTCGGTGAGCGCGGCCAGCGGACGTACGGTGGCGGTGGCAATCGCCTACTCGCTTGGCAGCGCTGCCGTGCTGTTCGCGCTGACCTTGGGCGGACGCAAGCTGTTCGACCGCATACGCGCGGCCGGCCGCGGCCTCGCCCTGCAGCGCACGCTCGGCGCGATCATGCTGGCGACGGCGTTGGCGATCGTGGTCGGCGTGGACGTGCGCTTCGACCAGTACGTGGCCGAACACATCCCCAACGTCAATCTGACCGCCGGCCTTGAGAAATCGCAAGCCGTCGAGGCTCGCCTGCCCGACCTGACGGGTCGCCACACAAAGTTCGCGCCCGGCGCGAAAACGCCGACGGCGCCCCACAACGCGAGCGACGCGGTCCTGCTGGCCGACGCGCACGGCCTGAAGAACCTGGGACCGGCTCCCGAATTCGAGAACACCGAGGACTGGTTCAACACGCCCGGCAATCGCCCCCTCAGTCTCACCGGTCTGCGCGGCCATGTCGTACTCGTGGACTTCTGGACCTACACGTGCATCAACTGCATCAGGACCCTTCCCTACCTGCAGGCTTGGGATGCCACTTATCGAAAAGACGGCCTCACCGTCGTCGGCGTGGAGACCCCCGAGTTCGCCTTCGAGAAGGAGGCCTCCAACGTCAAAGACGCGATCGACCAGTTCGGCCTGCGCTACCCGGTCGTCCAGGACAACGAAATGGGCACTTGGAACGCGTACGCAAACGAGTACTGGCCCGCCGACTACCTGATCGACGCCAAAGGCGACGTCCGCTACGCCGCGGCGGGCGAGGGCGACTACGACCAGACCGAAACCGCGATCAGGGCTTTGCTGGCCGAAGCGGGCGCCTCGGTCGGCGGCAAGAGCCACCCCACCAACGTGATCGTGCCCAGCGAAGTGGCCACCCCCGAGACCTATCTCGGTACCGCCCGGGCCCAGGGCTGGCGCGTAGAGCCCAAGGAAGGCCTCCACGACTACGGCACGAGCGTGCCCTCTCGGTTGGGACTCAACGAATTCGCCTACAGCGGCAGCTGGAACATCGCCGAACAGCCGGCCACCGCGGTACCGGGTGCCAGCCCTCCCGGCCTCGACCTGCAGTTCGAGGCCAAGAACGTGTACCTCGTGCTGAACTCCGCTGGCGAAACCCCGCGAGAAGTCCAGGTCCTGCTCGACGGCCGGCCGATCTCCGCCAAGGACGCTGGCGCCGACGTGCACAACGGCGCGGTCACGGTGACCGGCCAGCGCCTGTATTCGCTGGTGTCCCTACCCGCCGACCAAGAACACCGCCTCGGGTTGCGCTTCGCGCCGGGCGTCACAGGCTACGCGTTCACGTTTGGATAGCGGACCGGTCCCCGCGTGGGCATACAATGACCCCATGGAGGGAGGCCCCGCACCAGAGACCACCGCGCGAGCCTGGCTGCGTTGCTACCGCTGCTGGTCGCAGAACCTGGAGGTTCAGGTCCATTACGAGGGCATCCACAAGATCGACCCCGACACCGGCGAGCGCTCGGAAGTAGTGGACGAGTTGCAGGAGGCGGTGGTCCAATGCCTCGACTGCATGCACGACCAGCCCCACCTCGGCTTCTCCGGCGGCCGCGTCGAGCCGATCGAGGATCGTTGGGAACGGATGATCGCGGGGACGCCTTGGGTCGCCTCCTGTACGGTCACGGTTGAGGCCGACGACGTCGAGATATGTTCGGGCCCCGAGGCCGGCGACGCGCTCTCCTACGCCGCCTTCGGCGAGTACGGGGTCAGAGAGTTCTTCACCCACGTGCGCTTCCACAAGCACGAGGAGGACCAGATCGTCGTGCATCTGCTTGTCGAGCTGTACGCAAGATCGTTGGAGGAGGCGACCGAGGTGCTCGAGTCGGCCGCCCGCGGAGCCCTCACGATCACCTCGCTGGCCGAGGAGTCTCGACCGCCGGCATCGGCCGGCGAACCGCACGAACACGATTAGCCTCATCATCTAAGCGGTGAGCGTGCTTGCGGCGAAGATCCTGCTGGCGCCGACCTTTGTAATGGCGGCGTCGCTTGCGGCCAGGCGCTTTGGGGCGAGGATCGGCGGACTGGTGGGAGGCTTGCCGGCGGTCGCCGGACCGATCCTGCTTGTCTTCGCGCTCAGTCACGGGCGCGCCTTTGCCGCCGAGGCGGCAGCCGGAACGCTGCTCGGGATCGTGTCGCTCTTGGCGTTCATCGTGGCCTACTCGCATCTGGCCGGCAGAGCGAGTTGGGTCGTGAGCCTCCTCTTGGGTTGGGGCGCGTTCTTCGCGATGACGGGCGCGCTCAGCCCTGTCACGGTGGAACCCGATGTCGCGCTCGCGGCTGTCTTTGGCGCCATCGCTTTGACGTTGCTGGTGGTGCCGAGGGTTCAGGGCGAGCGACTGAGCACCGCAAATTTGCCGGCCTGGGATCTGCCTCTGCGTGGGTTGAGCGCGCTGGCTCTGGTACTGGCGCTGACGGCGCTCGCGGGTCAACTGGGCGCGAAACTGAGCGGCTTGCTGGCACCCTTCCCCGTGATCGCGAGCGTGCTGGCCGTGTTCACCCACGCCCAGCATGGCGAGGAGGACTTGCTGCGCATCATGCGTGGTTTCGTTCTTGGCTTGGTCGCCTACGCGCTGTTCTGTTTCGCGTTGGCGGTGTCGCTCGAATCGCTGAGCATCGCCGAGAGCTTTCTGCTTGCTACAGGCTGTGCTTTGGCGACCCAGGCGGTGGCGCTCACAGTCACCTGGCGTCGCCGTGAGCCCGCCGCTGAGCCGCTTTAGCTCTAGGCCGAGAGGCGCTGCTCGAGCGCCGTGAGCTGCTCGTGAAGCTCCTTGGGCAAGCGGTCGAACTTGCCGAGGTGCTCGTGGAAGTGGGGAAGCTGAGCCTTCCATTCGGCAACGTCGACGCGCAAGAGCTCCGCGACGTCCTCCTCGGAGACGTCCACCCCGCGAGTGTCGAGACCCTCGGGGCCGACCGGTGGCATGTGGCCGATCGGTGTCTGCACTGCGGCACCGTGACCTGCACAGCGTGCGAAGACCCAGGCCAGCACGCGCGAGTTCTCGCCGTAGCCGGGCCACAGGAATTTGCCCTCGCCGTCCTTGCGAAACCAGTTGACGTAGAAGATCTTCGGCAACTTCGAGGTATCGGCCTCTCGCCCAATCTTCAGCCAGTGGGCGAAATAGTCGGCCATGTTGTAGCCACAGAAGGGCAGCATCGCGAATGGGTCGAAACGGAGCTCACCGACCGTGCCGGCGGCGGCCGCAGTCTTCTCCGAGCCCATCGTCGCGCCCAGGAAGACGCCGTGCTCCCAGTCGAAAGCCTCGATCACGAGCGGCACCACGGTGGAGCGGCGGCCTCCGAACAGGATCGCGGAGATCGGTACGCCGGCGGTGTCCTCCCACTCGGCGGCGATCGCCGGGTCCTGGGCCGCGGCCACGGTGAAGCGCGCGTTGGGATGCGCGGCCGGCGTATCCGAGGCGGGCGTCCAGTCTTTGCCACGCCAATCGATCAGATGCTCGGGCACATCGTCGGTCAGCCCCTCCCACCACACGTCGCCGTCGTCGGTCAGCGCGCAGTTGGTGAAGATCGTGTTCGACTCGATCGTCTTAATCGCGTTCGGGTTGGTGTGCTCGCCGGTTCCTGGTGCCACGCCGAAGAAGCCGGCCTCGGGGTTGATCGCATACAGGCGGCCATCCTCGCCGAACTTCATCCAGGCGATGTCGTCGCCGATCGTCTCGACCTCCCAGCCATCCAGGGTCGGGATCAGCATCGCGAGATTGGTCTTGCCGCACGCCGAGGGGAACGCGGCGGCGATGTACTTGACCTCCTTCTCGGGCGAGGTCAGCTTGAGGATCAGCATGTGCTCGGCCATCCAGCCCTCGTCGCGCGCCATCACCGAGGCGATCCGCAGCGCGAAGCACTTCTTCCCGAGCAGCGCGTTGCCGCCATAGCCTGAGCCGTAGGAGGTGATCTCGCGGGTGGCCGGGAAGTGGACGATGTACTTGTTATCGGCGTTGCACGGCCAAGAAACGTCTTCGGCGCTGTCGTCGAGTGGCATGCCGACCGAGTGCAGGCAGGGGATGAAGTCGCCTTCGTCGCCGAGCGCCTCAAGCGCAGCCGAGCCCATCCGCGTCATGATCCGCATCGAGACCGCAACGTAGGGCGAGTCGGTCAGCTGCACCCCGATCTGGCTCTTGTCCGAGCCAATCGGACCCATCGAGAACGGCACCACGTACATCGTGCGGCCGTGCATGGAGCCGCTGAAAAGCTCTTTGAGCGCTTCCTTCATCTCTTCGGGCTCGCGCCAATTGTTGGTCGGCCCCGCTTCCTCCTCTGTGGGAGAGCAGATGAAGGTGCGGTCTTCCACGCGAGCTACGTCACCAGGGTCTGAGAGGCCGAGATAAGAGTTGGGGCGCTTGGCGTCGGAGAGGCGCTGGAAGGTGCCCGCGTCGACGAGCACCTGGCAGAGGCGGTCGTACTCCTCCGCCGAGCCATCGCACCAGTAGATCGCGTCCGGCTCGGTGAGCGCGGCAATCTCCTCGACCCACGTCAAGAGGCGCTTATGGTTGGTATTGGGGGCGGCGGTGGCGGTGGTCTCCATGACGTGCGAGCGGCTCCTCGATGTCGCGGTGGCTGCGGTCGGGTGGCTTCAAATCCCCGTCCCGCAGAGTGGGTGGGATTCGATTCAGCCCGGGAACGGAAAAACGCCCGTGGGGGGCGCGTACTTGCAAGCCTATCGCACCACGGGGAGGCGGTCTACTCGCGCTCTCCCCGTGTCAGGTCCGCCCAAATCCGCCCCCGGCGCTTCTCCTGACTACTCGACATTCCCCTCCGCGCCCGCGGAGCCGGGCTCACGGCGCGGTACGAGAACCAGGCGCTTGAACTCGGCCACGAGCACCCCGTCTTGGTTGTAGACACGAGTGTGCACCTTGACCGTGCCGCGGTCGGGCTTTGATTGGGACTCGCGCTTCTCCAAGACCTCGGACTCGCAGAACAGCGTGTCGCCGTGGAACACGGGAGCGGGGTGCTTGAGCTCTTCGGTGGCGAGATTCGCGATCGCCTTGCCCGAGACGTCGGAGACGGACATTCCAAGCGCCAGCGAATAGACGAGCGGGCCGACGACGACATTGCGTTTCTGCTGGGACTTGGCCGCGTAGACGTCGTTCAGGTGCAGCGGATGATGGTTCATCGTGATCAGGCAGAAGAGGTGGTCGTCGGACTCGGTGACCGTCTTGGCGGGCCAGTGCTTGTAGGTGGCTCCGACCTCGAACTCCTCCAGGTAGCGGCCATAGGGGTGGGCGCCCGAAGCCTCGCGGGCGGCTTGCTCGGTCTCGACGGTGGGTGTGTCGCTCATCGTGGGGTTAGGTCTCCTGTTTTGGGGTCGGGCGGAACTCTAGCCAGTGAGGCGATAGCGTTCCCGCAGGGACGAAAACCGTTCCCATGAGACAAGAAACGTTCTTATGGGACGAAAACCGTTTCCATGAGACCAAATCTGTTCCTCGGAGAACATCGAGCGTGCCCGCCACGCAGCTACAGGAGATAAGCCTTGCGCAACCCCAGAGCCTTCGACAAGCCCCTCGCCATCGGCGCGCCCGAGCCGGCGCGCGAGATTCCCTTCAAGCCGTCGCGGATGATCCACTTCCTCGACCTCTCGAACGAGAAAATGGTCGAAAAGGTGCCCGCCATCGCTCCGACCGTGGACATCCTGTTGGGAAACTTGGAGGACGCCGTCTCGGTGGACCGCAAGGAGGCCGCGCGCGCCGGGCTGATTAAGGTGGGCCGGGAGATGGGGGCAAACAGCTCGAAGAGCTGGGTCGGCGAGACGGCGCTTTGGACCCGCGTCAATTCGCTTGAGTCTCCGTGGGTGCTGGACGATCTGACCGAAATCGTGGGCGAGATTGGGGACAAGATCGAGGTCATCATGGTCCCGAAGGTGGAGGGCCCGTGGGACATTCATTACGTGGACCGTCTGCTTGCCCAGCTCGAGGCCAAGGCGGGCATCGACAAGCCGATCCTGGTGCACGCGATCCTTGAGACCGCACTCGGTGTGGCCAACCTCGAGGAGATCGCGGCCGCCTCGCCGCGCATCCAGGGTATGAGCTTCGGGCCCGCCGACCTGGCGGCGTCGCGACGAATGAAGACGACGCGCGTGGGTGGTGGACACCCCGGCTACCGCACGATCGCCGACCCGGACCCCGAGAACCCGGAGCTGCCCCGACCCAGCTACCAGCAGGACCCGTGGCACTACTCGATCGCGCGCATGGTCGATGCCTGCACCGCCGTGGGCGCCCTCCCCTTCTACGGGCCCTACGGCGACATCAAGGACGAGCTCGGCTGCGAGACGCAGTTCAGGGCCGCCTTCCTGCTCGGGTGCGTCGGCGCCTGGTCGCTTCACCCGGTGCAGATCGGGATCGCCAAGAAGGTCTTCTCGCCGGACCCCGAGGAGGTCATCTTCGCCAAGAAGGTGATCGAGGCGATCCCCGACGGCCGCGGCGTGCACATGATCGACGGCAAGATGCAGGACGACGCCACCTGGAAGCAGTGTCAGGTGATGGTCAAACTCGCCGAGATGCTCGCGCGCAAGGACCCGGAGTTGGCGGAGGCTTACGGGTTCGTGCCAGCGGGGGCGTAGCCGCCGTTCGCACCGATCGCAACGCCTTAGCTCAGTCTCTTAAACGACGCGGCCCGCAGAGAGCGGGCCGAGCGCGCAGACGACTGATAACCGTCTCTGTACATTACTGCTCCATGCTATTGTTAACCACATGGCTAACAATGCCCTCCTGGACCGCACCTTCGTCGCCTGCTCCCACCCCATAAGACGAGGCATCCTCGAACGACTCGCCGACGGTGAGATGACCGTGGGCGAGGCGACCGGCGACTTCGGCGTGTCCAAGCCGGCGATCAGCAAGCACCTGAAGTTGCTCGAGGAGGCAGGCGCGATCACGCGCGTCATCGACGGGCGCACGCACCGCTTGAAGCTGCGCGAGCAACCGCTGGACGAGGCCTACGCCTGGATGACCAACCAGCGCGAACTGTGGGAGCGCAAGCTCGACACCGTCGAGGAGTACCTACGCGAACAGCGCGAAAACAGACAGCTCCAAAAAACCCAAGAGCACGATCACCCGAACATACGACCCAAGGAGTCCAGATGAGCGATGCGAGCGGTACGGCCGAGGCCGTGATGACGAGCGAGACCAGCCTGCGCATCGAGCGCAGCTTCGAGGCCTCTCCCGAGGAGGTGTTCGACGCGTGGACCAACCCCGAGGTGCTCAAGCGCTGGTGGGCGGTTCACCCGGACGGCAGGACGCCTGTGGCCGAGGTGGACCTGCGCCCGGGAGGGCGCTATCGCCTCTCGATGGAGGGGCCCGACGGCGAGCGACACACGGTCCAAGGCGAATACAGCCAGGTGGACCGACCGCGCCGGCTCGTCTACAGCTGGCAGTGGGAGCTCGACGCCGGCGGACTCGGGCCGGCGAGCACCGTGACCGTCGATTTCCAAGAGCGCGGTGAGCAGACCGACGTCGTGCTCGAGCACACCGGCCTGCCCGACTCCGCCTCGCGCGACCGTCACGCCCAGGGCTGGAGCGCGTGCATGGACATCTTCCGCGCGCGCGGATTCAGCACCCACACCGCCTGAGAACCCTCAAGCCGGCAGACAACCGTTTTTCAAACAAACCCAAAACAAAAGGAGACTCACATGGCGAATTACCTACTGGCCTACACCGGCGGCGGCATGGCGACCACCGAGGCCGAGCGCGAGCAGGCGATGGCCGCCTGGGGACAGTGGTTCGGCAAGCTCGGCGCGGCGGTCGTCGCGCCCGGCAATCCGGTCGGCGCATCCACCTCCGTCGGTGCCTCGGGCAGCAACGGCGGGGCGGCGTCCGGCCTGACCGGCTACTCGGTCATCGCCGCCGACAGCCTCGACGCAGCGGCGACCCTCGTCAGCGACTGCCCGATCATCGCCGCCGGTGGCAAGGTGGACGTGTACGAGACCATCGAGGTCATGTAGCAAACGTGGTCGCTCCCGCCCCGCGCGGGACGACCACGACCCGCGCTAAGGTCACGCGATGCGAACCTGGGACGGACTTCGCATCGCCGTGACCGGAGCGTGCGCGGCGATCGCGCTCGGATTGCCTTCGAGTGCCGCCGCGGGCGAAACCCTCACGCAAGCTTTCACCGTTGAAGGCGAGCACGCATTCGTCGTGCCGCCCGGGGTCACCAGTCTGCAAGCAAAGCTCATCGGAGGCAACGGCGCGCCTGGGCACGGCGGCTTCCCTGGTGGCACCGGAGCGACGGTGAGCGCCACGCTGTCGGTGACGCCCGGCGAGACGCTCTATGTCGAGGTTGCAGGCGACGGAAGCACTCTGCCATCCGGTTTTGGCAGCCCCGGCGGCTACGGCGGGGGTGGTACAGGCGGCGAGCGACGCTCCTTTAGTTCCTACTTCGGCGGCGGTGGAGGCGGCGGGGCGTCCGACCTGCGCACGTGCTCTGCCAGCTCTTGCAACGCCGCAGCCTCGCTTGCCTCGCGCCTCGTAGTCGCAGGCGGCGGGGGCGGAGGAGGAGGCGAGGGATACGCAAAAGTCGGCACCCCCGCAGGCGGCGTCGGCGGAGGTGCCGAATTCTCAGGAGGCGCGGGCGCGGACGGCACAACCGGTTCGGCGAGCTTGACAGGAGGCACAGGTGGCCAGCGCGGCACGGCTACGGCCGGCGGGAACTTCGGCGAACCGTCCGAGCAGTGCACCGCGGGTGTGGGCGAAGGCTGTCCCACACATGGCAACCTCGGCGAAGGCGGTGGCGGCGGCGAGGGACTCGGCGGCGAAGGGGCCGTCGGTGATGGCGGCGGCGGCGGAGGAGGAGGCGGCGGTCTCTTTGGCGGCGGAGGAGGAGGCGGCGGTGAAGGCGCGATCGAAGACCTCGGCGGAGGAGTGTTCGTGCTCTATAGCGCCGGCGGCGGCGCCGGCGGAGGTGGGTCCTCCGGCGTGCCGGCCGGCGTCACCAGCGTCGCGGGCTACACCTTGCTAGCCACCACAGAAGGAGCCATACCGTCGGTGGATCTCAGCTGGGTCGCTCCCACGCCGACCGTGGTCACGGGTTCGCCCAGCGCGGTCGCGCCCACCACGGCGATCCTGAACGGCACGGTCAATCCAAATGCGTGGCAATCGACAGGTTGCAGCTTCGCCATCTCCCCCTCGCCGGGCGGCGTCTCGGCGTTCCCCTGCAGCCAGCAGCTGGCCACCGGTGGCAGCCCAGACCCGGTCTCGGCCGCCGCAGCGGGATTGACCCCAGGCACCCAATACACAGTCACACTCATCGCCTCCACGGTGCAGGGGGTCAGCAGCGGAGCCTCGGTCTCTTTCATAACGACGACTGTGCTGCACAGCCTCCCGGGCGAACCAGGGGCGGGCGCGCCGAGCGTCACCGACCTCACGCTGAGCCCCAAGGCGTTTCGTCGTGGCAAGCACACCGCCACCCTGACCAGGGCCAAAGCGAAGAAGAAGACGCCGACGGCCACCACGATCTCCTTCGAGCTCTCCCAAGCCGCGAGCGTGACACTCAGCTTCGAAGAGAACCGACCCGGCGTCACGGTCGGAAAACGTTGCGTGGCGAAGTCGAGGCGGGGCGCCAAAGGTAAGAAGTGCTCGCTGTGGACCCCCGTCCGGGGCGGGATCACCCAGGCCGGACACGCTGGTCTCGACAAGATCCACTTCGAAGGCGTGCTCGACGCCAACAAGCCGCTTGCCGCGGGCACTTACCGCCTGAGCTTGAAGGCAACCAACTCCGCCGGCAGCGCGACCGCGCCCCAGCATCCCAGCTTTACGCTCAGCAGCTGAATACCAGCCGAGCACCGGCCAAGAGCGCACAAGGACGGCCGTCCCGATAGGGTTCCCCCGCCCCGTCCCCAAGCAACCACAAGCCAACCAAGGACGCGATGAGATTTTTCGAGTTTGAGGCGCGCGAGGTAGTTAAGCGCGCCGGTATCCCTGTTACCGACTACGGCTTCACGACCGATCCCGCCGAGGCCAGGCAGATCGCCGAGCGCATCGGCGGCCCAACCGTGATCAAGTCCCAGGTGCTCACCGGCGGGCGCATGAAGGCCGGCGGGGTCAAGTTCGCCGATACGCCCGAGCAGGCAGAGGAGTACGCACGCGAGATCCTCGCCCTTGAGATCAACGGCCACATGCCGCGCGGCGTGCTCGTGGACCCGAAGGCCGAGGTCGCCCAGGAGTACTACGCGGGCGTCGTGTGGGACGGCACGCGCAAGCAGCCGGTCATGATCTTCTCCCCCGTGGGCGGCATCGACATCGAGCAGGTCGCCGAGGAGCAGCCCGACAAGGTGGGGCGCCGGCATTTCTCGAACATCCTCCCGCTCAGCGATTTCCAAGCCAAGGAGGTGATCGCCTCCACCGGCGTCACCGGCTCGGCCCTGAACAAGCTGGTCCCGATCGTGACGCGCCTGGCCAAGCTGTTCGTGGAGAACGACATGACTTTGGCCGAGATCAACCCGCTAGGGCAGCTGAAGGACGGCTCGTTCGTTGCGCTAGACGCCCACATGGACATCGAGAACGAGGCCCGCGGGCGCCACAAGAAGCTGCTCAAGGACCTCGGCGTCGGCGACGAGGAGACCCGCCAGGCACGCGAGGCGACTCTCTTCGAGCTGGCGGGTGAGGAAGTCAACGCGACCGACCACCGCGGCGTGGCCGGCAACGTGACCGAGTTCGACGGCAACCTCGGCCTCGTGATCGGCGCGGGGGGCGGCTCGCTCACTCTGTTCGACGCCGTCAGGGCCCACGGCGGCGAGCCCGCCAACTACTGCGAGATCGGCGGCAACCCATCCGTCGCGAAGGCCTGCGGCCTGGCCAAGCTGGTCCTACAAAAGCCGGGCGTGGACAAGATCGCGGTGATGATGTCGATCGTCTCCAACACTCGCGTGGACATCGTCGCGCGCGGCGTGATCAAGGCGTGCTTGGAGTTGAACATGGACCCCTCCGAGAAGATCGCGATCTTCAGGATCCCGGGCGCCTGGGAGGAGGAGGGCTTCAAGATCCTCGAGAAGTACGGCGTCGACTACGCCGATCGCTCCGTCTCGCTCAACGAGGCCGCACGCCGAGCCGTGGAAAAGATTCAAGGAGCAGCGGCATGACGAACACAAGCCCCTGTCCGGCTTTTAGTGAATTCAACGGAGCCACTACATGTCAATCCTGATCGACGCAGACACAACCTTCATCGTCCAAGGCATCACCGGCCGCGAGGCCGTCAACCTCACGCGCGAGTGCCTGGACTATGGCGCCGGCGCGAAGGTCGTCGGCGGCGTCACCCCGGGGCGCCTCGGCCGCGACGTGCACGGGGTACCCGTGTTCGACACGGTCGCCCAAGCGATCGCCCACCACGGCGCGCCGATCTATGGCTCGGTCGTGACGGTCCCCCCCGCCTTCACCAAGGATGCCGTATTCGAGGCGATCGAGAACGCCGTAAAGCTGATCGTGATCGTCACAGAGCGCATCCCGCGCCGAGACGTGGCCGAGATGGTCGAGTTGGCCGCGCTCAGGGGAGCCCGCATCATCGGCCCCAACTGCCTCGGGATCATCGTCCCCGACGTGATCAAGATGGGCGGCATCGGCGGCCCCGCGCGCAACGCGGCCCAGGCGTACACCCCCGGCCCGATCGGCGTGATCTCGCGCTCGGGCGGCATGACCACCGAGATGTCCTCCACGCTCTCCGCGGCCGGGCTCGGTCAGTCCACGGCCGTCTCGATCGGTGGCGACGCGATCATCGGCTCCTCTTATGCCGAGCTGATGCCCCTGTTCGAGGCCGACGAGCAGACCCAGGGCATCGTCATCTACACCGAGCCGGGCGGCCGCATGGAGGCCGAGCTGGCGAAGTGGGTGACCGAGAACAAATCGCGCCTGCCGATCGTCGCCTTCATGGCGGGACGCTTCATGGACGAGATGCCCGGGATGAGCTTCGGCCACGCCGGCACGATCGTCGAAGGCAAGGAGGACACGGCGTCTGAGAAGATCGCGCGCCTGGCCCAGGCCGGGATCACCGTCGCCGAGCGAATCGAGGACATCCCCGAGATGATCCGCGCCAAGATCGAGCAAGGGAGCCCGGTATGAGAGCCGATGGAATCTTCATCGCCGTCGAGGTCAACGACGCGGTCGCCGGCGACGCGGAGCTGGCGCTCAAGTTGAGCGACGCTTGCCCGGTCAACATCTTCGCCCAAGCCGAGGGCGGCGTGAGCATCGTCGAGAAGAACCTCGACGAGTGCGTCCTGTGTGGCCTGTGTCTCGCGGCCGCCCCACAAGGCGCGGTGAAGGTCATCAAGATCTACGACAACGACGCGGTGCTCACACCGGCCTAGCATGACACCGGGATCGCGCCTCTCTTCGGAGAAGGCGATCACGGAAGGCTTCGACGCGCGTCAGGCCGAGACGGCGAGCGCATGGGCCCGGAGGGCTACCAGCGCAGCAACATCAAGCCGACGGTGACCCCCGGTCCGACGGTCACCATCAACCCCAGCTCGCCGGCGAGAGGCCGGCGCAGTTCGACCGCACGGTTCATCACGTAGAAGATCGAAGGCGTGCCCATGTTGCCGCGCTCGGCGAGCACGTCATAGCTGGCGGCCACATCCTCGCGGGAAAGATCGAGCGCCTCTTGGACGCTCTCGATGATGCGCCGCCCGCCTGGGTGCACAAGCCAATGGTCGATCGCCCCCCGCTCCAAGCTGTTCGCGGCGAGAAAGTCCTCGACGAGCTCCAGCAGGCCTTCGCTGGCCACATCCGGCAGCTCGCGGATCAAATGCAGGTAGCTGTCCTGCGGCGTCAATTCCATCCGCACGGCGCCCAAGGTGCCCGCGACCTGGTGCACCTTGGAGGCGAGCACCGCCGGCCCCGAAACGTCCACGCCCGACGGCGTCGCGGATCGGCCGGACGCGCCACCAAACTCGATCAGCGCCGCCGCGCAACCGTCGCCGAAGATCGAGGAGCCGACCGTCTTTGAGCGCTCGTCGTCCTCGGCGGCCCCCATCAAGATGCCCGTCATGCTCTCCGCGGCGACGACCAAGGCCTTTGTCCGGGACGCGCCTTCCCCACCCGTTTGACCCGCCAAGGCTTGGGAGGCGAGGCGCACGAGCGGTACCGCGCTCGCGCAGCCCACGCCCACGACGTGATACTTGTCGGTGGCGGGGTCCATTTCGTAGTGGTCCACGAGCCGGTGGGCGATCGTCGGTCCGCCCAGCGAGTAGAGCGTGGCGCTCACGACGACGCCGATCTCCGCGGGATCGATCTGGAGCTCGTCGATCGCCCGCACCGCATAGTCGAGCAGGTGCTGCTCGATCGCGTGGGTGCGTCCTTGGACCGTGGTCGCCAAGAACTCGTCGGTCAAGGTCAGGCTGCGACGCTCGACGCCGCAGCGACTGAAGATGCGCTGGGCGAACTCGTCCTCGGAAAGCCCCAGCAGGCCGAGCACGTCGTCCTGGGTGAAGGAGGTCTCCGGACCGGCAAGCGCGAGCCGGCTGATGCGGGGGAGCGTGCGGCGCTGCTCTGCGCGGGGCAGCGGGTGGGTCCGCAAAGCGGGCAGGTCGGCTATAGCCTTCAAGATGGTTCCCTTGGACTCTCTCGGGGGTTCATGGGCAGACTGGTGGACGGACCAGAAGAACGAGGATATGTGAGCAACCCGTCGGCACCCGCGAAAGAGCGGCTCCCGGTCGGCTTTTCTTCATAGACTCTTCATCCTATCGACATGTTTCTTCACAAACCCTTCGACAGGCGTCCATGAATAACCTGCGAGGACTACGACATCCATGGAGCTTGGAGGGAAGTAGATGAGATTGATCGGGGCCGGAATGCCGCGCACGGGCACCCTCACCCAGAAGGTGGCGCTCGAGACGTTGGGCTTTGAGCCCTGCTACCACTGGGTCAACGTGATCGCCGACCTCGACCAGGTCGGGGTCTGGAATCGCGCGCTCGATGGCGAGGCCCCTTGGGATGAGGTCTTCGGCGACGCGCAAGCCACCGTCGATTGGCCGGGCGGCTACTTCTGGCATGAACTGATGGACTACTACCCCGACGCCAAGGTCTTGCTCAGCGTGCGCGACCCCGAGAAGTGGGAGCCCAGCTTCAGGGAGACGATCTGGAACATGTGTTACGGCGAGTCTCTGATCAGGCTGCTCTCCAGTGCCCGCGCCCAGGTCGATCCGCGTTGGGAGCGCTACCTGAATCTGGTCGAGCGCATGTTCTGGATCGACGAGGCCCCCTTCGCCGCCGGACACGAGCTACCGGAGCAACTGATCGAAGGCTTCAAGCACCACAACGCCGCCGTCGAAGCGACCGTGCCGAGCGACCGCCTGCTGGTCTGGAACGTGAGCGAAGGCTGGGGGCCCCTGTGCGAGTTCTTGGAGGTCCCCACGCCCGAGGAGCCGCTGCCTCACGTCAACGACCGCGAGACGTTCCTCGGCCGCGTGATCGACGGCGCCTTGGGTGCGTTGCAGGGCTGGCGTGCCGAGGAGACGGCGGCGCTGAAGTCCGCGACGGCTTAGTGAGCCACACGCCAACCGAAGCCGCCGAAGTCCCTCCGGCGGCCTTTGAAGCCCCTCCGGCGGCCTTTGAAGCCCGTCCGGCGGCCTTTGAAGCCCGTCCGGCAGCCGTCGAGGCCCGCTCGGTAGCGATCGGAGCCCGCGTATGAGCAGAGCTCGCCTGCTCCTCGTCGCAGCCTTGCTGGCCGTCGCCGCGATCCTCGTCCTGCTCGCGACGGGCGTCCTGTCGGGCTCGGGCAAAAACACCGCGCAAGCGACCGCGCCCGCCTGCCTGCCGAGCACTCTGGAGCACGACGCACGGCTCGCGGGCACTTCGCTGACGGTCTCTCCCGCGCCGGAAACCGCCACCGCCAATCCCGCCACTCAGATCAGCTTCCTCGGCGTGCCGGCCGCCCATATTCGGGCTGTCTCGGTGAGCGGCTCCCGCAGCGGCCCCCACCCGGGCCGCCTACAGGCCTACTCGCAAAGCGACGGGGCCAGCTTCATCCCGCAGGGCCCCTTCGAGCCCGGGGAGCGGGTGAGCGTGCGCGCTACCGTCCTGGCGGCGGGAACATCGACCGGTAAGCACGCCGAAACGAAGGTGGCTTTCGGGTTTCTCATCGACACGCCCTATTCCACGACGAGCGTTCCCCCTTTCCCCAACCCCCAAGCAGCCCCCGCGGACTACCAGAGCTTTGCGACCCTGCCAGGCGCCCAGGTCCCGATCCTGAGCGTCACGACCGCCGATCGCGACCCGGCCGCGGGCGACATCTTCACGACCAACGGCCCGGGCCCGGGCCAATACGGGGCGCTGATCTACACGCCCCAAGGCCGGCCCGTGTGGTTCGACCGGCTCCCTGAAGGCCAGACCGCCGAGAACCTGAGCGTGCAGTCCTATGACGGTCGCCCGGCCTTGACGTTCTGGCGTGGCAAGGTGCTGTCCCTGGGGTTCGGCCAAGGCGAAGACGTCGTCCTGAACTCGGCCTACCGGGAAATCGCCAAAGTTCAGGGCGGCAACGGCGTGGAGGCTGACCTGCACGACTTCCAAGTCGCTCCCGGCGAGGTCTCCTACACGACCGCGTTCAATCCGATCCGCTGCAACCTGGCCTCGGTGCAAGGCGCGCGCGACGGGGTAGTCCTCGACACCGCCGTCCAAGAGATCGACATGAGAACAGGTTTGGTGCGTTGGGAATGGCACAGCCTCGACCACGTGGCCGCAACCGAGTCGGAGACCACGACGCCCACCAAGCCCACGCCCTGGGACTGGTTTCACATCAACTCGATCGACTTGCAGCCGGGCGGGAACATCTTCATCTCGGCGCGCTCCACCTGGGCCGGCTACCAGATCGAAGGCGGCTCCGGCAACATCCTGTGGCGCCTGGGTGGCCTCAAAAGCTCTTTCAAGCTAGGTCCCGGCGTGGAAACGGCGTGGCAGCACGACGGGCGCATCCTGCCGAGCGGGCTCGTCACGTTCTTCGACGACGGCTCCAACCCGCCGATCCACTCCCAGTCGCGCGGCCTGCGGATCGCCCTGAACTTCAAGAGCCACACCGCGCGCCTGGTCTCCTCCTACACGCACCCCGACCCGCCGCTGCTTGCGCCCAGTCAGGGCAACATGCAGACCCTCCCCGACGGCAACGCCATCGTCGGCTACGGCGGCGTGCCGGCGATCAGCGAGTTCGCGACGAGCGGCGCCTTGCTCCTGGACGCCCATCTCCCCTACGACATGTCTTTCTACAGGGCCTTCCGCTTCCCCTGGAGCGGACGCCCCGCCAGTCCGCCGGCGGCGCTCGCCAACCTCAACGACACGAGCGAAGAGACGATCGTCCACATGAGCTGGAACGGGGCCACCGGCGTGACCTCTTGGCGGGTCTTGGCGGGCAAGCAGCCCAACGCGCTACAAGCTCAAACGACAATTCCGGCAAGCGGCTTCGAAAGCTCGACGACCCTGCCCAAGAAGTACGCCTACGCCGCCGTCCAAGCGCTCGACTCCGCCGGCCACGTGCTCGGCGCCTCAAAGCCGGTGGCCGTCACGACCTACGCGGCCGCCCTGCCCTCCGCCCCCAAAGCCGAATGACGCAGGTGATCAGTAAGCCGGTTTCGTCGAGTGCTTGTGGGGCGCTGTGCCGCTCGTGCTTGTGGTCGGGCTCGTCGACGTCGAAGTGCTCGTCGAGGTCGAACCGCTCGTCGATTTGCCGCCGCACCCCGCCACCGCCACGCTCGCCGCGAGCACGACCAGCAGCGTTAGCATGGCGATCAGTGACCTCAGTCTCATCGGCCGGCCTCTCGTTGTCGCTCGTCCATTGCGAGGCCCACCCTACCAACCGCACCGGGGGCCCCCCGCGCGCGCGTAGGGCCCCCCGAGACCGAACAACACCCCCCCACAGGTTCCACACGCGCGCGCGTGTGGCGCCCCGCAGAGAAACACAATCCCCCCGCCGAGTCGCTCCGGAGCGGCGAGCATGAGCACCCTCGCGCCAACCGACCCGCAGGCCGCCGACCCCACGCCGCCCAAGCGCTGGCTGGGTTCGCGCGAGGCGTGGCTCTTGGGCGTGTGCTGCGTGGCGCAGTTCATGGTCATCCTCGACCTGAGCATCGTCAACGTGGCGCTGCCCTCGATCCAGCTGAGCCTCAACTTCACCGCGCCGGAACTGCAGTGGATCGTGGACGCTTACGCGATCACCTTCGCGGGCTTCTTGATGCTGGGTGGCAGGGCGGCCGACCATTTCGGCCAGCGCAGGATGTTCGTGCTGGCCCTGCTCCTGTTCGGGCTGGCCTCCCTGGCCGGAGGTATCGCGAACGATCGCACCACCTTGATCGCCGCTCGCGCCGCGCAAGGCCTGGGCGGCGCGCTGATGGCGGCCTGTTCGCTGGCCGTGATCACATCCTCCTTCGCGCCCGGACCGAAGCTGAATCGGGCAATCGGGGCTTGGGCGGCGATGAACGGGCTGGGCGGCGCCGCGGGGATGCTGTTCGGGGGGCTGATCACCCAGGAGCTGAGCTGGCGCTGGGTGCTGCTCATCAACCCGCCGATCGCGATCGTGGCGGCCATAGTCGCCTATGCCGTCGTGAGCGAGCGCCGAAGAGATTCAGGATCGCCCCGCACCTTCGACCTGGCGGGCGCATTGACGCTGACGATCGGCCAGATGATCCTCGTGTTCGGCGTGGTCGAAGCGGGCCTCGCAGGCTGGGATACGGCAGCGGCGCTCGGGCCGATCATCGCCGGAATCGCGCTGCTGGGCGTGTTCGTAGCGATCGAGACCTGGGTCGCCTCCGAACCCTTGATCCCCTTCAAGGAGCTGACCAAGCCGCTGCGGGTCGCGAACAACATCGTGCTGCTGTTCAGCGCCTCGTTGTTCCCGATGTGGTTCGTGAGCTCGCTGTATCTGCAACAGGTGCTCGGCCTCTCACCGCTGCACACGGGGCTGGTGTTCCTGCCGATGACTTTGATGATCATGGCGGTGGCCTCGCGCGCGGGCCGGCTCGTGGGCCAGTTCGGTGTGAAGGCCGTACTTGGCGCCGGGCTGATCCTGCTGTGCGGCGGGATGCTGTTGCTAGCGCGAATCGGGTCCAGCGGCAGCCCGATCGTCTACATCATGATCCCTGGACTGTTGACTGCGGCGGGCATCGCGCTGTCGATCGTGCCCTCGACGATCGCCGCCACGCAGGGCGCCAAGGAGGGCCAGGCGGGTTTGGCCTCGGGCCTGGTCAACACTTCGCGCCAGATCGGCGGCGGCCTCGGACTGGCGGTTCTGGTCACGCTCGCGACCCAGCATTCCAGCCAGTTGATCGGCGCGGGCGCGCTTGTACCCCAGGCGCTGACCGACGGCTTCAGGTTGGCCTACTTGATCGGCGCGGGGCTGGCCGCTGCGGCGGCGCTGGTCACATTCACCGCGATGGCCGGGCCCAGCTCCGCTCCCCCCGGCTCGGCTCGCCGGCTGGCCGTCGCGACCGCGGCGGTGCTGGTCGTCTTCGTGGCGATCGATCAGGCATTCGCGGGCTCGAAAGGGGCGCCGGTCGGGGCCTATACGACCAAAGGCGCCTACAGCTTCGTGACCGAGCCGACGTTGCACCCGCCCAAGTTGCAGACGGAAGGGGCGACGCAAACGGCCGAGCTGGCGCCGGGCTTCATCTTCACCGCCAACTTCTACAACCTCAACTACCCGCCGCTGGTCGGCCAGAGCGGGCCGCTGATCCTCGACAACCAGCTGCAACCTGTCTGGTTTCAAGCGGTCCCCGAAAAGCAGGTGGCTTCCAACCTGAGCCTGCAAACCTACAAGGGCAAGCCGGCACTGGCTTGGTGGCAGGGAGTGGTCACCAACACGGGGCAGACCGAGAGCGGCGAATACGTGATCGCCAACCAGCACTACCAGCCGGTTGCCCGCCTCAAAGGGAGGGACGGCTGGGTGCTGACGCTGCACGAGATCGCGATCAGAGGCGAAGACGCGTGGGTGACAGCGAACAAGAACATCGCCAAGGACCTCTCCAAGTACGGCGGCGCCTATAACGGCGCACTGATCGACTCGGCGGTACAGGAGTACAACATCAAGACGGGCAAGCTGCTGAGCACTTGGGACGCGCTCGACCACATCCCGCTCGAGGACTCATACGCGAGCGTGCCGACGAACGGGTTTCCGTGGGACGCCTACCACGTCAACTCGATCTCGCTGACCGAAAAAGGCCAGTTCTTGGTGTCGATGCGCAACACGTGGGCGGCCTACCTCGTGGACGCAGCCAGCGGCCGAATCGAATGGACTCTTGGCGGTAAGCGCTCGAGCTTCAAGTTGGGCAAGGGCGCGGAATTCCAGTGGCAGCACGACGTGCAGTTCGGGCCGGCCTCGACCGTGACCCTGTTCGACGATCACTGCTGTCAGCTGACCGGCGGCGGCACCTCGGTGCCGGCCACGGGGGCCTCGCGCGGGCTCGTGCTGAAGCTGGACGAAGGCGCCAAGACGGCAAATCTCGTGGCCCAATACTCGGGCGGAAATCAGTTCGAAACCGAATACATGGGCGACACGCAGCCGCTGCCGGGCGGCAACGTGTTCATCGGATGGGGCTCGGAACCGTATCTGTCGGAGTACAGTCGCGCTGGCAAGCAGCTTTTGCAAGGCCGCTTCCCGGGGCCAGACCTGAGCTATCGCTCCACGCTTGAGCAGTGGGTCGGCTTGCCGCTGAGCACGCCGGCTGGGGCGGCGCGAGAGGTGGGCGGCAGGACGACGGTGTATGCGAGCTGGAACGGCGCCACGCAGGTCGCCTCGTGGCGGGTTCTGGGCGACTCGGGCGCGGGTACCCTGAAGCCCGTGGCGGTGGCTCCCAGGTCTGGATTCGAGACGGCGATCCCGGTTGGGGGCGCCAACCGGAGCTTTGAGCTACAGGCACGGGATATAAAAGGTCGCGTGATCGGCACTTCGCGGCCGTTCTCGCCGGTAGCTGAATGACGCTTGCGACGCTGCTCGCGACGCTGCAGCAGGACGCGCGAGGCTTGGATGGGAACGGACTACGACAATGGGCAGGGGGATTGGACGATGGGTGAGACCGGCTTGAGGACGATGCGCGCGGGAGTACTGGTTGGGGCGATCGCGCTGTGCGGCGCACTTTGCGCCTGTGGTGCGGGCGGGGCCAGCAGCGCGTCGACCGCGGGGCTGACGCCGACGGCCGACCGCGCCGAGGCGCAGGCCAACTCGGTCGCCGTCTCTCCCCTGCCGGGCACCGAGGACGCCTCGCCGGCCACCCAGATCAGCTTCTTGGGCGAAGCGGGCACGACCGTGACCAACGTGAGCGTGGTGGGTTCGCGCAGCGGCAACCACCCGGGCAAACTGAAGCGCTATTCGACCGGGACGGGCGAGAGCTTCGTGCCCAACACTCCGTTCCAAGCCGGCGAGCAGGTGGCGGTGCACGCGCTCGTGGGCACGGGCGGGGCGACGCCGGAAAAGCCGGTGACGACGATCTTCACGGTCGCCCACCAGGCAAACGTGAGCCAGGTGGAGTTCCCCAACAACCCGGGCGACCCTCACGCGATCCAGCACTACGCTTCGGCGCCGAACCTCACGCCCTCGACCGTCACGATCACGACCAAAGCGCAGACGGGGGCGGCACCGGGAGACCTGTTCTTGGCCCCCTACCAGGGCGAGGGCACGCCGGGGCCGATGATCGCTGAGCAGGACGGGGCGCTCGTTTGGTTTCACCCGCTGGCCAAAGGCTATGAGTCGACCAACTTCCAGGTCCAACAATTCGATGGCAAGCCGGTCTTGACGTGGTGGCAGGGGCGCATTCTGAAGGTGGGCTTTGGGCAGGGCGAAGACGTGATCTACAACACCGCCTACAAACGCGTGGGCAGCGTGAGGGCGGGCAACGGCTATGAGGCCGACCTGCACGAGATCAGGCTGACCCCGGAAGACACGGCTTGGATCGACGAGTTCGACCCGATCGAGATGAAAACGGCTTCGTTGAAGGGAGCCGGCGGCGTGCTGACCGACTCGGTGATCCAGGAGATCGACGTGAAGACGGGCCTTGTGATGTGGGAGTGGCACGCGCTGGGGCACATCCCGCTGGGCGACTCCTACAACCCGGTCCCCCACAACGGCAACCCGTGGGACTACATCCATGTCAACTCGGCCGACCCGGGCACCTCGAACGACCTGTTGATCTCGGCGCGCAACTCGTGGGCGCTGTATGACATCGACTTGAAGACGGGGAAGTTCAACTGGCAACTGGGCGGCAAGCACTCGACCTTCAAGCTGGGTCCGGGCGCGAAAACGTATTGGCAGCACGACGCCGAGTGGCAGCAAGGCGGGCTGATCTCGGTGTTCGACAACGGCTCGACGCCGCCCAAGGAGAAGCAGTCGCGGGGCGTGCTGCTGAAGCCTGACTATGGCGCCAAAACGGTCGCTTTGGCGAAGGCCTTCACGAACCCGACGAAGACGCTGCTGGCTCCCGCTCAAGGCAACACGCTGTCCTTGCCGGGCGGCGACTGGCTCATGGGTTATGGAAACCTGCCGAACTTCACCGAGTACGACTCGTCCGGCCATGTGCTGCTCGACGGCACGCTCGGCCACAACGTGCAGGACTTCAGGACGTTCTTGGCGCCGTGGAGCGGCCAACCGGAAACCTCGCCCTCTGTGGTCGCGAAGCGCAGCGGATCGAACGTGACGGTGAGCACCAGCTGGAACGGGGCCACCGGGGTGGCCTCATGGCAGATTCTGACGGGGTCCTCCCCCACTCTGTTCGTGCCTGCCATGAGCGTGCCGAAGGTCGGCTTTCAGAGCACATCGACAGTCGTCACGAGCGCGCCGTACATAGAGGTCAGGGCGCTTGACGCGAACGGCAACGTGTTGGGCTCCTCGCCGGCGACGCGCGTCGGCTAAGCCGCCACGAGGACTGCCCGCACCGCTAAGCTATAGAGGCTGTGAGCGAAAACTTCTCACTGATCGTGATGTGCGTCTGCATGCTCGCCTCTTTGGCGTTTCTCGCACAGCAGATTCTCGCCTATCACTAGACGCCCGCTGAGCGGCGCCATACTGCGTCCTCACTCGTTCATGTGCATAGAGCACATTTCACTCGCTGCGTCCTTGTCTGGCTTGCTCAGCGAACGTCTAGACGCTGATCTGAAGCTCAGGCGTGCTTTCTCGCTGACTTCAACCGTTCCCGTTCCTGCTGCTTGTCCACGACCGTGGAGATCAGCTTGAGGAACTGGGAGGGGCCGGTGGCCTTGGCCTTACCGTAGGTGAAGGCCTCGATCCAGTCGGGCACCCGGCCCTCCAAGGCCATGATGTTGAAGAACTCGCGTCGCATCTCGACCTTGATGCGAGCGTCGTCGGCCGGGCCCTTGGAGACCTTGATCTCGGGCATCTCGAGGCGAAAGAACTGGAGGTCGCCTTTGCCTTGCAGTTCGACTCCCACGACGATCTTCATCGGGGCGAGCGCCGGTACTTCCTCGACGAAGCGCCGGGCCGCCGTCTCGATCAGTTCCTTGGCGTCGCCGCTCATCAGATCTTGTGCCTCTGCAGGAGCTTCTTGCCGATCACCATGCGCTGGATCTCGGACGTTCCCTCGCCGATCAGAAGCAGGGGCGCGTCGCGGTAGAGGCGCTCGATCTCGTACTCCTTGGAGTAGCCGTAGCCGCCGTGGATGCGGAAGCACTCCTCGACGCAGAAGCGGCCGGCCTCGGAGGCGAACAGCTTGGCCATGCCGGCCTCCAGGTCCGAGCGCTCACCGGCGTCCTTCAGGCGCGCGGCACGCAGGGTGAGCAGCCTGGCCGCATCGACCTGGGTGGCCATGTCGGCGAGCTTGAACTGGATCGCTTGGTGCTCGGCGATCGGCTTGCCGAAGGTCTTGCGCTCTTGGGAGTAGCGCAGGCCCAGCTCCAAGGCACGCTGAGCGATGCCAACGCCGCGGGCGGCGACGTTGACGCGACCGACCTCCAGGGCATCCATCATCTGGGCGAAGCCTTTGTTGAGGCCCGCATCCTCCCCACCCAAGACGTTCTCGGCGGGACACTTGTAGCCGTCGAACACGAGCTCGGTGGACTCGACGCCCTTGTAGCCGAGCTTTTTGATCTTGGGCGGGACGTTGAGTCCCAGGTACTCGCCGGTGTTCTTGGAGACCCCGGACTCCTTCTCGGCGATGAAGCAGGTGAAGCCCTTGTGGCGCGGGGAGGCGTCGGGGTCGGTCTTGACCAGGACGAACACCAAGGAGGACATGAGGCCGTTGGTGACCCACATCTTCTGGCCGTTGATCTCGTAGTCGCCCTCGGGCGTCTTCTTGGCGGACGTCTTGATCGCCTGCACGTCGGAGCCGAGCTCGGGCTCAGACAGCGAGAAGGCGGCCCGAATCTCGCCGGTGGCCATGCGGGGCAGGTACTTCTGCTTTTGCTCTTCGGAGCCGAACTTCATGAGCAGGTAGGAGCCGATGAAGTGGGTGTTGATCACGCCCGAAATCGAGATCCAACCGCGCGAGAGCTCCTCGACGATCATCGCGTAGGTCGTTAGGTCGAGCCCCATGCCGCCGTACTCCTCGGGGATCGTGACCCCGAACAGGCCGAGCTCCTTCATCTGCTCGACGATCGGCTCGGGATACTCGTCAGCGCCGTCGTAGTGCTCGGCGTTGGGCAGGATCTGCTCGTCGGCGAACTGGTGGACCATCTCGGTGATGGCCTTCTGCTCGTCGGTCTTCTCGGTGTAGGGGGCGGGGGCTACGGCCATACGGTCGGACTCCAAAGGCTCGGGAACGGGGCGACCCCCAGGATACCTGTGCGAGGCGAGACAAAACGCGCGACACACCCAATCGCTCGACGGGATGGCAGACTGCGCGCGTGAACTTCGCGGTGGACCTGCTCGCAGACCGACCGAAGGCGGACCGCGCGCTGGTGGAGCTGGCGCGCGACGGAACCCGGCGGGAGTGGACTTTCGGCGAGGTCGGAGCCGAGGCGGAATCTATGGCGAAGACCTTGCGCGCGCGGAGGGTGGGTCGCGGCGACGTCGTGATGACTTTGATCGGCAATCGGCCCGAGTGGGTGCTGACGATGATGGCCTGCTTTCGCATCGGCGCGGTCGTGCTGCCTTGCACCGAGCAGCTGCGCGCGAAGGATCTACGGCTGCGGCTGGGCGTGGCGCGGCCGCAGCTGATCGTCGCGGACGAGCGCAACGAGGAGCAGCTCGCGGGGGCACACCCGGACTGCGAGGTGCTGTGGGTTGGTGCTTCGCAAAAGGGGTGCCCTGCGCGCGCGCACGCACACGCGCGCAGGGCACCCCAAAACGAAATACACATCCCCCCTCCCTCACAAGCCACGAAGGACACCCCACCCGCCGCGGACACACCCCCTCCCCCGCCAAGGGACCTGCACGACGACGACCCCGCGTTGATCACCTTCACAAGCGGCACCTCGGGCGAGCCGAAGGCGGTGGTGCATGGACAGCGCTACCTGTACGGCCAGCGCCTCCAAGCCGAGCACTGGCTGGGCGCCGAGAAAGGCGACCTGGTGTGGTGCACGGCCGCGAGCGGTTGGAGCAAGTCGGCCCGCAACGCCTGGATCGCGCCCTGGCTGCGGGGCGCGGGGGCGCTGCTGCACGACGCGCGCTTCGACCCGCAAGAACGCCTCGATTTGATCGAAAGAGAGCGGGTCAACATTTTGTGCATGGCGCCGACGGAGTACAGAGTGATCGCCAAGCGCGTGCGGCTGCGAGCGCTGCCGAGCCTGAAGGGCATGGTGGCGGCGGGCGAGGCACTCAACCCGGAGGTGCTGAAGGTCTGGAAAGAGGCCACGGGGCTGGACATTAGGGACGGCTACGGGCAGACAGAGACCGGTCAGATGACGGGCATGGAGATCGGGACAGCCGTTCGTGCCGGGTCGATGGGACGTGCGCTACCGGGAATCCGGTTGAGCTTGAAGGACGGGGAGCTGGTGGCGGATCCCACAAGCGTGGAGACGTTCTTCTTGGGGTATCTGGGGGAGGGTGTCGTGCGGGTCGACGATCCGGACGGCGATGGCCGAGGGGGCTGGCGGATCGAGGATCGTCGCGGAGGCGAGGCGTGGCGGACGGGTGACCAGGTGAGCGAAGACGGGGACGGATATCTGCATTTCGAAGGGAGAGCCGACGACGTGATCGTCTCGGCGGGCTACAGGATCGGCCCGTTCGAGGTGGAGTCGGCGCTCGTCGCCCACGAGGCGGTGGCGGAGGCGGCGGCGGTGTCCGAGCCCGACGAGGAGCGCGGGGCGGTCGTCAAGGCGGTGGTGGTTCTGCGCGAGGGCTACGAGGGCTCACCGGAGCTGGCGAGGCAGCTTCAGGAGCACGTCAAGCGCGAGACGGCCCCGTACAAGTATCCGAGGATCGTGGAGTTCGCACAGGAGCTGCCGAAGACCGCCAGTGGCAAGATCAAGCGGGCGCAGCTGCGAGGCTGACGATCGCGTCGATCTCGACCTGGGCGCCGCGCGGCAGAGCAGCCACGCCGATCGCGACGCGCGCGGGGGGATCGTCGGTGAAGAAGCTTGAGTAGACGTCGCCGACGGCGGCGAACGCGGAGAGGTCGGTCATATAGACGGTGAGACGCACGGCGTCGGCCAGGGAGGCGCCGGCGGACTCGCACACGGCGGTGAGGTTGAGCAGGCATTGGCGCGCCTGCTCGGCCGCGGTCTCTCCCACGATCTCGCCGCTCGCCGGATCGAGCGGGATCTGCCCGGAGCAGAACAGCAGAGAGCCGGAACGCACCGCATGCGAGTAGGGGCCGATCGCGGCGGGGGCGCCGGGCGCATCGATCGTTTCGCGGGGGGAGCTTTCAGGAGGAGCGGACACTGGAGCAAGAGCGTATCGAGCCACTGGAGCACGAACACACAATGTCCGTTAGATTCCGATTGATGCGACGAAGGCGCTGGGAAGTTCGCGGGCATGCTTCTGGCCGGAGCGGCGTGCGCGGCGACGTTCGCGACGGCCGCACAGGGCCAGATCGCCTGGACTCGCTGCGGGGACTCGAACAACGTGGCGTGTGGCCATTTGAGCGTGCCGATCGACCCGACTGGCGCGACGCCGGGGACGATCGCGCTGGCGATGCGCCGCCACAGGGCCCCTGTCGGCGAAGCCAAAGACGCGGTGATCGCGCTGGCCGGCGGCCCGGGACAGTCGGCGATCCCGTTTCTGGACCAGTTCGGGCAGATCCTCGGCAAGATCGCCGATACGCGCGACGTGATCGCCTTCGATCAGCGCGGCACGGGGCTCTCCCATCCACTGTCTTGTCCGGCCTTCGAACACCTGACCGGCGGCGGCTCGCCGGGGGCGGTGGCGATCTGCGCGGGGCAGATCGGGCCCACGCGCGACCTGTATACGACAGCCGACACGGTCGCCGACATCGAGGCGATCCGCCAGGCGGGCGGCTATGAAAAGTTGGTGCTGTACGGGACCTCCTACGGGACGAAGGTCGCCGAGCGCTACGCGCAGACCTATCCGAGCCACGTGGAGGCGCTGGTGCTTGGACTCGGTCGTGCCTCCCTCGGGCCCGGAACCGTTCGATTTGACGACCTTCGAAGCGGTGGGGCGCGTGCTGAGGCAGCTGTGCGGAGGCGGCGCCTGCGCGCACATCACGAAATCGCCGGTGGGAGACCTGGCGCGCCTGGTCAGGGGCATCCGGGGTGGCCGGATCGAGGGGCGGGCGATCGACGACGAAGGCGAAGCGCACGAGGTCGGCATCTCCGCCGACGATTTGATCGGGACCTTGATCGAGGGCGATCTGGACCCGCTGTTGCGCTCGGAATTCCCGGCGGCGGTGCATTCGGCTGTGCGCGGCGACCCGGCCGCACTGGCGCGCTTGCTGAGCCGAGCGGAAGGGTCGGACGAAGGCGAAGAAAGCTTGAGCGAGGGCTTTGACTCGCCGCTTTACTTCGCGACGATCTGCAACGAGACCGATTTCCCTTGGAATCGCGCGGCGGGCCCGAAAACACGGATACGCGAAGCAGTGGCGGCGCTGCGCAAGCAGCCGGCGAAGGCGTTCGCGCCGTTCACGGCGGCCAATGCGCTCGACCTGAGCGACGTGCCGACGTGCGCGCAGTGGCCGTTCACGGGCGGCGCACCGGAATCGGGGACGGGGCCGATGCCGAACGTGCCGACGCTGATCTTGAGCGGCGCCGACGATCTGCGGACTCCGACCGCCAACGCCAGGCAGGTGGCGGCGCAGATACCGGACGCCCAGTTGCTGGTGGTCCCCAATACGGGCCATTCGGTGCTCGGCTCGGACCCGACGTCGTGCTCCGCGCATGCGTTGCAGGCACTGTTCGAAGGCAAGCCGGTGCGCAAGTGCACACAGACCACGCCTCCGCCGCTGTTGTTGCCGACGCCGCTTGCGCCGCTGCGCCTGGCGGAAGTGCCACTCGTGCGGGGCGACCGGGGCGCGGCAGGCCACACGGCCGGCGCGGTCTTGCTGACGCTGGCCGACTTCGACCGTCAGATCACGCTGGCGCTGATCGAACACTTCAGCGAAAGCCTGCTGGGCCGGACGGTGGGCGTGGGCGGTTTGCGCGCTGGTTGGGGAGACACCCACTCGGGTGGACTGGTTTTGCATGGCTACTCCTATGTTCCGGGCGTCACCTTGTCGGGTACCGTCACGGCTTCCGGCGCGAAGCTGAGGATCGGCGGCTCGGAGGCGGTGCACGGCACGATCGAGATCGACGCGCATGGGATCTTGAAGGGCACACTCGCGGGCCAGCGGGTGAGGGTGGTGGCGCCCAAAGCGAGCGAACTGAAGCGGAGCGCCGTGCCGCGGGACCTGCGAACGATTCTTTACGGACCCTTGCGATTCGGCCGCTAACGTGGGTCGCCGTGCGGCGGCCGATCTTGACAACGATGGTTGGTGGAACGCTGCTGTGGGGCGCGACGGTGCTGGGGGCGACCGGCGCGATGGCGCTTGCGGCTACGGCGGCGGGGGCGATGACGTTCACACCTTGCACGAGCGCGTCCGCCGACGGTTTTTCGTGTGCAACGCTGAGCGTGCCGCTTGAGCGCAGCGGCGCGGTGGCAGGCAGCGTGAATCTGGATGTCGAGCGCCTTGATCCAGATCCCACCCACCCGGCGCCGAGCAAAACGGCCGTGGTGGCGCTTGCGGGTGGACCGGGCCAGGCGGCGGTGCCGCTGGCGGCGGGCATGGCCAAGACGATCGGGCCGGCGCTCACGACCAGAGACCTGTTGGTGTTCGACCAGCGCGGCACGGGCGGCTCGGGGGCGCTGAGCTGCCCGACTTTGGAAGGCGGAGAAATGGCGGGCTCGATCGGCCAGGCCTTCGAACGGTGCGCGTCGCGGATCGGACCGGCGCGCGGCGCCTATACGACCCAGGAATCGGTCGCCGACATCGAGGCGCTGCGTCGCGCGGGGGGCTATGAAAAGCTGGTGTTGTTCGGCGTGTCCTATGGGACGAAGGTGGCATTGGAGTACGCCGAACGCTATCCGCAGAACGTGGAAGCGATGGTGCTCGATTCGGTCGTGCCGCCCGAAAAGGCCGACCCGTTTTCGGTGGGGATGTTCAAAGCGATGGGGCCCGTGTTCGAAGAGCTTTGCTCGGGCGGTGCTTGTGCGGGGATAACGGCGAACCCGGTCGCCGACATCGCGCGCTTGGCGACCCGCTTGCACACTCATGCGCTGAGCGGATGGGTGTATGACGGGTCGGGCCGAAGGCACCGCGCGACGCTCTCGAACGTGGATCTCTTGAACCTGATCGGCGCGGGCGATTTGAACCCGGCGTTGCGGGCGCTGCTGCCGGCTGGGGTGCAGTCGGCGCTGCATCGCGACCCAGCTCCGTTGCTGCGTTTGAACCTGCTCTCGGAGGGCTTGATCCCGAATCTGCCGGGCACGCCTTTGGCCAGCTCGGATGGGATCGACGAAGCGCTGTTCGTGGACACGACCTGCGAAGAGTCGGCGCTGCCTTGGCAGCGGGGCGCGCCGCCGAAGACGCGGTTGGCCGAAGGGCTGGCGGCTTTGCGGGCGCTGCCGGCAAGCGACTTCTATCCGTTCGACGCGAGCACCGCTTGGGTGGACAGCACGCTGCCGGGCTGTGTGCAGTGGCCGAACGCCGCTCCCGTGCCATCACCGGTGGGCTCGTTGCCGAGTGTTCCGACGTTGATCTTGAGCGGCGCACAGGACTTGAGGACTCCGACGGCGGGCGCCGAAGCTGTGGCCGCTCGCATACCGGGGGCGCAAGTGGTCGTGGTGCCCTACACGGGACACTCGGTGCTGGGAACGGATTTCAGCGGGTGCGCACAGAGCGCTTTGAAGGACTTTTTCTCCAGTGAGACGGCGCAGCAGTGCGGGACGATCCACAATCCGTTCGCGCCGACGCCGATCACGCCAGCGACACTGGGGGCGGTCAAGCCGGTGGGCGGGTTGAGTGGCACTCCAGGCCGGACGCTGGCGGTAGTGCTGGACACGATTCTGGACCTCGAAAGGCAGGTCGTGGGTGCAACGCTCCAGGCCGACCAAGAATTGCCAAGCGGCTCAAGCTTCGGCGGGCTGAGAGGCGGCTATGCCCAGATCACGTCCTCGGCGTTGCTGGTGCATCGACTTTCGTTTGTGGGCGGGGTGCAGATCACGGGCTCTTTCCCGGTCGTGAAAGGGCACCTGCGTCCCGCCGATCTGCGGGTGGAAGGCTCGAAGGCGGCGAGCGGCACGGTGAGGGTCGGGGCCAGCGCTCGTGTGAGCGGCGCGCTTGGCGGCCGTCGCTTCGATGTGAGCTTGGCCAAAGTGAAGCTCGCGCGCGTGGGCGCGGCGCCGGCCGGCGCGATCGGCGATCTGCCGCTCGACCTGAGCTTCCCGCGGCCCCCGCTGGCGCACCTGCGCTGAGCCACTGCGGCGGAGACGCTCGAGCGGTGCACCGACACAACCTCGAGGAGCCGACCAAGCCCGCGGAGCGCCTAGGCTGAAGTCATGCCCAACGCACTTGCCACCGAGACTTCGCCCTATTTGCGCCAGCACGCGGGGAACCCGGTCGACTGGATGCCTTGGGGCCAGTCCGCTCTGGAGCTGGCCCGCGAGCGCGACGTGCCCGTGCTCGTCTCGATCGGCTATTCGGCTTGTCACTGGTGCCATGTGATGGAGCGCGAGTCCTTCGAGGATCCGGACACCGCGCGGTCGATGAACGAAAGATTCGTGTGCGTGAAGGTGGATCGCGAGGAGCGGCCCGACGTGGACGCGTTGTACATGGAGGCGGTCCAAGGGATGACCGGCCACGGCGGGTGGCCGCTGAACGTGTTCTTGACGCCGGAGGGAGTGCCGTTCTATGGGGGCACCTATTTCCCGCCCGAGGACCGTCCGGGCATGCCGTCCTTCAGGCAGGTGTTGCTTGCGGTGAGCGAAGCGTGGGCTGAGCGCGGCGAGGAGATCAGGGCGAGCGGCGAGCAGTTGCGCGAGCGCTTGGCGGGCGGGGCCTTGTTGAAGCGCATCGAACGCGCCTTTCGGGGAGGCCTCCCTCGACGCGGCCGTGGAGCGCTTGGGAGAGGCCTATGACTCGGTACAGGGCGGCTTTGGAGGGGCACCGAAGTTCCCACAGGCCTCGGTGCTGGAGTTCTTGATGTGCCGGGCCGAGGTCCATGGGGGGCACGAACCTTTCCCGAACTCTCCAAGCGCGCATAGCGAGAACACGCCCGCAACGCGGGCCGCCGACTCGCCGGAAGCCCGCATGGCGCTGTACACGCTGAGGGCGATGGCGGGCGGCGGCATCCACGACCAGGTGGGCGGCGGCTTTCATCGCTATGCGGTCGATGCGACTTGGACGGTGCCCCACTTCGAGAAGATGCTGTACGACAACGCACTGCTCGCGCGGGCCTATCTTCACGGTCACCGACTGTCGGGCGACCCCGGCCTGATGGAGGTGTGCGAAGACACACTGAACTGGGCTTTGCGCGAGATGAGGGGCCCGGAGGGCGGCTTTTACAGCGCTTTGGACGCCGATTCGGAGGGTGTGGAGGGCCGTTTCTATGTGTGGAGGAGGGCCGAACTGGAGGACATCCTTGGAGATGACGCGTCCGGAGGGCAGACGGCGGAGGCGGCGATCCGCTGGCTGGGGGTCACGCAGGAGGGGAATTTCGTGGACCCGCACCATCCCGCTCCGGGCCTGAATGTGCTGGAGGACCGTGGCCCCCGGCCCGACGCCGCGACGAGGGCCCGCATCCGCGCACGATTGCTGGAGGCGCGCGGCGAGCGCACAAGGCCGGGCCTCGACGACAAGCGGTTGACGAGCTGGAACGCGTTGATGATCTCGGCTTTGGCCGAGACCGGCGGCGCATATCCCGACGCGGGCGGCGGGTATCTCGACGCGGCTGTGGGGTGCGCCGAGTTCGTGTTGCGCGAGTTGCGCACATCGGAGGGCCGCTTGCTGCGCACCTACAGCGGAGGCGAAGCCAAGCTGGACGCGTATCTCGAGGATTATGCATTTCTGCTGGAGGCCTTTATCGCCTTGTTCGAAGCAAGTTGCGAGGAGCGTTGGCTGAACGAAGCCACGACGCTCGCGGATGCGCTGATCGAGCGTTTCGCGGACACCGAGAACGGTGGCTTCTTCTCGACCGCCGCCGACGGCGAACAGCTGATCGCGAGGCGCAAGGAGCTTGAGGACTCGCCGATCCCCGCGGGCGGCTCGAGCGCCGCGATGGGCCTGTTGCGCTTGGCCCAGCTAACAGGCGAGCAACGCTACGAGCAGCACGGGGCGAGCACGATAGAGCTGCTTCACCCAATCGCCATCAAGCACCCCACTGCCTTCGGTCACCTCTTGCAGGCAATGCACTGGCGTCTCGCCCCGATGCGCCCGATCGCGTGTGCCTTGCCGCCGCAGGCCTGACGCCTCAACCCGCTAGCCCGCACCCGGTGGTCACCACGATCGAGCCCGACACGCCTAGTGACCGCCGGCGAGAGCCTTCAGTTCTGACAGATCCACGGAGTTGGAGGGAGCAGTGATCGTGGCCGGCTGGTTCCAGTTAGAGAAGGTGATCGTGCCGCTTTCCGAGCCGCCCTTGGCGATCTGCAAGGGGTAGGGCTTGCCAGTAGTGGCTACGTACAAGGTGCCGTCCTTGGAGCCGTCGGTGATCGCGATTACCGGCTGGCCGTTGACAGTCGTGGTGGCGCCCTTGACCAGGGTTCCGTGCGCCGCAAGCGTAGTGTCGATCAACTGGCGCATGTCGGCCAATTGCTTGAATGACGAGAATTCGCCGCTCGTGGCCGAGGCCTTCAGCCACTTGCCTTTGAACAGCTGCGCCGCCGCGGAGCCCCCCAAGCTGCGGTAGAAAGCGGGGCTACCGCTGATGTAGGCGGTGTCGCCGACCAAGATCAGCTTGAAGCTGGCTCCGTTCTGGGAGATTTCGCCCTGGGCGCCCTTTTCGGCGACGAGGCTCAGGTTCAAGGTCACGGGTGCACCCCCGCTCTTGAGTGACCCGGACACGTGCACCGCGGTCGCCGCGTCCGCCGCGGCCTTGCTTTCCTTGACGATCTCTTCGGCGCTCTTGGAGGCCACGCCATTGCCCGAGGAGCCCGATTTGCCGCAGCCGGCGAGGGCCACAAGCGCCAACGCGAGCGTCAAGAAGGACACGATGTGAGTGCGGGAAGGCATTATTCGCTCATGCTATCCGCCGCCGCGGACGCCTAATCGCTACAAGATTGCAAGGTAGCGGTCGAGCTCCCACTGGGTGACCTGCACCCGGTAGTCCTCCCACTCTTGGCGCTTGATCTCGATGTAGCGGTTGAACATGTGCTCGCCCAAGGTCCTCAGCACGAGCTCGGACTCGGCCGTGATCTCGATCGCCTCGCCCAAGGACTCCGGCAACTGGTCGATGCCCAAACGGCGACGCTCCTCGGCCGTCAGGTGGTACAGGTTCTTCTCCATCGGGTCGGGCAGCTCATAGCCCTTCTCGATGCCCTCCAGCCCGGCTTGCAAGAGCGCGGCGAAAGTCAGGTAGGGGTTGCAGGCCGGGTCGGGGCAGCGCAACTCCATACGCGTGGCCTGCTCCTTGCCCGGGTGATACAAGGGCACCCGCACCAGAGCCGAGCGGTTGCGCCGCGACCAGGCCGCATACACCGGCGCCTCATAGCCCGGCACGAGCCGCTTGTAGGAGTTGACCCACTGGGCGAAGATCGAGCAGATCTCGCGCGCGTGCTTGAGCTGGCCGGCGATGAAGGCCTTGCCGACGTCTGAGAGGAAGTACTGATCGTCCGCGTCATAGAAGGCGTTCTTGCCCTCGGTGAACAGCGACTGGTGTGTGTGCATGCCCGAGCCGTTCTCGCCGAACAGGGGCTTGGGCATGAAGGTGGCGTGCCAGCCGTACTTGACCGCGTACTCCTTGACGGTGATGCGGTAGGTCATGCAGTCGTCGGCCATCTTCAAGGCGTCGGCGTAGCGCATGTCGATCTCGTGTTGGGAGGGACCGACCTCATGATGGGTGTACTCCACGTGGATGCCCAGCTGTTCCAGGGCGAGCACGGTCTCGCGACGCACGTCGGTGCCGGCGTCCAAGGTCGTCAGGTCGAAGTAGCCGCCTTCGTCGAGCACCTCGGTCGACTTGGAGTCTTTGAACAGGAAGTACTCGAGCTCGGGCCCCACGTTGAACGTGTCGAAGCCCATCGCGTGAGCGCGCTCCAAAGCCCTGCGCAAAACGTGCCTCGGATCGCCCTCATAAGGCGTTCGCTCGGGTGTGATCACGTCGCAGAACATCCTCCCCACGCCTTGCTCCTCCGGGCGCCAAGGCAGCACCGCGAAGGTCGAGGGGTCCGGCATCGCGATCATGTCGGACTCCTCGATCGCGTTGAAGCCCGTGATCGAGGAGCCGTCGAAGCCCATGCCCGCCTCGAACGCGTCGTCGAGTTCTTGAGCGTTGATCGAAAACGACTTGAGCTGCCCCAAGATGTCGGTGAACCAGAAGCGGATGAAGCGGATGTTGCGCTCGGCCACCAGGTCCTTGACGTCCTGGGCGCTCTTGGGTTGCTCGCTGGAGGGCATCTCGGCGCAGCGTAGTCGATGGGCCAGCGCCCCGCCTTGGACGGCTGGCCAAAGCTGCACCACAAGCCACTAGGGCGTTCTCCGAGCAAGCGAGGCAAGCATCGCGCCGCTCCGAGAAGGGCCTAGCCGTGGGCGCTGAGGACTGCGGCGAGCACCAGCATGAAGCCGAGCAAGACGGCCCACGCCGCGATCCGGTCTGGATGCGGCCCCAGGCCGCGCGGGGAGCGCGGGCGTGTGCGACGCCTCGTCTGCGCCTCGCGGGCCGCGGACGCGTCGCTCTCGACCAGGATCAAGCGTCGGCCCGGCCTGATTTCGCGCACGCCGCGACGATTCGTCGGAGCGGCCGTCATGGGTGCGCCGGCCGCGATCCGGCTCTCACGGGCGCGGCGCACTTCGATCCGCTCGCGCACATCCTCGACTTCGGCCCACCAAGAGCGGGCCTCGGAAGCTCGTGGCATCGGCGCGTGATGCTAACACCGCCCCCGGCGGCCAAAACGCCGCTCTCCGCAACCACCGGGAAGAAGTCTTTCGCGGCCGGTGAGGGTCCGGGAGTCGCCGCACCTCGGCTCGTGCATCCACGCCCAGCGGCGGGCGCCTAAACAGCGCGATCGGCGATCGACGCCGACCCTCAGTGACCGGCGGTCGCGGCCAAGAAGTCGGCGATCGATTCGGCGTCGCGTCCCTGGTAGAGGCCGGCCGGCATCTGCCCCAGGCCGCGCGCGCGGCCTTCGGCGATCGCGTTCAACACGAGTGCCTTACGACCCGCTTCAGTGGCGATCTCCGAGCCGAGCCTGACGTCCAGATTGGGCCCGACGTGCCCCTCTGCGTTGGCGGCGGCCAAGGTGTGGCAGACCGCGCAGGACTCCGAGAAGAGCACACGTCCATGCTGCTCCTCGGCGTTCAGATGCACGCCGCCGACGGCCGCGCTCGCCTTATTTGCGCCATTGGCCGTGAGCACCAGTAGCGGCACGATCAAGCCGAACGCGAAAGCGAGCACGACGATCGCCATGACGACGCCTTGCCCCAGTTTCGATTCGGTGTGCAGAGCTCCGCGCGCGCCGCGGGGCCCGCCGCGCATCGCGACGAAGAACACGCCCAGGCCGAGCACGACCCAGAGCAGGATTACGCCAAAGACCACCATCGGGTCGGCACGATACATCTTCTCCCGCCTGGAACGACGCGCCGTCGCGCGCCCATGAGAGATCTCTTCAGCTGTCTTTAGGCAACCGCTAGATACGGCGCTACGCTGAATGTGGCTCGATTTTCGTCGAGAACAAGGGACTTGCCCAAGTGAACATTCTGCGCCGCCTACCGCTCTCCCGCCTGCTGCTCCTTTGTGGCATGGTCGTGGCCGTCGGCATCGGCGCCAGCGCCTTGGCGCTCGCGGTCGGCACCGGTCCGACCCCGCCGCCCAAGCCGCTCGCCGACGCCTTGCACGAAACAGTGACAGCGCCCAAGGTCGAGGGCCTCAGCGCCCGCATCCAGTTCACCAACCACCTGCTCGAAGGCGCCAACCTGGCAAGCGGCGGCGGCGGCGAAGCCGGCCAGCTCAGCTCCAGCCCGCTCGTCTCCGGCGCTTCGGGCCGCCTATGGATCGGCGCCGAAGGCCAAGCCCGCCTGGAACTGCAGTCAGAAAAGGGCGACACCCAGATCCTGTGGGACGGCAAGACGGCCTCCATGTACGACGCGTCGAGCAACACCCTCTACCGCTACGTGCCCGAAGCCGAACCGAACTCCGGCACCTCCGCCCAATCCGGCTCCGACGGGAATCCGCCAGGTGCCCCGTCTTCACAGACCGGCACGAATGACCGCGGCGTGCCGACGGTCGGCGAAATCGAAGAAGGGCTCGCACACGCAGCCAAGCACGCCACGATCTCCCCCGCCACACCCACCGACGTCGCGGGACAGCCCGCCTACACCGTGAGGGTCTCGCCCCGAGAACACGGTGGCTTGGTCGCCGGCGCCGAGCTGTCTTGGGACGCCGTCCACGGCGTCCCACTCAGAGCCGCCGTCTACTCGACCACGAGCTCCTCGCCCACGATCGAACTCACAGCCACCGAAGTCTCCTACGGCCCGGTTTCGGCCTCGACGCTCGACTTCACGCCGCCCGCCAACGCCCAGGTCCAGGAAATCAAGCTTGCCGCCAAGCATGGCTCTGGCGCGCCCGACTCTGGGAGCGGCGAAAAGCCGAAGGTGAGCACCCACGGCCAGGGCCTCGAATCGATCGTTCTGATGGAAAGCCCGGTCAAGGCCGCCTCCAAGCAGTCCACGGAATCCCAGCTCGAAAGCCTGCCCAAGGTCACCGTCAACGGCACCAGCGCCTCCGAGCTGCCCACCCCGCTCGGCACCTTGCTCACATTCGAGCGCGCCGGCGTGCGCTACCTGCTCGCGGGCTCGGTCACCCCAGGCTCGATCGAGGCGTTCGCGCGGGGCCTTTAGTGTGAGCGACGCCCAACCGGTCAAGGCCAGAGGGCTCGTCAAGCGCTACGGAGAAGTTCTGGCGGTTGACCACATCGACCTCAACGTCCAAGCCGGCGACGTGTACGGCTTTCTCGGCCCCAACGGCGCCGGCAAGACCACAACCTTGCGCATGGCTTTGGGCTTGATCACCCCCTCCGAGGGCATTGTGGAGTTGTTCGGGCGCGACCCCATGCGCGAAGGCGCCCGCGCCCTACAGGGCGTCGCCGGTTTCGTGGAGGCTCCCCGCTTCTACCCTTACATGACTGGCCGCCGCAACCTCGAGCTGCTGGTCTGCCTTGGACGGCGACGACGCCTCGTCCAGGATCGGGGAGGTTCTCGACATCGTCGAGCTCGCCCCGCGCGCCAAGCACAAGGTCGGCGGCTATTCCCACGGGATGCGCCAACGTCTCGGGATAGCCGCCGCGCTCTTGCGCCGCCCCCGCCTGCTCATCCTCGACGAGCCCGCGACCGGACTCGACCCCGCCGGGATGCGCGACATGCGGGCCCTGATCCGCCGCCTGGCCGACGAAGGCATCACGGTCCTGCTCTCAAGCCACCAGTTGCCCGAGGTCCAAGAACTGTGCGACCGAGTAGCGATCGTGGATCGCGGCAAAGTCGTCTACGAGGGCGCTTTGGCCGACCTGCGTCGCCAGGGCGGGGCCGGGTATCGCCTGCGCACGACCGACGACTCTCGCGCCCTGGCGGTGGTCGGCGCTCAGCAAGGAGTCGAGCACGCGGCGGCGGGTCCCCACGGGATCGCCTTCCAAGCCCAGGAGAGCGACGTAGGCCCGCTCTCGCTCGCGCTCGGCCAGGCGGGCATCGGGATCCTCGCGCTCACGCCCGAGCTGGCCACGCTCGAGGACCTGTTCTTCCGCTTGACTGAGAGCAACCGAGCTGAGCCGTCGGCCGCGGCGCCGAACGGAGCGCCTCCACGCCCAGACTCCGTCGTGGGAGCAGCATGAGGCTCCCACCGTCGGCACCCACACGCGCGCGCGTGGCCATCCGCATCGCGAGAATCGCCCGATGAGCAGCGTCGCCACCTCCCCTCCCCTGGCCCCGCCCGTTGCGACCCCGCGCGCGCGGCGCCCCTCCACGCTCACCGTCTATCTCTGGGAGCTGCGCAAGCTTCGCTCCCAGAAGCGCACCTACATGGGCTTCGGCCTGGCCGTGATCCTGCCCTTGATTTTCGTGATCGTGCAGAACGTCCACAACCGCCACGGCGGCGGCGATTCGATCTTCGCCGGGCAGATCACCCAATCGGGCCTGGCCACGCCGGTCTTGATGCTCCTGTTCGAGTCGGTCTTCTTCCTGCCCCTGATCGCGTCCTTGGTGGCCGGCGACGTGGTGGCCGCCGAGGACGGCAACGGCACGCTCAAGACGATCCTCACCCGTTCGGTAGACCGGGGCCAGGTGTTCGCCGCCAAGGCCTTCGCCGCGCTCACCTACGCCACCCTCGCCGTGTTCCTCTCGGCCGCGGTGGCGACCGTCGGCGGGATCGCCTCGTGGGGCTTTCACTCGATTACAACGTTCTCAGGCTCCACCGTCTCGGCCTCCGAAGGCCTGCTTTTGGTGATCGCCGCCAACGCCTGCTACCTGATCCCTCTATTCGCAGTCGCTTCGATAGCCGTGCTGCTCTCGACCTCGACCCGTAACAGCACCGCTTCGGTCGTCGGCGCGGTCGGCATCGTCATCCTGCTTTACATAATCGCCGGCATCCCTGGCCTGGAAGGCGTCAAGCCCTATCTGCTCACCGAACAGTTCGAGAACTGGCACGGCTTGCTACGCACACCGACCGATTGGGCGCCAGTCTTGCATTCGCTGTGGGTGTCGGCCCTGTATGCGGTCCCGTCCCTATTTGCGGCATATCTGGTGTTCCTGCGCAGAGACGTGGCGGGGGGTTAACACGGGGCGCCGCCCCTCGGCGCTCAGGAGACCTCGGCCGGCAGCTCCACCGCCCCCACTTCGACCTCGCCCAGCAGCCGCCGGGCCTCCTTCGGGTCGATCAGCCCGGCTCCCAGCCGCCCGGTGGACTCCGCCCCGCAGGCCACGCCGAAGCGCAAGCACTGATCGGGTGGGCGGCCCTCGTAGCGCGCAGCCACGTAGCCGGCCAAGAAGGCGTCGCCCGAGCCACGCTTGGCGACCGGGTCGCGCGGGGCCGTGCGGGCCCTGCGCAAGCACGATTTGCCGTCGATCAAGACATCGGCCACACACCCGTCGCCCATCGTCATGATCGCCTCACGCGGGCCCAACTGAACGATCTCGCGAACCGCCAGCAAGCGTTCCTCCTCGGCCGCGAACTCGTGCCCGACGAGCTCCTCGGCCTCCAAAATGTTGGGCGAGACCACATCCGGCTCGGCCCTAACCGCGTGCGTGAGGGGATCGCCGTCGGTGTCGATCACCGTGATCACGCCAGCCTTCTGTAGCTCCCGGATCAAAGTCGCGTACAGGTCCGGCTCGACGCCCCTGGGCAGGGAGCCCGCCAACACCACGATCGCCGCCCCCCGCGCCAGGTAGAGCAGCTTGTCGCGGAACAGCTCGACCTCCTGCTCGGAGACCGAGGGCCCCCTTTCGTTCACCTCGGTCTGCTCCCCGTTGGTGGGGTCGAGCACCGAGGTGTTGGTCCTCGACTCGTCCCTGATGCGCACGAAATCGTTGAGGATCGCCTCCTCGGTGAGCTGCTCCACGATGTGGGTCCCCGTCGCGCCACCCGCCAATCCGGTCGCGATCACCGGCTGCCCCAGCGCCTTCAGCGCGCGTGCGATGTTGACGCCCTTGCCGCCCGCCATCGTGCGCTGCTCGACGGTCCTGTGACGCCGCCCCAGACGGAAGTTGGGGACTGAGAGCGACTTGTCGATCGCCGCGTTGAGCGTAACCGTGATGATCATCTGTCCATCACCTCCGTCTTATGCGTGACCGGAGCCGCGTCGGCGCCGCTTGAGGCTTCACAGAGGCTAGCGGATGCCCCAAGCCATCTCCCGCAGACGTTCGGCCTCGGCGCGCGCCGCCTCCCCCGGATCGCCTCCTCCGGCCAGATGGGCATTGGCGATCGAGCGCGACGCCGCGATCAGGCCGCCCGCCCGCCCCGGCGCGAAGGCCGACGCCAGGTCCTCCACGCGTCCCCCTTGGGCACCCACGCCCGGCAGCAGGAAGACCGCCTTGGGCATCAGCTCACGGGCGCGCTCCAAGTACTCGGGCGCGGTCGCCCCGACGACAGCACCCACGTCGCTGAGGCCGCTCTCCCCCACACCCTCGGCTCCGAGCCGATCCACGAGCGTCGCGATGCGCTCCCACACGCGCCCTCCACCCGCTAGCTCCAGATCCTCGATGTCGGCGGCGCCCGGGTTGGAGGTGCGCACGAGCACGAGCACTCCAGCTGGAGGTCCCCCTCGCGCGCCCCTCTCGCGTGCGCCGGCCACGAAAGGCTCGACCGCGTCGGAGCCCATCAGCGGATTGACGGTGACCAGATCCGCGCCCAGCCCCCCCACCGCACCGAAGGGACTCTCGGTGGATCCCTGCAGCGCCCGCGCATAGGCCGCCGCGGTCACGTCGATGTCGCCCCGCTTGCCGTCCGCGATCGCAAGCAAGCCCGCGTCCTGGGCGTAATCGACGACGCTTTCCAAGGCCGCCCACCCCGGCGCCCCCAGCTGCTCGAAGCGCGCCAGTTGCGGCTTCACGGCCACGCAAGCCGGCCCGGCGGCGTCGATCAAAGCCATGCAGTGCACCAGCACGGCCTTCGCCGTTGACTCGCCAGGCGACCCGCCCTCCGGCGCGCCCAAGCGGCCCTCCGGCTCAAGGGCCACGGGCCACAGAGCCGTCGGGTCGGGGTCGAGCCCGAGCACGATCTGGGACTCGCGCTCGGCCACGCGTGTCGCGAGCATGTCTCCGAAGCCGGCGATAGTTGTGGGCGCGGTAGAGGTTTGGGCCACCATCGTGGAGAATACGCCTGCGTGACACCGCTAACCAGATTCAGCTGGATCGCGACCGTCGTCGTGGCCTTGGTCACAGCACTGTTGCTGCTGCTCTCCGACTACACCGGCTATGCCGCTCTCAGCGTGGCCGTGGCGTGCTCGGCCGCGATCAACCTCTTGTGAGCCACTCCCGCAGGGCCCGCACGGCGCGCCCGCGATGGCTCAGCTGGTCCTTTTCTTCGTCGCTCAGCTCAGCGGCTGTCATCTCCGGGTGCTCGTCGGGGAGGAAGGCCGGGTCATAGCCGAAGCCGCGCCCGCCTCGCGGCTCCCGCGCCAAGCGACCCGTCCAACGACCTTCGAACAGCCGCTCCTGACCGGTCGCCGGGTCCACATAGGCAAGCGCACACACATAGGCGAGCGCGCTGCCGGCGGGAGCCTCGACGAGCAGCTTGGCCAGGTTCTGCTCATCGGTGGCGTCCCGGCCCGCGTACCGCGCCGAGCGCACCCCGGGGGCGCCGCCGAGCGCGGCCGCTTCGATGCCCGAGTCGTCGGCGATGCTGACCCGACCGGTGGCGCTCGCCGCCGCACGCGCCTTGCCGAAGGCGTTCTCGGCGAACGTCACTCCATCCTCGGGCGGCAGGACCACGTCCTCGGGCAAAACGTCGACGTTCGACACCCGGCAGCAGCCGCGCGAACTCGCGGCGCTTGTGCTCGTTGCGGGTGGCGAGCAACAACCTCATGCAGCGTCTGCGAGAACCCGCTCCTGAGCAGCGCGCAGCTGCTCGATTCCGGCTGCGGCCAAGGCCAAGAGCTCGTCCAGCGAGGCCCGCGACAAGGGCGTGCGCTCGGCCGTGGCCTGCACCTCGACCAAGCCACCCTCGCCGGTCATGACCACGTTGGCGTTGACCTCGGCGTTTGAATCCTCGCCGTAGTCGAGATCGAGCATCGCGGCCTCCCCCACGATCCCGCACGAGACGGCCGCCACCGAACCCGTCAGGGGCGAGCCCTCGAGCTTCTCTTCCCTTCGCAAGCGCGCACACGCAAGCGCCAAGGCGACATAGGCGCCGGTGATCGAGGCGCAGCGCGTGCCGCCGTCGGCCTGAAGCACATCGCAATCCAAGTAGATCGTGCGTTCGCCGAGCGCCTTCAGGTCGATTGCGACGCGCAGCGAGCGGCCGATCAGACGCTGGATCTCCACCGAGCGTCCGTCCAAGCGCCCCTTGGATATGTCGCGCGCCTTGCGATCGCCCGTCGATGCCGGCAGCATCCCGTACTCGGCCGTCAGCCAGCCCCTGCCCTTGCCCGTCAGCCAGCGCGGCACCCCCTCCTGCGCCGAGGCGGTGCAAATCACCCTCGTCTCGCCCATCGAGATCAGGGCCGAGCCGGTGGCTGTGCGCACGAAGCCCGGCTCGATCCCGACCGGGCGCAACTCGCCGGGCGAGCGACCGTAGCTACGTTTGCGCACGCGCGGCGCGGGCTCCACCTCGTTGGATTGGGCACTCGTCACGCGGATCATCATTCCAGAGCGCTACCGTCAGCGCTCGTGCGCGCGCTCGTGCTGTCCAACATGCTCGCCGACGCGGCCCACCCCGAGCGCGGCCGCTTCGTGCGCGACCAGGTCGACGCGCTGCGAGCGTTGGCGACCACAACCGAGGGCCTCGACGACGCCGACACGCACTCCGAAAACGGGGACTTGCGGGTCGAGCTGTACGAGTTCGCGCCGGGCGCGCGGGCGATGGCAGGGGCCGCGCGGGACCTGCATGCGCGCTATCGGGGCCGGCGCTTCGACGTGGTACACGCCCACTTCGGCTTGACCGCCTGGCCGGCCTTGGCGGTGAGGACGCGCGCGAGGGCGCTGACCGTGCACGGCACCGACCTGCGCCATCCCCGCACCCGTCTGGCCACCCGCGCGGCGCTTCCCACGGTGGACCTGCTCGCCGCGGTGTCCGAGGCGCTCGTGCAGGAGTTGCCCGGTCGGCATGCCCGCGCCCGCGCGCAAGTGCTCCCTTGCGGTGTGGACATGGAGCGCTTCAAACCGCTGCCACGCGCGCGCGCGTGGGGCACCCTTTCTATGCAACCACAACCCCCTCACCCTTATCTTCTGTTCGCGGCGGATCCCGCTCGCACCGAGAAGCGCTTCGACCGTGCCCGGGCGCTCGCCGACGCGCTCGGGGCAGAGCTGCTCACGCTCGGCGGGGTCGAGCCCGAGCGGGTACCGCTGTATGTGAACGCCGCACACGCCGTGCTCGTGCCCTCCGAGCGCGAGGGCTTCGGCCTGGCCGTGCTCGAGGCCTTGGCCTGCGACGTGCCCGTGCTGGCCACGCCCGTGGGCATCCACCGCCAAGCACTGTCGGGACTCGAGGGCACGCTGTGCGAGCCATTCGACCTCGATCGTTGGCGCGAAGCGCTCGCGCCGATTCTGGCGCAACCCGACCCGCGCGTTGAGGGCCGGGGGCGCGCCGAAGCCTTTTCCTCGGTGCGGATGGCCGAACGCGTGGCGAGCGCATGGCGCTCACTCGTCGCAAAGGCCGGATAGCATGGGGGACGTGGCAGGCGCAGACGAAGCTGGGGAGACGCCGCGCGCGGCGCAGGCGACACAGGCGGCGAGCGACGGGCAGCAGCCGACATCCGCGGCAACGACCGCGGAGTCGCAGCCCACCTCCACGGCCAATACCGAGCAGAAGGTCGATGGGCAGGAGCCCGCAAGCGAAGGCGAGCAGGGGCCCAAGGCGCCCGGCTTCGGCGAACGCGGGCGTATGCGCCGCCGTGCGCGTTTCTTGCGCAAGGCCCGCGAGCTGGCCTATCGCGACCTGGGCGGCCTCGTCTTCGACCTGCACCGCTTCGGTCAGCGAAACGACCCACTGGTGCTGGCCAAGCTGGCGACGTTGCGCCAAATCGACACCGAGGTCCGCGAACTGGAAGCTGTACTCGACGACCACCGGCCGGTGACGGTGTTGCGCGAAGTCGGCATCGCGGCCTGCCCGCGATGCGCCGCCATCCATGGCAGCGACGACCGCTTCTGCCCCGGTTGCGGCCTGGCCTTCGACGCCAAGGCCGACCGTCCGATCTCCACCGCACCCGTCAACCAGCAGCGCCGGCCCGCGACGCCGGCGCCACCGACGACTGCTGCACCGGCAACACCCGCACCTCAGCCTGTACGACCGGCAAACCCGGCGGCAACGCCGGTGCGCGCGCCGGAGCCCACGGGCGAGGACGAACCCACGCAGATCCTGCGACCGCCGGCATCGGGCCGGTGAGCTCGACACCGGTCGTAAGCGAAGCTTGCCCGCTGTGCGGCTCGGAGCTGCGCGCGGACCAGAGCTGGTGTCTGCGCTGCGGCGCGGCCGCGCGGACCCGTTTGGCGGCACAGCCGAAATGGAAGGCGCTTGCGATCGGTTTCGTGGCGGTCGTCTTGGTCTCGTTGGGCGTGCTTGTGGCGGCGTTGGTGCAGCTCGCCGGATGATCGACCGATGAGCGCGGCCCGGGCGCCGGGACGCACCCTGACGGGTACACCCTCTGGGGCGCAAGCAGGCAGGCGCGCGGATTTCGATGTGGTGGTGGTCGGTGCGGGCGCGGCCGGCCTGTATGCGGCGCTGTGCGCGGCCCACGCGGGAGGCAGGGTCGCGCTGCTATCGGCGATGCCACTGGCGCAGACCGCCAGCTACTGGGCGCAGGGCGGACTAGCGGCGGTGCTCGCGGCAGACGACAGCTTGGAGCTGCATCTAGAGGACACCGAGCGAGCAGGTCGGGGGGCCGTGCGGCGTTCGGCCGCCGAGGTGCTGGTGCGCGAGGCGCCCGCGTGCGTGGAGGACCTGGAGCGGCTCGGCTTTCACTTCGACGCCGACCGTCGCGGGCGCTTGGCGCTCGGGCTGGAGGGAGGACACTCGGTCAGGCGCATCGTTCATGCGGGCGGCAGCGCCACCGGGCGGCGCCTCTTGCGCGAGCTCTCGGCGCTGGTGGTGGCGGACGAGCGCGTGAAGGTGCTCGAGGGCGCTCGGGTTAGCGGGCTGCGCTGCCGGGAGGGACGCTGCGAAGGCGTGGTGTGCAGACTGGGCGAGAACGGGGGCGCCCGCGGCGAGAAGGCGGGGGCCGATCCCCTCGAGCGGGACATCAGCTCGCGTGCGGTGGTGCTGAGCACCGGTGGCGCGGCGGCGTTGTGGGCTCGCACTACCAATCCACCCGGTTCGATCGGTCAGGGGTTGCTGCTGGCCCAAGCCGCGGGGGCGGCGCTGGCCGACCTGGAGTTCGTGCAGTTTCATCCGACAGCGGTGATCGGCGTGAAGGGACGCGAAGGGTTCTTGATCACCGAGGCGATCCGCGGCGAGGGCGCAACGCTGCACGGCGCCGACGGCGAGCGCTTCGTGGACGAGCTGGCGCCTCGCGACGAGGTCTCGCGGGCGATCCAAGCCAAGTTGCGCGAAGAGGGAACGAGCGCCGTGCGGCTCGACATGCGCTCGATCGACCCGGCGCTGTTCCCCAATGTGGTGGGGGCGCTACGCGAGGCCGGCCTGGACCCGACGCGGGAGACGGTGCCGGTCGCCCCTGCCGCGCACTACACGATCGGCGGCGTGGTGACCGACCTGCATGGGCGCTCGGGCGTGGAGGGGCTGTATGCGGTGGGCGAGACCGCGTGTACGGGGCTGCACGGGGCCAACCGGCTGGCCTCCAACTCGTTGAGCGAGTGTTTCGTGTTCGGCCGCCGGGCGGCCTTGGCGGCGCTGGAGGAGCCGCCGGTGACGAACGGGAGGACGCCCGAAGGCAGCGATACACCGGCGCCCGTCGGCGTCGAGCATGCGACCAGGAGCGCGCTGTGGGAGCACGCGGGGATCGTGCGCTCGGCCTCGGGCTTGGAGGCGCTGTTGGAGGACCCGCACCCTCTTGCTCGCCTGATCGCCCGCGCGGCGATCGAGCGCGAGGAGACGCGCGGAACCCACACCCGCGAGGACCACCCCGAGCGCGACGCGCGGCTGGACGACAAGCACGTGGTCGTGGATGCGCGCGGGAACCTGGGCTGGACGGAGTGGCGCTAGAGGCGACGGCTGGCGCTAGGGCTGGCGCTAGAAGCCGACCGATTGGCACCGGCAGCCGACGGAGTGGCCCTGGAAACCTAACCTGGGCTTAATCAATTCCTTCTGTGGCGCTTAGGAATGGCTTGGATACTTGGCAAAACCGGTCCGTTGGACCGTACGGGGTGTTCAGGTAGGTATAGCCCATGTACCAGTTCAGTAGAGCCATTTACAGGGAGCTGGCTCCCTATATAACGGAGTCGCGACCCGACGCGGTCGAGTCCAATCATCGGCACGTACTCGAAGCTTGCGAGTCGGCGATGGAGCGTTTGGCGACCGATCGCCACTATTTCGCCAAGCCGGCGCGCACGCTGTTCTGCGATATCAGGACCTATTTCCCGATGAGCGCCCAGGAGCGCGTGTTGCAGACCGTGTGCCGCTACGTGGGCTTGGCGCAACGCTTCTTGATCGAGCATCCGGTGGAGGCCCACGCGGCCGTCACCGACGAGCCGCCGACGTGCAGGGCGACGACGCGCAAGGGCTCGACTTGTCAGAGGGTGCCGCTGCCCCACAACGGCTATTGCCCCTCCCACCAGCACCTAGCCGACACCGAGCACCAGGAGCGCCTGGCCGCGGCCTGACGCTCGCCTGACGCTCGCCGGTGTTCGCGCACGTGCAACCAGCACGCATGCGAACACCTTCAAACGTCAGGAGCCAGCGGTAATTAGGCTCCGAGCGAATGCTGCTTGGGGTAGACGTCGGGGGAACTTTCACGGACGCCGTGGTGGTGGCTGGCGACGGGACGAGCTATAGCGCCAAGGTGCCGAGCACGCCCGGGGCACAGGAGGAGGGCGTGCTGGCCGCGGTCGCAGCCGTCCTGGAGAAGGCCGGCGCGGAACCTCGGGAAATCGCAAGGTTCTCGCACGGGATGACGGTCGCCACCAACGCGCTGTTGCAAGGCAGAGCCGCCAGGACGGCGCTGATCGCGACCGAAGGCTTCACAGACATCGTCGAGCTGGGGCGCCAAGCGCGGCCCAGCCTGTACAAGCTGTGCGAGGCGGGACCGGAGCCACTCGTCCCGCCCGAGCTTCGCTTCGGCGCGTCCGAGCGCATGGGGCCGGAGGGGCCGCTCGTGCCGCTCGACGAGGAGGCGACCGAGGCGATGGTGGAGCGCTTGGCCCAGAGGCAACCGGAAGCGGTGGCGGTGGCGCTGTTGCACTCCTATGCCCATCCGGCCCACGAGCGGCGCCTCGGTGAGTTGCTGGCCGATCGTCTCCCGGACGCGCATGTGTCGCTCTCGCACGAGCTGGTGGGCACCTTCAGGGAGTACGAGCGGAGCGCGACCACCGAGGTCGATGCGGCCCTCTCGCCGCTGTTGGGGGCCTATTTGGGGCGTCTGGACGAGCTTGCGGGGGCGCTGGGGCTGCCTGGGGTCGAGGTGATGCAATCCTCGGGCGGGCTGACGGGAGCGGCGCAGGCGGCGAGCCACGCCGCTTTGACGGTGTTGTCGGGCCCGGCGGGAGGCGCGGGCGGGGCGCTGCTGCTGAGCGACGCGGCAGGCGAAGGCGAGGTGCTGTGCTTCGACATGGGCGGGACCTCTTGCGACGTCTGCTTGATCGAGGGGGGCGAGGTCGCCGAGACCGCGCAGAGGGAGGTGGCGGGACGACCGCTGGCGCTGCCTGCGCTTGACATCCATACGGTCGGCGCGGGCGGCGGTTCGATCGCTTGGCTTGACGCGGGCGGGGCGCTGAGGGTGGGTCCGGAGTCGGCGGGGGCCGACCCGGGGCCCGCGTGTTATGGCAGGGGCGGGGAGCGCGCCACCGTGACCGACGCGAATCTGGTTTTGGGCAGGCTTCTCGCCGATGCGCCGCTGGCCGGCACCCCGGAGGGCACACCCTCAGGGGCGCAGGCAGGCGGCGTGCGACTGGACGTGGACGCGGCAGGGCGGGCGGTGGACGCGCTGGCAAGCGAAGCGGGGCTGGAGAGGATCGCTTGCGCGGAGGGGATCGTGAGGGTCGCGGAGACCGAGATGAGGCGCGCACTGGCGGTGATGACGGTGCAGCGGGGGATCGACCCGCGTCGCTTCGCGCTGATGCCCTTTGGCGGCGCGGGGCCGCTGCATGCGGCGTCGATGGCCGAGGAGCTGGGGATCGGACGGGTGTTGTGCCCTCGCGCTTGTGGCGTGCTCTCGGCTCTGGGGCTGGCTGCCGCGGCGCCGCGACGCGATGCGGCGCGGACCGTGATGTTGAAGGGCTCGGGCTTCACCGCGGAGGCTGTGAGGCGCGAGCTGGGCGCGTTGATCGATCGAGTCGCGGGCGAGCTGGAGGAGCCGCCGAGCCTGCTGAAGGTGCGCTACGAGCTGCGCTACGAAGGCCAGTCGTTCGAGCTGACGGTTGCCGAGGAAGTCTCGGTAGAGGAGTTTTTTGGATCGTCGTTCGTACCCTCTGATCGCCCCGCGCCTGTAGAGAGGTTGCGCTTGGCGAGCGATCCGCGGCTTTTGCGCGAAGCGTTCGAGGACGCTCACGCGGCTCGCTATGGCTATCGGGATGGGGAGGCGACTGTGGAGCTGGTGAGCTTGCGCGTGTCGGCGCTGGGGGCGCGTCCAGCTTTGCGACTGGATGGGGGCTCACCCGCGGCGCCTGAGCGGGCGAGCACGCCGGTGGTGTTCGACGGCGAGCTTGTCGAGGCGGCCCTTTGGCGCGGCGTGCTGCCCGCGGGCGCCCAGATCGAAGGCCCGGCGGTTTGCGCGATGCCTGAGTTGACGCTGCTCGTGCCACCTGGTTGGCACGGGACGGTGGACGAGCTGGGCACGGTGGCGTTGGAGCGGGCTGCGTGAAGGCGCTTGACCCGATCGAACTGCAGGTGATCGTGGGTGGCTTGAGGGCGGCCTGCGAGGAGATGGGCGCGGCGCTGGTGCGAGCGGCCCACTCGGTCAACATCAAGGAGCGCAGGGACGCTTCGACGGCACTGTTCGACAGGGACGGGCAGATGGTGATGCAGGCCGAGCACATCCCGGTCCACCTGGGATCGATGCCGGCAGCGGTGGCGGCTGTGCTCGATCGCGACCATCGACCGGGGGTCTCGTGGGTTTTGAACGACCCGTTCGAAGGGGGTACGCATCTGCCGGACATCACGGTGATCACACCGGTGTTTGTTCCCACGCCAGAGGGCGCCACGCGCGCGGGCGCGCGCGCCCGCGCGGGGCACCCCTTTTTGGAAGACATCCCCCCCTCCCCCAACGCGCCGGGAGACCTGATCGGTTTCGCGGCCAGCAGGGCCCACCACGCCGACGTGGGCGGGGAGGCACCGGGGTCGATGCCGGCCGACAGCAAGACGCTTGCCGAAGAGGGTGTGGTGATCCATCCACGCGAGCTGACCGAGGAGACGATCGAGGAGCTGGTCGGGCAGATGCGCCGGCCACGGGAGCGCAGGGCCGACCTGAAGGCGCAGCTGGCGGCAAACCGGATCGGGGCACAGAGACTGGTCGAACTGGCCGGGCGCTCCGGCGCTGCGCGCTTGGAGGCCGCGATGGGGGCCGTACTCGACTACGCGGAGCGACGCACGAAGGCCTGCATCGCGGCATTGGAGGACGGTGTGCGCGAAGCCGACGACGTGCTGGAGGGGCCCGAGGGCGACCTGGTGCTGCGTCTGAAGGCGACGGTGCACGGCGAGCGACTGGTGCTCGACTTCACAGGCTCGGCCGCTCAGCACGAGGGCAACCTGAACTGCCCCGTCGCGGTGACGATGTCGGCCTGTTGGTTTGCGGTACGGGTGCTGACAGACCCCGATATCCCGCCCTCGGCCGGGGCCTACAGGCCTGTCGAGACGATCGTGCCGTCGGGTTCGCTGCTCAACGCAGAGCCGGGGGCGGCGGTCGCGGCCGGCAACGTGGAGAGCGCTTCGAGGGTGGCCGATCTCGTCCTGAAGGCTTTCGGGCGCGCGCTGGGCCAGGGCACGATGAACAACTTGACGCTGGGCGACGAGGACTTCGCCTACTACGAGACGATTGGAGGCGGACAGGGCGCATGTGAGGACGCGGACGGGCCGAGCGCGGTGCACGTGGCGATGAGCAACACGCTGAACACGCCGATCGAGGCGCTGGAGCGCGAACTGCCGCTGCGCGTGACCGAGTACGCGCTGCGCCGCGGCTCTGGGGGCACGGGCGCGCACAAAGGCGGCGAGGGCGTCGTGCGCGAGCTCGAAGCGCTGCGGGACATGACCTTCTCTCTGATCGCCGAGCGCCGCCGCCATGCACCGCCGGGCGCGCAAGGGGGCGGCCCGGGTCAGCCCGGCCGGGACACTTTGATCGCCGCGAACACCCCAGAGGGCACGAGCGGTGACATTCGAGGATTGCCCGGCAAGCTCACGGGTACGCTTCGCCGCGGTGAGCGAATTCGCATCGAAACCCCAGGAGGAGGCGGCTATGGCCATTGAGCGCATCGGATTCCTCGGGCTCGGCATCATGGGCTCGCGCATGGCCGCGAACCTCGCCAAGGCGGGCCATGAGCTGAGCGTTTGGACGCACACGCCGGGTAAGGCCGATCGGTGGGCCTCCGAGCACGGCGCGCAAGCCAAGGCGACGCCGGCCGAGGTCGCTTCGGCAAGCGACGTGGTGGTGAGCATGGTCGTGGACGGCGCGCAGGTCGAGGAGGTGCTGTGCGGCCGGGACGGCGTCGCGAGCGGGGCGCATGAAGGCCTGCTGTGTGTGGACATGTCCACGATCGCACCCACCGATACGCGTCGCATCGCGGCGAGGTTGGCGGAGGCGGGTGTGCGGATGATGGACGCGCCGGTGACTGGATCCTCTCCGCGCGCGGAGGCGGGGACGCTGACGATCATGGCGGGCGGCGAGCGCGCGGACTTCGAGCGGGTGAAGGCGCTGCTGGAGAGCATGGGCGAGTTGGTGGTGCACGTCGGCGAGCTGGGCCAGGGCGAGATGTTGAAGCTGATCAACAACTCGTTGGGCGCGGCAAACGCGGCGGCGGTGGCGGACGCGCTGCTGCTGGCCGACGCCACCGGGGTCGATCTCGATGCGCTCGTGCAGGTGACGATGAGCGGGTCGGGTGGCTCGGCTCAGCTGCACATGAAGTCCGGGGCGATGCGCGAGCACGACTACACGACGATGTTCAAGACCGAGCATCTACTCAAGGACGTGCGACTGTGCTTGGAGGAAGCGCAGGCGGCCGGCATTCCCTTCCCGGCGGCCGCGCACGCCCGCGACATGCTGGCGGCGACGGTCGGCAGGGGCCACGGCGCCGACGATTACGCGTCGCTGATCGAGGCCGCGGAGGGGCTCGCGGGCCGGCGTCTATAGCTGCCCCCAACCAACCTGGGACCCCGAAACGGCCCTTGGCGCTCCTCCAAAAACACCGGCGTTCAGCACCGCCGGGCACCTGCACGACGAAAAAAACCCGCGATTTGCAGGCGATTTGGGATTTTCGCTCGGATTTCGTATCTTTAAGGCAGGCGACACCCCGTGCTTGAGCCTGTTAGAGGCGGCACGGACGGGGTAGCGCGGTTTTCAGACGATCCTCGTATTCAGGTTTTCAAGATGCCAATTGCTCTCAAGGAATGGGCGGTCACCGTCCGCGCTCTCGCCGAAGGCGAGCAGCTGATCACCCTGCGCAAGGGCGGGATTCGCGAGCCCGAAAAGCACTTCAAGCTCGATCACGACCGCTTCTTCCTCTACCCCACGTTCGACCATCAGCGCAACGACCTCGTGCGCGAGTCCCACCAGCCGGAGTTGCGCAGGGCGCTGGAGGAAGGCGTGTGGAACGACGGCGAGCCGCCGGTGCAGGCGTTCAGCGTGGAAGGTGGCATCCAGCAGCCCGAGCGCGTGAGGATCAGGGCGTGGGCGGAAGTGGCAGGGCACTTCACGATCTCCGACCCGCGCTGTGTGGACGCACTGAGCCCGTTCTATGTGTGGACGCCCGACTATGCCGAGAAGCGTCTGGAATGGAAGCGGCGCCACCCGTTGCATGTGCTGCTGCTGAGGACCTACAGGATCCCCCGTCCGGTGACCGTGAAGGTCAAGGACGAGTATGGGGTTTGCAGCTCGTGGCTTGAGCTTCAGCGCGAACTGCCCTTCGAGGGCACGCCCGTGCTCTCCGACGGCGAGTTCGAGCGCGCCGCCGAAGAGATCGAGGCGATCACGCGCGAGGCCGGCCAGCCGTTGGGCCAGCCCGTATTGGTCTAGGCAAGTAGCTCGCGCGCGCGGTCGGCCTGGGAGACGGGCACTAGCACGTCGCGGGCCCCCGCCGAAAGGAAGTCGGGAACATCGAAGCCCCCGTTGCGCTTGAGCATGCTGGGGATTTGCTCTTGGCGCAGGAATCCTTGGATCAGTTCGGCCTCGGCGAGATTGCGTGCATAGGCCACCTTGACCAGGTGAACGCGACCGTCTTCGCCCCCGAGGGGGATGGACCCTTCGAGGTGCTCGTCGCTAGACGGCGATTTGCGCGATCTCCACCTCACGGACGGTGCCCTCCTCGATCAGGTATGAGCGGATCTCCGGCGCGGCGGGGTCGGCTAGGCCGACGATGATCCACTCGACGGCGGGCCAATGCGCGGCGAAGTTGATGTCGGTCTGCGAAGGGTAGGGAGCGGTGTGGGTGTGGGAGTGGTAGATCGCGCCGATCTCCCAGCCCTGCTCGTCGAACTCGCTCATCGCGTGGATCACGTCGCGCCCGTCGATCTCGAAGCGCTTGGGGCTGGCGTGGACGTTGCGGGCTAGTCGCACGCGCATCGCCTTGGCGGGCTCGTCGTCTGACGCCGGCACGACGCCGACGACGCCACAGCACTCATTGGGGGCCTCCTCGCGCGCATGGGCGAGGATCTCGCCAAGCATCTCAGCGGAGATGTCCAAGGCTCACCACCAGACGGTGGACTCGAGGTTCTCGATCTCCTCGACGGGCAGGGTGTAGATGCCGCTCGACAGGTACTTCCAACCGTCGTCGGCGACGACGAAGACGACGTTGCCCTCGTCCAGCTCACCGGCGATGCGCACCGCCACGCGAGCGATCGCCCCGGAGGAGACGCCGGCGAAGACGCTCTCCTCGTCGAGCAGCTTGCGCGTCCAGAGGATCGCGTCGGTGTTGGTGACGAAGATCTTGCGGTCCAAGAGCGAGAGGTCGATGATCGGCGGGATGAAGCCGTCGTCGAGCGAGCGCAGGCCTTGCACGGGCTCGCCTTGCATCGGCTCGGCGGCGACGATCTTGCAGGCATCGCCGAAGGTCTCCTTCAGGCGACGACCGTTGCCCATCAAGGTGCCCCCGGTACCGAGGCCGGCAACGAAAGCGGACACCTCGTCAAGCTCCTCGAGGATCTCCAAGGCTGTGCCGTTGTAGTGGGCGCCCGGGTTGGCGATGTTGCCGTACTGGTAGGGCATGTAGTAGGAGGAGTCTTTCTCGGCCATGTCCAAGGCCAGCTCGACCGCTCCGTTTGAGCCCTTGGAGCCCTCCGAGTAGACGATCTCGGCGCCGTACATCTTCAAGAGCTGGGTACGCTCGGGGGTCACGTTCTCGGGCATGACGACCTTCAGGCGGTAGCCCTTTCGCGAGCAGATCATGCCGAGCGAGATGCCGGTGTTGCCGGAGGTCGGCTCGAGGATCGTCTGGCCGGGCATGATCGCGCCTTGGGACTCGGCGTCCTCGATCAAGGCGCGCGCCACGCGGTCCTTGACCGAGCCGGTGGGGTTGCGCGACTCGAGCTTGGCCCAGATGCGCACCCCCGGCTTGGGCGAGAGGCGCGGGAGCTCGACGAGCGGCGTGTTGCCGATCGACTGGATGATGTCGCCGTAACGTCCTCCGCACGGCTTGTTCTGGACCCGCTCCGCAGCCATTACTTCACGGAATATAGCGCCATTGGGGAAGGCGGTCGAATCGTGGGGATGAACGAAACGAAAGGTCGCGGGCGTCCTAACGGACGGCACACGCGATCGCCCGGTTGCTCAACTGGCTGCGCAACCAATATGCTGGAGGAGAACATGGCTGGGGACTTCGACTTCGACTGGCTGGTGATCGGCTCGGGCTTCGGCGGGAGCGTGTCGGCCCTACGTCTCTCCGAGAAGGGCTACAAAGTCGGGGTGCTGGAGTGCGGGCGGCGTTTCGCAGACCATGAGTTCCCGGAGTCCACGAGCGACTACAAGCGCTACTTCTGGCGCCCGAAGATCGGCTGGAAGGGCATCTTCAGGCTGACCACCTTCAAAGACGTGTCGGTCGTGAGCGGCTGTGGCGTGGGCGGCGGCAGCCTGGGCTATGCCAACACGCTGTACGTGCCCCCAACCCAGTTCTTCGAGGATCCGCAGTGGGCGGCGATCGCGCAGTGGGAGTCCGAGCTTGCGCCCCACTACGAGGAGGCACAGCGGATGCTGGGGGTGACGATGAATCCGTTCGATGACCCCGCCGATCAGCTGCTGCGCGAACTAGGCGAGGAGCTGGGTGTTTCCGACACCTATAAAAAGACACCGGTGGGGGTGTTCTTCGGCGAGGAGGGTGAGCGCGGCAAGACGGTGAGCGACCCCTTCTTCGGCGGCGAGGGGCCAGACCGCACCGGCTGCTCGCTTTGTGGACGCTGCATGGTGGGCTGCCCGCACGGTTCGAAGAACACGCTCGTCAAGAACTACCTGTACTTGGCCGAGAAGCGCGGCGCGAAGGTCAGCCCGGAACGCACCGTGATCGACATCAGGCCGCTTGGCAAGGGCGACGGCAGCGAAGGCTATGAGGTCGAAAGCGTGCGTTCGGGGTCCTGGCTGCGACGCGAACGCAGGGTCCAGCGGGCCAAGGGGGTCGTCGTGTCGGCCGGGCCGCTGGGCACCAACACGCTGTTGCAGCGCTGCCGGCTGGGCGGTTCGCTGCCTCGCATCTCCTCCCGCTTGGGCGAGCTGGTGCGGACCAACAGCGAGGCGATCTTGGCGGTCACCGTGCCCGAGGACTACCCGGACAATTTGATCAAAAGGGTGGCGATCACCTCCAGCATCTATCCCGACCCACACACGCACATCGAGACCGTGACATATGGCAACGACGGCGATTCGATGAGCCGGCTGAACACACTGTTGACGGGCGACGGGACGCGGGCCACGCGACCGCTCAAGCTGCTGGGACAGATCGTGCGCCACCCGAGGCGCTTTGCGCAATTGGTGAGGCCGAAGAATTGGTCGCGGCGGACGATCATCATCTTGGTCATGCAGACGCTCGACAACGCGATCGCGTTGCGCCCGAAACGGGGGCCTTTCAAAACGCTGTGGTTGAGCACAGAACAGGACCCGGAGCGCCCGATCCCGACGTTCATCCCGGTTGCAAACCAGGCGGCCGAATGGTTTGCCGAGCGCACCGGCGGGATCCCGCAGAGCTCGTTCACCGAGGCGGCCTTGAACATCCCGACGACGGCCCACATCCTTGGCGGGGCGGTGATCGGCAAGGACGCCGAGCACGGCGTGGTGGACGCCCACCAGCATGTGTTCGGCTACGAGAACCTGCTCGTGTGCGACGGTTCGGCGATCCCGGCAAACGTGGGCGTGAACCCGAGCCTCACGATCACCGCGCTGGCGGAGCATGCGATGAGCTATATGCCGCCGGCGGGCATGGTCGGCATGGAGCCGACCTCCGAGCCTGTCGCGGCGTGACGAGGCGCCTCAAGGCGCCTTGCGCTCGCTAGAGACGGCTCTGCTGCGCGGGCACCCGCTGAGCGGCTGAGTTTTGACCCGCGGCGCTGAGCCGCAGACGAGCGGGACCTCGCAGACGAATCGGCACGTTGACCACCCCAGCCGCGCCGGCGCGCAGACGAGCAATCGTCTCCCATTGCCCACCGGACATCTCGCGCTGAAGCCCGGCGACCTCGCCGGGCGCCTCGAGCAAAGCCCAGACCCGCACCAACCGCCGACCAACCCGCAGCGGGTCGAAGGGCAGGCTGAAGCCCTGTAGGAATGGCTTGGGTTGGGCCAGCGCAACATCGCCGCCCGGTCCAGCTGAGTAGAGGCCCGCAGGGCGCGGATAGGGACTGAGGGTGCCGTCGGGCGCGGCCAGCAAGGTCCCGCCGAAGGGGTTGACGAGAAACTGCCAGTCCACCAGGCCGACGCCCGCCATCCAGAGTCGATGCAGGGCGCGCGAGACCCAGGATGCCTGCAGCGCCGGGGGCACGCCGGTCGCGCTTTGGGGGGCGCTCTCCCAGTTGAGCTCCGTCACCCAGACCGGCCGGTGCCCGCCGGGCAGGACCGTGTGGAGGCGCTCGGCTCGGCGCAGGAGCGAGGTGACCTTGCCGATGTCCGATACGGCCGCGTCTAGCGAGGAGACGGCGGGGACGTCGGGGTCGAACACCGACAGCGGGTGGAAGGCGAGCACGTCGAGGTGGGGCTTTTCGCGGCAGCCGGCCCGAGCCGCTCCGAGACAGAGCAGGCCTTCGAGGAACGTGACGGGCGCCATCGCCCCCACCCCGGCCGGTTCTCCCTCGGGGGCGATGCCGGCGGCGATCACGGTGTCGGTGGGCTCGACCGCCTTGACACCTGTGTAGAAGCCGTTGAGGAGTTGGCGGTAGAGCAAGGGCGAGAACGCGGTCCAGTGCCTGCCGCCCGCAACCCATTGGGGCTCGAGGTAGCGCGCGAGGTTGGGCTCGTTCCAAGCCTGCAGCAGGCGCACGCGTGGCAGAACGGCCCCGGGGTCGAAGGGGTCTGGGAAGGCGCCGCTGTAGCGGCGGGCCAAGGCCATCGCGAACTGCCCGAAGGCGAGCGGGCTGGGCGCCCAGCTGCCGAGGTAGGCGTAGGGCCAGCGGCCGGGAGCTTCGGCGAAGGCGGGGGCGTGGGAGACGACCAGGAGCGGTTGCAGGCCGGCGACGACGGCGGAGCGCACGGCCGCGTCGAGACGCGCGAACCGGTAGGACGGGCTGGCGGGGTCGCTTGCCTGGAAGGAGGGCGGCGGCGCGGCTTGGACAGTGTTGCGCCAGTCGACGGGGATGCGGGCGATCGAGCCTCCGAGAGCTTTGATGCGGCTCATCGTGAGCGCGCGCACGGTGGGGTCTTCGCTGAGCATGGGCACGCCGTCGGAGACGCCTCGTTGGAGCCCGTCGCGCGGGAACGGGCCGTGAAGGAGGGCGCGGTTCTGGGCTCGCACGAATGAGGGTGGCGTCTTGGATGGCTCGTGGCCGGCCGGCGGCGGGGCGCCGTAAGGTCGCGGTGGCCCGTCGGCGCCGGTGCGCGAGGGCAGGGGAAGAACCGCGGGCGGTTGCAACCAGGCCGGCTGCAACCAAGCGACCAGCGAGAACAGAACCGAGGCCGTGCGCAGAACCCGGTTCACTGCCGGCCGGTCGTGTCTAGCGGTGCAGGGTGAGCGCGTGGCGCGCGAGCGCGAGCTTGGCGCCCGATTTGGCGGTGAGCGTCGTGACGAGCACCACTTGGATGCTGTGCCTGTGCTTGAGCAGGCGCCGCCCGAGCGAAGTGGGATGGATCGTGACCGTGACGGTACCGGCGGCGCCCGCCGTGGCTGTGCCGCGCGCGAGCAGCGGAGAGCGAGGCTCTTTGTGTATCCGGGTGTGCTTGGCGCTCGAGGCGAAGGCGGGCACGAATCCGTGCTGCTCGTAGAGGTTCTCGACGATCGTGCCGGGCTGGTTGATCGTCACGTGTGTGGGCCAACCGTGGCGGAGCAGTTTGGAGATCGAGATCCGCGTGAATTTCGAGAATGCCCCGGAGAGGGCGAGCGGTGTCGGCGGAGGGGGCGGCGGCGGTGGCGGCGGGCAGCCGCCGACCGGGCGGTCGTTCTCGCTGGAGTAAGTGAATGTGGAGCCGCCGGGCAGAGGCGAGGTCAGCGACTCGACGGCATAGACGGTCTCGCCGCTGAGCAGCGGCGCGAGAAAGGCGCCACCGAAGCCCGCACCGGAGAGCACCTGGACCTGGGCGAGGCCGCCGTTGCGCCGGGCGAAGTAGCGGGGATGGGGCACGACCGTGTAGTAGCCGCCTTCGACGGTGTAGCCGAGGGTGCGCTGGCCTGAGAAGTTGGTCGAGCCGGCGCACACCGTGGCTTCCAGCGACGGAAGCCCGTCGTAGGTGACTGCGGTTGTGAAGCCCTGGGAGGTGTAGGTGAGGACATCTCCCACCTGCGGCGCTTGCGAGAGCCAGGCGCCGCCTTTGCCGGTGTCCTGGGCTACGACCAGACCGTTGTGGGTCAAGGAGACCGACACTTCGGCGTCGTGGTTGACACCCGCGCTTACGTGCTCGATCGTGTCTTCGGGCTGTGTGTCCGCTCCCTCGACGACCGACAGGGAATATTCGGGCGCTTTGTCGGCCCGGGCCGGCGCGACCAAGACCGCCCACGCGAGCAGCATCGCCAGCGCAAACACCGGCGCGATTGCGGCGCGAAGCTGGAACCTTCGCGGATTTAGGAGCTGCCCTGTTCCCATCGGCACGAGAACATAGTCGTGCTGTCGGTCGGAATATTTAGCGGCGTGCCGAAAAGTGGACGTTCAGCGCCCGCCGGCCATGGCCGGGAGGATCACCACGGTGTCCCCATCCCCCACCGCGGTGTCCAACCCATCCAAAACCCGGACGTCCTCGTCGTTGAGGTAGACGTTGACGTAGCGGTTGAGCTCGCCGTCCTCCGCGAACAGCTGGTCGGCTGTCGCGGGATGCGAATCGGCCAGGTCACGGAGGATCTCCCCCACGCTGTCGCCCGAGGCGGATACCTCGCGCTCGCCGCCCACGGATGCGCGCAGTACGGGTGGGATCTTGATCTTGGCCACGGCGGAATGATTACCAGGTATCGAAGTTGGGCGTGTTAGCGGGTCGCTGGCCAAGCCAGACGAGGACGCAGTGAGCGAAGTGTGCTTTGCACATGAGCGAACGAGGACGCAGTATGGCGCCGGCCAGCGGGCCGCTAGCCGGCCGCGGCGCAGAATGCCTCGTAATCGGGGAACACGCCCATCTCGGCGTCTGAGATCTCATCAGGCGGGCGCGAGCAGATCGGGCAGTCGGGGTCGCGGTGGACCTTGACCTCGGTCAAGGTCGCGGCGAGAGCGTCATACAAGAGCAAGCGCCCGATCGCGGGGTCGCCGATGCCGACGATCAGCTTGACGACCTCGGTGGCCTGCAGCAGGCCCATCGTGCCGGGCAGGACGCCTAGCACGCCGTTGGCCCCGCAGGAGGGCGCTAGCTCGGCGGGCGGCGGCTCTCGGAAGAGGCAGCGATAGCACGGGCCCTCATATGGCTTGAAGACAGACAATTGCCCGTCGAAGCCTAGGATCGAGGCGGAGACGACGGGGATTTGGAGGCGCACGGTGGCGTCGTTGAGCAGGTAGCGGGTGGGGAAGTTGTTGACCCCGTCGACGATCACGTCGTAGCCCTCGATGATCTCCATGATGTTGGAGGCGTCGAGGCGGACGGGGTACTTGACGACGCGGACGTCGGGGTTGAGCGCGTGGATCGACTCCTCGGCGGAATCGACCTTGGGGATGCCGACTCGCTGGGTGGAGTGGATCACTTGGCGCTGAAGGTTCGATAGATCGACGACGTCGTCGTTGACGATGCCCAGAGTGCCCACGCCGGCCGCGGCGAGGTAGAGCGCAGTGGGCGAGCCGAGCCCGCCGGCGCCCAAGAGCAGGACCTTGGCGTCCAAGAGCTTCTGCTGGCCGTCGGTGCCGATCTCGGGGATGAGCAGGTGGCGGGAGTAGCGGTCGCGCTGCTCGGCGGTCAAAGTGCGGGGCACGTCCACCTCGTAGCCGCGGTCCTTCCAGAGGGCGATGCCGCCGGTCATCGACTCGACTTGTTCGTAGCCGAGGTCGTCGCGGAGGGTGCGGGCTCCGTAGGCGGAGCGGTTGCCCGACGCGCAGTAGAGGATGACGTGGGCGGAGCGGTCGGGGACGATGCCCTCGATGCGGGTCTCCAGGTAGGAGCGGGGGACGTGCTTGGCTCCGGGAAGCAAGCCGGAGGCGAGCTCCTCGGCCTCGCGGACGTCGATGATCGTGACTCCCTCTTGCAGGAGTTCGTTGACCTGGGAAGGGTCGATCTCGTCGATTTCGGACTTCACCTGGCGCAACAGGTCCGCGCTTGACGGGCTCATGAGAAAACTCCTGAATTGCGGTCGGGATTCATGGAACTTCACAAAGTGTAGCGAGGCGGGGGCCAGATTTGAATGGGTCGCTTAGGCTGCCGGGGGTGCCACCCCGAAACCGCTTGGTGCTGCCGGCGATCTCGGCCCTGCTGGCCCTCGCCCTGGTGGCGGTGCTCTTGTTGGGAGGCTCCAAAGGAAGGGGCTCTGGCGGAGGGCGTCCGGCCACTTTCGATGGGGCGGCTATTCCGGGCGAAGTGCGAGCGCCGCGGTTCACGCTGACCGACGAACACGGTCGCGCGGTCTCGGTGGGCGCCGTCGAGGCGGGCGTGACGATGCTGGTGTTCTTGCCGGCTGGCGCTCAGCCAAAGCTGGGAGCTGACTGCCGGGTGTGTGTGCTGGCGGCCCAGCAGGTGCGGGGGGCGCTCGACGAACTGGGACCGGGGACGAAGGTGCGGACGATCTTCTTGAGCGGCGCGGTGCCGGGAGGGAGCGCGGATCGGCTGTTGTCGGGGAGCTCACTCTCCAAGCGGGTGCAGTACTTGACCGGAGGGGCGGTTGAGGTGGGGAAGGTGTGGCGTGCGTATCGGATTGACCTGCCCTCCTCCAATAGTCCCGAGGCCGAAGCCGCTACGACCGTGGTGCTGATCGACAAGCGCGGAAGGGAGCGGGTGGCATTCGGGATCGAACAGCTCACCCCGGAAGGCTTGAGCCATGACGTCAGGCTGCTCGAAGGCGCCTGATGCCCGCCACCGCTCCTCGATCGCCCCAGGCCCGACCGCGGCGCATCCTCCGACTGATACCCACCGCTGCCCTCCTCGCCCCGCCCACCGAGGCGGATCCTGCCGACTGATACCCTAGTCCGCAGGTAGGTATTTGACATGATGTTTTCGACAAAGGCCGAGTACGGCGTGAGGGTAATGGTGGAGCTGGCCCGCAGGGCCGGGGAATGCACCGACGGCGCCGAATCGGTGGTCCCGCTCGCGGAGATCGCCGAGCACGACGGGATGCCGCTTGCCTACCTGGAGCACTTGGTCGCGCGCTTGCGCAAGGCCGGTCTGATCGACAGTAGGCGGGGCTCGAGGGGCGGTTACATGCTGGCCAAGCCCGCCGCGGAGATCACGATGGCCGAGGTGGTCGAGGCTTTGGAGGGCTCGATCGCGCCGATCGAGTGCATCTCCCAGAGCGCTGACGGCAGCATCGTGTGCTCACGGGAGTCCGGGTCGGTTGGGGGTGGTCGGGCGGGAACTGAATCTCACGTGTGCCCCACAAAGCTGCTTTGGACCAGGGTAAGAGGTTCGATCGTGAGAACCCTGCAGGAGACCACGCTGGCGGATCTACTCGTGCCCAAGGCGCTCCCGATAGCGGGCGCGCGCCAGGCGATCGTGCCCGCGGCGATGCCCGCTTCGACTCCTCTGCCCTCCCTGCCCGCCTGACTTCGCCACGTCCCGCAGTCCCATCCCAAGCACCGTTTCCGTCCCAGTCCCCGCACAGAGCAAAGGAACCATGGCTGACCTCGAAATCAAGAATCTGCACGTACGCACCGAGGATCGCGAGATCCTGAAGGGCGTTGACCTGAACATCGACAAGGGCGAGATCCATGCACTGATGGGCCCCAACGGGTCGGGCAAGTCGACGCTTGCCAACACGATGCTCGGGCATCCCTCCTACGAAGTGACCGAGGGCAAAGTCATCTTCAAGGGACAGGACATCACCGAGGCCGAGCCGCACGAGCGTGCCAAGTCGGGGCTGTTCTTGGCCTTCCAGTACCCGGTGTCGATCCCGGGCGTGTCGGTCGCCAACTTCTTGCGGATGGCGATCAACGCCAAGCGGGAGGAGCCAATTCGGGTGAAGGAATTCGGCGAGCAGCTCCAGCACGCGATCAATCTGCTTGACGTCGATCGCGCATTCACCTCACGCCACCTCAACGAGGGCTTTTCGGGCGGCGAGAAGAAGCGGGCTGAGATCTTGCAGATGGCGATGCTCTCGCCTGACGTGGCGATCCTCGACGAGACCGACTCCGGGCTCGACATCGACGCTTTGCGGACGGTCGCCGAGGGAGTCCAGAAGCTGCATGACGAGCAGGGCTTGGGGGCGCTGATCATCACCCACTACCAGCGCATCTTGCACTACGTGAAGCCCCAGTTCGTGCACATCTTGATGGACGGGCGCATCGTGCTCGAGGGCGGCGTCGAGCTGGTGGAGCGCTTGGAGCGCGAGGGTTACGACCAGATCCGCCAGGAGGTCACTCATGTCCGATAGCCGGCGCCATACGGCGTCCTCCCTCACTCGTGTGCGAAGCACACTTCGTTCGGTGCGTCCTTGTCTGGCTTGGCTCTCGAACCTGAGTGCCGATGTGAAGGCAGGCGAGAACGTTGCCTGAGGTCGCGGTCAAGCCGGGCCGCCACCGCGAGGCCTCGCTCTACCATGCGCTTCACGGCGCGGGGGCGGGCGATGGGCGTACGTTGGCCGAGCTGCGCACCGCGGCGCTGGCCGCATACGACGGCAGCGATCTACCCGTGTGGCGCCGCTCGGGCTTCTGGACCACCACGTTCGCCGAGCTCGACGAGGGGTTGCTCGACGACGGCCGGGCGAACGATGCGGAGGACGCTCACACGCGCGCGCAGGGCATCCCCGATTTTGTGGCAACCGCGATCCCCGACCGTCCGAGGGCCGGGCGGATCGTGCAGGTCGACAGCAGCGTGGTGCACGTCGAGCTCGACCCGGCTCTGGCCGAGCGGGGCGTGATCTTGTGTTCGCTGGAAGAGGCCGCCACCGAGCACACGGAGCTGTTCGAGGCTTGGTACTCCAAGCGGCTGACGATCGACAGGCACAAGCTGGAGGCGGCGAACGCAGCCTTTTGGAGCGGCGGGGCGTTCCTTTACGTGCCGGATGACCTGAAGGTCGAGGACCCGTTCGAGGTCGTCTATGCGATCTCCGGGCCGGGCGTGGCCCAATACGGACGCACGCTTGCGATCGGCGGCAAGGGCAGCGACTTCAAGCTGCACGAGCACGATCTCGCCGCGGACTTTGGCGAGCCGGACGCCGGCGATGCGAGCGCCAAAACGGACGCCGGCGACGCGAGCGCCAACAACCAATCCCTGCACGCGGGCGCTTTCGAGATGTACCTGCAGGACAACGCCCGCTGCCGCTTGGCACAGGTGCAAGATTGGGGTCCCGCCCACCCAGGCGACGTATTCGATGCCTCGACCCGCTTCGTGGGCGTGGGCAGAGACGCCTACTGCCACTGGCTTCCCGCGCTCTTGGGCGGCCATCTGGTGCGCCACCACCTGGAGCTGGCGGTGAGCGAGCCCGGCGGGGACATGGCCTTCAGGGGGCTGTTCTTCACCGAGGCCGACGAGCACCTGGACACATTCGCCGTGGATCTGCACGAGACAGGACCCAGTGGCGGCGATGTGCATTGGCGGGGCGCGGCCACCGGCCAGAGCAGGGCCAGCTTCGAGGGCTTGATCCAGATCGACCCGGGCTCCCAGCAGACCCATACCTACCTGCAGATCCACACGATGATGCTCTCGCCCAAGGCGCGCTTGGACGCGATCCCCTCGGTGCTGGTGTCAGCCGACGACGTGTCGGCCTCGCACGGCGGCACCGTCGGCGAACTTGATGAGGCCTCGATCTTCTATATGGCCAGTCGTGGCCTGGACCGGCCGATGGCGGTGAGGCTGCTGGTGGAGGGGTTCTTCGAGCCGGTGCTCGGTCAGCTCGAGGACGAGCCCTTGGAAGAGCTGGTGCGGGGCAAGATCGCCGCCAAGCTGGCCCGTGCCAGGGACGACATCGAGGCCTACGCGACGGCGCGATGAGACGCGAGGCGCACCGATGAGCACGTCCACGACCGAACAGCCCGCCGGCGCCGTGGCGAGCGCACCGACCGTCCAACGCGCGAACTCCGGTCCTGCCCCGAATTCCGGTCCCGCCTCGCTCTCCTTGGACGTGCGCGGCGACTTCCCGATCTTGGCGCGCGAGTTCGGGGGCAAGCCGCTCGTATACCTCGACTCGGGCGCGACCTCCCAGAAGCCGAGGGCGGTGATCGAGGCGATGGACGCCTACTACGAACAGCGCAACGCCAATGTCCACCGCGGCGTCTATTCCCTCGCCCAGGAGGCCGACGCGGCCTATGACGGGGCGCGCGCGAAGGTCGCGCGGTTTGTGGGCTGGGAGCCGAAGACGACGATCTTCACCAAGAACGTGACCGAGGCGATCAACCTGGTCGCCTACGCCTGGGGTCGCGCCAACGTGGGACCCGGGGACGCGGTCGTGACAACCCAGATGGAGCACCACGCCAACATCGTGCCTTGGCAGCAGCTGTGCAAGGCCAAGGGCGCCCAGTTGCGATACCTGGAGGTGGACGAGCGCGGCGAAATCTCCTTGGCCCAGCTCGACCGCGAGCTGGCCGCGGGCGACGTGAAGCTGGTGGCGTTCACCCAAGTCTCCAACGTGCTTGGCACGATCTTGCCCGTCGCCGAGATGGTCGCCCGCATTCGCGCGGCCGGGGCACTCTCGCTGATCGACGGCGCACAGGCGGTGCCCCACATGCCCGTGGACGCCTCGGCGATCGGCGCCGACTTCTATGCGTGGACCGGTCACAAGGCACTTGGCCCCACCGGCATCGGCGTGTTGCACGGGCGCGCGGAGATCCTGGAGGAGATGGAGCCCTTCCTGACGGGGGGCGACATGATCGCGTCGGTCAGCTTCGAGGGCGCCACTTGGAACGAGCTGCCCTACAAGTTCGAGGCCGGCACCCCGCCGATCGCCGAGGCGGTCGGGCTCGGCGCCGCCGTGGACTACCTCCAAGAGCTGGGCATGGAGCGCGTGAGAGACCACGAGCGCGAGTTGACCGCCTACATGATGGACCGCCTGGCAGAGGTGCCGGGCCTGCGCGTCGTCGGGCCGCCCGAGGCCGAGAGGCGGGGCGGCTTGGCCTCGTTCACGATCGAAGGCATGCACGCTCATGACATCGCCGAGCTCGCCTCCCGCGAGGGAGTCTGCGTGCGGGCCGGCCACCACTGCGCCCAGCCTTTGATGCGCTGTCTCGGCGTGTCCGCCACCGCCAGGGCCAGCGTGGGCGTCTACAACGAGAAGCAGGACATTGACACTTTGGTCGATTCCCTGATCGCAGGACTGAAGGTTTTTGGTCTGTGATGGACGACCTCTACCGCGATTACATCCTCGACCACTACAAGCGCCCGCGCAACTTCGGCGAGCTCGACACTCACGACATGGAGGGACTCGAGCACAACCCCTTGTGCGGGGACGAGCTGGGCGTGCACATCAAGGTCAAGGACGGCAAGATCGAGGAGCTGCGCTTCCATGGCCACGGTTGCGCGATCTCCCAAGCCTCCGCCTCGATCTCCTCAGAGGAGCTCGTCGGTATGCCACTTGAGGAGGTCGGCAAGCTCGACGCCGACTGGGCGATCGACCTGCTCGGCATCCCCGTGTCGGCCACCCGCCGCAAGTGCGCCCTGCTCGGCCTGAAGGTGGTCAAGGGCGCGGTCACCGGCGACAACAGCTGGCCGACATGAACACCGCATCGCCATCCCGCCCCGCCGAGCGGGCGCCCAGCATGACCGCGATACAATTCCTAGTTCACAGCACAGGATTCTGAGAGGAAGCCCCTATGGCCACGATGGACCGCACGAAGATCGCAAAGCCCAGCCCGATCGTCGAGGACGACCAAGGACAGTTGCTGGCGCGAAAAGGCATCTCACGCGAGGTGGTCCAAGAGCTCTCCAAGATCAAGGGCGAGCCCGCTTGGATGGCCGAGAAGCGCATCAAGTCCCTTGAAATATTCGAACGCAAGCCGGTCCCGACCTGGGGCCCGGACCTGAGCGGGCTGAACCTGGACGAGCTGGTGCTCTACTCCCCCCCCACCGCGGGACGCTTCAACTCGTGGGACGACGTGCCCGAGGAGATGAAGAAAACCTATGAGGATCTCGGCATCCCCCAGGCCGAGCGCGAGCAGCTCGCCGGCGTCGTCGGCGTTTGGCGCCAGGAGCCGGTGTACGAGGGCCTGAAGGAAGAGTACGCCAAGCTGGGCATCCTCTTCTGCTCGATGGACACCGCCATCACCGAGTATCCGGACCTGGTGCAGAAGTACTTCATGAACAAGTGCGTCCCGCCCCAGGACAACAAGTTCTCGGCCCTCCATGGCGCCGTGTGGTCGGGTGGCTCGTTTTTGTACGTGCCAAAGGGCGTCAAGGTGGACCTGCCCTTGCAGGCCTACTTCCGGATGGAGGGCGCCGGCGAGGGCACCTTCGAGCACACCTTGATCGTCGCCGACGAGGGCTCGGAGGTGAACTACATCGAGGGTTGCACCGCCCAGACCTACTCGGTCAACTCGATGCACTCGGCCGTCGTCGAGATCTTCGTGCACGAGGGCGCCAAGGCCAGGTACACGACCGTCCAGAACTGGTCCAAGGATGTCTACAACCTCAACACCAAGCGCGCCGTCGTCGACGCCGAGGGCACCGTCGAGTGGGTCGGCGGCTCGATGGGCGCCAAGTACGTGATGCTCTACCCCGGCTCTTTCTTGATGGGCGAGGGCGCGCGGGCCGACCACCTCAATGTGGGTGTCGCCGGCAAGGGCGTGCACAAGGACACCGGCGCCAAGGTAGTCCACCTGGCCCCCAACACGACCTCGAACATCCTCGCCAAGTCGATCTCCAAGGACGGCGGCATCATGGGCTACAGGGGCCTCGTCAAGATGGGTGCCAACTCGGCGGGCTCCAAGGCGAGGGTCCAGTGCGACGGCCTGATGATGGATGGGGAATCGAGGTCTGACACGTGGCCCGACATCCAAATCCAGAACCCCAACGTGGCGGTCGCCCACGAGGCCACGGTCGGTCGCATCTCAGACGACCAGCTTTTCTACATGGGCTCAAGGGGCTTCACCGAGGACGAGGCCGCCGCGATGATCGTCAACGGCTTCATCGAGCCGGTCACCAAGGAGCTGCCGATGGAGTACGCCGTCGAGCTCAACAGGCTTATCCAGTTGGAGATGGTTGGAAGCATCGGTTAGCGCGGAGCGACGTTGCGCGCTCCAGTTGACACGATTGCTGCGCCGCTGTTCCCCACGAAGCTGCCGTGGGTCAACACGAACGGGGCTCAAGCGAGCGTCCTCAAGCGGGGGCAGCCGATGCTGGTCGAGTTCTGGGACTTCTGTAGGCCCAATTCGATCAGGACGTTGCCCTACCTGAAGGAGTGGCACTCACGCTACGTCGAGCACGGTTTGCGGACGGTCGGGGTGCACTGCCCCGGCTTCGAGCCCGGTCGCGACGAGCAGACGGTGCGCGACGCGGTGGCCCGCCTCGACATCGCCTACCCCGTCTTGATCGACACCGAGTTCGAGGTGTGGCAGGACTATGAGAACCGGGGCTGGCCTGCCCGCTACCTGTTCGACGGCAGAGCGCGCCTGTTCGAGTATCACTTCGGCGAGGGCGGCTATCTCGGAACCGAGCTGGCGATCCAAGAGCTGCTCGACCTGGAGTGCGAGCCGATGGCGCCCCTGCGCCCCGAGGACGCCCCCGACGCGTTGCTCTCACGCCAGAGCGAGGAGCGCGAGGGAGCCTGGTCGGGCCCTTACGAGGCAGGGGGCGTGTGGGGTGTCTTCGAGGGCGAAGGCTCCGTGACGGTCAACGAGGACACCACGGTGACGGTCGAATTTCCTGGCGCCTACAAGCTGGTGGAGCATCCGTGCCACACGGAGGCGTCGCTCGCGCTCGAAGTCGGCCCCGGCGTCGAGTGCCTGGCGACGTGCTTTACGCCGGGAGTGGCTTGAGTTCGTCGGCGGGCTGTCCGTCGAGCAGGCGCAGCGACTGGGGCGGACCCTCCTCGTCCACGAGCACCGCCCCGCCCGGCCAGTAGGGACTCTCACCGGGGTTGACGGTGACGAAGTAGGAGTCATAGGTCCAGCAGCCCGCGTTGACCAGGCGAGCGCCGGCCGGCCCGCGCCACTCCGCCGCCACGTCTTGGGGTCGCGGTCCTGCTCGGTGGGTGTGGCCGAAGATGACATGGGCGTCGCCGAGGCCTAGTCGCGCCGCGACCTCCCCCATCGCGCGCAGGCCGGCGCGACGCAGCTCGTCGGTGGAGATGTCGGCGTTGAAGGAGCCGAGACCCGCCTTGTTGAGCGCCGCGATCGCGACGGGGAACGCGCCGGCGAGAGCGCGCACGCGCAGGTCTCCCCATCCACGGCCGCTTGCCTGCGTGTGCCCTTTAGGGTGCGCCCCAGAGGGTGTGCCCTTCAGGGTATTGCCGCCCTTTCCGGTGTTGCGTTCGCCGGCCAAGGCTTGCCATGCGCGCACGGTGGTCTGCCCGTTGAGCGTGGATCCGGTCGGCGCCTGGCGCGCGACCGCGTCGATCCAGGCGAACACGGGCGAGGTCACCGCCTCATAGTCAGCCACGCTCGCGAATTTCTCGCTGGACCGGCGCATGGCGCGGGCGGTCATGCCAATCCCGAGGCGCTCCATCGTGGGGATCGTCAGATGACAGTCGAGATAGTGGCCGTGCGTGGCATATACGTCAGGACGCAGCCATAGCCCTGGAAAGGCGGCGCTCAGCTTGGCCGGCTCGGCCCAGGAGGCCATCGCGGCGACCATCTCCGAGGATTCCTCGGCGGTGAAGCGCTGCTCCAGACCAAGCGGTCTGTGCACCGGGTCTTCGTCGCGTTAACGCAGCCACGCCTCGGCCAATGCATGGTCGTGGTTGCCCGCCACAACCACGATCTCCCGCCCGGCGAAGGCACGTCCAAGCTCCTCGAAGAACGGGCGAGCTGCGGCCAGCGCGTCTCTCCGCGGCCCGTGACGCAACTCCAAGACGTCGCCGAGCAGCACGAGTCGCTCAACGCCGTCCAAAGCCTCGATCAGGGCCGCCCGTGGCCCGGGGCGGCGCAGCACGTCGGCGCCGGTTCCGGCCCCCAGGTGCAGATCGGATACGACCAGGGTGCGCACGATCAGTTCAACGCTGTCGAGCGCATACCCGCAGCCCACCTGACACGGTAAATGCACAGGACCGGGCGCCGCGGTTGTAGTTCTATTTTTGGGAGATCGTTCCGCGCGGAACCATCTCGCAAAAATGGTTTACCAACCAAGCTCAAGACGCGGCCGCAGCGGCCTCGCGGATCGGCTTCGGCAGCATGAAGCGAACGTCCTCGCGGACCACGTGGAACTCGGAGATGTCCTGCACGCCGCGCGCCCTGAAGAAGGCGAGCAGGTCCTGCACGAGGTCGTCGGGCGCGGACGCGCCTGAGCTGATGCCGACCACGCGCTTGCCGGTGAGCCACTCCTCGCGGATCTCACCGGCGTGGTCGATCAGATAGGCCTCGGTGCCGCAGTCGTGGGCGACCTCGACGAGCCTCACGGAGTTGGAGGAGTTGCGCGAGCCGATCACGAGCATCAAATCGCAGCCGCCAGCCATCTGCTTGACCGCGGTCTGGCGGTTGGTGGTGGCGTAGCAGATGTCGTCGGTGCGGGGACCGGTGATCGCGGGAAAGCGCTCCTGTAGGCGCGCGACGATCGAAGTCGTTTCGTCGACCGAGAGTGTGGTCTGGGTGATGTAGGCGACACGCTCTGGGTCGGCTACGACCAGCTCGTCCACGTCCTGCTCGTTCTCGACCAGGACGATGTGCTCGGGAGCCTCCCCCATCGTGCCTTGGACCTCCTCGTGGCCGTCATGGCCGACGAGCACGATCGTGTAGCCCTCCTCGGCGAACTTGACCGCCTCGCGATGGACCTTGGTGACCAAGGGACAGGTCGCATCGATCGTGTCCAGGTTGCGTGCCTCGGCATCGGAGCGCACCTTCGGCGAGACGCCGTGCGCGGAGAACACGGTCAAGGCCCCTTCGGGCACCTCGCCGATGTCCTCGACAAAGATGGCCCCCCTTTCGGCGAGCAGCTCGACGACGTGCTTGTTGTGGACGATCTGCTTTCGCACATACACCGGCGGCCCGTGCAGGTCGAGCGCGCGTTCGACGGTCTGCACAGCGCGATCCACGCCCGCGCAGTATCCGCGCGGCGCGGCCAGCAAGAGCTTCTCGACGGTGTTGGGCGCAGACGCCGTGTCCGAGGTCACTGTGTCTCATTGTAGAGCCGCGCCCCGCCCAGACCCTCAACACCGGCCCGGGCTCTTGCTTCACAGCGAACTTGTCTGACGTCGAACGTGCACTCGGGAATGCGCCTCGGCGCGGGCTCAGTACCCTTGGCGGATGGCACAGCAACACCTCGACCGGCTCACCGCCGTGGACGCCTCCTTCTTGCACCAGGAGGGAGCCAACTCGCACATGCATGTGGGCGGCCTCACCATCGTCGAGGGCCCTCCTCCTTCGATGGACGAGTTCTTGGAGCAGATCCGCAAGCGCCTGCATCTGGTGCCGCGCTACCGCCACAAGTTGGCCTTTACCGCGCTTGACAGCGGACGGCCGGTGTGGGTGGACGATCCGGGCTTCAACCTGGAGTACCACGTTCGCCACACGGCCCTGCCCCTGCCCGGCAGCTGGGAACAGCTGCGCAACCTCACGGCGCGCATCTTCTCCCAAGCCTTGGACCGCTCCAAGCCATTGTGGGAGATGTGGCTGATCGAGGGTCTGGAACCCGGAATGGTGCAGAGCTCGCTCGGCGGGGCGCGTCAATCGCCACACAAGCGTTTCGCGCTGATCTCAAAGACCCACCACTCCTTGATCGACGGGATCGCCGGCGTCGACTTGGCCACGGTTCTGTTCGACCTCTCACCCGAACCGGAGCCTCTGCGCGTTTCGGGCAGGCCTTGGAAACCGAAGCCCGAGCCGGACACGACCGACCTGGTCGCGGTCGGCGTGCGAGGAGCGGTGCGGGCCGGCTTGGAGATGGTGGGCGGCGCAGTGCACGCGCTCACCCATCCGGAGCGCACACTCGAGCGGGCGCGCGAGGCTGCCGAGGGCATCGGCGAGATCGTGTGGGCGGGCCTGAACCCGGCGCCCGAGACGCCCCTGAATGTGGAGATCGGCCCACACCGGCGCTTCGTCGGGATCGCCGCACAACTGGACGATTTCAAGCTCGTCAAGAACGCGTTCGGAGGGACCGTCAACGATGTGGTCTTGGCGGTCGTGACGGGTGCTTTGCGCTCGTTTTTGATCGCGCGGGGCGTGCGTACCGAGGGCATGGAGATGAGGGCGCTCGTGCCGGTGTCGGTGCGCACGGTGGGCGAGCGCCACGAGGGCGGCAACCGGATCGTCGTGATGCGGGGCCCCTTGCCGGTCTACATCTCCGACCCGCTCCATCGCCTGCGCTTCGTGAGCCACGCGATGGACGGTTTGAAGGAGTCAAAGCAAGCGCTCGGTGCCGAGGTGATCGCGGGCGCCCAGAACTTCGCGCCACCCACGATCTTGGCCCAGGCGTCGCGCCTGAACTTCTCGACCCGCTTGTTCAACCTGATCGTGACGAACGTGCCGGGACCTCAGTTCCCGCTGTATGTCCTCGGACGGCGCATGGAGCGGGTCTTCCCGGTTGCGTTCCTACCCGAAAACCACGCGCTCGCGGTCGCGATCATGTCCTATGCGGGTGAGATGAACTTCGGCCTGCTCGGCGACTTCGACGCCCTCCCCGACATCGACTCGATCGGCGAGAGCATCAAAGCGGAGCTGGCCGAACTGGTGGCTCTCGCCAAGGAAAAGCAGGCCTCCCAGCAGATCGTCCGGACAAAGCCGAAGCCCAGGACAAAGTCAAAGCGCGCGACTCCAGTCCGCTCCTGAATCGACGCGCCGCTCGGCGACGTCAGTAGCCGAGCGCGAACTTTGCGTCTTCGGACATCTTCTCGGGCGTCCACGGAGGCGTGAACACCATCTCCGATTCGACCGAGGCGACGCCTTCCAGTTCGCCGACGAACTCTTCGATCTGTTCGGTGACCTGCGGTCCGATCGGGCAGCCGGGGGTCGTGAGCGTGAACGTCACGTGCACGTCGCCGCCCGAGACCTCGACGCCGTAGATCAAGCCCAGCTCGACGAAGTCGAGGCCGAGCTCGGGGTCGATGACGTTGGACAGGGCGTCCATCACGTCGTCGGCGGTGACCGTCGTCTCTTCCATTGCTTCAGTCTACCGTACTACTCTCGCCTGCACTGAGGAGCCCAGGCGGTCCCACTGATACAGCTGGATGCACTCAGAGGCCAGCTCGATCGCGCGCTCGCGGGAGAGGTGGGGCAGGACCGTGTCGAGCGCCTGGTCCTCGGCGACACCGGCGTCGAACGCTTCCTCGCCCTTGAAGCCGGCGGCGATCTTCAGGGCCTCGCGACGGTTCTCGCCGAGGCTGGGAAAGACACCGACTAGGAACGCAGTGTTGGGCACCGGCTGGCCGACCTCCAAGGAGGCGTGCCACGCGGCGAGCAGATGCAGGTCGTCTTGGTCGAGGCCCGCGATCGCTCGCTCGTAGTGGAACGTGAGCTCTTGATCGGGCAGGTCGTCGACCCACGCGCGCACGACCTCGCCGAGCAGTTGCCGGCGGGCCTCGCGGCCGACGGAGTCTGCGATCACGCGGATCGCATCGTGGGGCTCGATGAAGCAGAGCGGCATGGCGGCTCCTCGGTCTTGCGGAAAGGAGAACATGACCCGCACAACCTTAGGGACCGGTGTGGACGGCAAAACGGTGTGCCTCCCGCGCGCGAGCGCGCGCCCGCGCGAGGCACCCCAAATTGTTCGACACAACCGCCCGCGCCACACCCACACCAAGGTCGGGCCACGGGCTGTACGGGACCCGGCGGTCAGACTTCGAGCGCGGCGGCGGCCCGCTCGACGGCGTGCGGGTCGTTGGTCTCCGCGGGAAACCCGAGCGTTACGCGCTCCTCCGAGGACCAGTTCGCCAAGGCCAGGTCGAGCGCTTCGATCGGGATGTCCATGGCGTGTGCCAGGGCAGTGGCGCGCCGCTCGATGTGGATCGGATCTCCGATCCCGAAGACACGCTTGGCGGCCGGCGGCGTGGGATCGGAGGTGATCGCCGACGTGCGCGTACCGAGGTGCAGCGAATCGGCGCGAAGTTCGTACAGCCCCAGGCGTCCGAGCGTGATCAAGAGGTCGTAGCGTCCCATCCTCCCGAAGCCGGGCAGCGCGAGTCGCTCGAACACGCGCTCGAAGCGCCGTTGCGGCGTCCAGGAAGCCTCGCCCGTGAAGGCGGCCTGCTGGGAGCCGGCGTGCTCGGCGAAGCGCCGGTAGGCGATCAACGTCTCCCCGCCTCGCGCGGGGTCGTGCGAGGAGCGTGGGCCGAGCGGGGTTTCGTCCAGCTCGGGCACAGTGCCGGAGGCCCAGCTGGAGAGCAGCGCGACGCGCACCCCCGCGAAAGGCTGCTCACCCTGCAGAGGCGAGAGGTAGGCGGCCAGGAAGCACATCCAGGTCGCCTGCTCGATGTCGTCGAGATCTCGCGCCTCGGCATATAGGCTCGGCGGCGCGGCAGTCAAGGTGAGCAGGCGCCCCGAGGAGAAGCCGATCTCGCGCACGAGCCGCTTGGCGTCCTCGGAGGAGTGCAAGCCTGGAACCAGGTCGCAGCGGTAGCCGTCGTCCTCGGCACGAGCCTCGCGCTGGACGCGCACTTCTTGGGTGCGGCGGGTGTAGGTGCGACCGGTCGGGCGGGCGGCGCCGCCGGCGCGCGAAGTGACCCCGGCTCGCGCGGTTCCCCCCGCGGTGCGTCCACCGCCGCGCGTGCCCGCACCCGCGGAGCTCGTGCGCTTGGGCGCTGGCGGTGGCTCCAAACCGGGCACGGTCTCGCGACAGATCGGACAGCGCTGGATGAAGCGGTTGTGGCGACAGAATGTTTGTGTCACCCATACAACGCTAGCGCGAGGAGAGCGCTGTCTGTACCTCCCCGGGGTGGTGTTCGCTACTCAGCCGCGCAAGCCCAGCACGACGCCAAGCGCATCGTCGAGCGCCTGCATCTCCGCGTAGCTGAGACGCCCGAGTCGGCTGGTTATCGCCTGGACATCGATCACCCTTAGCTGGTCCGTCAAAACGTGGCTCTGCGTGCCTTCGAGCTCGATCAGCGGACGAAACGTAGCGGCGGCGGCGGAGCGCGACGTCGGCGCGACGAGCACTGTGCTGAGCGCCAACAGATCTTCGTTTTGGACGATCACCGCAGGTCTTGGGCCCTTCTGCTCATGTCCACGCGCACGACGGGGAGCCGCGACGTGAACCACTTCGCCGCGTACCATCAATCCGAAGGCCAGGGCGGCGCCAGACCGTCCAGGTCGGAAGCCAGTGCTGCGATCTCCCGCCGGTCGCGTACATCCGCCGCGAGCCGCTGCGCCTCTGCGCGTAGCGCAGCACGCCGGTGACGGCGAGCCTTAGCCTCTACTAGCGCCAGGCGAACGGCCTCCGAGTCGTTCATCCCCTCTGCCCGCAAAACCCCCAGCGCCGCCTCAGCCTCGCTGTCTAGCCGAACATGCAGAGCACGCCCCATGAACCTACTGTACTACAGATCGTGCTACGCGAGGACTGTCGCCGCGTGCGAGCGGACCGGCAAAGCAAAGCCCCGCGTCCGTGCCCGCTCGGCCCCGGCGCGACGCTCGGCTTCAAGCGCATACAGATAGTCGTCGAAGTCGACCTGGATCGTGTGGCGCTTGGAGGCCACGTAGCGCTTTTTCATCGCCGCCTGGTCGGAGGCGATGTCGCGATGGACCTCGGCCGGGGAGGGCAAGGAGTACTCGCCCCGCAGGTAGTCGCCCACCCAGGCCGACTGGGCCTCGGCCAAGGGCATAATCGCTCCCAGGGGCTGCAGCAAGCCGACGAAGAAGAGGCCGCCGATCCGCGGATGAAAGACGCGCCTGAACAGCTCAATGTGGTTCTCGGGCGCGGCCAAGAAGTCCTCGTCGAAGAACGGGAAAGTGATCTTGTAGCCGGTGCAATACACGACCACGTCCGCTTGCACCTCGCTGCCGTTGACGAACCTGACCGTATCGCCGGTCAGAGAGGCGATGTTTGGCTTGGGCGCGATCGTGCCGTGCGCGATCCGGTCCAAGATGCGGCCGGACACGGTCGGATGGGCCTCGCCGAACTTGTGGTCTGGCTTGGGCAGCCCGTAGCGCTCCGGCGGCCCCGTGATCGTCTTGATCGTCTGGTGGATCATCCTCTGCCTGATCGCGAACGGCACCCTCGGGTTGTTGGGCAGCTGGTCGACCGGCCTGCCCAACACGTACTTGGGGATGATCCAAGCGCCTTTGCGGGCCGCCAAGTAGGTGTTGGCCGCCACATACGAGGACTCCACCGCGATGTCCATCGCCGAGTTGCCCATGCCCAGCACGACCACGTCCTTACCCGCGAAGATCGAGTTGTCCACGTAGGAGTGGGCGTGCAATTGGGTGCCTGTGAACGTATCTGCACCCGGGAAGGCAGGTTCGGGCCAGCGTGGGTCCCAGTGATGCCCATTGGCAACCACCAGCGCGTCGTACTCGCGCGTCTCACGCTCGCCGTCTGCGCGCTCGATCGTGATCTCCCACACGCCGTCCCCCCGTCGCGCCGCATGCTCCACCCCGGTCTCAAAGGAGATGTGCTCGCGCAGACCGAAGTGGTCCACGTAGTCGTTGAAGTACTCCTTGATGTGGGTGTGGTGAGGAAAGTCCGGATAGGAGCCAGGCATCGGATAGTCCGCGTAGGCCATCCGCTCGCGAGAGACGTTGATGAACAGGTCCCTATAGGCGGCCGACATCCCGTTGCGGTTGCCAAATACCCAGTTGCCCCCCACTTGGTCTGACTTCTCAAAACAGTCGAAGGGCACCCCCCGGTCCAGCAGCGCCTTGGCGGCAGCGATGCCCGAGGAGCCGGCGCCGATGATGCAGGTGCGGGGCAGAGCGTTCGCGGCGTTTGCGGCGTCCAAGCCGCCGTTGCTCGCCGAGGCGCTCGAGCTGCCGCCGACCACACTCGGGGTGCCCGCCGCGGCGCGTGCGTTCTCAGTGGGGCTGGCCACGTGGCCAGTCTAGCGGTCGAGCGTGCGGCTGGACTGCGCGCGCTCGACCTCCAGCCTGAGCGCGTCGCTCGCCACATAGCGCGTGTTGCGGGTGCGGCCCTCGCGCTCGACCAAGCCGGCGTCCACCAGCCGCCGCAGGTCGCCCCCGGCCGTCACCGAGGAGACGTCGGCCTCGCCGCTGTAGGCAGGCCGGGAGGCGCCCTCGAACAGGCTTTGCTCAAGCGCGATCACGATCCGCTCGGGCCAGCCGCGCGTCTCGACCAACGCCTCCAGCAGCGCCCAGCGCGCCGCCGCCTGCTCGATCTGCTCGAGGCGCTTCTCGGCCTGCACGATGTGAGCGTCCAAGCAGAACCGCACCCACCCGCTCGCGTCGCGTCGGGGCTGGTAGCTACCCCTCTGCGTCTCGCGCAAGGCACGGTAGTAGGACGCCGTGTTGTGGCCGAGGTATTCCTCGATCGACCCGAGCTCCGGCGTGAGCAGCCCGGCCCGCGCGAGCACGAGCGACTGCACGATGCGCGAGATGCGACCGTTGCCGTCCACGAACGGATGCACCGAGATGACATTCAGGTGAGCCATCGCCGCCCGCACGACCACGTGCGCGTCGAGATCTCCGTGCTCCAGCCAATCGACCACCTCCCCCATCAGGCCGGGCACCTGCTCGGCGGCCGGCCCCACGTACTCCGGTGGTCCTCCGTCGGGGGATGTCACGCTGACCGGGCCTTCGCGCCAGCGCCCGGGCCGCTTGTCGCGCTGGAACAGACACGCATCGAAGTGCAGGTCGAGGATCGCCCGCTCGGACCAGTCGAACGCCAGGTCTTCGGCCATCACGCCGACGTGATCCATCGCCCGTGCGTAGGAAGCCAACGCAAGCTGGGCTTCGTCGCCGTCCTCGACGCGTTCGCCGCCGGCGAGCAACACCGACTGCGCTTCGGAGACCTCATAGCCCTCGATCGAAACCGAGCTGCGTGCCGAGGCCGCCTTGACGTGGCGACGTAGCTGCCCAAGCCAAGGCATGGGCACGCCGCCGGTGCGATCGCCAAGCCTTCGGCGCAACTCGTCCAGGATCGCCAATCGCCCAGCCAGATCGGCCCCAAGCACAGGAGTCGCGAAGATCATAAATAGCACTATATACGAATATTCGTATATTCGTATATAAGCTATCTAATGCGCTATTCCGCCGGAACTCCCGGTCCCACGTGCTGAGGCGGCCCCTCGGGCCCTTCGTCGGCGTCGGCGTGGCCGGCGAGGCCGTTGTCCTGAGGCCCACCCACCCCGGAACCGTTGACAACTCCTGCGCGCGCCAGGGAGTCGGCAGAGGCCGGATCGGTGCGCAGGCCCGCCAAGTAGCGGTCGACCATGCGCGCGCACTGACGACCCTCGTTGATCGCCCACACGATCAAAGACTGGCCGCGGCGCGCGTCGCCGGCCGCGAACACGCCGTCGACCGAAGTCGTATAGGGCTTGACCGCCTTCACGTTGCCGCGCGGGTCCTTCTCCACGCCAAGCTTGTCGAGCAGCGGCTGCTCGGGGTGCAAGAAGCCCATCGCCAGCAACACCAACTGCGCGGGCAACTCGCGCTCGGACCCCTCGACCGGGGCGAAAGGAGGCGCGGCCTCGGCTTGGGCGATGTGCAAGGCGGCGACTTTGCCGTCGGCGTCACCCGAGAAGTGGGTCGTGGTCACCGAGTAGTCCTGCTCCCCCACCCCGGCCGTGCGGGCCTCCTCCATCGCGTAGGAGAGCCTGTACTTCAAGGGCCACTCCGGCCAAGGCGTGCGCGTGTCCGGGCGGTGGTCGGGTGGCTCGGGCAAGAGCTCCAACTGCACGATCGAAGCGGCACCCTCCCTCAGCGAGTTGCCCACGCAATCCGCGCCCGTGTCGCCACCGCCGATCACGACCACGTGCTTGCCGGCCGCGCCGATCGGCGCCGCCGCGGCGGGCTGGGCGACGTTCGGCTCGGGGCCGTACTCGCCTGCCACGAAACGGTTGCGCTGGTAGAGATAGTCCATCGCGAAGTGGATGCCCGAGAGCTCGCGGCCCGGCACGGTCAGGTCGCGAGGCACCCTCGAGCCGGTCGCGAGCACGACCGCGTCGAAGCGCTCGCGCAGCTCCTCCACGCTCACGTCCTCGCCGACATCCACGCCACAGCGCAGCTCGACACCCTCCGCGACGAGCTGCTCCACGCGGCGCTGGACGACCCGCTTCTCGATCTTGAAGTCAGGGACACCGAAGCGCACCAGGCCTCCCGCGGCCTCGTCGCGCTCGAACAGGGTTACCGCGTAGCCGAGGCGCCGCAGCTGCTGGGCGGCCGCCATGCCGGCCGGCCCCGAGCCGATCACCGCCACCGCTTGGCCGAGCTCGCGCTTGGGCGGCTCGGGCCCGATCCAACCTTCCCTGAAGGCCCTGTCGACGATCGCGAGCTCGATCTGCTTGATCGTGACCGAGTCTCCCTCCCTGATCTCGAGCACGCACGCGGCCTCGCAAGGCGCCGGGCACAGGCGACCGGTGAAATCCGGGAAGTTGTTGGTGGCGTGCAGCTGCGCGATCGCCTCGGGCCAGCGGTCGCGGTAGACGAGGTCGTTCCAGTCGGGAATCAGGTTGCCCAGCGGGCACCCGTTGTGACAGAAGGGCACCCCGCATTCCATGCAGCGAGCGCCTTGGTCGCGCAGCTCTCCGACCGGACGCTCGACCACGAACTCCTGGTAGTCGTGCGCGCGCTCGCTCGGGTCGCGATAGGGGAGCCCGTGACGCTCGATCTGAAGGAAGCCGCCGAGCTTTCCCATTAGATCCCCACCCCCTTCGGGGTTGGCCGAATGTGATGAGCAGGGGTCGCGAGCGCCTTCGGCGTCGGTGGAAGTTGGGAGAGGATCATGCCGGCACTCCCTCGGACCGGCCCTCTTCGGCCTCTGCCAATTCACGCAACACGCGCTTGTAGTCGTGGGGCATGACCTTCACGAACGCGCCTCCGGCCAGCAGCGCCTCGAAGCGGGCGAGCACGTCGCGCGCAACCGGCGAATCGGTGTGAACCTCGTGCTCCTCGATCATCGCCTTCAGCTCGATCGCGTCGGCGCTGGAGATCTCGTCGAATCCGACCATGCCCATGTTGCAGCGATCGGGGAAGGCGCCCGCCTCGTCGAGGACGTAGGCGATCCCGCCGCTCATCCCGGCCGCGAAGTTGCGCCCGGTGGGGCCGAGCACTACCACGCGCCCGCCGGTCATGTACTCGCAGCCGTGATCGCCGACACCCTCCACGACCGCCCAAGCACCCGAGTTGCGCACCGCGAAGCGCTCGCCTGCCAAGCCCCTGAAGAAGGCGCGCCCAGCGGTAGCTCCATAGAGGACCGTGTTGCCGACGATCACGTTCTCCTGCGCCACGAAGTGCTCGCCCATGTCGCGGGACGGGCGCACCGACACCACCCCGCCGGAGAGTCCCTTGCCTGTGTAGTCGTTGGTGTCGCCCTCCAGCTCGAACGTCACGCCGGGGGCCAACCAGCCGCCGAAGCTCTGACCGGCCGAGCCCTTGAAGCGAACCACGATCGAGTCGGGGGGCAGGCCCTCGGCGCCGCGCTCGCGAGCTATGTGGCTGGAGAGGATGCCGCCCACGCAGCGGTTGAGGTTTCGGATCGGCAGCTCGATCTCGACGCGTCCCCGCTGCTCGTGCTCGGCGTGGGCGTCGCCATCGGGCGAGCCCCCCGCCGGTGTGCCGCCGGCCTCGATCGTCTGCCGGCAACGCTTGACCAGCTCCCAGTCCAAGGCGTCCTCGAGCACCGCCGGCGGCGACTCGATGCGGTGACGCGCCGCGCCCTCGGGCAAATCGATGTGCGCCAAGACATGGGTCAGGTCGACGCCCCGCGCCTTCCAGTGCTCGATCGCTTCGCGCGCGCCAAGCAAATCGACGCGACCGATCGCCTCGTCCAAGCTGCGCAGGCCGAGCGAGGCGAGGATCTCACGGACTTCCTCGGCCACGAAGAAGAAGAAGTTGACCACGTGCTCGGGGCGACCCTTGAAGCGCGCGCGCAGCTCGGGGTCCTGCGTGGCGATCCCGACCGGACACGTGTTCAGATGACAGGCGCGCATCATGATGCAGCCGGTCGCGATCAGCGGAGCGGTGGAGAAACCCATCTCATCGGCACCGAGCATCGCGGCGATGACGACGTCGCGCCCGGTCTTCAGCTGGCCGTCGGTCTGCACGACGATGCGCGAGCGCAGGTCGTTGAGCAACAGCGTCTGTTGGGTCTCGGCCAAGCCGATCTCCCACGGGACGCCGGCCGCCTGGATCGAGGACAGCGGCGAGGCGCCGGTTCCGCCGTCGTGGCCAGCGATCAAGACGCGGTCGGCGTTGGCCTTAGAGACACCGGCCGCGACCGTGCCGACGCCGACCTCCGATACGAGCTTGACCGACACCTGGGCATCCGGGTTGGAGCAGCGCAGGTCGTAGATCAACTGCTTGAGATCCTCGATCGAATAGATGTCGTGGTGGGGCGGCGGTGAGATCAGGCCCACACCCGGGGTCGTGTGCCTGATCGAGCCGATGTAGGCGTCAACCTTGTGCCCCGGCAATTGGCCACCCTCGCCCGGCTTGGCCCCCTGGGCCATCTTGATCTGCAGCTCGTCCGCGTTGACCAGATAGTGGATCGTGACGCCGAAGCGCCCCGAGGCGACCTGCTTGATCGCCGAGCGGCGCCTGTCGCCGTTGGGGTCCGGCTGGAAGCGCGCCGGGTCCTCCCCACCCTCGCCCGTGTTCGAGCGCCCGCCCAACCTGTTCATCGCGATCGCAAGCGTCTCGTGGGCCTCGCGGGAAATCGAGCCGAGGCTCATCGCCCCGGTGCAGAAGCGGCGCACGATCTCCTTGGCGGGCTCCACCTCCGACAACGGAATCGCGCGCCCCTGCTGAGCGGCGTCTTCGTCGGGGCCGATCCGCAAGAGGCCGCGCAAGGTCGCCTTGCGGGCGGCGTCCTCGTTGACGGCGGCCGCGTACTCACGGTACTTCTGGAAGGCCGGCGAGTCGCGCACCTCCTCGTGGGCGCTCGCGTCACCTCCCAGCGCGGCGGCGACGTTGCCGTTGGCCGAGCGGACCGCGTGCTGAACGAGCGCGATCGTCTCCGGGTTCCACTGGTGATGCTCGCCGTCGCGCCGCCATGCATAGACGCCGCCGACCGGCAGCAGGCTGTCGGGCTTGCGCGCGCCCTCCACCCAGCCCGCACGGGCGTGGCGCTCCAAGGCCTCGATCGCCAACACATCCATGCCTATCCCACCGATGCGAGAGGCGGTGCCCGTGAAGTGGCGGTCGATCAAGCCTCGTTCGAGTCCCACGGCCTCGAAGATCTGGGCGCCCCTGTAGGACTGGATCGTGGAGATGCCCATCTTGGAAATCGTCTTGAGCAGCCCCTTGCCGATCGCCTTGAGCGTGTTCTGGGCAGCCTGCTCAGGGGTGAGCGCGACACTGGCGCCGTTCTCGGTGCGCACGATGCGCCCGTGGGCGACCAGCTCGTCCAAGGTCTCGAGCATCACGTAGGGGTTGATCGCCGAGGCCCCGTAGCCGATCAGGGTGGCGAAGTGGTGCACCTCACGCGGCTCGCCGGACTCCAGCACGATGCCGGCGCGCAAGCGCGTGCCCTCGCGCACGAGGTGGTGGTGGACCGAGGACACCGCCAACAACGAGGGGATCGCAGCTCGCCTCGGACCGAGCAAGCGGTCCGAGAGGATGATGATGTTGACCCCCTCGGCGATCGCCTCGTGCGCCTGGGCACAAACACGCTCCAGGGCGGGCGCCAACCCCTCCGACCCCTCGGCGACAGGCCACGTTATGTCGATCGTGCGCGAGGAGAACACGTCGCTTGAGATGTGGCGCAAGGTCTCGAGCTCTCTGTTGAGCAGAATCGGCTGATCGAGCTCCAGCTTGTGGGCATGCTCGGGCGTCTCGTCGAACAGGTTTCGCTCGGTGCCGAGGCTCGTGGAGAGGCTCATCACGATTTCCTCGCGGATCGGATCGATCGGAGGGTTGGTGACCTGGGCGAACAGCTGCTTGAAGTAGGAAAACAGCGGCGGCGCCTGGTCTGAGAACACCGCCAAGGATTGGTCGTTGCCCATCGAGCCGATCGGCTCGGCCGCCTCGCGCGCCATCGGCTCGAGCAGCACCCTCAAGTCCTCTTGGGAGTAGCCGAAGGCCTGCTGGCGGCGACGCAGGGGCTGGTCTGAGAGCGTGACCTGCTCGGAGGACTCAAGCTCCGCGAAGCGCACCGCGTTGCGCGCATACCACTCGCCGTAGGGCTGCTGGGTGGAGATGCGGCGCTTGACCTCGCCGTCGTCCACCACACAACCCTGCTCCAGGTCGACCAAGAACAGCTTCCCTGGCTGCAGGCGCCCGAGGCGCTCGACTTCGTCGGCGGGCACCTCGAGCAGGCCCGCCTCCGAGCCGAGCACGACGTGGCCGTCCTTGGTGATCACCCAGCGGCCGGGGCGCAACCCGTTGCGGTCGAGCGTCGCGCCGACGACGCGCCCGTCGGTGAAGGCGACGGCAGCCGGGCCGTCCCAAGGCTCCATCAGGCACGAGTGGAAGGCATAGAAGCCCTTCAGCTCCTGTGGAAGATCCTTGCGCGAGCGGTAGGCCTCGGGGATCATCATCATCACCGCATGCGGGAGCGAGCGGCCCGCCAGCATCAGGAGCTCCAGAACATTGTCGAAGGTGGCCGAATCGGAGTTGCCCTGGGTCACGACCGGCAGGATCTTCGTCAGGTCCTCGCCGAATAGATCACAGGCCAGCTCGGACTCGCGCGCGCGCATCCAGTTGACGTTGCCCATCACCGTGTTGATCTCGCCGTTGTGGCAGATCACGCGATAGGGATGCGCTAGCTCCCACGAGGGAAAGGTGTTGGTCGAGAAGCGCGAGTGGACCAGGCCCAGCGCGCTCTTGCAGCGCTCGTCGCGCAGGTCCGGATAGAAGGCGCCGAGCTGATAGGAGATCAGCATCCCCTTGTAGTTGAGCGTGCGAGAAGAGGACGAAGCGACATAAAAGCCCTTGCGCTCGTCCTGGGGCCACGCCGCGACGGCCTGTTCGCAGACCCGCCGGATCACATACAGCTTGCGCTCGAAAGCGTCCTGATCGAATCCGGTTGGGCCGCCCGGCCCCGCCGCGGCGGCGCCGGGCCCCGGCGCGGCGCCCGCGCCCACAAAGAGCTGTCGGATGACCGGGCGACAGGCGCCGGCGGTCGCGCCGGTGTGCTCGGGGCGTACGGGTACGTCGCGCCAGCCGAGCACCTGCTGGCCCTCGGCGAGCACGGTCCGCTCGAGCAAGTCCTCTACACGCGCGCGCGAGGCGTCGTCAATGGGCAAGAAGCACATCAACACGCCATAGGAGCCCCGAGGCGGAAGCTCGAAACCGGCCACCGCTCGAAGCAGCTCGTCTGGCATCTGCATCAGGATGCCCGCGCCGTCTCCGGTCAAGGGATCGGCACCCGAGGCGCCGCGGTGCTCGAGGTTCTCCAAGGCGGCCAGAGCCCGGGTGACGACCTCGTGCGTGGGAGCGTTGTCCAGGCGCGCGACCATGCCCACGCCGCACGCATCGTGCTCGTAGCGGGGGTCGTAGAGTCCAGCGGCCTGTGATGGCGATGTGTGCGAAGTCATGTGAGTGCTGCCCTCGGGCGACGCGTCCAGGAGGACCGCGGCGCCTTCGTGGCATGGGGGGTCGGCACCTGAGGCGGAGCCTGAAAGGGTAGCATCGAGATCGCTTGCGAACCACGCTGGCGAGGTGTGAAATCCGTCCTGGCCGGGCATCACTATGTGCGAGGACAAACAGGAAGTATCCCTACGGCAGAGCGCCAGGAGAGGCAATGACGCCGGACATGGAGCTCGCGCTTGCGGCGCGGGCTGAGAACATAGCGATAGTTCGGCACGTCCTCGGCGGCCTCGGGGAGGCCTACGAGGTGCCGGAGGAGAAGCTTTCGGACATCCGCTTGGCGGTGACCGAGGCGTGCGCGAACGTCGTCGTACACGCCTATCCAGACGGTCAAGAGGGCCAGATGGAAGTGGTCACGACGATGGAGGATGAGACCGTGACCGTGCTCGTGCGCGACTGGGGCTGCGGGATCAGGCCGCGTCCGGACAGCCCCGGCCTGGGCCTCGGACTTTCGCTGATCGCCGCCTTGGCCGAGTCGGTGCAATTGGGCCAGGGCGAGGAGGAGCACACCGAGGTGCAGATGATGTTCTCCCTGAGGGATCCGGCGACGAGGGACGCCGTCTCTCGCGCGACTGGGCAGGGTACGTGAGCGAGACGACGAGCGATAGCGCGGTGGCCGGGGCGACCCTCGGCGGCGCCGAGGAGCGGGAGCGGGGCTTCGGCGACTGCTCTGTCAGCGCGCGAGTGAGGACCGGCCCGCTCGTGGGACCGGTCCTGCGGCGGATGGTCTCGATCGCGCTTGCGCGCGCCGATTGGCCGCTTGACCGGCTCGACGACGCCCTGCTGGTGTGCGACGCGCTCAGCGCGCACGCGCCTCGCCATGCCCAGGCCAGACGGTTGTCCCTCAGCGTGAAGGCCGATGGGCGCGAAGCCGAACTGCGTGTGGGCGAGTTGGGCCATGCGGGTGCGGCCGCTCTACTGCGAGAAGCGACGCTCCCGGTTGTCGGCAACGTGCTCGAAGGTATCGCCGAGGATGTCAGGGCGGTCTGTGAGCCGGACGGCGGCTCGACGCTCGCACTGGTGCTCAAAACCTGGTCGGAGCCCGACCCGGCTCTGAGCCCAACCGAGGGCGCTTGACTAACTGACGCGCTCCAGGCTGTCTTCCAAGGCCTTCATCATGTCGGGCGAATCGGGCGGCGGCTCGGGCGGGACGGCCATCGGGATCGGCTCTCCGGCGGCCTTGCGATCGATCAGTTCGAGCACGGCCTCACGATAGGTGTCTTGGTACTTGTGGATGTCGAAAGGCTCCGCGACCGAGGCCACCAGGCGTCGGGCGACCTCCAGCTCCTGCTCGTCGATCTCCCCGTCGAGTCCTTCGAGCTCGCGCAGCCCCGTGGTGGGGTTGACCTCGTCGCCATAGCTCAGCGTGAGCATCAGCAAGGCCTCCCCGCGCGGACGAATCGCGACCAGTCGTTCTTTGGATCGCATCACGATGCGTCCGATCGCGACCTTGCCGGTGTCCTGCATGGCTCGCAACAGCAGGCGGTAGGGGTGCGCACCGGCGATGCCCGGCACCAGGTGGTAGGGATGATCGAAGTAGATCGGGTCGATTTCCCCCAGCTCGACAAAGTCCTCGACCTGGATCGTGCGCGTGAATAGGGGTTCCAAGGCTTGCAGCTCGCGAGCCTCGACCGGTATGTATCGATCCGGCGCGATCTCATAGCCCTTGACGATCTCCTCCAGGGGAATTTCTTCGCCGTCGAGCGAGCAGACGTGCTTCTGGTGGATGCGCCCGTTATCGAGCGAGTGGATCTGGTTGAAATGGACCGTGCGCCGCGTGACCGCGCTGTAGAGCTTGACCGGCACGCTGACCAGCCCAAAGCTGAGGGTTCCCATCCACATGGCTCTTTGCATCAAGAAACATGTTGACTCTAGGCGAGAGCATTGTCAAGCCTTATCGTCAAGGGCAGACGTCGTCGGCGGCGTCGCCGGCGCCGGCGCGCAGGCGAATCAAGGCCTGCCTGATCAAGCGGGAGACCTGCATCTGCGATACGCCGATCCGCTCGCCGATCTCGGCCTGAGTGAGGTCCTGCCCGAAGCGCAGACGCAGAACCGTGCGCTCGCGCGCGGAAATCCGGCTCATCAGAGGCTCCAAGGTGGCCCGCTCCTCAGCCCGCTCGTAGCCTTGGTCAAGGCAACCGAGGCCTTCGGCCACGCTCTCGGTCTCCTCGTCTCGGGTGGAGCGCGGGGAATCGAGCGAAGTGGTGCGATAGGCGCCCATCGCCTCCAGCGCTTCGAGCACCTGCTCGTCGGAGACTTCCACGGCTTGGGCTATCTCCGCGACCGAGGGCGACCGGCGGCGTCCGAGCGACAGGCGCGTCACAGTCTGATCCACCCGCAGAGCCAGCTCTTGTAGATCGCGGGGCACTCGCACCGACCACGTGCGATCACGGAAATGACGCTTGAGCTCCCCCAGGATGGTGGGTACCGCATAGCTTGAGAACATGACCTCGCGCGAGCAGTCGAATCGATCGACCGCCTTGACCAAGCCGATCGACGCGACCTGTACAAGGTCCTCGATCGGCTCGTCGGTGTGCTGATAGCGTCGCGCCAGACGACGGGCGAGCGGCAGATAGCGCTCCACCAACAGCTCGCGCGCAGAGAGATCGCCGTCGATGCGCATGCGAGCGAACAGCTCGAGATCGGGCGCGAGCGTCGGCATTTGAGTGACCGTAGCCGCCGATCTTGACGCTGGCATCAGTTCCACTGCGATGCTCCCTCCTGGCCGCGACTGTTTCGCCGATCGGCGAAACAAGCGATTGCAACTGAGAGTACCCCCTTAGCGAGAAGATTCCAATGTGGTGGATCGCTCACTGCGGTTGCGGGTTTTCCCCACGCCATCTTTCGGTTGCACCCAGCGTGAGTTGCGAGCTATCCGGGTGCCCAGATCCTCAATGCTCGTGCCGATTCTGGTGCGGAGAGCCCTCCGCCATGGTTTGCTCCTGCGGCCACGAGCAAAGGCTTCCTCGACCGGGGCACGTCAGGCAAAGTGTGCGGTGTGGATTTTTCGTCACATCGAAACCTTCGACCCTTGCGGCAGCGATGCGAGAGCGCAACTGTTCGCGCAAATGGTCGCGTTCGCTTGACGCGAAGCATGCCGACGCCCAGGCTTGCGGGCGCTGCAAGAACCAGTGGGCCACCTCGACGCGGTCGATCCCGTCTTCGATCGCCGCCAAGGCGTAGAGCAAGCGCTGAATCGCGTAGTCGCGCTCGACGATCCGCTCCAGCTCCTCGGGGTCGCCCGACGCCGCGTCCCCGGCAAGCCTGTCGCTCTTGTAGTCGACGATCAGGCTCATGCCGTCCGCCTCCTCGACGATCAGGTCGAGCACGCCCGTGACGATCGGCTCGCTCCTCGCCAAAGCGAACGCGAACGGATGCTCACGCCGGACACGACTCGCCCTCGCAAGCCGCTGCGCGGGCTCGGAGAGCAGGGCGCGTGAGAGGAGCTCGACGATGTCCAGGCGCTCCGAGCCAGCGACACGCGCACCGATACGCGCCGCGACGAGGTCCACGTCATCCTCGGTGGGCGCCTTCGGCCTGGCGAAGTCGATCGCTTCGAGCAGCGCGTGGACGATCGTGCCGCGCACGCGGGCCTCGAGACCGCCGTCCGGGGTGCCTCTCGCTGCGGCCCGGTTCTCGGGCAGCCCCAGAACCCGTTCGAGGTAGTAGCGGTAGCCGCAACGCTCCAGCTCGGCAAGCGAGGTGTAGCTCAGCGTGGCGTCCGGATCGAGCAGCGGCAAGGCTGCAGGGGCGTCGAGGGCGGCGGACGGCTCGTGGCCGGCGGGCGGGGCGAGCGGCGCAGGCGGCGCGGGCCCTGCAGGCGGGGCGAGCGGCGCCGACGGCTCGGGTCCCCCAGGCGGGGCGAGCGGCGCAGGCGGCGCGGGCCCCGTGGGCCACTGCGAGCGGGTCTCGGCCGTGGCCGGCTCCGACAGCGCGGACTCGGCGCCTCCAAGCGGGAACCGATCGGCAGGGAGGGCGTCGGACGCCGCTGAGTTGAACAGGCAACGAACCCGCAGGCCACCCACATCGATGGTGAGGGCCTGCCGCGGCGGCTCCTCGCAGGCCGCCAAGGACGGAGCGTCGGGGACGAGCGCGGGCGCCAGCCAGGCGATCGGCGCGAGGCCGGGACGGGCCGCGGGCCAGCGCTCGAACGCGACCGAGCCGCTCAGCAGGAGGCGATCGCGGGCACGCGTGCAGGCGACGTAGAGGACGCGGTCCTCCTCCTCTTCCTGGGCGAGTCGTCTGCGATCTCGCAGCTCCTCGTAGTCGAGCGCCGGAGTCGGCTCAGGGTTGGACAGCTCCAACAGGCGCAACCCCATACGTGCGCCATCGTCGTCGAGCAGCAGGTCGGGATATCTGAGGTTCGGGTCACGCCCCAGATCGGCAACGCAGACGACGGGAAACTCGAGGCCCTTGGCGGCGTGAATGCTCATCAAGCGCACCGCCTCGCTGTAGCCGTCGCCGACCGGCGCGTCGGCCTCACGCGCCCCGGCCGCCCGCTCGAGGTGGGCGATGTGATCGAGAAAGCCGCGCAGCTCGCGCCCCTCTTGTGCCTCGAACTGGCGCGCGAGACGTATGAGCTTGTGGACATTCGCCAGCCGCCGCTCGCCCCAGGTCAAGGACAGCGCGTGCGCTTCGTAGCCCGTTGCACGGATGGCCCGGCGCAAGAGCTCGGCAGGCGAATGGCGGCTGACATGCGCGCGCTCCTCGGTGAACAGCTCACAAAACCCAGCTACGCGCCCTCGATCGGCGATCGGCAACAGCGGCTCCAGCTCGGTTGCGCCCTGCCGCAGTGCGTGCCACACGCCGCGTCCCTGCTCGCGCGCGAAGCTAGAGAGGGTCGCAAGCGCATCGCTGGAGACCTCGAAGAGGGGCGAGGCCAATGCGCAGTAGAGAGCGATCTCATCCAAGGGGTTGGCCAGCGCGCGCAACCAGGCGAGCAGATCGCCGACCTGTTGATGTCCCCAGAAGCCCCCCACGCCGGCCAACGTGGGCAGACCGTGGCGCCGCAAGGCGCTCTCGTATACGGGCGCGTCGCCCAGCGCTCGCAGCAGCACGACGATCTCCCCCGGTCGAGCGTCTCCCTCGGCGACCAGATCCGCCACGCGCTTGGCCAGCAGGCGAGCTTCCGCCTGGCGCCAGGGAGTCGCGTCAGACATGCCGCGCAGGTCCTCGTAGCCGACGTTGGGATCCCAACCGCGCTTGTCGGTGAGCAGGAGCTCGACGATCGGCTCCTGGCCGGGGGCCTCCTCGCGGGCGGCGCCGAGCGGGGCAAAGCGCGAGCCCATGCGGCCCGCGAAGATTCGCTCGACCGCGGCGAGGATCGCGGGACGGCTGCGGAAGTTGTGCGTCAGGGCAAGGCTTGATCCCGTCCGGGCCAGCAACGCGCGACGCTCGCGAAAGAGGCCGACGTCGGCGTGGCGAAAGCCGTAGATCGATTGCAGCTCATCGCCCACGGTGAAGAGGTTGTCTCGATCCAAGGCGGCCAATATCTGAAGCTGGCGCGGATTGGAGTCCTGGAACTCGTCCACCATCAGCAGATCGAAGCGTTCGGCCCATGCCTTTCGGATGTCGGCGTGTAAGCCCAAGAGCGCACGAGTCTTCAGCTCCAGGTCATCGAAATCGAGCGCCGCGCTTGCCTGCTTGCGTCGCGCATAGGAATCGTCGAACAGCTCGAGCAGCGCGCCTATCAGTTCACCGGCGCGTGCCGCGCGAGGTTCCTCCGCGGCGCCCGCTCCCGGCGAGGGCAGACGTGGTTGGGCCTGGCCGAGGCTGCGCAAGTGGGCATAGGCGGCGAAGACCATGCCACGCATGTGGTCGGCCCCGTAGGCGGCGATCAGATCGACCGCCTCAGGGCGATCTCCCTCGAGAAATGCGGCGAGTGCGTCCCTGAAGGCAACTATGCGCAGACGCTCGGCGAAGCCCTCCTCGAGGATGCGAAAGCCGGGCTCGACCCCACCCTGCAGCGGATGGATGCGCAACAGGCGCGCACAGAAGGCGTGAAACGTGGACACGTTGGCTGCCTCGGCCTCGCGCGCGAAGTCGCGCTCGCCGAAGTCCAGCAGACGAGCCCTCACACGCTCGCGCAACTCGCCGGCGGCGCGCTCGGTGAAGGTGATCGCGAGGATCCGCCCGGGCGCGGTGCCGTCCTCGCGCACGGCCCGCACGAAGCGCTCGACCAAGACCGAGGTCTTGCCGCTGCCGGCGCCGGCCGCCAGCAGCAATGAGCCACGACGCCGCGCGATCGCCTGCTCCTGCTCCTCGGTGGACGCGGGCGAGGGCGAATAGTCGAAGGCCAGCTGTGGGGCGGGATCGTTCAACGCTCGCAGCGACAGATCGTCGGGTAGGCGCAGCCACCGCCGTAGGCGCAGCTGTCGGGACGTGGGACGAGCCTGCCAGAGCGAGCCTCGATCGCGGCTTGGCGCGCGAGCTCGACGCACCCCTCGATCAGCTCGCCCATCGCCTCGTGGTCGAGTCGATCGGTGCGCACACAATCGAGCTCTAGGCCACTGTCGCCGTCCAGCACGCCACGCGCCCTGATCTCGCGCCCGGACAGTGGCTGGTAGAAGCCGCCCACGGGCTCCCTGTCGAGCAACCGCTGGACAGCACGCATGTACAGCGCGACCTGAAGCGCGCCATCTGCGACCCAACGAGCGGCCGGGGGCGCGGAGGCGCCCTTGTAGTCGTAGACGACCGCCTGCTCGCCGTCCACGTCAACGCGATCGATACGCCCGCGCAAGCGGATGCCTTCGCCGAGGTCGAGCGCCGGCAGGCCGTCCTGCTCGAAGCCAAACTCGAGCTCGAAGTGCTTGGGCTCCAGAGGGCTGGCCTGCTCGGCGGCGCATTGCAGATAGCGCTCCAGGTCGACCTTCAAGCGTCTGCGCGCCCCAGGCACGCGCTCGGGCGCGACCGAGAGCGGATACTGCGGCTCGTGCTCGACCAAGGCCTCGGCCAATAGCCGCTTGGCCAGGCCGAGACTGGCCGGCGTGAGGCGCGCCGAGCCGGTTCGCTCGCGCAGGCGCTCGAGCGTGCTCTTTAGCGCGGCATGAGCCAAGCCTCCGCGCGAAATCGGCTCGGGGCGCGGATCGATCTCCCCCGCGCGCAGGTAGCGCTCGACAAACCACTTGACCGGACACGCCCGCCACACCTCAAGCGACGAGGCCGACCACAGCGGACGAGCACGCAGCTCGGCGAGCACACGCTCGTCTGAAAGCGGTTGGATCGCGGCGGGCGTAATGCCCTCCGGCCCAACTCCGACGGCGCCGACACGCTCGGCAAACGCACCGATCGGCGATCCCGGTCCGGGCCAGTCCGAGGCGCCGGCGTAGCGGCGACCGAGCCGCTCGTCGAGCGCCGAGGAGAACAGGTCGCGGATGTCGTCCACGAACAGCGAGCGCGCGAGCGGGGTGCCGTCTTCGTCGGCGCTGTGCCAGCTGAGTGTGAGCCGCTCGCGCGGACGCGAAGCGAGCGCGTAGAGCAGATAGCGCTCAGCCGCGAGCGGATCGGGGGCGCCGTGCAGAGCCAGGCCCGAGGCAGCGGCCAGACCCCGGCGCTGGTCCTCACCGAGCAGCGGATGGGGCACGGACGGGGCCGGAAAGACGCCTTCTTGCAGGCCGCAGGCGAACACCATGCGCACGCGGCGCGCGCGGATCGAGAGTGGATCGACCACCGCTACCGTCCCCTCCCCCACCTGCGGGGCCCCGAGCAAGAACGGCAGCTCCAGGCGTTCGAGCGCTTCGAGCGCTTCGCTGGGTGCAGGCGTCAGATCGGGGGCCCAGCGAGCCGACTCACGCAACTCCTCGAGGATGCGCCTGGCGGCCACGAGGGCGCGCGGCTCGGCAAGCTCGACGCTGTCCAGCAGGCTCGCCGTGCCCAGGTGGGGCGCGGCGAACAGACGCGCAAGCTCGACCGAGAGCGCCTCCGCGAGAGCAGCGAAGCCACGCTCAGCCGCCGTGGAGAGACGCTCGATGCGATCGAGTGGCCAGTATTGGGCTTGCCACAGCGCGATCGCAGCCGCGGCGTCGGAGATCCCCTGGGTTCGCGCACTCATCTCCAAGCCGTCGGCCAAGCTCGGCCGCTCGAGCACTCCAGGCGTCCTCAGCCAGGCCAGGAGGTCGCCCAGCTCCCCGACACCAAGCGCGCAACGCAGGGCGCCGATCGAGCCGCGACCGAGCGAGGTGTCGGCGAACCGTACGGGGACGCGCATGCTGTGGGGCACTCGGAAATCGGCGAGCACCTCCCGCAGTTGGGCGGCGATCGCGGCGGGAGAGCGGTGAACGATCGCTATCTCCTCGGGCGCCACCCCGCCGTCCAACAAGGCACGGATCTCGCCTGCGACGAGCTCGAACTCGGTGCGCGGACTGCCCCCCTCCAGTAGCCTCACCGCATCGCCGGGATCTATCCTCGCGACCGCTCCGGCGAACAGGGAGCGCTCCAGATGGTGCAGGGCTTGGCGCGATTTCGGCTCGTAGTAGTCGGCGCGGGACGCAAGCGTCGTGGGGGCCGCGGCGAGCGGGGCGAGGCGTTGGAAGGTGGTGGCGCGCCCGGCGAATACGACCCTGCCGGGCTCATACGGAAGCGAGAGCGTGAGGGACGCGTCCACGACCCCGCCCAAGGTCTCGATCGTGTCGAGCTGCAAGGCTGTGAAGTCGTCGAAGCCGTACAAGGCGACCGGAGTGGCGCCCCAGGCGGCCGGGTTGCGTCGCAAAGCGTCCAGGGCTCCGGTCACGCGCAGCTCGCGATCCCCCCGCCCACTTGCGGTGAGCGCCGCCCGGTAGCGCTCAAAGACATCGCACAGCCAGCTCAACCTCTCGCCGTCGGGCCCCCAAGCCCGCATGGCGCCACGCAGACGGGCCGGCGCCACGCGCTGGGTCTCCAGGTCGGCCACGAGCTTGGCCAACTCGAGCGCGGTGCCCGCCCCGACACCGGCGATCCGCCCGAGCAGGAGCTCGCGAGCAAGCGGACTCAGCGGCGCCGAGGTCTCACCGGCGCGGCGGAGCACCTCGCGCAGGAGTCCTTCGAAGCGCTCCACGCGCACTCCGAGAGCCAGGCCACCCTCGGCCAGCTCGCGTCGATAGCGCGCCTGGTCGGCCTCGGTAGGCACCACCAGGATCGGGTGTTCGGCGTGCGCGGCGTGGGTCCTGACGGCCTCGAGAACGAGGCGTGCCTTGCCGGCGTTGGCGGGTCCTGTGACGAGCGCGATGGGCACACTCCCCATCCTCGCGCACTGTGCCGACGCCTACCGTTCTAAGCCGCGCTTGCGGCCACCTTCTCCTCGGTGGCGCCCTCCGCGGCGCCCTCCGTCTCGACCTCGGCGTCCGGGGGCTTGGCGCCCTCACGCGCCCAGGCCTCGTTGAACTCGACGCGCCACTTGCCCTCTTCGTCCTGGGAGAGGGCCAAGTGCGCCCGGAAGGAGCGTCCCGAGCGCGCCTTGAAGCCGGTCACGGCCCGGGAGGTGTAGCCGGAGGCGATCAGCTCCTTGGCGATCGCGACAGAGAGCTGCTTGCCGGACTTGCCCTTCCAGATCACAAAGCCACAGCCCGGGTCGTCGCGAGCCCAGCAGGAATAGCCCTTGCGATTCTCTTTGATGTCGTGCCCACAGATCGGGCAGGGACCGAGATTGGCCCTGGGTATGCGAACGTCCTTGAGTTTCTCGTCGAGCTCTTTGACGGTCATCTCGGCAAAACCGGCGATGTCGCTCATGAACTTCTTGCGCGAGTCCTCGCCTCGCTCGATCTTGTCCAGACGATGCTCCCACTGACCGGTCATGTCGGGCGATGTGAGCGCGTGCTCTCCGAGCAGCCTGATCACGTTGAGGCCCTTCTCGGTAGCCACGAGCGCACGAGCCTCGCGTTCGATGTAGCCGACCTGGATCAAGCGCTCGATGATCGCCGCGCGAGTGGCGGGCGTGCCGATGCCCGAGTCCTTCATCGCCTCGCGTGTCTCCTCGTCGTCGACGAGCTTGCCGGCCGTCTCCATCGCGCCAAGCAAGGACGCGTCGCTGTAGCGCCGAGGCGGTTTGGTTTCCTTGCGGTCGCTCGCGATCTCCAGCGTCTGGACCTGCTCGCCGTGCTCGAGCTTGGGCAGCTGCTGGTCGGTGCCCTCGTCTTCTTCGGCGGCGGACTTGGCCTCGGAGGGCATCTGCCCGTAGACGCCGCGCCAACCGGGGACGAGCAGAAGCTTGCCGCGCGTGCGGAAGACCGATCCCCCGGCGTCCTTGCCCGCGGGCAGGACCGTGGTCTCCACGCGCGTGTTCTCGAACACGGCCTCCGGATGGAAGACCGCCAGGAAACGACGCACGACCATGTCATAGACGCGTTTGTCGTCATCGCCCATGCGACCGACATCGTGTTGGGCCTTGGTGGGGATGATCGCGTGGTGGTCGGTGACCTTCTCGTTGTTTACGACCCGCGCGAGGGGAAGTACGTCAAGACCGGTGACATAAGCAGCCGCCTTGGCGTACTCCTTCTGGCCGCTTAGCAGCTCGGCGGTCGGCTTGATCTCCTCGACCATGTCGGTCGTCAGGTAACGGGAGTTCGTACGCGGATAGGTGAGCGCCTTGTGCTCCTCATAAAGCCTTTGGGCGGCCGCCAGGGTGCGCCTGGCCGAAAAGCCGTAGCGGGTGTTGGCGTCGCGTTGGAGGCTCGTGAGGTCATAGAGCATCGGCGCGCGCTCGCGCTGCTCCTTCTTGTCCAGCTTGGTGATCGTGCCGGGCTTGCCTTGGCAGGCCTCGACGATCGCCAAAGCCTCCGCCTCGGTGGCGAGCCTCGGCTTTGCGCCCATATGGAAGCGGCCTTCATAGACGCGCGGCTCGCCGTCGAGCGCGGGAGCCTCGAAGGTGGCGTCCACGAGCCAGTAGGGCTCGGGCACGAAAGCCTTGATCTCTTCCTCGCGACGCGCCACGATCGCCAACGTCGGGGTCTGCACGCGCCCCAGCGAGACGGCGCCGTCGAAGGAGGATTTCAGGCGTATCGAGGCCGCCCGGGTCGCGTTCATGCCGACGATCCAATCCGCCTCCGAGCGAGATCTGGCTGCCTGCTCCAGGAGCGCATAGTCCTCGGCCGGGCGAAGAGACTCGAAGGCGCTCTTCATGGCGGCCGTGGTCATCGAGTTCAGCCAAAGACGCTGGACTGGCTTCTTGGCTTTGGCCTTCTCGTACAGGTAGGCGAAGATCAACTCGCCCTCGCGCCCGGCGTCGCAGGCGTTGACGACCATCTCGACGTCCTCGCGGCCGAGCTGGGAGGTGACGACCGACATCTGCTTGCGCGAGCGCTCGTCCCGCACGACCAGCTTGAACTTGGACGGCACGATCGGCAGGTCGGGCATGCGCCAGCGCTTGTACTTGGCCTCGTATTCGTCGGGCTCGGCCAGCTGCACGAGGTGGCCGACGGCCCAGGTGATCACGTGGTCGGGGCCCTCCAACCAGCCTTCTTGCTTGGCGAACGGGCCGGGCAGGACCCGCGCGAGGTCGCGCCCCACCGAGGGCTTCTCCGCGATCACGAGCGTCTTGGACATGGCGCCCAGCGTAGCGGGTGGGTCAAATCGAGCTTCGGCGAGCATCGCACGGTCGGCGAGATCGCCTCAGAGCGTTGCGGATCTGTGCGCGTGGGGCGGCCCCGGCGCGCACACGATCAACCGCCGATCGGGGTCCTCGGGTTGGTGCCCCAGAAGACCTGGGTGCCGAGCATCCCGATCATCGTGACCAGGACCAGATTGAGCACCATCGACTTGGCGGTTGCCCTCCCGACGCCAACGGGGCCCCCAGAGGCTGTGTAGCCGTAGTAGCAGGCGACCAGCACCACGGCGGTGGCCATCGACATGGCCTTGATCACGCTGTAGAGGTAATCGAGCGGGTTCTGGTACTGCCAGAAGACCAACAGGTAGCCGCCCGATGTGACCGACCCGACCTGCTTGACCACGGCGATATAGGAGGCAAAGAAGCCGATGCCGATGCCGGCTATGTACATGAAGGGGAGTACCAGCCAGCCGGCGAGCATGCGCGTAGCGCACAGAAACACCATCGAGTCGATGCCCATCACTTCGAGCGCGTCGATCTCGTCGTTGATGCGCATCGCCCCCAGCTCGGCGACGATCCCGGTGCCGACCTTGGCGGCCATCATGTAACCGAAGGCATAGGGGATCGCCTCGCGCAAGTCGCACCAGGCCGCGAACGCTCCAGCGACGCTTGGCGCTCCCTGGGCCTGGGCGAAGTAGGCGCCCTGGATCCCGCACGGCCCGATCCCGATGATGAACACCATGATCCACAGGACGGCGGTCGAGGAGACGATCAGAAGACCCGACTGGCGGATCGCCTCGCCGAAGAAGCGCAACACGCGCAGGCTCCACACGTCGCGCACGATGCGCCCGGTGAAACTGACGATCTCACCGACCGAGGCAAGCCACTCGCGTAGGCTCGGCGCCGCCTCCATCAGCGCACGGTGATGATGTTGGGGTGGGTCGCCAAGAGGACCTGGGTGAAGGCGTAGTTGAACGATCCGAAAGCGATGAACGAGGCGACGACCGCCTGGTTGACGGCGCGACCCACGCCCTCGGCGCCACCCGAGGCCGTCATGCCCTTGTAGCAACAGATGATCGCGATGATCGCCCCGAAGACCATCGTCTTCAGACTCGATCCCCACAGGTCGGTGGTCGAGGTGTTGTTGAAGAAGGTCGCCCAGAAGGGTCCAAGCGGCTGGTTGTGGACCAAGGCGGCGAGGATGCCGCCGAAGATGCCGAACAGGATCGCGTAGATGTTGAACAGGCCCGTGACCAGCATCAGCGCGAGAAAGCGCGGGACGACCAGGTTCTTGACCGGATCCACGCCGAGGACCTGCAGGGCGTCGAGCTCCTCGCGGATCTTGCGTGCACCGAGGTCGGCGGTGATAGCGGTGCCGGCGGCGCCCGCCAGCATCGTGGCCGTGATCAGAGGACCGATTTCGCGCACGACGATCAGCACGAAGAACCCGCCGAGGCGATCGAGTGAGCCGAGCACGGTCAGGAAGTTCGCGGCCTGCAGGCCGGGCGCGCCATAGGAGATCGCGAAAGTCGAGAGCAGCAAGGGCAGCCAGCACACTCGCAAGGCGAACAGGAACTGCCACACGAACTCGCCACCGTAGGGATAGGGCGGCATCACGGTCGCGGCGAGGGTGCGACCTGCCAGGATCATCATGTCGCCGACCTCCTCGAACATGTTCCTGGCCGGGAGCAAAGCCCGATTGAGGAGGTCCCCATGACCCAACCCACCCATAGAAATAGTGTACTAGTTCATTAGCACTTTGTGGGTTCCGACCGGAAACGACTACTGTGAGTACGTGAGCGAAGAGGCCTTGAACCTCAATGACCTGAAGGTCGATCGCGAGGGTGAGATCCCAATCGGCGTGCAGCTTGCTTGGGCGCTGAGGGCACGAATCGGCGACGGTCGGCTGACCCCGGGACAACGGCTGCCGGGCCTGCGCGAATTGGCCGAGATGCTCGGCATCAACGCCAACACGGCACGCACCGTGTACCAGCGTTTGGAGCAGGAGGGATTGATCGACAGCCGTCAGGGCACGGGCACATTCGTGGCGCAGATCGCACAGGGCCCCTCGGCGGTCGGACAGATCGCGGCCGACGCCGCACTGCAGGCACGTAGGACCGGAGTGGACCCGCGCGAGGTGGCGGCCGCACTGTATGTGACAGCCGAGGCGCCGGATCCGCGCATGGTCACCCACGAAGGGCAAGGTACGACGAGCGCGAGCAGGCAGCCTGCGCAACGACGCAAGGAACTGCGGGCACAGATCGCCGCGCTCGAGCAGACGCTGTCGGAGCTGCAGGCGAGCCATCCGGGGCTGATCCCGCCACCGTCAAAGGCGCCCAGGCACGCGGGACCGCGCCTACTCAGCGTGGATGACTTGGAAGTCGTTCGCGGCGAGCTGGTGCGACGATTGGCAGCGGCCGAACCCGCGCTGGCGGCGCCGAAGGAAGACCCACGAGGCGCAGACGCGCGCACCGCTGCCGCGCGCACCTCTGCTTCTACACGCGCGCGCGGGACATCGTCTCGCGGCGAGGTCTCCCCCGAGGACCCGCCCCGAAGCAACGAGAGGCAAGACAGGACGCCAAGCGCCAACAAAGCGCGTCCCCGCCCGCGGACCAGGCCCTCGACCGCCTGAAGCTGCCCACCGCCGAACCCGCGCGCCCGCGAGCATCTGCCGCGCGCAATCACCCCGGCGAGCATTCACCGGTGCCGACCATGTGGCCCGCTCCCGCGAGCACCTGGGCAACAGTCGCGTTGGCAACGCCATAGCCACCGCGCGGACCGCCGCCGGTCGTGGAGGCGAATACGGTCGTGAGCACGCGACCGTCTCGCCCCACGAGCGCACCCCCGGAGTTTCCGGGCCGCACCAAGCCGCGTAGGGGTGTGAGCAGGCGCGAGACGGGGCCGCGTCCATAGGCATCGTCGGTGACGATCGTCTGGGTCGCGCCGATCCGCCCGGGTTGCACATCGAAGGGACCGTTCTCGGGATATCCGAGGATCGCGCCCGCGCGACCGCTCGGCGGCGAAGTCGCCAAGGTGAGCGAGGGCAGGCTCAGGCCGGGCACCCGCAGAACCGCGACGTCATCGGTGGGATCGAAGGCGATGGCGTAGGCGCTCATCTCCGGTTCGTGGCCCCCCACCTCGACCGTGGTGTCATGCTCTCCGGCGACCACGTGGGCATTGGTGACTACAACCCCCGGAGCGGCCACCCAACCGGAGCCCTCGATCGCAAGGCCACAGGCCGTCCCAAGCACCCGCACAACACTGCGAGAGGCCGACAGGACGCCGGGGTTGTGAGCGATCGCGGGCGGCGGGGCGGAGACTCCCGGCAAGGGACCCGAGATCGAAGGGAGTGGGTCGAGGCTCGCCAGGATGTGCAGGATCGGACCGGTGGGCGGCAACAGCTGGTTCAGCTCGCTTAGGATCGCCGAGCGCTGGATGTCAGCGCGCAGTTGCGGCGTGGAGCTGCTTTGCAGAACTACGGCGGCCAAGACCCACGCGATCGCCAAGCCCAAGGCCGCGCTCAAGAGCGCACCCATGGCCCCATCGAGCAGTCCGAAGCCGGGCAGGACGAGCAGACGCCGCAGGCGCAAGCCCACCCCCTCGAAGCCGGTCGCGAGGATCGCACCGGCCAAAAGCGCACCGATCAAGCCGAACGCCGGAGCGTAGGGAGACATCGAGCCGCGCGGCACCAGTAGAGGACCCACGCGAGTTCCGATGAATGAACCTAGGGCGAAGCCGCAGAAGGAGAGCACAGCGACGATGAAACCTCGGCGGAACCCGAACAGGGCAAGCAAGGCAGCGAAGGCGACGATGATCCAATCGAGCCGGGTCACTGATCATGTTCTACCGTCCCGAGCTGTGAACCCCTCCACCGATCGCCACCGGCGCCTGCGTCGCGCCGCCCCGGTGTTGGCACTCGCGGCGATCGCGTTCCTCGTCGGGGCGATCGTTGGCGCTGGTAACGGAGCCTCCGCCGGGCAAAGTGTGAGCGAACAATTCGTGAACGCCTGGACCAGAGGCGACTACGCGACCATGTACAGCAATATTGATCCGGCCGAGCGTTCGACGCATCTCGGCCAGCCGCTTCCGCGATGCCTACCTGCAGGCCGCGCGCACGGCGACAGAGACCAAGCTGAAGGCCGCGGGCCAGGCCCGCGAGCAAGCAGGCGTGTTCGTGGTGCCGATGCGGGTGCAGACGCGGCTTTGGGGAGTCCTGGAGGAGAACTTGCGCTTGCGCGTGGGCGAGACTTCCGAAGGCGAGCGGGTGCTTTGGTCGCACTCGGCCGTGTTCCCGGGGCTGGGAGCGGGAGAGGCGCTGAGCAGCAACATGAGCCTGCCGCCGCGCGCAGCGCTGCTCGACCGCAACGGCACCGTCCTGGCCGAAGGCCAAGCGAGCGGAGCTGGTGTGCGCGAGTCCCCACTCGGCGCCGCGGCGGCGGCCGTGGTGGGAGAAGTTGGGCCGGTGCCCCGAGCACGCCAGGACGAACTGGAGGAGCAGGGAGTTCCGGCGCAGGCGATAGTGGGGACCAGCGGCCTGGAGTTGGCGCTGGACTCTCGCTTGCGGGGAAAGCCCGGTGGTCAGCTGCTGGCCGGAGATCGGGTGCTGGCTGTCACCGCGGTCAAGGCCAGCCCCCCGGTTCGCACGACGATCTCCACGGGACTGCAGCGCGTGGCGACAGAAGCTCTCGGGGGCCGGCTGGGAGGTGTGGTCGCGATGGACCCGAGCAGCGGCGAGATCCTGGCCGTTGCGGGCATCGGCATCGATGACCTGCAGCCGCCGGGCTCGACCTTCAAGATGGTCACGCTGAGCGCCGCCCTGGAAGCGAAAGTGGCCAGCGAGAAAAGCGTGTACCAGTACGCGACGTACGCCACCTTGGACGGCGTCAAGCTCGAAAACGCCAATGGCGAGTCCTGCGGGGGCAGCTTGGCGCTCGCGTTCGCGGTGTCGTGCAACTCGGTGTTCGCTCCACTCGGCGTGAAGGTGGGCGCCGCGCGGCTGGTGAAGACCGCGGAAGCCTTCGGCTTCAACCACCCGCCGGGTGTGGCCGGGGCGCTAGAAAGCAGCCTCCCCCCCGCCGCTCGGATTCAGGGCGAACTGGATGTCGGCTCGACGGCGATCGGACAGGGCGAGGTCCAGGCCTCGGTGCTCGAGATGGCAACGGTGGCCGCAACGATCGGCGACGGCGGACGGCGCCCTCAGCCCACCTTCGAAGCGCACGTCGCCCACGGGCTTCATCCGCGTGCGATCAGCGCGGCAACGGCGCGCACGGACAGGCGCTTGATGATCGGCGTGGTGCGCGAAGGCACCGGCACCTCCGCGGCGATCCCGGGAGTCGTGGTGGCGGGTAAGACGGGCACTGCTGAACTGGGCTCGCAGAGCTGCTCGGGATCGGGCGAACAGGGCTCCGAAGCAGGCAGTTCGGGCGAAGAGGCCGAAGCTGGCAAGAGCGAAGAAAGCTGTTCGAGCAAAGACCCACAGAACACGGATGCTTGGTTTGCGGCGTTCGCGCCCGCTCTACACCCGAAGATCGCGGTGGGCGTGCTGATGGTCAAAGACGGTGCGGGGGGCGAAACAGCGGCCCCGGTCGCTAGACAGGTCTTGGAGGCGGGGCTTCGTTGAGCGCCTACACCCGCTCCGCTCCGAGCTTTAGGGGGCTTCGCTAGACGTCCAGCTCGGCCGAGGCCGTCTGAGAGGGGTTAAGGGGATCGACGATCTTCAGCTCGAGCGGTCGGTTGTCGAGCGAGACGATTTTGATCTTGTAGAGCAGCAGAGCGCCCTGGGTGGGGCCGTTGGCGGCCACCGTATTCAGGGCCGGAAGACGCGAGTTGGCTCCGAGCAACCCGCCGCGATAGGCGAATTCGTTGGTGTAGTCCGGGACTATCGGGGTGTAGACGTTTTCCTGGGTGTCGCTGATCGTCAGGTTGGTGGACACCAGGTGGGGCGCAGAGGTCTGGTTGTAGACCTGCATGAAGACCGCAAACCACTCTTCTCCGGGACGCAGCAGGCGCTGGGCGGGCGTCAGGCCTTTGAGGTAGGCGGCGTCCTCGGTGTCATTAGGGTTCAGCTCGCGCGAGAGCTGGACCTCGTAGATCAAAGGTCCGACATTCAGGTAGGGCGCGTTCTGGCCGGACTCGCCCGCGTAGGTGCCGGTCGTGACTCGGGTATGCGAGTTATCCGAGCAGGCACTCAGGGCGAGCACCGGCACGAGCAGGATCGCGAGCAACCAGGCGCGGGGGTTTCGGGGGGAGCGATTCATGCGGCGGGGGTTCATGCGGCGGGAAGTCTATCCAGCGGCGACGGTGACGCGCTCTCCGCGGCCGACGCCCCGCTCGAGGATCGAGCGTAGGCGGCGCATGGCCTTCTCGTTCTTGCACTTCAGCCAGGCGCGCCCGCCAAGAGCCTCCATCATGCGATCGGACAGGACCGAAGTCTCGGTCTCGAGCGTGAACTGGACGCGCGTCGCCCCGCCCGGGGCGGGAGCCAGCTCGTAGACCCCGAGCGTGCGAATGCGGTTGGTCTTGCCGGTGCGGCCCACCTCGACGATCCGGTGGGGACGGGCGACCTCGGTGAAGGTCGAGTCGGCCCAACTGAAGCGGTTGCCGGGCGCCTTTACGCGGAAGCGAGCACCGGCGCCGCGACCGACCGAATCCTCCCTGAGCAGGTGCCAGTCCACGAGGTAGTGGTCTGTGAACTCCGGGTGGTTGGCGATGTCTTGCAGGTAGTCGAAGACCTGCTCGCGCGGGGCGCTGATAAGGACCGAGACCGTGACGGGATGCACGGGCGGAAGTCTATTGACTGCTCAAGCGGCGCGTGACCAGATCGGGCGACCTCGGACCTGGGCGGGGCCTCAGTCCTCTGACCCGGCGTCGCGTTGACGAGCGCTGTTGGCTGGATGGCGCGACTAGGCGGCGCGGGCGGTGAGCCGCACCGTGTGGCCGAGCTCGCTGTGGCGCACGATTTCGCTAAGAAGAGGTGGGGTGCGTCGCAACTGACGACACAGCTCGCAAACGATCCCCGAAGCGCGCTCGTAGACGTGGACGCGCTCTCCCACGAGGGGGGTCCGCTGGCAATCCACGCAACGGTGGCGATCGGCGGTGAGGTTGCCGACGCCGCGCTGCAGCAGAAAGCGCTCCAACTGCTCCACATCGCTTGGGGAAGCGGCCATGTGGGTAGGTTCGCCGTAAGCAGTACACCTCCTCCAGGCGTGGATCTTCACTGATCTTTCGGCGGGCCCGGTTTGATCGAGGAGTGGCAGGGGTAGGCTCGAAATATGCAAGTGGTAGCACCCGTCGGGAACGTCTTTAGACGTGGTTCGAAGCTCGCTTGACAGGACGGTTATGATTGCCACCGGATTCCACCCTGTAGAAAGTTCCCGGACACTCGGGAGCACGAGGAAGGGGAGACGCAGCATGGAGTCGCACAGTTCGGGGACGATGGCGGGCACGGGGTCGTTCAAGTGCCAAAGATGTGGATATGTCCTGACGCTCACGTCGCTGGACGCGCTGCGCGATTGCCCGGATTGCGGTAGCCAGGACTTCGTCCGGGCTTCGCTGTTCAACCTCACTTCAGCGGTCGGCGAGGTCTCGCCGCGCGTGCAACGACATGAGCCCGCGGAGTGGTTGATGCGTGCTCGCGAGGAGCTGCGCGAGCCGGGCGAGTACGTGCTCTACGAGGACGGCGAGGAGATCAAGACGGTCGCCTTGACGCGCGAGTGGACGCGCATCGGACGCAGCCTGGCGGCTGACGTTCGCTTCGACGACCCGACCGTTTCGCGCAGACACGCTTTGGTCGTCCGCCAAGCCGACGGCGTGAGGGTGCTTGACGACCGCAGCCTCAACGGCGTATTCGTCAACGGCGAGCGGATCGAGTGGCGGGCGTTGCGCGACGGAGACGAGATCGTCGTTGGCCGCTATCGCTTGACGTTCGTGAGCGTGCCCGCAGAGACCGCCACGCAGCCGGACGCCACCGTTCAGACGGTCGGGTAGCCGCGGGAGACAGATTCCCCGTACCATCGGCCGCCATGGCCCAGACGATCGCGGTGCTCTCCCAGAAGGGAGGGACAGGAAAGACGACAACGGTGCGCACCCTGACGGATGTCCTACGCAGAGTTGGCGTGAGGACGCTCGCGGTCGACCTCGACCCTCAGGGCAACCTGTCGGACTATTTCGATGTGCCACCTGAGGTTGAGCCAACGGTCGCCGATGTGCTGGCAGGCGCCAGCGCCGCCGGGGCGGCGATCCATGGGGACGTGATCCCGGCCAGCTTGAACCTGGCCGAGACGGAGCTGATGCTGGGCGGCAAGATCGGCCGCGAGATGACGCTGAGGAGGGCTTTGGCGGACGTGAAGGACGAGTACGAAATCGTCCTGGTCGATTGTCCGCCTTCGTTGGGGCTACTGACGGTGAATGCGCTGGTCGCGGCCGACTATGCGCTGGTGACGGCGGAGGCCCAGTACTTCGCGCTGCAGGGCGTGGAGCAGGCCTTGGAGGTGATCGAACTTGCCCGGGAAAGCCTCAACGACGAGTTGGAGCTGGTGGGCGTGTTGTTGAACCTGGCCGACATGAGGACCGTGCACTCACGCGAGGCCAAGGCTTCGCTACAGGAGCGCTTCGAGGGGAAGGTCTTCGAGACGACGGTACGCTCCTCAATCGCTTATGCCGAATCGGCCGAGCGGGCCGTGTCGATCCTTGACCATCGTCCCGACTTGGGGGCCGATTACGTGGCGGTTGCGGACGAACTGCTGGAGCGATTGCCCGGCATGAAGGATGCCCGCGCACGCTTGGCCGGACTGGGCGCTCGCAAGATCGAGGTGCCGCGCGGGAAATAGCCGTCGTCCATGGTTTTACAACTCTCCGACATAAGCGCCCTGAACCTCAAAGGGCGCGCGCATCAAAGTGGCCCAGCCGTCGATCTCCCCCCTCAGAGCCTCAACGACAGCACCGGTCTGCTCGTAGAAGCACCAGATCAAGACAGTGGGACCGGCGCCCGAGATGGTGGCGCCCAAGGCGCCGAGATCGGCCGCTCTACGTGCCAAGGCGTAGGAGCGTGGGAACAGGTGCGAGCGACGCTGCTCGTGTAGGCGGTCGTGGAGACCGCGGGAGACCAGGTCCCAGTCGCCGCGGGCCAAGCCGAGGGTGAGCAAGGCGCCGTGCGCGACGTTGAAGACGGCCTGCTCGATCGGAACCTCGGCGGGCAGGGCAAGGCGTGCCTCGCTGGTGCGAACCGCCTCGCTTGGCACGACAGCCAAAGCCTCGAGGCCCGTGGGGGGATCGAAGCGAACCGCCTGCTCGTCGGCGCAGACGACGAAGCCGCCGCGCAAGCAAGCGGCGACGTTGTCGGGATGACCCTCGAGGAGGGTGGCGCATCGCAGCAAGTTGACGTCCAGCTCGAACAGATGGTCGGCGGCGAGCAGGCCGGCGACGATTGCGGCGGCACTCGAACCAAGCCCGCCGGTGAGCGGGATCTCGGATGCGATGCGGAAGGTGAAGTCGTCGGCTGGATGCAAGCTCTCGAATGCTTTGACGCACAGGTTCTCGCGCCCGAGGGGCACATCGAGATCGGTTTCGACGGCGAACCGTCCGGTCTCGATCACCTCCAATCGGAGGTGTAGGCCGAGCGCCGCAGCGAAGCAATCAAAGCCGGGGCCGAGGTTCGCCGAGGAGGCGGGGGCGCGCACCACGCGCCGGCGGATCACTGGGAGCTCCGCCGCGCCCAGCCCGGCGGGCGCGCGGCGGGCGCGTCTCCCGGGGGTGTATCCCCCGTTTCAATCACCCAGGACCGCCTCTTCGATGGCGCCGAGGTCCGCTTGGCATTCGATGACTTTGCCGCCGTTGTGGAGGATCGCGGTTTGGGGGTCCTTGATGCCGCGGCCGGTCAGGACGCACACGACTTGGGAGGCCTCCCCGGGCCCATACTTGAGCAGCCCGGCGACCGAAGCGGCCGAGGCAGGCTCGCAGAACATGCCTTCCTTGGAGGCCAAGAGCCGGTAGGCCGCAAGGATCTCGGTATCGCTGACGGCGCGGATCGCTCCTCCCGACTCAGCCGCCGCGGCGAGCGCATCCTCGCCACGCACCGGGTGGCCGATGCGGATCGCGGAGGCGACCGTTTCAGGGTTCTCGACGGGGTGTCCAGAGACCAAGGGCGAGGCGCCCTCGGCTTGGAAGCCGAACATCTTCGGGGCGGCCCCCATCTCGCGGAAGCCGCGCCAGTAGGAGGTGATGTTGCCGGCGTTGCCGACTGGGATGCAGAGCGCCTCGAGCTCCCCTTCCAGGTCCTCGTGGATCTCGAAGGCGGCCGTCTTTTGGCCTTCGATGCGAAATTCGTTGACCGAGTTGACGAGCACGATCGGGTTGCGTTCGACCAATTCGCGGACCAAGCGCAAGGCCTGGTCGAAGTTGCCGTCGAGTGAGATCACGCGCGCACCGTGGATCAAGGTCTGGGCCATCTTGCCTTCGGCGATCTTGCCGTGGGGCACGATCACGGCGCACGTGACGCCCGCACGCGCCGCATAGGCGGCGGCGCTGCCCGCTGTGTTGCCCGTCGAGGCGCAGATGACGGCCTTGGCGCCGTCGCGCACCGCTGCCGAGACGGCACAGGTCATGCCGCGATCCTTGAAGGAGCCGGTCGGATTGGCGCCCTCCAACTTGAGACGCACCGAGGCGCCCACCATCTCCGAGAGCACGGGCGCGCGCAGCAGGGGTGTGGAGCCCTCTTGGAGGCTGACGATCGGATCGCCCTCCTCGAAGGGCAAGCGGTCGCGGTAGCGCTCGATCAGGGGAACGTGGCTCTTGGACATGGAGATGGCGTTGCTCACAGATACTCCTCTTCTATTACGCGAATGGCACGCGGGGTTGAGCGCAGGAAGTCGAGGTCTCCGATCTTCCTCAAGGCCTCGCGCAAACGTGTCTCGGCCAAAGGATGGACGACCATGACCAGCCGCGCGTGCTCGCCGAGGCCGTGCTGGACAACCGACTTGATCGAAGCCCCCTCCTCGCCCAGGACACCTGCCACGGTGGCAAGGGCGCCGGGACGATCGGCCATCTCCATGTGGATGTAGAAGCCGCTCTCCACGTCGCTCACCAGCGGCAGCGGATCCGCCGGCGGCGAGGGAGCGGCGGGTGGGAGCATCGTACTGACGAGATCGCCGAGCACCGCGCTGGCGGTCTGCAAGCCACCGGCGCCCGGACCGGACATCGTGATCTCGGTGATCGCCTCAGACTCGACCGTGACCGCGTTGAAGGGGCCGTTGACAGACGCCAGGGGGTGACCTGAGTAGAGAAAGGCGGGATGCACTCGCACCGAGAGGCCGCCGTCGCGTCGCTCGGCCGTGCCGATCAGCTTCAGGCCGAGGCCTAGCTCGCGCGCGTACTGGATGTCGTCGGTTTGGAGGTGCTCGATCCCCTCGTAGGCCACCTCGTCGATGTGTACGGGTGTGTCGAAGGCGAGTCGTGCCAGGATCGCCATCTTGGCCGCTGCGTCTCTCCCGGTGACATCCTCGGAGGGGTCCGCCTCTGCGAAGCCCAGGCGCTGGGCCTCGGCCAAAGCCTCGGCATAGGTCGAGCCGCGGGTCATCTCGCTGAGGATGAAGTTGGTGGTGCCGTTGACGATGCCGTGCACGCGCTCGATGTGGGCGCCGGCCAAGGACTCGCAAAGAACGCGCACGACCGGCACGACGCCCGCGATGGCGGCCTCGAAGCGCAATTGCACGCCGCCTGCGCGAGCGGCTTCGAACAGCTCCTCGCCGTGTTGGGAGAGCAGTTGCTTGTTGGCGGTGATGACGTGCTTGCCGGCGCCCAGCGCGACCAACACGTATTCGCGAGCCGGTTCGATCCCGCCCATCAGCTCGACGATCGCATCCGAGTCCCCCAGGATCTCAGGGAAGCTGCCTTTGCTTCTCGTGAGCGCCTGGCCCAAGACCGGCAGGCGCCCGGCGATCCGCTCGATGTAGGAGGCCCGCCGTTCGAGCAGGTCGGCGAAGGCGGAGCCAACGGTGCCGTAACCAAGTAGGCCCACTTTGAACGTGAGTGAGCCCGGACGCGAGGCGACCCCGTCCTGCGAGGCCGACGAGACGCCGACATGGACGGCTTGCTCGCCGGCGGGCGCCCCGGCAAGTGCATCCTCGGTGGAGATCTCCCTAGAGGACATCGCGCGCGGTCAGGTCCTCGAAGGTCTCACGGCGGACGACGATGCGCGCGTCTCCGTCCTTGCAGAAGACGACAGGGGGTCGGGGAACGCCGTTGTAGTTGCTGGCCATCGCGAAGCCGTAGGCACCGGTCGCCGGCGTAAGGACGATGTCGCCTGGCTTGGGCTCCTCGAGGAAGACTTCGCGCGCAATCACGTCTCCGGACTCGCAATGCTTGCCGGCGAGCACACAGGGGGATTCGACCGGAAGGCTCGACCGATCCGCCAGGTGGGCTTCATACGTGGCGCCGTAGAGCATAGGACGCAGGTTGTCAGACATTCCCCCGTCCACCGCAACCCAGGTGGAGACGTTGCGCTTGACCGACTCGACCGTGTAGAGCGTGATGCCCGCGTTGGCCGTGAGCGAGCGCCCCGGCTCGATGAGGATGCGCGAGCTCGGAGCGATGCCGGCCTCGCGAGCGGCGCCCAGGAGAGCCCCGACCCACGCCTCGATCTCTGGTGGGCGCTGGGCCTCGGTGTAGGCAACGCCCAGGCCACCGCCGAGATCGTAAGTGGTGAACCCGCCCACCTGCTTGCCGATCCGCGCCAAGGCGCCGACCTCACGACCAAACGGCTCCAACTCCAACAGCTGGGAGCCGATGTGCGCGTGGACACCCCGCAACTCCAAACCGGGCACCTCGCGTACACGCGCGATCGCGGCGGGAACGTCGACCATCGAAAACCCGAACTTGGAGTCGGCCTGGCCGGTCGAGATCTTCTCGTGGGTGTCGCCCCGCACGTCGGGGGTTGCTCTGATCAGTACATCCTGGGAAGACCGGGTCACATGTGACCCGGTCCCCACCGGCGCATGCGCCGGTGGGCCAGTCGGCGCATGCGCCGACTGGAAAGCATTGATGAGGTTCTTGAGCCGGTCGATCTCGTCGAAATTGTCGATCACGATCAGGCCGATCCCCTGCTCCAGGGCATAGGTCAGCTCCGCCTCGGACTTGGCGTTGCCGTGCATCAGGATGCGCTCTGGCGGAAAGCCCGCGTTCAGCGCCAGATACAGCTCCCCGCCGGAAGCCACGTCGCACCAGAGGCCCTCTTCGGTAAACAGAGACAGGACAGCGGTGCAAGGGAAAGCCTTGGATGCAAACACCACCCCGAAGTCCTCTTGGCCGGCATCCCTCCCGGCCTGCACGAAGGCGCGGGCGCGCGCCCGCAAGTCATCCTCGGCCACCACGTAGGCCGGCGTCCCGAACTCGCGGGCCAAGTCGATTGTGTCGCACCCACCCACCTCGACGTGGCCGCGCTCGTTGATGCGGCTCCCCAAGGGGAACACGTGCGAAAGACTCGTCCCCGTGGCCATGTCCGAGATTATGGCGCTTCACCTGGGACGGAACGTTGCGCGGAGCAGTTCATGCGAGGGACGCGCGCGCGTGCGGGGCACCCCTTTCGGAGGTACCGCCACTCCTTCGGCGCCAACCGCCACGCCACGCCATCACGGCCAGGAACACGATGCCGATCGCCATCAACACGATGCTCTCCAACTGCGGCGCCGTCAGACCCCAGACGACCTCTTTGTTGCGCCTGACGAACTCCACCAACAGGCGCTCCAAACCGCTGAAGATCAGATATAGCCCCAACACCACGCCCGGCCGCACACGATCGCGCAGCTGCCACAAGAAGTAGGCGAGCAAGCACATCGCGACCGTCTCATAGATGGGCGTCGGCTGGACGGTCACGCCCGGCGGGGTTGGCACCGTGCCGTGCGGATAGCCCATCGCCCAAGGCAGTTTGGAGGCAATCCCATAGTCCCCGTCGCCCGAAACCTGGCATCCGATCCGTCCGATCCCATAGCCGAGGGCGAGCACCGTGACGCACATGTCGAACGTGACCAGGTTGAACATGTGGCGCCAGCGCATCCACGCGATCACCCCGATCGCGCCGCCGATCGCGCCGCCGTACCAAACGAGCCCCGATCCGGAGAAGATGTGACCGAGCAGGTCGTGCTTGACTTCGTTGTAGTTCTGGATCACGAAGTAGCCCCTGGCTCCCACCAGACCGCCGATCAGAGCGGCGAACACGATCTCGTAAGCCCAATCGACAGGCTTCTCCAGCTCGCGCAGGCGCCTGGCGATCACCAGACCACAAGCAAGGAAGCCCAGCGCGAAAGTGACGCCGAAAGTCTTAATCGAGATGCCGAAGACGACGACTTCGGGCTTCATCCTCGGTCCTCCCGGCGGGCGATCCTCATAGCTGGACTCTATGCGACCTCGGGCCGTCACACGCCGCGCCCGGCGGCGGGATCGCGGGACGCTTCTGCGACAATCAGGGGGATGACCAAGCGAAGCTCACAGTTCGGCAAGGACGGCGGCCTGCAGGCCCGGATGCTCTTGACGATGTTCCTGTTGGGCCTCGTCTATGTGGTCTTCGTGGGCGCCCTGTTCGCGGCAGGCGCGGCGGCGGCCTCGATCGTGGTCATCGCGCTGTTCATGCTTGGCTTGCAGTTCTTCGCCTCGGACAAGATCGCGCTCACGACGCTAGGCGCCAAAGAGGTCACGCCCGAGGAACAGCCGGAGCTGCACGGCATCATCGAAAGGCTCTGCGTCCAGGCCGACCTGCCCAAGCCGAAAGTGTGCGTGATGGACACCCCCATGCCCAACGCCTTTGCGATGGGACGCTCTCAGAAGAAGGCCACCGTGTGCGCCACGACCGGCATTCTGCGGATGCTCGACACGGCCGAGCTCGAAGGCGTGATGGCGCACGAGCTGACCCATGTGATCAACCGTGACGTGATGGTCATGACGATGGCCAGCTTCTTCGCGACGTTGGCCGCCTTGATCGCCCAGTTCGCGCTGTTCTTCGGGGGCGGCTTCGGCGGTGGCTATGGTCGCAGCCGCGAAGAGGAGGAGGGGATCATGCTTGTCTTGGTCGTCTCGGTGCTGGTGTACGCGATCTCCTTCCTGCTGTTGCAGGCGCTCTCGCGCTACAGGGAGTTCGCGGCCGACCGCGGCTCGGCGGTCTTGACGGGCCGGCCCAGCGCCTTGGCCTCGGCGCTCTTGAAGATCAGCGGCACGATGGAGCGGCTCCCGAGCCAAGACTTGCGCAAGGCCGAAGGCATGAGTGCCTTCTTCATCATTCCCGCGCGGACCAAGCAGTCCTTGATGAACATCTTCTCCGACCATCCCTCTTTGGAGAAGCGCCTGGAGGCGCTCAGCCGGTTGGAGTCCCAGCTGCAAAGCGCTGCGTAGAAACGTGGGTCTCAAAGACATCCTCACAGGGCGCCACGAGGTCAAGGGCCCGGCGCCCGACCGCCTGTTCGCGATCTCGACGGCTTACGTCGCGCTTCAGACCGAACACGACATCGAGCCGGCGGGCGCCGCCGCGATCGTGTTCCAGGCTCTGCAAACCAGCGAGTTCGAAGCCGTCATCAAGGAGATGGAAGAAGTGGTCGTGGCCGCGGGTGGCGAGAACGACACCGAGGTGCACACCGAGGACGACAAGTTCGGCTACCGCTGGATGGTCCTCAAGGACGGATCGATCGAAGACCTGGCGGTGGGCATCAACGCCGTGAGCGGCTCGATCGAGACAGCCGGGCACGGAGAGCGCCTGTTGTGCGCCGTGTTCGCTTTCAAGGACGCCAAGGGCCGCGAGCTGTACTTCATCTACAACTACAAGCGCGGCTACTGGTATCCGTTCGTACCGGCGTCTGGCAGCGAACGCTCAACCGAGCGCGAGCTCCAGCTCAAGGCCCAGATGGCGAGTGAGCTGCCCATCGAGCCCGAACTAGAGAGATGGTTTCCCCTGTGGGGCATCCCAATTTGATTCACCCCGTCAGTCCGGGATCAGGCCCTCGCCCGTGAACTCCGCCTCCGCCTCGGCGAGTGTGATGTCCTCAGGGGGCAGGATCAGGTCGGAGGTCTCGATCTCGTCGTCGCCCACGACGGTGCCGTTGGAGCGGATGTAGTCGAGCAGCTGGGCGAAGGACGACTTGAAGGCGGCCTCATCGTTTGCGTCCACGGCCGCTACAACAGCCGCATCGAGTTCATTCAGGCGCGCGTGGAGGCTCTCGTCGAGCCGGTACTGGTCCTCTCCGGATACGCGCACGATCATGCCGACTGCTCCCCTGAGGGGGCGTCCTGCGCGGAGTCGCCCGAGCCAAGCTCACCAGCGCCGGCTGGAGCCCCGATTTCGGCCTTCATCTTCTCCAAGTCGTCGTCTACCGCGGATTTGCTCGACAGTTCTTTGAGCTGCTTGTCGATGTCGTCCTCGCCGGGTCCAAGCGCGGTGATGTCGTCGAAGGTGCCGGCCGCTTCGAGCTCCTGGACGGCGTCGGCACGAGCCTTCATGTTTTCGGTCTTGTCCACGGCTCGCTGCATCGCCAGACCGACATCTGCCATCTGCTCGCCCACGCCCGTCGCCGCTTCGGAAATCTTGACCTGGGCTTCGGCCGCCGAGTACTGGGCCTTGATGACCTCCTTCTTGGTCCTGAAGGCTTCGATCTTGGCCCGCAGCTTCTGCTCGGATTCGGTCAGCTTCTCCTGCTGACTTTCGAGTTCGCCTACCTGCGTGTCGAGCGACTGCAGCTCAGTTTGAGCGATGTTCTTGCGTTCCAAGGCGGTCCGCGCCAGGTCTTCCTTGCCGGCGGAGACGGCTTGGCGGGCTTGCGTGTCGAGCTTGACGACCTGTTGCTGCAGCGAGGTCTCCTGCAATTGGAGGCGCTTCTTGGCTGTCACAACGTCGGCGATGCCCTTCTTGACGTTCTGCAGCTGTTCGACCTGCTTTTGGTAGCTGTAGTCGAGCGTCTCGGCGGGGTCTTCGGCGCGATCCAAGAGCTTGGAGACCTTGGCCTTCACGACGGTTGACATGCGCCCGGTCAAGCCGGCCATCTGATCCTCCTGTGGGGCGGGGACGTGAACTACAAGGGTAGCCGACCCGGGTGTTGGGTCATCCACGAGCAGGCGCTCGGCCTGCGTGCCTTGCCAAGCCGGGGGGACCAAGAGGCCGCCCTCTGCCCCGCGCGCACATACGCGCGTGGGTCTTCTAAACGAACGGCCTACAGAGCCGTCGGGTGACGCACCGTGAAGCCCGCGTTTGCGGGTCGCAACGGACGCCAGCGGGGACCCTGCTGGTTGGAGGGATCGTCGGCCGCGCTCGTGTCCAAACGCAGGCCGGCCACCGTCATGTAGGCATGACCGCCGTTGGCGAAGATCGTGACCCAGGTGCCCACGCCGCCCGACTCCCAGCCCATGAATTCCGAGGAGTCCATCGGCGTGGCGATCAGGCTGGCGCCGTGCAAGGCATAGGAGACTGTTCCCGAGCAGTCATAGCCGGGAGAGACGAACGAAGCATGGCCACCGCCAAAAATGTAGGGAAGACCAATGATCTGGTTTCCGGCCCAGATGATCTGCTGTACCGCCGCGGGCGCGGACATAGGGGCCGCCGCCAAGCCGTTGATCACACGGGCGGTGGCGCCCGGAACGAGCAGCTCGGGCTTGGTGTCGGCCGCTACGCCGACCACGCTGCCACCGGTCGAAGACGTTACTTCGGTGGGCGTCTGGGGCGCTACGTATGGGATGACCTGGCCTGTCGCCGTCTTCTGGTAGACCGCCCCTTTGTAGGCCAGGCTCGTGGAGCGCGCGGTGACGGGCGCCGTGTGGCGTTTGGGCGGCGCCGGCGTGGTGGGTGTTGCGCCGCCGGCGACACCGGGGGCGATCGTGGCCGAGGCCCCGCCGGCAGAGACGCCGCCGGTGGTGGCAAGAGCGGCGGCGGGCAAAGCCGCCGCAATCAAGATGCAGAAAAGCGTTGAGCACAGGGCTCGCAAGCGCACAGCAACCTCTTTCGTCGGCCTGCGGGGTTAGCTGACGGGCTAGCGCTGAAAGAGCCTGCGCTTCTCACGGATCTACCGCGGGATTCGCCCCAACAACTTGGGTCCCCCGTTCCTCGGCTTCTGGCCAAGGACTCGGCGTTATCGGCGGCAAGCTATCAGAGTGCAATGACGGTTGCACGCGGCAGGCTCCTCCGAGGCCCCATTTCCGCGCAAAATCGGGGTTTTGTGGAAGGTCGTACAAGGACATTCGAGCTCGCCCGCGAATCTCCCTGCTTTTTGGGGGCCGCCGCAACCGTCGGACCAGGCGGGTAGCGTGGGCCCGGACATGCCACGCCTCGCCGCCCTCCCCCACGAGTTGCGCACGCATCCCTCACACTCGCGCTCACGCGGAGTGCTCGCCACGGTTGTAGCGGTGTTCCTGCTCTCCGGCTGTGGCAAGAGCCTGTCCACCCAAACGAGCGGCTCCAGTCAGGGACCGGTGGCCGCCGTGAGTGGCGAGGGCGCCGGCGGCCTGTCCACGAAGAACACGACCCGCCTCGGCGGCGCGAGCGCCGTGACCGATGCCGCCGCGGTCTCAGAGACCGTCTATCCGGGCCTCACACGCGCCACCAGACCGCGTGCCGTCGTCTTGGTCGATCTGCACGATTGGCCCGCGGCGCTGGCCGCCTCCACGCTTGCGGGTAGCCCACTGCACACCCCCCTGCTCTATAGCGAAGGACTTTCTCTGCCGCAGGCGAGCTCAGTCGCGCTGGCCACGATGAAGCCGATCGGCACCAGCACCTTCGCAACGGACGCCAACTCCTCGACGAAGCCGACCCAGGTGATCGAGGTGGGCCGGACCGCGACGCCGGCCGGCTTCGCGGCGGGTTCGATTTCGGGCGCCGGTCCGGCGGCGCTCGCGGTCGCCGTCGAGCAGGCGGCGAGCGTCGCGCGTAAAAGGGCGCCGCGCAAGCTGATCGTGACATCCGCGGAAGGCGCTCCGGCGATGAGCATGCCCGCGGCCGGCCTGGCGGCGCAGACGGGCGCGCCGATCTTGTTTGTCGGGCGCTCGTCCATTCCGAAGGCGACGGCCGCAGAGCTGAGGCGCTTGGGGAGAACCTCGATCTACATAGTGGGGCCGAGCAGCTTGGTCGGGCCGAGTGTCGCCAAGGATCTCGCGCGCTACGGGAGCGTTACTCGCATCGGCGCGGGCACTCCGTCGAGCAATGCGATCGCGGTCGCTCGCTACAGCGACGGAAGCTTTGGTTGGGGGGTGCTCGAACCGGGACACGGATTGGTGTTCGCGAACGCCGCCAGACCACTGGACGCCCCGGCCGCCGCACCTCTGTCGGCGACCGGCGACTACGCGCCGCTACTGCTATTGGAAGCACTCGACACGATTCCGGTGCAACTGGGCGCCTACCTGAGCGACCTGCAGCCGGGCTCTCCACCCTCGGGACCGGTCCACGGTGTTTACAATCACGGCTGGGTGATCGGTGACGCGAGCGCCATCTCGGCCGTGACCCAGGCCAGCCTGGACGCGCGGCTGGAGATCGCGCCACGACCAGAGCCCGAAGCCCCCCTCTCGTCGACGGCGACGGGCCAAGGCGGGGGAGCGACTTCGACAAGCGAAGCGGCGCCGACGAGCCCGACGGGCTGAGCGTCGCTCCTAGAGCCAATGAACCTCGAGACCAGGACCGTGAACAGACTGTGAGCCAAGCAGAGAGCCCCAAGCGCATACGCAAAGAGCAGGCCGGCGAGATCACAGTGGAGGACGTGCGCGAGTTGATGGGCGCTTCCACCCCTCATTTTGCTCTGCAGCTGCGCAACCGCATCGCAAAGCTGATCGATGACCTACCGGCCGATCACCCCGCGCGGGTGGAAGGCGAGCGCGAGATCGCGCGCTTGGAGCGTCTGGGCCTCGACGGGGAGACGCGCGGTGCCGGCCCCGACGAGGGCGAGCAGCCGATGCCTTCGCTCAGCCTCGAGCAGCGGCACGAGCGCGAGCATCCAGAAAGCGCGCGCGCAGGAGCCTGAAGAGGACGACGAACAGGGCGATGTCGAGGGCGAACATGCCGACGTTCAAGACCTCGGAAGGCTTGGCGAGAGAGCTGTAGCCCAGCACCACGACCGAGTGCAGGACGATCACGGGCAGCAGAGCGAGCAACAGCGTGTGTGAGCGATAACCGCTGGAGTGCTCGCGCCAAGTGACCTCGATCGTGCCGAGCGCCACCGCCGCGATCGCGGCCAACAGGAGCGGCCCACCGGACTCGGGACCATGGCGCAGGCGCGAGACGGCGACCACAAACGCCACGGCCCCCGCCAGGATCAGCAGCTCGGACAGCGGCAAGGGGTGCCAGGGCGAAGGGGGACGCTCGCCGTAGGTCCGCTGCGGGGAGACGGGCGCCCTGCTCGGGCCCCGCGCGCTGCCCGTGACCGCCCGTGCGGGCGGGGCGACGGGACGCGGCTTGCGCGAGCGACCACGAGGACCTCTGGTGTGGCTTGCCACGCAAGACAGTCTAAGCTGGCCCGCGTGCCAGAGTCCACGCACACGTGGGAGCGTCTTGCCGACTTGCCCTTCCAAGTCGACTCCTATCGCTTGGAGGCGCTGCAGGCACTGGTCTCCAGCGAGTTCGAGCGCAAGAGCACGGTCGTCCGGTTGGCGGGCCTGGGTCAGGAGGGCTTGGGCGAAGACGTGACCTACGACGCGATCGACCAGGAGATTCTCCAGGCGGCCGGTCCGAACCTGCCGTTGCAAGGGTCCTGGACGATCTGCTCGTTCTCAGAGCACCTCGCTGGGCTAAACCTCTTCCCCGAGGAGCCCCAGCGGGAGGTCTCGCGACGCTACCGCGTTTGGGCGTATGAGGCGGCGGCGCTCGACCTCGCTCTGCGCCAGGCGGGAACCTCTCTGCACGAGGCGCTTGAGCGCACGCCCAAGGCCGTACGCTTCGTGGTCTCACTGCGCTTGGGCGAGCCCCCGAGCATGGAGCCGATCCACAAACGCCTGGACGCCTACCCGGACCTGCGCTTCAAGCTGGACCCAACCAGCTCTTGGAGCGAGAGCCTAATTGCGGAATTGGTCGCCACGGGCTCGGTCGAGTCGGTCGACTTCAAGGGCTACTACTCGGGCTCGATCGTCGACCAGGCCCCCGATCCCATGCTCTACGGGCGCGTGGCCGAAGCGTTTCCGGATGCCTGGATCGAGGATCCGGCACTCACGCCTGAGACCGACGCCGCGCTCGAAGCGCACCGCGAGCGCTTCTCTTGGGACGCCCCGATCCACTCGGTGGCCGATATAGAAAGCTTGCCCTACCCACCGAAGATGGTGAACATCAAGCCGTCGCGCCTGGGTGGCCTTCGGAATCTGCTCGATGCCTTCGACTACTGCGCCGAGCGTGGGATCGGCAACTATGGCGGTGGCCAGTTCGAGTTGGGTGTGGGGCGCGGCCAGATCCAGTATTTGGCCTCGCTGTTTCACGGGGACGCGCCCAACGACGTGGCGCCCAGCAGCTACAACTTGCCGGAGGTGCCGCGCGGCCTCCCCCATAGCCCGCTCGACCCCACTCCGTCCCAGCTCGGTTTTCGCTGGGATTCCTTGCTCCCAACCAAACCCTGAGGCCACACCGGGCCGTCGGGCCGTCGAGCCCCTTGATTGGGCCTTCGAGGCAAGCCTGGGATGCCGGCACGCAACTTCTGTGTCCCGCGTCGGTTGGGAGGGCCATAGTCGCTAAGAATGGGTGGTCGTGGTAGGTCCTACAGTCCGCAAGCAGTCGAACCCGGAGCATTCGAAGGCCGTGAGGACGGCGCTGCTCGCCCTCTGCCTGCTGCTCGCGTCCGCCTGTGCATCTGGCGGCGCGGTGGCGGCCTCGCGCGCCTCAACGAGCAAAGGGGCCGGCGGAGCCACCGCGCCGGGCGTCACGGCGCCCGGAGCGACGGCGCCAAGCGCTCCCCCACACACGAGCGCTCCGGCAAGCAAGGTCACGATCACGAGCATGAGCTGCGTGCCCGCGCTCCACTGCTCGACCAACCCCCATCAAGTCTCGGTGCGCGGCCTTCTGCTCGTCAAGGGCAAGGGCTTGGCGCCCGGGATGGTCGTGGCATTCCCCCACAGCATCGGGGCCCGCATCGCCCGCAACTCCCCCATGGCGCACCTGGCCAACTCGACACTGGGGCTGATCGTGCATGTGCCGAGCAAAGGCCACTCCGGGCGGCTCATGGTCCTCGTCGGTCATGGCGGGCACTCCAACTCCTACGGGCCGATCCATGTCGTCAACTATGCCCTGCACCCCCCCAAGCCACCGGCTTCCCAATCGACCACCGTGACCCCGCCGCCCTCGGGCAGCGCCTTCGACGGCCAAGGCATGTGGATCTGGTATGTGAGCCAGTCAGACGGGGGCAACCTCGCCTCGATCGTCGCCCAGGCCCACGCCGCGGGCGTGAGCACGCTCTATGTCAAGAGTTCGGACGGCTCCTCCAACTACTGGAGTCAGTTCAGCCCCGAACTGGTCCAAACGATGCATGCCAACGGGTTGAAGGTGTGTGCGTGGCAGTACGTGTATGGCACCAATCCCGCCGGGGAGGCGAACCTGGGCGCCGAGGCTGTCGCAAACGGGGCCGATTGCCTGGTGATCGACGCGGAGGCCGAGTACGAAGGCAAGTACGGGGCGGCCCAAACCTATATCGCGGACCTGAGGGCCAAGATCGGCGCCGCTTATCCGCTCGGCTTGGCCACCTTCCCCTACGTCTACTACCACACGTCGTTTCCCTACTCGGTCTTCTTGGGACCCGAAGGCGCCCAGTTCAACGCGCCGCAGATGTACTGGAAGGACATCGGCAACTCGGTGGACACGACCTACGCGAACACGTTCATCTCAAATCGGGTCTACGGACGACCGATCTTCCCGCTGGGCCAGACCTACTCCAAACCGAGTGCCGAAGAAGTTGTGCGCTTTCGCGACGAGGCTTCGCTGTATGGCGCCCCCGGTATCTCCTTTTGGGACTTCCAGGAGACCCCTGCCAGCCTGTGGACGGCCTTGGCCGCCCCGCTGGCGCCGCTCACGAGCGTAACGCCCGATCAAGCTTGGTCGGAACTGGGCGAAGGCAGCAAAGGCGACCCGGTTCTGTGGATGCAGGAGCACCTGTCCGCGGCCGTCCCGACGCAGGCCACAACCGGCATCTTCGACTCCACCACCAAGGCCAACCTGGAGCAGTTCCAGACCGCTCACGGGATCGCGCCGAGCGGCCACACCGAAGCGGCCACGTGGCAGGCCCTCTTGGGCCTCGCGCCGGTCGCAGTCAACTGGACCAGCGCGGGACCGAAGGGATAGCTCAGACTCTTTGGATCAGGGTGCCTGTCCCCAGGCCCCCGCCGCAGCACATCGTGACGAAGCCGATCTCCTTGTCGGAGCGCTCCAGCTCGTGCAAGAGGGTCGTGATCAAGCGGGCGCCGGTCGAGCCCAGAGGGTGACCCAGGGCCATGGCGCCGCCATTGACGTTGACGCGATCCATGTCGGGCCCTAGCTCGCGCTTCCAAGCCGCCACGACGGGCGCGAAGGCCTCGTTGATCTCGATCAGGTCGATGTCGTCGATCTTCATCGAGTTGCGCTCCAGGATCTTGCGCGTGGCCGGGATCGGCCCTTCGAGCATCTTGACCGGGTCGCAGCCCACCGTGGTCTGATCGACGATCCTCGCGCGTGGGGTGAGGCCCAGGTCTTTGGCCTTCTCGGCGCTCATCAACAGGACCGCGGCGGCCCCATCTGAGATCTGGGAGCTGTTGCCGGCCGTGATCTTGCCGTCGGGCTTGAAGGCCGGTTTGAGCTGGGAGAGGGCCTCGAGGTTGGTGTCGGGGCGGATGCCCTGATCGGTGACATAGGTGTCGCCGTTGACCGCAAACGGCACGATCTCGCGCTCGAAACGACCCTCCTCGGTGGCCTGGTGGGCCAGTTTGTGGGAGCGCACCGCCAGCTCGTCGAGCTCGGAGCGCGGGATCTCCCACTCGTCGGCGATCATCTCGGCGCCAAGGCCTTGGCCGACGATGTTGTGCTTAGCCATCAGCTCGGGGGTGAAGGCGAAGCCAAACTCCTGCTGGGTCTTCATCCCCGCGGCAAACGGGAAGTGGCCCATGTGCTCGACGCCTCCGCCGATCATCGTGTCGTGCACTCCGGCGGCGATCAAGGCAGCCGAGAAATTCACGGCCTGCTGGGCGGAGCCGCACTGGCGGTCGACAGTCGTGCCGGGGGTCTCGATCGGCAGGCCCGCCTGCAGCCAAGCATTGCGGGCGATGTTGAAGCCCTGCTCGCCGAACTGCTGGACGCAGCCGGCCACCACGTCCTCGACCACGGCCGGCTCGATGCCGGCACGGTCGATGACCTCGGTGTAGACCTTGGCAAGCAAGGTGTTGGGATGGGTGTCCTTGTAGTAGCCCTTCTCCAGGTGGCCGCGACCGATCGGTGTGCGAACCGCCTCGACGATCACGACCTCACGGCCGTCTGCTTGCCTCATGATGGAAGTCCTTTTGCTCGATTTTTTGGCGCCCCACCCACCCCGCCGGGCCATCTCGCCTGGCTCGGGGCGAACAACCGAAGCGGGCCTCAGGAACGCGCGAGGTGCTCACTCCCTCTACTGTACCGCTCAGCACCCCTAGATTGACTGGTCAGTCAACCAAACTCGCGTTTCGGCGATCGGGGCGAGGTCGGACCGGACAGCGCCCACCCCGCGCTCGCGCATAGCCGCCAGATATGGTGGCCCGATCCCAAAGACCCCACAGGAGCAAAGACCTTGAACGAACGTATCGGAATAATCGGCAGCGGAACGATCGCCTGCGGCCTGGCAGCGACCGCCGCTCACCATGGGCCGGTGCTGCTGCTGGCCCGCTCACAGGCCTCCGCCGACCGTGCCAAGGCGACAGTCGAAAAGACGCTGAGCCGCCTCGAGGCAGAGATCGACCCGGAGCACGTCCAGATCGTCACCGAGCTCGACGCACTGGCGCACGTGTCCTTCGCGGTGGAGGCGATCGTCGAGGAGCACCACATCAAGGCCGGACTGTTGGCCGAACTGAACGGGATCCTCGATGCGGAGGCGATTCTGGCGTCGACCACCTCCTCGCTCTCGGTCGAGCGCCTGGCCGAGGCCTCGGGCCGGGCCGAGCGTTTCTTGGGGCTGCACGTGTTCAACCCGGTCACCAAGATGAAGCTGGTCGAGCTCGTCTTCCCACAAGCCGCATCCGCGGAGACGAGGACGCGCGCCTTGGCGCTGTGCGAGGCCTTCGAGAAGACCGCGGTCGAGGTGCCCGACGTACCCGGCTTCGTGGTCAACAGGCTGCTGTTCCCCTATCTGTTCAACGCCGTTCGCCTGCTCGAAGAGACCGGCATGGAGCCGCAGGACATCGACACCTGCATGAAGCTCGGCGCCGGCCACCCGATGGGGCCCTTCGCCCTGCTGGATCTGGTGGGCTTGGACGTCTCCAAGGCGATCGGCGAGACAATCGGCGAGGCGATCCCGCCGAAGGTGGACGCGCTGATCTCCGAGGGCGCGCTCGGGCGCAAGAGCAAGCGGGGCTTTCTCTCCTACTGAGAGGCGCCTCACCACACTTTTAGGTGGGCTTCATCGAGGCGGGGATACTTGAGGGGCGACCAAGTCGCACGCACACCCGCCTCCTCCCAGTGCACACGCTCCGGCCCGCTCCCCCAGCGGGCCGGACGTGTATTCGCCGTCAGCCCGTCGCGGGAGGCGCTTGCGAGGGCTCCTCCTCGACCGCACGGACTGAGCGGCGGCGGCGAATGCGGACAGCCTCGATGCGGTTGTGGTTGACCGACTCGACCCTGATCGAGAATTCGCCCGAGCTGATCGTGTCGCCCCGGCGGGGCAGGCGGCCCAGCTCGGCGAACACGAACCCTCCGACCGAGTTGTAAGCGTCGCTGTCGACGGGCAACTCGACCCCATGATCGAGCAGGTCGGCGATCGAGACGTGGCCGCGCACGAACAGATCCCCGTCGGCGAGCCGGCGCACCTCGCCGCCGGCGGCATCGGTCTCGTCGGCGATCTCGCCCACCACCTCCTCGATGATGTCCTCGATCGTGACGATGCCCACGACCCGCCCATACTCGTCCACCACGACCGCCAAGGACGTGCGCTGGCGTTGCAGGTCGGCCAGTAGGTCGTCCAGGGGCTTGGTCTCGGGCACGATCGGGGCGTCGTGCATGATTGGCTCGATCGATGCGTGCGGTCCGTCGTGCATCAAACGCCTCGCCAAGGAGGAGGCGTGGACCAAGCCGCGCACCCGGTCGCGATCCTCGTCCTCGATCACCACGAGCCGGGTGTGACCGCTTGAGATGCACAACTCCAAGGCGCTCTGGGCGTCCTGGGAGACGTTGACGGTGACGACCGCCGGGATCGGGGTCATCACCTGACGGGCCTCCTGCTCGTGTAGGTGAAAGACGCCGGTGAGCATCCCCGCCTCACCCGGGTCGAGGTGGCCCCCGGCGTAGGACTCGGCGATCAGGCGCTTGAGCTCGTCGGGCGATCCGCCTTCCTGTTGGGCGCTCATGTCAACGCCGAGCAGGCGCAGGATGCGCCCAGACACCGCCGTGAGGCCAACGATGACGGGGTGAAACAGCACGCTGAAGGCCTGCAGGGGCCGGGCGATGCGTCGCGCGATCGTCTCGGCGCGGTCGATCGCATATAGCTTGGGCACCATCTCTCCCGCGATCAACTGGGTGGCGGCAATCAGCGCGAAGGCGAGCACGACCGAAATCGCGATCGCGGCGTCATGGCTTGGAGTGTTTCCGAACAGCCCTTTGAGGATCTCGGCGAGCGCGGGCGTGGCGAGCGCTCCGATCGCGATCGAGGTGATCGTCACGCCGATCTGGACGGCCGAGATGTATTCGTTGATGCGATCGAGCTGGCGCAGGGCCAGGGCGGCACCGCGCGAGCCTTCTTCATGCATGACTTCCAGGCGCGCGCGCCTGGAGCGCACGAGTGCGTACTCGGCGGCGACGAAGAACCCGTTGATCGCCACCAAGACGAGGGCGATGATGAGCTTTAGCCCATTCACGCCGGACTGGCCATTGGACTGGCCAAGATACTTCGGGGAGGTTGGTCGTCTTCTTTCATGTGGGGCTGACCCGGCAACCGTAGCAGGAGGGCTGGTCGGCTTTCGGGACCCATCCCGATAGGAGGGGTCGAGCTTCGCAGGTCAATTCGCTAGGCAAGCCGGTCGATGCGGGCGGCCAGCTCGAAGTCGGCTTCGGTGAGGCCGCCCTCGGAGTGGGTCGAGAGCTCCAGGCGCACCTTGTTCCAAGCGTGAAGGAGGATGTCCGGGTGGTGGTTGGCCGCCTCGGCCGCCTCGCCGACGCGATTGACGAAAGCAAGCGCTTGGGCGAAGTCGGCCAACTTCCACTCGCGCACGATCGATCGGTCCTCACGGCGCCACTCGGAGGTGGCGAGCTTCTCCTGGATTTGGTCCTCCTCGAGCAAGGTCACCGAGCCAAACTACCCTCGTGCCGCGCCTTCAAGCATGCCTCAGGCGATTCCGGTAGCAGTGGAACCGGCGACGGCAACCGACGCGGCGATGCAGGCCGCAGAGAGGGCGACACACGCGGCCAACCCGATCCAGGAGCGGTGACGGTCGTCGGCCGTCCTGATCGCAAGGCCGGCCAAGGCCCCGCCGATCAGGCCGCCGACGTGGGCGCCGACGGAGATGTTGGCGAACGTGAAGGAGAAGATCAGGTTGATCACTATGAGCGCCCCGATGCCCGACTCCATGACACTCATACGGCGCGCCCTCAGCTCGATCACGGCGGCGCCCATCAAACCGAAGATTGCACCGGATGCCCCGAGGCTGGGCGCACTAGTGGCGACCAGGGCGCCGAGGGAGCCGGCGAACAAAGACGTGAAGTAGATGGTGGCGAACTTGAGCGAGCCCAAGGCCGGCTCCAGCATCGAGCCGAGCAGGTAGAGCAGATACATGTTGAAGCCGATGTGCAAGAGGTTCTCGTGCAGGAAGGCGCTGCTGAGGAGGCGCCAGTACTGGTGTTCGACCCCCACGCCGTATCGGTAGAGGACGCCTTCTTCGATGAGCGGGCCGTGGATCGTGGTACCACTCAATGTGAACTGGCCCTCCTCCCCGAGGTAGGCCAGAAGATTGATTGCGATCAGCGCGAAGGTGACGCGTGGGCGGGTGGCCATGTTGCGCATGGTCATTACCTTGGTCGCCTGTTTGGCGCACTCCGGACAGCGCATGCCCACCGAGGTGGGCGTCATACAGTCGGGACAGATCGGGCGTCCACAGGATGAGCACGCGACGCCCGTCTCGCGTGAGGGATGGCGATAGCAGGTGGCCATGGGGCGGCGCAGACGCTAGCAGCGAGACCCGGCGCAGGCGCATCCCGCGAGACGCCGTCGCTGACACCGGACACGCGGCGGGCCTGGACGCAAGCCGCGGTCCCGACAGCGGATCAGATCGGGGCGGGCATGGTTCGGGCCATCTTGCGCAGCCCGAGCCGCATGCGACCCTTGACGGTGCCGATCGGCGTGTCGAGCATCGTGGCTATCTGGGCATGGGTATAGCCACCGTAGTAGGCGAGCGCGATCACCCGGCTCTGCTCGGGGGGGAGTCCTTCGATCACGCCGAACAGTTCGCGGGCCAGCTCGCGCCGGTGGACCTCGCCGGCGGTTTGCTCGGGAGCTTCGAGCAGGTCCTCGGCCGGGCGCTCGTTGCTGTCGGCAAGCTCGTGGGCGACGGTTCGGCGCAGGACGTCGATCGCGCGGTTGCGCACGATCCCGAGCAACCATGCGCGCACGCTGCCCCGCCGGGGGTCGAAGTGGCGGCACGAGCGCCACACCGAGAGGAACGCCTCTTGGACGACCTCTTCGGCAATCGCAGGGCGCGAGCACATGTGGGTGGCCAAGGCCACCGCGGAGCGGATGTGGCGACGGTAGAGCATCGTGAAGGCGTGGGGGTCGCCGATGACGATGAGCGCCATCAGGGCCTGGTCGGACAGGCGGTCGGCGATCGCCGCGAGCGGCCCGAATGAGCCGGTCACCGCAAGACCGATCGCGAGGCGGGCGGCCGGCGGAGTGTTGGCCCGCACCGAAGTCGCGACCCGCTCGGTGTGATCAAAATGTGCCATATATGCCTGACAGTCGGAATCGTTCCGAGAACAACACTGTGAAGGCTAAGTCGCGAAATTGCAAGCGGCGAGAGCCAAAGACGCCGCTCACAGCGACAAAGACGAGGTGCGGTGCGGTGCGGTGCGCACACGGTCGACGGAAGCCCTCGGCGACCGACGACTCGCTCTGGCAACCACCACCCTCAGCGGCCGACGACCCGCCCCCGTGCGACAGAAGCGCCCTTCGGCGGGACGGAAGCGCCCTTCAGCGGTCGCCGAGCAAGCGGCGGGCCTGCGCGCCGACGTCCCCGACGACGCGCTCGGCTGCCCGCTGGGCCTCGCGCAAGGCACCCGCTCGGGCGGGCGGGCGATGGCGGGCGCGCAACAGGACAAGAGCCACCCCGGCGGTGCCGCCGACGACTACGGCGGCGGCGGGACGAGCCCAGTTGCGGGGATCGCGCATCGCCGAGAGCTCCCACGCCTCGAGCTCCTCGACGGCGCTCTCGGCGAGGCTCGCGAAAGCGCTCTCCAGGCGCCGGCCGAGGTCCTCGGGCGGCTCGATCGGCGAGAGGGCCTCGTGCAGAAGCCCCTCGAAGTTGGCTGCTTCACTCATCTTGGTCTCCCCCGTCCGCGACGGCGACGATGCCCTCCAGCTGCTTGATGGCGCGATGGATCAAGACCTTGGTGGCCCCGTCGGTGCGCCCCATCGCGCGCGCTATCTCGCGGTTGTCCATGCCCAAGGCGAAGCGCATGATCAGGGCCTCGCGCCGGTCCTCGGGCAGTTGGCGCACCCCGTCGAGCACGCGCGAGAGCTCCTCTCGTCCCTCCACGAGATCCTCGGTCGTGTGTGAGGCGACCAGCTCGGAGTTGTCCTCCAAAGGCGAGGCGGGCCTGCGCGAGCGATCGCGATAGAGGTTGGCGGCGAGGTTGTGGGCGATGCGGATCAACCAGGGACGCAGGGGCCTGCCGCGGGACTCGCGCTGGGCGCGCTCGAAGTGACGGTAGGCCTGTAGGAAGGTCTGCTCGGTCAAGTCCTCGGCGTCGTGATGGTTGCCGACCCGGTAGTAGGCGTAGCTGTAGACGTCTCGCAGGTGGGCGCGGTAGAGCTCGGAGAACTCGCTGTCCAACTGGGCCTTGGACTTCTCGGTTTGGGGAGCCACTCATCGCACCCTATCCTCCTGCGCTTTCGCTCAGTCCTAAGCGGCGCGCGCGGGTCGCTCTCTGTCTCGCTCGGGAATCTCGGAGGGCGCGACGGCGCCCCCGAGCCACTGCCACTGCAGACTGACGCAGGCCCAGATGCGCTCTGTGACGCCCAAGGCAATCGCGGGGAAAGGACGCTCGGCGCGGGGAAAGCCGAGCGGGGGCCCGCAGCGCAGGACGACCTTGCGCGGACGGATGCGCCAGCCGCGGCGCACATCTTCGGTACCCAAGACCGCCACCGGCACGACTCGGGCCCCGGTCTGCAGGGCGAGACGGCCGACGCCGCGATGGGGATGCCCGAGCGGACCTTTGCGGACGCGGGTGCCCTCCGGGAAGATCACGACGCAATCTCCCCTTTCGAGGATCGCGCGGGCGGTGGACATGGCGTGCTCGTCGCTGCGACCCCGGTCGATCGGGAAGGCGCCCAAGCTGCCCAGGATCCAGGCTTGCCAAGGCCGCTCGAAAAGCTCGCGCTTGGCCATGTAGTAGACCGGTCGGCGGGTGAGCGCGCCGATTACGAAGGGATCGAGGAAGCTGCGATGGTTGGCGGCCAGGATCACCGGCCCGGAGACGGGGATGTGCTCGCGGCCGACGCGCTGCAGGCGGAAGTAGACCAGGAAGAACGGCAGCAGGACAGCCCTGGCGGCCAGGTAGATCAGAGGATTGACTCCCCGCTTGAGGGTCCTTTCGCGAATTGCGTTGAGCGCGGCCATGTATTGGGATACCCGTTCGTAGGGGTCGCGTTACAGGGGCTGCCCCGCTACCCTCGGACAGTCGCGCCGGAGTAGCTCAGCTGGCCAGAGCACCTGTCTTGTAAACAGGGGGTCACGGGTTCGAATCCCGTCTCCGGCTTCGTGCAAACCATCGAGCACCGAGGGAAAGGCAGGAGATGGAGCCCCACATCGATGTGATCACGCTCGCCGTGAGCGATCTGGAGCGCTCGCTCGAGTTCTACCGCGACGGGCTCGGCCTGGAATCCTCGGGACTGATCGGCACCGACTATCCCGGCGACGACCTCACGCCCGCGGGAGCTGCGGCGATGTTCAAGTTGGCGGGTGGGCTGATATTGATGCTCTACCCAAAGAGCGAGCTGGCGAAGGACGCCAACGTTGCGCTCGGCCCGGCAAAGAGCGGGGAGTTCAGCATCGGCCACCTGGTTTCTAATCGGGCGGATGTCGATGCGCTTCTAGCTCAGGCGGAGGGTGCCGGCGCGACGCTCACCGACCCGCCACACGATCGTCCTTGGGGCATCTACTCTGGTTACTTCCGCGACCTCGACGGGCACCTTTGGGAGATCATCTGGAACGAAGGACTCGCGCCGCCTCAGGCATGAACTGACGGACGAGCAGCGAGCCCGGAGCTCGTGCTCGTCTACCTCGTTACGCGATAGTCGATGAACGTGGCGAACAGTGACTGCCGTACCCCCAGCTGCTGTAGGTCCAAGGACTGGTTGAACTCGTCGAACAATCGCTTGCCGGCGCCCATGACGACCGGAGCGATGATCAGCGTCAGCTCGTCAACCAAGCCCGCGGCGAGCGCCTCGCGGATGACCTCGCCTCCGCCCATTATGTGAACGTCCCGCTCGTCCGCCGCCTCGATCGCCCGTTGCACCGCGGTGGGTACGCCGGAGACGAACAGAAAATCATCGCCCTCGGGCTGCTCCTCGGGACGGTGGGTCACGATGAAGAAGGGCACGCCCCACGGGTTGCGCTCGCCCCAGTGCCGGGCCGCCTCATAGGTCCCACGGCCCGCGATCACCGCGCCCAGGCTTGAGGTGGCTTGGGAGAGCCACTCCGCGTCCTCGCCGGTGGGTTGGGGACGCACGTCGTCGCCGTAGCTCCAAGGGCCGCCGAACACCCAATTGTGGAGCCGCTCGCCGTTCTCGCCGAGGCCCGCGCCTGGACCGTCGCGGGGGCCGGTTATGTAGCCATCGATAGAGGTTGTGATTACCGCCAGCACCTTGGCCATCCGCATCTCCCCAATCGCTCGATTACAGGTCGTACCTCCTATAGACCGCTCGGGGAGGCCGGAGTCATCGTATGGCGCACACCGGCAACACGGCAAGCCCTCAGCGCTTCTTGGAGTCAACCGCCCTCAGCAACTGGGCCTTGTTCATGCGCGAGCGCCCTTCCACACCAAGGCCGCGAGCCTCCTGATAGAGCTGTTCGCGGGTACGTCCCCTCGGTCCGGGTTTACCCGAGCGCAGACCTCCGCGCCGACCGGAAGACATGTCGCCCGTGGAGCCGGGCGAGCTTGTCTTCGCTTCGCCGCTGCGCGCCCGCTCCTTGTTGACTGTGCGCGCCGCGATCTCCTCGGCCCGTTTGAGCGAGGCTCCCTGTTGGCGCTCACTGTTCTTGATGTGCTCATACTGGCGCTCGCGCTTGCTGCCCTTCTTCACGCCACGAGGCGGCATCTCAAACAACCTCCAATCGAGACCAAGACGGCTGAACGAAGCGGGACCGATACCCGGTTCCTCGGGACACATACCCGGGTTCATCGGGACCAATCGTGGCGCGACCACTCAGACCGTTGAGGCAGATCGAGCGAAATGACCGCGCCGCCCGGTCTGACTGATGACGGAAGCCGGAAGCGTCAACGCTGTAGGCGTACTCGACGACGACGAGCGCTTTCGTCGCTGGACTCGCGCAAATCCATCGCCACGTTGCTCGCCGACCGCTCCCGGTGAGGACAAAACGCCAAGTTGGACCCCCTTTGTTTCCGACTTCGCGACACGGTCCGAAACATTGCATTACGTTGCCTACAGGCCACATCCGTTGCGGGGAGTGGACAAACTCAGCGATGCGGCTGGGGATCGGGGGGTTTGGAAAGCAGCGTAAGTCGGGCGGATCCGAATAATCGCCCGGAGGCAGCCGGCGGGAACGGGCTTCGACTATTGTCACGTACTTGCACGAAGTCCACTGGTTAGAAGGCGAGCCGGTAACGAGTGTCCGCTAAGCACGCCGTATTGGGGCTGGTGATCGAGCAGCCGAGCTATGCATACCGGATCGCGTCCGGCGTGCGCAGACAGCTGCGCTTTGCCGACTTGGCCGACTCTTATCCGTACTGGGCGTTGGAGAAGCTTGAGACCGAAGGGCTCGTGCGACGGGTTGACGAGGAGGGCAGGCCTCTCAGTAACGGGACGCGGGGACGGCGGGCGATCTATGAAGCCACCGCTTTAGGGGTGGAATCCTTTGACGAGTGGTTGCTCTCGACGACGGTCGAGCCGCCACTGCGCGACGATTTGCACTTCAGGATCGCGTTGTGCAGGCCGCGTGACGCGCCGCGCATGATCGAGTTGATCCAAGGCCAGGAGCTGGTCTGCTTGGGGCGGGTAGAGGATCTGACGCGGGCCTCGGAGGCCGACGCGGTCGAGGGCTCGGAGTGGGACCGTATGGTTCGGGTCATCTCGAGGGACGCCGAGCTTGCGTTTTGGCATGCTCGCATCGAATGGCTGCAAGGCGTTCGGGAGATGCTCGAAGGGCTGCCGGCCGAACCGGCGCGCAGGGAGGCCGGGGTCGAGCGGGACTTGGCCCAAAGTCCTCGCCAAGCGGCGGTTCAGCGCTGAATCATTCAGCACTGACTAGCCCGGGAGCTCGGCTACCAGCACCATGGAGTGCCGCCGCTTAGGAGCGGTGAAATCGAGTGCTGCGAGGCGCAGGGAAGGAAGCCCACCGATGACGACCATGTCCCCTATACGCGGAGGCGTCTTGCATCTCCCAACATCTCACGAGGGTCGCTACTCGCAGTCGCTCGAGCGCGGCTTGGCGATTCTGAGGACCTTCACGCCGGAGCGGCCTTGGCTGGGCATCGCCGAGATCGCGCAAGCGTTGGAAATGAGCAGGCCGACCACCCACCGTTATGCGTCAACTTTGGTGGCGCTCAACTATTTGGAGCAAGGCCCGATGCGCAAGTACAGGCTGGGGATGAGGGCGGCCGACCCGGGTCGCTCGGCAATCGGCTCGACCGTGCTGGGCAAGCTCTCGCATGAGCACGTCTCCGAGTTGCGCGATCGCAGCGCTTGCACGGCCAGTGTGGGGTTGTTGGACGGGTCGGACCTCGTGTATGTGGACCGGGCGCGCAGCTCGGTCGGAGGGCAGCTGGAAGTCGCGGCTCGATTGGGACGCGGCTCACGCCTGCCGGCCGCGGAGACGGCGATGGGACAGGTGCTCCTGGCGCACCTTCCCGAAGAGGAGCTGGCCGTGGCGCTCGACGAGGCCCCGGCGGGCTCGGAAGGAGGGGCCGATCTCGGAGGGCGAGAGGATCCGGAGGGACAGGACGAGCGCATGAAGTTGAGGGCAGAGCTGGAGGGCATTCGCGAGCAGGGCTGGACGCTAGCCGACCAAGTCCATGTGCAAGGACAGCGGTGCGTGGCAGCCCCGTTGAGGGCGCGCTCAAAAGAAGTGATCGGCGCGGTCGAGGTGGCCGCCGCGAACTCGGCCTTCAGGCGCTCTCAGGTGCTGGAGCAGCTCGTCCCCATGGTCGTGGCCGCGGCTCGGGAGATCTCCGAGGATCTGGGCTACAAGCCCAACGGCTGAACCGAAGGCCCTCACGCGCGCACACACACGCGCGCGCAGGCACCCTCAAAAGCGAACTGGAACCCCCACCGCGCACACACACGCGCGCGCAGGCACCCTCAAAAGCGAACTGGAACCCCCACCGCGCACACACACGCGCACAGGGCACCCCACCTCAAGGCTCGAGCAAGCCGATCGAAACGGCGCGGGCGACCGCGGCGGAGCGCGAGGAGACTCCGAGCTTGCGGTAGACGGCGTGGGCTTGGGTCTTGACGGTGTTGGTGGAGACGTGCAGACGCAGCGCGATCTCGCGGAGAGTGAGGTGGGTGGGCAGGAATCGCAGGATGCGCAACTCGGCCTTGGTCAAGGTCGAGGCGCCGGTCAGGGCGTGCGTGGCGGTCGAGTCGAGCAAGCTCCAAGTATCCTCGAGCCAGTCGCCGAAGACGACAGCGTCGGGCACGCGTCGGGCTAGGCGGGAGGCGTCGGCGAGCAAAGCGCGGGCCGCGGCGACGTCAGCCAAGCGCAGGGCAGCGCGGGCCAAGACGATGCGCGTCTCGGCCTCGTACCAGGGGATGAAGTCGGGTAGGCGAGCGAGCAGTTGGGAGGCACGGCGAAGGTCGTGCTTGCCGCGGTCGATGCGACCAGCGTGGGCTTGGACCTCGGCGGAGACAGCGTAGGTGAGGGCGGCGGTGGGGTGGGAAGCGAGTCCGTGGCGCTCGACTTGGAGCACGGCCCGCGCGATTGAATCGAGACCGCCTTCCCAATCGCCCTCTTCGACGGCGATGACGGCGAGCTGGGAGAGACAGAGCGTCTCCACGTGGGGAGCGCAGACGGCGCTGCGACGGATGCCCTGCTCGAGGTGGGTGCGCGCGCCGGCGGGGTCGCCGAGGAGATGCTCGGAGACGCCTTGGAGGAGACAGCAGACAGAGCGCCAAGGACTGTCCTCGGCCTCGGAGTCATACGCTTGGGCTGCGCGATCCCCGAGGGGGGCGACGGCGGGGTCGGCTAGTAGCGCCTCGATCAGGGCGAGGCCCGTCGTGAGCGAGGAGACCTGCGAAGACTCGCCTTGACGGGCCAGGGCGGCGGCCCCCAAGAGGCCGTAACGGTCGGCTTGGCGGGCGTCGCCGACGGCCAAGGCGGTGTAGGCGGCGGTGAGAGCGAGCGGGGCTTGATCGTGGAAGTCAGCGGCGGGGAGCTGGTCCATGTGGGAGCGCAGGAACTGGGTGCGTCCTTGCGCCAGGTAGCGGGGAAGTTGTGCCCACATGAGCTCGCCGGCGCGGCGAGGATCGCGTGCGGCTACGGCGTGGGCGATCGCGTTGTCTTGATCGAGCAAGGCGGCGTGGAAATCGCTTGCCCGCAGGTGCAAGGCACGGGCGCGGGCGGGGTCGCGGTGACACAGCTCGGCGCGGAGCGCTTCGCGCACGAGAGGGTGCAAGCGATAGGTGTCGTGCTCGCATGCGGTCAGGGGAAAGCCGGCGCCGAGCAGACCGTCGAGGACGTCCACCGAGCCGGCGCGGTCCAGCACGGCGTCGCAGAGGGGGCCGGAGAGTTGGGAGCAGACCGAGGTGAAGGTCAGGAATTCGCGCTGGTGGGCGTCGAGCTCGTCGAGGAGCTCCTCACGCAGATAGGCGGCCATGACAGGACGGTCTCCCCTGAAATCGGCCAAGGACGCTTGGGGATCGGCCTCTTGGGAGGCCGACAGGGCCGCCAAGTAGAGCGCGGCGGGCCAGCCTTGGGTTCGCTTCAGCAAGGCTTGGCTTTGGGCCGGTGTGCAGGGAACGCCGGCGAGGTCCAAGAGGTGGGCTGTCTCGGCCTCGCTCATCGCCAGGTCGGGGGGACCGAGCTCGAACAGGGCGCGGTGTGCCCGCAGACGGGCCAGAGGCAAGGGCAAAGGCCGGCGGGAGGCGAGCACGAGTTGGGAGCCTTCGGGGAGATGCTCGGCCACCTCCGCGAGGACATCCAAGGAGGGCTGGTCGGCGAGCAGGTGGAGGTCGTCGAGTATCAGCAGAAGCGGTTTGGATCGTCGTTCTAGCGATTCGAGGAAGCTGGGCGGGGCAGGTGGGACGGGCTCCGGCTCGGGTCCGTCACTCCCAAGAGCGGGAACGTGGAAGGGTTCGAGCGCCGCGTAGGGCGCGAGGAGGGCGCGCACCACGGAGGTCGGATCGGCCTGCTGTCGGTCACAGGCCATCCAGACGCTGGCGCGCGGGTCTTGCGCGGCCAAGTCGGCGAGCAGGCTTGTCTTGCCGTATCCGGCGGGCGCGACGACGCTGACGATGGGGGTGTGTCGCGCGTCTTTTAGCTTTGCGAGCAATCGCGACCGCTCGATCGGAGCCTCTTGGGAGGATAGAGGCCCGCTTTGGAGGGCTTGCGGCATGGCACACAACGTAAGGCCCGGCCAAGGGAGGGGCATCCGGTGTCGAGCACGGGCTGGGTAAGGCGACTACCGATTGAGTGTCAGTAGTTAGCACGGACTGCCGCGGCATGGCGGCCGTCGGGCCTCGCGCCAAGGTGGGGCAAGCTGGGCGCGAGCGGACTCGGCGAGCCTCGGGCGCCCGCGGCGAGCAGTGTTCGGCGCCCGGCGCGGGGAGTGGGAGACTGAACGCGATGTCAGGCACCCTCCCCAGGGAGGGGGAGGCCGAGCGCGAGCATGATCTCGGGGGCCGCCGCGACCACTCGAGGCGCGCCGACTTGGGGGGCGACGGCGCGCAGGACGCCGGTTATGTCCTCGGGCGTGGCTCCTTGGGCCAAGGCGTTGGAGACCTGCCAGGCGTAGGAGGCGGGCGGCGCGTCCAGCGCGACTAGCGCGGCGATCTTGACGAGCGCGAAAGTGCGCCCGTCGAGACCGCTCGCCGCGAGGTCCACTTCGCGCAAGCCTACGGCTGACTCGAGCACGGCCGAGTCACCCGCGGAGATGCCCGCGAGCGTGCGTTGGATCTCGGGGGCGGGAGGCATCGCGGTCGCGTTTGGCTAGGAAGACCGAAGTGGGTGCTTTCACACGGTCCTGCCTTGTCGGCCGCCGTAGGCGACGAGGCCGTAGATGATCAGGATGTCGAGCGCGAAGAGGGCCAGGGAGCCGAAGGGGTAGGCCGGTATGAAGATGAGCTGAATGATCGCGTTGATCGAGGCGGTGAGGATGCCGATCCAGCGACCCCACTCGACGTGTCCGAAGATCGCAATCGCGGCGCAGAACTGGATGATTCCGGTGATCATCAGAACCCAACCCCAGGTGTTGAGGCCGCTGATGATGTAAGTGGCGTCGCGGACGTAGAAGTGCGAGTTGGAGATCGCGGCGATGCCGTAGATGAAGTTGAGCACGCCGACGATCGCGATCATGATCGCGGCGAAAGAGACCCAGCCTTCGCCTTCGTAGGGACCGTCCGGATCCACCCCGGCCCCGCGCGCGGGCTGGTTGGGGGCGTCGTAGCCTGTGTCCATGGTTGCCTCCTTGTCGCCTTGAGAAGCGCGTAAAAGCGCTGGATGGGACGGTAGGGGCGCGGCCGAAGAAGCGCATCCTCCGAAGAGGGTGATCCGACATGGACGGGGGCACGACGATGCGTGGACGCTTCGACGGTTTGGCCCAAAGGCCGTAAGGGAATACTTCGACGGTTTGGCGCAAGGATCATTCGGGAATGCTCCAAGACGTAATGAAGATTGGTCGATGATGCGTCAGAGAGTGCGCTGCAAGGAGTGCCGCCACTGGACCGACGCCCTTTTGGTTTGGGCGGCAGGTGATTGCTGCCCTAATTGCAATGCTCCGATGACCGGGCTCGACCGCGAGAATCGCGACGAGCGCGTGGAGGCCGGCGATTTCGGCGCCGGCGATTCAGGGGGCGGCGATTTCGGGGGCACCGATTTCGGGGCTTCTGGGCGTGGCGGTCCTTCCTCGGTGCGCCCGGGCGGCGAACTGCCGCGGCCGGGATATGGGCCTCAAGCTGGATTGGGTCGGGTGAGCGGAAGACCGCTGAATCGACCCGGCAGACCAGTCTCCTAGACCCTCAGGATTCGCCTTCGGCGGGCAGCGACGAGTTGCCCGGCGCTTCGGGGGTCAAGCTCGAAGCAGGGGCAGGGGTCACCTCGATACTGAACGGGGGGCTGGCCGCTCCCTGGTTCTCGGGGCCGCCCGGGATGTAGACGCGAACCACCTTGGTGCCGGGCTGGAAGAAGCGATGAGGTATCGCGTAGGCCGAGCCGGGGCCGACGAACCACACCTGGATCGGATGAAATCCAGGGCTTTGGGCGTTTTGGCGTTCGAGATAGACGATGTGGCCGGTGTGATCGGGTGAGACGGTACCTGAGAAGGTGACTGTTTGGCCGGCCTGGACCGTGGTCGGGGAGGCCGACGCCGTGATCAGGTCGTGGACTCCCTCGTAGAGCACCGCGGAGGACACCCGAGGACCGATCTTGGCGGGACAGACCGCCGGTGAGTTGCGAAGACACATTGCGCCGGGGGGACAACAGCCGACGCCGCCTCTTACTTGCACCTTGTAGAAAGTGCTGTTGAGAGGCGCTTGCGCCGCAAAGCTGTATTCGCCAGCCGCGTTGGTGGTCGTTTCGGCTACCGCAGCGAAGCCCCGCTGATGGACCGTGCGGGCCAAGAGAGTGACCGGCTGTTCTCCCCCGGCGGTCACCTTGCCGCCGATCGTGACCGTTTCTCCGCTGGCGATGGGGTCGGCCGAAGACTGGATCGTGAGCGCCGGGTTTTGGGCTTGGGAGATCGAGTAGGCGAGGACATTGGATTCGCTCGGAGCGTTTCGCCCTTGAGAGCGCACGAAGACCCTGATGTTGGCGTCGCCGGGGACGATGAAGGTGTGGACGATCGTGAAGACGCCCGCACCGCCGGAGGGGGCGGGCTCGACGATCGAGGAGTCGATGCGGTGCCATTCGTTGCCGGTGAGGGAGTTCTGACGCTGGAGGATCACGCGTGCGCCGATGTCGGCCGGCGCGACCGTGCCGGTGAAGGTGACGCGGTTGGGGTAGCCCGTCGAGAGCTGGCCTTCGGGCGGGCCGCTGAGGGTTACTTGGGCGGAGACGCGGATCCGCTTGGTGGCGCTGCGAGCGCCCACGGCCCGGACGTACCAAGCTCGGTTGGTTTCGACGACGCCGTCGGCGCGTGAGATCGCATAGAAGCCGGCCGCGTCGGTCTTGACGTTTTGAACGTAGGTGAAGCCGGGCAAGCCCCAGATGTGGTGGAACAGCTTGACTTCTTGGTGGGCCGCGTTGGCGGGGTTGGGGCAGCGGAGGCGCCCGAAGATGAGGACTTCTTCGCCCGCGGCGATGTGGGTGGGCGCCTGCAGGCCGATGCGACAGCGCCCACTGGGCGAAGGATGCTTGTGGGCCGAGGCGCTCGCCGGAGCGAATGCGAGCAGCGTAGTGGCGGCCAAGATGGCCGGTAGGGTCATGCGTGAACGCATCGTCGCCTCCCTTGCGATGGCTGCGTGGTGGGTTCTCGCTCCTAGAACACCGGGTTTGGGCGTTTGATGCGGGACTCCGGTGCCAAGCGATCGATGCGGGACTCCGGTGCCAAGCGATCGATGCAGGACTCCGGTGCCAAGCGATCGATGCGGGACTCCGGTGCCAGACGATCGATGCGGGACTCCGGGCCGGGGGCGATGATGCGGAGCACCAGGCCGGGACGTTTATCCAGAGCGCTTGGTCTGCTGCTCGAGGACCTTGCCGAAGGCGCGCTCGACTTGGGTGGTCATGCGTTGCTTGAAGATCGCGAGCAAGGCCTCGGAGGCGATCGGACGCAAGGCCTGGGTCGCCTCGATCATCTCCTCCCAGCGCTCGTCGGGCTGTCCGGCCTGCTCGAAGGGCTCCCACAGCTCATTGAGGAACAGGCGGACGAAGGCCTTGGAGATCGATTCGCAGTCGCGACTGACACGCTCGACCAAAACCAAGGCCGCCGGCAGGGGAATTCCCAACGCGACGACTTCCTCAGCGGCTTTCATGAGCGCCGGGCTGGGTATTTCGAAGCGGTCGTCGCCGAGCGGAACGAGCAGCTTGAGCTTGAGCACACGCGCGACGCTCTTGGTGTCGAACTTCGCCGAAGCGGCGTTCGAGATCCTCGGCGGTGACCACCTCGGGGGACTCGTTGGCGTAGGGGGTTGTGAGGGCGTTGCGCAGGCCGAGCAGGCGACCCGCGACCCCACCGGAGGAACTCATGAGCCGCTCGATCGCGGCCAGGTTGAATCCGTCCGCCTGCAGGTCGAGGATAAGACGCAGTCGAGCGACGTGATCGGCGTTGTAGTAGCCGACCCGGGCCCTCACCTCGGGCGCGGGGAGCAGGCCGCGGGACTGGTGGTTGCGGATGTTGCGCACCGACATCCCCGCCTCGGCCGCGAGCTGCTCGATCGTGAGGCCTCCCTCAGGCACGACGTCTCGCAGTTCTTCGGCAGCGCCATCTCGCGTGTCGCTGCCGGTCTTAGGCTCAGTCTCCGTACGGGTCGCCATCTCAACTTGAGGATACCATCTTGCATGTAACCTCATTTGAGGTATCATTGATCGGGGTCGGATGCGGATAGCTCGCGAAACCACTGGAGATCACATGGTTGGTTGCAAACCTCAAGCGCCAGACTTCAAGACCGCCAAGCCTGAGACCCATGGCTGAGCGCGGCGCCGTGCCCAAGGTGCCCGAGACGCGTCGGCGCGCGATGGCGCTCATACGTTCGTTCACTTCGCCCCTGCTGCCGGACGACTATTTGGAGTTGGTCAACCCGCTTTGGTCGACTCGAGAGTTGCGGGGCAAGGTCGTGCGCGTCGAGCGCGAGACCCCCCGTGCGGTGACTGTCACTATCAAGCCCGGCTGGGAGTGGCCGGGACACAGGCCGGGGCAGTATGTGAGGTTGGGGATCGCGGTCGACGGGATCCATCACTGGCGCGCCTATTCCTTGACCTCGGCGCCCGGACGCGAGGACGGGTGCATCTCGATCACTCCTAAGCTCCTCGAAGGCGGCAAGGTCTCCCCCTTCCTCAATGGTCGGGTACAGCCGGGCGCGATCGTGCGGTTGGGCGGCGTGGAAGGCACATTCGTGCTTCCAGACCCGGTGCCCCGCAAGCTGTTGTTCGTGAGTGCGGGCAGCGGTGTCACGCCGATCATGAGCATGTTGCGCCATCTCGCCGCCGACTCGCGCGTCGGGGACGTGGTTCATGTCCATTGCGCCCGCACCGCCGAGGACGTGATCTTCGGCGCGGAGATGCAAGCTCTTGAGCGCGCGCACCCCGGATATCGCTTGCAATTGCGGATGACCGGCTCCCAGGGTCGCATGGCGGCGGACGACATCGAGGAGATGTGCCCCGACTGGGACGCCCGCGAGGCTTTCGTGTGCGGTCCCGCCGGACTGTTGGATACGATGGTCGGTCACTGGCAAAGCCGCGGCTGCGAGCAGAGGCTGCACGTCGAGCGCTTCCAAGCCGACGAGCATGTGGGCGACGGCGAGCGGGGAGCAGGCGGCGAGATCCGCTTTCGCGCCAGCGCCGTCGTTTGCCACAGCGACGGCGAGCAGCCGATCCTTGCCGCCGGAGAGCAGGCGGGCGCTGAACTGCCGTACGGATGCCGGATGGGAATCTGCCACACCTGCGTGGGGAGATTGAGGGCCGGCCAGGTGCGCGACTTGCGCACCGGCCGAGTGTATGGAGCGCCCGGGGAGATGGTGCGCACCTGCGTGAACGCGCCGGAGGGCGCAGTCGAGATCGACCTTTGACCCCGAGACCCGAGGAGCACGTATATGTCCGCCACCCTGCTTGACGATCGACCGGCAGCACCTGCCGCGAGCGAGGCTGAGAGCCCGCTGGCCCACCTGAGCGCGGAGCAGCTGGAGCAGTTGGGCCGCGAGTTCGACGCAATCCACGACGAGGTCTATGCCGACCTGAACGACACGGACGCCAAATACATACGGAACACCATCAAGCTGCACAGGTACCTGGTCCTAGGCGCCCGTGTGATGCTGCTCGGCTCGCGCAAGCGGTCCTTGTGGCTGGGCGGAACCGCGGCTTTGTCGGTGGCCAAGATCCTGGAGAACATGGAGATCGGCCACAACGTGATGCACGGGCAGTGGGACTGGATGAACGACCCGGACATCAACTCCAAGAACTGGGATTGGGACACCGCCTCGCCGGCCGACGCTTGGCGGCACTCCCACAACTATGAGCACCACACCTTCACCAACATCAGGGGCAAGGATCGCGACTTGGGGTACGAGATAATGCGCATCGATACCCACCAGCCTTGGCATCCGGTGTATCTCCTCCAGCCTCTCTACAACCTGATCTTGATGGGCTTCTTCGAGTGGGGCGTGGCCGTGCACGACCTCAACTTCGAGGCGATCAAGGCGGGCGAGAAGTCAAAGGAGCAGCTCCTCGAAGAGCTGAAGGCCATCGGCCTGAAGGCCCGCCGCCAAGCGGTCAAGGACTATGTCGCCTTCCCCTTGCTTTCGGCCGCGGTGACGAGCGCAGTTCGAGCATTCGGCCAACAAAAAGGTCAGGACACAGCCGAAAGCTCCGGCGAAGATGCGGCACGCACCTACAAGGCGACATTGGCGGCCAACTTCACGGCCAACATCGTGCGCAACGTCTGGGCCCACTCGATCATCTTCTGCGGGCACTTCCCGGATCAGACGTACACGTTCAGCCAGCGGGAGGTGGAGAACGAGACACGCGGAGCCTGGTATGTACGCCAACTGCTCGGTTCGGCCAACATCGAAGGCGGGCCCCTGTTTCACTTCATGGCGGGCAACTTGAGCTTTCAGGTCGAGCATCACCTCTACCCGGACATGCCTTCCAGCCGCTACTCCGAGATAGCACCCAGAGTGCGCGACATATGCGAGCGCTACGGGCTGCCCTACAACACGGGCCCCCTGCGCAAGCAGTTGGGCAGCGTCCACCGCACGATCCTGCGTCTCGCCTTTCCCGGGGGCAAGTCACGCAAGAAGCCCGGTCCGTATCGCCCGGGCTAGGACGCCACCAAGCGCGTGCGCAGGTGGGCGCCCACCTTGCGCTTGACCCTCTGCAAAGCGTTGTCGACCGTCTTGGTATCGCACCCCAAGTGCTCGCCGACCTGCTCGTAGGAGCAGCCGTCCAAATAGAGCGAGAGCACCCTGCTCTCCAGATCGGAGAGGGCCGTTGAGAGGCAGCCCACCAAGGAGCGCAGCTCCTCGGAGGAGATCACCCGGTTGACGGGGTCGTTGACCGAAGGCCCGGCGATCGTCTGGTCCAAGGTGGGCACGTCGTCACCGGCCGCCGCGGGCGTCGAGGAGAACGAGACGTATTGGTTGAGCGGCGTGTGCTTGTTGCGGGTCGCGGTCTTCACCGCCGTGATGATCTGACGGGTGATGCACAGCTCGGCGAAGTTCCTGAACGAGGACTCCCGGTCGGTGCGGTAGTCCCTGATCGCCTTGTACAGGCCGACCAAGCCCTCCTGGATCAGGTCTTCGGAGTCGCCCCCGGCCAGGAAGTACGAAGACGCCTTGAGACGCACGAAGCCGTGATAGCGACGCACGAGACGGTCATATGCGGTGCGGTCTCCTTGCTTCGCCAAAGCGATCAAGAAGCCATCATCAACCTTAACTTCAGATTGAGTGTTATGGAAGGTACGTGCCACGAGCAGATCCTTTCTCGGCCTAAGCAGGCCAAAACGTGCTCAGTGGCGCACTCCTCCCCTGGCGCCAAAGCTATGAAGTCAACCTTAGGTTGAGCGTTATGGGCGGCAGCTTCGCACAGTTATGGAGTCTTGTCAAGGTCCGCTCCGCGGCCCTGCAAGATTCCGTACAGGAGCGCCGAGGCGGCCGCCGCCACGCCGAGCGACTCGATCCGCCCGTGCAGTGGAAGGGCCACCAGCTGATCGCACGCCCCGGCCACACGCGGGCGCAACCCGTAGCCCTCACTGCCGAGCACCAACACGACGCCGCCGCGGTAGTCCGGGGCGGTATAGGACACCGTCTGGCCATCGGCGCTGGCTCCGTAGGACCAGCAGCCGGCCTCGCGCGCCTCCCCCAAGAAGTCGGCGATATTGCGCACCCGCGCGATCCTCACGTGCTCAACCGCCCCGGCGGAGGCCTTGCACACGGCTGGGGTGACCTCGGCGGCGCGACGCTCCGCGATGACCAGGCCCGTCGCACCCGCACACTCGGAGGTGCGACAGATCGAACCCAAGTTCTGGGGGTCCTGAACCTGATCGAGGGCCACGATCAAGGGCGAGTCAACGCCCAACAGCTCGTGGGCCCCGACATAGGGGTAGCCGCCGGCCTGGGCGCACAACCCTTGGTGGGCCGAAGAGCCGCACAAACGCTCGAGCTCGTCGGCGTCGCACACCTTCGTTTGTACGCCGCTCAGCCAAGGCTCGTGTGCGGCGGCGGCGCTCGCCCAAACCTGAGTGACAGCTCGAGCACGCCGCCCACGCAAGGCCTCGCGCACGGGGTTGCGCCCATAAACGATCACCGCGAGTGCGGGATCAGCTCGGGCCCGGCGGCGCCGTCGCGTATCTGCCAGCCGCGGGCGACGATCTCATCGCGCAAGCGGTCGGCCCGCTCGAAGTCGCGCTCGCGCCGGGCCGCCTCGCGCGAGGCCAGCAAGGCCACGGCCTCGGGGTCGATCGTGTGCACGTCGCCGGCGACGGCGAGCGGCTCCAAAGCATCGAGGCCGATGATGGCCAACATCTCCCGCAAGTCACCGTCGCCGACAGCCTCGCCGCGACGGTTGGCCTCGCGGATCCACTCGAACAGGCACGCAAGCGCCTTGGGTGTGTTGAAGTCCTCGGCGAGCGCATCGAAGAAGGCGTCTACATACGCCCTCATGTCGGGGGGACTCGGGCGGGCCACTTCAAGTCGGCGCAGGGCGTCCCGAATCCGCAGGACGCGCCGCTCGGCGTCGTCCAACTCCGCCGCGGAGTAGGCCAGCGGCTGGCGATAGTGGCCACCGAGCAGATACATGACGACGACGTCCGGGCCGTACTCTTCAACCACCTCGTGAAGGAGCGCGATGTTGCCGAGCGACTTGGCCATCTTCTCGCCGGTGAACTGGATCATCCCGTTGTGCATCCAGATCCTCGCAAGCTCTCCTCCCCTTGCGGCGCGAGTCTGAGCAGCCTCGTTCTCGTGGTGGGGGAACACCAGGTCAGACCCGCCGCCATGGATGTCGAAGCCGACGCCCAACAACGACTCGGCCATCGCCGAGCACTCGATGTGCCAACCGGGACGCCCCGCGCCCCAGGGCGAGGGCCACCACTTGTCCTCGCCCGGCTTGTGGGCCTTCCACAGGGCGAAGTCGAGCGGGTCCTCCTTGCGCTCGGCGCCTTCGACGCCCTCGCCTTGGTCCATGTCGTCGATACGACGATGGGAGAGCGAGCCGTAGTCGGGATCCGAGCGCACCCTGAAAAACACGTCGCTGCGAGGCTCTTGGCCCTCCCCGTTCCCGTACTCCACGGCGTAGGCGTGCCCTGAGTCGAACGAGATCCTGGATGTAGGCGACGATCCCCTCCATCGTCTCGGAGGCCAGCGGCTCGTGGTCGGGGCGCCCGAGACCGAGCGCGTCGGTGTCAGACACATACAGGGCGCACATCTCGGCCGCCAACTCAGTGCTCGGACGACCGGCCCGCCGCGCGGGGTCCGAGCTGGTGGGGTCGGCCCGCGCCGCATCGTAGATCTTGTCGTTGACGTCGGTCACGTTGACGACGAGCGTCGTCTCATACCCCTCGTGTTGGAGAAAGCGCTTGAGCAGGCTGAAAACCACGAACGGCCGCGCATTGCCGATATGGATGCGGCTGTACACCGTTGGGCCGCACGCATAGATCCCCACACGGCCGCCGTCGCCGGGCTTCAGGTCAAGCAAGTCCCCCGTACGGGTGTCGTGCAGCCGGATATTGCGCATGGCCGGCAACAGTAGCGCGCATCCGCCACCGGCCACACGCGCCCGCACGCGCCCAAGAGACGCTCAGCGTGAAGCTCCCGCTCCCCCAAGAGAGACTCTCAGCGTGAAGCTCCCGCTCGCGGTCTGATGGACTTTCTTCGTGGCGTCGGCGCACGCGCCACCGCGCTGAGCACGGGCAGGCCGGAGCAAACTCAGTCGGCGATCCGAAGCGAGGCGATCGCCACGGCGGCGACCCCCTCGCCACGCCCGACGAAACCGATGCCCTCGCCGGTGCTCGCCTTCACGTTGACGCGCTGCATCGCCAACCCGAGCGCGCCCGCCAGCGACTCGCGGATCGCCTCGCGGTGGGGACTCAGCTTGGGGCGCTCCATGATGACGGTTGCGTCCACGTTGATCAGCTCCAAGCCCCGCGCAAAGACGAGCGGCAGAACGCTCTCAAGCAGCTCCAACGAGTCGGCGTCGCGGTAGCGATTGTCGCTGTCGGGGAAGTGCTCGCCGATGTCCCCCAGGCCCGCCGCGCCGAGCAGTGCGTCGATGACGGCATGGGTGAGCACGTCTGCGTCGGAGTGCCCCTCCAAACCGATATCGCCAGGGATCTCGACGCCGCCCAGGATCAGCTTGTGAGCAGGCGCCAGGCGATGGGAGTCATAGCCGATACCGCTGAGTGCGGTCATGCCACCCGGGCCCCTTGAGACTGCCCACCATCGTGGCGTCCGCCAGTTGCGTGCCCGCCGCCGTGGTACCCGCCACTTGCCTGCCCACCGCCGGACACCGAGCCGATCGACCCGCTTGCAGCGGTCGCGGCGATCGGCTCGAGGCGGCGCTCGCGACGGTCGAACACGCACAGCTCGCCCACGCCCGCCCGATCGAGCAACTCCAAAGCACGCTCGTAGTCGGCGCCCACGTCCTGCGGCCGGTGGGCGTCGCTTGAGAGCGCCACCGGCGCGCCGGCTTCGACGCACATCGCCAAGAACGCCGGCGCCGGATAGATCTCGTGGGCCGCCTTGCGCAAGCCGGCGGTTGAGACCTCGATCGCTATGCCCGACTCTGCGATCCCGTCCATCGCCAGCTCGTAATAGCGGCGCAGATCGCCTTCGGGGCGTGGCTTGTCGCCTCCCCAGACCTTCACCAGATCCGGGTGGGCGAGGATGTCGAACAGGCCACTACGGGCCGCCTCGCCGAGGGAGAGGAAATAGGCGCGCCAAATCTCCTCGGCGCTGCGCCCCGATCCCCACACCGAGTAGTCCTCCATGTCCAAAGCATGGTCGCGCAGGAAGTGGACCGAGCCGACCACGTAGTCGAAGTCGTGGCCTTCGAGCAGATTGGCGATGCGATCCTCGGCGCCCGGTATGAAGTCCGCCTCGATCCCGAGCCGCAGGTCGGTCTGCTCCCGCACAAAGCCGCAGTACTCGCCGAGATCGTCGTGGGCGAATTCGCGCCACAACGGGTGCTGCCAAACGCTCAGCGCCTCGGTGAACCGATAAATGTGCTCTGAGACACCCAGCTCCGCAATGCCGCGGCCAGCCGCCGCCTCGCGGTAGCGCTCGAAGTTGGCCTGCGTGAAGTACTCGGCGGGCTCGGCGCCGAGCTCGTCGGGGCGTAGATGGAGGTGGTAGTCGGTGAGCATCGTTTAGTTCAAGCTAACGGCTGAGCAGCATCTCGGCGAATGCCAAGTCGAGCGGCGTCGTGATCTTAAGGTTCTCTGCGGGCGCGGGTATGACCAGGACCTTTCCCCCGGCCCGCTCCACCAGCGAGGCGTCGTCGGTGGCTTGGGCCAGTAGTTGCCCATCCACGTCCAGCGCCCGCTCCAAAGCCTCGCGGCGGAATACCTGCGGGGTCTGCACCGCCCACAAACCCGCCCGATCGAGGGTCTGGGTGACGGTGAGATCGGCATTCGCCTGCTTGATCGTGTCGGTCACCGGTGTGGCCGCGATCGCGCAATCCACCCCGTCGCGCTCCACGGCGGACAGCGTGGCCGCCACCAGCTCGGCGGAGACCAGCGGTCGCGCGGCGTCGTGCACGAGCACGGGATCGCCGGGGCCGGCCGCCGCCAAAGCGAGGCGCACCGACTCCGAGCGCACCGCGCCTCCGCGCACGCCAAAGGTCCCAGTTGGAGCCTCGACGCCGACCGGCAGGGCCACCACGATCCGCTCGATCGCGTCCACCGCGGCCAGGACATCCACGCTCCACTGCACCATGGGCCGTCCCGCGAGCTCGACGAGCGCCTTGGGACGTGCTGCTCCAAGGCGCTCGCCGAGCCCGGCGGCAACGATCAACGCGACAGCCATTTCGTCCTGCGCTCCCCGCCCGCCCCCTTGGGGACGGGGAGGACGCGAGGGCTCGCTACTTGGCTGCGCCCGCGAGCTGGCTCGAGGCCGAGCTGGCCAGCAGCTCGTCGAGGTAGCTCTCGGCCTCTTCCTCGTCCTTGTCGAGCGCGTACATCAGCTCGGAGGCGAGGATCTTCTTGGCGCGCGTGAACATCTGCTTCTCGCCCGTGGACAGGCCCTTCTCGGACTCGCGCAAGGACAGGTTGCGGACGACCTCGGCGAGCTCATAGATGTCGCCTGTCTTGATCTTGTCGCGGTTGTGCTTGAAGCGACGGTTCCAATTCTTGGGCATCTCCGACACCTCGGCTTGGAGCACCGCGAGCACCTTCTGCACGGTCTCCTCGTCGATCACCCTGCGCAGGCCCGCGAGGGCCGCATTCTCCGTGGGCACCTTGACCGTCATGTCGTTGTGGAGGATCTTGATCGTCAGGTACTCCCTGGTGGTGCCGAGCACCTCCATGTCCTCCTTGCTGAGTACCTTGCCCGCGCCGTGATGGGGATACACGACGTGGTCGCCGAGCTCGAACTCGATGCACTCCACCTCACGGGTGGCCTCGAGCTCCTCGATGAACGATGTTGCGTCTTCGATTGTTGCGGGGATGGTGTCCTCCTTCGTCGCGCCGGCAAATGGGGCCGGCATGTGGCGCCGGCACGGACCGGCTGTCTGTCAAGTTTGCAAGTAGCGGTCCACGAGGTTGATCTCCTGCAGGCGACGCAGGCCCTCGCGGATGTCCTTTGCCCTGATCTCTCCCACGCCCTCGACTCCCTCAAGCTCCGCGTCGGTCGCCGCCAGAAGCTCGTCCAGGCCGCCGAATTCCCCGACGATCTGGGTCACGACCAGCTTGGGCAAGCGTGGGATGCGTCCCAAGATGCGGTGTCCCCGCGGCGAGACGGGATAGTCGAGCGTGTTGAGCTTGCGGTCGTATCCGAGCAGCTCGGCCAAGCGCCCGAAGTCGAGCAGGTCCTGGTGGGCCAAACGCCCGATCTGGTCAAGCGCGGAGGCGAAAGCCTCGTCGGAGTAGTCGGCCAAGTAGTCCTGCACCAAAGCCGCCTTCTCGGCAGTCGTCCCGAGGATCGTCTCCTCCAGCTGCATCTCGATCAAGCGCCCCTCGCTGCCCAGCTCCACGATGTAGCGCTCGATCTCGACCGCCATCCTCGTCACCAGCTCCGAGCGCTGCAGCACCGTGAGCACGTCGTGCAAGGTGACGCCGCCCTCGAACTCCAAGGCCGTAAGGCGCGTTGAGACCTGGTCGAGACGCTGGCGGTACTTGTCCAGCGTGGCCAAGGCCTGATTGGCCTTGGAGAGCACCACGGTGATGTCTTCGAGGATGTACTTCACCCCGTCCACATACAGGGACACGACCTCGCGTCGTTGAGAGATCGCGATCACGAGCGCATCGGTCTGCTTGGAGACACGCTCGGCCGTCCTGTGGCGAGTGCCCGTCTCGTGCGAGAGGATCGTCGGGTCGGGCATCAGCTGGACGTTGGCCATCGCGATCTTGGTCGCGTTGGTGTTGAGGATGATCGCCCCGTCCATCTTGGCCACCTGGTAGAGGAAGGCGGGGCTGTAGTCGATTTCGAGCTTGATCCCCCCCGAGAACAGGAAACCGAGCTCTTCGGGATCGCCGATCACGATCAACCCGCCCGTGCGAGCGTGAAGAATGCTCTCGATTCCCTCCCTAAGCGCAGTGCCGGGAGCAACCATCTCGAGGGCTCTGACCAAGCCGGGCTCGGGTCGCGCGTCCGTGTCGAATTCTTCGCCGGATCGTGAGGCCACGACTACTCATTCTAGGGCATTTAGCCTTTTTTTATCGCGCCCCTCCCGCGTTCGGAGGGTACGAATTGCGTCATTCGCCCAACCGGGGCCGAAAACGCGGATGCGGAGGCTCAGGCGGCGCGTGCGGGCCGTCGCGCGGCGGCCGGGAGCACCGTCGCCAAAGCCTCGCGCAACGTCGAGGCTTCCTTGGCGTCGGCTCCACTCCCACAGGGCGCCACGACACCCGCCAGACCGTGTCTGGCGGCCTCTGCCAAGCGACGCTCGGGGTGTCCCACCCAGCGCAGCTCGCCGGTGAGACCCAGCTCGCCAAAGCAAGCGCACGGCACGCCACCCGCGCCGGAGCCTCGACTCACCTCGACAAGCTGGCCGCTCAAGGCGACGCCACGCGCCGCCGAGGCGACCGCCAGGGCGATCGCCAAGTCCACGCCGGGCTCGTCCACACGCACTCCGCCGACCACGTTCACGAACACGTCATGGCCGCCGACACCGATCCCGCCGTGGCGCCCCAGGATCGCCAGCACAAGCGCCAAGCGGTTGCGGTCAAGGCCCGAGACGACCCTGCGCGGCTGCTCCAACTCGGAAGGCGCCACCAAGGCCTGCACCTCGACCAACAGCGGGCGCGAGCCCTCCATCGCGGCCAGCACCACGCTGCCCGGCGCCCGCGTCGCCTCGGCCACGAAGCGCGCCGAGGCGTCCAAGACCTCCACCAGGCCGCCCTGGCGCATCTCGAACAGCCCCGCCTCATTGGTCGAGCCGAAGCGATTCTTCAGAGCCCTAAGCTCGCGATAGGGACGCTCGCGCTCGCCCTCGAACTGCAACACGCAATCGACCAGGTGCTCCAGTACGCGCGGTCCCGCCAAGGCGCCGTCCTTGGTGACGTGGCCCACGAGCACGACCGCGATCGAGCGGGCCTTGGCCAGATCCATGATGCGGGCCGCCACCTCCCTCACCTGCCCCACCGAGCCGGGGGCTCCAGACAGCTCGGCGCAGCGGAGCGTCTGGACCGAATCGATCACGCACACCTTGGGCCCGTGCGAAGCGATCGCGTCGAGCACCCCATCGAGGTCGGTCTCGGCCAAGACCGGCACCTCCAGGGCGGTCGGCGAGAGCCGCTCGGCGCGCAGCCTCACCTGCTCGGCCGACTCCTCGCCGCTCACGTACAGCGTCCTGTGCCCCGCGCCCGCGATGTTGCCGAGCGCCATGTTGGTGAGCGTCAACTTGCCGATCCCCGGCGAGCCTCCCAGCAGCACCAGCGAGCCTGGCACAAGGCCGCCGCCGAGCACCCGATCGAGCTCGCCGATGCCTGTCTTCAGGCGCTCGACCGGGGCCGAGGAGACCTGGGAGAGCGGCACCAACGGCGCGCCCTTGGCACGTCTGGCCGCGCCGGCCCCGGCGGGGACACCGGCCTCGCTCTTGGCCACACGCTCCTCGACGAGCGTGTTCCAGGCCGCGCAGCCCGGACACTGGCCGTGCCATTGGGCGGACTGCAGGCCGCACTGGGAGCAGATGTGGATGGTCTGGGCGCGAGCCACCCGGCCAGGGTACGGGTCGCTCCCGACGGTACCCCGCGCGTGCGCGGTCTTGTTAATGAGAGCAGTACTCGATACCGAGCCACGCGCGCGCGTGTGGTGCCCCCCAGCAAACATCACCACCCCGACACGCTGCCCACCCGAGTCCGCCTGCCTTCCCCGACCGCCCCGCCCTCCGAACCGTCACGACGGCCTCCCCGCCGGGCGCCACGGCCGCGGGGCGCAAGAGACGCACGAACGTCCTTCCCCACCCAAATTTCCCGCGCTCGATCAGCTCGGCTCGACGACCTCGCTGCGGCGCTCGAATGTGACCACGTCCCGCCAGCGCCCATCCGGCATCTGACCGATCCGCACGTGCGTGCACAGCCGGCGAAAGCCGCAACGCTCGTGCAGGGCGATCGAGGCGGCGTTCTCGGGGAATATGCCGGCCTGCAAAGTCCAGAATCCGGCCCGCTCGGAAGCCGCCACCAACTCGGCCAGCAACGCCCGCCCGACACCCCGCCCCGTACAGGCCCGATCGACGTAGATGGAGACCGCCCCCACACCGCGATACACCGCCCGCGCGGATGTCGGGCTCAAAGCGGCCCAGCCGACCACGCGGTCCCCTTCGCGCGCCACCAGACGAGGCTCGACAGCGCGTGCGGCCGACCACTGCTCCCAGGTCGGGACGCTGTGCTCGAAAGTCGCGTTGCCGGTGGCGATCCCCTGCTCGAAGATGCGTGCCATCGTCGGCCAGTCCTCGGCGACCATCGGCGCGATCTGAAGCCGAGCCGAGGCGGTGTCGGATCTAGCAGGCGTGGCGCTCAGCGCGAACCGCGGCCTAGGACTCGGCCGGAGACTCGCCGCCGTCGTGGTGCTCGTCCTCGCCCGCCGGCTCCTCGGCCCCCGCCTCGGGGTCGCCGCCGCCCGCTCCCACTCCGACCGGTGTCTTCTGCTTCTTGGGCTTGACGATCCTCAAGCTGACCTCGCCCTCCTGCCCATCGGGGGCGGGATCGACGACCACGGTGGCACCCGGCATCAGCTGCTCACGCAACACGAAGTCGGCCAAGGGGTCCTCGATGTAGCGTTGGATCGCGCGGCGCAGCGGCCTCGCGCCCATCGCCGGATCCCAGCCCTTGTCCACGAGCAGGTCCTTGGCGGGGTCGGTCAGCTCCAGCTGCAGCTCGCGTTCGGCCATCGACTCCCTGATGCGCACCAACAGCAGCTCGACGATCTGACGGATCTCCTCCTTCTGCAACTTGTGGAAGACGATCACGTCGTCGATCCTGTTGAGGAACTCCGGGCGGAACACCTTCTTCAGCTCGCCCATGATCCGGTTCTTCATGTCGTCGTAGGTGATCCCGGTTTCGTCGTCGGACACTGCGAAGCCAAGCGGCGTGTTGCGCGCGATCTCAGACGCGCCGATGTTCGAGGTCATGATCACGATTGCGTGCCTGAAGTCCACCGTGCGCCCTTGCGCGTCGGTGAGGCGACCGTCCTCGAGGATCTGAAGCAGGATGTTGAACACGTCCGGATGGGCCTTCTCGATCTCGTCCAGCAAGAGCACCGAGTAGGGCTTGCGACGTACGGCCTCGGTGAGCTGGCCGCCCTCGTCGTAGCCGATGTAGCCGGGGGGCGAGCCGACCAGGCGCGACACGGCGTGCTTCTCCATGTACTCGCTCATGTCGATCCGGATCATCGCTTCGTCGTCGCCGAACAAGAACTCGGCCAAGGTGCGAGCCAGCTCGGTCTTGCCCACGCCGGAGGGCCCCAAGAAGATGAACGAGCCGGTCGGACGCTTGGGATCCTTCAGGCCCGCCCGCGAGCGCCTGATCGCCTTTGAGATGACCTCGATCGCGGGGTGCTGACCGATCACACGCTTGTGCAGTTCCTCCTCCATGCGCATCAGCTTCTGGGTCTCGGCCTCGGTCAGCTTGAACACCGGGATGCCGGTCCACATCGAGACGATGTCGGCGATCTCCTCCTCGCCGATCGAAGGACGCTCGACCGTATCGCCGGCCTCCCACTCTTCCTCGAGCTCGCGCTTCTTGCCGGCCAGCTTGCGCTCCTGGTCGCGCAGGGCGGCGGCCTTCTCGAATTCCTGGTTCTCGATCGCCTGCTCCTTTTCGCGCCGCGTCGATTCGATCTCCTCTTCGAACTCGCGGTTGGCGGGCGGCGAGGTCAGCGACTTCATGCGCATCCTCGAGGCGCCCTCGTCGATCAGGTCGATCGCCTTGTCGGGCAGGAAGCGGTCTGAGATGTAGCGGTAGGCCAAGTCCGCGGCGGCCTGAAGGGCCTCGTCGGTGATCTGAACCTTGTGGTGCTGCTCGTAGCGGTCGCGCAAGCCGCGCAAGATCTCCACGGTCTGCTCAATCGTGGGCTCCTCGACGCGTATCTGTTGAAAGCGCCGCTCCAAAGCCGAGTCGCGCTCCAAGTACTTGCGGTACTCGTCCAAGGTGGTCGCGCCGATCGTCTGCAGCTCGCCGCGTGCCAAGGCCGGCTTGAGGATCGAAGCGGCGTCGATCGCGCCCTCGGCGGCGCCCGCGCCGACCAGGTTGTGGAGCTCGTCGATGAACAGGATGATGTCCCCGCGCTGGGTGATCTCCTTCATCACCTTCTTCAAGCGCTCCTCGAACTCGCCCCTGTACTTCGAGCCGGCCACCAGGGCGGCCAGGTCGAGCGTGTAGATCTGCTTGTTCTTGAGCAGCTCGGGCACGTCGGAGTTGATGATGCGCTGAGCCAAGCCCTCGACCACAGCGGTCTTGCCCACGCCAGGCTCGCCGATCAGAACCGGGTTGTTCTTGGTGCGCCGCGAGAGGATCTGCATGATCCGCTCGATCTCGGTCTCGCGCCCCACGACGGGGTCGAGCTTGCCGTCGGAAGCCAGCTTGGTCAAGTTGCGGCCGAACTGGTCGAGCAGCTTGGAGGACTTCTTGCCGCCCTCGCCCGGACCGGAGCCCGAGCCCGCCCCGGCACCCGCGCCCTGGCGACGACCGCCGGGCCCGGACAGCATCCTGATGACCTCGTTGCGGATCTTCTCCGAGTCGGCGTCGAAGTCGAGCAGGATGCGGGCGGCGACGCCCTCGTTCTCACGGACCAGACCGAGCAGAATGTGCTCGGTGCCGATGTAGTTGTGGCCCAAGCTCAAGGCCTCGCGCAAGGCCAGCTCCAGCACCTTCTTGGCGCGCGGCGTGAATGGGATCTGCCCGGAGGTGACCTCCTCGCCGGAGCCCACGATGCGCACGACCTGGGCGCGCACGCGCTCAACGGTGATGTCCAAGGACTCCAGCACGCGCGCAGCCAAGCCCTCCTCCTCGCGCAACAAGCCGAGCAGGATGTGCTCCGTGCCGATGTAGTTGTGCTTGAGCGTGCGCGCCTCCTCCTGCGCAAGAACGACCACCTGCCTGGCTCGTTCTGTAAATCGCTCGAACATGGGTGCTTCCTTCCTGTGAGGGCGGAGCCTCTCCGCGGGTGCCACACGCCTTGCGGTCCCGTCGGCGCCTTTTAGGCAGTCTACCAATCGGCCCTACGGGCTCCCGGTCCCTCCCACCCCGCCGTGTCCGCTTCGATCTCGCTGGACCCCTGCGCGCGCGAAAGCTTCCGCGCAACTCAATCGCGCATCGTCCGCAAGCGCCTCAATCGCGCATCGCCGGAAACAGGACCACCTCTCGGATCGAGGAGCGCCCCGTCAACAGCATCACAAGTCGATCGATTCCCACGCCCACTCCCCCGGTCGGCGGCATTCCCTGCTCCAAGGCCTCCAAGAACAGCTCGTCGTGAGGCTGGGTCTCCTCGTCGCCGGCCAAAGCCAACCTGACCTGGGCCGCGAAGCGGGCGCGCTGCTCGTCTGGGTCGGTCAGCTCGGAGAAGGCGTTGGCGATCTCCATGCCTCCCGCGAACGCCTCCCAGCGCTCGGCCAGGCCCGGCTCGGTGCGGTGCGCTCGCGCGAAGGGAGACAGCTCGATCGGATAATCCACGACGAACGTCGGCTGGATCAGGTGTGGCTCGACGAACTTCGAGAGCAAGTCGTCGGCCAGCTGCGGCCAAGTCAAACCCTCGGTGCCCATCGAGAGCTCGCGTTCTCTGATCGCCAAAGCCAGCGACGGAGCGTGGCGCAGCGTCTCGAGGTCGATGCCGGTGGCCTTGCGCACCGCGCCGACGAAGCTGACGCGGGGCCAAGGAGGCGTGAAGTCGAGCTCGCCCTCATAACTCACGGCGGAGGCGGCGCTTGCGACCATCCGCTCCATGCGGGCCGCCTCATCGGCATAGTCGGCGTAGGCCTCATACCACTCGACCACGGTGAACTCTGGGTTGTGCTTGGTCGAGAGCCCCTCGTTGCGGAAGTTCTTGCCCAGCTCATAAACCCGCTCGAGACCTCCCACGATCAGGCGCTTCAGATACAGCTCGGTCGCGATGCGCAAGTACAGCTCTCGGTCCAAAGCGTTGTGGTGGGTCGTGAACGGCCTGGCCATCGCGCCCCCATAGAGCGGCTGCAAGACCGGCGTCTCGACCTCGATGAAGCCCTCCCCGTCGAGGTAGGCCCGCACGGCCGAGACGATGCGGGCCCGATCGGCGAACAGCCGGCGGGCCTCCTCGTTTGCGATCAGGTCGAGCTCACGCCGACGCTGGCGCGTCTCCACGTCGGTCAGCCCCGCATGCTTGTCCGGCGGTGGCCTCAAGGCCTTGCCCAGAATCTGGTAGTCGTTGACCCGCAGAGTCAGCTCGCCGTGGCGCGAGCGCAGCGGCGACCCGTTGACGCCCAGGAGGTCTCCCAAGTCGAGTGAGAGCAGGCGCTTGAAGGCCTCGGGGCCGAGCACGTCGGCGCGGGCATGCAGCTGGATCTTGGCGCCCCGGTCGACCAGGTCCAAGAAGGCCGCTTTGCCAGCGCCGCGCCGCGCCGCCACGCGCCCCGCCACGCGGTGGGAATCCTCGGTCTCCTCGCCCACCTCCAAGTGCTCGTAGGCGGCGCGGACCGCCTCGATTGACTCGACGCCGGGGTAGGCATAGGGCGGCAGCTCGGCGCCTTCCTCGCGCAGGCGCGCGGCCTTGGCCCGCCGCTCGGCGATCAGCTCAGGCAGGCCGTGGGCTGCATGTTGCTCTTCAGGGTGCCCCCCGCGCGCACGTGGGGCACCCTCCTCGGCCCCATCGGCATCCTCGTCGTCCTCGCTCTCGCTCACGAGCGAGAGCCTACGTGAGTCCGATGTCGATCTTCGTGATCTTCAGCTTGCGGGCAGGGCCGCGGGGGACCTGGACGGCGACCACGTCTCCCCGCTTGTGCCCGATCAAAGCGCGCCCGACGGGCGACTCGTTGGAAAGCTTGGCCTCCTCGGGGTTGGCCTCGGCCGAGCCGACGATCGTGTACTTGACCGACTTTCCGGTCTTCTCGTCCTTGACGTGCACGACCGAGCCGACGCCGACCACGTCGGTTGAGATCTCCTTGGAGTCGATCACCGAAGCCATCCGCAGCTTCTCCTGCAAGGTGGCGATGCGACTCTCGAGCATGGCCTGCTCGTTCTTGGCGTCGTCGTACTCGGCGTTCTCGGCGATGTCGCCGAATTCGCGGGCCTCCTTGATGCGTTCGGCGACCTCACGGCGCTTGGCCGTGGAGAGCAGGTCCAGCTCGTCCTGGAGCTTGGAGAGCCCTTCGGGAGTGAGGATGACGTCCTTGGGCATGTTGGTGGCGGGATCTCCGCGAAAAGTTGGCTGAGACGATGAAAATCCCCGCCGTTTCAGGCGGGGACGAACGCCGAGGTGTGCGCGGCGAGCGCAGCAGTATAGCGAGCGTCATCCAGGCCGGCGACCCGTTGCAGGGACTCTGCCAAGGCCTTCGCCTCGGGCTTCTCGAGACCGAGACGGGCGACATACCACGGATAGAACTTGCGCAGATAGCGCGTGGCGCGGTCCTCGCCCAGGTGCTCGACGGCGCGATCGATCGTCCAGTCCAGCTCGCCCAAGACCTCGCTGCGCGCGGGACCCTCCTCGCGCAAGCCCAAGAGTTGCCCGAACAGCCAAGGGTTACCGAGCGAGCCACGCGCGAGCATCACCGCGGTCGCTCCGGTTTGCTCGTAGGCAGCGAGTGTGCTGTCCACGTCGTGCAAACCCCCCGTGAGGATCACCGGAGCCGGCAAGGTCTCGACCAGGCGCGCGGCCAAGGCATAGTCGGGTACGCCTTTGTGGTGCACGGCGGCCGAGCGAGGGTGGAAGGCGATCGCGGCCACGCCCGCCTCCTCGACCAGACGATGGGCCAACTCGAAGCCGCTAGTGTCGCCGGGCTTGCGCCCCGAGCGAAGCTTGACCGTGACCGGCAGCCCCGAGCCGAGACGGGCCGCCCGAGCGACGGCGACCGCCACGTCGGGATCGTCCAGCAGGGCGGCACCGGCTCCTGTCTTGCAGACCTTGGGCACGGGGCAGCCCATGTTGAGGTCGATCGCGTCGGCGCCGGCGCGGGCGACCACGCGGGCCGCGTGGCGCATGATCTCGGCGTCCTGGCCGAACAGCTGGATCGAAACCGGCCCTCCAGGAACCGAGGGGCCTGGATCGCGCTCGCGCTCGTCGATCCGCAGCATCTCCACGCAGGTGCGTTCGTTGCCGTGGAAGATCGCGTGCGAGGAGACCATCTCCGAGACCGCCAAGCCGGCGCCGTGGCGCTTGGCCTGGAGACGCACGAACCAGTTGCCGATGCCCGCGAGGGGCGCGAGCATGACGCGGTTGGGCACGGTCAGGGGCCCGAGCTGCCAGGAGTCGGTGAGCCGAGGTGTTGCCACGGATCCCATTATGGGGATTTCGTTCGTGCCCTCGGAGCCACGAACGGCCCCTACTACCGAGCGAACCGCCCGCGCGCCCTACGTGGCGTTCAAATCGTGGATCAAGCGCAAGCCGGTGAGCGTGAGCAGGTCGTCCACCTCTGAGATCTCCTCGGTGAAGGGGACGACCAGGCTCGAGAGGCCTCCGGTGGCGATCGTGGAGGCGCGCACGCCGAGCTCGTCGTAGAGGCGGCGCAGGATCGCGTCGATCGCGCCGGCATAGCCGTAGACGACGCCGGAGCGGATCGCGTCGATCGTGTTCTTGGCGATCACCGAGCGCGGCGGCGCGAGCTCGACCTTGGGCAGGCGCGCTCCGCGCTCGGTGAGAGCATCCAAAGACACCTCGATGCCGGTCATCAAAGAGCCGCCGATGTACTCCCCCTCGGCGGAGACCACATCGAAGGTGGTGGCGGTGCCGAAGTCCACGCACACCGCCGGTCCGCCGAAGCGGTCGCGCAAGGCCAGGGCATTGACGAGACGGTCGGCGCCGATCTCGCGCGGGTTGTCGTAGCGGATCGCCATGCCCGTCTTCAGGCCGGGGCCGACGACGAGCATCTCGTGGCCGAGGTAGCGGCTGGCCATAGCGGTCCATTCGGGCTCCAAGTGAGGCACGGTCGAGGACAGGATCGAACCGGACAGGTCCTCGAAGGCGACGCCGCGCAGCTCCAAGAGGTTGCGCAGGGCCGCCCCGAGCTGGTCGGCGGTGGACTCGCGCACCGTGGCAAAGCGCCAGTGCTCGACCAGCTCTTCGCCTTGGAAGGTGCCGAAATGGGTTTGGGTATTGCCGACGTTGACGACGAGGAGCATGGGCCGGGATTATGGCCCAAGACGCTTGCGGTGTAGTGCCGCCGCCCGGAGTCCTGGTCGGCGAGCCAGCCAGGACGCATGAGGGCGCCGATAGGCCTATGCTCCGGAGCATGAACGTGAAGCTGTATTCGCTGCCGGGCTCGCACCCGTGCGCCGCCGTCGAGGTGGCGCTGCGACTGAAGGGCGTGGAGTACAAGCGCGTGGACCTGATTCCGCTCAGCCAGCTGGCGATCGGACCGCTGCTGTATGGCGGCAACACCGTGCCAGGTCTGCGCATCGACGGCGAGCGGTTGGCCGGCTCGCGCACGATCATGAGGCGCTTGGACACGCTGGTGGCGGAGCCTCCTCTCTGCCGCCGCTGAGCGACGCGGTCGCGCGGGCGCGCGTATTGGAGGCGGAGCGCTGGGGCGACGAGGTCTTGCAGTCTGTCCCGCGCCGCCTGCTGGATGCCGCCTTCCTGCGCAACCCGAGGTGCATGGAGAGCTATGTGGGCGACGCGAAAATGCCGCTGCCGGCGCCGTTGATGCGCCCGGCGATGCCGCTGACCGCGAAGCTGATGGCAAGGCGCAACAAGGCCGACGACGCCAAAGCTCAGGCCGACTTGGTGGCGTTGCCGGCGCAGCTCGATCACATCGACGCTTGGATCGCCGACGGGGTCTTGGGCGGCGAGCAGCCCAACGCCGCGGACCTTCAGATCGGCAGCTCGATCAGGTTGCTGATGACGCTCGCCGACGTGCGGCCTTTGATCGAAGGGCACCCCGCGTTGAGTTTGACGCGTTGGTTTGAGCCGCAGGCCGGCGAAGTTCCGCTGGACACGCTTCCGGCTGAGTGGCTGCCGGCGCGCGCCGCAGCCTGAAGCGCGCCGTACTCCCACAGCGCGTTGCCTCGCGCGAGCGCATGCTCGGCCCGCTACAGTCGCAAGACCGGCTCGACGGCGGTCGCCGACTTTCGGCGCAACCGGCGCCATGCTCGGATCTAGCCATGCGCGCCCTGGACCCTCAGTCGCTCACACGGCACATCGACCGCCTGTATCGCGCGGCTTGGGCGCTGTGCGGTTCAAAGGAGGACGCCGAGGATCTCGTGCAGGACACCTTCGCGAAGGTGCTGGCCAAGCCGAGGATGTTGCGTGGGGAGGATGAAGTGGCGTACCTGATGAAGGTGCTGCGCAACACGTTCTTCAGCTCCAAGCGCACCGCGTCGCGCCGGCCGAAGACGGGAGTGTCGATCGAGGACATGACGGTTGCCGACCCGCAGCCGACACACCAGCCCGAGCAGGCTCTGGACGTGCAGGAGCTGTACGCGGCGATCGCTGAGATGCCGGAGGACTTTCGGCTTGCTCTGGTCGCGGTGGACATCTTGGGGCTCTCCTATCGCGAAGCGGCCAAAACGCTGAAAGCGCGCGAGGCAACGATCACCACGCGCCTTTTCAGGGCGCGGCGACAGGTCGTGAAGGCGCTTGGCGGCGAAGGCGAGCCGGCGCCCGCCGCTCACGCAAGCGAGACCTCGCAGGCACGGGAAGGTACAGCGGTGCGCGAGCGTCTTGCTGAGCAGGGACAGCTATGACAGAAGCACCACGCCCACTCACGAGATCTATATGACCGAACAACCATCCAAGCTCACCGAGGAGAACATTGCGACGCTCGCCGCCGGCGCGAAGGCGTCGGACTCGCTGCACCGGCAAGTCGAGGCGATGATTGCCGAGGCCGAACGCGAGCGCGCGTCCCGACCGCCCCGCAAGCCGCTCGCCTCCAGACGCGGAGGTCGACTGACCGGCCTACGCGCCGGCTTTGCGGTGGTGGCCGTGCTGGCGTTGATTGCTGTCGTTGTGGTGGGGCTGACCGGCAAAGCGAACCACCACCCGAGCGCGAGCCTCAACGTGCAAAGAGCGGCCGGGCTCACCTTGAGCGCCGCCACAGGGCCCGCCCCATCGGAGAATCGGCGTGATCGCTCACAGCTGCAGGTCGGCGTGGACGGCGTGTCGTTCCCGTACTGGAAGGAGCGCTTCGGCTGGCGCAGCACCGGGACCCGTACCGACGTGGTGGGCGCCCACACGGTCACAACCGTGTTTTATGTCAACAGCGATGGTCGTCGTATCGGCTATGCGATCGCCTCGGGATCGGCGCCTCGGACCGAAGGAGGCACGGTGGTGCGCCGCTGGGGCGTGTCCTACCGCGTGCTCCAGCAGGGCGCTGCGACCATCGTGACCTGGCAGCGGGATGGGCACCTTTGCGTGATGGCGGGGCGTGGGGTGAGCACCCGCACGCTTGTGAACCTCGCGAGCTGGGGCAGCGGGAAGCCGCACACCGCCTGAGGACATCGTTCCGGCCGGCCCCGTGTGGCTCAACCGGAGCAAGTCGCCGCCGCTGGACGGCAATAGTGGTACGATTGACCCACTATGGCTTATATCGTCGCTCGCAAGACCGGCGCCTGGGAGATACGGGAGTCGCATAGCACCGACACCGGCCCCCGCAGTCGAACGCTGGCCGGCTTTCGGACGTTGACGCCGGCGGTGATCGAACGCGCACGCGAGCGCTCGTCAAAGGATCTGGATGCAGATGAGCTACGCAAGGCTGCGCGACGAGCGGGAGCGCCGGTCGTGACTCCTGGCTCGGACGCCACCGCGGGCGAGCTTCTGGCCGAGCTTGCCGCCGGCAGACGACCGAGACCGCTACTTGTCCGCTTGCTTGTGCAGGCCCTCTCAAACGACGAGTCTCAGCCAACGGACAACGCGCAGGCTGCCGCCGCTTGGATCTCCGCCTCGCCCGAGCGGCGGGGAGAGGCGTTGCACGATCTGCTGTTGTTGGCCGATCATCTACCGCGACGCGCACGGCGCGAGCGCCGTCGCTTCCCGCGCATCGCCTCACGCGCTGCATGAGCGAGGCGAGCCTTCCCGAGAAGGTCGTCGCACTCCACGAGCAGTTGTCGCGAGCAGGTACTCCACACGCGTTCGGTGGCGCCCTGGCGCTCGCCTACTACGCCGAGCCGCGCGCGACCATCGACGTCGATCTGAACCTGTTCGTGAGTCCGAGTTCCTATCCCGAGATAGCGAGCGAGCTGGCGAAGATCGGGGTGGGCGACGACGCCGAGCCCGAGATCGTGGAGCGCGACGGCCAATGCCGCTTGCGTTGGGGCAACACGCCTGTGGACCTGTTCTTTGCCTACGACGCCTTCCACGAGGCGATGCGCCGCGCTGTCCGCAGTGAGCCTTTTGGCGAAACGCGCATCCCCATTCTCGCGCCCGAGCACCTGCTCGTTTGCAAGACGATCTTCAACCGCCCCAAGGACTGGCTCGACATCGAGCAGATACTCGTGTGCGTGGAGGAGCTCGACATCGAGGAGATCCGTGGCTGGCTCGACCGCATCGTTGGAGCGGACGATCCCCGCAGAGAGCGCTTTGACCTTTTGGTCGAAGCTTGCGAAGTGTGAGCAAGCCAGGGCGGGTCGTTGCCCGGCGCCTACATCGACAGGGGCGGGCCCGCCCAGCGCACGCCCTCGCTCACCGGCAGAATCGCCAGCGCGTCTGACAGCCGCTTGCCGTCAGGCGTGGTCAGCTCGAAATCCAGCTCCAAGGCAGGGATCAGGACGAAGCGGCGCGAGAGCACCTGCTCGTGGGGCAAGGTCATGCGCTCGTGCGAGAGCTGGAGGTCTCCGAGCAGGAGAATGTCGATGTCGATCGTGCGCGGGCCGTGGCGAGGGCCGCCGTCAACGCGACCCAACTCGCCCTCCAGGCGCTTGGCGGCATCGAGCAGGTCCAAGGGCTCGAGCGCCGTCTCGACCAGTACGCAGGCATTCAGGAAGCTTGGCTGGTCGAGCACCTCGCCGACAGGATCGGTGTCGTATACAGAGGAGGCGCCGGTGATCCGCACACCGACGCCGGGCAGCGCGTGGACCGCCGCCTGCAAATGGGAGCGCCGGTCGCCGACATTCGATCCAAGGCCTAGCAGGCCGCTACGGGTGGGCATCGCCGGCGCAACGCTACAGAGAACCGCCGCTCATGTTTGCCCTGTGGCTTGGAGGATGTCGTGGCCGTGTTGAGTGAGCGACCAGGCTCGTGCCATGCCCTTGGCCGGACCGATACCGGTGTCTTGGATCAGCCCGTTGCGTTGCAAGCGGGTAAGCAGCCTGGAGATCTGGCCGGGGTCGGTGATTCCCGCCGAGTCGGCTACCTGTTTATTGGACGCGCCCGGAGCGTGCGCAATCGAACTGAGGACACACGCCGTGCGGTAGGTGAGGCGGATCGAGAGGTCCTTGAAGGGATCGGCTGGTAGCCGGCGTGCCGTTAGGGGTTGCGCGTCGCTTCTCGCGTCGAGCTCGCGTTGCGCGGCGGCGGACCCTAGGTAGGGGTGGACGATCAACGCCATCAGCGATCCCGTCAGCTCGGTCAAGGGACGAGAGTCACGCGCGAGCATGCGCGCGTGGATGACCGACAAGACCGCACCGACGATCCCCTCCGCGGTCAGCGGTGGCGGCCGACGAGCATTCCTTGCTTCTGAGCGTCCCTGGTCGATCAGGGCCGCGGCATGGTCCAGCACTTCCTTGCGGAGCTCAAGCGTCGGCAGGCCACACCCGAGCGCCTCGACCACCAGCAACCGTCCCATCCCCGGCTCCCTGTCGAGCAGCCCGAGCAACGCTGCCAGACCAGCCCGAACCTGCTCTCGCCAGCGCACGACGCCAAACGTCGCCTGCACGACCGTATCTTGGGCAGTGTCGATCGCGTCCGCAAAAGCGGTGTGCACGCACTCCTCGCGACTGTCGAACAGTTCATAGAAAGTTCTCCGTGACAATCCCGCACGTTGACAGAGCACGGCAACGCTCACCGTCTGTATCCCGCCCTCAAACGCCAGTTCGAACGTCGCGGTCAACAACCGCCGCCGCTGCATCCCCGCCACGTGGCCACCCTGGCGAACGCCGGCGTCGTTCGCCGCGGGACCACCCGCAAACCGCGAGACACCGGACGTGTCAGGGCCAACGGTCATTTCCGGCGCTTGCCCCCGTTCCGCCGAACGGTGTGGCTTGACTTCTTTTGCTTCGTCTTCTTGTGCGCGCATCCTGTCACGGCGATTGGTGTCGAGACGTGTTGTTCGGCACCGTTTTGTCCGACGAAGGACGTCGGCATCTTGAGTTTCGTGTTGCATAGGTTCCCGTTGGCGGCGAGGGCTGAGTATTTGCCTTGGGGTAGCGTCATTTCGAATGTGCCGACGGGTACGTCGGGGACGGCCTTGAACGTGCTGCTGGTGATCCCGGCTTTGCTGATGAACGTGGTCCCTACGAGATCGACCGTTGCTCCGTAGCCTTGTAGGACGACGATCAGGTCGGGGAACGCTTCCCCGCCGTGACTCACGAAATACGCAGGACCCGTCAAGGGCACCGGCAGGACTGGTGTGGTCGCTGTTGCTGTGGCGACCTTTGACTCCTTTGGGCAGTTGGCGGGATTCGCTTCGAACACCTGTGCGGGACACGCCTTCTGAAGGGTGGTCAAGCGTGAGGGTAGTTGCTTTGGTAGGTCTACCTTGACCTTCGCGATGTTCGCGTCATAGGGTCCCTCTGGGTAGGTGAGCTTGACGTGCAAACTCGCACCGTTGGCCCGGGACGTCTTGCCCGCGGTCGATGCTGTGAGTTTGGGTTGGAATGCGAGTTTCGCGCAGTTCGTCACCTGGAACGAAGTCGATACGGGCGCTTTGACTCCTTCAGTGCTCGATAGCACCCCGTTGATTGCTGTCTTGTTGCAGTTGGTGGGGTTGAACGTGAACTTTTCGCGGTCTACCGTCACGTTCACGTGCTGGATCTGCAAAGGGATCCCATCTAGGATCGTAGGCAAGGGATCGCTCTTGATCGTGAGTGCCGCCGTGTGTGGATCGACATTCGATCGACGCTCGGACCACGACCGAACCGAAATTGAACGGTCCTGCCCTTGGCTGGATGACTATCGATAGGCCGTAGGGTGCCGGCCTTTATAGCCGATCGTGACGAACACCTTCCCGCCAGTCACGGCGTATACGGATCAGTTGCCCAACCCTGCGCTTACAACTGTATGGCCGATCAGGCTTGTTCGCCACCCGGACCCCGCCCTCGACGGCTTGTGGTCCAGGCCAGCAGCCAGCATGACCCATCGACAACGTCCCCAAAAGGCCTGGAGGCATTTGCATTTCGACCCTGCTCAACGTCTGATCCGCATCGGGGCGGCTCATCGTGAGCGTGAACGGCGTGAACGCGCCGGCCTGCAGGTTCGTCGAACCTGCCTGGAAACCGGGCGTGAACGGTTGCGCATCGCTACACGGCGCACCGTTCGGCCCACTGGTGATCTGGAAGCTCGAAGACGAGTCGGCCGGCGCGTTACCAGACCACGGCGCGAACGACGCCTGAGTCGTGTACCTCCCGCACAACGCGGGGGTCGTAAGCGGTGCGCGCGCGGACCCGAAGAAATGCAATGTCAGGTCTTCGAACGGTAGTTGCGGCGTGCTCTTGAACGTCGATACCAACTGGCCCGTGACCGGATCGAGGGTCACTTGGCCCGCGAACTAAAACAAAGCACACCCGACACAGGGTCCTTCGCGACGATGTACATCGCGACCAATGACCCGAACGGATTAGCGTTCTGCGCAGCCAAATACACCTCGCCCACCAATGGGTTCGGTAGTAGCGGCGTGTGGATTTCAGCGGTCGCGACCTTCGACCCGTCAGGACACGAAGGATCCGCGTGTTCTTCAAGGCCGATCTGGGCAAGCGAACATGCTTCCAAACCATCCGCACCAGCCGGCGAGATCTGGATCCCCGCAGGTAGTGTCACGGTCGTATCCTTCACGTCCGCCGGAGCGAGACCAGTCGGATTCAATGCTACTTCCTGCGGCACGTGCACGCCTACTGTCAACCCAGATGGTGTACTAGCAGCCGAACCGTCCGGTGCGACACTGATCGATGGTTCGAACGGCAACCGATTGCAACCAACCAACCCCAGTGGTTCACCAGGTATTTCTTCCAACAGGGATTCCCTATTCTTGAACACGCCGCGTTCACTCCACGAATCCGCTTCCACCGTCGTCCGCATACCCGCAGTCCCGGAACACGACGTCGGCAAAGTCAAAAACGGAATCAACCTGGGACTCACTGGCGCCACACACGGATAGTATTCACTACCTATTATCGTATCTGTAAGACAGTTCCAGCCCCGCACATTGTTGTGGCTAGGGTCGGCCGGTACGCCCCAGAATGTCAACTGGCTCCCGACGAACTCGAGGACCTGGGAGATGTTGTTGACACTGACAACGACACCATAGTCGCCGCCAGTGCGAACCGCCGTGTCCAGAATCACAGGCACGCCGAGAACGCTGAAGCCGAACTTGGCGGGCTCACCAATCGTCGGCACAAGATTGAACAGAGGCACCCTTATAAAGAAACCGCCGGTGAGACGCAACTGCACAATACCGATGGCGGTTTCCGCCGGACATGCATTAAGATAATTGGGAAGTTCCGTGCCGAACTCCTTGGCGGTACACTGTGGTATAATCTGCGGGTTACCGACCAGACCCGCGGGTAGACTGAAGTGCAGATCCTTCGTCAACGCAACCGGTTGAACTCCCGGTTGTGTTACGCCTCCGTGGCTTGGCTGGGTCGACGTATTTACGGCTACCGTCGTCGTCAGCTGGAACGGGTGCGAGCCGGCCTGCGTATCAATGGAACCATCTTCGTTGGTTGGCACAAGCCGAAGATCTTCCACACCAAACGAAGCTGGGGAGGGACTCACTGTCAATGCGTGGCGAGTCGTCGTGGGTGTAGCACCGCCACCGCTGAGAACCACCTCGTTGACCAGCCCGCCAGGTGCGGTTGATGCACCTTCTTCGACCTTGACCGCAATATTGATCTGAATTTCGTTATAAGGCCGGAGACTCCCTCTAACTTCGCAGTGCAACGTTGCCAGTTCGCATTCTGCGCCCGAGATCGCTGTCGCGACCAACCCTGCCGGAAGCCTCTCCGCGATCGAGATCGGACTGGTTTCGCCGTTCGCCGCAGCGTCCCCGAGATTGCTGATCTGCAGCAACAGTTCTCCTTTGCCACCTGGCGAAAGGTTAGTCGGGAGGCTCACCGTGTTTACCGTCAACACAGGACTCGAGGCAAGTGCAGGTGCGGCGCCAAACGATCCCGCGGATACGATGACTGAGACCACGACACTCAACAGCAGTGGTAGCGAGCGGAAGTTACGCATCATTTGATCCTCCGGCCACTCGTCTTGACTTTGCCATACCGTTTCCTCGCCCGAGCTTCACACACAGCCCGACCTCTCCCCGATCTCTTTCTACAAGCCCTCAACGCACTTGAGAGCTTCTCTACACGTATCTGACCGGCCCCCTTCGCCTTCGTCGTCGATTTCGCCACGGTGGGAGCGGGAGTCACGTTTCCCGCGCCCGCGAACGTTGCGGTAGCCGGCGCCGCAAATACCCCTGGCTGCGGCGACGGCGCGACCCTGCACGAATCAGTCGTCGTACACGCCGGGGACACCGCAAACGAGGACGGACACGTTTCCGTTTGCGTACACACTCGCGCGTCATACATGTCACCAGCGCCATCCCTGTCGTTTTGGGCGAGACCGTCCTGGGTTGCGAAGAACACATCGTTCCCGCTCGCGCTCGCATCAACGAATACCGAATCCGAATTACCGGTTCCGGCCGAGATCAACGCGACGCAACCACCGAGCGTTCTATTGAAGACCACACTTGCACCCTGACCGTAAGAGGGCGGTCGGCAGCTACCAACGCCGGCGGGCTCATACTCGTACACGTCCTCGCGACCGTTCACATCGCGCGGCACGAGCGCATCGACGCTGTCGAAGAACAGGCGACCCGAATCGTTCAAGTAACGCGGCTGATACCCCGTCGTATTGCTGGCCCCATCCGGAGTCCACCCCGGAATCGACGCCGCGAGCCAATGTTCGTGCCACATGCTCCACGGGTCCATCGGCACCTGCCCAGCAAGAAAGACCCCGCCGGTTGTGCGCCCGGAGAATTCGCCGGCCGGTCTTGCGCCTGTGGGATCGCACGATGCGCACACCAGTTTGTTCGCTTCCGCATCGTAGAGATACACCTCCTCGTCAGGCTGACCACTGTTCGCATCGTGGTTGTCATACCCGGTCAGGCTTTCCCGCGACATAAACGCCAAAAAGCCCCCGTTCGGCGAGACACGAGCCGTCTGCTTGACGAAGGGCGCACGGTTGCTGACTTGTTCGCTCGGGCCGTCTTCCGCCCCTGCTGTGATGAATGTTGTGCTCCAGTTCCCGCTGCCGGCGGGCGCTTCGCGCAACAGGTACACATTGCTCGCTCCGGCCTGCGCAGTCAGGCCCTGACTGTTCTGAGCTTCCGTCAAGACGGCGGGCGAAGCCAGATAGATCGAGGTACCCTCTTCGTTGGCGCCGTAGAATGTGCGCACCTGTTCACCATTACTCTGCGGGGTCAGATTGGTCAGCTTCCGTCCGGCGACATCGAACATGTACACGTTCCCGCCTTCCGTCGTGAACACGCGCGACCCGTCGCTGCTCGCCGTCAGAAATGCTCCTGAGATCGAGATCGTCTCTTCCGTCGCGGTGTCACGCATGTACGTTTCTCCTCCCGAGGTCCAAAAGACTCGCTTGCCATCGCTCGACACCGCATGCCGTTCGACAACCGAGCTGCCTTCGTGCATAATTTCGAAGCCATCTTCGGTGGCGCCACCGAGCAAGCCGCTCGTCGGTTCACCGTTGGGCAGCACGCTGACCAGATGCACGCGCCCGCCGAACCACTCATACAATTCGCCTGCGGCCGGGTACTTCAGATCCAGCCCCGCCGGCCCTCGGAACACCAGATGGCTGAGATCGGGCGAACCCCCCTCAAACGCTATCGGCTGCCTTTCGGAGTTGGCGACGGGCGGTGGCAGCGGCTCGCTCGTATCGAGCGCCTGAAACGCTTCAGTCAGATTGTCGCGTAGATAGATCTCCTGCGAACCCGCCACTTCCTGATGCACTTCCGGCGCCAGCGACGGCTCAAGGGTTCGGTGGACCGGCACCAGCACCGCCCGCGACAGATCGGAGGAGAACCGCAGGTATTCTTCGCCGGCGTTCACGTTGTCCAGTTCGGTCGCGTGAAGGTGTGGCAAGGAGATGTCCTCGGAGGACCAGCCGCCTGCGCCGCGCGTCGAGAACATCAGGGTTGAAAACAGATGTCCGGGCGGGTTCGCCCCGATTGGCGCTGTCGCGATATAGGTAACGCTCGTACCGTCTTCGGAGGCCTGCGTCGCACCGCCGGCACTTGGTGTATGCATTTCGCCGCCGATCCCCACGATTTCTGCGCCGTCCTTCTGCGGCGGCGAAACCAGTTCGTAGGCGCGACCGTCGGGAAGCGCGAATTCCTCACCCATCGTCTCTGTGGTGAACGTCTGGTCGGGGCCGGGCACGCTCCCGAGCGTGTTGCTCGCCACGACCCGGTAGTGGTAGGTGCTCCCAGGCGCGAGGCCTTCCTGCATGCGCACGCTGACGAGTACGCCCGTCGCCCCTTCGGCGATGATCCCTTCGCCACCGGGCACAGGTTGGTAGCCAGCGCCCGTGCCGTATTCGAAGCGATAATCCGTTTCGGCGCCGTCCGGGTCGATCTTTGCACTGAGCTTCGCACTCAAAGACGCGACTTCAGTCGCATACGTTTCTTCGATGACCGGCTCGGACTGTGAGGCCGTCGTGAACGTCACCGGGGCGCTCGGGATACTCACTTCGCCCGCTTCGTTGCGCACAAGCAGACAAAACGCGTATTCCGTGTCGGGCTGCAGACCCTTCAATTTCACCGACACCTGTTCCTGCGCATAGCCATAAGCGACGCCCGCAGGGACGGGCGCGGCTTTCTGACCCGTACCGGTGCATTCCGTCGCAGAGGCCCTGTACAGGAATTCGTAGTGGCCGGGTGGTTCAGGCGGGTATTCTTCGCCTTCAGGCGTGTATCTTTCGGCGCCGGGCCTCAACTCGCCGTTCAAAGTCGCCGTGGTGGCGATCACCCACTTCGCTTCCTGGACCACAGGGGTTTCCGGAGCGGCGGCCAGAGCCGGCACACTTCCAAAAGCCATGACGCCAAACGCGACGGCAAGGACCGACAACACCAGTCTACGAGCGCTCATGAAACCATCCCCTCCAAGAAAAGAGGGGAACGCCCCTCACCAATTACAAGACAAGGGCAGCACCAACCCACAGACAAACACGCAAAGACTCCGCGAGCACGAAGTCCACGAAAAGAGCGAGAACCAGCTGATAGCGCGCCTATTACACGCGAGTGCCCTCCGGGACGCGAGAAGCCAAGCCGGGCCTTCTGCCCAGCGGCGCCGACGGCAAAGCCCCAGCGAAGAGACCTAGCCCCTAGAAGGCAGCTGTCCCAGAGAGAGAGAGAGAGAGAGAGAGAGAGACGCGTCAGCGACGCTGACGCGTCCTATAACGGACCCGCCAGAAGCACACGGACTCTCAACAACGCTATTCCCCAAAGAAAACACGCGAAAAACAACCCTCTCTCAAAAAACGACCCGGTCCCTCTCCCAAGGGCCCCGTCAAAAACGCTTGAAGTCGACCACACAGACCAACCCCAACCCGACCTTATGTTTAGCCCGCCACGCCAACCGACGTGATCGCAACCCACACGGATTGCCGGGCATGGCTCTTTATACAGCACGCGGTGCTTGCTGTCAAGGGGTTCGTTAAGAAAGGGGCCCGAGTCCGACTGCTGTAGCGTCCGCGACGACGCTGGCGAGGTCAGGACCAGAGAACTCGTCTGGGGACATGACCGGCGCGTATCGAGGCGGACAACAGCGCCACCGCCTGCTGGGAGAGCTTCTGACCGACTTGCAACCTTTGCGCGGGAGTGAGCGCCATATTGCTGGCTCGGAGCTGCTCCGCCTCTTCGCGATTCAGCTGGGCCCACTCGGCCTCATAGCCGGCTCGAAGCGGTGGATTGGGATGCTCGGTCACCGCCCTTATTCTACCGCTCGTCCCGACGACCCTCAGACAATTGCCGTCACGCCTGTCCGGCAACCGAGCACTCCGACTGCGCTCGCGGGTCGTAGGAACGCAGCGCCTGCTTTAGCGATTGCCGGCTTGCCGGTCGATCGCGCTGTGCGCCTCTCTGCCCCTCGGCGTGAGAGACCAGGCGTTGGGCGCGCCACTCACGCCACCGTCACCGCCGTTCTCAACGAGCCCGAACCCCTCAAGTCGCGTCAGCAACTTCGAGATCTGCCCCTGGTCGGTCACGCCTGCCAGGTCCGCGATCGCCCTGTTTGAGGCGCGCGGGTGATTAGCAACGGCAAGCAGCACCCTGACGGTCCGGTAGGTCAAGCGCATGTGCAGGTCGTGGAGGGGATCAGCCGCCCCGTTGCCGCAAGCACCATGCTCGAGCACGGCAACCGGTTGTTTGAGCTCGCGCCGGGCCGCGGCCGGCCCGAGATAGGGCATCACGATCATGCTCATCAGCGGGTTGAGAAGCGCAAGCAATGAGTCGGCTTCGAGGCTGTCTGGATCGGTGCGGCGCGCCTCTTGGGTATCAACCGTTCGAGTACTCCCAACCGAGGTAGATGGCGATGGAGCTATCAGTTGACCGTGGATCACTGATAGAGCCGCGCCAACTACGCCTTCGCCGACCAATGCCGACAACTGCTTGCCGACCTTGTCCTCGTTCCGTCCCTCGTCCACGACAGCCACGAGCCGCGTCAGTATGGTGGCCCGGTAGGACAAGGCCTCCGGCCCGGCAGCGAGCGACTCGACGACTAGAAACCGGGCTATGCGAGGCTCCTCGTCAAAGAGCTCCAGTAGCTCCGTGAGCCCTGTCCTGACCCGCTCGCGCCACTTGTGCCTAGTTGCGGCGACCGATGCGACTCGTGCGGTAGCCAGCCCGACCATCTCGTGGAGTGCCGCAAGGAGGCATTCTTCGCGGTCCTCGAAGGCTTCGTAGAACGTCCGTCGCGACACGCCGGAGCGAGCGACCACGTGCGCTACAGTCACGCGACCGGCACCGCGCTCGGCGACCTCGTAGACCATCGCCCGGATCATCCTCGAGCGCTGAATCGCGACGACCCGCTCGCGTGCTATTTCCTCACTATCGGCGTGTTCTCGAACACCAAGTCCCGCACCGCAAGGGGGCGCGATCGAACCTCTATTTCTTCTTGTGCTTGTGACCGTTTGCATGACGGGCCTTTTTTGTGTTCTTCTTGTGCTTTGTACAGTTGGTGACGGTGATCGGTGTCGAGACGTGTTGTTCAACGCCGTTTTGTCCGACGAACGACGTCGGCATCTTGAGTTTCGTCTTGCATAGGTTCCCGTTGGCGGCTAGCGCTGAGTATTTGCCTTGGGGTAGCGTCATTTCGAATGTGCCGACTGGTACGTCGGGGACGGTCTTGAATGTGCTGCTGGTGATTCCCGCCTTGCTGATGAACGTTGTCCCTACGAGGTCTACTGTCGCTCCGTAGCCCTGTAGGACAACGATCAGGTCGGGGAACGCTTCCCCACCATGACTCACGAAGTACGCTGGACCGGTCAACGGGACGGGGAGCACCGGTGTGGTCGCTGTTGCTGTGGCGACCTTTGACTCTTGTGGGCAGTTGGCGGGGTTCGCGTCGAACACCTGTGCGGGACACGCCTTCTGCAATGTGGTTAGGCGTGAGGGTAGTTGCTTTGGCAGGTCCACCTTGACCTTCGCGATGTTCGCGTCATACGGTCCCTCGGGGTAGGTCAGCTTCACGTGCAAGCTCGCCCCGTTAGCCCGGGATGTTTTGCCTGACGTCGATGCGGTCAGCTTCGGTTTGAACGCCAACGTCGCACAGTTCGTGACCTGGAACGAAGTGGATACGGCCGCTTTGGCTCCTTCAGTACTGGACAGGGTCCCGTTGATCGCAGTTTTGTTGCAGTTCGTTGGGTTGAACGTGAACTTGTCGCGATCAACCGTCACGTTCACGTGCTGTATCTGTAGCGGGATCCCATCGATGATCGTGGGTAGCGGATCGCTCTTGATCGTTAGTGCCGCCGTGCGCGGATCGACGCTGATGCTCGCGCGGACAACGACCGAGCCGAGATCGAACGGTCCTGCCTTGGCTGGGTTGACGATCGATAGGCCGTACGGTGCACCTCCATAGCCGGTCGTGACGAACACCTTCCCGCCGGTCACCGTGTACGGATCGTTCCCGAGTCCTGCGCTGACTACCGTGTGGCCGATCAGGCTTTCTTCACTGCACGTACCTTGTGAGGCTTGCGGTTCGGGGCACAGCTTGACTGTCGATAGTGTCCCGAGCAGGCCCGGAGGCATTTGCATTTCGACCCTGCTGAGCGTCTGATCGGCGTCGGGACGACTCATCGTCAGCGTGAACGGCGTGAACGCTCCCGCCTGTAGGTTCGTCGAGCCGGCCTGAAAGCCCGGCGCAAACGGTTGCGAGCTCGAGCAGGCAGCGCCCCCCGGCCCAGCGGTGATCTGGAACGCCGATATGGGTTCTGTCGGCGGGTTCCCGGACCACGGTGTGATCGAGGCGTGCGTTGTGTATTCCCCGCACAGCGACGGCGTCGTCAACGGCGCCCGGGCCGACCCGAAGAAGTGCAATTCCAGGTCTTCGTAGGGCAACTGGGGCGTGTTCTTGAACGTCGAGACCAGCTGTCCCGTGACCGGGTCTAGCGCGACTTCACCGGCGACCTTGACGAGCACACCCGAGACCGGGTCGCTGGCAACGATGTACAGCGCCACAAGCGATCCGAACGGGTTTGCATTCTGCGCTGCAAGATAAACCGCTCCCTTCAGCGGATTCGGTAGCAGCGGCGTGTTGACCTTCACCGTCCCGACCTTCGACGCTTCCGGGCATGACGCCGATTCGTCGGAGAATTCCAACTCACCGTCCCTATTGGCACCGGTGAACCCGACCTGTCCTGTAGAGCACGCAAGCAGACCAGTCCCGCCTGCGGGGCTAACCTGCACTCCAGCTGGTAGCGCAACCGCAGTCTCCTTCGCGTCAGACTCGGCGAGACCCGTCGGGTTCAATGTCACTTCCTGCGGGATGTGCTCGGTTACCGCGAGCCCTGTAGGGGTACTCGCGTTCTGTCCATCTGGCGTGACATCGATCGACGGTTCGAACGGCAGCCGGTTGCAACCGCTCAACCCCAACGGATTCGCACCTTCGTGCCAGGTGTATTCGCCCGGCTGGTAGTCACCCGGATGCGTCCACGAGTCCGCTTCTACCGTTGACCGCAGAGGACCCGAACACGATGTCGGCAATGTCAGGAACGGCGGCGCCTTCGTCCCACCCGCAGCGGTTATCGGACATGGGCCAAGCCCATCTTCTGAATTGAGGTACCTGGCCACACAGTCCCATCCCCGGGATCTATCGTGGCGCCGGTCGGCCGGCGCACCCCATAGTGTCAGCTGGCTGGCGGTAAACGGAAGCACGGTGCTGATGTCGTTGACGCTCACCACCACGGCGTAGTCGCCACCCGAGCGGACCGACGTATCCAGGTAGACCGGGACACCAAATACGCTGAAACCGAACCCAGCAGGCTCTCCCACATTTGGCACAAGGTTGAACACCGGAGCGGATCCTCCCGCCGATTCAGGCCCGAACCACAGCGAAACCACTCCAATTGCCGTGTCATCAGGACATGCGTTGGCGTAGCCTGGCAGGAACGTCGAGAACTCCGCGAAAGTGCACTGAGGGATCACAGTGGGGTTACCGACTAGGCCAGGCGGCAAGTCGAAATGGAGATCCTTGGCCGGCTCAGGCGCCGGGTTGTTGTCATTAGCTGGTTCGGATATTTCGTTCAGCTGCAAGGTCGTCGTGTAGCCGAACGGATGCGAGCCTGCCTGAGTATCGGGCGTGCCGTCTTCGTTGAGGGCCACCTGTTCGAATTCATCGACGCCAAAGCCGGTCTGCGCGGGGCTAAAACGCACAGCTTTGCTGTTAGCTACTGCTAGAGCCCCCCCTCCCGAGGCGGTGACTTCGTTCGTACCCGAGTTCCCCACGTATCCCGTGACTGACACGGCGATTCGAACTTCGAAGACGCCATAGGGTTCAAATTCTCCAAAGCCTTCGCAGCTGACGACCGACCCGAGATTGCAAGAGAGATGAGATCCATTGGCGTTGTTCGAGGCACGGACGATCCCAGTGGCGCTCACTCCAGACGGGAGATTGTCGCTGAGCTTGATCGGGCTGGCGATTCCCGCTCGCGTTGGCGTCACCTAGATTGACCAAGGTCACAGCGATTTCGCCGCTGCCGCCCGGTGGAAGGTATGTCGGAACGGCGTGCGACCTTATCGACCAGGCGGGCACATTGGCGAGCGCGGAGGCCGCGCCCGATGCGGCGGTAAACACGGCGGCGGTCGCAACCACAATGGCCAGTCGGATCGAGAGCGCTCTGACGAAATACATCATTTTGTCCTCCGACGGTTACGGGTGGCTTTTCTCTTCATAGTTTTCCTCTTGACGCTCTTCTTCTTTGGCCTCTTCTTCACCGTGGCCTTAGATGCCTGCGGCATAACGTTGCCTGCACCCGAGAATGTCGCGCTCGCCGGCGCCCCAAAGATCGCCGGCTGAAGCGGCGGTGGCGCCTTGCACGAATCGCTGGTTTCACACGAAGGCGGTAGCGCCTGGGGCACGGTCAGGCACGGCACGCTCGCTGTGCATACATGCGCGTCGTACATGTCGTAGTTGTTGTCGTAATCCTGTGGCGCCAGTCGGCTGCCCGTGAGGAAGAACACGTCGCCACCGCTCGCGCTCGAATCGACGAACGCGGATTCTCCGCTGCTCTTTCCGGATGAGATCAACGAGACGCAGCCGGCCACGCTCCCGCAGCTGCCGACTTCGTCCGGCTCATACTCATACACGTTCTCCTCGCCGTTGACGGCCTGAGCCACCAGAGCGTCGGGACTGTTGAAGAACAGCCTGCCGCTGTCAGAGATATAGCGAGGCTGATGAATGGGTTCAGACTGTGCCTTCACAGTCCAGTCGGGAAGGCTGCCGGCCAGTGTGTCCCCTTCCCATTCATAGTTGCGGTTGACCAGCAGGTCACCTCCCCACGTTTTGCCGGTATCGAGCTTTCCCACCGGCCGCGCACCAGTCGGGTTGCACGATGCGCACACCAGATGATTGGTTGCGGCATCGTAGAGGTATACCTCCTCGTCCGAAGCCCCGCTGATCGCATCGTGGTTGTCATAGCCTGTCAGGCTGACGTCCGACATGAACACCAGGTACCGACCGTTCGGCGAGAGCTCCTCGCCAGGTCCAGCCACCCCATTGAAGACGACAGTGTGCCATCTAACGGCTCCGTCAAGACTAGGAATGGGCGTCGTCTTCCATCCGCCGCCTTCATGGTGAGCGACGTAAAGCGGACCGCCGCCGCCTTCGGAGTTGAAGTAGACATAGCAGCCATCCTGACTGACAGCGTCCACCCCTTCGCCTTTGGCGGGCGAGCTGCTCGCGTCGCAGCTGGGCGGCCCCTGCTCCAGCGCCACCTGTTCCGCGTACCATTCATATACGCCCTGCGTCGCCACTGTGAAGGCCCCGGTGCTGTTATTGCGTACATAATGTTCGTTGTGATTGATCGGCGTCACACCTGCCAACGGCATACGCCCTTCCGGTTGCACGTAGGCGAGCCAGAGGTCAGGTGAGAAGACCCAGTATTCGCCGAGTTCACCGAAGTGAGGCTGCAGTGCTTCTCCAAATTCGATCACACTGGCATACTGGTGCGGTGTGGCGAGGTCCTGAGACGACCATCCGCCGGGACCGCGCCTGGATAGGACCTGGGTCTCGATCGGATTGCTCTGCCCGCCGGTGCCGACCGGCGCGCTTGCGATATAGGTGACCGCTTCGCCATTCTCCGAAGCCTGCAGGTCCCCACCAAACCCGACTCTGTTGTTTTCGATTTCGGCGCCGTGCTTGTCCGGCGGGGAAACCAGTTCCCACATCCGGCCGTCGGGCAGCGTGAAGACTTCGCCCGCGGGCTGCGTTGTAAACGTCTGGTCTGGGCCATCGACCGCACCGAAGAAATTGGTCGCGACGACCCGGTAGTGGTAGGTCGTGTCGGGCTGCAGGCCCTGAACCGAAACGCCGGCACTCACTGCGGTCAAGCCCGAATCCCCTGCGCCGAGCGATCCCGCGGGAGAGGGAATCCGCGAACCGTAGGAGACGCTCGTACCGTATTCGAAGCTGTATGTCGTCGGGGCGCCCTCTGGGTCGATTTGCGCACTAAACGTAGCTGCGCTCGACGCAACGTTTGCGACCGACTCTTCCTCGATCGTGACTTTGGTGGGCACAGGTATCGTCGCATCGACACCTTCGGTTGTCCCGTTTGCATTGCTCGCAACCAGACGGTAGTGGTAGAGCTTGCCCGCTTCGAGCCCACTCAGCTTCACCTGGACCGCAACCGGTTCCGTCCCACTCCCAGGAGCCGATTCGCAGGATGCCGTACTCCCGTAGAAAGCTTCGGTTCCATATTCGAACTGACAGCTCGTGACCGTTTCGCCATCGGGATTTACTGTCCCATTCAGCGTGACGCTGCCTTCAGTGGGCAGTGCACTAGCGCTACCCGTCGTCACATCGGGCAGAACAATCGTCGGCCCAAAGACATTAACCTGGCCGGTAGCGTTGTCGGAGACATACACATCGCCACTAGAGCCGTTTATGGCGACGCCGTAGGAGCCAGCAACCGCCCCCGGCCCCGATGCGCCGAATGCGACCAGCTGGCTGCCGGAGGGCCGATACTGCACGACTTCGCTACCCAGGTCCACGTAGACGTCTTCGGCGTAGACACCCGCGGCCGAGGGGTCGACCGCCGACTACCGTGCCAGCGCCAAAATCGACCGCGGCGCTCGCCGCCGGCAGACCAAACTGTGAGGCTTCGTACTTCAATACCGGATTGCCGCGAAAGAAGAAGAACGGCGAGGCCGCAGACACATTACCTTTCGCGTCCGCGGCGAGATTGCATCTCCCGAAGAGACCAGTAAGCGAGGAGGCGTAGTCGCCGTTGGTAACGACATTCCCCACCGGCGTGTACATATCGATGTGACTTTCTGAAGCTTGGCTAAAGGGTTCTGCTCCCTCGAGGGCTACATAGACATGACCAGCTGGGTTGGACAGCCACACCGCAGGGCGCCGTCCCCCACGGACCCGCGGCTTCGCCGTTCAGTTCCCCGAGCGCAGTACCACTGGAGCTGTAAATACCAACATGACTGCGATTCTCGACATATATGTTGCCTTTTGCCGGTCCCGCGGAGTTATCGACCGCAATCTCAGCCTTGACTGCTTCGCGTTCACCCAGTTCAGCCACACCGACGCCTTCCATCGCATTGGTTTTCAACGCTGAGAATTCCTGGGGTTCCCCGGCAGCATCGAACTTGTAAACGGTGCCCGCTGCTGCGTCATAGACATAGATATCTCCGGTTGCTTCGTCCACGGCGATGCTCTGCACACCACTGAACGTGCCAAACGAGGAGAGATACGTATGTGTAAACCGTGCCTGCGCCGAAGCCCTCCGAAGGCAAGCATGCAGGCCAACGCACAGACCACTGTCAGATTTGCCAGCCCCACACGACAAACAAGAGACTTCATAGCAACGACCCCTCCCCGGGCACGTCCACACGACGGCCACGATCGACGAACCAGCTCACATGTGCGGCGGGCACCGAGCCCACAACGCCAGAAGAACAAGCGGTATGACACGCATTCAAAGCGCGCGACCGACCAAGCCGGGCCTTATACCCGGCGAGCCGCGGAACTACCGCCGCGGCGAGAGAGACTAGCGGCTAGCAGCCGGCTGTCCCAGAGAGAGAGAGAGAGAGAGAGAGACGCGTCAGCGACGCTGACGCGTCCTATTACGGACCCGTCGTGCGACGCACGGACTCTCAAGCACGTTATTCCCTAACGAAAACACGCGAAAAACAACTCCCTCTCAAAACGACCCGGTCCCTCTCCCAAGGGCCCTGCTGAAACCGGTTAGCGTCAGACCACAGAGACCGACCCAAACCCGACCTTATGTTTGTCCTGCTTCCCTCATTCAGCCGCCCTGCGCCCGGTAGGACACCTGCGCCCCATGAGGGGTGTGACCGGCAAACCGACTCAGTTTGTTTAGGACATGGCTCTTTATACAGTACGCTGGTGCTTGCTGTCAAGTCCCCCCATGAAGGAACCCGGTCGCAACGCGGTCCACAGGACAGCGGAAGCTAAGCGCCGCCGACGCTCGGCAAAGCGCCCTCGCCCAACCCGAAGCGCCTGTGCAGCCGCCGCAAAGGCCGCGGCGCCCACCACGTCAGATCGCCCAAGCGTCCCATCAAGGCCGGCACGAGCAGCGCGCGCACGAACGTGGCGTCGATCGCCACCGCCAAAGGCACGCCCACCCCGAGCTGCTTGACGAAGAAGATGTGCGAGGTCGTGAACGCGCCCAAGGCCACGCAGAACAGGAGCGCGGCGGCCGTGACCAGGCGCCCTGTGCGCTCCAAGCCATAGGCGACCGCGTCGCGCGTCGCGAGGCCGCCGTCGTGGGCCTCCTTGATGCGCCCGAACAGGAACACGCCGTAGTCGGTGGACAGGGCGAACGCAAGGATGAACAGCAAAACCAGGTTCGACTCCTCGAGGCCTCCGATCGGCGTGAAGCCGAACAGGCCGTCGAGGTGGCCGTCTTGGAAGATCAAGACGAGCAGTCCCGCCGCGACCGCCACGGTCAGCAGGTTCATGAGAAGAGCGATGATCGGCAGGATGAGCGAGCCGGTCATCAGGAACAGGAAGCCGGCGGTCACAGCGGCCAGGATCGCCAGGGCCAGCGGCAGGTGTGCGGAGATGGCGGCCTTCTGGTCGACGAACCACGCGGTCGCGCCGCCCACGAGCAGCGGACGGCGCGCCGGCCCCGATCGTGCGCAGGTTCTTGACAAGCGCCTGATTGGCGGGCGCGCCGTCGACGCCTTGCGGTTGCAGTTCGATCTCCCACACCCCCCGACCGAGGTAGCGCGGCGGACCCACGCTGGCCTGGGCGCCGGCGATCTGGCGGGCTCGGGCGGCGATGGCCGCGACGGGGGCGGTCACCGTCGAGGCGCCGGCGGCGGAGACGTGCCAGCGGGAGCGGTGCCGGCAGACCCTCCCACGCCAGGCGTGACCGGTCCCGCGGAGCGCGCGACGATCGTGATCGTCTGAGAGGCGTCCACCGGGAAGTCGTGGGTCAACGTTTCGGCGACCTTGCGCGCTTCGGAGGAGGCCGGCAGGACGTGGGCGTCGGCGGGCGTCAACTGCAGGCGCAGGGCCGGCACGGCGGCCAGCAACAGCAGGGCGGCGGTCGCCAAGGCGACCAGCCCGGGACGGCGCATGACCCCGCGCGCGAAGCGGTACCAGCCGCCCTGCTCGGACGCCTGGGCGGTGCTTCGCGGCCGATCGCTGCAGGCGCGCCGGTGAGAGCGCGTCGATGCGCGGTCCCAAGCGCGACCAGCACAGCGGGCAGCACGACCAAAGAGACCGCGCCGGCGGACAGCGCGACGATCGACCCGCCGATCCCCATCGAGTAGAGGAAGCGGATCGGGAACACGAGCATCGAGGCCAGGGCGCCGGCCACGGTCAGCGAGCTGTAGAGCACGGTGCGCCCCGCCGTCTGCAGCGTGCGCGCGATCGCGTCGCGCGTGTCGGCGCCGCCGGCCAGCTCCTCGCGGTAGCGCGAGAGCACGAACAGGCTGTAGTCGATCCCAAGGCCCAGCCCCATGCCGGTGACCAGGTTGACGGCGAACACGGACACCCCCGCGAACTGGTCGATCAAGCGCAGGAGGATGAACGTGAGCACGATCGCAAAGCCGCCCACCAACAGGGGCAAGGCCGCCGCCACGAGCCCGCGGAACACCCAGAAGGACAGCAACAGAAGGATCGGGAAGGCGAACATCTCGGCGCGCTGCAGGTCGGAGGAGGTCGTCTTGTTGATCTCGTCGAAGGCCACGTCGTTGCCGCCGAAGCGCACCCCGCTGCCGGCCACCTGGGCGCGCACGTGTTCGACCGCGTGGGTCGAGTCTTCGCGGTTGGCAAACGCCGCCAGGACGAGCGAGAGTCGGCCGTCGCGGGAGACGAGCTCGGGAAGATGCGTGGCCGGATAGTCGAGCGCGCGCTGAAAGCCGGGCTGGGCCGACATCAGGGAGGCGACCCGGGCGCTCTCGCGCTGAGCGGCCACATCCGCTCGCGCATCGCCAGAGCTGGGGACCAAGGCAACCACGCCATACGTGGCGGTCTGGCCGGTGGCGTGTTCGATCGCCCTCAAGACCTGCTGGTTCTGGGAAGCGGGGTCCTGGAAGTCCGAGTTTTCGCTCTTGAGGATCGACACCACCGGGGCGCCGATTGCCGCGGCCACCAGGAACACGATCCCCGACACGATCAGGATGCGCCGCGAGCGCGTGACTGCCAGATCAGCAAGCTTGGAGATCACGCCGCGCAGATTAGTGACTACTAACTAATCTGTCAAGGCCTACTCTCCCGCCTCCCGCCAAACCTCCACCGAGACATCCTCGACCGGCAACGGAATCGGGGGCTCGGGCTTGGAGGCCTTGACCCACACCCCTTCGAGCTCGAAGTCGGACAGCAGACGGTCGGCGATAGCGCTACACAGCCGCTCCAAGGTCTTGTAGGAGCGCTGCTGGGCCACCAGGGCCACGAGCTGGCAGACCTCGGCGTAGTCGATCGTGTCCTCGATGCGATCGGTGACGGTGGCGTCGGTCTCCCCCACGTCCAGGCGCAGGTCGAAGAGCAGGCGCTGGCCGATCTCGCGCTCGGCCTCGGTCACACCGTGATGGGTGTAGAGCGAGAGGCCCGAGATCTCGATCGTGACGGTCTCAAAGCCCTCCTCCTCCTCGTCGTCCTCGACGTCGTAGCGGCTCGTCGTCTCGAGTCCTCGGGGAGCTCGTCGCTCGTCCTCGTCGGGCGGTCGCTCCTCGTCGCTCAACTCGTCGTCTCGGTCGCCGTCCACGTGGCGCTCAACGTAGCAGCCGCCGTCGCCAGTGCAGCGGCGACCGGAGCGACGTCGTGGACGCGAAAGACGGTCGCCCCACGCTCGAGGCGATCACATTCGTGGCGATCGTGCCTGGCAGCACGCGTCGATCGCGCGGCTGCCCCCAGGAAGCTCTTGCGCGAGGTGCCGATCACGACCGGCCGGCCGAGCGCGACGATCTCGTCGAGGCGGCGCAGCAGCGCGAGGTTGTGGGCGACGGTCTTGCCGAAGCCGATGCCCGGGTCGAGCAGGATGCGCTCCTCGGCGATGCCCTCGCCGACCGCGAAAGCAGAGCGCTCCTCCAGGAATGCCTTGACGTCGTTGACGACATCCCTATAGGAGGCCCGCCACCCTCGCTGCATCGTGCGTGGCTCGCCGAGCATGTGCATCAGACAGCAGTCGGCGTCGCTGCTCGGCTACCACGGCGACCATCTCCGGGTCGGCACGCAAAGCGCGTGACGTCGTTGACGAGAGTGGCGCCGGCAGCGAGCGCGGCATCGGCGACCGCCGCCTTGGACGTGTCGATCGAAAGCTGGGCGGGCTCAGGCAGTCGAGCGCATCGCGGCCGCCAAGGCCTCGATGACCGGGTACTACCCGACGCAGCTCCTCGCTGCTCCTCCACGGGCTCGGCGCCCGGTCGCGTCGATTCGCCGCCGATGTCGAGGATGTGGGCGCCTTGCTCGACCAGCTCCAAGCCGTGGGCTACGGACGGCGGCCTGCGTGTCAAGGAACAGCCCCCCGTCGGAGAACGAGTCGGGGGTCACGTTGACGATCCCCATGAGACGGTAGGACACGACCACGACCGGCAGCCATACTGCGCTCGTGCGGCTCACGGCGACCACCGAGCAGCCTGCGCACGAGGGTGCGACGCGCCGCAGGGCGGCTAAGGGCCTCAGGTAACGAAGGCCCGTTGGGGTCTGACCCGCGCATGTCCGCCGTGCCGCCGGCCAAGCCGGGGCGGGGCAGCGGCCGTGGGCGCTTCGCGACCGGGACGGTCGGCAGGAGTCGGGCGGGACCGGCAGCTCGGGCGCGGGCGGCTCCTCGGCGCCGAACACTTCAAGCTCGTCCTTGCCGTCGAGCAGGGCCAGGAACTCTTCCTTCTCGATCGTCTCGCGCTTGACGAGGATCTCGGAGATCTTCTCAAGGTCTTGCTTGTGCTCGGTGAGGATCGTGCGGGCGCGCTGGTGGGCGGCCTCGACGATGCGACGCACCTCGTCGTCGATCTCGCGCGCGATCTCATCGGAATAGTCGGGCTCGGTCGAGAACTCGCGACCGAGGAAGGGCTGGCCGTGCTCGTGGCCGAACACGCGGGGCCCGAGCTTCTCGGACATGCCGAAGCGCATCACCATCTGCTTGGCGGTCGCCGTGACCTTCTCCAGGTCGTTGGAGGCGCCGGTGGTGATCTCGTCGAAGACGATCTCCTCGGCGGCACGGCCGCCCAAGGTCATCGCCATCGTGTCGTTGAGCTCGGCGCGCGTGGTCAGGAAGCGGTCCTCCTGGGGCATCGAGATCGTGTAGCCGAGCGCCTGCCCGCGCGAGATGACCGAAATCTTGTGGACCGGATCGGAGTGCTCCAGGAAATGGCCGACGATCGCGTGGCCCATCTCGTGGTAGGCGGTGATCAGGCGCTCCTTGGAGCTCATCACGCGCGTCTTCTTCTCGGGGCCGGCGATCACTCGCATGATCCCCTCCTCGAGCTCTTCCTGGCCGATCTCGCGCTTGCCGATGCGCGCCGAGAGCAGCGCGGCCTCGTTGATCAGGTTCGACAAATCGGCGCCCGTGAAGCCGGGAGTCTGGCCGGCGAGGGCGTCGATGTCGATCACCTTGGCCAGCGGCTTGCCGCGCGTGTGGACCTCGAGGATCTTGGCCCTGCCCTTGCGGTCGGGGCGATCGACGGCGATCTGGCGGTCAAAGCGACCGGGGCGCAGCAAGGCCGGGTCGAGGATGTCGGGCCGGTTGGTGGCCGCGATCATGATGATGTTGTCCTTGGCCTCGAAGCCGTCCATCTCGACGAGCAGCTGGTTGAGCGTCTGCTCGCGCTCGTCGTGGCCGCCGCCCAGGCCGGCGCCGCGGTGACGCCCGACGGCGTCGATCTCGTCCATGAAGATGATGCACGGGGAGTTCTGCTTGGCCTGCTCGAACAGGTCGCGCACACGCGAGGCGCCGACGCCGACGAACATCTCGACGAAATCGGAGCCGGAGATCGAGAAGAAGGGCACGCCCGCCTCGCCGGCGACGGCGCGCGCGAGCAGGGTCTTGCCCGTCCCGGGAGGGCCGTACAGCAGCACGCCGGTGGGTATTCGCGCGCCAAGGGCCTGGAACTTCTTGGGGTTCTCCAAGAATTCCTTGATCTCGTGCAGCTCCTCGACGGCCTCGTTGACCCCGGCGACGTCACGGAAGGTGATCTTCGGAGAATCCGCGGACATGCGCTTGGCGCGCGACTTGCCGAAGCTCATCACGCGCGAGCCTCCGCCTTGGACCTGGTTGATCAGGAAGAACCAGAAGCCGAGGATCAAGACCAAGGGCAGGGCGAACGTCAGCAGCGACGGCCAGATCGAGGTTTTGTTCGATTCGATGTTGAACTGGGAGCCGGACTTTTCCAAGGCCGTAATCAGTTGGGGCGAAGCCTGGTCCACGTAGCCGACTTCGTATTTTTCTTCTTTGTTGGTGTTGAGCGTGACCGCGACCGAGTTGTCTTTGACCTTCAGTACGGCCGACTTGACGCGGTGTTGGGGGATGTCTTCGGTGGTGAGCGTCTTGTAGCTGTGGACCGGGCCTTTCTGGGTGCTCGGCACGACCAGCTTGGACAGGAAGAAAGCGATCACGACCACGATCAGGATCGGGAAAGCAGCGCTCTTGAAGAATCGGCTCATGGGAGAAGGTTAGCGTGCCAGAGCGGCCACAAAGGGCAGGTTGCGGTGACGCTCGGCGTAGTCCAGGCCATAGCCGATTACGAAACGATCGGGGATCTCGAAGCCGACATAGCGAGTGGGAAGATCGACCTTGCGGCGATCGGGCTTGGTGAGCAGCGCACACACCTCCAACGACGCGGGGTTGCGCGAGCCCAGATTGCGCAACAGATATTGCAAGGTCAGCCCCGAGTTGACGATGTCCTCGACGATCAAGACATCGCGACCCTCGATCGCGATGTCAAGATCCTTGAGGATGCGCACGACCCCCGAGGAATCGGTGGCCGACCCGTAGGAGGCGACCGCCATGAAGTTGACCTCCACTGGAATGTTGACGTGGCGCATCAGGTCCGAGAGGAAGAAGACGGCGCCCTTCAGCACCCCCACGAGCAGCAAGGGGCGTCCGGCGTAGTCGCGCGAGATCGCTTCGCCCAGCTCGCGCACGCGCTGGGACAGCTCCTCGGCTCCGACCAGGACCTCCCCCACTTCGGAGTCGGCGCCGGGCGCGGTCGCGAGACGCTCGGGTTGGAGTGCCACCCGGTGCAGTGTATTAGTACTGGGCGCGCGGCTCGATCGCGACCATACGCAGCCGACCGTCCCTGATCACAGCGCAGACGAGCCCACCGACGTGCAACTGGGCCGTCCCGCCGCGCTCGGCAAGAGCGAGGATCTCTCCGACTCGCTCTCCTGCTTGGGGCACGTAGGTGTGGGAGACGTCCTCGGCTAGGCGAATCACCAGCAGCCGCGCCAGCGCGGGCTGCATCGCGCGCAAGCGCTCGATCGCAATGCTCGCGCCTCGCGCGCCTCCGGACTCGCTCGCGTCGTTCGCGAGCTCGGCATCGACGAGGGTGTCAAGCAGATCGGTCTCCTCCCGCAACAGGGCGGCTGTGCGCAGCACATTCGACGAGGCCGCTGGATGCACAGCCTCCAACGCCGGCAGCATGCCTACGCGCACGCGCGCGCGCGCGTAGGCAGGACTATCGTTGCTCTCGTCCTCACGCCAAGCCAACCCTCGCTCGCGGCAATAGGCGGCGGTCTCGATGCGCGTCACGCCCAGCAGCGGGCGCACCAACCTGCCCTCACGCTCGGGCATGCCCAACAAGGCTCGCCGGCCCGGCGAGGCGGCGAGACGGTAGAGGATCGTCTCGACCTGATCGGTGGCGGTATGACCGGTCGCGACCAACGCGTCTCGCTCCCGGGCCAAGGTGTCCGCCGCGCCGTAGCGAAACTCGCGCGCCCACGCGTGCAGGTTCCCCGGAGCGTCGAGGTCGCGCTCGACCCGCACGACCTCGATCTCCACGCCGAGCTGGCTGCACAACTCGCGACAGTGGGCCTCATCGGCATCCGCGTCCGCGCGCAGGCCATAGTTGACGTGCAAAGCGCGGACACGCTCGGCGCCGCACAGGGTCACGGCGATATCGATCAGACAAACAGAATCCCGCCCGCCCGAGAGCATCGCGACGACCGCACGCCCTTCGGGCAGGTGACCCGCGGCGCGCACGCGGTCCCGAATGCGAGTGGCGCTCATGAGACGAATCGCTGCCCACAAGAGCCGCGCAGATGTCTATTCGAAATTATCGATTCGTGTCGACACGAAACAATTACAACTCGAAAGCTTCGCAAAAAAATGAACATACAACACAGCCCCGCCGCCAGCGGCAGCCCTTGCGAGCTCAACCGCCCCCCTCACGCGTAGAGAGCGCGTCGAACAGCTCGATCGGCTCGGTGAAGCCCTTCAGCCCGATTTCGCCGATCAAATCGAAGCGCACGCCCTCCACGCCCACGGCGCTGTCCACCACCGGGCGCGTCACCAAGACCTCCCCCCCGGCGGCCCTGGCGACCACGCGCGCGGCCTGGTTGACGTCACGCCCGTAGTAGTCGCCGTCACGGTAGAGCGCCTCGCCATAGTGGATGCCGATGCGAGGGGCGGGGTCCTCGGGCTCGACTTCGCGCTGGAAATCGACGGCCCAGCGGGCGAGCGCGACCACGTCGGAGCCGACGACCATGACCTCGTCGCCGAGCGTCTTGATCACGCGGGCATCGATTGGAAGGGAGTGCTGGACCGCGTTGACGAAGCGTTCGACCACGCCGACGGCCTCCTCGTCGCCGCGCTCCTCGGTGAGCTTGGTGTAGCCGGCCAGGTCGACGAAGGCGATCGCGACTCGCAGACGTCCCTCGTCGGGGATGCCGCCGGCGACGTCGGCCTCCATGTGGCCGATCACGTCCTGCTCGATGAAGTGGCCGAGGAAGCGACCGTGCAGGTAGCGCATGAAGGGCGCCGCGAAGGGCAACAGCTCCGCGGCCAAGCCCTCCATCGCCTCGGCCATCTGAGCGCCGGGCATGCCCTCGCGCATCATCGGCTCGTGCACATGCAGATGGATCAAGCGCACCTCGGCATCGGCGATCTGGGCCAAAGTCTGGCCGTACACGCGCGCCAATTGCAGAAGCACGGTCTCGGGCATCCCCGCGGCGAGCATCGCCGCGATGTAGCGAACCATCTCCAGGTCTTCCTCGCCGATCGAGTCGAGCGAGAGGGCACTGAGCCCGAGGCTCATGTAGATGCGTGCGATCAGCTCCTCGTCGATTTCCGTCTCGCGCGCCACCTGGGCGAGGGTGTAGCGGCCCTCGGGTGGGGCGAACATGCCCTGGACGTAGCCGGCCAGCTGTCCGCTCTGGTAGGCGCGACGGATGTCGGCAAGCGTGTGCCCGCGCTCCCGCAGCCTGCCGACGATCCCGACTTGCGCGACCGCCTGCGGGGTCCAAGCGCCTTCGTACTGGGGCACCAAGCCCTCCTTGACCCAGCGCCTGACCGTCGCCGCCGATACACCTGCACGCGCGGCCACGTCGCCCAAGGTCGGCTCCTCGGGCGCGAACTCGGCCGGCTCGCTTGTGGGGGACGCCGCCATGCAGCGCAGTCTAAAGTCGCCGGACATGAAGCACGGTGAGACAGTCCGACAGGCCGAAAACGAGCCGATCCACCTGCGCCCGACGGCAGCCGTTGCCGAGCGCGTTTTGCTACCGGGCGACCCGGGCCGGGCCTTGCTGCTGGCCCAGTACCTGTGCGAGCGGCCCCTGATGTTCAACCACCATCGCGGCCTGTGGGGCTATACGGGCACGGCCGCCGACGGCGAGCCATTGACGATCCAGAGCACCGGCATGGGCGGGCCGAGCGCGGCGATCGTGTTGCACGAGCTGATCGCCCTCGGAGTCACACGCGCGATCAGGGTCGGCACCTGCGGTGCGCTGGACCCGACATTGCACCTCGGCGAGCTGGTCGTGGCGCGCGAGGCTCTCGCCGCGGATGGGACCAGCATGGCCCTTGGAGCCGATCGCCTGACGCGTGCGGACGAGACGCTGGCCGACGCTTTGGCAACGGAGTCTGAGCGCTACCGGCAAACGGGTGAGCGCGCTTGGCGCGAGGGACGCATCGTGAGTACCGACCTCTTTTACGAGCGCGACTCCGAGCGCAACGTCGCGTGGCGCACGGACGGAGCGATAGCGGTCGAGATGGAGGCCGCGGCCCTATACGCGGTCGGCGCCGCGGCGGGCATCCAAGTCGCGTGCATCCTGCTCGTCACCGACACCTTCGACGAGCAGGGAGAACGCACTCGCATCGATGAAGAGGCACTCACGCGCGGCGCCGAGGCGATGGGCAGCGTGGCGGCGGCCGCGCTCGGGGCCGCTTAGCTCAGGCGCTCTCCTTGGCGGGGCGCTTCGGGGCAGGGCGCTTCGGGGCGGACGCTCGCTTCGGCGCGGGCTTCTTGGGCGCCCCGGGCGACAGCTTCTCGCTCAAAACCTTCAACTGCTCCTCCATCGCCGCCAAACGCCGCTCTACCGAGCCCTCGCTCAAGGCGCGATTGAGCCGGTGCACGCCGTCCTCGATGCCCTCCAAGCGCTGGGAGACCGAGCGCAAACGCCGCGTGAGCCGTTCGATGTCGGCAGCGGTGGGGATGTTGAGCGCACTCAAGGCAAGCTCCTGAGCTTGGGCGGCGCGCTCGCGAGCGTCGAAGGCCCTTCCGATCGTGCCCGTCACCAGCGGGTTGTCGAGCAGGTCCGCCAGAGCCCGGCCCAACTTGTCCTCTGTGCCGGTGGTCAAGCGCTCGCGCAGCTTGGCGGTGTGGCTGGCCCCGTCGGACATCGGCCAAAGGGTACCGTGCCTGTGTGTCCATGCGCCTGTTCACCTTCGTGCAGATGGAGCTTCCCTGGGAGCTGGGACCGTCCGACGGGCGCTATCTGCTGCGCACTCCGGCCGGCCCGGACGGCAACGAGCCCCAGCACGTGGTCGTGCTCTCGACGGTCGGCGCCGAGCGCAGAGGCATCTTGGGCGGGCGCTCGCGCACGCGTCGCACCAATCCGGCGCCAGCCCCCGTGCCGGTCACGCGGGCGACGGTGGTGGACCCGGTGGCGCTCTCGCTGGACACGCAGGCACGCGCGTGGCTGGCGCAACTGGACCCCGAGCGCGAGGCCGAGGCCGCCGCGACAGTGCTCAATCGCGTGCTGTGGGCTCATCGCATCGCCGGCGCGGAGGCTTACGTGCACGAGGTCTCCCCTGCCCAGGCGCTCGTTGTCAGGGCCGGGTACGGCGAGGGCGAGCAGGTGGCCGACGGGCTGTGGAGCGACGCCCGCGAGCTGGTCCTCTCGCGCAAGCGCTCGGGACGGCGAGCGACGGTCCTGCGCCCCCAGGAGCGGCTGGCTTTGCTCCTATCCAGCCGAGGCGAGGTCCTGCTCTGCGAGGAGCTGGTGTTGCGCGCGCGCGTTGATCTCGACGCCGGCCGCCTGGCGCTGGCCGCGATCGAGCTGGAGCGCGCCTACGCGACCGCGCTGCTGGAGTTGCCGGCCGAGCGACGGGAGGACCTGCAGGCACGCGTGGAGGAGCTGGCCGAACTTTCAGAGCAGGTCGCGCAGGCTGCTCGCGAGGCGCTCCCGGACGTTACGGCCCTGCCCGAGGAGCAGGTCGTGCGCCATGCCTTGGAGCGCTTGGAGGCGGCGCTGCGCGCACGGACCGCGGCCGGCTTTAGTGTGGGGTGAGCATGGATCCCACACGCACAGCGATCGGCACCTGGAGCGGGGGGCGCTTCATGCATTTCGGCGAGCCGCTCCCCGAGGATCGCCTGCTCGCCCTACTGCGACCCGGCGAGGGCATCGACACGGTCATGAGCGCCGACGCCTACGGCGCGGGCGAGGCCGACGCGCTGTTGGGACGCGCGATCGAGGGGGTGGATCGCGATTCGTTCTGTTTGATCGGCGCGATCGGCCACGACTTCTATGAGGGCGAGCGCGAAGGAGCCAAGGGTTTCCCCCGCTTCACCGACCCGCGCCTGCGGGGCGAGGACCGATACGGCGATTACATCCACATGGCCGCCGAGCGCAGCCTGGAGCGCCTGGGCGCCGACGCGTTCGACCTGCTGTTGCTGCACAACCCGGACCGCACCGGCTACACCAGCGAGGCCGTTTGGGAGGGGATGGCGGCGTTGCGCGAGCAGGGGCTCACGCGCCTCTTGGGCGTGGCGCCCGGCCCGGCCAACGGCTTCACGCTCGATTTGATCGACTGCGTCGAGCGCTTCGGGGAGGTGCTCGACTGGGCGATGATCATCCTTAGCCCGATGGAGCCTTGGCCCGGCGAGCTCGTACTGGACGCGGCCGCGGCCAACGACGTGAAGCTGATCACACGGGTCGTGGACTATGGGGGCGTGTTCCACGACGACGTGCGCGCGGGACACACGTTCGCGGAGTACGACCACCGCAAGTTCAGACCGGCGGGCTGGGTCGAGACGGGCGTGGAGAAGCTGGAGCGGATGCGCCCATATGCCGAGCGCCACGGGCTTACGATGCTGCAGCTGGCCTGCCAGTGGAACCTGGCCCACCCGGCGGTTCGATGCGTGGCCCCAACGCTGATTCAGGAGAGCGGGTCCGACGCCCGCCCGATCGAGGACAAGCGCGCTGAGCTCGGCTCGCTGCCCGCCGAGGTCAAGCTGAGCGAGGCCGAGGTGGCCGAACTGCGCGCGATCGGCGACAACAGCGGCTCGATGGCGCTGAAGGGCGCAAGCTCCGAATACGAAGGCGAGTCGCTGGCCGATCGCTGGACCTTGGACTCCGGACTTGACGAGCTGGCGGCGCGCTGGCGGATCGAGCCGCGGCGCGATCTGGCCAAGACGCGCTGACGCTCAGACGCCACGGACATGTGGATTGGGCCTTCAGGCGGTGAGCGAGGGGCCCTGGGAAGCCGGCGCGGACTCCACCGATGTGGCCCACTTCTCCAGAAACAGCTCGCATTCGGCGACGTCGAGCGGCCGCGCGAACAGGAAGCCCTGCCCGGTGTCGCAGCTCTCGGCCCGCAGCAAGGACAGCTCATGGGCCTGCTCGATGCCCTCAGCCAAAGTCTCGATCGAGAGCGACTTGCCGAGCTGGACCAAAGTCCTGATCAAGGTCTCGCCCTCATTGTCCTCGCCCATTTTGGAAATGAACGATCGATCGATCTTCAGGGCGTCGAACCGGGAAGCGCTGGAGATAGGCAAGCGAGGAGTAGCCGGTGCCGAAATCGTCGATCGCCACGCGCACACCCAGGTCCTTGATCGCGGCCAGGCGCACGGCGGTCTGCTCGGCGTTGGCCATGATCGTGGTCTCGGTGATCTCGATCGTGAGCGCGTCGGCGTCCAGGCCGGTCTCGCTGAGAACCTCGGCCACTTCGCCGACCAGCTCGTCGCGGTCGAGCTGGCGCGCGGCAACGTTGACGGCGATTCCCACCTCGCGGCCGGCCTCGCGCCACTCGGCGCCTTGCCGGCAGGCCTCGCGCAAGACCCAGCGGCCGACGTCTACGATCAGGCCGGTCTCCTCGAGCAGAGGTACGAAGTCGTCGGGTTGCACGACACCGCGCCGGGGGTGGCGCCAGCGAATCAAGGCCTCCATGCCGGTGGGGATCATGTCGCGCAGGTTGAAGGTGGGTTGGTAGACGACGAAGAACTCCTCGCGCTCGAACGCCTCGCGCAGGTCCATCTCAAGCTCCATCTTGCTCTGGACGTCGTCCTGCATCCCCGACTCGAACACGACATAGCCGTTCTTGCCCTCCCACTTGGCGCGATACATGGCGATGTCGGCGTCGCGCAGGAGTTCTTCCGCGGTCGCGCGGTCGCCCATCGCTACGCCCACGCTTGCGGTCACGGTGAGGCGCTTTGACTCGGCGCCCTTGAGCTTGAAGGGTTGCTTCAGCGCGGCCAGCAGGCGCTCGGCGATCAGCTCGGGGCCGGCCGCCAAGGACATTCCTTCGGCGACGACAACGAACTCGTCGCCGCCGAGGCGTCCGAGCGCGTCTATGTCGCGAACGACGCCCTCCAGGCGAGCGCCGACGGCGCGCAACAACTGGTCGCCGACGCCGTGGCCGAGCGTGTCGTTGATGCTCTTGAAGTTGTCCAAGTCCACGAACAGGGCCGCCACCGGCGTCTGGCTGCGGCGCGCGCGCACGAGCATCTGCTCGACGCGGTCGAGGATCAGGGTGCGGTTGGGCAGGCCGGTGAGCGCGTCGTGGGTGGCCATGAAGGCCAGCTCCTCCTGGCGGCGGGAAAGCTCCTCGTGGGCGCGCTGGCGCTCGACCTCATAGGACTGACACATGCGTACCAAGGTCACGTCGAGGCTGCGCTGGAGCATCGAGAGCGCACGCTCGAGCACCGCCTCCCCGAGCCGCAACTCGGCGACGATCTCACCGATCATGTCCTCGGCCGCGTCGCGCCAGCGCAGGCAGCGCTTGGTGACCTCGTTCAGCGGCGCGGCGCGCTGGGCGGCCAGCTGCCCGAAGATGCTCCAGGACTCCTGGCCCACCTCGCGGGCCACCTCAGCGCCCTCGCCGGCCATCCAGCGGGCGACGGCCTCGGTCGAGACGGTGCCCACCTTGACGAAGCTCTCTTCGACGATCGCCTCGAGCACCACACCCGATTCTTGGTTGCGCCGCTGGATGCCGCGGACCACCTCTGCGGTGCGCTGGTTGAGGGCCTCGCCGAGGCTGCGCAGTTGACGTTCAAGTTCCATCCTGGCGGCAGGCGAGACCTGCTCGGCCAGATATGTGTCTCCGACGCGGCCGGGCTTGGCGACGCCTTCGATATCCGTGAGAGGGGCTGTGCCGGCTCCGTCGCCCTCGTCCGGGCCGCCCAACCCATTATTTGGAACTGACATGGACGAGGTGTCGGCAACAGCCCGGCTCAGCTTGAGCGCTCCGGGCAATTTTAGATGCAACGCCCCCCGTCAGCGACCGTGGAAGCGCGGCGCGCGCTTGCCGAGGAAGGCGGAGATGCCCTCCTTGGCGTCCTCGCTGCCGAACGCGGCGGCAAAGCCTCGCTTCTCGGCCTCGATGCCCTCATCCAGGTCGCCGGCGCCGGAGACGCGCTTGATTTGCTCCAGGGCGACCGGGGCTTGACCGGCCAGCCTGCGCGCCCAGGCCAAGGCCGTGTCGAGCAGTTCGTGATCCTCGACCATGCGGTTGACGAGCCCCAGTTCGAAGGCCTCTTCGGCCAGGATCGGGTCGCCGATCAGGTTCATCTCCAAAGCCTTGTTCTCGCCGACGAGGCGCGGCAGGCGCTGGGTGCCGCCGAAGCCGGGGATGATCCCGAGCTTTATCTCGGGCTGGCCGAAGGTGGCCGAGCGCGCGGCGATGCGCACGTCGCAGGCCATCGCGAGCTCACAGCCACCGCCAAAGGCAAGGCCGTTGACGGCCGCGATCGTGGCGATGCCCTCAGAGCCCAGTTCGCGGAAGAGGGCGTGCGCGGCATCGATCAGCTGCTCGCCGGAGGAGGCGTCCATCGAGGTGAAGGCCTTGATGTCGGCGCCGGCGCTGAACAGGAACGGGTTGGAGGAGGCGATCACGAGCGCTCGCACAGGTACGGCGCCCTCCCCACTGGAGCGGTCCTTGACCTGCTTCCACACCTTGCCGAGATCTTCGATCACCTGCGGGGAGATCGAGTTCATCTGGCCGTTGGCAAGCCACGCGATCGCTACCCCGTCGGGACGCCACTCGATCTTCACGACCTCTGCGGGCTGCTCGGCGTCGGGTTGCGGATAGGCGTAGAAGCCTTGGCCGCTCTTCTGGCCGAGCCGGCCCTGGGCCACCAAGCGGCGCAAGACAGTGGGCGGCGCGAAGCGCTCGCCGTGAGACTCGGCCAGGTTCTCCAGGCGCTCGAGGACAGTGTCGAGTCCTTCGGCGTCGGCCTTTATGAACGGGGGCATCAGGCCCCGGCGGGGGTCGAGTCCGGCGCCGGCCATCATCCCGAAGTCGATGTCGCGGTGGGTGGCCACGCCCTCTTGCAGGACGAGCGCGGCCTCGACGAACGTCTTGAGGCTGAGCAGCTCGACGATCTCCTCGATGTTGGGCTGCTCCTCCCCCTTGAGGTTGGCCTCACCGGCGGGGCTGTAGACGCCGTCGCCGCCTGTCTTGGCGCCGAGCTTGCCTTCGGAGACGAGCTTCTGCATGCCCTTGGGGACATAAAAGCGCTCCTCGCCGTAGGAGTCGGCCACATGCTCGGCGACGTGCAAAACAGTGTCCAGGCCGAGTAGGTTGACCAGGAAGTAGGGGCCCATCGGCACGACCCCGGCGGCGCCGATGCCCTCGTCCATGGCCTTGATCGAGAGTTTCTTTTCCTCCTGCTCGCGCCAGATCTCCGACATGCCGGCCATCAGGATGCGGTTGACGACGAATCCGGGAACCTCCAGGCATGCGATCGGCTGCTTGCGTATCGCCTGGGCGAAGGTGAGCGCGGCGGTGACCGTTTCGGGAGAGGTCTCATCGCCCTCGACGATCTCCACGAGCGGCATCACCGAGGCGGGGTAGAAGTAGTGGAAGCCGACGACCTTGTCGGGGCGCATTGTCGCTTCGCCGATCTCCCCGATCGACAGGGATGAGGTGTTGGAGGCGAGGATCGCGTGGCCGGGGCAGACGGCGTCCAGCTCGGCGAAGACGGCCTGCTTGATCGCCATGCGCTCGGGGACCGCCTCAATCACGAAGTCCACGTCGCCGAAGCCGCTGTAGGAGGTGGTGCCTTCGATCCGCCCGAGGATCTCCTCGATCTGGGCCGCGCCCTGCTCGACCGTCACGCGCTCCTTCTTGACGAGCTTTGCGACCTGTCCCTCGGTCACGTTGCGGGCCTCGTCCAAGCCGGCCTGGACGAGGCCCTGGTTGATGTCCTTGAGCACGACCGGGAACCCGGCGGCGGCAATCGTCTGGGCGATCTGCCCACCCATGGTGCCCGCCCCGACGACGGCGGCCTTGAAAACGAACATATTGGTCTCCTCTTGTTTCGGGGCGAGCGCGAACTGCGCGAGACTAAACGGCCGCCGGCTCCTCAACCCGCCGCGGCAACAGCGTTTCGCGCGCAATCACAAGACGCTGGATCTGCGAAGTGCCCTCATACAGCTGCATGATCTTGGCGTCGCGGAAGAGCTTCTCGACGGGGTACTCCTTGATGAAGCCGTAGCCGCCGTAGACCTGGACGGCGTCGGTCGTCACTTTCATCGCCGTGTCGGCGGCGAAGCGCTTGGCGTGGGAGGAGACGAGCGTGTTGCGCTGGCCCGAGTCCAAGAGATAGGCCGACTTCCAGGTGAGCAGGCGCGCCGCTTCGATCTCGGTGGCCATGTCGGCGATCATGAACTGGATCGCCTGGTGCATCGCGATCGGCACGCCGAACTGGACGCGTTCCTTGGAGTAGTCGGTTGCGAATTCGAAGGCGGCCCGAGCGATGCCGGTCGCCATCGCCGCAACGCCGGGACGGGTGCGGTCGAGGGTCATCATCGCCAGCTTGAAACCCGCGTTTTCCTCGCCGAGCAGATTCTCCTCGGGGACCTCGACTTCGTTGAAGGAGATCGTGGCGGTGTTGGAGGCGCGCTGTCCGAGCTTGTCCTCCTTCTTGTCGACGACCACGCCCCAGTCGCGCTCGACGACGAACGCGGAGATGCCACGATGGCCGGCGTCCTTGTCGGTCTTGGCGTAGACGGTGTAGTAGTCGGCGTAGCCACCGTTGGTGATGAAGCACTTGGAGCCGTTGATGACGTACTTGTCGCCTTTCTTGACGGCAGTCGTGCGCATCCCGGAGACGTCGGAGCCGGCGTCGGGCTCGGTCAAACAGAAGGAGGCGAGCTTGGGCGCTTCGGTGAGCATGCCCAAGTACTTCTTCTTGGTCTCCTCAGAGCCGCCGAGCGCGATCGGCGCGGTGGCGAGACCGTTGCAGCCCAAGGAGGTCTGGATGCCCGAGCAGCCCCAGGAGAGCTCCTCCTCGATCAGGCAACCGTCGAGGTAGCCGGCGCCGGGACCGCCGTACTGCTCCTCGATGTGGGTGTTCATCAGGCCGACGTCCCAGGCCTTCTGGATGATGTCGGCGGGCCAGGCTCCGTCCTTGTCGTACTCCCAGGCGACCGGCCGGATCTCTTTCTCGGCGAAGTCGTGGGCCATTTCGCGAAGGTTCTTCTGCTCGTCGGTGAGCGTGAAATCGACCATGGTCGGCTGTTCTCCTAGGACGGTGCGCGGGGTATAAACAAAGAGGGGTCCGGCTCGCCGGCCTGCGGCCGGCTGCGCCACCCTCTAGATAGATTGACTGGTCAGTCAACCGACAGGGTAGCGGAGCATCGCGCGCGAAGCTACCGTGCGCATACCGCCCGCACAAACCGGCGCTCAGCAGGATTCCTCCGCGTGAGCCACAATCAGGCGATGGAACCGTTCACGGTCGTGGTGGTCGGCGCGGTGGTCTTGTTCGTGCTCGTCGGCGTGGGCTCGTTCTTGGCCGGGGGCAGCATGTACGACAAGATCGGCGAGGGCGGCCTTACGATGGGCTCCGCCGGCGCGCCGCCGCCTGTCAACTCAGCCTTGGCCAAGGCCGAGCGGGAGATGGAGATCCGCCAGATGCTGCAGGCGCGCAGCGACCGCCAGGTGCGCAACGGCGGCCCGGCGCTGGACATCGACGCCGAGCTGGCGCTGCTCGACACCCCGAGCGAAGACGCCTCGCACGGCAACCACGACGCGGCCCTAACCGAAGAGGTGCGCCAGTTGGTGATCGCCCGCAACGAACGCAGGATGCGCAGCGGCGAAGAACCGATGGACGTCGAGTCGGAGGTCGAGCGGACCCTTCAGGAACTAGATCCGCCGGCACCCTGAAGGGCTCCAACGAGCTGCTGCAAAGCCGGCAACAACTGCGAGGCCGGTTCTGGGTTGGGCGGCGCGGAAATGCTCTGGGGCTGGTTGAGATCGGAGAGTTCGAGCAGCACCTTCAGGTTGGCGGAACTGAGCCCGCCTAGCAGCGCCTGGGTCTGCGGCGTGCCGGTCACGGCGGCGCTCACTTCGAGGCGACGCAGAAGATGGTCGGACTGGCCGGTATAGACATCGACGTGGGCGGACTTGATCGACTTGGCCAGTTCGCTCACCTCGGAGGGCGAGAGCGAGGCGGTGGAGCCGCTCGAACCGAGACCGAGCGAACCGCCGGCCTGGGAGAGTTTGGAGACGTCGGCCAGGAACGCTGGGATGTTCACTGCGGCGGTCAGATGCACCACGGACACACCGTCGATCGTGGTGGTCCCGGCCTGGGTGGGTTCGCTCAGCCAGTGCCCCGGTTCGATCCCCAAGGCCGAGAAGGTGGAGTTGGCTTTCGCCGAGCCGGTCGAAGCGGTCGCCTTGGCAAAGCTTTCTTCGATCTGCTTGTAGGTGCTGGAGGGGATCGAGAACCAAGTGCCGGCCAATTGCACGTAGAGGGCCGAGCCGGTCGAGGTCGCCCCGGCCGCAAGGGGATGGCCGGCGGCGGTGAGCTTCAACTGCAGGTCAAAGCGGGGGATCTTGCCGGAGCTGGTGCTTTCGAAGGGACCGGCGAAGGCGACAGAGAGTGGCTGTGTGCCGCTGGAGCCGCTGGCCGAGAGCGCGAAGGAGAGCTTGACGTTGCCGCTCTTGATCGCCGTGTGGCCGGAGAACGTTTGGCTGAGCAAAGACTCGGCGCTGCCGGAGGATCCACTGCAGGCCGAGAGCGCACAAACGCAGGCGACGAGCGCTAGCAGCGCAACTGGGACGCGCATGGTGGTGTTCTTGGTGAGTGCCCTCAACGCTTCGACCCCCCGAAGGTCCTGCAAGGTTTGCTGCGGAGCCGCAGAAAAACGAGCCTAGCATCAGCCGGATGCCTGCCAAGCTGCTTCGTGCGCTGGCGCTCGGGATCGCGTCGGCCATGCTGCTGGGCGCCGCGCCCGCGAGCGCCGCCCGGCGCGTGACCGTCACCTCCGCCCTGCAGGGGCTGGAGCGAAGCGGCGCGATCCCCGAAGCCTCGTACACCCAGTACGCGGGCGCCTACAGCGCGGCCAAGAGCTCGCTTCGCAAACTGTCGGGCACTAGAGCCGCCGAATTGGGCGCGGTCATGGCCAACGTGGAAGCGATGGCCAGCAAAGGACAGCTGATCGCCTCACGGCTTCCGGTCGTGTTCACCACGCTTGAACGCAACAAGCAGTGGTGGACGACCGAACGCCTGCTGGGCGCCGATCAGCGCGTCAGCTTCACGGGCAGCAGGCTCGTTTGGGAGTACTACCCGGGCCAAGGCATCGAGATTCAGTGGCTGGCCACCTTCGGCGAGGCCAACGGCTACTTCTTGGACAAAGAAACCACCGCGTTGAAGGAAGTCTTGGCGCAAGCGATCCCTTTGGCCACGCAGAGGGCCGGCGGGATCGCGTGGGAGTACATGTTCCAGTTCGACGGCGGCTCGCCGCCTTGGACGAGTGGCCTGTCGCAAGGAACGGCGCTTCAGGTGCTGGCGCGGGCTTGGTCGAAGACCCATGAACCGCAGTACTTGACCGCCGCACAACAGGCGCTCGGGATCTTCAAGACCGGCCCGCAAACCGGCATCCGCGTGAAAACGGCGGCGGGGGCCCACTATTTGGAGTACACCTACGCTCCGAGCGAGCGCATCCTCAACGGCTTCATCCAGAGCCTCGTAGGCCTCTACGAATACACCAAGTTGACGGGCGACCCGGTCGGCCAAGAACTGTTCGAGGCGGGCGACGCCGAGGCGCGGGCGGAGGTCCCCCACTACAACACGGGCGCCTGGTCGAAGTACGACCAGAGCTCCGAATCGGACCTCAACTACCACGAACTGCTGGCCGAATTCCTCGAACACCTGTGCGAAAAGACGGGCAGGGGCGAGCCCCTGACGGCCGCCACGCCCGGCGTGTCCGCGGCGCAGATCCCTGGCGACAGCGTCTACTGCACGACGGCCAAGGAATTCCGCGAAGACGAGAAAACGCCTCCGGTGGTCGAACTGCTGACCAAGAACCTGAAGACCAACGAACGCGCGGGCGTGCAGATCGAGCTGTCGAAGGTCTCGAGCGTCAGCATGACCGTCAAGTTCGGCGAAAAAACGGTTTGGACCAATGGCGCGACCGTGGAAGGCGGAAAGCCGAGACTGCTGTGGATCACACCTTCCAAAGCGGGCCTCTACACGGTCGTAATCAAAGCGAAAGACCTGGCCGGCAACGAAGAAGTGGCCACCGGCGCAATCGCGGTGCGGGCGGCCTCGAAAGGCAAGGCCAAGGGCGCCCGGGCGGCCGGGGCCGGGGCGAGTGGGCCTGTCTCACCGCCAGCGCGGCGCCAGCCTATTCTTTGAGCGTCGGCGCCGGAGCACGCCCGACGGCGCCGGTTTCACGCTCTAGTTTGTCGAGGATGTCGAACAGCCCAACGCTCTCCCAAATGCGGTTGCGCTTGGCTGCCGTCACCTCACGCAGCACACCTGCCGCTTGAAGTGCGTTGAGGGCCGCGCGGGATGCCTCGTCGCTGAGTCCGGTGACCTGGCTTGCGGTTGCGAGCGTCAGAACGGGATAGGCCGGCAGTGCGCTAATCAGCCGACTGGCGGCCGAGTTCGCGCGTGGATTGCCCGCAAGCTTCCGCCAACGGGTCTGTAGCTCGCGGACATCCGACGCGAGCTGCTCGGATCGGCGTGTCGCGGTGACGGCTATTCCTGTGAACCAATAGAGCCAGTCAAGCCAACCCGCGTAGCGGTATGACGTCAATCCCTTGACGTAGTCGGCTGCCTGACCCGCCAGCACCAAGCTCACAGGAGGAACGACGGCGCTCAGCGCGCGACGACGCAACAAGATCATGCCGATGAGCGCCCGACCGGCGCGTCCGTTGCCATCCATGAAGGGGTGGATCGTCTCGTATTGAGCATGCGCGATTGCGGCCTGCATGAGGGCTGGCAGATCGTTTCTGTTGCAGAAAGCGCTGAGATCTTCGAGTAGAGACGGAACCTCCTGCCAGGGCGCCGGCACGAACTCGGCGGTGCGTGGCGAGCTCACTTCTCCTCCGATCCAGTTCTGACGGTCGCGCAGGACGCCGCCGATCGACTCGTCGATCGTGCCGGCAAACAGCGTCTGATGGACCATCTGCAATGCCGAGACGCTGAATGGGTCGTCTCCTCGCGCCCACCCGTAGGCGGTTTCCACGGCTCTCACATTGGCGAGCACCGATTGCGCGGTGAGGTCGTGCCGCGGCATGGCGCCGGCCCTCGCCAACCTGCGGTTGGAGATGATCAGCCCCTCTATGCGCGATGAGGCGACCGAGTCGGCGCGCAGCAGCTGACGAGCGACGGTGTCGAGACCAACTTCCTCAGAATGGTCCTCCAGTCCTCGACACGCTCGTTCAGCCAGCGCCATCGCATTGCTGAGATCGGCTGGAATCAGCCAGTCGCGCTCGGCGAGCAAACCAGGCACATAGGCTCGATAGCTGAACTGCTTACGTGAGGCCCGCGTACCGAAGGCGGCCATGTCAGGCGACCATGTCAGCTCGACTTCGCGGTAGGGCGTAACCTTGGCTTGATCGGACACTTATTCAAGTTTAGCGCCTAAGGTTGGATAAGCCAGATCCATAGCCCGACTTATCGAGCCGCCTTGGCCGTACAATCCATCCGATGCCAACGGCAGCCCCCCAAACCTGGATCCTGACTGCCTCCCCCGAAAATCACGAAGCCACCAAGGCGCACGGCTTCGAGGTGATCGGCATCAAGGAGCGCAACCGACCGCGGGCCTTGCAGATCGAGCCGGGCGACCGGATCGTCCTATACCTCACGAAGGTGATGTCTTTCGCCGGCTCGATCAAGGTGGTCGGCGAGATGTATGAGGACCGCACGAAGCTGTGGCCGGGCAAGCCGGGCAAAGCCGACGCCTACCCTTGGCGCTTCCCCACCGAAGCGGAGATCGTGCTCGAGCAAGACGAGTGGATCCCCGCAGAAACACTGGCCACCAAGCTGGAGCACATCCAGAAGTGGCCGGCCGAGCACTGGAAGCTGGCCTTCCAAGGGCAGCTTCGAACGGTCTCCGAGAAGGACGCCAAGCTGCTGGTCAAGCGCATGGGCTCGGCCGCCAAAACGCACGCCTGAGGTTGCCTCTCTAACGGGAGATCGCCTGGCGCACATCCTCTCCGCGCGGCGTGAGCGTCCAACCGTTCGCTTCTCCCTTGACCTGGGGCTCGACGGCGTTCTCGACTAGGCCGAGTTGGCGCAGGCGCGAGAGCAGCTTGGAGACCTGGCCCTGGTCGCGGATGCCGGCGGCGTCGCCTACCTGACGGTTTGAGGGGTGCGATCCGGGTTCGGCCAGCTCGGCGATCGCGAGCAGGACGCGGACGGTGCGGTAGGTGAGTCGCATGTCGAGCTCGCGCAGGGGATCCCCCGACTGGGTGCCTTGCGGCGCGGAGCGCCGTGGGGCTGTGCCGGACATCTCACTGAGCGAGCTGGGCAAAGGCCGGTCGAGCTCGCGTCGCGCGGCGGCGAGGCCGAGATAGGGGGAGACGACGAGCGAGACGAGGGGGTTGAGCAGCTCTGCGAGCGGAGCCGCGTCGCCGCTGGCCGCAAAGGCCAGGAGCGGGCCCGGAGCCGACGAGGAGCCCCGTGTCTGGGTCGCGGGCGCGGGGAAGGCGAGGCGCGCGTGGATGAGAGAGAGCGCCCCGCCGACGACGCCCTCACCGGTAAGCGAGGGTGGACCTTCGCCGCCCTTGGCCGCTCGCCCCTCACGGTCTACGACGGCGACGATGCGCGCGATGCAAAGCCTTCGGCGCTCGAGGACCTTGGGGCCGGCGCCGAAGGCCTCCACGACGACCAGACGCGCGAGAGCCGACTCGCGGTCGAGGAATTGGAGCAAGGCCGCCAGGCCGCAGCGCACCCGCTCGGGCCACTTGGAGGGCTTGCTATAGGCGGGAACCACAACCGCCTCTATCCGCTCGACGGCCTGGACGAATGCAGTCAGGAAGCACTCTTCTCGATCGAGGAACTGCTCGTAGAAGGTGCGCCGCGAAACGCCAGAACGGGCCACGACACGGGCCACGGTGGCATAGCCGACCCCGTGCTCGGAGGCGACGTTGACCATGGCCGCGACGATCCGGGCGCGTTGGATTTGGGAGAGTTGTTCGTGCCCGTCGGATTGCCGCTCGCCTCCCGCGAAGGTCCCTCCGCCGGGACTGGAGCCGGGCGGCTTGCCGGGGCGCGTGGGTCTTATGTCCTTGCCAACCGGTTGACCCATATCGAAAGCCGCCGCCGGCCAGGACGCGCGTTGCCTTGCGCCCATGTCATTTCTTCGTGGGTTTGCGTTCCGTTTTGTTCTTGTGCTTGCTTGCCTTTTTGACCTTGTGCCTCACGCACCCCGTGACACCAATCGGCGTGGATTGGTGGATCGTCATCCCGTTCTGCGCGGTGAACGCTGTTGGCATCGTGAGTTTGGTCGTACAGAGGTTCCCGTTCGCCGCCAAGGCGCTGTTGGAGGCCTCCGGTAGCTTCAGCTCGAAGCCACCGATCGGCACATCAGGGATTTCACGGAACGTGCTGCTGGTGATCCCGGCTTTGCTGATGAACGTTTCGCCGTGTAGTTGGACGGTGACGCCGTAACCGGATAGCACTACGACTAGTTCGGGAAACTTCGCACCACCGTGTGAGACGAAAAACGCCGGTCCAGACAACGCAACCGGAATGATCGGTGTCGTCGCCTCGGCAGACCCGATCCGGGATCCCGCCGGGCATGCCGCCGGGTTGGCGTCGAACACGTTGTCAGGACATGCCTTCTGCAACGTGGTCAAACGAGACGGTAGTTGCTTCGGTAGATCGACCTTGACCTTCGCGATGTTCGCCTGCGAACCCCACGGAGCCTTCGGATAAGCCAGCTTCACATCCAGGCTCGCGCCATCGGCCCTGCTCGTCTTGCCCTGCGTTGAGACCTTGAACTGCGGCTTAAACGCCAGGTTGGCGCAGTTGGTGACCTGGAACGGACTCGCAACACCCGCCGAGAGCCCTTCCGTGCTCGACAAGGTCGCTCCGATCGAGAGCTTGCCGCAGTTGGTCGGGTTGAACGTAAACGACGGCTTGTCGATCGTGACGTTCACTACTTTCAACTGCAACGGGATACCGTCCAGTGTGGTCGGCAACGGGTCGCTTGTGACCGTCAACGCGGCCGTGATCGGATCGACCATGATCTTCGCCCTGACCACCACCGTACCTCTCCCGGTGGTACCCGAGAGCGTGTAGGGGCCCGCGACCGCCGGGACTACGATCGACAGGCCGTACGGCGCCCCCTTATACCCTTCGGTTAGGAACACCTTCCCGCCCGTGACCAGGAACGGGTCAGCGCCCGGCCCCGTCAGGACCTGGGTGTGCCCGATCAGGCTGGCTTCCCCACAGGTACCCTGGGCGGCTTCGGGTTCTTTGCACTGGACCACAGAACCGATGTCCCCGAGCAGGCCAGGCGGCATCGACAGGGACAATCCGCCGAGAAACTGATCGTGGTCTGAGCGACCGAACGAGAGCGTAAACGGCGTGTATTCCCCTGCCTGAATGTTCGGGCTGCCAGCCACGAACGACGGGTTGAACTGCGGACCGAAACAACCCTGATTGATTTCAAAGCCATATTCAGGCGTCGAATCGGGAATAAATGGGGTGCTCCACGGTGTCAAGTCAAGACTCGACGTCGCCGGACCGCACGCACGCGGGTTCGCGAGCACCGCCCGCGGACCACCACCCAACGTCAATTCCAATTTATCGAACGGGACCTGGGGGCTATTATCGAACGTCGTCGTGATCTGACCCGTCTGCTGATCGATTTGCCCATGCCCTTCGAGCTTCACGACGATCCCGCCTTCGCCTTCGCTGACCAACTGCATGAACAAACGAACCATCCGACCATCACCAGCGTCCTGCGGTGTGCAGGGGTCGCATTCCGGTTCAGCCAAATACACCTCTCCTTCAAGCGCTTCTTCAAGCGCCGGCGTCTTGGCCCTCACCTTCCCAACCTGCGCTTCGCGCGGACAATCGCCCGGCAACGCAGGACCCTGTTCACGCGGACCCGGTCCAAAGAACTGCGCATTCGAGCACGCTCGCAAACCCACCGCCGCCGAGGGATTCACAACAGTACCCCGCGGCAACACCACCTTCACATCCTTCACATTCGGCGTCACCAAACCGTCCGGTTGATTATCTTGCGGAACAGTCAAATCGAATGAATAACCCGCCGGCACACCCGCTTCCAACGTATCCGGCAACATCGAAAACGACGATTCCAGCGAGAGCTGATCACAACCAGTGAGCATCCCCACCGGCACCGGTCCCGACGAGACGAACACACCAGGGTTCACCCACGAATCAGTTGACATTTCACCCGACAACGGTTCAGAGCACTGCTGCGGCATAGTCAACAACGGCACCCGCGTCTGACCAGGATTCGGACCGCCAAAACTCTCTCCAAAGAATGTCGTATCACCGTTTGTCCCGGGCCCGTTGTGATCGGCGGGAACCCCCCAGGTCGTGATCGACGTCGCCAAGGTCCCAGCCAACTCGCTGATGCTTGGCGCCGTCACGCGCGCGGCGTAGTTGCCGTCCGAGAGCACACCGGTATCCAACCGCACCGGCACAAGTAGAGCATCGAACGCGAGCGCCAAAGGCTCTCCCGGAGCAGGAGCAATGTTGTATATTGGCGTCACGAGCGTCAGCGTAAAGGGCGTTGTGCCCGGGCTGAGTGTTATTGTCGCCATCCCGACCATTGTGTCCACCGGGCACGCGTTGGGGTCTTTACTTTGGCTCAGAACCTGATGCATCGAGCACCGAGGCATCCCGACCGCGTTGCCGAGCAGGCCTGGTGGAAGGTCGAAACGTATATCCTTCGCGTCGGACGGCACCTTGTCCGATTCGCTCGTATTCATCGTGAACGCGACCGTGACGTTCGGATGCGCGCCGGCCTGACTCGTCGAGGTGGCGATAAGGACGCTCCCTGGAGTGGGCCCGAAGAGCGCGGGCGTGCCACCGATCGCGAGCGGATTGTCATCCGACGCGCTCGCGGTACCGCCGCCCGACACGCTCGCCGAGTTGGGCACGCTCGCTGCCAGCGATTCACCCACATTCAGAGTCACCGTCATAACCAGCGTGTCGCCGGGGTCCACGGCGCCCGCATAGGTGCAGCTGACAGTGGAAGTCGAGCAGCTCATTTCCTTGCCCCCGCTGCCGTTGGCCGCATACCTGCTGCCGTACGTGTCATAGCCGGAGACGGCGGTAGCGGTCAAGACGGACGGCAGGGAGTCGCCGAGTGTGATCGTACTTCCATCGGTGGATGCGCCACCGACGTTGGTCGCGGTCAGGATCAAGTGAGGAGGGTATGCTCCCCGGGTCACCTCCCTCACCGTCGCGGTCCCAGCCCCCCCGGTCAACGAGGAGCTGTCAGCGCTCATCGCGGCAATCGGCGTGTCGCCCAGTCCCCCCGTGAACGTGACGACATACGGGCTCGTGATGCCCGGACCGCCGGTCACCGCGACCCTGCCTATGCCAACGTCGCAAGAGAGCGCTTCAAGCGCCGACTGAACTTCCGTCGCGGTCGCGTTGGCGGATATGGGTGTCGTCGTCTCGGGTTTGCCTCCGGTTTCGCACCCCGGATTGACGGCGGTGAGAGTGAACGTGCCGCCAGTCGCGTTTACCGTAACATCCTGAATCTCATTCGTGGGAGAGTTCGGCTTGAGGTTTGTCGGACTCGATGTTCAACACAACAACCCATCTCGGGCCTTCCGCCGCCACGGCCGAACAGGCCATTACCAGGACAGACACCAGTGTGACAGCCGCGATGACAAGGGCTGGCAGAGCACGGGCTCCGTTCGCGATCCGTCGGGAACGATCCTCCTGTGACCCGTTGTTTGTGCGGCCGGCTCGAGGCGATTGTACGACCATCAGTGCTCCCTCCCGTAGATCTTGCGCGCTGACTTCCTCGCCCTCCTAGCTTTCTTTCGCTTGGACCGCTTGGGCTTTCTGCTGCGCTTTGCCTTCTTCTTCACCGTCTTCTTCTTCACGGCCGGCTTGGTTTCGGTGGGCTCCAGATTTCCCGCTCCGCTGAACGTCGCGCTGGCGGGAGTGCCCAGCAGTGAGGGCACACTCGGAGGGCCCTGGCAGACATCGCCCTGGCACGGCACCGCCAACGGCTGCGGAATATCCCCAGGTCGCGGGACCCGCGCGTCATACACGTCATAGGAACCGTCTACGTCCCCAGCCACCAAACCGTAGTCAGTAGTGAAAAACACGTCGTTGCCCACTGTGCTCGAATCCAACAAATACGCATTTTCGACGCTCTTACCCGAGGAGATCAGATAGTCCCTGCCGTCCTCCCACTCATACACATCGCGCATGCCATTGGTGTCCGCGGGGACCAAGGAATCCGGTGTGTCGAAGAACACTTTGCTGCCATCCGCTGAGACGACACGTGTGTCCTGAACCGACATCGGTCTGCTGTTGTATCCACCCGCGTTGTCATAGGACACATCGGCATCGCCAGAAGGTGCCACACCTTCAGGCAGACACGAGACGCACGCCAACGAACTCGTCGCGACATCATAACGGTACAGCTGCTCGAAACCCCCTGCGTTGTTGAAGCCACCCGGCACCGGCGCGCTCGTCGTAAAGACGAACACCGAACCGTCGGCACTCGCGCGTCCATTACCTATACCTCCACCTTCACCTTCAAGTTGTGTGACCTGCGTGATCCGCCCGCCGCCCGGACCTGTGGTCCAGAGTTCCAGCTCGGCGGGCGTGGTCGCTGTGTTTTCGAAGATGAAGTCCGAGCCGTCCGATGAAGAAGCCGCGATTGATCCGCTGACACCCGGCAGATACGTCAGCGTGCCCGTTTCGACGTCATAGTCATACTCCTTCACCGAATTGTCGCTGGGAGCGGCACTCGTCAACCGATCGGCGCTCTCGAAGAACGCCTGCGAACCGTCGGGCGAGGCATAGACATATGTCCCACTAACAGTGCTGTTTCTGAAGCGTACGAGACCGTCTGGTGCCGGCTCGCCGACGTGGCCTTCGAGCTGGGACTGAGATACAAGCACCGTCCTCGTCGAACCGTCCGGCTGCCTCTCACGCACGTACAGCTCCGGAGTGGCGGTGGTGCACGGGCCCTCCGTTTCGCACACTTTCGCGTTGGTGACCGTCGAAGCATTCGGATCGGGGCTCATAAAGAAAGCGCGCGACCCGTCGCTTGAGACCTCGTTATCCAACGTATGCGCTTGATCGGCGGCGGTGAAGCGTTCGAAATTAGTGGCTCCGGCAAGCGCAGCCGGCACCGCACCCCACGGATCTAGCGTCCCATCCGGAAGCACTCCAGCCGCGCTGAGCGCTCCGTCACTCCATTCGTAGAACCCCCATGGAGAGGTTTCCTTTTCACTCTGGCCACCACCGACGTGTGACGCTCGCGATTCGTCCTGCGCGACAAGGGTTCCCGAATAAGTGAAATAGACGGTGTCAAGACTAGGCGTACCACCGGCGATGAGATAGTCGTGAGCCTCGTTGTTCTGTCCGGGGGCGGGAATCGGGTCTGAGATAGTCGGGCGAGCGATCCAGGTCGGTTCGACCGCCGGGTCTTCCGAGAGGAAGATGTTCGTAGACGAGCCCGCTTCAAGCGGCTCAGTCGAGACATATGACGCAAACGCAGCGAACAGGAAACGCGAGAAGTCCGACGAAGGCACGACGGTCAAAGGCCCCCCGGTGAAGCTGATCGTACCCTGCTCTCTCGGTACCGCGGAGCTGGTCGTCCAGCCCGACGCAGACCGCCTGGCGACGAACTCATCGATCATGCCACTGAAAGACGTGCCCATTGCACCGCTACCGACAAAGACGGCAGCGTTGCCGTCTCCCGCGGCCAGCCCAAACGCTCCGGTTGCGGGTTCAAGCGGGTTGCCGACGACATTCCCATCCTTGTTGGCCGGTGAGACTTGTTCGTAGACGCGTCCGTCTGGAAGGGACGCACCGGCGGCCGCCGGCAGCGCCGCGCAAGCACTTGAGGCGAGGACGGCGAGCCAAGAGACGCGGGTCAGCCCGCGACCAAGAGGCCGTCTCAACTCCCGCACGCGGCTTATGCCGCAGACCTCGCTTATTGACTTGGCTTTACGCATTTAATCTATGCCCTCCCAAAAGAGCGATCCACACGAGACCCGCGGGACCGCGGGCATGACAAAGCCGTCGTTGGCGCCCGGCCACGACGGCAGAAGAACAAGAAACTGAGAGCGCGCTTACCGCGCGAGAGAAATCAAACCGGGCAGGGCGGACCCCAGATCCGGCGAGCCGCGCGAAACTGCCGCGGCAGGTGGGCCTAGCGCCTAGGCGCCGGCCATCCCAGAGAGAGAGAGAGAGAGAGAGAGAGACGCGTCAGCGACGCTGACGCGTCCTATAACGGACCCGCCTACGCCGCATGGCCTCTCGACCACGCTATGCCTGAAAGACTGCATGCGAAACTCTGGTTCCCTCATTAGAAGCGACCCGGCTCCCTCTCCGATAATTCCCCAACTGGCTCCTGCAGGTCAGCCCGCGAAGGCAACCCGAACCAGACCTATTTTTGTTTGGCGTCCCCACAAAGGGGGATGCCACTACATGAACAACCTTATACCCGAACGACAGCAAAAGTCAACCCCCCTGGCAAAAACTTTTCTTGACCGGGAGGAACGGCCCTATTTACGGGATGTTCAGCGGCTGAGCTCGCACGCTCACAGCCGCCCCGGCGCTCCTGCCCACCAGGCCGGGCTGACCAGCCCCAATGCCGGACCCGCCCTCCCGGCGGCTCACGCTGGGGCGCGCCATACAATCGATCTATGCCCCGCAAAGCCCCAAACGGCCGCCCATGACGCGTATCGCGCGCGCCTGGGGCGCCCTGGCGCCCGAGCAGCGCATCGCCGCGGTGGCCGCCATCGCCTTGCTCGTGACGATGTTCCTGCCGTGGTATGAGCTGCAGTCCTTGGAGCGCAAGACAGGCGCGATCGACTCCCACTCGATCAGCGCCTTCGGCGACGTGTCCTTCGTCGAGGCCGCCGTCTTCCTCGTCGCCGCGGGCGTGATTGCGCTCCTGTTCGCGCGGGCCGAGCGCAAGGACTTCCACATGCCCGGCTCCGACGGGGCGATCGTGATGGTGGCCGGTGGCTGGGCCACCCTCCTGATCTTCTACCGCGTCTTCAGCCGCCCCGCGGGCCACGGCTACCCGGTGGGCATCCAGTGGGGCTTCTTCCTCGCCTTCGTCGCCTCAGGCGCGCTCATCTACGCGGGTTGGCGCATGCGCGCGACAGCCACGCCCGAGACCCCTCTTACGCGCGCCCACGCGCGCACGCGCAGGGCAGCCCGTGGAGAGGACATGACAACCCGCGGAAGGGACCCCCGAGAGGACATAACGGTCAGCAGGGAAGACACGACGGTGCTCGGAGAGGACGTGACGGTCGTCGCCCCCTCGCCCAGGCGCCAAGAGCGCGCGGCGCCCGTTCCCGCACGACCAGACCAAGCCCGGTCCGACGCCGGCCACGTGCCCACGTCTGGCGCCAGTGCCCCGACCGGCACGACAGGCCCGTCCCCCACCCCCAAGGCCGCGCCCAAGCGCCCCCGCTTCCCGCCCAAGCCCTCCGAGCAGTTGTCTTTCGAGGACCAGCCCTATCATTCCCCCGACGATGCCCCCTGAGGGACCCACGTCATCGGCCGAGGTCGCGCAAGGCCTGAGCGAGGTCGGCTACCTGCCGAGCGAGTCGGCCGCGCTCGTCGCCTACCTGGCCACGAAGCTCGGCAAGCCCGTGCTCGTGGAGGGACCGGCGGGAGTCGGCAAGACCGAGCTGGCCAAGGCCTTGGCGCGCTACCTGGACAGGGAGCTGATCCGCTTGCAGTGCTACGAGGGCCTGGATGAGGCCAAGGCCTTGTACGAGTGGAACTACCGCAAGCAGCTGCTTCGCATCCAGGCAGAGGCGAGCGGCACCGGCTGGGAGGCCGTGCAGGAGGACATCTTCGGCGAGGAGTTCCTGCTCGCGCGACCCTTGATGAGCGCGATCGCCTCGGAGCAGCCGGTCGTGCTGTTGATCGACGAGATCGACAAGACCGACCAAGAGTTCGAGGCGATGCTCTTGGAGGTCCTCTCCGACTTCCAGATCTCGATCCCCGAGCTTGGCCGGGTCAGTTCCAAGACCCACCCGGTCGTGTTGCTCACCTCCAACAACTCACGCGAGCTGACCGAGGCGCTGAAGCGCAGGTGTTTGTATCTGTGGCTCGACTACCCGTGTCTGGAGCACGAGCTGGCGATCGTCAAGCTGCACGCGCCCGACCTGTCGGAGGCCGTAGCGCGCCGGCTCGTGGAGGTCGTGGGCATGGTGCGCGAGCTGGACCTCAAGAAGCCTCCCTCGATCGCCGAGTCGATCGACTGGGCGCGCGCCCTGCTCTTGCTGGGCGCCAAGGACATCGACGCGACCACTTTCAACGAAACGATGTCGGTGATCGTCAAGCACCGCACCGACATGGACATCGTCGCCGAGCGGGTGGGCCTGAAGCTGGCCGAGACCGCCGCGTCGTCATCGCAGGTGGATGCCGCCGCCTGAGGGACACGAGCCGGTCGCCTTGCGCCGAAAGATCCGAAAGGAGCGTGTTTTCTTAGTGGGAGATTGCTTGGCGCATGTTCTCTCCGCGTGGGGTGAGTGTCCAGGCGTTCGCTTCGCCCTTTGCCCGGGGCTCGACGGCGTTCTCGACGAGGCCGACCTGTTGTAGGCGTGCGAGTAGCTTGGAGACCTGTCCCTGGTCGCGGATGCCTGCGGCTTCGCCTACCTGACGGTTTGAGGGGTGGGATCCTGGTTGGGTCAACTCGGCGATCGCGAGCAGGACGCGGACGGTGCGGTAGGTGAGGCGCATGTCGAGGCCGCGCAAGGGGTCGCCTGACCGCGCGCCTTGGAACGCCGAGCGCGATGGGGCTGTGCCGCCGGAGGTCTCGCCGAACGAAGTGGGCAGGGGCCGGTCGAGCTCGCGTCGCGCGGCAGCGAGACCGAGATAGGGCGATACGACGAGCGAAACAAGAGGGTTGAGAAGCTCGATGAGCACAGCCTCATCCTCTTCACCAGAGGAAGCACCCCGCGAGCTCGTCGGGGACGAGCCCGCCGTATGCGTCACGGGCTCGGGGAAAGCGAGGCGAGCATGGATCAGAGAAAGCGCTCCACCGACCACGCCCTCGCCCGTGAGCGAGGGCGGACCATCGCCGACCTTGGCTGCGCGGCCCTCGCGGTCCACGACGGCGACGACACGCGCGATACAGCGCCTACGGTGCTCTAGACCCTTGGGACCGGCACCGAACGCCTCGACTACCACCAGACGCGCGAGAGCCGGCTCGCAGTCCAGGAACCGGAGCAGAGCCACCAGACCACAACGCACCCGCTCGGGCCACCTCGAGGGCTCACGATAAGCAGGAACCACAACCGCCGCTATCGCCTCGACGGCATGGTCGAACGCAGCCAGGAAACACTCTTCTCGATCGAGGAACTGCTCGTAGAAGGTACGCCGCGAAACACCGGAGCGAGCCACAACACGAGCGACCGTCGCATGACCGACACCATGCTGAGAGGCCACATCGACCATGGCAGCAACGATACGAGCACGCTGGATTTGAAAGAGTCGCTCGTGCCCGTCCACGAGCCCCTCGCCCCCCGCCAACGACCGTCCGCCAGAACCATGACCGGACGGCTCACCAGCGCGTACAAGTCCTACACCCACACCACCGGATCGACCCCCATCGAACGCCACCACCGGTAGCGAGGACGCGCGTTGCCTGCTGCCCATGTCATCTCTTCTTGAGTTTGCTTGCCTTTTTGACCTTGTGCCTCGCGCACCCCGTGACACCGATCGGTGTGGACTGCTTGATCGTCATCCCGTTCTGCGCCGTGAACGCTGTCGGCATCTTCAGCACGCTCGCACAAAGGTTTTTGTTCGCCGCGAGCGCACTGTCGGGACCCTCCGGCAGCTTCAGCTCGAACGAGCCGATCGGCACGTCGGGGATCTGACGGAAAGTGCTGCTCGTGATCCCCGCTTTACTGATGAACGTTTCGCCATGCAGATCGACTGTCACACCGTAACCGGAAAGCACGACTATCAGCTCGGGGAATTGCGCGCCGCCGTGGCTGACGAAGTACGCCGGGCCTTCCAGTGCGACCGGGATGATCGGCGTCCTCGCGACAGCCGTCCCCACCCTCGAGGCCGCCGGGCACCCTGCTGGGTTGGATGCGAACTGCGACTCCGTGCACGCCTTCTGCAGCGTCGAGAGCCTGGAGGGCAACTGCTTTGGCAGATCGACCTTGACCTTCGCGATGTTCGCCTGAGAGCCCCACGGAGCCTTCGGATAAGCAAGCTTCACATCCAGGCTCGCACCACCAGCCCTGCTCGTCTTGCCCTGCGTCGAGACCTTGAACTGCGGTTTGAACGCGAGATTCGCGCAGTTGGTGACCTGGAACGGGCTCGCCACACCCGCCGAGAGCCCTTCCGTGCTCGACAAAGTCGCTCCGATCGAGAGCTTGCTGCAGTTCGTCGGGTTGAACGTGAACGACGGCTTGTCGATCATGACGTTCACGACCTTCAACTGGAGCGGGATCCCATCCAGCATCGACGGCAACGGGTCGCTAATGACCGTCAGCGCTGCCGTGACCGGATCGACTTCGATCCTCGCCCTCACCACCACAGTGCCCTTCCCAGTCGTGCCAGAGAGAGTGTACGGACCAGCCACCGCCGGCACGACTATCGAGAGGCCGTACGGTGCGCCCTTATACCCTTCGGTCAGGAACACCTTCCCACCCGTCACCAGGAATGGGTCCGCTCCCGGCCCGGTCAACACCTGGGTATGCCCGATCAGGCTTCCTTCCCCACACGTACCCTGCGAGGCTTCGGGTTCTTTGCACTGCGTTACAGAACCGATGTTCCCCAACAGTCCCGGGGGCATTTTCAAACTGATCCCGTTCAGGAACTCGTCCTGATCCGAGCGACCGAACGAGAGCGTGAACGGAGAATATTCCCCAGCCTGAATGTTCGGGCTGCCAGCCACGAACGAGGGATGGAACTGCGGACCAAAACAATCCTGGTTTATTTCAAATCCATACGAGGAGAGTGAGTCAGGCGTGACCGGAGCGCTCCACGGCGTCAAATCGATGTTCGAGCCCACCGATCCACACGCGCGGGGGTTCGCGAGCACCGCCCTCGGACCGCCGGCGAGCGTCAGTTTGAACTCGCTGAAGGGCAACTGCGGATTGTCGTCGAACGTCGTCGTGACCTGCCCCGTCTGCTGGTTTATACGACCATGACCTTCGAGCTTGACCACGATCCCGCCTTCGCCTTCGCTGACGGCCTGCACGAACAGGCGCACCATCCGTCCGTCTTGCGCATCGGTCGGCGTGCACGGTTCGCATTCCGGCGTACCCAAGAACACTTTGCCTTCAAGGGCTTCTTCGAGCGCGGGAGTCTTGATCTGCACGGTCCCTACCTGCGCTTCACGCGGACAACCCGCCAGGGCGGCCGGTTCCTGGGAGGCACCACCAGACCCATAGAACTGGCCGTTAGTGCAAGCCTTCAAACCCCACGCCGCCGAAGGGTTCACAACAGTCCCCAACGGCAACGTCAAACTCACGTCCTTCACGTTCGGGGTGGCTATCCCATCGGGCGAACTGTTCTGCGGCACCCGCAGATCGAAATGGTAACCAGCAGGAACACCAGCTTCCAAAGTGTCCGGCACCATCGAGAACGACGAGTCGAAACGCAACTGGTCACACCCTGTCAGCGTCCCCAACGACAACGTTTCAGCGGGCACGAACACGTTCGGGTTCCCCCACGCGTCCGCGCTCATCGTCGCGGTCAAACCTTCAGAGCATTGTTGCGGATTGGTCAAGAACGGCACACGCGCCGTACTATTCTGACCACCAAACGTACCACCCGTGAACAGTTCTCCTTCCCCTGGCCCATCCATATCGGCCGGGACGCCCCACAGCGTGATCGAGCTCGTCAACAAAGCCGCTCCCTCGCTGATATCGGGAGCGGTGACACGCACACCATAATTCCCGTTCGACAACACACTAGTATCCAACCGGACGGTGACAATCAGCGCGTTGAACGCGAACGCGGCAGGCTCACCCGGTGCCGGCGCGATATTGAACACCGGCGTCACAAGCGTGAATGCATTGCCAGGACTCACCGAGAGCGTTATCGTCGCCATACCCACCATCGCATCCGACGGACACGCATTTTCCTTAGAGAACTCGTCTAGCACGCCCTGCATCGAACAGCGCGGCATCCCAACCGTATTCCCGACAAACCCCGCCGGCACATCGAAGCGTACATCCTTCGGGAAGGCGGGAGGCGAATCCGGTTCGGTAGTAGCCATCGTGAACACGTTCGTTATGTTCGGATGAGCACCCGCCTGCATGCTCGACAGCGACGCCACAAGACTACCCGGAGCGACACCGAACGACACCGGATTTTCGCTCACCGGCAACGACACAAGACGTTCGACCTGTTCAACCCCACCACCACTCACCGTCGCGGTGTCCGGCACGCTCGCGGGCAACCCACCCGCGACACGCACGCTTACCGTCACGATGAGCATGCCGCCGGGAAGAATCGGTTCTCCATCCTTACACGACACCACCGGTGGCGCTTCGCATTCCAACCCCGACCCGTGATACGGATATTGCCCTTCGACTTGCGTCACCGTCAAACCTGCGGGCACCATGTCGCCGAGCGTCACCGTGCCGCTCGTAGGAGCACCGTCGACATTCGTCGCCGTAACGATCAGACGCTCTTCGCTGACGCCCTTCGTGAGCGCCGTGAACGACACTGCCCGACCCCCACCCGTAAGCAGGCGCGTTTCGCCCGTCAATCCTTCGACACCCACGAACGTCAAACTGCTTTGAGCGGCACTGCCCGCCCATTCAACCCGATAGACGTGGGTCGTGGCGCCACCGGGCGTTTCAGTGACCACAACGCTGCCGCTTCCTTCTTTTTTCAGCGGCTGGTTCAGAGCTTCTTCGACCTGTTGCGCAGTGGCGTTGTATGGAACGCTGCTTGTCGAGTCAGATTTGCCGTGGAGGAGCACATGCAACGCATATCTGCCGCCGGTCGCGTCAACCGTCAACTGGTCGACCTCCGTGCGCGGGCTTTCCGGCACAAGGTTCGTCGGCGTCGGCACCACCGTCACCGCCCACTGAGGAGCAGTTGCGGCGGCCGCGCTGCCCGCGCAAACCGAGAAGATCGCGACAGTAACCAGCGCACATAGAGCCGACGTCCCTGCACGCTCACGCCAGCACCATGCCCTAAACGTATCCCACACCATCACTTGCCCCTCCCGTTGTGCTGGCTATTACGACCGCTCTGGCTGCCTCTCTGTCGTGCACTCGACGCTTTCGCCCCGTACCGTTTGTGCGCCTCACGGACACACTGAGCGCGCTTGCGGGCATTCTTGCCGCGCTTGCACGCACGCAACGCCTGTTCTCGAGACGCTGCTTTGCGCGTCAGTCCCTTCACCGCGCTATGACCAGCCGGTGGCGGCGTGACCTGCCCCGCGCCGTCAAACGCGGCACTAGCCGGAACAGACAGAAGTTGCGGCACGCTCGGCGGCCCCTGACACACAGCACCTTCGCACGGCACCACACTCGGCGGCAACTGATCGCCCGGCCGCGGAACACGCGCATCGTACACGTCATAGCTTTCATCCGTGTCCCCAGACACCAACCCTTCGGTGGTGGAGAAGAACACGTCGTTGCCGCTGGGACTGTTGTCCCCGAAGAACGATTCGCTCTGGCTCACACCCGTTGAGATCAGATACAACGTGCCGTTGTCCCACTCGTAAACGTCCCGCACACCGTTGGTGTCCTGCGACACCAACGGATCGGGCGTGTCGAAGAACACACGGCTGCCGTCCTCAGAGACACCACGGTTGCCCGTGATAAATCCCGCAAACTCCGTGCTCCCTAGCGTCGGGATAGCGTGCGACAGCGCGGCATTGCCCGTCGGCGCGACACCCGCGGGCGGGCACGAAACGCAGCTCAGCTCGTTGCTCGCCACTTCATAGCGGTAGATCTCTTCATAGCTGCCTTCGCCATTGTTGAATTTGAATGAGGTGAACGGTGAGCCGCTCTGAAACACGAACACGGAACCCGACGCTGACGAACGCGCAAACGCGCCCCATTCGGTCCTCGACAGTTGACCCAGACCCAATTCGGTCACCATGCCTCCGTCCCAAACCTCAAGCGAGCCTTCTAGTTCGAACAGGAAGCTCGACCCGTCGCGCGAGACCGCGACGGGACCCCCCACACCCGGCAGATAGGACAGCGTGTTCGTCTCCGTATCGAACACATACTCCTTCGCCGTGCTTCCGTTCGGCGCGTCCGATGTCAACTGATCACCGCTCTCAAAGAAGACATGCGACCCATCCGACGACGCACCACTGAAGGACGCTCCCGACGGCGCCCCCGAAGGCAGTCCGCCTACCTCGGGCAACAGCAGATCCCGCGAGACGAGCACAGTGGACTGTGTCCCGTCCGCCGCCGTCTCACGCACATAAAGCTCAGACGGCCTGCCAGAGCCAGAAGACGGATCTGGACTGACAAAGAACGCCTTGCGACCGTCTTCGGAGACCTGGTTTCCAAGCGCTTCAGCGCTGTAAAAGAATCTAGACCCTGTGCCTGCCGGCACAGCTCCATACGGATCGATGTAACCGTCCGGCAACACACCGGCATACTCCAGCGCGCCTTCGTGCCACTCGAAGAAGCCGTCATCGCTCGCCGGCTCGTTGCGGCTCGCGTCCATCGCTCTGAGCAATTCGGCGCGTGACACATTGCCCAGCGCAAGATCCGGTACTTCCTCGGCGCTCGTCAAAACACCCTCGAACGCGTAGTAAATCGTGTTGAAGTCAGGGGAGGCGCCCGCGAGCTTTCCTTCGTTGCCACCGGAGAGTGAATAGTATCCCGATGCTCCTCCACCACCTTCGAGCGTGCGTGGTTCGGCGATCGTGGGCTTGCCGATCCATTCGACGCTGCCGTCTTCGTTGTACTTGTACAGGTGCGGCGTCGGGCTCGACGGTTCCTGTTCTGGCACGAACACATCTTTCGCGCCGAACACGCTCGCCCCCATTTCCGCGGAGAACCCAAGACCAACTTCAGGATTGGTCTTGAACGCTCCCTGCTTACCCTCACCCCGCGAAACAGCAGCACGACTGTGCCAGCCCGTCGGGGACCGCCGCGCGATACTGAAATAGTCAAACCCGGACGGCGCTTCGCCGAGCGGACCCGTTTTGGAATACGCCACTTCATCACCGCCCACACCAGCCACCATGTAAGGCGCCGTTTCACCGTTAGGCGCACCGGCCTCGTTACCATTCTTGTTGGTAGGCGAAGCCTGTTCATACACCCGTCCGTCAGGCAAACCCGAAGGGCCCTGCGCCGGTTCCGGCCCTGCCACGGCTTCCGCCGCCGCATACTGCGGAACGAGCGCGAAAGCCACGCCGCACACCACGATCACAGCCGGCAGCAGCGCGCGCCGGCGCTGAGCGGAAAACCGGCGACCGACGGCGAGGCGAACGAACGGATAAAGGAGCCTGCGCATCAAACCATCCCCTCCTCAGGAGCAACGACACGACGCCGACCCGCACAGGGACAGCACAAAGCCACCGTCGAGCGACTGCTCGCGGCGGGCAAAGAACAGAGATTTGACCTGGATGCGCGCCTCGCGCGCAAATGACCAAGCCGGGCGTCCGACCTGGCTGTGCGCGGGTCGAGCCCGCGATCCTGGCGACTAGCGGCTAGAGGCCGGCTATCCCAGAGAGAGAGAGAGAGAGAGAGACGCGTCAGCGACGCTGACGCGTCTTATAACGGACCGTCTAGCGCCGCATGGACTCGTATCCACGCTATGCCTCGAAAACTGCACGCGAAACTCTGGCTCCCTCATAGAAGCGACCCGGCTCCCTCTCCGATGAATCCCCAACTGGCTCCTGCAGGCACGCCTGTGAAGGCAACCCGAAACCAGACCTATTTTCGACGCACCCCCGAGGGGGATGCCACTACGGATACAACCTTATACCCGAACGACAGCAAAAGTCAACCCCCCTGGCAAAAACTTTTCTTGACCGAGAGGAACAATGTCATTTGCGAAGTGTCCTTCCCACGAGGCACGAGATGCACGGAGAGGCTGACCTACCCACTTCAAGCCACCGGACCTGGCATCGAGATAGCGGGCGCATACCATTCGCCATATGCCTGACGTGCCTGACTCCCTCCCAAACCCCATCGCACCCGAGGGAATGGCGGCGCGCCTGCTCGAACTGGGCGAGCAACTGCGCGCCGAGGGTGTCGCGGTCGGCACCTCGGAGCTGCTCGACGCGTTCGCCGTGTTGCGTGAGATCCCGTGGACCTCGCAAGGCGAGTTCAGAGAGGCGCTGGCGGCCACATTGGCCAAGAGTCAAGAGGATCGACGTACGTACGAGTTGGTTTTCGATCGCTTCTTCTTCCGCGCCGTCGAGATCGAGTCGGTGCGCCAAGGCGTCAAGGAGGAAACGGGCTCTTCGGCGTTCGACCTGAGCGAGCTCTCCGAAAACGAACTCGATGCCCTGCGCCGCCAGATCGCCGAAGCCTTGCTGGCCGCCGAAGGCGGTGGCGCGGAGGGCGCGATGCGAGACCTCGCCCGCATGGCGATCGCCACTTTCGGCCAGGCCGAGCAGGGCAGCGGCGTAATCGGAGTGGACGTGCAGCGCATCAGGCGCGCGCTCGGCTTGCGGGCCGAGCCCCAACCGGACCTGCCCGAGGACGACCCGCGCCGCGACGGTGTGCCCCGCGACGCTTTGCGCCGCTTCGAGGCCTTGATGCGCCGCGAGCTGGAACGCACCCAGGTGCAGCGCTCCGGGCGCCTGCCCCCCGCGCGGCCCCTCGGAGAGCTGGACCGGGCCTTGCCATCAGGGCCCCTGGCCGACCTGGCGGCGGTGCACAGAGTGGTCGCCCAATTGCGCCGGCGCCTGGCCACGCAGGGCAAGCAGAACCGAGGCCACCGCCGCCACGCCCACGTGGATGTGAGGCGCACGATGCGAGCCTCCCTGCAGACGGGCGGTGTGCCGGTCGAGCTGCGCTTCCGCCCGCGCCGTCCCAAGCGCCCCGAGATCTATGTGCTGTGCGACGTCTCCACCAGCGTGACCTCGGCCTCGGTCTTCTTCCTGTCGGTGCTGCACGCCTTGCACGACTCCTTTCGCAAGATGCGCTCGTTCGTGTTCATCGAGCGGATCTCCGAGGTGACCGACGTATTCGAGCACGAGCGCGACTTCAGGACGGTCTCCGAGCGCATTTCGAACGACGCGGGCGTGGCCGACATCTCCGGCTACACCGACTACGGGCGCGTCTGGATGGAGCTCCTGGAGCTGATCCAGGACGACATGAACCCGCGCGCGACCGTGATCGTCCTGGGCGACGCGCGCACAAACGGGCGCGACCCTCGCGCCGACCTGTTCGGCCAGGTTGCGGCGCGCGCGGGGCGCACCTTCTGGCTGAACCCGGAGCCACGCCTGTACTGGAACTACGGCGACTCGGTGATCGCCGCCTACGAGGAGTACTGCACCGCGTTCGAGTGCTGGACGACCGGCCAGCTCGAGGACTTCGTCAAGGCGCTCACCCGCCCGGTGATCGCCGCCCCGCGCTAGCATCGATAGTGACAACAGGGGAGCTGGTGGGAAACTGGCTGAGATGGTGCATGATCCGGCGCCGACCCTTCGAACCTGTGGGGTAATGCCCGCGGAGGGAGCGCAGTGCAGACGCAACTGAAGTCCCGTGAAGGCCACTCAAAACAGCCGCACGGTACAGACGACCCACCAGCATCGGGCGCAGGCACCCAGCCCGAGGGGCCAAGCGGGATCGGTTTGGACGGCGTCAGCCGGGCGTATGAGGACAGCCGCGGCGTCGAGGTTCAGGCGCTGTCCGACGTTTCCCTGAGCGCCCCGCGCGGCTCGGTGCTGGCGGTGGTTGGCCCGAGCGGCTGCGGCAAGACGACGCTACTGGAGCTGATCTGCGGACTGCAAAGGCCCGACGTGGGCACGATCGTGGGCGAGCCGGCGGTGCTGATGCCCCAGCGCGACCTGTTGCTGCCTTGGCTGAGCGCAGTGGACAACGCCGCGCTTGCATTGCGCATAGCGGGTGAATCGCGCGCCCGCGCGCGCGCGCAGGGGGCAGCCCTTTTCGAGGAGCTTGGCTTGCGCGGCTTCGAGCGGGCCCGCCCGCACGAGCTGTCGGGCGGGATGCGCCAGCGGGTTGCTTTCGTGCGAACCCTGCTGTCCGGCAAGCCCGTGCTGTGTCTGGACGAGCCGTTCGGGGCGCTCGACGCGATCACCAGGCAGGAGATGCAGGAATGGCTGACCGGCGCGCTCGTGCGCGAGCCGAGGACGGTGGTGTTGGTGACCCACGACGTCGAGGAGGCGATCGTGCTGGCCGACCGGGTCGCCGTGCTCTCATCCCGCCCCGGCCGGGTCGTCGCCGAGCTGCGGGTCGAGCTGCCCCGTCCCCGGACTCGCACCAACGTGGACGTGGTCGCGCTGCGCGAGCAAGCCTTGAAAGCCCTCCAGCTGGGCGCATCGGAAGGCAACGAACGATGAGTCCCACGCAGGGTACCCCCCCGCGCGCGCGTAGGGCGCCCCATCGCGCAATAGGCGACCGCATCGCCCGTGGTCTACCCGCGGCGCTACTGGCGCTGGCCCTGCTCGGCGCCTGGGAGCTGTACGCGGACCTGGGCTCGGTCAGCTCGATCGTGCTGCCCGCACCGCACGAAGTCGCCACCGAAGCCTGGGACAACGCGGGCCTGTTGGCGGCCAACCTGGAACTGACGGCCCAAGAGGTCGGCCTCGGGGTGCTGCTGGCGCTCCTGCTGGGCTTCGTGCTCGGCGTCCTGATCCACCTCTCCCCACTCTTGCGCCGGGCGGTCTATCCCCTGGCCGTCGGCTCCCAGGCGGTGCCGATCGCCCTGATCGGCGTGTTGCTCGTGTTCTGGTGGGGCTTCGGGGTCTTGCCCAAGCTGTTCGTGATCGTCTTGATCTGCTTCTTCCCGGTCGTCGTCACGACCGTGGACGGCCTGTCTTCGGTTCGACCCCGACCAGCTCAAGCTGCTGCGCACGCTCGGCGCCTCGCGCTGGCAGGCATTGCGCTTCGGCGAGCTGCCCGCCGCCATCCCGGCCGCCCTCAGCGGCGCCCGGATCGCTTTGGCGGTCGGCGTGATCGGCGCCTACATCGCCGAGACCTCGACCGCCACGACCGGTCCCTACGCAGGTCTCGGCCACCAGATCAACGCCGACATCAACGCACTGCAGACCCCCCGTGCCTATGCGGCCGCGGTCGTGCTGTTCGTGTTCGCGATCGCCTGCTTCTACACCCTGGCCCTGGCCGAGCGCGTGCTCGCGCCGTGGGCGCAAAAACCGAGAGGAGAAGTCCATTGAGAGTCCGCCATGCCTTCGCGCCCCTGCTGGCCGCCGCCTGCCTGCTTGCCATCTCGGCCTGCGGCTCAAAGCAGGACGTCGTCTCGGCGCCCAGCACGACGCCCTTCTCGGTGATGCTCGACTGGTTCCCCAACGCCGACCACGCGCCTCTGTACGCCGCGATAGTCGACGGCGATTTCGCCAAGGCCGGGCTCGACGTCAAACCGGTCGTCCCCAGCGAAACGGCCGAACCGCTCAAGCTGTTGGCGGCCGGCAAGGTGGACATGGCGATCTCCTATGAGCCCGAGCTCTTGCTCGCGCGAGACCAAGGCTTGAAAGTGGTTTCGATCGGCGCGCTCGTGCAGCGCCCCTTGACCTCGATCATCGCCCTGCCCTCCGCCCACGTGAGCAAGGTCGCCGACCTCGCGGGCAAGCGCGTGGGCACGGCCGGCATCCCCTACCAGGCCGCCGAGCTCCACACTGCCCTGCAAGCCGCGGGCGTGAACCCCGCCTCGGTCACCGAAAGCGACGTGGGCTTCAACCTGGTCGGCTCGATGCTCTCGAACAAGGTCGCGGCCACGCTGGGCGGCTACTGGAACTACGAGGCGATCCAGCTGCGCCAGATGGGCAAGCAGCCTGTCGTGATCCCGATCGACCAGGCAGGCGTTCCCATCTACAACGAGCTGGTCCTCGTCGTGCGCGAAGACGAGGCGGGCAAGCGAGGAGCGGAATTGAGAGCGTTCCTGCACGCGCTCACCCAGGGACAGAAGCAGGTGCAGGCCAACCCGGCCGCGGCCGCAACCTTGATCGTCAAGGCCAACCCCTCCGCGCAACAGAAGCTGCAGCTCGCCTCGATCCAAGCGACTTTGCCGGCGATGAGGCCTGCCAACCACGAAAAGGTCTACGGCTGGCAGGACCCCTCAGCGTGGGCGGCGTTCTCAAGCTGGATGTACACGCACAAACTCATCAAATCCAACCCCAACGGCGCGGCGCTGCCGCCCTTCACCAACGAGTTTTTGCCGGGCGAAGGCATATAGGAATCCCGACCGGTTCAGCCCCGACGTGGCTCAGACGGAACGGCCTGCGAGCCGACCCCCCAAGTAGCTTCAATAGTTGGAGCAACCCTGATAGTCGGGGGCGAGACCCCGGATAAAACCCGGATATTCAAGCATTGGCGAACTGTCGCCGAAATTCCGATTGAAGGAGACGTTCTGAAGGTAAAAGAGCGCTGTGCAGGAAATCAGTCGGACGGGAACCGACCAAGAGCAGTATCGGGTCCAGGGGCGCCTACAGCAAGCCCAGCGCCTGGAGAGCTTGGGCGAGCTGGCCGGGGGGATCGCCCACGATTTCAACAACCTGCTGGCGGTCATCATCAACTACGCGGCCTTCGTCGCCCATGACCTGGAAGCGGCGGCCCAGCTCCCCGGCGGCAGCAAGTGGCAGGGAACGCTCGAGGACATCGAGCAGATCCGCCGGGCCTCCGAGCGCGCCGCCAACCTGACCCGCCAGCTGCTGTCCTTCGCCCGCCGCGACGTGGTACAGCCCGAAGTGGTCGACGTCAACGTCGTCGTCGCCGAAGTGGAGCAGCTGCTGCGACGCACGATCGGCGAGCACGTCGAACTCATCAGCACGCTCGAGCCGGGGCTGTCCTCGGTCTTGATGGACCCGGGCCAGCTCGAACAGGTGCTCGTCAACCTGGCGATCAACGCCCGCGACGCGATGCCCGACGGAGGCCGCTTGACGATCGACACGGCCGACGTCGAGATCGACGAGATGTACGGCTCGGGCGATTCGGATATCGCGCCAGGACCGTACGTGCGCCTGCGCATCGCAGACACCGGCACCGGCATGCCCGAGGACGTGCTCGCGCGCGCGTTCGACCCGTTCTTCACGACCAAGCCGCCGGGCCAGGGCACCGGCCTGGGGTTGGCAACCGTCTTCGGGATCGCGACCCAAGCCGGCGGCCATGTCCACATCTACTCCGAGCAGGGCATCGGCACCACCTTCACGACGCTGCTGCCCGCCACCGACAGACCGCAGCGCGAGGCCCCGGCTGAGCCCGACCCGGCACCGATGACCAACGAGCGCACGATCCTGCTGGTCGAGGACGAGCACGCGTTGCGTGAGGTGAGCCGCCGCATCCTGGTGCGCCACGGCTACAAAGTGCTGTTCGCGGCCAACGGCGAGGAGGCGCTGCAGGTGGCGCGCGAGCACGGCAGCCAGATCCACCTGCTCTTGAGCGACGTGATCATGCCGCGCATGGCCGGCACCCAGTTGGCCGAGGTGTTCGGGGCCGAGCACCCAGAGACGCGCGTATTGCTGATGTCTGGCTTTGCCGAGCCGATCCTGAGCGCCCAAGGCCAGATGAAAGGCAACTTCGACCTGCTCGACAAGCCCTTCTCGGCCGCCGCGCTGCTGGCCAAGATCGAGCAGGTGCTGGCCCGATGACCCCTCGCGGCCTCCCCATCCTTCCCAAACCTGCCACACCGGAGGTGTGGCGGCAATGACAGAGTTGCTCATAGTTGACGACGACGACGCCCTGCGCGGTTGGGCCGAGCGGGTGGTCAAGGAGCGCGGCTACGCATGCGACGCGGCCGCCAATGCAAGCGATGCGCGCGAGCTGCTGGCTCACGGCGACTACGAGCTCGTGCTCTTGGACGTGAACATGCCCGGCGAATCGGGTGTGGAGCTGCTGGGACACATCCGCAGCGAGCACCCAGGCGCGGCGGTCGTGATGGTGACCGGCGAGGACGACCCGCGTTTGGCGATGACCGCGATCGAGCTAGGCGCCTTCGGCTACGTAGTCAAGCCGGTCGGCGCCGGCGAGCTGTTGATCAACGTAGCCAACGCTCTGCACCGCCGCTCCGTGGAGCTTGAGAACAAGCGCATGTTGCACAGCCTGCAGGCGACCGCCGCGCAGCGTAGCGCCAGCTTGGAGGACGCGATGGAGGAGCTGCGACGCTCCGAGAGCAAGGTGTGGCTGAGCCAGGCCGAGACGATCTTCCGCTTGGCCAGAGTCGTGGAGTTCAGGGACGAGGAGACCGGCCACCACCTGCAGCGCATGAGCTCCTATTGCGAGGCATTGGCGCGCGAGGTCGGTATCGACGCACAGCACGCCGAGCGTATCCGCCTCGCCAGCCAACTCCACGACGTGGGCAAGGTGGCGGTGCCCGACAGCGTGCTGCACAAGCGCGGCAAGTTGACGACCGAGGAGTTCGAGGTCATCAAGACCCACGCCGAGGCCGGCTACCGGATGCTCGCGGGCTCCGCCTCCGAGGTGGTGCAGTTGGGCGCGCGCATCGCCCACACCCACCACGAGCGCTGGGACGGCAGCGGCTATCCATGCGGACTGGCGCGCGAGGAGATCCCGGTCGAGGGCCGTATCGCCGCGGTGGCCGACGTGTTCGACGCACTCACCAGCGACCGCGTCTACCGACCGGCCTTTCCCTTGAAGACAGCGGTGGACATGATGCGTGAGGAGCGCGGCGTCCACTTCGACCCGGAGTTGCTCGACAGCTTCGTGGACACGCTCGGAGAGCTGGACGGCATCAGGCGCGCCTATGCCGATTGAGGGTCGCCCCTCCCACCCCCAACCTCGCCTGCCGGTGGCAAGGGATAGGAGCCCTACCAGCGATCAGGCGCAGCTCCGGTGCCGTACCGGCGATCAGGCGCAGCGCCGGTGCCGTGGAGCCAAGGCCCGGTCGATCGCCTCGCGCAGCTGCTCGCTGGTGAAGGGCTTCATCACGTGCGCCGCCGGCTCGACGTCGAGCTCGGGAGGAGGCTCGACGCTGACAAACACAATCGGCATGTCGGGTCGAATCAAATCCGCCGCCTTGACAAGAACCGCGCCGATCGGATCGGAGGGCTCGACCAGGAACAGGTCGGCGCCGATGAACTGCTCGGGCATCGGAGTGTTGAGGACAATCGGTTCGTGGCCCAACTGGAGCACCATCCGGGCGATCAGTGCTCGGACGTCTCGGTGGGGCTCGCTGATGACTATTCGTGCCATGAGTTCATACTCGACCCCGCCGGTCGGATCGCCGTGGGAGCGAGGTGTGGGCGGGGTATGAGCGCCTCCCGCGTCTTGGTGGTCGACGACGACGAAGTCACGCGGAGCGTCGTGCGGGGCCTGCTTGAGCGCGCCGGGCACGACGTGCGTGAAGCGTCCGACGGGCGCTCGGGCCTGCGCGACCTATATGCGGCGGCTCCCGACCTGGTGATCTTGGACGTCGAGATGCCCGAGCTCGACGGCTGGAGCACGCTCGAGCGCATCAGGGAGCTCAGCGACGTGCCGGTGCTGATGCTGACCGCACGCGAGACCGAGCTCGAGCGCGTGCGGGGACTTCGGGGCGGCGCCGATGACTACGTGGTCAAGCCGTTCGGGCGCCAAGAGCTGGTGGCGCGCGTGGCGGCGTTGTTGCGCCGGGCCGGGCCGAGGGAGGAGCAGCAGAGCACCTACGCGGACGGGCGCCTCTCAATCGACTTCGCCGCGCACGTGGTGCTCTACGAGGAGCGAGCGATCGCGCTGACGCCTTTGGAGTTCAAGCTGCTGGCGGTGTTCGTGCGCCACCCCAACCAGGTGCTCAGCCGCGACCAGCTGCTCGAGCTCGTGTGGGGCGACGCGTTTGGCGTGTCGCCCGAGCAGGTGAAGCTTTACGTGGGCTACTTGCGCCACAAGCTGGACCCCGACCGGTCCAACTCCACGCCGATCGAGACGGTGCGGGGGTTCGGGTATCGCTACCGGCGGGGGAAGTAGCCCGAGCCGCCCCTCGCAGGCACACAGATCGCTCCTGCCAGGGCGCCGTCTGCGCGCCTCGCTCGCTTCCTACACGCAGGATTTGCCGAGCGTCCTCACCGAAACCGCGCTTGACGCGGCGCTCCAGGATTCGACGGTGGCGCTGACCCGGTAGTAGTAGGTGGTCGAGTAGCCGAGCTGGCTGCTGTCCGTGTAGGAGCGCTGGGAGATCGAGACGCTCGCGACTTCGGCGTAAGGGCCATTGCTGGACGTGGCCCGTTCAATGGCGTATTCGGTCGCCGCCGCGGAGCTGGTCGCCGTCCATTCGACGAGGATTTCGGGCGTGTGGTTCGTCTTACATTTCGTCTGAGCCGCTTTAACGGTTTTCGGCGCCGACAGAGACGCGCTCGCCACAGTGATGGGCCCACCGGTTGCTTTGGCGGTGAAGACGCCGAACGCGGCGGTGGCGCTTGTGAGCGCAACCAAAGTCACGAGGGTCGCAATAGCGGTGAATGAGTAGCGGGACACGAGACTCTCCTCAATCGGTTGCCGGCTGGCCGCCGGCCCACGAAGCCGGGCCGAGGCCAGATGTTTGGGGCTGGAACGCGGTCGCCGGCCCGAGCAGGCGCGCGCGGCCGATGCGCCGGTCTCCGCCTACGCGGCGCTCGGGGCCGAAGTAGGGCTTGCGCGAAACACGACGCTCGCGCCGCTCGCGACGTTCGTCCTCAGTTGCACTCGTCGCCGGCGCCACTCCAGATCTCAGAGAGCAGGAGCACAACCAGGACGATCGGGGCAAGAAGTACCGCTGCCATCTCGATGGCTCGTCCGCGAAAGAAGTTGACGACATATCCGAGCTTCGGCAGGACGGTGACCTGGCGCCAGGCGGTGGCGCCTTGCAGTCGAGCCGTCCAAGGGTCGTTGGCCTGGTTGGCGTCGCCCCTGGTCTGAATCACGGGGTTCGAGGTGCCTTGGCCCTGCACGATCTTGACAACCCGGTGGGTCTCGATCTGGTGTTCGCCGGTAGGCACTCGATAGGAAATCACCTGGCCGACGCGCACGGAGGAGACCGGCTCGGGCACGGTCACGGCCATGTCGCCAGGAGAAAAGGTGGGACGCATGCTCGCGGTGAGCACGGTCGCCGTCCGGTAGATGCCGAGACGGGGAAGGACGGCCAGCCCGAGCAGCATGAGCACGCCCACGGCGAGCATCGCTCGTTGCAGGAATACCCATGCTGTTCGGGAGGTCATTACGGACTCCTACTTGCTGGCGCCGGCGCGCTGGGTGCCGACGAAGTTGTAGGAGATGGTCGAGGTTTGATTCTGCATCGTGTTCGGCGCCGCGGTCGGCAGCGTCAAGGTCACGCGCAGGTGGTCGGTCGAGCCAGGGGTCAGAGAAGCAAGACCGGACAGCGCCAGGTTGGCGCCGATCACCGGTCGTGAGGCCAGCACGGTGCTGGTCGTGCCGCTGCACGTGTACGTGTAGGCGGGCGAGGTGCCTGCCTCGGTCCACGCAGTCGAGCACTTGTCAATCGTCATCTGCAGACCGTTCGCCGTTTCGGTGTCCAGCAGGGAGCTGGGCGAGGCTGTCGTGGTGAGCACCGTCGCCGACAACGGGTCTCCGCCGGAGCCGCTGCTGTTCGTGAGGTCGGCGGCGCGCTGGATCGTGTCGCCGGGCACCACGTTGTTCGCCCCGACCGTCAGTCTGTTGGCGGTCCCGGGGGCGGCGAGGTTGATCGCCACGGTCCCCGAGGAGATCGTGTGACTTGCGGAGGTGGAGCTGGTGAATGTGGCAAACGTGCCGAGTCCGGCGACGGCCGCCGCGACGCCAACGGCCGCAAACGAGGCGACCAGGCGGGTGAGTGTCTTCTTGTTCATTGGTTCATCCTTTGACTAGAGATTTTTTGGACTTCCTGAGAACAAGATCGGGCCCACTCGTATGGGTGAGGTCGAGGCTCGGGATGACGCTGGTATGAGCGTCAAGTGGCCCGACGCTCGGTGCTGGGGAAGGGCGCGCCGGCCGCTCGAGCACGACACAAGAGGGACGCGAAAGCGAGCATCAGTACCGGACCACGAGAACACCAGTAGTTCACCGCAAGCACGCCGCCTCGGCAAGCGTTAGCGTCTCGCACGTGACTGAACAGGGTCAACAGACGGGACGAGCGCAGGACCAAGAACAGGGGCGGGCCGCGGGCGAAAGCTCCGGCGGCGCGAGTGAGACGATCCGCATCGTCTTGGCCGACGATCATGCCGTCGTGCGCAGCGGCTTGCGTTTGCTGCTGGAAAACGAGAGCGATTTCGAGGTCGTAGCCGAGGCCGGCGACGCCGAAAGCGCCGAACGCTATGTGCGCGGACACCATCCGGCGGTGCTCGTGCTCGACCTGAACATGCCGGGGCGCCCCAGCCTGGAGGCGATTCCCGACATCCGTAAGAACAGCCCCGAGACCGAGATCGTCGTGCTGACGATGCAGCAGGAGCCCGCCTTCGCTCGTCACGCGCTCAGCGCGGGGGCGATCGGGTACGTGCTCAAGGAGGCGGCCGACGACGAGCTGGTCGAGGCCGTGCGCCGCGCCGCACGCGGCGAGAGCTACCTGAACCCTCGCCTTGGCGCGCGCTTGGCATCCGAGCCCGCGCCCGGCCCGCCGGACGATCTGAGCGAGCGCGAGGTGGACGTGCTGCGATTGATCGCGTTGGGCCACACCAACGCCGAGATCGCCGAGCAGCTGTTCCTCTCGGTGCGCACCGTGGAGACCCATCGGGCCCACATCCAGCAGAAGCTGAACCTGTCCTCGCGCGCGGAGCTGGTCGGCTATGCGCTCAAACGGGGACTGATCAAAGACTCCTGAGTCGGCCCTGCGCGCGCGTAGCAGGTCGATCGAAGGCACCCCACCCCAGCGGACGCTCTCACAGCGGCCAGTAACGGCCGATCTGCGCCGCTGCACGTGAGGTGAGCAGAGGCTCGGGCGCGGCCGAGTGCGCCTCCTGGGGGTCACCCAGAGCTTGGAGGGTCTCGATCACGCACTCGGCCAGGACCGAAGGCTCGTAGCCACCCTCCAAGACAGCGCCGAGCGGAGCTCCCACGCTTCGCACCATGTCGCGCACATGTCGGGTCATCTCCCCAAAGGAAGCAGTCTCCAGGCGCACGCCCGCCAGACGGTCGGCGCGGTGGGCGTCGAAACCCGCCGAGACAAGCACCAGTTCGGGCTCGAATGCGCTCGCCGCCGGCACGACGATGTGCTCGAGCAGAGACAGCCACAGGTCCTCTTCGCTGCCGGCGGGCACCGGAAGATTGATCGTGTAGCCCTCACCCTCGCCGCTGCCAACGTCCCCGAGCGCGCCGGTGCCGGGGTAGAGCCCCGACTGGTGGATACTCGCGAACAGGACGTCGGAGCGTCGCCGGAACGCCTCGGCGGTGCCGTTGCCGTGATGGACATCCCAATCGAGCACGAACACGCGCTTGACGTCGAGTTCGCGCAGCGCGTACTCGGCGGCGATGGCGACGTTGTTGAACAGACAGAAGCCCATCGCGCGTCCCGGCTCGGCGTGGTGGCCGGAGGGCCGCACGCCGCAGAAGCCGAACTCGGCCTCGCCCGCAAGCAGAGCGCGGGTCATCGCGCAGGCACCGCCGACCGCGTGCAAAGCCGCCCGGTAGGAGGCCTCGCCCACATAGGTGTCGGCGTCGATCGCCCCGCCTCCGCCCTCGCACAACTCGCGGATCGCTTGGACATGCTGGGCGCTGTGCACCAACTCGAGCTCACGCTCGCTCGCGGGGCGGGCCTGGCGGCGCTCCCAACCAAGCCGGTCGCGGGCGGCCAAAGCGCGCTCGACCGCCTCCAAGCGCTCGGGCGTGTCGGGGTGGGAAGGCATGTGGGCACGCGGGTCGTGCTCCAAGCAGGCGGGGTGGTCGAAGTAGAGGCCGGTCGTCATGCCGCACACATGATGAGGTCTGGGGTCTCTATCTTCAAAGGATGCGCGCGATCGTGTTCGACGGCCCGGGGCGGCCGCTGCGCGCTACCACTCTCGACAGACCGGTGCCGGGCCCCGGGCAGCTGTTGTTGCGGGTGCGAGCGTGCGGCGTGTGTCGCACCGACCTGCACCTGCTCGACGGCGAGGTGGAGGTGGCCTCCCCGCCACGCATCCTCGGCCATCAGATCGTGGGGACGGTCGAGCCGGACGGGCGACGCGTGGGTGTGCCTTGGCTCGGTTGGAGCTGCGGAGAGTGCGAGTGGTGTCGCGGCGGGCGCGAGAACCTCTGTCCGCGCGCCCGCTTCACCGGCTGTGACATCGACGGGGGCATGGCCGAGTACGCGGTCGCCGACGAGCGCTACTGCTTCCCGATCCCGGAGGGCTACCCCGACGAGCAGGCCGCGCCGCTGCTGTGCGCCGGGCTGATCGGGTACCGCTCGCTGCGCATGTGCGGACAGGCGCGGCGGATCGGCATCTATGGCTTCGGTGCGGCCGCCCACATCGTCTGCCAGGTCGCCGTTTGGCAGGGCCGCGAAGTCCTCGCCTTCACCCGCCCCGGAGATTCGGCCGCACAAAGCTTCGCGCTGGAGCTGGGCGCCAGCTGGGCGGGCTCCTCCGAGCAAGCGCCGCCCGAGCCGCTGGACGCCGCGATCGTATTCGCACCCGACGGGGCGCTCGTGCCGCTCGCGCTGAAGGCTGTGGCTCCAGGTGGGGTGGTCGTGTGCGGGGGCATCCACATGAGCAATATCCCTTCGTTCTCCTACGATCTGTTGTGGGGCGAGCGGACCTTGCGCTCGGTCGCCAACCTGACCAGAGCGGACGCCGAGGAGTTCTTGGCGCTGGCGCCGGAAGTACCGGTTCGCACACACGTGAGCACCTATCCCTTGGAGCGCGCCGGCGAGGCTTTGGAAGACCTGCGCGCCGGTCGGTTCACGGGCGCCGCCGTCTTGGTTCCTTAACGCGCGCGGGCCATCCCGCCCTCGCGGCTCAACTCGCCACCCTCGCGCGAGGCCAACCCACCCTCGCGGCTTAACTCGCCACCCTCGCGCGGGGCCACCCCAGCCTCGCGGCTCAACTCTCGGGGCCACCTACCCTCGCGACTTGGGGCACGACCACGACGGGCACAGGGGCTTGCTGGAGGAGCTCGGTGGTGACGGTGCCCAGAGCTCTGTGCAGGCGCGAGTGACGATCGGAACCGACGACGATCAGCTCGGCGCCGTGACGCGTGGCGGCCTCGTTGAGCGAAGCGACGGGATCCTTGTCGGTGACCTCGACCTCGATGTCGATGTCGAACAGGGCGTTCTCGCCCTCGAGCAGGAGCTCGTCGACGAGATCGCGTCCCAGGCGACGGCGCTCCTCGGCGCCCGTGAGCGGCGAGGACGGCGCATGCAGGGCTCGACAGGCGTGGACGATCACGAGCTTGCCGTCGGATGGCAACGATTCGACCGCCCAGCGGGCCGCCAGGCGTCCGCTGTCGGTGCGGTCGTAGCCGAGCACAATGCACTTGGACATGGATCGCAGACTAGGCGTCTCCGACGGGCCCGCCAGCCGCGTAAAGCCGCGATTGCCTGCGGAGAACTACCCCAACAGCAGGCAGCCAAAGCCGGCTCGACCGCCTCCAGGCACTCGGAGTGTCCGCTCGGCATGTCGGATGTGAGGCGCACGATCCCGGTACGCCGGCAAGGGCACTCTCATGTGGTAAATCCCCGAGCCAGGCACGTGGTGGGTGCGGATGGAGGTGGGATGGACAAACGGGAGTATGCGTGGCGTACAAACGCCCGAGAGGATCGAATCCGTGTCCACAATCGCGCTACCGACAGTCGCGGCGGCGGAGCCGCCCGCAGTCGCGTCCCCCACTCGGCCGTCGCTGGGCCCAAGCGCTTCCGAGGCCGCCGAAAGAGAGCAGCTGCTCGACCGTCTGCAGAGCCTGCGCCGGGTGCTACCTGTGCTCGCCCAGGAAATGGCCTCAGCACGCCGACAGGCCGCTCGGCTGCGCAGCGACAACCGCAAGCTCATCGAGCAGGTGCGCGTGTTGCGCGCCAATCTAGACGACAGGAAGCGCCAACCTTGAAGAGCCCACCCCGCTGCCCCGACGCGCCATCGCGGTCTCAGCATCGCCCCCCGACCCGAGGGCGATGAAGATGGCGCAACATCCACCGGGACAGGCAGACGTCCAGCACTCCCTACCTGGACGCCAAGGAGACGGTCGCGCGCGGAGCAGAAGGAGTGTTCCGCGCGTGACCCCTCCAATCGTGCTCTGAGCACGCACTCCGATCGTTTCTGAGCACCGCGCCATCGCGGTCTGAGGACTGCGCTCCGGTCGTACTCAGAGCACCGCGCTTGAGGGCCCGGCGGACGGGTAGAGTGTCGTCCATGAACGAGGACACCCCCGCGAAGGTCGGCGAGACAGGCATTGCGCCATCCGAGGGCCGCGCCGAGCCGCTGATGAACCGCAACGAGCGCCACCGCGAGGAGCGCCGGGCGGTCGAGGAAGCGGGCGGCGGCGAGGCGGAGGGTTTCGAGCTGGCCGAGCAAGCGCTGATCGAACACGCCTCCCACGGCGACGAGCACAGCCCGGCCCGCATCATGCGGGACGCAAACGGCATCGACGAGGAGCCCTCAGAGGCGACCTACGGCGAGGCCGACAGCGAGCACCTCAGCGACTGACGCCACCCGCGTGGGTGACGCCGCTCCCGGTGCGGTCGGCCACTTGGGCAGCGCGTAGGGCGCGCTGAACGTCGGTTATCGAGAGCAGACCGATCGGGGCTCCCTGGGTGTCGACGACGGCCGCGCGTCCGAGGCGAGTAAATGCGGGACGCTCCAACATGCGAGCCACATCCTCGTCGCCGCCGACCAGCAGCGTGGGGTCATGGTCGGCGATCTCGGTGACCCACTGGGTCGCGCGCTGTTGGCGGGACAGCCGGTCCACCAAGGCGATGCTCAGCAAGCCGGTTGCCCGGCCATCGTCATCGACCACGGGGAAGGCGGTGTAGCGGTAGGGCACGAAATAGTCGGTGGTGGCCTGCAGCGCGGACGTGCGCTCGGGGATACTCACGACCGGCGTGGACATCAAGTCGGAGGCGTGCACTCCGGAGAGCGCGGCCTGGATCTGGGCGCCGACCGCCTGTGAACCGGCGGCCATGACAATGAAGAAGCCGATCAAAGCGAGCCACAGGCCGGTGGGCTGGCCGCCGAGGAACTCGAGCAGGCCGAGGCCGATCATCACGTAACCGAAGCCGCGCCCGACGCTTGCCGCGGTAGCTGTGGAGCGCCCCACGTCACCCGAGCGACTCCACAACAAGGAGCGCAAGACGCGCCCACCGTCGAGCGGGAAGGCGGGGAGCATGTTGAAGAGAAGGATCAGACCGTTGACAAGGGCCTGGTATTCGACCAGCACGCGCACGGCGGCCGGCGTGGAGGGCGGTAGGAGCAACGCCACCACCAGGAAGCAGACCGCGATCGCGGCGGTGACGAGCGGACCGGCCAAGGCGTAGCGCAGCTCGTCGTGGGGGTCGTGGGCGTCGCCCTTCATGCGCGAGACACCGCCGAGCAGCCACAGGTCGATTCCTTCCACTTCGATGCCGGCGCGGCGCGCGACCAGGGCATGGCCGAACTCGTGGGCGAGGATGCTCGCGAACAGCAGCAGGGCGCTTGCCAAGCCGAGCGCGTAGGACGCCGCGGGCGCGATGCCGTGGATCGCTTCAGGGAAATAGGAGGAGCCCAAAGACCAGGTGATGAGGGCGACGATCGCAAGCCACCAAGGGCTCACCCCGACCGGTATCCCGGCAATGCGCGCTATGCGGAAGCTGCGACCTGGCATCAGCGCTCCTTGACCGCCGTAGCGCTCTCGACGGCGCACGCGTCGCGGGCCACGAGGTGCACGCCCTCGATTCCCTCCAACGAGAACCCCATCGAAGGACCCGCAGACACGTCCAGCGCGAGCGACGGTCGCCGCCAACGCTCGTCCTGGTCGCCGTCGATGAAGACGGGTGTGTCGCCCACGAGGCCGAGCAGGACGTCGTCGGGGCCGGGCGGCAGCTCGGCGGCGGGCAGACAGATGGGAGAACTGCCGTCACAGCAGCCGCCCGACTGGTGAATCACCAAGGGGCCGTAGCGAGCAGCCAGGCGTTCGAGCAATTTGAGCACCTCCGGTGTCGCGTCCACTCGACTCGCTGTTTGGGTCATCCTGCCTCGAAGGTAGGCGAGCCGGACGCTCAAAGCATCGGGAAAGTTCCCGGTCGCGACTACGTAGAAGCCGGCACAAGGCTCATTTCAGCCAAGCGGAGAGCTCCTCGCAACGCCCAGGGACTGGAGCTCATCCCGTGAGCTCGGCCGAGCGCGTGGACGCGCTCAACCCGAACCCGGAGAGCACAAGCGCGCCGATCGAGACGGCGGCGGCGAGGATCGCCGTGGCGAGCACGCCCGCGCCGGGCGCGGCGAACTGGAAGAAGTGCCGAGTGGCGGGCAAGAGCAGGACCGCGGCATAGGCGCCCGCGAGCGCGAGACACATCGCGCCGACGATCCCCGAGCGCCGCAGGGATCCCGTGGACTCGAGGACGAGCACCAGATATAGGCCGACCAGAACCAGCACGGTGGTGGCGATCGTGCGCGCTTGGATCACCGAATAGTCGAGGTCGTGCAAGGCGAACAGGTAGCCGGTGACGGTGCCCACACCGACGATCGTGCCGGCGGGAACCGCGAAGCGGGCAACACGACGCACGAAGCCCTCTGCTCGCCAAGCGCCACGAGAGGGCGCCAAGGCAAGGAAGAAAGTGGGGATGCCGATCGCCAAGGCCGCCGCGAGACTGAGGTGGCGCGGCAAAAGTGGATAGGCCTCCGAGCTCGTGCCGATCGTGAGGATCAGGAAGGCGGCGAAGGCGGACTTGGTGACGTACAGCTTGGTGACCCGCTGGAGGTTGCGCAAAGCTTGGCGCCCCTCGTGGATGAGCGTGGGGATCGCGTCGAAGTCGCCGTCGACGAGCACCAAGTCGGCCACCGAGCGCGCCATCTGGGCACCGCTGCCCTGGGCTATCGCCAGACGAGCGCGCTTGAGGGCGGGCACGTCGTTGACGCCGTCGCCCAGCATCGCAACGTAGCGTCCCGCGTCGTGCAGGGCGGAGACGACCGCTCGCTTGCCCTCGGGCGAGATTCTCCCAATCGCGTTAGCGGTGAGCGCGAAGTCGCGCAGCTCGTCCTCTCCCTCGGGAATTTCCCCACCGTCGCTGACTCGCTCCACAGGGATGCCCACATCGCGGGCTATCGCCGCCACGGTGGCGGGGGCGTCACCGGAGAGAACCTTCACCTCGACGCCCTGGTCGAGCAGGAAAGCGATCGTCGCGCGCACGTTGGGACGCAGACGCTCGGCGAGCACCACCAAACCCATCAGGCACAAATCGCGCGGCGGCGAGTCGCCGTCGGCGGTGCCGGAGAGAATCTCGCGCTCGCCGTCTGCGGTGCGAGAGCCAACCGCGAAGGCGACCACGCGCCGGCCCTCGCTTTGGAGCAAGCGCGCGCGCTCGGCCAGAGCGCCGAGGGGGAGGCGCTCGGGAGCGCCCAATACATAGGTGTGCTCCCCGAAGCGCACTGCGGAGAAGCGGCGCCTGGAGCTGAAGGGGATCTCTTGCTCGGTCTGATGGGGCTCGGATGGGAAGGCCTCGGCCAACGCCAACACGGTGGAGTTGGGGGCGGAAGCGGAGGCGGCGAACCGGGCGAGCGCCTCGGTCAGCTCGCCTTCGCTCTTGCCCGGGGCGGCCTCGACGCCCGCCACGCGTAGAGCGGACTCGGTGAGCGTGCCGGTCTTGTCGACGCAGATCACCTCGACCGAGGCGAGCGACTCGATCGCGTTTAGCTGCTGGGCGAGCACGCCGCGGCGGGCCATGCGGATGCAGGCCACGGCGTAGGTGAGGCTGAGCAGGACGATCAGTCCCTCGGGCACGAGGCTGACGGCGCCCGCGACGGCGGTGGAGACGGCTTCGTGGGTGGAGACATGGCGGTGGTAGAGCGAGTAGCCGAGCACACCGCCCAGGCCCACCATCAACACCACAAGGCCATACAGGAGCCGGTTGACGGCCTGCTCGAGCGGCGAGCGGGGATGCCTGAAGGTTCGCGCCTGTCCCACGATGCGCGCGGCGAAGCTGTCCTCTCCGACGGCCTTCACGAGGTAGGCGCCGGCGCCCTCGGCCACGAAGGCCCCGGAGCGGACACTCTCACCGGCCCCCCGCTCGACGGACTCGCTCTCGCCGGTGAGGATCGACTCGTCGATGCGCAGTTCGTGGGCCTCGACGAGCTGGCCATCGGCCACGATCTGCTCGCCGGGACCTACCCGCAATAGATCTCCGGGGACCACTTCGCCCACCGCCACGTCGCGGGGCTGGCCGTCTCTCACCGCCGAGGCGCGTGGAGCGACCAGCAGGGCGAGCCGGTCGAGCGCTCGCTTGGCGCGAGCCTCTTGGGCAATGCCAATCGTTGTATTGGCGACGATCACACCCAGGAAGAGAGCGTCGCGCCAGTCCCCGAAAGCGAGTGTGAGAGCGCCGAAAGCAGCCAGAATCAGGTTGAAAACAGTGAAGAGGTTGGCTCGTACGATGCTTCGGTAGGAGCGACTGGAAGGTGGCTTGGGTGGCGCGCCGAGCTCCGCCAAGCGGACTTGCGCCTCGGCCTGGGAGAGACCTCGGGGCGAGGCCTCAGGCCGGTCGGGGAGCGCTTGGGGGGCACTCTTGAAGGCGCTCATCGTCTCCTCCCACGCCGCGAGGCACGACCAAGACGGGACACCGGGCCTCACGCATCGCCTGGGCCGAGACGCTGCCCAAGAACACATGGCGCACAGGACCGTAGGCGCGCGAACCAAGCACAAGCAGATCGAGCTTTGAGCTGCGCTCGACAAGCACTCCGGCCGGCTCGCCGCGAACCGCATCGGACTCGATCGCGACGCCGTACTCCACGGCGAGATCTTCGCACGCGCGGGCGAGCGCGAGCTTGGTCTCGGCGTATATCTCGTCTTCGACTTCTTGGAGCGCGGGCGAGGAGAAGGCGTAGCTGGCCAGCGAAGGCTCGAGTCCGGCGCCCGCGACCAGGCACACCTCGCCGCCCTCTCGTTGGGCCAGTTCGCATGCGAACCTCGCGGCGGTGAGCCCCTCGGGAGAGGAGGCGAAGCCGACGCCGATGCGCCTCAGCGCGACGCCGTGGCGGGGCGGCTGGCGATGAGTGTCGCCTGCGCCCTGCGACGAGGCTCCGGAGTTCGCGAGGATCGACGCGGCATAGCCGGCGGGCGCGACCGCGACCGCGCACGGCGCACCGTGCACCAGGCGCTCCATCAGGCTCGGTTGGAGGCGCTCGCCCAGGGTCGCGGGCGCGGCGCCCAGGACGATCAGGTCGGCTCCCTTGTATCGGGCGAGCTCGTGTAGAGCGCGGATCGGCCATGAGGAGGAACTCCACAGGCACTCGACCACCGCTGGGGGCCCAGCGGAGCCTGGGTCCAGGGGTGAGAGCTCGGCGACGCTCGCGCTCGACTCACGCTCGCAACCGCCGAAGATAGCCAGCCGTTCGCCGACCTCGGCTTCGATGCAGGCCTGGGCCTGCTCGCTGGTCTCTCGGGCGAGCAGCGGGTGGTAGGGGAAGACGACGGTAAGGCTAGCTTTGGCCGCTCGGGCAAGCCGGGCGGCCAAAGCAATCGCGTCGTGACCCGCGGGATCCCCCGCGTATCCGACGAGAATCTTCTCGAACATCAACCTATCCTCACGCCCCACGGACCCCGACCGCATCCGGGATTGCCCGCAGCAGGGGACGTATGGAAGACTTGGAAGATCTCCGGCCATCTCAAGTACGTGGACCCCAACCGTCCCCGCGGCGCGTTCGACAGAGCCTTCGCGAGCTTCTCCGCCACACGCGCGGGACGACTGTTTTCGGGCAAGGTCGTTTGGAAGCTCGATCCGTACCTGCTGCGAGCCACCAGGGGTCGCTTGGGCATGGGCCTGATGTTGCCGACGGCGCTGCTCGAGACCGAAGGCGCCAAGAGCGGCGCGAGGCGACGCAACGCGGTCATCTACTTCCACGACGGGCCCACGGTGACGATCGTGGCCTCGAAGGCGGGCGCACCGAAACATCCGGCTTGGTTTCACAACCTGACGGCCCATCCAGAGGTCGCCTTCGGCGGAATCCCGATGCGGGCAAAGGTCGTCGAAGACGAAGCCGAGCGCCAACGGATATGGCAATTGGCCGACCGTGTGTTCGCGCCGTATGAGACCTACCGCCGCGAAGCTGCCGCCGCCAACCGGACGATCCCGATCGTCCAGCTCACCCCACGCTAGACCTCAACCGCGGCAAATGGGCTGGACCATGTCGAGAACGGGCGGGCCGCTCCGACACACTGTTTAACGCGCCACTTACGAGCGCGACGAGCAAGGAGATCGAAGATGAGGTTCATGCTGATCCAGAACTACTCGGGCGGAGCCAACTGCGACGTGCCGATGACGCACTGGGCGCCGGAGGAGGTGCAGGCGCACATCGACTACCAGCGCTCCCTGAACGAGGAGCTCAGAGAGCGCGGCGAGCTGATCGACGCGCAGGGTCTCACCGCGCCGAAGCTAGCCAAGTTCGTGACCTGCGACGGGGTGGCGGCGCCTGTGGTGACCGATGGGCCGTTCCCGGAGTCCAAGGAGCTGCTCGCGGGCTACCGGATCGTGGATGTAGAGTCCCCCGAGCGGGCGATCGAGATCGCCGCCAAGGCGTCGGCCGCACCGGCGCGGGGCGGCGTGCCGATCATGCAGCCGATCGAGGTGCGCGAGGTGATGGGAGCCCCGAGCCCGGAGGCGTGAAGTGAGCCGGCTCCCAAGCTTGGAGCGCACGTTGCGCGAGTCCACTCCAGTGGTCCTCGCCGCTGTCGTCCGTCGCTTCGGCGACTTCGACGGCGGCGAGGATGTGGTCCAGGAAGCGCTGCTCGCCGCAGCCACCCAGTGGCCCACGCAGGGCACCCCGGAGAACCCGGTGGGCTGGCTGATCCATGTGGCTTCGCGACGCATGACCGACCGCATCCGCGGCGAGCAGGCGCGCCGACGTCGCGAGGACCTGAGCGCCGCGGAAGGACTCCCCGGGCAGACAGCCACGACGAACGATCCCGCCGTCGACGGTCGCGACGCGAGCGACGACACGCTGACTTTGATGCTCATGTGTACGCATCCCTCGCTCACACCGTCCTCTGCGATCGCGCTCACCCTGAGGGCCGTCGGCGGATTGGGCACCGCGGAAATCGCACGCGCGTTTCTCGTGCCCGAGGCAACGATGGCTCAGCGAATCAGCCGCGCCAAACACACGATCAGAACGTCGGGCGCCAGCTTCGCGATGCCGAGCCCAGACGAATGGGATGAGCGTTTGCGCTCAGTGATGCGCGTCCTGTACCTGATATTCAACGAGGGCTATCTCACCAGCTCGGGACCAGAGCTCACGCGCGGCGAGCTCTCGCGCGAAGCGATCCGTTTGACTCGAGCGATCCGGCGGGCGATACCCGAGGATCCCGAGCTGTGCGGGCTGCTCGCTTTGATGCTGCTGACGGAGGCCAGACGCCCGGCGCGCACCGACGCGCACGGCGAGCTGATCCCCCTCGACGAGCAGAACCGCACGCTGTGGAGCGAGGATCTGATCGAGCAGGGACTTGCGCTGAGCGCCGAGGCACTGCGCCGGGGAGCGGTGGGCGAGTATCAGTTGCAGGCCGCGATCGCCGCCGCACACGACCGTAGCCCTCGCCCCGAGGACACCGATTGGCGAGAAATTCTCGGGCTGTATGAACTGTTGGAGCGCGTCACGAGCAACCCGATGGTGTCGCTCAACCGGGCTATCGCCGCGGCGATGGTGGATGGACCGGAGACGGGCCTGGACCTTCTCGACGCACTCGACGAGTCCTTGGCCGGGCATCACCGGCTGCATGCCGCCAGGGCTCACTTGCTGGAGATGGCGGGCGAATCCGCGTCCGCGCGGGCCGAGTACGAAATCGCTGCCGAGCGCACGACGAGCCTGCCCGAGCAGCGCTACCTGACGACTCAAGCGGCCCGTCTCAAACGGGACATCGACCCTTGACAGCGGGCCAGGGCCGCGCGCAGCCGGTTAGCCGAGCTTGCCCTGGGCCTGCTCGAGCCGAGCCTTCATCGCGTCGGCGAGCGCATGGGCGCCGGACAGAGGCCTGACCATCACGCACATCTCGTCGATCAAGCCTTGCTCGTTGGTGTGCAGGAAATCGCACCCCTCGAGCTCGCGATCGCCGATCCGCGCGCGGAACACGAGCGCGTGGTCGGATGCCTCCGGCGCGCCGATCTCGCGGTCGTAGCGGAAGTCTTCGAACACCTGGGCCACGGCACCGAGCAGCATCGCGACGGTGTCCCGACCCTGGTAGGGCTTGAAGACGACCGGGCTGCGGAAGACGATGTCGTCTGACATCAGGGCCACGGCGGCGTTGAGGTCTTGCGCTTCGACGGCTGCACGGAAGGGATGCATGGGCTAGCCACCTTAATGGATGTTGCCTATACACGGTTTGGGAATTGGTCAATATTGAGCTTGCGAGTAAGGTGTCCCAACCGCTAACGGGCTGGAGGCGCAGAATGCTTTACGTCGGGCTGGGCATCATCTACCTGTTCCTGCTGTTCTTTCTGGGCTTCAGGACCTACCAGAACCGCCACTGGGTCCTGCTGGTCCTCGGATTCGTAATCCCATTCCTGTGGATAGCGGGTGCGATGCTGCCGCCAAAGGGCATGTCCCACGTGGACGAGCTCTACGCGCGGCGCGACGAGAGCGACTGAGTGCGCGTAGAGCGTCCAGACCGCACGCACGCGAGCTAGCGCCATGCGTCCCCCCGTCAGTCTTTGGCGCCGCCGCCAAGTGAACGTACGCTGCGCGCGGCGGAAGGAGGCCGCGATCAGTCGGCCACCTCCCAATGCTGCCGCGGACTTGTGCTGAGTGAGGCGGCCGGGCGCCCGATGCAGAGCGCCCGGCCCGATTCACCGGCTCAGAATCAAGGACGATCGATGCCGGGCAACACCCGCGTGCCTTCGATCTGAACCGCCTGCAGCGCGTCCGGATCCAAGCCGAGCAGGCTGAGGATCGTGGGCGCGATCTGGGTCGTCTCGACCCAATCGCCGTAGGAGCCCGACCGCACCGCTCCTGGCGCGTAGACGAGGATCGGCACATCGCGATCGGCCGGGTTGGCGCCGCCGTGCTCGGCGAGCTTGGTGCCGCCGGTGTAGACCACTCCGACCTGCGTCACGCCCGACACGTCTGGATGGCGCGGATCGTTTAGAGGCACTCCGAAGTATTTCGCGGCTTCGGCGCCCGCGAAGATTTCGGAGAGGCCCGAGTGGGCCAGGGTGCGGGTGGAGCCATCATAGGCGACACCGGTCGCCGTGTGGTTCCACAGGTATTCCTTCACGAAGTTGGCAGCTTCTTGGGAGGTGTCCGACAGGTAGCTCTGCCACGCATCGTCATCGGTGCCCGCGACGATCAAGGCGCCTGACCCGGGGTGAAGCGCTTCCCAGGATGAGTTGATCGCTTCGATGATCGGGCCGTCCTTGATTTTCACTAGGGAATTCGGATCTTGCGGGGACTGGCCGTGCTTGGCCGAGACGATGATCGCCGTCGAATCCGCCAGGCCCTGCGCTTGGATCTCGTCATCCATCGCTTGCAGCTTGGCGTTGATGTAGTCGAGCGCCCGCTGGATCAGCGGCCCGGGCGTGTCGGTGCCAGGCAGATAGCCGCCGGTGAGCCCATCGGAGGCGTGCAGCTTCTCGGCGGTCGAGACCGTCTGGAAGTTCATCCCGAAGATCGCGGGCACGCCGACCTTGGTCTTGCGACTGTGGTCGTAGCCGTCGATCTCGTTGAGGACCGCCTGCACCTTGTAGGAGTCGTATTGCATCGTGGCGGCATTGTCTTCGGTCCAACTGATTTCACCGGGATACTGTTTGCCGTCCGGTTCGAGGGCATAGCTGTCGATCTCGGGGGTGAACAAGTCATCGATGCTGTTTCCGGACGGGCCCTCCAAAGCTTCGTAGGCGGGATGCTTGTCCGACCAAGCCGTGCGCAGACCGTGATCGTGAATCACTTCGAAGATCGTGTTGACCTGCAGGTATTCGTGCGGATAGATGGGCTTGCAGGTACTCGGGTTCACCGGCAAGGCAGCCGGATTGAGCAGCGAGCCCGGCTGCGCCGTCATTTCCAGAATGCTTTCGGGCAGGCCGGCGAGGCCTTGACCGGCGTCGAGCGCAGTGGCGTCGATGTCATCGGGCGAGTCGTAGATGACTTCGCCGCCGGTGGGCTGACCGTGACAGGAAGTTGTGCCGGCCGGCAACACGGCATGGCTGTACTCGTCGTCGTAATAGATGCCGGTGGTGCGGGGGTTGCCGCCGGTGACCTGGGCTGTCATCCCGGGGAACGAGTCGGAGGGAATCGGCGTGTGTGCTTGTGAATACTCGGCGCCGCCGCCGACCAGCTTCGCCAGCTCTGAGGAGGGATGGTTGGCGACATACCATTCGAGGTCTGTTTGGTGCAAGCCGTTCACAGAGATCAAGAGCACATGAGAGACCGGGTTTCCGTGGTGCCCAAGGCCTCCCGACCCGTGCCCGTGGTGGGGTCGGCCGTGTCCACGATCTCCAGACCCATACCCGCTGCCTCCGTACCCTCGGCCGGACTTCCCGAACTGTCCTCGATGGTCTCCGGACTGCCGTTCATGACCGCCCGAAGGGTCGGCGAAGACCGCCGCCGTGGGTACGGCGATTGCGAGCGCCCCGACGGCAAGCGCGAGACCGGCGCCGCGGTGAATTCGTCCCGGCATTGAATCCCTCCTCTGGTAAAGGGGTGAGTGAGCAGTCCTACAGGACTACCCGCGCCCCATCGCCCCCGCGTTTCCGAATTGTGGCGATCCTGTGTCCATCTCGTAACCGCTTCGAGAGAGCCTGCTCGATTCTTGCGGCCGCAGGTGGCCGCCCCGAAGGGCGACCAAACAGCGGGAACACTCAGCTGGCCGGCTGCATCACCGTGAAGGCGGCTCCCTGCGGATCGACGATTCCGGCGAAGCGTCCGATCGGCATGTCCATCGGCTCGTTGGTGATGGTGGCCCCCAGCTCGCGGGCCTTGGCGACGGTCGCGTCGCAGTCGGCGACCGCGAACACGACGCCCCAGTGCGGGGGTATCTCGGGCGGGAAGTACTCGTCGGTCATCTGCATCATGCCGCCGATCTGTTTGCCCTCGTTCTCCCAGACCGTGTAGGTGGTGGGAGCGCCCTCGAAGGCAGGGGGACGCCCTTGCCAACCGAAAACTGCGGAGTAGAATGCCTTGCCGGCATCGGCGTCGCGGGTGAGCACCTCGTTCCAGCACAAGGAGCCCGGCTCGTTGACGAGATCGGCGCCGGTGAAGCTCTTGGGCTGCCAGACGCCGAACACGGCGCCGGTGGGGTCGGCGAAGAAGGCCATGCGACCGATGTCCATCACGTCCATCGGCTCGACCATGACCGAGCCGCCGGCCTGCTTGACCTTGGCGGCGGTCTCATCGGCGTCGGCGACGCTTACGTAGGTGGACCACGCGGTGGGCTGGCCCTCCTGCATGATCCCCATCAGGCCGGCCACGTTCTTGGAGTCCTTCTGAAACATGCGGTATCCGCCGGTCTCCTCGGATCCAGGCTCGGTCGCGCTCCAGCCCATCAAGTCGGCGTAGAAGCGGGCGGAGGCTTCGGTGTCGGGGGAGGAGAGTTCGATCCAGGACGGGGTGCCGGGTGCATAGGTGGGCATGGCTTCTCCTTTTAAGGGCGGGGACAATTACGATCGTGGCAGATCGTCGGTCGACTTGTGGCGAGCATGCGCCAACGGGCGCTCTCCGCGATCGGAGCAAGGCGGAGGAGTGGCTGGCTTACCGGAACCGCTGGTGCTTAACCCGCCGGCTGGCGACCTTCAGGCGCGGACGACGACTAGGACCCGGGCACGGACGCGCTCGGCGCCGGCGGACTGTCGGGTTGGGAACGACCACAACTTCAAGCCCCTCGATGTCCTTGAAATCGTCGGGATTGCAGGTGTAGACAGGCAAGCCATTGGCGAGCGCTATGGCTGCGGGAGTCTTCGTTCAGGGACCAGCGTCCAACAACCGGTCCACGTCCTCGCAAAAGGCCTGCGGATCAACGGATGGCAACCGCCGCCAGCGACTCAGCAGAATCTCGGCCGATAGGCCCACCGGCGATATAGGGCGCAGCTCAGCGACGGCCTTACCGGACCGCGTGATCGTGATCTGCTCCCCTTGTGCAGCACGATCAACTATCTCGCGACCGCGACTGCACAGATCCCCAATGCTCACCTCGCCCATCCCTCCAGTTTATCGCGCGCGATGGAGAAGTCTTGTCGTCGTTCCTGACCGTTCCCGCACGATCAGCCGCACCCGCCGGCTTGAACCAACCTGTGTCGATAGACCTGCATGTCGGCACGGTCGAAATCCGAGTGGGTCTGGGTCCTCAGGGACGGCACATCCTCGCGGTGGTAGGGACTGGAGAGGCTCTCGTTGTGACCGATCACGTTGCGCACGACGATGTTGTAACGGCAGCGCAGCCACCTCACCAACCGCAGGCTCGCTGCCATCTGGGCGCCATCGTCGAGCACTTCGTGGTCGCTGAAGCCGACGTGCTCGATGCCGATGGCCGTCCAGTTCAGGCCCACCGCGTGACGGCACATGATGCCCAGGGGGACCAGCTGATGGATGAGACCGGCGCGATCGATGACGAAGTGGGCGCAGGTGTTGGGCAGCTCGTGAAGCTCGGGGTCGGGGGTGTCCGGGGCGAACGTGTTGTAGGTGGCCTGAAAGGTGGGCGTCTCGGTGTAGTGGATGACGATCACGTGTGGATGGATCAGCTTGTAGGTGGGCTTTATGAAGCTCCCGTAGTGGCGACGCGCGTAGGCCACCATTTGAGCCTTGCGCGCGGGACCGAACGGGATCGGGTCCCACACGATGCGCGGTTTGGGAACGGCCGAGGGAGGCGGCACCGAAGAGACACTCGGGACGGTCGCACCGGGGCTTGGGTCGCTTTGACTTTGGCCAGTCACAGCCGGGGCGGGCAAGTGCGCGGCGACCGATTGCGTGATCGTGGTCGCCGAAGTGTTGGACGAGCCACACCCAACCGCGAGGCTCGCGAGGACGACAGCCGGGATCGCGCCGCGACGTATGACCCGCCGAACAAGGCTTCGCGGTGCGCGTTTGCTTGCGTTCACGCGACCCATTAACACTGACGGCAATCTAGCGGGCAAGTACCGAGGCGACGACGACGCTCACGTGGAACGGTTCGGGTGGCGCGGCTAGGAGCTTCGGATTCTGACGTTTACCCTTCGCCGGCGCGTAGCGGCGCTTGGCGGCGGCTATACAGCGGGCGCGCTTGTTCTTCTTGAGCTTCTTGCACGCCTTGATCGCCAAGGCGAGCCTCCGCGCGACGGTCAGGGTCGCCACCGGTTTGGCTCCGCCGGCGCTAGACGTCGCCGGCGGACCGGGCGTGGACGAGCTCGGTCCGCCCGCGCCCGCCGATGAGGATGCCGAGCCGCTCGTGCCCGACGACGGTGTCGAGCCTCCCGCGCCGCCGCTCCCACCACCCGGTCCGGCGCCGGGGCTTGCGACCGTGTATTCGATCGTCGTGGTACCGCGCTCGCCGTCGAGGCTGAGCGCCGTCACCGTGTAGCTGTGCGTGCCCGGCGTGGCGGTGTCGAGGCTGCCGGGACTAGCTTTGCCGGAGGAGTCGGTGCATGACGCGACCCCGGGAGCACCGGCCGCGTCGGCACAGGTGAAGCTCGTGGCCACGCTTTCGCCTAGCGCATAGATCTGGCCGCCGGCGGGAGCGAGGATCGCGGCGCTTGGTGCTCCAACCGCAGCGCCTTCGATCACGATCGCAAGCGTCTGGGTCGAGGCGTCGGCGGTGCCGCCGCTGTCGCTCACCGTAAGCGACACTTGATGGGGTCCCGGTTCGAGGAAATAGTGGGTCGGTTTGGCGCCGCTGGTGGTGTCGGGCGGCGAACCGTCGCCGAAATTCCATTCGTACTTGGAGATCGCGGCGCCGATGTCGTAGGAGCCGCCGCCCTCGAACTGGATCGCCTGACCGGTCTGGCCGCTCGCCGGGGCGGTGAAGGACGGGCTCGGGCCGATCCTCGCTGCGCAGCCTGCCGCTTCTCCCGGGCTCGCTGGGGTCGGAGCCACCGTCGGGGCGTTGCTCCAGATCTGCTGGGTGTAGTAGCTGTGGCCGTCGATCAACTGGTTGAAAGCGCTGCCTTCGGCGATGCTGCCGCCGAGCGGCGTGCCGTAGATCTTGGGGAATTCCTGGGGTTCGATCGGGCCCGTGCACTTGTCGGCGACCTCTTCGCCGCCCGAGTCCGTGTAGCCGCTTGGCGGGTTGGGGTCGGTGGCGGACTCGACGATCTCGTGGATCTCGGAGTCGAGCGTGCCATCGGCGTCCTTGTTGCCGCCGACACCCGCAGGCGCCTGGCCCGAGTCGCATCCGGAGACGTAGGGCAGCGCGCTGTATACGGCGACCTTTTGTTGGGGGCCGATTTTGGTGATCTCGCCGTGGTAGGCACAGAAGAGTTCCGGTGCGCATTCGCCGAATTCGCACACGGAGACGCCCTTGGGCGTGTACAGCAGATACTGAGCCTCAGGTTCGCTCGCTGGGTCGGTCGGCCAGTCCTGGGCTTTGTGAAGTTCGATCTGCGCGAGGATCTCTTCGCGGATCTGTTTGTCGGTCAAGCAGGGGGACTTGGCTGCGGCACAGCCTTCGGCTTCTTCCAGCGGCGGATAGCCGGTCACCGTCACCGCTTCGCCGAATTCGATTTTTCCGGTGATCGCTTTGCCGGCTTTATCGGTGTACTGGTCGGCGACCGAGAACTCGTCGGTCGTGTGTGTGTCTTCGGCCTGGAGGTCTTCCGCATAGTGGACGATCGGCTCTGAGTAAGCGCTTTCGAATTCGCCGGCTTTGGCCTGCCAGAAGATCAGGTAAAGCTTCGAGGAGAGCATCAGCGGCCCGTTGCCGTATTTCACCGGTGACTGGGGGCCGCCGACCGTGAGCGGCGTGACGCGAGTGCCCAAGGAGGAAAGCGACTTCGCCGCGGCGCGCGACGAGCGCATGACGCCGTAGGACCGTCCGTGGGCGAACACCACGTGCGCATGGGCGGTACCACCGCAAAGCAGGAGCACGACTGCCACGAATCCGGCGACCGCGGGAGCAGCACCCACAAGCCCTCTCCGAAGCGTGAGTCTCAGGCGCCCACCGCCGCCGAAGGTGGCGGCGCCTCAGCCGGGAACTCGCGACTGTGCCCGAGGCCACTATCGATCTGCTCGACGATCAGTTTCGTCACGAGCTTCGCGTCGTCCCACATCGGTACGTGGCCGCAGTCGGGGAGGGTCACGGACTTCACACCCGGTATCTCGCGGCGATAACGGGGGGCGTGACGGGGACCCGGCAACACGCGGTCGAACTGCGGGGTCGCCAGCAATACGGGGCAGGAGATCCGGTCGAGTTCGCCGATCGTGAGCTCGGGCGTATCGACGAGCAAGGCCTGGATCGCTCGCTGGCTGATCGAGCAGGCCAGCGCCGCCTGGGATATCTCGGCGGCGTCCGCCGGAGACACGAGCTCCCCGTGGCGCATGAGTTCTCTGAAAGCCAGATGACGCGTCCCCGGACGCTTCATGATCCGCTCGCTCCAAGCGTGGGTCCGCCTCAGCATCTTGAGCTGCCGGGCGAAGAACTTGCCGATGCGTGGCCCCTCGCCGTCGCCCAAGCTCCAACCACCAGCGGGCGCCAGCGCGACGACCGAGCGCGCTCTGCCTCGCTTGGCCAGCTCCAGCGCGATGCCCCCGCCCATGGAGTTGCCGACGAAGTGCGCGGTGCCGATCCCCATCTCGTCCAGCTGACGTTCAACCGCGTCAGTTGAATGCGCGAAGCCGATCGGCTGCTCGACGGGATAGGAGGGGCCGCTGTGGTGCCCCGGAAGCGTGGGTGCGATCACCTCGTAGCGGGCGACCAGGTCGGCGAGGATCGGGTGCCAGATCCTCCATGCCGCGGTGAAGCCATGTAGCAGGACCAACGGCTCACCTGAGCCGGCGCGATAGGTCGCTGGGGAGATCTCCGACACGCAGGCGAGTCTAACGTCACGGCTGGACGCAGTCCAGCTCCGGGGCGACGAACTCGGCGATCGCTTGGACTCACCGCCTGGTCAGAGGGGCCGCTCCCTCGCCTATAGTCACTAAGTCCGATGTCGAGGGCAGCCGACATGGACCTGCCGGTCACACCCAAGGGTCGCCAAACTCGCGAGCGGCTCCTGAAGGCGGGCGAGAAGGTCGCGGAGCGCGACGGGCTCTTCGCCAAGCTGGCAGAGCCCAGCATGCGTGCCCTCGCGCTGAGCCCGGCGCCGACCGCCGCGCGCTTGATCGTGGCGCTCACCTCCGAAGCCGCCCTGATCGAGATGGAGGCGGGACGCAAGGTCCCCGGCACGCGCAGGACGATCGGGGCCCTGCTCGGCAACGCGGCGATCGTCGGCGCACGCGAGGAGGCGCGTCCGTCCGGGGCGAATGCTCCCCGAGCCTCGCAAGGTCCGGCCGCGACGTGAGTCGCGAGCGCTGGATGGCCTTGGCGTTCGCGATCGGCTCGTCCTGCTTTCTGGTCGGGCCCTTCCCGGGATACGCCTCGCTGGTGGGCGACACCGCGGACGCGGTCACCTTCTTCGTCGGCTCGATCTTCTTCACCGCCGGTGGCGCGCTACAGAGCTCGCTGGCTTACAACGAGCGCCACGAGCCAGGCAGCGGACGCGCGGCTTGGTGGGCCGCCGCGATCCAGTCCGCGGGCACCTTGTTCTTCAACGTGACCACCTACCGCGCCTTGCACACGGCGCTGTCCAGTCCCGAGTACAACCGGCTCGTGTGGCGGCCGGACGCCTTCGGGTCGGTGTGCTTCTTGGTGTCCGGAGCGATCGCCTATAGGGCATCGCCGCGGCTGGGCAAGCTCGGGCTGCGCCCGGCGCACACGGTGCGGGGCTGGTGGGAGCCAGCCGTCAACTTGCTTGGGTGCGTCTTCTTTGGCGTCTCCGCGGTGGCGGGCTACGTCGTGCCTGCGGCGGGCTCGCCGCTAGATCTGGCAGCAGCCAACTTCAACACTTCGCTCGGGGCGCTGTGCTTTCTGGGATGCGCGCTTGCGACGCTGCGCAGCGGGCGCACGCTGAAGTCCGCCCGTCATCGTCGATTGGCTTGGTTGGAGCACCGGCGGGCGAGCGGGTAAGCCTCCGCTCCTCCACCTCCTGGGGTTCCCCCGCAAGGATCTTGCCTTGCCGCCTCTTCGGCCCTCCCACAACGGCTCTGCGGAAAGACCCGGACGCGATTCACCTTCACAGCGCACAGACTGGGGTTATGAAATCGCGTCGGTTTGCCCAGATGGGCCCCTCCCCTCGCGGCGGCGCCTATACCTATGACTGGATCGAGAACCTGCTCGGCCTTGACATGCACAGCGTCGACTCGGTTTTGCCGGAGTTTCAGCACCTTCAGCAAGGAGACACGATCGGGTTCAGCTCCAATCGCATGCGACTCGATCGGTCGGATCCATGCTCGCCCACACGCGAGTTCATCCACACAGGAGGCGCAGCGCAATGAGCGAGAAGGCACACTTCACAACCGAGCAGGCCCATGCAGCCGGTGAGCGCATCGGCATCGGCTGGGCAGCCTCGCCGTTCGGGGTCGAGCAGTTTCGCATGGGAATGGATGTCGAGCTAGAGCACGGCACTCACGATCTCGAAACGAATGTCACCGACGACGACGAGACGGTTACGGCCAAGATCGCGCGGGCGCACCTCAACGAGTTCCCCGACTACTACACGCGCTTGGCCGCGATGGAGGCCGAGGCCGAGACCTACTGGGCCTCGCGCAAGCGATAGCCCGGCGCGCAACCGATAGCCACTCAAACGGGGGGCGACACGCAAGCGATGGCGGCACGAACGCGCAGTCATCTCCAACCACGACGCCTATCGTTGTTGTCATATGACCGTCAACGAGCATGACGCCGGGCGCATTCTGCTCGTCGAGGACGAGTCCTCGATCGCCGACCCGTTCGCCCGAGCGCTGACCCGAAGGGGTTTCCAAACAACGATCGCCGGCACGGCGAGCGAGGCGTTGCGCCTTGGCAGAACGATCGACCCGGACGTGGTGTTGCTCGACCTGACGCTGCCCGACGGAGACGGTCGCGACGTGTGCCGCGAACTGCGCAGCTTCTCGGAGGTTCCGATCATCATGCTGACGGCTCGCGGCACCGTGACAGACAGGATTGTCGGGTTGGAGCTGGGAGCGGACGACTATGTCGTCAAGCCGTTTGCTGTCGATGAGGTCATCTCACGCATACGCGCGGTGTTGCGTCGGGTTCGCCAAGCACCCAAGACCGCGGCGACGGTGACCATCGGCGATCTGCGGCTCGACCGGGATGCGCACCGCGTTTGGCTTGCCGGCGAGGAGTTGGATTTGACGCGCAAGGAGTTCGAGTTGCTCGCGCGTTTGATCCGCAACGCGGGGAAGGTCGTTTCCCGCGAGACACTCATGTCGGATGTGTGGGACACGAATTGGTTCGGCTCGACGAAGACCTTGGATGTGCACATCGCGGGACTGCGACGCAAGCTGGGCGACCCGCCGGAGGAGGGGCGCTACATCCAGACCGTCCGAGGCGTCGGATTTCGCTTCGGGGCGGGCGGGGAGCCGGACTCGTAAGACAAGCTCTGAGACTTAGGACGGGGCTGTTGGCGGCCATCGCCTACGTGCTGCTGCTCGCGATCGTCGCGTTGGGAGTGCCGCTCGCGTCGAGCCTCAGCGCGCGGGTGAACGACGAGGTGCGCTCTCAAGCCCAGGGACAGGCCGACCTCGTGGCAGCCACCGCCGCCGACCTTCTTCCGGCGGGACGCAGGGGCGAACTGGCGGTGCTGACCCACACCGCCGCTACGGCTGTTCGCGGCCGGGTGCTGGTTGTCGATCGTTCTGGAATCGTGCTTGCGGACAGCGCCGGCCCCGCGCAAATCGGGTCGAACTACCTGTCGCCCGTCCGTCCTGAGATCACGCGAGCGCTCGCCGGCCATCAGGTCCAGGTGCAGCGCGCAAGCCGAACCCTCGGCGAGGAAATTCTCGCCACTGCCGTGCCGATCATCCACAACCGCGTACCGGTGGGGGCGGTGCGAGTCACCCAGAGCGTGGCCGCCGTGCACGCGGCGGTACGGCGCGTCGAGCTGGGGCTGGCGCTCGTCGGAGCGATCGTGCTGGCGCTCGGGCTTGCCGCAGGCGCGTTTATCGCGAGTCGTATCGCCCGGCCGCTGGGACACCTGGAGCGGGTCGCCAAGCGGGTGGCGGGTGGAGATATGAGTGCGCGCGCGCCGATCGAGGGTAGTCGCGAGCAGCGCTCGCTGGGAGCGTCCTTCAACGAGATGACCGACCGTCTGCAGCGCCTGCTCGACTCCCAGCGCGCTTTCGTGGCCGACGCCTCCCACCAGCTGCGAACCCCGCTCACGGGACTGCGGTTGCGAATCGAGGAGGCCCGCGCGAGCGGGGGCGGCCCGTCGATGGCGCGGGAGCTTGACGCGGGCGTTGCGGAGGTCGATCGCCTCGCGCAGATCGTGGAGGAGCTCTTGGTGCTCAGTCGCGCGGGCGAGCGGGAGTTGCCGGGCGAGCGCCTTCAGCTGCGGGGCGTGGTGGAGCGGGCACTCGTGCGCTGGCGAGCGATGGCCGCGAAGCGCGGGCTGGTGCTGGAGCAGGCAGATGTCGAGGACAGTGTGGTTTGGTGCGCGGCAAGCGACGCCGATCGGGCGCTCGACATCCTGATCGAGAATGCCTTGGCCTACGCTCCGAGCGGCTCAAGCGTGCAGCTGGGGTGCGCCCAAGGCAGGGTCGAAGTGGCCGATCGGGGACCCGGCTTGTCGGCGACGGACGACCAGTTGATATTCGAGCGCTTCCATCGTGGCAGCGCCGGTCGCAACGGCCCGCCCGGCAGTGGCTTGGGTTTGGCGATCGCGCGGGAGCTCGCCCATGAGTGGGGAGGCGAGGTCACGTTGCGTAACCGACAGCTCGGTGGCGCCGTCGCTGCACTCACCCTCCCTGAGCATGCGCCGGGAGCAGATCTTGCCAAGCCTTAACCGTGCGCCGGTTACGCTGAGAAGATGAGCCGCCAAGCCGCTTTGTGGACGCTCGCCGCGCTGCTCGGCATCGCTTTGACCGCCGGCGTCACCTGGGCCACCAGTCAGCTCGTCAGCCAGCACATCGGCCTCTCCTCTGAGCCTATTTCGGCCGGTGCGCGCCTGGCGCCCACGACCACCGGGAAAGCCAATCGGTCCCGGCCCGCGCGGAGCCGACCCAAAAAAACGACGAGTTCGACCAACTCTTCGCCAACCAAGCGCTCCGCCCCGACGACAACAGCGGGCTCCCCGACTCCCTCGGGTCAGACCCAGGGCCAGGCGCCCAATCAGCAGAGCACATCGTCGATACCGACCGTGAGCACCACATCGCATCTTGTCAGACAGAAGTCGAGCGGATCGGGCGACGACGGCCAGGACTCTCAGAACAGGTACACCACGCCAAGCACCGAACAATCAAACCCGTCAACCGGCAACTCAGGCGGGGGCCCGGAAAGCTCCGAAGGAAGCGGCGGTAAAACCGGCGAAGGTCACCGCGACGACTGAGTCGTTGACTCTTTGCCAAAGCTTTACCCGCAATTGGGCGGCCCCTTGGCAAGCACCGGGCACAGTGCAAAGTGCACTACCCCAAGGAGCCGTCAATGTCTCGCCGCCTCAGCAACACCCGAATCGCCGCCCTCGCCTCGACGCTCGCCGCGGGAGCGCTGGCCGCATTCGCGCTGCGTCCATCGCCGAGCACCACCGGTACGGCCACCCACGTAAACCAGCAGGCCGCGGAGGTACGAACCCAGGTGATCAGGCGCACTGTTCACATCGTCCGCCACGAACGGCCGCCTCGCGGTCCTGCGAGTTACGGCCGATCGGGTAGCGCGGGCGCTGCCTCCGGCGGTAGCGCGAGCGTGGTCGGCTCGCCTGTGCGAACCGCCACGAGCGGCTCACACACAGGCCCTGTGGGCGCTCCCGCGAGCGCATCCGCACCGCGCACCAGGACAAGCGGCACCGGCGTGCGTACCAACCCCTCACCGTCGTCTCCCGCACCGGTGCGCACCCACACCAGCGGGAGCGGGTCGGGCGGTTCCCACTCGAACGGTGCGCCCGCAAAGCCCGGCACGGGCGCCCCCGTGCGTACCCGCACGAGCGGCGCCTCCACGGGTGGCGGCTCGGGTTCGGGTGGCGCGATCAAGACTCGGACGAGCGGCGGCGGCGAGAACAGCGGCGGGAAGGGACACGATGACTGAGTGTGGCGCTGCCTCCAGCGCACGAACATCGGCTTTCTTGCGCAACCCGTTTGCGGTGATCTCGACTGCACTGGCAAGCTTTCTTATCGTGATGGTGCTGCTCACCGCCCGTGTCGTGAGCGGAACCGATCCAGCGCTTCGCGCGAGCCAATCCAGCGCTGTGATCGTCTCCCACAGCGGACGGAAGGTGTTGCGCACTACCGCGAGCGGCCGTGTGATCGGCGCGAGCGGCGGCCAATCGGGTGAATCGGGTAGCGAAATCGGTGGCGCTCGCGCCAACCACGCGCTCGTGACGCGATCCAGTGGATACGGGCAAGGAGGCGAGAGCGATGGTTGAGCAACCGCCGGCCAAGCCCGCTCGCCGCGCCAAGGTCGGCTCCGATCGTGTGGCTGTCGCCTTGTTTTCGCTCAGCGCGTTCCTGCTTGTCTTGGCGCTGCTCGGCTCCCAACTCGCGCCTGCGCACTCAACCACCTCCGCCCCATCCAAACCTGTGCTGATCCGCCGTATTTACCGAACCACAGTGGTCGAACGAATCGTTCCTCCGGGTTCGCGCGGGGGTGGAAGCTCGGTCACACAGTCGGTGTCCGGGTCGAGTTCAACTCCATCGTTCGCAACCCCGGCGCCGGTCACGCGAAGCTCATGAGCGAGACGCAAGACATCTCTTTTCGCTCGATGGGCAGCGACGTCCGGATCCTGATCGATCCGCCGCTGCTGCCCGGAGCTCCCTCTCCCGGGGTGGCCGGCGCACGGGAACGAGACTATGTCGACGATTTCGCGCGACGCCTTTCCCGTTTTCGCCCGCAGAGCGAGCTGAGCGTCTTGAATCGCGACCCGCGCTCACGTGTACCCGCTTCTCCCCTGCTGCGGGTTGCTGTGCGGGCCGGTATTTGGGCCGCGCAGATCAGCGGAGGGCTCGTCGATCCCACACTGACGGGCGCTTTGGAGAGCGCCGGTTACGAGCGCTCGCGCGAGGACAGTCCTCCGGCATCGTTGGAGCGAGCATTGATGAGCGCGCCTCCACGACGCCCGGCTCGCCCACATCCCGAGCAGTCGTGGAGGCGATTCTCGGTGGATGACCGCAATGGAGTCATCTCCAGACCCGGGGGCGTGAGATTCGACACCGGCGGGACCGGCAAGGGGCTGTGTGCCGACAGCGTCGCGCACCGTCTCGGCGCCTATACGCGCTTCGTGGTCGATTGCGGTGGAGACCTCGCAGTTGGAGGCGTGGGAGCACAACTGGAGCCCTACGAAATCGAGATCGAGCACCCGCTCACTGGGGAGACGATTCGCAGTGTGCGGGTTGCGGCAGGCGGTGTGGCCACCTCGGGCTTGAACGTGCGCGTGTGGCGCAATCGGGACGGCAGCTTTGCCCACCACCTGCTGGACCCCGCGACCGGGCTGCCCGCCTGGACCGGCTTGATCGGAGCGACGGCGCTCGCACCGAGCGCCCTGGAGGCCGAGACGCTCTCCAAGATGGCGCTCCTGCTCGGGCCGCTGGGCGCCCGCGGAGTGCTCAGACGCCATGGGGGTGTCGTCATCTACGACGACGGCGACGTCGAGGAGATCGGCCTTGTGGAGAATCCCGTTGGACTGCTCCACCCACCGGGACGGGCGGCATGACAGGGCACGATCCCACTCCCTATCTCTGGTGGTTGGTCAGTCGGGCCTCCGGCATCCTCGCGCTCGGCCTGGTCACGCTTGCGGTACTGCTCGGGTTGACGATGTCCACGAAGCTGTTGCGCCGACCCGGAGTCGGGCGCACGCTCATGAGGCTGCACGAGCATGTGGCGCTGGTCGGACTGTTTGCGATCGTCGCGCACGGCCTAGCGCTGCTGGGCGACCCGTGGTTGCGCCCGGGTGTGGGTGGTCTGACGATCCCCTTCACGATGTCCTATCGCCCGCTGTTCACCGGCCTGGGCATCCTTGCCGGCTACCTGGCGGCTCTGCTCGGCCTGAGCTTCTATGCCCGTAGACGAATCGGGGTGAAGCTTTGGCGACGGTTTCATCGCGCGACCGTACTCGTTTGGCTGCTGGGCGTGGTCCACACGCTCGGCGCGGGCAGCGATGCGTTGACACAGGCCTTGCGGGCCTTTGTGCTGCTCCCCGCGATCCCGATCGTTTACCTGACGGTATTGCGTGTGCTGCAGAGCCGGACACGAAGCGCCCAAAGTGCCAGGGCAGGCGCTCCGCGGCCCGCGGCCGTTGACGAGACGGGCGGACCTCGCCGCTCCCCGGTTCGACAGCGCGGCGTCGAACACACAAGAGCGCTGGCCGAGGAGCTGTCGTGAGAGGACTGGACGCGGAGGTGCTGATCGTGGGCGGTGGGCTTGCGGCGCAACGCTGTTGTGAGGCCCTGCGCCGTCTCGGCTTCGACGAGCGTATCGCCTTGCTCTGCGAGGAGCCATGCGCACCGTATGATCGACCTCCCCTCTCCAAGGCTTTCATCACCGGCGACGAGGCGCTTCCCCAGCCCACTTTCAAGCCGCGGTCGTGGTATGTGGAGAACGAGGTTGAGCTGCTGCTCGGGCTGAGCGCTCGAGAACTCGACGTGGCCGGGCGACGAGTCGTTGTGGGCGAATCGAGCGGCCGAGCTCTCCGCTACCGACGCCTGGTGATCGCAACGGGTAGCCGGCCCCGCAAGCTGGAGGGGATACCACCCGGTCGCAATGTTCACGAGTTGCGCACCCACGCGGATGCGTTGTCGCTGCGCGCCGCGCTGCGAGAAGGCTCGGGGCGACTCGCGATTCTGGGCGCCGGGCTGATCGGCATGGAGGTCGCCTCCTCGGCGCGAGCGCTCGGCCTTGAGGTAACCATGATCGAGGCGGGAGCGACACCGTTGGGGCGAGTTCTCCCCTCGGAGCTCGGCCATTGGCTCGCGTGCCTTCACCGCCGGCAGGGAGTGGACGTGCGGCTGGCGAGCTGTGTCCGCGCCATGGGCCGGCGCGGAGAGGTGGCCACGCTCGATTTGAGCGACGGCAGCACCGTCAGGGCCGACACTGTGCTCATAGCGGCGGGCTCGGTACCCGCGACCGAGTGGCTCGCTGGCAGCGGGCTTGGGTCCGGTCCGATTCACACCGACGCGGGTGGCCATACCGGCATCCCCAACATCTATGCCGCCGGCGACGCGGCTTGCTTCCCGGACCCCTACAGCGGCGAGCGTCGTCCCACGCCCCACTGGGAGGCAGCCGTACGCCAAGGCGTCGCGGTCGCGCATTCGATTGTCGGGATGGAGCCTCGCCCGGCGGCGCCGACGATGTTCTGGAGCGACCAGCACGACAGACGCATCCAATTCGTCGGCCACGCCCCGACGGGGTGCGAAATCGAACTTGACCATGGCGGCGGGGAGGACAGTCAGGCGGCGCGCACAGAAATTCGGCTCGACCAAGTGGCAAACGCTCCGTTCGCCGCTTGGATCAGACATGACGGACAGCCGGTGGCCGCCATGCTCGTCAACCGACCGGAGCTACTAGGACGGGCGCGCCGCTGGATCGCGGACGCGAGCGTTAACACGACTCGACGCGCTGCTTGAGCATTGCCAGCGGAGCTCCCATCGGACAACTTTTCAACCTGAAAGATACCCAAGAAGAATCGAGGCAAATCAGATGGCTCACATACCTGTCATCGACGAGACGGCCTGCTTGGCGCACGGCGATTGCGAAGAGCTCGCACCCGAGGTGTTCCATATCGAGGATGTCGCAACCGTCATCGGAACCGCTCCTTTTGAGCAGCTCGTCTCTGTCGCCGAGGCGTGCCCTGCCGGAGCGATCAGCCTGATCGACGCCGACACGGGCGAACAGACCTACCCATGACCCTATCGGCAGAGCTCGGCGGTCTCCCAGTAGACCATCGCCTCGTAGAGCCGCCGTCCACAGAGATGCACACCGAGCTGCCGAACGTGCTCTGTGTGAAACCGGAACAAGTCATCGTCGGGCGCCGTCCAGTCGATCGCGCCGTCGGCCGCCGCGATGAAACCGTCCAACGACGCGGTCATCGAGTAGATCAGCTTCCGCATGTATGGGCCTCCCCACCGACCTGAGTAAGCATCGGTTCATTCTGTCAGGAGTCTCCACGGCGCAAACCGGGGCAGCCCGGGTCCTTTCTCACGTTCAGGTTCTGGCAAGATGGACATACCGTGCACGCGACTCCCGCAACCCCGGGGCGCAACCAGACCGTTCGGGCGCCGTGGCGGTATCGCGTTGCTGCGGTCGTTGCGCTCATCGCGCCCGTTGTCATGGTCGTGGTGGCCGCAATCGCGTTGGCGGGGGATGTACCGGTCGCGGTGCTGACGGTCGTACTGGTGCTGGTCTGTAGTGCGTTTATCTGGTTTGCCTTGACCCGTCGTGGCAAGCGGCGAGCGCTCAGCGCCGCGCTGGCCGCACTCAGCGCGATCGGACTGATCGTGGTGTTGGTGACCAACTGGCAAGGGGTTCTCGTGCTTGTCGGGCTGCTCTTGCTGCTCGCCGTCTTCGGACTGGCCGCGCGCTACGCGCTGGGACGGACGGAGCAAACAGCCGCGGGCGGCGCGGCTGGGACATTCGTGCCGGTGGGAGCCGGTGGGACGGCGGTTCTGATCATCAACTTGAAGTCGGGTGGGGGCAAGGCCGAGCGCTTCGATCTTGCCGACCAAGCTCGGCGACGAGGCGTCGAGCCGGTTGTGCTGCAGCCGGGCGACGATTTGCTGGAGCTCGCCGAGAGCGCCATCGCACGCGGGGCACAGGTCATCGGGATGGCTGGCGGCGACGGTTCGCAGGCGCTCGTGGCGACAGTTGCCGCTCGGCATGACATCCCCCATGTGTGCATTCCGGCGGGAACTCGAAACCACTTCGCCCTGGACCTCGGCCTTGACCGCGACGATGTTGTGGGTGCGTTGGATGCGTTCACAGACGGTGTCGAGCGGCGCATCGATCTCGCGCGCGTCAACGACCGTGTGTTCGTCAACAACGCGTCGCTCGGCGTCTATGCCAAGGTCGTCCAGTCTGAGGTCTATCGCGACGCCAAGCTCCAGACCTGGACCGACATGCTGCCCGACCTGCTGGGCCCCGATGCGGAGCCGATCGACATCGAGTTCACTGGCCCGGATGGCAGTCGCTACGAGGACGCGCCGCTCGTGCTCGTGTCGAACAACCCGTATCGACTGGCGAGCCTCGCTGGCGCAGGCACGCGGGTGCGGATCGACTCGGGCACACTCGGTGTCCTGGCCGCACGGGTGCGCAGCGCAGCCGACGTTTCAAAGCTCGTCGCGCTCGAGATGGTCGGTCAGGCGGGCCGCTTTCCGGGTCTCTTGTCGTGGTTGACCCAGGAGTTCGAGGTTCGCTCGACAGGCCCGGTGGAGGTTGGGCTCGACGGCGAGGCGCTCTTGCTGGATCCTCCCTTGCGTTTCGTGTCGCTGCCTGGCGCACTGCGGGTGCGACTGCCACGCGGAGCCGGCCTGTCGCCGGCGGCCAGATCCGCGGCACTGAATAGGGACAACTTGGGTGCGCTCCTACGGGTGGCGGCCGGCCGGTGAGCCATCCGGCCGCACGGCTGGCGCTCGGCCTGGCCGTTTTCGTGCTCGTCGGTTGGGGGGCTGGGGAACTTTGGAGCTCAGTCGTGGGGTCGGTCGAGCTGAGTGCGGTACGCGAAGTGGCTGCTCAGCGCACATTGGCGCTCACCCACGTGGCGCAGGCGATCACCTGGGCGGGAAGCGCGTTTGTGCTGGTCCCCCTGGCCCTGATTGTCTGCTGGGCGTTTGTTCGGGCCGGCTTGGGCCGAGAGGCGGTCGCGGTCGCAGTCAGCCTCGGCGGCGCGATGCTCATCTACCACTTGGTCAAGCTGCTTGTGTCCCGTCCGCGCCCGGCGGTGGAGCACCTGCAGACGGTTACCGGCTCGAGCTTTCCCTCGGGCCACGCGACGCAGGCGAGTGCCTTGTGGTTCTCGCTGGCGTTCGCGATGGTGGCTGCGGGGGCCTCGCCGAAGCTCACCTGGGTGGCCACCGGCCTTGCGCTGCTGATTGTTGTGGCGGTGGCCGTATCTCGCGTCTACCTGGGCGTCCACTATCCAAGCGACGTGGTCGCCGGCATGCTGCTCGGCGGCGGCTGGGCGACCTACGTGGCGCGCTGCTTGCGGGAGCCCGAGAGCGTGTCTGAAGGCCCTCAAGCTCGATGACATGAGCACGCGCGTTTCGACCCGAATGGAGCGCTGGGTGCCGGGCGTTCGCGCCGTCCGTACGTATGAGCGCTCCTGGTTGCGATCGGATCTCGTGGCGGGTGTGGTGTTGGCGGCGATCCTCGTTCCGCAAGGGATGGCCTACGCGGAGTTGGCTGGGCTTCCGGCGGCCACCGGTCTGTACACGACGATCGCTTGCTTGGTCGGCTACGCAGTGTTCGGGCCTTCCAAGGTGCTGGTGCTGGGACCCGATTCTTCGATCTCACCCCTGATCCTGGCTGCCATCACCCCGCTGCTGGTAACGGGCGATCCCGCCAGTGCAATCGCGCTGGCCGGCATGCTGGCGGTGCTCGTCGGGCTCACCGAGATCGGCCTTGGACTGGGCAAGCTCGGATTCGTTGCCGACCTACTCTCCAAGGAGGTGCAGGTCGGGTACATGAACGGCCTTGCGATCACGATCATCGTCGGCCAGTTGCCCAAGCTGTTCGGCTTCTCCACTGACGCCGATTCGTTCCTTGCGGAGCTGCGCGCGTTCGCGGAGCACCTCGATCAGACGCACACGACGACACTCGTCGTCGGTGGCGCCGTACTTGTCCTGCTGTTGGTGCTTCCGCGCATCACGACTCGCCTGCCCGCGATCCTGGTCGGGGTAGTTGGCGCGACGGTCGCGTCGGCTGTGTTCGGCCTTGCCGGCAAGGGCGTCGCGACGGTGGGCTCGCTACCTCAGGGGATTCCGACGCCCACGTTGCCTTGGACACAGGCGAGCGACGTGGTTCCGCTGTTGATCGCCGCGGTGGGAATCACGCTCGTGTCCTTGACCGACACGATCGCCACCGCGACCAGCTTCGCGGCTCGGCGCGGTGAAGAGGTCGAGCCCAACCAGGAGATGATCGGCATGGGTGCCGCGAACATCGCGGCGGGACTCTTCCAGGGCTTTGCGGTCTCGACCAGCGGCTCGCGGACAGCGGTAGCCGAACAGTCGAAAGCCAAGAGCCAGCTCACCGGTGTTTTCGGCGCGGCCCTGGTCGCGGCGCTCCTGTTGTTCCTCAACTCGCTGCTTGCCGACTTGCCGCAAACGGCGTTGGCAGCTGTGGTGATCGTGGCGGCACTGTCGTTGATGGACGTCGGCATCTTGCGCCTCTACCTGCGCGTTCGCAAGAGCGCGCTTGCGGTGTCGCTCGTCGCAACCGCCGGCGTGATCCTGCTCGGCGTGCTGCAGGGCATCGTTGTCGCGGTCACGCTCGCTATCCTGCTCTTCTTCAGGCGCAACTGGTGGCCTCACGGCGCCGTTCTGGGCAAGCTCGAGGGTGACGAGGGGTGGCACGACGTTGACACTCATCCCGATGCGACACAGCTTCCAAGCGTGGTGGTTTACCGCTGGGAGGCACCCCTGTTTTTCGCCAATGCCGGCACCTTCCGCTTGCAGATCCGAAAGCTCGTGCGTGAACACGAGCCCAAGTGGGTGGTCCTGCAGTGCGAGGCCATCACCGACGTAGACGTCACCGCGGCCGAGATGCTCGAGCAACTCGACAACGAGCTCAATGCCGCCGGAACGCACCTGGCGTTCGCCGAGATGCGTACTCGCCTCCAAGACCTAACCTTGCGCTACGGCCTCCTGGAGACGCTCGACCGCGAACACTTCTATCCGACGCTCGAGTCTGCGCTCGAGGAGATAGCCGGTGAGTCCCCCAACTCTCCTCGCGTGGATTAAGATCAAGCTCGGGTAGGCGCGGAACGAGCATCGAGCGGGTTTCCTCTTATGAGCTTGGCGAAGCCGAGCTTGTGAAGAAGGGCAGCGCGCGACCCGGGTGGCCGAGTCACGCCGGCCTTCATCTCAGAGCTTGCCGTCCCTGGACCTCCTGCGCGCCAACCCGCTCATCCCCCGCACGCTGATCGCCTCGGCCGTCCTGTACGACATCGGCTCGGGACGCGTACAGGTCATCTCCACGCCGAGCCCGCTCGGCGAGGCCGCCTGAGCCGATCGCAGGCGGCCACAAAGCAACGCGGTAGGGTTCCCTTCCTGTTGGATTCTTGGGGCAAACAAGGAGAGGTCAGATGCCGCTTAAGGTAGTCGGAGCCGGCGTGGGTCGGACGGGCACGCACTCGCTGAAGATCGCGCTTGAGCAGCTGCTCGGAGGTCGTTGCCACCACATGGTTGAGATCATCGGCGATCCCGCTCAGGCATCTGGCTGGACCGACGCGATCAATGGCGGCGATGTCGATTGGCAGGAGCTGTTGAGCGGCTACGTTGCGCAGGTTGACTGGCCGGGAGCCTCCTTCTGGCGTGAGATCTCCGCGGCCAATCCCGAGGCGCTCGTTTTGCTCTCCACCCGCGAGCCAGACGCCTGGTATCGCAGTGCGTCCAACACGATCTTCCAGCCTGTTGCCGCTACGCCACCTGGACTTGAGCAGTGGTTCGGGACAACACTGCACAAGATGTTCGAGGAGCGCTTCTCCGACGATCTGGGAAACCCGACCAAAATGATGGACGCGTTCGAGCGCCACAACGCTGAAGTGCGCGCTGGCGTCCCCCAAGATCGCCTGCTGGAGTGGACGGTCTCCGACGGTTGGGAGCCGATCTGCGAGCGGCTGGGCGTAGCCGTTCCCAACGAGGCATTCCCCGCCACCAACAGCACGAACGAAACGCGCGCGATCCTGGGCATGCCGGCGGTGTAGAAGCTGCGGAGTCCGGGGTCCGCTGAAGGCGCCCACCAAACCTTGGGGCGCCTCGAACAGGCGCCGGCCGAGCCCTTGCCGATGGCATCAGGGAGCGGCGACCCCGATGCGGTACCCCAGCACCCGCCCCGAGGGAAGTTCTACATAGGTCTCGGAGATGTTGTTGTCAGGGTTCGCTTCGATCAAAAGGTGGTCGGGGTCCGCGATTTGCAAGTAGGCGAACCTGCCGCGCAGACCAGTCACGTCAATCCACTGTTCGGGGTACTCGTAGGGGTAGGAGTCCGTCCAGCCTACGGACGTTCCGAGCACATCGCTCGTTATGTTGGGGTCTTGGTTGCACGCCGGGTAGACGGGCGCGCTGGGAGAGCGAGACGAGGGATCGGTATGGAAGAGGTCGCGCAGACAATAGTCCACCTTCGGCGAGGTTCTCACCAGTCGCAACAGGTGACGGTGAGAGTCGATCGACCACAGCTGGAAGCCGGCGGCGTGTTCGAACTTCCAGTAGCTGAAGGCTTCGATCGCGGGGTAGCCATAGCGTTCGCCGGGGACGTACTTGAACACCAGTTTCGCGGCCGTCTTGAACAGGTGCGGATGGCCTTTACTGTCGTATATCGCCTGATAAACCGTCCACTTCTGCCCCCTGTGGCGATGGCCTCTCACCTCGAGCGGTCCTCGCCCGCGATTATTGATTGAACTGGTCGCCCTCAGCAGAACGTGCCCAGGAAGCGTACTGCGGTCGAGGTGCAGCTTCGACGGAGCGGACATGATGAGGTCGGGGCATAGCAGGTGCAGTCGCGGGCGCTGGCATGGCGTCTGTTCGGGCGGACCGGTTGGGCCAGTCGTGCCGGGCGGCCGGGAGGCGCCGGGCGGGGCGCCTCCGCTGGGAGTAGAACCGCCCGGCGCGGACGAGCCACCAGTCCCTCCGAGCGCCGGTTGCGCAATCTGCATACTCAGCAACGCCGCGCAGCCCACGCCGAGAAGGCCGACCACCAGGCCGATCGACACGCGCATCAAGAGACGGCGCCTATTCGCCATGCCCACTCGTAGTGGGAGAGGCTGCGAGCGTCCCGGTGACGGTGCCCGCACCCGCATTGACGGAAAGCGCGACCTGGAGGGAGAGCCGGCGTCCTTCGTTGCTTTGCACTCTTGCAAGCAAGCGGTTGCCGTTCAGTGCGAGGATCTTCCCGTGGTAGACCACGGGTGTAGGCGGACTGCCCAGCGTTACGTTACTGTCGCGCAGCGCGACACCACCGTCTCCCACTGGCGGACCGTCGATCTCGATATCGAGCCGTCCGGCTACCGAACCGCTGAAGCTTGTCGCGATCCTGACCGCCACCAAACCCGAGCCTGGTCCGGGGCCTTGTTTGATGGTGCCTGAGAGGCCCACGTTGAACGGTCCGCTTAGCGTGCCCGACGGTGATATCGGCGTGTTGGCGCCGGGTCCCGCCGTTACCGCGGAGTCCACGGCGGGAGCGCTTGAGCCAAGTAGCGAGACCGGTGTGCCTGAGCGGCGAGCCCAGCCGTGGCCGAGCGGCCCGCCTGGCAACCAGGCAATCAAACCGACGGTGAGGATGGCCGTGAGGATGAGGGCTCCGCTGCGTATTCCTCTCCGCTCGGGCCACTCGCGTAGCGCACGCACGCACACCGCAACTGCCACCGCGACCACACATATCGCGGTGAGCCCGAGCGACCACAGGCTTTTTACATCGCTGCCGGTGCCGAGGCCGTGAAGGAGAGCGATTGGCCAGCAGGCGTATGCCAGCCAGTGAGTGATTCGCCACGCGCGGTGCCCCAAGCGTTGGCGCATCAAGCTCGTGATCGTGAGAGCGAGTAGGAGATCGAAAGCGACCGCTCCCAACCCCAGCCACAGTGGGCGATAACTTCCGATGAAGGGCACGATCGCCTCCAGGAGAGAGATCGGCGCGAAGCTGTCGAGTATGGCGGTCAGGATATGCAGACACAGAAAGACGAGCACTAGCAGCGACACGGTGCGATGCAGCGAATCAAGAACGAAGCGGGGCCAGGTCGGGGTGCTCCAGCGGTTCACGTCGATCACGCCGAGAACCATCGTGACCGTCAACAACAGCAATGACACCACGCCGGTCGAGCGCGTCAAATACCAAGACACGCTCGGACCAATGGTACCCAGCTCAGCCGTCACAGCGAACTCAATCTCGAAGGATGATCGGCTTCATGGGATTTGCCTGCTCTCATCGGCGGCGCGCCATTTTCTTGGTGCTTATGAGCCCCCCGAAACCACGGGAGCTTCTTCTGCTTGGCCGGATTCGCTCGGCGCAACTTCCTGACCTTCATTGGATTGCGGCGCCTGTTCGGGCGGCGCCACAGAACCGGACGAGGTTTCCGAGCTTTCGGTGGGCTGCTGCTGGCGCGTAGACTGAGTTGATTCGATGGCCCTCTGGGAGCTTGAGGGCTTGATCGTCTTTCCCGGAAAAGCATGGGCCGCGATCGCGGTAAAGACTCCGGTCAGGGTCACACTCGCCGCGACCATCCAGCGTCTGGCAAGGACGAGCTTGCGCAGTCCGACCTCCCTCGCCTGCACTGAATCGTTCCTAGCCATCTATAGAGGATCGACCTCAGAGCGAAAGCCCACCTAAGACAAGGGTGAGACATCTCTCACGACGTAGTTCCACCCGCGTGCATCAACCACTTGTGTGGCCGTTCACGTGCACGCCTAGCGTGAGTAGACGGCGAAGAAGTCGCGGTCGTCTGGTCGGTAGCGCAGTCCCTTGCTGCGAGACGGCCATGTTGGCGGTAGCGGCCCAGCAGGCGAACCCACAGGGCTGAACCCCAGCCGACGGCACCAGCCGCCTGCGGACCGAGCTTCGGCCCGCAGGCTGGCGAATTTAGGCGCTCTGTAACGCGCGGGCGCTTCGGCTCGGCCTCAAGAGCTGCCGTCGGGAGCGAGCTTGCCGTTCGCGAGCATGCCCACCCAGAGCCCGAAACCGTCCTTGAGGTGGTTGCCGGTGGCCTGTCCCGCCTTCGTGTCGGCCACGTAGTAATAGAGCGGCAGCCCGTTGTACGTGACCTGCGTGGTGCCGTCATGGCGCGTGGTGAGACCGAGCAACGAAGCGTTGGCGTTGCCGGCGACCGCAGGAGTGCTCGAGGCGAGCACCGGAGGCCAGACTGCCGCGCAGCCTCCGTAGCAGGTGCTGAGCTTCTCATGCGCGGATGTGGACTTTTCATCTGCGGTAAGCACGTAGAGCGTCCTGTTATTGGCGCCGCTGATGAGCGTCCCATCTTCGGGTGTCTTGTACGTCGCGATGGTCAGCGACGGCGCCGGCTTGGTGGTGCTCTGGGCAGCGGTGGCCGCGCTCGATGGTGTGGTGGCACCCGTTGCAGAGCCGCCACCACAACCCGCGAGTGCTCCGGCGGCGACAGCGAGTACGCCTATCGCGCAAAACGTCGATATTCGATTCACGTTGCATTCCCTTGGTCGGGGTTCGTCAGAGCGCACGATGCTGCTCGAATCTCCTTACGCTGGTCTAACATTGCGGTGAGGAATATCTCACCGCCCTCCCCGATGATGCTCTCGGATTTAGGTCGCGTGTGACAGGCCGACCGGCTGCCTGCTCCTTCTGGCATTGCTCGGCAGAAGGAGCGATAGCGCGCCGGCCGCGAGTATGAACCCGGCGGATGTCCATAGGCAGGCGGTTAGTCCTTGCCACTCGTAGATCAGGCCCGACAGGACGGTCCCAGCGAGGCGTCCGCACGCGTTTGCCATGTAGTAGAAGCCGACGTTCATGGCTACCTTGTCGTTGTCGGCGTAGGCGAGGATGAGGTAGGAGTGGACCGCGGAGTTCATCGCGAAGGCGATGCCGAAGGGGATCAGCCCTCCGACGATCGCAATCGTCGGGTCGAGATTTGTAGTGAGGGCCACGGCGATCGCGGCGGGGCATGCCGCCAGCCCGAGTGCCAGCCACATGGCGGTCCTGCCGTCGGGCTCACTGCCGCCCTCGTCGGATCGCCGGCGGACAAAGCGCGGTGCGGCTGCCTGGACGGCCCCATAGCCGATCACCCATACGGCCAAGAGGGTTCCTACCTGCCAGAACGTCCAGCCCAGGACTGAGTAGAGGTAGAAAGGTAGTGCCACTACGAACCATACGTCGCGCGCCGCGAACAGGAAGATACGCGCGGCAGCAAGAACGTTGACCGCACGGTCGTGGGAGAACATTTGGGTGAACTTCGCGGTCTTGTCTGGGTGCCCGAGATGGCCTCGCATGAGCCAGGAGGTCAAGATCAGAGCGACGAATACCATTGCCGCCATGATCAGCATGGCGCTCTGAAAGCCGACGAGCGTGAGCAGCAGGCCACCGAGGAAGAAGCCGATTCCCTTGAGCGCGTTCTTGGACCCGGTGAGTACCGCGACCCAGCGATACAGCGCGGAATCGTCGTTTTCGGGCGCCACCAGCTTGACGGCGCTCTTGGAGCTCATCTTTGTCAGGTCCTTCGCGACGCCGGAGAGCGCTTGGGAGACCATCACGTAGCCGACCACCAGCAACGACTCCGGCGCGAATCCCAACATGAGTAGGGCGACTATCTGGATGACGAGGCCCATGAAGAGGGTGATCTTCAGTCCCATTCGCGCGGCGAGCCAGCCGCCGACGAGGTTCGTGAGAATACCCGCGATCTCATACAGCACGAACAGAGAGGCGACTTGGAGAGGGGTGTAGCCGAGCTGGTCGAAGTAGAACAGCACCAGCGTTCGCGTCGCCCCGTCGACGAGCGTGTCCGTCCAGTACGCACCAGTTACGAGCGCGTAGTTGCGCAGGTCGCCATGGCGCTGGGACGCCGTCCCTTCCAGAGCCTTTGCCGTGTCGCTAGCCATCCCCAGGCCTCGGCGAGGAAGCGACCTGCTCGGCGGCTGTAAGGCTGTGTGCGACCGTGCGTGCGATCTCGACGAGACGGTTTGCGTAGCCCCACTCGTTGTCGTACCACGCGAGGATCTTCACCTGCGTCCCGTCTGTCACCATCGTTGAGGGGGCGTCGACGATCGACGAGCGTGGATCGTCCTTGAAGTCGACCGACACGAGTGGTCGGCTCTCATACCCGAGGATGCCCGCCAGTGGTCCGTTGGCCGCGGACTCGAGCAGACCGTTCACCTCCTCGGCCGTCGTGGGGCGGGCCACCTCGAACACGCAGTCGGTCAGCGACGCATTGAGCAGTGGAACGCGCACCGCGACACCGTTCAGCTTGCCCTCCATCTCGGGGAAGATCAGACCGATCGCGGTTGCCGAGCCCGTCGTCGTAGGGATCAGCGAGACGTTTGCGGCACGCGCCCTGCGCAAGTCCTTGTGTGGCGAGTCGATCAGTGTCTGCGTGTTCGTCATGTTGTGCAAGGTCGTGATCTGCCCGTGGCGGATACCGATCCCCTCGTGGATGACCTTCACCACGGGCGCCAGACAGTTGGTTGTGCATGACGCCGCCGTCAAGATGCGGTGGCGTTGCGGGTCATACAGCTGGTCGTTGACCCCAACCACCACGTTCAAGGCATCCTCCTTCACAGGCGCAGCGACGATGACCTTGCGCACACCTTGGCTGAAGTACCCGTCGAGCAGCTCCGGCGTGCGAAACCTGCCCGAGCACTCCAGCACGATCTCGACGCCAAGCTCCCCCCACGGCACATCCCCGGGCACGGAGGCGGCGCTGTAGCCAAGCTTCGCCCCATTGACCGAGAGAACGTCACCGTCGCCCTGCACGTCCTCAGACCAGCGACCGTGAACAGAGTCGAACGTCAACAGGTGAGCAGCCGTGCTCGCGTCGCCGACCAGCTCGTTGACATGGGTGAAAGCAAGCTCTGGCCAGTCCCATGCCGCACGCAACGCCAGCCGGCCCATCCGACCGAAGCCATTGATGCCAACACGCGTGCTCATATCCGTGGTCGGGCTCACAACGTCGCTGAGGGGAGCGCCTTGTCGGTGGTCACGGCTCAGATCGTATTACATTGACGCACATGAGTGTTATTGATATAAGTAGATCGATGTCCGTCGATCTGGAGCTGGCTCCCAAGCAGAAGCGAGCCAATGGTGCCCCATGCTGCGAGCCCGTCGTCTACCCCGACGTACAGCGCGAGGAGGCACTGCGTATGGCTGAGGTCGCAAAGGCTCTTGGCGACCCAATCCGCTTGCAGCTCGTGGACGTGCTGCGCAAGCACGCCGGGAAGGTCTGTGTATGCGAGCTCGTGCCGCTGTTCGACATCTCCCAGTCCACGCTCTCCCACCATCTGAAGAAGCTCCGTGCCGCCGGGATCGTGGACTCCGAGCGTCAAGGCTTGTGGGCCTACTACTACGTGATCCCCGACGCACTGAAGGAGCTATCCGCATGGCTGAGTTGACCACCCCGGCTGAGACCACCGCGAACTCTTGTTGCGCACCTGAGACTCAGGCGACTTGCTGTGAGCCGAGCGCCAAAGCCGAGTGCTGCGACCCTAACCACGGCAAGGGCTGCGGCTGCAACCCGTCAAGAGCGATCGCAGCGCGTCGGAGCTGGTGCTGGCCGAGCGGGACGCCGAGCGCTGGCCCAGCGGCTTGAACGTCGAGGATGCACGAGCGGCGAGCCAAGTGCGCACCGTGAACCCCACCGAAACAAATCCTATACATCATTAGCCATCATGTGTAGACTTTGCTCCGATGCTGCAGAGCATCCCAACCATCGCTTTGCTGCGCGATCGTTTCGAGGCGCGGCCGTTCCGTGTGTCCGAGGCCGTCGAGGCGGGCGTCACCCGTAGCGCGCTGCATCGTCTGCGTGAGCGGGGAGAGTTGACGGTGGCTGGCCGCGGGGTCCTGCAGCTACCGGACGCGGGGATGGGGATGCTGTCGGGCTTGGCGGTCGTGTCCGCCCGAGCGCCACAGGGCACGATCTGCCTGAACTCTGCTCTGGCCTACTGGGATCTCACTGACGAGATCCCAGCACGGGTGCATCTCGCGATGCCCCGAGGCGCACACAGGCCCAAGATCGACCAGCCTCCCACCGTGGTGCATGTCTTCAACGCCGCCACATTCAAGCTCGAGCGCCAGCAGGCCCTTACCGACGCCGACGAGCCGTTCTGGATCTACTCGACTGAGCGATCCATCGTCGACGCGATACGGATGTCACGGTGGGTCGGTCGCGACGTTGGGCTGCACGCCCTGGGCCGGTACCTGAGCGGTGCGGGAGCAAGCCCTGCCCGTCTGGCTGAGCTGGCCCGCCAGCTCGGTGGCAGTGCCCAGTTGACGCCGGCGTTGGAGGCGCTCCTAAGTTGAGCGACGGCGATCTAATCGATCAAGCCGCCACAGCGGCGTTCAAGGCCCTGCAGGCCAAGGCTCGTAACGAGCACGGCGGCAATACCCAGCCTCTGCTGGTCCTCTACGCGGTCGAGGGGTTCCTGAGACGTCTGGCCGCCTCCGAGCACTCTGAGCAGATGGTGCTCAAGGGCGGAATGCTGCTGGCCGCCAACGACATCCGACAGTTCACCAGGGCGCAATCGCCTGTCTTTACTGGGCTTAGGTGATCTCAGATCAGGTGAGATTTGCTCAAATTGGAACCTTGAATGGAACCTTGGGGCGGGCTTCTCCGTCTCAGGTGCGCATTCCGGTCGGAGGCACGGGAGGGTCGCGATAGGTCGTCGGCGGGCGCACGGGCTCAACGCCTGGAATAACGATGTTCTCGCGGAACAAACAAAGCGCCCGATGATCCGGGCGGGCGGCGCTCGGATAGAGCACGCCGCGATATCCCTCACTATGCAGCTCCTCGCCGACGGCTTGAAACTGGGGCCAGCTCCGCCGACCGGGACGGGGAACGGGAAGGCCGAGCATCGTCAGCTTGGCGGGCGTGGACAGGTCGGCGATGTCGCTCACAGCGACAGTCCACCGCCACAGATCACGGGGCATCTGATGGGTAGGCGGAAGCCCAATCTCGGCGAGCATCCGATACCACTCTGCCCAAGCCGTCTGCTCCTCATCGGCAAGGTAGATCGCCGCCAAGTTGCTGCCCACCTGCCAGCGGCCACTCGACGGCGGAGACGCCAGCCACAACGGGTCCCCGCCGTGAGGAGCCTGCCGCCACCACGAACCCGCGACCGACACACGCTGGACACCCGACGCCACTACAGCATGGCCTACGAGAAAGAAGCCTCTTCGAGCGCCGAGACCAACTCCGCTACACGCATGTAGTCGCCGCTGGCGATCACGTCTATCGGCTTGCTCTCGGCAAGAGCTGGGACCGGCTTACGCAACCAGACCGCAATGTAGGACGGCTCCATCACGCGGGCCAAACGCTCCACGAGCGCTGATAGCTCGATCAGTCTCTCCGCCCTCTCCCCCGTCGGAGAACGTGTATGCGCGAGCCACGCCCGCGCTGTGCTGCGAGCAACGCCCGTCGCGCGCGCGATATCAGCATCGCTGAGCCGAGCGATCTCGTGCAAATAGACCGCCTCTCGAATGAGCGGAGGGGGAGCTAGGGCAGGAGACGACACGAATCCACTGTAGCACGATTGTAGCTAGTTTGTGTCAGACGCATGGGTCCTGCCTAGCCAGTTGACCTACTATTCCTGGGCATTTTGGTTGGGGATTACGTAAAGCCGGTCGCCGAGATGCAATCATCAAGGTTGAAGCGCCTGTCAGCATAAACTACAGTAATGCTGTAGAAATGTCTGACGTAGACCAGAAGCCCGATCTCCCGGCACTCCACCGCCTCGCCTACTCCCAGGATGGCCTCTTCACGACACGACAGGCCCAAGAACGAGGCGTCAGCGCCCAGCTTCTCGCCCACCACACCCGATCAGGCCGGTTCCAGAGGATGCGACAGGGGCTCTATCGCCTCAGCGACTACCCAGCAGGCGAACACGATGAGATACGCGCCGCATGGCTCACCGTCGGGATGGAGAGGGCCGTCGTCTCGCACGAGAGCGCGCTCGTTCTGCACGGGCTCTCCGACGTCCTGCCAAACACAGTTCACCTTCTCCTCTCCCGCGAGCACCGAGGAGTCCGAGCTCCCAGCGGCGTAACCCTGCACACCGCTACCGCGCCCATACCGGACAACGACATCACGACCCGCCACGGCATCCGCCTCACAACTCCGGCGAGAACGATCATCGACGCGGCACGCTCAGGCACCGGGCCAGAGCAGATCCAGATGGCCGTCCGCCAGGCCCTCCAGGAAGGCCGCACCACGCCGGACCAGCTCGCCGAGCACGCCGAGCGAAACGGCGGACATGTCGCCGCACTTGTAAAGCAAACAACCGAGGAAGCTACCGCCGCGTGAAGTACGACACCGCCGAGGCATTCCGAGCCGCGCTTGACCAGCGCATTCGCAACGAAGCGACCACGACCAGCCTGCCCGTCATGCGGCTACGCAAGCGCGTCGCCTTCGAGCGCTTCCTCGCCAGGCTCGCCATCGCGGAGCCAGGAAGCTGGGTGCTCAAGGGAGCATTCGCGCTTGAGCTGCGACTAGGCGTGCGAACACGAATGACCAAGGACATCGACCTCGCAGGAGCCGACGACGAGCAGACCGCAACAGCAAGACTCATCGCCGCGCAGGCGATCAACCTCCACGACCACTTCAACTTCGATGTAGCGCGCACCGCCGCACTCGACCAAGCAGAAGCATTCCGAGCCGTCCGCTACACCGTGACCGCCGAAGTCGCCGGACGACGCTTCGAGCAGTTCCCCGTAGACGTGGCTCTCAACGAGCGGCCAACTGCCCACTCCGAACGACTGCCAATCCCGAGCCTCCTGGACTTCGCCGACATACAGCCCATCGAGATGCCCGTGATCGCCCTAGAGCAACACATCGCCGAGAAGGTCCACGCATACACCGCTACCTACGGCCCACAAGAACAACAGAGCACCAGGATCAAGGACCTCATCGACATCCTCCTAATCGCCGACCTCGCCACCCCACACGCCGACCGCCTACACGCGAGCCTTGCCACGACGTTCAGCACCCGCGAACGCCAGCCACTCCCCACCGCGCTCCCACCGCCGCCAACTTCGTGGGCAAGCCCCTACACCAGCGCCGCCACAGACGTCGGTCTCCCAGCCGACCTCGGGACAGCGCACGCCCAGGCCGCCACCCTCCTCGACCCCATCCTCGCCGGCACCACGACCGGCCGCTGGAACTCCACGCAGAAGCGCTGGACCACCACCTGAGCCATGACTCACGGGCTCCCCACCCGAAGCGCGTAGGGGGCCGCCCCGCTGTGCACCAAAAATCTCGCACAGACTAGATGCACAGGGGTGCGAGGACACAGCAATTGCTGTGTCCTGCCGCATGAAGCGATCCGGCGCGAACGCCCGCTGGACAGTGCTGATCGGCCGCACGGTCCCTGTGCATCTAGTCCGTCGAGATTCTTCGGCGCGTTGCAGGCGGTTGGTAGATCGCGGCCATGCGACGACCTCAGATGAGACCCGTTGATGCCCCTGGCTGCGGCTTTGACGAAACCTTGCAACGATCCCGTCCAGATGAAGTTCGCTTCGATTCGTATAACCGGCTTTAAGCGCTTCGCCGATCCAGCGGTCCTTCGCGTTCGTGGCAAGACGCTCGCGCTGCTAGGCCATAACGAGTCGGGCAAGACATCGCTGCTCGACGCCCTCGCACATCTGAGTCGCGAGGGGTTCGCGGCAGCGACCGAATTCACGGATCGCGCTACCCGACCAGGCAACCAGACTGTCCTATCGGCACGCTTCGTGATCGAGGAGGCAGATGTCATCGCAGTCCAGGCAGCGCTTGAGGACCGCGCCTACGTCGGGGCTATTCGCGCAGGCGATTTGTGGGAGATCTCTAAGCGAGCCAACGGCCGTCGATACCTCGGCGACCTACCGGGCCTTGGCCTTGTTCGGGACGTCTCGGTGCGAGAGCGACTCGTGTCCGAGCTTGCCACCGTGGAAGGTGACGGCTGGGAATCCATGCCGTTGGACACCTACAACGAGGACCAGCAAAAAACGGTCCAGACCGCTATCGCGGCGACGAAGCAAGCGCTAGAAGAGCATAAAGAGACCGATCCTCTCCCTGACGACGCTCTCGCGCAACTCGCGAGCTTGCTAGGCGAGCTCGTTGCATGGAGCGAGACCGCCGGCAACCACCCCGCGCTCGACGCGATCCGAAGGAGCGTGTCTCAGGTAGAGGCGAACGAACGGGCCGACAGCCCATCGCGGGTCGCCGAGCTGACTCTCTTCGCTCGTATACCGAAATTCATTGTCTTCGATGAGGACGCGAGACAACTACCCAGCTTCACCGCGTTTACTGAGGACCCGGCGGCAGGGCTGACGAATTTGCTCGCGGCTGGCGGCACGACCTTCGCAGAGTTGTCGAGTCTCGCTGGCCAGGACGACTCCCGCGAGGCGCTTAGCGAGCAAGAACTACAAATCAATCGCCGGCTTGAGCTGCTGTTTCGTGACTGGAGCCAGCGCGAGGTTACGCCAGCCATTCGCGTTGACGCATCGGGTATTCAAGTTGTCGGCCGCGATCGAAACTCACCACTCCTCGATTCGCCGTTGGCGCAGCGCAGCGAGGGCATGCGGATGTTTGCGGCGCTGGCCGCCTTTCTTCACGCCAGAGATGAGTCATGGTCTAGCGAGCCCGTTCTACTCGTTGACGAGGCCGAGCTGCATCTCCACTATGACGCGCAGGCTGATCTCATACGAGTATTCGACCGGCAACGAATTGCCCAATGTGTCGTTTACACGACGCACTCAGTTGGCTGCCTGCCCGAGGATCTCGGCCTGGGTATCGTCGTGATCGAGGAATGCGGCGAGGAGCGGAGTCGTATCTCGCAATCCTTCTGGACACGCGGTCCTGGGCTAAGGCCCGTGATGCTCGCTCTGGGTGCAACGGCCTTGTCCTTCACACCAGCTCGGCGTGTGGTGATCGGTGAGGGAGCCCACGAGGCCATTTTGCTTCCTACCCTGCTCAGACAGGCGCGGGAGAACCAACCCCTGAACGACCCGCTTGGATTTCAGATCGTGGGCGGCTTGGCAGGAATACCACCCGCCGCTGCGACATCTCTCGAGGAGGAGGCCGGTACCGTGATCTACATCGTCGATAACGACGACGGGGGTCGTGCTGCCGCAAAAACGCTTCCCAAAGTAGTACGCGACAGCGGACGAGTCTTTACCCTCGGAGAGGGAACGGATGCCAGCTGCATTGAGGACTTTGTGTCGGCTGAGATCCTCGTCAAAGCGCTCGACGACGTGCTGAAGTCCGACGGGAAGCCAGCCGCGAACAAGATGCTATCTGACGTACCAGCCAGTGGAAGGGCTGCTTGGCTAAGCGAAGCTCTTGAGGAGAGAGGAATCGTAGGCGGGCGGACTCGCATCGCCCAGACATCGGTCATAGCGGGCGCTGAGAGCGGGCTGATCGAGCCGTCTAGGCTTGAGGCAGTTCAAGCTCTTCTGGCAGCGGTAGAAGCGATTTTCCCCGCCGTGCCTTGAGGAATCTCCATATAGGTCGCACCCAAACTTCCGCGGCAACTCGCAACCACATTCACTTGGCGAGAGTCACAACGATCGCGGCTGCTGCTACGACGAGCGTGAGGACGGCGACAGAGAACAACAACTTGTTCAGCCGATACTGCTGCTCTTCGCGTTCGGCCGATCGTCGATCTCGCGCCTCCGCAGCCGCAGCGGCTTCGCGTACAAGCTCGCGCATCTGAGTCGCTGCAGCGTCTAGCCGGGAGGCAGTCCGCGCTTGCGCGCCCCTAATGAGTGTGCGCGACGCCATGAGCCCGGCCGCAGACAGATACGTTCTCCAGTCTTCCTTCACATCTTCGCCCCTGATCGCACGGACAATCAGGTTCCCCCATGCGAGAAAAGCGGCCCACTCCATCGCAGCCGGGAACATCCCGAACCACCAGTCGAACGCGTCTGTAGCCTTGAAGGGGTGGAGGTGGAGGAGACGCCTACCCACCGGCCCACGATATGTTGGGGCGCGGATGCTTCGGCACCTCAGCGCAGCGTCGCGACATTACGCGGCGTGAAGCAGCAACAGTTCCGCCCAACCGCCCACGCCCCTCACGCCCCTCACGCGTGGGCGGTCTCATGGGCGGTCGCGCCCGAAACGGCCCCCAGCGGGAGGCGAGCGAGCGGCACCCGCACTCCGCGAATCCCCGATCCCAGAGCCGATCCCCGCGCCTCCAGCGCCCACCGGCATCCAAAAAGACTCGTATCGGAGAGACAGACTTTGGGCCTGCGACGAATCGACCAAATCGTGTGTGGTCCATCCATCGCCTCGTGTGTGGTCCGTGTGCGGTCGGCTCCCGTACCACCATTCCGGCCCGCCCTACAGCATCAACCCGAATGCTTCTGAATCCGTGGCCCAGAACCAAATCCCGAAGCTAGGGAGTCCCCGAGCACCTCCCTGATTCCAACCAGCTACAAATCGGGGCGCCCGGATTCGAACCGGGGACCTCGCCGACCCGAACGGCGCGCGCTACCAGGCTGCGCCACGCCCCGACGCAGCCATCAGTATCCCACAAGCGCGCCTCCGGGCCCCTCCAAGCCGCGATGGCGGCGCCGGACCACCCAACAGCGCCGCGCCACCCGCGCTCCCCCCACGCGCTAAGCAAGGCTTTCTCCGCGCGCGTACGCGCACGCGCGCGCGTGGCACCCCTTTCAGAACACAACAACCCCACCCCTCCCACCAAAACCAACCGCATCCCCCACCACCGGCCCGAGCACGCCAAGCCCCGCTAATGTCGCCCCATGCCCTGCCAGCTCACCAACGCCATCGCCCACCTCGACAGCCTCCTCGACCCGGCCCGCTTCAGGGACTACTGCCCCAACGGCCTCCAGGTCCCCGGCAAAGCGACCGTGGCCAAGCTCGCGACGGGCGTGAGCGCGAGCGCGGAGCTGTTCGAAGAGGCCATCGCGAGGCAGGCCGACCTGGTGATCGTCCACCACGGCCTCTTCTGGGGCTCAAAGCCGGCATCCATCGACGCCCCGATGAAGCGACGGCTGAAGCTCCTGTTCGACGCGGACGTCGCGCTCGCCGCTTACCACCTGCCGCTGGACGCCCACCCGCAAGTCGGCAACAACGCCTTGATCGCCGAAGCGCTCGGCGCCGACAGCACGACCGCCTTCGCCAAGCACGAAGGCGAGCCGATCGGCCGGCTCGCCCGCTTCCCGGGCGAGGGCATCGAGGCCACGGCCCTGTTCGCGAAGGTCGCCGAGCTGACCGAGCGCACCCCGCTCGTGTTCGACGCCGGCCCCGACCGGGTCCAGAGCCTTGCGATCGTCTCAGGCGGCGGCGCCGGCTACTTCCCCGACGCCGTGGCGGCCAAAGCCGACGCCTTCCTGACCGGCGAACCCGCCGAGCGGGTCATGGGCGAAGCGCGCGAGACCACGACCCACTTCATCGCCGCCGGGCACTACGCGACCGAGACGTTCGGCGTGCGGCGCCTGGGCAAGGAGCTGGCGGCTCGCTTCGACCTGGAGCACACCTTCATCGACGTACCCAACCCCGTTTAGGGCAAACCAGGCCGTCCTGGCTCGGCAGCCAGGTGTCCGTGGCTCTCGCTTTGCAAAGTCCCTAAGATCATGAGGGTCCAATAGGGGTCACGAGGAGGAGAGTCGCAATCATGGAGGCCAGCGCCGTAGAGACGTCAACCGGATCGGCCACGGTCGCCGATCTGATCTCACGCTCGGCCGCGCTGCGACCCGAGCATCCCGCCGTTCGCTACAAGCAGGACGGTGAGTGGAAGGACGTCACCTATCGAGAGGTGGCGGACATCGTGCAGGAGATCGGCCTCGGGCTGATCGACCTGGGAGTCGAATCGGGCGAGCGGGTCTGCATCCTCGCCAACACTCGCCCCGAGTGGTCATACGCGGACATGGCGATCACCTCGATCGGCGCCGTGGTCGTGCCGATCTACCAGACCAACTCCCCCGAGGAGTGTTTGTGGGTCATCTCCGATTCGGGCGCGACCGCGATCGTCGCCGAGGACGAGGCGCAGCTGGCCAAGCTGGCCGAGATCCAAGATCAGCTGCCCAACCTGAAGACCGTGATCGCGATGGACCCTCCGTCCAGCGCCGGGCCAGTCGAGTCGATCTCGCTGGATGAGGTGCGCGAGCGGGGCCGCACACACGACGCCGCCGAGCTGAAGGCGCGCCGCGACGCGGTCAAGCCGGAGGACTCGTTTACGTTCATCTACACCTCGGGCACGACCGGCCCCCCGAAGGGCTGCGTGCTGAGCCACGGCAACTATGCCGCGATGATGGACATGCTCAAAGCCGTCGGCCAGATCGAGGACGACGAGGTCATCTATCTCTATCTCCCCCTCGCCCACGCTTTCGCGCTCTTGATCCAATTGGGCGCCTTCGATCTGGGTGCCACAATCGCCTACTTCGGCGGCGACACCAAGCAGATCGTGGGCGAGCTGATGGAGGTCAAACCCACATATCTGCCTTCGGTGCCCAGGGTCTTCGAGAAGATCTACACGCTCGCCAACGCGGCCCTTGAAGCGAAGCCGGCCGAGGAGCAGGAGGAAGCCCAACGGGCGATCGCCCTGGGCATGAAGGTGCGCGAGCTGAAGGCCAGAGGCGAGGAGGTGCCTGCGGAGCTGATGGGACCCTTCGAAGAGGCCGACCAGAAGCTGTTCTCGAACGTGAGGGCCATCTTCGGAGGCAACGTCAGGCACGCCGTCACCGGCGCCGCCCCGATCGCCAAGGAGATCCTCGAATTCTTCTTCGCGGCCGGGATACCGGTGCTCGAGGGCTACGGCATGACCGAGACGGCCACGGCCGCGACGGTGTGCACGCTCGAGGACCACAAGTTCGGCACCGTCGGCAAACCGTTCCCCGGAGTGGAGGTCAAGATCGCCCAGGACGGCGAGGTCTTGATCAAGGGGCCGAACATCTTCCAGGGCTACCACAACAACGCCGACGCCTCGTTCGGATCGATCGAGGACGGCTGGCTGCACACAGGCGATTTGGGCAGCCTCGACGAGGACGGCTTCCTGTCGATCACGGGACGCAAGAAGGACATCATCATCACCGCGGGCGGCAAGAACATCACGCCGGCCAACCTGGAGAACGACCTGAAGCAGTGCCGCTGGATCTCCCAAGCGGTGATGCACGGCGACCAGCGACCGTACCCAGTCGTGTTGGTGACGCTCGACGAGGAAGAGATCGCGGCCTACGCGCGCGAGCACAGCCTGCCGCAGGACACCGCCTCGCTTTGCGAAGAGGAGGCGGTCAGAGAGATGATCGCCGAACAGGTCGAGCGCGCCAACAGGCACTACGCCCCGGTCGAGCAGGTCAAGCGCTTTGCGATCCTGCCGCACGACCTGACCCAAGAGACGGGCGAGCTCACACCGACGTTGAAGGTCAAGCGCAATGTGGTGGCGGAGAAGTACGCGGATGTCCTCGACGCGCTTTATGCGGGCTGAAGCCCGATAGCTGCCAACATAGGGGGCAAGTATGCGTAGCGATCCCAGCGAGACGGGTGGCCTGTTCGTCGGGCGCAGACCCGGCACGGCGCCGACCCGCTTCAGAGCGCTGCCTCAGCGCGGCAGCAAGGCGCGCCAGAAGGTCAACAACAATTTGGCGCGACTGCTCCTCGTCGGGATGGTCATCGGCAGCCTGCTCTGTTGGGGGCCGATCCCGCTCGCCTGCTTGTGGCTGAGCGCGCAGGCCAACTACCTGACGGGCAGCGTCAGCTTCGGGGTGCTGATCGCGCTCGTGGCCCTGTTCGTGCTGCTGTTTGGGACCTTGATGCTCTTGCGCAGGCTCGACAACGCTTGGATCCTCGTGCGCAGGGCCGCCGGGCACGATCAACGCACGGGCGCGCTGCCGCGCATCTTCGGGATCACCGCGGCGGTGTGCGCCGCGGCGTTCACGTTCTGGTTCGTGGTGATCCACGGGCCCGGCTCCAGCTCGATGCCGGGGAACAAGCCATGAGCGCCCCGGGGATCCGCAACGTGGGCGCCCCGGCGGCGTGAAGCCTCCCACCGGCCAAGACGACGGAGGCGTGTGAGCGTGGGCCTGCTCGACTACTACAAGCAGTTCGAGGGGATGAGCGAGGAGGAGGTCAACGAAGGCCTGCGCGAGGAGGCCGCGGAGCGCAGACGCAAGGCGCTGGCCACCGTCCAGACGCTGGACCTGTCGCATACGACTTGGCACGAACTGCCCCACCCGGACGTGGTCAGCGCGATCACGTTCGTGGCCCGGCGCGGGATGCAGCGCTACCCCCACACGCGCGGCTCCCAGCTGAGGGCGCGCTTGGCCGAGCGCCACGGCGTGGAGACGGCGCGCGTGATCGTGGGCAACGGAGCCGCCGAGCTCCTGAGCGCGGCGACCAGGGCGCTGATCGAGCCGGGCCAGGAGCTGATCACGGCATGGCCCTCTTATCCCCTGTTCCCGATCATGGCGCGCAGGGCGCACGGGCGCGCGGTGCCGGTGCAGGGAGGCGTGGACGCACTGCTCGAGGCGGTCGGGGAGAGCACGCGGGTGGTGGCGCTGGCCAGCCCCAACGACCCCACCGGCGAGCTGCTTGCGAGCAGCGAGCTGGAGCGCCTCTTGAACGGGCTGCCGGACACGGTGGGGGTGCTGCTGGACGAGTCGCTGGTGGAGTTCTCAGACGCCCAGCCGATCGGCTCCTCGCTGGGGCTGCTGGAGAACCACCCGAGACTGCTGGTGTTCCGCAGCTTCTCCAAGGCGTGGGGCTTGGCGGGGCTACGCTGCGGCTATGCCGTCGGCGGGCCGGGCTCAGAGGAGTTGCTGGCCGAGCTGGAGCCGGACCTCGGCGTCAGCGAGATCTCCCAAGCGGGGGCCTTGGAGTCGTTGCGAAGCTGCTCGGAGCTGATGGAGAAGCGGGTCAAGCGCGTGGCCAAGCAGCGGGCGGACCTGACGACGGCGTTGCGACAGCGCCACTTCGAAGTGACCGACAGCCAGGCCAACTTCCTGTGGGTGGCCCATCCGACGCTCGACGGCAACGAGCTGGCCGGGCGCCTTGCTCGCGCCGGCATCGTCGTGGCGGCCGGCGCGGCCTTGGGCGAGCCGAGGCATGTGCGCATCGCGATCCACGACGAGGCGGCCTCCACGCGCCTGCTGAACGCGCTCGACAGGGCCGCCGTTTAGCCCGGAGGCGCTCGCGAGACGACGGCAAGTAATTTGGACCGTTGTTCGTACCCAGTGGGGCCCGACGCGTGGCGCGATACCTAGCCGGAGCCCGACTGACGCAGCAGGGCGCCCGTGGTGCCCTCCAGGATTTTGCGCCAAGCCCCGACCTGCTCCTCCTCGGCCTCGAAGTGGTCAACCACGCGGCGCACGCGCCGCTCGGAGATCTCGATGCCGTGGCGTGCCCAGATCTCGGAGTAGCGCTCGTATTCGTCGAGCAGGTGGTAGGTGACCGACTGGAAGCCGTGACGGGCGATCTCGATGCGCGAGGAGAAGCTCATTATCGAGGTTTCGAACATCAAGGAGTCCCTGGGCTCGGGCTCGATCAGGACGATGTCCACGCCGGGGTAGCGCTCCTCCCACATCGAGGCCAGCTCGTGCAGGCGGCGGTGGCCCAGCAGCTTGAAGGCTTGATAGCCGATCTTGGAGAAGCCCATGTCGGAGATCCGCCGCGGAGGTGGCCCGCCCTCGTCGCCGGCGGCCTCGTTGACGAAGGGAACGATCGGGTTGATCACGATCACCAGGTCCGCGCCCGCCTCGACGGCGATGTCGAGGTTGGTGGTGGAGACGATGCCGCCGTCGATCAGCTCGCGATCGCCGATCTTGACGGGTGCGTAGACCATGGGCAGGGCACCGGAGGCACGCACGGCGGTGGAGATCGGCACGTCGTCGAAGCCGTCGGCGCCGAACACCACGCGCTCGCAGGAGTCGAGGTCGGTGGCAACCAGGTAGAGCTCGTGGGCGAGCGCCCTGAAATCGTCGGAGCGCCCATCCTCCGCGAGGACCTTGCGCAGATAGCGCTCGATCCCCTCTCCGGTGTAGGCGCCGGTGGGCAGGACCTCGGCCAGGCCGAGCAGGATGTCGATCAAGGAGACCTGGCCCAGCTGGGGCAGGAGTTGGCGGGTTAGCGAGGCAAGCTTCAAGGGCAGGCGCACGCCGGTGCGGGCAAGCTCAGGGAGGTTCAGGCGCAACAGGTCGCCTAGGTCGATGTCGCGGAAGGCTTGGGGGCCTTGGTGGGTGACGACGCGCATCATCTCCTCGGGCGTGACCCCGTTGGCGCACAAGGACGCCACGAAGGCTCCGGCGGAAGTGCCGACATAGACGTCGAACTGGTTGATCGTGCGGTTGGCAGCGAGGAGGTCGAGTGCGCGCAGCGCGCCGATCTCATAGACCCCGCCGGTGAAGCCGCCACCCCCCAAAACCAAGGCCGTCTTGTCTCGGCGGGGCCCGCTTCGCTTGGAAGTTCGCGCGGGAGCGCTCCGCTTGGGCACCTTGCGTGTTTTGGAGCCCAAGGCGCCAGGGGCCACCGCTTTCAAGTTGACAACCTCGCCCATACCCATTGATTGTACGTACTGTTCCCTGATCCTATGAGAACCGCCACCCTGCCAGCCCTCGCAATATGCGTCCTTTTGGGCACGACCGCAGCCCCTGCGGCCCAGGCCCAAAGCTCGCTGCAGGCGCCGCTGGCACGCGAGATGGGAATCGCCGGCGCTGGTTCGGGCGCCTATGTGTACGACCTGACGACGTCGACCACGCTGTTCAGCGAGCGCGCGGAAGTCCCGCGCCCCCCGGCCTCGGTGGAGAAGCTGTATACAGCTGCGACGGCGCTCGAGCTGATGGGGACCGAAGCGACGCTCACGACCTCGGTGCTCGGGACGGGGCATTTGGGCGCGAATGGGCGTTGGGAAGGCAGCTTGTATCTGAAGGGCGGGGGCGATCCCACTTTCGGCAGCGCCTCCTATGTGCACGCCCGCTACGAGGGACACGGCGCGACCGTGACGAAGCTCGCGGCCCTCGTGAAGGCGGCGGGTATCAATGAAGTGACGGGCAACGTGGACGGCGACGAATCGTGGTTCGATTCGCTGCGCGGCGACCCTTATAGCGGCTATGCGCCGGACCCGGAATTGGAAGGGGAGTTGAGCGGGCTCTCGTTCAACCGCGGCGTGACGGGCTCGCAGAGAGGCTCGCACGCGCAGGGCGCCTATGCGGCGCTGCAGTTGAGAGGGGCGCTGCGGGTCGTGGGGGTCAAGGTGCATGGGGGCACAGCGGCGAGCACCCCGCCCGGCGCGAGCACGATCGCCGACGAGGCTTCGCCGAACCTGGCGACGCTGCTGGGATTGACATTGCCACCGAGCGACAACTATTTCGCGGAGACTTTGATCAAGGACATCGGAGCCCGCTTCGGCGGCGCCGGCACTACGGCCGCGGGGGCGGGGGTGGTGCGTGCGACGATCGCCAAGGACTTCGGCTTGCACCCCTACTTGATCGACGGGTCGGGCCTGTCGCACTCCGACCACACGACGCCCAAGCAGGTGGTGGAGTTGCTGAGCGCGCTCGCCCACAGTCCTTTGGGCACGACTTTGCGCGGCGACCTGGCCGTGGCCGGCGAGAGCGGGACGCTGTCCGAACGGATGCGCCACACGCCCGCCACGGGGCGCTGCAGGGCCAAGACGGGCACTTTGAACGGGGTATCCAACCTGGCCGGCTATTGCGAAAGCGCGGGCGGGGACGTGTTGGCTTTCGCGTTCTTCGACGATCACATCGAAACGTATGAGGCCCACACGATCCAAGACAACATGGCGATCACCTTGGCTCGCTACTGAGCCCTGAGGGGCAGTGGGCGCGGGGGCAAGCCGGCGAGCGATGGCTCCGACGCCTGAGCAGGGACCGGGCCGGGCGCGGGACCCACGACCCGCACGAACTGCGGTCCCAAAAAACTCCAAGCTCCCGCTAAGGGTCCCCCAACAGGTCGAGCAGCCCCGCCTCGTCGATCACCCGAATACGCAGGCGTTCGGCCTTTTCGAGCTTTGATCCGGGCCCTTCGCCTGCCACCACCCAGTGGGTGTTCTTGGAGACCGAAGTTGTGACGCGCCCACCGGCGGCCTGGATGCGCTCGGTGGCCTGCTCGCGCGAGAGCGTGGGCAACGTGCCGGTCAACACCACCGTCTTGCCCGCCAAAGGTCCGCTCGTGGGCGCGGGTCCGGCTTCGGCGAAGCGCAGGCCGATCTCACGCAGGTCGGAGATGAGGGCCAGCATCCGCTCGTCATGAAGCTGGGCGTGGATCGAGGCGCTCATCTTCTCTCCGATGCCGGGCGTCTGGGCGATCTCCTCGGGCTCGGCGTCGAGCAGGGCGACGATGTTGCGGAACCTCATCGCCAGGTTGCGACCGGTCACCTCCCCCACCTCCTCGATCCCGAGCGCGAACAGGACGCGCGCGAAGGGCCTCTGCTTTGAGGCCTCGATCGCGGCCAACAGATTGGTGACCGACAGCTCTCCGAAGCCCTCCAGGGCGAGCAGCTCCTCGCGGTGCTCGGCCAGGCGGTAGTAGTCGGCGGCGGTCTTGACCAAGCCCTGCTCCTGCAAGAGGGCCACCTGCTTCTCGCCGAGTCCCTCGATGTCCATCGCGGCGCGGCCCACGAAGTGCTTGAGCAGCTGCCACGCCCGCTCGGGACAGTCGCGGTTGGGGCACATCGTGAACACCGAGTCCTTGGGCTTGACCGTCGGGGTCTCACAGAAGGGGCACCGGTCGGGTGGCTTGGTGACGGGCGGCCGATCTTTGTGCTCGACGACGTGGGGGGCCGGAGAGACGACCTGGGGGATCACGTCGCCGGCGCGCAGGACGATCACGTCCTCACCGGCCCTGATGTCCTTGCGCACGATGTCCTCCTCGTTGTGCAAGGTCGCCAGCTTGATCGTCACCCCGCCGGCGGCCACCGGCTCGAGCATCGCGTAGGGGCGCAGGTCACCGAACTTGCCCACGTTCCACATCACCTTGTGCAGCTTGGTGACAGCGGTCGTGGGCGGGAACTTCCAAGCGACCGCCCAGCGCGGGTCGCGGCCGACCGACCCCAGCCTGCGCTGGAGCGCCAGATCGGAGACCTTGATCACGACTCCGTCGATCTCGAAGTCGAGCTCTCCCCGGCGCTCCTGCCAGAGCAGGCACTGGGCGATGACCTCCTCCTCGCTGTCGAGCCGCTTGATGTCCCGGTTGACCCTGAAGCCGTGCTCTCTGAGCCACTCCAAGGCCTGCCAATGCGTCTCAAACGAAAGGTCGGGCGCGACGCCGACCTGGTAGGCCCACATCGAGAGCGGTCTTTCGGCCATCAAGGAGGGGTCGAGCTGGCGTACCGCGCCGGCGGCCGAGTTGCGGGGGTTCATGAAGGTGGACAGTTCGTTTTCGGCGCGCCGCTCGTTGACGGCCGCGAAGTCCTCCAAGGACATGTAGATCTCGCCCCTGACCTCCAGCAAGGGGGGAGCGTCTTCGACGTGCAAGGGGATCGAGCCGATCGTGCGCAGATTGTGGGTGACGTCCTCCCCCACCTCGCCGTTGCCTCTGGTGGCGCCGCGCTCGAGCACGCCGTCGCGGTAGAGCAGGCTGATCGCAAGGCCGTCCACCTTGGGCTCGACCACGTACTCGAAGCGAGTCCTCACGATGCCTTCGCGTCCGAGGTGGGCTTTCATGCGCTCCACCCAAGCCTTCATCTCCTCCTCGGAGCGCACGTTGGAGAGCGAGAGCATCGGCTCGGAGTGCTGGACCTTCTCGAGCTTGCCGACCGGCTCGCCGCCGACCCTTTGGGTGGGCGAGTCGGGTGTCTGTAGCTCCGGATGCTCTGCCTCCAAGCCCCTCAGCTCGTCCAGCAACGCATCGTAGGCATCGTCTGAGATCTCGGGGTCGTCGAGCACGTAGTAGCGGTGGCCGTGGTGCTCCAACTGCTTGCGCAACTCGGCCGCCCGCTTGCGCGCCTCGGCAGGCACCCTGCCGGCCGCGTTGCGCTTGTTGGCGGCGCTCACGGCGTTCGCTCCTTCGCGTCCCTGCTCACGATTACCGCTCCTTCGAGGCGCCCGCTCAAGCGTTCCCGCCGTCGAGGGCGGGCGCCAAGAGCGCCTGCAAGTCGAACTCACGCAGCAAATCCAAGCCCCCAAGGTGGGTCAGGTCGAAGTGGATCGGCGTCACCGCGATCCGCCCCGCGGCGACAGCCGCCAGGTCGGTGCCGGGCTCGTCGTGGAAGCCGGGGTCGGCCCCATAGATCCAATAGCGCCTGCGCGTGTCGGAGCCATCCTCGTCGGGGGCGACCTTCAGCTCGTCGCGATAGATGCGCTTGCCCAACTTGGTCACCTCGACTCCGTCCGGCTCGCCCGCCGGCACGTTCACGTTGAGCAGGGTGCCTTCGGGAAGTGGCACGTCCTCGATGCGCTCCACCAGGCGCGCCACGAAACGGGCGGCAACCTCGAAGTCGAAGCCACCGCCGTAGCGAAAGTCGAGCGCTCTGCCGCGCGCCTGCTGGGAGGCGGCGATCGCGGGCAGGCCGAGCACGACACCCTCCAAGGCGGCGGCCACGGTGCCCGAGTAGGTGATGTCGTCGCCCAGATTGGCGCCGTGGTTGATGCCGGCCACCACCAGATCGGCCTCGAAATCGGCGACCAGGCCGAGGCGGGCGAGCCGGACACAGTCCACGGGCGTGCCGTCGGTGGCATAGCCGACGGTGCCGTCGGGGAAGGCGACCTCCTCGACCCAGAGGGGCCTGCGCGTGGTGATCGAGCGCGCCATCGCCGAGCGGTTGCCGTCGGGGGCTATCGTCGCCAGGCGCACCCCGTCGAGCTCGCTCAGGGCGCCCCGCAGGGCCTGCAGGCCGTCGGCCTCGATCCCGTCGTCGTTGGTGAGCAAGACATTGAGCATCGCTCCCCCAGCATAGGGTTCGGTGCGGTTGGCGGTGGTTGAAAAGGGGTGACCCCCGCGCGCGCGGTCTTGTTACAGAGATCAGTCTTGTTAAGAAGACCGCGCACGCGCGCGTGGCACCCCCCTAGCGCAACAACAGCTCGGGCGCGGCGGACGGCCCCCGACGCCAGCGGAGTCGAACCCGCGGACGGGCCACCGAGCCGGCGAACTCAATCCCGCGGATAGGCCACCGACGCCAACGCCAAGCCGTGCGGCGGCGCGGTGGGTCCGGCCTGCGCGCGCGGTCTGCCTTCGAGCAAGTCCTCGAACTGAGAGATCTCGCGTCGCCCCGCCGCAACCTCGAGCATCGTGCCAACCAGCACGCGATTCATGTGCCGCAGGAAGGTGTCCGCCTCGATCCAGAACTCGAGCACGTCCCCGTCCGTGCCAGAACGGCCCTCAGACGCATGCGCGCCCAAGCGATCCTCACAGGCGCGCCGGGCAACCCGCCACTCGGCGCGAGTCACCTCGCGGTCGAAGTGCGTGTGCTCGGTCTCCGTGGGCGTGAACGCGGTGAAGTCATGGGTCCCGATCAGCAGCTCCGCGCACTCTCCGAGCAATGAGCGATCCAAAGCGCGCGGCCACCAGAAGGCTCGGCCTCGCTCGAACACGTCTCGGGTGCGCCGCGCCAGAACGCGGTAGCAGTAGGTCCTGCTCGTGGCGCTGCGCCTCGCGTCGAACTCCTCGGGTCCAGGCTCGCAGGCCAGCACGGCCATGTCCTTGGGTAGCAAGGCGTTCAGGCGCTGCGGGTCGAGCGCCTCGTGGCGGTAGCTTGCGACCTGGCCCCATGCGTGCACGCCCCTGTCGGTGCGACCGGCCACGGTGAGCGTCAGCGGGCCACCGTCGGCGTCGGTGTCGCCCAAGACCGTACGCAGTGCTCGCTCCAGCTCTCCTTGGACTGTGCGCCCGCTGGGCTGGCGCGCCCAACCAAGAAACCGAGTCCCGTCGTATTCGATCGTGAGCTTGGTCACCATCGACATATACCTGCTTGTCTTTAGTGCGCCTGTCTGAGGGTGCGAGAGCCAAGTCTGGCAAGGACGCAGCGAGCGCGGCGTACTGGGTACGTGAGCGAGCGAGGACGCAGCCAGACGCCGGCTATCGCACCCTCAGACCAGCTCTAGATAAACCATCTCGGTTGCGTCGGAGCGACGCGGACCGAGCTTGAGGATGCGCGTGTACCCGCCCGGCCTGTCGGCGTAGCGGGGCGCCACCTCGGTGAACAGCTTGTGTACCGCGAACTTGTCCTGGGAGAGCGCCGAGAGTGCCTGGCGGCGAGCGTGCAGGTCGCCGCGCTTGGCCAAGGTGATCAGTTTCTCGATCTCCGGCTTGACCGCCTTGGCCTTGGCCTCGCTCGTCTTGATGCGCTCGTGCTCCAAGACCTCCTTGGTGAGGTTCATCAGCAAGGACTTGCGGTGCGCCGCGTCGCGGCTGAGCTTGTTTCTGGTCTTTTGGTGTCTCATGTTCGTCTCTCCGAGCCGATGCGCTCGCGACCGGTCAGTCTAGAGGGCCGGTCGCGCGCGCGGGCGCTGCCTCAGTCTTGGCGCAATTGCAAACCGCGAGCTTCGAGCGTTTCGATGACCTCGTCGATCGACTTCTTGCCGAAATTGGGAATCGCGTTGAGCTCGCCCTCGGACTTTGAGATGAGGTCGCCCACCGTCTGGATGCCGGCACGCTTGAGGCAGTTGTAGGAGCGCACTCCGAGCTCGAGCTCCTCGATCAGGATGCTCCACTCCTCGCCCTGTAGCGCTGCCGGAGCGCCGCCCGCGCCCACCGCCAGGCCGTGCCCGTCGAGCTGGCCTCCGGGCGTGGCACGCAGCTCTTGGATGCGATCGGCGTCGGTGAAGATCGCCAGTTGCGAGATGAGCAGCTCGGCGGCCTCACGCAAAGCGGCCTGGGGCTCAATCGAACCGTCGGTCTCGATGTCCAATGTGAGCTTGTCGAAGTCGGTCTTCTGTCCCACGCGGGCTTGCTCGACGGCGTAGGCGACGCGACGAACCGGCGAGAAGATCGAGTCGATCGGGATCACGCCGATCGGCTGGTCGGCGGACTTGTTCTCCTCGGCCGGCCTGTAGCCACGGCCGCGGCCGATCGTCATGTAGAGCTCGAGCTTGGTCTTCTTCTCCAAGGTGGCGATGTGGACGCCCGGGTTGAGGATCTCCACGCCGGCGGGCAGGTCGATGTCCTTGGCGGTGATCTCTCCCGGCCCGGTCACGACCAGGGGCGCCTCGACCTCGGAGGCGTCGGAGTGCATGCGGCACACGATCCCCTTGAGGTTGAGCACGATGTCGGTCACGTCCTCCTTGACGCCTTGGACTGTGGAGAACTCGTGGGCCACGCCCTCTATGCGCACGCTGGTGACGGCTGCGCCGGCGAGCGAGGAGAGCAGGACGCGTCGCAGAGAGTTGCCGAACGTGTAGCCAAAGCCGCGGTCGAGCGGCTCGATCGTGAACGTGCCACGATTCTGCTCCACGGACTCGCTGGTGATCCGGGGGATTTGGAAGTCGAGCATCGGGGTCCTAACCTCGTGTTGATGTGAAACCGGCCTCCTGACGGGCGCCGGCTCTTTGCGTCACCGCTCCCTTCAGGGACGGAGACGCGGAAAAGCGTCTACTTCGAGTACAGCTCGACGATGAGCTGCTCCTGCACCGGGGCGGCCACCTCGCGCCGCTCCGGCTTGCGCAACACCTTGGCCGTGAGCGACTCGTGGTCGGCCTGAAGCCACGCGGGAATCTGTCCGGTCAGCTCGGTGGCGTCTCTGACCACCTGCATCGCGGGGGTGTCAGCTTTGATTGCGATCACGTCGCCGGGCCTCACCTGGTAGCTGGGGATGTCGACGCGACGACCGTTCACGGTCCAGTGGCCGTGACGGATCAGCTGGCGCGCCTGCCTGCGCGAGGCGGCAAAACCGAGACGGACCATGACGTTGTCCAAGCGGCACTCCAAGAGTGCAAGCAGGTTCTCGCCGGTGATCCCGGGCTGACGCGAGGCCTTCTCGTAGTAGCCGTGGAACTGTTTCTCCAAGATGCCGTAGTAGCGTCGAGCCTTCTGCTTCTCACGCAGCTGCAGCCTGTACTCGCTCTGCTTCTGGCGGCCGCGCCCGTGCTCGCCGGGCGGATAGGAGCGACGCTCGACGCCACACTTGTCGGTGAGGCAGCGCTCGCCCTTGAGGAACAACTTCTGTCCCTCCCTGCGGCACTGCTTGCACTGGGGACTTGTGTCTCTTGCCATTTTACTTGTCTCCTATGAGATGGCCGTGAGTCGAGCCAGACAAGGACGCAGCCGGCGTGGCGTGCTCGGCACGCGAGCCGGCGAGGACGCAGTATGGCGAAGTGCTCACGGTCATCTCAGACACGACGGCGCTTGCGGGGGCGGCATCCATTGTGGGCCTGCGGGGTCACGTCCTTAACGCCGGTGACCTCCAAGCCGGCGGCTTGCAACGAGCGGATCGCGGTCTCGCGTCCGGAGCCGGGGCCCTTGACGTAGACCTCGACCTTCTGCAGACCTTGCTCCATGCCCTTGCGGGCAGCCGCGTCGGCCGTGACCTGGGCGGCAAAAGGGGTGGACTTGCGCGAGCCCTTGAAGCCGGCGCCGCCGGCCGACTCCCAAGCGAGCACGTTGCCCTGAGTGTCGGTGAGCGAGACGATCGTGTTGTTGAACGACGTCTTGATGTGAGCTTGGCCGATCGGTACGTTCTTCTTGAGGCGGCGACGGCCGCGAGCGGGACGCTTGGGCGCGGCCATCAGCGCACCTTCTTCTTGCCGGCGACCTGCAGGCGCTTGGGGCCCTTGCGAGTGCGGGCATTGGTCTTGGTCTTCTGGCCGCGTACGGGCAGGCCGCGACGGTGGCGCAAGCCCCTGTAGCAGGCGATCTCTTGCAGGCGCTTGATGTCCTGGGAGCGCTCTCTGCGCAAATCGCCCTCGACGATCAAGGAGCGGTCGATCTCGTCTCTGAGGCGCGAGATCTCGTCCTCGGTGAGATCGCGAATGTAGGTGTCGGCGCTCACCTTGACCTCAGTCAAGATCTTGTTGGAGGTGGAGCGACCGATGCCATAGATGTAGGTGAGGCCGATCTCGGCGCGCTTGTTCAAAGGCAGGTTGACTCCCGCGATACGTGCCATCGCAGATCAGCCTTGCCGTTGCTTGTGGCGCTTGTTCTGGCAGATCACGAGAACCGCTTTGTGGCGGCGGATGATCCTGCACTTCTCGCACATCGGCTTGACCGACGGTCTTACCTTCATGATCCCTTTCGGCTGGTGTCCCGGCGAGGCGGCTCTGGCTGCCGGTACGGCCGCCGCTACCGCGTCGTGGTCTTGCCCTCAGGCGCCGATACTTGCGCGCACGAGAGCAGGACAGCGGATGTTAGCAACCCAGCGCGGAGCTCGCGGCTTGCCCGGGTTCGTCGCGGCTTGGCCCGGGTGGGTCGCGGCTTGCCCGGGTTCGGCTCAGGGTTGCGACCGGCCGATCCTACGCCGAGGTCGCGGCTTGGCCGACCGGAGCGACCGAGCGCTCGTGGGCTGGCAGGTGCCACGGAGTCAGTATGCGGGGCCCCGCGGGCGTGACCGCCACGGTGAACTCGAAGTGGGCGGCAAGGGAGTCGTCCTGGGAGAAGATCGCCCAGCCGTCGGCGGCCACGCGCACTGACGGGCGCCCGGCGGTCGTCATCGGCTCGATCGCCAAGACCATGCCGGGCTCCAGCAAAGGCCCCTTCCCGGCGCGACCATAGTTGGGCACTTGGGGGTCCTCATGCATGTCTTTGCCCACCCCGTGCCCCACCAAGGAGCGCACCACGGCCAGGCCGGCGCGCTCTGAGAGCTTTTGGATCGCGTGCGAGACGTCGCCGATGCGATTGCCCACCCGGCACTGCTCGACGCCCGCAAACAAGGCCTGCTCGGTGGCGCTGAGCAGGTTCTCCGCCAAGGGCGAGATCTCCCCGACCGCGAAGGTGCGCGCCGCGTCGGCCACCCAGCCCTCGAACGTCACACCGATGTCCACCGACAGGATGTCTCCTCGCTCCAGGCGATAGCGACCGGGGATCCCGTGCACGATCATCGAGTTGGGCGAGGCGCAGATCGAGCCGGGGAAGCCTCGGTATCCCTTGAAGGTCGGCGTTGCCCCTTGGGAGCGGATGAAGCGCTCAGCCGCTTCGTCGAGCTCTCGCGTGGAGACGCCGGCGCGGATCTGGGCGGCGATCAAGTCCAAGGCAGCCGCTTGGATCAAGCCGGCGGCGGCCATCTTCTCGATCTCCTCGGGCGACTTCTTGACGATCACCCTAGGAGCTTATCCGGCGGGGCCTGCCTGCCGGCGCGCGCGGGCTGAGCCTCGGCGGCACGGCGGCCGCGCGGATCGGCGGACCATCCCGCGCCTCCGGCCCGGCCGCAGCGCGGCGCGGCGAAGGCCCTAGAGCTCGTCCTCCAGGCGCAAGGTCGCGACGGTGGCACGTATGTGGTCGTGGACCTCGTCGGGGTGGCGCTGGCCGTCGAAGCGGCGCAGAAGACCCGCCTGCTCGTAGTAGGCGATCAAAGGCGAGGTTTGGTGCGCGTATACCTCCAGGCGCTTGCGGATCGTCTGCTCTTGGTCGTCCTCGCGCTGGATCAGGCGGGAGCCGTCCTGGTCGCAGATCCCCTCGCGCTTGGGGGGGTCGAACTCGACGTGGTAGACGTGACCGGCCTTCAAGCACACGCGCCTGCCCCCCAACCGCCTGACAACCTCGTCGTCGGGCACGTCGATCAGGATGACGGCCGTGAGGCGCCGCTGCGACTCGGCGAGCGTCTTGCCCAAGGCGTCGGCTTGGACGGTGTTGCGGGGGAAACCGTCGAGCAGGAAGCCTTCGCGGGCGTCCTGCTCGCCAATGCGCTGACCGATCATCCCGAGGATCACCTCGTCGGGGACCAGCTCGCCGGCGTTCATGTACTTCTGTGCTTCTTGGCCCAGAGCGGTGCCTTCGGAGACCTGGGCGCGAAGCATGTCGCCCGTTGAGATGTGGGCCAGGGCGAAGTCCGCCTGTAGACGCTCGGCCTGGGTGCCCTTGCCGGCGCCGGGAGGACCCAAGAGTATGAGATTGGTCTCGACCATCGACCGATGGAGACTACCCGAGCGGCTGCTTGGAGCAGCCCTCGCGGCCGCGCACTACTTCAAGAAGCCCTCGTAGCTGCGCATCATCAGCTGGGCCTCCAGCTGCTTCATCGTTTCCAAGGCGACTCCGATCACGATCAGGATCGAGGTACCGCCGAAGAAGAAGTTCTGGTGGGTACGCGCGATCAAGATCGCGGGCAGGGCCGCCACCGCGGCCAAGAACAGCGCGCCTGGGAACGTGAGGCGCGCAAGGATGCGGTCCAGGAATTCGGCGGTGGGCCGTCCTGGACGCACGCCCGGGATGAAGCCGCCGTACTTCTTTAGGTTGTCGGCTTGGTCGACGGGGTTGAAGGTGACGGCGGTGTAGAAGTAAGCGAAGATGATGATGAAGATCGACTCGCCCACGATGTAATGCCAGCCGTTGGGGGTGAAGAAGTTGGACACGCCTTTGGCCCACGGAGTTTTGATCAGCTGCCCGACGGTCGGCGGGAAGGCCATGATCGAGGCGGCGAAGATGACGGGGATCACGCCGGCCATGTTCAGGCGCAACGGCAAATAGGTCTGCCCGCCTTCGGTCATGCGCCTCCCGATCACCCGCTTGGCGTATTGGACGGGGATCCTGCGCTGGCCCTCCTGGACGAACACGATGCCCGCCACCACGGCCAAGACGAGGAAGGGCATCATCACCTTGAAGACCTGGTCTTGACTGGTCCACCACACTTCGATTCCGGCGGGCAGGCGCGAGACGATCGAGGCGAAGATCAAGAGGGAGATGCCGTTGCCGATCCCGCGCTGGGTGATCAGCTCGCCGATCCACATCAAGAGGATGCAGCCCGCGGTGAGGCAGATCACGATCAAGAAAATGTGGGGCGCGTCGAACTTCGAGACCACCGCTTCGTTGGCCGAGGCCGAGAGCGAGTGGAACAGGAACACGTACCCGATCGACTGGGCGAAGGCCAGGCCTACGGTCAGGTAGCGCGTGTATTGGGTGATGCGCGCCTGGCCCACTTCGCCTTCCTTGGAGAGCTTCTCAAGCGATGGGATCACGACCTGCAAAAGCTGCAGGATGATTGAGGCGGTGATGTAGGGCATGATCCCCAAGGCGAACAGAGCGATACGCGAGAGGCTCCCGCCCGAGAAGAGGTTCAGATAGCCGAGGATGCCCGAGCCGCCGAACTGCTTTTGCAGATTGTTGACCGCGGTCAGGTTCACGCCGGGGACTGGCAGGTGCGAACCGAGCCTGTAGATCAGCAGCATCGCGGCTGTGAACAGGAGCTTCTTGCGGATGTCCGCAACCTGGAAGGCGCTGAGGATCGTCGAGAGCATTGGTTTAGCCGGTCACGCGCAGATCGTTTGGGCCCGCACTGCCGGGTCTCGCGATTCTAGCTCTCGATGACGGTGCAGGTGCCGCCGGCGCTCTCGATGCGCTCGCGGGCGGTCTTGCTAAAACCGTGGGCGTGGACGGTGAGCGCCTTGCTCAACTCGCCCTTGGCCAGGATCTTGACGGGAATCCCCTTGCGGGTGGCCAATCCCTTGGCTTGCATCAGCTCGACCGTGACCTCGGCGCCCGCGTCAAAGCGAGCCTCAAGGTCGGAGACATTGACCGGCTGAGTGTGGGTGCGGAACATCTCGAAGGGCATCGACTTCTTCATGTGGGGACCGCGCAGCTTGCGCATCCGCATGTGGATCGGCATCTGGCCGCCCTCGAAGCGGGCCCTGTCCTTCGAGCCCGAACGCGAACCCGCGCCCTTCTGGCCGCGACCCGAAGTCTTGCCGGTGCCCGAGCCTTCGCCGCGACCGACGCGCTTGCGCGGCCTGCGGCTTCCGGGAGCCGGTTTGAGCGAGTGCAAACCGATCGGCTGCTCCTGCTCCTCCTCGACCTTGCTCTTGGCCGCAGGGCTCACGACGCTTGCTCCTGCTTGTCCGCGCCCGCGCTGCCTTTGTTTGCACCGCGACTACCGCCGGCCTTCGCGCTCGCGTCGTGGACCTCGACGAGATGACGCACCGCGTGCACCATGCCGCGCGCCTGCTCGCAGTCGTTGACCTCCACTGTGTGGCCGATGCGACGAAGACCGAGCGATCGCAAGGTATCGAGCTGGCGCTTGTTGGAGCCCACGCTGGAGCGCCTCTGGGTTACTTGCAAGGTGGCCATCAGGCAGGTGTCTCCGTGGCCTCGGCGGTCTCGCCCGCAGTGCCGTCGCCGGCGGGGGCCTCGCTCGCAGTGCCCTGACCGGCGGGAGCGTCCGGCCCAGCGCCTCCTTCGCCCGCGGGAGTCGCCTGCGCCTCCTGCGCCTGCTCGGAGGTCGTGCTCGGTGCGGCCTCGCCGCCCTCCTTCGCGTCGCCCTCGTTCTCGCCCTCGGCCGTGGGCTCGCCCTCGGCCGCGCCGTTGGTGGGCCGCTCGGTGAGCCCGAGCACCTTTGCGATCGAGAGACCGCGCAGCTCGGCCACCTCTGAAGGGGTGCGCAGGTCTCGCAGGCCGGCCACCGTGGCCTTGACCAAGTTGATCGGGTTCTGGGTGCCCAGACTCTTGGAGAGGATGTCGTGGATGCCGGCGAGCTCGAGTACCGCGCGCACCCCTCCGCCTGCGATCACGCCGGTACCGGGGGCGGCCGGCTTGAGGAAGACTCGGCCCGCACCGAACACGCCGGTCGTCTGGTGGGTGATCGTGGAGCCGTGCTTGGGGACCCTGAAGAGGTCCTTCTTGGCGCGCTCCACGCCCTTCTGGATGGCCAAGGGAACCTCGTTGGCCTTGCCGTAGCCGACGCCCACGACTTCGCGTTCGTCGCCGACGACCACCAGCGCAGTGAAGGAGAAGCGTCGGCCGCCCTTGACCACCTTGGCGACGCGGTTGATCTCCACCACGCGCTCCTGTAGGTCGAGGCTGCCTGGGTTGACTGATCTGTCCGATTGCATAAGAGAGTGAGAGAGGGTAGCGGGAAGGGAGCCTTAGACGGTGATGCCGGCCTCGCGGATCGCCTCGGCGAACGCGCGTACATGGCCGTGATAGCGGTAGCCGCCGCGGTCGAACACGACCTCGGAGACCTCGGCGGCTTTGGTGCGCTCGGCCAACAGCTCGCCCGCGCGCTTGGTGCGGTCGAGCCCTTTCAAGGCGCGCAACTCCGGCTCATACCAATGAACTGCAGCAAGCGTACGGCCGGAGGAGTCGTCGACGAGCTGGGCCGAGAGACCGCGGTTGGAGCGGAACACCGACACGCGCGGACGCGCGGTCGTGCCCGAAATCTTGGCCCGTACGCGGCGGCGGCGTTTGAGACGTCGAGTCTCCTTGGTGAGCGTGCTCATGCGCGCTTGCCCACCTTTCTTTGGACATACTCGCCCTCGTAGCGGATGCCCTTGCCCTTGTAAGGCTCGGGCGGGCGCTGCTTGCGAATGATCGCGGCGATCTCGCCGACCTGTTGCTTTGAGATGCCCTTGACGACCACCCTGGTGGGCTGGGGCACTTCGAATTCGATGCCGTCCGGCGCCTCGATCGGGACCGGGTGGGAGTAGCCGACGGCTAGCTCCAGGTTCTTGCCCTTCATCTGGGCGCGGTAACCGACGCCTTGGATCTCCAAGCGCTTCTCGTATCCGGCGGTGACACCTTGGACCATGTTGGCCACCAAGGAGCGCGTGAGGCCGTGCAAGGCGCGGTGCTCGCCGCGGTCGGTGGGGCGCGTGACGATCAGGCTCTCGCCATCCTGAGCGATTTCGATGTCGCGCGGGATTCGCTCGGAGAGCTCGCCCTTAGGTCCCTTGACGCTGACGGACTCGGGCTCGATCGCCACGGTCACGCCAGAGGGCACGGCAATTGGTTGTCTTCCGATTCTGGACACGGCGGATCTACCAAACCTGGGCCAGAACCTCGCCACCGACACCGGCAGCGCGCGCGTCGTGACCTGTCATCACGCCGCGCGAGGTGGACACGATCGAGGTTCCCATGCCGCCCAGGACCTTGGGGATGCGCGTCGCCTCGACGTAGGTGCGACGGCCCGGACGCGATACGCGGCGCAGGCCGGAGATCGCCGAGCGGCGATCGTCGGTGTACTTGAGGCGAATCTCGATCAGCTGACCGGCGCCGCCTTCGCGCGCCGGGACGACCGACCAGGAGTCGATGTAGCCCTGCTCGACGAGGATGCGCGCGAGCTCGGTCTTCAGTTTGGAGGCCGGGATGTCAACCGTCTCGTGCGCAGCGTGGATCGCGTTGCGGATGCGCGTGAGAAAGTCGGCTATGGGATCGGTCATTGACATTTGAAAGCTCTGTGTTTGTGTTCTCTAAAAAAAGTTGGTTACGAGCGAAATGGTTCTAAAGCACAAGGAATCCAGAAAAATGGTTCACACACAAAGCCGCCTACCAGGACGACTTGGTCATCCCCGGTATCTGGCCGTTGTGGGCTAGCTCGCGCAAGCAGATGCGACAGAGCCCGAACTTGCGATACACCGAATGCGGGCGTCCGCAGCGGTTGCACCGAGTATAGGCACGTGTCTTGAACTTGGGTGGGCGCGCCTGCTTGACGCGCAGGGATGTCTTTGCCATCAGTCGGTGCTCCCGTTCTCAGATGTGTTGCCAGCGGTCTCGGTTGCGGGCGCCTGGTCGAAGTCGGCGGGACGACCTTGGGTCGCGAAGGGCAAGCCCAAGGCTTGAAGCAGGGCGAACGCTTCGACATCCCCCTTGGCGGTCGTGGTGATCGTGATGTCGATACCTCTGACTTGGTCGATCGAGTCGTAGTCGATCTCAGGGAAGATGATTTGCTCGCGGACGCCCATCGTGTAGTTGCCGTGCCCGTCGAAAGACCGCGGGTTCAAGCCGCGGAAGTCGCGGATGCGGGGAATCGCGATCGAGGTGAGGCGGTCCAAGAACTCGTAGGAGCGCTCTGCCCTGAGCGTGACGGCCACGCCCACAGGCATGCCCTCGCGAAGCTTGAAAGCGGCGATCGACTTGCGTGCACGCCTTATGCTCGGCTGCTGGCCGGCGATCGTGGCGAGCTGCTCTTGGGCGGCCTTGAGCACTTTGGAGTCTTGCTTGGCGTCGCCGACTCCCATGTTGAGTGTGATCTTCTGCAGCTTGGGTGCCTGCATCGGTGAGGAGTAGCCGAACCGCTCGATCAACGCGGGACGGATCTCCTCTAGATAGCGACCCTTTAGACGGGCTGTGGTGGCGGTGCTCATCATGGTCTCCGTCAGTCGAGCCTTGTGCCGGAGCGCTTGGCCACGCGGTAGCGCTTGCCGTTCTCGCGCTCCACCGCGACTCTGGTGGGCTTGCTGTCCTTGGGGTCGAGCAACATTACGTTTGAGACGTGAATCGACCCCTCGCGCTCGATCACGCCTCCCACCGTCTGGCCACGCTGAGTGTCGGCCACCTGCTGGGGGCGCATATGGCGCTTGACCATGTTCAAACCCTCGACGTAGACACGGTCGTTGGCGGGCTCCACACGCAGGATGCGCCCTTGCTTGCCGCGATCCTTGCCGGCCATCACCTGCACTCGGTCTCCCGAGCGAACCTTAAGCGCGCGGCTTGGCTTCTTCACCATCTTGGTGCTTGCCATCGCTAGAGCACCTCCGGGGCCAAGGAGACGATCTTCATGAAGTTACGGTCACGCAATTCGCGTGCCACCGGCCCGAACACGCGGGTACCGCGGGGATTGTTCTGGTCATCGATGATCACGGCTGCATTGTCGTCGAAGGAGATGTAGGTGCCGTCGTCGCGACCAAAGGGCTTCTTGGTGCGCACCACAACCGCGGTGACGACGTCGCCCTTTTTAACCGCCCCGTGCGGGTTAGCCTGCTTGACAGTCGCCGTGATGACGTCGCCGACGAACGCGTAGCGACGCTTGGAGCCGCCCTTGACGCGGATACAGAGAATCTCGCGGGCGCCCGTGTTGTCGGCCACGCGCAACCTGGTCTCGTTCTGGATCATCGAGCACGCTCCAAAACATCCACAAGCTTCCAGCGCTTGGTGCGCGACAGCGGCCTGCTCTCGATCACGCGCACGACGTCGCCCTCGTGAGCATCGTTGTTCTCGTCGTGGGCGTGCAAGGTGCCCGAGGAGCGCACGATCTTCTCGTAGCGCCGGTGGCGACGAGCCACGTCGATGCGCACTGTGATCGTCTTATCGGCCTTGTCGGAGACGACCACGCCTTGGCGTTCCTTGCGAGATCCCTCGACCGGGGCGTGCACGGGCGGCAGAGGCTCCTGAACGGAGGCTCCGCCCGAAGCGCGACGCTCGTTGGCCTTGGCACGTTCTTGCAGACGGCGGGAGCGTCGGCTGACGGCCTTGGCGCGACGCTTGGCAACCCGCTCGGCATGACGCTCCTCGGCGGTGCGCGCCGCACGTGCCTCACCCGTGTGGGTCGAGCGCTCGCGACGGCGGCGCTCCTTGGACGAAAGCTGCTCGGCGGGCTCGGAGTCTGCCTTTGCGGCTGGGGCGGACTGGGTCTGCTCGGCGCCGGCATCGGCCTGCGCGGACTCGGGCGCCTGGGCCTGCGTCTCGGTGTCCTGGGCCTGCTCGTTGTCTGTCTCGTCTGCCATGTCTGGTCCGTTTCAGTCTCTCGGCTCGGCTTGTCAGTTCTCGGTGGAATGGGCTGTTGTCGGCGCGACCGTCACGCCGCGCTCGCGGGCCACGGTGAGCGCCCGGGCCAGCTCGCGACGCGCGCGGCTGACGCTAGCCGTGTCCTCGAGCTCACCGGTGGCGTTTGCGAAGCGCTTTCCGAACAGGTCCTTGCGCAGCGTCGTTATCTGCTCGGCGAGTTCTTCGGGCAGCATATCCCGCATCTCCTTGGCCTTCATTGCGATCAGTCCTCGCGCAATACGAACTTGGATTTGACGGGAAGCTTGTGGGCGGCCAGGCGGATGGCTTCGCGCGCCAAGGGCTCGGGTACTCCCGCAAGCTCGAACATGACGCGGCCCGGCTTGACCACGGCGACCCATCCTTCGGGGTTTCCCTTGCCCGAGCCCATGCGGGTCTCGGCCGGCTTCTTGGTCACGGGCTTGTCCGGGAACACGTTGATCCAGACCTTGCCGCCACGCTTGATCTTGCGGGTCATCGCGATACGGGCAGCCTCGATCTGGCGGTTGGTGAGCCAGCCCTGCTCGAGCGACTTCAAGCCGTACTCGCCGAATTGGACCTTGACCTGGCCGCGCGAGAGCCCGCGGCGCCGGCCGCGATGCTGCTTGCGATGCTTGACACGCTTGGGGGACAGCATCAGCGCATCCCACCTCGATCGCCGCCACCGCTGCGACCGCCGCCGCCACCACCTGGACCGCCTGGACCGCGTCCACCACCGGGACCACCTGGACCGCGACCGCCACCGGGGCCACGACCGCCACCACCGGGACCACCCGGGCCACGACCGCCGCCCTGTCCACGACCTCCGCCGGGACCGCGTCCACCGCCGGGACCGCCACGACCGCCGGATCCGGGCCCACCCGCCCCACGACCTCCGCCCTGTCCACCGCGACCCCTGCCGCGACCGTCGCGCCCATCGCGTCCTCCACGACCGTCGCGATCGCCGCTGGGGGGAGCGGGCGCGCTCATGTCGGTGAGGTCAGCGCCGGTGTAGCCCTCGGGCATGATCTCGCCCTTGTTGACCCAGCACTTCACGCCGATGCGACCGAAGGTGGTGCGTGCCTCGTAGAAGCCGTAATCGATGTCGGCGCGCATCGTGTGCAAGGGCACACGCCCGTCGGAGTAGCTCTCGGTGCGCGCCATCTCGGCGCCACCGAGGCGACCGGAGACCTGCACCTTGACGCCCTTGGCCCCGGAGCGCATCGCGCTGGTGAGCGCACGCTTCATGGCGCGACGAAACGCGACCCTGTTTTGCAACTGCTCGGCAATCGACTGAGCCACAAGCTTGGCGTCGAGCTCGGGACGCTTGATCTCGAGAATGTTGACCTTGATCTGCTTGGAGGTCATCTTGTGCAGATCGCGCCGCAAAGCATCCACTTCGGCGCCCGACTTGCCGATCACGATGCCCGGACGGGCGGTGTGGATGTTGACCTCGAGGTCGTTGGAGTCCTTGCGAATCGTGATGTCGGCCAGACCGGCGTGCGCGAGCTTGTCCTCGATGTGCTTGCGGATCTTGATGTCCTCGTGCAAGTACTCGGCGAAGTGACGCTCGTTGAACCAGTTGGACTTCCAGTCGTGGATATAACCCACGCGCATTGCCTCTGGATGAACCTTTTGACCCATGTCTGTATCGAAGTCCTGTCTTTGTCCGTGTGCCCGTGCCTAGGGCTTGGGCGTGAGCGTGATCGTCAGATGGCTTGTGCGCTTGCGGATCGGCGTGGCCCTGCCTTGGGCGCGCGGCCGGAAGCGCTTGATGGTGGGACCCTCGTCGGCATACGCCTCACGCACGAGCAGATCTTCCTCGATCAGTTCGTGGTTGTTCTCGGCGTTGGCCACTGCCGACTCCAAGAGCTTGCTCCAGTCGCGGGCCACCTCACGAGGGGTGAAGGCGAGGATAGCGCGTGCCTCATCCACGGACTTGCCCCGCAGGTGTCCGCACACCATGCGTGCCTTGCGTGCCGAGGTGCGCACGTAACGGGCCTGGGCGCGTACGACCTTGCGAGCGGCACGCGAAGGCACCGCCGCAGACTCGCGGGGAGCGCTGCTCGTCGACTCCTCGACCTCGGGCGTGGCCGACTTCTCGGCCTTCGCGCTGGAAGGCTTCTTGGCAGCAGGCTTCTTAGCCCCAGCCTTCTCAGCCCCCGCTTTCTCGGCGGCGGACGCTTCGGCCTTGGTCGCAGAAGGCTCCGCCTCGCCGGCGGGCTTCTTAGCGGCCGCCGGCTTCTTGGCCGCCGGCTTCTTGGCGGCGGCCTTCTCCTGCACGCCGGTGGACTCGTCCTCGGCGACAGCCTTGGTCGCGGGCTTCTTTGCGGTCGGCTTGTTCGCGGAGTCCGGCTTGGCCTTCGCGGCGGGCTTCGCCTTCTCCTCGCCCTCCGCGGGCTTCGCCTCTGTCGGCTTCTCGTCGCTCATCTGACCTTCCCTGAACCTGCGTGTCCGCGGAACATGCGCGTGGGCGCAAACTCGCCGAGCTTGTGGCCGACCATCGACTCGCTGATGAAAACCGGGACGTGCTTCTTGCCGTCGTGGACAGCCAAGGTGTGGCCGACCATGTCGGGAAAGATGGTCGAGGCCCGCGACCAAGTCCGGAGCATCTTCTTGGTGTTGGCCGCGTTCATGGCTTCGATGCGCGTCATCAAGCGCTCTTCCACCCAGGGGCCCTTCTTGCTGGAGCGGCTCATCTATCCACACTCTCCTTCCACGGGCACGTAGGGCAAGCCGGACAAGGACGCAAGGAGCGAAATGTGCTTCGCACATGAGCGACTGAGGACGCCGCTCCGGCGCAGCCATACGTGTTCGTGGCGGCTCATCGTTGCTTACCCTTCCCGCGCCTGCGTCCGCGCACTATGTACTTGTCTGAGGCCTTGTTCTTCTTACGGGTGCGGTACCCCAAGGTGGGCACACCCCAAGGCGTGACCGGATGGCGCCCCGCGGTAGTCGATCCCTCGCCACCGCCGTGGGGGTGGTCGACCGGGTTCATGGCCACACCGCGGGTCTGCGGACGAACGCCCATGTGGCGCTTGCGCCCGGCCTTGCCGACCTTCACGTTTTGGTGCTCAGCGTTACCGATCGTGCCGACCGTGGCCCGACACTCGGCGCGAACCATGCGCATCTCGCCGGAGGGCAAGCGCAGGGTGGCCATGTCGCCGTCCTTGGCCATCAACTGCACCGAGGCGCCGGCCGAGCGCGCCATCTGACCGCCTCGACCGGGTTGGAGCTCGACGTTGTGGATGACCGTACCGACCGGCATCCGGGACAACGGAATGCAGTTGCCGACCGCAATCTCGGCGTCCTCGCCGGAGGCCACGGTCATCCCGACGGTAAGCCGCTGGGGCGCGAGGATGTATCGCTTCTCGCCGTCGGCATAGTGCAACAGCGCGATGTAGGAGGAGCGGTTGGGGTCGTACTCGATCGCCGCCACCTTCGCGGGAACGCCGTCCTTGCGCCGCTTGAAGTCGATACGGCGATACAAGCGCTTGGCGCCGCCGCCGCGGTGACGGGCCGTCTTGCGCCCGTGGGCGTTACGCCCGCCGCTCTTCTTGATGCCTTCGACCAAGGTGCGCTCGGGCTCGGTCTTGGTGACCTCGGCGAAATCCGGATAGGAGGCGAAGCGCCTTCCGGGGCTGGTGGGCTTGGGCTTGCGAATCGGCATGGCTGAGCGACTCCTACTCGTTCAGGCCCTCAAGGCCCTGGAAGATCGGGATGGACTCGCCGGAGCGAACTTGGACGATGGCCTTCTTCCAAGCGCGTGTGGAGCCGCGCGTGACGCCGCGTCGCTTGGGCTTGGATTTGACGCTGAGTGTGCGCACCTCGACCACATGCACGTCGAACAGCGTTTCGACCGCCTGGCGGATCTGGGTGCGGTGGGCGTCCGGGTGAACGCGGAAGGTGTACTTACCGGCCGCCGAGAGCACATAGCTCTTCTCCGAGAGGACGGGCTTGATGATCACTTGGGTGGCCTCCATCAGGCCTTCTCCCCCTCAGGCTCGGCGGAGGCCTTCTCCTTCTTGGACTCCGCGGGAGCCTTCTCACTCGCGGGCTCGGCGGCAACCTTCTCCCGCGCGGGTGCCGCGGCACGCGCCGTCAGCTCCTGCAAGGCCTTCTCGGAAACCAGCAAAGAGGCAGCGCCGAGCAGGTCGGCGACGCCAACGCTCTCTGGTTGGAGAACCGCGACTCGATCAAGGTTGCGGAAGGAGAGGGCCGCCGCGGACTCCTCGGCATCCAATACGACGAGCGTCGGTTGGGGCTGCTTCCAGTCCGCAAGCAGGTCGAAGGCGTCGCTGGTCTTGGGCGTCTTGAAGCCGGGCGCATCGAGAATCGCAAGCGATCCGCGTCCGGCGTGCAAGGACAATGCACTGCGCAGTGCGGCGCGCTGCTCCTTGCGATTGACCTTGAAAGTGTAGGAGCGCGGCTGCGGACCGAATACGACTCCACCGCCAGTCCACACCGGGGAGCGCGAGGAGCCGGCGCGGGCACGGCCGGTGCCCTTTTGACGCCACGGCTTGGCGCCGCCGCCCGAGACCTGGCCGCGCGTCTTGGTGGCCGCCGTGCCCCGCCGACGGGCGGCTTGCTCGGCGCGCACGCTCTGGTGCACGAGCGGCCCGTTGAACTTGGCCTCGAAAGCGGACTGGTCGAGCTTGACCTTCTTGGTGGCCTTGCCCTCGGCGCTGAGCATGGGAGCGTCAGGCATCGCCACGTACCTCCACTACCGAACCCCTGGGACCGGGAACCGAGCCGCGGACGAGCATCAGGTTCTTCTTCGGGTTGACAGCCACGATCTCCAAGCCCGGCTGAGTGACGCGCTTGTTACCCATCTGGCCGGGTCCGCGAATGCCCTTGAATACTCGCGCGGGGTCCGCCGAGGCGCCGATCGAGCCGGGCGCGCGCACGTTGTGCGAACCGTGGGAGACGGGTCCCCGTTTGAAGTTGTGGCGTTTGACAGTGCCTTGGAAGCCCTTGCCCTTGGAGACGCCTGCGATCTTCACGCGCGCGCCCACCTCGAAGGAGTCGACCGTAACGGACTGTCCCAGCTCGCCGGCCTCACCTCGGAACTCAACGAGGTGGCGCATGGGAGCGGCGTCGGCCTTCTTGAGGTGACCGAGCTCGGGCTTTGAGAGGTGCTTCTCCTTGGTCTGACCGAAGGCCAGCTGGACGGCGTCATAGCCGTCGCGCTCGGCCGTGCGCACAGCCGTGACCGGACACGGGCCGGCCTCGAGCACCGTGACGCGGGCGACCGAACCGTCGTCCTGGAAGACCTGGGTCATCCCCAGCTTCTTTGCGAGAATGGCTGACATACCGACGATCAGGTGGCTAGACGAATCTCGATGTCGACGCCGGCCGGGAGGTTGTCCAGGCGCTGCAGGGAGTCGACCGTCTTGGGGCTGGGCTGGTGAATGTCGATCAAGCGCTTGTGCGTGCGGATCTCGAAGTGCTCGCGCGAATCCTTGTCCTTGAAAGGCGAGCGAATCACGCAATAGACGTTCTTCTCGGTGGGCAGCGGCACGGGTCCGGATACCGTGGCGCCGGTTCGCGTGGCGGTCTCCACGATCTCCTTCGCAGCCGACTCGATGGCGGACGTGTCGTACGCCTTCAAGCGGATACGAATCTTGTTTTGGGTTGCTGCTGCCATTTGTTTCTCTCGATCGCCTTCGTTTGGTGTGTGGGCCGGGGCGCTGGCGCCCACCTGACTCCTCCGCGGCGAGAAGCGAGATTCTCCTGTGTGGGGAATCCGCCGTTCACCGCCTCGACGGCGGAGCCTGCATTTCGTCGTATCGGACTGCCAATAAAAAGGGCGCCCCGGAAAGTCCGGAGGCGCCCTGGGGCGCTACTCGATGACCTCGGTGACCACGCCCGAGCCGACCGTGCGCCCACCCTCTCGGATGGCGAAGCGCAGGCCCTGGTCCATGGCGATCGGCTGGATCAGCTCGATCTCCATCTGAACGTTGTCGCCGGGCATGACCATCTCTACGCCCTCGGGCAGCTTCGCTACGCCGGTGACGTCGGTCGTGCGGAAATAGAACTGCGGCCTGTAGCCCGTGAAGAACGGAGTGTGACGACCACCCTCCTCCTTCTTGAGGATGTAGACCTCAGCTTTGAACTTGGTGTGCGGAGTGATCGAGCCTGGCTTGCACAGCACCTGCCCGCGCTCGATCTCCTCGCGCTTGGTACCACGGAGCAGGCAGCCGACGTTGTCGCCAGCCTGGCCCTGGTCGAGGATCTTGCGGAACATCTCCACACCGGTCACGACGGTCGTGGTGGTGTCGTGGACACCCACGATCTCAACCGTGTCGCCGGTGTTGACGATTCCCTGCTCCACGCGGCCCGTGGCGACCGTGCCGCGGCCCGTGATCGTGAAGACGTCCTCGACTGGCATCAGGAACGGCTTGTCGAGCTCACGCACCGGCTGGGGTATGTAGCTGTCGAGCGCCGCCGCCAACTCGACGATCTTCTCCTTGTATGCCTCGTCGCCTTCCAGCGCCTTCAAGGCGGAGCCGATAATGAACGGAATGTCATCGCCGGGGAAGTCGTACTCGGAGAGCAGCTCACGCACCTCGACCTCGACCAGTTCCATCAGCTCCTCGTCATCGACCATGTCGGCCTTGTTGAGGAACACGACGATGTAAGGGACGCCCACCTGACGAGCGAGCAAGATGTGCTCACGCGTTTGGGGCATCGGGCCGTCGGCCGCGGAGACCACCAGGATCGCCCCGTCCATCTGGGCGGCGCCGGTGATCATGTTCTTCACGTAGTCGGCGTGCCCAGGGCAGTTGACGTGCGCATAGTGACGGTTCTCGGTCTGGTACTCGACGTGCGATGTGGCGATCGTGATCCCACGCTCCTTCTCCTCCGGAGCGTTGTCGATCTCCTCGAAGCTACGTGCTTCGCCGCCCATCTTCTCTGCCAAGACGGTCGTGATGGCAGCGGTCAAGGTCGTCTTGCCATGGTCAATGTGACCGATGGTCCCGACGTTGACGTGCGGCTTGTCGCGCTCGAACTTCTCCTTCGCCACTTGTATTCGCTCCTAAATCGTCTTTGATGTTCGCCGTCAAAAAGGCGAACCTGGGAAATCTATCTAAATGGGGACTTTCTTGACTGCTGCCTACGCGGGCACCGGTTCTCCGGTGCGTTGCTCGATGATCTTCTCGGCGATGTTCGGGGGTACCTCCTCGTAGCCCTCGAACTGCATCGTGTAGTTGGCCCGGCCCTGCGTGTTGGAGCGCAGGTCGGTGGCGTACCCGAACATCTCGCTGAGAGGGACCTTGGCATGAATCGCCAAGGCGTTGCCCCGCTGCTCGGAGCCTTGAAGATGTCCGCGGCGGCGCGAGAGGTCGCCCATCACGTCGCCCATGAAGTCCTCGGGAGTGACGACCTCCACCGCGAACACGGGCTCCAAGAGCACCGGCTTGGCGCGCTTGGCGGCCTCCTTGAGCGCGATCGACCCGGCCACCTTGAAGGCGATCTCCGAAGAGTTGACGTCGTGGTACTTGCCGTCCACCAAGGTCACCCTCACGTCCACCATCGGATAGCCGGCCTTGACGCCGTTCTCCAAGGCCTCCTCGACGCCCTTCTCCACAGCCGGGATGTATTCCGAGGGGATCGCTCCACCCTTGATCTTGTTGATGAAGTCAAAGCCCTCGCCGGGCGCCGGCTCCATGTCGATGTAGACGACACCGAACTGGCCCGAGCCGCCGGTCTGGCGCACGAACTTGCCCTCGATCTTCTCGACCGTGCCGCGGATCGTCTCGCGGTAGGAGACCTGGGGACGCCCCACGTTGGCCTCTACCCCGAACTCGCGCTTCATGCGGTTGACGAGTACTTCGAGGTGAAGCTCGCCCATGCCCGAGATCTCGGTCTGGCCGGTTTCTTCGTTGGTGCGCACCTGGAAGGTGGGGTCCTCCTCAGCGAGACGACCGAGCGCGACCGACATCTTCTCTTGGTCGACCTTGGTCTTGGGCTCGACCGCGACCTTGATGACCGGCTCGGGGAAGGTGATGTTCTCGAGCTTGATCGGGGCGTCAGGGGCGGCCAAGGTGTCGCCAGTGATCACCTGCTTGATGCCCACGGCCGCGGCGATGTCGCCCGCGTAGACCTCGGAAACCTCCTCGCGCTCGTTGGCGTGCATCATCAAGACACGCCCGATCCGCTCGGTGCGGCCGCTGTTGACGTTGAGCACGCGCGAGCCCGCCTCCAGTTTCCCGGAGTAGACCCTGAAGTAGGTGAGCTTGCCCACGTAGGGGTCGGCCATGATCTTGAAGGCGAGCGCCGCGAAGGGCTCGGAATCGTCGGCGTGACGCTCGATCTGGGGTTCCTCGCCCTCGCCCCTGACCGGTTCGGTGCCAACGACCGCGGGCACGTCCAGCGGCGAGGGCAGATAATCGACGACCGCATCCAATAGCGGCTGGACACCCTTGTTCTTGAACGACGAGCCGCACAGAACCGGGGTCAGCTTGGTCGAGAGGGTGGCTTTGCGAATCGCACCCTTGAGGACCCCCTCGGGAACCTCGGCCTCCTCCAGGATCAGCTCGAGCAAAGCGTCGTCGTAGTGGGAGACCTCCTCCAAGAGGTGCTCGCGAGCGGCCGTCGCGGCTTCGAGCAGGGCCTCGGGGATATCGGCCTCTTCCTGCTCGGTGCCGAGCTCGTCTTTGTAGAGGATGGCCTTCATCTTGACCAGGTTGACGACGCCCAAGAAGTCGCCCTCGGCCCCGATCGGCAGCTGGATCGGCACGGGGTGGGCACCGAGCCGGTCGATCATCGTTTGCACGCCCTGATCGAAATCGGCGCCGGTGCGGTCCATCTTGTTGATGTAGGCAATGCGCGGCACGTGGTACTTGTCGGCCTGTCGCCACACGGTCTCCGACTGGGGCTCTACGCCGGCGACGGAGTCAAACAGGGCGATCGCGCCGTCGAGCACACGAAGGGAGCGCTCGACCTCGACCGTGAAGTCGACGTGACCGGGAGTGTCGATGATGTTGATGCGGTGGCCGTCCCACTCGGCGGTGGTGGCCGCCGAGGTGATCGTGATGCCGCGCTCCTGCTCCTGTTCCATCCAGTCCATCACCGCGGCGCCCTCGTGGACCTCACCGATCTTGTAGGTGCGTCCGGTGTAGTAGAGGATGCGCTCGGTCGTGGTTGTCTTGCCCGCGTCGATGTGGGCCATGATCCCGATGTTGCGGGTCTTCGCGAGTGGAAACTTACGTGGCATTTTCAGATGGTGTGGGCGGTCTTTGTCAGAGGAAGTCGATGTGAGGCGCAGCTTGGCGAAGGACGGGTCAGGGCAAAAAAAAGAGGCCCCTCGGGCCCACGCACTGCCGGTCCTCGGGCGATTCGGATGTCTATCTGGTCAGTGTCTCCATGATGTTCGCGCTTGGCGAGGCGCCCGGCCCGAGGCCGCGCTACATCGCCCGCGGGGGGCGACTATAGCAGAGCCAGGGAGCCCGATCGAGGGTCGCGGCCCAGGCCGACGGCACCATCGCGACTAGTGCTCTGCCGGGCGGTCGAACTCGTCGGGGGCGTCGGCGAAAACGGCGTTGAGACGCTCCAAGACGCGCGTGGTGGTACGCAGGTCGTGGGCGTTGACGTCGGCCAAGACGCTCTCCCAACGTGCTTGCCAGAGCTCGCGCTTGGCCTGGACCTTGCGCTCTCCTTGGGGCGTCAGACGAGTGACGACCACGCGCCGGTCCAGCTCCGAGCGAGTGCGCTCGACGTGACCGCTCGCCGCCAGGTGCTCGAGCATCTGGGTGACAGTGGCGGGCGTGAGCTGGGCCGCGAGGGCAAGCTCACCTGCGGAGAGGGGGCCTTGCTCGCTCAGCTCGATCATCAGTTCCATCTGGGCGTGGCTGACCTCCGAGCCGAGCAGGTGGGTGTCGCGACCGCGTAGGCGCCTGAGGCTGCGAAAGACGCGTCGAAACGCCTTGCCGAGATCCAGCAAGTCGGCCTGCCACTGCTCGGAGGCCGGCGTGCCCTGGGATAGCTTTGTGGCGGGTGCCATGAGGATCGACCCAGCCTCAGACGCCGACGGCCTCGGCGATCGCCTCGGGTGACGCCCCGCGTGCGGAGTCGGCCTCAGCCTGGGGCCGCTCTGCCCGCAGCAGCATGATGCAAGGGATCAAGGACAGGGCGGCGATGCCGAAGGCCCACCAGTAGGCGGTCCCGAACGCCGACGCAAGCTGTTCGGGGGTGTGGGCGCCCGCGGCGGCGCGCTGTAGGACCACGGCCAGAATCGCGGTTCCGATCGCCCCGCCGGTGCGCTGTAGGGCGTTGATCTGGGGCGTGGCGTCGGAAATCTGGTCGGGGCGCATCGCGGCGAAGGCGGCGCTCATCGCGGGCATGAAGCACAGGCCGATCGACAGGCCTCGGACGACCAGCACCAAGGAGATCGCGAGGATCGAGGTGTGGGCCCCGATGAAGGTGAAGGGGATCGTGCTCACGCACAACAAGGACACTCCGCCGAGGGCGACGCGCCCTCCGCTGAAGCGCTGGGTGAGGCGACTGGCCAAGGGCATGGCCATCAAGGCGCCCAAGCCTTGGGGGCCGGTGAGAAGGCCGGTGTTGACGACGCTTTGGCCGCGCACTTCTTGGTAGTAGAGCGGCACCAAGATCATCGCCCCGAACAGGGCCGCCCCGAGGCCGAAGTTGGTGAATGCGGCCCCGGCGAAGACACGATTGGCATACATGCGGATATCCAGCAGAGGACGCTCGATGCGCAAGGCGTGCCCACAGAAGAGCACGATCAACACGATTCCGAGGATGCTGGGCACGATCACCTTGCCTGAGCCCATAGCCGATCCCGCGCCCAGCTCGCTGATGCCGTAGATGAGCGCGGCAAAGCCGGCCGGGAGGATCGCCAAGCCGAGCACATCGAGGCGGCCCGCCTCACCGGAGTCGGTGTGGGGCAACATGCGCCAGCCCAGCACAAAGGCGACGATCCCGATCGGGACGTTGACGAAGAAGATCCAAGACCAGTGCAGGTTCTCCAAGATCAGGCCGCCCACAACGGGGCCGAGAATCGGAGCGAGCATGGCCGGCATCGAGACGTAGCCCATCACCCGACCCATCCGCTGGGGCCCGGCGACCTGGGCCATGATCATCATCGCGACCGGCATGATCATGCCGCCGCCGGCGCCCTGCAACACCCGGAAGACAACCAAAGAGGTGGTCGAGTTGGCAAGTCCGCACAGGGCCGAGCCGGCCGTGAAGAGGACGAGCGAGGTCATGTAGACCTGCTTGGCGCCGAAGCGCCTCGCCGCCCAGCCGGTGACCGGGATGACGGCCGCCAAGGCGAGCAAGTAGCCGGTGATTACCCATTGGACCTGGGAGAGCGGGCTGTGCAGGTCGTGCGAGAGGGTGTGCAGCGCAACGTTGACGATCGTCGTGTCGAGGATCGACATGATCATCCCGAGGATGACCACCCCACAAACCACCCAAACCTGACGCTCGATGTGGGTCGAGGCGTGCGGATCGCCCTGCTCAATTGTCGGCCGCGAAGACATGAGGTACCGAAAGTTTAGGTACCGAACCTTCTTGCTTCAAGGGACTTGAGTGTGCGGTAGGTCACACACTCACCCGGTGACCTGGACGCCCAGGGCGCACCCCCGGATCTCGGGGAGCGACGGTACACACGCGCCGCCGAATTCCTTACAAGTGGTAAGGATCTCGCAATTGCGGACCTACAACCTGAGCCTCGGCCTCGAAAATCTCGAAAGCCCGCCCCGCCACAGTTCCGACAAGAACGAGGCGCCGCACAACACGCCCCCGGACACCGAGAGCGATGTCGATCTCTACCAGCGGTAATGCGCGAAGGCCTTGTTGGCCTGCGCCATGCGGTAGATGTCGTCCTTGCGCTTGTAGGCGCCGCCTTGCTGGGACTGGGCGTCGAGCAACTCGTTGGCCAAGCGCTGGGACATCGTCTTCTCGCGGCGGTTGCGGGCAAACTCGACCAGCCAGCGCACTGCCAAGGTGCGAGCGCGGGCGGTGGGGACCTCGACGGGGACCTGATAGGTGGCGCCGCCCACTCTCCTCGAGCGAACCTCAAGCGCCGGGGTGAGCGCCCGGATGGAAGTCTCGAGCTGCTCGATTGGGTCCTTGTCTGAGCGCTCGCCCAAGATCGCCAAGGCGTCATAGACGATGCGCTCGGCGGTGGACTTCTTGCCGTCGAGCATGACCTTGTTGATGATCTGCTGGACCAGCTTGGAGCGATGGATGGGGTCCGCTTCAAGCGGACGTATCTGGGCGGCTGCGCGACGGGGCATAGTGGTGGGGGCGGGCGGGAACCTTACTTCTTCTTGACGCCGTACTGGGAGCGACCTTGCTTACGGTCGCTCACTCCGGCCGCGTCGAGAGTGCCGCGGACCACCTTGTAGCGCACGCCCGGCAGGTCCTTGACGCGACCGCCGCGGACCAACACGACCGAGTGCTCTTGCAAGTTGTGGCCCTCGCCCGGAATGTAGGCAGTAACCTCGATCGAGCCGGCGATGCGCACACGCGCGACCTTGCGCAGGGCGGAGTTAGGCTTCTTCGGGGTCGTCGTATACACGCGGGTGCACACGCCGCGTCGCTGGGGAGCGGCAACCTTCTTCTTGCGTCCCTTGCCCGACTTCAGGCCGGGAGTGGCGAGCTTTTTCTTGGGGGCGATGCGCCCCTTGCGCACGAGTTGCGAGGTGGTGGGCATTCGGAGCGAGATCCTAGCAGCGCACGCGCAAGGACGCGGTCGAGGCCGGCAATGTCAAGCGCCTGCGCGCAGACCGGCGGAGCGCACCGGGGCCGGCATCAAAGCCGCGGCGACCAAGACCATCACGAAAGCGAGACACTGCAGGACGATTCCGAGCGCATTGCCTGGCATCGGGTCGCCGAACACGAGGATCCCCCCCGCGACGCCCGCGATGTTGGCGGCGGTGCCGGTGACCGCGATGACGGGCACGGCGTCTCCGTCCTGGAGGCCGCGCGCCGATGCGTAGAAGGCGACGATCGAGGCCATCACCGCCACCAGCAGCCAAGGACTGAGCAACACGCCCAGAACGCCGTGCGCGCCGACGATGCCGGTGAGCGCCTTGATCGAGGTGTCCGAGACACCGAACAAGATGCCCGAGGCGGCGCCGAGCATCATGCCGTGGTGCTCGACGGGGCCGCCCATGCGGGGGCCCATGATCAGTAGGCCGCCCAACCCGAACAGGCCCGCCTCGAATGAGATCATCGCGGGATCCGAGAAGTGGGAATGCGCGCCGTGCATGGCGGGCAAGGTCAAGCCCAGCATGACCAAACCTGCAGCCGTGAGCCACAGCCCGAGCCACTGGCGACGACCGACCTTGAAGCCGAACATGCGATCGGCCATCACCGCGATCAAGACGACGCCGGCGGCCAATGCCACCTGAACAACCGACATCGGCGCCAGGGCCAAAGCGGCCACGTGCAAAGCCCAAGAGGCGGCGGCGACGAGCATCCCGATGGCAAACCACTTGGAGGCGAACAAGGTCCGTCCGGAGCGAAGGGGATGGCGCACATCGACCTTGCCAACCGAGTTGGCGCCCCGGTACTTGTAGAAGAAGCCGAGGTTCGCCACGAAGGCGCAGGCGAGCGCGAGAAGTATGCCTAGGTCTAGAGTCATGAAGGGGAGCCGGCTGGAGTGATGATCCATCGGCAGGGGCCGCCCGATGCTTTACTGCAGCGATGCGACCCGGGCAGATTACAGGCCGCCACCTCTGTGCAAGCTAAAGACGACCCACGCCTAACAGAAGGCAAACCGAAGCCGCCTTTGCTGTTGGTGGACATCGACGGAGTCATCTCCCTGTTCGCCTTCGAAGGAGGACCCCCGCCGGAGGGCTCGTTCCACTCGATCGATGGCATACCCCACTTCCTTTCTGCCAAGGCCGCCAAGCACCTGCTCGCGCTGGCGCCCTCCTTCGAGCTGGCGTGGGCCAGCGGCTGGGAGGAGAAGGCCAACGAGTACCTGCCCCACCTGCTCGGATTGCCGAAGCTGCCCCACCTGAGCTTCGAGGGCCGGGTGGGGCGCACCAATGCCCACTGGAAGCTCGATTCGATCGAAGCTTATGCGGACGAGCGACCGATGGCTTGGATCGACGATGCCTTCAACGAGGCCTGCCACGAGTGGGCCGAGGCGCGCCCGGAGCCGACTTTGCTGGTACAGACGACACCCGCGCAGGGCCTCACGCGCCGGGAGGCAGCGATTCTGGAGCGGTGGGCCCAGGAGCTTGGGCGCTCGGCGCCGGAGCTTCAGAAGGAGTAGGCGATGCACTCGGAGCGGACGACGGGCTCGGAGCGGACGACGGGCTCGGAGCGGGCGAAGCGGGGTTGAAGGACACGTAGCCGCCGAGAGCGAGCGGCGGCGAGAGCACGGTGGGCACTCCCGAAGCGCCGGCACACAAGACTCGCAGGCTGGTTTGGGCCTTGGCGGGCGAGAGCGCGACCGGCAAAGACCACTGGCCCGCGGGGTCGGTGAGCGCCTGAGCCAACGTCAGCTCGGTGACGGTTTCGCCCCGGTGGGAGACTTGGCGCGCCTGGATCTTCAGCGGAGCGCCAGCAAGGGGGGTGCCGTCGGCCAAACGCAGGCTGCCGGCAACGGACGCCGCGGCCCCAGGCGACGCCGGCGGCTGAAAGCGCAGGGTGGCCCGTCCGCAGAGCCCGACCAACCCGACGGAGGAGTCCCTGACCGATTGCAGCTCCGCGTAGAGGGCATCGCCGGGACAGTCGGTGGAGTCGGCGTCGCGATGGCCCGCCACGCGGGGCAGCGAGACGTGAGCGTGAGCAGGGAAACGGCTGTATACCGCGCCCTCGGCCGTGACTCGCACCGTGACGCGACCTTGGAGCGGTGCTCCGTGCAAGGACAGCTTCCAAGCCAGGAGATGTTCGAGAGCAGTGCGGGCCGGCGGGGAGATCTGCTGGGCGCTGTAGGTGCCAAGAATCGCGATGCCGGTCGAATAGGCGTTGTAGCCGCCCGCTTGGGCTCCCACCACGGGCTCGTCGATCCCGCCGGCGCGCGCCTCGAAGATGCGCCCGAAACGGTCGATCACGAAGTTGTAGCCGATGTCGTTCCAGCCGTGGCCATAGCGATGGAACTCGTAGATCGAGCGCAACATGGCGGGCACTTCGGCGGCAGAGTAGCCGTCGGGGTTCTCGGTGTGATGCACAAAGGCAAGCTGCACAGTCCCGTATTCGGGAGCGACCTTGGGGTGGGCTCCCCCTTGCGCCCATGCGCGGCGCGCGACGATCGGCGGCTGGCCGGGCCCGGCTTGCATGCCGGAGTCCACGAGCGGCAAGCCCGACAGGGCGGACTCGTCGGCCAGCAGCCGCGCCGCGGCTGCTCGCGAGCGCACTGCAGCACCCGCACCTGCGGCCGCCAGTGCGATCAGAGCGCGGCGTGTGATCTCACTCGGGCCCACCATCCCCATATACCCGCGATGAACACGGTAGTCCTGCGGGGATTGCGGTGGGCCGCGGTGAGAATCCTCTAACTACTCGCCGGACTCCTCGGGCACGTCGAGCTCACCCAAGCCCTCGACAAAGCCCGGGTCGCTGCTGCCGGCGCCGATCTTCTCCAGCGACGCGAGGTCGGCGTCGAACTCGCTGCCGTATCCGTTGCCGAGACTCTCGCCGTCGGCCAAACCCAGCTCGGCGGCGATCTCCTCTTGGTCGAGCAGCCCGACGTCGTCGATTGCACGGGGCAACGGCTCAGACGGTTCGATCTCGATCCTCCGGTAGCGCTTGAGCCCCGTGGCGGCCGGGATCAGCTTGCCGATGATCACGTTCTCCTTGAGGCCGTTGAGCCGGTCGATCTTGCCCTCCAGAGACGCGTCGGTGAGCACCTTGGTGGTCTCCTGGAAAGAGGCCGCCGATAGGAACGAGTCGGTGTTCAAGGAGGCCTTGGTGATGCCCAGGATGATGTCCTCATACTGGGCGGTCTCCCCGCCGTCGGCGATCACCGCGTCGTTGGCGGTCGCGAATTCGTAGCGATCCACGAACTGGCCGGGCAGGTAATCGGTGTCGCCCTTCTGATCGACCCTCACCTTCTTGAGCATCTGACGCACGATCAACTCGATGTGCTTGTCGTTGATGTCCACGCCCTGTGACTTGTAGACCTCTTGGACCTCCTTGACCAAGTACTGCTCGGTCTCTGTGCGTCCGCGGATCGCCAAGAGCTCGTGCGGGTAGAGCGATCCCTCGTTGAGCTGCTTGCCGGCCTGGATCTTCTCGCCCTCGGCCACATACAGACGCGTGCGCCGCGGGAAGGCGTGACGATGCTCCTCGCCGGCCTCGTCGGTGATGACCACCGTGAGCGCCTTCTCGGATTCTTCGATCGAGACGATCCCGTCCTGCTCGGCGATCTTGGCCAAGCCCTTGGGCTTGCGCGCCTCGAAGAGCTCCACCACGCGCGGCAAGCCGTGGGTGATGTCCGCGCCGGCGACCCCGCCGGTGTGGAAGGTGCGCATCGTCAGCTGGGTGCCGGGCTCGCCGATCGACTGGGCCGCGACGATTCCGACGGCGTCGCCGATCTGAGCGGTCTGGCCGGTGGCCATCGCACGTGCGTAGCAGGCTTGGCAGACCCCGGAGGGGGCCTTGCACTTGAGCACCGAGCGCACCGGCACCGTCACCTTGACGCCCTTCTCGTGATCGTCGGCAAACGCCTCGGCGATGTCGGCGAGCTCTTGACGGCCGATTTCCTCGCCACCCTCGGCGAGCATGCGTCCGCGTTTAGTCGTGATCGGCTGGGCGGCTGTGCGTCCCACGAGGTTGTCGTTGGGCTCTCCACCGTCGTTCCACACGACCATCTCGATGTATTCCTCGGTGCCGCAATCGACCTCGCGAATGATCACATCCTGAGCGACATCGACCAGGCGCCTGGTCAGGTAGCCCGAGTCGGCGGTTCTGAGCGCCGTGTCGGCCAAGCCCTTTCGGGCGCCGTGGGTGGAGATGAAGTACTCCAGAACCGACAAGCCCTCCATGAAGTTGGACTTGATCGGACGCTCGATGATCTCGCCCTTCGGGTTGGCCATCAGACCGCGCATTCCCGCGAGCTGGCGGATCTGCTTGAAGGAGCCACGGGCACCCGAGTTGGCCATCATGAAGATGGGGTTGAGCGTGTCGAGGTTCTCGATCATCGCCTCGGCCACCTCGTCGGTGGCGGCGTTCCACTTCTCCACCACAGCCTCGTGGCGCTCCTCCTGGGTTATGAGACCCATGTCGTACTGGTCGGTGATGTCGCCGACGAGCTTGTCGTACTTGTCGAGGATCGACTGCTTCTCGGGGGGGATCACGACGTCGTTCTTGGAAATCGTGATACCGGCCTGGGTGGCGTACTTGAAGCCGAGATCCTTGAAGGCATCGAGTACCAAGGAGATCGTGGAGGCGCCATAGGTCTGCACCAAAGCGTCGATCAAGCGCGTGGTGTCGCGCTTCTTCATCGACTGATTGACGAACACGTACTTGGAGGCGTCGAAGTCGTCTCCAAGGGCCTCCGCCAAGGCCCGCTCGATGCGGTCGTTGTAAATGATGCGCCCGACCGTGGTCAAGATGTGGCCGCCGTCGCGCTTGAACGGCCTGAACTCGGCCGTCTCGTGCAGCTTGACCACGCCGGCCTCATAGGAGAGCTCGGCCTCTTGGGCGGTGCGGAACACGTGGGGACGGGCCTCGCCCTGCGGCCACTTGCCGCTGGTGAGCAGATCGCGCTTCTCCCCCAGCTCCTCTGCCTCGGGCCCGTAGGTGAGGTAGTAGGCGCCCAAGATCATGTCTTGGGTGGGTGTCGCCAAAGGCGCGCCGTGGGCCGGGCTGAGGATGTTGTTGGAGGAGAGCATCAAGATCCTCGCCTCCGCCTGGGCCTCCGCCGAGAGCGGGAGATGGACAGCCATCTGATCGCCGTCGAAGTCGGCGTTGAAGGCGTGGCAGACCAAGGGGTGAACCTGGATCGCCTTGCCCTCGACCAAGAGCGGTTCGAAGGCCTGGATGCCCAGCCTGTGCAGGGTGGGCGCGCGGTTGAGCAGCACCGGGTGCTCGTGGATGACCTCCTCCAAGACGTCCCAAACCTCGCCGATCATCGAATCGACCATCTTCTTGGCGGCCTTGATGTTCTGCGCGGACTTGCGCTCGACCAGGCGGGCCATGATGAACGGCTTGAACAGCTCGAGCGCCATGATCTTCGGCAGACCGCACTGGTGCAGCTTCAGGTACGGACCCGCGACGATCACCGAGCGGCCCGAGTAATCCACGCGCTTGCCGAGCAGGTTCTGACGGAAGCGCCCCTGCTTGCCCTTGAGCATGTCGCTCAGCGACTTCAAAGGACGGTTGCCAGGCCCGGTCACCGGACGCCCGCGGCGGCCGTTGTCGAACAGGGCGTCGACCGCCTCTTGCAGCATCCGCTTCTCGTTGTTGACGATGATCTCGGGAGCGCCCAGGTCGAGCAGGCGCTTGAGGCGGTTGTTGCGGTTGATGACCCTGCGATAGAGGTCGTTGAGGTCGGAGGTGGCGAAGCGACCGCCGTCGAGCTGGACCATTGGGCGCAGCTCCGGCGGGATCACGGGCACCGCGTCGAGCACCATCATCTCGGGCTTGTTGCCCGACTGGATGAAGGCGGAGACGACCTTCAGGCGCTTGACCGCGCGAGCCTGCTTCTGGCCCTTGCCGGTCTTGACCTGCTCCTCCAGATCGACCTTTTCCTGATCGAGATCGACCTGCTGGAGCAGGTCGCGGATCGCTTCGGCACCCATGCCACCGCGGAAATACTCGCCGAAGCCGTACGGCGAGCCAAAGCGCTCCTTGAGCTCCCTGAAGGTGGTCTCGTCGTGCTCGATCTGCTTGGGCTCCATCGTCTTGAACAGCTCCCACACGTTGCGCATGCGCTCGGCGCCGTCCTCGACGTAGGCTTCGGTGTCGGCGATGTCCGCCTCGAAAGTCTTGTTGAGCTCCTTGATCAGCTTGTCTCGTTCCTCGTCGGAGATCTTGGCGAGGTTGAGGTCCAGCGAATCGGCCCACAGATGATCTTCATCGTTGAACGAGGTCTGCTTGCCGCTCTGTAGGTACTTCTCGCGGCGAGCCAAGGACTCACGCAGTTCAAGCACGCGCTCCTCAAGCTCCGCGGCGTAGGAGTCGAGGACCTTGTTGACCTCCTTCTCCAGGGAGTCAAGGTCCTTAGAGCGAGCCTCGTCGTCCACCCAAGTCACAATCGAGGCGGCAAAGTAGAGGACCTTCTCGAGCTCCTTGGGAGCCATGTCGAGCAGGTAGCCGATCCGCGAAGGGACGCCCTTGAAGAACCAGATGTGGCTGACGGGCGCCGCCAAATCGACGTGGCCCATGCGCTCGCGACGGACCTTGGAGCGTGTGACCTCCACGCCGCAGCGCTCGCACACGATGCCCTTGTAGCGAACCCTCTTGTACTTGCCGCAGTAGCACTCCCAGTCCTTGGTGGGACCGAAGATGCGCTCGCAGAAGAGGCCGTCCTTCTCGGGCTTGAGCGTGCGGTAGTTGATCGTCTCGGGCTTGGTCACCTCGCCCGAGCTCCAAGAGCGGATCTGCTTGGAGGAAGCGAGACTGATCTCGATCGCGTCGAAGTTATTGATGTCAATCATACGTCGCTCCCTTCGGCCGGCTCGCCCACAGGCGCACCGGAATCGTCCAGATCCTCGAGGCCGATACCGTCCTCGATAAGCCCCTCAATATCGATCGCCACGTCGGGCTCGCCGTCCTCGGCCTGGCCCTCGCCGGCGTCGGCCTCCGCCGTGGCGGCCTCGCCCTCGGGCTCGGTCTCGGTGACCTCGCCGGTCGGCGCACGCACTCCGGAGAGGTCGATGCCGAGCTCCTCTGCCGCGCGCAGCAAGTCGTCGTCTTCGTCGCGCAACTCGGCGTGCTGACCTTCCTCGGAGACCACGCCCACGTCGAGCGCCAAGGACTGCATCTCCTTGAGCAAGACCTTGAAGGACTCGGGGATCGACGGCTCGGCGATGTTCTCGCCCTTGACGATCGCCTCATAGGCCTTCACGCGCCCGACCGTGTCGTCGGACTTGATCGTGAGCATCTCCTGGAGGGTGTAGGCGGCGCCAAACGCCTCCAAGGCCCACACCTCCATCTCACCGAAGCGCTGACCGCCGAACTGGGCCTTGCCGCCCAGCGGCTGCTGGGTGACCAGTGAGTAGGGCCCGGTCGAGCGAGCGTGGATCTTGTCGTCGAACGAGGTGGAGCAGCTTGAGGATGTACATGTATCCGACGGTCACCTGCTCCTCGAAGGGCTCTCCGGTGCGACCGTTGAACAAGGTCATCTTGCCGGAAGCCTGCTCGCCCACGCGACGGGACTTGTTGACGTCCATGCGGATGCGGCCCTCGTGTGCGTCCTGCCACTTCACCAGGGCCGTGTCCACGTCTTCGACAGTGGCGCCGTCGAAGACCGGCGTGGCCACATAGACCTTCTTGCTGGCTCCGTTGGAGTGGGCTTCCTTATAGGCCTCGGTGCCATCGTCATACCAGCCTTGCGCGGCGGCCCAGCCCAAATGCGTCTCCAGGATCTGCCCGACGTTCATGCGCGAAGGCACACCCAGCGGGTTGAGGATCACATCGACCGGGGTGCCGTCCTCCAGGAACGGCATGTCCTGCTGGTCGACGATCTTTGAGATGACACCCTTGTTGCCGTGGCGGCCCGCGAGCTTGTCGCCCTCGGAGATCTTGCGCTTCTTGGCCACGAATACCCGCACCAGGTCGTTAACGCCTGGCGGCAGGTCGTCGCCCTCGTCACGAGAGAAGGTCATCACATCGATCACAACGCCACCCTCGCCGTGGGGCACCTTCAGAGAAGTGTCCCTGACCTCGCGAGCCTTCTCCTTGAAGATGGCCCTGATCAGCTTCTCCTCGGCGGTCAGCTCGGTCTCACCCTTGGGCGTGACCTTGCCGACGAGCAGGTCGCCAGAGGCCACCTCGGCGCCGACACGCACGATCCCGCGGTCGTCGAGGTTGCGCAAGGACTCCTCCGAGCGGTTGGGGATGTCGCGCGTGATCTCCTCGTCGCCGAGCTTGGTCGTGCGGGCGTCGATCTCGTACTCCTCGATGTGGATCGAGGTGAGCTCGTCGTCCTGCACGAGGCGCTTGGACAGGATGATCGCGTCCTCGAAGTTGTAGCCCTCCCAGGACATGAAGGCGACCATCAGGTTCTTGCCGAGCGCCATTTCGCCCTTGTCGGTCGAGGAGCCGTCGGCCAGCACGTCGCCGGCCTTGACCTTCTGGCCAGAGCTGACCAAGGGCTTGTGGTGGATCAAGGTGCCTTGGTTTGAGCGCATGAACTTCTGCAGGTCGTACTCATCCTTGCCCTCTGGGCCCTCGACGACGATCCGGTTGGCGTCGATGAACTCGACCGTGCCGGCGTTGCGCGCCAACAGCACGTCGCCCGTGTCGAGCGCCGCGCGGCGCTCCATCCCGGTGCCCACCAAGGGGGCGTCGGTCTTCAAGAGCGGCACCGCTTGGCGCTGCATGTTGGAGCCCATCAGCGCCCGGTTGGCGTCGTCGTGCTCCAAGAACGGGATCATCGCCGTGGCGACCGACCAGATCTGTTCGGGGGAAACGTCGACCAGGTCCACGTCCTTGGGGCCGACGGTGACGTACTGGCCGGCCTGGGTGCGGCACAGGATGTCTTTCTCCAGGAGCTTGCCCGTCTTGGGATCGACCGGCGTGTTGGCCTGGGCGATCAGCTGCTCCTCCTCTTGGGTTGCGTCGAGGCGGACGATCTCCTCGGTGGCGATGCCGTCCTTGACGACCCGATAGGGGGTTGTGACGAAGCCGTACTCGGACACCTCGGCGAACGAGGAGAGCGAGCCGATCAAGCCGATGTTGGGACCCTCGGGGGTCTCGATCGGGCACATGCGCCCGTAGTGGGTGGGGTGCACGTCGCGCACCTCGATCGGCGCACGCTCGCGGGTAAGACCGCCGGCACCCAGCGCGGAGAGGCGGCGCCGGTGCGTGAGACCCGAAAGCGAGTTTGTCTGGTCCATGAACTGGGAGAGCTGGGAGGAGCCGAAGAACTCCTTCAAGGCCGCCACCACGGGCCGGATGTTGATGATCGTCTGCGGAGTGATCGTGTCGGCGTCCTCGGTCGTGAGGCGCTCGCGCACGACGCGCTCCATGCGGTACAGACCGATCCGGAACGCCTCTTGGATCAGCTCGCCGACGGTGCGCAGACGACGATTGCCGAAGTGCTCGTACTCATCGAGGTGCTCGGCCACGGGCTCGCGGGGCATGCTCATCGCCTCCGCCGCGTAGTCCTTGATCTCAAACTCGGGCTCCTCGGGCATCCCCAGCGTCTTTGGCAAAGACACCAGCTCCTTGACCAAGGCCAGGATGTCGTCGTGTGTGAGCGTGCGCGTGTCGATGTCGATGTCGAGACCGAGACGCGAGTTGAGCTTGTAGCGACCGACGCGCGTCAGGTCGTAGCGCTTGGGGTCGAAGAACAGCTGGTTGAGCAACGCCTTGGCGTTCTCCACGCTCGGCGGCTCGCCGGGACGCTGCTTCTTGAACAGCTCAATCAGGGCGCCCTCTTCGGTCCTCGTCTGTTCGGTGTCGGCGTCGATCGTGTTGCGGATGTAGAGCGAGTTCTCGAACAGACGCAGGATCTCCTCATCCGTCGCGTAGCCCATCGCCCGCAGCAAGACGGTGACGGGAAGCTTGCGCTTGCGGTCGATGCGAACGAAGACCTTGCCCTTCTTGTCGATCTCGAGCTCCAGCCAAGAGCCGCGCGCGGGCATCAAGTTGGCGATGAAGACCTGCTTCTCGCGATCCTTGGGCTCCATCAGGTAGGCGCCCGGGGAGCGCACCAGCTGGGTCACGACCACGCGCTCGGTGCCGTTGATCACGAAAGTGCCCCGCTCGGTCATCCACGGGAAGTCGCCCATGAAGACCGACTGCTCGCGGATCTCGCCCGTCTCGCGGTTGATGAACGCGACCGTGACGGTCAAAGGACGGGCATAGGTGAGGTCCTTCTCGCGACACTGCTCAAGCGAGGCGACCGGCTCGTCGAAGACGAACTCCCCAAACTGGACGGCCAGGTTGCCGGTGTAGTCCTCGATTGGAGAGATGTCGTCGATCGTCTCGCGCAAACCGCCCTTCTGAGGGTCGGTCAGCCACAGGAACGAGCGGCGCTGGATATCGATGAGGTTGGGTACGTCGACAGACTTGTTCAGACGCGCGAAAGTCCGGCGCGTCCGGAGAGCATCAACAGCAGCCAAGGATGACTCCTTCAGAGGGCGAGAGACGGGCAAAGGCGGGCGCAAATGCGCGACCACCGAAGATAGCACAGATCATCGTCGCCCTCAAGTGGGGCAGCCGGCACTCACGGACCCCACCCCCTGACACCGCGTATGTGGCGCGGCGCCCGTCGCTCCAGGGTGGCTACGACTATCGGCCAGCGGCTGGGATTGTACCGGACAAGGAAGCTATTTGCGAGAAATCCGATTCATGCAGAGCAAGCTTCCCAAATGTCATACTTCGGAACGTCGGGGCTGACGGCTACGCCCACGCCGCTGTCGGCTGGAGACGAGTCCTACAGTGGCCCGGCGGCAAGCTCACCGATCTTCCAAGCTCCGCCTTCGAGGTAGACGGGCATCGCACCGGCGGGCGTCTCGGTCGAGTGCACGATCGCGAAGCCCCGACTGCCCTTGATGCGCACACCGGTCACCTCAACCGCCGCCTGGGAAGCTTGATTCGGCCGACGCCCGAACAGGAGCGAGAGGATGCCGGCGCACCCCTTGCCGCGCAGCGACGGAGAGCGCCCGAAGCCCTGGACGATCGACTTCGAAACCGGTAGCGCCAGCAGTCCGCAGGCAGCGGCTCCGTTTCCGGCTGCCACCGCCGCGTAGTAGCGCTTGACGGCCTGTGTGACGGCTTGCTTTTCAGGTTGCCCGGCCTCTTGCCCGAAGGTCTGGATGCTGGTGTCGCCTTGCGAGCTGGGATTGGCTTGCGAAGAAGGGGTCGAGGATGAGCTTTCGCCACCGGCGCTGGAGCCGGTAGCTGTGTTCGAGGGCGCCGGCGTCGTGCTCGTTGTGCCGCTGGGCCTACCTGAACTCGACTGGCTGGATGTCGGCTGGGATGCCGTCGGGGTCGTTGTCCCAGAAGCACTGGTGGATGGGCTCTCACCCCCGCTCCCGCATGCGTTGACTCCCACCAGGAGCAAACCGCTCGCCAACAGCGTCATTAGCGACTTCATATCTTCAGCGTCTCCCTTTCTCCATTGAAGCTTCGTATCGGCGATCGTAGCGAGCTGCCAATCCCAACACGCCACAAACCAGGGCGGGCCAGCGAGAAGCGCCCGGCACACGTTTAAACACTGGCGGCCGGGGAACCCCGGCCGCCAGTGTTTAAACCATGCTGTGAACGACTGAGTCGCTACTTCAACTCGACGGTGCCCCCGGCCTCCTCGAGTTCGGCCTTGAGCTTGTCGGCCTCCTCGCGCTCGATGCCCTCCTTGACCGGCTTGGGAGCCTCGTCGACAAGCGCCTTGGCCTCCTTCAGGCCGAGCCCGGTCGCCGAACGCACGACCTTGATCACCTGGATCTTCTTGTCGCCCGCCGCCGCCAGGATCACGTTGACAGTCGTGGGACCCTCGTCCTCGGCGCCCGCGTCCGCGCCGCCGCCACCGGCGGCAGCCGCGGCCGGAGCGGCCACCGCCGCCGCGGACACGCCGAACTCCTCCTCGAGCGCCTTGATGCGCTCGGCCAGCTCGAGCACGGAAATGCCCTTGAGCTCCTCGATCCAATCCTGTGTGCTTGTTGCCATCGGTCAGTCCTCCTTGGTCGCTTCGGCGCTCTCGGTATCGCCTGGGCCCTCTTGGGCCGGCGCCGAAGCGTCCGTCTGGTTGTCGTCTTGTGCCGGCTCTTGCGCCGACTCAGCTTGATCTGGAGTGCTCTCGGCCTCGGCCGCAGGGGGCTCCTCGGGCGCAGGCGTCTCCTCGGCCTCAGGCTCGGTGGGCGCGGGCCCCTCAGCCGCAGGCGTCTCCTCAGCAGCCACAGGCTCCTCGGCCTTGGGCTCCTCGGGCACAGGCTCGGCCTCGGCAGCCGCCGGCGCAGCGGCGGGCGCCTCTCCGGCCGGAATCTCACCGGACTCCTTCTTGGCTTGCACTTGGCCGAGCGCGACGGCCAGGCCGCCTACAAGCGCGTTCAAGGTCCGGACCAGGCCTGAGATCGGCGAGGCGACGATGCCGACCAGCTGGCCGTAGAGCACTTCGCGCGAAGGCAGGCGTGAGATCGAGCGAATCTGGTCGGCGTCGAGCACATCGCCGTTCATGAGGCCGCCCTTGAACGGGAGCAGCTGGGTCGCGCGCGCCTGGTCGGCGACGGCCTTGGCGGCAAGCGCGGCGTCACCGCGCACGAAAGTCAGCGCTGTGGGCCCGGATAGCAAGGCCTTGAGCGACTCGGCGCCGACCTGGTCGGCGGCGCGTTCGGTCAACGAGTTCTTGACCACCTGGAAGGTGGCGTCGGCCTCCCGCAACTTTGCCCGCAACTCGGCCGCCTGGGCCACCGAAATGCCGCGGTAGTCCACCGCGAACACGGCCTCGGCACCATCGATCTCTGCTGCGAGCGCCTCTATGGTCGCTGCCTTTTGCTCTCGATTCATCTCGTTCCTTGCTCTCTTGGAAACTCGAGCGCCCAGGTGCAGGCGGGCGTCGAGAGCGGAGATGAACCGCTTTCGCTCGCTCCACCTGCCCCGGTCTTCTGTCGCCTTTGGCGACGCCGGGGGTCTAGGGCGGTGAGCTTTGGATTAAATCAGGCTGCCGCTGCCTCTTCGAGGATGTCGCGAGTCCTGGAGGGGTTGACCTTGACTCCGGGACCCATGGTCGAGGTCATCGTGATCGTGCGCAGGTAGCGACCCTTCGCCGCCGAGGGCTTGGCCCTGACGAGCTCTTCGACCACGGCCGCGTAATTTTCCAGCAGGCTCTGCTCTAGGAAAGAGGCCTTGCCGATCACCATATGGACGATCGCGGTGCGATCGGTGCGGTACTCGACCTTGCCCGACTTGGATTCCGCGACGGCTTTGGCCACGTCCATCGTGACGGTGCCCACCTTCGGGTTGGGCATCTTGCCCGACGGTCCGAGGATTCGCCCGAGCTGGCCGACGACCGACATGAGGTCGGGGGTCGCAATCGCCACGTCGAAGTCGTCGAAACCCTCTTGGATGCGCTTGGCGAGATCCTGGGCGCCAACCACATCGGCGCCCGCCTGCTCGGCTTCGGTCGCCTTCGCCCCCTGGGCGAACACGGCAACCTTGACATCCTTGCCGAGGCCGTTGGGCAGAGCGATCGTGCCACGCAGCTGCTCGTCGGCGTGGCGCACGTTCAAGCCGGTGCGCACATGCAGCTCGACCGACTCGTCGAATTTGGTGGAGGCCAAGCTCTTGACCAAAGCAACCGCTTCGGCCGGGCTGTGCTCGCGCTCGCGGTCGACCTTCTCGAGCGCCTCGCGGTGGCGTCGTCCGTGCAAGCTCATACCGCCACGTCCACGCCCATCGAGCGAGCCGTGCCCGCGATGATCTTGACCGCTTCGTCCACGTCGTGGGCGTTGAGGTCGGCGAGCTTGCGCTCGGCGATCTCACGCAGCTGGGCGTCGGTGATCGTGCCCACCTTGTTGCGGTTGGGCTCGCCCGAGCCCTTTTCCAATTTCAAAGCTTGCTTGATGAGGACGGCCGCGGGCGGGGTCTTCGTCACGAACGTGAACGAGCGGTCCTCATAGACGGTGATCACGACCGGAATGATCGTGCCGGTCTCCGACAAGGTCTGCGCGTTGAAGGCCTTGCAGAACTCCATGATGTTGATGCCGTGCTGGCCCAGGGCGGGACCGACTGGCGGAGCAGGGCTAGCCTGCCCACCGCGCGCTTGCAGCTTGATTGTTGTGAGAACCTTCTTGGCCATAACTATTCCACGCCTAAACGAATTCGCATTTTTGTAGGTCACCCACAGCGTGCCTACAACTTCTTGACCTGATCGAAACCGACCTCTACGGGCGTCTCGCGACCAAAGATTGATACCAGGACCTTGAGCTTGGCGGCATCGTCGTTGATCTCGGAGATCTCCCCGGAGAAGTCCGAGAGCGGCCCGGAGACCACCTTGACGGTCTCTCCGATCGTGAACTGGGCACGAGTCCTTGGCGCGGTGGCGACCTCCTTGTGGAGCAGCCTGTCCACCTCGCCTTGCGTGAGGGCCACCGGCTCTTGGGAGGCGCCCACAAAGCCGGTCACCCCGGGCGTGCCCTTGACGACACCCCAAGAGTCCTCGTTGAGCTCCATGTTGACGAGCACGTATCCCGGCATCGTGCGCTTCTCGACCGTGATCTTCTGGTTGTCCTTCATCTCCGAGACGGACTCGGTCGGGACGACCACTTGGCGCACGGCGCGCTGCTGGCCCAAGGACACAACCCGGTGCTCGAGGTTGTGCTTGACCTTGTTCTCGTGGCCGGAGTAGGTGTTGACGACATACCAACGAAACATTCAAGTTCCTGACAGCTTCAAGGGGTGGACAAGACAGGGCAAGGCGAGACGAACGGGTGCTACGTGATTGGAGACTCGGCAGCTAGAGAATAAAATTGATGATCTTTTGCGCTGCCCAGTCGGCGAGACCGAGGTACACGCCGGCGACTGCTACGAAGCCGATGACGACGGTGGTTGCCTGAGTGACGTGACGCCGGTCGGGCCACTGTACTCGTTGCAGCTCGGCCCAGCTGGCTCGCAGGAAGGCAATCGCGCGCCGGTGGATCGGTTGAGAGGGCTTGGCGACAGCCGGCGCCTGCTCGGCTTCCGCTCCCGATCCGTCTCCGAAGGCTTCCTCGGCGGTCTGAGGTCCGGCGCCGCGACCCCTTCGACCCCCTCCACCGCCAGCCGGAACGAGATCGCCGGCTGGTGCCTCGAGCTCGCCGTCGCCGTTCTGGGGCTCGACCTCCTGCTCGAGCGGGACCCCACCGGCCCCGCGGATGAGCGCAGCGTCGAACTCGTCGACGTCGCCCGCATGAGAGAGCGCCCCCGGAAGGTCGGCTCGCACCGGGCGATTGGGGGCCGGAGTCGAGGCGCCCTCGCGTACGGGCCGTGGGCGGCGTTGCCTTGAGCGCTTGCGATCACGGGCCACAGCAGCGCTCCCGCGCTAGCGAGTCTCCCGATGGCTGGTGTGCCGACGGCACCAGCGACAGTACTTGCGCAAGCCCACCCGATCGGGGTTGTTGCGCTTGGACTTGTTTGTCTGATAGTTGCGATGCTTGCACTCCTCGCAGGCGAGGGTGATAGCGATACGTACGTCTCCGCGAGCCATAGTTATCCCTGCGTGGTTGTCGACACGGGCGCCAGGCCGATGCCCAGGCGCGAATTTGGGAAGTCTAGCGCGGCCGAGACTTCGGCGTAGCCGCAGGCACCCGGTTGCGGGCGAGACCGCTCAGGCGATCGGATGCTCGATCGCGCCGAGCCCCTCGATCTCGATTCGCACCGAGTCGCCGGCACCCAGGAACCGGGGCGGCTCCAAGCCCATGCCCACACCCCCCGGCGTGCCGGTCAAGATTAGGTCGCCCACCTCCAAGGTGCAGGTCTGAGAGATGAATGCGATCAGCTCGGGGATCTTGAAGATCAGGTTCGCGGTCGGTGCGTCTTGGCGCAGCTCGCCGTTGACCCAAGTGCGCACGCGCAGCGCATATGGGTCGGGGATCTCATCCGACGTCGTGATCCAAGGACCGTAGGGACAGAAGGCATCCGCGCCCTTGGCCCGTGTCCACTGGGGCTCGCGTCCTTGCAAGTCGCGCGCGGTGATGTCGTCGGCCACCGCATAACCGGCGACCTGCCCGCCTGGACCCATCACGACTGCAAGCTCGCCCTCGTAGTCGAGGCGTTTGACCACCTCCGGGCAGGGCACAGGCGCTCCGGGGGGAGCCGCCGAGGAGGGGAGCTTCATGAACACGAGCGGCTCCTTCGGCGCGGTGGCGCCAAGCTCGGCGACGTGATCGGCGTAGTTCATCCCGATCCCGAAGATCGCCCGCGGCCTGGGGACCGGCGCCAGCAAAGTCACGTCGTCCACAGCGAAGGACGGGCCGTCGGCCACCGCCAAGCCGGGCTCTCCGAGCACGTCCAACACGGTGAGGCCCTCGTCGGCCAGCGCGACGAGGAGGTCTCCTCGGAGGACGCCCGCGCGCGGCGTTGAGCCGCCGGGCGGCAGAAAGCTGGCAAGACGCATTGCCGCGCAGCCTACTCGTACAAGGTGAGCGTGGCCAAGATCACATACAAAGCGACCAAGGCCCAGCCCTCGAAAGCGGCCGCCTCGCCGTCCCCTGTGATCTGCCACAAGGCGAGCGCCATCACCAGGAACGCACCGATGTAGACGGGCGCCAAGGCGAACGTGAGCGTGGTCGCGAGCAGAAACGAGATCAAGACCAGCAACGGGAACAGGAACGCCGCGATCTGGGCGACCGAGTTCTTGACGACCGAGATCGCCAAGTCCGAGCGCCCCTTCCAGGCGAGCACAAGCCCGGCGGTGTTCTCGACCGCGTTGCCGGCGATCGCGACGATCACAAGCCCCGCAAAGGCTTGGGAGATTTTGAGTTGCACGATCGCGGGCGAGAGCGCGTTCACAAACCAGTCGGAGACAAACGCCGAAGCGACGCCGGCGGTCAGCAATAGGCCCAGCGTGAGCGCCAGCGACAGTCGGGGCTCATTCTGTCTCCCTCCTGACCCCGCGGCGCCTCCCTCCTGCGCCCTCGCGTCACCCTCCGCGATCCCCGGAGCGGTGTCCGCTCGCAGATAAGGCACCACCCAGGCGCCATAAACGATCAACAGACTGACGGCCCCCACCGCCGAGATCGTGTCCACGTGGTGGCTGGCCGGATCGTGCGAAGCCAAGGAGAGCCCCAACAAGACGATGATAAACACGGCGACCAACAACAAGGTTGTGGTGTCGCGCGGGAGGCGATGGGAGAAGCGCATTGTGCCGTCGTGCGCCCGATACGCCCCGACCACGATCACCAATCCCAACACAAGCATCGCGTTGGCGAAGATCGAACCGATTATCGCGGTTTGGGCTACCACGAGCTCGCCCTTTTGCAAAGCGAAGATGACTACGAACAGCTCGGGCAGGTTGCCGAGCGTGGACTGCATCATGCCGGTGACGGCCGGCCCGAAACGCTCGCCGAGCTGCTCGGTCGCGAACGAGACGACCCACGCCAGGCCCGCCAATGCCAGCGTGGCAATCGCGAAGCGCGGAACGGGCGCCCACACCTGGTAGTTGGCCACCCCTGCGAGCGCCGTCAACAGGGCGATCAGGGGCAGTGTGACGCGCTCTAGCGCGGTAAACCGGGCCACCCTCTCAGTGACTGTCGAGCACGCGATCGATCAGGCCGTACTCCAAAGCCTGATCGGCGGTGAAGAAGCGGTCGCGCTCCATGTCTTCGCGCACCTGCTCTTTGGAGAGGCCCGTGTTTTCGGCGTAGATCTCATCGAGGCGCCCCCTCACATTGAGGATCTCGCGCGCGTGGATCTCGATGTCGGTCGATTGGCCTTCGAAACCGGCGGAAGGCTGGTGGATCAGGATGCGCGAGTTCGGCAATGCCGCACGCTTGCCCTTGGTGCCGCCGGCCAAGAGCAGCGAGCCCATCGACATCGCGACCCCCACGCACATCGTGGCGATGTCGGGCTTGACGAACTTCATCGTGTCGTAGATCGCGAGACCCGAGTACACGCTTCCGCCCGGCGAGTTGATGTAGATCGAGATGTCCTTGTCGGGGTCTTGGGACTCGAGGTGCAGGAGTTGCGCGACCACCAGATTGGCGACCTGATCTTCGATCGGAGTGCCCAAGAAGATGATCCGCTCGTTGAGCAGGCGCGAGAAGATGTCGAACTCGCGCTCGCCGCGCGCTGTGCGCTCCACGACCATCGGGATCAGCTGCATGGCAGGGTCCATGGGCACACCCTAGCGTGGGGTCGCCCGGACGCGTGGGGCGACCGCGAAAAAGCGCGTTGGCCCTATCCTCCCAGGGTGCCTTTGAATCTCCCTAACGTGCTCACCGTCCTGCGCATCATGCTTGTGCCGGTCCTGGTTGTGGCCCTGCTCGGAAACACTCCCTCAGGCGACGTACTCGCGGCCTTGGTCTTCGCGCTCGCGTCGCTGACGGACTTCGTGGACGGCTACCTGGCTCGCACGCGTGACTCGATCACAACGTTCGGGAAGCTGATGGACCCACTCGCGGACAAGCTCTTGATCGTCGGCGCACTGCTCTGCCTGGTGTCCCTGAACCGCCTCGAAGCGTGGGTGGCGATGGTGATCATCGCGCGCGAGCTGGCGGTCACGATGCTGCGGGTCAACGCCGGCCAATCGGGGGTCGTGATCGCGGCCTCGATGTTCGGCAAGGTCAAGACCTGCGTCCAGATTGCGGCGATCCTCGCGGTGATAGCGGTACATCCGCCCTACCCAGTGTGGGTATCGGCGCTCGTTTATCTGATGGTCGCGGTCACGGTGCTGTCGGGCCTCGACTACTTCCGTCGAGCCACTCGTCCAGCGTCGTCTGATGCCCAGCCGGCGGGCCCTCCATCTCGACCTCGGAACGCAACTCGGACATGAGTCCGTGGCGTTCGGCCACCACGTTATGCTGGTGGATCGTCTCCAAGTTCTCCTGACGGGCCAACACGAAGCTCGCACCGTCGAGCCCCCCGAAGCGGCCCACCACGCCGGCGATCATCTCGCGCACACAGTCCTCCACAAAGCGGGGTCTGCGGTGGGCCTTTTCCACCACCTCGACCTCGTCGGCGCGCTTCATCAGCTCATAGATCTCCGAGGACATTGAGCCCTCCACGATCTCCAACAGCGCCGAGGCTTCGATCTCGGCTTCGCAATCCTCCATGCAGCCGATGTGCAAAGTGCCGAGACCCCTCTGGTTGTGGGTGGCGAGCGGTACGTGCTCGAAGACTCGCTCGATCTGCTCCTCGCTGAACCCGTCGCCGCGCAGGCGCTCGGCCGCACGCGCGCCCACCAGCTCTTGGGCGCATGGACAAGCGGTCATGCCGGTCGCCGAGACGCCCACGATCCGGCGCGTGCCGCTCGGCAAGGCGACCGCCCGCCCGAAGAGGGTGTAGATCTCTTGGGTCTGCACACCCGAGACCGGCGCCGGCTTGTGCTCGGGGTAGCGCGCCTCGATCCTCACCTCGGCGCGCTCGGCCCCCTGACGCTCGCGCACTAGCTCGGCGATTTGTTGGGCCAAGCTCTCCGCCCTGAAAGGCGACTCGCCCAAGACGACCTCGCCGATCGCCTCGTTGACGACCTCCTCGAAGCGCGACATGTGGGCGCCCTTCTGGGCGGAGTTCAGGTCCACGTAGCACTCCAGGCGCGCGAAGAAGAGCTCCTCGCGGATGCGGATCACCTTCTCGACCCCTGTCACCCCCACCCTGGAGAGCGCGACCGGGATCGACGGCGCGCGCGCTTGGACATCGTCGGCGGCGGCGCCCCGCGCTGCTGCAGCTGGTTGCACGTCTGTCGTTGCGGCCATGCTCAGGGCAAGCGTAGTACAAGCACTCGGCCGCACGGGGATCGTCCCGTTTGGCGCATCCGGTCGGATGAGAAGACGGGATGCCACCCTCAAAACCGCCGATCCTCGACGCTATCCTCTATACAGATGCGAACGCTACTTCCCGACCCATTGCCTACCGAGCTACAGGGGCTACTCGAGCGCCGCAAACGTCTCGGCCAGGACGGCAAAGACGAGGTCTGGGAGGGGGTGCTGCACGTGGTGCCCGCGCCCTCTGGTAGACACGCCGACATCCTCCAGCAGCTGGCGGAGCTTCTTGGTCGTCCCGCGAGAGCCGCCGGGCTGTTCCCGGCGATGGCCGGGTTCAATCTCGGCGAGGCCGACACCGACTACCGTGTGCCCGACGGGGGGCTCCACAGGTCGCGACCGCGGGACACTTGGTTCGCGACCGCCGCGCTCGTGGTCGAGGTCCTCTCCCCCGGCGACGAGACCTGGGAGAAGCTCCCGTTCTACGCCTCCCATGACATTGACGAGGTCCTGATCGTCAACCCCGACGCCCACCGGGTCCACTGGCTCGCGCTCGACGACGGTCGCTACGAGCCGATCGAGCGCAGCGCCCTGATCGACCTCGGCCCTGCCGAGCTCGCCAGTTTGATCGACTGGCCTTGAATAGTTCGTGGCTCGCCGTTCGGCTCGTGGCTGGCCCTGCGCGCCGCGACGGCACGCGCGCCACCGTGGGCGTTGACCCTTCCCCGTCCTGCGGTAACCGGCGCGTGACGACCTCCGTTTCTGGTATCACTCCGCACATACAGTCAAGGGGGCAGGGAGGTTAGATCGGGGTTGGGCCCGGAATGCGCAAGAGGACTGCCACGCCAACCGGAATCGCATAGGAGGCAAGTAGTCAGTTCAGGGAGGTCGGAGCTGGTCGCTCCGGCGGGGAGCAGCATGGATCCTGGGGGGGTCCGACATGAGTGCGGATACTGAGGGGCTCTTGATGGCCGTCAACGGTGGGGCGGCCGAGATGGACGAGACAGAGGTCGAGTTCGACCACATCGCGTTGCGCTCGCGCCTGGAGGAGATTCACAAAGCCGAGCTCGACATGAGCGCCGAGCCGAGCGTCAACTCGCTGCGCCTGTATCTGCGCTCGATCGGGCGTGTGCCGCTGCTCAGCGCCGAAGAGGAGGTCGCCTTGGCCAAGCGCATCGAAAAGGGCGACGTGAGCGCCAAGCAGCACATGATCGAGGCCAACCTGCGCCTTGTGGTCTCGATCGCGAAGGGCTACATGGGTCGTGGCATGAACCTGCTCGACCTGATCCAAGAGGGCTCCTTGGGCCTGATCAGGGCTGTCGAGAAGTTCGACTACCGTCGCGGCTACAAGTTCTCGACCTACGCCACTTGGTGGATCCGCCAGTCAGTCACGCGCGCGATCGCCGACAAGGGCCGCACGATCAGGATCCCGGTGCACATGGTCGATCGGCTCAACAAGGTCGTCTACGCCGAGCGCGCCTTGATCCAGCAGCTCGGGCGCGATCCTTCGCCCGCGGAGATCGCCGCGCAGCTGGAGTGCTCGGCGCAGGAGGTGCGCGAGATGTTGCGCATGGCCCAGCTCCCGGTCTCCTTGGAGAAGCCGGTCGGCGACGAGGAAGAATCCGCACTCGCGGACTTCGTCGAGGACGACACCGCGGAATCGCCGTTCGATGTCGCATCCAAAGCGTTGCAGCGCCAGAGCGTCGAGCGAGTGCTCGCCTCCTTGCCGCGTCGCGAGCGCGAGGTCCTCGAGATGCGCTACGGGATCACCGGCGATCGCGTGCGCACCCTCGACGAGGTCGGACGGGCGTTCAACATCACGCGCGAGCGGGTGCGCCAGATCGAGAGCCGCACGCTCAAGAAGCTACAGACGGCGCCCGAGGCCCAGGAGCTGCGCGAGGCGAGTTGAAGGACGGCTGGCTCCGGTGGCAAGCGGCCCCGGAGCCAGCCGCACCGATCGCCCAAGCACTACAATCAGGCTCTTCCCGCGGCTCATCGCCAGGGACGCCTGGTGGGGTGTCCGAGTGGTTAAAGGAGATCGGCTGTAAACCGATTGGCTCTGCCTACGCAGGTTCGAATCCTGCCCCCACCACTTCGCGAAGTCATCACTTCAGGCGCCTCGCAAGCTCTGCGGCATCCGGCGCGCTGACCGTCACCCGCTCCAAAGCCCCGGCGTTACGGACCGCGAAGGACACCGCCGGCATGCCCCGGCGGATCGCCCAAGCCTGGTCGAGGCGGATCGAGCGGCACACGTAATAGAGCCAAGGAAGTCGAAGGCCGACCTTCAGCCCGGACCGCATGACCTCGTGCAGGGGGTCTTCGAGAACCTCAACGTCGCTCACATCGGAAAGGGGGACGCTGATGGACCTCATCAGCCCGAGCACCTTCTCCAGGCGGGACAGCCGGATCTCGACCTTTTCGTCGGATAGGTGCACGCGCACCGCGGGAAGGGTAATGAGTAAGAGCAGACCCCGCGCGCGGAGCAGATCCCTCGCGGGTCATCGGACCCCTCGCGGGTCCATCAAGCGAAAGCACTCAGAAGGGAGTTCCGGCCATGGAGTCCTCCAACCCGGTCAAAGTCCTCGTCGTCGAGCACAAGACATCGGCCACACCACAGCTACTGGAGGCGATTCGCGAGCGGGCGCAGCGCAGCCCCTGCGTCTTCACGCTGCTCGTGCCGAGAACCACTCACGGCCTGCACAAGGTCGTCGACCCCGACGACCAAGAACTGGGTGAGGCCCGCAGCGAGCTCGACCGCACGCTGCCGGCGATTCGCGAGGCCGCCGGCACGCCGGTCGAGGGTATCGTCGGGGACCCCGATCCGGTGGCGGCCGTCGCGGACGCGATCAACCTGCATGGCTTCGACGAGATCATCATCTCGACGCCCAGCCCCCGACTGGCTCGCTGGTTGAAGCTGGATCTCCCGAGCAAGATCTCGGGCATGGGCTTGCCGGTGACACAGGTGATCCCTTCGCACGACGAAGTGCATTCCGCGGCCGCCTGAGGGCGCAGGCGAGCGCCGGACCTTTCGAACTGCCTGCTCGGCAGTCGAAATTGGTCGCGGACGATCGTCTGTAGACCTTCCGTCTGCGGGCAGCGACAGTGTGGGGTATGGAGCTTGTTCGAGAGCAGTTTGCGGCCAACCTGCGCCGCCATCGAACCCGTGTCGGGCTCTCCCAGGAGGCGCTCGCCGACGTGTGCGATCTACACCGCACCGAGATCAGTCTGCTGGAGCGCTGCAAGCGCTCGCCGCGGCTGGAGACGATCGTGATCCTCTCGCGAGGTCTTGAGCTGACCTCGCCGGCCGAGCTGCTCGACGGCATCAGCTGAGCTCGCTCGCCGACTCTGTGCTCAGAGTTCGAGGCGATCGAAGGTCGAGGCCGCCCTCGTGGCGAACACGAACTCGTCAACCCGATGAATCAAGCCGGCCGCCTGAAGGCTGGCCAAGCCGTCCATCACGTCCAAGCGCGGGGCGCTGAGCTGGCGCACCAACTCCTCCACCGACCACAGGCTTCCCGCTTCGAAGTTCAAGAGCAAACCAAGTATCGCACCCTCCGCCTGCTTGCCCTGCTCCTGCATGACGCAGCTACCGCGTCCGCTCATCTGTCGGCCCTCCTTTGGCGCCGTTGCCAGGCGATCTGCCACCATCCCGTCGCCGTGGCGTCCTTTTCTAGACAGAGGCAAGGTACTCAGAAGCCCGGACGGTTGCACGAACATACGTTCTTCTAGGCCCTCGGCGCTCGCCCATCAGGGGTCGCTTCCATATCGACCGAGTGGGCCGACTCGGTGTTTCCACAGTTGGAGGAGACTCTCACTTGTCAGCAGACTGACAAGCCGAGCCTGAGACGGGCCCATAGGCTCATAACGAGATGGGTCCATCGCTCAAGGGGACATCGCTCGAAGGCTTCTGCGGGCAACATGCCGCAAAGGCTCTGGCGTCTTCGGATCGTGCTTGCGTCACCGAGGCACCGCAGCCAGCGGCGACCCTGCCGCAGCCACGACACGGCCTCCTCGGCCGCTGGCGGGAGGGACTGCGTCGCTCAAGCGCTCGGGGCTCCACCGGCCTGACCGTGTTGGCGCTTCTCGTCGGCGCCGGGGCGGGCGTGGGCGCGATCGCCTTCAGGTACATGATCCTTGGGGTCACCTACATCTTGACCGGCCACCGCGACTACAGCACGGCCGGCCATGCCCCCAACCCGCTTGTGCCCGGGCTGGGCATCTGGTTCGTGTTGATCGTGCCTGTAATCGGAGGCTTGCTGTATGGGCCGCTCGTCAGTCGCTTCGCACCCGAGGCGCGCGGGCACGGGGTGCCGGAGGTCATGTATGCGGTCAACTGCGAGGGCGGACGGATGCGCCCACAGGTCCCGTTGGTCAAGTCGCTGGCCTCGGCGCTGTGCATCGGCTCGGGCGGCTCGGTCGGGCGCGAGGGTCCGATCGTGCAGATCGGCTCGGCGCTCGGCTCGGTGACCGGCCAGTTCGTGGGCCTCTCGGAGTCCCAGTTGCGCCTGCTCGTGGCGTGTGGAGCAGCCGGCGGGATCTCGGCCACCTTCAACGCGCCGATCGCGGGCGTGTTCTTCGCGCTGGAGTTGATCTTGCGCAACTTCGAGACGCGCTCCTTCGGGCTGGTGGTCCTCAGCTCGGTGACCGCCGATGCGATCGGCCGCGCCGCTTTCGGCGGCAGTCCCTTCCTGACGCTGCCCAGCTTCTCGTTCAGCTCGCCGCTGGAGCTCCTCTTGTACGCCGGCCTCGGCGTCATCGCCACCGGAGTGGGCCTTACCTTCGTGGAGGTTCTCTACAAGGGTGAGGACATCGCAGATCGGATCTGGAAAGGCCCCGAATGGCTGCGACCGGCTGTTGGGGGGATCCTGCTCGGGTTGCTGTTGCTTGCGGTCCCAGAGATGTATGGCGTCGGCTACCCGGTCCTGCAACTGGCGGTGGACGGCCACTACGTCGTGATTGCGCTGCTCGGGCTGCTGCTCGCCAAGATTCTCGCGACGAGCCTGACGATGTGGATCGGGGGATCCGGCGGAGTGTTCGCTCCCTCGCTGTTCATGGGGGCGATGGTTGGCTCGGCATATGGGGCGCTCGCCCACCATTTCATGCCAGGCTTGGCGGCGGCCGCGGGCGCCTACGGCTTGGTCGGGATGGGCGCCGTGTTCGCGGCCACCGCGCGGGCTCCGATCACCGCGGTGATCATCATCTTCGAGCTCACCGGCGACTATCGCATCGTCCTGCCCCTGATGATCGCGGTCGTGGTGGCGACCGCCCTCGGCAACGCGCTCAGGGGCGACACCATCTACACGCTCAAGCTGCGCCGCCGGGGCATCGACATCGACCGGGCCCCAGCCGCAATGTGAGATCTTCTGAAGAATTCGATTGGCGCCGCTCGGAGCGGGACAAGATGTGTCCAGAGGCTCAGGCGGCCTGGCCGCCGACGTGGGGCGACCACGACGGTACATTCGAATCCGACGGGGGGATGAGGTGGGGGGTTTGAACGAGAGGGCACTTACATGCGTGCAAGCGGGCAAGCGACACGCGAGGTTGAACAGGGCGACGATGGCTGCCGGCGTGGCGGCGATCGCAGTCGCGCTGTTCGGAACGCTGCCGGCGGCCGGTGCCTCGCAGGCGGCCACGGTCACGATCTCGCCGCTACAGGGCGCCGAGGACGCTTCGCCTCAAACCCAGATCAGCTTCCTGGGCGCGTCTGCCAGCGAGATCCACGACATATCGGTGGTGGGTTCGAGCAGCGGCTCCCATCGCGGTCGCTTGGAGAGTTATACGAGCGCGGTGGGCGCGAGCTTCTTGCCGGCGCGCCAATTCACCGAAGGCGAGCGGGTGTCGGTCAGGGCGACGGTCGGTCATGCGACGCTCACGACCGCGTTCACGGTTGCGCACATCGACCACTACGACTACATGGCCTCGGTGCGCTCCTCACAAGTCAAGCCTGCGCCGGGACAGAGCTTCGTGTCGGCGCCCACGCTTCAGCCTCCGCTCGTCTCGATCGACTACGACTCGCCCGAAGCGGCCGCGGGCGACATCTTCATGACCTTCGCCCACGGCGCCGGGCAATCCGGGCCGATGATCGTAAACGGGGCGGGCCGGCTGGTTTGGTTCACGCCGGTCCCGAAGGGCATGACGGCCACCGACCTGCAGGTGGAGAGCTACGCGGGCAAAGCGGCCCTGGTTTGGTGGCAGGGATACATCCCGAGCCTGGGCATCGGCTTTGGCACCGATGAGCTCTATGGCTCTGACTACCGCCCGCTCGCGCAGGTAAACGCGGGCAACGGCTATAAGGCCGACCTGCACGACATCCAGATCACGCCCAAAGGGTCGGCCTTCATCACCTCCAACACGCTCGTCCATACCGACCTGGCCTCGGGGGGCGGCCCGCGCGAAGGGGTGCTGATCGACTCGCTGCTACAGGAGATCGACATCAAGACGGGCCTGGTCATGTTCGAGTGGCACGCGTACGGCCATGTGGCCCTGTCGGAGTCCTACTCCGACGCGCAAGTCTCCTCGACCCAGCCTTGGGACTGGTTTCATTTGAACTCGATCAGCCTGGGGCCGGATGGCAACGTGTTGATCTCCTCGCGCAACACCTCCGCCCTTTATGACGTGAGCTTGGCGAGCGGGCGGGTGCTGTGGCGGATAGGGGGCAAGAACCCGACGTTCAAAATGGGGGCGGGCACGGGGATGGCCTACCAGCACGACGCCCGCTGGCAGCCCGACCACACGATCACCGTGTTCGACGACGGGGCGGTGCCCAAGAAGCACTCCCAGTCAAGGGCGATCCGGTTGGCGATCGATTGGACCCACCTGACCGTTCATTTGGTCGGGCGCGACGTGCGCACGCCGCCGCTCTTGACCGGCAGCCAGGGCAACGACCAGATCCTGCCCAATGGGGACTCGTTCGTGGGCTGGGGCGAAGTGCCCTATTTCACGGAGTTCAGCCCGAGCGGGCAGATCGTGTTCGAGGGACGTATGCCCTACCCGGCCCAGTCCTACAGGGCCTTCAAGTTCCCGTGGAGCGCCACCCCGAAGGACCCTCCCGCGATCGCGGTGAGGAGCACCGGAGCGGGGCAGGACACCGTGTACGCGAGCTGGAACGGGTCAACCGAAACGAGCGGGTGGCGCGTGCTCGGCGGCCCCGACTCCAAGCACCTGGCGGTTTTGGCGAGCGCGCCGCAGAGCGGCTTTGAGACGGCCATCGCGCTGCAGACCGGGGACACCCACTTCGCGGTGCAGGCGCTCGACGCCTCCGGTCGGGTCATCGGCGGCTCGGGGACGGTCACTGCGGGCGGCTGACTGCGCCCGACGGTGGGCCGGGACTCGCGTTAGCGCTTGGTGATGAAATTGGAGGGGACGGGCGCCAGTTCCAAAAGCTCGCCGGGTGGATCTCCGCTGAGTGTCCAGCCGCCGTCCACGGCCTGCACGAGCCTTCGCCGGGCCAGTTCGGAGAGGGCGCTGGTCACGGTCGGGCGCCGCGCGGCGGTGAGGTCCGCAAGGACGGTGTGGGTGAGCCTCAGAGGCAGGCTGATGTCCGCTCGCCGCACCTTGCCCCAGCGCGCGGCGAGGTGCCAGAAGAGCATGTGCAAGCGCACATCGACACGGGCCTGGTGGACGATTGCCATGTTGACGGCGAGGTTGCGCGAACGCTGGATCGCGCGGCCGACCAGACGGCCGGCGAGCACCGGGTAGCGGGCCATGCGCTGGGCGAAGGCGTCGTCGAGGACGGCCATGCGCGTCGGCTCGAGCACCTGCCAGCCGGTGGTGAGGGGCAGGGTCGGGGGCTCGTCTTCGCCCTGCCACGGTCGCAAGAGGTCGCCTTCGCCGAGCAGCTCTGCGCCGAAGCGGGCCTCGATTCCCACGCGGCGGATCAACAAGCCGCTCAGGACGAGCAGGCCGATGCCGTCCTCGGCAGTCACAACCTGGGCGCCGGTCCAGCGCCCGGCCGGGATCGAGACCTCTCGCGCTAGACACTCCTGGGCGGCCTGCTCGCGGCGCTCGGGCGCCACCGATTCGGCGAGATCGCGGTCCTCCTCGAGTACATGGCACAGCCTGGTCGAGGCCGACGGTGCGACGCTCATATCTGGGTCCACCCTCCCTAGAACAGGGAACCGCTGAAAGGCTTCACTTCGGGGAGCCCAGCATAACCGAGCTTGCCCAAGCCGAAGATCTGCTCGATCGTGGCCAGCAAGGAGTAGTGGTTGTACGGTTCTTGGGCAAAGCCGCCGCCTTTCTTCAAGAGCGGTGAGAGCAGCAGCGCGCCGACCTGGCCCCCGCCGTGTCCGGTGGTGGTGGGAGCGGGCAGGTTGGGGTAGGCGGGTTGACCGCAGCAGGAGCTCGAGTCGGCGTCTTCGCCACTGGATGGCGCCTGGTCGCTGGTGATGATCAGGAGGCCGTCTTTCTTGTAGGCGGAGGAGGAGAGGATTTGAGGTACGTACTTGTGCAAGAACCCATCGGCCGACAACGCACCTGAGGCTTTGCCGGGCCCGCACGGGTCTGGGTTGCCGTCATCGCAGGGGCCGGGCGCGATGTAGGAGAAGCTCGCGGTTCGGGGTTCGCTCGCGAGGTCCCCCTTCAGTTCGCCGATTCCGACGTCGTGCGCGTCGCAGGAGAAGGCGCCCGCGATCGAGGCGAAGTAGACGAAGGGGTTGCGCCAGGTTTGGTAGGAAGGGGCGGTTGCGCCCTGGGCCAGCGAGGCGCTCGGATCGGCGGCTCCGCTGGTCGGGTGCGAGCAGGCGGGCGGGCTCGAGGCGCCTTCGTCGATGCCTTCTATATAGGCACGCCACGGCAAACTCTTGGCGGTGAGCTGACCGATCAACGTTTGGGTCGAGGTGGGATAGACGCAGCCCTGGCCGAGCGCTTGCCCGTTGGCCCCGTTGCCCGTGGGTGAGATTTCGCTGTATGTCGGACAGTCTGCGGCGGTAGCTTCGGTGGGTCCTTGGCCGCTGAGCACGGCGATCTCGTTGGCCAGGGCCTCGTGGGCGACCGCGTAGTAGCGAACCAGCATCTCTCCCTGGGGCTCGAGCGTACCCGTCAGATAGTGGGCCGGAGAACCGTCTCCGAACAGGCTCGCATAGGACTGATCGTCGAGCATCACCACGAACACGTGTTTGACTGAGGACAAGCCCGGTTTCGGGGGCGGTGCGGTGCCTTTGGAGCCACCGGTTTTCGGGGCGCCGCCACCGGAGGAGCCGCCGCCACCCGACCCTTTGGCGCCCGAGGAGCCTTCCGAGCCCGAAGACGGTTCGGGGGCGGTCGTATTTGTTTCCGGTGAGGAGCTTTCGGGCGTTGGCGTTTCGACCGTGGGCGGCGGCGTCGGAGTGGGAGCAGACGTTGTGGCCGGAGCCTGGGCCACGAGCAGCTTCAACGGCCTGCGACTCGCAGCCAGGGAAGCGGCCGAGTCCGACCCGGTGACGCTCCCCAGCAGGACTCCGAACCCGAGGAAGGCCGCGGCGAGCGCGGCCCACACCACGGGCGAGGGCACGGGCAAGGCCCCGAAGCGCTGCTCCCAGCGGCGCAGCGGGTCCAGGCTCACGGGCCGGTTTGGACGGGCCGACCCAGGTCCCCCTCGCCGGGCGCTCGCTCGGCGAGACGGTTGATCTCGGCGTGCACGTCGGCGGCTATCAGCCCGTCGTCGGCGAGGTCTGGCCCGGCAACGTCGGTTCCGCCGACATCGGCCCCTGCAGCCTCGATTCCTGCAGCATCGGTTCCGGCGGCCTCGCCGTCCGCCTCGACGCGCTCCATCAGCTGGGCTCCGCACTGCCAGCAGAAGACGGCGCCGCGGCTTCGCACCGCTCCGCAGCGTCCGCAGCTGCCGGCGACCGAAGTCTCGTGGGCGTGCAGCAGACGCTCCACCTCGGCGAGTTCGGCGTCGCGCTCCTGCAGGGACGCTGCTCTGTGCATGAGCACGTCGGGGCGGAAGTGATCGCGGATCGCCATCTCGTAGGTGAGCCCTCCGAGATCCCATTGAAGCTTGGCCACCTCTTCGGCCAGGCGCTCGCGCGTGCGGCGCAGCTCAGAGCTCGACGCCGCGTCGTCTGGCTCGCTCATCCGGTCGAGACCACGTTTGGCAGGTTCTTCGATTTCTGCTCGAAGCTCTGGCGACTTTCGTGGCTGTTGGCGCTTTTCAGGACCGTGGCGGGCGCCGGTTTGGAGATCGAGTTGCCGGTGCCCTTGGCTTCTTTGGCTTTGCTTTCGGCGGCTTTGGCTTCTTTTTCTTTGGCGGTCGCGGCGGGTGTTTCGGTTGCGGGTGTGGTCGTGCTCGGGGTACTCGTCGCTCCCGCTCCAGCTCCCGCAGCTGCCCCGAGTGAGATCACCTGGGCCGGGGGCGCCTTGGCGGTGCCGGCGCCGGCGCGGCCGATCAGGACGCCGACGCCCATCGCCAGCAGCAGGACCCCGATGCCCGCCAGCAAGGCGAGGCTGTTGTTACGCGCGGGCGCCGACGGCGCCGACGCTAGGCCCGGAGGCGTGGGGGGCGGTGAGGAGCTCGTCTCGCCCGTGGATCGAGCGGCCGTGGGTGGGCCCGCCAGGTGGGCGCGGGGCTCCCCGCACTGCAGGCAATAGCGCTGGTCGGGGGCCATGGGAGCGGAGCAGCGGGCGCATCGCTCGCCAGAGACCGCGACCGGCGCGATCGGCTGGGTGACAGCCGAAGATGGCTCAGCCGCGTCGAAGGGTTCAGCTGCGCCGGCGGGCTCGCTCACGCTGGGATACTCCACCCTCTCCTCCTACTCACTGTAACGATTTTGTGAACGAGGGTTTACCTGCATCTGCCTATGCTCGGTTGCCCGGATCATCGAGCGGATTCTAAGCCCGCTGGAGAGGACTCATCGTAGCCGTCCAGTGAACGGCCAAGCGTGGGATTCACGATTTGTTATCAAGATCGTCACAGCAGGTTGACGTGTGCTCCAGAGCGGCTCCGGTAGCCTGGCGCATCGCGTTGACTCGACCCTCGGCCGGCGACACGATTGCCCCTCAGGCTCCGCATCGATCGGCGCGGCGGGGGTTTGTTTCAGAGTAAGCACAGGCGCCCTCGGGCGAGCACTCGGCGGAATGAAAAAGGACAGCGAGGGATAGACGATGAGGCGACTGAGAATGTACAAGGGCACGCTCCTCGGGCTTGCGATCGTGACGAGCGCCTCGCTGGCCACGCCGCTGGCCTCGCAGGCGACCAAAGGCACTCCGGCGCCAAAGCCGCCGAACGCATCCACCGGCGGGACGGCCCAGCTGAGCTACTCCTCGGCCACGCTCAACGCGACGATCAACCCTCATGGCAGCGAAACGACCTACTACTTCCAGTACGGACCCACAAGCGCCTATGGAGCCCAGACGGCCACTGTGACCGTCGGTAGCGCAACCACGAACGTGCCGGTCAGCCAGCCGATCTCGGGCCTGGCCACGGGTGTCACCTACCACTACCGCGTCGTCGCCGGCAGCTCCGCCGGAACGATGACTGGTCGCGACCGCGTGTTTACGACCAAGAGCGTGCCGCTCAAATTCGAACTCCCGCGGACGCCACGGTTGACGACGTTCGGGAGTCCCGTATCCATCACGGGAAGCTTGACGGGCACCGCCGCGGCGGGTCACGAGGTCGTACTGCAGGCCAACCAGTTCCCGTTCGTCGGCGGTTTCGTGAACGTCGGCGTACCCCAAGCCACGAACTCCACCGGTCAGTTCGCCTTTCAGGTCGCCGGACTCTCTCAGAACACGCAAATACGCATAGCCACACTGGACCCGCGGCCGGTTCGCAGCCCCGTCGTGACGGTGCGCGTGGGAGTGCGCGTCACGTTGCACGCTCGCAAGACTGCACGCAAGGGCTATGTGCGGCTGTACGGGACCGTCAACCCGGCTGTCGCCGGCGCACCGGTTGCCTTCCAGCTGCTCAGAGCGGGGCGCGGACCGCTGACGGTCGGCGGAACCGTCGTCAAGAAGGGCAGCGCAAGCTCGGCGAGCTTCTCCGCGGTGCTGTTCATACCTCACAATCACGGGGGCCTCTACAGAGCCTTCGTGAAGGTCTCCGACAACAGCCACGCGCCCGGCTCGAGCCGCGGCGTAATCGTTCACTCCGCGCCCGCCCAGCGCAAACACCGTTAGGCCAGCGAGGAGGGAGTCGCTTGGGGCTGGCAGGCCCCAAGCGACCCTCGCCACGGTTTGGGCCCCATCGGCCCGGCGATCCTCGCCGCGGTTCGGGCCTCGCCGCAGACACAGACCTGGGGGCGGAAAGGCGAGCGCCGAGGCGCTTCCCTTTCCGCCCGGTCTATTCCAGGCCTTGCGATCACCGCCTCGACGGCGTTTAGCTGTCGCTCGAGTTCGTGATGACCTTGAGCTTGGCCGGGTTGTTGGTGAACACCGATTCCCCGACCGACCCCGGGTTGCCGCTGATCGCGCTCTTTGTGATCGCGAACGAGCCGAACTGATCGTTGGCTTCGTTGTCTGAGAGACCTTCGACCGCGTGCTTGGTCATACCGGCGATCGTGTCTTCCGAGCCGTTCCCTTTGGGCCCGAATTCTTGGGCGGGCGGCCATTCCTGCGATGCGGGCGCCCAATACTGCAACAGCAGGATACCCACGGCCCCGCCGCGCATTTCGTCTTTGCTGACGGTCGCAAAGCCCTGTCCCAGCATGACGGCGGCGTAGCGGTCGCCTTCCAGCACGTCGCCTGTGACCTTGGCCTGGGCTTTGGTGGTTTCCACCAGCGCGATATGGGATACGCCCAGATCGTTTTCGTCGATGTGGGAGGTGGCCACGGAGGTCCCGGCGCCCTCCTGGTAGAGCAGCACTCCCGCCGCGTCTTCTTCGAGCTCCAGATAGGAGCCATCGCCGCAGGACGCGGCGGCACACTCGTTCTTGGAGATCGTGTCTTCGGCGATCTTGGCGACCGCTCCGCGACTCACCTGGATCCCGTTTTGGGCGAGCGGCGCGGGACCTGCACCGGTGACCGTAACCTGCTTGATCGTGGCCTGGGACCCGGCGTTGTCCACCGTGATGCCATTCTTCTGGTAACCGCTGATCTGGTCGGCCGTCAGCGTTGCCGTCGCGACCTGAGCGGTGTAGTGGCGGCCGATCTGCACGCCCACGCCACCCTGACAGCCGTTGAGCGGCTGGGCTCCGGCGCCGAGCACGACGGAGTTGGTCAGCGACAGGTTGGCGCCGCCTCCGACCGTGATGCCGTACAGCTCGTCGCTACAGATGGTGGCCGGCCAGTACGCTTCGAACGTGAGGGCCGACATCTTGATCGTCGCGCCGGAGGAGCCGCACACGGAGACAAGATCCTGCTCCCCGGACGCTGCGCAGGCGCTCGTGGAGTCAACGGGCGAGGCGGGCAGTTGGATGACCGCTCCCGATTCGCCGGTGAGTGTGAGCGCCCTTTTTATCTGAAGCTGTTCTTTGTAGACCCCCGCGCAAACGCGGATCGTCGTCGACGGACCTTCGATCGCCGTCTGGATCGAGTTGTAGCCCGGGTTTTGACAGCTGTTAAACGGCGCTTTCACACTTTTCGCGTTGCTCACCCAGACAGTGCTGGCCGAGGCCAGTGCGGGCAAGGTCGCAAATATCGAGGCGACCAGCACGCACACGGCGATCTTCGAACCAACGGTACTACCGATGTGTTTCATCATATGAACTCCTCCTTTTGGACATCCAATTCACGCGGCGCGATCCTATGCGGAATCTTTTCGATGATGTGAACAAGAGGTGAACCATGCGTAGCCCGTGGAGGTCATCGGCGCAGAGCAGGCCGGCGGGCGCGCTGCTACTTTGCGCTCCAGCCGCAGGACGTAGGCTCGGGCGCTCCCAACTCGGCGGCTACCTCGCAACGGGACCACAGAGAACAGCCAGCCAAACACATGCGGCACGCCACTCAGCCAATCGGAGGAGCCGACGCGCGACCAGCCGTGCTCATGCTCGGCATGGGCTGGTTTCCCACAACGCTCGGGGGCCTGGATCGCTACTACCGCTCCCTGTTCGAGCACCTCCCCGAGGCGCGCGGGATCGCGATCGGGCCGGCCGAAGACGCGCCCGCGCGGATCGAGATCGTCGGACACGGCGAGCTACCGCTGGCGCTCCGCCTGGTCAACTTCTGGCGCGCCGCCCAGCGCGCCGCACGGGGCGCCGAGCTCGTGGACGCGCACTTCGCGCTGTATGCGCTCGCACCGCTACGCATAGGACGCCTGCGCGCGCTGCCGGCAGTATTCCATTTTCACGGGCCCTGGGCGCAGGAGAGCCTCGCCGCCGGGCGCAGGTCGCGCGCCGGGTTTCTCGCGAGACAGGCGCTCGAGCGCGCCTCCCTGCGTCGTGCCGACGCGCATGTGGTCCTGAGCGGCGCGTTTCGAAGGCTGTTGGTCGAGCGCTACCGAGTATCTCCTTGGGGTGTCCATGTATGCCCGCCAGGGGTCGCGTTGGACTCGTTCACACCCGACGATCGAGACACGGCCCGAGCGCGGCTCGGCTTGGAGCCATCGGCGTTTGTGGCGATCTGCGTGCGACGGCTCGTGCCGCGCATGGGCATCGACAACCTGCTCGACGCATGGGAGCGCCTGGAGGGACTGCCCGGCGGCTCGACGCTGCTGCTGCTCGGCGACGGTCAGCTACGCGAGCAGCTGAGCGAGCGCGCCAGTCGCCCACCACTAGCCGGGCGCGTTCGGGTGCTGGGCAGGGTCTCAGACGAAGAGTTGATCGACGCCTACCGCTGCGCGGACGTGGCGATCGTGCCGAGCGTGGCCTTCGAGGGGTTCGGGCTGGTCGTGCTCGAGGCGGCGGCCTGCGGCACGCCCAGCATCGTGAGCGACGTCGGTGGCCTACCGGAGGTGGCCGGCCCGCTGGAAAGCTCGCTCGTCGTGCCGGCCGGAGATACAGACGCGCTTGCTCGCCGCATCCAAGCGGGCGCGAGGGGAGCGCTTCCGAGCCGGGCGGCGACTCGCTCTTATGCCGAGCGCTTTGACTGGCCGAAAGTCGCCGAGCGCCACCGCAAGCTCTATGCGCAGCTTGCAACGGGCAAGCGAGACGAGCGAACCCGAGTGGTCTTCTTGGATCACGTGGCACGGCTTTCGGGGGGCGAGATCGCGCTGCTGCGCGTGCTTCCCCACCTGCGTGGCGTCAACGCACATGTGATTCTCGGAGAGGACGGGCCGTTCGCGAGGCGCCTGCAGCAGGCGGGGATCTCCGTCGAGGTGCTTGCGATCGACGCGAGTGCGCGCGAGCTGCGCAAGGACTCGGTGCGCCTGGGCGCCGCCGGCTTGGCAGGAGCGCCGGGCACGCTTGCGTACATCGCCCGCCTGACGCTGCGCCTGCGAGCGTTGCGCCCTGACGTCGTGCACACCAACTCACTGAAGGCGGGCGTCTACGGCACGCTCGCCGCCAGGGCCGTCAGGGTGCCGGCGATCTGGCATGTTCGCGACCGCATCAGCGAGGATTACCTGCCGGCGCAGGCGCTACCGGTCCTGCGGCGCCTGATCGGAAGGCTCCCTCGTGGGGTGATCGTCAACTCGCAGACCACGCTGCGCACGCTGGGGCCCGCTCCCCGCTCGGGCGCCTGGCGCGAGGTGCTCCCGGACGCCGTGATCGCCCCGCCAGTAGCTCAGCGGCCCAAATCCGAGCAGACCACCTTCGGGATGGTGGGAAGGCTCGCGCCGTGGAAGGGCCAGGACCTGTTTCTGCGCGCGTTTGCCGCGGCCTTCCCCGACTCCCAGGCGCGCGCGGTGATCGTGGGCAGCGCCATGTTCGGCGAGGAGGGCTACGAGCGCGAGCTGCCGGAACTGGCGGAGCGCTTGGGGATCGCCGAGCGTGTCGAGTTCCGCGGCTTTCGCGAAGATGTGTGGCACGAGCTTGCGGGCTTTGACGTGCTGGTCCACGCCTCCCGCACGCCTGAGCCATTCGGGCAGGTCGTGCTCGAGGGCATGGCCGTGGGCCTGCCCGTGATCGCACCCGACGAGGGCGGCCCGTCGGAGATGATCGTCGACCGCCACAGCGGACGCCTGTTCAAGAGTCGCGACGTCTATGCGCTCGCCGCCGCGATGGTGTCCTTGCACGAAGACCCGGCGCTTCGCGAAAACCTCGGAACTGGCGCCCGCAAGGCCGCGGCGCGCTACCACCCGGACGTGGCGGCCGCGCGGCTGGAAGCGCTCTACGCGCGCTTGGCCAAGAACATATGCGGTTAGGCACGTACGTCCGACCCGGCCTATCTGCGGTCAAGCACGCCCTCGGCGCGACCGATGGGTTGACGAGGGGCTCCACAGGAGCGTTCTCGGACCCCACAGTTCGCCATGCTCAAACGACCCCGCTATTCTCGCGCGCCTTGGGAGCGCATCCTGGCGCTCGGCATCGCCGTCCTTGCGCTCGGGTGCGCCGCGACCGCCGAGGCGGCTCAACACCACTATCGAGCCGCCTCCCACCTGCGCGCGAGCGACACTCGATGCGCCCCTCGACACGGCGATAAACAGGCACGGAAGTGCGCCAAGCGAACTGCCTCGAAGTCCAAGTCACACAGGGGCTCCGGTCGTACTTCGGCCGGCCTCGGGCTGCTGACAGCCACGCCCGAGCCGATCCCAGCCGGCGTCGGCGCCCCGCGCGCGAGCGCGGGCCCTGGCGGAGTGCCTGCTCCGGTCGGGAGCGGATCGCCCGCGAGCGGCGGATCGCCCATACCGCCTGCGCCTCCTACCTCCTCCAGCCCAGGCCCCGAATGGGAAGCGGAACTGAGCGCAAGCTCCACCGAAGGCGTTACCGAAGACCCGATCGACCCGAAGTTCCTGACCGCGGCGCCGTTTGGCACCTCCTCCTTCTGGATCCAACCGTGGCGTGCCTATCTCGACACGTGGCCGGCCTCGCGGCTGCTCGACTCGCTGGGGATCAATTTCAACGTCCGCGCCCCCGAAGCCGAAGCGACCGCCCAGTTGCTCCAGGAAAGCGAATTCAAGCTCGCCCGCATCGGCGTGGGCTGGAACTCGCTCTCCTACGAAAACCCTTCAAGCTTCGTCGACGAATCGGGCATGCTCACCCGCTGGCGCGCGCTACAAAGACACGGCATCCGCCCGCTGCTGCTGCTCAACGCCGACAGCACCGGCCCGGCGCCCGCCAAGAAAATCGCCTTGACGACCGTCGCGGCCGCACCGGCCGGCGCACAGACCGTCACGCTCAGCGCGGCCAGCGCGGCCGAAGTGGTGCCAGGCAAGAGCGGTTTTGACGATCTCACGTTCGGTGGCAGCCCCGACGTCCTCATCACCTCGATTGGGCCAGGCGACGTCGCCAAGCTCTCACGCCCGCTGCTCAACCTACTGCCGGCGGGCGAACACAAGGGAGCCACGCTGCTGTATGCGCCATTCGGCTCGCCAACGCTCGCGAACGGCGAACCGAACCCGGCCTTCCAGGAAACGCTCGCCGGCTGGCTCAGCTATGTGAACACTGTTTGCAAGGAGGCCGCCAGCGTGTTCGGCCCCGAAGGCTTTGACCTGGAGGTCTGGAACGAGCTGAGCTTCGACTCGCAGTTCCTGAACTCCGAGCACTACTACTCGACCACGCCGGAATCCGCGGCAAGCGAAGAAGGCGCCGAAGGCGAAGCCAACGGCGAAGAACTCGAAGAACTCGAAAACGAAGCGGGCGTCGAAAGCCCGCCCGCTCAGACCAAGGCGCAGCTGACCAAAGAAGTTGCGCGGGTGTTGTTGGATGAAACGGTGCGTTTTGTGCGCGATCCGGCTAATGGTGTTTCGACTGGTGTGGGTATTACCGATGGGTTCGCAGACCAGACGCCGTTCACCTCAGGAGCGCAGGCACCCGCTGGGTTGACGGCGCTCAGCAAGCACCTATACGCCGGCGCGAAGGACTATCCCGGCGACTACCACGAACGCACGATCCGGCCTTTGAACGCACTCGGCGCCAGGGACACCCTCCCCAAAAGCTTCACACCACTTTTCATCCCCCACTTCCAATCGTTGTTCCCCGAGTACTACCTCTCAGCACTCTCGACAGAGACAGCGATCCGAGACATCGCACCGATCACGACCAGCATCTACGGTGACCCCCACGGCCGCGAAGTAGGACCCTCAGGCGACACACCACCACAGAAGTGGATGACCGAGTACAACCTCTCAACCCACGGCGCCACAATCCTCGGACCCGACGAGAGCACCCCAATCCAAACAACGCTCACCCCAGCCGACAAGACACACTTCCACACCAAGGCACTACTGCGCAGCCTCGTCGCGATGGTAGGCAAGGGCATGACCCGCGAGTACTTCTACGCAGCCACCGGAGGCGAACTGGGAATCGTCAACCCAAACTTCTTCTCTACCCTGGAAAACCACCCCGAAACCTATCCCGGCTCCCAGCTCGGCGGCGAAACAGTCAACGCCTTCAAAAACATGCTCACCCAATTCCAAGGCCCCGGCCCAGGCCAAAACCTCAGGCAACTAAAGCTCACCTCCATCGTCCAAGACGGCGAACACGCCCAATTCACCGGCGACGGAACCACAGCACACCCCAACCTGTATGACCGCGAAGTACTCGCCGTACTCCCCTTCCAATCCTCCCCCACACGCTTCGAGATACCCATCTACGTCATGACACGCAACCTACTCACCCTCTACCAACCAAACGCCCCCACCAACAACCCCACACGCTTCGACCTACCCAACGAGACCTTCCAAATCACCCTCACCAACCTCCCCCAAACAAACACCCCACCAACCATCACCGCCTACGACCCCATCCAAAACAAAAACACCCCAGCACACCTAACCAACCAAACCGCCAACACCGCAACCATCGAAATCCAAGCCACCGACTACCCACGCATACTCACAATCAACTACGGCTCGTGAGCTCCCAACTGACCTCGAAGCGATGGATCGCGGGGTTGACCAAGACTTCCATGGCGCCGTAGTCCAGAGCTGGAAGCTGTGTGGCATAGCAACGCATCGCCTCGAGCTTTGCCGCCGCCCTCTGGTCGTCCAGGCGCTCGACACGAGCCGAGCGCAGCGCCGGCATCTCTGGAACTCCCTCCAGAAAAGGCATCCAGAACGCATCGACGTTTCGATACGGGTCGGGCTCTGCCCCGTTGACCCAGTGCGGCCAGCCGTGCAGTGCGCAATAGGGCAGGTCGGCGTAAAGCGTGACCGGCATACCGATGCCAAGCAGCATGCGTCCATACCGCCGCACGAGCACGTGGTCGGGGTGGCCCCCGATGCCGGCGGGCACATGTACGCGCGCGGCACACCCCATGGTCGCCACCAGCGCACGGTCGAGCTCCTCCAAGCTTGGCGCCGGTGGAGACGGGCGGTATTGGGCGTCCAGAAAGTCCAGGCCGACGGCCTCGCGACCCGCACGCGCGAGCGCGCCGGCGTCCTCGGCGATCCGCTCGTGAGCACGTTGGGCCGAGTCGGTCGCGCCCGAGATGGCGTCCCACGCCCCCCTCACACCACCCGGCGCGGGCACGCCCGCAAAGACGTTCACTACGCTGAGCGCCCGATCGCTTGAGAGCAGTCCCCAGCAGTCAAACACAGCGTCGTCCCAGTGGGGCGAGAGCACCAGCTCGGGCGCGTTCGCGTCCACCTGTAGGCGGGTGCGAAAGGAACGCTCTTCCCGCGACTCGCGACGGGACTTGAGGCGGCGGTAGACGCCGCGTGGAAAGTTGTCCAGCAGAGCGACCCTCACGGTGTCGCACGTGCGAGCGGGCGCAAGCGGGAGACGATCGGACGCCACGGAAGTTGGAGCAGCGCCGTGATGCGGGAGTCGTGGCGCGGAGGCGAAGCTCGACGCTCCAGTGAGACGACCTCCGCCTCAAGGAGCCGGTTGCCGTTGATCGGAAAGCCCGTCTTCAGCGACGCCAGATCCGGCAGGGGCGCGGGGGAGCCGCTCCAATCGAGGATCGTGCGCAACATGCCTTCCGGGTCGGCGAGGAAGTCCTCGTGCCTCAGCAACATACGTCGGTCTCGGGGGTGGCGCAGGAACACGAGCGTGGCAAGCACATGCGTCAGCCATAGGTTTGCGTTTGTGCTGAGCACGCGCAACCATCGCTCCGCGGCGTCGTTGCGATTCAAATAGAGGTTGAACGAGGCAACGACGCTCTGCGGGTCGCGGATCAGAAAGATCAGATGCAGATCGATGCCCTCGAGCGCTTGCAGTTCTCGCGCGCGCAATGGGAAATGGGCCGTGTCGACCACGTGCGTGGCTTCAGCGACGCGCGCGATCGTGCGGTACAGCTTTTCACTCACGCGTCGATACTCTCCACGCAGGCGGCGCCGAACACGCCACTTGTGGATGCGAAAAGGGGAAAACGAGCGTTCCAGCAGACGTTGAGCGTCGTGGCCGAAGAGCTTCTCCGCGCCCGCCATCTCGCGACGCACCTCACTCCAAAAACGTCTGCGCTCGATGCCACCGTGCAACGGGACGCCCGCACGGGCCAGCCAGTTGTCGAGCTCCCCGGCATAAAAGACGCCATCGCAGTTGCCAAGCGCCACGCCGAGAATCGTGCTGCCGCTGCGACCTGAACCCATCACGTAGATCACCTTGGGGCGAGCCGCCTCCCGAGGTTGCCCAGACCCCGATGTCGCCGTCCCGGCCATCGAGTCGAGATTCTCTCAGGCAGAGCACGGTGGCGTCTTCACAATCCAGACACATTCACGGCTCGCCGGCTCCGCTGCGGAGTATCATCGGCGGCGATGTGGGCCCCCCCAAGTTCGGTGCTGCTTGGCACGCCGCTGTGGGGTCGCAATGGCGGTGTGGCGGCGCACGTGCTGGCCAGTGCGCGCCTGCTCGCCGAGAGCGGTTCGCGTGTGACGGTGCTCGCAGAGCGCGTGGACGGGGACCTGCGCGTACCCGGGGTGAGCGTGTACTCGAGCGCCAAGCTATTCGATCGAACCGTCCCGCCGCAGGAGCGTCTGGGTGAGGCGTTGTCGTCCTCTCCCGAGGCGATTCACCTTCATCAGCTCGACCATCCCGAGCTGGTCGTGGCGCTGCGCGCCCTTGCCCCCGTGCTCGTCAGCGCCCACGCATACACCGCCTGCGCGTCGGGCCTGCACTACTTCCGCCCAGCCCACGAATGCGATCGCTCCCACGGGCCGGCTTGTTTGGCGAACATGGCGCTGCGCGGGTGCGCGCATGTGCGCAACCCGCGCCCGCTGCCCGGCGCCTACCGGCGCGCCGGCCGCGGCCTGGAGGCGCTGCGCGCGGCCGACTTGGCGGTCGCCTACTCGGACGTCGTCGAGCGCCACCTGGCCACCAACGGCGTGGCGCGCAGAGTCAAGGTCCCGCTGTTCTCGACGATGACGCCAAGTCAGGGACACGGACACGAGAACAGGCGACGGGTCGTGTTCGCCGGGCGCATAGTCAAGCCGAAGGGACTCGCGGTGCTCATCCACGCGGCAGCTCATGTACAGGGGGAATTCGTGATCTGCGGGGACGGCTTTCAGGAGCGGGCCATGCGCGGACTGGCGCGACGCCTGGGCGTGGAGCGGCGAGTGCACTTCAGGGGCTGGCTCGACGAGCAACAACTCGCGCAGGAGCTCGCCGAAGCATCGGTAGTGGCGGTGCCATCGTTGTGGCCCGAGCCGTTTGGACTGGTCGGCATCGAGGCCCTGGCGGCCGGGCGGCCGGTCGTCGCAAGCGCGACGGGGGGGATCGGCGAATGGCTGCACGAGGGCCGCACCGGCTTGTCGGTCAGGCCGGGGGACACAACGGCCTTGGCGCGGGCGCTTGGCGAGCTGCTCGACGATCCCGCCAGGCAAAGCGCGATGGGGCTCGCCGGCAAGCAGCTGGTGGCCGAGCGCTTCTCACCCGAACGCCACGTGGAAGCCCTGCTGAGGGCGTACGCCGCCGCGCGCTCGACCTGGGAGCGCGGGCAAGGCGACTCTAGCCCGGCGATAGCACCGATCCCTACCGCCTGACCGCGTCGCGCAGAAAGCCGCCCGCCACGGCTGCGCTGCGCGACGTCCCCATCCGCCGCTCAGCGAACTCGCCACCCCGCGCCCCCAGCGCCTCGCGCTTGTCTTCGTCTACGAGCAGCTCGACGATCGCCGCGGCGAGCGCCGCCGGATTAGGCTGGACCACGCGCGCCGCTCCCGCCTCGACCAGCTCGCGCCACCCCTGGGGGCCGTCGGTCGCGATCACCGGACGCGCCGATGCCAGCGAGCCCGCGAGCGTGCCCTTGCGCGAAGAGGGGCCCGGTCGATCGGCGAACAGCAACAGCTCGCAGGCCGCGAGCTCGTCGGAGAGCTCCTGCGCGTCGAGCGGCCCTGCGAAGGACAGCGATGGCGCCGGCTCGCGCCCCGCGGCCAGCCGCATCCAGGTCTCGGCCAGCGCCGAGCTTCGACCGGGGGCGCCGAGCAGCGCCAGCTCGACGTCAAGGCCGCCACGCAAGACAAGCGCGATCGCATCCAGCACCAGCGAAATCGTCTGCTCGTCGTAGGAGTAGCCGAATAGCCCCACGCGTGGACGGGCGCGATCGGGACGCGAGGCCATCGTCGGGGCGGGCAGGTTCGAGAAGACCGGAGCGACTCCGACAGGCCGCCGAGCCAGCCACCTCCGTGAGACAAGCCACTCGGCGCGTGCCTCGGTTGTCACGATCGTGGCACTCGAGCGGCGCATCGCATCGATCAGCAGCGCCCTGTGGGTGAGCGCCCACACGTCGCCGCGCCATCCCCGCAGACGCCAGGGAAAGGCAAGCTCGTGCATGAAAGCCACGACCGGGATCCCTGTGCGCCGTAGCGCCGAGAGCGTGGGAGCGACGAAGATCGGAATGCCGCGGTGTGAGTAGGCGAAGATCGAGTAGTGCAACAACACCGCATCTGGGCGTTCGCGCCGCAACTCGGCCACGAGGCCCTCGGTCCAAGCGCGAACCTCTCGCCGTCCGACTCCCAGCGAGCTCTCCGAGCGGCTCAGCCAGTGCAGCGAGCAGGAGACGCCCTCGCGGGCAAGCGCCTGAGCGAGCAGGCCGGCGTGCGCGCGAACGCCGCAGGTCGGGCTGACCGACATACCCACCACGGCCGCTTGGAGCGTCGCCAATGGGCGCGCCGCGGCGGCATGCTCGTCGGCGCAGCCTTGCGGCCCGCGACTCGGATCGAGCGAAGCCGGTGCTGGGGCACCGTCAGCCACTGAGGAGCTCGCCGCGGTAAGCGCTGTCGATCGCCTCGACCAGCGCGTCGAGGTCGCCAGTGGGCAGCACCATCCCGTTGCGCCCCGGCACGATCAGCTCCTTCATGCCGGTGTTCTCACTGACGATCGCAGGCACCCCACAGCAGAGAGCCTCCACCGGCGCATAGCCGAAGCCGTCTTCCCAACTGGGATGGACGCACAGAGCCGCGCGGCGCAGATGGGGCAACGGATCGCCACGACAGATGCGAATGCGAGCGTCGGATGCGCACGCGTCCTGGACGAAGCGACGCATACCCCGTGTCCCCCAGCCGCCGACCAGCACCAGTCTCAGATCGGGATGGCCCAGGCGGCGCACGGCGTCGATCAAGAGCGGCACGCCCTTGACCACAGACAGACCGCCGACGTAGACGACATCAAAGCTCCCACCCGCACGGGCTGACCCGTTGGGAGCGAAACGCGGGTCCGCCGTCAACGGGAACAAGGACAGCTTCTCCTCGGGCACGCCCTCCTCCACGAACGACTCAAGCGCGTGTGCTGAAGCCACGTAGATGCGCTCGGCGCGATCGTACTCGGCGAGATTTCGCCCGAGCAGGCGCGTCGCCCAGGAGCGCTCGAGCGGATAGCGCGCCAGAGCCCGGCCGTGCATACGCACAACTCGGCGCAGATGCGAGTTGGCCGACATCAGCAGAACCGAGTCCATCCGCTCGCGCTCGGCCCGCCGCAACTGGGCGAGCGCTTGGCCGTTGAAGGCGATCAGGTGCTCGGCGGCCGGCGCTTGTGAGGCGGCCCGCAGATCGAACGCGACGTTGTCCATCCACGTGTGCCACGGTGGCGAGAGGCGCGCCGCCGGCTCCAGCGCCTCCGCGAGGACGGCGGCCGCGTTCGCGCGCAGGTCCAGCCCGCGCCGGGCGGACGCATCGGAGCCGCAGATGCACGTCGGCTGCGAGCCTCGTCGCTCCAATGCTCCGACGATCTCTCCCAGGTGACGGCCGAGACCGCCGCTGCCGAGCGGAGCCGAGCACGACACGATCACCCGCCCGTCCGGCAGCGCCAGCTCCTGAGCACGCTCGCGCTCAGCCCTCCAGGCGGCGTCGAGCGCGGGGCCACAGACCGGCTCAGTCAATGCCGTCATAGCCCCACAGGGAGAGGAGGTCCCGATCGAGGTACTCGCTGAGCGCCTGGACCTCCGGCCTGTATCGGGCGCGCAGCTCGCGCATCAGCTCCTGCGGCGGCAGCGGCGGCTCGCTGTAGATCACGCGCCGTCTGAGGGCCCTGAGCGCGCCATGGCGCAGAGCTTGCGGTGTGAGCGTCTTCACCGCGGCCTTCGCGGCGCCCGCCACGGGGCCCTGCCCGATCGAGACCGCATGGACGAGATCGTCCAGTCGCGGCGAGCGCACGTCAACTGAGGGATTGGCCTCCAGCGAGTCGATCGCCAAGTTGTCGTCAACGTCCAGGAACCGCAGCACCCGACGCACCGTCGTCTCGTTGTCGGAGCGAAAGTCGTCGTAGATGAGCACGAGCAGCTGCTCGTCTGGAAAGTGGGCCCGGTAGCGGCGCAGCTGCTCGACGTAGCGGACGTGCTCGGAGTAGAGCAGCACCTGCGGCCAGCGCGAACGGCGGGGAAGCTTGCGTCCGGATCTCCTATCCGGCTCCAGCGACAGCGCGGTGCGCAGGTCGCGCTCGGTCTCATAGCGCGATTGCAGGCATTGCAGGTGCAGCGAGCGCAGGAAGGCGGCCGGCTCGCGCAGGATCGCGATCATCCGCGCTCCGGGCGCCACTGCGGCGATCCGCTGCGCCGCTGTTCGCGACCACAGGTAGGACGCCGAGGCCTCGCCGGTGCGCTGCCCGGGGCGCGCCGGCGCAAACAGCGCGAGGTACTCCTCCAAGCTCTCCGGCGCCTGGTAGCGGTGTGCCTGGCGAGGCAGCTCACCCGCAAAGAAGATCGGTTCCTTCAGCTCAGGCATGTAGATCTGAGGGTGGCGGCGCAACATCTCATACAGCGCCGTGGTACCGCTCTTGGGGTTGCCCACGATGAAGAAGTCCGGAACCCGCCCCGGCACACCACTATCGCCGCGGACACCCACACCGACAGCGTCGTGCGCCCCAGCGCCGGCGCCCGGGTCATCGCCACCGCCAACACCAACGCCGGCGGCCGGCCCAGGAGACTCAACCAAGCCGGTCATAGCCCCATAGCGAAACCAAATCGCGCCCCAAATACTCGCTCAGCGCAACCACCTCTCCCCTGAAGCGAGCACGCAACTCGCCCATCAAGCGCTCATCGGGCGCATCCGGCTTGCCGTACAAAACACGCTTACGAACCACCCCAAGCGCCGCACGCCGCACACGCCGGGTGGTGAGCGCCTGGAGCGGGGCGTTCAGCGGGCGACCAAGTGGACCTTGGCCGGTGCGCACCGAATGAATCAGCTTGGCCAGGCCAACGGAGCGCATCCGAACCGTCGGGTTGGCCCGCAGAGGCACGACCGGCACGCTGTCGTCAATCCTCAAAAAACGCAATACGCTACGCACCGTCGCCTCGTTCTCGCGCTGGAAATCGTCGTAGATCAGCACCAGCACGCGGTCCTCGGCGAACAGCTCGTGGTAGCGGCGCAGGTGCTCGACGTAGCGCACCCGGTCGGAATAGCGACGCACGGTGCGCCCGTCGCGCACTATCTCCTCGCGCCGCAGGGCCACGCGAAAGTCGCGCTCGCGCTCGACGTGGTCCTGCAGATGTTGGAGGTGAAGCGAACACAAGAAGCTGGCCGGCTCGCGCAGGATCGCCACGATGCGCGCGTCGGGCGCCAGCTCGCGGATGCGCGCGGGCGCCTCGGGCGAGCGCAGATAGGAGGCCGAGGCCTCGCCCGCGAGCTGCTCGGGCAGCGCTCCCTCGAACAGCGCCAGGTAGGCGTCGAGCGTTCGTGGCAGTGGATCCCCAGCCGGCTGTTGGGTTGCGCCCGCCGCCAACCCTCGACCGGGCGAGCTCGCCAGAAAGTGAGGCTCCTTGAGCTCGGGCATGTAGATCTGGGGGTGGCGCCGCAACATCTCATACAGCGCCGTGGTGCCGCTCTTGGGGTTGCCGACGATGAAAAAGTCAGGGACCCGCCCGGTCACACCCCCACTGCCGCGAGCAGCCACGTCCGCGCCGACGCCCGTGCCCGCACCGGAGGCCCGCCCAGGAGACTCAACCAAGCCGCTCATAGCCCCACAGCGACACCAGGTCACGACCCAAGTACTCACTCAGCTCAACGACCTCCGGCTTGAAACGAACACGCAACTCGCTTATCAACCGCTCATCCGGCGCATCCGGCTCTCCGTACAAGACACGCCTACGCACGACCCCAAGCGCCGCACGGCGCGCACGCCTCGGCGCAACGGTCTTGACGACCCGCTTGGCCGTGCGCGAAAGGGGCCCGCCGCCGACGCTGATCGAGTGCACGAGGTCGTCGAGCCGCTGTGAGCGCAGGGCAACCGTGGGATTGGCGTCGGTCGCCTCGACCGCAATCGTGTCATCTACCTCCAGGAAGCGCAGAACCCGGCGCACCGTCGCCTCGTTGTCGGTGCGGAAGTCGTCGTAGATCAGCACCAGCACGCGCTCGGGCGCCAGCGCCGTGCGGTAGCGCCGCAACTGCTCCACATAGCGCACCCGCTCGGAGTAGCGCAGCGACTCCGGTCGCGGACAGTCCGGCGGAAGGTGGCGCCCTTCGCTTCGGGCTCGCTCGAGCGAAATCGCCTTGGCCAGATCCTTCTCGTTCTCGACGTGATCTTGGATCAGCTGCAGGTGCAGCGAGCGCAGCAGACTCGCCGGCTCGCGCAGGATCGCGATCGCCCGCGCGTCGGGCTGAACCTCGGCGATCCGCTGCGGCGCCGCCGCGGACATGAGATATCCCGAGGACGCCTCGCCCACACGCTGCTCGGCGCCCGCCGCGGCGAACAAGGCCAAGTACTCCTCGAGCGTACCCGGCAGGGCGCCGCTGGAAGCTCTGCGATGCAGCCGCGGCTGGTCGGAGGCGAGATAGGCGGGCTCCTTGAGCTCGGGCATGTAGATCTGAGGGTGGCCCCGCAACATCTCATACAGCGCCGTGGTGCCGCTCTTGGGGTGACCGACGATGAAGAAGTCCGGTGCCCGCCCGTGGCCGAGTCGCGCGTCGCCGAGCCGGGTCCCAGACCCGGGTCCTGGCCCGCCGGCCCCCTTCACCGCGACGTCAGTCGAGCCGGTCATAGCCCCACAGGCCCACAAGGTCGCGATCCAGGTACTCGCTCAGCGCAACCACCTCCCCCTTGAAGCGGACACGCAGCTGGAGCATCAGCTGCTCGTCCACCGGGGGAGGCGCACCGACCACCACGCGGCGGCGAACCACTTCCAGCGCTCCCCGTCGCGCCCGGCGTGGGGTCAACGTCTTGATCGAATCCTTGACCGCGCGCGTGAGCGGGTCGCGCGCCTGGATCACCTCGTGCACGGCGTGGTGCAGGCGCCTGTGGCGAATGCCGACCGTCGGGTTGGCATCGACCGCCTCGATCGGCGCGGTGTCGTCGACCTCCAGAAACCGCAGCACCTCGCGCACGGTCGCCTGGTTGTCGGCGCGGAAGTCGTCGTAGATCAGCACCAGGATCTGCTCCTGGGGGAAGACCGCCCGGTAGCGACACAGCTGCTCGACGTATTTGACGTTCTCCGAATAGAGCAGGCCCTGCGGTCGCGGCGAGCTGCTTGGAATGTGCTCCCCTTCGCGTCGAGCGCTCTCCAGCGACAGCGCGGTGCGCAGGTCGGTCTCGGTCTCCACGTGCGTCTTCACGAACTGCAGGTGCAGCGAGCGCAGATAGCTGGCCGGCTCGCGCAGGATCGCGACGATGCGCGCCGCCGGCTGGACCTCGGCGATGCGCGCCGCCGCGGTGAGCGAGCGCAGATAAGAGGGAGAGGCCTCCCCTGTCCGCTGCTGCGGATCCGCTGGAGCGAACAGCGCGAGGTACTCCTCCAGCGTGTCCGGGCGCACCCCGCCCGCGGGGCGAAAGCGCGAGTGAAGCTCTGGCACGAAGAACCAAGGCTCCTTCATCGGCATGTAGATCTGGGGGTGGGATCTGAGCATCTCGTACAGAGCTGTCGTCCCGCTCTTGGAGTGACCCACGACAAAGAAGTCGGGCAACCTTCCGGCCGGCTCGGGCGTCGCTCGCGCGGCTTCAATCGAGCTGGTCATAGCCCCATAGGCTCACGAGGTCGCGTCCCAGGTGCTCGCTCACAGCTTGAGCTTGCGGCTTGAAGCGACGCTTCAACTCGAGCATCAAGGCGGCATCCGGCGGGCGCGTGTCGGCGTATACCAAGCGCTCTCTTGTGGCCGTGAGCGCACGGCGGCGCAGCCCTCTGGGCGTGACCGACTTGATCGCCGCCTTGGCGCCGCGCGAGAGCGGCCCTCGCCCGAGCGAGAGGCTCTGGGTCAACTCGTGCAGCCGCTGGGAGCGCACTCGCACCGAGCGATTCGCCTCCAGCGCTCCGAGCGGCAGACCGTCATCCACCTCCAGGAAGCGCTGCACCTTGCGCACCGTCGCCTCGTTTTCGCGACGGAAGTCCTCGTATATGAGCACCAGGATCTGCTTCTCGGGAAAGACGGCGCGGTAGCGCTCCAGTTGCTCGGTGTAGCGAACGTGATCGGAGTAGAGGAGCTCGTGCGGACGAGCGCAGAAGCGTGGGATCTCGCGCCCTTCGCGCCTGGCCTGCTCGAGCGAGAGGGCCTTGCGCAGGTCGGTCTCGGTCTCGACGTGGTTGCGCACGCATTGCAGGTGAAAAGAACGCAGGAAGGCAGCCGGCTCTCGCAGGATGGCGACGATGCGCGCGTCGGGCCGCACTTCGGCGATGCGCTCGGCGGCGGCGTGAGACATCAGGTATGAGGGCGAGGCCTCGCCGGCGCGTTGCCCGGGCGCCGCCGCCGCGAACAGCGCCAGGTACTCCTCCAGGGTCTCCGGCCGCAGGCTGCTCGGCTTACGATCGCGCGAGCGCAACTCGGGCGAGAAAAACCACAGCTCCTTGGTCTCGGGCATGAAGACCTGCGGGTGACCCTTCAGCATTTCGTAGAGCGCCGTCGTCCCGCACTTGAAATGACCGACGATGAAGAAGTCGGGCGCCCGGCCCGCGGGCAGCTCGGCACCCCGTTGCTTGGCCGGCTCGGCCCCACTTCCGACGGCGGCTTGCGCCAGCGTTTCAATCGAGCTTGTCATAGCCCCACAGCGACACCAGGTCGCGATCCAGGTACTCGCCAAGCGCCACCACCTCGGGCTTGTATCGACGCCGCAACTGCGCCATCAGCTGCTCGTCCGGCGGCTCGGGCCGATCGAAGACAATGCGTTTTTGGGTCGCATACAGAGCCCGCTGTCGCAGCGGCTGGGGCGTCAGCGCCTTGATCGTCCTCTTCACGGCGCGTGACGCCGGCCCGTGGCCGACCGACACGGCGTGCACCAGCTCGTGCACGCGCGGCGAGCGCACCCTCACAGTCGGGTTGGCCTCGGTCTGGGCCAGCGCGACGCTGTCGTCCAAGTCGAGGAACCGCAACACCCGGCGCAGCGTCGCCTGGTTGTCGCGTCTGAAGTCGTCGTAGACGAGCACCAGGATCTGCTCGGCCGGGAATACCTCGTAGTAGCGCTCAAGCTGTTCGACGTAGCGCGTGAACTCCGCGTACTGGAGCATCTTCGGCCAGTAGGTGTGGCGCGAGAGATGCCGACCTTCGCGCCTCGACCCTTCCAGGGAGATCGCACGGCCCAGGTCGGTCTCGGTCTCCACGTAGAGCTGCACCAGCTCGAGGTGGAGTGAGCGCACCATGCTCGCCGGCTCGCGCACCACGGCAACGATGCGGACACTGGGCTTGAGCTCGGCGATGCGCTCAGCCGCCGTGCGAGACCACAGGTAGCTGGGCGAGGCGTCGGCGATCAGCTGGTCGGAGCGCGCGGCCGCAAACCACTGGAGATACTCCTCAAGTGTTTGTGGCGTTCCGCCAGGCCGTGGCGGGTCGCGGTGATACATCTCCTCGGCAAAAAAGCGCGGCTCCTTGCGGTCGGGCATGAAGATCTGGGGATGCTGGCCGAGCATCTCATACAGGGCCGTCGTGCCGCTCTTGAGCTGACCGACGATGAAGAAGTCGGGCAGCCGCTCCGTCGTGGCGCGCTCGCTCGGCGCGGCCCGCGAAGCTTCGCCGTCGCGAACAAGTGTCATAGCCGCACGTCCCCCGCTCCGGCCCCAACGCCGGCTCCAGCCTCCGCCGCGACCCCAGCCCCGCCCCCGATCGCAGCCCCGGCCCCACCCCCGCTCCCGGCGGCGATCATGGTGGCCGAGTGGTAGTAGGCGTTCTCTGCCTGCAACATCGCGCGCGTGTCAAACGCCGCCAGGCGACCGTCGAGTATGACCATCACCCGATCGCACATGTCGAGCGTGGACATGCGGTGGGCGACGATGAACAGCGTCAGCTCATGCTTCAAGGCACGCAGGGATTCCTGGATGAAGATCTCCGAGTGGGGATCGAGCGCGCTGGTCGGCTCGTCGAGGACGAGCACCTCAGGCCGCGCCGCAAGGGCGCGGGCGAGGCAGATCCGCTGCTGCTGGCCGCCCGAGACGGCATCCGCGCGCGGCCCGACGATCGTGTTGTACCCGTCTGCCCAGCCGACGATGTCGTCGTGGATGCGAGCCAAGCGGGCGGCCCGTTGCACCGCGTCGTCGTCGAGGTCTCGGAAATAACGGATGTTCTCGGCGACCGACGCATGGATCAGCCGCGGGTCCTGCGGCACATAGGCGACCAGTCGCTGCCAATCCTCGCGGGCGAGCAACTCCGCCGAGAGGTCGTTGACCATATAGCGTCCGTTGCCGGGGGTTCGCAGGCGCAGCAGGATCTGCACGAGCGTGGACTTGCCCGCCCCGGAAGGTCCGACGATGCCGATCGCCTCGCCCCTGTCCACCTGGAAGCTGATGTCAGACAGGGTCGCTCGCTCGGGTTTGTAGGCATAGCCGACGCCGTCGAAGGCCAACGTGCGTACCTGCTCGAGTTTGATACGACCCGCCGGGGGTGCGCTTCGGATGTAGCGCAGAGCCGTGTCCTCGGTGCGGTCGATGAAGGGCAGCGACTGGGAGAGTCCCTGGTAGCTGGCTTGGGATTGCTGTCCGTACTGGGCGGCACGCACGAGCAGCAGGAAGACAGCGCCGAGCGCGCCGGCGTGCCCGGCGCCCGAGAGATAGATCCCGAACATACCCACGACGAACAGCACGTAGATCAAGCTCTGAAACAGGTTTGGTATCAGCCTCGCAAGCAGCTGCGTCAGCAGGAACAGGCGCCGGGAGTCAGCCACGTAGCCGTCGATCCGCTCGCGCTGCGCGCCGGCCACGCCGAACACCTGAGTCTCCTCGGCTAGACGAATCGCCTCGCTGATGCCACCTGCGTATCGCATTTGAGCTTGGGAGAGAGCTCGTGCGCGCCTCACCCCGATCGCCCGCAAAGGCCGCAACAGCGCGATCAGCAGCAGCGAAACGCTCAACACGATGCCGGCCGCCTCCGCGTTCAGCGCGAGCGCCGCGATCATCAGCACGAGGAAGGTGAAGAGCGCAGTTATCAGCGTGGTCGCTTGCAGTGAGCCTGAGGTGGCCTGCATCACCTGACTTGTCATCGTCTCCTGCAACTGGCCCTCGCGATCCTGCGATTGCACGGCCCAGGAGGCGCGGGTGAAAGCGTGAAAGAGCCGCTGGCGCAGCTGAGACTGCACGTCGGAGGCGATACGCGCCGGCAGGATCGAGATCGGAAACTGCAAGGCGAGACGCAGCAGGGTGAACCCGAAGGCGACCACGATCAAGGTCCCGACTCCGGCAACCACGTGGACGGGACCAGCGTCGAGGTGCATATGTTTTGTCCCGTTCACAAGCGCCGCCGCCACCTGTGCGATCAGCCCGAGGGTGACCGCTTCGGTGAACCCCGCGCAGATCGATGTGAGCGCGAGCGCCGACACCAGGCCACGCCGCTCGCCGAGCAGCAACAACAATCGTGCGCGCGTCCTCGAGGGCGGGCGCTTAGGAAAGGGCAGGCGCAGGCGTCTCATCCCGACCCATCCCAATTCTTGAGGGGGCGCCCGCCCGTAGCGGCCCAGCAAGCCAGTAGGCGGCGATCCCGAACGCGAACCACAGGTACGGTCCACCGGCGGCGGTGTCGGTGAAGGCGCCACGCAGACCCATCAGCGCCAGTGCGAAGATCGGCGCGTAAACCGCGGCCAGGTCGATGCGGACGTCAGGGTCGGGCACGCGCGGCAGGCGCATCACCACCAGCACGCCCAACGTCAACAACAGGCCGAGGAACAGCAGCAAACCTGGCAGACCGAGTTCGTCTACCACATAGTTGTATTGCGTCTCGGCGGTAACGCCGTGCCCTTCAAGCTCGCCCTTGACCTTGCCGCCAAAGGTTGTCGCCGGGCCGGCCGTGGCCAGGCCGAATCCGAAGGGAGCGTGTGCGAGGTAGTGCGGGATCAGGCCGAGGCTTTGTTCCTTGTAGCTGGCGGATGTGCTCACAACGCTTGAGGGAGCGATGCTCGTGTAGCGCGAGAAGACGCCGCTGCCCTCGGCGGCCACGAGCACGAGACCGAAAGGAACGGCCAGCGCCAAGAGCACGCCGAGCGCCGCCAGCGGACGTCTGGCCCGCGCGCCCGCGCTGAGAGAGAGCAGCGCGAACATCGCGATGGCGATCACAGAGCCGACCACCTGCAGGCGCCCAAGCCCTGTGGCCACCGCCAACATCGCCCCCAGCAACAGCAGGACCGCGAACCATCGTCGCCTCCCGGTCCCGGTCGCAAGCAACGCGAGGACGCCGGGCAGGGCGATCACACCGACGCCACCGCCAAAGCCACTGTCCGAGCCCAGGCCTAGTGGGCGCACAAGCGCTTCGCCGCCACCGCCGATGTAGCGGCGCGCGGTCAGGGTTTCTGTGCCGTTCACGCGTTCTGCATAGCCCGGTCCCCAGCTTGCCAGCTGGGCCGGGGTGAGCCTGGTCTGGTAGGCGCTGACGAGGCCGTTGGCCAAGGCGATCACGCCAAGGATCACAAACATCTTGCGCAGCCGCTCCTTGGAGCGCATCAGCGCGTAGCCGAAGAAGAAGAACGGGACCCACTCGAGTTGCTGGCGAAATCCGCCAAGGATCTTCAGTGTGCCGTGGGTGCTCGGATTGAAGGCCTCGGCAACCACGAGTAGCACGAAGACGAGCACCCAACCAAATAGAGGTGGCAGTCGCACGGGCTCGCGCCTTGCCATCAAACGGACCAGCGCACCGATCGTGACCGCCGCGATCAGGACATCGCGAACGCTCGACGCCGCCTGGCTGGCACTGAGCAGCTTGACCGGACCGTCGAGCAGGCCAAGATAGAGCGCCAGCACGGTGACCGTCACCTCCAGGCGAGGGATGACCATCAGCGCGACGACCGCAAGCGCGCCGAGCACCAGCGCGAGCGCCAGCAGCGGGTTCGGCTGCGGGACTCTCAGCGCAACATAGAGCGCGACGAGCGCGGCCAGCGAGACCATCGCCCACGACAGCACGACCTCGCGGGTGAGACGGCTCGGGGCAAGCACCGACACGCCACCGATCGGGCTGGGAGAGCGCATCTGAGCCGACCTCTACCTGCCGTGAGACTGAGGCCGCTCACCGTAGGACGAGGCCAGGCCGCTGCGCTTGATCTCGCCATTGGGAACGGCGTTGACGACGACCCCAAGCACGGGCGCGGTCGAGGACACGGCCAGCAGTCGCGCCAGCTGGGCAGCGGAGGCTTGGTGGGTGTGGCCCATGCGAGTCACGATCACGATCCCATCGACCCAATGCAGGAGCGGCATGGCGTCGCTCACCTGCTGGGGCGGAGGCGCGTCGACGAGCACGTAGTCGTAGTCGGAGGTGGCGTTGCTGAGCAGCTCGCGCATGCCCTCGCCGGCCAAGAGCGCCGGCGGATTGGCAACCGGCCCGCCACTCACGAGCACCGACAGCGAGCCGGTTGCCGGCGCCTGCACCAGCGTCGAGACGCCGGCTCCCTCACGCGAGAGCTCGACGTGAGCGCGCGAAGCCACGCCCACGCTCTGCACCGCCCGATCGAACGGCGCCGCGCCGCCAAGCACCTCGGCGAGCCCAAGCGAATCGCTGACGCCGAGCAGCCCGGCCTGCACCGGCCTGCGCAGATCCGCCTCGATCACGGCCACGCGAGCGCCCGCGTCGCGCTGGGTCAGCGCCAAGTCGGCCACCAGCGTCGACTTGCCGTCTCCACTGTCGGCGCTCAGGAACAGGATCAGGCGCGGGGAGCCAGTCGCGGGCTCGAGCATGTCGCCCATGTGAATCGCCGTATGCAGCCTGCGCAGAGGCTCCAACAACGACTCGGCGGGCCTCGGCTGTCCGTCCTCGGTGGATATCGGCGCGGTCTCCCTTGGCAGAAGCGTGAGGATGCGGGCTTTGAAGATCGCTTCGACCTGGGCCAGCGAGCCGATCCTGCGATCGAAGCGACTTAGGGCAAACACCGCTATCCCGGCCGCGAGCAGCCCCAGGACGAACCCGAAGATCGCGTTCTTGCCCGGCGTCGGCGCGACGAGCTGAGCGCTGCTCGGCTTTGCGGGGTTCACCTGCTGGACGCTCGATATCGAGAGCTCAGACTCGAGCTGGTTGATCTTGCTCGCCAGGCTCGCGGTCTCGATCACCGCGGAGCCACCGAGCGTTGCGGCCTTGGAGGGAGTGGAACTCTTGCTCTTGCCTTTGGCCGAACTCGACTGCCTTGCCGCATTCAGCGACGCGGCTTGACCGGCTTCGATCCGGCGCAGTTGCCTGCGTGTGTTGGCGATCGCCGCTTCGACCTCGCTCCTGTACCTGGCGTGCTGACGCGCGATGTAGGCAAGCGCGTAATAGTTGGCCAGCCGAGCGGCCGCCTTCGAGCTGTGTGCTTCGGCCGTGATCGTGACGATGTAGCTTTCCCCGGCGGCCTTGGCGCGCACTTTTCCGATGCTCTTGGAGCGGATGTGTTCGCTGGCCAAGTGCGCGCGGACGGCTTCGGTGACGCTGCTGGATGTGATCAGCGTCGCGGCGTCGGCGAGGGCGCGGGTGTTGAGGTTGGTCTTGGCTTGAGGCCCGCCCGCCAGCTGCTGGGCTTCAGAACCGTTGCTCAGGTCCAGCTGGGTGGTAGCCGAATAGACGTGCGTCTGACGGTGGTAGTAGACATATGTGACGGCTGCGACCACGATCGCAACCGCGAGGATCAGCCACTTGCGCCTCCACACGGGCGCGAGCATCGTGGCGATGTCAGTTGTCTCGTTCATCGATTACCGTCCATGTACGTTCGATGGAGCGTGATCGCGCTGACATTCTTCAGGCCCAAAATGCCGCCACGCAAACGTCCGGAGCGGCATAGAATCAAACATCGAGCACCCAGGAATGTGAAGCTCGTGTAAAGTTTGTATAGCTTTCTGGGGCGTGTGACAGGATGCGCGCGTGCAGGCATCGAGCGTGATCGGCCGACTTTTGGTCGTCAGCCACCCGGCCGTGGTCGCCGTCAACCAGGAGGTCTATCGCGAGCTTCAGCGCCGAGGTTGGAGTGTGACGATCGTGCTGCCCTCGCGCTGGCGCTCGGAGTACTCGGGTCAGACGATGATGCCTCAGGCCTTGGAGGGCATGGAGCAGTCGCTGCGACCGACGCGAGTAGCCCTGAGGGGACGGCCCCAGCGGCACGTCTACCTGACTCGGTGCCGCGCGCTTGGCGCCCGGGTGAAACCCGACGTCGCCTTCCTCGAGGCAGAGCCCTACTCGCTTGCGGCCACACAATGGGCCTCTGCACTGCGACGGCTCGACGTGCCCTTCGGCGTGCAGTGCTACGAGAACATAGACCGCTCGCTGCCTGCGCCCGTGCGACTACTGCGAACCAAAGTGCTGCGCCAAGCGGCGTTCGTGGCCGCACGCTCTGACAGCGCGAGGCGCTTGGTGCGATCTTGGGGGGCGCAAGGTGAGATTGGGTTTGCGCCGCCGGCGGTTCCTTCCTGGGGTTGGGATCTCCACGAGGATGCTCCAGACGCTCCGCGCGAGGAAGGCGATCGACACCCCGAAGACCATCGGCGCCCCTTTACGGTCGGCTACGCCGGCCGCCTGGTGGAAAGCAAGGGCTTGATCGACCTGCTTGCCGCCGTCCGCCAGCTCGACGCGCCGGTCGAGCTTCTGCTGATCGGCGACGGTGAGCTGCGCCCCCAGTTGGAGTCGCAGGCGATCCCGGGTTCGCGCGTACGCGTCCTCAGTGGACTCTCACACGAGCGTATGGCCGAAGGCTACGCCCAGATAGACGTTCTGGCGCTCCCCTCGCGCACAACCACCACCTGGAAGGAGCAGTTCGGACGCGTGATCGTCGAGGCGCTGTGGTGCGGCGTGCCGGTCGTCGGCTCGGACTCGGGCGAGATCCCGTGGCTGATCGGCCTGACTGGCGGCGGGCTCGTGTTCGCCGAGGGAGACAGCCGGGCGCTGGCCGCCCATCTGTACACGTTGCGCGAGTCGCCCGAGCTGCGGCAAGAGCTTGCCGGAAGGGGCCGGGAGGCCGTCGAGCGGCTGTTCTCGATACCGCGCGCGACCGACCAGCTCGAACGCCTGCTGGCGGGTGCGCTGGCCTGAAGGCTCGAATTCCCGCCAAGATGTGAACACTTCTTATCATCGTTCCGCTTGCCTATCCAATAGGCTGCGTAGCCGCGTCGTGCTAGTACCCGGCGGCACGATAAGTGTGAAACTCATGTGAAGTAATAGTGAATAACTTCAACGCGCGGAAACGGAGCCCCATCAATGAAAATATTCAAGATCGCGGCAGGCCCAGCGGTCGTTATCGGCGTGCTGGCCACCTACGTGGTGCCGGCAACGGCCGGCCAGTTCACCGCCAGCCGCCTTCCCAAGCCGCTCTCGGCAGCCGAACCGGGGAAGACCAAAGGCGAAGGCATCGGCTCCTCTGAACTCGGTGGGACAGAACGCAACCAGGAATTCAAATTCGGAGCGTTCCGCATCGTCTGCGCCGCCAAGGCGTCCACCAAAACGATCGAAGAAGGCGCCGTGTCGTGGGCTACCTCGCCGACGTTTTCCACCGAGGTCAAGTTCAGCAAGTGCCTCACGAAGACCACCTTCAACGGGTTCGTAACCGGCCTTTCGACCAGCTTCAATAAATCTGAACCCGTGAAGTTCGTGTACAACGCCAATGGATACGCCGGCCTGGGAAGCGGACCGACCGCCAGCGAAACAGAAATCGCGTCGGGTTCGATCAGCATCTCGATCGCCAACAAGGTCTGCAAGATCGAATGGCCGAGTCAAACCGTGCCGGTCAAGGCGGCAACCGCGCCGGGCGGCAGCTATTCGGCGGCAACGTATTCCAGCAACGAAGTGCCCGTCGAAGAAACGCAGCTGAAAAAATTCCCCAGCCTCTTCCAGAAGAAGCTGGTGATTTCCGATGAATTCAAGGGGATGGAATGGCACTATGAAGAAGGCAAGTGCCTCGGCGAAGGCGGATTCGAAGAAGGCGCAGAAAAAGAAGAAGGCAAATCTGCCAGCTTCAAAGGCATGCTCGAAGAGGAAGTCGGCGGAGGCAACCTGAGCTTCGAATAGCTCTGCTTTCAGGACTAGTAGGGGGGGCCGGCGTCGCCAGACGGCGCCGGCCCCGGCCTTGCCGCGAGCCGCGCATACAGCTGGTCGTGCCGGCTCACCATCTCCTCCCAGCGAAAGCCGAGCGCGGCTTGACGCGCGGCTTCGCCCAAACGCTTGGCGAGCGCCGGATCGGCGGCGAGCCGCTCCAGGCGCCGGGCGATGAAACGCGCGTCCGGCTCGATCAGAAACCCGTTCTCTCCGTCGCGAATCAGCTCGCACACGCCGTTGACGGGCGTCGCCAGAACCGGCAGGGCGCTTGCCGCCGCCTCGAACGTAACAAGCGAGAACGTCTCGTAGCTCGAGGGCAGCAGGAACGCGTCGGCCATCGCATAGACCACCTGAATGTCGCGCACGACGCCGAGCCAGTGAACGGAGCCGGTCACACCCAGCGATTGAGCGAGTTCGCGGTAGCTATGCACGTGACCGCGACCGGCCACGACCAGATCCCAGCTGGGCGCCTGGGAGATCGCCTCGATCGCCAGGCGCAGGCGCTTGTGCTCCCAGTCGCCCCCCACGAAGGCGACCACTGGCCGGCCGGCCGAAATATCGAGCGTGGCGCGCAAGCGGAGCGCCTCGGCTCTCCGCACACCCGGAGCAAAGGCCCGTGTGTCCACTCCGTTGTAAATGGTGAGGACGCGCTCGGACAAAGCGGGGTAATTGCTTCTCACCTCCTCCGCCACGCCCTCGGACACGCACACCACGCTGGCCGGGCGGTTCGCGCGCAGGCACAGACGCTCGCCCCAGCGCTTGAGCCAGCCGACAACGGCGCCGTACGCGCGAAACGGCGCCGTCGGACGGCCTGGCTGCGCGCGGTAGGCGCGATGGCAGCAATGGATGGCAACGACATCGACGCGGTTGAGCACGATCGCCCCGGTCGCCTGCGCGACACCCCGGCGTCGCCTGCGCACCGTCAGCGAACCGGCCAGCAGGAACCATGGGTACGCAAGCAGGAAGGGCCGTTTCGGCCCACGCACCCTGTGAAAGACGACGCCCGCCTCCTCGGGCAACACGCACGTGCGCGCGATCACGCTGACCGGACGCCCCTCGCGGCGCAGGCCGAGGACGAGCTCGGCCAGTTGCCGCTCCATGCCACCGACCGAGCCGACATCGTGAGCGACGATCGTCACAGCCTCGCTCGAGGCGCCCCGAGCGGCAGGCGCCTTGACATCCTCGTTGACGGTCGCCGAGCTCATAGCGCGAGCCGCGGGCTCAGGCTGCTGCCCTGGTCTTGGCCAGAACTTCCATCTGTGCAAAGAAGCGCTTTCGCATCGCAACGTCTGTGAAGTCTCGCGCGAAGCGCTCCCGTCCCGCGCGACCCAGCTCTTCGCGCCTCGCGCGGGAGGCAAGCAACGGCTCCAGGGCGTCTGCGAGCGAGCCGGGATCCTGGGTGCGGGCGAGCATGCCCGTCCGTTCGTGCTCTATGAACTCCGCCGGACCACCGGCGTTGACCGCGACGACCGCCACCCCCCGGGCCATGGCTTCAAGCAAGACGATGCCAAACGGCTCACGATCGGAGGCGTTCACAAGAATGTCCATGCGCTCGATGTAAGGCCCGCTGTCGGGCACCTGGCCGGTCATCGTGACCGCGTTCGTGAGGTCCAGTCGCTGGACCATCTCTGGCAGTGTGCGCGCGTAGTCGGGTGAGATGTCATAAGCGTCGCCACCGACCATCAGCAGGTGCATGTGCCGGCCGCGCTCGCGCAGGAGCGCCTGGGCGCTCAGCAGCCGATCGTGGCCCTTCCACGGCTCCAAGCGGGCAACCATGCCGACGATCGGCGTCTGCTCGCTCGGCTCGGGAAGCTCGGCCAACTGTGAATCGACCTGTTCGCCCTCTGCGTCTGGCGTGCGGGTGCCGGGCGCCACCACGAACGTCGCCCGGCGCGAGGACACTTCCATTTGTGCGCGTGCGGAGGCGCGCGAGGAGCAGCCGACCGCGACCGCCGGGAGCGCGCTCGCGCAGCGATCGATCCAGCCACCTGTGGGAATGCCGTGTTGCCACCACAGCACCCGATCGCTCATTCCCGCGAGCACGGCCGCCGGCGCGCCGTACAGGTGGGTCTTGGGCGCCCAATTTAGGATCAGCTCCGGGCGACGGCGGCGCATGAGCCGTGCGAGCGCGAGAACGCAGCGAAGCCAGCGATGGGGCTCGCGCAAGCGCCCGGCCTCGATCACATTCACATTGAAACCGGCCCCCTCCAGCTCCTCAGACCAAGGACCTCGCTCGAAGAACACGAGATCCAGCTCGTGGCCGGTCCCCTCCGCCCCGTCGAACACGGTCTGGATCATCGCCTCGGCGCCTCCAAGGCGCCGTCCCCACGGCAGCGTTATCAGTATGCGCATGACATGTTCACAATTTGTAATCAGTTTGTACCGGATTTGTACAGATCGCCCGTTGCGTGGGTTCGCCCGGGACCGGGAACCGAGCGCCTGAGACTACTCAAGCGGTGTCGATACGACATAACGGGACTTTCGCACGCGCCCGCCGGCATCGCTCCCAATGACTACCAAAATGTCACAATCGCCGATTGACGACGACATAGTCTGGCGCCAACAGATCACCCGCCGTTGACCAGCGGCAGTCCCTCACCAAGTTTCTCGGAAAACCTTGGCGGTCCCTCTTGGGTTCGCTCTGTTTTGGCCTGTCGATCACCGTGCGCCAGCGATGAACCAGCCAGCCATGAACCAGCCCGCCGCGACCGAGGCGCCCGGCGCATCCGTTGCCGAGCGCATCGCGCTGGCTCACGATTACCTGCTTGTCATGCGAGGCGCCGAGCGTACCTTCGCCGCGATGACAGAGGTCTATCCCGAGGCGCCGATATATACCTTGCTCTACGACGAGCTAGGCACAAGCGGACGTTTCGCCGGCCGCTCGATCACCACCTCGCGCCTACAGCGCCTGGGTGTGGGTCAGTCCAATTTCAGACGCCTGTTTCCAATGTACCCACGCTCGGTCGAACGACTGGAGCTGCCGGAGTCTGACGTCGTGCTCAGCAGCAGCAGCGCGTTTGCCCACGGCGTTCGGGCGCCCGAGGGCGCCATACACGTCTGTTACTGCTACACCCCATTTCGCTACGCCTGGTATGAGGAAGATCGTGCGCTAAGCGAAACCGCGTCTCCGCTGCGCCCGCTGCTGCGCGCCCAGATGCGCCGTATGCGTCGCTGGGATCTGGCGGCAAGCCAGCGCGTGGACGCCTACATCGCAATTTCCGAGCTCAGCCGCCAGCGGATCAAGCGCTACTACGACCGCGACGCGCCGATCGTTCATCCTCCCGTCGAGACACACCGCTTCGAAGAAGAGCGACCGGAAGACAAGCTGCTCGTCGTCTCAGAGCTCGTGCGGCACAAGCGCGTGGACATCGCCCTGGAGGCCGCAAGGCGGGCCCGAGCGCCGATCCGCGTCGTCGGCAGCGGTCCCGATTTCGAGGCGCTGCGAGCAGCCTATCCCGAGGCGGAGTTTCTCGGTCGGCTCGATGACCGCCAGCTCGTCGAGCTCTATTCCGCAGCCAGGGCGGTCGTCGTGCCCAGCATGGAGGAGTTCGGCATCACGATCGTCGAGGCCCAGGCGGCCGGTCGCCCGGTGATCGCGGCCGGCGCCGGCGGAGCGCTCGAGACGGTCCTCGACGGACGCACCGGAACGCTTGCCAGGCTCGACGACGTCGATGCTTTCCAGCATGCCATCGAGACGATCGACGAGCTCGACTTCGAGCCCGCTCACGCGCGCATGAACGCGATGCGATTCTCGGTGAGCGCCTTTCAGACTCGCATCTCAGCGCTTGTCAACCAGGCCGCCGAATTGGGTCAGGAATTCTCGGGGCGCTGGGATCAGGCACTCACTTCAATTCCCTCCGAGCCGCTTTTCGACGAGGAGGAGGTCAGGGCCGCTCGGCAGCTCGCCTCAGGCGTCGGTCGTCGGCGCCGGCTGACCGGCGGCGTTTCCACTCTTGGTCAACTTGAGCACCTGGTGGTAGCTGAGGAAGCTCAGGCCCAGCCGTTGCAGGAGATCGTCGGCGCCTCCGAGGGCTCTGGACACGCGGCGATGGCGGAAGTGGAGCACGTTGCGATCGAAGATCCTCAGAAACTGCATCCTGCCAACGGTGCACTCGAGCTGCCCGATCGTGTCACTGAGCAGATGCAGGTCTGAGCGCTCCAGCGGCCGCTCGTCCTCAGAGCCATAGCTCGCGACTCGCCCCCTGCCGGCCAACCTGTATCGCGCGAGGTTCAGCAGCGGGTTGAGCCCCATCGTCTCCAGAAAACCGGCTCGACCGCCGGGCACGAGGATCTCGTGGAGCACCGGCGCGATCTTCCTCAGGTCGACGTGGTGCAGGGCAAAGCGACCAACGACGGCGTCGAAGCTATGCGGCGGGAAGGTCCCGGCTGACAATTCGCCGGCGATCGTCTCGATTGGAAGATTCACTGCCTGCGAAAGCTGGCGCGCACGTTCGATCGAGGCTGGGCTGATGTCGATCGCCGTGACGAGTGCACCGCACTGGGCAAGAAATGCGGAGGTGAGACCTGCTCCGCAAGCGAAGTCGAGCACGCGCATGCCACGCAGCGGCTCGACCGCGTCGATCATCGCCTTCGTGTTTGGATCGGGTCCCTTCTCGAAGCGGCGCACGACCTGCTCGAGCGGCGGCACGTGCTCGTCCCAGAATGCCTGCTCGCGAGCCTCGACCTGTGCGGACATCGTCTACCTGTGACGCACGTAGTCGACCATCGTCGCCCAGCGAGCTGCGATCGGCGAGGCCCGCTCGATAGGCAACGTCGGCGGCAGCGCCTCGCGCGAGCAGATGAAGGCGAGCCGGCGCAGGCTGCGGTAATCCTCCATTCCCAACCAGTCGCTCATGTTCCGGGCCAGCGGCACCGCCTGCAAGCCGAACCGGGCGGCCAGCTCGATCACGGCCTGCCTGGTGGGGACCAGTACGAGCTTGCCGTCCACGCCGTCCTGCGGCTCGGCGAGCGTTGACACTTCGAAGGAGCTCGAGGAGGCGCGCGAGAGCGCGGTGTCTATCACGACGATGGGAGCGCCCACGCTCGCGATCCGCTCGAACAGCTCGAAGGGCCGCGCCACGTGTTCCATCAGGCCCAGGCACAGCACGATGTCGAAGTCTTCGTCGAAGTCGCACTCGAGCACGTTTGCCTGCTCGAAACGGTGCCTGGCCGGATCGATCCCCTTCGCCTCGAATACGAGGTTGGCCTGATCGATGTAGGTCTGCTGGGAATCTATGCCGAGCACGAAGTCGCCCCCCGCTTCGAGTGAGAGCAACGACCAGAAGCCGGCGTTGCAACCGAGGTCCAGTACGCGGCGTCCTCGCAGGGAGCCCCCCATGACAGCGATCAGCGCGTCGAAGAAGTAGCGACGCCGCTGCTCGTGGCGGTTGACCCGACTCCAGTCGGGCACCGGGGTGGTGACGCCGTCGTCGAACTCGAAGCGGTAATGCCAGCGAGCGAAAGCGTCGATCCGATCCTGTAGGTCCTGAGAGTTCGGGGACGGCTCAGCGGTCATCGCGGATGCGGGGGCCGCCATCGCTACAACCCCCGCCGCCCGAGCACGTGGGGCACGGTTCGCAGGAGAATCTTCACGTCTGTCCACAGCGACCAATTGGCGACATACAGGTAGTCGATCGCCACCATCTCGCGCAGCGGCACCCGCGCCGGGCCTAGGATCTGCCAGTGGCCGGTCATGCCTGGCATCAGCTCCAGGCGACGACGATGCCAGCCCTCCACGCGGCGATCCTCGTCCACCACAAGCGGTCGCGGGCCCACCAGGCTCATCTCGCCGGCGACGATGTTCAGCAATTGGGGCAGCTCGTCAAGCGAGCTCTTGCGCAGAAAGCTGCCCACCCGCGTGACACGCGGATCGTCGGCGATCTTGAACAGGCCCTCCTGCGCTTCGTTGCGCTCGCGCAAGGCCTCCTTCATCGCGTCTGCGCCGTTGACCATCGTGCGGAACTTGATCATCTGAAAGCGTTTGCCGTCGCGGCCCACTCGCGTCTGGCGAAAGAACACGGGGCCGCGGCTGTCGAGCTTGATAGCGGCGGCGATCGCAATCATCAGCGGGGAGACCGCGAGCAAACCCAGCGACGCGCCGAGCAGGTCGAAAGCGCGCTTGAGCTTGGCCGAGGAGCGGGTGAGGTCGAAACGCCGCACTCCCATCACCATCACGCCGTGCAGATCGTCGAACTCGATCGAGGACCCCACGACCTCGAGCAGTCGTGGCAACACGCTGACGCGCACTCCCACCGCCTTGAGGGTCCGCACGAGGTTGAGCATCTCACCGGCATCCGCGCTGCGCGGCGCGATGATCACCCGGTGCACGTCCAGCGACTGCGCCAGGTCCCCGATCTCCGCCAGGCGCTGCGCTGAGAAGGTATCGGTCGACCAGGGCTCGGCACGCTCGAGGTCGACCCGCGCCACCATCGTGGCCTTGACGCCTCCGTGCCCGCTCAGCTTGGCGCGGACGGCTTGGGCGGAGGCTTCGTCGCCGATGAACAAACATCGCTCCGCGGGCGTGGCACGCAGCGCGAGCGTGCGCGCGGCGGCCCGAGCCAGGACCAGCAACACGGCAAGGGCCAGCCACAACGAGAGCGCCTCGCCGCGGCCGATTGGCTCGCTCACAACTGAGGCTCCCGCCAGCCACGTCACCAAGGCGCACAGCGTCGCGAGCTGGAACAACCGCGGCGCCTCGTCGAGCGTCGTCTTGTGGAGCAGCGTCTCGTCGCGGTCATACAGGCCGCTGACCTTCCCGCCCAACAATAGGATCGGCGCCAACACGGCGGCTGTGGCCAGGAAGCGAGGCGACCTCGCAAACAGCACCGTGGCGAGAGTGAAGGCGCCGCAAAGCGTGACCAGGTCCGCCGCGACAAGGCTCCGTCGAAACAGGGAGTCGCGGCGCAGGCTCGCGGCCGGTCCGCGCACCTCGGTGAGCGACGAGGTGGCTCCGACGGTGGACGCCGACACGGCCAACGGCGCAGAGGGACCGTACGGCTCGATTGGCGGAGGACTTGACGAAGCGGGCGCCTCGATTCCGCTTCGCACCTTCACGCTCATGGTGTCCTGCGGCCTCCTTGCTCGGTTGTCAGGGGCTCAGTGCGTGTAACACAATGCCAGTGCGTGCGGCCGCCGACGTTGAGATTCGGTGATCGGCTCGACACCGGACCACCGGGCCTTCGGACGGTGCGCCCGACCTGATCCGAAGCGGACGCCTGCGGCAATCGCAACCGAACCCCAGAACACGAGCGGGCCGCCCCAACCTGGGACGGCCCGCTCGCTCGGATTCTGCGCTCGCGCGAGCCGCAAGGCGGCCCACCCGGCTACCGCCTGACTACGCGGTTTCGAACCCGATTTCCTTCAGGCCAGTTTCGGACTCTTTGATGATGGTGCCCGACAGCTTTTCATAGTCGGTGTTCTTCTCGAACGCGCCCCCGCCTTCGGCTTTGGCGTTGAGTGCCCAAAGCAGGAAGTTCTCCACGGTTGTGGCCTCTTCCTTGGTCGTTCCGGGGTAGTACTTGTACTGACGAAGCGCCAGGTCGTACGTCAGGCCGCACAGCGAGTACTTCGCCTGCACCAATTCGGCCTTGGCTTCGTTCCACAGTTCACGCGTGCTCGCCGGCGGGAATTTCACGCCCGCTTTGTTGGCATACACGGTGCTTTTGCAGTTCGAGCTTGCTGCTTTTTCGATATCGCCGTTGGAGGCGGGATCGGCGTAACCGCTGATGGACGGTGTGGCCGTGTCCTGCACCTCAGCCCAGAACTCCTTGTTCTGTTCGCCGAGTTTGGTTGCACTACCTTTTTTGTTTTCCCCGCCGCACGGCGTGGTGACTTTGCAGTTCGCGGAGAAGAACTTGTATTCCCGCGCGACCGCAAGGTCGGCGTAGCCGATGCTGCTGGCCACTTCGTTGACGCGCTTGACGACGCCCGGGTTGCCTTTTTCGGTCCCGAATGCGACTTTCGCCGCCGCCGGCCAGCGCTGGTTCTGGCAGCCTTCGGCTACCTGACTCCAGAGCTCTTCTTCTTCGGCAAACGATTTCGTGCAGCCTGATTTGCCGCGTCCCGCAGGAGACAGCGTTTCGGGATATTCTTCCATTTTGATCGATTCCGTCGGCGCCACCTGCTCCAGGTAGGCCTTGAAGATGTGCGTGGTGCCAGATTTATCAAGACGCACAACCGGCGTGATCGTGTCTTCTTCTTCAGCCGCGACCGTGCATTTCAGCGCGTCGCTGCCGTCGCCTTTCTGGTTTGTCAAGAGCTGCTTCCAAGTTTTGATCGTACCGGCGTAGACGCCCTCCACCGAGGAGTTGTCGAGCACGAGACGACCGAGCTTGAACTTTTTGCCGCTCTTTTCGATTTCACTTTCGGCGACACAACCGGCAGGTAGGTGCACGATCACCGTGACCGCGCCCTGCAGAACCGGAATCGTCTCGAGCGACTTTTCTTCGCCACCCGTCCTATGCGATTCGATTTCTTTTTTCTGAGTTTCGTTGGGAGCTTCGTCGGTGCCGCAGAACGGGAATTCCCCGTATTTCACCGGTTCGACGGTTTCAGCGCCCCACGCGTGCAAACAGGCGCCGCTGCCGCCGCTCACATATGTGACTTTGGGGGTCCCTTTCGAGCCCTGCGTGCCGTTACAAGCGAGCGTGTTTGCGCTCGTGTTGAACTCTTCGCCCCACTTCACCAGGATCGGCGCCTGGAACGAAGAGCCGTTGGCGCTTATGCTCGTCCCTGCGCACTGCCCGAGCAGGTCGGGCGTTGCGCTCGCTGTGCCCGGCGCGGCCACGGCGACCGCCGCGGCCGCCGAGACTATGCACGCCGCGATGCCGCGGCGTCCGGAGAGAAACGTCATTACGTGACTACCTCCTGTTGGTATTACATTGCGCGTGCGGCTGAGACCGCACCGGCGGGAGTACCTTGCCCCACAGCAAACACCATCCCACCTCTGCCCGTGACCTCGGTTACGATCTTGTGCCCTGCAACTATCCTTTACCGCATCTTTACGGTCGTTTACCGGTTGGTCACACAATGCCGTGTGAATACAGCTGAGTCAGGGATGCCGCCAGCATGGCGATCGTCACGCAACTCGCCGATGCGCCAAATAGCGGACTCCCAGGGGCAGCGGCGCCGATGATCAGTGTTTGTGGTGAGCCGCTTTTGCGACGCGCAGCGTCACGACCGTCGAGGTCGTGTGGATCGCGCCGCTTGGGTCGTGCGCGAGCAGAGTGGCACGCACACGAAGCGTATGGGAGTGCGCCAGCAGCGCCCGAGCCTTGCCCGACAGATGCAACACAACCGCCTTGACCTGCCCGCCGGCGACCACAAACGAGCCGCTCGCAAGCGTGAGGATCGCCTTCTTTTTGTGCTTAGACGCACTCACGGCACTGACCGTGCGCAGCGTCACCGTCCCCGCGCAGCTCGTCTCGCCACTCGGGCATGTCACCTTCAGGGTGAGCGCACCGCCCGGACTCACGACGAGCGTCGTACCTGCCAGCGCGGCTTCGGGCTGAGCTTTAGCGCCGCCACCATTGTTGCCACCGCCACCATTGTTGCCACCGCCACCGTTGTTGCCACCGCCACCGTTGTTGCCACCGCCACCGTTGTTGCCACCGCCACCGGTTTTGGCCTTTTCATGCACGGCGATCTTCGCCGTATGGGTACCGGTAACACCTTCCTTATCGGTGACTTCCAACGTTACGGTGCACGACGAGCACGGTGTGGCATACAAATGCTTGGCTTCAATCGTCGTCGAGTTCGAACTCGTTTCGCCCTTGAGTTCGCTGCCGTCACCGAACTTCCATACATACTTGAGCGGCGTCACGGTTTTGTTTTCGTCTTCGACTTCGGCTACGAACTTTGCTTCTTCGCCTTCGATCACCGACGTCGGCCCCGAGATCACGAATTCGGGGCGGGCGTGTCCGACCAGAATTTCACGCGTTTGCGTCACGCTCGGGTATGCGAGATTGTCCGTTTCGACGACCTCTGTCACCTTGTACTTGCCTTCTTCGGCGAACGCGTGTTTGAGGCTTGTGGTCTGGAACTGATCGGCGCTGTCCGTCACGGGTGTTTCCGCTTTTTCGGTCGAGACGTCTTCGAACTGCCATTCGACGCTCTTGGCATTGGCGCCTTCAACGTTTGAGGAGAGCGTGACTTCCTCCTGAGGCTGGGGGCTAACTTCCACCCCACCGGCCTTCACGCTCGGCACGCTCACCGTCACGTGCGGGCATCCGTTGACGCCCCCACCGGGGCCGAACTGGAGGCCCTCTATCTGGGGCAGATTTTCCGAGCTGAACGAATCAAGCGCGACAACTCCTTCGCGACCCCCGCCCCCAGTTTCCTTGAAGCCGCCGACGAGGAAGGCCTGGCCGCCCGGTTTGGGTATCGAGCAGCCTTCGTTGCCGCCCACACCCTGTCCTCCGCCGGTCCATCCAAACTCGCTCGTGGCAGGTTCTTTGCCCGAGGCTTCGGCGTAGTTGAGCGTGAGCACCGCCGAGTTGAAGCCTTTTTCGTCGATTTCGCCCGACAGGTACAGCTTGCCCTGCTCTTCGCTCGCGCCGGAGCTGTCGGGCATATAGGACATCAACGGCCCGGCCAAGCCTTCCGCGCCGAAGCGCACCAGTTCATGTCCCGCGGGAACTTTGTAGAGCAGTCGTGGCTTGCTCGCGAATTCTTCGATTTTGTTCGCGGTTTCGCTCACCTTGTCGGCGGACTCCGGCAGTTCCCACACTTCCCCGCCTTCGCAATCTTCGGTCGGACACAGAGCGCGCGTCTCCTCGGCCAGCAGTTTGCCTTTGGCGGTGATGACCGGCGAGTAGGGCACCGATTCGACCGCTTCGTGTTCGCAGGTCAATTCTTCGAGGGCACTTTCGTTATCGACGTAGCGATGCCCGAGTTTGCCGCTCAGTTCGCCCGGGTTGGCTTTCGATTCCGCGACCGTCACGAACTGCGCGGCCACGCGACACTCCCGCGAGCCTTCCTGCTTCTCGACCTTGAGGTTTTCCTGTTCGTCCTCTTGGCCGGTGATGACCAGATTCCCGGTCGCGGGTTCCACGGCCATGCCGCGCGGATTGAGCAGCGCCTCCTTGGGGGTTTCGCCCTGAGGCTTGAAGGTGCTTTCCGAGACGATCGGCGCGTTCGCGTTCGCGGACACCAGTTGGCCGCTCTGGTAGTCAAACGCGTAGAGTTCGCCGGCCACCAGTTCTTCGTAGTCCAACGGGAAGCGTTCGTAGCATTTGCCCTTTTCTTCGCATTCTTTTTCTTCTTCTTTTTCTTCTTTTTCTTCTTTTTCGCGCCGCTTGTAGACGATCAGCGCATAGACGCGATTGCGCGCAGGGTCAACCGCGAGCTGAACTTCTTCGCCTGCGGTGCTCGTGCCCGATTTCGAGGCTGACGGCGTCGTGAATTCAACCGAAGCTTTGGCTTCCGCTTTCCCGGCTTTGTTGAAGTCGAACCGCTGGATGCGGAACTTCAGCTGGGCGCCAGTTTCGATCTCGTCGGCAACATAGAAGCTGCCGGTCGAAGAATCGACGGCGAACACCGGGGCGTGGCTGCCGGTGTAAACGTGCCCGGGTTCCTTGCCCGTCGCAAGGTTGCTCGCCTGCAGAAACGCGTGTTCGAATTCGCCCCACGCAGGCGCGGCGTGCGCGGGTGCAGACACGGCGGATAGGCACAGCATGGCGAGCGTGCTCACGCACGCGAGCAGGGACAGCCGGCGGAAAATGTCTGTGCTCTGAACGGTCATCGGCTGTGAGAACACACACTGTCCGATAGACGCCGGCAGAGTGTTGCCAAACGGTGAACAAACGGTGAACAGAAATCACACGCCGCAGACGATCGCGTCACCGTGCCACTCAACGATCCCGGCGAGCGCGGACGGCCCACCGGCGCTGCGAGCGCATAGTTGAAATCGTGGCGGGCGCCACACGCGCTCCGCGCCTACCCCTTCCCGAGCGACGGATCGAGGCGCCGGCGAACGCGGCCAGCAGAAGAACGCCGAGCAGGTACATCGAGGCGGGCTCGTCTTCGGATGAGCGGTAGGCCACCGCCAGGTTGGAGGCCTGCTCGGTCGCGCTCTCCTCCTCCTCTTCGCGTTCGGCCACCTCGATCGGCGAGGTCACGGCCGAGGTGCCGGTCGGAGGGCTTGGCCGAGCGGGAGTCGGGACCGGCGGAGGTACGAAGGCGAGCACCGGCGTTGACACGGCCGCCAAGGGTACGAATGGGCTTGGCAACGCGGCCTTTGCCGGTGTTCGGGCCGGCGGTGGCAACGGCGGAGCCGGCGGCAGCGGCACGAGCGGTGGTGTCGAGGCGGGCGCCGGCTGAGCCGCGGCCGGCGCCGGCGCGGGTGGCGGTGGCGCCGGAGCGGACACCTGCTGTTTGGCGGCCGGCAGATTTTTCAAGAGCACCGTGCCGCACGGCTCGCGCACGCTGCCGGCCTCCACCGTCACCGGCAGCGACGCCGCCAGGCCGCCCGCGCTGATCGTGACCGTCGTGGTGCCGGCGTTATACGCGCAGAACAGGCCCGACTTCGATTCTTCGAGACCGGTCTTTTCGTTGATCGGTTCCCGTTCGGGTTCGCCCTTGGCGTTCACCAACACGGCATGACGGCTGCCCGCCACCGCGAGATTGGGCTTGACGAAGCCACCGATGTCCGGACGCGAGGAGCTGAACGTGTATTCGGGGAACAGGTCGCTCGTTTCACAGCCCGCGCCGACGCAGTTCTCGGGGATCGGGATATACGGGTCGCCTTCGGTCTCTTCGGTTTTTTCCCCGGCCTCGTCCCCCGCGCGCGGGCGACGAGCCAGTCCCTCGAAAAGTGCGGGGTTGCTGCGGCGCAGGAGTGTCCCGTCCTGGGCTTCCAGCGCGAGTTCGCCGATGTTCGGGATCAGCCTAACTTCGACTGGTACGCGGTTGGTACTCGGGTTGCGCTTGGCCACCACCACCTGGCCTAGCAGGAAGCCGCTGGCGCCGTGGAATTCGCCGGAGCGTTCGTTCTGGACGTTTACGTAGCCAAGCGTGCCCGAGCCGAACGCTTCAATCGATTCGCCGCCGGCGCGCAGCAGCTCCCGCACGTTCTCTTCCGGCGAGTCGTAGAAGTAGGCGGAGGCGCCGCAGGGGTTGTGACGTTCCCGGCAAAGACTGGACCCGCCGACGAGCGCCGCCACCACCGCCGCCGCTTGGACGTCTCCGCCTGAGGCCTGCGCCTTCAGGTCGGCGTTGCCCACGACGACCGCGGGCGTTTCCGCACTCTTGGCGCTTTCCAGCTCGGCTTCGAGCCACTGAAGCTGCGCTGGTTCAACGTCGGCGCTGTTGTCGAGCACGATCACCCGCACCGTCCCGTCCTGTGGCCCTCCGGACCCCTGAGAGTCGAACGCGTAATAGGCCGCCTCGCAGCCCACCCTGTGCGCGCACGCCTGCCGTTCGGCTTCGCTCGGCTTGCTCGCGGTCGGAACTTCGCCGAATGTGACTCCGTCGCCGAACGGCTCCACTTCGGCAAGCTCGCGTTCGAAGGTCGCCTCGCTTCCTTCGCGTTCGGGGCGCGCGTCGAGCTCCTGGGGGGACACCGCGGCGTACACGGGCAGAGGCGAAGCGGACCTGAGCATCGAGGCGTAGGTTTCGAGCTCCTGCGCGTACAGGATCGGGACGGACCGGGGACCGTTGACCTTGCCCTGGGTCACGAACGGGCCGGTGTAGAGGAACGCGCGCACGCCGACCCCGCGCGCGCGTTCCAGCACCGTGCGCAGCCAGACGTCGGGGCCGACGCCCGCCCGCGCGCGGTCCCCACACGGGGCCGAGCACTGGGCGTTGCCGCCAATCGCGAACGTCACGTCCTTGGCTTCGCTTTCGCGTTCGGGCACTTCCAGCGAAACAGGAGACGTGCCTGCGCCCAGAGGCGCGACGCCGTCGGCCGGGTAGCGGTCCACGTCGCCGGTCTCGAGCCGACCTTCGAACTTCGTGTCGATATTGCCGCCCACGGCCCAACCCTGGGTGCCGGTCGGGTCGACCAGGACCGCAAGGATCGGGTCGAGTCGGTAGGGCATGTCGTGGCTGACATAGCCTCCCGCGGCTTCTCCCGCCGGGTTCAGTTCGTGGCTCTCGTCGCTCCATCCAGTGGCCGTCTGCCTCACCATGCCGCCGCTCTGCGGGCCGCCGCCGATCGGCGAGAGCGGACTGAGGTAGCTGGAGGGGAACCCCGGCGGCGGCGATTGGGGTTCGCCTTCGTTGGCGATCCCGCCGGCGGAAACAATCGTCCGCAACGCGTCCCCTTCGCGAAACAGGGCGAGCGAACCGGCGCCCACCCCGGGCAGGGGAACTGCGGTCGCCTGCCACGGCGAGCCGGCGGATTCGCGCTCGTATATCCGCGTCCCTCCCCCTTCCGGGGCGGTGGCGATGAACGCCGCACCGCCGTCGGGCAAACCTGCCACCGCGCCGGGGACGGCGCCGCCGGTCGCGGTCACGGCCTGTTCGTCCACGCGCCAGCCCGAGCCTTCGTTGACCAGCAAGCCTCCGCTCACGTGGCCGCTCGACCCGTCTCGCACACGGTAGGCGACGATCGCCTCCGAGCCGGCGAACGCGATCGAGACGAAGTTCGCCCCCTGGACCTGAGAGGGCAATCCGGTTTCCTGGGTCCAGGTCTTGCCGTATCGCAGCAGCACCCCTTCGGCGCCAGCCGTCACGCTCGACCCCACCGCATAGCCACGCGCCGGGTTGTTGGGGTCGAAAGCGACCCCTAGCAGGTTGCCGCGGAAGTTGAGCGGCATCGCCGGGTCGGGTTCCCATAGACCGGTCTCGCCACGCCACAACCACATGTTGGATTCTTCGCTCGAGTAATCGCCGACCGCGTAAGCGCGCGTCGGCGTCGGCCAGGCGACCGCCCGCAGCCGCGGGTGCTCGACCCGCTGTCCGACCCCGAACAGGCTTTCGGGCAGCCAGCCGACGCCCGGCTTGAAGCGTGCTACCGCGCCCATGTCGCCGACCGCGAGCGCTTCGCTGGAGAGGGCGCCGACCGGGGCGCCGGGCTGTGGCGCTATTGCCAGCAGCGGGTGACGAAACGAGGTGGGCCACGGCGCAAGCCGGCTGGGAGCCGGTTCGCGGGTGAGGTGCACGGGCATGACATTCTCCCCCAGCCAACCCTCCTCGGGACTCGTGAAGGCGGCACCGTAGGTCGCGCCCGGGTCTTCGTCGGGGCTCGGGCCCGCGCCGAGCGCAAGCACGCGTTCGAAGCGCCCGAGCGGTTGCGTGGCCAGGCTGAGGCTCACGCCTTCGGGCAGACCCGTGACGACACGCCGGCCGAAGGTGCTTCCATCCGCCCAGGCGATGCTACGCGAGGGACCCCGGGGCAGAGCTTCGGGCAGTTCGTAGCTGCATTGGGGGGTGGCTTCGGGTGGCGATTGACACCAGCTCGCCTCGACGCTGCCTCCCGCGCGTTCGGCTTCGGGCTTGAAGAAGAGCGTCGTGGAGGCCGAGTTCGGGCTCTGAACGTCGCCGCGTTCGCCGTCGATCCAGACGCCTTCGCTCGTGACGGTCAGCAGCTGGGACTGGGCGGTCGGCGGCTCGCCGACGCCACGCACAGTGAAGGGCGCGGCGCCAGCCGGTTTGCCCGCCTGCTGTACCGGAACGGTCAGCGGTTCGGCTTCTCCCGCTTCGCCGCCGGGTGCCGTGGCCGGCTTCCAGATCCACTTGGCGCCCGCCCCGGCTCCTTCGCGCACACGCCGAAACAGAGCAACAGCTCCGGCCGGGTAGGAAGCCTTGGAGGATAGCTGCGCGAGCAGCCAGGCGTGCTCGGGATCGCTCGCGCCGAGCGCCAGCACGCGAAAGTCGGTCTTGCTGGCAGACGGGATTTCGATCGGCTCCGAGCTCCACTTTTGGCCGTCCCAGTGCAGCACCTGGCTCTCCACCCCCGCGGCTTCCCAGACGGGCACAACCAGCGCACCGGCTCCTCCCGCGGCTTCGTGGAGCGGCGCCAGCAGCGGAGCTCGGGAGGCAACGAACAGCTTTTCGCCGACCTTCATCAGCGGTTCTTCACCGGACGCGGTCTGTCCTTCGGTGGGCACCGGCGCCGTCGGCGCGAACGCGCCGCCGGGGTCACGGACGAGCACGACTTCGGGCCTTGCGCCCGCTGCGCTTGGCTGAGTTCCGACTAGCACACCGGCGCCCGAGGGGGTCATCTGACCGGCCAGCACACTTTTGTCGAGCACGAAGCCGTCGGGGAGCGCGGGGCCGAGCGTCCAGCCCATTTCCTTGGTGTAGCGCACGAGCAGGGCGCCCGAGCCGCTCACGCCCACGCCCCAGGTCTCGTTCGTGCTGGGAGCTTCGAGCGGCGTGGCGCCGATCATCGTTACTCGCACGGCGGGCACCGAGGCGTCGGTCTGTGGCACTGGGGCTTCCACGGACGTCGTCGCGGCAACCGCGGTCGCTCTGTCGGACCCTGGCAGTGCGCCCAGCGCAAGCGGACCCACCAGCGCGAGGGCCGCCACCGGCAGGGTTAGGGCGGCGAGGAGATACGCAAATCGAGTGCGAGCCGCGCGTCGAGGCAATCTCGCCCTGCTCACCGCAGTAGTCCCGATTCGCTGAGCAGGTAGTTGTGCGGCAGCACGAGGAATCCGGTCGTGATGCTGCCCACGTTGGGGCTACGCGAGCCTGTGGTGGGCAGCGGCGCCAGCGCGTGCGTCTGCAACGAAAGCTTGGTCGGCCAGCGTCGCGGGTTCAACGCGAGCAGCAGACTGCGATTGCCCGAGCCGAGCGTGCGCATGGGGGTGGCCGCGACGAGCTTTGCGTGACGCTTTGCGAGCAGGCGCACACGCGCCCGCACGGCCAGATGAAAGCTGAGCTGCAGCGTCGTGCCGTGAACCAGACGGCTGTGCAGATCGGAGAGCAGCGGCACGTGCACCTTGGCTTCGGTCGGTGGCGTCTTCGCTTCCTGGAAGGCGCCTCCGTAGTCGGGCGCTTCTTCCTGTAGACCCGAAGTGTCCAACGGCGGAGCGTCGGGGGGGATCTGCGGCAACCCTTGATCTTCGGGCCGGTAGGTGATGAGACCATCGAAGTTGGGGTCTTCGTCGAGCGGCAGCGTCCGTTCGTCTTCCGGCGCCATGTGAAACAACCAACCCCGTGTGGTCGCAAGCCAGCAGTCGCCTGCAGCCGGGCAGGAGATCCGCGCGGCCGCTCCCTTTGGACCTACCCCTTCGCGCTCCTCGCTTGCCGAGGGCAGCGTTTGCTCTTCGAGCACCTTGCCTTCCGCGGATATGTGCACGAGTACCGCCCGCAGCGTGTCGAGCGGGCCTTCGCGTGGCCTGAGCGCGAGCCAAGCGGTGTCGCTGCCCGGTTCGGCCGCGATCGAACTGACAACCGCCTTGCTCGCTTCGCCTCCAAGCAATTGCGTTTCTTCGGCGGCGGGCAGGATCTGGCCGACCGGTTTGGCTTCGCCGGGCTTGCCGGGTCCTATCAGCTGGCGCCAAGCGCCCCCGGTGCGGCGCACGACCGTCACCTGGCCGGGTTCGCCCGCTTCTGGCGACTTTGGCCCGGCTGCGGCCCACAGCGCACCTTCGCCACCGGCCAGATTCAGGAAGTCGAGCGCTTCGGGCAGCTCACCTTCCCCGTAGAGCGGCACTTTGCCTTCGCCCAGGAATGTCGGCTGTTCCCCTTCGGGATTGATCCGGTGGAGTGCCGGCGGCTGCCTGACTTCTTCGCTGCTCACGCGATCGCGGCTGGAGATCCGCACGCTCTCATACAGGCGACCTTCCACGACCCGCATATCCCCGACCGCGTGCCCTTCGTCGGGATACGGCTCTGCTTCAAGGGATGCTCCGTTCCAGTGAAGCTGGAAGGCTCCGATCTGCGGTTCGGGCAGCGCATCGCCCCCAAACCAGCAATCGGACGGATCGAAGCAAGCGCCAGCGCGCATGACCTGGTAAGAGTCAGCCTGGAATTCGGGGTGGGCGTAGGAGTCAGCCACCTGCCCATCGGAGAAACGGCACAGTGTGTTGTCGACGAGCGGAGGCGGTTCTATGAATTCGGTGGACGCGCCGGCCTGCCCTGGACGTCCGGAGGAGATCGTCCAGAATTCGTCCGGGCCCGCCCACACCACGTGTCCCCCTTCGGCTTCTTCGCGCGGGGCTTGGACACCGCCGCAGACGTTCGCGAGCTCGTGCCACCGCACCCCGTCGTAGGCCCACACGCCTGCCGGGATCGTGGGCGGGTCGCCGGAGGTGATCAGGAGTCCGCGGTTGGGCGCCCAAAACTCGACGTCGCCGATCGTGCCGAGCCCTGCGGGCACGAGCGATTCCTGAGAACCGGAGACGGACTTCGGAGGCAGAGGCTGTTCCAGTCGCCACGTCGCCGCATCGGCCGCTCCCGCCCCGGCCGGTGCGACCGCGCCGGCCAGCGCCGCGATCCAAGCGAGCCACACGACGAGCAGCGCCGGCGCGATCCACGCGAGCGGGGGGCGGTTGAAGAGCGTGTTTGCGATCCGTGGAGTCATCGTTGTGCACTCGGGCGACGGCGATTGGCCTTGGTGTCCCGCGTGGTGACCTGGGCTGGCTTGCGCGCGAGATGGGCGACCCGCCGGAAGGTCACCGGGACACTCTGGCGCAGGGTGGGCGCCCCCGGCTCGCTGAACACAACCTCGATGTCCGCCGAGAGGCCGCCCGCCTGGGAGGCCAGCGCGGCGTAGGGCTTGGCGAGCCTCAGCACGAGCAAAGTGGAATCTTCGGTGCCTGCGCGCACTTGCGTCGCGACGGCGGCGACGGTCCGCGTTGCGACCACCTCACGGCCAGCGACGCGATGACCCCGAAGGCGGGCCGCCCGTGCTCCTCGCAACCGGGAGCGAGCGGTACGGCGAGCCGAGGTGTCGGCGAGCTTCAGACGAACGGCGCTCAGGGCGGCCGCGCGCAGCGTCCCCGCACCGGGTGCATCGACATACACCGCTACGCTGCCGTCACGGCGAGCCAGGGCGCTGACACCGAGCCGCCATGCGGGCTGGGTGCTGAGATGTGGCGCCGGCGAGATGTACTGGGGGGTCGGCAGCGAGGCGAACGTGGTGCGCTCCACGGCGAAAGCGTCACTGCCGTCGAGCACACCGGTCGGGCCGGTGGGGCCACCGGGGGGCGCATTCCCGTCGCCGAATACCAGGTTGGAGGCAGTGGAGACGAAGGCGAGCTCCGTCCCGGCGGTCGTGAAGGAGGGCGAGAGCGAGCCATCGCCAGGTTCGACATAGGGATCTTCCCCAGCGGGTTTAGACGTATGGGTGTGCTCGCTCACTTCGTCGAGGCCACCGTAGCCGTGGGTCACTCGTGTGAGCGTGTCGTTGTCCAGATCGATGTCGAACAGTTCGTTCATGCCCGCTTCCCCGGCCGGCGGACTCACGTAGGCGGGCGTGCCCAGTGGGAACTCGATCCGTCGCGTGGCAAATGCGATCTGGCTACCGTCGGGCGAAATGTCGAAGTCGAAGATCGGAGCCGTCGCGGCCGTGCCCGCGTTTTCGCCGCCCGCCAGCTCTGTCAGGGAGGTGAGCGCCTGGATGCGCGTGAGCCCGGGGCGCATGTTGGCCATGTACAGGTCGCCGGGCTGACCGGCTCGCCCACGGCCGAAGTCTTCGCCGAGCGAGACCAGCGGAGCCTCGGAGACGAAGACTACCCTCCCGCCGTCGGCGCTCAGCCTCGGCACGAAGTTGCCGCTGGCCCCCGCGGCCCCGGCTTCGTTGACAATCCCGGCCGCTTTCGCCTGTTCTTCCGCCGCGAAGGGACCCTGGCAGGGATCTGCGAGCGAGGGATCGGCTGGTAGGACGGTCTCGCCGCTTGCCTCGCACTGGGGATCTGTGGGGTCCGATCCCCCGGTCACTCGCTCGGTCGGCGTTTCCGAGCCGGGCTCGATTCGTCGCCACAGGGGCTCGGTGTAGTGGGCGCTTCGCGTTTCATTCGCCAGCAGACGTGCCTGCTGGCCGATGTCCTCGCCCATCCAGGCGACAGTCGAGCCGTCGCCGCTGATCGACGCTCCGGGAGGAGAGGACGTGCCGTAGTTGCCAAACGTGGGAGGCGCGGCGAAGACCGCCGAGCCTCCCGTATAGACGGCGCCGTAAAGCTGACCGTTTTCAAGGGAGCCGACCGCCGGTTCATAGCCGGCCTGGCAGCTTGCGAAGCAACGGCTGACGAGCTTCGTTTCGTGGGTGTCCAGGTACCGCACCGCGACCTGAAAGGGGGGCGTGCTCGGCCCCGCCAGATCGGAGACGGCCGTCGTCACGAACGCGACCTCGTTGCCGTCGGCGCTGATCGCAGATCGCCCGGTGGCCGCCGCGCCGTACTCGGTGCTTTCCCTGACTGGTTCCCGCACCTGATAGGTCAGAGGCGTTACCGGCTCCCCCGGGCCGTTGGCGGCCGAGGCGAGGATGAATGCGCCCGCTTCGTCCGGTTGCCGGGTCATATCCCGCACATAGACGTTGACCGCTTCCTTGAGCCCGGTCGTCTGGGCCGGCCGTTCGCCGACCAACCCGAAGGTGATCGCGGGCAGGCTCGCCCCTTCGTTGGTGGTGAAGCTGACGTATCGCCCGTCTTCGCTGGCCGAGGGCAGCTCGGCGTCTCCCCCGGCCACCTGCTGCAAGGCGCCGCTCTGCAGGTCGCGTCGCCACACGCCGGTCACGCCGCCAATCGAACCATCGAAGACCACGTAGCGCCCGTCCCCGGAGATAGCCGTGTCGTGCGCGTATTCGGCCTGCTGGAGTTCGCCCTCGCCGAGCGCTCCCTCGGAGACGAGCGAGATAGGACCGAAGATGTCGGCGCTTGCGGGGGACGCCGCGAGCAGCGCTACACCGAGCGCGCAGACGAGCCCAAGGACCGCGCGCAGCCTCATCGCACGCTCACCCACTGGCCGACGACACCCTGATTGCCGATCTTGTCGCGCACCGAGACCGTCAGGCGGTAGACACCGGGATGGGCATAGCGGTGCACGTAGCGGGCGCGTCCGTGCGCGGAGTGGCCATCGCCGAAGCCGATCTTGACGGCGTGCGCGTCGACACCCGCATAGGGATCGACAACGCGCACCGACAGCGCCAGGCCGTGGGCGACTCGCGCCAGCTTGACGGTCGGCGGTACTCCGGTGATCAAAAGCGAGATGGGTGCCGACAAGGTGGACTGACCGTCGATGTCGGTGGCGAGAATCTGCACGCGATGGCGCCCAGAGCCGAGGCCGCGCGGGCTCACTCGCATCTTCAAGGCGCCGGCCGGCGTCGACAGGACATGGCCGTCGAGCACGGCGTGGTAGCTGAGCGGGCCGTCGGCACTTGTGGCGGGCTGCCAGGAGAGCAGCGCCTGAGCCGGCTTGATCCATCCTTTGGGCGCCGTCAACAGCGAGGGCTCGGGCGGCGCCGTCGCCTGCGCGGCCACGATCGCCGCGTTGCCGAAGGGACCTTGGCGAAAGGCGATCAGGCCGTCGCCAAGACCCGAGCGCCCGACCGACAGTTCACCCACTTCCCCCCCGGCGCCGCCGCTGACCAGAGCCGTCTGCACGGCGCCGGAAGGGAAGTCCTCGCGCACGGCCACCGCCGGATGACCCTGGGCTTCGGCGCTCGGCCACGCCGCGACACCGCCACCTTCGGGGTTCATGACGATCGCGGCAAACGGTTCGGCGCCGACGAAGGGCGGCCCCAGCGAGAGCGCGCCGGAGAGGCCGCGGTCGCCCGCTTCGATCACGCGCGGCGTGCCGCCTGAGTCGTAGAGCAGCCGCATCGAGCGCTGTTCGTCGATGTCAATCGAGGGCGGCCCCACCACCGCACCCTTGCCCCCGGAGACGGAGGATTCGTCGAGCATCGTGGCGCCTTGGAACTCCGAGCCGCTGACCGATTCGCCGTCGGGCAGGATGTTCAGGAAGACGCGCGGACCCGGCAATGGCGAGCCGGGTCCTGCCGGCTGGCGGTAGGCGACCTCGGCCTGGCCGAGACGCGAAAGCGCGACGCTGGGCGCGTCAGCGTCGTCGGAGATAGGCACGCCGTTGAAGCTCGTCGCGCTGACCGGCATCACATAGTCGAGCGAAGTGCCGAACACACGCCGCGCCCAGATGCGCGCCACGCCTTCGACGTCGGGCTCCTGCCAGACGACCACGCCGTTGCCGGTCGGGCCGATCGCGATGTCAGGCGCATTGGCCTGGGTCGGCGGGCGCATCGAGGCGCCCGGGTTGCGGTTGATGGCGCCCAGGTTCACCCAGCGCTCCCCGTTGAAGTGCGCGACGCGGACCTGCTCGACCACGTCGCCGGGGCGCAGCAGCGGCACCGTGGAGGCCGAGGCCGTCTTGACGACGCGGTAGACGACGTCGGCCTGGCCGCTGGAGCTCATCGCCAGGTCGGGGCTGGTGCCGGAGGCTTCTTCGATGTCGCCGTCGACGATGATGGCTTGGCCGAAGCGCACACCGCCGGGTCCAAGCAAGGCCGCCAGCAGCTCGTAGACGGGTTTTTCTTTCTCGGTCGCAAACGGGGTGGCCCACACGACCAAGAGCTCCCCGCCGTTGGCCGCCGCGATCCGTGGCCAGGCGCCGGCGAACGGCTCTTCAGTGTCCACCCGCACCGGCGCCAACCACTGCCCCCCCACATACCGCGACACGAACACATGCGCGACCCCGTCCACGCGCTTGAGATACACCAACCCCCCGGTCCCGTCTTCGGCCATCGCCACCCCGCCGAAGCCGACGATGTCCTCGCTGGGGCCGTCGATCGTTTGCGCGGGCAGGATCACGGCGCCGGCCGGGGCGACCGGCAGGGCGACCAAGGCCGCGAACAACGCGAGGGCGATGATCGTGTAGCTGCGCATACGTCCCGCGGCGCTCCGAGACGGACTCAGGAACTGCCCTTGTTGATCGCACCTGCCGTCAGGTCATACGCGCAGCGGAAGTTCTCGGGCTGGATGACCGGCTCGGATCCCGCGAAGCCACCGTGGTTGTTGTTGTCGTAGACGGTCACGTACTGCAGCGATTCGGGGAACGGGTTAGCCGGCAGGGGGATCGGGTTGGCCTGGCCTTGGCGCGGGTCGCCGGTCGCGCCTTCGCTGACCCCCTCGAAACCGGCGGCGGCCGAGCCCGCTTCGGTGGTCACCAGGGTGGAGCTCATCTCCCGTTCGTCTTTGAGGCCGCGCGTGGCGTCGAGGTTGACGGTGGCGGTGAGCTGGGAGTCGTGGATCGTGGAGTCGAGCTTGACTCGTTCCACGCCGCCGAGCAGCTGGGAAGCGGTGGGCAGCCAGCCACCTTCTTCCTCACACTTCTTGGACGCCCATACGAAGTTGTTCTTGCCCAAGTCTTCCTTGGTGAGCGGGAAGGGCGCGCTTTCAAGGCACCAACTGCCGATGTCCACGCTGTCGGGCGGGCAGGTGCCTTCCAGCTGGGCCACGGTCTTGCCGCCCACCCTCTTGGCGTCGGCGACGGTGGGGATCGCCGAGGCCGGGAACTTACGGTTGTGGCCCAGTAGGAGGATCCCGCCTGCGCGCGGCTTGACGGAGACGGGCCCTGCGAACGCGCTCACGACGGCGCGGCGGGCGGCGTCGGCGAAACCGGTGGTGGACAGCACGAGCGCCACGAGCGCCACCAGCATCGCCGGCGAAGGCAGGCGCAGGCGGCGGCTCACTTGTCCTTCTCGGGGTCGCGCACGCTGCCCCGACGGATGTCGTGGAGCTCCTCGAGGGTCGTCTCCTCGACGGTCGAGAGGACCGCGTCGAGGGCCACGCCGGACAGGGTCTCGTGCTCGAGCAGGGCGGTCGCGGTCTCCTCGACGGTGCTCCAGTTGCGGTCGAGGATCGCCTCGGCCCTGGCGGCGGCGTCACCGACGAGACGCTCCACCTCGTTGTCGATCAAGTCGAGCGTCTGCGGGCCGACCGAGCCGAGGTCCTGGAGGGAGGCGCCGAGGAACACCTCGCCGCCCTTCTCGCCGATCGTGACGAGGCCGAGCGCCTCGGACATGCCGTAGGAGGTGACCATCGAGCGGGCCAGGGCGGTGGCGGCGTGCAGATCGTCGTTGGCGGAGGTCGAGACGTGGCCGAAGGCGATCCGCTCGCCGGCGACTCCGGCCAGGATCACGATCAATTGGCTCTGCATGTCGGGCTTGCTCATGATCACTTGATCGCGGTCGGAGAGCATGTGGGCGGCGGTGCCCAATTGGCGCCCGCGCGCGACGATCGAGAGCTTGCGCGTGGAAGAGGTGTGACCGAGCGCGTCGGTGACGACCGCGTGGGAGGACTCGTGGATCGAGATCAGCCAGCGCTCGTGCTCGGTCAGGATGTGGCGCTTGGCGGGACCGGCGACGACCCGGTCGATCGCCTCCTCGAGTGTGGCCATGTCGATCTGGACGCGGCCGTCGCGCACGCTGAGCAGGGCGGCCTCGTTGATCACGTTGGCAAGCTCCGCGCCTGAGAAGCCGGGGGTTTGGCGCGCTACCTCTTCCAAGGAGGCGTCGGGTGTGAGCGGGCGCTTGCCTCCGTGCAGGCGCAGGATCTCAAGGCGCCCGTGGACGTCGGGGTTGTCGATCACGACCTGTCTGTCGAAGCGGCCGGGGCGCAGGAGCGCGGGGTCGAGGATGTCGGGGCGGTTGGTGGCGCCCATCACGACCAGGCCGCCGTCTCCGGCGAAGCCGTCCATCTCCACGAGGATCTGGTTGAGCGTCTGCTCGCGCTCGTCGTTGCCCTGGCCGATGCCCGCGCCGCGCTTGCGCCCGGCGGCGTCGAGCTCGTCGATGAAGATGATCGCGGGGGCCGCCTTGCGCGCCTTGCGGAACAGGTCGCGCACGCGGGCGGCGCCAACGCCGACCAAAGACTCCACGAAATCCGAGCCCGACAGAGAGAAGAAAGCAGCATCTGCCTCGCCCGCGACGGCCTTGGCGAGCAGGGTCTTGCCGGTGCCGGGAGGACCAACGAGCAGCACGCCCTTGGGCGCGGCGGCGCCGACATCGAGGTACTTGGCCGGTTCGGCCAAGTAGTCGCGGATCTCGCGCAGCTCGGCCACCGCTTCGCCGGCGCCGGCGACGTCGGCGAAGGTGATCGTGTGCGCGGTGCCCTTGCCTTTGCGCTTGCCCTTGCCGGTGAACTGGGAGAAGGCGGCGATGCCTCCGCCGGCGCCCTCGGCGCCGAGGCGCGTGAACAGCGAGAACAGGCATACGAGCAGGAGGATCGGGATCAGGAACTGGACGACGATCGCCTCGGTCGGCTTGCCCGACTGCTGGTTGACGGCGACGGTCGCCCCGGAGGTGCTCAGTTCGCGCAGGAGCTGCTGGGTGAGGGCGCCCGAGCTGGGATAGGCGGCCCACAGCCTCTGCATCTGACCGGACGGCGCTTCCAGTTCGGCATTGTTGTTCTTGTTGTTAGAGGGCACCGAGATGCCGCCGGTGGTGCCGATCGCGGGCGCCTTGGGGGTGGTGGTGGCCTCGACGCGGCTGTCGTGGTCGAGCAGGACTGCGGCCGCCAGCTGGTGGCGCTTGGCCAGGGTTTGGATCGTGCTGATCGGGACCTGGGTGCCGGTCGAGGACGGTTTGATCGAGCCGAGCAGCAGGGCAAATGTGATCGCCAGGCCGATCGAGGCGACGAGCAGGAAAGTGTTGAGGGGGTCGCGCAAGAGCATCCGGCGCGTGCCTTGGGCCACGTCTCCGAGGACCACGAGAGCCGGGTTGCGTTTGTGGGCAAGGCCCGAACGGACTTTGGCCGCGCTTGGACGCACGGCCTCGCGCTCGGGGGCGCCGCCGGGACGGGCCAGGCCGTTGCTTGAGGCGTGCTCCTCGCCGTCGGAGGAGCCGTCCGGCTCGGGCTCGATGGGAAAGGGAGAAAGGTCTTGGTCGTCGGTCATGGCGAGGCGGCCGCCAGCTTCACACCTCGACCCGGCAAAAGCAATCGTCGTTCACAAAAACGACACATGCCCGTCGCTTCAAAGCCGTCCGCTTCACAAAATTTTCACATTAAGAGGTCTTTGGCGTTCACAAAAACGAAACATCGGGGCGCCCCGTGGGCGGCACGCTGCACGCTGGGGCGTAATGGGATCGCGATTCAGGCGGAACACCGCATCGAATCGGGCTCGAGCCGTGTTCGCGTTCACCGCAACCCCGTAAACCCTCAGAGCAAAAGGAGCAGATAACCATGCGCGCGAAACGCGCCTTGATCGTCTCAACACTGATATTGGCGCTCGCCATGCCGGCAAGCGCGCTGGCCGCCAAGAGGATCATCGAGGGCGGCTCCACGTCGGTCCTGCCGCTCGCCCAGAAGCTGGCGGCCGCCTACCACAAAGCGTTCCCCAAGATCCCGGCGCCGTCGGTTCTGGGAGGCGAGAGCGACATCGGCATCAACGGCGCGTCGACGGGCCGCTTCGACATCGGCGACTCCTCGCGCGACCCGATCGTGGGCGTGGACCCGAAAGGGCTCGTGTTCACCAAGATCGCCAGAGACGGGGTCTGCATCATCACCAACAAAGCCAACCCGGTCACCAACTTGACCCAAGAAAGCGTAGAAGGCATCTTCACCGGACGCATCCGCGACTGGAGCGAAGTGCAGGGCGCGAAAATCACCGGCCCGATCGACCTGTTCGACCGTGACGGCGCCTCCGGTACCCAGGACGCTTTCCAGCACATTTTCTTGGGCGAATACTTGAAGATCTCCCCGAGCGCCACGGCCAAGACATCCAACGGCCTGGAGCAGAACGCGGTCAGCGCCGACAAGCAAGGAATCGGTTTCGTGTCGTTTGCCTACACCTCGGGTGTAAACGCGGTCGGCTATCAGGGCGTGGCCTGCAACTTGCGCAATGCCCGCTCGGGCCAATACACGGGCGTGCGTAACTTTTGGATGGTCACCAAAGGCGAACCGAAGGGCCAAGTCGCGAAGTACATCAAGTGGGTGACCAGTGGCAACGCGATCACCAAGAGCATCATCAACTCCAGCTGGATCGCGGTCCACTAGTCACAGGTGAAGTCGACGTCCGCAGAGGGGCCGCGCCTTTCAGCGGCCGTGAGGACCGACAGGCGCGCCGAGCGGATGCTCGGCGCGCTTGCTTTCGTGGTGCTGGCGCTGATCGCCGCGATGGTGGTCACGGTGATCGTGAAGGCTTGGCCTTCGTTCTCACACAACGGGCTGGCCTGGTTCGGAAGCGGCGGTGAAGTCGAAGCGCAGCTGAAAGCGATGCGCGAAAACACGCCCTTGCCGGGGCACTCGATCTATTACTTCAAAGCTTGGCCGCTGATCTGGGGGACCTTGATCACGACCATCCCGGCGGTGATCATCGCGCTGACGATCTCGACGCTCGCCTCGATCTTCGTGTGCGAGTTCGCTCCGGCGCCGGTACGCAGAACACTGGAACCGGTGATCAGGCTGCTGGCGGGGGTGCCCTCGATCATCTACGGGCTGATCGGCATCTTGGCGCTGGCGCCTTGGATCAACGAACACCTGATCTCCAACGGGCGCAAGCAGTCGGTGATCCAAGTGGTCCAACTCAACGGCAACAATTTGACAATGGGGACGATCATCTTGGCGATCATGATCCTGCCGATCATGGTGGCGATCAGCACCGACGCAATCGCGTCCGTCCCCCCCGCTTGGAAGGAGGGGTCGGCCGCGCTGGGGGTCAACCGGTGGCGGACGATCTGGAGGGTGTCGCTGCGCACCGCGCGCCCGGCGATCGCGGCGGCCACGATCTTGGCGACCGCGCGCGCTTTGGGCGAGGCGGTGATGTTGGACCTGGTCTCGGGCAGCAGGCCGTTCGCGGCCAACCCGTTGGACGGGATCACCTTCTTGTTCGAGCCGGTGAGGCCCTTGGCGGCGACCATCTTCCAGGAATCGGGCGGGCTGAACATCGGACCGCTCTCGCACACGCTGTATGCGATCGGGGCGGTGTTGCTCGTCTCGGCGACTTTCCTGTCCTTGGCCGGGTGGGCGGCCAAGCAGTCGATGAAGCGCTACGGGGTGCGGGCCTGATGGCGGGCATCCGCGTGGCAACGGCGGCGCGGGCCCGGCGGGTGGGGTCGTGATGGCGGGAGCGACGGTCGATTCCTCGGTGGCGATCGCGGCGAGTGGGCCGCGCGCGATGCGCCCGAGTACGCCGATCTTGCGGGCGGCCAAAGAGAGCACGAAGACCTGGCCGCTGATCGATCGCGTCTGCTACTGGCTCTGCTGGGCCAGCGGCATCGGGTTGTGCTTGATCGCGGCGGCGATCGTGGGCTACATGCTGGTGAAGGGGCTCGCCTACCTGCGCCCCTCGCTGCTCGTGGACTCGCCCAAACCTTCGCTGCTACAGAAACAGAGTGGCGGCTTCTCAGACCCGATCGTGGGGACCTTGATCATCACGGCGATCGGCATCGTGCTGGCGGCGCCGGCCGGGATCGGGATCGCGGTTTGGCTTTCGGAGTACCGCAGGCCGGCCTGGCTGGCACGCACGGTGGAGTTGACCTTGGAGATGTTGGCGGGGGTGCCCAGCGTGGTGTTGGCCCTGTTCGGCCTGCTCGTGTTCTCGCAAAGCTTCTTGGGCTTTCTCAGCCAGCACGCCGAAAACGGGGCGGTCACGGGAACCTCGTTCTTGACGGCGGGGATCACGATGGGGGTGCTCGCGCTGCCCTTGATCGTGGCGGCCAAATACGAGGCGCTGGCTTTGCTGCCCGACCGTATGCGGGAGGCCTCCCAGGCGCTCGGCAAGACGAAGGCGACGACGATCAGGCACGTGCTGCTGCCCTCGGTGCGCCCGGCGATCGCAACCGGGGTCGTCTTGGGCATGGGCCGGATCATCGGCGACACGGCGATCATCACGATCCTGTTGGGGGGCGGCACCAACACCGAACCCGCGGGCGGGCCGCCGATCCTCTCCACGTTGAGGGGCACCGGCTCGACGTTGACCAGCTACGTCTTCTACCAGTCCCCCGCGGGCGAGGGCAACTCCCACCAAAAGGCCTACGCGGCGGCGTTCGTGCTGCTGGCGATCGTGCTCGGGCTGAACGCGACCGTGACCCGCATCAGCTCGGGGGGCCCCCTCTTCGCCCGCACACGCACTCGCGTACGCGCGCGCGGGCGCACACACACGCACACACACGCGCGCGCGGGCACCCCTTCCGCGTCCAACACACCCCCAACCCCCCCGTCCAGCACAACCGACACCAGAGGCCCCAAATAGACCCCCTGATGCCCCCACCGATCAAGCGGATCGCGCTCGACCGAGAACCGCGCGTGCTCGGCCCCGACGCCCACACCAACGGTGGCTCGGCGCTGGTCGCCGACGTCCTCGCAACGACGCCCCAGACCACGGCGCTGCCACCCCGCCAAGCGAGCGCGGAGGTGCTGGAACGGATGAAGGTCGAGTCGGTGTGGCTGGCCTATGGCGAGAATTGGGTGGTCAGGGACGTGAGCTTGCCGGTGAGGCGAGGCGAGGTGCTGGCCCTGATCGGGGCGTCGGGATCGGGCAAGACGACGCTGCTGCGCTCGCTGAACCGACTGACCGAGATCACTGCGGGCGCGGCGAAAGCCGGGCAGATAAGCCTCGACGGGGTGGACATCCACGAGCTGGAGGTCAACGAGCTGCGTAGGCGCGTGTCGATGGTCTTCCAGCAGCCGAACCCGTTCCCGATGAGCATCTTCGACAACGTGGCCTACGCGCTGGCCGAGCGTCCGGGACGCAGGCGCAGGCGCCACACCGAGGAGATCGACCATGCGGTGCGCGACGCGTTGCGCAGGGCCGGGCTTTATGAGGAGGTGGCAGCGGACCTGAGGCGCTCGGCGCTGCGACTCTCGGGAGGCCAACAGCAGCGGCTGTGCATCGCCCGCGCGCTTGCGGTGAAGCCGGAGGTGCTGCTGCTCGACGAGCCGTGCTCGGCGCTCGACCCGATCTCCACGGCGACGATCGAGGATTTGATCGTGGGGTTGCGCGAGAGCGTGGCGATCGTGATCGTGACCCACAATCTGCAGCAGGCGATGAGGGTGGCCGACCACGTCGCCTTCATGCACCTGGGCGAGCTGGTCGAGTACGGGACCAGCCGCCAGGTGTTCGACGACCCGCGCCAGGAGCGCACCAAGCAGTATGTGAGCGGGGCGTTCGGGTGAGCGAGCAGGGGCGTGCCCGGCGATGAAGCGGGCCAATCGCGAAGGGTTCGGCGCCCGCGGCGGATCGAGGGTGTCTTTTTGGGGGAGGAGAGGGTCGTACGGGTCTGCTGCGGCGGCGCTGCTCGCGGGACTCGCGGCGCTGACGGTCTGCGGCTGTGAGAGCACTCAGGAAAAGAGCGCGGCGCTGGAACGCCAGGCCAAGCACACCACGCTCGCCAAGCACGGCGTGACGGTCGCCAAGGAGAACCCGAACGTGAAGGTCCTGAGCAGCGCTGTGGTGCACTCGAGCGAAGGCACGGCCGTGGCGGTGAGCGTGCGCAACACCTCGACGCACACGCTCGCCGGCGCGCCGATCGAGTTGAGGGTGAGCGGCGCGAAAGGGAATGTACTCTACCAGAACAACGCGCCGGGCCTGCAATCCTCGCTGACCGAGCTGCCGCTGCTGGAGCCCGGCAAGACGGTGGTGTGGGTCGACGACCAGGTCCAGGCGGCGGGCACGCCGGCGAGCGCGAGCGCGCTGGTGGGCGAAGGCAAGACCGCTGGGAGCATCCCCAAGATCGAAGTGACCGAAGCCCGGGCGAGCACTGGGGGCGCCGAAGCAAGCGAGTCAGGCAGCGTGGTCAACCGCTCCGCGGTGCTCCAAGCAAACCTGGTGGTCTACGCGGTGGCACGACGCGGCGGGAGGACGGTGGCGGCGGGACGTGCGGTTCTGCCCGAAGTCGCCCAGGGCGTGAAGGTTCCCTTCCAAATCTATTTCGTGGGCAACCCAAGAGGCGCACAGATCGAAGTGAGCGCCCCGGCTACGACGTTCTGAGGACGCCTTCCGCGCCGACGATAAATCGCCCGCGGACGGAGACTCAGGAGCGTTTGCCCCGTTTGAGCATGATCCCCTCGATCACGTGGGCCACCGTCTCACACGCGTCCACGGCGGCCTCGAGCGACTCGAAGATGTCCTTCCAGCGGATCACGACCATCGGGTCGGCCGCGCCGCCCTCGAACAGGGACGCAACCCCGTCGCGCAACAGCCGATCGCCCTCGTTCTCCAAGCGATGGATCTCGACCAGGCACGGGCCCGGCTCGGCACCGGCCCCGAGGCGCTCCAACGCCTTGACGATCTGCTCGTCGGCGCCGACCAAGACATCGGCCATCTCCACCGCCTGCTCCATCGGCGCCTCGACCCCATACAGGTAGAGCAAGGCCGCGGTCTGCTCGGTGTGGTCGAGCACGTCGTCCAAGGCCGTCGCCAAGGCGTAGCCGTCGCCCGCGTCGAAGGGCACGCGCAGGCGCCGGCCCGGTGGGCGGGAACCCGAGAGCCGATGGATGATGTCGTGGGTGATGCGGTCGCCCTCCTGCTCGAAGGCCTTCAGCTCGTCAGCCAAGCCGGAGCGCTCGGGCAGCTCGGAGAGCAGTTCGCGCAAAAGCAAACCCGAGCGCAAGATGTTGCTGCCGGCGCTTTCCACGAGCGTGACCAGGACAGGGTCGGGCTTGGGGCGCAAAAAAGCCATCCGGGCAGGGTATGTGGACGACGCCGGCCGTGTCGTGTGCCTTCACGAGTTCTTCACGACTAGATCACGAGTTTGCAACTCCTTCACACGCCGCTCCCAGCACCCTATGGGACGGTGGCCGTGCACCAAGACAGCGACAGCATCCTGTATGCCGGTGAGCTCGAGATTAGGCTCGGCGAGGGTTTGGTGCTGGCCACGGGACGGGCCTTGACGCTGTCGGTGCGAGAGTTCGAGCTGCTCGTCGCCTTGGCCCGCCGGGCCGGGGCGATAGTTACTCGCGAGGAGCTCTATGGGGCCGTGTGGGGGGGCGAATTGCGCCACGGCGACCGCTCGGTTGACGTCTACGTGAGCAAGCTGCGGGGCAAGCTGGAGGAGGCGATGCCCGACCGGCGCTTCATCCACACCCACCCCGGATTCGGCTATCGCTTCCAGCCGCAGCCACTCGGAGTGGCCGCGGGGCTTTCACGAGATGTTCACAACGGGCACCACTTGGATTGATGAGACTGGCCCTGCACTGAGCCGGCGCCGGGGCCTCAGCCCTGCTCGCCGCTAAAAACCCAGTCAGAGGAGAAGTTGTGAACAAGAACAAGATCGGCGCGCTAGCGAGTTGCGCGCTGCTCGCGCTGACCGTCGGCGCGTGTGGCAAATCAAGCTCCACGACGGGCAGCACCAGTTCGACATCTGCGACCATCTCCGGCGCCGGCTCCACGTTCGCCGCCCCGGTCTACCAGCAGTGGGGCTCGGGCATCTCGGGCCTGACCGTCAACTACAACCCGGTCGGCTCGGGTGCCGGCATCACCGCCCTGGAGGGCAAGACCGTCGACTTTGGCGCCAGTGACCCGCCCTTGAAGCCGGCCGACTTCGAAGCGCTTGAAAAGGTCGGTCCGGTGCAGCAGATCCCGATGTTCTTGGGCGCGATCACCGTCTCCTACAACCTGCCTGGTGTCCAGAGCGGCCTCAAGCTGGACGGCGAAACGATCGCCGAAATCTTCCTCGGCAAGATCAAGACCTGGAACGACGCCAAGATCAAGGCGCTCAACCCGGGCGTGTCCCTGCCGAGCACGGCGATCACCGTGATCCACCGCTCGGACTCCTCGGGCACCACCGCCGGCTTCACCGGCTTCTTGACCGCCGTCAGCCCCGAATGGAAGAGCAAGGTCGGCGAAGGCAAGGACGTGCAGTGGCCGACGGGTACGGGCGCCAAGGGCAACGCGGGCGTGGCCGGCGCGGTCCAGCAGACCACGGGCGCCGTCGGATACGTCGAGCAGGCCTATGCCCTACAGCACAAATTCACGACGGCCGCGGTCAAGAACAAGTCCGGCAAGTACGTCGAACCGACGCTTGAATCCACCAGCGCGGCCGCCGAAGGGGTCGAAGTGCCCGCCAACCTGGGCATCAAGATCAAAAACCCCTCCTCCCCCGCGGCCTACCCGATCACCTCGCAGACGTTCGTGGTGGTCTACAAGGACATGTGCAAGGCCGGCGTCCCCGGCGGCGAATCGGCCGCCAAGGGCGTGGTCCAGTTCCTCGAATACGGTCTCGGCTCAGGCCAGAGCGTGCTCAGCCAGGCCGACTACGCGGCGCTGCCCAGCGCGATCCTTGAAAAGTCCAAGGCCGCCGTGGGCGAATTGCAGTGCAACGGAGCAGCGATCAAAGGCTGAGATGAAGCCGAGCCGCCGGCCCCATAGAGTCCAGGCCATCGTGAGCGACGCGATGAGCATGGAGCCCTCCGGTCACGCCCCGCGTGGCCAGAGGGTCGGCGGCTGAACGCATGGAGGCAGCATCGCTGGGCGGCGGGAAGCGTTCGGTACTGCAACGCTCCCCGCTTGCCCGCCTCCCCGATCGGGCTTTGCGCTGGATCTTGACGGCCTTGGCCGCTTCGATCCTCCTCCTGATCGTCTACTTCTTCGTCAAGCTCGTCGGCGAAGCTCGCCCCGCGTTCGAAAAGTTCGGGGTGCTCGGCTTCACCTTCGACAACAACTGGAACGTGAGCGCCAACGAGTTCGGGGCGCTCCCTCTCCTGGTCGGCACCTTGATCACCTCCGGCTTGGCCTTGATCATCGGCGTGCCGGTCGCGGTGGCCACGGCCCTGTATGTGACCGAGCTGTGCCCGCTGCGCATCAGGGGCCCGGTCACGATCCTGATCGAGCTGCTCGCCGCGGTGCCTTCGGTCGTGTACGGGCTCTGGGGCATTTTCTTCTTGGCGCCCAAGCTGCAGCCGGCCGAGCAGTGGGTCGCCGACACGTTCCATTTCATCCCCTTCATCGGCGGCGGGATCGTGACGATCCCCAACTACTTCATCACCGGCTTGGTCCTCGCGATCATGATCCTGCCGATCGTCAGCGCGATCTCGCGCGAGGTGATGAGCACGGTGCCCACCGACCACAAGGAGGCCGCGCTCGGGTTGGGCGCCACGCGCTGGGAGATGATCCGCATAGCGGTGCTCCCCTATTGCCGCAGCGGCATTTCCGGGGCCGCGATGCTCGGTCTGGGGCGGGCGATCGGCGAGACGATCGCCGTGACGATTCTCGTCGGCGACGCCCCTGTGCTCGGCAAACACCTGTTTGGCCAGGGCTACAGCCTGGCGGCGGCGATCGCCAACGAGTTCGGCGAGGCCCAGGAACTGCACCGCTCCGCCCTGTTCGCGGCGGGCCTCGTCCTGTTCGTGTTGACCCTCTTGGTCAACATCGCCGCCCGCCTGCTCGTGATGCGGGCGGAGCGCTCGACCAAACCCAAGCGCACCGCCGTTGACCTCACCGAGACGAGCGCACCGTTGGGCGCGGGGATGGGCGCATGAGCCACTCCCCCGCTCACTCCCCCGCGTCGCGGACTTCCCGCCGGCTGAGCACTGGGGAGCGCAGCCTCGCATGAGTGCCTCCGCCCACACCCTCGACCGCTTCGGCATGAGCGCCCGCCGCCGGCGCAAAGACAAGCTCGCGCGGGGTTCGGTCGTCGCGGCCACGGTGGTCGCGCTGGTACCGCTGGTGTTGATCATCTACTACCTGCTGAGCAAGGGCTTGAGCTCGTGGAGCGTTGACTTCTTCACGACCGACCCGACCGGCAACACTTTTTTCGCGTCGTCCTCGATCGGGGGCATCAAGAGCGCGATCCTCGGCACGATCGAGATCGTGGCGGTCGCTTCGCTGCTGGCGGTTCCGGTCGGCTTGGGCGTGGCGATCTGGCTGGTCGAGTACGGGCGCTCAAGTCGCTTCGCCCAGATCGTGCGCTTCTTCGTGGACGTGCTCACGGGCGTGCCTTCGATCATGTTCGGCCTGTTCATCTATATCGCCCTGATCGTGGGCACGGGCAGCTCCTATGCGGCTTATAAGGGCGCGTTTGCCCTGGCCCTTTTGATGCTGCCGGTGGTGACTCGCTCGGCTGAGGTCGTACTCCTGCTGGTCCCTGGATCGTTGCGCGAGTCGGCGTTGGCGCTCGGCGCGCCGCGCTGGAAGGTGATCTTCCGGATCGTCCTGCCCACCGCTTTGCCGGGCCTTGTCACGGGCGTTCTGCTGGCGATCGCGCGCGCCGCGGGGGAGACTGCGCCGCTGCTGTTCACCGCCGGCGCCACGATGAAGACCGAGTTCAGCTTGAACGGCTTCATGAACTCGCTGCCGATCCAGATATACACGGATGTCACATCTCCGACCACATCCGTGGTAAACCGTGCCTGGGGAGCCGCCCTGACGCTGGTGGCCATGATCCTCGTGCTCAACTTGCTCGCGCGACTACTTGCTCGCAGGAGTAGCTTGGGATGAGCGCACAGGACCCGACGACCGGGACAACCCAGAGAACTGTGAGCGCGGAAAGGCCTAGGATGAGCGCCGAGGAGCAGCCTACGACCACAGACGGTGAGCCCCGCGAGGAGGCGCCGACCCAGATGCTCGACCCCAGCCGCAGCCAATCGACCAGCACCCGGACCGCCGGCGCTGGCGAGGCCCAGACCCGCGCCAACGTGCGCGACGGTTTGGCGGTCAAGCTCGAGAAACTGCGCGCCTACTACGGCGATGTGGCCCAGGTGAAGGGCATCGATCTCGACTTCCAAGCCAACGAGGTGACCGCGATCATCGGGCCCTCGGGCTGCGGCAAGTTGACGATGGTGCGCTGCATCAATCGCATGCACGAGGAGGTACCGGGCGCACGCGCCGAGGGCAAGGTGCTGCTCGACGACTTCGACATCTACGACCCGAGCGTGGACGTGGTCGCCGTGCGCCGGGCGATCGGGATGGTCTTCCAGAAGCCCAACCCGTTCCCGACGATGTCGGTGTTCGACAACGTGGCTTCCGGCCTGCGGCTCACCTCGCGTGGACGCGGCGACCTACAGCACAAGGTCGAGACCGCCCTGCGCGGGGCCGGCCTGTGGGAGGAGGTCAAGGACCGCCTCTCAGAGCCTGGTGCCGGGCTGTCGGGCGGCCAGCAGCAGCGCCTTTGCATCGCGCGCTCCTTGGCGGTGGAACCCGAGGTGATCCTGATGGACGAGCCCTGCTCGGCCCTGGATCCGATCGCCACCTTGAAGATCGAGGAGTTGATCGATCAGCTCAAGAGCAAGGTCACGATCGTGATCGTCACCCACAACATGCAGCAGGCCGCGCGCGTGGCCGACCGCACCGCCTTCATGCTCACCGGAGAGCTAGTCGAGGTGGGCCCGACGCAACAGATCTTCACCAACCCGAAGGACTCCAGGACCGAGGAATATGTCACCGGAAAGTTCGGCTAGCCTCAACGCAGGCCAAGCGTCGCAGCTGACTGCTCAGCAGGGCCGCCAGCACTTCCAGCAGCAGCTGCAGGAGCTCGAGACGCGCGCGCTTGGCGGCTTGGACGTGGTCTTGGAGCAGCTCGACCGCACGATGGAGGCTCTCGCCCACCAGGACGTGGAGCTGGCCCAGATGGTGATCGCCGACGACGACCGCGTTGACGGACGCTACTTGGAGGTCCATCAGGGAATCCTCTCGCTGCTGGCCACCCAGGCGCCCGTGGCGGGCGATCTGCGGCTCGTGGCGGCCTTGCTGCACGTGATCGTGCACGTGGAGCGGATGGGCGACCAGTGCGTGAACATCGCCAAGCTGATCCCCCTGTCCGGTTACGAGCCGCCGGTGCGCCCGGAGGTGCTTGAGATGATCCTCAAGATGGGCGCCCACGCCCGTTCGGAGATCGTCCAGTGCAAGGCCGCCTTCTCGGGCCGCGACGTGGGCCTGGCCGAAGATTTGGCACGCCAGGATCGCGAGATCAACCGCCTCAACCGCCAGATCTTCCGCACGGCGCTTGAGATCGGCGACGACCCGGACACGCGCGAGTGGGCGATGCACATGATCCTCGTCGCTCGTGCTTTGGAGCGAATCGGCGACAACGCGGTCGACGTGGGCGAGCAGGTGGCTTTTGTCGTGACCGGCCTGTTCCGAGAGTTCTCCGACCAGTCCAACCCTTTCGCGAGCTGAACGGGGCCGGCCCGGACAGCCCCGGACCGCCGCAAACAGGGAAATGGCCTGTGAAGATCCTGTGACCATCGTCTGCACTTCTTGTCTTTCGCGACTCGGTCCCCTATACACTGCGCGCAGATGACGGCGGGGATCCTCTCCACGGATGACGGGGTCGCATCGAGCGCAGGGGCTACGGCATCGCTGCGCGTCGCGGTACTCGACCGTGACAGCGGCTTCATCCAGGTCTTGGGCAAGCGTATGGACCGCCTCGGCTGGGAGCACCGCGTGCTCGCCAGTCCCGTCCAACCGGAGGCCGTCGCTTCGATGCGCTTGAGCGCGCTCGTGGTTGACCTGGCGGTGCTCGGACCCCAGGCTTGGGAGTGGCTGGAGCGCCTTTGTGGGGCTTTGCCGGAGCTCGGCATCGTCGTGTGTACAGGGCCCTCCACTGTCGCCCAGCGGGTTCGTGGATTGCGCCTGGGAGCCGACGACTGGGTCACCAAGCCGTGTCATCCCGAGGAAATCATCGCCCGCCTGCAAGGACTCGTGCGGCGGCGGCGACGCACCACCGGTCGCGGGACGGTCAAGCCGTGCTTGGCGGGCGAGGTGGAAATCCGCTCCGATCGCTTCCAGGCCTTCGTGGCAGGACAGAGCCTGGAGTTGACCAGGCGCGAGTTCGAGCTGATCGAGCTGCTGGCCGGAGGCGAAGGCAGGGTGCTCGAGCGCGAGGAGATCTATTCGCGCCTGTGGGGCTATGCGATGGTGCGCGGCGACCGCTCGGTGGACGTGTTCGTGCGCAAGCTACGCCAAAAGCTCGAGAAGGCCTCGCCGGGTTGGCGCTACATCCACACCCATTTCGGCATCGGCTACCGCTTCGCCGCCGAACCGACCGACGCGGAGCCGCTCGACGCCATGCCGCCCGCCGGCGGCTCGTCCGCCAAATCCGCGCGCGGCCCGGAGTCAGATCGCCTCGAGGGCCAAGCCGGCGATCAGGGAAAGCTCGACGGGGCGCAGGAGCAGTACGAGCTGAGCGCCACCGGCGCCTAGCCGCACCAGCACGAGTCCGCCCTTCTTCAAGTCCACACGCGCGCCCGTGAGTTCGCCCACGATGCCCGACAGATCAGGCTCGTGGCCCACAAGCAGCGCGGGTCCGCCGGCACCGACGCCGTCCAGCAGATCCAAGGCCTCGCGCGCATGCACTCCGCCCGCCAGGAGCGGATGCAAGTCGAGCATCTCACGCTGGGAGTCCTCCATCTGCCCGAGCGCCAATTCCGCCGTTTCGCGCGCTCGCGCCTTGGGGCTGGCCAGGATCGCCTCGAACTTGACGGCCATCCGGGCGATGGCGGTTCCCGCTACCTCGGCTTGCCGTCGGCCGCGCTCGGTGAGCCGACGCTCGGCGTCGGGACGGGTGCCGTGGGGCTCCGCGTCGGCGTGACGCAGCAACCAGAGCTGGCGAGCCATAGCCATGAGGTTCTGCGAGCATAGATGACTTGGACACCCACTTGACCAGCCAACACAAGGCCGCGCAGCCCCCCCAACATGCGGAGGATGGCTCCCCGCGACCGCCACAGGACGCCGGCGGCCGCCCGCGGCTGGAGGACCCCGCGCTCTACATCAATCGCGAGCTCTCGTGGCTGGACTTCAACGAGCGGGTCTTGCAGCTCGGCGAGGACGAGACGACACCGTTGCTGGAGCGCGTCAAGTTCGCGGCGATCTATACCACCAACCTCGACGAGTACTACATGGTGCGGGTGGCCGGTCTGCACGACCAGATCGACGCGGGCGTGGAGAACCCCAGCCAGGACGGGTTCACCCCCAGCGAGACGATCGCCGCGATCCGCGAGCGCGTGTTGGAGCTGGGGGTGCGCCTGAGCGACTGCTTCGAGCGAAGCCTGCGCCCGGCTCTCTCCGAGCAGGGCATCGAGGTGGTCGGCTTCGAGCAGCTCGATGAGGACCAGCGCTCCTACCTGGCCCAGCACTTCCGCCGCGTCATATTCCCGGCGCTGACTCCCTTGGCGGTGGCCCCGGGTAGGCCGTTCCCCTACATCTCCAACCTGTCGCTCAGCCTGGCTGTGCTTGTGCGCGACCCGACCGGCGGGGAGACGGTGTTCGCACGTGTGAAGGTCCCGACGGAGATCCTGCCGCGCTTTGTCAGCGTACGCTCCGCCGCCGAGCCGCCGAGCGGGTCCGCCACGGGCGGGGCGGCCGTTGGGGCTCCCCACATAACAATGGTGCCTCTCGAGGATGTGATCGCCAACCACCTCGACGCCTTGTTCCCGGGCATGGAGATCGTGGACTACGACTTCTTCAGGGTCACCAGAGACGCCGACCTGGAGGTCTCAGACGACGCCGCCGACCTGTTGCAGGCGGTCGAGGACGAGCTGCGCCGCCGCCGCTTCGGGGAGATCGTTCGCGTCGAGGTGGGCACCAGCTGCTCGGAGCGCCTGCGCGAGGAGCTGGTGGGACTGTTGGGAGTGCGCGAGGACGAGGTCTATCCGGTCGATGGATTGCTGGACATGGGCGCCCTGTGGCAGATCGTGAAGCTGCCGGGGATGCCCGAGCTGCGCAATGCCCCCTACTCGCCGGTCACCCATCCGCGCCTGGTCCGCCACGAGGGCGAGCGCGCCGATGTCTTCGCCGCGATGAGGGAGGGCGACGTGCTCGTGCACCACCCCTACGATTCGTTCGCGACCTCAGTCGAGCGGTTCGTGGAACAGGCCGTATCCGACCCCAACGTGCTGGCGATCAAGCAGACGGTGTATCGCACGAGCGACGACTCGCCCTTGGTGCCGGACCTGATCGAAGCCTCCGAGCGCGGCAAGCAGGCGGTCGCCTTGGTCGAGTTGACGGCGCGCTTTGACGAGCGCATGAACATCCACTGGGCCAAGGCTTTGGAGGAGGCCGGCGTACACGTCGTCTACGGACAGCCGGCGCTGAAGACACATGCCAAGTGCGTGCTTGTGGTACGCCGCGAGGGGGACGGGGTGCGCAACTACGTGCACGTGGGCACCGGCAACTACCACTCGGCCACCGCGCGCCTATATACGGATTTCGGCCTGTTCACGACCGATGAGCAGATCGGGGCCGACGTGGCCGACATGTTCAACAACCTGACCGGCTTCGGGCGACCCCTGCGTTATCGCAAGGTGTTGATCGCTCCGGCCCACCTGCGCGAGGGCCTGATCGCCGAGATCGACGCCACGATCGCGGCCCATTCTCCACAGTCGCCGGCGCGGATCGCGATGAAGATGAACGCGCTGGTCGACGGCCACTGCATCCGGGCTCTCTACAGAGCCTCGATGGCCGGCGTGCGGGTGGACCTGAACGTGCGCGGGATCTGCTGTTTGCGCCCGGGCCTGCCGGGCGTCTCTGAGAACATCAAAGTCGTCTCGGTGGTTGGCCGGCTGCTCGAGCACTCGCGCGTCTACACATTCGAGCGGGCGGGAGAGCGGGTCGTCTACATCGCCTCGGCGGATCTGATGCCGCGCAACTTGGACCATCGCGTGGAGCTCGCCGCGCCGGTCGAGACCCCCGAGCTGAAGGACGAGCTGATGGACACTTTGGAAAGGGCCTTCGCCGACAACCAGAGTTCTTGGGAGCTGAGCGGCGAGGGCACCTGGCGCAGGCGCTCGCCCGGGCCGGGCGAGAGCGAGCGCAACATGCAGCTGGAGCTGATGGAGATGCACGCCCGCCGCGCCGCCGAAGCGCGACCGGCGGAGCTGGAGGCTAGGCCAGCGAGTCCAGCGCGCCCTTGAGCTCGTCCACCGTCTGATAGTCGAGCCCGAGTCGATGGTCGTGGCGATCGCGTACGACGCCCTGCTCGTCGATCACGATCACCGCGCGCGCGGTGGAGCCGATGCCGGGGGCGATGGCCGAGTAGGACTTGGCCACCGACTTGTCGACATCGGCCAGCAGAGGCACGTTGAGACCGTGCTTGGCGGTGAACTGCTCGTGAGAGGAGAGGTCCTGCGAGGAGATCCCAACGACCGTTGCGTTCAGGGAGGCGAAGTCCTCGGCGCGGTCGCGATAGGAGCAGAACTGCTTCGTGCAAACCATGGTGTTGTCGCCCGGATAGAACAGCAGCACGACTCGCTCGCCGCGATGGTCTGAGAGCTTGAAGGGACCGTTGGTACCTCTCAGCTCGAAGTCCGGTGCCTGCTCTCCTACGCGTGGTGTCTTGGCCATCGCTGCCACCTTCCCAGATCGGTTACGAACCGAGGATACGCCAGAGCCTGCCCTCAGACCAAGCCGCGCCGAGCACTCGCCCCCCAACGCCTGGCCGCGCCATTCGGCTCGCGGCGCCTGGCCGCGCCATCGGCTCGCGGCGCCTGTGCCCGACCGCGGGCTGCGCTACAACCGTCGCAGTGTCCGCGACCAATCTCTCACGCCTCGCCGCGAGTCTTACCGCGACGGCCTTGCTGAGCGCGTGCGGCAGCAGCGCCCCGGCTGAGGACTCGACACCTACGGCAGCCGCCAGCGTTATTCCCGGCGGCGTCGAAAACAGAGTCTCGGGCGGCGCTCATCTGGCCAGCGCCCGCCTGAGAGACTGGCCCGAGTTCGGCCTGAATCCTCAGCGCTCGGACGCGAGCTCGCTCTCAAGCGGGGTCACGGCCGCCAATCTCGCCCACCTGCACCGCGTTAGGGTGAGCCTTCCGGGCACGGTGGACTCCTCGCCCATCTACCTGCACCAAGCAAGCGTGGCGGGCGCCGAGCACAGCGTCGCGATCCTCACCACGACCTATGGCAAGACGCTTGCGCTCGATGCGACCAGCGGCAAGGTTCTGTGGACGTTCACGCCGCCCGGCTACTCGAGTTGGGCGGGCAGCTCCCAGATCACGACAGCCAGCCCGGTGAGCGTGCCCGGAGAAGGCTTTGTGTATGCGACTTCCCCCAACGGCTTGGTCCACAAGCTTTCGCTGTCTTCCGGTCAGGAGGCCCCCGGTTGGCCGGTCTCTGTAACCAAGGACGCGACCCACGAGAAGCTGGCCGCGGCGCTGGGCGTGGACGGTCCGTATCTGCTCGTGGCGACGGGAGGCTATTTCGGCGACGCCCCGCCCTACCAAGGCCATGTGGTGGCGATCGATCGTGCCGGCGGACGGGTCGCGAGCGTGTTCAACACCCTGTGCGCCAACCGCCGCGCCTTGATCGTGCCGAGCAGCTGTCCGGCCAGCGATTCGGCGATCCTCTCACGCGGCGGACCGGTCGTGGAGCCCGGCGGGCGGCGGATCTTGATCTCGACAGGCAACGGACCTTGGAACGGGAGCACGAATCTGGGCGACAGCGTGATCGAGCTGACGCTTGGAGGCCTGAATCTGCGCCAAGCCTTCACGCCGGTCAACCAGGCGCAATTGAACGAAAGCGACACCGACCTTGGCTCCAGCGCACCCGTCCTGCTTGGACAGAACCGGGTGTTGATCGCGGGTAAGGACGGGATTATGCGCGTGCTCTCGCTCTCGAACTTGGACGGTCACGCGCCGTCGGTGCCGAACAGGCTCGGCGGCGAAGTCCAACGCCTTGCGCTGCCTGGCGGCGGGGAGCTGTTCAGCGCGCCGGCTGTGTGGAGCGTCGCGACTGGCGGCCGGAAGACCAAAACCACGGTGTTCGTCGGCGCCGAACACGCCACGGCGGCCTACGCTTTGATCTCCGGCCGGCTGCGCTTGGTGTGGGAGAACGACACGCCCGGTACGAGCCCTGTGATCGTTGGCGGACTGCTCTACGTGTATGACCCGGCGGAGGGCGGCATCTACGTGTATCGCCCGCGCTCGGGGCACCCGATCGCAAAGTTTCCCGGAGAAACCGGCCACTGGAACAGCCCGATCGTCGTCAACGGGCACGTGGTCGAGCCTGAGGGCGACGCCAACGAACACAAGCTGACTGGCTCCTTGGAGCTGTTCTCGGTGGGATAACCTGGACGCCCGTCCCCTCCCGCTAGGTTCTCAACGATGCTCAAGCTCGCTCGCTGGACGACAACTCACCGCCTTTACATCGCGATCGGCTGGGTGGCATTGCTGATCGGCGTCAACGTGCTCGCCCAAGCGGGCGGCGGCGCCTCTTACTCGAACAACTTCACGCTGCCCAACTCCGACGCCCAGCGCGCCTCGGATCTGCTCGACCGCAGCTTCCCGGCACAGGCCGGCGACCGCGACACGATCGTTTTCAAGGTCGCCCACGGCACGGTGCGCGACCCGGCGGTCGAGGCCCACATGGGCGCCTTGTTCGCCAACGTCGCGACGCTGCCCCACGTCACCGGCGTGATCAGCCCCTACGCCGCCAGCCAGGCGGGCAAGGCGATCTCGGCCAACGAAAAGATCGCATTCGCGACGGTGGTGTTCGACGAAAAGGCCAACGAACTGCCCAAAAGCGCCGGCGAAAATGTGGTCAAAACGGCCGAAGCGGCGCGCACGCCCGACATCCAGATCGAGCTGGGCGGGCAGGCGATCGAGCAGACCCAGCAGGAAGGCTTCGGCGTCACCACAGCGGTGGGACTGTTGGCGGCGATCGTGGTGTTGTTGATCACCTTCGGCTCACTGATCGCGATGGGCCTGCCGATCGTGACAGCGCTGTTCGGGCTCGGCACCGGCCTCGGTCTGATCTCCCTGTTCACGCATGTGGTGGACACGGCCGATTTCTCCTCCGAGCTCGCCGCGATGATCGGCCTGGGCGTGGGGATCGATTACGCGCTGTTCATCGTGACCCGCTTCCGCGAGGCCTACTCCACCCCTGGCCCCACCTTCGGGGACGTGCGGGAATCGGTCGTTCAAGCGATGGACACGGCTGGGCGCGCAGTCCTGTTCGCCGGGTGCACAGTCGTGATCGCATTGCTGGGAATGATGTTGCTGGGGGTGAACTTTCTATATGGCGTCGCCATATCGGCGTCGATCGGCGTATTGCTCGTGATGCTCGCCTCGCTGACCTTGCTGCCCGCACTGCTGACGTTTGCAGGGGGGCGCTTGGTACGGGGCGGGCGGGCATTTAAATTCGCGCGCGCGAACAAGCGCGGCGCACAGGCCACAGACGCGCGACACGGCCGGACCTGGCTGCGTTGGAGCTCATACGTGCAGCAGCACTCCTGGAGCATCGCAATCGTCTCGGTGCTCGTGATGCTGGTGATCGCGGCACCCGCCACAGCGCTTCGGTTGGGCTCCAGCGACGCCAGCAACGATCCAGTCCACACCACCACCTACAAGGCCTATCAGCTTCTTGCGGAAGGGTTCGGCAAGGGCTTCAACGGTCCGCTGCTGGTCGTCACGACAGTGCCAAACCCGCGTAAGCAGGCGGTCTCCTCGGGTACGCAGCCAATCACGCCACCCTCGCCAAGCGGCAAGGCGGCAATCGAAGAACTGCGCGCCGCGATGGCGGGTGCGCCCGACGTCGCAGCGGTGGCACCCGCCAAGTTCAATCCGGGCGGCAGTGTGGCCACGATCTCCGTGTATCCGACCTCCTCGCCCCAGGAGTACAAGACGACCCAGCTGGTGACCCACCTGCGCGGCCAGGTCATCCCGCCGGTGGCCGCACACGCGGGGATGCATGTCTACGTGGGCGGCATCACGGCCGGCTCAGTCGATTTCGCGGCGGTACTCGCGAAAAAGCTGCCCCTGTTCATCGGCGTGGTGGTGCTGCTCTCGGCGCTGCTCCTGATGGTGGTGTTCCGCTCGCTGGTGATCCCTCTGCAAGCCGCATTCATGAACCTGCTCAGCATCGGTGCTTCACTGGGAGTGATCGTGGTCGTGTTCCAGTGGGGTTGGATCGATGGACTGATGGGTGTCAAAGGCGGCCCGATCGAGTCCTTCATCCCTGTGATGCTGTTCGCGATCGTGTTCGGCCTCTCGATGGACTACGAGGTGTTCCTCGTTTCGCGCATCCACGAGCAGTGGTCGCGCCACGGGGACAGCCGCAAGGCCGTCGGTGAGGGACTCGCACTCACCGGCCGCGTGGTGACGGCGGCGGCGGCGATCATGATTTGCGTGTTCTTGTCGTTCATGCTCGGCGAAAGCAGGGTCATCAAGGAGTTCGGGTTGAGTCTCGCCTCGGCCGTGTTCTTGGACGCCGTGGTCGTGCGCTGCCTGCTGCTTCCAGCCGTGCTCAACATCCTTGGTGACGTCACCTGGAAGATCCCCGGATGGCTGGACAGGAGCCTGCCGCGCCTGAACATCGAGGGCAGCGCCACGCGCCTGAGCCCCGCCGACGAAGCCGAGTTCGCGGCCTTCGCCTCCGAGGAGAAAGCCGTTGCGGCGGGGACGTCCGGGGGGACCGAGAGCTGAGCAGAGCGCGCGGAGGGCTGTTTGCGGCCCTCCTGTGCCTATTCGTGTGCTGGTGCGCGCCGGCGGGCGCCCTCGGCGCCGGCACATCTGTCTCGGACAGGCCCGACCAGGCGCCGGGCGAGGCCGCCCGCTCCACCGCGGGAGCGGCTTCCTTGGTGCCGTCGGCCCTGATCGTGTTCGTCTCGGCCCGGCCGGCCCCCGGAGAATCGGCGAGCGACGCGACCGAGCGCGAGCTGGCTTCTGTCCCGGGGCTTTCGATCGGGATCATGAGCGCCAGCCAAGGCACATACACGGCCTCCCAGCTGGCTTTGGACATCACTCAGGGAGCGCGCATCTCGAGCTCGTCCTACCGCCAATCTGGGCTGCCTGCGCTCACGCTAATTGCTGGCCAAGATCCTGCTGGAGGAGGCCGGATCGAACCTTGGTCGGCCGTCTCCAGACGCGCAGACACAGCGCCACAGCTACTCGAGCCGGGCCTGCTCGCCAGCCAAATTCCGGACGGCGGCGCCTACGCCGGTATGGGCGGTCCCGACAGCGCGGTTGCGGCGAGACGGGACGGGCGGGTCGCCTCTGTTTCGCGCGGCACCCCCAAGACGCTGCTTGCTCGCATTTCGCGACTCGAGCGGATACATCGCATGGTGGTCGCCGATCTACCGGACGCAGACGCCGGCAACACGGCGCTGAGGACCCTCGTCTCGACGCGCGCCCGCCGCGAGCTGTTGATCGCAGTCCAGCGAGCGCCGGACGGCCCGGGCCACCAACTCCTATGGGTCGCCGCGGCCGGGCTCGGCAGCGACGGCCAGACACTGACCTCGCAGACCACGAACGAGCGGGGATTGGTCGCCTCGATCGACATCGCCCCGACGATCCTCAAGCATCTGGGGTTGGCCACGCCGCCCGACATGCGCGGCAAGCCGATCGGGCTGGACGGTCGCTTCGACAGCTCCCAAATGCGCGATTTCAAGGCGCGCTTGGAAACTATCGGAGGCCGGCGCCTGCCGGCGGTCGCCTGGCTGATGGCGGCCTGGGCGCTGTTGTTGGCCGCCGTCCACCTACCTTTGACTCTGGCCGCCGACCGCCGCGTCAGGGTCCAAGCACGGCGCGCCTGGGCACTGCGAGTCGGCGCGCTCGCGCTGATGTGGACGCCGGTGGGGATGCTGCTGCCTGCCGCTTTGGAGCCTGCGAGGACCTTGGAATTCGCGGTGATCGTGGCGGCGTGCTTCGCTCTGGCGACCCTCACCGACCGGCTCGTGCCCTGGCCGAGAGCGCCGATCGTGCCGGCCGTGTGTGCTTTGGTCGCCTTGACGGTCGATGCGTTGGCGGGCACGCAACTGCTGGTCCGCTCGGTGCTTGGTCCCGACCCGATCTTGGGGGCGCGCTTCTATGGAATCGGCAACGAGCTGAAGTCGGGATTGGCGGTGCTCGTGTTTGGCGCCGTCGCCGCGTGGCTGTATCCGGCGGTGCACTCCAGGCGGGCCGCCACGACGATGGCCTGCGCCGGCATCCTTCTCGCAATCGTGGAGGGCTCGGCGCGGATCGGCGCGGGCGTGGGCGGCGTCATCTTGGTGAGTGCGGGCACAGCGGTGGCGACCGTGATGTTGCTACCAGGCAGCTTGAATCGGAAACGCATCCTGCTCGCGATGTCTGCGCCGATCATCGGTCTGATCGTGTTGGCGGCACTTGACCTGGCGAGCGCTCACGGCAGCGGACACTTCACCGGCAGCGTCTTGGACGCGCGCTCGCCCGGGGACATCAGGGACATCGTCGTGCGGCGCTATGGAGCGGCTTGGAACGAGCTGAAGAACCACCTGATGCCGATCGCGACCGCCGTGGCCGTGGTCGCCTCCGTGCTTGCGGTCCGCTACAGAGAGCGCGTCTGCGCACCGGTCGATTCGGACCCGGCTTGGCTGGCGGCGCTCTCAGGTGGCCTTGCCGCGGGTGCGATCGGCGCATTGACCGAGGATTCGGGACCGGTGCTGCTTGTGGTCGCGGTGTTGATGCTTGGTTGCCTGTTGGGTTACCTGTGGGGCAAGCCGACCCGGGCCCAGGAGTCAGTCCGAACAATCCGAGCAGGATCCACGCAGCACGATCTCGTGCTCTGAGACCGTCAGCGGCACGCGCGAGCTGAGGCTCGAGATCGCCAGCTCCAAAGCTTCGTCGGAAAACGGCATCACCAAGCCACAACCGTCGCATACGAGATGGTGGTGGTGCTCCTCCTCAGAGCACACCCGCTCGTAGCGGACCATCGCTTGGCCGGTCTCCACGCGCTGCACCAAGCGCAGCTGCTCGAGCTCGTCGAGGATGCGATAGACGCTGGCGCGGCTGACTCGCCGCTGGGCTGCCCGCAAGGAGTCCTCGATCTCCACGGCGGTCAAAGCGCACTGCTGGGCGTCGAGCAGCTCGAGCAGCGCACGACGCGCGCCTCCACGCTTGTGGCCGGCCGCCGCGAGGGTCGCCTCGGCCTGCTCGATCCAGTCGTTCATATGCCCGTGAGCGCTCACGGCAGTGGCGTCTCGCCCAGCGTTTGTGTGGATCGGGGGTGTGTCTGGCCCGTCCGGCGCTGTGGGGGCCGGCTTGACCGAGGAGTCCATAGGGCGATGGTAGAAGCGATCGAGGCGAGCGCATAGGCGCCGACGGCTATCCCCACAATTGCGCTGCTGGGCGGCAACGAGGGAATCGCATAGCTGAGCGCGATTCCTCCCCACATCGCGCCCAGGGCAATCCCAACCGAGCAGGCCATGCCGAGGTATGGCCTGCTCGTCAGTCGCAGCGCGGCCCCCGCGGGGGCGGCGATCAACCCGAGCACCAGAAGCGCGCCAATCGCCTGGGTGCCCTCTGCCGTTACGGCTCCGATCAGGCCAAGCAGCACCAGCCCGAGGATCCGCACGGGCACTCCTTGCAGACCGGCCAGCCTGGGATCGAGGGACGCGAACAGCAGGGGTTTCGCAATCCCGACGGCGAGCACGACCACCCCGAACCCGACGGAGGCCGCGACCACGCTTTGGCCGGCGCTCAGCCCGAAGATGGAGCCGAACAGGGTATTGGCGACGATCAAACCGCTGCCACCGGAGGAGCTCGTGCTGAGCACGGCGATCAGGAGCACGCCGATTCCGAGCACCCATGAGAAGACGACGCCGATCGTGACATCGTCGGCTTGGGCGCGGCGGCCCAAGCCTGCCATGACGCCGGCCAAGGCCAGCGTCAAGGCAAACAGGCCGACCTGCTCGTCGACACCCACGACCGCGGCCGCGATCGCGCCCACGAAAGCGACATGACTGAGGGCGTCGCCCGCGAACACCTGCCCACGCAGGACCGTGAACCAGCCGACCAGGCCGCAGGCGAGCGCCAGCGGCGTCCCCGCCAAGAGCGCGTTGCGGATGAATTCGTGGGCGAGCATCACATCATCCCGACCGGTTCGAGCTCACCGCGTCCGCTCTCCCCCACGCCCCGACCGCCGCGCGAAACGCGGGCGCGTGCACGTGCGAAGCCGGCCAGCTTGGCGAGCAGGAACACGCAGAAGCCGAAAGTGGTGACGAAGAAGCCGAGCGGGTAGATCGAGAAGTAGGCCGCTCCCAGGCCCAGCCAGGTGATCAGAAGGGCGAATCCGACGCTGAGCGCGAGTCCGAGGCCGGGCCTCGATGTGATCGCCTGGGCCGCCGCTGGCGGGGCCACGAGCAGGGCAAATACGAGCAGGGCTCCGGTGATCTGGCTGGTGGCGGCCACCGTGAAGCCCAGCAAGAGCATGAAGCCAAGGTCGAGCGCGCCGACCGGCACTCCACGCGCCCGCGCAACTTCTGGATCCAAGGAGGCCAGCAGCAGCGGTCGACCCACGAGGGCAAGCGCTCCAAGAACGACTGCAGCGACAACCACGAGCGTGAGCACCTGGGCTCGGTCGATGCCCAAGAACGTCCCGAACAGGAGGGTCTCGAGCTGCTCGAGCACGCCGCTGTAGAGGCTCAAGAACAGGAACCCGAGCGCCAAGCCGGCTACCTGCACGACCCCGATCGCGGCCGACTCCCGGCTGCGCCCGCCACGATCGGCGCCGCGCCGGCGACCGATCGCGAGCGCCGCAATCCCGCACGCAAGGTAGTAGCCAAGGACGCTCGGCACCCCTGCCAGGGCGGCTCCGGCGGCGCCTGGGAAGGACATCACGGCGATCGTGTGCCCGGCGAAGCTTTGCCGGCGCAGAACCATGTACCAGCCCACGGCTCCGGCCATGACGGCCACGACGGTCCCCGCTTGCAGGGCGTTGACCATGAAGCGGTAGGCGAGCAGCTCGTGAATGTCGTGCACGAGATTCCAGGAGAGGGTTGGATTTGTCATCACTCGAAACTGCCTTCGCAAGCTTGGGTTGCCGGGGAGCTGTCCATCACGTGTGCCTGTGACCGTGAACGTGGGGGGCCTCTGGCTGGCCGACGACCACCAGACGCCCGTCCTTGGCACGCAGGACCTCGATCTCGACCCCGTACAGATCGCTCAAATTGGGTCCGGTGATGACGTCCTGGACCGCCCCCTGAAGGGCGCGGGTGCCGGCCAGGTAGATGACCTGATCCAGATATGGCAGTAGAGGATTGACGTCGTGGGCCACCAGCAAGACCGCCACGTTCTCCGAGCGGCAGATGCTCTGCACGAGCGCCGTGATGGCTGCTTGGTTGGGCAGGTCGAGGCTGTCCAAAGGCTCGTCGAGCATGAGGATGCGGGGACGACGCACGAGCGCTTGGGCGATCAAGATGCGCTGTTGCTCGCCGCCTGAGAGCTGGCCCAGCGGTCGCTCGGCGTATGAGGCGGCACCGACCAGCTCGACAGCTTCGCGGACCCGCTCACGGGCGCGACGCCTCGACGCGCCGGAGAGGCCCAGGGGCAGACCCCAGCGCGCTCCGTCCAGGCCGAGGCGCACGAGGTCGATGCCGCGGAGCGGCAGGCTCGTGTCAAAGCCGTGGCGTTGGGGCAAGTAGCCGATCTGGCGATTGGCCTCACCCGCCGCCTTGCCCAGAACCTCGACGCTGCCAAAGGGCGTCTGCACGAGGCCGAGGATCGCCTTCAGCAAAGTCGACTTGCCGCTGCCGTTGGAGCCGAGCACGGCCATGAATTCCCCGGGGCGCACCGTCAAGTCCACGTCACGCCAAACCTCATGCCCGCCCAAGCTCGCGCTGGCTTTGCGCAACTGAATCGCGGGCGTCTGGGCCGGCGACGTATCGCCCTGGCGCGGGGCGGCACTCGGGCCCGAAGACGCTTCCGGGCGGGCCGCCGCGTCCATCGCGCTTACCGCCCCGTGGCCTGATGAAGCCCACGCGCCAGCTCTTCCAGCTGGGCTACCTGCCATTGCTCGAAGGTATCCGAGGCCGGCGAGAGGGTCTCTGTGACCGTCACGATCGGGATGTGAGCGGCCTTCGCCAGTTCACCCACTCGCTGGACGTCGGGCGTGACGTTCTGACTGTTGAAGATCCAGACCTTGATTTCGCGATGCGAGGCCTGACGGTCAACGGTCTGCTTGTCCTGGGCGCTCACTTCTCCGCCCTCGGCAACCGCCTTGGCGAAGCTGCAGGGGGTCAGCAACATCAAACCAAGGGCTTCGCCGAGCGGTTGGAAGATGCTCTCGCTGTAGCCGACCGGGACGCCCGCGTAGCGGGCGCGGATTTGGGCGATCAGCTCGTTGTAGCGGGCCAGCGCGTGAGTTTCGAAGCGCTTCTGTTGCGCGGCGAAGTAACCGGCGTCGGCGGGAAGCCGCTTGTCGTAGTCGGCCACGATCTGGTCGATGACGGTGTGAACATTGCTCGGGGAGTACCACCGATGTGGGTTGACGCCCGCCTTTAGCCCCAGCAGACCGCCCACATCGAGCGTGGTGCGCCCTCCCGAGGGATCGGCGGCAAGCAGATGGGAGGCCCATTCGTCATAGCCGATGCCGTTGACGATCGCCATCTGGGCGCCCGCCATCGTGCGCGCATCCTCGGCGCTCGGCTCGTAGCTGTGCGGGTCGGTGGCCGGATTGACGATGATGCTCTGCACTTCGACGTCAGAGCCACCGAGCTGAGCGGCGATGCTCCCCCAGAAGTTCTCCGCGGCCACCACCCGCAGCTTGCCCGACGCGGACTCTTCGTCTGGTTCGGCCGACCCGCAGCCCGCCAGCAGGGCGCTCGCAGCGGCCAAGAGGACCGCAGCGCCTGCAGCCCACCCGCGAAATCTTCCGGTCCGTCGCATCGCGACGACCGTATCACAAGATTGAGTCTTATTCTCGCCCCCGCATCAGGGGCGTCGCTGATCCCGCGAGCGGGCGCTCTGCTAAGGAGCGGCGCTCTCACCCGAGGGCGCGGAGCCGGCGCTCTCACCCGAGGGAGTGGGCCCCTCGGCAGCCACAGCGCGGCGACGACCGATCAGCAGCACGATCAAGACGACGATGATCACCAGGATCAGGATTCCGCCGGCGATGTAGCGCAGTTTGTGTTTGGCCGCCGCCGTTTTTTTGGTCGTGGCCGCCGCGACCTTCACGCGGGCGTTTGCGGCCTGGGCTTGCGCGACCAGCTTGCCCTGTTCGGTGACCGCATAGGTGACGGTCATGTGGGCGCCGTTGTCGAGCGAAATGTGCAAATGGCCGACTGTGGGACCTGGATGGAAGGTGAGTGCGTGGATCTGGCCGTGGTGAAGCTGGGCTTCGTAGGCCTGCAAAGTCTCCTTTTCGAAATGCACAGCCGCGGCGCCCGCGGGCACGGCGAAGACAGCGGCGCCAAGCGCCAAGCACAGGGCCGCAAGCGCGGCGTTCACGGCACGACTGGATCTATTCATTGGTAGTCAGGGGCGCGGTGCCGGGATGGCCCGTTTCCCCGTTCCCCTTTCAATCCGTGCGTGCGGTTTTCCCGCACACGGCTTACCGATGATCTTCTTGATGGTCACGACGCTGTTGCCGGGTAGCGGATGGTGCCGCGCAGGCGGTAGAGGCCGTGGGCCTCGAACCACTCGCGCGTCCAGATCGCCGTCTGGCCGGGGCGCAGGTTGCGACCATAACGCTTGCGCATCAGACCACGAAGGCGCCACACGACATACCGGTCGATCTGGTTGAAGCGGATGGCGGCATTACCAGTACGAAAGTAGCTGCCCCAGCCACGCAGGATCGGATTGATCCACGAGATCACCTTGCGGATATCTATCCCGTTGCGGCTGTGGCCGGTCAGCGCCTTGATCCTTTGGCGTACCCGCTTCATCGCCGCCTGTGAGGGCCAGCGCTGGAGGTAGTAGCGACGGAGGCCGCGCTCCAGCAGCTTGCCCGACACGCGAGCATGAAAATGGCAGCCAAGGAAATCAAGACCTTCCCGACCCTCGGTGAGGTCAACGACCCTCGTCTTCTCCTGGTGCAACTCCAACCCAAGATCAGCCAGCACCTTCCTGGCCAACTCCCGGGCCGCACGGGCTTGCGCCTCGCTCTTGCACATCACGACGAAGTCGTCCGCATAGCGGACGAGCCGGCCGTGAGCGCCATCAGCGAACGCCTGGTCCAGCGCGTGCAGGTAGATGTTCGACAGAAGCGGCGAGATCACGCCACCCTGCGGGGTCCCAGCAACCGAACGGCTGAGCACCCCTTCATCCATCACCCCTGCTTGGAGGAACTGCCGAATGAGCTTGAGCACACGCCGGTCCGAAACCCTCTCTGAGACCTTCCCGAGCAGTCGCTCGTGGTCGATCGCGGAGAAGTAGTCGCGGATGTCGGCCTCGAACACGAAGGAGTACCCGTCGATGAACGACCGGCGCAGCACCTCCTTGGCATCCGTAGCCGACCGGCGCGGACGAAACCCAAACGAGACATCAAGAAAATCAGCCTCGAAGATGGGCTCAAGCACGATACGCGCGGCCTGCTGAACAACCCGATCCTTCACGGTCGGGATGCCAAGCGGCCGCACACCACCCTTAGGCTTAGGAATCGACACCCGCCGGACCGGCCGCGGACGATAAGACCCCTGACGCAGGTCACGCTGCAACTCGGCCAACAGCCGCTCCACACCGTACTCCCGCACCCCCGCCAGCGTCTGAGCATCAACACCGGCAGCACCCTTGTTCCTCTGCACACGCCTCCACGCCTCCAACAGGACGTCACTCCTGAAGATCCGGTCAAACAGGGCATGGAAACGCCTACCCGGCGACCGCTTGGCGGCCACCCATAGCTTGCGCTGAAGTTCTCGCAGATCCCCCCCAGTGGCCTCCAACAGCACCATTTCGCTGGCAGGAACACCAGGCGCATGCCCGGCGGGGTCGATAGATCGAGCGGTCTCGACCATGCCCTAACGCTTACCCTCGACGCTCGCGCGATCAAAGCAGGGGTCCTTCGCTCCCAGCGCGTTGTTCTGCACGCCGATCTGCACTACTACGACCCCCTCGGACTCCCGCTGACCTCCGCTCGACTTCGCCATCGGCTTATACGAACGGTCTTTGCTGACAAGGCTAGCCAGACGGGTCTCCCTTGTTCCGCGATCAGACCTTGCGCGCGTGCAAGTCTCCATACCCCGCAGGGACCCACCGCGCCCGATCCGGAACCAGGACTGGCGGACATGGCCTTCACCGTGACATGAGCGGCTCGGCTCCCCGACTGTGAATGTGACGAGGCTGCAATCCCAGCCCACGCGCTTGCTCCCTCCAAAGAGGCTCTCGACGCCCCGCTCAGCCCGCCGCCTCTCAGCGACAAACCGGGGCCTGCTACCGGGCACTCCGGCGTCTACCCGGACGGGACTCACACCCGCCGGCCTGATCCAGCTTTCAAGGCGCACCATGGCCCGCACCCTAGCGTTCGCGCCCGACGGGTGCGCCGGGCAGAGGTCTACACCCGCCCGGTGTCGCGCCGGTACGCACGCCTGGCGATAGCGGCGAGGATCGCCGTCCAAGCCACGATCACGATCCAGGCCTTCGCGTCCCATGGATGGGCGCCGAGGGCGATGTGGCTGGCTTGGACCAGCCAATAGGAGGGCAAGAGCTGGCCGATGTCGTACAGGAAGCCGTGGCTGGGGATCGGAAACCAGGTGCCCCCGAGGAAGGCGAGCAGCGCCACGCCGCCGCCCATCGCCGGGCCGATCGAATCGGGCGTGAGCATGTGGCCGATCGCAATCCCGAGGGCGGCGATCGGCACGAGGGCGACGAGGATGAGAAAGGTCATCTCGATCCAGTCGCGCGCGGACATGCTCACTCCGAGTGAGATGCCCGAGGCGTAGAGCACGCCCATGCTGAGCAGCGCCATCAGGTAGGCGGTCAATACCTTGGCGCGGAAGTAGGCCCGCGTGGAAAGCGGGCTTATGCGCAGCTGGCGATTCCAGCCGACCGCCCGCTCGGCGGCGATGCGGGCCCCGCAGGAGAGCACGGCGCTCATCGTGCCGAAAGCGACCATGCCGACCATGTAATACATCGGCGCCGGGATGCCGCTGCCGCCCAGGTCCTCCACGTTGCGGTTGGGTCCCGCGATCAGGAAGAACAGGACCAGCGGAAAGCCGAGCGAGAGCACGAAGAAGCGGCGGTTGCGCAGCGTGCGCACCAGCTCGTAGCGGGTGTAGGAGAGCGCGGCGTTCACGCTCGCCGCCCGTGCCAGGGCCGGGGCCGGTGCCGGTGACGGGGCCGGGCGCTTGACATCGGCCATACGCCGTCCGCGCCACTCACCCGAGCACTCCCTCCGCCTGAGGCCCGGAATCCCCGGTCAGCTGGAGGAAGGCCTCCTCCAGCCCGGCGGCCGCGATCTCGATGTCGCGTGCCTGCGGATACTCGCTCAAGAGGGCCCGGATCGCCTCGTCGGAGTCGGCGCAGGCGAGCACGACAGCCTCGCCGCGGCGCTCCACCCCGCTCACGCCCGGAAGCCGTCCGAGCGCGTCCAGATCTGCACCGGGGAGCGTGGCGCGGATCGTGCGCGAGCCCACCATCGCCTTGATCTCATTGGTCGGCCCGTCGGCCACGACCTTGCCGTGGGCCATCAGGATCGCTCGGTCGGCGTACGCATCGGCCTCCTCCAGATAATGAGTTGCGAACAGGATCGTCCGGCCCTGCGCCGCCTCGGCGCGCATCGTGGTCCAGAACGAGCGCCGCCCCTCCACGTCCATCGCGACAGTCGGCTCATCTAGCACCAGCAGCTTCGGGTTGCTGACCAAGGCCACCGCAAAACGCACGCGCTGGGTCTGCCCACCGGAGAGCTTCTGGGTGCGTTGCGAGGCGACGTCCTCGAGTCCGGTCGCCCGCAGAGTCTCCTGCACATCCAGGGGCGCCGGATACAGGGAGGCGACCATCGCGATCAGCTCCCCCACCGAGAGATCCCTGATCAAGGCCCCGGTCTGCAACATCGCGCCGACCTGGCCGGCGTCGATCGCCCCGCTTGGCGAGCCACCCAGAACCGAGACGCTGCCCCCATCGGGCTCTGCCAGACCGAGGATCATGTCGATCGTGGTCGACTTGCCCGCGCCGTTGGGGCCCAACAGAGCCACCGTTTCGCCTGCTTCGATCGAGAGGTCGATGCCCCGCACCGCTTCAATCGGGCCATAGCTCTTGCGCAGGTCGCGGGCCTCAATCGCGCTGCTCACCGCCGTAGCCTAGCCGCCTTCAGACGGTCGGTCTTGCCCAGCTCGACCTTGCGCACGCGCACGGTCTCCGGTGTGACTTCGACGCACTCGTCCTCGCGCACGAACTCGAGCGCCTCGTCCAGGGTCAGCTTGCGGTGGGCGGCGAGCCTTTCGTATACGTCGGAGTTGGAGGAGCGGATGTTGGTGAGGTGCTTCTCCTTGGTGGGGTTGACGTCGATGTCCTCGGAGCGGGAGTTTTCGCCGACAATCATCCCTTCGTAGACATCCTCGCCGGGGCCGACGAACAGCATCCCTCGTTCTGAGAGGCTCGTCAGCGAATAGGCCGCCGTGGTGCCGGAGCGGTCGGCGACCAGCGACCCGGAGGGGCGTGTGCGCAACTCGCCCGCCCAAGGCTCCCAGTCATCGAAGACGTGGTGCATCAGGCCCGTGCCGCGCGTCTCGGTCAAGAACTCGGTGCGAAAGCCGATCAAGCCACGGGCCGGGACGATGTACTCCATCCTGACCCAGCCGGTGCCGTGGTTTGTCATGTGTTCCATGCGGCCCTTGCGCAGGGCGAGCATCTGGGTGACGACGCCGACGTAATCATCGGGCACGTCGATCGAGAGGCGCTCGAATGGCTCGTGGCGCTTGCCCTCGATCTGGCGGATCAGGACATGCGGCTGGCCGACGGTCAGCTCGAAGCCCTCGCGGCGCATAATCTCCACGAGCACCGCCAATTGCAACTCGCCCCTACCCTGCACCTCCCATTGATTGGGATCCCCACCCACCCGATCCGTATCCACGACGCGAAGCGACACGTTGCCGATCAACTCGCGATCCAGGCGCTCGCGCACTTGGCGCGCGGTCAGCTTCGATCCCTCCTTGCCGGCCATCGGCGAGGTGTTGATGCCGAGCACGATCGACAGCGACGGCTCGTCCACGGTGATCACGGGCAAGGGGCGCGGGTCGGCCGGGTCGGCCAAGGTCTCGCCGATCGTGATCTCGGCGATGCCGGCCACCGCGATGATCTCGCCCGGCCCTGCCTCGGGGGCGTTGACGCGGTTGAGCGCTTCGGTGACGTATAGCTCGGAGACCTGGGCTCGCTCGATCGTGCCGTCGGCGCGACACCAGGCCACCTGTTGGCCACGCTTGATGGAACCGTTGCGCACCCGGCAGATGGCCAGACGCCCCACGTAGGGGGAGGCGTCGAGGTTGGTGACGAGCGCCTGCAGGGGGTGCTCGGGGTCGTACTGGGGCGCCGGTATGTGCTGCACGAGCAGGTCGAGCAGGGGTGCGAGCGTGCCCTCGGTCGGTGTGGGCGCCTGGGGGTCGTAATCGAGGGTGGCGATCCCGGCGCGGGCGTTGCAATAGACGATCGGGAACTCGATCTGCTCCTCGTCGGCGTCGAGGTCCAGGAACAGCTCATACACCTCGTCCACGACCTCGGCCACGCGCGCGTCGGAGCGATCCACCTTGTTGATGACGAGGATCACGGGTAGGCGTGACTCCAAGGCCTTGCGCAGCACGAAGCGCGTCTGCGGAAGCGGACCCTCGGAGGCGTTGACCAGGAGCAAGACGCCGTCGACCATCGTGAGGCCACGCTCGACCTCGCCGCCGAAATCGGCGTGGCCGGGGGTGTCCACGATGTTGAGCTTGACCCCCTGATATCGCAGGGACGTGTTCTTGGCGAGGATCGTGATGCCCTTCTCGCGCTCGAGATCCATCGAGTCCATCACGCGGTCGGCCACGTCCTGGCCCTCGCGAAACGCGCCGGACTGCCACAGCATGGCGTCCACCAAAGTGGTCTTGCCATGGTTGACGTGGGCGACGATCGCCACGTTGCGGATGTCATCTCTGGTAACGAGCACGGGCGGACAGGCTAGCGGCGCGCGGCGAACGCCCGCCGGCTCATGCTCATCGAGAAGCGCAGAAATGCGCGCGGAACCCGCTCGGCTTGGGACACGACATCCTCCAGAGCAGCCGCGAAGCGCCTGATCTCGGCCTCCTCGACGACCAGCGAAGGCAAGGCCTTGACCACGTTCATGCGGTGCCCCGCCACCTGGCAGAGGATGCGGTGCTCGTGGAACAGGGGCCCGACGATCAGCTGGGAGAAGATGCCCGGCTGGGCGCGCTCGGCGGCATTCCACACCGAGCGACGAGCCCCGCCTTCGGGCGGACCGAACTCGATTGCCCACATGAGGCCCAGGCCGCGCACATCGGAGACAACCTCGTAGCGATCCACCAAGGGCACCGTCAACTCCAAGAGCAGTGCCCCGAGTCGCTCCGCACGGACAACCAATCCTTCGGTGTCCAGGACACGCAGCGTGGCCAGGGCCGCTGCCGCCGCGAGGTCGTTGCCGCCAAAGGTGGAGCCGTGGCGCACGGCCCGCTCCATGCCGTCGAACACGCTGTCGAAGGCCGCGCGGGAGACGAGCACGGCGCCGATTGGGACCAGGCCACCGGAAAGTGCCTTGGAGAGACAGATCAGGTCCGGTTCGAGGCCCCAGTGCTCGAGCGCCAAAAACCGGCCGGTGCGGCCCAAGCCTGTCTGGACCTCGTCGCACACGAGCAGGGCGCCCGCTTGGCGACAGAGTCGCTGCGCAGCCTGCAGGTAACCGTCGGGGGGCACGTTGACCCCCTTGCCTTGGACCGGCTCGATCACGAAGGCGGCCACCTCTCCATGGGCCTCTGCGGCCTCGCGCTCCGTGGCCGCGCACTCTGCGGCCGCCTGCCGGGCGCCGGACCCTGCGAAGGTTTCTCTACCGCCGGCTTTCGCGACGAGCGCGCGCTCCAAAGCATCGATGTCCCCGAAGGGCACAGCCTCGCACCCGGGCAACAGGGGTCCGAAGCCCGCACGGAACTCGTCGTTGCCGTTGAGCGAGAGCGAGCCGAGCGTGAGGCCGTGGAAGGCGTGCTCGGCGAACAGGACCCGCGTGCGTCCGGTGGCGGCGCGGGCGATCTTGATGGCCGCCTCGACCGCCTCGGTGCCGCTGTTGGCGGGCACCATCGCCGCGACCGAGCCGGGGGCCCGCGCCAGCAGCTGCTCGGCGAGCACGCCGCTCAACAGTGTGACCCCGAGCTGGGGCAGGTTGGCGGTATGGGCCTCCATCGTGTCGCGCACGGCGGCGATCGCCTCGGGGTGATTGCGCCCGATCGCGAACACGCCATAGCCTGAGAGGAGATCCAGGTAGCGGTTGCCGTCCCTGTCGATCAGGTGGGCACCCTCACCCCCGACCCATTGCCGGTCGAACCCGAGCGTGCGCACGATTTGACCCAACTTCGGGTTCAAATAGGCGTCGCCCAGCGCCATCTCCTCACCGGCCCTGTTCGCGAGGATTTCGCGGACGGGCGGGAGGACATCGGACATACCCTGAAGGGTACGCCCATGCCGAGCGAGGGCGCCGGGGGTGGGCTTGGGGTGCTGACGCCGCGGGCTATGCGCGTGTCGCCGTCTGTGACAGCAACGCGCGCGCCCGAGGCGGGACTACGAGTTGACCCGCGCGCGGGAGCGGCGCGAGTTGCGGTTGCGCGAGGAGCGGCCCTGCGGGCGGCCCGACGGTCGCTTGGACTCGGGCCTGCCACGCGTGGCGTCACTGGGGAAGCCGCCCAACTCGAGCTCGCGGTGCAGACCGAGGCCCCCGACCATGCCGGCGAACTCGCGCGCCTGCTCGCCGAGCACGAAGGTGACGCCCACACCGCACGCGCCCGCGCGCGCGGTGCGTCCAACGCGGTGGACGTAGTCCTCGCGGGTGGCGGGCATGTCGTAGTTGATCACGTGGGTGATGCCCGACACGTCGATGCCGCGGGCGGCCACGTCGGTGGCCACGAGCGTGTTGACGTGGCCAGCCTCGAAGCGGGACAGGGCCTTCTCGCGCTGGGACTGGGACTTGTCGCCGTGCATCGCCACAGCCGGAACGCTGCTTGCGGCAAGCCGCTTGACGAGCCGGTCTGCGCCGCGCTTGGTGCGCACGAACACGAGCGTGAGCCCGCGCTCGGGCTCGGACAGCTCGGCCACCAGACGATCGACCTTGGCCTCGTGGGACACCGACACGAAGCGGTGCTCGATCGATCCCTTGCGCTCGGCCGGATGGGCGTGCTCGTGGCGACGAGGGTCGGTCGTGTAGGCGGCGGCGATCTTGCCCACCTCACCTTGCAGGGTGGCGGAGAAGAGCAGGGTCTGGCGTTTGGGCGAGGTCATCTTCACGATGCGGTTGACGACCGGCTTGAAGCCCATGTCGAGCATCCTGTCGGCCTCGTCGAGCACCAGCAAGGACACCTGTTTCAAGGACACGTCGCGACGGTCGATCAGGTCGAGCAGACGACCGGGGGTGGCCACGAGGATGTGGGCGCGCGAGGCGAGTCGGGCCTGCTTGACGATGCCGGCGCCACCGTAGACGGCGGCGATGGAGAGCGCGCGGGCGTGGGCCAAAGAGCGCAGGTCATCGACGATCTGGCAAGCGAGCTCGCGCGTGGGTGCCAGGACGAGCGCGGAGGGCCGTGGCGAGGTGTCGCGCAGGCGCTCCACCAGAGGCACGCCGAAGGCAAGCGTCTTGCCGGAGCCGGTGGGCGATTGGGCCAGCACGTCGTGGCCTGCCAAGACGTCGGGGATGACCATGCCCTGAACGGCGAACGGTGCGGCGAAGCCACGCTTGGCAAGCTCGCCACAAACGGCCTCGGACACGCCGAGGTCGGCAAATGAATCGGACTTCATGTTGTGATGCTCCTTTTTGCGACCCTGTGGCCGCGCTACGGAAGGGAGATTCGTACTGGCCCCATCCGCGCCCTTCGAGAGCACCAACAAAGACAAGAACCTCGCGGACGACATTTGTCATCCGTGCCTGCACCGTAGCAGGCTCAGCTTGCGAAGCTCTTGGTTGCCTTGCGCTCGGGGGTAATCCTGACCACGTCCCAGGCGAGTCCAAGCTTCTCCATGCCTCGAATCACCATCGCCGAGATGTCGATCTGGCGCCAGGAGAAGCCATGGAAGGCGGAGGTGGGGAAGGCGTGGTGGTTGTTGTGCCAGGCCTCGCCCAGGGAGAAGGGAGCGAGCCAGGCGAGGTTGCGCGAGTGGTCGCCGGTCTCATAAGAGCGGCGCCCGAAGAAGTGACAGAGCGAGTTGATCGAGTAGGTCACGTGGTGCAGCAGCAGCATCCGCACCGCACCGCCCCACAAGAGGCCGGTCAGGGCGGCGCTCCAAGTGCCGCCGATGGCGTAGCCGAGCCAGAAGGCGGCCACCAGCCCGCCGATCGCCCACACGAAGAAGGTCTTGTCGACGAACGAGACGACGGGGTCGGCACACAGGTCGGGGGCGTAGCGTTCGCGGTGGCCGCGGGCGGTGTGGATGAATAGCCAGCCGACGTGGGCGTGCGCGAGGCCTTTCAAGGTGCCGCGCAGGCCGCTGCCGTGGTCGACGTGGGGGCTGTGCGGATCGCCGTCGCGGTCGGAGAAGGCATGGTGCTTGCGGTGGTCGGCGACCCACGAGATGACGGGACCCTCGATCGCGGCCGAGCCGAGCACCGCGAAGACGAAGCGGAAGAAGGGGGATGTCTTGAAGGAGCGGTGGGTAAAGAGACGGTGAAAGCCGACTGTGACCCCGAGCGCCGTCGAGATGTACATGATCGCGAACACCACCAGGTCCGAGCCGTGAAGCAGACCGTCCCACAGCTGCCAGCCGACGAGGCCGAGCGCGAGAATCGGACCGACCGTGATCAGGCCCGTGAGAAAACGGTCGAGGTTCTCGAAGACCGGCGGCTGGACGTCCGCGGCGGTCGGCCCATCGGCTCGCGGACCTTCCTCGAGAGCACCGTCGGCGATGGGTGCGACGGCTGCGGAGATCCCGTTGTGGGCGTCATCCGAACCATGCCGGGCGGCTGCGGGGCGCTGGATAGAATCGGTGCTCATGGGTGTGCTCGCCCCTGGAAGCTAGCACGCCAGTATGACGCGTTGAGCCGTAACACCCATCAGTACCAACCCGCTTAATTACCCTCGCGAACACTGGCTGGAGGGCCAAAATGCCATTTGCCAAGACAGAGCCACTGCGACACGAGCTTGCCGAGGCGCTGCCCGAGCGCGGCTTCACGGTGCGCTTTTGGGACGGCACGGAGCTGCCCTCCACCCACGGGAACGGCGATGGGCCGACCTTCACGGTGCGCTCGCCGAAGGCGGTTGCGCACGTGGTGCGCGCCCCAGGCGAGCTGGGGCTCGGCAGGGCTTACGTGGCGGGCGATCTCGAGGTGGACGACTTGGACCGCGCGATCGACCTGATCGACACCTTCGAGGAGCCCGAGATCGACCGGGCGAAGCGAGCGAGGCTGGCGATCGCGGCGCTGAGGGCTTGCGGGCTGACGATCCCACCGAGGGCGCCCAAGGGCGAGCTGAGGTTGAAGGGGCGTAGCCACAGCAAGGAACGCGACGCCAAGGCGGTGCGCCACCACTACGACGTATCCAACGAGTTCTTCGAACTGTTTCTGGACAAGTCGATGACTTACAGCTGCGCGATCTTCTCGAGGGGAGCCAAAACCTTGGAGGAGGCCCAGTACGCCAAGCTGGACCTGGTCTGCACGAAGCTGAAACTGAAAGAGGGCGAGCGCGTGCTCGACGTGGGCTGCGGCTGGGGCGCGTTTGTGATTCACGCGGCCAAGCACTACGGGGTGAACGCCGTGGGCATCACATTGAGCCCTCCCCAGGCCGAGCTCGCGCGCCGTCGCATCGCCGAAGCGGGCCTCAGCGACAAGGTCGAGGTGAGGGTGGCCGACTACAGGGACGTGCATGGCGAGCGCTACGACGCGATCGCCTCGATCGGCATGGTCGAGCACGTGGGCGAAAGCAACATCGACGTGTATGCCCAGAAACTGCGAAACCTGCTTGGTGGCGAGGGGCGCCTGCTCAACCACGGCATCGCCCACCTGTATACGGATGTGGGCTACCACGGCGACTTCACTCAGCGCTATGTGTTCCCGGACGGCGATCCGGTGCAGCTCTCGCGCGTGCAGCTGGCCCTGGAGCGGGCCGGCTTCGCGACCGAGCACGTCGAGGGGTTCGGCAAGGACTACTACGACACGCTGAGCGAGTGGATCAAGCGCCTGGACGAAAACCTGGAGCGGGCCGAGCAGCTGGCCGGCAAGGAGCGGCTGCGCGTGTGGCGCCTCTACTTGCGCTCCGCGCGCAACATCTTCAAGACCGAGTTCGTCTCGATCTACCAGACGCTCGCACGACCGCGGCGCGGGTAGGACCGCACGCCTCGGCGAGCAGCGGGCTCAACGACGGCCAATGGCCGACTGGCGGACCTATCCTTTCGTCTTGGCCTTCTTCTTGCCCTTCGTGCTCCGGCGCTTGGCCTTCTTGTGCCTGTGTTTCGTCGGTTTCAGCTTTTGTTTCGGCTTGGACTTGGGCTTGGGCTTGGTGACGGATTCACCGGGGAAGACGATCGCTGGAATCGAGAGCAATGGCAACGAGGCCGGCGGCGCGATGTGCGTCCCTTCGAAGGCAGTCGTAAAGCTCAAGGTGGAGCCTTCGACGGTCCCGTCCACGTTGGTCGCCCTCACTCTGTAGTAATAGGTCGTACCGGGCTGCAGCCCGGTGAGTTCGAGCGCTACCGACTGCGCGCCGGCGCCGAATGCGACCGCACCGAAGCCTGTAGGCGGCCCGAGATCTTCGGGCGTCGTGGCAATCCTGAACGCATAGGCGCCGGGCAGGCCGTTGTCGTTGACTGTGCCCGTGATCGTCGCGGTGCTCTGGCTGAGGTCGCGTGCGCCCGCGGTTATCGCGAGGGGCGGTGTGCTCGGACCGGAGATGAACGTCTGATCGGGCCCACGCACTGTCGCGGTCTTATTCGTCGCAACCACACGAAAGTGGTAGGTCGTCTGCGGCAAGAGTTCCGTCACCGTGGCGGACACGCCGGCTTCACCGGTACCGGGCGAGGTCGTTTCATAGCTCGTCAGTCCATACGCCACGGTAGGCCCGTATTCGAAGTAGGACTTGGTTTCGCCTCTACCTGGGTCGATGGTCGCCGAGAGCTTGACCCCGTTGCGGGTGATATTCGTGGCGGAGCCGGGCAGATCAATCGTGGGCGCTGCGGGGGCCGTGGTGAATTCGGCGTCAGCGCCAAAGTTGGTGCCGTTTTCGTTTTCTGCGACCAGCCGGTAGTGGTAGGTCGTCCCGAATTCCAGGCCGGTCACACCCGCGCTTACCGGCACTTCTGCTGATTCTTCGCCGGCACTCATCGTGGGCGTGCTCGTCCCGTACGTCGTGGTGGTCCCGTATTCGAAGTGGTAGGTCGTGGGCTTGCCGTCAGGGTTGACGATGCCCTGCACCGTCGCGGTCGTCTGCTGCACTTCCGATGCCGTGCCGGTCGTCACGTCTGCAAAGACTCCGTACTTGAAGCCATACACCTTGTCCGCCGCGTCGCTGGCGGCATAGACGAGTCCGGTAGCCCCGTTGACCGCCACGCCGTGCGATCCGCCGAGTGCGGATTCGCCGAAGGTGGCGAACGGCTCCCCGAACGGTTCGCCGAACGGCCCGAACTTCTCGATTTTGGTGCTCCCGTCGGCGAACAGCTCGTCTGTGGTCGGATCGATTGCCAGCGCTGTGAACCCTTCGCCGATCTGTTCACTGAGCGGTGTACCAGCTTCGTTGTACTTGACGACCTGCCCGATCCCGTAGAGCAGGTAGACGTCGTTAACGGAGTCCACGGCGAGACCTCGTTCGCTTCCGTGTCCGGTGCTGAATTCGCTTACAAAAGCACCTGTGTCGCTGAACTGGTCGAGGTGTTCTCCGTCGTATATCCACAGCTGCCCGCCCGTTCCGATCGCCACGCCCTCGAGGTTGGAGAACGTCCCGCTGGGAGTCCCGGTGATCTGGGATACGTATTTCCCGCCCGCGTCGAAGATGTCCACCGCGTTGTTGCCGACATCGCCCACATAGACATCGCCTTTCGCCGCGTCGGCGGTGTTGTCAACAGCGATCTCCCATGGACTCGAGAACGCGTGCGCCGGAGTTTCACCGCCTTCGAGCTTAGATAGGTATTTGCCTTCCGCGTCGAACTTCTCGATTCGGTTGTTGCCGCTGTCAACCACGTACACGTCGCCGCTGGATTCCTCGACTGCGACCCAGCCCGGGTCGGAGAGTTGCCCTTCGCCGGAGCCCGCCTGCCCAAATTGATGAGCGACACCGTAACCTTCGAAAGCAAAGCTCGGGGCACTCGCGAAAACGAGCCCACTGGCGAGCACACACAGCGCCGCCGCACCTGCCGACCTCAACTTACTAGCGCGCATCACTTGCCCCTCCCGTTGCCGTTGCGACTCGAGCGACCGGCTTTACCTTTTGCCTTCTTGGGTTTTGTCTTGGCCGTCTTGCAGCCCGTCGCGTTGACCTTGGTGTTCTGGCGGATCGTCACTCCGTCCTGCGCCACGAAGCTGGTGGGCATCGTGAGCTTGCTCGTGCAGAGGTTCCCGGAGGCGCTGAGCGCCGAGTACTTCCCCTCTGGGAGGTAGAGCTCGAAGGTGCCGACCGGAACGTCCGGCACGGTGTTGAGCGTGGTGCTCGTAATCCCCTTTTTGGAGATGAACGTCGAGCCGACTAGATCGACCCTGACACCGTCGCCCTGCAGGACGAATGTAATGTTGGGGAAGGCTTCCCCACCGTGGGAGACGAAGTACGCAGGCCCGCTCAGCTGGACCGGCAGGAGCGGCGTTCTCGCCTTGACAATGCCGATCACGGATGCCGCCGGACATGTCGCGGGGTTCGCTCCGAACGTTGCGGCCGGGCACGCCTTCTGTAGCGTCGTCAACCGCGAGGGAAGCTGCCTGGGCAGATCGACCTTGACCTTGGCGATGTTCGCCTCGCTTCCGCTTGGGAACGTTAGCTTGGCGTCAAGGCTGGCGCCGATGGCGCGCGCCGTATGCCCGGAGGTGAACACCTGGAAGTTCGGTTTGAAATGAAGGGGGGCGCAGTTGGTTACCTGGAACGGCGACCCGGCCGTGGCGCTTGCGCCTTCGGTGGAAGTCAGAGTTGCACCGACCGCCATACGGTTGCAGTTGGTCGGGTTGAACATGAAGCCCGGTCGATCGACGGTCGCACGAATTTCCCTCACCTGCAGCGGTATGCCGTCAAGCGTCTCGGGGAAAGGATCGCTCGTGATGGTCACCGCCGCTGACGTCGGATCGACGTTGATCGCGGCGCGAACCACGACCGTCCCGTGACCGGTCGTGCCCGCGAGGGTGTAGGGACCGGCTGTGGCCGGGACCACGATCGAGAGCCCGAATGGGGCGCCCTTGTAGCCCTCGGTCAGGAAGACTTGGCCACCCTCGACCAGGAACGGTTCGCTTCCCGGACCGACCAGTGCCTGCACGTGGCCGACCAGGCTTTCCTGGCCGCAAGTTCCCGCCGAGGCCTGCGACTCTCCGCACAGCGGCACGCTTGACAGCAGACCCAGCAGCCCGGGCGGCAGCCGGATCTGAATCGCGTTCAGGAACTCGTCGCTGTCGCTGCGGGCGAAGGACAGGTTGAATGGACTGAACGCGCCCGCCTGATTGTTGGTGGTTCCGGCCACAAACGATGGGGCGAACTGGGGTGCAAAGCAGCCCTGGTTGACGTCAAAGCTGAAAGACGGTGTCGAGTCGGGCGTGAACGGCGTGCTCCACGGTGTCAGGTCCGCGGTGGTCGTCGCCTGCCCGCATGAGCGCGGATTTGCCAGTTGCGCCCGCGGACCGCCGTTGGTCGTGAGCTTGAGCTCTTCGAACGGCAGCGGCGGGGTTTCTTCGAACGTCGCCGTGATCTGTCCTGTCTGCTGATTGATCGTGCCCTTGCCTTCGAGCTTGACGACGACCGATTCGGTGGACGCCTGCATGAGCAAGCGCACCATCCTGCCTTCCGCAACGTCCTGTGGCGAGCACGGATCGCAGTGCGGTACGCCGAGGTAGACCTGGCCGGTCAGCTCTTCCGCAAGCGCCGGCGTCTTGATCTGCACGCTGCCGATCTTCGATTCGGGCGGACATTGCGCAGGCGTTGCCGGCTCCTGCCGAGGCCTGCCGGTGCCGAAGAACTGAGCGTCTGAGCATGCCTTCAATCCGGGACCCGCCGAGGGCGAGACGACCGTGCCGAGCGGCAGGGTTACGCTCGCGCGCTTGACGGTTGGCGTCGCAAGGCCGTCGGGGCCTAGTTCCTGGGGAACCTTCAGGTCCAGGGAGTACCCCGCCGGCGCGCCCGCCGCAAGCGTGTCCGGCAGCATCGAGAAGGACGACCCGAACGCCAGCTGTTCGCAGCCGGTGAGCGCGCCCATCGGGATGGCTTGGGAGGCAAACACGCCGGGGGTGTCCCACGCATCGGTTGATGCCGTCCCACTAAGAGTTTCGTCGCAGTGCTGCGGGTTGGTGGTCAAGGGAACGCGCGTCTGGCTGGCGTCGGGACCGCCGAAGGATCCTTCGCCCAGAACCGCCTGGAAAAGGTTCTTGTCCAATCCCGGCCCGCTATGGTCCGCGGGAACGCCCCAGATCTCAACCGAGGTGGACAGCACAGGCGCCGCCTCTGTGATTTCCCCGGCTGTGATGCGAACCGAGCTGTTGCCGTCTGTGAGCACACTCGTATCGAGTCGCGCTGCGAAGAAGACCGCCTGAAAGGCGAAGGCAACCGGCTCGCCCGGGGAAGGCGCGATGTTGTATACCGGCACCACGACGGTAGCTTGCTCACCGAGAGCAATCGTGATTGTGGCTGTGCCGACCATCGTGTCCGCGGGGCAGTTGGATGAGTTGAGGACCTGCGCCATCGTGCAACGAGGAATCTGGACGCCTGATCCGACCAGCCCGGGCGGAAGATCGAAGCGGATATCCCGCGGTGTCGCGACCGGCGTCGCGAGCAACCCGCCGTTACCGGAACTGACGGTGCTCAACGCGAACTCAGTCGTCACGTTGGGGCGAGCGCCCGCCTGGCTGCTCGACAGCGCGGCCATCGTGCCGCCCGGCGCATAGCCGTAGGACGGTGGAGCCCCTCCGATCGAGACCTGAGTCGTGGCCGAGGCATTCTGCGCGCCGCCACCGGAGACAACCGCTTCGTTCTGCGCGCTCATCGGCGGCTGTCCGGATTCGACGCCCACCTGGATCTTCATGATGATCTGATCCCCCGGGTCAACGCGTTCGGGGTCGGCGCAGGAAGGCACCGGAGACACGGTGCAACTGAGATCCCCGCTGACGGCGCTCGAGTTAGGTTCCTTGTAGGCGTCTGTCCCAAAGATTTCTTCGACCGTCATTTTCGCCGGCAACACGTCGCGCACCGACACGGCGCTTCCGTCGGTCGAGGCGCCGCCGACATTCGTCGCTGTCACGATAATCAGGGCGTGTTTTTCACCCGGTGTGAAAACGGTCGGGTTGGAGATCGCGGTCACCCTCCAAACCGGGCCCGTTGCCGCCGGCGCCGCTGTAGCGCCCAGCATGACCCCGCCGACGGCGAGGACCGCCGCAAGGGCGAGACGGGCGACGCTGCATCGAGACCATCCAAAGCGCATGTTCTCGCGCATCAGCGACCACCTCCTCGACTGCTCGCTACCTTCCTTGCAGCCCTTCTTGTCGGCCTATGCTTCGTTCGTTTCTTCTTGGCCTTCGGCTTCGCCGCATTCTTCAGCTTACGCTTGGATTCGCTCGGCTGCGTGAGGTTGCCGAGCCCGAAATATGCCGCGCTGGAGGGGACGCCAAGCGCCGGCGCAGCTGGTGGCGGCGTCTGACAGATCTCTCCCTGGCACGTCGCCGGCGGCGGAGCGGGGCTGTCGCCGGGGCGCGGGATCCTTGCGTCATATACGTCGTAGCCGCCGTCTGTGTCGGCGGGCGAGAGCCCATCCGAAGTCGCAAAGAACACGTCGCCTCCGCTTTCGCTGTTGTCGAGGAAGATCGATTCGTTCGGGCTCTTGCCAGAAGAGATCAGATAGACCTGCCCCTGCTCCCACTCGTACACGTCATTGGTATCGTTCACATCCTGGGGCACAAGCGGATCGGGAGTATCGAAGAAGATGCGACTGCCGTCGGCGGAGATCCCTCGCTCATCGACGATGCCGTCGTCGGTTTCCGCGGCGCCCACTCCGATTGTTGCTTCTCCCTGATCGGCCATGGAGATCCATGCATTCCCCGACGGCACAACCCCCAATGGAGGACACGAGACGCAATTCAGTTCGCTGGATGAGATGTCGTAGCGATAGATCTGTTCATAGAGGCCGTCGCCGTTGTTGAATCCGACCAGAGGCGCAACCGTAGAGAACACGAACACCGACCCGTCGGTCAACATGCGCGCGACCGGGAGGCATTCGATCTGCGCACCTACTTCTCCGCACCCTTGCGGCCCTTTCAAAGGGGCGATCGTCTTCACGGTTCCCCCTTCTGGCCCGGTCGACCAGATGGCCAACTGCTGAGATGTAGTCTCGAAGGCGAACCTCGAGCCATCCGGGGTCAACGCGAGAATGCTTCCCGCCACACCCGGAAGGTACGTGAGCGAGCCATTGTCGACATCGAAGTCGTACGTCTTCACCGTGGAGTCGGCCGGCGCTTGGCTCGTGAGCTGATCGGTGCTCTCGAAGAACGCGTGTGAGCCGTCGGGCGAGGCATACATAAACGCTGTCTCAGCGAACAGTGGCGTGCCGTGCCCGAGCGCCCCATCTGGCGCCGGCGCCGGTCGCCCATTCACCGGCGGGAGCAGGGTGTCCTCGGACACCAGCTTCGTGCTCTGCGTGCCGTCCGGCGCCGTGAGGCGCACGTATAGCTCCGGTGGCGCGTTCGTACATACGTCATGTTCTGAGCAGTCACCGAGTCTCTCTACAGGACTGTTTGAAGAACGTGGATCGGGGCTTAGGAAGAACGCCCGCGAACCATCCTCTGAAACCGCGTTGCCGTTGACCGCGGGGGCGGCGATCGTGCCGCCCTCGGTCTGAGCGGCCCCGATTACCGGCGCGACAGCTCCAAAGGGCGGCACAGAACCATCTGGGAGCACTCCCGCCTCACGCAGGACACCATGATCGTACTCGTAGAAGCCGGACGGCCCAGCTGTCTGATTTGCTCCAATATCGAACACGTGAGGGGCCCGCGCCGCGTCTTCTGCCAGCAGCGTGCCGGGGTAGTCGAAGTAGACCGTCCCAAGATCCGGCGCTGCGCCGACAATCGCCGTGCCCGCGTCACCCTCAACTTTTCGCGCGCAATTAACGAGCGGATCCGCGATTTGTGGCTGGGCGATCCATGTCGGAGGCGCGAATGGATCTGGGCCCCCCACAAAGATGTTCGCCGAGCAACTTCCGCCGGACGCTTCGACAAACTGGTGTTCGGGTCCGACGTATGCGATCTTTGAGAAGTCGGCAGACGGGTCGAGCCATTCGGTCTGCACCCGCACGTTGGCGTACGGTTCGAGCGTCCGGGGAGTGGCCGCCCTCGTAGCCCAGCCGCCACCCTGCTGTCGCTGGGCAACGAAATAGCCAAGCGGATAGCCATCGGGGTCAAGGCCCATGGGCCCGTTGCCCCAGAACAGCACGGCATCGCCTTCGGCGCTGGCGATGGAGTAGTTGACTGCCGAGGTCAACTGACGATTGCCTTCAAGCGACAGAGTGATCGCAGACCCCGCCTGCGAGCCGCTCTTTTGTGCGGGCGACACCAGTTCATACGCACGGCCGTCGGGCAGCGCCGCCGTGGACACCACCGGAGCGGCCAAACCAACGGCGAGCGTTGCGATGCATAGCGACAGCGAAACACACGTGGCTAGGCTCAATCTGCCAGCTTTGGTTGACACTTCTCCTCCTCGGGCACTGAGGGGAGTGCCCCTCGATTTTTGACACTTGAGTCTCATGCTGTGGTCGCCCGGTTGGGCGTGTTTACGAGAATGCTTTGTGCGACTTGTGATCCTGTTGGTGTGAGGGTCCAGGCGTTGGGCTCGCCCTTGTGATGCCCCACCCCGGTATTGAGGATGAGCCCGAAGCGCTGCAAGCGTGAGAGCAGCTTTGACATCTGCCCCTGATCGGCAATACCCGCCTGATCTGCGACTTCGCGATTGGAGATCCCTGGCTGCTCTGAGATCTGGCGCAGCACAAGCGCCGTGCGATAGGTGACACGCATTGGGATGTCCTCGAGCGGATTGCGCTCGGTAGCCGTGCCCTCCTGAACCCTGCCGGTAGTACTTGCGTGGCTCGACAGGGCGGGTGTTGGACGTGCCTGTTCGCGACGCGCCACCTCGGGCCCGAGGTAGGGCAGAACGATCATCCCCATCAAGTCGCCTACGAGCACAGTCAAAGCCGCGGGCTCCGGTTTGAGCAGACGGGCGTAAAGGATTGACTGAGCTGCGCCTACGAGTCCCTCGGCGGTCAACGGAGCGACACTCCGCCCTCGAGCACTCTCTCGGCGACCCTCGTCCACTATCTCCGTCAATTGCGCGAGCACCTCGGTGCGACGCTCGAGCACGCGCTCGTCGCCGCGCAAGGATTGCACGACGCACACCCGTGCGAGCGCGGGCTCACGATCAAACAAAGAGAGGATCGCCAATAGTCCTCCACGCACACGCTCACGCCACGACAAACCGTCCAACCCGGCCGCGACCAACTCCGCGCCAAGCAGTCCGAGCATGTGCTCGAACATCGCGATGAGGCACTCCTCGCGGTTCTCGAACAGCTCATAGAACGTGCGCCGCGATACGCGTGCGCGGTTGGTGATGTGGGTGACGGTGGTGTCGCTGTAGCCGAGCTCGTCAACTGCCGCGACGGCGGCCGCGAGCAGGCGCGAGCGCTGGATCTCGACTACCTGCACTCCAGGCGCCGAAGACTGCCCTCGCAGACAATCAGACTCCCGCCCACGCAAGCGTGCAGAGGAGGCGTGCGATACGCGCTCAGACGCCGGCGATACACGCCCGGCGCCCATCAGAAACCCCACCCCCGCAAAGGGGCGCCCGTCCAGCTGCTTCGGACCGGACGATGCCGGCTAGCGCTTAGAAGCCGGCTGTCCCAGAGAGAGAGAGAGAGAGAGAGAGAGACGCGTCAGCGACGCTGACGCGTCCTATAACGGACCCGCCATTGCGACACGGACTCTCAAACACGTTGATCCCCAAAGAAAACACGCGAACAACAACCCTCTCTCAAAACGACCCGGTCCCTCTCCCAAGGGCCCTGCTCAAACCGGTTAGCGTCAGACCACAAAGCCCAACCCCAAACCCGACCTTATGTCCCCCAACAACCACTGGTTGCTGGAACTGAAGCAGACTGTATACGACTCACAAGAGTCTGTCAAGACCATGACTAGATACGACTGTCAAGGGTCCGCTTCCCCGGGCGCGTACTACAAGACCTTCGCACTACATGGCCCCCCTGATCGTGGAGCGGACGAACGGCGGTGTGCTCGCGATCGAGGTGAAGATGGCCCGCGACGTCAACGATCACGACGTGCGCCATCTGAAATGGCTCGCCGGACAGATCGGTGACGAACTACTCGACGCCCTCGGCATCACCACAGGCCAAGAGGCATACCGTCGCCGCGACGGCATCGCCGTGATCCCGGCAGGACTGCTCGGAACCTGAGGATTGAGGCACCTGCGTTCCTGTGATACTGTGGAGCACAGTGACCAATATCACCGTCTCCGTTCCAGAGGATGTCTATCGCGCCGCACGGATCCGCGCAGCGGAGCGCGGCAGCTCCGTCAGCGGCCTCGTCGCCCAATATCTGCGCTCGCTCTCCGGGCACGACGATGAGTTCGCGCGGCTCGAAGCCCAGCAGCGAAGCGTCCAGGATCAGATCGGTCGCTTCAGCGCCGGTGACCGCCTCGATCGCGACGAGCTGCACGATCGTGCAGTTCGCTGATACCAACGTCCTGCTCTACGCGATCTCGAGCGACCCCGCGGAGCAGGCAAAGGCTGCCCGAGCCAACGAGTTGCTCCGTAACAGAGACCTTGGACTCTCGGTGCAGGTTCTGCAGGAGTTCTACGTACAGGCCACGCGTAAGACTCGAGCGGATCGGTTGACGCATGAGCAGGCAGCCGCGCTCGTCGATTCCTTCCGGCGCTTTCCCGTCCAGGAGACAACGGTCGGCCTAGTGCTCTCCGCCCTCTCCACAAGACAGCGATTCGAGGTCTCCTATTGGGACGCGGCGATCCTGGAGGCCGCCCGCGCGCTCGGTTGCGAGATCGTGCTCTCCGAGGACCTCAGCGATGGTCAGGATTACGGCGGGGTGCGTGTCGAGAATCCGTTTCTGTGAAGGGCTCCGCGCATCGCCGATGCGCTCACAGGCCGAGCCGAGTACTACTTATTTCTTGCCCACATTCAACCGGGAAAAGCTTTTCCGTGCGGCCTTTTCGCATATAGAACGCTTGGCCTTCGGCTTCTTTGTGCAGGCTTTGAGGGCGTTTTTGAGCTTTTGTTTGTTGGTGAGCGCCTTGGGTGTGCTTTTTGTGTTGGGCGTTTCGGTGGGGAACACGCCCTGGGTGGCGGCGATCAGCGGGACTGCGGGGAGGGTGAAGCTTGTGAACGTGCCCGTGCGCGCCGCGCCGGTCGTCGTGAACGTCGCGTCCGGCCCATAGCCGGTCCCCGCGGCGTTGCTCGCGGCGATCCGGTAGTGGTAGGTGGTGCCTGGTGCTAGCCCTGTGAGTGCGGTGATCGTTCCTTGTGCGGTGGTGTTGGGGGCAAGCGTAGTAGGCCCGGGTGCGCTCAACCCGTAGGTGGTGGTGGTGCCGTATTGCACTTCGTAGGTTGTTTCCTGCCCTTGTGGATTGATTTCTGCTTCGATGACGGTGCTTGTTTCGTTGATGAACTGCGCGGTCTCTGTGGCGACTGTGGACGGGGTGGTGAGGGGTTCGGCGGGGACCGTCGTGAACGTCGCTTCCGGACTGGTTGTGGTCGCGTTGCCGTTGTATGCGACGATCGCGTAGTGGTAGGTCGTGCCGAGTTCCAAGCCGTAGAGGTTTATCGGACCGACGGGGTTTGGCGTGAGTCCAGAGCCGGCGCTCGCGTCGGCCGATGCGAGTTCGTTTGCTTTGCTGGTTCCATAGAGAACGTAGTATGAGGCTTCCAGTGGCGCTTGCACTTCGGGGTTGATCGTCGAGGGTTCGATCAGCGCCGTGTGCTGTGTGATTTCAGACACGCTCGCGGAGCCGGTTAGCAGCGGCGGTGTCCTCGTCAACAGTTGCGGTGTGCCTTCGGTCGTTCCCGTGCCGTTGCTCGCCACGACACGGTACTCGTAGGCAGTATTTTCCTGTAGGCCGTTCAGGGTCGCGGTGAACGGGACCGGGGAATTGCCTTGCCCGAATTCCGAGCCCGGCTGCGGTGAGCACCCGGCGACGTTTACGTCTTCGCTGAACCCCGTTTTTTCATACGTTTCCTTGGTGACGTATTGCACTTCGCACGAGACGCCCTGATAATTCGGGTTCAGTTCGGCTTCGATCGTGTCCGAGGACAACGTGGCACCGACTAGCGTTTCGTCTGTGACGGACGGCTTTTCCGCGGTTAGCGTCGTGAATTCCGAGAAGGGGTGTTCGGTCGTGCCCTTTACTTCACCCGTCGCGTTCTTGGCAACGATCCGGTAGTAGTAGGTCGTGTTCGGTGTGAGCCCGCCCCCGAGATCGACCGGGCCGACCGGCTGGTCGACCGAGACAACCGGGGTGGCGATGCCATACGCGAGCGTCTTTACGTTTTCGGTAAATGCTTCGTTGGTTGCGTATTCAAGGTGATAGGTCGTTTCCTGGTTCTCGGGGTTGACCTGCCCTTCGAGGGTCGCGTCGAACGGGGTGACGCTCGACGCGCTCTCGCTTTCAACGACAGGCGCTTCCGCGGCAAACGCAGGGGCAGTGAGCATGAGGCTTCCAGCGACCGCGATCGCGACACCCAACATCGCATGCCCGTTACGGCTCAGTGTACGAGCGCTCATCAGTTGTTCCTCCCATGTCCGCCATGACTTGACTTTCGCGCCCTGCTCGCCTTAGAACTGGTGTTCCTCGCGCTCTTGGCCTTCCCACAGCCCGTGACCGCGATTGGCGTGGACTGGTGTATCACCGCACCGTTCTGCGCGGTGAACACGGTCGGCATCGATAGTTTGCTCTTGCAGAGGTTTCCGTTGGCTGCCAGCGCCGAATATTTCCCCTCGGGTAGATACAACTCGAAGCTGCCGATCGGAACGTCCGGGACCTGCCTAAACGTACTGCTCGTGATGTTCGTCTTCGGATTGATGAACGTCTCAGCAACCAGATCCACACGCACCCCGTAGCCTTGGAGTACCGCGACCAACGACGGGAATGCTTCCCCACCGTGAGAGACGAAATAAACAGGACCAGTCAACGGCACGGGCAAGACCGGTGTGATCGCCTTCACGACACCGATCTTCGACGCGGCGGGACAACCCGCCGGGTCAGCTTCGAACGTCGCCGCGGTGCACGCCTTCTGCAATGTCGTCAACCTCGACGGTAGTTGCTTGGGCAGGTTGACCTTCACGCTCGCGATATTCGACTGGCTCGACGCCTGGTTGGCCCCCAACGGACCCGTCGGATAGAGGACCTTCGCGTCCAAACTCGCACCATTCGCCCGCGAGGTCTTCCCCGACGTCGATACGCGAAAGTCCGGCTTGAACTTCAGACTTTGACAAGACCCCACCTGGAAATGGCTCGATATCGGTGCGATCGCGCCCTGTGCGCTCTGCGCTACCCCCGAGAATTCCATCGGAGCGCAACTCGTCGGGTTGAACATGAACCCAGGCCTGTCGATCACCGTATTGATCTGACGCAAATCAGTCGGGATGCCATCCAAGATCTGCGGCAACGGCTCCGTCGAAATCGTCAACCGTGACGTCAACGGATCGACATTGATCGCCGCACGCACCACAACAGTCCCCAAGTTGAACGGACCAGCGATCACAGGCACCACGATCGACAACCCGAAGGGCGCGCCTTTATACGGGCCTGTCAAATAGATCGGAGCGGGCGTCTGCCCCGGCTCGGGAACATATAGAGGATCGGGCCCGGCCCCGGCGCCCACGACCGTATGCCCGATCTGCGAACCAGCCGAACAAGTACCGGCCGCTGCTTGCGGTTCCCCACACAACGGGACCTTGCTGATCATCCCCAACAACCCCTCCGGGGTCTTGAACTGTAGTCCGCCAATCCGCTGCTGACCATCACCCCGCGAGAGCAACAACGAGAAGTCCGTATACCCCCCCGCCTGATCGGTCGTCGCACCGGCGATCAACGACGGCGCGAACGGCAACGGCGACTGGCACGCGCTCCCGTCAGGACCCGCATCCAGGCCGAAACCGTCGGCCGAGAGGAAGTCCGGTGTCCCCGGGCTGCTCCAGGGTGTGAAGTCAGCCATCGTGGAATACACCCCACACGAAGGTGGTGTCGTCAACGCAGCCTGCGCGCCACCGCTGAAGATCAACCGGAAATGCGTGAACGGAAGCTCCGGAGTCCCGGTGAACGTCGAGGTCAACTGGCCCGTCGCTTCATTCAAGCTCACATGACCGATCAGCTTCAGGTTCACACCATCGCCCGACGCGGCAACCACCAACTGCACGTTCGGTGGATTGGACTGCAACACGTACACGTTGCCTTCGAGCTTGTCCGGGACCAGTGGCGTTTCGATTTCGAGCGTCCCCACCTTGGAATCCGCCGGGCACGACGGCGCATCGGACGTACCGATACCGTCTTCCGAGAACTGACAAGCACCAAGCCCATTCGCCTGACCGGCGCTGATGACCATACCCGTCGGCAACGTCACCTTCGTGTTCTGCAACGTCGGAGTCGCCAGCACACTCGGATTGGTCAAGCCTTCGCCCTGAGGTACGCTCACTTCGACTGTGGTGCCCGCCGGTGTATCCGCAAACGTGGTATCCGGCGCGATCGACACATGCGGCGTAAACGTCTGCAATTTTTCACAACCCGTCAACGGCGGATCGGTGACAGACGCAACCTTCCAGTTCGGATCGCTCAGATCAGGACCGCCACTAGAGTTCAATCGTCCCGGGTGGTTGTAAGAATCGACTGCGATCCGGAACACCAACGGTTCACCACACTTGCTCGGCATCGTAAAGAACGGCGTCGGCGGCAATGGCGAGGCGTGACCCCCATCTTCAGGATTATTTGGTTCATAGAATGCTTGCCAGCCGTCGAGCACCCGCTGACTATCGTGGCTGGAATCGGCCGGTACCCCCCAGACCTGAGTTTCGACCGTCTCGATCGCTCCGAGGCCGTTGGGGATATCCGGAGTTAGGTTGGTCAGACCATAATCGCTTTCGCTACGCACACTCGTCGGCATATGCACCGGAAATAGTCCGTTTGCGCTGAACCCAAGCTCGTTGGTATGCCCGTTGTCCGGCTTCAGGTTGAAGATGCCCCAGCGCGTGCCACCCAGACCGACACCGCCGGAGATCGTGATTTTGATGCTCCCGAGCTGACTCGAACCCGGACAGCGATGGTCGGCCAGACCAACCGTCGGGCACTCGCCGAGCGCCAGCTCGTTGCCCGCTATCCCCGGTGGCAGTTCAGCGGCTATATCCTTTGTTTCTTCAACGGGGACAATTTCGGCCTGATTGGGATGTCCCACAAAGTTGGCGAAATTGAAATCGACCGTCAGGTTGTACGGGTGCGAACCGGCCTGCGTCTCGGGCCCGTCGCCCGCGTTGACGAACTGCGCCACCAAGCTACTCGGCTGAATACCGAACGGCGCAGGCGAGGAGCTTATCATCAACTGCTGTTTTATCGTCGCCGGGAGAACCGGCTGACCGTCCGCTTCACCTCCGGAGACCGTCGCCGTATTGACAGCCGTCCCGGGCGCGCCCGTGTTGACTTTCACGACGAACGCAATCGCTCCTTGCGGCCCAATCGTCCCGCCGTAGGTACATGGCCCCGCTGGCTGTATGCATTCGCCGCCGCCCACGTATCCCGCCCAATTTCCGTGCGTGCTTTCTGTGCCTACGGCAGTGACGCCTTGCACGTTCAAGGCAACGACTATCGGCCTCACGCTCCCGCTGATCGGCGTATCGCCGAGATTGCGGACCGTCACGACGATTTCATTGCCGCCGACTTCTCCTTGGCGTAGTTCCCTTTCTGGACCCGTGCTGTCCGGGGGGAAATTGGTGGGGGTGGCGGATGCGGTTATGTTCCACGCGGGCGCGTTTGCCGCCAGCGCGGAAGAGGGGATGAGCGTCGCCATCGCGAGGATCGACAAGATCAGGAGCCCGGCGTGGACGAGGAAAGCTCTACGAAATGACATTTACTTACCCCTCCGATGGGCGCTCTTCTTGACTTTTGCTTTCTTTACACACTTATTTTTCTCTTTGACAAAGTTCTTCTTGCACTTTGCAGGTTTCGGCTTAATCCTCACCGTCGAGGTGGAGGACGGTGGCGGTGGGAAGTTCCCGACGCCGTTGAACGTCACGCTCGGAGGCGTCGCGAAGATCGGCGGCGCGGCCGGCACCCCCTGGCACGCGGTGCCAGAACAGGCTGGAGCGGCCAACTGCGGGAAGCCGCCACCTACCCGCGCATCGTAGACATCGGGTGAGCCGTCTCTATCCTGTGGAACGAGCTGAGCAGCCGTGTCGAAGAGCACATCGTTACCGCTCGGCGTCGTTGTCAATGCCGCGGATTCCGCGGCGATCAGATAAATGTGTCCGTTCTCCCACTCGTAAACGTTCGGTTCAAGGGATTCCCTTGTGAGTACTTCTACGCTCGTCGTATGCTTGGGTGCCGGCAAAGGCGCTTCCGCTGTCAGCTGATCGGGTGAGCTGAAGAACACCCGGCTGCCATCGTCGCTGACCACGAGCGGCCTCTGCAACGTCCCCGGCCCTTCGATACCATCGGAGTATCCTTCGGGAGATTCCTGTGCCAGAAAGGCGCCACCGGCCGGTGGCGCACCCGACGGGTCGCACGAGACGCAAGTGAGGCGGTCGGTGGCCTCATCGTAGAGATACACGTCGCGGTTGCCGTCCTGTTTATAGGACGTGAGACTTTCGCTGGAGACGAACACGAAGTGTTGCCCGTCGGGCGTCACCTCAGAGTTGACATAACCTGTGTTCGAGTTCCCCCGTCCCCTAAATCCAGGTCCTCCTACTTCAGGCCCTGGAGCGATGAATGTCGTCTTGCCGCTCACCGTGTCGTACACGTAGATGTTGCTGGCGCCGAGCTGAGCGCTCTCTCCCAAGCCGTTGGGGACCTTTGTCAAAACGCCCGCGGCCTTGAAATAGACGAGGCTTCCGCTCGTGGAGGACCCGATGAAGCTTTCTACGCTGGCGCCATTCACGTCATCAGGGTTGCCGTCGGGCGTAATATCGGTCAACTTGCCCGTGCCGAGATTGTACGCGTAGAGGTCGTTGCCCTGATCTTCGCTGCCGGTGTTCGAGTCTTCGGTCAGCTCTTCGCTCGAGGTGAAGAACACCGTGTCGATTCGCCCGCCTTCCGCGGCCGAGCCCGCGTACATCTTCGGCCGCGGGCCATGCGAATCTCCACCGGCTCTCTCTGAGGCGGACGCGTTGAACAGTCGTCGTGCCGTGCTCGCGCACATACACCCCAGCCGGGGTGCAACCCGCCGTGCCTTCGGTGCCCGGGGCGGGACTTGTGAAGATCACCTGAGAGCCGTCGCCCGAGACCGCGCCTTCGGTTGGCCCGAAGGAACTCAACACGGGAAATTTATAGTAACCACCAGCAGAGGTGCCGGAGAAGTTGCCCATAGCGGCGCCGCACGGCGGCACTACACAGCTCCCGTGCCCGGGGCTGCATTCGCCGCCCGCGGCGGGCACTAGCCCTACAAGCTGCTGATCGGTCCCGTTCACAGACTCATACACCTCACTCCCGTGCGCATGCGTGTTGACCGGGGACCCAGGGAGCGATGCCGGCGGCGCCACCAACGGAAGAAGCTGACTCCATAGGACATCTTCCAGGTTGGCCGACGTGCCCGCCAGGAACGCGTTATTGTTGGCGCAAACCGCGCGCCCGAATTCGCCGCATTCACTTTCGTCCTGGGTGATCTTCGCCATGGGGGCCGGCGGTCCTGAAACCCATGTAAAGGGTGTGGTGGGGCCGTTGCGAACATAGATGTCGGAAGTATCGGCTGCTTCTGCGGGCAGGTTGCTTGTATCTCGCGGGTCGAATGACTGAATCGTCTGAAACGCGAAGCGCGAGAAATTTTCGCTCACCACACCAAGCGCAGTGAAATCAACTGTGATGAAGGACGGGTTCGCGCCCGCCGGCGGACCGACCTGCACACCGCTCCAGCCTGTCGGGGTGCGCGTCTCGAGCATCCACGACACTGGGTTTGCCAGCAGCGAATTGGCGACACCTCCGTTGACGATCGCGTGTTCGCCGCTCGCGTCGACCACCGCGAGATCCGGAATGAGGCCATTCCCCCCCTTATCAACCGGGCTGACCATCTCATACACCCGGTTATCGGGCAGGTTCGCGAGCGCTGCGCACGCGAGCATGAGCATTACCGTCGTTGCGACACACAGCAAGACGCAGCCCGCCAGCGTCAGCCTACGAGTCCTCGTGAGCATGCCTCCTCCTCGAAATACGGAGGGGAGCGCCCCTCGATTGTTGGCTTCTTGAAAGCTCATGCCACCGCCACCGTGTGACTGAGCGCATGCGCGAGAATGTTTTGTGCGACTCTTGTTCCTGTGGGTGTGAGCGTCCATGCGTTGGGCTCTCCCTTGGCGTGCCCCTCCCCCGTGTTGAGGATCAGCCCGAAACGCTCCAGGCGGGAGAGCAGCTTTGACATTTGGCCCTGGTCTGAGATGCCTGCGTGGTCTGCGACTTGACGGTTTGAGATCCCGGGCTGCTCGGAGATCTGACGGAGTACGAGTGCGGTGCGGTAGGTGACGCGCATCGGGATCCCTTCGAGCGGATTACGCTCAGGGCTTTCGGCATCGCCCAAAGAGCCAGCCGCGACCGCCGGAGCCGCGGGCAAGGCCGGTGCGGGACGTGCGTGTTCGCGCCGTGCCTTGTCGGCGCCGAGGTAGGGAAGGGCGATCATTCCCATCAGATCGCTTAGGAGTCCTGTCAGGGGCTCATGACCGCCTTTGAGCAAGCGCGCATAGAGGATCGAGTGGATCGCGCCGACCAATCCCTCGGCGGTCAGCGACGGGACAGGACGAGAACTCTCCCCGGCTCCTTCGTCAAGTATCGCCGCGAGCTGTGCGAGTACTTCTGTGCGACGCTCCAGCACGTGCTCGTCGCCGCGCAACGATTGCACGACGCATACGCGTGCGAGCACTGGCTCACGATCAAAGAACGAGAGGATCGCCAACAACCCACCGCGCACCCGCTCCCGCCAAGACAGACCCTCGAGACCGGCCGCCACCAGTTCTGAGGCGATCGACTCGAGAACATGCTCGAACATCGCCGCGAGGCACTCCTCGCGATTCTCGAACAACTCATAGAACGTGCGCCGTGACACACGCGCACGCTGGGTGATCTGCGTAACAGTCGCATCGCCACACCCCAACTCGTCAACCACCGCGAGCGCCGCCGCGAGCAAGCGCGAACGCTGGATCTCAGCGACCTGAACACCCGGCGTGGAGACCCCCTCACGCCGACACTCGGCGTCCCTAACGCGCAAACGAGTGGAAGCGCCACCGCGCGACACACGATCGACAGCCAGGGAAACACGCCCGGCGCCCATCAGAAACCCCACCCCCGCAAAGGGGCGCCCGTCCAACCGCTTCGGACCGGACGAAGCCGGCTAGCGCTTAGAAGCCAGCTGTCCCAGAGAGAGAGAGAGAGAGAGAGACGCGTCAGCGACGCTGACGCGTCCTATAACGGACCCGCCATTGCGACACGGACTCTCAAACACGTTGATCCCCAAAGAAAACACGCGAACAACAACCCTCTCTCAAAAACGACCCGGTCCCTCTCCCAAGGGCCCTGCTCAAACCGGTTAAGCGTCAGACCACACGACCCAACCCCAACCCGACCTTATGTCCCCCAACAACCACACTGGTTGCTGGAACTGAAGCAGACTGTATACGACTCACAAGAGTCTGTCAAGACCCACAAACAGATACGACTGTCAAGGGTCATGCCAGACGGGCTATTCGAGCGAAGCCATCACATGCTTCACAACGGTGTAGTCCTCCAGCGAATACACCGAAAGATCCTTGCCATACCCCGACTCCTTGAACCCGCCATGGGGCATCTCGGAGACGAGCGGGATGTGGTCGTTGATCCACACACACCCGAACCTCAAAGCCTTGGATACGCGCAGGGCGCGGCCTACGTCCCTCGTCCAGACCGAGGATGCCAACCCGTATCGTGTGGAGTTGGCCCACTCGACCGCTTGGGCATCGTCTGAGAAGCGCTGGACGGTGATGACCGGGCCGAATATCTCGCTCTGGATCAGCTCGTCGGATTGCTCCAGGCCGGCGACGACGGTCGGCTCGTAGAAGAAGCCCTCGCTCACCCCGGACGGCAGGGACGCGGCCCGCGCTCCCCCGGTGACGACCTCGGCGTGGGCGGGACGACGCTCCAAGAAGCCCGAGACGCGTCCGAGCTGGCGCTCGGAGTTGACCGGGCCGAGCGTGGTCTCGGACGAGAGCGTGTCGCCGAGCACGAGACCTTGGGCCTGCTCGGCCAAGCCCGCAACCACCTCGTCGTAGACGCCGGCGCCCGCGAGGACACGCGTGGCGGCGGTGCAGTCTTGACCCGCGTTGTAGTAGCCGGTCGCGGCGATCGTGGCCATCGCGGACTCCATGTCCACGTCGTCGAACACGACCACCGGGGCCTTGCCGCCCAACTCGAGGTGCACGCGCTTGAGCGTCTCGGCGGCGGTGCGAGCGACGTGCTTGCCTGTGGCCACCGAGCCGGTCAAGGCGAGCATGTCCACGTCGGGGTGCTCCAAGAGCGCTTGGCCGGTCGGCTCGCCGGGGCCCATCACGACGTTGAAGACACCCGGGGGCAGGACCTCGGCGGCCAGCTGGGCGAAACGGACGGTCGTGACCGGCGTGGTCTCGGCCGGCTTGAGCACGACCGTGTTGCCCGCGGCCAAAGCGGGGGCGATCTTCCAGATGGCCATCATCAAGGGGTAGTTCCAAGGCGTGACCTGGCCGATCACGCCGACCGCCTCGCGCCGCGTGAAGGAGGTGTAGCCGGCCATGTACTCGCCCGCGGCCCTGCCCTCCAAGCAGCGAGCGGCGCCCGCGAAGAAGCGCAGGTTGTCGGCCATCACGGGCAGCTCGTCGCCGGAGACGGCGGCCAGGGGCTTGCCCGCGTTGAGGGCCTCCAGGCGCGCGATCTCCTCGGCGTGGGCTTCGATCAGATCGGCCAGGCCGAGCAGCGCGGCGGCGCGTTCGGCGGGTGTCGCCCCGGACCAGCCCGGGAAGGCCTCGCGCGCGGCGCGTACGGCCCGGTCCACGTCGGCGGCGCTGGACACGGGCGCGCGCCAAGACTCCTCGCCGGTGGCCGGGTTGAAGACGGCCATCGTGTCCCCCGTACCGGGCAGCGACTCGCCTGCGATGAAGTTCTCAAGCATGCTCATAACCTACCCCCGCAAGTGCCTGTGCCACCGCCGGGTGGACGATCTCCCCGGCCTGGACGTTGACTCCCGAGCGCAGCTCCTCGCTGCGGGCGAGGGCCTGCTCGACTCCACCGGCCAAGTCGATCGCGTAGGGCAAGGTGGCGTTGGTGAGCGCGTAGGTCGAGGTGATCGGGACCGCGCCGGGCATGTTGGTGACGCAGTAGTGGGTGATGCCGTTGACCTCGAAGGTCGGGTCGGAGTGGGTGGTCGGCCGCGAGGTCTCAAAGCAGCCGCCCTGATCGATCGAGACGTTGACGAGCACCGCGTTTCGCTTCATGCTCGAAAGCTGGGCGCGGGTTATCACGTGGGGCGCGCGCCCGCCGTGGATCAACACGGCGCCGATCACCAGGTCGGCGTGGGGCAACATCTCCTCGATCGCCAAGGTCGAGGAGTAGACGGTCGAGGCGCGCCCGCCGAAGGCCACTTCGAGGTCGCGCAAGCGGTCGATCGAGCGGTCGAACACGAACACGTCGGCCTGCATCCCGATCGCGATGAAGGCGGCGTTCATCCCGACGACGCCGCCGCCGATCACAAGCACGGTCGCCGCGGCGACGCCGGGCACGCCGCCGAGCAGAATTCCGCGCCCGCCGAGCGGCTTCTCCAGCATGAAAGCGCCAGCTTGGGTGGCGATCTTGCCGGCGACCTCGCTCATCGGCGCGAGCAGGGGCAGGCGCCCGGAGGCGTCCTCGACCGTCTCATAGGCGATGCAGGTGGCGCCCGAGCGGCGCAGGCCCTCGGCCAGGTCGGGCTCGGCGGCGAGGTGCAGGTAGGTGAACAGGGTGTGGCGCTCCTCCAAGAGAGCCACCTCGGAGGCCTGGGGCTCCTTGACCTTGAGGATCAACTCGGCCGCCGCGAACACCGCGGGCGCGTCGGCGAGGATCGTCGCGCCTTGGGCCGCGAACTGGTCGTCTGAGATCGCGCTGCCGAGACCCGCCCCAGCTTGGATCGAGACCTCGTGTCCGCGCGAGCACAGCTCGCGGACGCCCGCGGGCGTGATCGCGACGCGGTACTCATCGGGCTTTATCTCGATGGGGACGCCCAGCTTCACCGATCCACCTCCCAGTCGCAAAGGGCACGAACGACTATCCCAAAAATTACCCGCTCCCTCATCGCGCCAACTCTCGTCCTCGCAATGCCAGCCAAAACTCGATGCGATCGCGCGCCTGGGTGAAGTCGCGCCCGGTCAGCTGCTCGACGCGCTTGATTCGGTAGCGCAGCGTGTGGCGGTGACAGTAGAGGGCTTGGGCGGCTCGCTCCCAGTGACCGTTCTGTTCGATGAACACGTCCAGCGAGCGCAGCAACTCGTCGCCGTACTCGCCCTCCTCGCCTTCGACCGGACCGAGCACGCTCTGGCAGTAGGAGGTGAGGGCATCGTCGTCCTGTAGGGAGAGCAGCAGCTGAAAGGCGCCCAAGTCCTTGTGGGAGGCGACTTCGGGGGCCGAGCCGTTGGCCAGGCGCACCGCTTCCAAGGCGCAGCGGGCCTCGTGGAAGCTGCGCCTCAGGTTGTGGGTCGCGGCGGGACGCGAGGCGGCGGCGCGCACTTCGCCGAAGCGCGCGGCCAGCTCGGTGCGTACCTTGCGGGCCAGCTCGACCGGGTCTTGGCTGGACTCCGTGGGGGTGGATGGTTGTTCTGCGGAGGGTGCCCCCCGCGCGCGCGTGGGGCTGTCCTGCTCGTGGTTGACGACCGCGCACAGCAACCCGTTGCGCAGGGCCACAAGCGAGTGAACGCCGGCTCGCTCCAGGATCGCTTCCAAGGTCGCGGCGGCGGTGGCGGGCTCGCTCAGGGCGAAGGCGAGCACGGCCGCGCTCTCGCCGATCCCGAAGGGACGCAGGCGCGATTGCAGCTCGTCGGGATACAGCCTGCCGGTCAGCGCCTCGGCCAGGATGTCGCCGGCCATGTTGCGCTGCAAGAGTTCGTAGCGCTCGTTGAGCAGCTGCGCGAAGACCCGCTCGGTGACCGCTATGAAAGGCAGCTCATAAGGCACCTCAAACAGGGGGAAGCCGAGCTTGCGCGCCGTGTTGAGCACCGCGGCGGGGACCTTCTTGTGGACGAAGCCTGTGCCGAAGCCCAGGCCCGCGATCTCGCGCTCGGCCAGACGCTCCACGAACTCGCGCTGGAGCTTGGCGCCGGAGAGCTGCAGGCCTGTGGTCAGCAACAGCTCGCCTCCGCGCAGCCAGGGCGTGGGGTCGAGCAGCTCGGTGGAGTGCACCCAGCGCACGTTGACCTCGGCGTGCTCCTCGCCGGTGGCGAGCTTCAGGTCGAGCTCGGCGACCAGGCTTGCGACCGTCAACATGGCCCTACCGCTTCACGATCCGCTCCCACGCCTCGGTCAACACGGGGCGCAGGATCCCCTCGATCTCGGCGAACTGCTCGGGGCCGGCGATCAGGGGCGGCGAAAGCTGGATGACCGGGTCGCCGCGATCGTCGGTGCGGCAGATCAGGCCTTCTTCGAACAGGGCACCCGAGAGGTAGCCGCGCAGCAGCTCCTCTGACTCACGGGCGTCGAAGGTGGCCTTGGTGTCCTTGTTCTTGACCAGCTCGATCGCATGGAAGTAGCCGGCGCCGCGCACGTCGCCCACGATTGGCAGGTCGCGCAGGCCCTCGAGCATCGCCCGGAATTCACCCTCGTGGGCGAGCACGTGCTCGTTGATGCCCTCGCGCTCCATCACGTCGATGTTGGCCATCGCCACCGCGCAGGCCATCGGATGCCCGCCGAAGGTGAAGCCGTGGTTAAAGATTGCGTGCCCGTGCAGGAACGGCTCGGCGACGCGGTCTGTCGTGATCACGGCACCCATCGGCGCGTAAGCCGAAGTCATGCCCTTGGCCGTGGTCACGATGTCGGGCTTGCAGTCAAAACGCTCGCACCCAAACCAATGTCCGAGCCGCCCCCAGGCGCAGATCACCTCGTCGGAGATGAGCAAGACTTTGTGGCGGTCGCAGATCTCCCTGACCCTCTGGAAGTAGCCGTCTTGGGGCACGAAGCAGCCGCCCCCGTTCTGGACGGGCTCGAGGATCACCGCGGCCACGGTGTGGGGACCCTCGAACAGGATCGCCTCCTCGATCGCGTCGGCCGCCCACAGGGGGTCGCGCTCTTCGGTCCAGCGGTAGGAGTTGGTGTTGGCCACGTGCCTGCCGCCCGGCGTGAGCGGCTCGAAAGGCTCGCGCAAAGGCGGCAGGCCTGTGGCTGTGAGCGCCCCCATAGAGGTGCCGTGATAGGCCAGGTATCGCGAGACGATCTTGTGCTTGCGGGGTTCGCCGCAGGCTGCGTGATAGGCCTTTGCAAGCTTCCAAGCGGACTCCACGGCCTCCGAGCCGCCCGACACGAAGAAGACCCTGTTGAGGTCCCCCGGCGCAAGCTGGGCGATGCGCGCGGCCAGTTCGATCGAAGGTGGGTGGGCGTAGCTCCAGTTGGTGTAGAAGCCGAGCTGCTTGGATTGCTCGGCGGCTGCTTCGCCGAGCTCGGCGCGTCCGTGGCCGATGTTCACGCAGTACAAAGCCGAGAGGCCGTCCAAGTAGCGCTTGCCGGCCGTGTCGTACACGTAGCAGCCCTCGCCCCGCTCGATGATCGGGACCTCGGCGCCCTCCTCGTAAGCACCCATCCTGGTGAAGTGCATCCACAGGTGGCGCTTGGCCTGGGCCTGTAGCTGTGCGTGGGCCTCGGTTGTGGTCAACTCTTGCGTAGACATAGACACCTGGGATAACGGTAGCGCCGACGCATATACCGATCAATGCGCCACTCGTTCAACAGATCGTCTACCCGTTGTACTAAATGGACAAACGGATTGCGACTTGTTGGCGATTGCGCCCCTTGTGCTTGCGCCGAAGCCGTCCTAGCCTTGCCTCAGACTGCTTGTAACGATCACAACTTGACCGTCGCGGGCGACCTGCCACAGGGGGCCGGCGACAGAGAGGGTTGGCGCCATGGCCAGTATCAGCTCCCCCGGGGAACCACACCTCAAAGCGACGGGCGAGGTGGTGGACAAGGGCCTGAAGAAAGACGCGATCGGCTACCTCTCGAACCTGGTCATCGGCGTAGCCTCGACGGCGCCGGCCTATTCGTTGGCGGCGACGCTCGGATTCATCGTGGCGGTTCAGGGGGTGGGGGTACACGCGCCGGCGGTCCTGCTCGTCGCATTCGTGCCGATGCTGCTGATCGCCGGCGCCTATCGGGGCCTGAACCGGGCTGACCCCGACGCGGGCACGACATTCGCCTGGACGACGCGCGCTCTCGGACCGGGGATGGGATGGGTGAACGGCTGGGCGATCTTTCTGGCCGACGTGCTCGTGATGGCCTCCCTGGCGGACATCGCCGGCATCTATACGTTCAAGCTCTTCGGTTTCACAGAACTCTCCGAATCGACCGCCGCGATCATGGCCGCGGCCGTGTTGTGGATCGCCGTGATGACGTGGATCTGCTACCGCGGGATCGAGCTCTCGGCGCGCATCCAGCAGTTCCTGTTGAGCGCCGAGATCCTGATTCTCGGCGTGTTCGCGGTCGTCGCCTTGGCCAAGGTGTACGCCAACCATCCGCCAAACTCGATCGAACCGGCGCTGTCGTGGTTCAACCCGTTCGCGATGAACTTCAAAGCGCTGATCGACGGGGTGCTGCTCGGGTTGTTCATCTACTGGGGGTGGGACTCGGGCGTCGCGGTGAACGAGGAGTCCGAAGACCCCAACGAGGGGCCGGGCCGGGCGGCTGTGATGTCGACGATCCTGCTCGTCTTGATCTATGTGATCGTCAGCGCCGCCGGCCAGGCCTACGGCGGCACGGGCCTGTTGACAAACGAAGCCAACCAGTCCGACGTGCTGAGCGTGCTCGGCTCGAACGTGTTCGGCTTTCCTTGGGACAAGCTGTTGATAATCGCCGTGCTCACCTCGGCGTCGGCTTCGACGCAGACGACGATCCTGCCGACGGCTCGGACCACCCTGTCGATGGCCTGGTGGAAGTCGATCCCGAAAGCGTTCGGGAACGTCCACCCGCGCTACCTGACGCCGGGCTTCTCGACACTGCTCATGGGAGGAGCGTCGATCGTGTGGACGCTCGTGATCCTGAACCTCTCAGAAAGCGCGCTCGAAGACTCGATCGTCGCGATCGGCTTCCCGATCTGCTTCTACTACGGCTTCACCGGGATCGCCTGCATCGTGTACTACCGCCACGAGCTGACCAAAAGCGCGAAGGACTTCATCCTGCTTGGCTTGGCGCCCTTGCTGGGAGCGCTGATGCTGTTCGGCGTGGCGGGGTACGCGATCGACTACTACTCCAACGCCGAAAACGTGTCTTCGAAACCGATCCTCGGCATCACGCTGCCGCTGTGGATGGGGATCGGCGGCCTGCTGATCGGCGTCGCCCTGATGATCGTGTCGCGCCCGTTCTTCACGGACTACTTCTCGCGCAAACTGGAAACCGTGCAGCCCGGTTTGTTCGAGAAGCCGGTGGAGCATGCACCGGCGCGGTTCTAGTACTCCGGGCATCCGGATTCGGCTACCGTTCAAGCCAGGCAACGGCATCGCCAGACCCCAAGTCGGATCGTGAGCATCGACGTAGAGACAAGCGTTCAAGCCAATCGCAAGAGCACCCAACGCGAGCGGCTGATTGCGGGCATGATCGCCGCCGCGCATCGCTACAGCTACGCGGGCGCAAACGTGTCTCAGGTGATCGCCGAGGCCGGCGTCTCTAGACCCACTTTCTACGAGTACTTCAAGGACAAGGACGACTGCTTCGTCGCCGCCCACCGGGAGATCGGCAGGCTCCTGGTGCACGAGATCCGCCGTGCGGTTCAGGTCGAGCCGCCCGAGCGAGCCATCCAGGCGGCAATCTGGACGCTGATCAAGCTTTCAGAAGAATTCCCCGACCGCGCGGGTTTTCTTTGCAACGAGGCGATGGCGGCCGGATGGCGTGGCCTGGACGAGCGCGACCGCCTGATCGACGAACTCGGCCAGGTCGTTGACGAAGCCCGCGCACACGCTCCGCAGAACGCGCTGATGCCTGACCTGCCGATCCAGGTGGTCCTCGGAGCGGGACGCTGGCTGCTCGCGCCTCCATTGCGTCGCGGCGAGCGCGACCTGAGTGCGCTGACAAAGGAATTTGTGAGTTGGGTGGAAATGTACAAGTTGCCGGCCAGCAAGCATCGCTGGCACGAGCTCGAGCCCGGCCCGGAACTGAAGCCATCGCCGTTTGTCTCAGAGCTCTCGTTGAGCCCACCGCCGGCGATTCCGCCTGGGAGATCCAAGCTCTCCAAGGCCGAGATCGCCCGCAACCAGCGCGAACGGATCCTCTATGCGACCGCCGAGCAGGCGGCCGCAAAAGGCTACAACGTGACGACCGTCGCCGATATCACGGCGAGTGCGAAGGTCAACAGGCGCGTGTTCTACAAGCACTTCCGCAACAAGCAGCAGGCCTTCCTCGCGGTACACGAGCTCGGAATACAACAGCTGATGGCACTTTCGGCCGGCGCTTTCTTCAGCGAGAGCGAGTGGTCCGAGCGGGTCTGGGCCGCTATGAGGGCGGGCACAGAGTTCCAGGTGACACAACCGATCGTCACCCACATAGCGCTGGTCGAGTCCCACGCTGTGGGCGCCTCAGCGATCCAGCGTGTGGACGACAATCGCGCCGCCTTCACGATCTTCCTACAGGAGGGCAACCTGCAGGCAGGCCAGCCCGCTTCACGCACGATGATGGAAGCAATAGGGGGCTCGGTATTTGAGATTTGCTATCGCGTGGCTCGCCGCGGCGAAAGCTCTCAAATGTCGCGCTTTGCATGCAACGGCGCATTTATCGCTCTAGCGCCCTTCCTGGGACCCGCGGCGGCGAACGAATTCATCGACGCGAAGCTGCGCGAGGCACTGCCGTAAACAGCGAGTTGACGGGCTCAGCGCACATGTATCCGGCGGCCGGGGCGGACTCAGCGCTCGCCGGCTCCGCGCGACCACAGCCACACGTACCAAGCGAGCACCGCGATCAGGACCGCGAGCGGCAGCACCAGCGTGAGGATCGATCCCGCGTGGAAGGAGGCCATGACCGTTATCGCCTCACCGTGCATCGAGTGTTCCTCCTCATTAGTGGTTGCTTGCAAGCATGGGGGCCTCGGCGCCGGCGACCTTGGCCCCGCCGCGCAATGGTGCGCCTGTCGGGGAAAGCCAGCGATTGCAGTACACGAACAGCACGATCAAGAGCGGGATCGAGCCCGGAACCCACATGATCCCGGCCGCGATCTGCTGATCGGCGATCGCCGAGATGCCCCCGGGACGCGAAGCCATTGCGGCGTAGACCCCATACAGGGGGTGCGGCGCGAAGGCGAGCACGACCGCCAAGGCCCACATCACGACCATCGCGCCAATCAGGTAGGCGGCCCGCCACAGATCGCTGAGGGGTGCATGCAGAGGCGGCGAGTCGATCGCCTGCTTCCAGAACATGAGGGCGGTGCAGAAAAACAGCGTGTGCTCGAGCGCGTGTAGCGCTTCGGAGTGCAGGGTCGCATCGAACAGGACCGGCACGTGCCAGACCAAGACCACTCCGCTGAACAGCAGGAAACTAGGCAGCGGCGCCCCCAGAGTGGCGCTCAGCCGCCGCAGCCAGCGCAGGCGCCCGGAGGCGAAGCTGTGGGCCAGCGAGCGCCTGGCCTCGACGCCGAGTGCCCGCCACAGCCTCACCCACGGACGCGCCAGCACGATCAGAGGCGGGGCCACGACGAGCAGGAGCACGTGTTGCAGCATGTGCGCCCAGAACAGCTGCTCGCTGAGGCGCTCCAAGGGCGAGGCCAAGGCGATCAGGAGCACCGCCAGGCCCGCGTAGAAGTAGGCGTGGCGCAACCGTCTCTGCGTGCGTGTGCGGGCGGGCGCCGGGGTGCGCCTGTTGCCATACCAGTAGAGGATCGCGAGGTCCACGACAAGCACGAGCGGCGGATCGAACGACCAGTCCCAGAAGCCCGGCGTCGAGGGTGCGGCGGTACTCGCTAGACCAAGTAGAGCGTGACCCATGTGATCACACCGATCCCGACCAGGTAGGACCAGAAGAAGACGGCCGCGTCCAGGCCCGGTTCGATCAGGCGATCGGCTTCGGCTATGTCTCCGTGTCGGGACGCCGGGTTGCGCCGGGCCCGCAGCTCGGTCGCAACCTGGGTCTCGAGCCAATACATGACGCCGAGGACCGAGACCGCGTACAGGCCCGTCCAGGCGTAGAAGACGCTGGCGTAGCCGCCATTGGTGGGACCGAAGTGGGCGCTGGAGTACTGGATGCACTGCACGGCGACGGCCGCCAGGCCAAGCATCAGGGCCACGGTGGCGCCCCAGATCCAAGGGCGCGCGTCGCGCGCCAGTTGCACCCGCGCCCAAATCGCGGCGAGGGCGCTCACCACCAGGCACACGACGATTACGGCCCCGAGCGTCGCGTCCGGTTTGACGTGCGCCGGCTTCCACATGCCATTCTCGTTGAGCGAGCGCAGGTAGAAGAAGGCGAACAGGAAGGCCAGGAAGAAAAACGTGGCCGCCCCCGCCAGGAGGCGCCCCGCGACATACAGCGAGCGTGCGCCGATGTCGGGCGCCTCGGGCGGGATCGCGACGTCCTTGTTGACTCCAGGGACGCCCGGGTTCAGGGGTATGCCGGCGCCTGCGCTCTCCATCACCCTCGCCCCGATCTGGCGCTCTCCAAGCGAACCATCTCAGCCTCCCGCCGGCAACGGTTCAGCGCCCGGTGGCGCCAAGGGCGTGCCGTAGTCGTAGGGGTCGGAGTCGAACGTGGGGATCGTCTCGAAGTTGTTGACGGGCACGGGCGTGGGCAATTGCCACTCGATCGACTTGGACTGCCACGGATTCGCCTCGGCCTTGCGCGGCGCAATGACCAGGGAATAGATCACGTTGTAGAGGAACACGAGCATCGAGAGGCCGATCACGAACGCCGACACCGAAACCCAGATGTTGAGTCCCTGCAGGTTGGGCGCGTAGGTGGACACGCGCCGCGGCATTCCCTTCATTCCGAGCACGAACAAGGGCATGAAGGTCGAGTTGAACGCGATGAACAAGGACCAGAAGTGAAGCTTGGCCAGCCCTTCGCGCAGCTGCAATCCGAACATCTTGGGCACCCAGTAATAGGTCGCCGCGAAGAACGTGAAGATCAAGCCGCCCATGATCGTGTAGTGGAAGTGGGCCATCACGAAGAAGCTGCCGTGGGTGTCGGTGTCAGACGGCGTGTCTGAGAGGAACACGCCCGAGAGCCCGCCGATCAGGAAGTTAAAAGTCCAACCGAGACAGAACAGCATCGGCACGGAGAACCTGGTTCGGGCCTTCCACAAAGTGCCCATCACGCACAGGAAGATGAAGCCGGTCGGTATCGAGATGATCTCGGTCGAGAGCATGTAGAACGGGCGCAAGTCGGCGTTGATGCCGCTCACGAACAGGTGGTGCTGCCACACGAAGAAGCTCAGCAAGGTCACGCCCAGCATCCCGGCGACGGCCAGACGATAGCCCCACAGCGGCTTGCGCGTGAACACGGGCAAGAGCTCCAACACGATCCCGAAACCGGGCAAGGCCAGAATGTAGACCTCGGGATGCCCGAAGAACCAGAACAGGTTCTCGAACAGATAGGGCGTGCCGCCGGCGGCGACGGTGAAGAATGAGGTATTGATCGTGCGGTCGAAGGCCGCCATCAACAGGGCGCCGATCAGCATCGGCGCGGCCAACACCATCAAAATCGAGGTCGCGAACACCGACCACACGAAGATCGGCAGGCGCGACCAGGTCATGCCGGGAGCGCGGTGGGCGACGATCGTGGCGATCATGTTGAGGCCCAGCAAGCACATCGAGACGCCGACCAATGCGAAGAAGCAGATGTAGGAGTCCATCCCCATCACGGCCTGTTCGTTGAGCGGCTCGTAGCCGGTCCAGCCGGTCGGGAAGCCACCGAAGAAGATCGTGGAGGTGAGGATGAAGCCTGCCGCCATCAAGAGCCAGAAGGTGAGCGCCTCGATCCGAGGGAACGCCATGCGACGCGCCCCGATCATGATCGGCACGAAGTAGTTGCCGAACGGGCCGAGGATGCCCGAGGTCATCATTCCCATCATCATCGTGCCGTGCATCCCAACCAGGGAGAGGTACTGGTTGGGTCCGACCGTCGTGGGGGTCGGGTGCAAGAGCTCGGTGCGAATCAACATCGCGTTGAGCCCGGCGATGAAGAAGAACACGCCGATCCCGACCAGGTACTGGATGCCGACGACCTTGTGGTCGGTGCACAAGCCGAAGTAGCGGCCGATGCCCTCGTGCTCCTTCTCGCGCAGGGAGGCGGGCCGGCCGAGCATGCGCGAGACGGGATAGTTGGCGAAGCCGAGGCCGACGAGAAAGCCGATGACGCCACCGAGATAGCCGAGCATCAGGGCGACGTCGTTCTCGTCGGTCTTTTCTTGGAAGACGAAGCTGGCACCTTTGATTTCGTGGCCGATCCACCAGCCGATGTAGTAGCCGGCCACGCCGAGGATCACGGCAGTCAGCAGGTTGAAGCCAATCAGGCGCCGCCACGCGGGCCGGCGCGCCGGTGTGAAAGCGGGCTCGGCCACGGCGCTCATGAGCCTCCCTATTTCCTTGCGGTGCCTGTTGCCGCGAAGCGGCAACAGGTATCGAGGGCCAGGGTCATTCTCCCCTCCTGAGGGGTTCGGGGATGTATTTGGTGGCGTACTTCGGCAGGTAGTTTTGGACGGGCGCGAAGCGACGGCGCTGTTCTTTGACCCAGGACACGAAGGCGGCCGGGGAGACAACGCGGCCAGTGTCGAACATGTAGCCGTGCCACAGGCCGCAAAGCTCGGCGCAGCGGATCTGGACGCTCTCTCGCTTGGTGGGACGGACGAACACGATGTTGTCGGTGTTGGGGTTGGCGTCGGCCTTGACACCGAGCTGGTAGGCCCAGAAGGAGTGGATCACGTCGAGCGAAGTGACGTGCAGTTCGATCATCTGGTTGACGGGCAGGACCAGGTGTGTGGTCTCGACGCCGCCGTAGGTGGGGTAGCGGTAGGTGAAGGCCCACTCCTGGGCGATCACCTGGACCGGCAGCTTGGCGCCGCTGGGCACCGCGACCGGGTTCGGTCCGGCGCCCGAGCCGGCGCCGTCTTCGAGCAGACGCACGGTGCCGTAAGCGGCGAGAGCGAGCACCAACACCGTCGTTACCACGATCCAGGCCGTTTGAATGCGCGCGTTGCCTCGAATCGCGGGTCCTTCCAAAGCGCCGCCCTTGGACTGGCGGAAATAGATGGTGGAATAGATCAGGTAGATCAGGACGAGCAGCAGGACAGGCGTGGCCATGCCGATCAAGACAGTGTTGTCGGTGACGTGCCCGGAGGCCTGTTCGGAGCCATTGCCGGGCGGCATGATCGGCCCGACCAGGAGGACCACCAAAGGCGTGGCGATCAAGGACGAGACGATCCAGATCAGCCCGAAGCGTCGCGCGTGGTTGGGTTCGGGCGGCAGCGGACTCGGCTCGACGGCCATTGCTACGCCCTCTCCGGGAGCATCGGTGTCGAGCGGCGGATCGCTGCCGGGCGCGCCTCTCGTGTCATCCCCCGCGCCACCCCTACACCACGTCCAGGAACCCGTCCATGTAGCCGAGCGTCTGCATCGGCCCGCCCTGCCCGAAGATCCAACCGGCGGCGCAGGGCACGAAGCACTGCCAGCGGTAGCGGCCCTTCTTGCCGGTCCTGAAGGTGAAGGTGATCGTGCGGTGCGCCTCCGAGGTCGTGCAGGGCGCGAATTCGCACTGGTTCTTGGCTTCTTCGGGCACGCCCGGCAACGGGATGAACAGCCCGAGCTGGGGCACCGCGAATGTATGGGAGGCTTCTTCGGGGTTGATGCCGCGCGTCAGCTTGCCGTCGATCGTGACGGTGCCGGTGGTCGTGCCCTGGACCTGGGAGAGGAAGGGATTGCGCAAGCCGGAGTCGCCGTCGAACTGGTAGACGGTGACGTGGACCAGGGAGTTGGCGGGCACCGAGAAGATCGTCGAGTGCACCCACTTGCCGTGGTCGAGCACCAGGTAGGAGACCCAATCGGGGTGGGAGGGGCTGTACTTGGGACCGATCGAGGCGACCGTCTGCAGGGTGAGCTGGGTGCCGCTGAAGCCGGCCACCTTGCGCGTGGAGATCGCGGCCACCGACCGGGGGAACGAGGTCGCCCAGGTGGCGATGTAGAGGCCGATGAGGACCCCCACGATCACGACCCCGACCGCGACGCCCAGCAGCTTCTTGGCTAGCACGCTCACGCGCTTGCACCCCTTTAGGCCGGCTTTATCCCTCGTAGGGTTTTCCCGTTGGGGGCTCCTCTCAAACGGGGCCGGGGATCGGGGGCGCCTCTCAAACGGTCCCGGGGATCGGGGGCGCCCTCAGGCGGTCCCGGCCAGAGGCATCTCGACCTGCCCGTGCGGCGAGCCGAAGTCGGCGAGCTTCTGCAGGAACGGCTCCGGCGGGAAGGCCTCGGGGCCGAGCACGCCCACACCCTTCCAAAGACCCTCGTCCAGCAGCTCCAAAGCCACGACCGGGTTGATCGCGGTCTGCCAGACAACCGCTTGGGAGCCGTATTCGCGCATCGTGTGCTCGTTGTCGACGATGTGGTAGAGGTAGGTCGAGCGGGGCTTGCCGTCGGCGCCGGTGCCGGTCACCCAAGTTCCGGCGCAGGTGCGTCCGGTCATGCGCTCGCCCAGGGTGGCGGGGTCGGGCAGGGCGGCGGCGACCACGTCGCGGGGCGCCACCTCCAACCCTCGCACGGACACCGTCTCGGTCGAGTCGAGGCCCAGCTTGTGCAAAGTGCTGAGCACGTCGATGAACTCTTGGCCGAGCCCGTACTTGAAGGTGACCCGCTCGCAAGACACCCAGCGCGGGATCAGGACAACCTCCTCGTGCTCGACGTTGACGCACTCGACGGGGCCGATGCCCTCGGGGAAGACGAAGGTCTCGGGCTCGGAGAAGGGGGCGGTCGTGTAGAAGCCTCGCTCGCGCTCCCAGATGAGGGGAGGGTTCAGGCACTCCTCGATCGTCGTCCAGATCGAGAAGGTGGGGGCGAAGTCGTAGCCTTCGACGACGAGATCGGCGCCGTCACGGACTCCGACCTCCTCGACCATCGCGAACAGCTCGTCGGCGGCATAGCGCGCGAATACGTCGGACAGGCCGGGCTCCACGCCGATGCCCACCAAGGCCAAGACACCGGCCTGCTCCCAAGCCTCGGCACGCTCGAGCTGGACGTCGCCGAGCATCACCCCGGGCAGCTCGTGGGGCCGCGAGGGATGGGGGTGGGACAGGGTCATGGCCATGTCCAGGTAGGTGGTGCGCGTGTCGAAGCAGGCGTCGAAGATCGGTTCGTTGAAGCGGGGGTCGCAGGCGTTGAGGACCGCGTCGGGGCGCAGCCTTTCGATCAGGGCGACCAAAGCTGCCCGGTCGGAAGCATCGAGGAGCTCAGCCGAGAAGCGGTCGGCTTCGCCGAGCTTGGCGACCACATCGTGGGCGCGCGCGGGCGAGACGTCGGCCAAAGCCACCCGCGTGAACGAAGGCCGACGCTGGGCGATCGACGCAAACGCCGCCCCTACACCGCCGGCTCCTACCACGAGCACGCGCATCTGCCCATTGTTGCGCATCTGGGACTCCCTTCTCACGTATGCTCCAACCGACCGATGGCGAGCACGCTCATTGACAGGCCTTCGACTGCCGGTGTCGAGAGGTCCCCGGCCCGCTGGGCGCCCTCCCCCACGATCTCAAGGGCCGAGCTGGCGTGGGTGATCTTGGGCGGAATCGCTTTGGCGATCTTGACGACGTGGCCGCTTGTGCTCCACATGAGCACCACGATCGCGCCGGACCTGGGCGACCCGGTGAGGACCGCCTGGGAGATCGCTTGGGACGGCCACGCCTTGCTGAGCGACCCGACGGGCTTGTTCAACTCGAATGCGTTCTACCCGCACCCGCTGAGCCTGGCCTTCTCGGACTCGCTGCTGGGCTACGGCCCGGCCGCGTTCTTCGGTTCGGGCACGGTGGCCGCACTGGTTCGCTACAACCTGCTGTTCCTGGGCGCTTGGTCGCTTTGCTTCGTGGGCGCTTGGCTGCTCGCGCGGGAGCTCGGCTTGGGCAAGGTCGGGGCGGCCGTGGCTGGGGCCGCATTCGCTTATGCCCCGTACAGGGTCACCGAGGCGGGCCACCTGCATGTGATCTCGAGCGGCGGCATCGCCTTGTCGCTGTTCTTGCTGCTGCGTGGCTACAGGCGCTCCTCCCGAGGCCTGATTATCGCGGGCTGGCTGGTGGCCGCTTGGCAGATCAGCTTGGGCTTCACGCTGGGATTGCAGTTCGCCTACATGCTGGCTTTGCTGGCGGCGATCGCGGTGGTGTGGTGGTGGCGGGCCAAGCGCCCGAGCCTGCCCCGCGAGATGGTCCTGGTCACCTGCTTGGGCATCGCGCTGTGCGGCGCGATCACGGTGTATGAGGCGCGGCCGTATCTGAAGGTGGCCGACGAGTATCCGACGGCGAGGCGCACGATCAAGGAAGTCAAGAACTACTCCTCGGGGCCTTGGGCGCTCTTGTCGGCCTCCTCGGAGAACCGCGTTTGGGGCGGCGTGACCGCGGGGGCGCGGAGTCACGTGCATTCCAAGAACGAGGACGTGTTCTTTCCAGGAGGGGTCATAGGCGTGCTCGCGTTGATTGGGTGCTTTGCGTCGATCCTTACCAAGCGCCTCCGCCTGGGCTTGGCGTGCGGGTTGGTGTTGTGCTGGGTGCTCGCAATGGGCATGGGCCTCACGGGGGCGGGATATCCATACCGGCTGCTGTTCGACTACGCACCCGGTTGGGACGGAGTGAGGGTGCCGGGGAGGGTGTTCACGCTGGGGACCTTGTTCTTGGCGCTGCTGGCCGGCGCCGGGGCATGGTGGATCGCGCAGATGACGCGGCGTTGGGGCAAGGGCTATGGCGAGCGCGGCGCGGGACGCTTGGTGGGCGTCGTGGGGGCGCTCTTGGTCGTGGCGGTCGTGGGCGAAGGCGCCGGGCACCTGGGCCACCCGGTCGTGCCGCAACCGGCCAAGGCCGAGATCGGCTTGAAGGGGCCGGTCATGGACCTGCCCACAGACGGCGCGGCGGATCGCTTGTGGCAGTACTTCTCGACCAACGGCTTCTACAAGATCCCGGTCGGCAACAGCACTTTTGACATTCCGAAGGTGGACGACCTGAGGGGCGGGATGAGCGGCTTCCCGGACAAGGCGAGCATGGAGAAGCTGCGCTACTACGGCGTGAAAACGGTGGTCCTGCACACGGTGATGCCGGTCTTGCCGGGCATCAAGTGGCCGGAGATCCCCGAGCCGCCCAACCTGGCGGCGGCCGCGACCAAGCCGGTGACGGGACTAGGCGTCACCAAGCGGACGGTCGGCTCGCTGGTCATCTACGAAATAGGCCCGGGCCCCAAGTCTTTGCACGGCACGGATTGATGGAGGGCGGGAGCATCTCCACGAAGGGTGCCCCACGCGCGCGCGCGGGGAGTGAGGCTTTCTACGCACGCGCGCGCGCAGGGCACTCCAAGAAGCGCAACCTCGCCCTCGCCGCCATCGTGCTCGTGGGGCTCTCCTACGCAACCTTGATCCAGAGCTTCTCCTGGAACCAAGCCTCCCACTATGACCTGATCCGGTCGCTTGACCAGGACCGCACGACGATCGACCAGTACCAGGAAAACACGGGCGACAAGGCCTTCTACAAGGGGCACTGGTACTCGGCGCGGGCGCCCGGCTTGGCGCTGTTCTCGCTGCCCTTCTATGACGCCCTGAAGGGACTGGGCGCCGAAGGCTTCACCGACAGGCACGTGGCGCCCCCCAACCATCCGGGCGATGAGATGATCTGGCTGGTCGGCCTATGGGGCAATGTGCTGCCGGGGCTCGTGCTGTTGCTCCTGGTCGGCTGGGTCGCCGAGGGCCTGGAGCCTGGCTATGGGGCGGCCACGGCGGTGATCTTGGGGCTGGGCACCTTGACGCTGCCGCTCTCGACGCTGCTGTTCAGCCACGTGTTCACCGCCTGCCTGGGGTTCGCGGCCTTCGTGCTGTTGATGCGCGAGCGGGCGGGACCCGTCAATCCTTGGTACATCGGCGTGGCGGGGCTGCTGCTGGGATACGCGGGCGCCTCGGAGTATCCGCTGTTCTTTTGTGCGCTGGTGCTCGGGCTGTACTTGATCTCCCGCAAGGACAGCTTCAACCCGCGCGGCCTGGCCCTGAGGGTGGGGCCGTTCGTGCTGGGCGGACTGATCGGGATCGTGCCGCTGCTGCTCTACAACCACTACGCGTTTCACTCTTGGACGCACCTGGCCTACCAGAACATCGAACGCCAGCAGCAGGGCTTCTTCGGCATAAGCGCGCCGAGCCTGCCGGTGCTGGCCACGCTGCTGCTGGACTCGCGCGGCCTGCTCACACTCTCGCCGGTCCTAATCATGGGCGGTGTGGGCACTTGGCTGCTGTATCGGCGCGGGCTGCGCGCGGAGGCCCTAGCCATCGCGGGCATATGCGTGCTGTATGTGAGCTACAACGCGGGCTACTACCTGCCATTCGGGGGAGGCTTCATGGGGCCGCGCTTCTTGATGACGGCGATCCCGTTCTTGGCGCTCCCCACGGCCCTGGCTTTGAAGCGCTACCCGGGGCCGACGATCGCACTCGCAGCGGTGTCGCTGGCGACCATGGTGATCGCCACGATCACCCATCCGCTGATCGGCTATGAGAACGAGGCGGTCGTGTTCGTGCGCTACCTGGGCAAAGGCTACTTCCAGCCGACGATCGCCTCGGCCATCGGTATGGGGCGCGGCTGGGGCGGGATCTGGCCGTTCTTGCTGGCCGCCGGGGGCGCGGTGGTGTGTGCGGTCCTGGCCACGGCGCGCACCCGCATCTCGACCCGCTCACTGCTGTGGGGAGTCGCGGCGCTCGCGGGCTGGTGCGTCTTTGCGGCGCTCGCGCCGACCCTGCTGGGCATCGACCACCGCGGCCTGCTCTCGATCGTGGGCGCGGGAGACAACACGGCCCTGAACCTGAGCTTGCACAACGGTGTCCGCTACCCCCTCCGCGCCCTCGCCCCGCTGGCCGCTTGCTTGGGACTGCTGGCGCTACTGCTGGCCAAGCTGCTTTCCGACCTGCGGCCCGCGCGCGACGATGAACGGCGCCGCCGGCCGGCGTCAGAGCCGGTCGCCGGCTGAACTCAGCTTTTGGAGACTTTGACTTTGCACTTGGCTGCGTGCAACTGCTTGCACACGACCACGTAGCCGGGCCGCGGGTTGTATTTGGGGTCCATCAGGCCCGCGTCGAAGCGCACGGCGGCGGTGCCGCCGGACCACTGGAAGATGTAGAGGCGCTTGATCCGCGAGTTGGAGGCGGCGATTTTGAACATGAAGGCTAGGGCCTTGGACGCACGCGTCAAGCCGGAGCCTTTCTTATTGGGGAAAGTGCTGCCGAACTGGACGATGCCGCCCGTCTCGGTCAGCCACACCTGGCCGGGCACCGCGGCCAGGATCGCGCGGGTGCGGGTCGTTTGGAAGCGGTTGGTGTCGGAGTAGTTGTGCAGACCCCACAGCTTGGGCATCGGCACTCTCAGGCGTGAGATCTCGTGCTTGTATTCGGCGATGTAGCGCAGGCTCGGGCTGACGGAAGGTCCGTCGAGGATGTCAAGGCCGGTCAGGGTGCAGCCGCGGCAGATGGCGCGCAGGGCCTTGTAGTACTGGGCCGACTGGCTCGCCGTGGGCGAGACGAGTCCGATGTGGCGTTTGCCTTTGACGATTTCGACCACCGTCCCTCGGTTCGCCTCGTTCCAGGCCTGGTACTGCTTCACTTTGGGAAACAGGGCCAGGAACTTCTTGACATCGCGCTGATAAACCGCGACCGAGGGCATCTTGGTGGGCGTGTACTCGGAGTGGTAGAAGGCCACCAAGACCTGCTGATGGTCGGCTTCGGCCTCGCCGATCCATTCGCGCGCCAGCTGCAGGGAGTAGGGGCGCACGGCGGCGTCGTAGGGGGCGATGTAGCGGACGATCTTGGTGTGCAGCTGCAACCACAGGGGGTTAGTGAACATCTCGGTCTGCTGATCGCCGATCCCGGTCAGGAAGGAGGCGGAGGCGTGGGCCTTGGGCGCGGAGGGCCCGGCGAGCGCGCTCGTCGTGCCGAGAAGCAGTAGCCCGCTGAGGAGCGCGGCGAGCATGAATGTGAAGGGGCGGATTCGTGGAAGCATGTTCATTGCAACAGCCTATGGGGCGCGACGTTGCGCCGCGCAAGCAATCTTTCGCGATTCTTAGCTTGGGACCTTCTCACCCGCCGGTTGCCGGACGCCTGGGAGTCACGAAGCGCCACGAGGCGCTCTACTCGCCGTCGGCGCCCTGATGTCCCTCCTCGCGCCGGGTCGGGTCGGCAACGATCCGCACGTCCACGCCGGGCAGGCCCTCCAAGACACGGATGACGAGCGGCTCGGAGAAGCGCTTGAGGCCGCGGCGCGGCGAGGGGGCGCCCATCAGGACGTACGTGCTGGCCAAGCGCCGGGCGGTCTCGATCGCGACGGCGGCCACGTCCTCACCTTCTTCGACGAGCAAGCGCGCGCCGAGCATCGCGGTGAGACGCCTGAGCGCCTCCAACTGCTCGCGGTCCTCGGCGCTGGGTGTGCGCTCGGGCGGGCGCACGACGAGCACATCCAGGCGGGCCCCGAGCCGTTCGGCCGAGCGCGCGGCGCGCCTGACGATCCGCTGGGAGTGCGGGGCCAAGGCGACGAGGGCGAGCAGGCGCTCGGCGATCGCCTGGGTGCCCGCGCCCGGAACGGAGGGCTCCTCCAAGCCTTCTTCGCGGCGCAAAGGCTGTGGGGTGCGAGCACCAGGCGCGAGGCGCTTGATCTCGACGCCCTCGGCCACGTGGCGCAAAGCCGTCTCGCGCAGGGCGGAGAGGTTCTCGACCTTGAAGAAGTTGTTGAGCGCGGCCGGCACGCGCTCGGGCCGGTAGACCTTGCCGGCCCGCAGGCGCTCGATCAAAGCCTCGGGCGTGAGGTCGATCAGGACGACCTCGTCGGCGGAGGCGAGCACTTCGTCGGGGATCGTCTCGCGCACCCTGGTCCCGGTCAGCTGGACGATCTGGTCGTTGAGGCTCTCCAGGTGCTGGACGTTGACCGTCGAGTACACATCGATACCGGCGGCGAGCACGTCTTGGACGTCTTCGTAGCGCTTCTCGTGTTCTGTGCCGGGCGCGTTGGTATGGGCCAACTCGTCGATCAAGCACAGCTCGGGCTTGCGCGCGAGGACCGCGGGCAGGTCCATCTCCGCCAAGGGCGTGCCCCGATAGTCAACCATGCGCGGCGGGATCTCCTCCAAGCCCTCGGCCTGCGCCGTGGTCTCCTCCCTCCCATGCGGCTCCAAGTAGCCGATCGCGACGTCGCGCCCGCTCTCGGCTTCGGCGCGCCCCTCCTGCAGCATGCGGTAGGTCTTCCCCACCCCGGCGGCCATGCCGATGAAGACCTTTAGGTGCCCCCGCTCGGGGGCGTTGGACGAATCGGGCGGCATCGGACCAGTATTCTCTCGCACAGAGCGGGTGATCAGCACGTGCGTATCCAATTCGGCTTCGTCTCACGATACGTCCGCGACGATGTGTAAGATCGAACACATGTTCGTCGCGCTCGTCGCCCCAGAGGCGGAACTGGAACGCCTCCACCAGCGCGACCAACGGTACGCAATGGGACAATTTTTCACGCCCAGGCCAATCGCCGAGTTCATGGCCGACGCCGTCCAAGAGATTGAACCCCAGACCGTTCTTGATCCTGGGGTAGGCGGGGGAATACTGCTTCGGGCGATCCCTCCGGGCCCGCGCCTTTTCGGTTTGGATATTGACCCGACGGCTATCGAGCTGGCAACAGCATCGCTCGGCGGTCATCACGAGCTTGCGGTAGGTGATTTCCTGGATTCGGGCCGCTGGCCGCTAAGCGAGCAAGCGTTCGACGCAATCATCGCGAATCCGCCGTATCTTCGCCACCACAATCTCTCACCAGAACACAAGCTGCTGGCTCGACATTACTCGGCGCACTTCGACGTAAAGGTCTCTAGCCTGTCCGGTAGTTACGTCTATTTCTTCCTCGAGGCGATCCTCAGACTTAAGGAAGGCGGACGACTCGTCTTCATTACGCCGACGGAGTTCTTGGACGTGAGATATGGGCAAGCGGTCAAGGAAGCCTTGCTCGAGCACTGCGATATCGACGAGATCGTCGTCCTAGAGATGGACGAGCTCGCATTCGACGGAGTTCTGACCACGTCTGCGATCACGGTCGCCACGAAGCGACCCAGGCCCGCCCGCCGCCCCCGCCTCGTGGAGGGAAGGTTCAACGGAACGGTGCAACGAGGACGGGGAATCAGACTGCAAGCCGACCGCGCTCAGCCTCAGGCACCGTGGACTTCTCTACTACCGTCGCGTGCCGAACGCGTCGCGCCGCTTCTCGTCGGTCGCACTGCGAAACTCGGTGACTACTGTCGCGTGCGACGAGGTATCGCTACAGGCGACAATTCCTTTTTCACACTCACCCACGACGAGGCAGAACACTGGGGCATAGAGAAGCAGTTCCTCGTCCCGGTGGTGGTGGGGTCTAAGGATCTCCCGTTGGAAGGGCCCCTGGATGACGAGTTCTATGAATCGCGGCTCGCCCAAGGGGCGCGAGGGTTGCTGTTCTTTTGCCACCAATCCCTCGAGTCACTACGAGACACCAATGCCCTGGGGTACATTGAATACGGGCTACAGCTAGGCCTCCATGAGCGTTTCAATTGTCGCGCACGCAAACCGTGGTATGGAGTCGAGAAGGTGCCTGCGGCCGATTTCTTTACTACCTACATGTCACGCAATAATGCACGTATCGTTCGCAACCATGTGGGCGCACGCTGCATGACATCGCTTCTCAATGTGTGGGCCAACCCGGGCGTCCAGCCCGACGCAATGTGCGATGCACTCGAAGATCCAGCCAACGCGCTATTGTTGCGCGAGTTCGGACGGACATACGGAGGGGGTTTGGGCAAGATCGAGCCTGGCGACCTACTCGACCTGCCGATCCGTCCACCTGCGGAGATCGCGCCTGCGAGGCAGCGAGCGTCTCATCGCTAGCCCTACCCCACACCCAGGTATACGGCCAAGTCGCTCAACCGATGATCCCATGCCCAATCTATCCGCGCTGCCGCCTCAAAGCTGAGGTACGTCTTACCAAAGTACCCGAAAAGCTGCAGCAAGAATACCACCTTATCTCCATAGGTCCGCTTGAGAGCCTCGTGCTTGTCTGACTCCTCCTTGCGCCGCTTGTTTACGTTTGTGAAATCCCCCGCGGACTTCAGCTCTATACAAGCCAAGGGAAGGCCTTTGCGCCGGGGAGCAACAACGCAATCTACAGGCAGATTTTGACGAGCACCATCCGCCCGGACAACAGGGACGTTGCGACCGAAACAGAACGTGCCACCAGCCATCTCAAACGGCAGGAGGGAACACTCCTCGAACCCCTCGCTCTCTAGATACATACGCAACAGACCCTTCTGCCGGGCCTCCTGCGTATTACGGAGCATCGGCAAGTAATACGTGGCCGTCAACCGCTCTCCTATAACGAGCATGGCCCTGTCGCGCTCCGTCCCCGTGGGAGATCGTTTCGCCTCAAGCCAAGAGAAAAGCGTCGGATCGAGCAGTGGCCGAAGAAAGTCACACATAACGGCCAGCTGCATGTCCAATCGCCGCGCATTGGCAGGAATGACCGCATCGCGCTCCATGACCGTTACAAGAGACTTGTTGGCGCCTGAGAAGCCGACGAAGCGATCGCGAGCCATCGGCGGCGACACACACATGCGTGCCACGGTCAACACCGCCGGACAACGCGCCAGCGAATCAGGGGTGAACTGCCTGAAGTCCTCTGTCGCCAGCATCGCCTCCTCCACCGCGGCTACCGCGCGACCCCTTGCTTCCAGGAACATCGCGGGTGCCCGCGCCAGATACCACGCGTCATACTCCGAGACACTCTGGTCTATATCTGTCTGCCAGTCCGAAGGAGGCTTCGCGCAATTCCCCATGAGACATACTTCGGCCGATGGCGCGCACGTCCTGCATGTGACCCACGCTCATACAGATTTGGCGTTCTACCCACCAAGCAGATTGTGCACGATCAGGTCGATCAGCTTGATGCCAATGAACGGCGCGACGATGCCGCCGAGGCCGTAGATCAAGAGATTGCGTCGCAACAGACCCGACGCGCCGATCGGCCGGTAGCGCACCCCGCGCAAGGACAGCGGGATCAGGAGTGGGATCACGAGCGCGTTGAAGATGATCGCCGAGACGATCGCCGACTGGGGGGTGCCCAGGTTCATGATGTTGAGCACGTGCAAGGGGCCCTTGGGTGGATGGGGACCCGATCCAATCGCGTATGTGGTGATGAAGATGGCGGGCAGGATCGCGAAGTACTTGGCCACGTCGTTGGCGATCGAGAACGTGGTCAAAGCCCCGCGCGTGATAAGGAGCTGCTTGCCGACCTCGACGATCTCGATCAGCTTCGTGGGATTGGAGTCGAGATCGACCATGTTGCCGGCCTCGCGCGCGGCCTGGGTGCCGGTGTTCATCGCCACACCCACGTCTGCCTGGGCGAGCGCGGGGGCGTCGTTGGTGCCGTCGCCGGTCATCGCCACGAGGCGTCCGTCCTGCTGCTGCTCCTTGATCAGCTCGAGCTTGGCCTCGGGCGTAGCTTCGGCGAGGAAATCGTCGACGCCCGACTCCTCGGCGATCTTGGCCGCGGTGAGACGGTTGTCGCCGGTCACCATGACCGTCTTTATGCCCATCGCGCGCAGCTGGTCGAAGCGCTCCTTCATGCCCTCCTTGATCGTGTCCTTGAGGTACACGACGCCGAGCACCTGGCTGTCGCGGGCGACGGCCAGGGGCGTGCCACCCTCGCGGCCGATGCGGTCCAGGTGCTCGCGCAGCTCGGGCGGGGCCTGGCCGCCCTCGGCTTCCACGAACTGGACGATCGAATCTCCGGCGCCCTTGCGCAGGCGGCGACCGTTGACGTCCACGCCGGACATGCGGGTCTGGGCGGTGAACGGCACGAACTCGGCCCCTAGCGTGTTCATGTCGTGCTCGCGGATGCCGTAGGTCTTGGCCAGGACCACGATCGAGCGCCCCTCGGGGGTCTCGTCCGCAAGCGAAGACAGCTGCGCGACTTCGGCCAGCTCGGACTCGGGCACGCCCGGCATCGGGATGAACTCGGAGGCCTGCCGGTTGCCCAAAGTGATCGTGCCGGTCTTGTCGAGCAAGAGCACGTCTACGTCGCCGGATGCCTCGACCGCGCGGCCGGACAGGGCGAGCACGTTGCGGCGCACGAGGCGGTCCATGCCGGCGATCCCGATCGCCGAGAGCAGAGCCCCGATCGTGGTCGGGATCAAGGCGACGAGCAAAGCGATCAAGGTCGTCTCGGAGATCGAAGTCCCAGCGAACAGGCCGAACGGGCGCAAGGTCGCGACGACGATCATGAAGATCAAGGTGAGCGCCGCCAAGAGGATGTTGAGCGCGATCTCGTTTGGCGTCTTGCGCCGCTCTGCCCCCTCGACGAGGGCGATCATGCGATCCAGGAACGACCGGCCGGGCTCCTGGGTGATTTCGACGACGATCTCATCAGAGGTGACCCTCGTGCCGCCGGTCACCGCGGAGCGGTCGCCGCCGGACTCGCGGATCACGGGCGCCGACTCGCCGGTGATCGCCGACTCGTCCACGGTCGCGATGCCCTCGATCACCGAGCCGTCGCCGGGAATCAGCTCGCCGGCCACTACCACCACGATGTCCCCGCGTGTCAGGGCCGAAGCCGCCTTCATCGAGCCGTCCTTCATCGTGGCGACGGTCTCCTTGCGCATGTTGCGCAAGGTGTCGGCCTGGGCGCGCCCGCGACCCTCGGCGAAAGCCTCGGCCATGTTGGCGAAGATGACCGTCAGCCACAGCCAGAAGGCGATCGTAAACGTGTACCAGGCGGGCTCGTGGCCACCGCCGAGCGGTTTGCCGCCGAGGGCCTGGATCAGCCAGGTGACGGTCGTGATGACCGAGCCGATCTCGACCACGAACATGACGGGGTTTCTGACCTGCACGCGGGGGTCGAGCTTGACGAGGCTGTCGATCAAGGCGCGCTTGGCGATGTCGCGCTGGAATAGCGAGATCGCCTGACGCTCGTGGGTCGCGTTGACGGCCATCATTTACCTCCAGACCCAGGGCTTTGCCCTGTGTGCCCGCGGTCGAGCGCCAAGTTCAGTTCGAGCACGTTCACTCCCGGTTCACCCGAAAAGTCGAGGCCGCGCGAATCGGTGTATTTGGCGATCAGGCCATCGACCACGCCCAGCCGCAGGCCGCGCTTGACGGCGACACGGTGCGCTTGAATCCAGGCGTTCGCTTGCGAGATTTCGGGGTCCAGGTTCGACGCCGAGGTGTTGACCGCGTTGACCGGGATCTTGGCCACCGTCAAGGTCGGGTCATAGGGCTTGTTCATTTCCAGATAGGCCTTGATGTTTTCGAGATCCGCTTCGGCGGTCGCCTTGGAGTTGGGGCCGCGGTTTGAGAAGGTCGAGGCGGCGGCGTTGTAGGCCCCCCCTTCGGTGGCCGAAGGTCGCGACTGGAAGTACTTGGCAACCGGTTCGGTGACCAGTTCTTCTTCTTCTTCCTTGGGCTTGCCGTTCTTGCCGATCACGGGCGAGGCGAAGCTTTGGCCGATGATCTTCGAGCCGACCAGCTTGCCGTTCACATAGACCTTCTGGCCGCCCGAGTTGCCGGGAAAGGCAACCTGGCTGACGCCCGTTATGAGGAGGGGATAGACCAAGCCGAGCAGGATCGTGAAGACGACGACGGCGAGGACGGATGTGAGGATGTCGCGCTTCATCTCAGTAGAGGTGACCGGTCAGGCCCTGGACGATCGGCCCGAGCAACAGGGCGGGGAAGAAAGTGAGCGCGCCGACGAGAACGATCACGCCGATCAGGAGAACCACGAAGGTGGTGTTGTCGGTGCGCATCGTGCCCAGGCCGGCCGGGCTGACACGCTTGCCGGCCAAAGCGCCCGCGACAGCCAAGGCAAACAGGATCGGGGCGTAGCGGGCGAACAGCATGTCAAAGCCGCCGAGGATCGTCGCGAAGCTGATGCCGTGCGAGCCGACGTTGCCCGCGGCGGGCTGGATGAAGCCGGTGTAGCCGGCGAAGGCCGAACCGTTGTTGTTGGCTTGGGAGAGGTAGGCATAGAAGCTCTCGGAGAAGCCCTGGGGGGTATTGCCACCCAACTTCGTGAGAGCGCCTTCGGAGATCGATTTGCGCCCGCCCGCACTGGCGGTCGCCATCGCGGTGCAGAACAGAGCAGCCAGGGGCGTGATCAGGATGCCGAGGCCCGCAAGCTTGATCTCGCGCGCCTCGATCTTCTTGCCGAGCCACTCCGGCGTGCGCCCCACCATCAGGCCGCCGATGAACACGGCCAAGAGCACATAAAGGAGGATCGAGTAGAGCCCGGTGCCGACGCCGCCGAAGATCACCTCGGAGGCCGACAGGTTGGCGAAAGGCACGGCGCCGCCGATCCCGGTGAAGGACTCGATCGCACTGTTGACCGCGCCGCATGATGTGACGGTCGTGATGACGTCGAATAGAGCCGAGCCGGCGATGCCGAAGCGCTGCTCCTTGCCTTCCATGTTGCCCCCGCCCGAGCCCGAGAAGGCGGCGGTGTGAAGCCCGGCCGCGTGCTGGGCGGGTGAGCCGTGGGCCTCGGCAACGTAGGCGACGATGACCGCACCGAGGAACATGAACATCATCGCGCCGAAGATCGCGTAGCCCTGGCGCCGGTTGCCGGTCATGCGCCCATAGGTGAACACGAGCGCGGCCGGGATGATCAAGACCAAAAGCATCTCGAAGAAGTTGGTGAACGCGGTCGGGTTCTCGAAGGGGTGGGCCGAGTTGACGTTGAAGAAGCCGCCGCCGTTGGTGCCCAGCTCCTTGATGACCTCCTGGGAAGCGACCGGGCCCATCGCGATCGATTGAGTCAGACCGGTGATCGTGTGCGCCGTCAAATAGGTGCTGAAGCTCTGGATAACGCCCTGGGAGACGAGCACGAGCGCGCCGATCACCGAAATCGGGCCGAGCACATACAGAACCGTGCGCACCAAGTCAACCCAGAAGTTTCCGATGCCCTTGCCGCTACGCCCGACGATTCCCCGTATGAGAGCGACCGCCACAGCGATGCCGACGCCCGCCGAGAGCCAGTTCTGGACGGTGAGTCCCATCATCTGACTCAAATAAGTCATGGTGGTCTCGCCCCCGTAGTACTGCCAGTTAGTGTTCGTGACGAACGAGGAGACCGTGTTGAATGTGACGTTCCACGGCGCCGAGTGGTAGCCGAGCGGGTTTAGCGCGTGGGGTACGTAAAAGGCGTTTTGGGTGCGCAAGATCACGTACAAGAGCAGCCAGCCGGCCAAGGAGAAGATCAAAAGACTCTTGGCATATGCCTTCCAGTCCTGCTCGCTCTTGGCATCGACGCGCAGGATGGTGTAGAGCAGCCGCTCGGGGCCGCCCAAGATGGGCGAGAGAAAGACGCGCTTGCCGGTGTACACCTTCGCCATGTAGCCACCCAGCGGAAAGGCGAGCGCCGTCAGGATGACCGCGAACAGGACGATCGTGAGCCAGCCACTAACAGTCATGACACTCGTGAGACGATCGTGGATCGAGCGATGCAAGGACGCACCGACCGCGGTGTGCTACGCACACAAGGGAGGGAGGACGCCGCAGCGCGAAGCGTCCACGGTCGTCTCACAGCTTCTCACCTCGGATCAGGGCATAAAAGAGGTAAGCGATGATCAGGACGGTCATCACAAGACCGAACACATCGGCGCCGCTCATATCCTGTCGATCCCGGCGACGAGCAGGAGCAGAAGCGCGAACGCTCCGACGGCCATGAGTATCGAGACAATGTCCATGACCACCACTATTGGCCACACCACGTCACACCCGCATGACGATTTCCGGGCCGGGCATAACGATTCTGTTACGAGGCCAACCGCGCATCGCAAGGCGGACGCGAAAAGGGGCCGGAAGATATGGGACCGTCGTTCGTGCGTCGCCCTACCCGGACGACCACGGCGTTCCGGGCGAACTATGCGGAGAAGCGATAACCGACGCCTGGATCGGTCACGATCAGCCGCGGCTGGCCCTCGCCCGTCTCCACCTTGGCGCGCAGGCGCGCGATGTGGGTGCGCAGGGTTTGCACGTCCTCGACATATTGCGGCCCCCAAACCTCGGTCAAGAGAGCCCTGTGTGTCATCAACCGGCCCCTGTTGCGAGCGAGCACGCGCAACAGGTCGAACTCAATCGGCGTCAGGCGGATCGCCTCGCCCGCACGGGTGACCGTGCGCGCGGCGAGGTCGATCTCCAGAGCACCCGCCACGATCGAGGGTTGCTCCTCAGCGCGCCCCCCACGACGCAAAGCCGCCTGTAGGCGCGCCACCAACTCGCGCGAGCCGAACGGCTTGGTGATGTAGTCGTCGGCCCCCGCCTGCAAAGCCAAGACCTTCTGCTCCTCCTCACCCACCGCCGAGAGCACGAGGATCGGCATCTCGCTCCACTCGCGCAAACGACGCGTCACCTCGATGCCGTCCATGTCCGGCAACATCAAATCCACGATCGCCGCCTCGGGGGGACGCACCGCCGCGCGGTCGAGCGCCTCGGCGCCCGTTTCCGCGGGCACCACCTCAAAGCCGGCGTCGCGCAACACGACCCGCAAGGCACGCAAGATCTGGGCCTCGTCGTCCACGACCAGGACGCGCTGAGGCGCCGCCGGCACGGCTTTTGCGATCAAAGCGAACCCCGCCCCCCACACGAGATCCGAGCAACACGGGAACACCCGAGCCCGGTCAACGCGAGCCCGGTCAACGCGAGCCCGGTCAACGCGAGCCCGGTCAACGCGAGCCCGGTCAGTGCGAGCCCGGTCAACGCGAGCGCTCGGTGCTCGCCGCGACCTCGACCGCGCGCTCCGGCTCGGCGGCGGGCTCGGTGGCGGCCAGAGGCAGCTCGAACACGAACGTGGCTCCCTGCCCCGGCAGCGACTCGACATGCAAGCGCCCGCCGTTTGACTCGGTGAAGCCGCGGGCTATCGCCAAGCCGAGCCCCGAGCCGCGATGGCCGCTGGTGGCTGTACCGGCGCGGTAGAAGGGCTCGAACACTCTCTCCAGCTGCGCCGGGGGTATACCGGGCCCCCGATCGACGATACGTACGACAAGACGGTCCCCCACCCCCTCCGCCGCGATCGTGCGAACCGCGCGCGCTCTCACGGACACCGGATGCCCGCCGCTATGGCGCCGCGCGTTCTCCAGGACATTCGCGAAGGCCCGCTCCATCTGCACCGGGTCAACCTGCACGAGCGGCATGTCGCGGTCGATCGAAAGGCTGAAGTCCTGCTCGGCCGGATTGAGGTCGGCCACGGCCGCGCGCAAGACCTCCTCGACCGAACTCCAAACCGCGTGCGGCTCGGCCGCCCCCGCTTCCAGGCGCGAGAGGTCGAGCAGATTGTCCACCAGGCGCGAGAGGCGCTGGGTCTCCTGTTGGATGATCGCCGTCATCTCGCCCCGCTCGGCCTCAGACAGCGAGGCCGAGGAGAGCGCGTCCGCCGCCGCCGAGATCGCCGTCAAGGGCGAGCGCAAATCGTGGGAGACGGCCCGCAAGAGGGCGGTCTTGATCACGTCGGTGCGCCGCAGGGCCGCAGTCTCCACGACGTCCGCGAGTAGCGCGTCGCGCTCCAGCCCCGCGTTCAGCAGCGACTCGAGCGAGGGCACCACACGCTCCTGCAGGCGGCGCAGCGTTGCCTCCGAGGTGTCCGCCGGCACGAGCAAGGTGCCCAGCCTGCGCGGCCCCTCGCGCAAGGGGAAGGCGACACGCCGCTCGTCCGCCTCGACGGCCTCCAGCTCGATCGCGGCGGAGGACAGGTGGAGCACCTGGGAGAGGCGGGCGGCGGCCGTGGGCAAGTCCTCGGAGAGGCGGCGACCGCCCAGCAGCAGGCGGGCCAGCTCGGCCGCCAAGTCGGCCTCGACGCGACGCTCGGCCGCCTCCCGCGAGCGCGCCCGCGTGACCTCGGCCACCGAGGAGGCGAGCAGCGAGACGACCAGAAAGGCAATCAAGGCGACCCAGTTCTCGCTGTCGCTGATCGTGAAGCGCCCGACCGGGGGCAAGTGGAAATAGTTGAACGCAAGCGCGCTCAACAGCGAGGTGGCGAACCCCAGCCACAGGCCCCACGTGACCGAGACGATCACCACCGCCAGCATGTAGACGACGCCCAGCGAGACGACCGGCGCCGCCTGCTTGAGCGGATAGATCAAAAGCGTGCACACCGCCACCAAGCCGGCGGCCACGAGCAGGCCGACCCGCCGCGAGGGCGGCTCGGGGGTCAGCAGGAAGCCAAGCGAGCGGGCCACATTTTCAGCGTAACGGCAACCGGGGCGGAGTCATATCGACCCCGCCCCGCTCTCACCTCGGATCATGGCGCCTCGGGCGCCTTGTGTGGGCGGCCGTGGCCCGAACCGCGGCCGCTCTGACGCTCTCGTAACCACTTCGTGACGGTCTTGTGAGGGGATGTGACAGTCCCGTTACCCCGCGGGTGAACCCGCCGTTCGCCGGGTAGGGGCGCCGCGCTTCAAGGCGGGGCGAGAACGCGTCGATTGACAGTCATGCTCAGTGGTACCCACCGCTACGCTTGTTGCGTGGCGCAAACAGAACAAGCTTCCCGCCCGTTCGCGATATCGATGGTGGGCGCAATACGCGCCGGGATCGCGACGCGCGCGCGCGTCGTCCTCGCTTTGTCGATCGCACTTACACTAGCCGTCCCACTCGCCGGCGCCACAAGCGCGCAGGCGGCATTGCTGCCCGCTTCCGACTACGTGGCGCGACCGGTCTGCCAAGCGCCGGAGCCAGGACGAGCAGGCTGCTTGGCCGTGCGCCTGCAAGCGAAGACCGCCCCCCTGCGGGCCCGTATCCAAGCCGCCGCAGCGCAGGCCGCGGCACAGACCGAAGCCGTGCAAGCCGCCGTGGTACAGCCCGGCGCCGCACAGGCCGGGGGCCCCGGTTTCGCCGCGCAAGCGCCCCTCGCTGGAGCCTCCCAGTGCCACCTGTATGCCTCCAGCTGCCTGTCCCCCCAAAATCTCCAGCAGGCCTACTTCCCCGGCGAAGCACCGGAAACTCCCGCCTCCGCGCCGCAGACGATCGCTTTGGTCAACGCCTACAACGACCTCAGCGCCGAAGCCGATCTGGAGACCTACTCAAAAGAATTCGGCTTGCGCGAATGCACCAAAGAAAACGGCTGCTTCGCCAAGGTGGGCGAAAGCGGCAGCGAAACGACGCTGCCCTTCCCCTCAAGCGAAAGCGAACGCGAAGAATACGCTCACGGGTTCAACAAACGCCGACGCGAAAAGGCCGAAGAAGCCGAGGGGTGGGCGCTGGAGACCGACACCGACATCGAGGTCGCCCACGCCATCTGCCAGAACTGCCACATCGTGCTGGTCGAGGCCTCCGGCCCCGAATACGGCGAACTGGAAACGGCCGAGAACACCGCAGTCGCCCTCCACGCGACGGAGATCTCCAACTCCTGGGGCGGCCCCGAAAGCAGCTCGGACAGCTCGGCCTTCAACCATCCCGGCATCGTGATCGCCGCGGCCTCCGGCGACGACGGTTATCTCAACTGGGACCAGTACTCCACCCGCAACCAGACCGGCTCCTCCTACTTCGAGGGCGCCGACTATCCCGCCTCCTCCCCGCATGTGCTCAGCGTGGGCGGCACCGCTCTCCAGCTGAACGAAAGCGGTGGCTGGGCCAGCGAGTCGCCCTGGAACGCAGCAGAACAAGGCGAAGGAGCAGGCGGCTCCGGTTGCAGTGCCTCCTTGCAAGCGCCCAATTGGCAACGCACAGTTCCCGACTGGGCCCAGGTCGGCTGCAGCTCCCACCGAGCCAACGCCGACGTATCCGCCGACGCCGACCCCTCGACCGGGGTGAATGTCTACGACTCGACCCCCTATCCCGAAGAAGGCAAAGCCGTCGTGCCCTACTGGGTGCCGATCGGCGGGACCAGCGTCGCCACACCGATGGTAAGCGCCATGTTCGCGCTGGCCGGAGGAGCCAACGGCGTGGCCTATCCGGCCGAAACCCTCTACGCCCACCTGGGAGAAGGTTCGCTGCACGACGTCATCAGTGGCGGCAACGGAGCCTGCGACGGCGACTACACGAACTGCGAAGACTCGCTCGTCCCGCCACTGGACTGCGGCGAAGGCGCCTGGATCTGCAACTCCACCACCGGCTACGACGGCCCGACCGGCGTCGGCACGCCCGACGGGCTCGCCGCCTTCAAGCCCGTCGCCGGCTCCGGCGGCGAACCGCACACGACAACCCCCGAAGAATCGACGCCGGGCGCCTCGCCTGGCGGCAAAGGCGGGGGTCCCGTTCAACCGCTCGGCGGCTCCACCGAACCCCCGGGCTCGCCGAGCAAGACCTCGGGCCACACGACCGGCGGCACCGGCACGAAATTGGGCTTGACCGCAGCACCTCGCATCCTCGCCCTGGCCCTCACAGCCGGCGCGCGGGCGGCCGCGCGTCTGGGCGCGCACCGCGCGCCCCAGTTGCGCATCGCCCAGGTCGTGTTCTCGTTGCGCATGAACCGAGCCGTCGCCGTCACGGCCACGCTTGCGATCCGAGTCGGCGGCCGAACGCACTGGCGCAAGCTGCCCGGCTCAGTCGGCTTCCATGCCGTCCAGGGCTTCAGTCGCCACCGCCTCCGAGGCCGCGCCCATCTGACGCCGGGCCTCTACCGCCTGACCCTCACACCGACCGGCGGCCCGGCACGCTCGCTCCAGTTTCGCGTGTTCTGAGTCCCGCGGGCCTCGCTGGTTCGCCTCGCCCGCGCGCGACTCGGCGCGGGCGCGCCGCGCGACTCGGCCCCTAGCGACGGCGCGGCTCGGAGCTTCTGCCCGGCCGGCGCTCGGGCTCCTCGCCCTCCATGCCGGGACGCTCGCTCAGTTCTCGCTCGAGCTGCTCGCCGCTCTCGGTCAACCACCAGGCATTAGGCGTCCCCCGCGCCGCGCCGCTGCCGCCGCGGTTGGCCACCAAACCCTGGTACTCCAAGCGGGTGAGGATCTTCGAGATCTGACCTTGATCGACGATCCCGGCCCGTTCAGCCACTTCGCGGTTGCTGCCTGCGGGCAGCTCGCCGATCGCTCTCAGCACGCGAACGGTCCGATAGGTCAGCCGGGCCCCACGCGGTTCGGGCTCCGGGCGGGTCGCGGGCAAGCTCTGCGGCAGGCGCTCGGTCGGGGGAGCCGGCGGCGGGGGCCGGTCCAGTTCCTTGCGCGCCGTGCTCGCGCCGAGATAGGGGAGCACGATCAAGCTCATCAGCTCGCCGTGCAACTCGATCAGCCGAAGCTCCTCGCCGGCCACGCTCGTCTGTCCCGCCTCCAGGTCTTGCTTGGAGTCCTGCGTCATCGGCGCCTCGTCGAGTAAGCGGGTGTAGAGCACCGCGATCACCGCCCCCACGACGCCTTCGGCGACGACCGGCCCCGGGACGCGAGCGCCGGAGACCTCGGCGCGGCCTCGATCGACCACTTCGCACAACTGAGCGATCGTCCGCGAGCGCAGCTCCAGCACGCGCGGGCCCCCGCCCGCCGCATGGACGATGCAAAACTGGGCGAGCAGAGGCTGCTCGTCGAAGAAGCGCAGCAGAGCCGCCAAAGCGCTCCTGACCGACTCTCGCCAGGTGTCCTGCGCCTCATACGCTTCGACGGAGACGGCCCTGGCCTGTTCTATGGCCCACTCGAACGTGGCCAAGAAGCAGTCCTCGATGTCCACGAACAGCTCATAGAAGAGGCGTCTGGAGACTCCGGCGCGCGCGATCACGCGCGCCACCGTGACCGATGCCGCGCCGCGCATGGCCGTCTCTTCGGCCATCGCCCCCAAGATCCTGGATCGCTGAATCTCCTCCACGTTTGACCGCGTCGATCGACAGTCCCCGATGCCCTCGAGAAGACTTCCGATGCTCCGCGTGTGCTTGATATTACTCGTGGCGAGCATCTGCCTACTGTCCACTGAGCCAAAGAGCCTTTCGCGCGACCGGGTGTAAGGCCTCCTCCGGGTCTCACGCTCAATCGCCGCAGCCGAGCGGACTTCGCGGGCGAATGTGGGGCTCGTGCCTGACTGCAAGTCCGTTTGCAGGAGCACTCCAGCGCTTGTGGTCGAGGCCGAGCGTGGCTAGCTTGCGCAACTCATGCAAAGCTCGACCACCCGCCTCCGCCACGCCGTGGCACTACTAACGCTGATGGGCGCCTTGGCCGCCGCGCCGGCATTGGCCGGCCAGTCGCAAGGAGCCTTGGAAAGCGGCATCTCCTCCTCCACCGCCAAGGAGGGCTCCCTCAGCGAAGCGATCAAAGCCGACTCACACCAGATCGACGGCTTCCAAGGCAGCATCGACGCCCTTCAAGGTCGCCTCTCGGCGCTCGAATCGAGCCTCGCGATCGAGCGCGAAGTCCTCGACCGGCTGCGCTCCCAGCTGGGAGCAGCCCGGACCCACCTCGCTTCGCTGGTGGTGCAACTAGCCCATGACCGCAAGGTGTTGGTCGCACAGGTGGTGGCCGCCTACGAGTCCCCACCGCCGAGCATCGTGACCGTGATTCTCGACGCGCACGGCTTCGGCGACCTGATCGAGCGCTTGGACGATCTCAAGGCAGTCGGCCAGGAGAACGCCAACGCAACCACCCAGGTGATCGACACCAGGGCCGCCGTGGCCAAGGAAACCAAGCGGCTCACGGTGCTCACCTCTTCACACCAGCGCGAGACGACCGCCGTCCTGGTCCAGCGCGACGAGGTCGCGCGCCTGCACTTGGCGCTCGTCAACCACCAGCTCGAGTACATCCACGCCCGCGACCGCAAGAGCTCCGAGCTCGGCGAACTGCGCTCGCACCGAGCGTCCCTCGAAAAAGAACTGTCGGCGATCCAGATCAAGGAGTACAACTCCCAGAACGAATCGTTCTCCAGCGGCTTCACCGTCGAAGGCGGCGGGCCCTCTGGGGAATTCGGCTTCTTCCAAGCGCCCGGCACCAACTACAGCGTCGGCGTCGAGCCGATCCTGGTGGCGCGCCTGAACACGCTCGGCAAGGCCTTGCACCTGCACCTGATCGGGATCTCTGGCTACCGCTCGCCTCAACACTCGGTCGAGGTGGGCGGCTTTGCCAACGACCCCCACACCCGCGGCGAAGCCTCCGACACTCCCGGTGTCGAAGGCGTGCCCGAGTCGATCCTCGAGAAATTCGGCCTCACCCGCCCGTTCCCCGGACCGGCCGAGGCCGACCACATCCAGCTAGCCGGCAGCGCGCCCTGATTAGCGGTGCCTCCGGGCGGGTGTTGTTGATCCATTTTTTTGCGATCCCTACAAGGTGTAATGATTTAACCGCGTAGCGATCGCACAATTGTTCAACTACCCCAGAGTCCTTAGGCGCTTGCGACTCAGGCTCCCAGCACCGCGGGGGCGCCGTACGCGGCGAGGATGTCCGGCAGCGCAACGGTTCCGTCCTCGCGCTGGCCGTTCTCCAGCAGCGCGATGATCGTGCGCCCGACCGCGACCGCCGTCCCATTGAGCGTGTGCAGCGGCTCCACACGCTTCTCGCGGCGCAGCCGAATGTTCAGACGACGCGCTTGGTAGTCGGTCGTGTTCGAGCACGAGGTCAGCTCGCGGTAGCGGCCTTGGCTGGGCAGCCACGCCTCGCAGTCGTACTTCTTGGCGGCCGAATTGCCCAAATCGTTGACCGCGATGTTGACCACCCGGTAGGGCAAGTCCAGCTCGGAGAGGATCTCCTCCTCGATCGCCAAGATGCGCTCGTGCTCGGCCGCGGAGGCGTCGGGCTCGACGAAGCTGAACATCTCCACCTTGTCGAACTGGTGCACCCTGAAGATGCCGCGCGTGTCCTTGCCCGCCGCGCCCGCCTCGCGCCTGAAGCAGGGCGAGAAGCCGGCATAGCGCAGAGGCAGGCGCTCGACCGGCACGATCTCTTCGTCGTGCAACGAGGCCAAGGCCACCTCGGAGGTGCCCACCAGATAGAGGTCATCGTCGGCCAAGCGATAGATCTGCTGCTCGGTATCGGGCAGAAATCCCGTCCCATACAGCGCGCGTTCGCGCACCAAGACCGGCGGAATCACCGGCTCGAACCCGTGGCCCCGCAACTTCTCCAAGGCGAAGCGGACCAAGGCCAGCTCGACCATCACCAGATCGCCCTTCAAGTACGCAAAGCGCGCACCCGAAAGGTTGGCCGCGTGGTCCATGTCGATCGCGCCGCCCGCCAGTTCGAGATGGTCGCGCACCCCAGGGGGACGCTCCTCCTCGGCGCCGCCCTCCGACAGAGCGTCGGCAGACTCGCGGCGCCCGATACGTGGCTCGCCCACGACCTTGACCAGTTCGTCCCCGGGGCCGGGTGCGGCGCCCGGGTCGGGCAAGTTAGGCAGAGGCGCCAGCGCCGCCCGCAGGCTCTCTTCGACCTCGACAAGCTCGCGGCTCAGTTGCTTCTCGCGCGCCCCCACCTCGCGCTGGTGGGCGATCGCCTCGCCCGCGTCCTGCCCCTCGCGCTTGGCTTGGGCAATCGCGTCGGCCGCCGCGTTGCGCTCGGCGCGCAGGTCCTCCACTCCCGGGATCAGCTCGCGCCTGCGCGCGTCGAGCTCAAGCACCGGCTGAAGCGCGGCGGCGGCATCGTCTCCGCGCCGCGCCAATGCGGCGCGCACGCGATCGGGATCTTCGCGGATCAGCTTCAGGTCGAGCACCGCCTGGAGCCTACCCGCCGGCCGCGCCATCGGCTCGCCCGCGCCCGCGCCCTCGCCCTCGCCCTCGCCCGCGCCTCCACGCCGGCCGCCAGCGGCCCCGCGCTATTTGGTCGACAGCGTGATGTTGACCGAAGGCACGTGCTGGGCCTGTAGGCCCGAGTACTGCGCCAAGAACTTGGCGATGTCCTTCGCGTCGTCGCCCACGACCAGGTTCTCCGGCATGATCGCCCCCGAGAAACCACCGTTGCGGATCGCATAGAGAACCTGTTCCTCATTCTCCTTGCGGATGTTGAAGTTGGGCCCGTTGGTCTTGACGCGATCCTTGATCGAGGTGGCCGAACCCTGCGCACCCACGACAGCCAAGGTGTGGCAGCCCGAGCAGTGGTCGCGGAACAGCACGGCGCCCCGGTAGTAGGGACTCGTCTTAGGCACCGAGATCGCCTGCGAGCCGCACGCCGACATCCCGCCCGCCAGGGCGAGCAAGGCGGCGGCAAGCGCCAGCATCTTCAAGGACGGCCTCATGCGCGCCGGAATATATCGGTTGGCCTTCCCCCCGTGACCACAACTGCCTTTTTTTGGGGCCGGTCTGTGGATGCGATGCGCCGCACCCGAGCGCAGGCGTACTGGTTGTACGTCGAGCACCGGGGGTGGCGCAGCGCGCGCGGCCCGGCCTCAAAAACCGTGCGCGGTTTCGGCGGCGCGCAGCGCGAGGAAGACCACGACCCACGCCGACAGCGTCATCACGCCCATCTCGCGGCGCACGATCGCCGCCACGATCGCTTGCTGCTCGCCCTCAGGTAGCGCGCCCACCGCGCGCGCGTCGGCGAGATCGTGCTGATCGAGGATCGTCTGCGCCGAGGCGACCCGCAACTGTTCGGCCACGAAGCCGATCGCCAAAGGCAGCAGCGCATATAGATAGAAGAGGTGTTCACTCGAGTAGTGCCCGGCGACAGCCAGGACCCCGATCGCAAGCGCATAGACCAGCGCGGCAACCTGCGCGACTCGCAACAGAATCCAAAAGGCACGACTAGCTTCGAGCCGATACCACCGCCAAGCACCCAAAAGTCCGGGTAGCCCACTCAACGCCGCGAGCACGAACGCTCCCCAAACAACGGCTTCGTTCATGAGCGCCGCACCCGGTGAGCCCAGCGCCCAGCTCGGCCGCCTGCGCCTCGCTCCTCGCCTGCGACCATAGAGGCAATCGTCACTATGTAACAGTTTGTCACAAGGGTGATATAACAGCGCGCGTGCTGCGCAGCTACCTCCCGGCGATCATATTCGTCCTCCTCGGCGGGACGGTGGGCGTCGTCTTCACGACGATCAACTCGCTGATCGGCCCGCGCCGGCGCGCCGAGCACAAGCACGACCCCTACGAGTGCGGCCTGCCCTCGGAGGTCAAGCGCGGAATGCGCTTCGGGATCAGCTTCTACCTGATCGCGATGCTGTTCATCCTGTTCGACATCGAGGTCGTCTTCCTGTATCCGATCGCGGTCCAGTTGAAGGTCTACGGCGGCTACGCCCTGGCCGAGACGATCACCTTCATCGTGCTGCTGGTCGTGGCCTTCGTCTACATGTGGCGCCGGGGAGCGCTCGAGTGGAGATAAAGCGAGAGCCTGTGCCTCGCGGCGGGCGGGCGGCCGGCCAGGGCCGGCAGGGGATCGAGGTCGATTCAAGCGGGCTCCTTGTCGGCGCGCACGACTCCCAAGAGCTGTTGCGCGGCGCAGAGCTACAGGGCCGCAACGCCCCCGCCAACATGGAGGGCGAGGAGCTCGAACGGTACGTCCACGAACGCGTGGTGACCACGACGCTCGAGAAGGCGGTCGCATGGGGGCGCTCCAATGCCTTCTTCCCGCTCGGCTTCGGGCTGGCGTGCTGCGCGATGGAGTTCTTCCAGACCGCCGGCCCGCGCATGGACATCGGGCGCTTCGGCTGGGAAGCCGTCCGTGCCTCCCCCCGTCAGGCCGACCTGATCATCCTCGCCGGCCGCGTATCGATCAAGATGGCGCCGATCATCAGGCGTCTCTACGACCAGATGCTCGAGCCCAAGTGGGCGATCTCGATGGGCGCCTGCTGCAGCTCGATGGGTGTCTTCAACAACTATGCGCTCGTGCCGGCCGACAAGTTCATGCCGATCGACGTGCACGTGCCCGGCTGCCCGCCGCGCCCGGAGGCCTTGATGCACGGCATCCTCAAGCTGCGCAAGATGGTTCAGGACGACCCCGACGCGGGCTGGCGCGAGCGCTACGGCGCGCAAGGCACCGAGGAGATCCCAGGCCAGACGCGGGTAGACCCCGGTGCCTGACGCCACCGGGCTCGAGTTGCTCGCCTCCGAGCTGCGCAAGAGCGAGGGAGAGGAGGCGATCTTTGGCACGCTCCACTTCCGCGGCCACGCCAAGCTCGAAGTTGACCCGGCGAAGATCCGCGCGATCCTGGCCGGTCTGCGCGCGCGCGGTTACAGCTCGATGATGAGCGTGCACGGAGTCGACTACTACCCGCACGAGCCCCGCTTGGGGGTGCACTACGAGCTGCTCGACATGACCCGAGTCGACCGCGTGACCGTCACCGTGCGAGTGTCCACCGAGGCGCCCACCCTCGACTCCGTCACCCCCGACGGGGAGGACGGCCCGGGCTGGCCCACGGCCGACCATCAAGAGCGTGAGATCTATGACATGTTCGGCGTCGTCTTCGCCGGCCACCCCGACCTGCGCCGCATCCTGATGCCCGAGGACTACGAGGGCCACCCGCAGCGACGCGACTTCCCGGTCGGCGGCGAACCGGTGATCTTCACCTACAACGAACACGCTTCGGAGGGCATCGGCACGGTCGGCGGCGGCGCCCCCAGGGAGGCCTTGCGATGACGGTCGCCGAGGACCAGATGTCCGAGTATCGCCGCCGCGAGCAGAGCATCACGCTCTCCCAGGTGGAGTCCCACGAGGACACCCACGACGAGCTGTTCACGCTCAACTTCGGCCCCCACCACCCCGCCACGCACGGCGTCTTGCGGCTCTTTGTGACCCTCCAAGGCGAGGTCGTGCGCTCGATCAAGCCGGTCATCGGCTACGTCCACACCGGCATCGAGAAGACAGCCGAGGACAAGGCCTACTGGAAGGTGATCCCGGTCGTCGAGCGGATGGACTACCTCTCCTACTATTTCAACGCGATGGCCTACGTCGGCGCGGTGGAGACGCTCCTTGAGGTCGAGGTGCCCAAGCGCGCCCAGTACCTGAGGGTGATCCACCTGGAGCTCAACCGCATCGCATCGCACCTGATCTGGCTGGGCACCAGCGCGCTGGACCTGGGCGCCGTATCGATCTTCTTGTATTGCCTGCGCGAGCGCGAGCTGATCCTCGACCTGTTCGAGATGTCCTCCGGCCAGCGCATGCACACGCGCTACTTCCAAGTGGGCGGCGTGATGGAGGACATTCCGCCCGGCTTCGTGAAGAAGGCGCGCGAATTCACCAAGATCATGCCCGCGCGTGCCAACCAGTACCGGGCGATCCTCGACGCCAACCAGATCGTCTTGCAGCGTCTGCGCGGCACCTGTCCCTTGGGCGCCGACACACTGCTCGGCCTCGGCGTCACCGGACCTTTGCTGCGCGCCGCCGGCAACCCTTGGGACTTGCGCAAGGCGGCCCCTTACAGCTCCTACGACGACTTCGATTTCAAGATCCCGGTCGGCACAGTCGGCGACAACTACGACCGCTTCGCCGTGCGTGTGGCTGAGATCTACGAGTCGGTCAAGATCATCGACCAAGCTTTGGACGGCCTGCCCGAAGGCCCCCACATCACCGAGGACCGCAAGGTGGCCTTGCCCCCGCGCCACGAGCTGGCAACCTCGATGGAGGCCTTGATCCACCACTTCAAGCTGGTCACCGAGGGCTTCCGGGTGCCCCCCGGGGAGATCTACAACCCGATCGAGTCCCCTCGCGGCGAGCTGGCCTGCTTCGTGCGCTCCGACGGCTCCTCAAAGCCCGCCCGCGTGCACATGCGCGACCCCTCCTTCGTGAACCTCCAGGCGCTCTCGCACATGGCCGAGGGCTCCTACATCGCCGACATGATCGCCACCTTGGCAATGCTCGACCCGATCTTGGGGGGCATCGACAGATGAATGCGGAGCTGCGCACCGAGATTGAGGGTCACATGGTCCTATACCCGGACAGCCGCTCGGCCGCGCTGCCGGCGCTTGAGGCCGCACAGCGCGTGCACGGCTGGTGCTCGCCGCCCGCCATCGAGGAAGTCGCGGAGATCATGGACGTTACTCCCGCCTACCTGGAGTCCGTGGCCACCTTCTACGACATGCTCGAGACCGAGCCGGTCGGGCGCCATTCGATCTATGTGTGCACCAACATCTCCTGCTCCCTGCGCGGCGCCGACGCCCTGCACGCCGCCGTCTGCGAGGCGGCCGCAGACGATCCCGAATTCAATGTGCGCTCCTTCGAGTGCCTCGGCGCCTGCGACATCGCGCCGATGGCCTCTGTCGATGGCGTGTTCGTCGGGCCGCTCGCCTTGGAGGACGTCCCCCGCCTGCTCGAGGACGTGCGCGCCGGTGGGCCCGTGCTGGCCGACAAGCAGCTCTCCACGCGCGCGGTCGCCGACCCCAACGCCAACTCCAGCGACTTCCCGGCGCACCCGATCGAGACCCCCTCGCCGACCGATGCGTCCGGAGGCGCCCCATGACCGGAGCCCTCCTCTTCAAGGACATCGACGAGCCCGGCCTGAACACGCTTGAGGTCTACGCCAAGCGCGGCGGCTACGAGTCCTTGCGCAAGGCCTTGGCGATGAGCCCCGAGGAGCTTCTGGGCCAGCTCGAAGCCTCCGGCCTGCGGGGCCGCGGCGGGGCCGGATTTGCGATGGGCAAGAAGGTCTCGTTCCTGCCCAAAGGGTCGATCGACAAGTACTTGGTTTGCAACGCGGATGAGTCCGAGCCGGGCACCTTCAAGGACCGCGAACTGATGCAGAAGTCCCCGCACATGCTGATCGAGGGGATCATTATCGCCTCCTACGCAGCGGGCGCCAACCGCTCGTTCATCTACATCAGGGGCGAGTACGTCCACCAAGCCGACATACTCGACGCGGCCTTGGCGCAAGCGCGCGAGGCCGGCTACGTCGGTGAGAACATCCTCGACTCGGGGCACTCCCTGTCTTTGGTGGTGCATCGCGGCGCCGGCGCCTACATCTGCGGCGAGGAGACCGGCCTGCTCGATTCGCTCGAAGGCAAGCGCGGCAACCCCCGCCTCAAGCCACCGTTCCCGGCCAACCAAGGCCTCTATCAGGGTCCCACCTTGATCAACAACGTGGAGACGCTCTCGACCGTGCCGGCGATCGTGAGGATGGGCGGCGAAGAGTACGCCAAGCTCGGCACCGCGACCTCCAAAGGGACCAAGCTCGTGTCCGTCTCAGGCCACGTGCAGAGGCCCGGCAACTACGAGATCGAGCTGGGCATCCCCTCACGCGAGATCATCTATGGCCTGGCCGACGGCCCCGAGCCCGGACGCGAGGTCAAGTGCTGGTTTCCGGGCGGCTCCTCCTCGCCGGTCCTGCTGGCCGAGGATCTCGACCTCCCCTACGACTTCGATTCGATGGCCAAGGCCGGCTCGATGCTCGGCTCCGGCGCGATCATCGTCGTGGACGACTCCACCCCGATCCTCGACGTGGCCTTGAAGGTGGCCAAGTTCTACAGGCACGAGTCCTGCGGCAAGTGCACCCCTTGCAGGGAGGGCACCAATTGGACCGTGAAGATGCTCGAACGGATCGACGCCGGCACGGCGACACCGATGGACATCGAGATCATGGCCTCGGTCCAAGAACACATCATCGGCAACTGCCTGTGCGTGCTAGGCGACGCGATGGCGATGCCGATCGGCTCCTTGATCGCCAAGTTCAGAGACGAGTTCGAAGCGCACATCGAGACGGCCCGCGCCCGTGCCGGCCTCGGCGCAGGCGCGATCCCCGCAGGCGCGATCCCCGCGGGCGAGCAGGCCCTGCTCGGGGAGGTGGCCCATGCCTAGGCCCACGCCCCGACTGATCAAATTCACGATCGACGGACGCGAGGTGGAGGCCCCCGAAAACATGATGCTGGTCGACGCCGCAAAGCTGGGCGACGTCGAGATCCCGGTCTTCTGTTACGAACCGAAGCTGGGCCAGCCGGTCGGCGCTTGCAGGATGTGCTTGGTCGAGATAGAGGGCATCGGAAAGCTGCAGACCGGCTGCTCGACCCCGGTCAAGGACGGCATGGTCGTCCACACTCGCTCCGAGCGCGCCAAGGTCGCCCAGCAGGCCGTGGTCGAGTTCCTGCTCGTCAACCATCCCCTGGACTGTCCGGTGTGCGACAAGGGCGGGGAGTGCCCTTTGCAGGACATCACCTTCGGCTGGGGTGGGGGCTCCTCGCGCTTCGCCGACCCCAAGCGCCACTTCGTCAAGCCGCTCGCGCTCTCGGAGAAGATCGCGATCGACCGCGAGCGCTGCATCCTCTGCTACCGCTGCGTGCGCTTCTCCCAGGAGATCGCCGAGGACTATCAGCTGGTCCTGCTCGAGCGCGGCGCCCACTCCTATGTTTCGACATTCGACGGCCGCCCCTATGAGGCGCCCTTCAGCGGCAACATCGTCGAGCTGTGCCCCGTCGGCGCCCTGACTTCGCGCGACTACCGTTTCCGCGCGCGTCCCTGGGACGTCGAGGACGCGGGCTCGATCTGCACGCTTTGCCCATCGCAGTGCAACGTGAAACTCACCGTTCGCGACGAGCGCGTGATGCGGGTCCTCGCTCGCGACAACCACGACGTGGATGACGGCTGGCTGTGCGACCGCGGCCGCTTTGCCTACCCGAAGCTCGACGAAGGGCGCATCACCGAGCCGCTGATCCGCGACGGCGGCGAGCTGCGCGCCGTCTCCTGGGAGCGGGCGCTCGAGCAGGCCGCCACGCATCTGCGCCGCGCGGGCACGTCCACCGGCGCCATCGCCGGCGGCGGCGCCACCAACGAGGAGGGGCTGTTGTTGGGCCGCTTGATGCGGGAGGCGCTCGGCTCTCCCCATCTGGACTCCCGAGCCACCGGAACCCTGTCACTGGAGCTGCACCGGGCGCTCGCCGAGCCCACGCTGCAAGCCAAGGTCCCAGACCTGGAGTTCGCCCACGCTGTGCTGGTGCTCGAGGCCAACCCGATCGAGGATGCCCCGATCCTCGACCTGCGCCTGCGCAAGGGCGTGCGCCGACACGGCATGGCGCTTATACACGCGCGCGCGAGTCAGCTCCTCGAGCAAACACAAACCGACGCGCTAATCGCCCAGCTCCGAGAAGCCTGCCCCGAGGACGGGCCGGGCGAGATCGTGATCCTGTGGGGCGAGCGCCTCGCCGCGGGCCCCGACGGAACCCGCGCGGTCGAAGCGCTGCTGGAGCTGGCCGCGAAACTCGGCATCGCTGAGACCGAGGGCGCGGGCCTGTTGGAAATCCCGACCCACGCCAACGGGCGCGGCCTGCGCGAAGCGGGCGTCCTCCCCAACGCCGGACCGGGGCTCGCCGACGTCGAGGAGGAGGGGCTCGACGCTGTGGCGATAGTCGAGGCGTTCGAGCGGGGCGAGCTCGGCTGCCTGTACCTGCTCGGGGTGGATCTGCCCGCGGCTGCGGCCGGGGCCAGGGCCGGGACGGTGATCGCCCACGCCGCCTTCCTGACCGACGCGCTGCGCGAGCACGCCGACGTGGTGCTGCCGGCCGAGGCTTACCCGGAAAAGGAAGGCACCGTCACCCACCCGGACGGCCGCCTCCAGCGGGTCCGCCGCGCCGTGCGCCACCTCGGTGAGACGCGCGACGAGCAACAGGTGTTGAGCGAGCTCGCAAGCCGCGTCGGCGTGGCGGTGAGCGCATGACTCGCGCCCACCCACTCCTTCCATCCCCTGCGCGCGCCTGGCGCCCGGAGGTGTCACAGCCATGATCGCTGTGGTGGGCTACTACGAACCCTGGTGGATCCAGATCGTCAAGGCGATCGTAATCTTCGCCGTGGGCCTGCAGCTGGTGCCGATCGTGCTGCTGGCCGAGCGCAAGCTGTTGGGCCGCATGCAGGCCCGCTACGGGCCCAACCGCGTCGGACCTTTCGGCGCTTTGCAGCCGCTCGCGGACATCGTGAAGCTGTTGACCAAGGAGCAGTTCAGGCCGTCCACCTCGACCGCGCTGCTGTTTGCGCTGGCCCCGGTGCTCTCGATTGTGACGGCCGTGGGGGCTTTCGCGATCATCCCGTTCGGCAACGTGCAGAACATCTTCGGCACGCCGGTGGGGCTGTATGGCGTGGACGTGTCGATCGGACCGCTGTACGTGTTCGCGTTTGGCGCGGTCGCCTTCTACGGGATCATGTTGGGCGGCTGGTCCTCGGGCTCGAAGTACTCCTTCCTCGGCGCGATGAGGGGCGCGGCGCAGCTGATCTCCTACGAGGTCTCCCAGGGGTTGGCGCTCGTGGGCGTGATCTTCACGGCGGGCACGCTCTCCCTAACCGGGATCGTGGAAGCGCAGCAGGGCATGTGGTACGTCGTGCCGCAGTTCTTTGGCTTCTTGGTGTTCCTGGTGGCGGGCTTTGCCGAGACCAACAGGGCGCCGTTCGACCTGACCGAGGCCGAGGCGGAGCTGGTCGGCGGCTACAACACCGAGTACGGCGGCGGGCGCTTCGCCTCCTACTACTTCGCCGAGTACCTGAACGTGCTGGTCATCTCGGGCATCGTGACGACCGTGTTCCTGGGCGGATGGCTGCTGCCGTTCGGGATCCACCCCCCCGGCTGGATCGATCCGTTCGTGGTGCTTTTCAAGATGGGCCTGATCACGTTCCTGTTCATCTGGATCAGGGCCACGCTGCCGCGCCTGCGCTACGACCAGTTGATGAGCTTCGGTTGGAAGATCTTGCTGCCGCTGGCCACGCTCAACGCGCTCGTGACGGCAATCCTCGTGGTCGTGACGCACTGATGACCCACTTGCCACACCCAACCCTCCACCTCCTTCGGAGGCGGCCATGACTTGGAATCCGGGCGATGACATGCTGGAGGTGACGCGGGCGCCGGAGCCGGGCGCGGTGCGCAGCACCTATCGCGTGTTCGGCGAGACGCTGAAAGGCCTGCGTACCACGTTCGGGCGGATGCTCGAAAAACCGGTGACGCTGGAGTACCCCGAGGAGAAGACGCCGGTCTACCCTCGCTTTCGAGGCCGACACAAGCTCCATAAGTTCGAGGACACCGGCCTTGAGAAGTGCGTAGGCTGCTCGCTGTGCGCGGCGGCCTGCCCGGCGGATTGCATCAGGGTCGTCGCCGCCGAGAACACACCCGAGCACAGGGTCAGCGCCGGCGAGCGCTATGCCGCGGTTTACGAGATCAACCTGTCGCGGTGCATCTTCTGTGGCTATTGCGAGGTGGCGTGCCCGTTCGACGCGATCACGATGGGCCACGACTATGAGATGTCCGACTACACGCGCTCGGACTTGATCTTCACCAAGGAGATGCTGCTCGCCGAGCCGTTGGAGCGCACGCCGCTGCGACGGGAGGGCGAGTGAGCGCAGTCCTTTTCTTCATCGCCGCGATCGGGGTGATCGGCGGGGCCGTCGGCGTGGTGACGCTTAGCAATCCCTTCTACAGCGTGCTGGCGCTGGTCTCGCATCTGCTTTCGCTGGCGGTCTTGTTCCTGCTGCTCAGGGCCGAATTCGTCGCGGCGGCGCAGGTCGTCGTGTACGCGGGCGCGGTCATGGTCTTGTACGTGTTCGTGGTCGCCTATGTGGGCGACGAAGAGCAGGCCCTTGACGGCGGGCTCACGCGTCGCCCGCGCGCCCGGGGGGCAGACGGGCGCAAGCTGAGCGGGGCCCTATTCGCGGGCGCATTGCTCGTCGAGTTGCTGATCGCCTTGCTTGGCAGCGGCCTGAAGGCGGTCGAAGGAAACGGCGCTCCTTATGCGCCTGGGCCGCGGACATTCGGGACCCCCGCCTACATCGGCAACCTGCTGCTCACACGCTTCTTGCTCGTGTTCGAGGCGGCCTCGCTGCTGCTCCTGATCGCAGCCGTGGGCGGTGTCGTGCTGGCTCGGCGGCGCAAGGGCCTGGACGAAGACGAGGACGATCGCGACCGGCTCACGCCGCTTGACATCCTGCGCCCGCGGGGCACCGGCACGATGGTCGAGGGCGTCGAAGGGCTCGCCCTCGCTCATGCACGCGGGGCGGGCGACTTCGAGGGCGAGCATTCCGAGAACCCAGGCCGCGCCGCGCAAACCACCCGCTCCGGGGGTCGAGCGGACGGAGGCGGCTGGTGAGCATCGCCTGGTATCTCGCCGTCTCGGCGATCGTCTTCTGCACGGGCGCGTTCGGCGTGATGACGCGTCGCAACCCGCTCGTGGTCCTGCTGTGCCTGGAGCTGATGCTCAATGGCGCCAACCTCTCGCTGATCGCCTTCTCGCGCATGTGGGGCAACGGCGACGGGCAGATCCTGGCGATCATCGTGATGACCGTCGCGGCCTGCGAGGTGTGCATCGGGCTGGGCATGATCGTGGCGATCCATCGCCGGCGGCTGCCGATCGATGTGGACGAGCTGAGGGAGCTGCAGGGGTAATGGACCGTTGTTCCTACGTAGCGGCTTCGACTCGCCGCCCGCAAGAATCGGCGGTAGGCTCGTGAGCACGACCACCTACGGCTGGTTCGTCCTGGCCTTTCCCCTGCTCGGCACGCTTATCATCGGCGCCGGGTTCAAAGTCCTTCCAGGCCGGTCTGCCGGCTGGATCGGCACGGCCGCGATCGGGCTGGCCTTCGTTGCTGCGCTGGCGACGCTGGTCTCGCTCCAAAGCCACTCCGCGGACCATCGTGAGCTGACGTCGTCCCTGTGGAACTACGCGAGCACGGTGGGCATCGACGCGCAGATGTCGATCCTGGTCGATCCGCTGTCGGTGTACATGATCCTGATCGTCACAGGGATCTCGACAACGATCCACCTGTATTCGATCTCCTACCTCGACGACGACAGAGGCTTCGCGCGGTACTTCGCCTACCTCAACTTCTTCGTCTTCTCGATGCTGCTGCTGGTGTTGGCCGGCAACTTCCTGCTGCTGATCGTGGGCTGGGCCTTCGTGGGCGCCGCCTCCTACCTGCTGATCTCCTTCTGGTACCGGCGCAGCACCGCCACGGCCGCAGGGATCAAGGCGTTCGTGATCAACGTGGTCGGCGACGTGGGGCTGGTGCTGGGCACGTACTTCCTGTTCAAGCACACGGGCACGCTTGACTTCTTGAAGGCTTTCAAGGCCGCTCCAAACGTCTTCACCAGCGGCGAAGCGGACGTGACCGCGGGCTGTTTGCTGCTGCTCGTGGGGGCGTTCGCCAAGTCGGCGCAGATCCCACTCCACACATGGCTCCCTGACGCGATGGAGGGCCCGACGCCGGTCTCGGCGCTGATCCATGCCGCCACGATGGTGACGGCGGGCGTGTATTTGATCGCGCGGATGCACCCGTTCTTCGAACTGGCGCCGGCCGCGCAGGACGTGGGCGCCGTGATCGGCTGCGCGACGCTCGTGATCGCCGCCACGATCGCGGTCACCCAGACCGACATCAAGCGGGTGATCGCCTACTCGACGATGTCCCAGATCGGCTACATGATCATGGGCGTCTCGGTGGGCGCCTATGCCGCGGGAATGTTCCACCTGATGACGCACGCCTTCTTCAAGGCGCTGCTGTTCATGGGCGCCGGCTCGATCATCGGGGCGATGGGCGGCGAGCAGTCTTTGGAGAAGATGAAAGGCTTCAAGAAGGCGATGCCGTTCACGTTCGCCTGCTTCATCATCGGCGGCTTGGCTCTGTCAGGGATTCCCCCCTTCTCGGGCTTCTTCTCAAAGGACGAGATCTTGCTCGTGACCGGCGAGCGCGGCGGCTGGCACTGGGCGCTTTATGTGCTCGGCTACGTGGGCGCGTTCATGACGGCGATCTACACGTTCAGGATGATCTTCAGGGCCTTCTACGGCGACCCGGTCGAGCAGGCCAAGGAGCTCGAAGCAGGCCATCTCTACCATGCACCGGAGCCCACAAACCCGGCGAACGGCGAGGTCGAGGACACCGATGTGGGCTTCCCGGGACCGCACCACACGGTCGCCGAGCGGGCGCTGCCGATGAAGGTCGCGATGAGCATCCTCGCGGTCGGCGCGGTCGGGGCCGGGCTCGTGCAGATCCCCGAAGTGGACGACGTGATCACCAAATTCTTGGAACCCACCTTCGCGGAATCCTCGCTGTATACGGTGCACACGCGCGACGGGTTGCTCGTGTTCGGCCTGGTCTTGGGCACCGTGCTCGGCCTGAGCGGCATCGCGATCGCGTGGCGGATCTGGGTCAAGCAGCCGTCCATCGCGGTGACCGCGCGCGAGCGCTTCAAGCCGCTGTACACCCTGTTCGTAAACAAGTGGTATTTCGACAAGCTGATCGACGCGCTCGTCGTCAAGCCGGCCGCGGCGGCCGGGCGCTTTGCCAACACGACCTTCGAGCGGGTCTTCGTGGACGGCGCTTTGATCGGCGGCGCCACCTCGCTGGTGAAGGCCGGCTCGGCTTCGGTCAGGGCCATCCAGACGGGCCTGTTGCGCTACTACGCGGCCCTGGTCGTGCTCGGCGTGGCGGCGCTCGGCCTCTACTTCCTCCTGCAAACGTGACCCGCTGATGCCCGCTCTTTCGATTTTGATCTGGTTGCCGGCCGTCTGCGGACTGCTGGGGGCACTACTCGCAAAAGGGGTGCCACGCGCGCGCGCGCGTACGCGCGCGCAGGGCACCCCTCAGGAGAGCACCCACAACCCAGAGCTGGCCGCCGACCGGAGGACCCCCGAACCGGTGCTGCCCGGCCTGCTGGCGCTTGCCGGCTCAACCGGCGCGCTGGGCCTGGCGATCGCCTACATCGTCCAGTACGGGCCCGGCTCGCATGGCCTGAAGGACGTGACCGACGTGGTGTGGATCTCTGAACTGGGGATCCACTACAAGCTCGGCGTGAGCGGCTTGAACGTGCTGCTCGTGGGCCTCACCGCGCTGCTCTTCTTCGCGGCGATCCTGGCCTCCAACATGGGATCGACGTCCCGCCCACCCAACAGACCAAAACTTTTCTACCTCTACATGATGGTGGCCGAGTCGGCCGTGCTGGGCGCGTTCTTGGCGCAGGACCTGGCGCTGTTCGTGGCGTTCTTCGACCTGATGCTGATCCCCTTCTACTTCCTGATCGGCACGGATTGGGGTCCCGGGCACCCCGCGAGCGACCCGGACGTCGCCACCGCCGACCCGGACGGGCCCGATCGCGTGAAAGCGACGATCAAGCTGGTCATCTACACGCTGGTGGGCTCGCTGCTGATGCTGGCCGCCGCGATCGCCACCGGCGTGTTGGCGGGCGAGCAGAACGGGACGCACATCACCTTCGTGCTCTCCCAACTGCAAGGGCTGCCGCTGAGCAAGGGCTCGCAAGAGTGGATCTTCTTGTTCTTCGCGGCCGCTTTCCTGGTGAAGATGCCGGCGTTCCCGCTGCATGGCTGGATGCCGGACGGCTACAGGGCGATGCCGATCGAGGTGTTGATGGTCTTCAGCGGCGTGCTGTCGAAGGTCGGCGCGTACGGCTTCCTTGCAATCGTGCTGCCCCTGTTCCCACAGGCCTCGGCTCACTTCCAGGTGTTGATGCTGGTGATCGCGCTGCTGTCGATCTTGTATGGGTCGGCGATGGCCTTCACGCAGACGCACGCGCGGCTGATCGCGGGGTACTCCTCGGTGGCTCAGCTGGGGTTCATCACTTTGGGGATCTTCGCGCTGAACCCGCAGGGCGCTCAAGGAGCGCTGCTGCAGATGGTCAACCACGGCCTGGTCGTGGCCCCGGTGTTCTTCATCATCGCGCTGCTGGCCGCGCGCGCCGGCGGCTCGCAGGACATCAGGCAGATGGGCGGCATCGCTTTCAGGGCGCCGCTGCTGGCAACCGTGTTCTTGGTCGTCTCCTTGGCGACGCTGGCGATCCCGGGCTCGGCCAACTTCGTGGGCGAGTTCTTGATCCTGCTGGGCGTCTTCAAAGCCAAGCTGGCAATTGCCGTCATCGCCTTCGCGGGCGTGGTGATGGCGAGCGTTTACGCGCTGAGGCTGTTCATCCGCGCGATGCACAACAGGGTCGGCGGAGGCGTGAAGTCGCGCGAGCTGAGCCGCATGGACGCAGTCGTGCTGGTGCCGCTGGTGGCGGTGATCGTGTTCTTGGCGCTGTACCCGCAGGGCGCGCTGAAGCGATCTGAAAAGTCGGTGAGCACGTCGGTGGCTGCCGCGCACCTGGCGCTCAGCGCGGCGCCGACGTCAATTGCCGCGAGCGAACCTCAGGTCGTGACGGCAGAAAGCACTCTCGGAGCCAACCACGGATCCAGCGAAGAACGATGACCACCCTCGCCACCACCTACCTCAAAGGCCCGCACGTGGACTTCGCGGCGCTCTCGCCGCTGCTCGCACTGTTCGGCGGGGCGATCGTGGTGCTGCTGGTGGGGCTGCTGGATTCTCGCAAGGCCCGCGAGCAAGCGGTGCCGACGCTCGCCTTGATCGCGCTGGGCACGGCAATGGGCCTGACGATCTGGCGCTGGAGCAAGCCGCCGGAGTCGGTGGTCGCGGGCGCGCTCAGGATCGACCGCCTGTCGCTCACGCTGAATCTGATCTTGGCGGTGGGCGGCATGGCCACGGTGCTGCTCGCTTGGCGCTCAAAGGCGTCAAGGGAAGCAGCGCACGGGGAGCTGCATGCGATGTTGTTGAGCACGATCGGCGGCATGGCGCTGCTGGTGGCCGCGCAGAACACGGTGGCGGTGTTCCTGGGGCTGGAGCTCCTGTCGATCCCGCTGTATGTGCTGTGTGCAACCGAAATGCGCAACGAGCATTCGCTCGAGGCAGGGCTGAAGTATTTGATCGTGGGCTCGGTCGGCTCGGCCACGCTGCTGTATGGGATCGCACTGCTATACGGAGCGACCGGGGCCACCGACTTCGGGTCGATCGCAAGCGCGATCACGACACACGGGCTTGCCTCCAACGCGATGCTGCTGACCGGGATCGCGCTCTGCGTGGCCGGCCTTGCCTTCAAGGCGTCGGTGGCTCCCTTCCATCAGTGGACGCCGGACGTGTACGAGGGTGCGCCGACGCCGATCACGGCATTCATGGCGGTCGCGACCAAGGTCGCCGCGCTCGGCGTGCTGCTGCGCCTGTTCGACGTCGCCTTGATCGAAGCGCACGCGAGCTGGGGGCCGGCGCTGGCGGCGCTGGCGACGATCACGATCTTGGTGGGCAACGTGGGCGCGCTGGGGCAGTCCTCGCTGAAGCGGATGTTGGCCTACTCCTCGGTGGCGCAGGCCGGCTACATGCTGGCGGGCGTCGTGGTGGCAAGCGCACTGGGGGCGCAGGCACTCGTCTTCTACTTGGCCGTGTACCTGGCGATGAACATAGCGGCTTTCGCGGTCATCGTCGCGAGAGAGCGCGAAACCGATCTCAGCGACAACGTCCAGGCAATGACCGGGCTCGGCAGAGACCGCCCGTGGCTGGCGTGGCCGATGACGATCTCGATGCTCGGCCTGGCCGGAATCCCGGCAACGGCTGGGTTCATCGGCAAGTTCTACCTCATCGATGCGGCCGTCTCGGGCGGCTACGCATGGCTGGGCGTGGTGATCGTGATCGGCTCGATGATCTCGCTCGGCTACTACCTGCCCGTGATCGCGACGATGTGGATGAGCTCGACCGCCGCCGCGGCCGCGACTCCCAAGGCTCCAGCCGCGGGCACGGTTCCGGCGATTGCGGGCGGCTCCCAGGAGCTCGACGAGGAGCGTGCGGGGCCCCGGCTCGAGGGAGGGGATCTCGCGGCGGTGAGCGTCGTCGATGCGAAGCGCCAGCCCGAGCTCACGTTCGTGGCGGTGCTCGCGGGCGCCGCTACGGTCGCGCTGGGGATCGTGCCGCAGCCGCTGTTCAACCTCGTGCACGGGGTCGGCAGCGCGCTGGGGCTGCTCTAGATAAGTGGCTCGAACACTCGTCTGATCGAAGACGAGACCCTGATCCAAGTGTCGTGGACGCCCGATATCGAGCGGTATGCAACGTCAAGTCCAAGTCATCGGACAGCTCGTGGACGAATCCCTGTACGAGGTCGACCCTCAGGGTGTGGCCGAGGCAATCTTGGCGCGGGCCTTTGCACGGAGGCTCTCGCCAGGGACGACGTTCCGAAATGACCTGCAGGAGCCGGCCCAACAGGTTCGCTCGTTCAGGCCAACCAGGCAGGCCCGCTCGTTCAGGCCGTGCGGCCCGCTACAAGCGACCGGCGTCGCGGGCGGCCCCTTCGGCCGCCGCTAGCTGGCGCTCGACGAGATCGAGGCCGGCGTCCCAGAAGCCGGGGTCGGCCAGGTCGATGCCGACGATCTGACCGAGGTCCTCGGGAGAGCGCGAACCGCCGGCCGCGAGAAGATCGAGATAGCGCGGCACCAACTCCTCGCCGAGCTCCTCGTAGCGCTGGTACACCGACAAGGCCAAGAGCTGACCGTAGGCATAGGCGTAGACGTAGCCGGGCGAGCCGATGAAGTGCGGGATGTAGGACCACCAGGAGCGGTATCCGTCGGTGATCTCGACGGAGTCGCCGAACATCTCGTATTGGCTGTCGTACCAGAGCTCGCCGAAGCGCTCGACCGACAGCTCGCCCTCGGCGCGGCGGGCGGTGTGGACGGAGTCCTCGAAGCGGTTCATGGCCACTTGGCGAAACACGGTGGCCAAGGCCCCCTCGATGTTCTCGGCCAAGAGGGCCAGGCGCGAGGCGGGCGAGGAGTCCTCTTCGAGCAGGCGCCCGAAGACGATCGTCTCGCCGAACACGGACGCCGTCTCGGCCAAGGTGAGGGGGGTACCCTGATGGAAGATGCCTTGCTCGGCCGCCAAGGCGAAGTGGACGCCGTGGCCGAGCTCGTGCGCCAAAGTCAAGACGTCGCGGCGGCGGGAGGTGTAGTTGAGCATCACGTAAGGGTGGACGGAGGGCACGGCCGAGGCGCAGAAGGCTCCGCCGCGCTTGGCGGGACGCACGGGAGCGTCGATGTAGTGCTCGTCAAAGAAGCGGCGCGCCACGTCGCCGAGGCGGGGCGAGAAAGAGGAGTAGCAGTCGAGCACGATCTCGCGGGCCGCGGCGAAGGGGTAGGTGACCTCGTCCTCGGTGACCGCGGCCGAGCGGTCGTAGTCGGCCAGGCGCTCGACGCCGAGCAGACGCGCCTTGAGGCGATACCAGCGCCGGGGCAACTCGTAGCGGGCGCGGACCGCCTCGATCAGGGCGGCGACGGACTCGTCGGAGGCCTCGTTTGACAAATTGCGGGCGGCCAGCCAGGAGGGATAGCTGCGCAGGCGGTCGTCGATCGCCTTGTCGGCAAGGAGCGTGTTGAAGAGGAAGGCGCGGGTGCGCAGGCCAGGCGCCAAGGCCTCGGTGACGGCCCTGGCGGTGACGCGGCGGACCTCGCGGTCGGGGAGCACGAGGCTGCTGAGGGCGACGTCTAGCGCCACGGTCGCAGTCTCGGCGCCGGCGGGTCCTGCGGCAGCCTCTCCCCCGTTCTCGCCGCGGCCGGGAATCGGCGGCAGGCAGACCTCGATCGAAGAGGTGAGCTCGTCGAACAAGCGCGACCAGGCTGAGGCGCCGGTGACGGCCTTCTCGGCGAGGATCTTCTCCTCGGGTTCTGAGAGCAAGTGGGAGCGGTAGCGGCGGGCGGTACGCAGGTAGTGGGCGCAAAAGGCGAGGCGCTCGTCGGCGAGCAGGCGCTCGGCGTGGGCGTCGTCGAGGGCAGCCCATTCGAGCTCGACGAAGAGGAGCGTCGTCTCGATCTCGGTGCCGCGTTCTTGGACCTCTTGCATGAGCGCGCCGGAGGCGGGGTCGGCGGTGTCGAACCGAGAAGCGCAGGCCAGCATAGGTACCGGCGCGCCCCACAAGCTCTTGGATCTCGCCGAGCTCGCGCATCGCGCGCTCCAAAGCGGCGCTGTCGAGCTGGGCCAGCTTGCCGACATACTCCGATGCGAAAGCTTGGGCTCGCTCCAAGGCTTGCGCGAGCTGCGCGCGGGCGCCGTCGGGTCCGGCCCCGTCAACGAGGGGGTCGAGGTTCCAAGCCGTCTGCTGGAGCTCGGTGTCCGGTGAGGAGGAGGGGGTGGCGTGCGTCACGTGGTGCGTGAGCTTATCTGTCGGGGGACGTAGCCCAGGACGACCCGGGGGTGGGGCGTGCGGGGCGGCGAAAGCGGGGCGGCGCCTGCCGACAGGTCAGGCAGGACCCGAAAGGGCCTACTCGGAGGCTAGGGCGCTGAGCATGTCAAGGCGAGCCGCGCGCCGGGCGGGCAGCTGTGCGGCGAGCACACCGGCGAGCCCGGCAATCACGAGCAAAATCAGGAGCGTGCCGATCGGGAACGACTGCACGTACCCGGAACCGGACAGGGCGAAGGTGGTGACTAGCACTGCCGCGATCACCCCGATCACAAGCCCGAACACGCCTCCGATCAGGGCGGTGATCACCGACTCGTAGCGGATCATTTGGCGCACCTGGCGCCGGGAGGTGCCGATCGCTCGCATCATCCCGAGCTCGCGCGTGCGCTCGTAGATCGAGAGGATCAAGGTGTTGACGATCCCGAACAGGGACACGATCACCGACAGGGCGAGCAGCACATATATGAGTGCCAGGAGCGTGTTGATCTGGTTGGCGCGGTCCTGCTTGAACTGGGCGGCCGTGCGCGAGCGCGCTTGGGGGAAGTGGGCCGCGAGCAAGCGGTCGACGGCGGGCTGGACCTGGGCGTCGGTGTAGCCCGGCTGGTAGGCGACGAAGTTGAGGGCGTCTTCGCGCTGGCCGAAGGCTTGGCGCGCGAGCGCGCGAGAGATCGTGAGGTTGCCGAGCAGGCGTGCGTTGTCGGAGGCGATGCCGAGCACGCTCAAGGACACGTGGCGGCCGGTGGGAGTGAGCACCGAGACGGTTTGGCCGACCTTTAGTTTGTGCGAGCTCGCATAGTCCTTGGTGAGGATCGTGCCGGTGTCGTCGAGCGCCGAGAGCGTGGCGTTGGAGCCCTGCTTCCATTCCACGCGATAGACGCGGCCGAAGGTGGACGGGTCGATCGTGGTGATGGAGACGTTGCTGGAGCTGGTGCTGAGGCGCCCGATCGTGAACCCGATGGGGGTCACGATCGCCACTCCGGGGACGCGCCGCAGCGCTGGCGCCACCAGGGCGGGGATCCCGGCTTCGTTGCCTTCTTGGGAGTTCTCGACGATCAAGTTACCGGCGAAGGAGCGGCTGACCGCACGGTCGATCGTGGCCTTGGTGCCGTCGGCGAGAACGGCCACCAAGGTGACCAAGGCCAACCCGACGGTGAGCGCGGCGGCCGTGGTGAGCGTACGACCAGGTTGGCGGATCGAGTTCTCGCGGGCCAGGCGCGCGGTGATGCCGCGCCAGGCCAGGAGCGAGCCGATCGCCTTCGCGAGCGGCCTGACGACCCGGTAGCGGCGGCGAAACAGGCGCCGTCGCCTGGGCATCTCCACACCCTCGCGCATCGCGGCGAGCGGGGGCACGCGGGTGGCGCGGACCGCAGGCGCGAGGCCGGCGAGCATGGTCACGCCGATCCCGACGGCCAGGGCGACGACGATCGTGCGGGTCTCGAGCACGGTGCCGCTGTCGGGGAGGTCGGCGCCGAAGGACTTGAACAGCTGGTCGAGCGCGGGCGCCAAGAGGAGCCCGCCCAAGAGCCCGAGCATGGCTCCCACGGTCCCGAGGAGGAAGCCTTCGTAGAGGACCGAGCGCATGATCTGGGAGCGTGAGGCGCCGAGCGTGCGCAGCAGACCGAACTCGCGTGTGCGTTGAGCAACGGTGATCGAGAAGGTGTTGAAGATGATGAAGGCGCCCACCACCAAGGACACGTAGGCGAATACGAGCAGGAAGGTGCGCAGGAAGCTGAGGTTGCTTTCCAGTTCGGCGGTGTCGTGGTTGGCTTGTTCGGTGCCGGTGCGGACGTCCACGGTGCGCGGCAGGGCGGCACGCAAGCGGTCGCGCAGGGCGGCGGGGGTGACGCCGGGCTTTCCGGCGACGTCGATCTGGTCGAAGGCGCCCCGCTCGCCGACCACGCGCTGGGCCTCGGGGAGTGTGAGGACCGCCACTCCGGCGCCGCCGAAGGAGGCGCCGCCTCCGAACTTGACGACGCCGACGATCGTGTAGCGCTTGGCGGGCGCGGAGCCGCCGGCGACGAGCATCTGCTGGCCGACCTTCAGGTTGGCGCGCTGCGCTGTGGCTTCGTCGATCGCCAGTTCAGTGGGGCTCGAGGGGAAGCGGCCTTGGACGGTGGAGAAGGAGTTGAAGCGAGGGGGCACCTCGGAGGCCACGAAAGCTGGCGCGCCTCCTTTGGTGAGCCGTTTGCGGTTGACGTCGAGGAAGGTGCCGGGCGTGAAGATCGAGCCGGCGGCTTGGCTGACGCCGGGGGTGGCGCGCACCCGCGCGAGCATCGCTTCGGTGATCGGGGTGGTTTCAGAGCCGCTGTTGCGGCCGAGCACCTGGGTGGGGGTGATCACCACGTCGTGGCCGCGGTTGGCCGTCTGGAAGATGCCGGCGAAAGAGCGGTTGATCGTGTCGGTGAGGACGTAGGTGCCGGCCATCAAGGCCACGCCCAAGGCGACCGCGATCCCGGTGAGCAAGACCCGCAGCTTGCGCTGCATGAAGCCTCGCAGCACCAAGGAGAGCATCAGCCGACTGACTTCATCAGGTCCAAAGCCTGCTCGGCGCTTGTCGCCTCCCCGTCGTGGGCGATGCGCCCGTCGACGAGCACCAGGAGGCGGTCGGCGAAGGACGCGGCGTGGGCGTCGTGGGTGACCATGACGACCGTTTGGGAGAAGTCGTCGACGGCGTGGCGCAAGAGTTCGAGCACGTCGTCGGAGGCCTTGGAGTCGAGGTTGCCGGAGGGCTCGTCGGCGAACACGACCGAGGGGCGCGCGACCAAGGCGCGTGCGACGGCGACGCGTTGCTGCTGGCCGCCGGAGAGCTCGGCCGGGCGGTGACCGAGACGGTCCCGGATGCCGACGGTGTCGATCAGGCGATCGAGCCACTCGCGGTCGGGCTTGCGCCCGGCGATCGAGAGGGGCAGCAGGATGTTCTCCTCGGCGCTGAGGACGGGCAGCAGGTTGAAGGTCTGGAAGATGAATCCGATTTGATCGCGACGCAACTGGGTGAGCTTGCGGTCGTCGAGCTCGCCGAGCTCGACACCGCCCAGCTTAACCGAGCCCGAGGTGGGTCGATCGAGGCCGGCGAGTATGTGCATCAAGGTCGACTTGCCCGACCCGGAGGGGCCCATGATCGCGGCGAAGCGCCCGCCGGGGAAGCTGACGGTGACGTCGCGCAAGGCATCGACCGCCACCTCGCCCTCGCCGTAGCGGCGACAGAGATCGCTGGCCTCGACAATGTTTGGCGAGCCCGCACCGGCGTGAGCCGAGCCAGAGCCGGTGTCGGCGATACTCATGTTTGCGAGTCTAATGGGGAGTCCCCAAGGACCGGAGATCCGACCCTGCCGAGACCCGAGCCCCTCCTCTGCCGAGACCCGAGCCCCCTCCTCTGCCGGACCAGACCTCCAACTCTGCCGGCGACCGATCGCGGCGGCGGGAACGCCCGACCGGGGTTGTAGCATCGCCCGCCTCATGCACGAGACTGATCCCAGCGTCTTTCTGATCGCCCGACCTTCGATCGATGTCGAGGGGATGAAGGGCTACTTGGCCGATGTGGGCGGCGAGTCGTGGTTGCAGCGTCGCTTGGATGAGTCGGAGGACGGCACCGGTGGGAACCTCAATCATGGCGAGCTGATCGTGGAGTTCGGTGGCAGGGCCTGCTACCGCAGCTGGGAGCCGGGGCTGAACCCGAACGTGACGAGGGTGAGGACCGACCAGAAGGAGTACTTCGCCAACATCCTGCGCAGCGCACACGGGAGCGTGCTCGAGCACGCAAATTGGTCGTTCGCGTTGCGCAACGTGAGCAGAGTTTTTACGCATGAGCTCGTTCGTCATCGCGCCGGCTCGGCTTTCAGCCAGGAGAGCTTGAGATACGTCCGGTTGACCGACATCGGCTTCAGGGTGCCGCCCGCGCTGGAGCCGGTGCGCGAGCAGGTGTTGAGCATCGTCGAGCAACTCGAGGAGTTCCAGGTGAAGGCCGCCGAGGAGCTTGGCATCGACGGGGAGGGCGTCCCGTTTCATGTCAAGAAGGAGGTCACCTCGGCGCTGCGCAGGCTCGCGCCGATCGGGCTCTCGACCGACATCTTGTGGACCGCCAACGCGCGCACCTTGCGCCATGTAATCGAGATGCGTACGGCCGCGGGCGCCGAGGAGGAGCTACGCCTGGTGTTCGATCAAATCGCGCGCATCATGCAGATCGAGGCGCCGGGCCTCTTCCAGGACTTCACGCGCCAAGAGGATGGCGCGTGGGTCCCGGAGCACCGCAAGGTTTGAGTTAGCCGACCAGTCGCGGGGCAAGCGAGGCAAGGATGCAGCCCGCGTGGCGTGCTGAGCACGTGAGCGGGCGAGGACATAGCATCGCGCCGCCCCGCGGCTTCCTGGTCAGGCGTCCATCGTCGCGGTGCGCCAAGCACCGAGCGCGAGGAAGACCGCGACCCAGACGACAAGCACGATCACCGCCGTGCCGCCCGACAAGACGACGGTCGCCCCGTGACCTCCTTCGCCGACGTGGACGGGGCTGAAGTGGGCGATCGCCTGACTCATCAAGCCCTCGCGGGAGCTGCCCAGACTTTTGATGTTGGCAAGTATCGGGCTGGCCACGATCTGCCAGGCGATCAAGGCGATGATCGCGGCCGGCTTTGAGGTCGTGAGCGAAGCGAAGCCGACCGCCACCACGCACAGGACGCCCGTCCCGAGCAGGGTGAAGCCGAGGCCGTCGAGGATCAAAGTACCGCTCGGTGTCGGCAGACTCGAGGCGAATGCGAAGGTACCGATCAAGAGCAAGGCGTAGGCGCCGAGCATCATTGCGACGGTGACCGCCAAAGCGGCGGGTACGCGCGTGGCGAACAGAGCAAGACGCGAGCGGCCGGTCACGACCAGGTCTCGGAACACTCCTGCTGCGGCGTCACCGGTACCGGCCTCGACGCCGATCAAAAGGGCGGCGAGCGGCCCGAAGAAGAGCGCGATCACGCGCAGACCGTCGGAGAAGTTTTGGACCCCGCCGGCGGGTCCGTGATTGGCCGGACTGGAGGCGTGCTGGATCACCGCCACCACGAAATAGATCAAAATCGGAGCAAGGGCCAGGACCAGAGACCACGTCAGGATCCCCCGTTTCTTGCGCAGCTTGAGGATGTCGGCCCCGGTCATTTGAGCAGCGATAGTCACTGGGCCGCCCCGGCGGGGACCGGCTGGAGCGGGCGCGATCGGTGTGGCGGCGTTCATGAGAGCACCTCCTCGGTCGTCGAATCGGAGAGTCTGGAGGTGACCTCCAGGAACCGCTTCTCAAGGCTCTGGCGCACTGGCTCAAGGCGCGAGACGGCGAGCCCGGCGCCAACCAATGCGGTGTTCAAGGCGGCCGCACTTTCCGCGGGAGTAGTGTCGGGAACCTCGCCGAGCACCACGCGCAGGCCCTCGTCGGAGCGCTGGGCCTGGAGCACAGAGTCGCTCGCTTGGAGCAGCTCCAAGGCACGCAGAGGATCGTCCACGCCGACGATCAACTCGTGGCGGGTGCTCCCTTCGGCGAGCTCTGAGATCGCGCCCTGCATGAGGATCTTGCCGCGGTCGACGATGGCGGCGTGGTCGCAGATCTTCTCGACCTCGTCGAGCAGGTGCGAGGAGATGAAGACGGTGCGTCCCTCCTGCTCGACCATCGCTCGGATCATTTCGCGGAACTCTTGGATGCCGCCGGGATCGAGTCCGTTGGTGGGCTCGTCGAGGATCAGGAGCAAGGGATCGGCCAGCAGGCAGCGCGCTACGCCCAAGCGTTGGCGCATCCCGAGGGAATACTTCTTGACCTTCTCATCGGCACGCTCGGACAGTCCGACGCGCCGCAGAGCCGGGACGATGCGCTCGTGCGTCTCGGGGCCGCGGGCGGCGGCGACGATGCGCAGGTTCTCGCGACCGGTCAGCTGGGGGTGGAAGCGGGGCTCCTCGACGATCGCGCCCACTCGCGCGAGGGCCTCGGAGCGCTCGGCGGGGACGGAGCGACCGAGCACGGACATGGTGCCGGCGCTTGCGTGGGTGAGGCCTAGAAGCATCCGGATCATCGTGGTCTTGCCGGCTCCATTGGGTCCGAGGAAGCCGAAGGCCGACCCGCGGGGGACCTGTAGATCGACGGAGTCGATCGCGGCGCGGGAGCCGAAGCGCTTGGTCAGGCCGACGGTTTCAACCGCGGTGGTCAGGTCATCGAGTGTCTTGAGGTCACGACGAGCTTGTGGTGGCTCAACGCTGGCTGGCATGGAGCTTGCTCCTGTCTTGCGAGGACGCTGCGCGAGCAGCGGGAGGCACGTGCGCGGAGCACCATGTCAGGCGAACATAAAGCTTGGGTGAGAATCCCTACCTACGATCGTCCCTACCTACGCTTCTTGAGCTTGAAGCTCCTTGACTCGCTCCTGCAACTGGGCGGTCACTGTGGGGTCGCGCAGAGTGGTCACGTCGCCCAGGGCACGCCCCTCGGCGATGTCGCGCAAGAGCCGGCGCATGATCTTGCCCGAGCGGGTCTTGGGCAGGTCGTCCGACCAGATGATCCGCTTGGGCCGCGCGAACTTGCCGATCCGCTCGGCCACGGTCTCGCAGATGCTTTCGACCTCGGCCTCATCGCCTTGGAGGTCTCCTTGGAGGGTGACGAAAGCGACGATCGCCTGGCCGGACTGTTCGTCGTGCTGGCCGATCACGGCGGCCTCGGCCACGTCGGGGTGGGCCACGATCGCCGACTCGACCTCGGCGGTGGAGAGGCGGTGCCCGGACACGTTGACGACGTCGTCGATGCGGCCGATCACCCAGATGTATCCGTCTCGATCGACCCGCGCGGCGTCGCCAACCAAGTAGGTCTCACGCCCGAAGCGGCCGAAGTAGGTGTCGATGAAGCGGTCCTGCTCCTTGTAGAGGGTGCGCAACATCGAAGGCCACGGTTTGGTGAGCACCAACAGGCCTTGGCCTTCGGAGATGGGCTCGCCGGTTGACTCGCTCAGGACCTGGGCCTCGACCCCTGGGAACGGTTGCGTCGCCGAGCCGGGCTTGGTTGCCGTGATGCCGGGGAGGGGTGTGATCATGATCGCGCCGGTCTCGGTCTGCCACCAGGTGTCTACGATCGGACAACGCGAGCCGCCGATCACCTTGTGGTACCAGAGCCAGGCCTTGGGGTTGATCGGCTCACCGACACTGCCGAGCAGGCGCAATGAAGAGAGGTCGTGTTTGGCCGGCCACTGGGCGCCCCACTTGATGCAAGCGCGAATCGCGGTGGGGGCGCAGTAGAGGATCGTGACTTTGTAGCGCTCGATCAGCTCCCACCAGATCCCCTTATGGGGATAGTCGGGCGCGCCCTCCCACATGACCGAGGTCGCTCCGTTGGCCAAGGGGCCGTAGACGATGTAGGAGTGCCCGGTGACCCAGCCGACGTCAGCGGCGCACCAGTAGACGTCAGACTCCGCTTTGAGGTCGAACACGTAGCGGTGGGTGGTGCTCGCGCCGGTGAGGTAGCCGCCGGTCGTGTGCAGGATGCCCTTCGGCTTGGCGGTCGAGCCCGAGGTGTAGAGGATGTAGAGGGGGTGCTCGGCGTCCAGTTGCTCGGGCGGGCACTCCGAATCGGCGGCCTCGAGGATCTCGTCGTAGTAGACGTCTCTGCCCTGCTTCATCTGACAAGGGGTGCCCTTGGAGCGCACAACTACGATCGTCTCCAAGGTCGCGAGGTCGCCCATGACCTCATCCACGCGATCCTTGACCGGCGCCGTCTTGCCCTTGCGTGCGGCGCCATCCACGGTGATCAAGGCCTTGGCCTCGGAGAACTCCATGCGCTCGCGTACCGCCTCGGCGGAGAAGCCGCCGAAGACCACGTTGTGGGGCGCCCCGATACGCGCGCAGGCGAGCATTGCCACGACGACCTCGGGGATCATCGGCAGGTAGATGCCCACGACGTCGCCCTTGCGGACACCCTGCTCCTTCAAAGCGCTCGCGAAGCGCTTGACCTCGCCCAAAAGCTCGGCGTAGGTGATGTCGCGCCGCTCGCCCTCCTCGCCGGCCCAGTGCAACGCGATTCGCCCGCCGAGGCCTGCCTCCACGTGGCGGTCCAAACAGTTGTAAGAGGCGTTGATCGTGCCTCCCTCGAACCACTTGTAGAAGGGCGGGTTGGAGTCGTCGAGCACGCGATCCCATGGCTTGAACCAAGCCAGTTGCTCGGCCTGCTTGGCCCACCATGCTTGGGGGTCGGCGGCCGCCTGCTCGTAGACCGCCGGATCGTTCAGTAGGGCTTTTTCGCGGAAAGAGGAGGGAGGCTCGAAGCGCTCGACCTCGAGCATTCCAGCCAGCTCCGCATCGAGTGTGTCTCCGTTTGCAGACATTATCTGAGCCTCCCTTCTTCTCCCATGATTTTGACTTTATCGCTCTATCGCTCGCCCGGTGGCCGACGGCCGCTCCTCTACGGTTAGCGCTCGCCCAGCGGCATGACCGGCAGGACGGTGCGTCCGAACGTCGAGTTGGTGACCACCGCGAACGAGGCATACCAAGCAGCTGCGGCGGTTGCCAAGCCGATGTAGCCGCCCCAATGAGTGACCGTGGTGTGCGGGCCTACCGCGCCTATTGCCAGCAGGATGAATGTGGCAGTCAGGAGCACGAACACGAGCAACACGGCTCCACTCACGCGCAGTGCAGCGACGGTCATGTAGGCGGTGAAGATCGCCCACGCCCACAGGTAGACGCCGACGGCGTGTCCGACGTTGCCACCGATGCTCTTGGCGTAGAACACCTCAAGCGCCCAGAAGGAGATCCAGAAGGCGCCATATGAGCAGAACGCGACCGCGCCGAAAGTGTTGCCGGTCCGGAACTCCCACATGCCGGCCAGAAGTTGCACCACGCCCCCGTAGGCGAGGGCGAGACCGAGCACAACTGGCGTGCCCTTTTCGTTGACCAGGTTGGCGTTGAACATCGAGAGCACGAATGTCGTCATCGCGAACGCGGCCAAACCAAGCGGCGCCGGATTGGCCGGGGACCACGAGCCGGCCACCGGACGCTCGTCCGCAACCGGCGGGCTCGCTCCCTGCGCCGGATGGTGATGGATCGAAGCGGCCTCCATGGGACCTCCCTTCACGCCGCCCGACTGACCGAGCGGCTTCGACTTGTCAAAGCTGCCGATCGTGGTTGGCCGAAGCCAACCCGGTCACTTATATTTATTCCCGTTCTTGGCGGCGCTCAACCGTCAGCCAGCTGACAGCGAGGCCACGCCAGGGCGCCCGTCCCGCGAGCCGCCCGCAGCTCAGCGCTTGCGGCGCTTGCGGCGCGAGCCGCCGCTGACCGGGGTTGGCTCTGGCGCCACGTCCCCGAGCGCCGCGCCGTTGCCGGAGCCTTTGCCGGGCGAGGCGCCGCTGCCGCCGCCCTTCTCCGCCTCGCGCTGGGCACGCTGTTCGGCCTGGGTTGGCCACGGGCGCGCCTCCCCGGCCGCCCAAGCGGGGGGATCGCCGTTTGGCCAGCGCCCCATCAAGAGGATGCCTGTGGACACCAGCCAGAAGGTCGGGATCAGCTGCAAGGTGGGGGTGCCGAAGAAGGGCAGGAACAGCAGACCGGAGAGGATCCCGAGCACGCTCAGCCAGCGCGCGAGCAGCCCGGCCCGCATCGTGCCCATCATCGTCGCGATCATCCCGACTGCGAGCGCGAGCGCCGCGAACAGGCCGAGCAGGCCCAGGGCGATGCCCATCGATCCGCTCGTGAGCAGGGCTTTTTCCACGGCCTTGCTGCTGAGATCGCCGCGGCTCACGAATCTGTGGGCTTCGATCACCAAGACCACCTCGTGCACCACATTGAGCAACGCAACGCCGAAGCCGCCGAACATCACCAAGGGCTTGGCGGCCGGCCAGGACGGTCGGCGGAAGGCCGTGGCGTCGATCAAGAACAGGAGGACGAGGGTGAGCGCGCTTACCGCGAGCGCGGTCAAGAGGGTGCCGGCGAGCAGATAGAAGGCGTGGTGGTTTATGTAGGAGACCTCTGGTGCCCTCGGGCTCACCGCCGGAGCGGCTCGACCTTTCAAGGCCGGTTCAAGACCTTGAACCACGCCCACGGCCGGCAGTTCTTTGAGCGCGGCGCTGAGGATGATCCCGCTGAGGAGGTAGAGCACGCCTCCGGCGACGGCGGGCACGGCAAGCCGGGCGCGACGCGCCGACTCGAAGCTCACCCGCTCTTGGATCTCTGTGGAGGACGCCATCGGCACGGCAGTCTATGGGTTGACGCTAGGATGAGTGCATGGAGGGCGGCAGCTTCGGCGACCTGTTCGGCGATCCCGAGGAGCTTCAACGGCGGCTCGCTCAATTCGCCGAGCAGATGCAGGGCCAGCAGGCCTTGGCGTGGGCGGACAACGCGATCAAGCTTGCCGTGGACATGACGGTGGCGGCCGTCAACAGGGTGAACGTGCAGGGCAATGCCGAAGCTCAGGCCGAGCAGATCAGGCAGGTCATCGCCTTGGTGTTCCCTGAGGCGGTCACGCTCGTGCGCGAGGCGCGCGAGGGGCTGCAGTAGAGGCCCGCTCCTCCCCCGCGCGTTCGGACTCGCGCTCGGCGTCTCGTGAAGCGCGACCCGCTTCGATCACTTCTTTGAAGGAGCGGAAGCGGAAAATGAAGAACACCGCGCCGAGCCCTATGAGCGCGGTGAAGACGGCGATCGCGATCTGCTGACCCACCGAGTAGGCGGCCACGACCGCCGTGGGCGCGCTGGCTGCGAAGACCTTGACCAGCAAGGCCTGCTGCACCCCGGCGCCCCCGGGCGTGAAAGGCACGGCGCCGGCGACCTGGCCGCAGCCGAACACGAGCAAGACGTTCTCGATCGAGCCCCCCACTCGGAAGGCGTTGAGCAAAAGCCAGACGGCGATGAACCGACAGGTCCACGCGCCTGCTTGGAGCGTGGCGACTTCGCGCAGGTAGCGCCTTCGGTCGGTGAGGATCGTCAGGCCTTGGCGGATGCGCGCCCAGAAGGCCTTGGCCCGCGCCGAGAGCAGGGCGAACACCACCAGGCCAAGGACGCCGAGCAGCGTGATCAAGAAGAGCGTGAAGCGAAAGTGGGAGGCCAGATAGGAGATGTCGAAGGAGTCGAGCTTGGAGAAATCGGGCGGCTTGGGGAAGACCCCTTGGCTGAAGGCGAAGATCAGCACGAACACACCCACGCTCACATCGAAGACGGCCTCGACGAAGAAGGCCGCGGCGACCGTCGGATAGGAGGAGCCGGGGATCGAACTGCGCGTGAGGAACAGCTTGATGATGTCCCCGCCACGAGCGGGCACCACATTGTTGAAACCCACCGCCGCGACATAGGCTCCCCAGATGCGCCGCCACTGAAAGACGGTCGCCGGATAGGCTGCTCGCAGGCTGTTGAAGAAAGCGCGCGAGCGCAAGGTCAGGTTCAGCCCGAAGAAGACCAGGCCGAGTAGGAGCGCGCCCCAATGGACGGCCGCCAGGTCGGAGAAGAACTGTTCGGCGGCTTCGACGAAGGAGTCAAAGCTCTGGGCAACCGAAGTGGAGGCTAGGGGCACATACCAAGCCTACGGTCCCTCGACCGAGAAGCGGTCAACCGGCGCCGGTAAGGACACCGATTCGGCCGGCCCGCCCTTGCCCGCTCGTGCTAGCCGATCTCGCCACCGCCCACGGGGCCGCGGCGATGCTCAGAAGTCCTCGTCGTCTTCGGGCTCGAGCTCTTCCTCGTCGAGATCAACATCGAGCTCGTCGCTCTCCAGATCTTCGGCGTCATCCCAGTCGTCGTCGTCGAATTCACGTTCCGGGGCCTCGAGCAGTGGACTTGCAAGCATGTTTTGCTCTCCCTTCTGAAGCGAGCGTGGACGTTTTCGAGATGGGCGGCCTGCTGGAACCGCCGTCTCCCATATATACCCCTCAGGCGCGCGCATGATAGCCCTAGCGCGCTCCTCAGATCCACGCAACTCGCCGTCTGGCCCGAAGGTCGCCACTCGGCCCGGTCCGGCTCTTACACTGCCGCCGCGCACACTCCTCGCCCAGCAAGCCGTTGTTCGGCATAGCGCTGCCCATGCTCTGGGTCGCCGGTCGCGAAGTACGCGGCCGAGCACGGCGTGTCCCTGGGCGCTTGACCGAGCCCGCCGCCTCCGACACCTCTACGCGGTCAGGCTATGCCGCGACTATTTGACCCTAGTCGCCACGGTCACAGGCACTCGCCTTGCCGGCTACGCGGCCGGGGAGCCCGTGGTACGCAAAGCCTTCAAAACGAGGGCATCGTGCTCAGCCGGCTTCACCTTGCGTAGGACGTCGATCACCTTCCCGGCCGAGTCAATGATGAAGGTGGTGCGCTCATTGCCCCAGTAGGTGCGGCCGTACATAGACTTCTGGACCCACACGCCATAGCGCTCTGCCACGGCGTGATCCTCGTCGGCTAGCAGCGTGAAGTTGAGCGAGCGCTTGTCATGAAAACGCTTGACCTTGGCGACAGGGTCGGGGGAAACGCCAAGCACGACGGCCCCGGCGGCCCCGTAGTCGGCTTGATGGTCGCGCACCCCGCAGGCCTGGGTGGTGCAGCCCGGCGTGTCGGCCTTGGGATAGAAGTACAGCACCACAGGCTTGCCTCGCAAGTCGGAGAGCTTCGTCGGCTCGCCGTCCTGATTGGGCAGCTCGAAGTCGGGGGCCTTCTTTCCGGGCTCGATCATGTGCGGATCGTACCTCCCTGCTCGACGCTACAACGCGAGATGCAGACGCAAAGCGTCGTCGAGAGATGTCATCAGAACGTCCGGGAGCCGGCCGAGTTGTTCGCCGATCCGATTGGCATCGATCGAACGCACCTGCTCGGCCTGAGCCTTTGAATCTCGCGCGAGGCCAGCGGTCCCGGCCGGCAAGAGCACTTGGAATGGATAGACGCGCTTGACGTTCGAGGTGACCGGCACAATGGTCAGTACACCTCGACCCAGTCTTGCCGCGGTGCCATTCGCGGCGTCATTGCTCACGATCACCGCCGGCCGGCGCCTGTCCGCCTCCGCGCCCCGAACCGGCTCCAAATCGACCATGCGAAGCTCGCCGCGCAGCATCACAAACCGTCGCCGACGGCCGTATCCCATGCATCGGCTTCCTCGCCTGCTTCCCACTCGGCCCAAGCGTCGCCATACGCGTCGCGAAGATCTCCAAGTCGAAGCGTCCTGATGGCCGCCTGCACGACGGCCGAACGCGACGGAAGCTCATGCTCGCCAGCGTAGGCGTCCAAGAAAGCCACATCCTCGCTACGCAGGCTCACACTCACCTTCATACCCCGAATCCTACCATTGTTGCGACCTCGCTACGACGAGCGCAAGAACGCCACGACCAGGGGGGGGCTGGTCGGGTGGGGACTGCCGCCGAGCGGCTCGGCCGTGACCATCACCTGGCGCACCCCAGCCAAGTTGCCCGGCACATTCACCGAGGCGCTTCCCGAGTGGGTGACCCCGAACAGGGCATTGGTCGCTTGCGGCTGCGCGCCCGCGCGGGCAACCCACAACTCGTAGATCTTGCCGCGCGGCGGCTGGGAGACGCCTGTGAGGATCAATTCAGCGTGAGGGCCCACCTGGCGCAGAACCCCGCTGGCGCCCGGGGGCATCGACGTAAGCTGGGCTGCGGTCACACGCATGGCGGGCGTTTTAGATCCTGTGTCGAGCGCGAGCGCCCCGATCAGCAGCCCGACTCCCAAGGCGAGCGCCGTGACGAACGCTTGCGGGCGGCCCAGACGCCAACGCGGCGGGCGAGCAGCCTGGGGACGGTCGGCGCCGGCGCCGGCGGCATGCAACAGCTCCGCCTCGGAGCGCACAGTTGACATCACCCGCGCCCGCAACTCATCTGAGGCGGCCACCGGCGAGACACTCCTGGATAGAGAATCGGCCACAGGTTGCAGCCTGGCGACGTCGGCGCTGCAGTCCGCGCAACCACCGAGGTGCTCCCGGTAGAGCTCGGCCTCGTGGCGCTCGAGCGCCGAGAGGACGTAGGCAGCCGCCTGGTCTCGCTCCTCGCATTCGCCCTCGAAGCGGCTCACTTGAGCACCTCCGCTGCGCCCAAGCGACCACGCATCTTCTCCAAGCCCAGGCGCATACGGCCCTTCACGGTTCCAATTGGCAGATCGAGCATCGCGGCGATCTCAGTATGCGTGAAGCCGCCGAAATAGGCGAGATCGATCACTCTGGTCTGCTCCGCCGGGAGCTCCTCCAAAGCGTCGCGAACCTCGCTGGCCTCCTCACGGCGGATCGCCTCCGCGTCGGTGCGCTCTGGCGCCTCCAGGCGTTCGCCAAGCCCTTCGTCGCTCACATCCTTGCTGGTGCGCACGCCATCGCGACGCAACGCGTCCACCGCCCGGTGGTGGGCGATGCCGAGCACCCAGTTGCGCACGCTCCCCCGCGAGCGGTCATAGCGTGCCCCGGTGCGCCACAGCGAGAGCATCGCTTCTTGGACGACATCCTCGGCAAGCGCTCTGCGCCCGATCATGCGATAAGCCAGCGAGAAGGCGGCGTCGATATGGCGCTCCAACACGATCTCGAAAGCGGCCGCCTCGTTACGGGACACGAGCTCCATCAGCTCCTCGTCGGCGAGCTTGCGCAGCTTGGCCGGCGACAGGTCAATCTCGCGTTTGGATCTGGACATCTATCGAGGCTCGATCTTGCTCATGTAGGGGCTATTCGCCCTCACGCGCCGGCTGGATCAGTGGCATTGGTTCTCAGCGGCATGGATGGTCAGTCTCGCAGTGGATCGTGATCCACCCGGGCGAGGGCTGCGAAGAGGACCTACCACGCCAACCAGAGGAGCCACCATGATGGGTCTCGACAATCCAATCCACATCGCATTTCTCTTGATCGTCCTGCTGCTCGTGTTCGGAGCCAAGCGACTGCCCGAGATGGGCCATTCGCTGGGCACCGGTCTACGAGGCTTCAAGGACGCGATCGGCGGCGAGAGCACCCAAGCTTCGCCGAGTGTCACCGAGCATGCGCCAGAGCCCGTCCCGGTACCGGTACACGTTGCTCAAGCCCAGACGCCCGTGCCGCCACTCGTGGGCATCGACGATCGCGCCGCGTGATTCCGGCTCACACCATGTGCGCGCCTTGCGCTCAGACACACGCTCCCTCCCAACGCCAAGGAGCGCCACCATGGCGGTTGCGGTAGGCAGTGTCGGCTACGAGGAGCGGCTCAGCTTGGTCGAGCACCTGACCGAGTTGCGCACGCGCTTGATCGTCTCGATCGTGGCGCTCGCGCTCGCCTTCGGCCTGTGCATGTGGCAGAACCATGCGCTCCTCGACATCGTCAACGCGCCTCTGGCCCACCAAACCCAGAAGCAGGTCAAGGCCGGCAACGGACCGCTCGGGGCGACCTACAAGGTTCAGCAGAACGCCCGCGACGTCGCCGGTCAGCTGGCCATCGTCGTGTCGGCCTTGGAGCGTCCCGGCAGCGGCGCCAGCGCGACCACACGGGCCTCTTTGCGCACCGTGCCTTCGCACCTGCGCGGCGATATCGCTCGTCTGTCCGCGCCACCGAGCGCAGACAAGCCGGTGACGCTGGGGATCGGCGAGCCCTTCAACACCACAATCGGCGTGGCTTTGATGTTCGCCTTGATCCTGGCTTTGCCGGTGTTGCTGTACGAGCTCTACGGCTTCCTCCTGCCCGCCTTCAGCCCCGACCAGCGGCGAGTCGCCACACCGCTCGTGCTCGCCATCCCGGTGCTGTTCGCGATCGGGGTCCTGTTCGGCTACTTCGTGGTCCTGCCGGCCGCCGTGCGCTTCTTTCAGAACTTCAACAGCGGCCAATTCAACGTGCTCGTGCAAGCCAGCCAGTACTACCACTTCGTGGCGGTCATCCTGCTTGCGATGGGCTTGGTCTTCCAAGTGCCCGTCGCGATCTTGGCGGCCACCCGCGCGGGCATCGTGACCCCATCCCAGCTTGCCCACAATCGACGCTACGCGATCCTCGCCTGTGCCGTCATCGCCGCATTCATCCCCGGCGATGCGATCACTTTGCTGCTTGAGACTGTCCCCTTGTACCTGCTGTTCGAGGGCTCCGTCCTGTTGGCGCGAGTGGTCGAGCGGCGCGCGGGCCGCTCCTCACTTCAAGAGGCGTGACATGCGCCTGTCCTTGAGCGTGCGTCCACCCGTCTGGCACGTCGGGCAATAGGCGATCGTGTAGTCCTCGAAGTGCACGGCCTCGAGCTTCGTGCCACAGCGCGGACACGGCTCGCCCTCGTGGCGGTGAACTCGTAGAGGCATCGGCAGCTTGTCTGGGACCGGCAGCCTCACGACCCGCTCGTAGTGGTCGATCGCGCCACCCAACGTCGCCACGATCGCCCGCTCCAAGGCGTCAATCTCCTGCGCGCTCAAGTCGTTCGCCCGCTTGAACGGCGACAGACGCGACTCCCACAGGATCTCATCGACCCACGAGCGCCCGATCCCGGCCAACACGTGCTGGTCGCGCAGCGCCGCGTGCAAAGGCCTCGGCGCATCCAGCACGTCACCGAGCGAAGGCGGCTGGGGCCAAGCCTCGGGGCCGAGCTTCGCGATCTGCTCGTCGGCCTCCAACTCCTCGCGACGCAACAGCTTCACCCAAGCGGCCTGCTTGGAGCCGAACTCGCGCAGCCTCAACTCGCCCTCTCGCCCGGCGCCGTCGGCGTCGGTTTCCTCACGGGCACGATGCTTCTCTCCCCCCTCCCCCAAAAGCACCCGCACAAGCAGCCGCGAGGTTTTGTCCTTGGGCCCGGCACGACGGTCGTACAACTGCAGGCGCCCGGCCGACATCAGGTGGATCAAGAGCGCCAGGCCGCCGGAGGTCTCGATGACGAAGTGCTTTCCGCGCCTCCCCACCTTCTCGATCCGCTGTCCCTGAAGCGCCGACAGGGGCGGGTCGAACGTGCGCATCGCCTTCACCCCGGGCGCGAGCGCCGAGACGATCTCAGCGCCCTTCAGCGCCTCGTCCAGCCGACGTGCGGTTATCTCGACCTCGGGAAGCTCCGGCATCGCCCCAATCGTAGGGCGACGCTGGACGCCTCACGAAATCAATTGGCCCCGATGGGCGGACCGTTGTATGCGACCCCCGAAGGACTGCGCCAACTCACCCGCCAGCGCGAACCTTGGACGCTCGATTTGAGCGACCAGTAGCCAAGCGAGTTGGTCTGCACCACCTTCAAGGTCCGATACGTTTTCGACCCCTTCGGCTCGACCGTGATCTTCAGCTTGGTGGCCCCCGCGCTCGGCCTCACGAGCCCCCAAAGCGAGAAGCCGTGCCCTTGCTTTGCGACCACGAGCGGCACCGGGAAGCCGTAGTAGAGCGGCTTGCGCGCCCCGTTGACCGTCTCCAAGCCTGTCTGGAAGCCGATCGTGCCGCCATGCACACCCGAGCCGGGCAGACCGCCGAGCGGGTCGTCGCGCAAGAGGTATTGCGAGAAGGCGGCCACCCTCGAGTTCGACCATGCGATCTTCTCGGCGATCGCGTCGTATTCGGCCTGCTTGGCGGTCGACACACCGAGGATGCTCGGCTTGCTCTGGATCCCGAACTCGGTCAGATAGATCGGCACGTGCCGCGGGATCGCATGCGCCGCTTCGGCCCTGTCAAGCGCTTGGGAGAGGCGGGAGAGCACCCCGATCGTCACGTCGTCAGCCTGCTTCGGACGGTAGTAGGGGCTGCCAACCGTGTAGGCGTGGTGGGAATAGCCGTACACCGGCAACATCCCGCAGGTCCCGGCCTTGCGGTATTTCGAGTTCAAGCACAGCGCTTCGCGCAGGAAGGCAAGCGGCGCCACGGGGTGCAGCAAGGCGTTGGCACCTTCTTTGCGTATTTCGCTGCGGCTCAGTGTGTCATAGCCGACCGGCGCCGTTTCGCCCATCAGCATCTTCGGCTGGGGGATGCCCGCGGCCCGCAGGCCTTCGTAGCCAGCTTGGAACAGACCGCGGTAGATCCGGGGCGATTCGGGCTTGCCCTTGGAGTTGAACTGAGGTTGCAAAAACTGGGGGTGATTGGGCTCGTTCCAGATCGCATACAACGACACCATCCCCGCGTAGTGCCTGGCGACAGCCGTCATGAATTCCTTGAAGTCTTTGTCGTCGGGCCTGGTGACCAGCTGCTTGTCGTCGTGCCCGGCGGTGGCCCACTCCGGGACCGGCGAGGTCACCGTCAACAGCACAGGCCAGTTCAGGCGCTTGGCCGCGAACAGCAGTTCGTCGTAAGCGCTCCAGTTGTAGCTGGTGGGGTTGGTGGCGTCGAAGTTGGGCTTCTTGGTGCTGTGCTCGCCGGGTGCAACATCGCCCCAGGCAAGCTCCACGCGCAGCGCTTTGACGCCGAGCGCCTGCAGTTGGGCAAGCGTCTTGGCCTGCGTGGCCGGGCTCACCGCGACCAGGTCGCGCGGGGCCTCGAAGAACAGCGCCTGCGAGTGCGAGGCGATCGCGGGGGACGCTACGAGCACCGCCAAGACCAGGCCGGAGAGGGATGTGAGGAGAAGTGTGCGGATTCTGGACATGGATCGTTGAGACACGGCGAAGCGGGGAAGGTTGCGGTCGGTGTACCGTGCGAGCGGATGAGTGCAGCAGTCGCACCAGACGACATTGTTGAGACCCACGCGGACGTCAAGCCGGACGCCCGCCCTCCCCTGCTCGTGCTGGAGCCTCTCCGCGCCTTCCTCGACGAGCACGGCCTCGGCGAGGGAGAGATTCAAGCGCAACCGATCGGCGACGGACATTCGAACGTGACCTACCTGATCCAGCGCGAGGGCGGCCCCGAGATGGTGCTGCGCCGCCCCCCGCGCCCTCCCCTGCCGCCGAGCGCCCACGACGTGCTGCGCGAGGCGCGCCTCCTGCGGGCCTTGGAGAGCACCGCGGCCCGGGTGCCCAAGGTGCTTGCGGTGTGCGGCGACGAGAGCCTGATCGGCTGCCCCTTCTACGTTATGGAGCGGGTCCCAGGCGAGGTGATCGTGTGGGAGACCCCCGCCGCCCTCGACGCGCCCGAGCAGCGCAAACGGATCGGCGAGGAGCTGATCGACGCGCTCGTGGAGATCCATGGGGTCGACTGGCGCGCTGCGGGCCTGGAGGGCTTCGGCAAGCCCTCCGGCTACCTGGACCGCCAATTGCGCCGATTCGGCGGCCTGTGGGATCTCAACAAGACGCGCGAGATCCCCGCCGTCGAGCGCGTCGGCGCATGGCTTGCCGAGCACAAGCCCGAGTCCGGCCCCGCCACGATCGTGCACGGCGACTATCGCCTCGGCAACACCATGTTCGCGGCGCAGGCCCCGGCCACGCTGGTCGCGGTGTTCGACTGGGAGATGGCCACGATCGGCGACCCTTTGGCCGACCTCGGCTACCTGTGCATGTTCTGGACCGAGGCCTACGATCCCGAAGGCGGCCTGCGCGAGCATCTCGGGAAGGTCACGCGCGCCGAGGGCTTCTCGACGCGCGCCGAGTTGATCGCCCGCTACGAGGAGGCCTCAGGTCGCTCGATGAAGGACCTCCGCTGGTACACCACGCTCGCGATCTGGAAGTCGATTGTGTTCATGGAGGGCAACTACAAGCGGGCAGTCGCCGGCACGACCGACGACCCTTACCTCAAGCAGTTCGGCGAGGGCGTACTCGAGCTGGCTCGCCAAGCGGAGGGGGTGGCTTTCGGTGAGTGACTCACCCACCCAAGGCCCCCCGCGCGCGCACGGGGCACCGTCTGAGGCGAACAACACCCCGACCAACAACGGTCGCACGGGCCTCTTGATCGACTGGGGCGGGGTGCTCACGACGAACCTGTTCACCTCCTTCCACGAGTACTGCGTCCGCATGGAGATCGACCCCGCCGAGCTTGGCAAGCGCTTCAGCGCCGATCCCCAGTTCAGGGAGCTCTTGATCTCCCTGGAGAAGGGCGCAATCGAGGAGGGCGAATTCGAGGAGAGCTTCGCCGAGCTGCTCGGCGTGGACTCGGACGGCTTGATCGACGGCCTGTTCGCGGGTGTGCAGCCAGATACGGCGATGGTGGACGCCGTGCGGGCCGCACGCGAAGCGGGCATCCGTACGGCGCTGGTCTCCAACTCGTGGGGCGTGCACCGCTACCCCCACGACCTGTTCGACGAACTATTCGACGGCGTCGTCATCTCAGGCGTCGAGAAAACGCGCAAGCCGGCCAAGCGCATGTACGAACTGGGCGCCGAGCGGGCCGGCATCCCCGCCGAGCTATGCGTGTTCGTCGACGACCTGCCCTTCAACCTGACGCCCGCCCAAGAGCTGGGCATGGCGACCGTGCACCACACGAGCGCGGATACCACGATCCCCGAGCTGGAAGCCCTGCTCGGGGTGGTGCTGTGTCAGTAGAGCGGTCGTGGGCGCGCCGCCGAAGTGCCCACGTCCGTCTCAGTCTCTTTTGCCCCGCCCGTACAGCACCTTGAACAGCCGCGAGATCATGCGCGTGGTGCGGCGCTTGTAAGGGAACATGTGGATGTCGCGCTTGAGCGCCAGCTTCGGCGTGATCACGATCGCCTGCTGGGAGCAGTACTTGCGGATGCCACCCGCCCCGTGGCGCGAGCCGATGCCCGAAGCCTTGGCGCCGCCCATTGGAAGCTCCAGGGCGGTGTAGTTGACGATCGCGTCGTTGACGTTGGCGGCGCCCGCTTCCAGGCGCCGCGCGATCGCCTCGCCCCGCTCGACGTCGCGCGAGAACACCGAGGCGCCCAGACCATAGGGCGACTCGTTGGCCAGGCGCACGCCCTCGTCGGCATCGGCGACCTTCATAATCGGCAACGTGGGGCCGAAGGTCTCCTCGGTCATGATCTTCATCGTGTGGTCCACGTCCACGAGCAGCGTCGGCTCGTAGAAGCGGCCGCTTACGTTCTCCACGGCCTTGCCGCCCACGAGCACGCGCGCGCCCTTGTTGACCGCGTCGGTGACGTGCTCTGAGATTGTGTCCATCTGGGGCGGGAAGGTGATCGCTCCGACGTTGACCGAGCCCGGGCCAGCCGGCACTCCGACACGCAGCTTGCGCATCTTCTCGGACACCTTGCCCACGAACTCGTCATAGACAGGCGCCTCGACGTAGACGCGCTCGATCGAGATGCAGGTCTGGCCGGCGTTCTGCATCGAGTAGTAGACCGCCGTGTTGGCGGCGCGCTCCAGGTCTGCATCGGAGAGCACGATCATCGGGTCCTTGCCGCCCAGCTCCAGCGAGCAGGGGATCAAGCGCTCGGCGGCAGCCGCGGCGACCTTGCGCCCGGTGCGGGTGGAGCCGGTGAACATGATCATGTTGACCTGCTCGATCAAGGCGGCTCCCGTGCCTCCGCGTCCGGTGGCGACCTGGAAGACGCCGTCGGGCAGACCGCACTCGCGCAGGCCTTCGGCGAGCAGCAAAGAGGTCAAGGGCGTGACCTCGGAGGGCTTGAGGATCACGCTGTTGCCGGCCGCCAAGGCCGGGATGCAGTCGCCGAAGGAGTTCGTGAGCGGGTAGTTCCAAGGGCCGATCACGCCGATCAGGCCGAGTGGGCGGTAGCGCAGGATCAGCTTCTTGCCCTTGAGCATCACCGAGGCCGATTTGACGCGCTCGTCCTCCAAATAGTTGGGGGCGTTCTTGGCCCAGAAGCCGAACGCGTTGGCGGCGTAGGCGATCTCGGCGAATTGGGCGTCCTCGTAGGTCTTGCCGGTCTCGGAGACGATCGTCGAGATGACGCGCTCGGAGTTGTCCATCAACCACTTCTGGGCACGCGAAAGGATGCGGGCGCGGCCCTCAAACCCAAACGCTTCCCATTGCGGCTGGGCGGCGCGGGCACGCTTGGCCATCGCGGCGACCGCGCTCGCGTCGAGGTCGGGGACGCTACCGGCGATCCCGCCCGTGGCGGGGTTCTCCACAGAGATCTCCGCGCCGGAGGGCGTCGCTCCGTTGGTCCCGTTGTGGGTGTGCGGTGTTACCTGCTGCTCGACGGTAGCCATATCGCTGTCTCCCTGCCTCGTTCGCATCAATCCCAAGACGAGGGGCCCGGCGCCCTCGTAACAGACAGGCTACACCCGATTGGCCGTCCGGCCAGACTTCTTACTCGGACAGCTCGACCGTGGCGATGCCGACGGGCTCGATCGGTTTGTCGCCGCCGTCGGTCGGCACGCCCTCGAGCTTGTTGACAACGTCCATCCCGCTCTGCACCTCACCGAACACGGTGTGCTTGCCGTCCAGCCAAGGACACGACTTGGCGGTCACGATGAAGAACTGGGAGCCATTGGTGTTGGGGCCCGAGTTGGCCATCGCCAAAGCGCCGCGCACGACCTTGTGCGGGTTGATCTCATCCTCGAAGGTATAGCCGGGACCGCCGGTGCCGGTGCCCTGCGGACAGCCGCCTTGGATCATGAAGTCGCTGATGATGCGATGGAAGTTGAGCCCGTCGTAGAAGCCCTCGGAGGCGAGCTTCCTGAAGTTCTCGACGGTCTTGGGCGCGTCCTCGTCGAACAGCTCGAAGACGATCGTGCCCTCAGTGGTTTGCATCGTGGCGGTTGACATCGCGGTTCTCCTGTAATCGTCGTCGGCCTGGTCGAGACGGCACGATAGCGCTCGATCGGTGCCCTCCGCGCACGCGGGGCAGGCCTGGCGCTAGCCCTTGACGCGCTCCAAGCGCAGCTCGCGCCCACCCAGCTCGCGGCCGTCCAAGGCCTCGATTACGCGGTCTGCCTCTGAGGCCGGAACCGACAGGAAGGAGAAGCGCTCGAGCACGTTCACGTCGCTGACCGCCTCGCCGTCGAGGCCGGCGGCCGAGGTGACCGCGCCCACGATGTCGGCCACCTTCAAACCGGCGGCGCGTCCGCCGCCCAGGACCAGCTTGACCGAAGGCTCGGAGGGCTCTCGCGAGATCCTCGGCTTGGAGTGACGACGAGGGCGCTCGGAGACCGGAGTCGGGACCGCCTTGGCGTCCTTGGACCAGGCCGCGATCTCGGTGCCGATGTGACGCTCGATCGCCTCCAACTCGCGCTTCTGACGCGACTCCACGAACGTGATCGCTCTACCTGAGCGTCCGACGCGTCCGGTGCGCCCGATGCGGTGTACGTAGGTGTCCGGCGAGGTGGGCACGTCGTAGTTGACGACGTGCGTGACGGTTGAGATGTCAAGGCCCCGAGCAGCCACATCGGTTGCGACGAGGATCGGTACGCGCCCACCCTTGAAGGCGAGCATGACGCCGTCGCGCGAGCCTTGGGACATGTCGCCGTGCAAAGCCCGCACGTTCATGCCGCCATCGCGCAGGGTCCGAAACAGCTGGTCGCAGCGAACCTTGGTGCGCACGAACACGATCGCCTGCTCGGGCTTCTCTGCCCGCAGCACCTCGACCAGCTTCGCGGCCTTGTCGCGTGTCTCCACCGGGAGCTGGAACTGGGCCACGGTGTCGATCGTGAGCGTGGTTGCTTTGACCTGGATCACCTCCGGGTCGTACATGTACTTGTCCGCCAGCTTGCGGATCGGCGGTGGCATCGTCGCGCTGAACAGCGCGGTCTGGCGCCCAGAGGGGGTCAAGGAGAGGATCTTCTCGACGTCCTCCAAGAAGCCCAGGTCGAGCATCTCATCCGCCTCGTCGAGCACCACGAAGCGGCAGTCGTGGAGCACGATCGAATTGCGCGAGATCAGATCGAGGACACGACCCACGGTGCCCACGACGATGTGCCCGCCTGCCCGAAGTTGGGCCTGCTGGGTGCGGATCGGCGCGCCTCCGAAAACGGCCACCACGTTGACGCCTGCCTGGGCGCCATAGGCGCGCAAGGCCTGGGTGACCTGGATGCAGAGCTCCCTGGTGGGGGTCAGCACGAGCGCCTGGACCTCAAGCTCTGAGGGGTCGATGTACTGCACGATCGGCAGGCCGAAGGCGGCCGTCTTGCCGGTACCGGTCTGGGCCTGGCCGATCACGTCGCGACCTTCGAGCAGGGGCGGGATCGCCTGTTCTTGGATCGGCGAGGGCGACTCGTAGCCCACGTCGCGCAGGGCTTGCTGGGTTTGCTCGGTCAGGCCGAGCTCGGCAAACGTCTTAGTCATCGCGGGAGCAGCTTACGTGCTCTGGCGCATCGGCCGCGCATGGGTCTCCCGACTTGGGGCCAGTGCTCAGGTCGTGGGGTCGAGCAGGACCTTGCCGGTCGTACGCCGCTCGGCCATCTCGACATGGGCCTCGGCGGCCCTCTCCAATGGGTAGGTGGCGCCCACGCGCGCCGTCACTTCGCCGTCCGCCACACGCACGAACAGGTCGCTCAGCGCTTCGTCGAACATTCCGGGGCTCTCCAGGCAGTGAAACAGGTAGAAGCCGACCAGCGAGCGCGAATGGCGCAGGAGCGAGCCGCTCGAGATGCGGTTCGGTTCGCGCGAGGAGATGCCGCACACCACGATCCGCCCGAAGTGGGCCAGGGCTCGATAGGAGCGCTCGAAAGTCTCCCCGCCCGTCATGTCGAAGACCACGTTGACCTCGCGTCCCCCGTTGGCCTGCAGCAAGCGCTCGGTCATCCCCTCGGGGTCCGCGTCGATGGCGACGTCGGCGCCGAGTTCGAGTGCAAAGTCGCGCTTGGCGGCGCTGGAAGCGACCGCGATAACGCGCCCGGCTCCCAGCGGGCGCCCAAGCTGGACCGCCAGCGAACCGACGCCCCCGGCCGCGGAGTGCACGACCACGCTCTCGCCCTCGGCCACCCGGGCGGCCGTGCGATACATGTGCCAAGCGGTCGTGCCTTGGATGATAAGGGCGAGCGCAGTGCCGTCGTCGATGCCTTCGGGCACCGCGAACGTGTGGGCCTCGGGCGCAATCGCATATTGGGCATAGCCGCCCAGCCCGGTAAGCGCGACCACCCGCTCACCCTCTCTCAGCTCCGAGCCGGCAGGCGCGGAGACGACCACGCCGGCAACCTCACCGCCGGGCACGAGCGGCAAGGTCGCCTTGCGTACATAGGAATTGTCGCGAGTGTGGGTGTCGGCGAAGTTGACGCCGGCCTTGCTCACCTCGATCAGAACCTCGTCCAGCCCCGGTTCGGGCGTGGGCAGCTCGACCGCTTCGAGAACCTCGGGGCCGCCGAACTCGGTGATCTGGATGGCGCGCATCCGGCCTCAGGCTATAGGGTCCCACCCATGCCAATCACCGTGGTCGGATCGATCGCCTACGACGCTGTCAAGACGCCCTTTGGGGAGCGCGAGCGGATGCTCGGGGGCGCCGCTGTGCACTTCGCTTTGGCCGCCTCCTTCTTCGAGGAGGTCCGCGTCGTCGGGCCGGTCGGAGAGGATTTCGGCGAGGCCGAGCTGGAGGTGATGCGCCGGCGCGGCGTGGACGTCTCGGACGTCGAGCGCGTCGCGGGCGGCAAGACGTTCTTCTGGAAGGGCGAGTACGGCTGGGACTTGAACTCGCGCGAGACGCTCGCCACCGAGCTGGGCGTGTTCGAGGGGTTCCAGCCGAAGCTCTCGGCGGGCTCGCGCGAAAGCGAAGTCCTGTTCCTGGCCAACATCCAGCCCGACCTACAGAGCGAGGTACGCGCCCAGATGCCCGACGCGCGCTTCGTGGCGCTCGACTCGATGAACCTGTGGATCGACATCGCCCGCGACTCGCTCGTCGAGGCGATCAAGGGAGTGGACTGCCTGATCCTCAACGACGCCGAGCTGCGCCAGTTGACGGGCAAGCCGAACCTCGTCTCCGCCGCGCGGGAGATCCTCAATTGGGACTCGCCCGCCCCGAAGGTGGTCGTGGCCAAGCAGGGCGAGTACGGCGCGGCGCTCGTCACCGCCGACAGCTTCTTTGCGCTGCCCGCCTACCCGATGGAGAGCGTGATCGACCCGACCGGTGCCGGCGACACTTTCGCCGGGGGCTTCGTGGGCTATATCGCCGCCCATCCCGACGAGGAGCTCTCAGACGAGCTGTTGCGCCGCGCGATGGCCCACGGCACCGCACTTGCCTCCTTCAACGTGGAGGAGTTCGGCACTGAGCGCGTGGAACGTTTGACCGGCGATGAGATCCACGCTCGTGTGGAGGAGCTGCGCGCGATCACCCAGTTCAGCGGCGCGCCCCTGACGCTGCGCGGCTAGACGCGGAGACGCTCCGGCCGGGAGCGCCTCCGCACGGCGTCCGTGCCGATCTACGCGTTCGGGAATCCGGCCGCTTCCAGACGCGGTACGAGGTTGGGGATGAATGGAGAGAGCGCTTTGGCGGCGTCGGTCACCGTGCCCGTCGCGGGGAGCGAGGGGAGCACGGCGTTGCCATTGAATTGATCGGTGATAAAGCTGAGGTGGCTCGCCTCGTTGGTCGCCACCTTCGCCGCGATCACCCTCAGTTCGGCGGAGCTGAGCGTTTCCACAGCGCCCAAGTAGGTCTGCACGAAGGCAGTCTCCAAGGCGACGCCAGTCTTCAGCAGCGCGTGCCCGCTGGCGAGGGCGCTGGACGGGATCTTCAGCTGTAGTCCAGTGGGAGTCTTCGAGCCGAGCGCTTTGGCAAGGAGGGCCTTGTGGTCCTGCTCGTTCTTGAGGGCAGCCTTGAAATAGTCGAGGTCTTCAAGCTTGGGGTGCTTGAAGGAGTGGAAGTTCTTGATGATCGCCGAGTACACGAACACCGCGAGGCTCTCGGCGCCGTAGGCGGCCTGCAAGGTCGAGTTGTCGCTAACCCCGCCCGAGGCCGCGAAAGAGATACCGGTGACCTGGCCGAGCATTGCGCCTCCGGCGACCAGGGCGATGCCACCCTTGGCACCGTTGCGCAGGAATTGCGAGCGGCTCAGCCCGGCGACCGCCTGGGCGCGATCCAGGGCGTTGTCTGTTTGATCGAGGGTGCTTGCTTGCGTATTCATGTGTCCTCACATTCTCGAAGTAACCGAATTTGCGATGACACCGATCCGGCTGGTGCGTCGCTGGGGGTTCTTCGCAGCGGCCCCATCCCCGGATCAGTTGTGAAGGTCGCCGGGCGCAACCCTTCACGAGTGCCGACCATGCCCCAGCACATGCCTGCTGAGGTTGTGCCCCCCATCCACCGGGTATACGATCAAGCAGGAGTGGATGCGTGGACTTTCATCTGGCTGATGGTGATCTTGAAGATCCCGATCGTGGCGCTCTTCTTGATCGTGCGCTGGGCCGTGCGCGCCACCGATGAGCCCACCGGCCAGGACGGCGGCATCGGGCCCCAGAACGATCCCAACCGTCCGCTGAGACCGATCCACCCGCGCGCCCGCCTACCCCGCTCGCCGCGGCGTGGACCGCACGGGGATGCGCCGCTGCTGCCGCCCGCCCGGGTGCGTACGGTCGTGGCGCGCAGCCGATTCGCCCAACGCTGACAGGCAACTCCGAGCCGATTCGCCCAACGTTGACGGGCGCCGCCGAGCCGCTTTGTACAACGTTGACACGCGACGCGGCCTGACCCTGTAAGAATCAGGGCGCGATGGGCGAAGAGACGCTGACCGTCACCGACAACCGCACCGGCAAGACCTACGAGCTGCCGGTCACCGACGGCACCGTGAGGGCGATGGATCTGCGCCAGATTAAGACCGGCGAGGACGACTTCGGGCTGATGGCCTATGACCCGGCCTACACGAACACGGCCTCGTGTCGCAGCGCGATCACCTACATCGACGGCGAGGCCGGCATCCTGCAGCACCGGGGCTATTCGATCGAGCAGCTGTGCGAGCACTCGAGCTATCTGGAGGTCGCCTACCTCTTGATCAACGGCTCGCTGCCGACCCAGAAGCAGCTCGACGACTGGATCTATGAGATCACGATCCACACGTTCGTGCACGAGAACGTCAAGGACTTCATGCAAGGCTTCCGCTACGACGCCAACCCGATGGGGATGCTGGTGGCCTCGGTGGGAGCGCTCTCAACGTTCTACCCGGACGCCAACAAGATCCACGACGAGCAGGTTCGCGCGATCCAGATCATCAGGTTGCTCGCGAAGATGCCAACGCTCGCCGCGTTCGCGTTCAGGCACAACATGGGCCAGCCCTACGTCTACCCCGACAACGACCTCGCCTACGCGGGCAACTTCTTGGGGATGATGTACAAGATGACCGAGCTGAAGTACCAGCCCGACCCTCGCTTGGAAAAGGCGTTGGACGTGCTCTTCATCCTGCACGCCGACCACGAACAGAACGCTTCCACGAGTGCGGTGCGCTCGATCGGCTCCACCCAGGTGGACCCCTATTCGGCGGTGGCCGGTGGCGTGGCGGCCTTGTACGGGCCTTTGCACGGGGGAGCCAACGAGCAGGCCCTGAGGATGCTGCGAAGGATCGAGTCGCCGCGCAACATCCCCGACTTCCTAGAGGGCGTGAAGGCGGGCAACGAGCGCCTGATGGGCTTCGGCCACCGGGTCTACAAGAACTACGACCCAAGGGCCCGGATCATCAAGAAGCACCTTGACGCAGTGTTCGAGGTGAGGGGCACCAGCCCCTTGCTGGACATCGCGACGGAGCTCGAGAAGCGGGCGCTCGACGACGATTACTTCACCTCGCGCAAGCTCTATCCGAACGTGGACTTCTACTCCGGCTTGATCTACGAGGCTTTGGGCCTGCCGGTGGCGATGTTCCCGGTCATGTTCGCGATCGGGCGCACATCCGGCTGGATCGCGCAATGGCTTGAGATGGTGCAGGACTCAGAGCAGAAGATCGCTCGCCCGCGCCAGATCTACACGGGCGAGCGCGATCGCGACTACGTCCCGATCGCTCAGCGCTAGCGGCCCGCTGGCCGGCGCCAGGCTGCGTCCTCGCGCCTCAAAGGACGAGCGTCGCCCCGTAGCGGCGCAACCAATCGCGCTGGGCGCGCCAGCCCGGGCTGCGACGCTCGACGAGGGCCCAGAAGCGGGGCGAGTGGTCGCGGATCTCCAGGTGGCAGACCTCGTGCCACACGACGTAGTCGAGCACCGCCTCCGGGGCGAGCAGAAGACGCCAGTTGAAGCTCATCGCGCCTTTGGCCGAGCAGGAAGCCCAGCGGGTGCTCTGGGCCCTTATCGAGAGACCTTCATAGGAAGCTCCGATCGAGGCCGTGGCCGCGTCCAGGCGAGCCGCGATCTCCTGGCGTGCGAGCCTGCGATAGAGCCGCTCCACAGCGGGGCGGTGATCTCCGACCGGTACGAACAACGATCCATCCCTTATGTGGGCCCTCGTGCGCCCCGGCTGAGGGACGAGCGCGAGCGGGTCTCCCAGATAGGGGACCGTGCCCTCTCGCGCGGCCACCTCGGCGAGCGCCAGGCGACCCTCCGAGAGGCGCCGCTCGATCCAAGGCGCCAGCTCGCGCACGGCGGCTGCGGCGGCCCGCTCGGGGGCATGGGTGGGGAGCACCACCTCGACATCGGTGTGGGCCCTCACGTTGACCCTGACCCGGCGGGCGCGCTTGGAGCGGCGCACGGTGTATTCGATCTCGGTCACGTCGATCAGGGTACGGAGCGGTGCGGGTGGATGTTTGCGCCACGGGGTGCCCTGCGCGTGCGCACGGTCTACTTAACAAGACAAGTCTTTTAACAAAGCCGCGCGCACGCGCGGGGCACCCCAAAACGAACATAATCGACCCATGCCCAAGTCGATCGTCAAGCTGCCCTCCGCGGTGCGCGCCCCCTACCAGGTGTTCGTCAACGGGGTTCCCCAACGCGAGGGCGTCGATTATCAGGCCAAGGGCCACACCTTGATGTTCGAGCGGGAGCTGCGCAAGGACCACATCTCAAAGCGCCGTTGGTTCTTGGGCGCCTGGGGCGTGGGCACCTACAAACAGGACGACTCGGTGGACGTCCGCTACGACGCGCCCGACGGGACGCCCAGGGTGGCCGAGGGCTTGGAGATTGAAGCCGGGTAGGGCGCGTCAGGCCGACACTGGCGCAGCCTCGCCCCCCGCGCGCGCCCGCGTCCATGGACGCATGAGCTTGAGGGCACCGAGGATCGCGCGCGTGGCGGGAGAACGGTTCAGCGTGTAGAAGTGGATGCCCGGCGCGCCCCTTTCGAGCAGCTCGGCGCACTGCAAGGTCGCATAGGCCACGCCGAAGTCGATCACAGCCTCGGGGGAGTCCTCCCGGGCGTGCAGCTCACGGCGCAGGCCCTCGGGGATCGTGGCGCCGCACATGGTGGTCATGCGCTCGAGCTGGCCGATCTGGGTGATCGGCAGGATGCCGGGCACGATCGGGGCTTGGACACCCGCCGCGCGGGCACGCTCCACGAAGTCGAAGTAGAGGGCGTTGTCGAAGAACAGCTGGGTGATCAAGAAGTCCACGCCGCCCGCGGACTTCTCGGCCAAGTAGGCGATGTCGGCCTCGGGCGAAGTCGCATGGATATGGGTCTCCGGGAAGCACGCCGCGCCAACCGCGAAGGGATAGTCGGCCTTGATCAGGTCCACCAGTTCTCTGGAGTACTCAAGGCCCCCCTCGGTCTTGACCCAATCCTCCTGTCCCGCCGGCGGGTCGCCACGCAAGGCCAACACGTTGTCGATGCCCGCGGCCCGCATCTCATCGAGCGTGGTCCGCAGCTCGGGCACGGTCGCACCGACACAGGTGAAGTGGGCCATCGCCTCCAAGCCGTAGTCGTCCTTGATGCGCTTGACGATCTCGATCGTCTTGGCCCTGGTGGAACCACCGGCGCCGTAGGTGACCGACACGAACGAGGGCTCCAAGGTGCGCAGCTCGGCCAGGGCGCCGTACAGGTTCTGCTCGCCCTGCTCGGTCTTGGGGGGGAAGAACTCGAAGGAGAACACCGGGTCGGGTCCCGCGAGCAGCTCATCGATCCGCATCGCCAAAGCCTAACACGAGTGTGTCAAGGTTGGGGATTAGCTCCGGCCCTGACGGGCCTACGCCGTGGCGTGCGTAGCGGCGCGCCAACGCTCAGGGCTACCGACCTCGGCGCCGTCCTCGGGCCGGATGCGCTCGGCCCTACCGGTGACCCGAAGGTGGGTGAGCATCGCCAAGGTCTCCGACAAGAGCCAAGGACCCCCGTGCGTGGCGAGCTCATCGGAGAAGATGCGCGGCACGATCTCAAACGCGGTCAGCGGCTCGCTCGCGATCGCCCCTTCGACTCGATCGAGGCGCTCGGCCACGAGGGCCCGGTTGCCGGCGATGTGGGCGTGCACGTCGGTGAACGGGCGCGCATGGCCGGCCAGGCACAGGCGCGCGCCCAAGCGTTCCACCACATCCAAGGAGGAGACGAATTCGCCGACCGGGTCGGGTGAGTAGCCCATGTCGAAGAACAAGGAGATGCGCCCGAGCAGGTGATCGCCGGAGATCAAGAGGCGTCGCTCGGGCTGGAACAGGCACACGTGCGACGGAGCATGGCCCGGCGTCTCGTACACGTCCCAAGGCCCCAAATCGGTCTGGATGACGACCCCCGGCAGCAGCTCGCGGTCGGGTGCGATCACGCCGGAGATGCCCGATTCGTGGTGCTCGCGCTCCTGCGCGAAGCGCCGCAGGGGCTCCTCGGGGACGCCCGACTGGCGCGCCACCTCGATGCGTCTTTCCAAGGTCGCCTTTGGGTCCTGCTCCTCAACGGACATGTGCTCGTATTTGGGGTGCATCCACAGCTCGCAACCTGCCCGCTCCACGATCGCGGCGGCCTGACCGTAGTGGTCGGAGTGGGCGTGCGTGCACACGACCAGCTTGATGTCCTCCACGGTCAGCCCGCACATCCCGAGCGCGCGTTCCAGCTGCACCATCGAGCCGGGGTGGCCCTCGCGCGGACGCTCGTAGTAGCCGGTGTCGAACAGGACCACCCCGTCGCCGTGCTTGACCGCCCAAGCGTTGCCGTGGGGCACCCCCGGCCAGGGCAAGGGCAGGCGCAGGCGATAGACGCCGGGAAGTACCCGCTCGCCCCTGCCAAGCTCGCGTTTGCGGGCCACGTCGGTCACCGGGGCGGAGACTACTAGGGGACCCGCGCCTGAGCACGACGCGCCCTAGACTCAAGGTTCGGCGGCAAAGGAGACTGAGATGGCGGAGCTCGACGGGGCTGAGAAAAGCAAGGCGGCGGCGAAGGTCAAGGAAGCGGCGGCCAACATCCACCCCCCATCCGGGGGACAGGCAAAAGCCGCCGGCGAGAAGAAGGGCGCCGCGAGCAAGGGCGACTCGGGCAAGGGAGCAGAGGCCGTGGCGCGGCGCTACTTCGAGGCGATCGGCGTGCGCGACCTGGACGCGGCCGTGGACATGTGGGCGCCGGGCGGACGCGAGTATGTGCGCGGGCAGGCCGACGTGCTCGCCCCCGACGGCGTGCGCGAGTTCATCGGCAGCCTGCTCGACGCGATGCCGGACATGAAGATGGAGGTGGTCCAGACGACGACCGAGGGCGAGCGCTGCGCGGTGCGCTGGACTTTGACGGGCACCTTCGCGGGACCCGGAGCTTTGCAGGGCGTGGCGGCCACCGGCCACCCCCTGAAATTGGAAGGCGTGGACGTGTTGACCGTGCGCGAGGGCAAGATCCAGGCCAACGACGCGTTCTCCGACGGGATGGAGGTCGCTCGCCAGATCGGGCTGATGCCACCCCAGGACAGCCCAGCCGAGGTCGGCATGCGAGGCGCCTTCAACGCGAAGACGAAGCTGACCGGCATGGCGACGCCCGACGCCAAGCTCGTCGCGGAAGGCGTATGGGTCGTCCAGGGCCAGCCGGGCCGATGCAACGTCTACCTGATCGAGGACTCGGAGACCGGCGGCGTGACGATGTACGACGCTGGCGCCCGCACCATGGTCCGCGCGGTCGCCTCCGCTGGGGCGAAGCTGGGCGGGATCAAGCGGATCGTGCTCGGCCACGGACATACCGACCACCGCGGAGTCGCTCCGTCGTTCGGCGTGCCGGTGCTGTGCCATCCCGACGAGGTCCAGGACGCCGAAGGCAGCGGCGGCTTTCGCTACTGGCCGGAGGGGTTGCGCACGCTGCCCGTGCCCCAGCGCCAGATTCACAGGGCGATGCACCGCTGGGCCTGGGACGGCGGCCCGGTGAAGATCGCGGGCACCCTCTCCGAGGGCGATGAGATCGCGGGCTTTCAGGTGATCGACTTGCCGGGCCACGCCCCCGGCCAGATCGGCTTGTGGCGCGAATCGGATCGCTTGGCGCTCGTCAGCGATTGTTTCTATACGCTTGAAATGTGGGGCCGCGACACCCCCCCGCACGTGCCGGCAGAGACCTACAACTACGACACCGAGCAGGCCAAGGCCTCGATCCGCAAGCTGGCCGAGATGGAGCCGGCGGCGGCCTGGCCGGGGCACGCCAAGCCGGTGGTGTCCGATGGCACGCCCTCGGGGGCGGCGCGCACGAGGCTGCTGGAAGCGGCGGAGCGGATGTAGGCGGCGACGCGGCATCGGCCGGCATGCGGGCGAGCAGGTAAGCACATGGGCAGGAGAAGCCGGGCACGCTCCAAATCGGGCGCAAAGGACGCGACCAAGCTCAAGCCACCCACCGGCGAGTACACCGACGCCGATGGCAATGCGCTCGTGTTGCGGGGCTCACTTACGGTGGGGGCGCGGCGCGAGCACGCAGACACGCTGGCGGGCGCGGGCGCTAAGGCCGCCGCGACCCGGGAGGACTCAGAGCAGCGCGCGCTCGAGCTGCTGTTCGAGCGCCTCGCAGTGCGCTGGACGATCTCAGGGGCCGCGATCGAGCGGCCCAAGGAGCTGCTAGGGCGCTTGCGCGCGAGCACGCCAGCCGAGCGGACTTGGGTCAGGAAGGCGTTGCGGGAGCACTGCGGGGAGTGGTTCCCTGACGTGCGGGTGCCTTAGGCGAAGCTGTTTGTGCCGCTAGCCTCGGCGCGTCGATCGTGATTCGGCGCTCCGCCCGATCAAGGCGCGGCATCCTGCCCGATTGCCTGCTCGATCTCACGACCCTTGGCTGTCAACACCCACGCGTTGGGCGCACCTCGGGCAAGGCCCGCAGGGCCGTTCTCGATCAAGCCGAGCCGGGCCAGGCGCGTGAGCAGCTTGGAGATCTGGCCCTGGTCCTGCATGTCGGCGCCGAGGCCGACCTCGCGATTGGAGGAGCCAGGACGGGCGCCCACAGCAGTCAGGACGCGCACAGTGCGATATGTGAGCCGCATACCGACATCGCGCAACGGGTCCGCGGGCGCCCGCTTGAGTGAACTAGCCGGAGTAGGCACGGGCCGCGCGAGCTCTCTGCGTGCGGCAGCGGGACCGAGATAGGGCAGAACGATCATGCCCATCAAGGATCCAGTCAGCGCGAGCAGGCCACCCGTAGAGGCATCTTGAGGCGAGGGATGAACTGGCAGGACAGGCGCAGAGCCAAGACACCGATTGGCGGAAGCACTCGCTCGCGGATCGGTATCCAGCAACCTCGCGTGCAGGACCGAGAGAACGCCACCCACGATTCCCTCAGCCGTAAGTGGCGGCAGCTCAACGCCCGTCCTGGCCCCGACCCCGCCTTCATCCACCAAGGCGATCATCTGAGCGAGCGCCTGCCTGCGACGCTCCAAAGCCGCGGCGCCCGCACCCAAGGACCCAACGACAAGCAACTGGCCGGCGCCTTTCTCCACCTCTAGGAAAGTTAGTAGCCCGACAAGCGCCGATCTGACCCGCACAGCCCACTTCGCGTCAGAGTCGTAGCCGTCGAGCACCCAACGCGAGGCGCGAGCGATCGCATCGTCGAAAGCGCCGAGGAAGCACTCTTCGCGGTCGCGGTAAAGCTCGTAGAACGTGCGCCTCGACACACCCGCACGCTCGACTATATGCGCGACAGTCACATTAGCGGCGCCATGTTCGGCGGAGACCTCGACCATGGCGGCAAGGATCCGCGAACGCTGGATCTCGACTACGTGCCCCGGCCTCAGCTCACCTGACCCCTCGCGGGTATGGCGCACCGGCCGCCCATCGCCCGCGAGCGTCACTTCGTCGAGCGCCGTCCATCCGGACCGCGCTCTGCCACCACCGGGCATCTCACTTCTTTTTCCCATGCCTACGACCCCCGCGAGCCCTGCCCGACGTCTTGGTCTTCTTGGTCTTCTTGTTCTTTGTGCATCCGGTGGGTGTGATTGGTGTGGTGGTGTGTATTTCTGCACCGTTTTGTCCGATGAAGCTTGTGGGCATCTTGAGTTTGGTGGTGCATAGGTTTGCTGTGGCTGCTAGTGCTGAGTATTTGCCTTGGGGTAGGGTGAGTTCGAAGCTGCCTACGGGTACGTCGGGGACGCTCTTGAATGTGCTGCTCGTGATGTTTGTTTTGCTGTTGATGAATGTCGATCCGACGAGGTCGACGCTGGTGCCGTAGCCTTGTAGGACGATGATCAGGTCAGGGAATTCTTCGCCGGCGTGACTCACGAAATATGCTGGTCCTTCCAAGGGGACCGGTAGTACCGGGGTGAGCGCTTTGGCGTGCCCCACGATCGACGCGGCCGGACAAGACGCGGGGTTCGCTTCGAACGTTTGTGCGGGACAAGCCTTCTGCAGCGTCGTCAGGCGCGAGGGCAGCTGCTTTGGTAGGTCCACCTTGACCTTGCCGATGTTCGCGTCATAAGGTCCCTCGGGATAGCTCAGCTTGACGTGCAAGCTCGCACCGTTAGCCCTGGAGGTTTTGCCTGACGTTGACGCGGTCAGCTTCGGTTTGAACGCCAACGTCGCGCAATTGGTGACCTGGAAGGATGTCGATACCGGCGCTTTCGCTCCTTCGGTACTGGACAGCGTCGCGTCGATCTGTGTTTTGTTGCAGTTAGTCGGGTTGAACGTGAACTTTTCCCGATCAACCGTCACGTTGACATGCTGGATCTGCAACGGGATGCCGTCGAGGATGGTGGGTAGGGGGTCGCTCTCGATCGACAACGCCGCTGTATGCGGGTCCACGTTGATGCTCGCCCTGACTACGACCGTACCGAGGTCGAACGGTCCTGCCTTGGCTGGGTTGACTATCGATAGGCCGTACGCTCCACCACCATAAGCGGTGGTGATGTACACCTTGCCTCCGGTGACGGTGTAGGGATCGTTACCCAGCCCCGCGCTTACGACTGTGCTACCGATCAGGCTTTCAGGGCCGCATGTGCCTTGTGAGGCCTGCGGTTCCCCGCACAACTTCACGTTCGAGAGTGTCCCAAGCAAGCCGGGAGGCATCCGCATTTCGACCCTGCTCAACGTCTGATCCCCATCAGGACGACTCATCGTCAGCGTGAACGGCGTGAACGCACCAGCCTGCAAATTCGTAGAACCAGCCTGAAACCCAGGCGTGAACGGTTGCGGATCGCTACACGGAGCACCATTCGGACCTGAGCCGATCTGGAAACTGGAGGATGGTGTCGCGGCCTGGTTCCCAGACCACGGCGCAATAGACGACGACGTCGTATAAGAGCCGCACAGTGCAGGCGTGCTCAACGGCGCCCGAGCGGACCCGAAGAAGTGCAACGTCAAATCTTCAAACGGTAGTTGCGGCGTGTTATCGAACGTCGAGACCAACTGCCCAGACACAGGATCAAGCGAAACCCGACCCGCGAGCTTCACCAGCACACCCGAGACGGGATCCTTCACGACGATATACATCGCCACCAACGACCCGAACGGATTCGCGTCCTGCGCAGCCAAATACACCTCACCCACCAACGGATTAGGCAGTAGTGGCGTCTTGATTTCAGCCGTCGCGATCTTAGACCCATCAGGACACGACGGATCGGCGTGTTCTTCAAGCCCGATCTCAGCCAGCGAACACGCTTCCAACCCATCCGCACCGGCAGGACTGATCTGGATCCCCGCGGGCAATGTCACCGTCGTGTCCTTCACGTCCGCGGGCGCCAAACCAGTCGGATTCAAAGCCACCGCCTGCGGCACATGCACACCAACACTCAACCCCGTCGGCGTACTACCAGCTTCCCCATCCGGTGCGACACTAATAGACGGTTCGAACGGCAACCGGTTACAACCAACCAAACCCAACGGTTCACCCGTACCTTCACCCGGCGTGTATTCGCCCTGCTTGAAGACCCCGGGTTCACTCCACGAGTCCACCTGCGCCATCGTACGCATGCCCACGGGACCGTTGCACGACGACGGCAACGTCAAAAACGGGGTCAAACGCGGCCGGGCGGGGGGCACGCAGGGGGGGAACGATTTTAGATATTCTGGGTATCCGGGTGCGAGGTCATCGAAAAGGCAGCCCCAACCACGCGTCGAATCGTGGTGCGGATCAGCCGGCACACCCCAGAACGTCAACTGGCTCCCAAAGAACGGAAAGACCTGGGAGATATTGTTGACACTCACCGTGACACCGTAATCCCCGCCCGTGCGAACAGACGTATCCAGGATCACCGGAATACTCAAGACTTTGAAACCGAACCGCGCGGGCTCACCCACCGACGGCACAAGATTGAACACAGGCACCATATATGGCTTGTAACCAAGTTTCGCCTTCACGTCGCCAAAGCTCACTGCCGCTACGCCAATAGCAGTTTCGGCGGGGCACGCATTAACGCCTTCTTTGTTGAGCAGCGCATCGAACTCCTGACTGGTACACTGCGGTATCGTCTGCGGGTTACCCACCAAACCCGCAGGCAGTTCGAAATGCAGATCCTTTGTCAACGCGAACGGCTCCGGTTCCCCCTGTCCCCCGAGCCCGTCGTTCACCTCGAGCGTGGTGGTCAACTGGAACGGGTGCGAGCCCGCCTGCATATCGACCGAGCCATCTTCGTTTGTCGGTACAAGCTTGAATTTTTCAAAGCCGAAGCCCGAGGGCGGAGAACTAACGCTCAAAGTTTCCCGCGTAACTGTGTCAGCCGCGCCACCGCCGCTGACACTCACTTCATTGAGCACGGCCCCAGGCGGATGTTCGACTTTGACGGTGATTTCCACCTGGATAACTCCGTATGGAGGGAGCGTTCCCGCATATTCCTGTAGCGTCCCCCTATATTCGCAGCGCAAAGTTGCGAGATCGCATTCTGCGCCTTCTTCTTCTCCGGAGATGGCGGTCGCGGTCAACCCAGCCGGCAGCTTGTCGGCGATGACGATCGGACTCATCCCGGCCAACACGGGAGCGTCACCAAGATTGTCGATCTCGATCAGCAGCCGGCCTTCGCCACCCGGCGGCAGGTTCGTCGGAATACTGATCGTGTTGACCGTAAACACTGGAACCGCCGCAAACGCTGAGACCGGGACAGAAGCTCCTATGCATACGCTGGCCGAGACCAGAATGCCCAGCAGCATGGAAGAGAGTCGCAAGAGACGCATTTACTTAATCCTCCAACCGCTCGTCCTGGCTGTGCCATATCTCTTCCTCGCTCGCGCTTCGCAAATAGCTCGCCTCTTCCTAGGCTTCCTCTCGCAAGCAGTCAAGACTCTAGCGAGCCTCTCAGCCCGTACTTGAGCAGCCGTCTTACGATTCCTCTTCGTATTCACCGATGTTGTCGGTGTGAGAAGAAGGTTGCCGGCACCTGCGAACGTCGCGCTCGCCGGCGCGCCGAACACGTCTGGCTGTGGCGCAGGCGCGGTCCTGCACGAATCCGCCGTCTCACACGGCGGCGAGACCACGAGCAAATTGCGACACGGTTCTGAGACAGTACAGACCCGCGCGTCATACAGGTCAGACGTGCCGTCTGTGTCCTGCGGCACGAGTCCGTCCTTAGTCGTGAAGAACACATCGTTACCATTCGCGCTCGCGTCGAAGAAGGTCGAGCCGCCATTACCTGTACCGGCGGAGATCAACCCGACGCACCCACCGGCACCCTCGCTGAAGACAACGCTCGCGCTCTGCCCGTATGCTGGCGGCCGGCAACTGCCGACTCCTTCCGGATCGTACTCGTACACGTCCGCTTGACCGTTAATGTCCTGCGGCACAAGCGCATCGGAACTATCGAAGAACAGACGCCCCGAATCGGACAGGAAGCGCGGCTGATAACCCGTAGTGATTTCTTGACCATCTCGAGTCCACCCCGGGATCGTCGCCGCAAGCCAGTGACCTTCCCACATTTGTGGCGGGTCCAACGGAGAGAGGGGCAATTCTCCCGTGTCATATTCACCGACCGGTCTCGCGCCCGTCGGATCGCACGACGCGCACACCAGCCTGTTCGTATCCGAGTCATACAGATAGACCTCCTCATCCGGCTGACCGCTAGTCGCATCACGGTTGTCGTATCCCGTGAGGCTCTGCCGCGACATGAACGCTAGATAACGCCCGCTTGGCGAGACGCGCACCGTCTGAGCGACGAGGGGTTTGCTCAATCTTTCTTCATCTTCATGTTCGCGTTCTTCCTCACCTTCGTCCACCTCGCCCGTGACGAAAGTCGCGCTCCAAGAACCACTACCCACGGGTGATTCACGCAACAGGTACACGTTGCCAGCCCCAGCCGTCGCGATTTCTCCCTGCGCGTTGGTCATGCTCGGGAGGACCATCGGGGTGTTTACGTAGACTGACGTGCCTTCTTCGTTGGCGCCAAGGAAAAAATGCCTCCGATTTCCCGTCTGTTCATTATAGGCACCGTTTACGCCAGACGCCACATCCGTCAACCTCCCGTCAGTGACATCGAACATGAACAATCCCCCTTCGGGCGCTCCGCTGGTGAGTTCGTTTTTGTCGGTGAAGAACACGCGAGAGCCGTCGCTGCTAGCATTCCAGAAGACACCGCCCCCGCTCACGCCTCCACCCTCCTGCGCGGCATCCACCTGGACCGTTTCCCCCGTCGCCATGTCGCGCGTGAACAGTTCCGAGCCGTTGCCCCACACGACCCGCGTCCCGTCATTCGAAATCGCATGCCTGCTGGCCAATTCGGAGACGCTCTGGTTCAAGGCACCGCCGAGCCGGCCGCTGCCGACTTCGCCGTTAGGCAGCACGTCCACGAACTGCGCGTGACCACTCGCCCACTCATACAGACCGCCTGCATCAGGATATTTTGGATCCAACCCAGCCGGTCCCTCGAACGCCACGTGACCGAGATCGGGCGCCGCACCATCGAATTCTACTTCGGGCAACGGTTCGCCGGTGACCAGCGCACGAAACACGCCGGTTGCGTCATTGCGGAGGTAGATCTCATGACCTTTCGGAGGTCTGCCGCCTTCCACTTCTTGGTGCACTTCGGGCGCCAGCGAGGGCTCGGAGCTGCCGACGAGCGGCATTACCACCGCACGCGAAAGATCGGAGGAAAACCGCAAATATTCTTCCCCGACATTGAGATTGGCGCTATTCTCGGCATTCTTGTGAGAGATCGCGATATTCTGCGAAGACCAACCGCCGGCGCCACGCGTCGAGAAGATTTGCGTCGAAAAGGTATTTCCTGGTGGGTTAGCGCCGACTGGAGCGTTCGCGATATACGTCACACTCGAGCCGTTTTCGGAGGCTTGCGTCGCGTCGCCGTCGCCCGGCGTTTCGTTTACGCCGCCGATCCCCAGGATTTCCGCCCCGTCCTTCTGCGGCGGGGACACTGGTTCGTACTGGCGGCCGTCGGGCAGCGTGAACCCTCCACCTGTGGTCTGCGTCATGAACGTCTGGTCGGGACCGGGTGTCCCTCCGGGAGCACTCTGCGGGTTGGTCGCGACGATCCGGTAGTGGTAGGTCGTGGCTGGTCGCAGTCCCTGGATCGCGGCCGCAGCGAGGTGGTTAGTGTTATCGGCGCCGATCGACGGGTACTCGATAGTGCTCTGCCCGTATGTGGTGCTCGTGCCGTAGTCGTAGTGGTAGGTCGTTTCCGCACCGCCGGGATTGACGAGCGCATTCAACTTCGCACTCGTGGCCGTGACTTCGGTCACCGAAATTTCACCGATTTGCGGGCCTTCCGGCCCAGCCGCCAAAGCCGGCACACTTCCAAGCACCAATACGCCGAGCGTCGCCGCACATGCTGAGACCAGCCTACGAGCCTTCATCAAACAATCCCCTCCAGGAAAAGAGGGAAACGCCCCTCACCAATGACAAGACAAGGACACCAACCCACAAACAAACACGCAATGCCGTTACGCACACCAGTCCAATGGCGGCACGAGAAAAACTTCTGAGCGCGCCAACGACGCGCAAGTGTCCTATCCGGCCAATAGGGCCGGAGACCGGAGCGTACCTGAGCCCAGCTAGCGGAGAGCCGGCCCGGCCAGAGAGAGAGAGAGAGAGAGAGACGCGTCAGCGTCGCTGACGCGTCCTATAACGCCAGCCCCGTGAACACACGGACCCTCGATCACGTTCATACCCAAAGACTGCACGCGAAAAACAACTCCCTCTCAGAAGCGACCCTGTCCCTCTCCCAAGGGCCCTGCTACGTTTAGCGTCGACCAACAGAGACCGACCCAAACCAGATCTTATGTTTGCCCGGCGTACCTTCGATACATCCGGTACCGAGCACTATAAGCAGTAGAAGTGCAGTTTGTCAAGCCCCCCTACGCTGGGAGGCGCTGACTCAAGCGTCGTGGCCCAGCAACTCAAGTCGCGGACCGTGCGGGTCCCCTGCTGAGACGAATCGAGCGGTAGCCGGGCTGAGCACGAACTCGTAGCGCTCGCCGTACTCGCCCTCGACGCTCAGGCGCGCGCCCTGATCGTGGACGGCGACGATCATGCCGGGCTCCACGCTGCCGCCGAAGTGCTTGATGCGGCCCTGCCCCCCAACTCTCGGAAGGGGTCTCGAAGGACGGATCATGGTTCCAGTTGGAGGATCAACTCGAGAACCCGCTCGATCTCCGCCATCTTGGGCGGCCCAAGGGTGCCCAGATGGCGTAGCAAGCGTGGGCGTGCCACCCCTCTGACCGCTCGACAGATCGCTCGGCTGGGCCGATCGATCCCTTCGATGTCAGCGATCTCGGGACGCAGCGCAGAAGGCAAGCTCGAGCTGGAAATCGGAACGACGACAATGAGATCAGCCGCCGTGCCCGCACTCAGACGGTCGCTCGAGACGACGACGGCCGGCCGGTGCTTTCCCGGCTCTCCGCGCCGGGCAGCGCCGAGCGAGACGAGCCACACCTCACCGCGGTGAGGCTCAGTCGATACCATCGTCCAGCGTGGCCTCCCACATGCGCGCATCTTCGAGCGCGGCCGGATTCTGAGCATCGGCGATGGTCGCCTGTCGCTCGGACTCCCAGACCGCCTCGAGTTCGCGCTCGCGCGCCATCTCGGACAGCAGGGCAGCAAGTGATATGCCGCGTGCGCGCGCTTGCTCGGCGAGCCGATCGCGCGTGCTGCGCGCTACACGAATAGTCGCCGTTTCAGTAGCCATAGGGCCACGATTATAGCGCTAGATCATGGCGCTAACGACTCAATCCACCCTCAGAAAGGTCACGCCGAGCCCGGGTGCGCGCTGCAGTGGAGCGTCCTTTGTCAGCAATGGGCAGGCCAAGGCTCGGGCCAGAGCCACATAGCAGGCGTCGTAGGCCGAGACGTTGGCTCGCAACGTCCACGCCTCTTGCATGAGACCTACGGTGGGAACCCTCCTGAGATCGCTGCTGGTCAGCCTGAGGACGGCGGTTCGCGCCCGCTCACCGCTGAGCTTGCCGCCCCGCTCCAGTCCCCGCAGGCTCTGCATCGTCTCGGGGTTGATGACATCCGGCGCGACCAACTCAGCGCCCGCCACAAGCCCCTCCATCGCTATGCCGACAGGGGTTTGTAGCAAAAGCTCGACGAACGCCGAGGCGTCAATCGCCAGTAGAGATCGCGCGCTGGATCTGGGCATCGCGTTCGGCACGCCCCTCGTGGAGCGCCGTGAGGATGTCCTCCGATGAGACCCCCGTGACCGGCTCATCTTCTTTCAACCTCTCCAGCCACTCGCGCATAGTGGGCAAGGCCAAATCGCGTTCGAGCAGGTAGAGCACGTAGTCGCTCATGCTCCTGCCCTCCGCCCGCGCACGTGCGCGCAAGCGCTCGTGGAGCTCGTCCGGCACGTTCTTGACTTGAATCGCACTCATGGCATGAAGATAGCATGCCGGCAGCATGCCCCCGGACGCTGGTGCGCAGGGTAGGGATGTGGGGATCGACCATGACTCAAACGGTAGACCTCGCGTGCGACGGTATTTGACGCGCGGGACCGCCCCGCCCGCTACCGTGGCGTGACAATGCGCCGCACGAAGATCGTCGCCACCATCGGCCCCGCCTCGCGCGAGCCGGCAACCCTGCTCGCGATGGTCAATGCGGGCATGGACGTGGCCCGCCTGAACTACTCCCACGGCACCCTGGCCGAGCACGAGGAGACCGTCAGGCGCGTGCGCGACGCCGCCGGCAAGGCGGGACGGCCCGTGGCGATCTTGCAAGACCTGCCTGGCCCCAAGCTGCGGATCGGCCCCCTTCGCGAGGACATAGTGGAGCTCAAGCCCGGCGACACCGTCACCTTCACCTGCGGGGAGGAGCGCGAAGGCGACTCCAAACACATGTCGATCACCTGGCCAGGCCTGGCCGCGGCGCTCGAGCCCGAGGAGGTGCTCTATCTGGCCGACGGCTCGGTGCGCCTGCGGGTCTCGGCGGTGCGCGAGCAAGAGAGCGAAGTGGACGCGCAGGTCGAGGTCGGCGGCGCGGTCGCCTCGCGCCAAGGACTCAACATCCCCGGCCCCGCCCACTCCTTGCCCTCGGTGCCCGAGGAGGACCTGGAGCTGTTGCGCCACGGCGAATCGATCGGCGTGGACATGGTGGCCCTTTCCTTCGTGCGTTTCCCTTCAGACGTGGAAGCGGTGCGCGAGCACACACGCCTGCCCTTGATCGCCAAGATGGAGAAGCCCCAAGCGGTCGAACACGCCGAGGAGATCATCAGGGCCGCCGACTGCGTGATGGTCGCGCGCGGCGACCTGGGCATCGAGATGCCGATCGAGCAGGTCCCGGGGGTGCAGAAGAAGCTGATCGAGCAGGCCGGTTATCTGGCGCGCCCGGCGATCACGGCGACCCAGATGCTCGACTCGATGGTCACCTCCTCGCGCCCCACAAGGGCCGAGGTGGCCGACGTGGCCAACGCGATCCTCGACGGCACCGACGCGGTGATGCTCTCCCAGGAGACGGCGATCGGCGCCTACCCGGTGGGCGCCGTGGAAATGATGGCCGCGGTAGCCGTGGAGGCCGAGAAGATCGCCCCGTACGAGCGCTGGAACACCTCGCGGGTCAGACGCGCCGAAGCCGACCCCGCCCACACCGTCGCCCACTCGCTGTGCTTGGCCGCACGCGAACTGCACCTCGATGCCCTGATCGTGCCCACCCTCTCGGGGCGCTCCGCCAGGCTGGTGTCCGCCCACCGCCCGACCGTCCCGATCTATGCCCTCTCCCCCGGCCGCGAGACCGTGCGCCGCTGCGGCTTGATGTGGGGCGTGCAGGCAAGCTCGATCCGCCGACACGAGACGACCGAGGAGCTGATCGCCGACTCCGCCCGGCGCGTGGTCGAGCTCGGGTGGTGTGAGAAGGGCAAGAGGGTGGGCATCACAGCGGGATTGCCCTCGGGCAAGCCGGGTACCACATCGCTTATGCAGATCCAGGTGCTCTGAGCGCCACCGGCCCTCCGACCGGCGGTTGCATGCCGGCGGAGACCTACGCCGTCCCCACGCCCGAGCGCTCGTAGAACTCGGCCTCCGCGCGGCCCAACTCGGTCACCGGAGCGTCCCCATACATCCACTCGCGCGCGATCCGGTGCCAGTTGTTGGACGCGCGCAGCTGGGAGAGCACAGCCAAGGTGAGCATCTCCATGCGACGCCCGAACAGATGCTCGGGCTGGATCGTCTGGTGGCGCATCTCCCTGAAATGGGAGGAGCGAGGGTCGGAGCTCTCGATCATCACCTCGGTGGCGATCTCCGGCGAAAGCGGGACATCTTCGTCGGCGGTGGTGTACCACCAGATGGCGTCCTCGATGAACGCCAGCAGGTGGTCGGGGTCGACGCGCTCGGGTTCGGGAAGGAAGCGCGACTCGGCCAGGAGTCGGTGCAGAGTCTGGGCGTCGCCCTCGCTCACCGCCCGCTGACACGCGAGCTCCAATTCGACCGGCTCGCGCTCGATGCGCTTGAACAGGCCGAAGTCCAGGAACGCCACACGCCCGTCCTCCAGCAGCATGAAATTGCCGGGGTGAGGATCGCCGGAGAACTGGCGGTGGCGGTAGAGACAGCCCAAGAAGAAGCGGAACACGATCTCCCCCACCCTGTTGCGCTCGGCCTGAGGACGATCCTTGAGCTCCTCGAAGCCGGTTCCCTGCACGAACTCGGTGACGAGGACCCGCTCGCGCGAGAGCTCGCTCACAACCTCGGGCACCGCGATGAAGGGGTGGCCCCTGAAGATACGCGCCAGGGAGCGCTGGTTTTGGGCCTCCAGCTCGTAGTCGAGCTCCTCCCCGATCCGATCTCTGATCTCGGCAGTGACGGCCTTGACGTCGAGGCTCGGCGTCATGCGCTTTAGCAGGCGCATGATCATGTCCAGGTTCTGTAGATCGGCTCTGACCGCACTGGCAACGCCCGGATACTGGACCTTAACGGCGACCTCACGACCGCCTGGCTGCGACGCGATGTCCTCGGCGAGCTTCGCCCGATAGACCTGCCCGATCGAGGCGGCGGCGATCGGCTCCTCGTCGAACTCGGCGAACACTTCGGAGACCTTCGCTTCCAAGTCCTCCTCGATCACGTGCTTCATCTGCTTGAAAGACACGGTCGGGGCCGCGTCACGCAGCTTGGCGAGCTCGCGCTGAAACTCCTCGCGATGCTCCTCGGGCACCAAGCCGACATCCAGGAAGGACATGACCTGGCCGAGCTTCATCGCGGCGCCCTTCATCGTCCCCAAAGCCGCCACGATCTGCTTGGCGGTCTCCAGCTGGCGGCGCGCGCTCGCCTCTTGGGCTGCCTCCTCGCCGCGGGCCATGTTGGCCGCACGCGTCCCGAACTGCTTGACCGCCTCGCTCGCCGCGAGCCTGCCGACCGTGGCCGTGCGACGCACCCTCGATGTTGGGATCTTCTCTTGGGCCACCCTTTGAGTCTAGGTCTCCACGCGGCTGCCCGGGACGATGTCGTCCTTGCCGTCGGGCCAGCGCACCCAGGCCTTCTTGCCGCCGTCGTAATCGTCGCCGAGCAGGATCAAGGTGGCCGGCTCGCCCAAAGCGGTACACGGCTCGGCGCCCTCGGGATCCAGACCGCGCCACACGCGGATGAAGGCATTCTGCTCCCACTCGCGACCGACGCTGGTGGCGTCGGTGTGGCCGGGGTAGACGATCGTCTCGGCGGGCAGCTCCATCAAGGTGCCCATGATCGAGTCCCTGAGGTCGGTGTAGGTGGTGTGGCCCGGCGCTCGCACTCCTCCGACAGACCCCTTGAACAAGGTGTCCCCGGTGAACACGACCGCTTCGCCGCCCTGAAAGCCGCCTGGCCCCGGTCCTGAGCCGTGACGCGGACTTGGCGTGGCCGATGGGCTCGCGGCCACCAGGAACGAGAGCATCCCGGCGGTGTGCCCCGGCGTGCTCAGGGGCCTCACCTCCAATTCGCCGAACTTCAGCGTCTGTCCCGCTTCGACCGTGCCCGGACGCAAGTCCTTGCCCAAAGCATCCCCCAGCTCCAAGAGGGGCTCGCGCTCGAGCGGATGGATCAAGACCTCAAGGCCGGGCCAGCGCTTGCGCAGGGCTCCGAGGTCGCTGACGTGGTCGAAGTGGTGATGGGTCAGCAGCACGTGGGTCGGGTCGATCCCAAGACGCTTGGCGGCCTCGAGGAGCGGCTCGATCGGCCCCCCGGCGTCGACGAAGAAACCGGGTCCGCCCTCGCCGTCGGCGACGAGATAGGTGTTCGACAGGAAGCGCTCGTTCAAGGACCGCTCGACGATCATCCGCGGATCCTCCCAGGTTGTCGTCCCCGCCGCCCCCCGGCGCGCGAAACGACCGATCGGAGCCGTGCCCGACTACGCGAATATCGGGTCCTTGTACACACTGGCGTAGCTCGTCCGTTCGTCCAGAACCGCCTCAAATAAAGCCGTACCCGACCACCGAGGACCTTGACATACACATCGCCGTGTGGTTTTGTGGCAAAGCAGTCCTATCAAGACTTGACCATACGACGGGGGAGGGCTTTAAGCATCATGATCCACGACTCGACGTGGCTCGGAAAGGTGCGCGCTGGACGCGGCGCGCGCGTTGCGATAACGCTTGGGGCAACGCTTGCATGCTTGTTGCTCGCAAGCTTTGCGCCGGCCGCCGACGCCTCTCCCTATGACATGCGCGGCGAATGGTCCATCGAATACAAATCCAAAGGCCAGCCCGCGCTTGCGGAGACTGGGGTCATCGCCAGCATGAACGAAGCCACTGGCGCCTTCTCGGGCACCTTCCACGCCGCGATCGGGCTATCGACGGCGCTCGAAGGCACGGTGTCAGGCACAACCGTGAAACTGAGCTCGACGACCAACTCCCCCTTCGGCGTGGTCGAGTTCGTCGCGGAATCGGCCGTGCTCGACACGGTCAAAAACACGCTGGCCGGCTCCGGCGCCTACTACCTCAATGGGACCTACAACGAACCCGGCGAAGTGACCGCGACCAGGCTGAAGACCTACAAAGAAGTGCAGGAACAGGAAGAACGCGAACAGCGCGAACGCGAAGAAGTCGAAGCCAGGTCGAACGTGAGGGGCGAATGGGCGCTCACGCTCGAAGCGGGCCCAGAGAAGCTCGAAGGGGTCGCGCTCATCGCCGAAAAGGCGAACGCCAAAAACGAATTCGCGAGCAAGAGCGCCCTGTTCGAGAACAGCTTTGGCGGCTCGTTCTCGGGGACGCTCGAGGGTGAACAAGCGAAGGTGACAGTCACGACCGACGAAGACGCGGCCCTGTCGCTGCCGCCGGGCAGCTTCACAAGCGAAACGATCGCGGTCTCCTCCAAGACCAACCCGACATCGATGTCGGGCAGCGGAAAGTTCATGGTCGGCCCGACCGAATTGACGGGCACGCTCAAAGCCACGCGCATCCGCTCCTACCAGCAGATCGAAGCCCAAGAAACCAAAGAACGCGAAGCCAAGGAAAAGCTGGAAGAAGAAACGAAGGCCAAAGAAAAGGCAGAACGCGAAGCCACAGAAAAACATGAACGCGAATTGCGCGAAGCCGCGGAAAAAGCAGCCAAAGCTGTGCTGCCGATCAAAACTCCGCTGCCGGTGGTGGCCCCCAAAGCTGTGCCAGTTGCGCTGAGCACCACCAGTTCGACCGTTAGCAAAGTGGGCGGACTGTCACTGAAGCTCACAAATCCGAATGGCGCTCCGGCAAGCGGGCGACTGAAGCTGACGTTCACAAGTACAGCCGCGGGCGCCAAGCACACCAAAGGTCACGCCAAAAGCAAGACCACAAAGCTCGGAGAAGCCGCTTTCTCGATCGCGGCGGACGGCAGCGAGGTCGTGAAGCTCACCCTAACCGGGGCCGGGCGCGCCGAGCTTGCCCACATCAAAACGATGCACGCCGTGGTGACCGTAACCACGCAGGTGAGTGGGCAGCCGGCCGTCAGCAAGACCTACAGCCTGACCCTGCGCTCCGGGTCGGCCAAACACAGAGGCTGAGGGGAGCCTTTGTTCCGGGAGCGGCCCGCGCGATCGGGCCGCTCCCGGCGTGGGCCGGGGCCGTGGACCTGGCTGCGAACAAGCCCTAGACTGTGGTCGTGTCCCTCATCCATACGTGCTATCGCATCGGCGACATCGACCGCTCGATCGCTTTTTATGAGGCGCTCGGCTTCGAGGAGGTCGGGCGCATCCCGATCGGCGACGAGGCCATCAACGTCTTCATGAACCAGCCGGGCGACGGCGACATGCCGCGCCTGGAGTTGACCCATAACTTTGGCGTGGACTCCTACGAGATGGGCAGCGGCTACGGCCACATCGCGATCACGGCGAGCGACCTCGACGACACGCTCGCGCGCCTGGCCGCGCAAGGCATCGAGCCGGAGAAGCCGCCCTACTCGGTACGCGAAGGGGGCTCGCGCCTTTGCTTTGTCAAAGACCCGGACGGCTACAGGATCGAGATCATCGAGCAGGGGTAGAGCCGCCTGCCGGCCGCACTCCGGGGCGGCTCGCGTAAAGCCTGTCGCGCGGCACGGCGGCGCGACTCGCGTAGAGGCGTCGGCGGGACAGGCACCTATAGTGGTCGCGCAGTGGAACTGGGCCTCGCGACATTCGCCGACGTAGCGCCGGGCGCCTCCCCGCAGCGCGTGGCCGAGCGCCTGAAAGAGCTGCTCGAGGAGATCGAGCTGGCCGACCGGCTGGGACTCGACGTGTTCGGACTCGGCGAGCACCACCGGCGCGACTATGCCGTGTCGGCGCCGACGGTCGCCCTCGGGGCGGCAGCGGCGCGCACGGAGAGGATCCGCCTTTCGACGGCGGTCACCGTGCTCAGCTCGGCCGACCCGGTGACCGTGTTCGAGGAGTTCTCAACGCTCGACCTGCTCTCAGAAGGCCGCGCCGAGATCATGGCCGGGCGCGGCTCCTTCACCGAGTCGTTTCCGCTTTATGGCTATGACCTGGAGGACTACGACGAGCTGTTCGCCGAGAAACTGGAGCTGCTGCTTGCGCTGCGCGAGTCAGAGCGGGTGACTTGGGCGGGCAAGCATCGGGCGCCGCTGAGCGACGCCGCGGTGTATCCGCGCCCGCTGCAGGAGCCCCTGCCGGTGTGGATCGCGGTGGGTGGGACGCCGGCCTCGGTGGCTCGCGCTGGGATGTTGGGCCTGCCGTTGATGATCGCGATCATCGGCGGCCAGCCGGCTCGCTTCGCGCCGCTGGTCGAGCTCTACCGGGAAGCGGTGAAGCACACCGGCGCGGACACGACGCACACGGCGATGGGGATCAACTCGCACATGTACATCGCCGAGGACGCGGAGCGGGCGAGGGACGAGTTCTTTGGGCCTTACTCCCAGATGATGAACAGGATCGGGCGCGAGCGGGGGTGGCCGCCGATGAGCAGGGACCAGTTCGACGCGGGGTGTGGCCCGGAGGGACACCTGCTGGTCGGCACGCCCGAGGAGGTGGCCGCGAAGATCGTGGCTCAGCACGAGCTGTTCAGGCACGATCGCTTCTTGGGGCACATAAGCGTGGGGGTACTGCCCCATGCGAAGGCGATGAAGGCCACCGAGCTGTTCGCGACCGAGGTGGCCCCGCGCGTGCGAGCTGCGACCGGGGTGGCGCCGGAGGCGGCCCCGAGCATACGCCCGGCGCTCGACGCGGACACCCAGCGCGGCAAGCGCGGCGCTACCCTTTCGCCCGAAGATGGCTGACACCGCGAAGATCGCCAAGAACCTCGAGCGGTTTGCGCAGGCCGTGGCGGCGCACGATCGCGAGAACCCTACGCACACCGCCTACGGGATCGGCCTTGCGCACTTCGACATGGAGCGTCTTGGCTTGGAGGAGGGCGAGGAGATCCTGCCGGGCATCACGATCCATGGGGACGGAGGGCAGAGCGCGAACTTCAGAGTGCTCTGCGATGGCCAGCACGACGAGGGCACGGTCGAGGCCGAGGAGGAGGTCGTCGACGCGGTCTCCACCCAGGCGCTGCCGATGGTCTCGCCGGGGCCGCCGACACGGGAGCTTTGACGCGACACAGGCCCCCCGCGCGCGCGTAGGCACCCATTTCAGTAGCTACAACTCAGCGGCACTCAGTCCAAGGCGCCCCTCACTCGCCGACAGAACGAGCCCCGACCGGCAACTCGACACCGGCGCGCTCGGCGATCGAGGCCACTAGCCGCTCGATCGTGGGACAAGCGATCCCGTGGCGCGCGGCCGCGCGCAACACCGAGCCGGGGATCGCATCCAGCTCGGGGGGACGCCCGGCGGCGATGTCGCGCTGCATCGAGCTGCCCAAGGTGGCGTGGGCGGCGCTCAACTCGCCGAGGGGATCGTCCACTGGGATCGAGGCGCCCTCGGCACGGGCCACGAGACAGGCCTCCTCGATCGTGGCCACCAGGTCGGCACGCAAGGCAGGCGTGGAGCGGATCTCGCCGAGAAGCTTGTCGTAGGCGCTTGTGGTACACGCCAAGGCATTGAGGCGCACGAGCTTGGACCACATGACCTGCGGCTCGCTCTCCCCTACACGCGCGGGGATACCGGCATCTGAGAGCACACTCGCGAGCGCCGCCATCGTCACCTGGGCCGTGGCATAGCTAGAGGCCATCTCCACCCGCAGAAACTTGCTTGTGTGCACGACCACGCCTGGCCGGGGCCGGTCGGCCTCGACGCGGATCGTTCCGGCTACCACTGTTTGGGCGGGGAAACGCTCGCGCAGCACGGCCAGGTGGTCGAGACCGTTGAGCAGGGGCAGGACGAGGCGCGGCGTCGCGTAGACCCGTCCCAAGGCCTCGGCCAAGCCGGTTGCCTTGGTCGCCACGATCACGACGTCCACCGGCTCCCGCAGGCTCGTCTCGGCACGGGGGTGGGCCACAAAATCGCCTAGCAGCACGCTCTGCACATCGATCCCGCGCTCGGCGATCGTGGCGGCGGTGGACTCCCGGGCGACGACGACCACCAGTTGCGAGTTCGGGGCGCCCTCCGCACCGCTCCCCACGCCCTCGGTCGCCGTCGCGGACGACGAGACGCCTTCGAACGCGCGAGCCAAAGCGCCCGCCACCAGGCCGCCGACCCCCCCGGGACCGAGCACGGCGATCTTCACGGCAGGGGGTCCACGAGGACGCCGGGGTTCATGATGGAAGCTGGATCGACGGCGGCCTTGGCCCCGCGCAAGGCCGCGGCGAAGGGATCGGGGCGCTGGCGGTCATACCAGGGACGATGGTCGCGCCCGACGGCGTGGTGGTGGGTGATGGTGGCGCCCTCGGCGAGGATGACCTCGGACACGGCGGTCTTGATCGCGGCCCACTGGGCGATCTCTTCGCCTCGCAGGGCGGGCGCCAGGACCGTGTAGTAAGGGGCGGGCCCGTCGGGGTAGACGTGGGTGAAGCGGCAGGAGACCTGGGCCACGCCGGAGGTGTCCTCGGCGGCGGCGCGGGCGGCGGCCATGACGCGCTCGTGAAAACAGGGGAAGCGATCCCAGGTGACGGCGGTCTCGAAGGTCTCGCTGAGAACACCCATCGCTACGAGGATGTCCCGAATGTAAGGGGCTCGCAGGAAAGCTTCGCGCCAGGCGCCGACGCCGCTGCCCGGGATGCCCGCCGACTCGCTCTCGCTACGCACGCCCTCGCGCGCGTGCACGCGCGAGTCACCCCCAAGCGCAACATCGACACCTCCCCCTCCCCCCGACTCGACTCGCCCTCCCCCCGACAAATCGCGCCGGTCCCCGACGAGGCCTCCGTGCTCAGCACAGATCGCAGAGGCCCGGTCCATCAGGAAGCCGACCGGATGATCGGAGGACTCGAAGCCGAGCACCAGCAGCGCGAAAGTGCCGTCGCCTGCCAGGGTGAAGCGCGCCTCGGCGGGGTCGATCAGGCGGCAGTTGGAGGGGTGGAGGCCGGACTGGGAGATCTCGCGCACGCACTGGGCACCGCGCTCGAAGGTGGGGAAGCGCACGCCGGCCGAGGCGCGGAAGGTGGGGCGGGGCTGGACGCGGATCCAAGCCTCGGTGATCACGCCAAGGGCGCCTTCGGAGCCGATGAGCAAGCGGTCGGGGCTGGGACCGGCGCCCGAGCCGGGTAGGCGCCGCGAGGACCAGACACCGGCGGGGGTAAGCGCGCGCACCGACTCGACGAAGTCCTCGATGTGGGTCCAGACGGTCGCGAAATGACCGGCGGCTCGCGTGGCGATCCAGCCGCCTAGCGTGGAGAGCTCGAACGATTGGGGGAAGTGGCGCAGGGTGAGGCCATGGGCGGCCAACTGGGCCTCCAGAGCGGGGCCGGTGGCGCCGGCCTGGATGAGAGCAGCCCGCGAGACGGGGTCGACCTCGAGCACGCTTGCGAGTCGGCCGAGGTCGATCGAGATGGCGCCGTTGTAGCTCGAATCGACCGCAGGCTCGACTCCCGCTACGACGCTGGTCCCGCCGCCGTAGGGGATCGCGGCGACGCGTTCGGCCGAACACCAGGCGAGCAGGCGTTCGAGATCTCCCTCGTCACGGGGTCGGGCCACAAAATCGGGGGGATGTTCGTACCTTCCTCGAAACCCGAGCACGACGTCGGAATAGGACTTGCCCAGAGCATGGGCCGCTCGGTCGTGCGTGTCGGTGGTAGCGAGCTCTCGGAGTTCCTGGGGTGGGAGCACACGGGGGGGAGCGAGGCGAAGTTCGTGGAGAGCGACGGGCTGCTCGATCTCCACGGGCGGGAAGCCGAGGTGGGCGGCGAGGCCGGCGGCGGCGGCACGGACCTCCTTGGGCGAAGGCTGCTCGTCCTCGAATCCCCAACCCCAGTGCTTGCGTCGGCGCTCGCTCACGGTCGGGCGAGTTTAGGGGCACAGATGTCCAACCGACGCTCTCCTGCGTCAATCGAGCCGCCTACATCAACCGCCCGGCCCCGAGTTGACCGAAACCCTGCGTCAACCGCCCGGCCCCAAGTTGACCGAACCCGCGTCAACCGACCCTCCCCTGCGATCACTAGCCTGTAGGAATGGCCACGCGCGCGCATCCGCAGACAGACGAAGCGCCGGAAGTGTTGGCGCGGGGGCCGTGGGATCTCAGCCAGGTGAAGGCGAAGTGGCGTGCGGAGCACTATGAGCCGCCGCCCGAGCACAGCGCGGCGGCCGACGCGGCGATCGCGAGCCTGCGCGAGCGGGGGTCTCCTAGCCATGACGGGCTGGCCGCGCGACTGGTCGACTTCAGCGTGGGCCCGAAGGGCCTTGAGATGGAGTTGCAACCGCTGCGGTGGGCTCTGCGGCTGGTCGCGGCGGACGCTTCTTGCAGCGTGGCGGCGCTTTGTGTGACGAGATCGGCCGACGGGCGCTGGTTGGCGGGCAGGCGGGCGGCTTGGCTTGCCTCTTGGGCCGGGCGTTGGGCGCTGGGGGCGGGCGGCGCGGTGGACTTGGGCGAGAGCCCGGGAGACACGCTGGTGAGGGAGCTGCGCGAGGAGTGGTCGGTGACGCCCGAGCGGGTGAAGGGCGAGGCGCTTGTGATGTTGCCCCACCGGCTGGTGATGTTCGTGGGGCAGGCTTGGCTGGCCGAGGGCGCGGAGGTGCAGCCCGACCACGAGCACGACGAGTACGCGTGGTGGCCGGCGAGCATCGACGAGTGGCCGGCGGAGGCCGAGGAAGGCCTGCGCAGGATGGCGCGGTGGCTGACCGAGTGAGCGATGTCTCCGCGTCGCCCGCGCCCCCCGGCCCGGCGATCGACGCGGTTGAGACCCATCCGTCGAGGGCCTTCAGGCCCCTGAAGTGGACGTCGTACTTTCACTCGTGCGTGTACAGCTCACTGCTGATCTGCGCTTTCGCGCTGGGCAAACCTCAGCCGGAGACGCTTGTGCTGGGTTGGACGCACGGGATTCTTTGGATCGGCATGTCGTGCGCTTGCATCGCGGCGACACGATGGCGCATCGTCTCGTTGCGTTTGGCGGTGGCCGTCGCAGTGCTGGGCGGCATCGGTCCCTTTTTCGGCAGTTGGGAGTTCGTGCGCGAAGGGCGCCGACGGGGAGAGACGCCCTCCCCGACCGCCAACAGGCCGTCACGGGCCGCGCCGTCCCCGGCTGCGCCGCCTCAGCCCGCCCCTTCAGAGAGTGTTAAGCAGTGTGAAGATCGCCCGTGTGAACAAGCGGACGAGGGCGCCTGAGGCCTGTCCGGCTGGCCAGGTCGCTAGAGTTGAGGCGGATGGCCTCCGGCACTACGACCGAGCAAATGATCGACGTCGTGACCCCTGCCGCCGGCGAGTCTGTCACCGAGGGAACGATCCTCGAATGGCATGTCAAAGTCGGCGATTTCATCAAGGCTGACGACACGATAGTTGAGATATCCACCGACAAGGTGGACGTCGAGTTGCCCTCGCCGGCCAGCGGCACCGTCGCCGAACTGCTTGCCGAGGAGGGCGACACGGTCGGTGTGGGCCAGGTGATCGCGCGCCTCGCACCCGAGGAGGGCGGTGCCGGGGCACCCGCGGGCCAAGGCGAGCCGGCAGGAGGCGGCAACAAGGCCGCGAGCGCTTCGGCCGGGGCACCGCAAACCACCACTGCCTCGGCAGGCGGGACCTCGCAAACCACCGCCTCCGCAAGCGGGGCACCGCAAACCGCCTCAAACGGCGGCGCGCAGGCGGCCGCGGACACGGCGCCGAGCGACGGCAGGCGCGTGACCCCGGTCGCGGCGAGAGCGGCGGCGGCCGAGGGGGTTGACCTGGGGGCTGTCAGCGGGAGCGGGCCGGGCGGGCGGATTCTCAAGGCCGACGTGCTCGGTGTGGGCGGCAACGGCACGAGCGCCGCCACCAACGGCGCAAGTCCCTCGGCGGCGAGCGAGCGGGTCGCGCTCAAGGGCGGGGCGGCGATGCTCGCCAAGTACATGGACGAGTCGCGCTCGATTCCGACGGCTACGAGCTTCAGGACGATGACGGTCACGGTCCTGGACGGGCGCAGGCGCGAGCTGAAGGCGGCCGGGCAGAAGGTCAGCTTCACCCATCTGATCGCCTATGCGATCGCTCAGGCCGCGACCGAGATGCCGACGATGGCACATCACTTCGAGGAGGTCGAGGGCAAGCCGTTCAGGGTGGACGACGGGCAGGTGAACCTGGGGCTGGCGGTGGACGTGCAGAAGAAGGACGGCTCGCGCACTTTGATGGTGCCGGTGATCTCCGATGCGGGCGGGTTGTCCTTTGGGGAGTTCGTGGCGGCGTATGACGCGCTCGTGGAGAAGGCTCGCACGAACAAGCTGACGGCCGACGATTTGGTGGGCGGCAACGTGACGCTCACCAACCCGGGCGGCCTGGGCACGGTGGCCTCGGTGCCTCGCTTGATGAACGGCCAAGGCACGATCGTGGCGACGGGCTCGATCGCCTACCCGGTCGGGCTGGGCGAGATCGGCGCCCAGATCGGGGTCGAGAAGGTCATGACGATGACATCCACCTATGACCACAGGGTCATCCAGGGAGCCGAGTCAGGGCGCTTCTTGGCTTTGGTCGAGGCTCGGCTCCAGGGTGAGGACTCCTTCTACGAGGGCGTGTTCTCCTCTCTTGGGGTCGAGTTGGGGCCCCCGCCTGCGCCTCCCGTGCCGACGGTTCGTCCGAGCGAGGCGCTGCCCACCCAGACGGGTGCCGCGCCGGGCGCGGCTCCCGACGAGCAGATGTTGCAGGCGGTGCAGGCGGCCAGCACGCTGGTGCACCGCTTCCGCAGCCATGGCCACTTGGCGGCGCATCTGGACCCGCTCGGCTCAGAGCCCGAGGGCGAGCCGCAACTGGATCCGGAGGCGGCCGGACTGACGCCGCATGTGATGGCCCAGATTCCGGCCCGCATCTTGAGGATGTACGTGCCGGGCGAGACTTTGGCGGAGGCGCTGCCGCATCTGCGCCAGACCTATTGCGGGACGATCGCCTATGAGATCGAGCACATCTCCTCACACAAGCAGCGTGTGTGGCTGCGCGAGCAGATCGAGTCGGGCACCTATAGGCAGCCGCTGGGCACCGAGGAGCGCAAGGCTCTGCTCAAGCGCCTGATCGAGGTGGATGCGCTGGAGCGCTTCATGCACAAGGCCTACCTGGGCCAGCACCAGTTCTCGATTGAGGGGCTGGACATGACCGTGCCGATGCTCGACGAGCTGATCCAGCTCGCCGCCGCCAACGGCGGGCACGAGGTCGTCGTGGGGATGGCCCACAGGGGGCGCTTGAACGTGCTGGCTCACAACTTGGGCCGCCCCTACGACACGATCTTCGCCGAGTTCGAGGGCGCCTCGACGCTTGAGGCCGTTACGACCATCCCGCAAGGCGGCACCGGCGATGTGAAGTACCACCACGGCACCCAAGGCTCTTACAAGCTGCCCGAAGGCGGCACGATCAGGGTCAACTTGGAGTCCAACCCGAGCCACTTGGAGTACGTCTCTGCCGTGGTCGAGGGCGCCACGCGGGCGGCCCAGACTTCGCGCACCGGACCGAGGACCCACCAGGACACCAACACGGCGGTGCCGATCGTGATCCACGGCGACGCGGCCTTCCCGGCACAGGGCGTGGTCGCCGAGACGCTCAACCTGCAGGCGCTCGACGGCTATCAGGTCGGCGGCACGGTCCACTTGATCATGAACAACCAAGTCGGCTTCACGACCGACCCAGACGACGCTCGCTCAACGCGTTGGGCCTCGGATCTGGCCAAGGGCTTTGACGTGCCGATCATCCATGTCAACGCCGACGACGTGCCGGCCTGCATGAGCGCGGTGCGACTCGCGGTGGCCTTCCGCCAGGAGTTCGGGCACGACGTGCTGATCGATCTGATCGGATACAGGCGCTTCGGGCACAACGAGTCCGACGAGCCGGCCTATACACAGCCGGAGATGTATTCCACGATCAAGACCAAGAAGCGGGTGTATGAACTTTGGGCCGACCAGCTCGTGAGCGACGGCGTGGTCAGCCGCGAGGACGTGGAGCGCACCGGGCAGGAGGTTTGGGACAACCTGACGCTCTTGCACCAGCGCTTGAAGGCGAAGATCGAGGCGGCCGCCGCACAGGGCACGGTCGAGCAGAACACGGGCGAGTACCAACTGGACAGAACACCGAGCCCCGACGTGGACACCTCGGTGGCCGCGGCACGGGTGCGCGAGCTGGGACTGGAGCTCTTGAGGGCGCCGGACGGGTTCACGGTGCACCCCAAGCTCGTCAAGCAGTTGGAGCGTCGCCGCGAGGCGCTTGGAGAGCGCGTCTCGACCTCCACCGGCGCGGGGACACCGGGGGCCGACTCGACGGCGGGCGAGCAGTCGAGCGGTACCGGGCCGGAGAAGGCGATGGCGCGGATCGATTGGGCTCATGCGGAGGCGCTTGCTTTCGCCTCGCTGCTGACCGAGGGAACGCCGGTGCGGCTCACCGGACAGGACACCGAGCGGGGCACGTTCAGCCAGCGCCACCTGGTGCTGCACGACGCCAAGACGGGCCAGGCCTTCTGCCCGATCCAATCGCTGCCGGAGGCTTTGGCGCCGATGGAGCTGCACAACAGCCCGCTCTCGGAGCTTGCTTGCATGGGCTTCGAGTATGGGTACAGCCAGGAGGCGCCGGAGACACTGGTGCTGTGGGAGGCCCAGTTCGGGGACTTCGTGAACTCGGCGCAGGTGATCGTTGACCAGTTCATCTCCTCGGGGCTTGCCAAGTGGGGGCAGACTTCGCGCCTGACGCTGCTGTTGCCCCACGGCTATGAGGGCTCAGGACCCGAGCACTCCTCCGCTCGCCTGGAGCGCTTCTTGGCACTCGCTGCCGAGGGCAACATGAGGGTCGCGAACCTGACCACGCCGGCCCAGTACTTCCACTTGTTGCGTCGCCAGGCGATGATCGCCAAGCAGCGCCCGCTGGTGATCATGACGCCGAAGTCGCTGCTGAGGTTGCCCCAGGCGACCAACACGGTCGAGGATTTGGCCGAGGGTACTCGCTTCGAGCCGGTGCTCGCCGAAGCGGGAATCGACGAGCAGGCGGTCACCCGCTTGGTGCTTTGCACGGGCAAGATCTACTACGACTTGGCCGGCCACTCCGACCGTCAAGGCAGCGAGGGCGTGGCGATCGGACGCGTGGAGTTGTTGTATCCGTTCCCGGAGCGCAACATCAAGGAGCTGTTGGCGCGCTACCCGCGGCTGGAAGAGGTGGTGTGGGTGCAGGAGGAGCCGCGCAACATGGGCGCCAGGGCGCACATGTTCCCGCGCTTGATGCAGATCATGGGCGAAGGCATCCACTTCGGCTTCGTGGGCCGTCCCGAGCGGGCCAGCCCGGGCGAGGGCTATCCGGCCGCGCACGCCGCCGAGCAGAGCAGGATCGTGAGAACAGCGCTTGACCTGGGAGTGCCGGTCTCGCAGTATCCGAAAAAGACGCCGGGCGAGCGCTGATGGGCTCCCTGTGGCGACGCTTCAGGATGATCATGCGTCAGCGCAAGCGCAAGCGTCAGATGCGCGGCTGAACGGACACGAGCGCCGCTTCGCCGACCACCGCTCAACGCGCGCCACGAACGCGGCCCGGGGTGCTTGTCGACTACTTCCCGCGCCAGACCGGGGGGCGCTTCTCGGCGAAGGCGGTGGCACCCTCGCGGGCGTCCTCGGAGGTGAACACCGGTTCTGAGATCGCGCTCTGAAGCTCCCACATCTCCTCCGAGGACCAATCGCGCTGCTCTTGGAGGATTCGCTTGGAGGCGATCAAGGCCAAGGGCGCGTTGACGGCGATCTCGCCGGCCAAGCCCAGGGCGACTTCCACGGCGCCGCCGGGATCTGCCAGGCGGTTGACCAGGCCGAGGTCGGCCGCGCGCTCGGCGGAGATCGGATCGCCAGTCAAGGCCAGCTCCATCGCGATGTTGTGGGGAAGCGAGCGCGGCAGGCGCAGGAGAGCGCCGCCGGCGGCCACGAGCGAGCGCTTGACCTCGGGGATGCCTAGCTTGGCGCCGCGGGCGGCCACGATCAAATCGCAAGCCAAGGCCACCTCCAAGCCGCCCGCCACCGCGAAGCCCTCGATGGCGGCAATCAGGGGCTTGACCGAGGCGCGGCGCACGATCCCCGCGAATCCCCGATCTCCCACCCAAGGCCGCTCGCCGGAGACGAAAGCCTTTAGGTCCATCCCGGCGCAGAAGCCCTTGCCCGCGCCGGTGAGGACGCCGACACTGAGCGACTCGTCGGAGTCGAGCTCGTCCAAAGCCGCCGCTATTCCTTCAGCGAGAGACAGGTTGACCGCGTTGCGCGCCTCCGGCCGGTTGAGCGTGATTAGCAGAACCCCATCTCGCCGCTCGGTCAGGACGACCTCAGTACTCATGGATGGGACTATGCCGCAAACAGGCGCAGCTCGGGCTCGCGGTTGCCGCGCAGGACTTCCACGTCGACCTCGACGCAGTCGATCCCGCGCGACTCCGCGAGGACGCGCGCCTGGGGCTTGATCCACTTCGCCACGAGGACGCCGCGGCATGAGGCCATCGCGGGGTCGAGGCGGATGCGCTCGAGGTAGCCCTCCAGTTGACGCACCGAGTCCATCGTGGCCACACGCTTGATCTCCACGGCGACCCATTCGTCGAGCGAGTCGCGGCACATCAAGTCGACGGGGCCGACGTCGGTGGGCCACTCGCGGCGGATGAGACGGAAGCCCTCGCCACACCAGTGGGGGGCGGCGGCCAAGAGCTCTTGCATTTCGCGCTCCAAGCCCTCCTTTTCGAGGGGGACCAGCACATCGAGCTCGTGCTCGACGTCGGTGAGGATCTCATCGAGCACGATCTCCAAGCGCTCGTCGTCTCGCTGCTTGCGCACGATCAAGCGCTCGATCTCACCGGCTTCGGAGCGCTCCTCTTCGAGCACCGTGGGCGGCGTCATCCAATTCAGCGGCTTCACGTTCGGGGAGCCCCCGTCGGCCCACACCATGAAGGTGCCGTCTCCCTTGAACATGAGCAGACGCACCGCCTCGGGCAGGACGGTCGTGGTCCGACCGATGTAGGTGACCTCACAACGAGCGACGATCAAGCGCACCGGCGCACGTTATCCGAGGCGGCGGATCTACTGCTCCTCGTCGTGGGAGCCCGCGTCGATCGACTCGCGGAACTCGCGGAGGCCCTTGCCCAAAGCCCGCGCCAGTTCGGGCAGGCGCTTGGGGCCGAGCACCATCAGGGCGACGGCGCCCAAGAACAGGAGGTGGACGGGACTCTCGATTCCCACACGTTCAGGCTAGCGCTACGGCCGACCCGGCTCGTAAGCTCTCGATCGTGACGCAGGCTACATCGCTCCAACCGGGCCGCCCCTACCCCCCGCCCGCCGAGAGCGAGCCGTTCTGGCCGGCCCAGTTGACGATCGTCGCCGCGATCCTCCTGCAGGTCTCTTTGCCGGAGCGACTGACGGTGGGGCCATCCTGGCTGGTGCCGGGCCTCGAGGGAGTCTTGTTGGCGGGCATGATCCTCGTGACCCCCAACCAGCTCGAGGACGAGCACCCGCGTCGTCGTCGTGTCGCGCTCAGCCTCACCGCGATCGTTACCGGGGCCAACATCTATTCCTTGGCGGCGCTCACCCACTATCTGCTGCATGCGAAATTGGGCAATGGCGGCGGCCGGGAACTGATCGTGGCCGGGACGCTCATCTGGCTCACCAACTTCTTGATCTTCGGTCTTTGGTATTGGGAGATGGATCGTGGGGGACCGGGTCGTCGCGCGGCCGGCCACGACAAGGCGCCCGACTTCCTGTTCCCGCAGATGAGCGACGATCGCATCGAGCCCGCCGGCTGGCGCCCGAAGTTCATCGACTACCTGTATGTGTCGCTGACGAACGCAACCGCCTTCTCTCCAACCGACACGATGCCTTTGAGCCCGATGGCCAAGAGCACGATGGGCATCCAGGCGCTTGTCTCGCTGGTGACCATCGGCCTGATCGTCTCGCGCGCGGTCAATATCTTGGCGTAGCGTCGCACCGTGCGGCGCTACGTCGCACCCATCCCCGGCGCGGCCTATCGTCCTTAGGTCATGACCTTCCTCCAAGCGACGCTCGAGCAGGGCGAGGCTGTGCTCAAGTTCCCCTACGACGACGGTCTGCGCCGTCTGTTGCGGGCGATCCCGGGCCGGCGCTGGGATCCGGGCGAGCGTGCCTGGATAGTGCCGCTGGATCCCGAGCGCGCCCAGGCGGTGGCCCTGCTGCTCGAGCACCTTCCCCAGCGCGCGGTCGTCAGCGACCCGCTCGCTCGCTCCTTGGCGCGGCAGCGCGCGCGGCGCGCCCACGACGAGTGCGTGCTCGACGTGGCCCGTCCCAACGAGAGCTGGTGGCTCACGTTCGCTACCGACCGGGCGCCCGCGCTTGTGGCGGCCTTGATGGAGCACCCCGACGCCCACGAACTGCCGACGATCGGCCGGGCGCTGATACCGCTCGACGAACAAGCCGCTCGCTTGGTGGAGGATCTCCCTGCCGATGCGGGGCACTTGCGCCTCAGCGAAGACGCCGCCCACGCGCTGACCGAGGTCACGCAAGGACCCTCGCCGCTCGTCGGCGACGGCCCGGTTGCGAGCCCTCGACACGGCGCCCGGACCGGCGCCCGCCCCGGCGCGCGAGCCGGCGCGATGGCTTACGACGTGGAACTGCGCCAAGACCGTCGCAAACAGCAGTGGGCTTTGATCGCTGCCGAGCACGCCCCGCTCGCGCGGGCGCTGGCCGCCCGTACTGACCTTCACACCGGGGAGAGCGCAAACGGCGCCTTCGCGATCGCCGCTGTAGAGCACGACGCCCACGCGATCGCCGAGCTGCTCGAGCACTTGGAAACGGCCGAAATCGACCCGCGCGTGCAGAACTGGCTTGCGCGCGCCACGACTTGGAACGGCACGATCGACGTGGGCGGCGAGCCCGAGGAGCCACTGTTCCTGCTGCTGGGCGACCCGGCCAAGCTGCCGCCGGAGTTGCGCGAACGGGCCGCCGGCGTTCCCGGCGGCGTGTCCGTGGCGCTCACCTTGGAGTCGTGGCAGGCCATCGAGCAGGGAGCGCAGGGCTTCACCACACCGGCGACCCGGCGTTGCGTGGCCGCCTTGAAGGAAGGACGTCCTGCGCCCGGCGCGGTCTTGGAACTGTCGGCTGTGCACGAGGACCCCACGTTCGTGCTCGCCCCCGGCCACGATCCCACCCCGCTGGAGGCCTTCGGCGCGCTTGCCGGCGCGTCCCCCGCCCCGGCCCACAAGCCGCCGCGACCCGGGGGCAAACGACGTGGCGCCAACCGGCGCGCGCACCTCGCGCCGCTGGCCGCCGCCGCCGCATCCAGAGGGCGCCGCGACCACGCACAGCTGCCGGCGATCCGCGCCGACCCGTTCTGCGTCGAGGCCCTCGACGCGTTCCTGGCCGAACGTGACGTCTGGGTCGAGCCGGACGCGCTCGTGGCCTTGCAGGAGATCCGCGAACAGCACGCGCACGCAGCCGGTTTGGTGGCGCTCTCCTCGGCCACCGACGCTCAGCTCGACGAAGCTTGCGAGCGGGCCTTGGCGAGGATGGGCGGCGAGCTCAAGCCCTTCCAGCGCGCGGGCGTCGCCTACCTGCTGGCCCAGCGACGCGCCTTCCTGGCCGACGAGCAGGGGCTCGGCAAGACGATCGAGGCGCTCGCGTGCTTGGAGGCCGACGACGCCTACCCCGCGATCGTGGTGTGTCCGGCCAGCCTCAAGCTCAACTGGATCCGCGAGATCGAGCGCTGGCTGCCCCGGCGCTCCACCCAGACGCTCACCGGCTTGGGCTCGGGCGCGCCGATCGAGGCGGCAGACATCACCGTCGTCAACTACGACATCCTCGCCGCGCGCGGGGAAGCGCTCGCGGCGATGGGCCCCAAAGCGGTCGTGCTCGACGAGTCCCACTACTGCAAGAACGCGGCCGCCAAGCGCACCCAGGCGGTCGCGCGGTTGGCGATGAGCGTGCCCGCCGAGGGGTTGGTGCTGGCGTTGACCGGCACCCCGGTGATGAATCGTCCTCCCGAGCTGATCTCCCAGCTGCGCATCATCGGTCGCCTGCCCGACTTCGGCTCGGGCGCTCAGTTCGGTCGCCGCTTCAAGGGCGTCGACGCGCACATGCGTCTGCACTGGCACCTGCGCTCGCGCTGCTTCGTGCGCCGCCTCAAGGCCGACGTGCTGCCCCAGTTGCCAGCCAAGACCCGCACGGTCGTCCCGGTGGAGCTCGACAACGAAGCCGAGTACCGCTTGGCCGAGACCGACGTGATCGCGTGGCTGCGCTCGCGTCCACTCGACCTGAAGGAGCTGGACGCCAAAATCGCCGCGGCCCTGCGCGCCGAGCGGCTGGTGCGATTGAACGCCTTGAAGCTGCTGGCGGCGCGCGGCAAGCTGCACGCCGCCCTTGCTTGGATCCACGACTTCTGCTCCTCCGGCGAGCGCTTGGTCGTGTTCGCCCGCCACCGCGAGGTCCAGAAGGCCGTGATCGAGCGCTTCCCCCACGCCTTGCACATCCTCGGCGAAGACAGTCACGCCGCCCGGGACGCCTCGGTCAGCGCCTTCCAAGCCGCCGACGACGCGGATAACCAGCTGATCGTGTGTTCGTTGGAGGTCGCCGGCCAAGGACTCACCCTCACGCGGGCCTCGAACGTGGCCTTCTTGGAGCTCGACTGGACGCCGGCCAAGCACGACCAAGCCGAGGACCGATGCCACCGCATCGGCCAGCAGGACGCCGTCAACGCGTGGTACCTGCTCGCCGCCAACACGATCGACGAGACCATGGCCAACCTCTTGGAGCGCAAGCGCGCGATCATCGGCGCCGTCACCGACGGGCGCGAAGAGGACGACGAGGCAATCGTCGACGCGCTCGCCCGTGAGCTGGCCGGCGAGCCCTACAAGCGCCTCCGCGCGGTGGCGTAGGCAGTCGCGGCTCGGTCCGCGCTTGAGCCTATGCTTGAAACGATGAGCACCCAGCTGGCCGACATCCTCGCTCCCGCCTCGCTCTCGCCGCTCGAGCGCCGGATGGTCGAACGCATTGTGGAGCGGCTGAGCGAGGACCTCGGCGACGAGTTGCACGCGGTGTGGCTGTATGGGTCGCGCGCGCGGGGGGAGACGCCGCACGACGAGTCGGACGTCGATCTGATGGTGATCGCCGATCGCCCGAAATACAACGGACGGGCGATCTCGCTGGTCTCGGAGATCGCCGACGCCGAGGGAGCTAGCCCAGTGTGGTATTCGACCAACGTGGTCGACCCCGACTGGTTGCGCGGACGCCGCGAGATCCGCTCGTTCTTCATCCAGGAGGTCGATCGTGACAAGATCGTGCTGTATGGGAGCGGCTTGGAATGAGCCCGCGTTCAAATGAGTTCATGGACGAGGCCCGCGCGCGTGCGACGACCGCACGGGAGCTGCTGGTAGCCAACCATTTCGCGGTGGCTGTGAGCGTTGGCTATTACGCGATGCTCTACGCGGCCCGCGCGGCGCTTTCTGAGAGCGACGAGTATGCACGCACCCACCGGGGCACTTGGCACCTGTTCCGCGACCGGTACGTCACCACCAACGCTTTCGACCAGTCCCTCTTCGACTTGGCACAGAGATCCCAGACCACTCGCGAGCGAGGCGACTACGAGGCGATCACCCCTGACCGCGCCGAGGCCCGGGCGGTCGTGGACGGTGCCGCAGAGTTCGTCGCAGCCGTCGAGCGGATGCTTGACGTCAGCGAGGAGAGCGATCCCCAACAGAACGAGCCGGCCGAGCCAGGCGATCCCAGTTAGGCGGTCTGGCGCATGCGCGGCTCAAGCGCGAGCGCTTGGGCGACGAGATCGTGGATCTCCCCGGCCGCCCCCAGCTCGAGCGCGTGCTCGAAGGCCTGCAACGAGCCCTCGCGGTCGAGCAATCCAAGGCGCAAGCGCCCCAGGCGCTCCCATGCCCCCGCGTCGCTCGGCCCTCGTTCGGCCGCGCGCTGAGCGGCCTCCTCGGCCAGGTCGATCGCGCCCATGTCCTCGTAGATGCGCGCCGCGAAGCGATGGGGCGCCGGGCGCTCGCCATCCACCCGGGCCCAGTCGCGCACCGAGCGCGCCGCCGCATCCAAGTTGCCGGCCTGCCAGAAGGCCAAGGTCATCAAGCGCAACACGCCCACGTTGCGCGGTTCGGCGTCGCGCGCATACACGAGCCGCTGAGCTGCCAAGACGTACTCGCCTTCGGCCATCGCCCGCTGGGCCGCCGTCATGAAGCGCTCGACGCGCTCCTCGGCCGGGTCGGGCCGCGAGAAGTCTACGAACTTCATGCTCCCCGCCGGCACTGTTCTGACGCCGTGCGAAAACTTCACACGCGCCCACTGCTGTCCTCCCGCGCCTGGCATCGAGCCCTCGGCGTCCTCGCTCTCGCCGGTGAAGTAGATCCCTTCGACCGTGCCCACCCCCCACTCCGGGTAGGACTGGCAGCGCGCATAGCGGTGCACCACCGAGTGGTCAGGAACACGACTGCCGAAAGGGTCGTTCTTGGCCCGGTCGGCGGCATCCGCACGGGCCCGCTGCTCGGCTTCGTAAGCGCGTCTGCCCGCCTCTTCGCGCGCTTGCCTGGCCGCCGCCGCACTGACCCGGACCGCGTTGCGAGAGACCTTGCCCCCGCGCGAGGTTTCGGCCAGGCGCATCAGGTGGTCGGCGGCCTCGTTGATCGCCTTCAGGTGACGCTCGTGCTCGAACTGCTTGCCGGCCGGCGCGATGTCCGGATGCCATCGCTTGGCCATCCGCCTGCGCGCGAGCTGCACGTCGCGCTTGTCGAAGGGGGGCTCGATCTCCAAGAGGAGCATCTGCTGCTCGATGTCGAGAATCACCCCGGCCATGACCCCAACACGTTAGCGAGGGCTGGCATCCCGGCGAAACCGGACGACGAGCAAAGTGCCAAGGCGCCGCACCAATCCCATCCAGACCGGGGCGACCAAGGAGCGAGCGCCGCAACCGTGCGCCGAGCACATATCCTGCGGTGCTATGTCCTCCCAGTACATCTTCACGATGCACCGCCTCTCCAAGCTGCACCCGCCCGACAAGACGGTGCTCAACGACGTCACGCTCGCCTTCTACCCGGGCGCCAAGATCGGCGTGCTCGGCTACAACGGCGCGGGCAAGTCCACCTTGCTGCGGATCATGGCCGGCTCCGACCAGGACTATCGCGGCGAGGCGATGCTCGCGCCGGGCGCGACCGTGGGGATGCTCGCCCAAGAGCCCCACTTGGACGAGTCCAAGGACGTCAAGGGCAACGTCGAGGACGGGGTCGCCGAGACCAAGGCGTTGCTCGACCGCTTCAACGAGCTCGCCGCCAACTACTCCGATGAGAACGCCGACGAGTTCGCGACCATCCAGGCCAAGATCGAAGCGGCCGACGCCTGGAACTTGGACACACAGCTGGAGTACGCGATGGACGCCCTGCGCCTGCCGCCCCCCGACGCCGACGTGACAGCCCTCTCTGGCGGCGAGCGTCGCCGCGTGGCTCTCTGCCGGCTACTGCTCAGCGCACCCGACCTGTTGCTGCTCGACGAGCCCACCAACCACCTCGACGCCGAGTCGGTGGACTGGCTCGAGCGCCACCTCTCCGAGTACAAGGGCGCGATCGTAGCGGTCACCCACGACCGCTACTTCCTGGACAACGTCGCCGGCTGGATCCTCGAGCTCGACCGGGGCAAGGGCATCCCCTACGAAGGCAACTACTCCGCTTGGCTGGAGCAAAAGCAGAAGCGCCTAGCCCAAGAAGAGCGCTCCGAGAAGGGCCGCGAGCGCACGATCGCCGCCGAGCTGGAATGGGTAAGGACCAACCCCAAGGGTCGGCGCACCAAGTCCAAGGCGCGCTTGGCGCGCTATGAGGAGCTGGTGGCCGAGGAGCGCAACGTCAAGCTCGACGAGGTCCAAATCCACATTCCGCCCGGCCCCCGGCTTGGCGAGAAGGTCTTGGTCGCCGAGGGCGTGCGCAAGGGCTTCGGCGAGCGCCTCCTGATCGAGGATCTCTCTTTCGATTTGCCCCGGGCCGGTATCGTGGGCGTGATCGGCCCCAACGGCGCCGGCAAGACCACCTTGTTCAGGATGATCGTCGGACAAGAGCGGCCCGACGAGGGAAAGCTCACCCTCGGCGAGACCGTCCAGCTCGCCTACGTGGACCAGTCGCGCGACGCCTTGGATCCCAAGAAGACGGTGTGGGAGGAGATCTCCGACGGCCTCGACCACCTCAAGGTCGGAGACCGCGTGGTCAACTCGCGCCAATACACCGCCGGTTTCAACTTCAAGGGCTCAGACCAGCAGGAGCGGATCGACAAGCTCTCCGGCGGCGAGCGCAACAGGGTCCATCTGGCCAAGCTCCTGCGCTCCGGCGGCAATCTGTTGCTGCTCGACGAGCCCACCAACGATCTCGACGTGGACACCTTGCGCGCGCTGGAGGAAGCTTTGCTCGCGTTCCCAGGCTGCGCGGTTGTGATCTCCCACGACCGCTGGTTTCTCGACCGCATCGCCACCCACGTGCTCGCCTTCGAGGGCGACTCCCAAGTCACCTGGTTCGAGGGCAACTTCGAGGCCTACGAGGAAGCCCGTCGCGAGCGTCTCGGCGCGGCCGCCGACCGTCCCCACCGCATCAGCTACAAGCGCCTCGTGCGTAACTGATCGATCGCGCCATACCCGGCCCCGCCCACAACTGACTGGCCAGTCAGCCAGTCCTGTATGCTGCGCCGTGCATGGACACGGTGTTCGATCGCGACACTGCGGTGAGGCGCGTCGGGCGCGCGAACGCCGGCGACCCCCGAGCGTACGATGGCGACCCGCGAGCGAGCGAGGCGCTTTTCACCGCCGACGTTGCCTCCGGTTGGCGCGCCGGACGCGGGCCCCACGGTGGCTACCTCGCGGCGATGCTGCTGAAGGCCTTGATCGCCGAGGTAGACGATCCCGAGCGCACGCCCCGCTCGCTCACGATCCACTATGCCCGCGCGCCCGAGCCGGGGCCGATCGAGATCCTCGTGAGCGTCGAGCGTGCCGGGCGCTCGGTGAGCACCCTGTCCGCACGCATGCAACAACAAGGACGCGTCACCGCCTTGGCCTTGGCCGCCTTCTCGGTTCCGTGGCGCGCGCCCGAAGCCAACGAACTGCCGATGCCAGACCTGACGGGGCCCGACGAGGAGCGTCGCTCCACCCCCAAGCTGTTCCGGGGCGCGCCCGAGTTCACCCGCCATCTGGTCATGCAACCGCGAGTGGGCGCGGTCCCCTTCGCGGGCACCGGCGCGCCGATGAGGCTCGGCGGCTGGATCGGCCTGCCCGAGGCCCGTCCGGTTGACGCGCCCGCCTTGGCCCTGTTCGCCGACGCCTGGTTTCCACCGTCATTCATCGCCCTGGAGTCCCCCGCGATCAGCCCCACGATCGACCTGACCGTCCATTTCCGCCAATCGATGTCCCAGTGCGCTTGCGACCCGGCGGCCCTATGCCTGAGCGTGTTCGAGACGCGCCTCTTGCACGAGGGCCTGTTCGAGGAGGACGGGGTGATCTGGGCGCCCGACGGCACCGTTCTTGCCCAGTCGCGCCAGCTCGGGATCGTCATGCCGACCGACAAACCCGTGCTTGAACCATCCCCTATCAAGACAGGAGCAACACATGAGTGATTACACCGCCAAGAACATCAAAGACATGGAGGCCGCCTTCGGCGGTGGTTTCGTCAAGGCCCGAGCCGAGCTCGGCGTCACGTCCTTCGGCATGCAGGTGATCCAGATGCCGCCCAACTACGAGGATTATCCCCTGCACGATCACGCGGAGAGCGGCCAGGAGGAGGTTTTTTTGGCAATCAAGGGTTCCGGCTGGCTCGACATCGAAGGCGAGCGGGTTGACTTGGAGCCGGAGGTGTTCGTGCGCGTCGGCCCCGAGCCCAAGCGCAAGGTGTTCTCCGGTCCCGAGGGTCTGCGCATGCTTGCGCTCGGCGGTACCCCCGGCGCCCCCTATGAGATCGTCGAGTTCACCGAGCTCACCGTCGAGAGCCCCACGGTCGCCTCGATGGAGGGCACCAGCAACTGACGCCCTCTCCCGTGGCGCGCCGCCCGGTGCGCCACGGCTCGGGCGGCGCTGAGCGTGCGGTTCAGCGCGCGAACGAGGTGTCGGCGTCCAACCTCAGCGCGGTCGCGGCGATCAGAGCCGCGGCCGCGTGCACGTCCTCCAGTTGCACCAGCTCTACCGGCGAGTGCATGTAGCGCAGGGGGATCGACACCAGCGCGGTCGGCACACCGCCGCGGCTGAGGTGCACCGCGTCGGCGTCGGTGCCCGTGTTGCGCCCGATCGCCTCGACGGTGAAGCCGATTTTCTCGCGCTCGGCCGTCTCATACAGCAACTCCGACAGGGCCGGGTTGAGCGTCGAGCCTCGGCTCAAGACTGGGCCGGAGCCCAGCTCGTGCTTGCCCGATTCCTTCACGTCGATGCCGGGCGCGTCGGTGGCATGGGTCACGTTGACCACGATCGCCGCGTCGGGCTCCAGCGAGAAGGCGGAGGTCCGAGAGCCGCCGAAGGTGGTCTCCTCTTGGGCGGCGGCCACCGCGACCAGCTCCCACTCGCTCGCCCCGCCAGCCTCGGCGACCAGACGCGCGGCCTCGAGCGCCACGAACGAGCCTAGCCGGTTGTCCAAAGCCCTCGAGGCGATCCGCCCGTTGGGCAATTCGATCGGCTCGCCCTCGATCACCGCCACGTCGCCGACCCTTACCATCTCGCGCGCCTGGTCCCCGTCCTTAGCGCCGACGTCGATGTGCAGGTCCTTCACCTCGGCCACCTTCTTGCGCTCCTCATCGCGCAACAGGTGGATCGGCTTCTTGCCGATCACGCCCGCGATCTCTCCTGCGCGCGTGGCGATCGCCAAGCGCTGGCCGACCAAGATCTGGGCGTCCCAGCCACCGACCTCCCTGAACCACAGGTAGCCCTCGTCGTCGATGTGGGTCACGATCAGGCCGATCTCGTCGATGTGGCCCATCACGATCATCCGCCGCGGCGGAGCCGATGCTTCGATGCGCCCGCTCGATAGGACCTTCGCCGAAGGGGTCCCCACAACGTCGGTCTGCACCTCGGCGCCGAATGCTTCCGCCGCCGCGCTCCACACAGCCGCCGGCGCGGTCTCATAGCCGGACGGCCCGCGCGCCGCCAGCAGCTCGCGCAACGTCTGGGTGAAACCATCCGATCCGGGTGCGCTCACGCCGGCGCTCCCCCACTCGCCGGCCGGCCCGCTGTTGAGCCGAAGGGCTCCAGCGGGCTCACGCGGCGAGCAGCTGTCGCAAGACGTACTGAAGGATGCCGCCGTGCCTGAAGTAGTCGGCCTCCTTGGGCGTGTCGATCCTCACGGTCGCCTCAAACTCGACGTCACCTGCCTTCACCGTGCAGGTCTTGGGCAGCTCACCGTTGTTCAACGCCTCGGCAAACCCGCTCACCCCGAAGGTCTCGTGAGCGTCGATCCCCAGCGAATCCGCCGACTCTCCCGCGGGGAATTGCAATGGCAGCACGCCCATCCCGATCAGGTTGGAGCGGTGGATGCGCTCGAAGCTCTCGGTGATCACCGCCCTCACGCCAAGCAGCTTGGTGCCCTTGGCCGCCCAGTCGCGCGAGGAGCCCGAGCCGTACTCCTTGCCGCCCAAGACCACCAGCGGCACGCCCTCCTGCGCGTAGCGCATGGCGGCGTCGTAAATCGACATCTGCTCGCCCCCCGCCGGGGCCTCGCCCCCATCGGCGGTCGGGGTAGTCGGGGGTCCCAAATACACCGTCACCCCTCCCTCGGTGCCAGGCGCCAATTGGTTGCGCAGGCGGATGTTGGCGAACGTACCCCGCATCATCACCTCATGGTTGCCGCGCCGCGAGCCGTATGAGTTGAAGTCGCGCGGGGCCACCCCGTGCTCCTGCAGGTAGGCCCCGGCGGGTCCGTCGCGCTTGATCGAGCCGGCCGGCGAGATGTGGTCGGTCGTGACGCTGTCGCCCAGCAAGGCCAGCACGCGCGCGCCCGCGATGTCGGCGAGCGGCTCGGGCTCGGCGGGCATCCCCTCGAAGTAGGGCGGCAGGCGTACGTAGGTCGAGTCGGGCTCCCACGCGAAGCGGTCGCCCTCGGGCACATCGAGCGAGTTCCAGCGCTCGTCGCCGGCGAACACCTCGCCGTAGCTCTTGCGGAACATGTCCGAGTGGATCGCCGCCGCGATCGTCTCGGCGACCTCGTGCTCGGATGGCCAGATGTCCCGCAGATACACGTCTTGGCCGTCCTGGTCCTGGCCGAGAGGCTCCCCCACGATGTCGATATCCATCGTGCCCGCCAGCGCGTAGGCCACGACCAAGGGCGGGGAGGCGAGGTAGTTCATCTTCACGTCCGGGTTGATGCGTCCCTCGAAGTTGCGGTTGCCTGACAGCACCGACACCACCGCCAAGTCGTTCTCGCCGACCGCTTCGGAGACCTCCTGCGGCAGGGGTCCCGAGTTGCCGATGCAGGTGGTGCAGCCATAACCCACCAGATCGAACCCGAGCCGCTCCAAGGACTCGGTCAAGCCCGCCTTGTCCAGGTACTCGGTCACGACCTTCGAGCCGGGCGCCAAAGAGGTCTTGACCCAAGGCTTGCTCTGAAGGCCCCGGGCCAGCGCGTTGCGCGCGAGAATCCCGGCGCCGACCATGACCGAGGGATTCGACGTGTTGGTGCAGCTCGTTATCGCCGCGATTACCACGTGGCCGTGGTCGAGCGTGGCCTCGCGGCCGTCGGCCATCTCAAGCGCCACGGGCGCCCCTACGCGCGCGCGTAGGGCATCCCCCTGAGCAACATTCACACCGCGACCGCTCAGGGCCGCCTCGCGCGCGCCGTCGCCGTTGGCCGGCTCCTGGGAGGCGACGGGATCGCTGGCCGGGAAGGTGCCGCCGAGCGCGTCGTCCTCGCCGTCCACCTCCGGCAGGATCCCGCGCAAGGCCTCGCCGAAAGCTTGCTTGGCGTCGGTCAGAGAGACCCTGTCCTGTGGTCGCTTGGGGCCGGCGATGCTTGGCACAACCTCTCCGAGATCCAGCTCGATCAAGTCCGAGTAGGTGGGCTCCTCGGAGGCCTCGTCGTGCCACAGACCCTGCTCGCGGGCATAGGCCTCGACCAGCTCGATCCGCTCGGTGGGGCGCCCCGACAAGTCCAGATAGCGCAGGGTCTCGGCGTCAATCGGGAAGATCGCGCAGGTCGAGCCGAACTCGGGGCTCATGTTGCCGAGCGTGGCCCTGTCGGCGATCGGCAAGCCGGCGAGCCCGGCACCGTAGAACTCGACGAACTTGCCGACTACGCCGCGCTCGCGCAGCATCTCGGTGACGGTCAGGACCAGGTCGGTCGCGGTCGCCCCCTCGGGTAGCTCGCCGTGCAGCTTGAAGCCGAGCACTTGGGGGATCAGCATTGGCATCGGCTGGCCCAGCATCGCCGCCTCGGCCTCGATCCCGCCGACGCCCCAGCCGAGCACGCTCAACCCGTTGACCATCGTCGTGTGCGAATCGGTGCCCACCAAGGTGTCCGGGTAGGCCTGAACCGGACCGTCCCCGCTCGAAGGCCCCCCGCGCGCGCGTAGGGCACCCTTGCGAGAAGAACCATCCCCCTCCTCCGAAGCTCCCTCGGTGGAGAACACGACCCTCGCCAGATACTCCAAGTTGACCTGGTGCACGATGCCCGTGTCCGGCGGCACGACCGCAAAACCCTCGAACGCGCCCTGGCCCCAGCGCAGGAACGAGTAGCGCTCCTGGTTGCGCTCGAACTCGCGCTCGGCGTTGATCCGGAAGGCATCGCGGGTGCCGAAGGCGTCCACTTGGACCGAGTGGTCGATGACCAGCTCGGCCGGCACGAGCGGGTTGATCTTGGCGGGGTCTCCACCCATCGCGGCCATCGCGTCGCGCATCGCGGCGAGATCGACCACGGCGGGCACGCCGGTGAAGTCCTGCATGAGCACGCGAGCCGGGGTGAAGGCGATCTCCTTGGAGGGCTTGGCCTTGGCGTCCCAGGAGGCGAGCGCCTCGATGTCGGCGGCCTGCACCGAACCGTTGCCCTCGGTGCGCAGCAGGTTCTCGAGCAACACCTTCAAGGAGAACGGCAACCGCGCCACGTCGAAGCGCTGCTGGAGCGAGTCCAGGCGGAAGATCTCATACTCGCGCCCGCCGACCGAGAGCGTGCTCTTTGCGCCGAAGCTGTTCACGGGAAGCGAGCCGCCGCTCCGGTGACGCAACCCTTGCCCTCGCGCTTGCCCTGAAGCAGGGCGGCGTCGCAGACCTGGAGCAGCACCTGCTCGGTCATCGAAGGCTGCCACTCGGCAACCCCCATCGAGGCCGAGACCCCGCGCGAGCCGTCGGGCACCAGCACCCGGGCGAGGCGCTCGAGCGCCCGCTCGGCGGCCGCGACGGCGCTCTCGATGTCGGCGTTGGGCAGGATCACGACGAACTCGTCGCCCCCGTAGCGTGCGACGCGGTCGAAGGCGCGAAACTCGCCCATTAGCGCCTGGGCGACCTGGCGCAGGATCGCATCGCCGGCCTGGTGGCCGTAGCGGTCGTTGACCAGCTTGAAGTCGTCGAGATCCACGATCACGCACGACAGATGCCCGCCGGAGCGCTCAACGCGCACGATCTCCTCGTGCAGGCGGCGGCGCATCGCACGGTGGTTGAGACAGCCAGCGACCGAATCGGTGCCGGCTTCGGCCCGGGCCTGGACCAGCGCCAAAACGGTGGCGGCCTGGTCCACGAGCGTGGCGGCCTCCTCGATCGCGCGCTCGCCGTAAGGCTCTGACTCTCGCTTGACAAGTACCACGACCGCCTCGACCTGGCCGCCCAAGGACAGGGGCGCCAGCAGCGCACAGCCAGTGTGCCCGTCGGCGGAGGGGGCGGTGATCGCCAAGCGCGGCACGGAGGCGGTGAGCTCGCGCGGGCCGACCGCCAAGAAGCTGCGCCCGGTGCTCGCCACCCAGCTCACCCCGGGAGGACGCTCGGCGCGCGGCTGCAGGTAGCTGAGGCGCCCGTCGCCGCCGAGCACGTAGACGACCACGAGCTCCTCCTCGGCCGAGGGGGAGAGGCGGTGGATGTGGACCTCCTCGGCCCCCATCGTCGCGATCAGCTCGCGTGCCAAAGCCCCGAACACGGCGTCCGGCTCCTCGGCGGTGTCGGCCAGCAGGGTCAAGCGGCGGACCCCCGCCAGAACGGGGGCCAGGTCAAGCTCTCCTTCGACGCCGTTGGCCGTTGCGATACCCATACATCCAATCTAGCGAGCTGACGCGACGATTTGTAAACAGGCGGCTGTGCCTACCTGAAGACAACCGTCGTAGTCGCCGAGGACTTGGGCGATTTCTTGGCCTTGGGCACGAAGCCGAGGCGCACCCTGACGGAGAGGCGATGGTGGCGGGCACCCGCCAAGGCCCCCACGCCGCCGTGGGACAGGGGCACGGCGATCGTGAGGTCCCTGGCTTTGCCGGGGCGCTTGTGGCGGGCCAGGAGGTTTTTCCCGCCGGCGCTGAGGTGCCCGGCGCCGGGCACCTTGACCACGAGGATCGCCTCGTGGCCTCGCACCCGGTGGGAGAGCACCACGATCGGGCAGTCGCCGACCGCGATCTTGGTGTTTTGCTTGAGGATCTTGCCGTTCTGGGCGGTGATCGTGGTGGGCATCGAGAGCGGCTTCTTGCAGAGGCTGCCGACCGCGCCGAGCACGGAGTTGGGGCTGCGGGGGAGCCTAACTTCGAAGCTGGACACGGGCACGTCGGGTACCGAGGCGTAGGTGGAGCTGGTGATGCCTTTGGCGATGTTGGTGTTGCCGACGAGGATCACCGTGACCCCTCCGTCGCCGCTGAGTACGAGATCGAGGTCGGGGAAGGCGGCACCGCCGTGGGAGACGAACATGGCCGGACCGGTCAGCTTGCCGGGCAGGACGGGCGTGGAGACCGTCGCGGTGCCAACGCGCGAGAGGGCGGGACAGGCGGCGGGGTTGGCTTCGAAAATCGTGGCGGGGCAGGCCTTGTTGAGGGTGCTGATGCGCGAAGGAAGCTGTTTGGGCAACGCCACGTAGACCGACTTGATGTTGGCCTGGGCGCCGGCCGGATAAGTGACTTTGACGACGAAGATCGCGCCGGTGGCCTTGGAGGTCTTGGCGTTGGTGGAGGCCGTCAGCTTGGGCGCGAAGGGCAAGGCCTCGCAACCGCTTGCCTGGAAGGGCGAGGACACGGACTGGACGGCGCCCAAAGTCGACGTGAGGGTCGTGTCGGTTGAGAGGGGGGCGCAGTTGGTGGGGTTGAACAGGAAATTGGGCCGTGTGACCGCAACGCTGATCGTTCTGAGCCGCAAGGGGATGCCGGCGACGATCGTGGGCAGCGCACTCGTCACGATCACGCGCCCGGTGTGGGGATCCACGCCGATCGAGGCTCGTGTGACAACAGTGCCCAGGTCGAATGGGCCGGCCAAGGCCCTCACCGGTATCGAGAGGCCATAGGGCGCACCGTTGAAGGGACCTGTCAAATAGACCGAGCCCGAGAACGAGTACGGTTCGGATCCCGCTCCGGCGCTCACCGTAGCGGTCCCAATTGCGCTGGCCGCCGAGCACGATCCGGCCTGGGCTTGCGCTTCGGCGCAGAGCGGAACCGACGGGATAGAGCCGACCAACCCAGCAGGCAGGACGCTCTTGACCTGGGACAGGTATTGCTGGCCGTTTTCGCGTGCCAGATTGAAGGTGTAGGAGGTGTAGGCGTGCGCAGCCGCGGAGGAGCTCTGTGTGCTCTGCTTGAGCGAGAACGGCAGGGGCGAGGCACACCCTGTGATTGCGAACGGCGTGGCGCTGAGGGCGGATGGGCCGCCGGTGTAAGGGGTGAAGAGGGCGTCAACCTGACTGCTCCCGCATACGAGTGGATTGGCAACAGGCGCCCTTGCTCCCCCGTCGAGCTTGAGGGCGAGATCGCTGAAGGGAAGCGGCGGATTTTCCAGGAATGTCGCTTCGAGTCTGCCGGTGCTCGGATTGGGGTTGACCGTCCCCTTGAGCCTGACCGAGACGTCGTAGACGCTCTCGGCGTCGATGTAGATCGTGTAGGGGGGCGCGGTTATCGGGCCCCCGGTGGGGTCGCCGAGATACACGTTGCCGGCGAGGGAGCCGGGAGGCAGATCGGTTTCGATGCTCACGGTCCCGACCTTCGACGCTTCCGGACAGGTGACTCGTTCTCTGGTGCCGATCGCGATTTGGGCGGGTGTGCAGACTTGCAAGCCGTGCGCGGCTGATGGGTCCAAGGTCATGCCTTCGGGCAATGCCACGTGAGCGTCCCTGATGTCGGACGTGTTGATTTCGTTTTCGCCCGCGTTCTGGGGTGCCCTAACTTCGGTGATCGCACCGTCGGGTTCATCGGACTGTGCGGTTTCGGGCCTCACCTCGGCGGTCGGCTTGAAGGGAACGTTCGAGCACCCTTCGACACCCACAGGTGTGTGGGTCTCGGTCCGCGAGACTTCGCCCGCGTACGATTCGACTTCCAGATGGGAGGTAGTCGTCGTCGAGCAGACGCTGGGGAGGGTGAGGAAGTTGCCGTTGCCCGCTTCTTCGGGCGCGTGGCCGTTGAAGATGAGCTTGGACTTGAGCACCGCGAGGGGAATTTTCAGCCCGAGCGCTTCGCCTTCCTTGGGGATGTTGTTGATTTCGAAATACTCGTGATAGTCGGTGTTCCAGCTCACGTGGCCTTCCAGGAAGATGTGTACGTTCACGAGCGGTTCGACGGACACGTCGATGCCGAAGTCCAGGGGCAGTCCGGGCTTAGGTTCCAGGTTGTAGACGGTGCCGTCGATCGTGGCGTTGGCGAGACTCGCGAATACAACGAGTTCGTTTGTGCCCACCTTGGTGTTCGCCGGGCACGCGTTTTTGTTGAAGGCTTCGTCTGAGCATTGGGGCAGCGCCTGCGGGTCGGCCGCGAGACCCGGGGGTATGTCTACGCGCACCCGCTTGAGCGAGCCTTCCGGTTCTTGGGCGCCCAAGCCGGCGCTGTGGTGGTTGAGTTCGAAGCCGGTGATGCCGAAGGGGGGGTGCCCCGCGGCCTGGGTGTAGGCTTCGCCCCGATTGGCTTCGACGCTCGCGTATGTACACGAGGCCGTCTTGCAAGTGCCCGCTTCGAAGTTGTGTTCTTCGACGCCGAAGGCAGCTTGAGCCGCGGGGGCCGAGGCCGCCATGAGCACGGCGACCCCCAGCCCCACCAGCCACCTATGGGCGAACCCCTCCATGGGCTGGCATATACCCCGCCTCGTCCGGGCTAATCACCTATTCGGGAGGACCCCACACACGCATCGTCACTGCCAACCGCGGATCCAGCGCCGGGGCGGATCGCCGATTCGCGGGGCGACCTTACAGCCGCCCCGCGAACCAGCGTCAACCAACCAACAGGACTATTTGAAGCGGACGGTAGCGTAGGCGACCGAGCTTTTTTCCTTTTTGGACTTCGGGATGAAGCCCACTCGCACACGCACTGTCAGCGGACGGCTGGAACTCTTGACCGGCACTTCGACGGTGACCTTCTTGGCTTTGCCCGGGTGCTTGTACACGGTCTTGAGGTTCGACCCGCTGCCGCTCACGCGGCCCGCCGAGGGCACCTTGACGGTGACGACCGCCTTGTTGCCTTTGGTGTGCGAGGACACCACGGTCACGGGGCAGTTTTGGACCATGATCGAGGTGTTCTGTTTGATGACCTTGCCGTTTTGGGCGGTGATCGTGGTCGGCATCACCAAGGATTGCTTGCACAGATTGCCGACCGCCGCGACCGCCGAGTTAGGCCCGGACGGCAGGTTCAGTTCGAAGCCCGTGAACGGTACGTCGGGCGTGGCGGCGAACGTGGTGGTGGTGATGCCTTTGGAGATGTTGGTGGTGCCTTCCATGATCACTTTGACCCCATCGCCTTCGAGCACCAGGTCAAGGTCGGGGAAGGCCGCTCCGCCGTGCGAGACGAAGAAGGCCGGCCCGCTCAGCTGACCCGGCAGCGTCGGGGTTTTCACCCGGGCGCTGCCGACCACCGAATTGGCGGGACAAAAGCCGGGGTTGGCCGCGAAGGTCGCCGCCAGGCATGCGTTTTTGAGGGTGGTCAGGCGCGAGGGCAACTGCTTGGGCAGGCGCACCACGACCGACTTGATGTTCGCCTGGGCCCCGCTCGGGTAGTTGATGTGGGTCACCAGTGCCGCGCCGTTGGCACGCGAGGTTTTCGCATTGGAAGTCGCCCCGAATTTGGGACCGAAGGCCAGGGCGCTGCAGTTGGAAGCCTGGAATCCGGTCGAGACGGCCTGAGTCGCACCCAGAGTCGAGGTGAGTGTCGTGTTGGTCGAGAGAGCTCCGCAGTTGGTGGGGTTCACGAGGAAGCCCTGACGCGTGATCGCCACCGATAGGGATTTCATGCGCAAGGGGATGCCGTCGTGGATCGTGGGTATTTCACCGGCGACCGTGACCCGCGCGGTGTGCAGATCGACGTAAATGCCGGTGCGCGCCACGACCGTGCCGAGGTTGAACGGCCCGGCGACGGCGGCGACCTCGAAGGTCATCCCGTAGGGCGCCCCGTTGGTGGGGCCGGTCAAGAAGACGGCTCCGTTGAAGCGATACGGAGTGGGACCGGAGCCGACCGTCGTGCTGACCGAGCCGATCTGGCTTTCCGAACCGCAGGTGCCCGCGTTCGCATTCGGTTCGGGGCAGAGCGGAACGGCCGGGATCTTGCCGACCAACCCGACGGGCAGGGCGGCGCTCATCTTGGCCAGGTACTGCTGGCCGTCGGCCCTGCTGATGTTGAGCGTGAAGTTCGTCTGGGCGCCGCCGGTCGTCGGCACCGAGCCGGTGCTCTGGCCCAGCGAGAAGGGCAAGGGCGAGGCGCATGCGCCTTCTTTGCCGTTGCTGTCAACCGTAAAGGCCGGCACCGACGGCGACAGGGACAGGGGGCTTTCCGTATAAGGCGAGAAGCTAACGCTGCTGGTGGCGGTGCCGCATGTGAGCGGATTGGCGATCGGCGCCAGCGCTCCGCCCTTGAAGACGAGCTTCAGGTTGCTGAAGGGCTGTTCGGGATTGTTTTCGAACACCGTCGTCAAGCGACCCGTTTTTTCGTCGGGCGTGACGGTGCCCTTCAGACGCACTGAGAGATCGTAATAAGTCGATTCGGCGGTTACGTAGATCGTGTATGGCGGTTTGGTGATCGTTTCGCCACCCCCAAGGTACACCTTGCCTTGAAGCGTGAATTCGGTATTGGCCGGTGGCTGCTTTTCAGGCAGATCCGGGACCGTGAGCGTGGCGGTTCCGATCTGCGATTGCGTGGGGCAAGCTACCGGGTTCCTCGTTCCGATGCCAATCTGAGCCGGCGTGCAGGCCTTAGTAACTTCGGCGGCCGCAGCCGGGTTGAGCGTCATGCCTTCAGGCAGGGTGAAGCTGGCCGTCTTCAGTTGCGAATCGTCGATGCCCGTTGGGCTGGGATCGTGGGGAAGGCTCGCTTCCGTGGTGATCCCGTCGGGAGCGTCGGACTGCGTCGTTTCGGGATGCAGTTCGAACGAGGGCCCGAACGGGGGCACGGTAAGTCCATTTTCGCCCTTGCACCCTTCGGTTCCGATCGGCGTGGTGTACTGACGCGCTCCTTTCTGACCCGCCAGCGATTCGAGCGTGACCGTATTGGTGGTGAAAGGACCGGGACCGGCGCAGTTGCTCGGGTTCGTGATAAAGCCGCCCTTGCCCTCAGTGCCCTTGTCGCCATAGAGAACGAGGCGCGAGGCGATCAGCGGAATTTCCTTAGAAACCTTGATTTCGTAGTAGTCGTGATAGTCGCTACCCCATTCGACATGACCTTCGATCAAGGTGTGCGCCACTAGGCCTTCCACGCCGGTCAAAGCCTTCGGAAGTACAATCGCAACGCCGAACAGGGACGAGAGTCCTGCTGGCTGTTCGATGTTGTACACCTTCCCTTCCAGAGGTATGTCCTTCGGTGTGGATGTGGGCACGAAGATGATTACCTTGTTGATCCCTATTTCAGTGTTAGGGCCACAGGTTGGAGGAGTAAAGATGCCTGGAGCCTTCTGTTCGCCTTCGAAGGCTTCCATCTTGCACTTTTCCATGGCCTCGGGGTTTGTGCTGACTCCTGGGGCCACATCCGTGCGGACGTGCGTGACCGGACCGACTGTCGCGACGCCTGCTGGCACGGCATTCGGAAAGTTAGTGCCTTCTTCGAGTTTGACCTGAAAGGCTGTGATGCCAACTGTGGGATGACCAGCAGCTTGCGTATAGCCCGCTTCCCTCGCTTCGGTCAAGCTAGGTTCCTTGGGGACGGCTGAGTACGGGCCGAGCAGCAGTTCTTCGCCACAGGTCTCGTGCCCCGTGAGACAGTTCGCCGCCACAAACTTTTCGACCCCGAACGACGTGGCCGCCTCGGCTGCCGGCACGGCCACCATCGTCGCTGCGCCTGCGACCGCCGCGCAGCCTAGGACCATCCCAACAAACCAACCCCGAAACCTCAACGTCATGCCGTCCTCCTCGTGATGCCAGGCTTCGAAGCCGAGCGCTGTGTAGCAAGCAGTGTCTATGGAGACAACTCTCGTCTACCCGGATCGATGCGGTCTCAGTCGCTAAGACCTCGATGAGTACGCCGAAACGGACTACGTGGTTCCCCGCAAGCAACGTAGCAGGGGCTACCGACGGCGGAGCCCGGGGGAGCGGGTAGGTTCGGTACATGAGACGTGCCAAGACCGCCGCCACCGCCAAGTCGGAGAAGGCGCAAGCGGTCGCGGGCATGCCCTTCGAGGGCGGCTACCTGACCGACGGGGAGACCTTGTTTCGAATCGAGCGCACGCTCGTGGAGGACTGGCGGGGCGACCTGCTGGTCGAGCTGGAGGACTGTGGGACGCTCGATCTGATCGTCTGTTCGGCGCGCTTGGTGGGCGAGCTGGGGCTGCGTCCGGTCCAGCCGCTCGGCGGGGGCTAAAGTAGAAAACGTGAGGGCTCCGGTCGGCGCCGAGGTGAGGGTCGAAGGTGTGTCCAAGCGCTTCGGGCGGATCGAGGCCTTGCGCGAGGCTTCGCTGCACGTGGGGCCCAGCGAGGCTGTCGTGATCACGGGCCGGAGCGGTTCGGGCAAGAGCACGTTGTTGGCCTTGATCGGCGGCCTGGACGAGCCCCAGATGGGCCGGGTCTTGATCGACGGGCGAGAGATCTGGAAAGAAGGACACCCCACGCGCGCGCGTAGGCAGCTCGTGGGCTTTGTCTTCCAACGCCACCTCCTGCTGGAGACGCTCTCGGCCCAGGGGAACGTCGAAGTGGCATTGCTGGGCGCCGGGATGCACAAGCGCGAGCGCAAATCCCGCGCGCAAGAACTGCTGGCAGAGGTGGGCTTGGCCGACCGCACCGGACACGTGCCGGCCGAACTCTCGGGCGGGGAGCGCCAGAGGGTCGCGCTCGCCAGGGCGCTGGCCAACGAACCGAGGCTGCTCTTGGCCGATGAGCCGACGGGGGCGCTCGACTCTCAGACCTCAGAGCGCGTCTTGGATCTCTTGTTCGGGCTGAGGGACCGCTTGGGGATGACGATGATCGTGGTCAGCTACGACGAGGCCATCGGGGCGCGGGCCGACCGCACGGTCACGATCTCCGACGGCTTGATCGAAGACCGCGAGCCACAAGGCACGGCGGGCTGATGTTGGGGATCATCGCGACCAACCTGAGACGACGACCCACGCGCACGCTGCTGACAGCGGCGGGCATCGCGGTGGGCGTGGCGACGATCGTGGCGCTCCTGTCCTTCACCCAAGGCCTGCAGGAGAGCGCGTCGGGCTTCGTGCACCTGGGCGGCTCGGAGCTGGGCGTGTTCCAAGCCAACGTGTCGGACCCCACCACCTCGGTCCTGCCCGAATCGCTCGTGGGACGCCTCCAAGAGCAGGAAAGCGTGGCCGCGGCGACCCCTCTGCTGTTGATCGTGGAAGGGATAGGGGGCGTTCCCTCAGCGGTTGTGTTCGGAGCAAAGCCCCCCGGCTTCTTCGCGAAACAACTCGTGTTCGTGCGTGGCTCGCAACCGGGCTCGTGGCGAAGCGAAATGGTCGTCGGCGACAGGCTCGCGGCCGAAAAGGGGATCGTGCCGGGAGACACGCTGAAGGTCAAGGGGAAGGCGTTTCGGGTGGCGGGCATCTATCACTCGGGGATCCTGTTCGAGGACTCGGGGGCAGTCTTGGGCTTGGCCGCGGCGCAGGCGCTGCAGGAACGCCGAGGCGAGGAGACGAACGTGATCGTGCGCTTGGCGCCGGGCGCCAAGGCGGGGGCCACGGGCAAGGCGATCGAAAAGAGCTTTCCGGGCACCCAGGCGATCACCACGCCCGAGCAGGCCTTGCGGGCGGGAGCCAACGGCACTTTGATCAGCAAGGCGATCCTCGTGATCGTGGTGATCGCGATCGTTGTGGGAGTGATCGGCGTGACCAACACGATGGCGATGGCGATCGCCGAGCGAAAGGCCGAGCTGGGGCTGCTCAGCACGGTGGGATGGTCCCCCTTGAGGGTCGCGGGCCTGATCTTGGGCGAGGGGATCGCGGTCAGCGTGATCGGCGCCGCCGCCGGCCTTCTGGTGGGAGTGATCGGCGGTGATCTGCTCGTCAAAGCGCTCGGCGTGAGCGGCTACGTGTCCCCTTCGGTCACCGCTTGGGGCCTTGGCCGGGGACTGCTCGTGGGCGTGGCGATCGGCGTACTCGGCGGCATTTTCCCGGCCTGGAGAGTGACCCGCATGACGCCTTTGAAGGCTTTGTCGGGGACCTGAGCCCCGCCCGGCGCGGGGCGGCCCGGCGGCCCGCCCCCTGCCACCGCGCGGCGCCCAGCTATGACATCTGTCGCCACGACTCGCGGCGAAGGCATAGGCTGGGACCATGCGCTGGTTGGTGGACGGCATGAACGTGATCGGGACCAAGCCCGACGGCTGGTGGGAGGATCGCCACGGGGCGATGGTCCGGCTCGTGGACATGCTCGAGCGGTGGGCCGCCTATGGCGGCGAGGACGTGACCGTCGTGTTCGAGCAGCCTCCGCGGCCGCCGATAAAGTCGAGCGTGATCGCCGTCAAGCACGCGCCGCGCCCCAAAAGGGACTCGGCCGACGATGAGATCGTGCGACTGCTCAAGGCCGAGCCCGAGCCGGGCCTGGTCCGGGTAGTCACCTCCGACCACTGGCTGTCTGACCGCGTCCACGCCGAGGGCGCAAGCGTCGAGCCGGCGGAGTGGTTTCGCGTCCAAATCGAAGCGGCCTGAAGCCCGCGACGCGAGACCCCCACGCAGCGGCCGCCAGGCCGCCCATAGACCGCGGACAGCCGGACCGCGACCCAAGCGCTCTCCGCTCAGGCGACCGGCGGGGGCTTGCCTTCCGCGCTCTGGGCCAAAGCCTCGTCCCACTCACAAACCAGACACGCGTGCCTAAACGCCGACCGCGCGAACTCCAAGGCATGAGCGTGCGGGTCGCGTGAGGCACGAACGTCCTCCCAATCCAAAACGTACTCGCCCAACTCTCCCTCCCAGCGCGCATCTTCGGGCGAGAGCTCGGCCGCGTCGAAGCCCGCGGGCGCGGGATGGGCGTACGCGTAGAAGGCCGGCTTTTCGTAGCGGGCGTCGCCCGGCCACCAGCCCACCGCCACCTCTTGGGCGTCCATCGCGTTGCGCATGATGAAGTCCTGCGAAGGCGGGTCGGCTGGCTGGCCCGAGAACAGGTTCACCGCCAGGTCGAAGGACCCCCACCAAGCGTTGACCGGTGTCGAGCGACCCCGGAAGGGCGCCCTGAAAGCGGCCAGCACGAGCGCCGCTTGGGTCGCCGCCGCGAAATAGTCAGCCACCCGCTCCGGGTCATAGCGGCGGTGCTCCTCATCCTCGTCGAGCGGCACCTGCCAAGCGACCTCCTGCGGCTTGGGGTCGATCTTCACCGGACCCGCCAGCCCCCGGATCGAGGCGAGCAGCTCGCGCGTGACCTCCCCCACCGGCCGGTCCGGGGTCAGCGCCACGCGCGAAGCGTGGCCGTCGCTGTGCTCGGCGAAAGCCTCGTGGGCGTGCAAGTCCAGGCCCGCCACGAACACCCCCGATCCGTCCGGCGCCGGCAAGGGCCCCGTCTCCCAGCCGCGCGCGGTCAAGCGCAACGCCGCATGCTGCAGCTCGGGCTCGGGCGGCGCGCAGGCCACGGCCAGCTTGCCGAGCACCTGCGTGTGGGCGTGGAGCGTGTCGCAAGTCTCGCGCCAATCCGCGTAAGGAAGCCCAGGCCAAGACGTACCCATAGGACCAAGGTACACGGTGCCCCGGCTCCGCGCCCCCCGCGCCCAGCATCCCGCCTCGTTCGGATTATCGGGCTAAATCGAGAATAGGTAAACATTCCATACATTGGAGCCAAACATTGACTGTTCGAAGCGCTCCATGTTGACTGTCGCGTCATGAACGAGGAGCGTCGAGAAGTCACAGAGATGCAGAGGGCCCGCATCCTCGAGGCGATGACCGAGATCGTGGCCGAGCGCGGCCTGCACGGGACCACCATCGCCGCGGTCGCAAAGCAAGCGCGGGTCTCCCGCCAAACGTTCACCGAGGCTTTCGGCAGCGTCGAGCAGGCTTTCGTGGCGCTCGTCGAGCAGGTCACCGAATGGCCGGCCAACCTGATCGCCGAGGCCTTCCAAGGCGGCGACACTTGGCGCGCCTCGATCCTCGCGGGCTTGGAGGCGCTCCTGGTCTTCCTCGACTCCGAGCCGGCGCTCGCACGCGTATGCGTGATCGACGCCCTCGCGGGCCCCCAACCCGCCTTGGAGCATCGCGCACGCCTGTTGGCACCCCTGATCCTCCTGGTCAACTCCGTACGCGACACCCTCCCCCGCGGCCAGCAACCGCCCCCGATCACCGCCGAAACCGTCGTCGTCTCGATCGCGGGGCTCTTGCACGCCCGCATGGTCGCCCGCCAAGCGCCCCCCTTCACCAAGCTCTTGGGCGAACTGGCCGAGCAAATGGTCTTCCCCTTCCTCGGCGCCAAGGAGGCGGCCGAAGTGGCCAAGATCGGCAACCGCCGCGCCCACGCGATCGCGCGCGAACGCTTCTCCCGGCCGCCGGCCTTGAGGGTGCCGATCCCCAAGCAGCTCCACCACGCGCGCGCATCCCGGGCGCGCGCATGCGTGCTCTACCTGGCCGAGAACCCGGGCGCCTCCAACCGCAAGATCGCCAGCGGCATCGGCATCAGGCACCTCGGGCAAGCCTCCATGCTGCTAGCCCGACTCGAGGAAATCGAGGTGCTCACCAAGCGCCCCGGAGGAGCCGGGCGACCCAACGCCTGGCGACTCTCCTCCCAAGGCGAGGAAATCGCCCGCTCTTTGATGCGCCACTGACGGTAGTGAGAAACATTCACCCGCGTTTCGTTACCGCGTTTCCAACTCTCGGGTGAATCCCATGAAATCATATATGCCACCCAAATGCTGTACAATTCGGGCAGGTTGACTTAGTGCAATAAGGGTTCCCCCACGATTTGCACAGAGTCGTGGCGGAGGAGAAGCGAGCATGGCCGGCTCTCGGAACAAGCCCCACAAGCGAGAATGGTTGCGAGGCGGATCCGCCTCGATGAGGGGCGTCCTCTTGGGGCTCGTGCTCGAGCGCCCCGGGCACGGAGGCGACCTGGCCAACCGCATGTGCGTGCGTCTGGGCGAAACCTGGAAGGTGGACAGCAACGACGCCTATCGCTTGCTCGAACAGCTCGAGCGCGAGGAGCTCATGGTCTCGCGCGAGGAAGCCCGCAAAACAAACGGCAAGCGCAAGATGCTCGTGTATCACCCCACCGAGAAGACCTCCCACGCGCTCACCCAGTGGATGGAAACCCTGCTGCCGCGCGAGCCGGTGCGCTTCGGCCTGCACGCCAAGCTCTCCGTGGCCCGCCCCGAGGACGCCTCGCGCCTCTTGATCGCCTTGCGCGACTACGAGCAGAAGTGCCTCGCGCTCGCCCAACTGGTGACCCCCAACGCCAACCCCCAACACTCCTGGGGAGCCCTTTACATGGACTGCACCCGGGAAGCCGTCTACACCCAACTGCGAGCCGAGATCGACTGGGCGGCATCCACGCGCGACCGCATCACGGAGTATGCGCGGCATCAACCGTCGCGGTGACGGTCTCTCCACCGGGGGCGCCTCCTTGGCGCCGGGCCACGCGACGAATAGTCTGTTGCACATCCACAACATGACCAAGACCTTCCCCGACGGCGCCGGCGCGGTCACCGTCTTCGAAGGGGCAGCCTTGGACATGCGAGCCGCCAGCCAAGTCGGCGTGTACGGCAAGCGACACTCGGGCAAGTCCACCTTGCTGCGCATCGCCGCAGGCATCGAACCGCCCGACGAAGGCACCGTCCTCTTTCAAGACTCCGACCTCACCAACCTGAGCGAGGCCGAGCGGGCCCGGCTCCTGCGCTCGCACCTGGCCTACATCGCCGTGGCCGACTGGCGGCCCAATCCGGGCGAAAGCATCCTCGCCCACCTCGCAGTCTCGCTCGGCGGCGCCGGGCGCACCGTGCGCGAGGCCGAGCGCCGCGCCCTGCGCGAGCTCGAGGCCGTCGGCGTGAGCGCCGCCCAAGCCCACTCGCCCGCGACCTTGCTCTCGATGATGGACCGGATGCGCGTCATGTTCGCCCGGGCGCTCGCCCGCGAACCGGCCTTGGTGGTGATCGACGATCCCGTCGTCACGGCCAGCGCGAGCGAACGCGACGAGCTCTACCTGCTCTTGCGCACGCTCACCCGCCTACGTGGGATCGGCCTGCTCGTCGCTTCCGACGACCTGCCCGCCCTGCAGGGCTTCGACGTGTTCATGTCGATCTCCGCACGCGAAATCTGCTCCAGCGAAGGCTCCGCCGAAGTCGTGCCCTTCCCCGAGCCCCGCACCCTCGGGCCGGCCGTCAGCGGCTCATGAGAGGGCCGCGGTCGCGGGCGAGCCGGGCTCCGTCTCAGGGGAGCCAGGTACAGTCGCGGAGGAGCCGAGCCGTCGCGGGGGAGCCGAGCCCCACGATGAGCTCTCTCGAACTGCGCGAGGTCGTCAAGCACTATCGCGGCGGCAGCGAGACGGTGCGCGCGGTCGACGGGATCTCCTTGGAGATCGGTCCAGGCGAATTCACGGCGCTCTACGGACCCAGCGGTTCGGGCAAGAGCACCCTGTTGCTGCTCGCCGCCGGCCTGCTGCGACCCGACCGAGGCACCGTCCGCTTCGACGGGCGCGACCTCGCCACGATGAACTCTCGCGAAAGTGCCGCCTATCGGCTGCGCGACGTCGGCTTCGTCTTCCAAGCCTTCCACATGATGCCCGGAGCCTCGGCCTTGGACAACGCCTTGATCAAGTTGCCCGTGCTCGGGTTCACCGTGACCGAGGCCCGCGAGCAGGCGCGGCCTTGGCTGCGACGGGTCGGCCTCGGCGAGCGGCTCGGCCACCGTCCCGATCAACTCTCGATGGGCGAGTGCCAGCGCGTGGCGATCGCGCGTGCCTTGGTGGGCGAACCGCACATGGTCCTCGCCGACGAGCCGACCGGCAACCTCGACTCGGCACGCACCCGCGAGATCCTGGCCTTGCTGCGCGACATCTGCCACGAGCGGGAGATCCCGATGCTGCTCGTCACCCACGACCCCGAAGCGATCGCTTTCGTCGATCGCACGCTCAGCCTTCGCGACGGACACCTGCTCGAAGGCTTCGACGCCGAGCTGATGCGGCTCCCGTCTTGAGAAATCCCGCCAACCCCAGGATCTTCGGCGTGCGGGCTTCGATGCTCGTGTATCTCTACCGTCGCCGCCTGCGCGCCCACCCCTTGCAGGAGCTTCTGGCCGGCGCCGGCATCGCGGTCGGCGTGGCGCTCGTGTTCGGCGTCCTGATCGCCAACGCGGGCCTGACCGGGTCGGTCGAAAAACTGGTGCGCGGCATCTCCGGCTCGGCGCGCCTGGCGCTCGTGGCGCGCTCCTCCGAGGGCTTCCCCGGACAGCTCACCGGCAAGGTGCGCCGCCTGCCCGGCGTGCAGGTGGCCACGCCGGTGTTGCGTCGCAACATGACGGTGCTCGGCCCGCACGGACACCAAGCGATCCAGCTGATCGGCGTCTCCCCGAGCCTGGCCTCACTCGGGGGCATCGCCCAACAAGAGCTCGGCAACGGCGCGCTGCTGCTCTCCGGTGGACTCGGCGTCCCGAGCGGCGTGGCCAACACGATCGGAGCCCACCGCGGCGACACGGTTGCCTTGGTCGGCAACGGCTTTGCCCACCGCCGGCGCGTGGGCGCGGTCATCACCGGCGAATCGGTCAAAGCGCTCGAAGGCTGCCCAGTCATCGTCGCCCTGCTGCCGGTCGCCCAGCGCCTGGCCGAACGCCCGGGGCGGGTCACCGAGCTGCTGATCGAGCCCGAGCCGGGCAAGGACCGGCTCGTGGCCTCCGAGCTGCGAACGCTCGCCCAAGGACGCCTTGACGTGGAGCCCGCCGACAACGAACTGCGGCTCTTGACCGAGGCGACCAAGCCCAACCGGCAGTCGACCACCCTGTTCTCGGCGATCAGCGTGATGGTCGGCTTCCTGCTCGCACTCAGCGCGATGCTCCTGACCCTGCCCGAGCGCCGGCGCTTCATCGCCGAGCTGCGGATGCAGGGCTACGAGCCTCGCCAGGTCATGCTGCTACTTGCCTCCCAAGCGATCGCGCTCGGCCTGCTCGCCTCGATCGTGGGCGTCGCCTTCGGCTATGAGCTCTCGCGCACCGTCTATGGCCAGGTGCCCGCCTATCTCACGGTCGCCTTCCCGGTCAGCGCCCAACAAACGCTGCACCCCAGCACGGCCTTGGTGGCCGTGGCCTGCGGCATGCTCGCCACCCTGCTCGCCTCGGTCTCCCCGCTGCTGGATCTTCGCCCCGGGCGACCGGCCGACGCCGTCTTCCGCGAAACGGGCTCAAGCGGCCAACTGGTGCTCCAAAGCACGGTCCTGCGCGCCGCCTTCGCCGGAGTCCTCGCGATCGCGCTCGTGGGTCTGCTCGTGGCCGTCGCGCCTTCGCTCACGATCGTGGGCGGCGTCGTCCTGGCGGTCGCGACCCTGTGCTTGATGCCAGCCGTCTTGACCGGCGCCGCGCGGCTGCTCCCCCTCCTCGCAGCGCGCAGCCGCAGCCCGGCGGTCATGGTGGCCGTCTCCGAGCTGAGGGCAATCACCACGCGCTCGGTCGCCTTGGCGGCGATCGCGGCCCTGGCCGTGTATGGGAGCGTGGCGATCGGCGGCGCCCGCGACGACCTCCTGCGGGGCATCGGAGACGCCATCGCCCAGTATCACGCCACCGCCGATGTGTGGGTGACCGATGGAAGCAACGTCTTCAACACCGACAGCTTCGCTTTGGCCGGCACCCCTGCCAAGCTGGCCCGCGCCCCGGGGGTCGCGGCGGTGCACATCTACCAAGGCACCTTGGCCGACGTGGGTCCCCGCCGCCTGTGGGTCCGGGCCCGCCCACCGAGCGATTCGGCGATGCTCGAATCCAGCCAGATCCTGCAAGGCGATTTCGGCCAGGCCGACGCGCTGATCAGGCGAGGCGGCTGGGCGGCCGTCTCCAACGGCTTTGCCCGCGAACACCACCTCGGTGTGGGCTCCCCGTTTGCGCTGCCCACGCCTTCAGGCACCGAGCGCCTACGGGTAGCTGCGATCACGACCAATTCGGGCTGGCCACCGGGGACGATCACGATGAACAGCAGCGACTTTGCCCGAGCCTGGCACACGACCGACGCCTCCGCTTTGGAGGTCATCCTGCGACCCGTCGTGAGCCCCGCCGCCGGCGTGCGCTCGGTCCAGGAGGCGATCGGGCGACGTTCGGGCCTGTCGGTCCGGGACGCGACCGCGCGAGCCGCCGAAGCCAAGGCGAGCGCCCGCCAAGGCCTGCACACCTTGAGCCAGATCTGGACCCTCCTGCTGATCGCCGCGGCCTTGGCGGTGGCAGCCGCCTTGAGCGCGACCATCTGGCAGCGCCGCGCACGCCTTGCCTCGCTGAAGATCCAGGGCTACCACCCCGCACAGCTGTGGGGCGGGCTGCTCTTGGAGAGCGGGCTGATGCTCGGCCTTGGTTCGCTCACCGGGGCGGTCGTGGGCGTCTATGGACACGCCTTGGCGGGTCGCTGGTTGACGGCCACCACCGGCTTTCCCGCGCCCTTCTCGATCGGAGCGCCCCAAGTCTTGCTCACGCTCGGGCTGATCACCTTCATCGGGCTTGCCGTCTTGGCTTTGCCCGGGTTCGCCGCCACGAGGGTTTCGGTGCGGCTCAGTCTGCAGGAGTGATGTTGCTCGTGGGGCTGCCCCGCGCGCGCGTGTATAAGCGCGTGTCGTGCCGGCATTCGTGTGGGTTGGGCGCGACGCGGGCGTGGGCGCACGTGTGGGTGTGCGTACGCGTGTGGCCGTGCGTGCGCGTGTGTGGCCGCCCCGGTTGCGCAATCCTATCCCTGTGGTTCGGGTAATACACAAGGGCGGACTTTGCTTTGCGGCCGATTTCGTTTGCACGGCGCGGCGCTACTGGCTGAACGTGTTCCCACGCGTGACCTTGGAGATCCATCGCACCAGGTCGCTGGCGCTGCGTATCCCAGACCCCACCTTGCGCGCGCTCGCGCTGGAGGCGCTCGAGGAGAAGCGCGGCAACTTGGAGGGAGCGGCCGCCTTCGCGGCTCTAGCGAACAGGCAGTGCCGGCCTTTCGTGGTCAAGGCCTTGGTTGCCTGCCAGGCGATCTGCGACTACTTGGACCTGCTCGCCGAGCAGGCCAGCGCCGACCCGATCGCCAATGGCTACAAGCTGCACGAAGCTCTGCTGGTGGCCACCGCGCGGGGCGAGCCTCACCGCGACTACTACACCCACCACCCCCGAGGCGACGACGGCGGCTACCTGGTGGCGCTCGTCAACACGGCCCGGACCGCGCTCTCGGCCCTGCCTTCGGTCGCATCGGTGAGGGAGGCGATCGCGCGGGCCGCCGAGCGGATCGCCGTTTATCAGAGCTTCAACCATGGGGACGCGCGCGGCTCCTATGAGCTGTTCGAGCACTGGGCGCGGCGCTCCGAGCCCGCCTGTGTGGGCCTGCGCCCGTGGGAGGCCGCCGTTGGCTCCGGCTCTACGCTCGCGATGCTGGCGCTGATCGCCTCGGCCGCCGACCCCAGCTTGGACAGCTCCACCGCTGAGCAGATCGACCGGGCTTACTTTCCGTGGATCGGCTCTTTGCACTCGCTGCTAGACAGTTTGGTCGACCACGAAGAGGACATCGCCGTGGACGGACGTGCCCTGGTCGGCTATTACACCTCGCCCGACGACGCTGCCGCGCGCATGGGCCGGATTGCCGACGAGTCGCTGTGCCGGGCGGCCGCCCTGCCCGAAGGACGCCGCCATGCCTTGATCTTGGCGGCGATGACAAGCTTCTACATATGCGAGCTGCAAGGCTCCGCGTCGCCGCACGCCCGTTTGGTGGCGCCTTCGGTGCTGGGCGCGATCGGAGGTTTGGCGGCTCCCAGCATGGCGGTTCTCGGCGCCCGCCGCTCGTTGCGCCGAATTTCGATGGCTGCACCTGATCTCGCCGGTTCATCTTGAAAGTCAAGTACCTGATTTTCCTCTTTTTTTCTGGGGGGAGATCGGTCACGATGATCAAGTCACGAGCCGATGCCCATTCGGTCCTGTGCCCCCCAAGGGGGGTTGGCACGGCCCGCCCGCAACGCGATTCAGGTCAGGCGATTGCGGGCGGGCCGTCATTTTGAGGTGACACCGAGCCTTCTGGTCGAGCAACCCGACCGGGCTAGCGACGGCCTCCGTTCCGTCCCGATGCGGGCCTCCGCCCGTCCCGGCGCGTCCTGGCGCGGGCCTCCTCGCGTCCTGGCGCGGGCCTCCTCGCGTCCTGGCGCGGGCCTCGTCGCGTCGATAGTGTGCGCGGCACGCGCCGATGGAGACGATTCCCACCCGCATAGCAGGGCCCAAACTGATCGTGCCGTCGGTGTTCGGGGACGAGAGGGGGTTCTTCGTGGAGACCTACAGGCGCGAGTGGCACGCCGCCGCGGGTATCCCGGAGTCAGAGGAGTTCATCCAGGACAACCACTCTCGCTCCACCAAAGGCGTGGTCCGGGGGATGCACTTCCATGTGGGCGCCGGCGTGGCCAAGCTGGTGCGCTGCGCACGGGGCGCCATCTTGGACGTGCTCGTGGATCTGCGGCGGGGCTCCCCCACCTACGGCCAGTGGGAGGGCTTCGAGCTGGAGGAGACCTCGATGCATGTCCTGTATGCGCCGGTGGGCTTCGCGCACGGCTTTTGCGTGCTCAGCGAGGTAGCCGACGTGATGTACAAGCAGAGCGCCTACTACAGCCCCGCCGTGGAGCGGGGGATCGCTTGGAACGATCCGGATGTGGGCGTGCGGTGGCCGTTGCCGCAGAGCGAGCTGATCGTCTCCGAGCGCGACCGGACGGCGCCGCGACTGCGCGAGGTGGCCGACGAGCTGCCGTTCGTATACAACGACTGAGGGTCCCTACGCGCGCGCGGGGGGTGTGCCGCAGCCAAAGGGCCCGTAACCGCTGGGCGGATGGCGTCCAAGACCCCGCGCGTGCGCGCGTAGGGCTGCTCCGGCGCGGACACATGATGCAATGCTTCTGGCCATGCCCAGAAGCTTGACCCGCGCGTGGCGACGTACCAAGGAAGCGACGCTCACGCCACGTCAATACGCGATCGTGGCGTATGTGGCCTTGGGCGCGCTCACCTTGATCGTGATGAGCGGCGCCGCGGTGCGGCTGACGGGCTCGGGGCTGGGCTGCCCCACTTGGCCGAAGTGCTACGGCAAGGTCTATCCGCCCCTGAACACCCACGCGGTGATCGAGTTCTCAAACAGGATGATCACGGTGCCGGTGTCGATCGCGGCGATCGCGGCCTTCGCGCTGGCGTTCAAGCGCAGGCCCTACCGGCGCGACCTCATGCGACTGAGCGCGCTGCTTCCGCTTGGCGTGCTCGCACAGGCCGTGCTGGGCGGGCTGACCGTGCGCGGCGCGCTCGACTATGGCTGGGTGATGGCCCACTTTGCGCTCTCGATGCTGGTCGTGGCGGCGGCGGTGGCGCTGGCCTGGCGCGCCACCTGGGAGCGCGGCGAGCGGCCGCTGTCGCACGATCGCACGCTGACCTTGTGGGCACGGGGGACGGTGGGATTGGGCGCGCTGGCGATCTTCGCGGGCACCGCCGCCACGGCCGCGGGGCCGCATGCGGGCGGCTCGCCTGGACAGAAGATCAACCGGCTGGACTTCGACGGGAAGGGGACGATGGACTTCGTGATCCATCGCCACGGCGAGATCGCGCTTGTCTTCGGATTGGCAGCTTTGGCGGTGTGGTGGTTGGCGCGCCGCCACGAGGCGGAGCCTTTGATCCGCCGCTCCTCGACCGTCACGTGTGGGCTGATCGCCTTGCAAGGACTGGTGGGCTTGGACCAATACAAGACCCACCTGCCTACAGAGCTGGTGTGGGTGCACGTGAGCTTGGCTTCGCTGTGCTGGCTTGCCGTCCTGTGGACGGCTTGCGCGGCCGGTCGCTTGCAGCCGCGCGAGGCGCCGGCGCCCCAGCCACACGCCGCCTCGAGGGCGGAGATCTCGGCCTAGAGGCTCGGAGCGCCGCACCCTCGCCGGAGCGCAGCTGAGCGCAGATCTGGCACCGTTCCGCCGCGCGGCTGAGCGCCGGTGGGGCCCGGTCCCCGCAAATTGGGGCGTGAGCCGCGGGAGAATCGGGGGATTGGGCGTGTGGCCGTCCTTGCCAACCGTTAGCCTGGCCGGAGTAACGACACTCGAGAAGGGAATGCCATGACCAAGAACGATCTGGCTGATGGGGTCGCGCAACGCACGGGTCTTGCGGGAACGCAGGCTCGCCAAGCGCTGGAGGCGGCGATCGATTTGATCTCCGACGAGCTGGCCGGCGGTGGCGAAGTCGCGCTTGCCGGTTTTGGCAAGTTCAGCGTCAGCAGCAGGGCGGCCCGCCAAGGGCGCAACCCGGCAACGGGTGAGACGATCAACATCGCCGCAAGCAAGGCGGCGAAATTCTCGGCGGCCAGCGCCCTGAAGAAGCGTCTGAACTAAGCAGCAGAAGCACAGGAGCAGATGGACGTCGATCAGCGGCGAGCCCGTCGTGAGGCGCGTCGGCGCGAGGTTTCGCGCAGACGTAAGCGGGGGCTCGCCGCGGTAGCGATCGTGGCCGTGGCGGCGATGCTGGTCGCGATCGTGCTCGCTTTGGGCGGCTCGACCAAATCCGGAGCGGACAACGCCTCGGCGGGCGGGTCGGGTGCCGCAGGACACGCGGGCAGCAAGCATGGTCAGGGCGGCACCGGCGGGGCTGGTTCGAACGCGGGGGCGTCGAAGTCGGGCTCCTCGAACACCGGCGGCTCGGGTGCGGGCGAAAACACGCTGAAGGGCACGGCGCCCCCAGGTAGCGGCCCGAAGGGCACGGAGGCGGTGCCGATCTTGATGTATCACGTCATCAATCCGCCGCCCGAAGGCGCGAAATTCCCGGGCTTGTATGTGGACCCGGAAGAGTTCGAAGCGCAGATGAAGGCCCTACAGCAAGCGGGCTTTCATGCGGTGACGATGGATCAAATGCTCGCCAACTGGACTCGGGGGGCGCCTCTACCCCGAGGTAAGCCGATCGTGGTGAGCTTCGACAATGGCTACCAATCGCAGTTGACGAAGGCTCTGCCCGTGCTGAGGAGACTGGGATGGGTGGGCGTGGAGAACATTCAGCTGACGGGGCTCCCGCCCTCCCAGGGCGGGCTCAGCCGCGGCCAGGTGGAACAGCTCGTGCGAGCGGGCTGGGAGCTCGACACGCAAGGCATCAGCCATGCGGATCTGATCACGCTCGGAGCGGCCGCCCTGCACGAACAGGTGACGGTCGCGCGCGAAGAGGTCAGGCGCCTTTACAAGATGCCGGTCAACTGGTTCTGCTACCCCTCGGGCCACTACGACGCGACGGTCATCGCGGCGGTGAAGGCGGCGGGCTATGTGGGCTCGACGACGGTTGTGCCCGGCTGGGCGAGCCCTACCGAGGATCCATACAGGCTGCCGCGGTTGAGGGTGCTGGGCGGCACCAGCCCGGGGGCTCTGCTGGCCGAGCTGGCAGCGATCCGCTCGAACCCGGCGCCGTCGGCCTCCTACGGGGGCGCGTGAGCCGCAGTCCAAAGCCCAAGAACCCGACCGAGCGGCCGACGTGCAGGACGGGTCGGCCGCGCTGGGAGATCGCGAGACGCAAGCGGGGAGTGGATCGATAGGATGGCGCCCATGAATACTGTGCCTGGCTGGGGCTCATGGAGCTTCGATCCACTTGCAATCGTTGGCCTGCTTGCCGCGGGCGTCGTATATGGCCGCATGTACAAGCGCGCGAAGGCCCGCTCGGAGTCGGTAGGGATCGGACACTGGCTGCCTTACTACCTGGGCTTGGCGGTGCTTGCGATCGCGCTGATCTCGCCTTTGGATGCGATCGGCGACCGGTGGCTGCTCTCGGCTCACATGGCCCAGCATGTGCTGTTGTCGGACATCGCTCCCGCGCTGATCATCCTCGGTTTGCGCTCGCCGGTGCTGAGCTTGGGCCTGTCCAAGCCCGCTTTGAAGGCGGTGGCTCCGGGCGGACGCTGGGGCGGCACTTTGGCGGTGCTGACCTCGCCTTGGGTGGCAATCCCGCTGTGGGCGCTCGCGACCTGGATTTGGGCGGTGCCGGCTGTGTTCGACTTCGCGGCCCAACACACGGTGGTCCACGCTTTTGAGCACGCCACGCTCTTCTATACGGGCCTGGCACTTTGGTGGCTGATCGTCGATCCGCTACCGAGAGTGCATCCCCGCCCGGACGGCCAGCGCTTGGCGCTGCTGGGCTTCTCGAGGATCGCCTCGGCCGCGGTATGCCTGCCGCTTACTTGGATCGCCACGAGCCAGTACCCGCTGTACGCGAGCGCCCCGCGGGCCTTCGGAATGTCTGCGATCGCCGATCAGCAGCTCGCGGGCGCGGGCATGTGCTTCGTCGAGTTCCTGGTCTTCGGCATCGCGTTTGCTGCGGTCTTCCTGAGCATGTTGGGCCGCGACGAGGCCCGTGTCGCGGTGGCCGAGCAGGCCGCCGCAGGCCACTGACACGCGATATCCGCCGCGAGACTGCGGCTTGTCTCGCTTGAATCTTGCGCGTCAGTCGGCGCTCGTGGAGTTCAACAAAGCCCCTGAGCCACGAGGACCAAGCAGATCAAGGACGTACCCCTTCGGGGCACAGGCAGGTCTCGCGCCGTGTGCTCTGCACACAAGCGGCCGAGGACGCAGATATGCGCCGGTCCTCGTGGCTCAGCCGCAGCCGGTGTTGTTGCCGCAGCTGGAACACGTGTAGCAAGACCCCGTCCGCTGCATCATGCCGCCACACTGCGAGCAGGCCGGCCCCAAATCGAGCCCCTGCATCCGGGCCGGAACCACCGGCGGAGAGTCGGTCAAGGCCGCGGCCGCCGGAACGGCCTCTCCACCGGCGCTGGCCTCGGGGCCGGCCGTGTCTGAGGCGGCCACCGATTGGGCTGCCTCTTCGGCCATCTTGCGGGCCCGTACGGCGGGGGTGAGGATGCCTAGTTCCTCTTGGGCGTCGGTGTCCAGGAAGCGCGAGGCGACCCAGCGCAGGATGTAGTCGGGCATCGACTTGGCGAAGGGGATCTCGGGGTTGCCGGTGATTCCCTCGGGCTCGAAGCGCATGTAGCTGAACTTCTCCACCAGCGTCTCGAGCGGCACCCCGTACTGCAAGGCAATCGAGATGGCAGTGGCGAAGGAGTTCATCATGCCTTTGATCGTGGAGCCCTCCTTGCCGATGTCGGTGAGGAAGATCTCGCCGACGGTTCCGTCCTCGTACATGCCGGCGGTGATGTAGCCCTCGTGGCCACCGATCGAGAACTTGTGGGTGATCGACTGGCGCTCGCGGGGCATGCGCTTGCGCCGGGGGCCCGCCTCGGATACGGCCTTGGCCACGGCGGCCTCAACCATCGCGTCAATGTCTTGAGTCCCACCCACCCCATCGCCTGCCTCTTTGCCTTTTTGGGCGTCGGTGCGCAAGGCTTGGGCGGTCTTGGAGCCGTCGCGGTAAATCGCCAAGGCCTTGATGCCGAGATGCCACGCCTGGGTGTAGGCATCGGCTATGTCCTCGACGGTGGCGGTCTGGGGCAGGTTGACGGTCTTTGAGATCGCCCCGGAGATGAAGGGCTGCACGGCGCCCATCATCTTGAGATGCCCCATGTGGGAGATCGCGCGCTCGCCGACGGCGACGTCGAACACGGGCAGGTGCTCGGCGGTGAGGCCGGGGGCGCCGAGGATCGTGCCGTGCTCAGCGAGGTGCGCCTCGATCTGCTCGATCTGGGGCTCTGAGTAGCCGAGCGTTTGCAAGGCCAAAGGCACGGTGCGGTTGACGATCGTCATCTGACCGCCGCCGACCAGCTCCTTGAACTTGACCAGGGAGAAGTCGGGCTCGACGCCGGTCGTGTCGCAGTCCATCAAGAAGGAGATCGTGCCGGTCGGGGCAAGCACCGTGGCTTGGGCGTTGCGGTAGCCGAACTGCTCGCCCAGCTCGACCGCCTCGTCCCAGGAGCGCCGTGCGGCCTCCAGGAGCTCGGTGTCCCCGCAGATCGTCTCGGGAATCGCGTAGGAGGAGTCGCGGTGCATGCGCATCACGTTGTTGTGCTCGGCGCGGTTCTCCTCGTAGTGCTCGTAGGGGCCGAGGGCGGCGGCGACGCGGGCGGACTCGCGGTAGGCGCGCCCGGTCATCAGGGCCGTGATGGCGGCGGCCGTGCCCCGGCCGACCTCGGAGTCGTAAGGCATGCCGTTGGACATGAGGTAGGCGCCGAGGTTGGCGTAGCCGAGGCCTAGCTGACGGAAGGCGCGCGCGTTGACGCCGATCTGCTCGGTGGGATAGCTGGAGGGGCCTACCACGATCTCTTGGGCCAAGAGCACGATGTCGACCGTGTGCTCGAAGGAGCGCACGTCCAGAGAGCCGTCGGGACGGCGGAACTTCATCAGGTTCAGGGAGGCGAGGTTGCAGGCGGAGTCGTCCACGTGCATGTACTCAGAGCACGGGTTCGAGGCGTTGATGCGTCCGCTTTTGGGGCTCGTGTGCCACTGGTTTATGGTCGTGTCGTACTGCACGCCGGGATCGGCGCAGCGCCAGGCGGCCTCGGCGATCTCGCGCATCAACTCGCGGGCGCGCACGGGCTCCCCGACCGGCTCGCCGGTAGCGCGAGCGATCAGGTGCCAATCGTCGTCGGCCTCGACCGCTCGCATGAACTCGTCGGTGACGCGCACCGAGTTGTTGGCGTTTTGGTACTGGATCGACTTGAAGCCCTCGCCGTCGATCGACATGTCGAAACCGGCGTCGCGCAGGGCCTCAGCCTTGTCCTCCTCCTTGGCCTTGCACCAGATGAACTCGCGGATGTCGGGGTGGTCGACGTCGAGCACGACCATCTTGGCCGCGCGGCGGGTCTTGCCGCCGGACTTGATCGTGCCGGCCCAGGAGTCGGCGCCGCGCATGAAGGAGACGGGGCCCGAGGCGGTGCCGCCCTTGGCCAGGGGCTCCATCGAGCCGCGGATGTTCGAAAGGTTTATGCCCGAGCCGGAACCGCCGCGGAAGATGTTGCCCTCCTTGGTGTTCCACTCGAGGATCGACTCCATCGTGTCCTCGACGGAGAGGATGAAGCAGTTGTGCACTGCGATGTTGTTTGAGAGGTACTCGCCTGACTCTGTTTGGATGTCATAGACCTCCATCTCGCCGAGATCCTCGATCGAGACGATCTCCTCCTCGCGCAGGTCAGGACAGCGCTTAGGATTGCGGAGATTCAAAGAGTCGAGCAACTTGTCCGACTTCTCCCTGGAAATGAAGCCGATCATCTCGGAGAATCGGGCACGCTCAGAGCCGATAGAGATCGACAGCTCATGCATGTCGTGCCGATCCTCCCTGCTCTCGGCCTTGCGGGTTCGCCGCGAGTAGATACCCAGAATGCCCAGCAGTAGCTGTACGTCCTCGGTCCACTGCTCGCCGATCACTGAGAAGCCGATACGTGCGTTCTGGACCTCATCACGACGCCGAACCGCGACGTATCCGTCAGCCTGGAAGATGCTGCGCAGATAAGCAACGATCTCGTCATGCGAGGCTGTGAAAAGTCGAGCGGGGACGCGTATGTCGGTGCCACGAGCCAGCAGACCCCATGACTCAACAAACTCCCGCAAGACCTCACCGTAAAGACGAATCCGTCGTACGCGAATATGTTGGGTATCGGCCTCACGTACCTTGCGGTGGACGTGCGGGAAGGCAACGTCGAGATGATCCATTACCCACTCGTACTCCTCGTCGGTCGCGACCTGAAACTCGATCGTCAACGATCGATTTGTACCTGCATATTGGCCAACAAAACCGTCGGCCTGCAGCCAGCCGGCGAGCGCAGCCTCGGAGACCGCGACACGATCAACCTCGACGAGGTCCTCCAGCAGAGAGCCTGCTTCCGACTGGGCTCCCACCGCGACGCGAATTGGATCGCTGACCTTCGCCCGATGTGGATAGAGATGCATCCGCATACCGACCTCGAGCTGGTCCATACGCAGCCATGCCGGCTGGGTGCGTCGCTCGAAGACGGCCTTTACGACATGGTCGGGTGTGGCTTCGACGAAATTGCCGTTGCGTAGACGAGCACGAAGGACACGCTTGCGACCGTTGGCCTTGGTTGCAACTATGCGCGTCACACCATGGGCGTCGTACACCTCGCGCCCAACTTCATCTCCCTCCACAAGCTGGCCAATTGGCACCATGCCGTGAGGTGTCGAGACGAGTTTGTGATAGGGCTGGCAGGCCGAGCACTGGGGGGACTCCTCGAACCCGACGTTGAACCAGACGGGCGAGTTGAAGGCGGCCAGCTGGTGCAGGAGGATGTGGGTCAGCTCGGCCTCGAAGGCCTCGGCGTCCTCTTCGGTTGCGAAGTAGGCGCGCTCGCGACCCCAGGCGGCGATCGTGCCGGCGACGCGTCCGATCATCTGCTTGACCGAGCGCTCACGCGCGGGGTGGCCGATCTGGCCGCGAAAATACTTTTGGGCCACAATGTTGGTCGCGTTTTGGGACCAGGTCTTGGGAAACTCGACGTCGGCCTGCTCGAAGGCGACACGGTCGCCGTGGCCGATGTGGGCGTCGCGCATCTCCCACTCGACGGTGTCGAAGGGGTGGGTGCCGGGTGAGGTGAATAGCCGCTCCACGGACAGGGCCTCACCGGCTGTCGTGTCCTGCGCGATCATGGGGTGCGGGGTTGAATCCATCGGCCTTACCTCCTCTGCGCCGCCAAGCTTGCGACGCCCTCTCGACTCTGTTCACCTGGGCCGAGCATCGTCCCGCGAGGTCCGGACAGAAAGACAAACATGGCCATTACCAGGCCAAACGTCTTTCCTCTCCAATTTTAGATGATCCGGAGCGCGCAACCGGGGGCGCGAGGGTGCCCCTCAGCGACCGAGGCGGGCCCAGTCGGAGAACTCCGCCCAGGTCTCCGAACCACGATAGGAGGCCTCGCGCAGGGAGTGCGTGAAAGCGATCGCCCAACGCGGTTCCAAAGCCAGCCAGCGGCCGATGCCCCAGGCCAGGCAGGCCAGGAGCAGAATGGCTCCGAGAATGGCCAAGATCAAGGCCCCGGTCGAGATGTGGGTGGGTTTGCTCGACTTGTGGGCGACTACGACGGTGCTCGAATGGACCGTCGTGCCGGGCGCTCCCGCCGCCGGGACCGGGGTGGTCGAGGAGACGGTCGGGGTTGAGTTGGGGACCGTGGTCGTGCCGGTCGTGGAAGTGGAGCTTGGCGCGATCGTTCCGGGCTGGGCGCCGCTGGGGGCCGTCGTACTGGTCGGCGAGATCGCTGCCGGGGTGGTGGATGTGGCGCCGGATGGGGATGTGGCAGCGGTGGGGGTGGTCGCGGTCGAAGCGGTGGTGGCGTGGACGCGGGCCGAGGCGGGTATCGAGATCCCGAGGGCGCGGTCGGTTGTGATCGTGGTGCTGGTCGCCGAGGCGGGGGCGGCGCTTAGGAGAAAGGCCAGAGCTATGCCCGAGCAGAGGATCCGCGCGCGGACCCACAGTGAGTTTCGCGCGCGCAGGCGAGGCAGCCCGTAGAGCACAACATTCATCTCCCCCATGCTAACGAGCCACCCGCCTCGCGAGCGCGCTCGAAACGTGTCCCGGCTCGGTTGGTCCGCGTCAGCCGGACGGGAAGAGGTCGGCGATTTCGGCCAAGGCCGAATCGAGCACCGCGGAGGCCGATTGCTCGGCGTCGAGCGTGCGGACCCGCTCGGGCTCGGCGGCGGCCAAGGCGTCGTAGGCGGCGGCGATCGTGCCAAAGAACTGCTCGCCCTCGCGCTCGAGGCGGTCGGGGGCCTCCTCGCGAATGTTTTGGCGCGCGCGGCCGGTGGTGGGCGCGATTCGTAGGAGCAAGGTGCGGTCGGGGACCAAGCCGGAGGTGGCGAGGAGGTTGATGGCCCGAACCTGCTCGATCCCGAGCTGCCGGCCGGCGCCTTGGTAGGCCAGCGAGGAGTCCACGAAGCGGTCCAGCAAGACCCAAGTCCCGGCTGCGAGCAGGGGAAGCACGCGCTCGTGGACGAGCTCGGCTCGGGCGGCCGCGTAGAGCAAAGCCTCGGCGGGGGGGCTGACGGTCAGGGCGGGGTCCTTGACCAGAGCGCGGATCCGCTCGGAGAGCAGGACGCCTCCGGGCTCTCTCAACAACTCGACCGAGACGTCGCGCTCGCGCAAGGCGCCGACCAAGGAGTGGGCGAGCGTGGACTTGCCGGCGCCGTCGATGCCCTCGATCGTGATCAGCTTGCCGGCGGGCACGGCGCAAAGGTAGCGCCCATCTAGGATGAGTGCGTGTCAGCCTCACCGATCGAGCCGGCCAAGGCGGCGCTGCCGGGCATCGAGGATCACAAGCACGCTTGCGCGGTCCTGCTGCCGACGCTTGCGCCGGGGGGAGAGCCGGCTCACGCTTACCTGTTCCATGGGCCGGCGGGCAGCGGCAAGGAGGCCGTGGCGAGGGCGTTTGCGGCGGCTTTGCTCGCCGATGGGGCGCGCACTCCGCAGACCGTCGCAGAGCGCGTGGAGCGCGACGCTCACCCGGATCTGACCTGGGTTGTGCCGAGTGGGGCCAGCGAAGTGCTGGTGGCCGATATCGAGGGGCCGGTTGTGGCGGCGGCCACCCATACGCCGTTTGAGTCCAAGCGCAGGGTGTTCGTGATCGAGGCGGCCGGCACGATGAACGACCAGGCGGCCAACCGGCTGCTCAAGACGCTCGAGGAGCCGGCTCCATTCGCCCACCTGATCCTGCTTGCCGAGCATCGCGAGGAGGTGTTGCCGACGATCGCCTCGCGTTGCCAGCAGGTGCGCTTCGACCCTTTGGCGAGCAGGGTGGTCCGCGAGCGTTTGGAGGCAGGCGAGGGGGGGCCGCTGGATCCTGGGGAGGCCTCCGCGTGCGCGGAGCTTGCGGGCGGGGATGTGCGTTTGGCGCAGGCGCTTGCGGGGGAGGCTGGGGGGCGGTTGCGCGAGTGGGCGGAGAGCTTTGTGGGGGCGGCACTTGGCGGGCACACCGAGGAGCGGGCTTGGACGGTCTTGTTGGAGGCCGCCAAATCAGAGGGCGCGCGAGCGGGCGAGGCGGTGGGCGAGCGGTTGCATGCCGAGGCGGAGTTGCTGCCGAAGAAGGAGCGGCGCAAGTACGAGCGCGAAGGCGCCGATGTGACGCGCAGGACCGAGCGTCGCGCGCGGGCGGCGACGTTGGCGTTGGGTTTGAAGCTCGCCGAACAGTGGCTGCGCGACGCTTGGTGCTTTGCGGTGGGCACGCCCGAGCTGGCGCTGGCGGTGGATCGGAGCACCCAGCTGGCCGCTTGCGCGGAAGGTCGATCTGCGGCTTCGTTGATGAGGGGGGTGGAGCTGGTGTGCGATACGCGCTTGCGGCTGGCGTTGAACGTGTCCGAGGAGCTGGCGCTGGAAGCGCTCGCCTATCGCTTGGCGGCGCTGCCTACTTGACGAGCGCGCCGATCGGGCCCAAGCGCGGCTGAAAGTCGTAGGTCTCGAAGGCCATGAAGCGCGAGAAGAGACGATTGTCGGGGCCGTGGAAGTCGGCCGAGCCGGTGGAGAGCATTTTGAGCTCCTCGCAGCGGTGGGCGACCAGTTCGGTCTGCTCGCGGGTGTGGGTGACGTAGAAGGCCTCCACACCGTCGATCCCGAACTCGCGGAATCGGTCGATCATGGCTAGGACTTCGGGGGGGTCGGATACGTCCCAGAAGGGGTGCGCCCAGATGGCCACGCCGCCGGCGGCGTGGATCGCGTTGACCGCCTCGGCGACCGTGGGCGTTATGCGCAAGCAGAAGGCTGGACGGCCCTCGATCAAGTAGCCGCGGATGAAGGAGCCGATGTCGTCGATCTCCTCGGCGCGCAGGCGCTCGGCGTTGGCCGGATGGGCGAGCGCGGCTTCGGCCAGGTGGGGGCGACCGATTGGCTCGCCCGCTTGGACACGCGCGTCGATCGCTTGGGCGTCGAGCTGGAAGCCGAGGTCGCGCAGGTTTTGGGCCATGCGCAGGGTGCGCTGCTCGCGGTCGGCCAGGAAACCGGCCAAGGTGGCGAGGAAGGCGGGGTCGGTGTGATCGACCAAGTAGCCGAGGATGTGCAGTTCGCGTGCCGTTCCCGCCCCACTCCCGGCCGTTCCAGCCGCTCTCGCCTCAGCCCGCTCGGCGCCGGCCTCATCCCCCACCTGGATATCGCCGGGGGCAGCGGAGGGATCGTCGATCGCAGAGATCTCGATCGCGGGGACGATCGTCACGCCGTGCTCGGCCCCGGCGCCGATCGCCTCCTGGACGCCGGCGAGCGTGTCGTGGTCGCTCAACGCTAGGAGCTTGACTCCGGCCTGGGCGGCCGCGGCTACGACTTCAGCCGGCTCCAAGGCCCCGTCCGAGCGGGTCGAGTGGGCCTGAAGGTCGAAGGGGGGGACGGGCGCGGAGCCGGGATCGGGCACGCGCGAACCCTATGCGATCGGGAGCGCACCCGCGGTCAAGCGCACACGCGGTCGAGAGCCTCTCGTCCGCGCGTCTCTCGTCTCTCGTCCCTATGCCGCTTGACAGCCGCCGGGGCGCTTGTCGGTCACGCGCAGGCGGGCGGCGGCACGAGCATCGAAGTCGATACCGGGCTCCACGAAGGGAGTGATCCGCTCGGCGACGATCTCGCGCAGAACGCACACGGCGGCGTGGTAGCGACCGGCCGGCCCGGCCAAGGCTTCGGAGGCGGGCCCGTGGGCGCGCAGATGACAGTGGGCCGCATCGGTCTCGCGCGCTCGCAAAGTCGCCTCGTTCCACATCGCCTCGAGGTAGGCGAGCGCTACGTCCACGTCCTCCTCGGCGCGCTCGGTGGGCGTCTCGATCTCGCGCAGGACCGGGAGCACCTCGCGGTGCAGCCAGCTTTGCTCGGCGTCTGCACGCAGCAGCAGGCGGATGTCGGAAGGAAGCGAAGATTCCACTGAGTTGGACATGACGGAAGGCCGGGTTGTGAATTGTGGCCTGTCTTTGCCTTCGACCCGGTCGTGGATGGGCTTTAGGCGGATGGCCGCACGTTCCACGTTTTTCTCCGCGGATCCAGTACAGGGCGGCCGCGGAGCGCTCGAACGGATGGCCACTTCTCGGGCGGGTCGAACATGGGCAGGGAGCTCGCGGCCCTAAGAACGTGTCTCAAAACCTGCGGCACCCCGAGATACGTCCCTGCATGCGGAAGCACCGCAGGTTTGAGACACGTTCTAAAGGAGGGGCATCGCCGAGGCCGATGCCTGAAGTACATGCCAACCGCACGCGGCCACACCTTGCGCCTGCCCAAACGCCACGATCCGACTGCGCGCCTGCCTGGACAGCATGCACGCGCGACGTTTTTGCGTCTCCGGTTGCGGACGCTTGTCACGCTTGGAGTGTTGGCGGTGGTGACGACGATCTTGGGGCGCTCCTTCGGCCTGCACAGTCCCGTGTTCGTCGGCTCTGAGCTGGCTCTGCTGGTCACGATGTTCGCGGTTTCGCGCTATGTGTTGCCGCTCGTGGATCGCCACGACAGGGGCGCCACCGGCGAGGAGCATGTGGGTGGGCTGCTCGATGAGCTGGCCGAGGAGGGGTGGCATGTCATCCATGACGCGAGCTTCGGTTACGGCAACGTGGATCACATCGCGCTCGGCAAAGCTGGTCTGTTTACGATCGAGACCAAGAGCCGCCAAGGCGAAGTCCGCGTCAGGAGCATCCATGGAGCGGTGCTGCGCCAAGCTCAGGAGCAACGCGAGACGCTCGAACGGATCACCGGTGAGCGGGCCGATGCGCTGGTCGTGTTCAGTCGCGCTTGGGTTGAACAAACCGCTGGCTCGCCGCCGCGGAGTGAGGATCACACCGGCCCGGATGCTGTTGGCTTACTTGCGCCGTCATTCTGGGACCTTGACCGAAGAGCAGGTGCAGCGGGCGCATGAGCGCATCGTGGCGGCGCTAGCGGAGAGCGAGCGCCAGCCCGATAGGCTCTTGGGGTGGCCACCGCCGTCGCGCAGCCGCCCGCAGGCGCTCTGAAACCCCTCGCCGAACCGCCCGCCGAGGCGCTCCCGGCCGGCCCGAAGGTGCCGCCGCTGGCTTTGACGTTCGTGTGGGCGCTGGCGCCGACGTGGGTGATGGATCGCTGTGTGCGCCGCTATGGCGAGGCGTTCACGCTGACTTTCGGTCCGAGCGGGCGCAAATTGGTGATGTTGAGTGACCCGGATGCCGTGAAGGCCGTGTTCACGGCTCCACCTGAGGTGGCGCCCTCGGCGGCGGGCGCTTCGCCGATCGCCCCGGTGATGGGTCCCAGCTCGGTGATCGTGCTGACCGGACCGGAGCACATGCGCCAGCGCAAGTTGCTGCTGCCTCCCTTTCACGGGGAGCGGATGAGGGAGTACGCGGACGTGATCGTGGAGGCGACCGAGCGCTCGATGGCCGAGTGGCCGATCGGCGAGCCGATGAAGCTGAGCAAGCGCACGCGGGCGATCACGCTCGAGGTGATCTTGAGGGCCGTGTTCGGCGTCGAGGCCGAGCGGATGGGGGCCTTGCGGGAGGCGATCGGGGGACTACTCTCACCGGGGCAGACGCCGGCATTGTTGATGAACGCGCTGCGCCGACCGGTCGAAGCGAGACCCACGGGCAGGATCGGGCGGGCGCTCGACCATCTGGACAAGGTGATCTATGCGGAGATCGCCCGCCGGCGCTCGCAAGAGGACCTGGGCGAGCGCGCCGACATCCTCTCGCTGCTGATGCTGGCGCGCGACGAGGACGGCCGGGCCATGAATGACGCGGAATTGCGCGACGAGCTCGTGACGCTCTTGTTGGCGGGGCACGAGACGACCGCCACTGCCGTGGCTTGGGCGGTGGAGCGACTGGTGCGCCACCCGGCCAAGCTCGCCCGGCTGGTCGCCGAGATCGAGCGGGACGAGGGCGACGAGTACATGCAGGCGGTTATCTCGGAGACCTTGAGGGTGCGTCCGGTCGTACCGATGGTGGTGCGGGTACTGCAGGCGCCCCTTCAGGTGGGCCGGCGCGAATTGCCGGCCGGAACCAGGGTGGTGCCGTCGATCTACCTGACCAACCGCAACCCCAAGGTGTATGACGCGCCGACCGAGTTCAGGCCCGAGCGGTTCTTGGACAAAGCGCCGGAGACGTTCTCGTGGATCCCATTCGGGGGCGGGATCAGGCGCTGTATCGGGGCTTCGTTTGCGACGCTTGAGATGAAGCTGATCTTGCAGACGATCCTAAGGGAGCTCTCGCCGGAGGTGCCCGCCAAAGGCAGCCGGCTGTGGCGCAAGGGGGAGTGGAACCAGAGGCGCGCGATCACGCTGGTGCCGGCCGGCGGGGCGCGCGTGGTGTGGCGTAGGCGCTGAGCCGCCACGCAAGCGCTGAGCCGCTTGGCAAGTGGAGCTCCGGGCGGCGCCAAATACCGCCCGGAGCGCTAGGTAGCTTTGGTGTGTGCTTCAAACCAGCCTCACCGACACCAGCCTCACCGACACGCTCCCCGAAGCCGTTCCGACCGGCACAGCCGCCGCTCGCAACGGCACGGCCCCCGATGGGCCCGGCCCGACACCCGATCTGAGAACCGCTGGCCCCCACACCAAGCCAAGCCCCGAGCAGTTGCTCGAGCGGTTTGGCCTGCACGCTTTCAGGCCGGGCCAGCGCGAGGCGGTACAAGCGGCGCTCGACGGCCAGGACAGCCTGGTGGTGATGCCGACCGGAGGCGGCAAGTCGCTTTGCTACCAGTTGCCGGCGCTCGCCGGCGAGTCCGACCCCGAGCAACCGCTGGTGGTCGTGGTGAGCCCGCTGATCGCACTGATGGCCGATCAGCACAAGCGGTTGGAGCTGGCGGGCGTGCAGGCCGCGATGCTGGCTTCGGGCATGGCCGACGGCCACAACGAGCAGGCGTTGCAGTCGATTCGCTCAGGTGCGGCCAAGCTCGTGTTGGCTGCACCGGAGCGCTTTGCCTCGAAGACGTTTCGCGAGACGCTCGCCACCCGCAAGGTGGGCCTGTTCGTGGTTGACGAGGCCCACTGCGTCGCGGAGTGGGGTCACGACTTCAGGCCCGACTACCTGCGCTTGCACGAGGCGATCGAGTCGCTCAGCCGCTCAGGCGATCCCCGGGGCGCCGGGCAAGCAGGTGTACGCCCGGCGGTCATGGCGGCCACCGCCACGGCCACGCCGAAGGTGGCCGAGGAGATCGCCGAGCGGTTGGGGTTGCGCGACTGGGTGGCGGTGCGGTCCGGGTTCGACCGGCCCAACGTGAGCTTCGACGTGGTCGGCTTGGAGGGCAAGGGGGCGGTCGCGCGCAAGCGCGCAGCGCTATTGCATGTGCTGGGAGAACCGCAGGCGAGACCGGCGATCGTGTATTGCGGGACCCGCAAGCACACCGAGGAGGTGACCGAGCTTCTGAGGGGCCGTGGCGTGGACGCGGTCAGCTACCACGCAGGCATGAGCCCGGATTCGCGCAGAGCCAGCCAGGAGGCTTTCATGGGAGGAGCGGCCGAGGTGGTCGTGGCAACGAACGCGTTCGGCATGGGGGTCGACAAGGCGGACGTGCGCACGGTCGTGCACTGGGCGGTGCCGACCAGCCTCGAGGCCTATTACCAGGAGGCTGGGCGCGGCGGGCGCGACGGGAGACCGGCGCGGGCGGTGCTGTTGGCATCGAGGATGGACCTGGGCCGATTGATCAGGTTCATCAAAGAGCGCGAGACGACCGTGGACGACGTGAGGCGCTACGTGGCGGGCCTACGCGGTCGCGCTCAGGACGGCATCGCCGCGATCGGGCACGGAGGGCCGGATCCGTTGGGCGCGCCAACCGGACAGACGGGAGAGCGCGAAAGAGTGCTCCTGTCGATCGCCGAGCGCGCGGGAGCCGTCAAGCTGAGACCGGGTGGCCCGGCGGGCCTGCTGGTGGAGCTGACCGGCGAAGGCAGCCCGCGCAAGGCCTATGAGGCGATCAAGGAGGCTCGCGACCGGGGTTGGGCGTCCTATCGCTCGATCGAGCAGTTCATCTCCAGCGGGCAGATCTGCCGCAGGCGACAGATCCTCGACCACTTCGGCGACGACGAGCCGTGCGCGCCGGAAGTGAGGTGTTGCGACGTGTGCGACGCGGACGCCGCCTTGGTCGAGGCGTCGAAGCACGCCCTGCCAAAGACATCCAAGACGCGCCCGCAAGCACGGCACGCGGCGACACAAGAGATCTTCGACCCGGTCGACGAAGAGGCATTTGAGAAGCTGAAGACGTGGCGGATGGGCCGCAGCGAAGGCAAGCCGGCCTACACGGTGGCCGCCAATGCCGCCTTGGAAGGCATCCTGCGCGCCAAGCCAACCAATCTGGACGAGCTCCTGGCGGTCAAGGGCATCGGCCCAGCCTTCTGCGAGCGCCACGGCGAATCCCTGCTTGAGGCGCTCGCAGAGCTTTGAGAAGGGCAGCGTCGCTAGCATCCAAGGCCGCGCCGACGTAGCTCAGCTGGTAGAGCACTTCACTCGTAATGAAGGGGTCAGGAGTTCGAGTCTCCTCGTCGGCTTGGGTTTCCTTGGGTCTCATCATCGCCGCCGATCCCCGGCGGCACCGCTTCGCCACGCTTGAGCGCCTCGGCCAAGCGTTGCTTGGCGGCGAAGCTGCCCTTGTCCAAGACACCCGAGCCGGCCGCATAGGAGATGGGGTCGCCGCCGCCGCCGCGCAACACGAAAGCACAGCCGACCGCAAGCAAAGCACCTGCGAGTGGACCGACCACGTAGACCCAGTAGCTCGTGAAGTCCCCGCTCACCAAGGCCGGGCCGAACGAGCGAGCCGGATTCATCGAAGTGCCGCTGACCGGCGCTGACCAAAGGCCGGCAAGCGCGATGTATCCGCCGACGCCCAAAGCGGCGATCGCACCCACGTTCTGGGCGGCCGACGCGGTCCCCAAGATGACGCTGACGAGCCCACCGGTGAGGACGATCTCCATCAACAATGCCTGCCACGGTTCGTAGCCGGGCCCCGGCAAGGTCGCGCCGAGATGCTGGATGTCGCCAAACACCGCCTCCAAGAACAGACACGCCAAGGCGGCGCCCGCAAGCTGGACGACGATGTAGCCGGGCACCCGCTTCCACGGGAAATCTCTCCGCAAGGCGAACGCAAGCGAGACCACCGGGTTCAGATGGGCGCCCGACACGGCGCCCATGAACAAGATGATCGCCATCACCATCAGCCCGGGCGCGACCACCGCGGCGGCCAAACTGATCTGGCCCTGCCCGTGCAAGATGCCCCCGCCCGCGGCGACCAGAACCAAGAAGAACGTGCCGAGCAGCTCGGAGAAGAGTCGGCGCCACTCCAAGCGCGGGTCGTCGAACTGGGCCTTGCTGCCGAACTCCAAGGCGGCCATGTGCCTCGTGCGAGGCCCCAACAGCCCAACGATCGGCCCCTCCTCAGGCTCATGCTCCTCGGTCACGCAACCGCCCTTCAGATCCTGAGGGCCAAGCGTTCCAAGGGCATTACCGCTTCGGGCAAGGCACGGTCGGGCTGACCGTCACCGTTTCTCCGCTCAAGAACGTGATTTCGACCTTGCCTTTGAAGCCGCCCTTGGGGCACTTCTTGGGCACCGTGCCATAGGAGATCAGTTTTTTGCCGTGCTTGATCGCCGCGCCGACCTTGCCCTTGATCGACAACACCGATGCGTAAGGGGCGCCCGGCACCGTTTCCACCAATGGCACCGGCACCGTCAGCTTCGGCCCGAACGGAGGCGGCGCGGTCGTGAAGCTTCCCGTGGCCAACACTTCGATCTCCGTAGGCGAAGTGCCTTCGGTGTAGAAGGCCAGCGCCCCACCCGGCGCGAAGAACGCCTGGATCGTGGCTTTCTCATCGACCCTCGTGCCGCCGAAGCTGACCACCCCGAGCGCTTCGCCGGTCGGCCCGGCCTGCGAGCCCTTCGGGCACTTCTGCACTTCATGGCTTTCCAGTGTCGCGGTCGGACAGGTGGGAAAGCCCTGCGTGTGCAGCTTGACGCCGGCCGGAAGCTCCACGACGACCTTGGTCACAGGCGAGGGATAGCCCCCATATTCGGTGCCGCTGATGCTCAACATCGCTTCCAAAGCGGCACCCGCACCGAGAATGTTGCCCGTACCGGGGTAGGTCGGGCCGTTGGGCTTGGTCGGGTCGATCGGAATCGGCACGATCTTCGCCTTCACGGTGACCACCGGTGTGGCTAGCGCAGCGCCCGGCGCCGCCACGACCGCCGCCGCGAGCGCGGCGACCGCCAAGCAGAGCAAAGAAATCCTGCGTCCAAGTGAGCGCCCGTCTACGGCCATCGTCTCTACCCCGTTCCCTCCGCTTTACGTTCTCCTTCACCCAAGCATAGTTCAGAGGCTCAAGCACGGCCGCACATGGCCGACGAGGCGGGTGACCCATCGCGGACGAGGCAAGCCCCCGACGACGAGGCAAGCCCCCGACGACGAGGCAGGCCGCCCATCGCGGACGAAGCGGCCGGTCAGGGTGTGGGAGGACCTCGCCGAGCGGGGTGGTCGAAGGCCCCGCTCATCGCAGCGCCCGCTCCAAAACCGCCACACGCTTGGGCCGAGTCGCGGCCGAAAGCACCCGCGTGCGCCGCTCAAGCGGCCGGCGCTCCCCTTCCTGCCCGAACAGGCGCCCCGCATTGCTCGCCAACCGCTGCCACTCCTCCACCTCGCGAACACCATGCTTGCCCGGATCGACGACCGGGCGATCGGACCCATAGACGAGCTGATCAGCGCCCACAAGGCGATCCATCAGCGAGATCGCATAAGGACCATTGCAAGAGGTGTCATAGAAAATCCTCGGATCCTCCAGGTCCACCTCAGGCCCTCCGCGGGCCAGCAGGCGCTCGGTGTGCAGAGGCGCGAGCCCGGCCAACATCGCGAACACCACCCGCAGCTCCGGGAACTGACGGCGAGCGGCCGTCACGAACACAAACCAAGCCGCGTGCACCTCGGCCACGTATCGCGTCAGCGCCGGCCACCACAAAGGATCGCCCAGCGTCGCTTCGTGGGCGGGCAGACGCGACCCCGGGCCCGGATGTACGAACAGGGGAGCGCCCCGCTCCTGGATGCGCCCAAGCGTCGGGGCCAGATGGGCGAGATTGTCAACCTGGCCCAAAGCCCCGGCCGGCAGCGAAATGCCGGCGCACCCCCGATCGAGCGCCCGATCGACGTCGCCCGGGTCGATCCGATCGAGCGCCACCGGCGCCCACACGCCGAACGGATCGCCCAGCTCAAGCGCGCCGTCGAGGTAGGCCTCGATCAACCGTGTGGCGCCCGGTCTCGGGAGTGACTCGATGCCGAGCGGGCTCGAGAGGCACACGAGCGCCCGATCGAGACCGTCCCCGCGGACAAGCTCTGCCCGACGGCTCGCGTCTTCCTCCTCGCGCTCGATCACATAGGGCCGCTCGCCGGCCAAAAACAGAACCGTGAGCCCTTGCTCGCGACGCACGAACGGCAGCTCGTCCCGCTCGGCCAGCGCCTCCACGAGCGGCCCAGTCCAGAAGTGTTGGTGTATATCGATCTTCACGGCACAATCTCCAGATTCTCGATCAGTTTTATGAAGATTAGCACACCGAGGGCGGTCCATCCAGCGACTCGCCTAAGCCGCCCGTTCGCGCAATACCGTTAGCCCATGCACGAGCCCCCGCCCGCCACCTGCCCCCGCCCACCCGACCACCCAGCCATGTCCGCCACCCGCGTCCCACCCGGCTGAGCGCTCGCCCATGCCCGCCACGCTTCCCACCCGGCACACCACCGTGCTCGGCCTCAAGACGCGCCACCTGATCGCCGGGTCCGGGCCGCCCGTGCTCGTGCTGCACGGTTGGGGCGCCTCGATCGAGGCCGTCTACCCGATCGTCACCGGCCTCTCTCCCGTGGCCACCGTCCACGCGCTCGACCTGCCCGGCTTCGGCCAAAGCGAGATCCCGCCCCAGCCCTGGGGAGTAGAGGACTACCAGGCCTTCGTAGCGGCTTTCATGGACGCCCTGGAGATCGAGGCGCCCACGATCGTCGGACACTCAAACGGCGGTCGCATCGCGATCAGGATGGCCGCAACCGAACCCGCGCGAGCCTCGCGCTTGATCCTGGTCGACGCCGCCGGAATCCGTCCCAAACGCACCTTCCGCTGGTATCGCCGCGTCGCCCTGGCCAAGGTCGGCAAGTACGCCGCCCGCTTCCTCGGCTCGCCCGGCGAGCGACTGCGCGCGCGCCTGGTGGGCAAAGCCGCCTCGGCCGACTACCTCGCCGCCGGCGAGATGCGACCCACGCTCGTCAAGCTCGTCAACGCCGACCTGCGCCCTTACATGCCCGCGATCACCGTGCCTACCTTGCTTATCTGGGGCTCCGAAGATACCGAGACCCCCTTGGCCGACGCCCATGAGATGGAGCGCCTGATCCCCGACGCCGGCCTTGTCGTGCTCGAGGGCGCCGGTCACTTCAGCTACCTCGACCAGCCCGCCCGCTTCGCCCGCATCGCCTCCCACTTCGTCGCCCCGGAGGACCTGTGACCGTACCCCGCTCCGACACCTCCGAGAACCCCAGATTCATGTCCCGCGAGGAGCCATGAGCGCCTTCGAAAGCGCCGCCACGGTCCTCGTCGTCGCGGCGATCGGAGTGCGTCTAATCGGACGCCAGCACCGTCTCCTGCACCTCTTCCAGCTCGAGCACTACGAGGGCGCCCGCCTGATGCTCTGGCTGCGCCGCCGCCACGAGCTGTTCGCCCCCCGCGAGCTCCTCGCCACCGGCCTTCTGTTTGCGGGCGCCCTGGCCGCCTCGGCAAGCGGATCGGGCTGGCTGTGCGGCGCACTCCTGCTCCTCGCCTGCCCCTTGGCCGCCTTGGGCGTGGGAGATTGGCGTCGCGAGGCGGTCAAGCCGCTCGTCTTCACCGGCCGCGCCAAGCGCCTCTTGGCGGGCGCCCTGCTCGCGCCCCTGCTGCTGCTCTTGGCCACGATCGTCCTAGCCGCGATCGGCCTCACCACCGCCTCTCTCGCCGCGGTGCTGGCGATCGCCCTGCTGCTCCTGGTCGGCGCACCCTGGACCATCCTGGGCGCCAACCGCGCCCTCCAGCCCTTCCAGCGCTCGATCAACCGGCGCTACGAACAGCGCGCCCAGCACTCCCTGCGCGACTGGGATCCCCTAGTCGTCGGGATAACCGGCAGCTACGGCAAGACCACCACCAAGTTCTGCGTCGGCGCAGTGCTCGAAGCCGACCGCCCCACCTTGGTCACGCCCGAGTCCTACAACAGCTACCTCGGCGTCTTGCGCACGATCAACGAGCACCTGCGCCCTTCCCACAAGGCCTTCGTGGTGGAGATGGGCATGTTCAGGCAAGGCGATATCGCCGAACTCTGCGACCTGGTCCACCCCAAGATCGGCCTCATCACCGCGATCGGCCCGATGCACCTGGAGCGGCTCGGCTCGATCGAGGCGATCGCCGCCGCCAAGGGCGAGCTGCTCGATGCCCTGCCCCCCGACGGCCATTTCATCACCAACGCCCTCGACCCCCGCTGCATGGAACTCGCCGCCCGAGCGACCGTGCCCGTGACCTTGTTCGAGATCGAGCGACGCTCTCCGCCTGCCTCTCTCGCCCAGGCGCCCCCGGCGCCCGGGTCCCAGACCCGCACGCCCCGTCCCTCCCCCCCAAACAACACCGCTGCCTCGCGAGTGCTCGCTCGGGACGTGCGCCTCGCCGACGGGCGCACCACCTTCACGCTCCTACTCGACGGACCCGACAGTCCCGCGATAGAGGTCTCTGCGGCCCTGCTCGGCGCCCACAACGTGTCCAACCTCCTGGCCGCCGCCGCCGTCGGTCACGTGCTCGGCATCGCGCCCGAGCGCATCGCCCATGGCCTCGCCCAGGTCAAGGCCCCCGCCCACCGCCTGCAGCCGATCCACAACCGTCAAGCGGGCGTGGTCGTGATCGACGACGCCTACAACTCCAACCCCGACGGGGCCGCCGCGGCCTTGGAGGTGTTGCGCGAGCACCCCGCCGCCCGGCGCCTGCTCGTCACCCCCGGCATGGTCGAGCTCGGCGAGCTCGAGCAACAGCTCAATCGCCGCTTCGGCGAGCAGGCCGCCGCAGTCTGTGACCTGGCGATCCTCATCGGCCCCGAACGCACCGCCCCCATCCGCGAAGGCCTCGCCGGCGCCGGGCTCCCCGAGAGCGCCATTCACGTCGTGCGGGACATCGCCGAGGCCACCTCCTTGCTCGGCCGCCTAACCCGAGCCGGCGACGTCGTCCTGTTTGAGAACGACCTGCCCGACACCTACGCCGCATAAGCTAGGGCCCCATGCCTCCCCGCTCCCTCAAAGTGGGCGTCGCCTTCGGCGGGCGCTCCGTCGAGCACGACGTCTCGATCATCACCGGCCTGCAGGCCTTGGACGTCTTGTCCGAGCACCACACCCCGACCCCCGTCTACATCGCCCGCAGCGGGCGCTGGTACACCGGCGATGCCCTGCGCGATCTGTCCGTCTACCCCGGCGACGGCGGCGACCCCGACGCCGAGGAGATCAACTTCGACCTGCACAACGGGCGTTTGCTGCGAGCCGCTCCCTCCGGCGGCTCCCTCCTGCGGGGGCGGCGTGCCGGTGGGCGAGGCGAGCAGGCAATCGAGCTCGACGCCATGGTCCTGGCAACCCACGGCACCCAAGGCGAGGACGGCTGCCTACAGGGAGCCTTGGAGCTAGCCCAGATCCCCTACGTCGGCCCCCCCGTCGGCGCCGCGGCAGCCGCGATGGACAAGATCACTACCAAGGCCTTGCTTGCCCAAGCCGGCCTGCCTGCCCTCGCTCACCTAGCCCTGCGTCGCGAGGCTTGGGAGACGGATCGAGCCGCCTGCATCGAACGCGCCACCCAGACCTTCCCCTTCCCGCTCTACGTCAAGCCCGCCTCGCTCGGCTCGAGCGTGGGCGTGAGCCGCTGTTCTGAGCAGAGCGCCTTGAGCGAGGCCTTGGAGTTGGCTTTCGAGCTGGACCGCTCCTGCCTGATCGAACCTTCGGTCGAGGACGGCATCGAGGTCAACTGCGCGGTCATCGGCCGTCCCGGCGTCGAGCCTCGCGCCTCGGTGTGCGAGCAGCCCGTCGCGGCCGCCGAGTTCCTCTCCTTCCAAGACAAGTACCTCTCCGGCGCCAAGGCCTCCGGGATGAAGGGCGCCCAGCGCCTGATCCCCGCCCCCATCTCTGAGCCCCTCACCGCCCAAGTCCAGGATCTCGCCAAGCAAGCATTCAGCGCCTTCGGCTGCGCCGGCGTCACACGCGTCGATTTCCTGATCGACTCCGCCGAGCGCGTCTACGTCAACGAGCTCAACACCATCCCCGGCTCCTTCTCCTTCTACCTCTGGGAGCCCGCCGGACTCCCCTTCGCCCAGCTGATGGACGATTTGCTTGACCTCGCCGTCGAGGACCACCGCGAGAAGCTCCGCACCACGACCGTGTTCTCCACCAACCTCCTGGCGCAGCGCGCCTCCGGCGCCAAGGGGGGCGAGAAGGGGTGATCGCGCCGGCTTGTTGTTGCGCGTTTGGGGGTGCCCCGTGCGTGCGTGTGTGCGTGCGTGTGCGCGCGCGAGGCGGCGGGTCGAGGCGGGGGGGTTGTTGTTCGTTTGGGGGTGCCCTGCGCGCGCGTGTGTGTGCCCGCGCGCGCGCGTGCGCGTGGCGCCCTCTGGGGAGAACATGAGCACCGGCCCGGCCGTCGTCGCGATGGGGGGTCGCTCCCTGGAGCGTGAGGTCTCCCTGCGCTCCGGGCACCGTGTCGAGCGCGCCCTGCGCTCGCTGGGCTACGAGGTGCAAGCGCTCGACGTAGAGGGCGACTTCGTGGAGCGTGTCCTCGCGGCCCAGCCCCGCTTCGTGTTCGTAGCGATGCACGGTCGCGGCGGCGAGGACGGCACCTTGCAGGACCTCTTGCAAACGCTGGATGTCCCCTACACAGGCTCGGATCCTTTGGCCAGCGCCCTGTGCATGGACAAGGTCTTGTTCAAGCGGATGCTTCGCCTCCACGGCATCCCCACACCCGCCTTCCACAGCTTCAACGAGACGGCCTTCCGCGAGCTCGGCGGCGCCCGGACGTTCCCCAAGCTGCTCCAAGAGCTGGGGCTTCCGGCCGTGGTCAAGCCGGTCGCCCAAGGCTCGGCCATCGGAATCAAGTTCGTCACCGCTGCCGAGCAGCTCCCCAGCGCGATCCTCGGCGCCTTCGGCTACGGCGACCGGGTCCTCGTCGAGGAGCGCATCGTCGGCCGCGAGCTGGCGGTCACGGTGCTCGACAGCTCCGGTGCCACCGCCCACTCCCGTGCCCCTGGCGATCCCGCCGCCGGCCCCAGAGCCCTGCCGATCGTCGAGCTGTTCACCCCGGAGAGCTTCTACAGCTACGAAGCCCACTACACGATCGGCCAGCTGCGCATGGAGGTTCCAGCCGAACTCTCCCCCGAGGTACGCGAGCGCGTCGAGCGCGTCGCCTTGGACAGCTACCGCCTGATGGGCTGTCGCGACTTCGCCCGCGTGGATCTCATCCTCGATGAGAACGAGGTCCCCCAAGTCTTGGAGATCAACACGATCCCGGGTCTCACCGAGACCGGAATCACCACCGCCGCGGCCGAGGCCGCGGGCCTGACTTTCGCCGATCTGGTAGCGGCGATCGTCGAGCGCGTGACCTCCGTCTGAGGTTGTCTGTAGTTTTTTTACCAACAGACGATTGTATTCTCCAAGTCAGGGTCGGCCGCTTGTCTGAGCGCGTCACCGCAGGATATTCCGGAAACACCCGGCCGCGCGGCTCGACCCACGAGGTGATGCGATGTACAAGGATGACGACCACACCAAGAAAGCCGACCAGGGCCGCCCAAGCAAAGCCGCAAGTCAAAACCGTTCGAGCAATCCGCCGTCGGCCTCGGCGCGGATCAGACCGAAGCCGGACCCGAGGCTGTCGCGATCGCTGGAATATGGCATCGCGATCTTGGAATCGTTCTCGCGAGAGCGACAAACGTTGGGGATCGCCGAGATGGCCGAGATCGTCGGGATCAGCCGCTCCACCACGCACCGCTACGCGATCACCTTGGTCGCCCTCGGCTGTCTCGAGCAGGACGACAAACGCAGGTACCGCCTCTCCGCCCCGGCCGCCGACCCGGGCAGCGCCGCGCTCGGCGCGATCCGCAGGGAGGTGCCCGCACGCACGGTCCTGGAAGAGCTGCGCGATGAGATCGGCCACACCGTCAGCATGGGAGTTCTCGACGGGGCACGCGTGATCTACCTGTACCGATTCCTCAGCCACCGCGCAGACCATCGCGCAGCCGACATGGACCTCGGGGTGGGAGCTCACATTCCCGTCTACTGCACCGCGATGGGCAAGGTCCTGTTGGCCAGCGTCTCCGACGCCGAGCGCCAAGCGCTGCTCGCCACGCTCGAGCTGACCCCCCGGGGCCCGCGCTCGATCACCGTCAAGAGCCGGCTGCGAACCCAGCTCGACCGCATCAGCCCGCGCGAAGCCGTCGTCAGCGACGAAGAGTTCGTCGCGAGAGCACGTTCGATCGCGGTGCTCGTCCCGCGCCCGGCCAGCGACCGCCCCTTGGCGCTCGAAGTCACGGTGCCTTCGAGCGCTTATTCGGTCAAGCGATTGCTCGCCGACGTCGGCCCTCGACTCAAGCGCGCCGCGAGGCTGATCTCTGGAGAGTGAAGCGTCACAAACTCGGCCCTCGGTTCAGGCGTAGCCAAGCTCGGCGTGGCCGGTCGTGGTCTGGCAGCGATCCGTTCGATCCTCGCCAGTTCAATCCTCGCCAAGCTCGGCCGCGTAGCAGTCCCGGTGGTATTGCCTTGAGTCCGCGGCGTGCAGCTGGGGCTCGGCGGCTCGCGAAGTCGTGCGGGCGCCGCCCTCGGCGCACAACACCAGCGGCTCATACACGCCGATCACCTCGCCGCACCGCTTGCAGCGAAACGCTTGGTCAACTTGCATGGTCGCTCCCGTCCTCACGATCGCGAGGTGGGATACCCGCGCATGAGCGTCTCCTACCGTGCGGCGCTCGGCGCGCCTTGGGACTCCGCCCGTCGAGCTCATGGCCGCAATAGCTCGTGTCGCAAGGCATAGGCGACCAGTTCGGCACGGGTGTCCAGACCCAGCTTGCGGTGGATGCGCGCCCGGTGCGTCTCAATCGTGCGGGGTGAGAGCCCCAGCTTGGCGGCAATCTCCACGCTCGTGTGACCCAGAGCGATCAGTCGCAAGACCTCGCGCTCGCGCGGTGTCAGCTTGTCCTCCCGGGCGGCCTTGCCCCGGTCGCCGTCCAGCTTGGCGGCCATGGCCGGGCTCAGGTAGCGCTTGCCGCGCGAAGCCTGACGCACCGCCGCGGGAAGATCGGAGTCGGACATCTCCTTGAGCACGAGGCCCTTCGCGCCGTTTTCCAAAGCGCGAGTCGCAAAGGCGGGGTCGTCGTTCATCGTGAGCACCACGATGTTCGTCTCGCGCGCTTCCCGATGAACGCGCGCCAGCGCTTCGATCCCGGAACCTCCGTCGTTCATGCCCAGGTCGAGCACGAGCACGTCAGGGCGCCGCGCGTTGATGTGCCCCATCACCGCCTGCAAGTTGTCGGTCTCTGCGATCACCTGGATGTCGGCCTCGCTGTCGAGCAGCAGCCGCAAGCTCTCGCGCATCACCGCGTGATCGTCGGCCAACACGATCCTGATGGCGCCCCCCTCGCCGGAGGCGTCGGGATCGGGCACCGGTGCGAGGCGGAAGAACGCGAACATATTGAGACGTTAGGCCTCCCTCGCGTCCTCGCCCAGCGGACAAATCCGCGCCTCGGTCGCGGCAAAGCACGTACCCCACACGACCCCTGCGACGGCCGTCCCAGCGCCGCGCCCAGCTCCATCGCGACGCCTAGCCCATCGCCGCGCCAAGCCCCGCGGAGTCGGTCCGGTGCACTCAGCCCCGCAGAGACGGCTGCGGCTTGCGCGGCGAGGGCGCACGCACACGCACCCGCGCGTCGAGGATCAGCGCTCCGTCGGGCCCCACCGCCACCGGATTGGCGTCCAGCTCGGCGATCTCGGCGTGGTCTCCCACCAGCGCGCTCAGCCTCAGCAACATCCCTTCCAAGGCCACCACGTCGCACGGAGGAGCGCCCCGGTAGCCCTCGAGCAGGGCGTGGGTGCGCAAGGAGCGCAGCATCTCGGCCGCGTCCAGGTCGGTCAGCGGCGTGATCCGGACCGCCACGTCGCCCAAGATCTCAGCGCGCGTGCCGCCCGCTCCACACGCGACGATCGGCCCGAAGCTCTCGTCGTGTACCACCCCCATCAGCAGCTCCACCTGGGCTTTGACCATCGGCTGCACCAAGAAGCCCTCCAGCTTGTGTCCCGCGCGTCCCACGCTTCGCTTGATCTCTTCGGCGCCCGCCCGCACCGCCTCGGACCCGTCGAGATCGAGCAGCACACCGCCGGCGTCGCTCTTGTGCAGCAAGCCCGCGGCGATCGCCTTCAGCGCGACGGGCGCCCCCAGCGCCTCGGCCGCGGCCGCCGCCTCGCGCGGAGTGCGCGCCGTGCGGGTCTTGACCAGAGGCAGGCCATAGCAGCGCAACAAAGCCCCCACCTCGCGGGCGCCCAACCAGCCGCCACCACCGGCCACGCCCCGCGCCACGATCGCGGCGGCCGCCGCCGGGCGCAGGCCGGCCGGACGCACGAGTTTGCCGGGCGGTCGCTCGCGCCAGCGACCGTACTTGCTCGCGTGCGCCAAAGCCCGCGCCGCGTCCTCGGGAAAGTCGAACATGGGCACCCTCCGGCCTTCGCCCCGTGCAAGCTCCTCAGCGCCGATCTCCTCCTCGTCTCTCCCATGGCCCTTGCGCCCACCGCCCGCTCTGAGCGGGGCGCGGCCGCCGAGACCCTCCTCCACGCCCGCCCGGCTCAACTCGTCGGTCATGAACACCGCGGCCACCGCCACCTCGCCCGCGCCGGCCGCGGCCGCGTGGATCGCACGGGCCACGTCTCGCGCCTCGGTCACGAGCGGGGGAACGAAGATCGCAAGGACCGCGTCGCACACGCCCGCGCCCGCCAGCAGTTCGATCGTGCGCCTGTAGCTCTCCGCGGAGGCGCTCGCGATCATGTCGACCGGGTTGCCGAGCGAGGCTTGGGGGTTCAAGAAAGCGCCCAAGCGCCTGCGCACGCCATGATCCAGCTCGACCACGTCAAGCCCTTGAGCCTGGCAAGCGTCGGCGCAGAGGATGCCGGGTCCACCCGCATTGGTCACGATCGCGACGCGCCCGCCGCGCGGGATCGGTTGGGCCGAGAGCAGGGCCGCCACGTCAAACAGCTCGTGCACCGTGTCGGTGCGGATCACCCCGGCCTGCTCGAACAGGGCGTCCACGGTCACATCCGAGGCTGCCACCAATGCCCCGGTATGCGAAGCCCCAGCTCGCGCGCCCGCGGTCGAGCGCCCGCTCTTGACGGCCGCGATCGGCTTGCGCGCGCCCACTCGGCGTGCGATCCGCGCGAAGCGGCGCGGGTTGCCGAAGGACTCCAGGTAGAGCAGGATCACGTCCGTGTTGGGGTCGTGCTCCCAGTACTGGAGCAGGTCGTTGCCCGAGATGTCGGCCTTGTCGCCGACCGACACGAACGAGGAGAGCCCCAACCCGAGGCGCCCAGCTCCCTCGATCATCGCGATGCCCAAGCCCCCGCTCTGAGAGAGGAAGCCGATCCTGCCCGCCTTCGGCGAGCCGGCCGCGAAGGTCGCGTTCAGGGACACCTCGGGCGCCGTGTTGAGCACGCCCAAGCAGTTGGGCCCGACCAGGCGCATCCCGCTGTCCCGGCAGATTGACAGTAGCTCTCTTTGGCGCTCCTCGCCGGAGGCCCCCGTCTCGCCGAAGCCGCTGGAGATGACCAGCAGGGCCCGCACGCCGGTCAGCGCGCATTCTCGTGCGACCTGGGTCACGTAGCGGGCCGGTACCGCAATCACGGCCATGTCCACCTGGCCGGGCACCTCGGCGATCGTGGCGTACGCGCGAGCACCTTGGACGGTACGGGCTTTGTCGTTGACCGCATACAGCTCGCCCCCGAAGTGGCCTTGAGCGAGGTTGTGCCACAGCTCGCCGCCGATCGTGCGCCGCCGCCCTGAGGCACCCACCACCGCGACCCCGACCGGCTCCAAGAAGCTGCGCACCGCGGCCACCGCGGCCTGACGATCGCGCTCGTCGAACAGCTCCAGCGTCTGCTCTGACATCGCGGTGGGCAGTTCGATCTCGATCGAGTCCAAACCGCTGTGCTGCTCGACCGGAAAGCCGCTCTGGCGAAAGACGTCGATCATGCGGCGGTTGTGGGGCAGGACCTCGGCCACAAGCCTTGAGATGCCGTGTTCCTCGGCGGCGGCCGCGAGGTGGGCGAGCATGATCGTGGCGATCCCCTTGCCTTGCCACTCGTCGCCGACCACGAAGGCCACTTCGGCGCGCTCGCCGTCCAAGCGCATGTAGGCGCCGTGCGCCACGATCGCCTGGTCTTGGTCGGTGCTCGCGACCAAGGCGTAGCGATCGCAGTAGTCCACGTCCACAGACCATTTGGCGACCCAATCCAAGTTCGGCGAGCCGAAGAAGCGAAAGCCGATCGATTCGGGCGAGAGCTCGTCCAAGAAGCGTTTGATCGAGTCCGCGTCGTCCGCGCTCACCGGGCGTATGTGCAAGGTGGAGCCGTCCTTGAGCGCCACGTCCACCACGTGCGCCTCGGGGTAGGGGGCCTCGGACCCGGACATCTCGGTATCGGAAGCCTCGGTATCGGAAGCCTCGGTCTCGGAAGCGCCGGGCCCGGACGCTTTGGTCCCGGACACCCAGGCCCCGGAAGCCTTGCTCGCGGCTGCGGTCACGTCTGAGGACTCTGCCCGGCGGCGGGCGTTCAAGCATCCGTGTAACGCCGCACGTGAACGTGGGATCGCACGGACACCCCGAGCCCGAGAAGCACTAGCTTTCAGGGCCATGGAAACGTCCGAGAGAACGAGATCGCCGAGGTGATCGCATCGGCGAGGTGATCCACACCGAAGACTTGACCAAGCGCTACAGCGAGACCTTGGCCTTGGACTCGCTCGACCTCGACGTCGCGCCGGGAGAGGTCTACGGCTATCTGGGTCCCAACGGCTCGGGCAAGACGACCACGATCAGGCTGCTCCTGGGCCTGCACCGCCCCACGTCTGGCCGCGCCGAGCTGTTCGGGATCGACGCCTGGCGCGATCCGGTCGCGGCGCACCGCCGCGTCGCCTACGTCGCCGGGGAGCCGTTCTTGTGGCCGTCGATGACGAGCACCGAGACCTTCGAGTTCTTGGCCCGCATTCGCGGCGGCGTTGACACTGTCTACCGGGACCTGTTGGTCGAGCGCTTTCAGCTGGAGGCCTCCAAGCGCATCCGGGCGCTCTCCAAGGGCAACCGCCAGAAGGTCCAGCTGGTGGCGGCTTTCGCCAGCAGGGCCGAGCTTTTGATCTTGGACGAGCCGACCAGCGGACTCGACCCCTTGATGGAGGTGGCCTTCCGCGAAACTGTCCACGAAGCAAAGCAGCGCGGCCAGGCGGTGTTCCTCTCCTCGCACATCCTCAGCGAGGTGGAGGCCTTGTGCGATCGCGTGGGCATCTTGCGCGAAGGCAAGCTCGTCGATCAAGGCAGCTTGGCCGAGCTGCGCCACCTCGGCGCCCACACGATCGAGGTCGCCTTCGATGGGCCGGCGCCCGCTCTGCCGGAGCTGCCCGGGGTGAGCACGACCCCGGCCGGCGAGAATGCCCTGCGCTGCGAGGTCACCGGCGAGGTGGGTCCCCTGATCGAGGCCTTGGCGCGCGCCGCGGACGAGCCGGGCGGGCCCTCGATCACCTCTCTCACCAGTCGCGAGCCCTCGTTGGAGGAGATCTTCTTGCACCACTACGACGGCTCTGGGGCCGCGCCGGGACAGGTGGCGGCGAGCGCAGCCTCGCCGGCGCAGGTCTTGGCAAGCGGAACCTCGGCAGGCCTCGAGCGGGCGAGCGGCGATGACGCGCCCTAGTGGCGCGACGGGGGCCCTGGCGCGCCGGGCCTTCAAGGACGCGCGGGTCAGGACCTTGTCGTTCGCCTACCTGTTCGCGATCTACGCCTACATCCAGCCGGCGGGCTACCGCCACTCCTATCCCACGACCTCCGACCGTTTGGGCTTCGCGCGGAGCTTCGGGCCCAACAAGGGGTTGCGCTTGTTCTATGGCGAACCCCATGATCTGCTCAGCGTGGGCGGCTACAGCGCTTGGCGGGTCGGTGGCACGCTGGCGATCGTGGCGGCCGCGTTCGGCCTGTTGGCGGCGGTGCGGGCGCTGCGCACCGAGGAGGACACCGGGCGCATGGAGTTGGTGCTCGCGGGCACGCTCGGGCGCGGGGCCGCGTTCGCCGCGGCGATGGCTGCGATCGCAGCCGGCGTCATAGTCATCTGGTTCGCGGAGTTCGTGGGCTTCGTGCTGGGCGGCCTGCCGGGCGGCGGCTCGGCCTTCTTGGCGCTCGCGACCGTCTCGGTCGTGCCGGTGTTCGTGGGCGTGGGTGCGCTCGCCAGCCAGGTGGCGCCCACGCGCAGGCTGGCGCTGGAGTTGGGCGGCGCGGCGGTAGGGCTGGCTTTGCTGTTGCGGGTGATCGCGGACACGGTGAACGGTTGGGGCTGGCTGCGGTGGACCACACCGCTTGGCTGGGCCGAGGAAATGAGGCCCTTCGTGGGGGCGCGGCCCGGGGTCCTGGTGGCGCCTGTCCTGGCCACGGTCCTGCTGCTCGCGCTTGCGGCGAAGATCGCGCTGGCGCGCGACGTCGGCACCGGGCTGCTCTCCTCCAAGGACACGGCAGAGGCGAAACTGGGATTGCTGTCCTCGCCCACGACGCTGGCCCTGCGCGGCGAGCGCGCGGGGCTGGCGGTTTGGCTTGGCGGCATCGGGTTGTTTTCGCTGATCTTGGGGGTAATCTCCAAAGGGATCTCCTCGGCGGACATCTCGCCGAGCATCCAGCGCGAGCTGGCCAAGTTCGGCGCCGGCTCGATCGTGACGCCGGCCGGCTACTTGGGGTTTGTGTTCATCTTCTTCGTGTTGACCGTCAGCCTGTTCGCTTGCGCCCAGGTGGGGGCGGCGCGGCACGAGGAGGCCGAGGAGCGCTTGGAGACGCTGCTGGCGCTGCCGGTCGCGCGCGGCGCTTGGCTGGGTGGACGTCTCGCACTTGCCGGGGGAGCCACGCTCGTCTTGTCGCTCGCCTGTGGCCTGCTCACCTGGGTGGGCGCCGGCGCCGCGGGGGTCTCGATCTCCTTGACAAAGATGTTGGAGGCGGGCCTGAACTGCGTGCCGGTCGCACTCCTGTTTTTGGGCTTGGCCGCGCTCGCGTTCGCTTTGGCCCCGAGAGCCAGCGCCGGAATCGCCTATGGCGCGGTCACGATCGCTTTTCTGTGGCAGCTGGTGGGCCCGCTCGTGGGGGCGCCCAAGTGGTTGGTCGAACTGACGCCCTTCGCCCACGTGGGCCTTGTGCCGGCGCAGTCGTTTCGGGTGGGCGACGCGCTCGCGATGGCCGCGCTCGGCCTGCTCGCCTGCGGCGCGGCTTTGGCCGCTTTTCGCAGACGCGACCTCGTGCCGACCTAGCGCCGCACGCGGCGCGGCCCAGCGTGTGCGGTCTCAGCGCGGCGGGGGCGCCGCGCGCCGCACTGGCCGGGGGCGCGAGGCCTGAGGGGCCGCGTCAGCCCTCGGGCGCCGGGCTGGAGCGGTAATGCTCGCGCCAGATCAAGCGATGCACCGGGATCCAGCGGGGGATGTCCCTGAGGCCGGGGATGAAGGGGATCAAGAGGAAGGCGAGGCTGAGCACGGTCATCACCAGGACCACGAGGATGTCCGCGTTTTCGGAGGCCTTGAAGGGTTCGACCTGATACCAGAAGGTGTAGAGCCACAGCCACGATTGCCCGGGATAGGAGCCGGTCTCGTTCATCATGCCCCACTGCTCGCCGAGCAGGTGGTCGGCTTCGGCGCGTTCTTCGAGCAGTTTGCCGTCGGCCATGAACAGGAGGGGCTTGGTGTAGTCGGTTTGGAAGAACTGGCTGGAGCGCAACAGGTTGCCTTCCAGGCCGCCGGTCTGGGCCAGACCGAGCAGGGCGGTCATCAGGACCGGCACCGGCCCGTACTGGCCCGGCGCAACCTTCAAGGTGCCCCCAGCCCCGACGGTCGCTTTTTCGAGGGCCTGGGCGTACGCTTCGCTCCACTGCTTCTGCTTGGCGGCGGGCGCGGCCTTGTAGGTGGCGATCGCGGCGCGCACGGCGGTGTCGCCGGGGATCGTTTGCAGGGGTTCGAACACGTAGGCGTCGGCCGTGTTGATCGGGTGGCTCACCCCCAGCCATTCTTGAGGTTTGAGGAAGGCCGCGTGCTGGCCTTCGGCGGCATGGTTGTAGGGAGGGCCGTATTCGGCGGTTCCACTGGTGCCGTCCAGCTCGCTGACGGCGGTGGTCACGAAGTCGGCGGGCATCGAAGTCGACCACTGGGCGATCGTGGAGGGCTTCTCGTCCGGCGAGGAGAACAAGATCGTGAGCACGACCGCCAAGAGCGTCATCACCCCGAGCGCGACGCACAGCTCCTTGACGAGGTCATAAGGGGCGTAGGGACCTTTCCATTCGCGGGTGGCGTCCTTCATGCTTTGCGGTCCTTCAGCTCCATCGGCGGGACCACCCCGTGGCGGCGTACCAAGAGCACGTGGGCCGCGACGATGCCGACCACGGCGATCGGGAACAGGAGGATGTGCCAGCTGTACATCTGACCGAAGTTGGTGACGTTGAAGAAGGCTCCGGCGCCGATCGAGTTCATCGCGTCCTTGGCCTGGGTCGAGATCCACTGCGCGTCGAAGTTCTGTTGGGAGACGTAGCCGGTGAGGGCTGCCGGTATCGCGATCAAGAAAGCGATCGCTCCGGTCATCCACACTCGTGCGCGCCCGCCGCGCCAAGCGGCCATCCAGTACTTGCCCCACAGGTGGACGACCATCGTGAAGAAGAACAGCTCGACCGCCCACATGTGAATCGAGTTGAAGAAGTGCCCTACGCCGGTGTCGTGCCACCAGGCGGGACCCTTCAGGCTGAGGATCATCCCGGAGCCCACGATCACCATCAGTGAGGCCAAGGTGGCCACGCCGAACACGTATATCCAGGAGTCGACATAGGTGGGCTGCCCGTCGGGCAGGAGCTTCTCGGGCGGCAAGGCCGCGACACCGGCCTCGCGCGCCCGCACCGTCCACGAGCGCTTGCCGTCGGGGGCCGACGAGACGCCGTTGCCGGCAGCGCCCGCACCCGGACTTGCACCCGCACCGGAACCCGCACCCGGGGAGGCGTCTGGGCCGGGCGGCGGCGTGGGAGTGGGCGCGACACTCATCGCGGGGCCTGTTCGCTTGTGCCCCGCTGGGTGCGCGCCTGTTGGCGCTTGGCCGCGCCTGGGAAAGGCAGGAGGATGGCCAGGACGAAGACCACCAGCATCAGGCAGATGACCACCACGTTGGAGACCGACATCTCAAAGAAATGCCAGTGCACGACGTGCGCCGGATTATTCAAATCGAAGACGGCACCGATGGAATTAACCACAACTGGTTCCTCGCTTGAAACGGGTCCGTGCGACTGCGCGGGGTGTCCGTCTGCTCGCCGAAAACCCTACGTTCGGGCCGGGCGGGGCGCGTCCGTATTAACCACTCGACCAATGCGGGGGAAAGTCCGATCGTGTCTGCGGAGCAGCGACTCAGTAGTTATATGCTGAGAAGCGACGGACTTACTCGGCTCCGTCGCGCACGGCACTTCCATAAGCTCGTGCCATGTCAGCCGCTCCGGAGTCGACACCGAGAGAGACCGTCCCCGGCGGGGCGACCCCGGCGAGGAGCGAGGCCGCTCCCGGCGCGGGGGCGCCCGAGACGAGCGAGGCCGCCCAGGGCCCGTTCAAGGTCGTGATCGCGGGCGCGGGCGTGGCGGGCATGGAGGCGGCGCTGGCGCTGAAGGACCTGGCCGACCAGCGCGTCTCGATCGAGATGTGGGCGCCCGACCCCGAGTTCGTGTATCGCCCGCTGAGGGTGCGGGAGCCGTTTGCTTATGGAAGCGCCGAGCGCTACGAGGTCGCGAAGATGGCGGCAAAGATCGGCCTCGAGGTGCGCGAGGAAGCCTTCTCTTGGGTTGACGCGGAGGCCAAGGTCGCCCATACCGACGAGGGCCAAGAAGTCTCCTATGACGCGCTGATCTTGGCAGTGGGGGCGCGCATCCACTCACGCTTCACGCATGCCTACACGATTGACGACCGCCACTTGGACGACATCCTCAACGGGCTGCTCCAGGACGTGGAGGGCGGCTATGTGAAGCGGTTGGCGTTCGTGGTGCCGGCAAGGATGGCTTGGCAATTGCCGGTGTACGAGCTTGCCCTGATGACCGCGCGACGGGCCGGCGAGACCGACGCGAGCTTGGCGATCTCGATCGTCACGCCCGAGGCCGCGCCGCTTGCGATCTTCGGCGCGAATGCATCCGAGGCGATGTCGAAGCTGCTGGCTGGCGCGGGGATCGAGGTGATCGGCTCGTCCTACGCGGAGGTGCCGAGCTGGGACACGGTGGTGGTCAACCCGGGCGACAGACGACTGCGCTTCGATCGCGTGGTGGCGCTGCCCGAACTGTACGGTCCCGCGGTGAGGGGACTGCCGGGCGGCGAGCACGGTTTCATCCCGATCGACCTGCACGCGAAAGTGAGAGGCGTGGAGCGGGTGTATGCGGCGGGGGATGCGACCGACTTCGCGATCAAGCATGGCGGCATCTCCGCCCAGCAGGCCGACGCCGCGGCCGAGGAGATCGCCGCGCTCGCGGGCGCGCCGGTGCAAGCCAAGCCGTTTCATCCGACCGTCTACGGGATGGTGCTCACCGGTGGGGCTCCTCTGTATCTGCGCGCGCATCTCACGGGCGGCCATGGCTTCAGCTCGGAAGCTTCGGATGAGCCGTTGTGGACGCCGCCGCGCAAGATCGTGGCCAAGTACTTGGGGCCCTTCTTGGAGGCGTTGACGTAGTGGCCCGCCCGAGGCGATGAGCCCGATCCCTGGAGAAGCGCGGTGCGTGTAGGCCTGCTGACCGGGGGCGGCGATTGTCCCGGGCTGAACGCGGTGATCAGGGGCGTGGTGCGGCGCGGATTGGCGCTCGGGGAGAATAGTTTCGTCGGCTTTCGCTATGGCTGGGCCGGTATTTTGGAGGACCATGTCGTTCCTCTCTCGCGCGAGAGCACCGCGGGAATCCTGCCACGGGGCGGCACTATCCTCGGCACTTCGCGCACCAATCCGTTCGATGGGCGGGCGGGCGCACTGGAGCGGGTCGAAGCGACCTTTGAGAGGGAGCGCTTGGACGCACTGATCCCGATCGGCGGCGAGGACACGCTCGGCGTGGCGCGACGCCTGAGCGAGGCGGGCCTGCCGATCGTGGGCGTGCCAAAGACGATCGACAATGACATCGGCGAGACCGATTTCACGTTCGGTTTCCAGACAGCCGTGCAGATCGCGACCGACGCGATCGACCGGTTGCACACGACCGCGGAGTCCCACAACCGGGTGATGGTGGTCGAGGTGATGGGCAGGCACGCCGGTTGGATCGCGACTTATGCGGGGATCGCGGGTGGGGCCGACGCAATCCTCGTGCCGGAGCGTCCCTTCGATTTGGAGGAGGTGTGTGCGCGCTTGCGCAGGCGCCACGAGCGGGGGGTCACGTTCTCGATCGTGGTCGTCTCCGAGGGGGCCACGCCGAAGGAGGGTGGAGCGATGCGGCTCGGCGGCGAGTCTGAGACCGACGAGTTCGGGCACGCCCGCTTGGGCGGGATCGGCGTGGAGCTGGCGAGGGAGGTCGAGTCCCAGACCGGCTATGAGACTAGAGCGACGATCTTGGGGCATGTGCAGCGGGGGGGCACGCCCACCGCCTATGACAGGGTGTTGGCGACCCGCTTCGGGGTGGCCGCGATGGATGCGGTGGCGGGCGGGCGCTTCGGGCGGATGGTGGCGCTACACGGACCCGACATCGCCGAGGTGGGGCTCGCCGAGGCCTTGGCCCGGCCCAAGCTGCTTGACCCGAAGCTGTTCGAGACCGCCGAAGTGTTCTTCGGCTGAGCGCGCGCACATCGAAGGCGTGCCGCGTGTCCGCCTCGGGACACGCCGCGCACATCGAAGGCCTCCGCCTCAGGACGCGTGGCGACTGTCCTGGGCAGTCGAATGGTGACCCTCGGCTTGCAGTCCTTCGAGGCGTCTGATGGGGAAGCTCGCTTGCACCGTGGCGCCGGCGCCGGGCTGGGAGTCAACCTGAAGGCTCCCGTCTAGCAACTGGACGCGCTCGTGCATACCCATCAGCCCGAAGCCCTCGGTCTGCTCGGTGGTGTCGAAGCCGGACCCGTCGTCACGCACGCTCAGGCGGACATCGGTCTCATCCTCGTGCACCTCGACGACGGCCCGTTTGGCGTTGCCGTGCTTGACCGCGTTGGAGAGCGCCTCTTGAACGATCCGGTACATCGCAGTCTCCACCTCGGGCAGGTGACGCTCGGAGGCGCGGCCCTGCTCGTAGGCCAGATCGATGCTCACGTCGATGGTCATGCCTTGGCGCTCGGCTCGTTCGCACAGGGCCTGAATCGCCGCCGCGGCCCCCAGTTCGTCCAGGGAGGCGGGACGCAGGTCGGTGATCAGGGCGCGCAGGTTTGTGATGCCTTCCTCCAGATGGTCTATCGCGGCGGCGACCGCCTGCTCCAGCGCCTCGGGCTTGCCCGAGCGCTTGGCCGTGGACAGGCCCACGCGCAGAGCGCTCAGGCTCTGCAAGGTGTCGTCATGCAGCTCGCGCGCCCACCGCTGGCGTTCGGCCTCGGCGGCGGCAAGACGCTGGCGCTGGCGCTCGGAGGCGACCGACTGGGCGGTCGCGACCGCCGTGGCGGCCGACGCGGCGAAGGCCTCGAGCAGACGCTCGTCGTCGCTGCTGAACTCGGGTCCGTCGTGGAGGCGATCGATTGCGACCAGCACGCCATAGGAGTGGTTCTGGAACACGAGCGGCACGATCAGGCCACCGCTTGCGTGCACGTCGAGCGTGCCCAAGCCGTGTTCGTCGAAACGGGCTCTGGTCAGCGGTTCTTGCAGGCGCTGGGCGCGCCGGGTGCGCAGAGCGGCGCTCGCGGCCGAGTCGCCGAGGGGCACCTGCTTGCCGAGCAGGCCGGGCGGCAGTTCGCCGGCGCCGGCAGAGACGGTGAGGCGGCCCTGCTGGACCAGCTCGATCACGAGCAGACGCGCGTCCACGAGGGCGCGCCCGCGCTTGGCGACCAGCTCCAGGATCACGTCGATATCGGTCTCGGCGCCGACGGCACGCGCGATCTGGGTGGTCGCGTTGAGCGCCGCCACGGTTCTCTGTAGCTCGTCGCGATGCTCGCGCGTGCCGGTGTAGCGACGCGCATGGTCGATCGCGAAGCCGGCCAGCTCGGAGAGCATCAGCACCGCTTCCTCGTCTGCCTCGGTGAATTGCCGGCCGGTCTGCTTCTCGGTCAGGTAGAGGTTTCCGAAGGGGGTCCCGTCTATCAGGATCGGCACCCCCAGGAAGCTGTCCATCGGCGGGTGGCCGTGGGGGAAGCCGTAGGAGCGCGGATGTTCTGAGATGTCGCTCAGGCGCAGGGGGGTGGGATGCTGGATCAGCTCGCCGAGCACACCCCGCCCGCGCGGCAGGGCGCCGATCGCCTCGCGCTCGGACTCGTCGATCCCGAGCGTGAGGAAGCGCTCCAGTTCGGTGCGCGAGCTGCCGAGCACGCCTAGCGCGGCGTAGCGAGCGCCGGTCAGCTCACGAGCGGACTCGAGCACCCGGTTGAGCACGATCTCGAGGTCGAGCTCGGCCAGGACGCTCCTGGCCACATCCAGGACGCCGCGCGCGGCGCGATCCATCAAGACCCCGCCCCGGGAGGCGGCTCCAGCGAACGGCTCTCTTTGCGGTATGCGCAGAGCACTGTGGTCACTGCTCACATCCCTATGTTTTGCGCGCCCCTGAACGTCATTGCCCAGCCAAGTAGCTTAGCGCACAATGCGGGAAAATCCTCGTATTTGAGTTGGGCGTTTGAGTCGAATTATCAAGAGATTCGGAAACTCGGGCTCCCTCGTGGCGCCCGGGCTCGTCCAGGTCGCCGACACCGATACCTACTCGCCGAAGGCCGTGCAGACTAGCCCTTGAAGGTGGAGGGACCTTGGTCGCCGAAGGGCTCGTCGCGCTCGCGCACCGCCTCGCGGAATCCGGCTTGCATCGCGCGTTGCTGGAAGGCGTAGCCCTCGGGGGTGTGCCGGGCGACGCCGTCAAGGAGGGTGCCCAAAGCTTGGGTGCTATGGAGGCCTTGGGCATAGAGCGACTGGTTGACCAAGAGCTTCATCATGCGCAGCTGGTTGACCGGCACCCGGACGATGCGCTCGAGCAGGATCTCGACTCGCTCGTCCAGGAGTTCGGGGCTGGGCGCCTCGATCGCAAGACCCCACTCCAAGGCCTCGGCGCCGGAGAGCGAGTCGCCGGTGAACAAGAGGCGCTTGGCGCGCTGGGGACCCAGCCGGTTGACCCAGAGCGAGGTCGTGGGCGAGCCCCACACGCGTGCTGGCGGGTAGCCGATCTTGGCGTCGGCGGCGATCACGAGCAGGTCCGAGCAGAGGGCCATGTCGGTGCCGCCGGCCACACAGAAGCCTTGCACCTTGCAGAGGACTGGCTTGCCGCAGTGGAAGAGCGACATGAAGGCGCGAACGTTGCGGCTCATCATCGCGTAGTCGACCATCGGGTCCCAAGTGCCGGCAGGGTTATGGTTGGCCGCCATTACGGCCGGATCCACGGGGGAGCCGGGTGGAACCGTCGCGTCGTCACCGGAGCCGGGCGGAGCAAGCGAGTCTGCGGGGGAGCCGGGCGGCGGCCCGGAGCCCTCATCGCCGAGCAGGCCCTCACCCTCGGCGCTCTCCACAAGGTCATACCCGCCACAGAAGCCCTTGCCGGCGCCGGACAAGAGGATCGCGTGGACGGCGGGGTCGAGGTCGGCCCGCTCGACGCACTGCTCCAGCTCGCAGACGAGCAAGCGGGTGATCCCGTTGCCACGCTCGGGACGGTTGAGGGTGATACGGGCCACGCGGTCGGTGACCTCGTAGAGGAGGGTCTTGGGAGCGCTCATCGCACCAGTGTCCCAGGTGGGATCAGCGGAAGGGGGGAGATTCGAACTCCCGAGACGGGGGTTGCCCGCCTGCCGGTTTTCAAGACCGGTGCATTCAACCGCTCTGCCACCCTTCCAGGGAGACGCAAATAGTAGTCAGTCTGGCTCCATGGCAGGCATTCGGCGAGGCCGGTGGACGTGCGCCGGCGGGCGGGACGCTCTTCAGGGCTCAGATCCGGCAAGCGCGAGAGCTCGCAGGCTCGAAACCCGCCGCGTTCGAGGTTGTGGCGGGTCCTAGACGCATTGACTGCACCTGGGTTCAGGTGCCCGTAGGGCGGATCCGGGGAGTGTCGTTGAGGTCCTTCAGCCAGTCGCCGCAAACGGTCAGGGCGTCTGAGACTGCACGATTTGTGAAGTTAGTGAGGGGGAGGGACTAACCGGGCAGGTCTTGACGGTGTTCCTTGAGCCTGTCGCCGAGGTTCTCTGCCAACTCGTCGACCCGCTTGGGGGGAAGCACCCCGGTGAGCAGCTCTTTGTAGGCTGTGATCGCGTGGCTGTCAACTTTGTCGAAGAGGAGCATGTCACCCCAGGCGTAGGGCTCGTAATCGCTGTAGCTCTCCATGTCGCTGAGTACGGTCCGCAGCGCATAAAGCAGCCGCGAAAGCTCCTCCGGGACCTGCGCCCCGATCTCGACGTACGCGCGCCAGGGATCGCCGATCAGCCGCTGCAGTTCGCGCATGAACGGCCGCAAAGCGGCCCTCCGCATGTTGCGAAGCGCAGTTAAGCCGTCGTCGGAATGCTCCAGCAGCGCAAGGCGCGCACGCTCGGCGTAGCTCTCAATGCAGTCCAGGTCGGGGCAGCGCGCCTGCACCAATGGCACGAGCGCGCCGTGGATGCCCTCCAGCCAGTCCCCGCACTCGTCCTTCACCCAGTCGCTGGCGAGCAGCGGCTGCTTGGCCTGCACCGCAAGCAGCGCAAGCGAGAGCCGGGTGCCGCTCGCAAGCCAGCGGATGCGCAGCCGGTGCTGCGGAACGTACTTGCTGAACACGACGCTGTGCGCCTGCTCGAGCGAGCAGAGCAGCTCGCAGTCGGCCTCCCCGTCGATCACCCACTCGACCTCCTCGGCCGCCAGCACCCCCCGGCGGTCGCGCCCGCTGGAGCGCAGATCCTGCGAGCACAGCCGGTACAGCGCGCAATGGCGCACGTCCACCCCGATGGATTCGAGCCGCTCCAGCAACCGCAAGTGCTCCTCGCCGATCTCCTCCTCGCAGGCGATGAAGACGGTGCGCTGTTTGCGGTCGCGGCGCCCCTGCGCGAGCGAGATCAGGAACTCGCTCTGCGCCTGCACCCCAAGCGGGGACAGCGCGGTCGTCAACAGTAGTTCCTGCGCCGAATCAAGCGCCTCGCGAGCGTCGCGATGCAGTTGCTCGATCGTATCGGCGCGCGAGAAGGACGCGAACTTGAGAACGGGGTCCTCGCCCCCTCCGCCGGCCGGGCCAACGCTACAAGCCAGCTCGCAGTCCGGCGAAAGCTCAGAGGCGCCGTGCACCACCACATGGACGCGCCCGCCGGCCGCGCATGACAACGGGACCACGCCCCCGACGCCCTGACGCCCCGCACCGAAGTGAATATGCTCAAACTGCATGAATTAGTGGAATGTGTTCTAGGACGTAGGAATGCTCAGGTTGCTCTGGCTGTGCTGGACCGCAGCCCCCGCGACGCCAAGGCGCCACAAGCTCCGGCCGCACCGGGTTCAAACAGACGATCTCAATCGGGAACAGTCAGAGTCAGCGAGCGGCGCAGTTCGACCGCTTCCTCGCACGGCGAGCAGTTGCCGATGTGCGCCTCCATGCTCCTGTACACGCGCTCGCCGAGCACGTCGCGCTTGCCCTGCACGTACAAGTCCACACGGGGCGTGCTCAGGTGCACGGTGGGCGCCGAGTCGTAGGGACTGGGCCCAAACGAGGCGGCCGGCATCTCCTTGTCGGCCGCGATGCGCGCGACCCGGATCGCCGTCGAAAGCTCGCCTAGGGAGATGTAGTCGAGCGCGTTTGGTTCACCTTCGCTCAGCCCTTCGCCCAACACCCGCTTGAAGCGCTCAACGTCGTCTAGCCCCTTGCTCAGCCTTGCGCAGCGCCTCACGACCGCCTGGCAGGAGCGAGCCGAGTCAACGCGCTCAGCCGCGTTCAGCAGCGTCTCGAGGAATTTGGTGCAACGCTCGGTGTGATCGGCGTCTTTGACCATGGCTTTTGGATCGCGGTCCTCGCAGCCGATGTTGTCAAGTAGCTGTTCGCGCGTCCACCCGGTCAGCGCCTCCAGCCGGCTGGCCACCTTCACGAGCCCGCGCAGGCGCTCGCGCTCTTGGGGCGTGAGTTCGTCCTCGACCGGCAACGCACTCGCGGTGGCGACTTGATCCGCGTCGAATTCGTCAAGTTCGACTGGGCCGCGCAACACCTCCGGCTTCAGCAACACGACGCGATATTCGGCCAACTCATCGACGGGGTTGACTACCGCAACCCCTCCTTCCTGAGCCTTCTCCGTACCGTCCTTGTCCTCTGGCGTCAAGATTGAATCCTATCGTCGTCGGCTAGTGGGGCGAGATTCTTACATATATACACCGCACCGATCACATCGGCGCGGTAAAGCAAGCGATCCTGCATACCTTTCGGCTTCGTCCTGTCGCCCAATTCGCCGTTGCGACCCACGCGGTGCGACGCCGTGCGAACGCTCGAGCGCCCGCTTTGGACCGACAGTTCGATTCCGACTGGCGGCACTATACAGATAGCGTCAGGGATTTGCCAGGTGAGCGGATTGTCCGGGGTAGGACATGTCTCTCACAACAGCCGGCTGAGACGGAGGGCGGCTCACCCGTCGCCCGATGTTTGCAGAGCCATGCCAACCGGCGATGAGGTGGAGCGATGGATCGCCGTTGCCGCCCTCGCGAAGGTGCCCGCATCTACGATCCGCGTGTGAACGTCTCCGCACAGCTCCCCTCACAGGCCTCCGCACAGCTCCGCTCCGAGAGCCGGGTGGGCGACTCGACGGAGAGCGCGATCGGCGAGATCGTTTCGCACTACCAACGGGGAGTGCGACGGATCGATCTCGCGGCGGTCGAGGCGCTGTGGCGAGCAAGCGCTCCCGCGAGGGTTCCGGAGCACATCGTGGTGGTGGGCACCAACGGCAAGACCAGCACCGCAACCTACATTGCGCGACTGCTCAGCGGCTTGGGAGTCAAGTCGGGCCTTTACACCTCGCCGCACATCGCGAGCTGGTCCGAGCGAGTGCTGATCGACGGGGAGCCTTGCGGGGAGGAGGAGTTGCTCGAAGCGCTGCGCCGCTATGACGACCTTGCCCAAGAGCTGGCGCCGGCGGTGCGCGAGGAACTGCGGTTCTTTGACCTGTTGACGCTCGTCGCCGAGGATCTGCTCGCGCGCCGAGGCGTCGAGGTCGGCGTGTTCGAGGCCGGCATCGGGGGACGCCTGGACGCCACTCGGATCCTTGGCCCGCGCGTCGTGGCCTTGACAAGCATCGGCTTGGACCACCAGAACCTCCTGGGCGACACGCCGCGAGAGATTCTCTTGGAGAAGCTGGCAGTCGCGCCGGCTGGCGCGACGATCGTCTCCGCACCGCTCGCGGAGGAGCTGGCAAGCGCTCAACACGAGTGGGCCGCAGACCACGACGTGACGCTCGCGATAGCCGAGGCCACGTGCAAAGGCGAGACGCTCGCGATAGCCGATGCCGCGCGCAACGGCGAGACGCTCGCGGCAGGCAAAACCGGACGCGGCGACATGGCAGCCACACCCCAGCCCACGCCAAAGGGTGCGGACGCGCGGTCCGAGCTGCCGGCGTTCCAAGTGCGGAACATGGCGGTTGCCGAAGCGGCTACTCATCATGTTCTCTCGCGACTTGCCCTCGCGCGGACCACCTCGCATAGCGAGGCCGAGGGCGCGCATCCTCCGCTCGAGGACGGGGCGAAGCTAGGGCGCGCGGCCCGGCTCGTGGAGCTGCAGGTGCTTGGACGGTTTCACCGCGGCACAGTCGAAGGTGTTCCGTATCTTGCCGACACTGCCCATAACGTGAGCGCTTGGAGCGAGCTCCTCGCCGAGACAGAGGCGCGCGGCGAAAGGTTTGTCGCGGTGCTCGCTTTGACCGAGGAGCGCGACCCGAAGGAGTTGGCCGAGGCGGTCAAAGACGCCACGGGGATCGAGGCGATCGTGACTACGACCACGCGTATACGACCGGGACACGACGCGAGCCTCCTGCTGGCGGAACTCCAAGCCGGGGAGAGCACCGCCTCGGCCGAGGATCTTCCCGAGCGGGCTTTCGCGGCGGGACTCGGCCTCGCGCGGGAGCGGGGCGTGTCTCTGCTGGTCACCGGATCGACCTACCTCGTCGCAGACTTTCTCGCCTGGTTGAAGGGTCGCGAGGGATGAGCTCCGCCGAGGCCGTGAGTTCTTCTGCCTCCGAGGACCCCGTGTATCTGGAGCGCTTCCATCCTTCGCCGGGGAGGGTGTCGGTGGCGGAAATGCTCGCATCGCTGGAGCCCGTCAAGCACGCCCCCACAGACCGGCCTTATGTCTTCGGCACGTTCGTTACAAGCGTCGATGGAAGGGCGACGCTGGGCGGCAAATCGGGGGGCTTGGGCGACCCCGCCGACCGCGCGATCTTCCGCGGTTTGCGCGGGACCGCCGACGCGATCATGGTCGGCACCGGGACACTTCGCGCCGAGCGCTACGGGCGGGCGGGGCGCAGCAAGGAGCTGCGCGAAGCGCGGGCGGAGCGTGGCTTGGCCGAGGAGCCCACGATCATGATCGTCAGCCGAAGCCTCGAGTTGCCCGTGGGCATTCCGCTGCTAGAAGACGAGGAGTCGCGGGTGCGCTTGTACACCTCGAGCGACGCACCGCTACCGCCGATCGGAGCTCAGCTGGAGGTGACCCGGCTCGGGGGCGAGGGGGGGCTCGACGCGGCTCTTCGCACAGCACGCCACGAGCACGGCATCAGGGCAATCGACTGCGAGGGAGGTCCGACCCTGTTCGGGGCGCTCGTGGCGATCGACGCCATCGACGAGCTGTTTCTCACGGTCGCGCCGATATGGGCGGGCAACCGCGAGGTGGGGTTGTCCACCGACCGGCCCTTGGTCCCCTCGCGCGAGCTGGAGTTGGTGGCCGGCTACCGGAGCGAGTCGCGCCTTTATCTCCGCTACGCGAGGCGCACTCCATAAGCGGGTCGCTTCAAGGCACCGCTCCACCATCGCTTCACCTAACCGTTTCGTCGTTGCTCCAGGATACCCGCTCCACCATCGCTTTGGCGGTGTTGAAGGACGAATGCCCCAAGCTATTCGACGAACGGTCGATTGTGGACGGTTGTCTGTCGAGGGTCGGGGCGCGGGTGTCGATCAAGAGAAGGTGCGCACGATTCGTCCAGCCACAGCTTCGCGCGGCCCGAACGGGCTCGCACGGCCAACCGTCGCACCGGTCGCACTCAAGACGCCCATCCTCGCATCGGTGTGGCGCGCGCAGACGATCGTGGCCGCAGTCGCGCTGGTGGCGACGATGCTCACGCTCGCGCTTTTGAGCTCCCAAGCACGGGCAGTGGAAACCGGAGTGGTCGTCAACGGCCCGAGCGGGCTCTCGCCCGAAAGCGACGGCCAGCTCGCCGGGCTTGGCGTGGGCTGGGTGAGGGGGTTCGTACCTTGGACGGTGTTCGAACCGAATCAAGGGCATCTCAACGAACCGCAGATCGGCGCCTTGGAAGCGGGATTGAACGCTTTGCCGAAGGGCACGAAGGTGATCCTCGACGTGGTCAACACGCCGCAATGGGAGTCCGGCTCGGCCAACCCCGTTATGCCTCCACGCGACCCGGCCGACTTCGCTCACTTCTTGGGCGCCCTCTCAAAGCGCTTGGCGGGCAAGGTCGACGCTTGGGAGATCTGGAACGAGGAGGACGATTCCTTGTGGTGGGCGAGCGGACCCGATCCGGGCGCCTACACAGCGCTGTTGAAGGCCGCCTACCCGGCGATCAAAGCTTCCGATCCGGGCGCCAAGGTCGTCTTGGGCGGCTTGACGGGCAACGACTACGAATATCTCTCCCAGGTCTACGCAGACGGCGGCAAGGGCTCCTTCGACGCGGTGGCGGTGCACACGGACACGATCTGCGATGTGGCCTCGCCCTATGAAATCTTGCGCAACGGACGCACCGACCAGCGCATCAACCGATGGTCGTTCTTGGGCTATAGGACCGTCCACGAAACGATGCTCGCCAATGGCGATAACAGCCCGATCTGGATGACCGAGCTGGGCTGGAGCACCGACACGCAGACCTGCAATTCGGGAGCCTGGGCCGGACAGAAGCCGGCCGGAGTGAGCCCTGAAGAGCAGGCCACGTTCCTGCGCCAGGCCTACCATTGCTTGGCCCAAGACTCCTACGTGCAGGTGGGCATCTGGTACGGCCTGCAGGACACCGAACCATTCGGCACCCCGCGCGGCAGCTATGGCCTGTTGGGCCCCAACCTCCAGGCAAAGCCGGCCTATGGCGCGCTGGCCGGATACGACAGGGACGGCGACCGCTTGAGCGAACAGTGCGGCGCCCAACAGGGGCCCCAGATCACTCTGAGCAGCCCGAGGACGGGCGTGCGCTACAGCAACACCCTGCCGATCTCGGTGAGCGCCAGCGACAGCGTGGGCGTCTACCAAATCTCGCTGTATGACGACCACCACATCATCCGCAGCTTCTATGTCCACGGCGGCCTCTCGACCTTGACCGGGCACATGGTTTGGTACGGCGCCAGGCTGCTCAAGCCGGGCAAGCACACCTTGATGGCAGAGGCCTTCGACGAGCGCAACAACACCTCGACGACCTCGATCACGATCGTCAGGGCGGGCAAGCCCAAGAAGAAGCACAAGAAGCACAAGCATCGCCATCGCAAACACTGAGCGAGACCGCGACGCGGCCCGCGCCCGAGACGCGGGAGGGCGTCTGTGCCGGGGAGCGCCGCAGGCTCTAAACTGGCCTTCCGCAGTCCCGGGAGAGGTGGCCGAGTGGCTGAAGGCACTCGCCTGCTAAGCGAGTATGGGGGTCAAACTCCATCGGGGGTTCGAATCCCCCCCTCTCCGCCATATGTTCGTAGTACGAAACACCAGCAAAGGACGGCTCGCCAGCGGGGCCGTCCTTTGCGTTAGCGCCCTTCTTGATCGCTTCGGCCTCGGCCAGCACTCCTGCGGCCAGTCCCTCGGCCAGTAGGGCGGCGTAAGGCTCGGTCAGCTCGGCGCGGACGATCCGCACAATGGTCTGCCCTTGGTCGTCGTCCCACTCGGGCAGGACGTAGAGCTTGCGGAAGAACGCTTGGTTGTAGCCGCGCTTGGTCTGCTCGTTGCCTTCGGTATAGACCTGGGCCACGTTCTTGGCCAGTTCCAAGGCCATTCGTAGTTGTTCGGCCTCGATGTTCAGGCGTTGCTTGCTCTCCACCAGCGATTCGTGCGCGGCGTCAAGTTCGGTCTGTAGCTTCTCCTGTCGGCGCTTGAACAGCGCGGGCGATATGGACTTCTCGCCGAAACGCATATCGAGCAAGGCATCTTGGCGGGCTTCCAGGCTGCGGATGAGTTGCGTCTTGGCTTGTTCAACGCGCGTCAATGCCTCTTGACTGACACCAACCAAGGCTTCGATAGCTTCGGTGCGCGCCCGCACGTCCTCAGCGGAGAGCTGCACAGGGCGCTCGACGTAGTAGCGCTGGATCGCGTGCTCGATTAGTTCCGGGCGGATGTTGGTTCGCATAGTGCAGGTTGAGCCGTTGACCCGGCCGACACAGAAGAAGTAGGGGTAGTGCTGGCCGTTACGGCCGGTGCTGACGCCGTAGGCCAGCCGAGAGCCGCACTCGCCGCAGTAGGTGGAGCCGCGCAGATAGGGCCGGTGTTTCTGTGGGCGTTCACCCGCAACCTGCTTTTCATCTAGTAGACGCTGCACGGCCTCGAAGGTGTCCTCGTCGATCAGCGGGTCATGGCGACCCTCGAACACCTGCTCATCGGGCGTGCCGCGCTTGTAGACGATCTTGCCGGTGTAGTAGCGGTTGCGCAGCAGACGTTGAAGGACAGAGGTACCGAGCGCCGTTGCGGGCCAGCGGGTACCGGGCTTGGAGCGCAGGCCAAGGCGTTTCAACTCGGCGGCAAGTTGAGAGATCGAGTATTCACCGGTGGCGTAAAGCTGAAAAGCGAAGGTGACGTGGGGGCCGCGCTCAGGGTCGATGGTCACGATGGATACACGACGACCGTCCGGCAGGTTGTCCACGTCATTGAGGTAGCCGAGGGGCGCGCGGCCGTAGGTGCCACCGACACTGGCCTTTTGCTTGAGGCCGCGTTTGACATTCTCGCCGGTCTGCATCGACTGGAACTGGTTATGGGTAGCAATCATGCTCTCGTAGAGGAATGCAGCGGCGCTGTCCTCACCGGCCATCGGCTCAGTGATAGAGATAAGTCGCGCTCCTGCCTCGCGGATGATGGCGCGAGTCTGCCAGTGATCGACCGTGTTGCGAGCCCAGCGCGACAAAGCCCACACGATGACGTAGTCCACGCGAGTAGAGGCGTGGCGGTTACGCTGCTTTAGCTCATCGAGCATCGCCAGAAAGCCGGTGCGCTTGTGCAGATCGACGTAGGCAGAGCGGCCAGGGTCGCTGAACTCGCCAGCAATCTCGGAATCGAGACTCAGGGCCTTTTCTCTGACACCCTCGCGCTGGGCATTGATGCTTAGACCGTCGTCGCTGTAGTCGGTCTTGACCTGTCCATCGGATGAGACGCGCAGGTAGGCGAAAGCGCGCTTGGTGAGCGGCGTGTCAGCGGTGGTCGGATTTGTTGGTGCTCGGGTGGTAGTTGGTGGCATATTCAGGCCTTCTTTCTGCCCGTTAGTAAGGGGCGTTGTTAATTTGACATTATATCATTGGCGTCATACTGGCTCAAGCATGATGGCTAGCGCCTGGTCGAACTGCGCGACCGCAAATAGCGCTTCGGCGTCGCTTGGTAGGCGCTGCACGCAATCCTCGATGACGCGCATTCGGTCGGTACTCGTCGTGAGCCATAGCACCTTCGGAAAGACGCCGTGCTCAGTCTGCTCTTGTCCGCTTCGGTAGTACCTAACGTAAGCCTGCAATTGGTCATTGAGTGCCCGGCTACCCTCGGTGCTGCGGTCAACCTCGATGAAGTAGTTGTCCTCATACGGGCCGATCCCCAACTGAACGTAGCTGTCCGGCTTGAGTCGGACACGCTGGCCGCCAAGTCCGTCATATATACGGTGGCATGACGGCTCAGCGGCCAGCGCCAGCAGCTCGAAGCGGCCGGAGCGCTCGCACTCAATGAGACGAGTATGCAGTTCGGCTATTTGCAGGGTGTGGCGCAGGAACAACGTCCCAGGAACCAGCGAACGCCGCCGTTGCCGCTCGGGCAGCAGACCCCGCAGGACAGCAAGGCGGTAGCCGCCAAGGCCCAGGCGATAGATGAACCCGGCCGATCCGGCACGGACGCCATCGACTGGGCGCGGCAGTCGCTCAAGGACGCCCAGGCGCACTAGACGCAACAGCGCGCGGCGGGCCGCGCGGGCATTGGCCTGCGGATCGCTGTTATCCGAGTAACACAGGCGGGCCAGTTGGGAGCCGCTGACGAAGTGCAGTTCTGTTACGCGCTGGAGCACCAGGAGATCGCGCTCACTCAGCCGGTCGGCCAGCGCCCGAACGTACTCGGTAGTGAAGTAGCCGGCGCTCATTTGACACACCTTTTGGGGTAATCAGTCAGTTGCAGATATGAGTGCATTGGCACATAAATGCAGGGGATCGCGGACGTGGTACTCAACGCGACTGACCAGGCGATTGACCAGCTCATAGCTTGCCCCTTATTCGGCGGCCAACCGGCGCCGCAGGCGAACGCGGCTGGGAGACCTGGCGGCGTAGCACGGCTTCAACCTCAGCGCTGGGGCGTGCATATAACTGGCGTGAGCTGGCGCGTATCGCCTTGCGGTTCACACTGCTTGGGATTGGCGGCGGGGGCGTGCTCAGCGTCACCGGCCGGGCGGTGCTACCGTCGTCAAGGGCGACAATAGCGGCTATGGAGTAAGCGTCGAGGGCTTGCAGATCGGCCGCCGTGAGCGATGGCGCGAACAGTGGCTCTAGGGTTTTGGCATCGCTGGCGCTCAAGGCAAAGACGGCCTTCGACCGGGCGTTAGCCAGCACCACTTCGCGCAGCTCACGGGGGAGCTGGCCGAGGTTCTGATGCGCGACTGTGAGACTCAGCCCATACTTGCGGCCCTGAGCAAACATCTCTTCCCAGGGGACGGGAGAAGCGGCAAAGTCTTGTACCTCATCAACGTACAGGCCGAACGGTGAGCGCTCAGCCGGGGCTAGGGCGGCCCGTTCAGCGCTGGCCTGCCACAGCGAGGTCAGCACCAGACAGCCCAAGAGCTGGGCGGTCTCCGCGCCGATCAGGCCCTTGGGGATATGCACCACGAGGATCTTGTTTTCGGCCATGACTCCGCGCATCGAGACAGGCGGCAACGCTTGGCCGACTATGGCCCTAATAGATGCCCGCGCCGTGAACTGGCGCACCTTGTTGAGCAAAGGAGCAATGACGGTCGCCTGCTCCCGCTCTGGCAACTGTGCGAACCAGCGCCAGTCCGGCCCCAAGCCCACCGGGTCGTCAAGGTCACGCAGCACGCGGGCGCGAAAGTCGGCGTCGAGGAATAGGCGCGGCAGATCGATCAGCGTGGAGCCTTGGCGGCGGGCCAGGGTCAAGAGGCCCATATGGGCTAGCTGGCCGGTACGCGGCCCCCAATACTGTGACCACAGCCGTTGAAACAGCTCACCGAGTTGATCGGCCACAAGCGAGGCATCACGCGACTCGGCAAACGGGTTGAAGCCGACGGCATAGCGCCGGTCGGTGGGATCGAGCAGCACCACGTCAGACATGCGCTCTGGTGGGATCAGGTCGCACAGCTCTTTGACGAGATCGCCGTTGGTCTCAATGACGGCCAAGCCCCGCCCGGCGTGCAGATCATCGCTGACAAGGTTCTTTATGAGTGAAGTCTTGCCGGCGCCGGTGGGGCCGAGAATGTAGAGGCCGCGTGTTGAGGCGGTGGGCGTGATTGCCACTGGACGAGTGAGGCCCGCTAGGTTGCTCAGGCCGAGTGTCCGTCCCTCACGCGGCAATGCCACGCTCGGCACGAGACGGCGGGCCGCGCCCAGCTCTAGGCCCGGCAAGTCGGGCGAGTCAATCGGCCAGCCGATGACGGCTGTCAATTCGGCAACGCTCAGGAAACGACCACGCAGGCCACACCAGTACAGCAGCACGCCGTACCAGTACGGATCGGCAATCAGGCGGCCGTGCGGCGAACTCAGGCTCCGCAACATGGAGCCGGTACGGTGAGCCAATTGGATGGTGCGGGCACGGGTGCCTGTATTCACGCGCAACTGACCGTAGACCTGCAAGCCCGGCAGGTTCAACTTGTGCCGCAGGGCTAGGGCGCGGCCCTGGCGCGGTGCTTCGCCGGTCACATCGAAACGGGGGCGCACCGCCGGACGGGCCGTCCAGCTCAGCTCGACCAGCTCGCCACTATGGAGCGGATAGAGGCTCGCTAGCAAACTGGCGGCAATGGCGCTCAGCTCATCGCTTCGTATAGCCGCAGTGGCTGGAATGAGCTGCCACAGATCGCGGCGGCTGTAGGCATTTGGCTGTGGGTCGATCGCGTCCAGACGCAGACTCGGGATCGCCGCCCGCAGACTGGCCGTCACCGTATCGGTGGCATTGGCTGTGATTGCCAGCCGGTGCTCAATGCCAGCCTCGGTCGCAAACAGAGAGAAGATGAGGCGGGTGGGATGCGGCAGGCCACAGAATGCCGATAGTGCTGCCAGGATGGCGTTGTCATCCAAATCACGCGGAAACTGAAGTCGGAACCAGTGAAGCACAGATCGGCTCACGACTTTGGCTTGCCTTTCCTTTGCTTCGCGCTGGCCTGCTGCAACCGGACGTGCTGAATAAGCGCCCAAGCGAACTTGTCCCAATCGACTTGCTCGCGGCGCTCGGCGCGAATGGAGACACGTTGTAGCCTCTTTTTGGTTGGTTTTCTCTTTCTTGGCACGGTCGTGACTCCTTTCACTCTTTACTACTGCCTGCATGGGTCACGCCGCACTTTCATAGCTGAACACAAAAACGTAACCCACTATTGTCTCATTTTTGAGTGAAAAAAGCTAGTGTGGTATTGACTACCGCCCTACCACTTACGAGTGTGGAAAAGCACCAGTCGCACAATGACGAAGATCACAGTTAGGGCGATGAGATAGGGCATGAGGCGTGGCAGCTCAGTCGCTAGCACGTCAACGCTGATAGCACCGGCTACCACGCCGACTATTAGGCGTTCAATGAGCTTGTGGTTGTCGTGCATCACGGCTCATCGTCTGAGTCGGCTCCTGCGTGCCAGATCGCCTCGGCATATATCTGTTGCTCTGCCTCCCACGCGGCTTGCCGAATGCGGAACGCAGCGTCAAGCCCTTCGGCGTAGGGAGTTGCCAAATCGTCGTAGAGCACCGGCTCTGTCGCTGGCGGCTCATCAAAGAAACCGATAGCGATAAGGACCAACGTGCCGACCGCGATGATGGTCAGAAGAGCTACCAAGACGGCCATCAATACCGCCCCCCACTATGGACGCCGAGGCCCTGGATCTCGTTGGCGGCGAAGTTGCCGAAGGCCGCAAAGATAGAGCGGTAGACCTCCTCGCCCATCGGACTGACCCTGAAGGCGGTATCGACCGCCCGAGAGATCAAGGTCGCGTCCTGAACAGCAACCGAGGCTGCAAAGGCCCCGGCCTGGATGCGAGCGGCGGCCGTGATGCCGGGGCGGCGGGCCTCCGCTACTTGATAGCTCAGGGCTCGGTCAGGCTGAGCGGCAAGGACTGTCTGGGCGGTGCGTTGGATGAGGCTAGACATAGTGGGCTCCTTTGCAGGGCTTTTTGGAGTAACGTCGCTTCAAGCGAAGCACGCCAAGCTCGGACAATGGACGGACATTTCGCAGATCAGCGACTATTTGCAGCGTGATCTCAGACGATTTGGTACCCGACAACGCTCCCTGGTCGCAGGCCGAGTTCGAGGGTCTACGCCGCGACGTTGTAAGCCTTCGCCAGCGCGGCGTTGCCAAAGTCTCAAAGCAAGGCACGGAGTATCCAGCGTTGCTCGCCATAGCCCGCGAACGCGACAGCACCAACCCGGCGCGCATAGCACTACAAAACCTGCTGCTAGAAGGCGTCACGGCTATCGAAGCATCCGACGACTACTGCCAGGCGATGTGCGCCGACTACGGACTCGACAAATCTAACTACGGGCTGACTTATCGCAAGCGCCGGGCAGCCGCTCGCAAGCAATACGGCGACGTTTCTGAATCTGTCTGGGCAAAGACTCAGCCCAAGATGGCGGACACGTTGACCGAGGCGCTGCTCGGGCTGCGTGACGGCAAGATCGACGTACCGCCAGAGGACGATACGCCTAGCGGAACGGCCGACAAAACACTCCGACTCTGGGCACTCGCTGTGTTCACTGCTATATGTCTTGCTGTAGTGTCACTGGTCGTCTCTGGAGTATTCGAGGCGCCGCAGTCGATAACGCAACTGGGCATCGTTGATGCGACTACCGGACGATTGCTCGCGGGTGCGGCGGCAACTCTTCACGCTGATCGGATCGGCGACACTGAGCACCTAATACCTAACGTAACGACACTCTGCGTCGATTCGCCTAACTCCCTTCATCCAAGCTGCATGTATCGGCGAGCGACACAGTATGTTTGTGGCATAGGTAAGAATCTCACGACTAACGAATGTGAAAATATTCCGGCACCCGGGACGTTCCGGGCTCAGATTGGAGATGTCATCAGTTTCCGTGTGCCGCTCGCAGACGTCACCCCGACCTCGCTACCGTTTATTGAGATGTACCTGCAAAGTGTTCGGTACGCAGAACCGACGAACAGGGTCCTGGTGCAGATGACGGCGCAATGGCCCAGCTCAACGTTCGCACCAAAGATACCGCTCTACCATCTTACTCCGCCGACCTCGCTATGCCCACCGGGTCAGAAGAGGGTGGTGTGCCCTACGCATCCCGAAAGAGCCGTCTTCGCAAGAGATAGCGAGAGTCTGGCACAACTAATACTTGAGTTTCCAGCAGGTGAAGAAGGCCGCTTGAATTATCTTTCCGACTCGGCCATGTTGCTTGATGGCAAAGGGCGTGTGGTCGCAAAGCTGCCTGGAGACATACTTGATCCACTAGGTATCTCGTTCGCAAATGTTTGAGCCGAAAGTGACCCGCATTTTGGCCTTTGACGTCTTGATTGAACAGCTCTGACTAGATCGGTTCAATGTGATAGGCCGGGTGGGCAAAATCTCGTTGAATCCACTCAAGATCGCCATCATCCGTCGGCAACCCACAAAGTTCGATGATCTGGCGGAGAGCGTGTCGGGCTTGAATGAGCGAACCCTGGCCGGCGAATTCGTCGCGCTGTTCTCGCCAAGCCTGCCAGCGTTGCTTCAACTCCGGCCCGTCGGACGTGACGCGCACACCGCCGGAAATCTTTGTGTCCCGCGGGAGGGCGTCTAGGGCTTTACTTAGCGTTTCTCCGCTGATATTTTTCTGCACCCGCTGGACATCTACCAACCGGGCGCGTTCTGTGATCGTAAGAGGTAGAGCGGCGTGCCATTGCAAGACCGCCGTACCGAACCGGCGTGCCGCTGGCACCGTTTGTTTGTTGCGCGCGCCTATAGCGCATAACTGTAGCTGATCTTCAAGGAGCATTGCGCTTACCAGTGACTCGATTGGCTCAAATGACATAGCAAGTGGTGGGTCGGGTGGCATATCGTGAAGTGAGGCGAAAGTAAAAATGGCAGTGTGCCCCAAACTGCGCAGATTCCACGAGTTACCTGGCATGACTGGTGCGCTGTCACGTTGACGTTGCGGTATTTCTCCTATAAATTGTGGCGTTCCCGGCATGATTGCCGCTCCTGCTTATCTTACATATTTTACCACATTAGTGAAATATAGCCAATGAAAATAATTGCAGTCGGTCCGAAAGGGTTTGAATAGAACTCGAACTAATTTGGCCTACTTTTAATACCAGACCTTCGCGACAGCCTCTTTATTGCCACGAGTTCGAAACTTCAGCTCCTTGAGTTGTTTGGTACCGGCGGCAGAAGGTTGACTACGGCTATAGAAAACATCGGCCTCACCGCTGTGGCGTTTGGGGTTAAGGTTTATAGTAATCCGGCTTGATGTACCGTGGCTAGTTGGAGGGAGGCTGACAGAGCTGGCAGCTTGTTCCCCGATTTGCTCTAGTATCGGCTGAAAGTTCATAGAGGGATTGCTGATGATCTTGCCTCTCGGGATAAACATGTGGGTGGTGCGGCCGCCAGGCTTGGCAGGACAGAAGGTATCGGTCTCGCCCTTGGGAGTATCTTCTACACTCTCAATTGGATCAATTGGAAAGGGTCTAATGGCGGTGGTGTTGTAGACGCATGGCCCTGACTGTACGAGCCGATGAGCGCTGAGTTCAAGATGCTGCACCCGAAACGGGCTCTCGCTACTTTGTCTCAGCATAGTGCCGTAGTAGGACTTGATGGGGATGATCGTGCTGGATGGTTTTATGGGATGGGTGTTGTTGGCAGCGCCGGTCGCCGTAGCGGCCTGAGCCACCGGCCCCGGCCAGACGGCGCTCATGGCGAGCAGCACCAACAGCACGGGCAAGACCCATAAAGCCACCGAACCGGCAGGCCAGGGCAAGAGGGATGGCATGGCAGGGATGTCTCCTTGTTGGACTGGTACTTGCGGCCGATGCGAAAGGGGTCGCACCGGCCGCAAGTTCTTCATGGGCGGACAAGGGCGGACTGGGCCAGGCAACCCGGCCTGGCTGGTCCCCAAGTCTTTGTCGGCGCAGAATGCTACTCATAAGTCTGTAGACCGTCAAGTAGCAATGCGGCGAGGCTTAGCCGGGCATGGAAGGCGATCTACAGCAAACGGTCGGGCGCAACTTGCGCGCCTACCGGCAAGCCCGTGGCTTGAGCCAAGAGGCGTTCGCCGACGTGCTGGAAGTCCATCGCACCTACATGGGTGGCATTGAGCGGGGCGAGCGCAACCTGACACTCAAGAGCGTGGAGCGGATTGCCGATCAGCTCGACTTAGACCCGATAGCGCTGCTCACAGAGCAAGGGCTTTAGCCGTCTAACGGCGAACCAAGCTAACCATGTCTGCGCCCGTGCCCGATGCAGCCGCCCTGGGGATGGCCGTCCGTGCCATACGTGACGAGCAGGGCCTGAGCCAGGTTCAGCTTGCCGAGCGAAGCGGCTTTATCCAGGCGTGGATCAGCCACGTTGAGCGGGGCAGACGTAACCCGAGCTTCAACAACGTGGTCAGGCTGGCCAGTGGTCTTGGCGTGTCCGTCTCGGAGCTGGCGAAGCGCGCGGAAGCCTGCGCTCAAGCCAAAAACTAGTTCTGTCCGATATGACCCAGAGTATATAACGGGACGGTTGGCCCGGGCTTAAAGCTAAGAGTCCGGGGCCGGAAATCCACGAGGCCAACAGGTGCCCCCGGCGACAGCCGGAACTGCCCCGGGGGCGTGGCATAAGGAGGTACTAGCTCCCATGCAGGAACAGCCTACCGCTGACATAGCGCAACAGCAGGACACGGCAGACGCCGGAATCATGTGTCGGCTCCTCATTCACGACGACCAGCGGCCCTGGTCGGTCGAGGAGTTGATCCGAGATCGGGACAACGCTGCGGACACACGGGACGCCGTGGCCCGACTTCGCGGGCTCGGGCTCATCCACGTGACGGTAGATGGCTTGGTGTTCCCGACGAGGGCAGCGCTACATATGGATCAGATCCCAACCTGAGCAGGAGATCAGGCCATGCGCCGCGCTGCTTGGGTGGGGCGCGGCGCACAGTGGCACTTGTGCGACCTACACCTAGCACTGTGACTGGACCAGTTAGGGTCACAAGTCGTGAATGCCGCGACTGTCATTAGCCTTGTGATAGGAGCCTGGGGCGCCGTCATCGCTACGGTCCTCGCTGTGAGGGAGATCAAACATGGTCGGCGCTCGCTCAAGATTATTTGCGCGCTGGGGACAGCCCGACACGATGACGGTACCTTGCAGAAGGTCCTCCTCGTCAGGGCGATCAACGAAGGAAGCAGACCCATTGAACTGCGTGGCGTGACCTTTCGCATGGACGACGGCAAGGAGCTATGGGCTACACCAGTCGCAGGGCGCGACGACCTGAAAAAGCTGCTCGGCGACGGACAGAGTGCGAGCTTCCACTACGACACGGCTGGACTTGAAGAAGCGGAGCGTGCCGCGCAGGTGCCGATCGCATTTGCCGTCGTCGCCGATGCCAGCACGAATGAATATCTGGCGCCGTACCCACGTTCTTAGTGCTGAGGGTCGAAGTCTTGCCCCTAGCTTCGTCTCGTTAAGCCCGATTAGACCGGCTACCGATTGGAGACGTACAGCGGCTTCACCGCTTCGCTGACGGCTGGGTCGCCATCGGGGTGTCGGAAATGACCGATCCGACCCGCCTCATCAATAGCGCCAGGGTAGTCGCTTTCAAGCGTCTCTGTCGATATGCCCAGACGGTCGGCAACCTCATTGAGAGTCGCGCCATGCTGGACAGCAGTCATGATTTGCAAGGCCGTCGCTTCGTTCGGATGGCTGCCGTCTAGTTCCACTAGTTGATCGAGCGCCTGCCGCTTAGTCACGATCCCATAGTAGCCATCAGGTGGAGCGCTCTCGTTGGGCGGCTTGGCCAAAGCGCTCGGCGTGCAGCGCTCGGATACGCTGCCAGCAAGGGGCTTGTTTCGAGCTTCGTCCCGTCAAGCCCGTTTGCCGGTGATGAACCCTCCGCTCGTATGAGGCGGCCCTTTGTTGCCGCACTACAGGAGCGCTCAACGGATATCTTTTACCCTTCTATGAATGTAGAAGAGCCCGCGGAGAGAGAGCCCGCAGAGAGGTTGATCGAATTGCTTCAGGTCGCCGGCATAGCGGAGGTCGCTGGCGAACCCCTTGATGTCGAGAGCTTGGCTGGAGATTCGGGAGAGTCCGTGCCAAGCGTGCGATCCGCGTTCGAGCAGCTGGATCGTATGGGGCTGGTGTACAGCGGTCTTGAGGAAGGTCGTCCACCCATGCTGCTCAACGCCGGTAAGCAGTATCTGACACAACGGGGCCTTGTTACCCATGAGGTGCTGTATTTTCTACCGAGCGTCATAGATGATCTTCATGCACGTGACGCGCTCATACATGCTGGTGTGATCCTTGTCGATGAGTTTCGCTACCAACTGTTGCATGGCGATGCCGTCGAGCATGCGGCCGAACTTGTGCCCCCAGCATTCGCTCAAGCTGTAGACCAAGCGCTGGCGCTCAACCTCTTTGCCGCGGCGGTGGCGTTGATGACCAGACTGGCGGAGGGAAGTCCTGCAGGGTGCGTGGCTGAGGAGATCATAGCCGTTGGATTGATTGAAAACGCAAAGAGTTGGCTCGAGCTCCGCCGAGAGCGGCAGGAGCTGACCGAGTCCGAGGCCGCGTCAGCTGCTGGAGAGTTGAGGGGTCTTTTCGAGTTGTTCGAGGACGATGATGTGCTTGGCATGTTCAAGATGCTCGAGCCTGGCGATGCTGCCCTCGCCGGCAACGATCCGATGAGTCGTCAGCTTGGGGTGGTCGATCAGCGCATCGAGAGCTGGTTTAGGCCATTTGGAGGGATCGTGCCCACCGGGTACATCGGGGAATAAAACGCCAGGCCGGGAGCGTCATCCGATACCGTAGATCCGTGATCAGCGATGCGACGATCGTGGACGCTGGGCGACGGTTGGCGGCGGCTGCCTGTTCCCCTGCGCGGGTTGTGCTTTTCGGGTCACGGGCTCGTGGAGACGCGCGTGAGGACAGCGATCTGGATTTCCTTGTGATTGAGGAGCATCTGGACAGCAAGTTGAGCGAGATGGTACGCCTGCGGGATGCGCTCCCACCGCTGGCTGTTCCTGTGGATGTCGTCGTCGTCTCGGAGGAGGAAGTCGCACGCCGCGAGGCTGTCCCGAGCACGCTCGTACACCGTGCGCTGCGCGAGGGCCGCGTCCTTGTCCCGGCCTGAACTGGAAGAGGCGCTGCTCCTCCTGCGTAAGGCCCAGGAGGATGCCGACGCCGTCAAGAAGCTCGCACCTGACCCTGATATCGCAGACTCCGTTGTGGGCTTCCACGCGCAACAGGCCGTCGAGAAGGCGTTGAAGGCTGTTCTTGCTGCCTCCGGCGATGATTTCCCATGGACGCACGACCTGCGACATCTCATCGACAGACTCGAGGCAAAGGGAACACCACTACCTGCATCGTTGCGCGAGGCCCACGCGTTGGCTCCGTGGGCTGTCGAGTTTCGATATGGAGAGACCATCGACGATCTACTGGAGCGCGAGCAGGCCCTCGCGCTGGTCGATGAGGCCATCGAGTGGGCCCAAGCTCGAATCGAACTACCCGCTCAGACGTAACAGGTGACCGCAGGCGACGGTGAGGCGGTGGTCGTACGTCTCTTTCGCGGCCCACGGCAAACTTGATTCTGGCCGGCACTGACCAGTCGAGCTGAGCGCGATCACGAAACAGCTTCGTCGCTGATTCGCAAGGCTCTGCGCCAGTATCTCAAGGTCGCCTGATCGCCGGCGACCCCGGAGCCTGAGAAGCCGCTGCCACAATGTCGGCGTGAGCGAACCTGACGCCGCGAGCACGCACACGCGCAAAGTGCTCACCGAGGCCGCCGCGGGCCTGCCGTTCGAGGATCGCGAGGACTTCGAGGATGCCCAGCGCGGGCTGATCGCACGCGTCCCAAGCTTGAAGTTGCGCAACGCCGAGGGACGAGTCGTGTGGGACATGGACAGCTACGGCTTCCTCAGCGCGCACGACACGGAGACCAGCGAGGCACCCGGCGAGAGCCAGCGCGAGGCCCCCGACACGGTTCACCCGAGCCTGTGGCGGATGGCCCGACTCAACGGGATGCACGGCCTGTTCGAGGTGGTGCCTTCGATCTATCAAGTGCGCGGCTATGACATCTCCAACGTCACCTTCGTCGAGGGCGATACCGGGGTGATCGTGATCGATCCGCTCGTGTCCACCGAGTGCGCTGCTGCCGCGCTCGCCTTGTACCGAGCCCATCGCGGCGAGCGGCCGGTGAGCGCGGTCATCTACACCCACAGCCATGTTGACCACTTCGGCGGGGTCAAGGGCGTCGTCTCGGTCGAGGATGTGCGCTCCGGGCGGGTGCCTATCTGGGCGCCCGCCGGGTTTCTCGAGCACGCCGTGTCCGAGAACGTCTTGGCGGGCACGGCGATGGCCAGGCGCGCCTCCTACATGTTCGCCCCTGGCTTGGAGCGGGGGCCCCACGGCCAGGTGGACGCCGGCATCGGCAAGACGAACTCGAGCGGGAGCATCACTTTGATCCCGCCAACCCACGACGTGACGTTGACGGGTGAGGAGGGGGACATAGACGGCGTACGTTTCTGCTTCCAACTCGTGCCTGATTCCGAGGCGCCCGCCGAGATGAACTTCGCCTTCCCCGATCTCGGAGTCCTCTGTGTCGCGGAGAACGCGGTGCACTGCATGCACAACGCGCTCACCCCACGTGGCGCTCCGGTGCGCGACTCCCTGCGCTGGTCCAAGTATTTGGGCGAGGCGATCGACCTGTTCGGTTCCGACACCGATGTGATGTTCGCCCAGCACCACTGGCCGCGTTGGGGCAAAGCCCGCGTGATCGACCACTTGGCGCGCCACCGCGACATGTACCGCTACCTGCACGACCAGACCTTGCGCCTGGCCAACCGGGGCCTCACACCCACCGAGATCGCCGCCGAGGTGAGCTTGCCGCCGAGCCTTGCGCGGACCTGGTCGTGCCGGGGCTATTACGGCACTGTCAGCCATAACGTGAGGGCCGTCTACCAGCGCTACCTCGGCTTCTTCGACGGAAACCCCGCCCACCTCGATCCTTACCCGCCGGTCGAGGCGGGGCGCCGCTACGTCGAGTTGGCCGGCGGCTCCGAGGCCGTGCTCGCCAATGCCGGGGAGGCCTTCGCCGAGGGTGACTACCGCTGGGTGGCCGAGCTCTGCTCGCACCTGGTGTTCGCCGACCCCGAGTGCGTCCCTGCGCGCGAGCTACAAGCCCAGGCCTTGGAGCAGCTCGGCTACCAAGCCGAGAGCGCCGTGTGGCGCAACCTCTACCTGGTCGGCGCCCACGAGCTGCGCAGCGGCCCGCCCCCCGCGCCGAAGGGACGCAATGTGGCGAGCGCCGACGTGGCCAAGGCCCTCTCCTTGGAGCAACTGTGGGACGCGATGGGCGTGCGTCTCGACGGGCCCCGCGCTTGGGAGACGAAGATCGTGCTCGCCTGGGACTTCACCGATGTGGGCGAGCGGTGGACTGTGTCGGTCGAGAACGGCGCGCTCAGCGCGATCCCAGGCCGCCTGGCCGCCGAGACCGAAGCGACCGTCACCTTGACCCGAGCCGCCTTCGATTCGGTCTTGCTCGGCGAGGGCGCCGGCGCCGAGCTGTTCGCGAGCGGCGCGATCGCCATCTCCGGCGACGGCGCCAAGCTGGGCGAGTTCCTGGGCCTGCTCGACGAAGGCGACCCCGTCTTTCCGATCGTCACACCGTAAGCACGACCTTGCCCAGGGCACGCCGCTCATTGATGGCGCGAAACGCGTCACCGGCCTGCTCCAGCGATACGCACGCCCCGACAATCGGTCTGACGAACCCTTCTTCGATCATCCGCTCCACGGCCTCGCCGATGGCTCTGTTGCGAGCCGGATTGCCCATCACATAAGCGCCCCAACCGGCGCCCACGACCGACAAGTTGCGCAGCAGCAGCCTGTTGACCTTCACTTCCGGGATCGAGCCCTCGGTGAAGCCCACCACGAGCACCCGCCCGTCCTCGCGCAAGCAGCGCAAGCTGTCGGTGAAGCGATCGCCGCCGACCGGGTCGAGCACCACGTCCACGCCGCCCAGCTCCACCACCTGCTCGCGCCAAGGCCCATCCGAGCGCACCACCTCATCCGCCCCCGCCTCACGGGCCACGCGCTCCTTCTCATCGCTTGAGACGACCGCGATCGTGAAGGCGCCTAGCGCCTTTGCCACCTGTAGCGCGGCCGTGCCCACGCCGCCCGCCGCTCCGTGCACGAGCACCCGCTCGCCGTCCTCCAGGCGCCCCCGCAGCTTCAGCGCGAAGTAGACGGTGTGGTAGTTGAGGATCACCGAGGCGCCTTGCCCAAAGTCGAGCTGCTCCGGCAGCGCGAAGGTCAGGTAAGCGGGAGCCACGGCCCGCTCGGCCATGCCGCCGAGAACCGTGAACGCCATCACCCGCTCGCCCTGCTCCAGGCCACTGTCCGCCGGCGCCGAGATGACCGTACCAGCGACCTCCGAGCCCGGCACGAACGGCAACTCCGGTTTGAGTTGATACAGCCCCCTGGTCTGCAACACGTCCGGGAAGGACACACCTGCCGCCTTCACATCGATCAGGACGCCTTCGCCGGGGGTCAGCATGTGGTTGGGCTGGGGCTCCCCCACGTCCACGATCTCGATCGCGTCGGGGCCGGTCAACTCGCTTATCTGGACGGCGCGCATCGCGGCCAAGGTTACGGGAGGGATGCGACGCCGGTGTTGTGGTTCACGCGGAGGGGTGACTCGCGCGCGTGCGCGGCCTTTCTTAACAAGACCCGCTCGGTTACTCGCCGCGCGTGCGCGCGTGGCGCCCTCGTGAGCGAACTCTCACCGAGTCTTACATCCCCGTTTAGTCGACCCCGCGAGTGTTGCCCCACGCCGCAGCGGCCCTTCGATGAGCGACGACCTACCCAACATCCCAGGACCGGGCCTCGACCAGAGCACGCGCCGCCTGCGACGCCACGAGCAGCGCAAGCGTCGGCGCAACCGGCGACTGTGGATCGGCTCGGCGACGGTCCTGGCGATCGTCATCGCGATCGTGGCCGTGAGCGCGGGCGGCGGTACCGCGAAAGGTGGCGCCCACACGCCCGCAGACGACCCCCAAGGCCGCTCCGGCGCAGGCGGCGGCGCGTCCGCGAGCACTTCGGGCGCGTCGGGGGCCGGTTCGGGCACTGCTCCCGTCGTCTCGGGCGGCCCCCTCGCCCCGGTGGCCTTCGGCGGCAGAGCCGCGCTGTGGGCGCCCCGCAACGTGGTCGGCTACCAGCCTGGCACCGCCGCCGCGTACAGTGCCGCCTCCAAGCTGAGCGGCCTGCCCGGCTACCTGTTGATCGCCGATCGCGGCAACAACCGCATCCTCGTGGTCAACCCCCAACACACGATCGTCTTCAAGTACCCCTCCGCCGCGGACTTGGCGGCCGGCCATCGCCTCTTCTACAACGACGACACCTTCGTCGAGCCCGGCGGCCATGCGCTGATCGCAAACGAGGAGGACAACAACGACATCGTCCAGGTCAACCTCGCCGACCGCTCCTTGCACATCCTGTTCGGCCAACCCGGCGTGGCCGGCTCGGACGCCACCCACGTGCACACCCCCGACGACGCCTACATGCTGCCCGGCGGCACCTTCACCGTCGCAGACGCCTACGGCTGTCGCATCATCTTCGTGCGCCACCACCACATCGTCCGCCAGTTCGGGACCTCAAGCGTGTGCCTGCACGAACCGCCGCATTACCTCGATGCCGTCAACGGCGACACGCCGATGCCCGGCGGGGGCACCTTGCTGAGCGAGATCAACGGCTCCTGGATCGATGAGATTTCCGCGCGAGGCCGGCTCGTGTTCGCGATCAAAGTGCCGGTCTCCTATCCCTCCGATCCCCAGCCCTTGCCGGGCGGTCGCATCCTCCTGGCCGACTACGCCAACCCGGGCCACATCCTGATCGTCACCCGCCAAGGCCATGTGATCTGGCGCTACGGCCCCTCCTCCGGCCACGGGCGCCTCGATCATCCCTCCCTGGCGATGGCCTTGCCCAACGGCGACATCGCCGTCAACGACGACTACCGCGACCGCGTGCTCGTGATCGACCCGCGCACCAACTCGATCGTGTGGCAGTACGGCCACTCCGACCACCCCGGCACCGCGCCCGGCTTCCTGAACATTCCCGACGGCATGGACTTCATCCCGGCCGGCCCCCGCGGCGGACCCGACTACGCCGCCGTGATCCATCCCTAGATGGGCACCCCACGCCTGGATCCGACCACGCGGAGACGCGGCATCGCCAAGCGCCGGGCGCGGCGTCGGCACCTGGTCGCGGGGTCGGTGGGCTTGGGTGTGGTGGTCCTCGCGATCGCCGCAGTCGCCGTGCTGGCAGGTGGCAAGGGAGGTAAAGGCGGGGCTGTCGATACTTCCCACAGGGGTGCCTCGCGTGCGCGCGCGCCCGCACGCGTGGCAGGCCCTAGAGCAATCGCCAACCCAACTCTCACGGTCTCCCAAACCGGGTTGCTCCCCGCCCCCGTCCAGGACGCCGCGGCCGCCGCCATCGCGCCGGATCGGATGCTGCTGATGGGCGGGATCGACAGCAGTGAAGCATCGGTAGCCGACATCCTGCAAGCGAGCCCCACCGGAGCCCAACGGATCGGGACATTGCCCCAGCCCTTGCACGACGCTTCGGCCAGCCCGCTCGAAGGCGCCGTGTACCTGTTCGGCGGGGGCGTCGTCTCCTCGTTTGCGCAGATCACTCGGATCGATCCCAGAGGGGCCACGGCTCCGGCCGGCCGGCTGCCCACGCCCGGCTCCGACGTGGCCAGCGCCGCGATCGGAGGCACCGTGTACGTGGTTGGCGGCTATACGGGCGCCGCGCCCTTGCGCACGATCCTCGCGTGGCGTCCGGGCACCCCCGCTCGGGTGGTCGCGACCCTGCCAAAGCCCCTGCGCTACGCCGCCGTGGCCGCGTCCGGGGGCAAGCTCACGATCGCGGGCGGCACCAGCGGCGAAGAAGCGAGCCGCGACATCTACCGCTTCGACCCCTCCTCCGGCTCGCTCGCCCGGATCGGACTTTTGCCCCACCCACTCACGCACGCCGCCGCCGCGGCCTTGGGCGGGACCATATACGTGTTCGGGGGACGCGAAGCCTCGGCCTCCAGCCAGACCAGGCGCATCCTCGCGATCGGACCCGGCGGCAAGGTGCGGAGCACGGGCCTCCTGCCCCAAGCATTGTCGGACCTGGCGGCGGTCGCACTCGGCGAAAGCATCGTGTTGGCGGGCGGCCGCGACCGCGCCGGAGCCGCCCAGAGCGCAATCCTGACGGCAAACCCCTCCTGAGAGCAGAAGGTCAGCAGCCCTCTACGGTGAAAGAAGATCGATATGTCCCGGTCCTTGCGTAGCCCTTTGATCGCTGTGCTGGCCCTGCTTGGGCTCGTCGTCGTCCTGATGGCGGCGATGGTCGTCTATGACCATGGCCGCCGCGACCAGATCGCCCCGGGCGTGCGCATCGATGGAATCCAGGTCGGCGGCCTCACTGAAGCGTCCGCCAAGGCCCGCGTCGAGCGCCAGGTCGCGGCCGCGATGGACCGCCCGATCAAGGCCGGCCTGGGCAGCCGGGAGTGGCAGCTCACGCCGCGCCAAGCGGGCGTCGCCGTGGACGTGGCCGGCACCGTGTCCGAAGCCCTCAAAGCAAGCCAAAGCGGCTCGATCTTCGCGCGCACTTGGCGCGGGCTCTCCGGTGCTCACGTGAGCGAGAACCTGCCTCTGAAGGTGACTTACTCCAAGGCGGCCGTGACCGGGTTCGTGGGCGAAGTAGCGGATGCCGTGAACATCGAACCCCGCAACGCCACCGTCGAACCGGGCGCCGGCGGGCTGACCGAAGTGCCCGCCAAGGAAGGCTTGGCCGTCGAGCGAAAGCGGCTCAGCGCTCGCGTGGCCCATGCCTTGACCGCCCGCACGGCGCCCCGCCGCGTCAGCGTGCCCACCTTGGCGCGCCATCCGGCGGTGACCACGAGCGACCTGGCCGCCCAGTATCCCGCCTACATAGTCGTGGACAGGGCCAAGTTCAGGCTGTACTTCTACGACCACCTCAAACTGGCCTCGACCTACGAAATCGCGGTCGGTATGCAGGGCCTCGAAACGACGCCCGGGCTCTACCACGTGCAATGGAAGCAGGTCAACCCGCCTTGGTACGTGCCCAAATCGGCTTGGGCCGGGGCCTTGGCCGGCAAGACGATTCCCCCGGGACCCGAAGACCCCCTCAAGGCGCGCTTCATGTCCTTCAACGGAGGCGCCGGCATCCACGGAATCGCGCCCTCGGAGTACTCCTCGATCGGCCGCGACGCCTCCCACGGCTGCGTCCGGATGCGGATCCCCGACGTGATCGCGCTCTACGCGCGCACCCCGGTGGGCACGCCCGTATTCGTCATCTGAGCCGGCCGCGGCCCGCGCGCGGGTGTGCTCTCAGCCCTAAGTCCCAACCCGCACCCCCGCCTGGCGCGGTGGCTCTCTTAGCGGCGGTCTTGGTTCTGCTGGTGCTCGCCCCGCACAAGCACGAACACGAACACCAGGATCACGTTCACGAGCACGCCGATCCCCAAGAAGGTGATCAGCAGGCCGATGTCCTTGCTCACGGCCGCACTTGTCGCTAGGAGCAGCATCGCCGGAAGCCTACCAACGGCGCCCACCTCCGTGTCGTGGCGCTCCCCGGCCGGTCCGGGTGGCGGGTCGAGCGCGGAGCGCCGCAGTGTCGTAGCCTACGAGGACCGCTTGCCGCACTGCAAGCCCAAGGAGAGGTGCCAGAGCGGTTGAATGGGCGCGACTGGAAATCGCGTAACGGGGGTTGACTCCGTTCGGGGGTTCGAATCCCCCCCTCTCCGTTGTCTGATCAAAGCTCTAAACCCTCAAGGGTGTTCGAGCGTTGTCCGCGGATCCCAGCCAGCTTCAACCCGTGCCCCGCGGCGATATGTGAGAGTATGCGCCGCATGATCAAGTTTTCCGCAGCTTGGCTGACGATTGTTCTGTTTTGTGTAGCTTGGGTGCCTGCCGCCATGTCCGCAGAAGCGAAGCTTGTCGGCAGCTCTACGGTAGAAAACCAGGCAGACTCTTCTTCTCCCGGTACGGCAGAAGCGTTTAGCTATGTGGCAACCGCTTCAGGCATAACCGAAACCGCACATCTGTACATCGGCGCATCAAACGCGGCTAAGACCGTAGCTGTAGGTATTTACAGCAACGTTGGCGTACACCCTGGAACGCTACTTGGCGCGGGCTCATCAACCGCGACACCAGCTGGGACATGGACGTCGGTACCTATCGGCCGTGTGGCAATCACATCCGGGTCAACTTACTGGCTAGCCATCATGGGCGAGGGCGGCACACTGGACTACCGAGATCACGCTAGAGGCACCTGTGCGAGCGAAACAAGCGCGCAGAGCGGCTTGACAGCATTTGCCTCGACTTGGAAGTCGGGAGCAAGCTACAAAGACTGCCCTGGGTCTGTCTATGTGACCGCTGGAGCGCCTCCGTCGCCCCCAGTAAACACTGGGCTTCCTGTGATCAGTGGCGCAGCCCAAGAAGGAAAGACGCTGACGGTGACAAGCGGAGCGTGGAGCGGTAGCCCGACCGGCTACGCCTACCAGTGGCAGGACTGCAACGCTCTGGGCGAAGGCTGCCTCAGCATCGCCGGCGCGAAAGCCTCGAGCTACACGCCGACAGCCAGCGATGTTGGAGGAACAGTGCGTGCGGTTGTGACTGCCACGAACGCCGGCGGTTCGGCCTCGGCGCGCTCGGAAGCCACCGCGACTGTCACGGCGGAGGCACTTCCGCCCGCAGCGCCTTCGAACACGTCGCTGCCCGTGGTAAGTGGTTCGGATGTTGAAGGGCAGACGCTGAGTGCGTCCAACGGCTCGTGGGCGGGTAGCCCGACCGGCTACGCCTACCAGTGGCAGGACTGCAACGCTCTGGGTGAAGGCTGCGCGAACATCGAAGGGGCGACCTCATCGAGCTACGTGCTGACTGCGCTCAATGTAGGAGGCACCGCTCGTATCAGGGTGACAGCGAGCAATTTGGGAGGCGCCACATCAGCCACTTCACCCGCGACGCCAGTGATCAAGGCGGTGGCGGCGCCCCCACCTGGCGAATCGGTTCTCCTTCTAGGCGCCAAAGTCCCTCATAAAGGAAGTGGGGATTCTAAGGCGGGAGAAATCACTCCCTTGAAGGTCACGGCACAAAAGTCGGGCACAGTCGAAGAAATCTGCTTCGAAACGGGCAGTTACGTCTATCTCCCATCGGAGACCTCGCTAGTGCTAGGAATTCAGGAAGATAATGAAGGAAAACCAGGAAAAGTCTTGGGCCAGGGAACGCTCACCAAGACATTTGGCGAGAATATGGAAGCCAAAGTCGTAGGCCTCAAAGTTCCTATTACTGGCGGGAAAACATACTTCTTGTCGTTTCTTCCGCTCGGCGGAAGCGTGACATATTGGTTTCAGACGACTGAAACCGTTATCTACTCAGAAAACCATGTTGGGCTCGAAGATCAGGGGCCACCCGAAAGCTACAAGTGGAAGGAAGAAGCAGCAGAGGCACCCATTGGAATCTGGGCAAACGGGACTTAGGCCGGGAAGTCTGGCACCTCGCCAGAGGCTGCGGTAGCTTGTGCGGCTGATGATCGGTCAGGTGTTGACACCAGCGGTCGAGAGACGCGCCCCGTCGGCGCTGGGCGGCGCGCTCGCACGGGGCTGGTGGGCTGCGCCGCTCGTCGTCGCGCTCGTGTATCTGGTGACGTTCGCGACCCAATTCAGCCAGATCGTCGCCGGGGTGTACATGGGCGCCGACGCCGCGTCCGCGCCGGTGCTCGGCCAGCTCTTCCACGCCGGTGGGGGCATCGTCCTGCTCGGCCACCTTGGCTGGTATTCGGCTCTCCTGTTCGAGGTTTGGACGCGATGGCTGCCCGGCCATCGCCAGCTCTGGGAGTTTGCGCCCTATGCGCTTGCGCTCTGCTCGGCCGGGATCATGGGCTGGGGCGTATCGCGCATCGCGGGAAGGTGGGGGGCGGCGATCACGGTCGCCCTCCTCATATGTCTGGGGCCCGCGACGCTCTCGCTGCTCCTCGTCCTCAACGATCACTCCGAGACATGGTTCACGGTCGCCCTGCTCTCCGGCTTGCTGGTGGCGCTCGAGGAGTGGCCGCCGCGCTACGCCAGATGGCCGCTCGTCCTGCTCTCGGGGGTTGTGGGGGTCGTGCTGGGGCTCAACGCCGCATCGGACAAGTTGCTGCTCGTCGCCGGAGCCGGCCCGCTGCTGATCGCCCTTGCGCTCACCTGGGTGTGGCTGCCATCCGATCGCTCACGTCGCGCCGCCCTGGGCGGGCTTGCGTGTGCCGCGACCGCGATCGTCAGTTACGCCCTGTTGAAGGCCTTGATGAACCACTGGCACGTCGTGACGGCGCTCGACACAAACACGACCGTCTATGCCGGCGCGGGGGCGATCAGGGGCAACTTCGAACTGTGGTGGCAGTCGATCGCGACGCTTGCCAACGGCGAATTCTTCGGTTTGCAGATCGGATTCACGTTGACTCTCGAGTTCGTGTGCGCCGTGATGGCGATCGTTGCTGTGGGCCTTGCGGTGCGCCAGGCGTGGAGGACGATCATGAGCGCGGCCACGACGCGCGGAGAGCCTCGAACCTCGCCCAGGAGGCTCGACCTTGCGTGGGCGATTTATTGGGGAACCTCGCTGGTGGCCCTTTCGTCTGTGTTCATCGCCAGTGGCATGCCCGAAGGACCTCCCTCCAATCGCTATCTGGTTGGCATCCTCCTTGCGGTGGCCGCCCTGCTGCCGCTGGTTGCCCGGGGCAGCACCGGCACCCGAGCGATCGCGACCGGCGCGGTCACGCTATACGCGTTCACGGGCTGGCTCGGCCTCATCGACCACACTCTGATCCGCAGCGAAGCTGGATCGCCCAGCTACACGCTTGCCAACGCCGTGGCGCAAGTAGCGCGTCGAGAACATCTCGCCGTCGGCTACGGCAGCTACCTGGATGCCGCGCCGATCACTTGGGCAACACACACGCAGGTGAAGGTATTCCCAGTTGACGACTGCGCCGGCAATCAACACCTGTGTGCCTACGAACAGCACATCATGACATCGTGGTATACGCCACGGCAGGGCGTCAAGACGTTCCTGCTGACAGACCCTGGCTTCACCGTGGCCGGGTCCGCCCCGACGCCGGACTTGGGCAAGCCGCTAGCCGTACACCAGTTCGGCGCTGTGACGATGTACGTGTATCCGTACGACATCGCGGCCCGCCTCTACGCGCTCTGAAGTCCAACCGCCCCTGGGAGCTGACGGGCGTCGTGGGCTCGCCGTATCGTTTCGCCGCCAGGTAGAAGCGGGCGGTCGCTCAGTTGCTTATCCGCCCAGAGCCGCTTTGACGATCGAGTTCGCGAGTTTCGAGACCGATTCCGTGGCGCTGGGAACCGACACGGGGAGACCGGGCACCACCGGGAGGCTGGGAACACTCACCGGCGGGACAGACGGGAGCGATGGCGATTCGGCGCCTTCCCCGACCGGCAAGGGAGGCGGTTTGGGCGGAGCAGAGGGCAATGTGGGAGAGGTGGGCGCCGCGGGACTCTGCACGCTCGTTGGCGGGACTTCAGAGGGCTTGGGGCCAGTGGATTCGCCAGTGCCGCTCGTGACGACCGTGACCGGATTGGTCGAACTTCGCTGCCGATTGTGAGGGACCGATCGATCGAGAGGAGCGCTCACTGGGCTGGTCGCGGAGCCGTCCCCGCCACGCCGCTGGGAGGACCCGATTCGGATGCGCGCCCGCGGCCCACTGCGATGGGTCTGCCCGGTTGTGCTTCGCGTGCTCGGGGTCCCAGACGCGCGAGTTGACGCCTCGGCGACCGGCCGATGCACCCGCACAGCCGCGGTCCGGCTGCCCGCACTGCTCGGGTTCCCGCTCCTGGCTTCGCCCGCTCCCGCGTGGCGCAGCACGGGTGAGAGCGCGAGCAGACCCGCGGCGCCCAGCGCCGGCAGCAGCGAGCCGGCGGTCACTCCCGCGCCGGTGACGATGCCGGGCGAGGCGGCTTGGAGCGCGAGCAACAGACGTTGCGGGAGTATCGCCGCCAAGGAGAACCAGATGACCGAACGGCGCGCCGAATAGCTCTTCACGAAGGCCGCCACGACGACGTCGTCGAGCTGAGAGCCGATGCTGGAGCCGATCATGTCGAGCGCCCGCTTGTGAGTGCCGGCCGGACGATACGGGCGGGTGGAGGTGATCGCGTCGAAAGTGTCGGCGACCGCGATGATCCGCGCGCCGAGCGGGATGTCCAGGCCGGCCAGGCCGTCGGGATAGCCTTTGCCGTCCACCCGCTCGTGGTGGTGTCGCACGATTTCCGCTATCTCGGGATCGCCCACCTCGGCCAGCATGTCCGCGCCATCGCGCACGTGAAGCTTGATGATCGCGTATTCGCGCTCGGAGAGCCGTCCCGGGTTGTTGAGTATCTCGCGGGGCGTGTGGATCTTGCCGACATCGTGGACCATCGCGGCGGTGCGGATCTTGAGAATTTCAGACGGCGTGAGGTGCATTGCCTGGGCGATGCGCTCGGCATGACGAGCAACCCTCTGGTTGTGTCCGTGGGTGTAGGCATCGCGAGCCGCGAGTCGTTCGCTCAGCTCTTCCAAGAGCTCGATGCTCACCTCCAGTCCCGCGTTCCTTGTGGCGTCATACAAAGCCTGGGTCTGGGCCAGGCGCCGATCCGCCCAGTACCGGCGCAGCCAGCCCCACAGCATCAGGTCGGCGAAGGTGAGGTCGCGAGAGCCAGGACACCTTGTCCAGATCGCGGCCTCCACGCGCGCTAGCGTGACCGAGCCGGCGACCGCCAGAACAGTGGAGGCCACTACCACCAGGGTGTCGTTCCGCGGCGTCAGGGCGGCCACGACGACTGCCGGCAGCACGATCACAGACACGGTCACAAACAGAGCGAGCGGAAGGTATTGAAGCAACTGCATCTTCCCCATCGATCCGTCCTGGCCGGCGAAGACCGCTGCCGACCTGCGGCCACGACCAAGGTCGGCCTTTCTTCGAAGCTGGGGCAACAGTTCGAAGGGCAAGAACACGGTTGCATGATCGTTGAAGACCAGCTCGTTTAGAAGGCCCCTAGACGGATGTTCGATCGGGTCGCGAGGCCCCGATGAAGACCTCGGCTGGCGTGGGGGCGGACTGTCAGAGCCGTGCACTGTTGCGGTCGTCTCGCTTGGGGCTTGCGGGAGGAGTACGATGCGCCTTGCATTTTTCGTCGCTCCTCGAAGGAGGCCTTGAGAGATGACGAGCACAGATACGGGCGTTCTCGACCAAACCGTCGAGGACAACGACGAGGCGATCAGGGCCTGGGACGGGCCGCTGTATGACCGTTTCGTTCGCTTCCGCGAGACGGTCACCACCGGGCTCGGCGCCCACGGGGAGGAGGCGTTGCGGTTGCATCCACCCGCACCGGGGCAACGAGTGCTGGACGTTGGCTGCGGCTTCGGCGACACGACCCAGCGCATCGCCGAGCTGGTGGGGCGGAGCGGCGAGGCTGTCGGCGTGGACGCGGCGCCTCGCTTTATTGAGGATGCTGTCCGCGAGGCTGACGAGGCGGGGGTCGCGAACGCTCGCTTCCTCGTGGCCGATGTCCAGGAAGGACTCGGCGAGGAGCAGGACTTCGATGTGGCGTTCTCGCGCTTCGGCACCATGTTCTTCGCAAGCCCAGTGGCGGCAATGCGCAACGTGCGCCACGCACTGGTGCCCGGCGGCAAGCTGGTGATGGTGGTGTGGCGCCGGCGGATCGACAACGATTGGCTATACAAGGCCCAAACGATCGTCGAGCGGATCGTGGAGCGCCCCGAGGAGTACGACGAGCCGACATGCGGGCCGGGGCCGTTCTCGATGGCCGACGCGGACACCACCAGCGAGATCCTCGGCCTGGCCGGCTTCGGGGACATCGCGTTCAGGCGCTGCGACATCCCGATCTCAGTCGGCAAAGACCTAGAGGAAGCTCTGGAGCTGGTCATGGCTTTGGGACCGGCCGGAGAGATCCTGCGCTTGGCGGGGGATCGGGCAGCCCATCTGCACGGCCAGGTCGAAGCGGCCCTACGCGAGGGCTTGGCCGAGTTCGACTGCGGCGGCGAGCTGGTCGCGCCGGCGTCGACTTGGATCGTGACGGCCACGGCGCCGTCGGACTCCCCCAGCTGACAGGCCCTTGATCGCCAGGCCGTCGCCCCTCACCGCAAGACCCGAGCTCGCATGGAGCGCCGAAGCCCCGGAGCGCGCACCGGGCCACTACACTAGGCGGCTCTGCGCCCTTAGCTCAGCTGGATAGAGCGTCGGTCTACGGAACCGAAGGTCGGGAGTTCGAATCTCTCAGGGCGCGCTTAGCTTGGGGGAATGTCGAGGATGGCGTCAAGCAATGTGCGGAGTTGGTCGTTTTGTCCGTTGAGGCTGCGCACGTTCGCGGAGAAGCTCCGCTTGTGGTCGAGATGCTCCCAGGCGATGCGGTGTCCGGCTTCTCCCGCGAGCTGACCCAGGAAAGCACGCAAGCTGCGAGTGTTGCCCTCCCGGAACGGATGAACCGCATACATCTCGGAGTGGTAGTGCGTCAGCCGCTTAAGAAAGTCGTTGCGATCGAGGCCCTTCAGGTGGTCCTCGCGAGCAAGCTCAGCGAAGATGTCTTGTGCGTACCTCTCTATGTGCTCAGGGCGAGCGTAGAAAGCGTTGGGCTTTGCGATCTGGACGGTCCGTAGCTCTCCAGCCCACGGGTAGAGCCCACCGAAGATGCGGCTGTGAAGTGTCTGCCAATGCGCCAGGTCGTAGTCGCCGCGAAGCGGGCGCCCGCTGAGAACCGCAAGGGACGCGCGAACGATGTCCGCCTCCGCCCGCGAAAGCTCTTGCTGGTCGTGGATCTCCAGGTTGTTGCGCAGGACACCGCTGCCTGGATAGACATAGGGATCCTTCGCCATCTGGCTTCAGCGACTATCGACTGGCTGGGGCAGCCAGACGTTCGCGCACTTGCTCTAGGTTGAGCAGCTCGAACTGCTCGTCATCGATCTCGCCTGCCACCCATCGGGCGGCAAGGGCTTCGTGGGCGGGACTCGGCTCAAGCCCCTCGGCGCGGAGTAGACCGAGCGCATCGGCAGCAGCCTTACGGCGGCTCTCAACCCCTGGGCTCGGTGCGGCACCATTGCGTGCGGCAGCGGTTCGGTGCATATCTCCATTGTAAAGCAGCAGGGCTTCGGCACCGCGATCCTCGTCGCTCTGGGAGGATCGATCCAAAGTGCAAACGAAGCGCAAACATGCCCGACGCCATTCGGCCCCATAGCGATGAGCACCCCTAGGGCGATCCCTAGCAATATAGCCAAATCACCGGACCCTAAGACACCCCACACGACCCCAAAATGGTCTACGGAACCGAAGGTCGGGAGTTCGAATCTCTCAGGGCGTGCTTGTCGTGTGAAGCCCCTGCTACGGCTGTCGCCATTGGGCCGACGCCGCGAAGTCAGCTCTGGTGAGTACTTCAGACCCGCACGTCGCTGTCGTGGCAAATCTCGCTGTAGCATCGCTTGTCGAATGGAAGAGTTCGACATCGTGATCGCTGATCCAAAGCTCGATGAGGTGCGACGGCTCGTCGAGTGCCATCTGAAGTTCGGGCGTTCGCACAGCCCGCCACAGGATGCACACGCGCTCGACGTCGATGATCTGCTCGACCCCACCGTCACCCTCTTCAGCATCCGTCAGCGCGGGGAGCTCGTCGCGATCGGCGCGCTCAAGCGGCTCGACGATCAGCACGCGGAGCTGAAGACGATGCATACCGCCGAGCATGTCCGCGGCCTGGGCGCTGGCCGCGCAATGCTTGACCATCTCCTCTCCGTCGCCCGCAAGCGCGGCTTTGAATACGTGAGCCTGGAGACCGGGATCCATGAAGCATTCGCGCCAGCCCGCTCGCTCTACGCGAGCGTAGGATTTGCACCGTGCGGGCCATTCGGCGACTACCGCCAGAGTCCAAACACCATCTACATGACGGTGAGGGTCAGCGAGCACAGCGGGATTGCTTCGCGCTCTGCCATCAGCCTCCCTTAACGACAGCTCTCTCTGGTGAGACGCTGTGCCCCGCCAGCTTGGGGCGCCCGACGGTATCGTCGCCAACATGCGGCTGAACCACATCGCGCTTCCCGCCAGCGCATCTTCATCTTCCACGCTGGCGAGAATCTACTCGACCCACCGTGGCGCCTAAGAAAGTGACGATACAAGCCCAAAGCGAACCGGAACTTGGCGACTTTCGCTCGCCCATGAGTAAGCCCCATCGCAAGCACGCTTTGATCGTGCTCGGGATCGCCACCGTCGCGTTCACGGTAGTCATCGAAATGCTCGACCCTTCGCATGCATCGCACGGGCCAACGATCCTCGACTTCGAGTTCGCCGGTAGCCGCGCTCGCGCAGCGCAAATCATGGCCGAATGGGGATCCAAGGGCCGAAGCACCGCCCAGCTTTCGCTGATCCTCGACTACGGGTACATGCTTTCGTACGGTCTATTCTTCGCGCTGGCCGGCTTCACCGTCCGTGATTTGGCGCGGGCGCGCGACTGGCGACGCGTGGCCGCTGTCGGCGCGGTCGTCCCGTTCTTCGCGCTCGCCGCCGCAAGCTTCGATGCGAGCGAAAACGTCGCGCTGCTGCTCACGCTCGCAGGCAGGGGCGGCAGCTTCGCCCCGCCGTTTGCCGCCGTTTGCTCGGCAATCAAGTTCACGCTCATAGGCATCGCCATCCTCTACGCGTTGTGCGGCTTCGTGCTGTGGCTCAGAACACGCCGCCTACAGCCGAGTCGAGCCGCATAAACGGCGATCGAGCCTCGTGCAGCCACCTCGCAGAAACATCGAGCTGAAGGCGACCGACCCGGACCCGTCCGCATCGATTGAGATATGCCGTGCGCTCGGTGCCGAGGATCGCGGCACGATCACTCAGCGCGATACCTACTTCGAGGTAGCGCGTGGCGGGCTCAAGCTCCGCGAGGAGCCGCCCGGTCGCCCGCACTTGATCCAGTTCGAGCGCTCAAGCGAACCACAGCAGCGCGAGAGCCGCTACCGGATCATCGAGGTCAGCGACGGTGCGGCACTGTGTGCGGCGCTCGCCTCCGCGATCGGCATACGCGGAGTCGTCGCCAAGCGCCGTCATCTGTTGCTGTGGCAGAGCGTGCGAATCCACCTCGATGAGGTCGAGGGGCTTGGGAGGTTCATCGAGCTCGAGGCCGTCGCGCCGGCCGGCTCCGACCTCGCCCACGAGCATCGGCTCGTAGCCGAGCTACGCGACGTGCTCGGAATCACCGACGAACGGCTTGTCGCGCACGGCTATGCGGCGCAGCTGCTTCCGGCGAGTGGTGATTCTGGCTCAAGCTAACCGGGGTTTCGATCAAGCTGAGCGCGTCGCAATCATTGGCTCGCAAACCCAACCCGTTGGCGCTTCAACCCCAACATCTTCGCTTGGGCCTCGGCCGCGAGTTGCTCTATCCAAGCTTCCGGCGACAACTCCTCCCCCAGCATCCGCGCTTGACGCTTGACGGTCGCAAAGTCCCCGGGCGCGAGGTCTTCGATGGCGCCCAGCGCCTGCTCGAACTCCGCGGCGCGCTCGGGCTCTGAGTTTGGGTCGAATCCGCTCTCAGTGCAGAACATCGACCACGCCTGCTCCGGGCGCAGAGACTTGAACTCGAGCTTCCAGGTGAAGCGGCGCATCGCCGCCGCGTCGATCGAGTCCATCAGGTTTGTGGCCGCTATGAAGATTCCCTCGAAGCGCTCCATCCGCTGGAGCAGCTCGTTGACCTGTGACACCTCCCAGCGGGCGCGAGCGAGCGAGCGATCGCGCAGAAACGAATCCGCCTCGTCGAGAAACAGGAGCGCGCCCTCATTTTCTGCCTCGGCGAACATCTTCGATATGTGCTGCTCGGTCTCGCCGAGCCACATCGACAGGAGCTCGGAAGCCGAGCGCATGAGAATCGGAAGGTCGAGCTCGACGGCAATGTGCTCCGCGAGCTGCGTCTTGCCGGCGCCGGGCAGACCCCAGAAACAAAGCGAGCCGATCGGGCGCTCCCTCAAGGCCGCGATGATCTGCTGCGGCGCGAAGCGTCCGGCGATGTTCAGAAGGTCGAGGTCATAGCTGGTGACCGAGTCGCGTAGTCCCTCGGTGCGATCGCGCCCGAGGACCTTCTGACTGTGGGCGACCGCGCGCTTGATCACCCGCTCGCGCTCCGGGTCCAGCTGCTCCCTGTTCGGAGTGTGCTCAGCGCTTGACTCATCACCCGGGAGCCCGATCAGACGGGCAAGCTCGGCGGCCTGACGAACCTGTTGCTCGCCGAGCAGGCTGTACTTTGCGAGGTCGCGCTCCAATCGTGAAGAGAGACCGAAATCCGTGACCACCTGCGCCACGCGTGCGCGTCGCTCGGCACGTGAGCCTGGAAAAGCTTCGCAGTGGAACAGGAACGCGCCCAGGTTGCGCTCCGACAGCTGTCGTGCGCGATCGGTGATCCACACGCAACGCACGCGGCTCTCGGTCAAGCCCTCGTCGGAGGCGAGCTCGGGGTCTTCGTCAGGCACGAACTCATCGTCGAAGTCGAAGAGGTGAAAAAGGGTGTTGGGCCGGGAGGCGAGCGCCTCGTGGGCGCGGTCGACGACCAAGACCGCGTCGGGGTCGGATCGCTCGATGTGGCGCTGGGCGATGTATGTCCAGGTCGGCAGATCTGCGGACGCGACGTGCCTCGTTACGACCGCGTGCCCGTGGATCCCCTCGTCTTCGAGCAGGCGGGCCATCATGTCGCGCTTATCAACCGACTTGGGACCATAGACGAGCGTGTGAACGCCTCGATCGGCCGGCAAGGGCTTGCGCAAAACCCCAAGGAGGATTTGCCTGTCGTCCTCGTGCAGGCGCCCGAGCGATCCCGTCGAGGGCGAGGGCGAGAGCGGCTTGACGAACCGCTCGATGAGCTCATCCTCAGTCTCGGAAGGCTCAGCCAGCGTTGCGCTGAGGTGGCGCGAAGGACCGCTCACCCGTAGCGGACGCTCCTTCACGCTCAACAGACCCGAGCGCGCGAGTGCGCCTTGCTCCGACAGCGCCGAGACCACGTCTGAGTCCGGACAGCCGAGCGCCGCCCCGAGCACCGCCTTCGTCGCACGGTCGGCGTCCATCAGCAAGTCGAACAACTGCGAGAACCCGGGCCGGGAGCGGCCTATCTGGAACGCAAGCACGTCGCGCTCCGTGGCGGTCAGATCCAAGAGTTCCGCGATGCGCCCCACATTCTCGTCCAAGGCGGTGACGAACCGCGACGCCTCCACATCTGCCATTTGCGCCCAGTCGCGCAACCCGTCCCGGAATGCAGCCTCATCCCGGTCCATCAGCCCAAACGTTCCCGTGGCGCGTAGATACAGACGAACGAAGCGTCCGCTGGTGCGCTCGCCGAACTGGCGCTGGAGATCCTTCAACGTTGGCAGCAGCTTGTCGTCGGCCGCGCTCACCTCACGGTCGTCACCGGCAAGCTGCTCGGGCGGGGGCACAGCTGCGGCGCAGCTTGCGTAGAGCAATGCGAACAGATGCGGGTCGGCGGCGAGCAGCCAGCCAAAGCCAGGGCTCTGGGCCAGGCGCAGCGTCCAGGCAGCCATCTGCTGCGCGCCGGGCGTTTCGAGGGGGTTTTCGGATGAGGTGTGTTTGGAGTTCATGTTCGTGCCAGGCACAAGGCCATCAGATGACTATGAGTATCGCATACAATTGTCACGTGTGCGCGTCGGGTGTGTGCAGCCGTGTCGTATGCGCACGACGCCAGGGAGAGACGGCGCCCTGCGATTGGGGATGCCGCGCCAGTGTCGTACCGGTTCGCGAAACCGCTACGTCTGCGCGAGACGGGATCATTCGCGTCCGGTGGAAGCGAGGTCCCCAGAGCACATCGCGCTAGGCCGGGCGATCCACCGGCTGCGCTTGGACGCGGGCGTGTCTCAGGACGAGTTGGCAAGAAGGGCCGGCATGCACCGAACTTATGTAGGGGGCATCGAGCGTGGCGAGCGCAACGTGAGCTTCGCCAACCTGCTGAAGATCGCCGACGCGCTCGGCGAACGCCCCGCAAAGCTGCTGGCGCAGTACGAAGGCCTTCTCGCCGGTCTGGGACATCGACAAAGCGACGCGTAGAGAATGCGCGTCAGCTTGAAGGCCAAAGTGCAATCACGAATCTATAGCGAATAGCACGCTAATAGCGAAACCATACTGTAGCTGCTATAGATAATGCGGTGAAGGGCTTGCTTTCCGTTTCTGCCGCCGCCGAGGAACTGGGAGTCAATTCGTCGCGAGTCAGGGCGATGATCTCCTCCGGCACTCTCGAAGCCGACAAGATCGGTGGCGTTTGGCTGATCGAACGGGCCAGCATCGCGGGTTGGGCTCGCGAACAAGCCTCGCCAGGACGTCCGCTCTCGCCAGCTAACGCGTGGTCGTTGCTGCTCCTGGCATCTGGGGAGAAGTTGCCAGCGGAGCTGGGGGCGTCCACGCGCTGGCGTGTGAGGCATGCGCTCGAAAGCTACGGACTGGGCGGCGTGCGACCGCGTCTCGTTCGTCGGGCCAAAACATCCTCGTATTGGACTCTGCCTGGCGAGTTGCGTGCACTGCACGATCGCGACGACCTGGTGCTCAGCGGTCCGTCAGCCGCCGGCGCCTACCACCTGGGGCTGGTGGGTTCCGACGCGATCGACGCGTACATACCTGCCCGTCTTGTGTCCTCGATGCGACGGGAACACGCGCTGGAGCCTGTGTCCAGAGCGGAATCGAACGTCATCCTGCGCGCTGTTCCGGACGATGCGTGGTTGCTCGATGGTCAACGATTCGCTCCCCTCGCCAAAGTCGCGGTCGATCTTTGTTCGTATCCAGATCCACGCGCGGCTCGCGTAGGTGCCGACCTCGTTGTTGACATTGACCGCAAGATCAGGGCCGCATGAAGGCAGATCCCGACAAGGACGCGCCCGTCGCCTCAGTCCCCATCGACTTGATCGATCCAGACGCGATGGACCTTTGGCGCACCGTCATCAAGATCGCGGCGGCTTTCGGACCGGATCGTCGCTGGTGTCTCGTTGGCGGACTCATGGTCGCGCTTTTTGCGATCGAGGCGCAACAGGCCCAACGTGCAACAAGCGACATCGACGTTCTTGCAGACGCCCGGGCGCGTCCGAGTGGAACAAGGTGGGCATCCGAACGGTTGAAGGCGCTCGGCGCCACAATCCGTCAGCCGGAAGGGCTTGAGCGAGAACGAGGCTTTAGATACTGAGCATGCTCGACGATCCGCGCGCCGCCCGCGCCACCATCTCTGCCAAGGAGGTCCGGTGGGTGCGCTCCATCGCCGACCGACTGGCAATCGACGATCCCATGTTCGAGGAGACCTTCGACCGAACCCGTCTCCGCACCGGGCGTGTGGCCTATCGATTGCTGGTCGACTAATTCGTACAGCGCGATCAGCAGATCTACCGGCTTGAGGTGGTCGGAGATTCCTTTGGCCAACGCAGGCTCAACCTGGGAACCTTGTGCCTACCCCGGCAGTGCCTCCTGCGCTCGCGGACCCGGGGTGTAGGCCTCGGCTGGCTCGAGCATTCCGCGCATCTGCTCGCGCATCTGCGGCGTGTCCTCGTGCCCGTGCACCGACGCGGCGTGCTCGGCGGCGGCGCGGATCACCTCGTCCTCCTCGCCGATGATCACAAGCGAGCAGTCCGACTCGCTCGGCCAGCGCCGACAGTCAGCCATCATGCGGGACATATCTCCTCCTTTGGTTTGGGCGTCTAATCGTTGCGCCCGGATGGTGCCGCGTCAATACGACGTTTGCCGCACATCTTCTTTGTGGTGTGCCCGGTCGGTACATAGACGGACATGGGCGCGTACGCGATGATGCGCCGGCGATGAGCGGCTCGTCACCGGACCTCGACCTCGTCATCTTCGACTGCGACGGCGTCCTCGTCGACAGCGAGCCGATCTCAAACGAGGTACTTGCCCGGATGCTGAGCGAGGAGGGCCTGCCGACCAGCCTGGCGCAGTCCCGGCGCGACTACCAAGGTCAGTTGCTGGCTGACATCCTGACCGCCGCCGAGGCGAGGCTTGGCCGGGCCTTTCCCGACGGCTGGCTGGACCGCTACGAGCGAGAGCGGAGCGCGGCCTTCCGCGAGGGCCTACGCCCGATCCGAGGCGTAGCCGCGATCGTCAAGGGGATACGAGAAGCGGGCGTCGCCGCATGCGTGGCCTCGCAAGGCAAGCTCGCGAAGACGCGGCTCTCCCTCCAGCTGACAGGCCTGGGAGACCTCTTTGAGGACGATGCCCTCTTCTCGGCCTACCAAGTCCCCAAGGGCAAGCCCGATCCCGATCTCTTTCTCCACGCCGCGAGCGAGATGGGCGTCAGTCCGTGGAAGTGCGTAGTGGTCGAGGACACCCCCTCTGGCGTGAGGGCAGCCGTTGCGGCGGGCATGCGGGTCCTTGGCTACAGCGCCGACAGCGACGAGCATGCGCTGCGCCGGGCGGGAGCCGAGACCTTCGACTCCTTCGATGCCTTGCCGGAGTTGCTCGGTCTTTAGGCTCGGGGCTGTCATCCTGTCTCAGGTGAGCCCGCTTCCCGCCGGACCCTCAGAGCCGCCAGCCGTACAGATGATGCGCTGGCTGGCGCGCCCGATCGCCTTCATGGAGTCCTGCAGGCGCCGCTTCGGCGATGAGTTCAGCGTGCGCTTTCCGGGCTTTGAGCGGCCGATGGTGATGCTTTCGAGTCCCGAGACGATCAGGGCGCTCTACACCGCGCCCGAGCATGGGCTGCCGCCGGGCCGCACTCTCAGCTTGCTGCCGATCATGGGCGCCAACTCGGTCTTGCTGTTGGAGGGTAAGGAGCATCTCGCCCGACGCAAGCTCATGCTGCCGCCCTTTCATGGCGAGCGGATGCGCTCATATGAGTCGATTATGCGCGCGGCCACCGAACGCCAGATCGACAGCTGGCCCGAAGGAGAGACGTTCGCGATTCATCCCCACATGCAGGCGATCACCTTGGAGGTGATCCTCGAGGCGGTTTTCGGGGTGAGCGACCGCACCCGGGGCGAGCAACTGAGGGAGCGCCTTCCGGCCCTGTTGAGCGAGACGTCCTCCTCGGCCTCCCAATTCCGGTTCCTCATTGCCAGCCGCCTCGGCCGAGGCGACCCGATGTCCCGACTACGCGAGATCACGGCGAGCATCGATGAGCTGCTGCTGGCAGAGATCACCGACCGTCGCTCAGATCCGGCCTTGGATCAGCGCGAGGACATTCTCTCCCTGCTGACCTGCGCCCGCTTCGAGGACGGAAGCGCTATGAGCGACCAAGAGCTGCGCGACCAGCTGGTCACTTTGCTGCTAGCCGGCCACGAGACGACCGCCACCGGATTGGCTTGGACTTTCGACCTCTTGCTGCGCCACCCCGAGGCACTCGGGCGCCTCGTCACGGAGGTGGACGAAGGGGAGGATGCCTATCTGCGCGCGGTCGTCTCGGAGTCGTTGCGCTTGCGCCCGGTCGTGCCGCTCGCGGGACGGCGCCTCGCCTCAGAGCTTCACACAGACAGCCTGAGCCTGCCCGCCGGCACCGACGTGACGCCCGCGATCTGGCTCACCCACACTAGGCAGGACCTCTACCCGGAGCCATACGCGTTTCGTCCCGAGCGCTTCCTTGAGAATCCGCCCAGCGGCTATGGCTGGATACCGTTCGGTGGCGGCGTGAGGCGCTGTCTTGGGGCGAGCTTCGCCGAACTGGAGATGAGGGTGGTCTTGGAGACCGTTCTACGTCATAGCGTCCTGCGGCCAGCGAGCGCCAAGGCGGAGCGGGTCACCCGCCGCAACGTGACCTTCTCCCCGCGTAAGGGCACCTTGGTGCGCAGCCATCGGCGGGCTAACCCCGGACGGGGACATGAGGATGTCTCGGTCCAGGAGATGGCAGGCGCCGTTTCCTGACGCATCGGGCCACCGTGGGGGATCCCGATATGTGGTACCGTCGCGCGATCTCGTAAGGTGAAATGAGGGGGCGATGGAGCAATTGAAAAGGCTCAGACGCGGCCGGTCGGCGGCGATTTGTGTATTGCTTGCGGTTGGGGTGAGCAGCACCGCGGCGATGCCCGCTTATGCGAGTGGCCCGGTCTGGACTATCTCCTCGTCCTCATCCCCCACCAATTTCGCGCCCGGCGACGAAACGGGGGATGACAAGTACGTCCTGAGCGTCATCGACACCGCCGGAGGATCGGATGCGGGCAGTCCGATCGAAGTGAGTGACACTCTGCCGCCTGGCATCACGGCAAGCGCGGTCTCCGGCGAAGACCTGGGCAACGGCCACGCCCTCACGTGCAGTCCGACTCCGAAGCCAACGTGCACCTATGAAGGTTTCGAAATGGCCTCCGGCGATGTGCTGAGGATCGAAGTAACGGTCAAGGTGAGCGCAATCGTTGCTCCCTCGGTGACCAATTCTGTAAGCGTGAGCGGAGGCGGTGCGGCCACAACCGCACAAGCCGAAGACCCGACGACCATCAGCTCGAACGATGCCGGCTTTGGCATCTCGAACTTCGCCGCCACCTGGTCTGACACTCAGGCGGGCGCTGCCGTGAACCTGACCGCCGGATTCACCTTCAACCAGGTTGCGAGCGCAGGCGAAATGGTTCCGGCCGCCGATGCAAAGGACGTCGGTCTAACCCTTCCTCAGGGGTTCATCGTGAACCCGAACGCCGTCCCGATGTGCACCTATAGCCAGGCCGCGAGCGACAGTTGTCCCGCCGAAACGGCCGTGGGTGTCGTCTTCACGCTCAGCGGCCCAGATGTCGGCGGCGCACCAAGACCCTCCTCGAGCTTGGTCTACAACACCCAACCCGAACTCGGTAAGTTGGGGAGGCTGACCGTTTTCTTGCCCGGCGGACCGCTGACTTTCGCGCTCACGCTGGAGCCTGACGACACCCACAGGATGCGTTTGGAAGCCAAGAACGTCAGTCAGATCGATCCTCTGACCTCGATTACGATGACACTGTGGGGCGCTCCGGTCGCATACGACGGCGCCGGTCCCGACCATGTCACCACCTCTGGATCTCCAAGCTTTGGCGGCAGAGGCGCGATCGCGCCTCTGCGGTTCTTGACCAGTCCGACCGCGTGTGGGGAACCGCCCGAGAGCGAGCTGTCCAGCGACTCGTGGGAGCAGCCAGGCGCGCTCCTCGAAGCGTCCTCGCCGACACGCACCTTCACGGGCTGTAACAGGCTGCCGTTTGATCCCTCGCTGCACGTGGCGGCCGACATCGAATCGGCCGGCGAGCCCTCCGGCTATCAGGTGAATCTGACGCTGGCAATTGCCCAGGGCGCTTCGGGCCTTGAAAGCTCGAGCGTCGAGAACGCCGCGATCGCGCTGCCGCCAGGCGCGGGCATCTCACTGTCCTCTGCCAACGGAATGCTTGCGTGCAGTGAAGTGCAAGCCGCGCTGGGGTCGAGCGCGGCTACCTGCCCCGACGCGGCGAAGGTCGGCACGGTCGAAATCACGACGCCTCTGTCTCTCCACCCCTTGCAGGGCGCCATTTATCTGGCCACGGCCTATGAAAACCCGCTCCATGCTCCCTTTGCGATGTACCTGATCGCCAAAGACCCCACGAGCGGCGCCTCGATCAGGCTGACTGGGCAGATCGAGACCGACCCGCTCACCGGTCAACCAACGCTGAGATTTGACGATATGCCACAACTCCCGATCGGCGAACTTCGTATTCACTTCTTTGGGGGTGCGCGGGCCCTATTGAGCACACCTACGGCCTGCGGCACGGCCACGAGCACCGCGAAGCTTGCGCCGTGGAGCTCAAATTCCGACGCGGAACCGGTGGCCTCGTTCCAGATCCAGTCGGGAGCCGACGACACGTCGTGCTCGGAAGCGCGTCCGTTCAACCCGGTCTTCTTGACCGAAGACAAAGCAACTGGCGACGCGAACACTCTTGACTCGCTTGCCCTCTTCGTGTCGCGCCCGGAGCACGACCTGGAACAGGAACTGGGCACGATCGCGATCGAAGCTCCGCCGGCGCTCGCCCAGACGTTCGCCGAGGTCTCGCCCTGCGGAGAACCGGAAGCGTCGCAAGGCGCCTGTCCCGCGGCAAGCATCGTCGGGACGGTCGCGGCGACCGCGGGCCTGAACGCCTATCCAGTCACACTACGCGGGGGCATCTATTTGACCGGCGGGTACGGAGGCTCCCCGCAAGGCCTGTCGATCGAGATTCCCGTCAACCCGGGGCCGTTCGAGCTGGGTACGGCCGTCATACGCGCGGGTGTTGCCGTCAACCCGGACACCGGCGAGTTGAGCCTCGCGAGCGGACGGCTGCCGACGATCATGGGCGGCGTTCCCTTGCAGGTGGATGAACTGCTGTTGCTGTTCGACCGAGGCGCATTCACGGTCAACCCGGCCTGCGAACCGCTTGGCATCACTGGCACAATCACGAGCACCGAAAACAGCACAGTGCAGATCGCGGGCAACCCGCTCGGCTCCTCCTCCCCACCATGCCCACACTCGGAACCCGCTCCACCGCAGGGCGGTCCGCAGGTGGGCCCAGTCTCACCCGGCACAGCAACCGTAGGGCTACTCAGCCCAGAGATCGCGACGAGCGGTCGCGGCGTGGCGAAGGTCAAGCTCGCCTGCCGAGGAACCGCACGCTGCCTCGGCAGCGTCACGTTGATAGGCAAACTCGGCAGCACGGACGAGAAGGGACATGCCAAGCAGGAGATGCTGGGCACAGCCCGCTTCTCGCTCAAGGCCGGCGCAACGGCGACCGTCGAGGTCAAGCTCAGCGCCCGCGCGAAGTCCGCGTTGCGCATCGAGCACGGGTATCTACGGGCGGTGCTGAGCATCCGGACGTCCTCCCCCGAGCCCGCCCAAACGCACAGCGTGATCGTGCAACTGAGCACTCACAAGATCCGCCGCCACGCCAAACGCTAGACGAGACTTTGTAACAAGCTTGTGACATTGGTCTCAACGGCCTGCGAGGGCTAACGTGGAGGTATGGATCAAGCGCGGATCGTGATTGCAGGTGGTGGTTTTGGCGGCTTGTATGCGGCCCGCTCTTTGCAACGCACGCTGGGCCGAGAGGCCAAGGTGACGGTCGTCAACGAGACCAACTTCATGCTCTACACGCCGCTCCTGCCGGGGGCCGCGGGCGGGACGCTCGATCCCCGCCACGTGATCGTGCCTTTGCGCTCCCAGCTGAGGCACGCCGAGTTGATCGTGGGGCGTGTCACCTGCGCCGACCCGGGGCGACACACGATCGGCGTAAGACGCCCGGATGGGGTCGAAGTCGAGCTTGGCTATGACCACCTGGTGGTGGCGCTCGGCTCGGTCTCCCGGACCCCGCCGATCCCGGGACTCGCCGAGCACGGGATCGGCCTGAAGTCCTTGGCCGACGCGACCGGCCTTCGCAACCGGGTCCTCGCTTGCCTGGACATCGCGGAGTCTTTGGAAAGCGAGCAGGCCCGCGCGGAGTACTTGAGCTTCGTGTTCGTGGGCGCGGGTTACGCGGGCATCGAGGGTCTCGCCGAGCTTCAGGACTTCGCGGGGCAGGCGATCGAGCACTACCCGCACTGCAAGGCCCAAGGCATGCATTGGCTCCTGGTCGAGATCCAAGACCGGATCATGGGAGAAGCGCCTCCGAGCCTGTCTGCCTTCGCCATGAAGGAACTCGAAGCAAAGGGCATCGAAATCAAGACTGGCACGAGGCTGAAGAGCGTGGATGCTCGCGGCACGCTCCTCTCAGAGACGACCCGCCCCCGCACCCAGACCCGTAAGCAGGTCCCTCCCCAAAAAGGGAGCGCCGACACGCGCGTGAAGACTCGGACCGTGGTGTGGACGGCCGGCGTACGCCCCAGCCCCGCGGTGGCTGAGCTGGGCCTGGTGCTGGACGCGGCCGGGCGCATCAGGACCGACCGCGAGATGAGGGCGGCCGACCACCCCTGCGTTTGGGCGATAGGGGACTGTGCAGCGGTGCCCGACCCGGCCCGGGCCGGCGAGGCGTGCCCGCCGACCGCCCAGCACGCGATCAGGCAAGGCAAGCTGGTGGCCCGCAACATCGGGGCCGAGCTCCACGGACTGCCACCCCGGCCTCTGCGCTACCGCACCAAAGGAGCCGTGGCCGAGCTTGGTCACCGCAAGGCGGTGGCGATCACCTCGGGAATACGTTGGCGGGGCACGCCGGCGTGGCTGATCGCGCGCACTTATCACCTCTCCTTGATGCCCGGCTTTGGCCGCAAGCTGAGGCTGCTAGCCGATTGGAACCTCGCCTTGATGTTCGGCCGGGACGCTTCGTCCCCGGGAATCCTCGGGACGCCCGAGCCGCTGGAGGCTTTGGCCAACACGACCGCGCCCGCGAGCGACCTAGGTGCCACGCGCCTCACTGCCATAGACCACTGATCGGCACGGCCCAGATCCGATCGGAGAGGGGAGTCGTCTGGCGGCCGGTGTAGAGGACGACGCCTGCCTTGAACATGCGGGGCTGGGAGTCGCGCAGCTTGCGCATTACTCGCCAGTCGCGCTCCGTGATCGATGCGCTCGCCTTGACCTCGACCGCGGCCAAGTCACCCGATTGCGCCTCGATCACGATGCCAATCTCCTCGTCTTGGACTCGGTAGTGACGCATGGTCGAGTGCTGGGACGCCCAGCCTTGATGCTTGAGTATCTCCATCCCACAAAACGTCTCCAGTGCGTGGCCGGTGATTCGATCGTCCTCGGCGATCCTCTGCTCGCCGGCGCCGAGCTGCTGGGCGAGCAGACCGGTATCCGTCAGGTACAGCTTGGGGGCGTGCAGCTCTCGCGAGCGCAAACCCGGGCGCCACGCCGGTAGAACATGCACCAGGAACACCGTCCGCAGCAGCTCCACGTACGCACGGACAGTCTTATCGGAGATACGCAGGTCGCGCGCCAGCTTGCGGTAATCCAGGATCTTCGCGGAGTTCGTGGCAAGCAATCTCAGCAAGATGGGCATCTCGACCAGCTTTTGAACAGAGGCCAAGTCTCGCAAGTCGCGTTGCACAATCCCTTGTACATAGTCGCGATACCAATTACCCCGTTGACGCTCCTTCAAGTTGCGGACGGCCGGGTAGCCGCCTCGCGCCACTATCTCCGCGAACGCATCTCGGCCGATCGGCGCGCCGCTCACCTGCGGAGGCTCTCCGGCAAGCACCCGATCGACGAAGTTCTCCGGGCTCGCGTGAACCTCCGCTTGGGACAACGGCCAAAGCTCGATCATGCGGACTCTGCCGGCAAGCGACTCGGAGATGCGAGGCGCAGTTAGCACATTGGCCGAGCCCGTCAGCAGAAACCTGCCGGGCGTCGGGTCTTCGTCAACTGTCTGCTTGATGGCATAGATGAGATCGGGTGCGAGCTGGACCTCGTCGATCAGGACGGGGCCGCGCAGTCCACCGATGAAGCCGTGCGGATCGCGGAGCGCCGCTTCACGCGTAACCCGGTCGTCAAGTGTCACGACGTTGGCCGGATGCTCGCCGGTCACGACTTGCTTGGCGAGCGTGCTCTTGCCGACCTGCCTCGCGCCCAAGACGAGCACGACGCGGCTGTAGCCGAGCGCCTCCATTACGAGGCGGCGAGCGTGCCGTTCGATCAACATCCAACGCCTTGCAAACGCGGAAAGTTAGCCATGCAAATGCGGAGTATGACATCTGTCAATGCGGAATGTTGGATCTGCAAACGCGGAACGCTGCGCCTAAAAAATGCGGAAAGTTGGTCGTGGAAGTGCCGAGAATGAGGGGGATATCCGGTGAAGGCCCGGATGCACGGCTGCTCGCCCCCTAGCGAGACTGAGGGCCCTCAGGCAGAGGCCTTGGCCAACACGACCGCGCCCGCGAGCGCGAAGAGCCCTTGGATCGAGGCCGAGAGCAGAGGTGAGGGGCGACTGTCGGTGTGAGCGCTTGCGTGGGCGCTTCCGAGCAGAGAGCGGCCCGATGCACGTTCGCCCAAGGCGATTACATCGGGCAGCACGCCGCCCACGGCGCCGGCCAAGCGGACCGGCGAGCCGCGCGAAAGACAAGCCACGGAGAGCGCGCCCCCGGCCAAGTCCGTGCCCAAGACCAAGCCGCCCCAAGCCCCCACGCGATAGTCGCGGTGGGGCACAGCGTCGAGGAGCAGGTGGGTCATCGCCCCGATCGCGACGGCCCCCGCGACCGTGCGGGCCCGGGAGGCGCAGGCCGCGCCGACGAGCATGTGGGGGGTGGCGATCATGGGGCCGCCAATAGTAGGGGCGCGCCAGTCCGGTCGGCCGTTGAGCGCACCGAGGACCTGCTCCCATACAGTTTGGCCAGGACTTCGCTCGTGTCGTCTCGTCTCTATGCGTGAACTACGACCGCCGGAGACCCGTCGGCCTGAGCGAGTGGAATCAGGTGGTACTGCACGATGAAGCCGAGGCTCTCGGCGTAACGGTCCACAGTCGATATCTTGGTGTCGGTGGCTGTGCTCTCGAGACGTGCGACGAAGGACTGCGAGGCCTCCATCGCAGCGGCGGCCGGAGACGCAGCTGGTGCGGCGCTCTTGGAGCGTCGTGGAACGGCCATCCGGTCAACGTAGTAGGCGATGGGGATAAAATTTTGCGAGGGCGACATCATCGGAGCCCGCCGACTCAAAGGGGCCCGACGCTTTGTCAGCGGTGGGTCAGCTCGACAAGCGGGGCGGTCAACTCTTCAGCTTCGTTTGCATTGATGCCCTCGAGCCGGGATGCGAGCAGGCTCGTCAGGATTCCTACCTTGGCTGCGAGCTTGACTAGTGGGTCCTGCATGAGACCACGGTAGAACTGGAGTTCGTGCTGGCTTGCGTTGGTTATCGAGAACGCTGTGATCAACCCGGCCGTCTCGAACAGGCGCCGGTTGCCTTCGCGCCAGTGCGCGATCAGTCCGTGGTCGGCCCAGTATCTGACTTGCCGATCAGACATCCCCGTCAGCTCGGCGATCTCGCGACTGCTCAGCGGATAGCGGTGACCAACCGCCGCGCTTGGGTCGAGGACGACCTGTTGCTGGCAACGCTTTAGCCGCGGCCATAGAGCGCGCGTGCGAGGATCGCGCAGCATGCTCGCCTGGTCCAGGCGTGCATGACGCTCAGGCGAGACTTTCGCGGGACGCATACTCCCACGGCGAGCCCCAGACCGCTTTGCAACGCCGCTCTGTCCTGTTCCGGTCACCTCATCATCCTAGCACAGCAACTGACAAGTGGTTGTTAGTCATCGTGGATGACCAACCAATGGCTGCCGGTAAACTGAACAGTCGCTACGTAGATGCCCTCGATGTGGACGAGTTCGAGCTTTCCCGTAGGCAGAACCCACTGGTATGGGTCGTCGGTCTGCTCGAACTGCAAGTCAACAGCTGAGCTTCGGACAGCAATAGCGTGGCTCACCTCCGCCGGCGTCGCTTCGCCTCCGAAGCAGTGGACGATGACGTCCTCGATCGTGTCCGGCCCCGTCGGCGCGATGTCCGTCGCGTAGATCCCGAGTCCCCGCGCCACACCCGGACCGGAGACGAAACATCGCTCCTCAATGATCGCGTCGGCCCGCACGGCATCCGTGTAGTGAAAAAGAAGCTCACCCCAGGCGCCCTCCTTAAGTTGCTCCAGTGTCACAACCGAAACTTCTCGAATCCCGAAGAAATTTGGCTCGGCGACCTTGGCCTGCGGCAAGCGGTTCGGGCAAGCGAGAACAGCGCATCCAAAGGACGCAGGGGTTTCGGCAAGGCAGCCGGGGCGTGTGGGGCCATCAACTCAACACGCTACGCCTCGCTTGGGATGAAATTTTGCGCGAGCGGCCTTGTGGAGATCGGAGGCGTGTCGGTGGCGAGCGGAATTGGACGGCGGGGGCCGTTGTTCGTACTGGTCTGGCGTCCTCGCACAAGATGACCCTCGGCACACTCGTTCCCCCGGCTGGCCAAAGCAACTCGAGTTCAGGCGCGCGGGCGCTCAAAGGCACAGCTCCGCGGACAGCCTCAAACCGTCCGATCGACCGTGACCGGCCGGCCTCGGGCAGGCGAGAAGCCGATACTTAGGGTGAACCGAAAATGACGGCCGGCTCGCAACAGCGCTTCCCCTAACCTGGTGAGGCGCGCCCCGATAGTGACGGGCGTCGCGGTCGGGACGGTTACCTGACTCCTCGCCAGGACCGCTCTGACGCGGCCCGAGCGAGCGCGAGCCAACAGGCGGACCGAGACGCGACCGGCCGAAGGCGCATCAAACCGCACCACCACGCGATGCAGGCCAAAGCAACGACTTGACCGTGGGCCTCGCAGGAGATAGGACCGCGGATCGCAGGAGCACGCGAACCCGGCCGACGGTGAGGCGCACTCCGGCGAGCACTCGACCAGCGCTGTCGACAGCGAGACACAGAGCCGTGGTCGGGCAGGCGACAGCTTCGAGCCGACCGCCTGGATCGGGAACTCCTTGATTCCCTGGCCGAGGCGGCCAATCAGCTCGCGAGTATCCGCAAGACACGAGCTTGGCGACTCGCCACGCTGTGTTGGGGTCTCAAGGAATTCCTACGTCCCACATCCCGATGACTGTTGGACACGCATCCTGGTGGACCGGTCGGTTCGCGTCCCTCCGAGGCTCCAACGGCGCGACTGTTGGATCAGCCATGTTTAGGATGTCGCGACCAACACAGATGCACCTGCGTAAATGTGTGCCGGCTTATCCTTAATGGCCTTGCCGACGAGCTTGGGCTTCTGGCCCTCCGCAACTATGTCAATCGCGAACTCAAGGCCGGTAGTGGCGGCGACCTTCATCAGCGTCTCGATCTGTGGATTCTTTTCGCCGGACTCAAGCTCGACTACCCGAGGCTGACTTACACTAAGCCGCTTGGCCAGCGCGCGCTGCGAAAGCCCGTGCTCAGCCCGATATCCGATCAGCCGGACAGCCACCATCCGCGCCAGCGCCAAGCGCTCCCACTCGGCTGCGAACTCTGGATCGGCGACCAGCTCGGCCTCCAGCAGCTCCTCGTGTGTCTTGATGCCCTTCGGCCAGTTGCTTGGTATCTTAGACATGTCTTTAACGATAGGTCAGGACTTATCGGATTTCAAGGGTAGCGCATCGTATCGTCGAGCGCGAACCTGAGCACGCTCGATCAGCGCTGCGAAGTTCTTATGACGATCGACTGCAAGAACCACATAGAAAGCGCCAGCTCGACGGTAGACGGCACGCCAATCGCTCCGACCTTGCCTCGGGCGCAACTCGCGCAGCGCCGCCGCAACGCTGCCCTTCAGGGGCTTCATGTGTGGCGGCTTCAGAAGCTCGCCAAGCTCACTCAACTTGAGCACCGCGTGGAGAATCGCGCTGTGCTCCTCCTTGGACTTCATGGTCAATAGCTCCGCCACGGCATCCGGGTCATAGATAACTCTGTGGCGCTGCGAACTCGATCCCGTCATCAGAGAAAACCTATCCGTGGCTTGGGATGAAATTTTGCGCGAGCGGCTTGTGGAGATCGGAAGCGTGTCGGTGGCGAGCGGAATTGGACGGTGGGGATCGTTGTTCGTACTGGTCTGGGGCCCTCGCACACGATGACCCTCGGCACACTCCTCCCCCCGGGCTGGCCAGGCGACTCGAGGTCAGGCGCGCGGGCGCTTACAGCACAGCTCGACGGACAGTTTCAAACCGCCCGATCGACCATGGCCGCCCGGCCTGCGGCAAGCGAGAAGCCGATACTCGGGTGAACCGAAAATGACGGCCGGCGCGCAACAGCGCTTCCCCTAACCTGGTGAGGCGCGCCCCGATAGTGAGAGGCGTTGCGGTAGGGACGGTTACCTGACTCCTCGCCAGGACCGCTCTGACGCGGCCCGAGCGAGCGCGAGCCAACAAGCGGACCGAGACGCGACCGGCCGAGGGCGCATCAAACCGCACCACCACGCGACGCAGGCCAAAGCAACGACTTGACCGTGGGCCTCGCAGGAGATAGGACCGCGGATCGCAGGAGCACGCGAACCCGCCCGACGGTGAGGCGCACTCCGGCGAGCACTCGACCAGCGCATTACTCTGGAACGGTGGACGAGAAGACTGAGAAGTATGCGGCGCTGCGACGGCTTGGTGAGCTTGGGCGTGCTGTCGAGCGTCACCGTAGGCCGGAGCCATACCCACGCGCATCGGATTCCGCGCCAACCGTGCAAGAGCTGCGCCGGCGGCGTCACGAAATCGAGCGCGTAGCCTCACTTCACGGCGCCGAGGGTGTGCAAGTGTTCGGGTCTGTTGCCAGAGGAGACGCCGGACCGGAAAGCGATCTGGATCTGCTCGTCAACATGAAGCGCCGAGGAGGACTCTTCGAGCAGGCCAGCCTTCGAAGCGACCTCGAAGAGCTGTTGCGATGTCCGGTGCACCTGGCGACAAAAGGTGGCTTGCGAGACGGTGGTTTGGACCCGACGGACCGTCCTCAGCGCTTGGCGGTTGCGACAATGCGGAGCGAGTCTTCGGGAAAGGAGATGTTCTCCTCGTGCAGGATCTCTCCCATGGGCCCATGGGTGGGGACGCGTACTACGACGTACTTGCGCGCTGGGGGACCGTAGACCTCTTCGACCTGTCCGACGATCTCACTCAAGCCCCACGGGACGGCCACCTTGTCGCCACGCTTGATCCGCTTGTTGGCTGTGCTGTGGTGTTTGGTTGTTGTCGCCATATCGCCTACCAAGGGGGCTTTCGCTCGAACAAGCGGGCCAGCTGGCCCGAAGTCTCTGCATCAAGATTAGCCGCCAAGGCCTCGATATCTCGGCGCCACTTGCGGAATGTGCTCAGTGCGAGCGCGTGGCCTTTCTCTCGAAGTGCGGCGAGCTTGGCGTCGTCGGAGTGAGCGAGACCGTTGCGCGCATCGTTGAGCAGTGCTAGCGACTTGTTGTGCTCGGCGGTTCGATCGTCCCGGCGATGCAACTCCTGCCACACCTCGAACCCGAATCTGCCGAAGTCGCGGCCGATCGATCCGGGGTGGGCGTTGCCTCGTTCCAGCTCGCGACCTTCGACAAGGCGATTGCGAACGACCCGCTGGGCCGTTTGGGTGGATGGAGCGATCCATGACGCAAAGATGTTGTCGGTGCCGGTGTAAAACTGACCCCTCTTCGCCGGTTGAGAATTGACCCCGTTTGGATGGTGGCGTAGGCGTCCGGGGTTGCGTGAAGCCTGGTCTTGTCCTTGCTGTCGAGACCGGGAGAAGGGTCGTGTTGGACGTGGAGCGTTGGGCTGAGTTGCGTCGGGAGCATTTCGTTCGTGGGGTGTCGATCAAGGAGTTGATGCGCCGCACGGGTTTGGCGCGCAACACGATCAGGGCGGCGTTGCGCTCGGAGGCGCCACCTGCCTATGAGCGTTCGCGGGCGCCGTCGAAGCTCGACCCGTTCAAGGAGGAGATCCACGATCTGTTGCGCGGGGACCCGAAGCTGCCTGGGGTGAGGGTCAGGGAGATGATCGAACCGCTCGGTTTCGATGGCGGCAAGACGATCGTTGATGATTATTTGCGGGAGGTCCGCCCGCTGTTCGCGCGGACGCGGACGCATCAGCGGACGGTCTATCGGCCGGGAGAGATCTGCCAATGGGATCTTTGGGAGACCTCCGAGCATGTTCCCGTCGGTCATGGTCAGACCCGTCGCGCGTGGGTCGTAATCGCTTGTTTGGGGTATTCCCGCGTCGGGGCTGGAGCGTTGATCTTCAGCAAGGAGGCACCGGACGTGCTGTGGGGCATAGGCCGCTGTTTGTGGTCGCTTGGGGCGCTCGCGAAACTGATGGTCTGGGATCGCGAGGGGTGCCTTCACGCCGGCGGCGGCCGCCCCACCGATGTTTATGCCGGTTTCTGCGGGCAGTTGTTGCTCGACTGGTATTTCTGTGAAGCCAAAGACCCTCAGGCCAAGGGCGTCGTCGAGCGGCTGCAGGGATATCTGGAGACGAACTTCGAGCCCGGACGACGCTTCGCGAACCATCTCGACTTCCAGTTGCAGCTCGACGCTTGGTTTGAGAAGGCCAACGCGCGGACGCACCGGGCGCTCAAAGCCCGTCCGATTGACCGGCTCGCAGAGGAGCACGGAGTGATGCGTCAACTGCCTGAGAAGCCGCCCGATGTCGACCGGCATTGGGTGCTGCGGGTGGCCCCCGACCCTTATCTGCGTTTCGACACCAACGACTACTCACTCGATCCCGACCTTGTTGGGAGGCGCGTCGAAATCCACGTCACCCAACGAGAGATCACAGCCACCGCGTTGGACACCGGCGAGATTGCCTGCTCTCACGAGCGGAGCTTCGCCAAGCACCGCACGATCACCGCGCTGGAGCACGCCAGGACGCTCAGAGAGCGCCGCGGGGACCACGCAGAGCCCGAACCGGGGTCCTTCGTTCAGCAGCGCGCTTTGACCGTTTACGACCAGTTGATCGCATGAGCAACGCCACCTCAGAGCTCGCACACCTTTTCAGGACGATGAAGTCGCCAGCGGCAGCGAAGGCGCTGCCGAAGCTCGCTGAACGCGCACGCTCAGAGCAATGGAGCTATGAGCGCTTCGCCCAAGCACTTCTATCCACCGAGACCTCAGCACGCGAGGCACACGGCGGCGAGAGCCGCATCCGTGCCGCGAAATTCCCGGCGCGAAAGACACTGGAGGAGTTCGACTTCACCTTCCAGCGGTCGGTCAAGAAGCAGGTGATCGAGCATCTCGGCCAACTCGACTTCCTGCACGCCCGCGAAAACGTGATCCTCCTCGGACCACCCGGCACCGGCAAGACCCACCTCGCGATCGCGCTCTCCATCAGAGCCTGCCTCGCTGGCCAACGAGTCCTGTTCCGCACCGCCACCGAGTGGGTCGCGCTCCTCGCAGACGCCCAACGCCAAGGACACCTCGAGGACGAGCTACGGCGCCTTGAGCGCTACCCACTGCTCGTCTGCGACGAGGTCGGATACATCCCATTCGACCCGCAAGCCGCGAACCTCATGTTCATGCTCGTCTCCCGCCGCTACGAGCGCGCCAGCCTCATCGTCACGTCCAACAAGCCCTTCAGCGCCTGGGGCGAGATCTTCGGCGACGACGCCACCGCCGCAGCCATGATCGACAGACTCGTCCACCACGCCGAAATCCTCTCCCTCAAGGGCGACAGCTACCGCCTCAAGAACCACGACCTCGGACCCCGACCGGCCGACCACACGGCCGACTGAAACCAGCCCCCACCCCACCGCAAGGGGGGTCAGTTTTCAACCGGCGCCACAGGGTCAATATTCAACCGGCCTTGACAGATGTCGCTGGCCTGATCGTGCAGGTCGCGCGCAAACCCCTGGAACTCGGCCGATAGACGGAGGATGAGTGCATCGTTGAGGGCCACGGTTCGCCAGCGTCAACCGGGTCCCGATCCGCGCACGAGCTTGTGAGCATCGAGCAGGTCGTCGAGATGCCTCCTGCGCGACTCCTGCCAGTTCTCAAGGGCAGTCGATGCCATTAGCCCAAGAAGATGCCGGGCCTGAGCAAGTCGAACAGGATTGGTTGTCTGTGAGGGCATCGCCGAACACCGTAATAGGCGCTTGGGACGAAATTTTGCGCGAGCGGCCTTGTGGAGTCGGAGGCATGTCGGTGGCGAGCGGAATTGGAGGGTGAGGATCGTTGTTCGTACCGGTCTGGCGTCCTCACCCACGACGACCCTCGGCCACACTCGTTCCCCCCGCCGGCCAAAGCAACTCGAGTTCAGGCGAGCGCGCGCTTACGGCACAGCTCGGCGGACAGCCTCAAACCGCCCGATCGATCGTGACCGGCCGGCCTCCGGGAGGCGAGAAGCCGATACTTAGGGTGAACCGAAAATGACGGTCGGCTCGCAATAGCGCTTCCCCTAACCTGGTGAGGCGCGCCCCGATAGTGAGAGGCGTTGCGGTCGGGACGGTTACCTGACTCCTCGCCAGGACCGCTCTGACGCGGCCCGAGCGAGCGCGAGCCAACAAGCGGACCGAGACGCGTCCGGCCGAGGGCGCTTCAAACCGCACCACGAAGGATGTAGGCCAAGCAACGATCCGACCGTGGGCCTCGCAGGAGACAGGACCGCGGATCGCAGGAGCCGGCGAACCCGGGCAGCGGTGAGGCGCGCTCCGGCGAGCACTCGACCGGCGCTGTCGACAGCGAGACACAGAGCCGTGGTCGGGCAGGAGACAGCTTCGAGCCGACCGCCTGGATCGGGGACTCCTTGATTCCAGGCGCCGTCAAGCTGATCTTCGCTGAGGTAGATGTGTGACGAGAGGGGACTGAAGAGCGCTATCAGGTTGGGGCGCCCTTGGAGACCCACACACAGCGAGACGAATGCACAGGTGAGACCAAACAGGGGACCATCGTTTGAGACGGGGACCAATGCCGTGGTGGACGCGCGCGCAGGCGCGGCCAGGCGCCACGCGTTGGGACCGGCCGCGGGTTCTTGGGAAACCAGCTCGTAGCCGTCTTCGTCGGAGGCTATGCACAGCGAGGTGGAAGGACAGGCGATGGTGTCGAGGGGCGGTTCTGAGGGTCCTAGGCGCAGTCGGCCGGACACGAGCCGTGGGTGTCGATCTTGACCGTGTGCCAGGCTGCGTCACCGGCGGTCGGGTTCGAGGAGATCGCTAGGTCGCCTTCGTTTCCGACGGCGAGGCACAGCGAGGTCGAGGGACAAGACATGGCGTTGATGCCCTGGTCTGGGGCGACGATCTGCGCTTCGCTCCACGCGGCCGGTCCGCCGATGGGGTCGGTTGTCGTGTAGACGCGCCCGATGCTGTCTGCGGCGACACACAGCGAGGTGGAAGGGCACGAGAGCGAGCTGAGTCCGGGGCGGCAGGTCACGGGACCGCATGGTTGGCCACCCGAGTTGTCCACTTGAACCGACCGCCACGTCGAGGCGACGGTGGGATCGGTCGAGGTGAGTACGTTGCCGGCAGCGTCTGTGGCAACGCACAGGGAGCGCGAAGGACAGGAGATCGCTTGGAGTCCGGAGGCATGGTCGACCACTACGGGCGCACGCCACACAAACGGCTCGCGTGCTAGCGCGAGATCCGCGGACCAGGCGCTCGCGACGAATACGAGTAGGGCCACAGCCACCGATAGACATCGCGCTGGCGAGCAGTCGGTCATCCGATTACGCACAAGCCGGGTATGACGTGCGGGCGGTCCATGTAGGCGACAAACCACTGACAGTCGCGAAAGTTGTGCGCGCGGCCTGCTTGTGGCCGCAGGCGTGCCATACAAGATTTTTTGGATCGTTGTTCGTACTGGTCTGGCCGTCCCCGCAAACGATTACCAATCGGATGGCTCCGCTCCACCGGTCGGGACAACGGGGAAAGTTCGCATTGCAACAAAAAAGCACCCATCACTCGCGTGGGCGCAAATGTATCCAACGCGGACGAGCCCAGCGGGTAAGTGCTTGTGATCGCGCAGACGACGGTGCGCCCTACGCCCCTCAGGCTCCGAGCAAACTCGCGCGTCGCCGCAGCTTCCACGTACCTTCCTCGCATTATCTAGCACAGGAACGCACACTTCTCGCCGTCCTCGTGCTGGCAATGTTCCTATGCCGGGTGACCGGCGCGTTCGGACCAAAACCATTCCTTACCGTTCCATCCCCAATAGTCGATATTTCCGTTAGCGCCCTGGTAATAGACAAACTGTTCTTCGTTCTGTTCTTCACCATTAGCCGGATTACGGACAACCGTAGGACTCGCTCCGGCAGCCGCCGGATGGCCAGCACGTTCGTGCCAAGACCATTCTTTACCGTTCCATCCCCAATAGTCGATATTCCCGTTAGCGCCCTGGTAATAGACAAACTGGAAACCATTTACAGGATTACGAACCGCCGTAGGACTAGTCCCACCAGCCGCAGGATGACCCACAAGTTCACTCCACGTCCATTCTTTGTTACGCCATCCCCAATAGTCGATATTCCCGTTAGCGCCCTGGTAATAGACAAACTGTTCTTCGTTCTGTTCTTCACCATTAGCCGGATTACGGACAACCGTAGGACTCGCTCCGGCAGCCGCCGGATGGCCAGCACGTTCGTGCCAAGACCATTCTTTACCGTTCCATCCCCAATAGTCGATATTCCCGTTAGCGCCCTGGTAATAGACAAACTGGAAACCATTTACAGGATTACGAACCGCCGTAGGACTAGTCCCACCAGCCGCAGGATGACCCACAAGTTCACTCCACGCCCATTCCCTACCAGCCCAACTCCAAAGATCAATATTCCCGTTGGCACCGTCGTAATACAACAACATTTCGTTTGTGCTGATATTGCGAATAGCGGCAGGACTTGTATTGGCAGCCGCGGAGTGGCCGCCCAATTCACTATAGGCCCATTCTTTATCGTCCCACGTCCACACGCTGATAGCTCCGCCGCTGTTTTGGTAGGAAACCCACTGTTCTGCCGTTACTGGGTTTCGGAGCACAGTGGGGTTCGTGCTTGCAGCAGTCGCATGGCCGGCGCGTTCAAACCAAAACCATTCCTTAGTATTCCAGGTCCAGTAGTTGATATTGCTGTTGGCGCCTGCATAATACACCCACTGTTCGCCGCTCACGGGATCACGACTTGCCCAGCGCGAACTCACTTCTGGTTCTGCCGTGACAAGCGCCGCATGACCCGGTCGTTCGTACCAAAACCATTCTTTACCGTTCCAGCCCCAATAGTCGATATTCCCGTTAGCGCCCTGATAGTAAACAACCTGTTCTTCGTTCTGTTCTTCACCATTAGCAGGGTTACGAACAACCGTGGGGCTCGTTCCGGCAGCCGCCGGATGGCCAGCACGTTCGTGCCAAGACCATTCTTTACCCTTCCATCCCCAATAGTCGATATTCCCATTGGCGCCCTGATAGTAAACAAACTGTTCTTCGTTTTGTTCTTCACCGTTCGCGGGATTGCGAATAACCGTGGGGCTCGTCCCAGCAGCCGCCGGATGACCGCTACGTTCATGCCAGAACCATTCTTTGCCGTTCCAACCCCAATAGTCAATATTTCCGTTGGCAGCCTGATAATAGACAAACTGGAAACCATTTACGGGATTACGTACCGCTGTGGGGCTCGTCCCAGCAGCCGCCGCATGACCAGCGAGTTCACTCCAGGTCCATTCTTTGTTGCGCCATCCCCAATAGTCGATATTCCCATTGGCGCCCTGATAGTAAACAAACTGTTCTTCGTTTTGTTCTTCACCGTTCGCGGGATTGCGAATAACCGTGGGGCTCGTCCCAGCAGCCGCCGGATGACCGCTACGTTCATGCCAGAACCATTCTTTGCCGTTCCAACCCCAATAGTCAATATTTCCGTTGGCAGCCTGATAATAGACAAACTGGAAACCATTTACGGGATTACGTACCGCTGTGGGGCTCGTCCCAGCAGCCGCCGCATGACCAGCGAGTTCACTCCAGGTCCATTCTTTGTTGCGCCATCCCCAATAGTCGATATTCCCATTGGCGCCCTGATAGTAAACAAACTGTTCTTCGTTTTGTTCTTCACCGTTCGCGGGATTGCGAATAACCGTGGGGCTCGTCCCAGCAGCCGCCGGATGACCGCTACGTTCATGCCAGAACCATTCTTTGCCGTTCCAACCCCAATAATTCATGGCGCTACTGGTACCCTGATAGTATATAATCTGTTCGCCATTGGGGCCGGTGCGAATAGCCCAACGAGAATTCGCCTCCGATTCTAGTGCCGTAAACATCTGATCATGACCGTAGCTGATAACACCACCGCTAGTCGCAACTAGCCGATAGTGATAGGTGATGCCTGGCTGTAGATGAGAGATCGTAGCCGTCTCTGATTCAGGATTTGAGCCTGCCCCTGCGTCACCTTCAGACGTGGACGAGCCATAGTCGGCACTAGTGCCATATTGGAAATAATATCTAGCATCGTATCCGCGTGGATTTACCGAGCCGTTTAGACTACTTCGTGCGGAAAAAGTGACCTTTTGAGGCTGGTGTTCTGTCCGGTCTGACGGTCAGAATGTCCTGCGTATGAGCGGGTTTCTGGTCGATTGGAGGGTTTATGTTGACGCTTGTGGCGGAGCAGCCGGAGTCGTTGTGGGATGTCGTGTTGCCGGTCGAGGCGCGCGAGCTGCCGGAGGATTTGGCGCGGCTGGATGTGGTGTTGGCGCAGGAGGAGTTGTTGTGGCCGATCGTGGAGCGGTGGCGCTCAGAGTTCCAGCGGACTGGCCGGCTGGTTTTGAGCGATGGGCGCCCGACGATCGCGATGGAGACTTTCGTGCGGTTGATGGTGCTCAAGGCGCGTTATGGGTGGGGGTATCGAACGTTGGTGAGCGAGGTGTCCGACTCCCTGCATTTGCGTCGGTTCTGTCGGATCGGGTTGTCGGGTCGGGTGCCGGACGAGTCGACGGTTCGCAAGCTGACGCGCCGGGTCGGGCCGGAGATGGTGAACGAGATCACGCGTGCGTTGATCTCGAAGGAGTGTCGGGAGAAGCGTTTCCGTGCTCGTGCGGTGAGGATCGACTCGACGGTGATCGAGGCCGATGTGCGCTATCCGACCGACGCGAGCCTCGCGGCACACGGTGTGCGTGCGCTGGCCAGGCAGGCTCGCAAAGTGATGGTCCTGGTCAAGGAGAAGAAGATGGGGGTGCGGGATCGCTCACGGATGATGGGCCGAATGCTCCGCGCGATCTCGCGAACGATCCGCAGACGCAGTGGGGAAGCCAAAAGCGAGGTATTGGAGTTGACCGCCAAGACCGGCCGGTTGCTGGAAGCGTCGATCAAGGAAACCAGAGCGCTCGCTGCTCGTGCACGCGAACACTCACGCGGACGCGGCGCGAAAGCGAAGCTGACCGCCGCCTCCAAGCTGGAGGGGTTGGCGGATCGTTGCGAGAAGATTGCCCGGCAGATCAAACAGCGTGTCGCGGGCGAGGCGATCACCGACCGTCTCATCTCCCTCTCAGATCCCGACGCGAGACCGATCCGCAAGGGCAAGCTCGGCAAACCCAACGAGTTTGGGTATGTCGCACAGATTTGCGAGGTGACGGAGAACACAAAGCGTGGAGCACGCGGGCTCATCCTGCCGGCAGCAAGCGCTCCCGGGAACCCCGGGGAGAACAAGCTCCTGCCCACGACCGTCGCCGAGTTCACCCGCTTGAGGATCTCCCCGAGAGAGATCGCTCTCGACGGCGGGTTTCAGTCCGGCCCGACCGGCGAGGCGCTGGCGGATATCGCCCCCGAACGGGTGTTCATCTCCGGGCGCCAACAGCCAGGTTCCAAACGCACACAGCGTCGCCTACAGCGCTATCGCACTGGCGCCGAGGGCCGGATCAGCCACCTCAAGCGCGGCTACGGACTACGCCGAAGCCGGCTGAGAGGCCAGCAGGGACAACGCATCTGGACAGGCTGGAGCATCCTCGCCTACAACCTTGACACGCTCGCCATCCGGACCGGCTGAAACACTCCCATCGCTCTCTCGACCAGAGCAAACCACTCAGCCAAACGGCCGCGCCAAAATCCAGTCCGGCGCGGCCGTTTGCGCTCTCCCACCAAGACTTTTTCCGCACGAAGTAGACTAGCTCGTTCTTCTTGTACGCTAGTAGCCATTTCTGTCACCGCTTCGACCGGTCCCGGCGTAGTCACCGTTTCGTCGTTGCCATAGGTAGTTCCACTGGCGTTGGTCGCTACAATGCGGAAGTGGTATGTCGTTCCTGGGGCGAAACTCACCGTCGCGTTCTCTCCGGATTCAGGTCCTGAGCACGGCGCGCTAGACCCGTAGGACGTAGAGGTGCCGTAATCGAAGTGGCAGTTGCTCAATGCCAGCCCGTTAGCGTTCACAGTTCCATTCAGCGTAGCTTGCAGCGGTTGCTTCCCCGTACCTACGCCGGTTGACGCAGTTGGAAGATGCTGCCACACCCGCACATAATCAACGACGATTTCATCAGGCACGACGAGATGGCCACCATGCGTACCTGGGGGCACATCGTCCATGATCAGGTACTGAGGCGTGGCATTAATGTAGCCCCCGTTGACTTCACCGACCTTTACTCCGTCGTAATAAAATTTGAGCACGCCTGGCTCCCAGTCCACACCGTACGTGTGCCATCCAGCGTAGCTACCGGATTGACAGCCTTGTATTTCTTCTACAGGAGAAATGTGATGCCACCAGGTATGGCAAACTTTGCCGTGCAACCCCTCCATTGTGTCGATCTCATTTTCCTCATTCTCGGGAAAGCTCCAGAGCGCTGGCCAATCCGGTATACAGCCCCCTTTCGGACACCCTTGTGCTTCTCCACCCCAGCCGACTACGTAGACGCTCCATTCGACGTATCCATAGGAGTAGAGGAAACCGCTATGTCCTGGCACGCCATCAGCCGGATTAGACTCTACCAACGCACCGGTGTCCGGTTGTTTAACGCCACCACACGTGCTTTCTTGCGCTCTCACCCGTAGGTACAGGTATTCGTTGCCCGGCTGGGATACGAGGCTTGGCGAGGTACACTGCCCAGACATCGGTTCACGCGGCCATTCGGGGGTCCACATGGCAGTGTTGAGGCCATTCGTGGTGAATTCTTCGTTGAGGATCTGGGTCCAATTTCCCGGAGGTGGTTCGGCCTGCGCCACGTTCACCGCTGCGTACGAGATACCCAAAAGCAAAATGCCAGTTAGTAGGGACGTGAGCACCGCATAGACCGCCCGGGTCTTCCGAGACCAGCTAAAGCAATCGTTCCGGTCAACTGTAATTGCCGCACCACGCCCGTAACGTAACATCCGTGCCTCCCAGTTTCATGTCTCGATCCGCGCTGCCTACCAGACCGGGCACATCACTCCTAAGCGGCAAGCAGCTCGTCCAATGAGAGCCGTACACCGCTACCTCACGATTTGTGATTACCTTATTGCGGTGACACTAGTTGACCCTATTGAGTGTGTCTATCCCCCGAAACTGGTGATTTGTGGGTGAGTTCGGGGGATATGTTTTGCCAGAATGGGGCCACAGAGAGATAGTTAAAATATGTTGAGCCTATATAAGGAGGCCACTGGGCTTGGGGCCGTTGGGTGCGGGAGACGGAAAATCTCGGCTCGCATCTATCAGGCGCGGCTTGCAGGGCGCAGCATCAGTTCCGGAACAATCAACGTTTACACACAGTGATGACGTCCCGGTAGGCACTCAGGTCAAAGCGTCCACCAGGTCCCCAGGAGTCAAGCTGGCACTCGACTTGCAACCCTCGCTCAACAGCCAAGGCTGCGAATAGACCGCGCGACATCGGTGAGCGCCAACCGCGACGAGATGGCAGTTGGCCACGATTGCGCCCATCGGCGTGGTGCAAGACTGCCGTGCCGCCGGGCGCGAGTACACGTGCGATCTCTGCAAGATAGGCCGCTTGATCGCGCGGCGCTACGTGAACGAAGACGTCGAATGACCAGATGGCGTCAATCGAGCCATCTTCCACCCCAGGCAAATCGCACCCGGACGAGAGGATATACAGGATGTGTGTGTCGCCGTTGAAACGTGCTCGGCACATCTCGAGCGGCCGCTCGCTCACGTCCACGAGCACTAGGTGTGCGGAGCGCCCCGCAAGGACCTGCGACCAACGTCCGGCACCTGGCCCGATCTCTAGCGTTACAGCGCCCTCTGGGATCCAACGAGCAAGCACCTCTTTGACCAGAGCTTGCTTCCACTCGGGCGACGCGTTCCACTCCTCCCCGCGCCCGCCCCAGTCATAGCCTGACCAACGTCGGCGATTCTCGATGGGAGAGTGTTCCCGCCAACGCAAATGAGCCGACCCGAGCACGCCGCGCCGCTGCTCAGCCGTGAGGCGACGATCCTCGACTCTCCAGCGTATGTGCCGCACTGTGTGGCGGGCCAAGCCTACTAGGCGACCAATGCCACGTACGCAATAGCCGGAAAGAGCCCGGTTTCGGGCTCCGGCTGTTGATGGCGAGATATTACCTGCTTTGGTCATTATTATCCTTCGCGCCTGCGGTTGCTGGGTCCGCCTGGGTTGTTGATCGCCTGGAATAGGTGATCTTTGGGTGGAGTCCGGCGATAGATATGGGCTTCGTCCGCGTCTACAGGCCAGCGTCCCCGTTGAATGGGATCGTAAGCCCGATCAACTCTCGCTTGCTGCGCACGCCAAGCTTCGCGCGAATGTGAGCAGAGTGCGTGCGAACCGTCTCGACGCCGAGCTGTAGTGCGTGTGCGATCTCCCGGTGCGATTGTCCCCTGGCGAGATACTCCATCACTTCGACCTCGCGCGGTGTAAGTGGGACAGCCGTGGTAGGGCTGCTTCGCTCAACCAAATGGCCGTCGACATCCGCAAACACGCGTTTGCCGTCCGCCGCAATGTGGACGGCACCGAGAACGCCGGCCGCAGGGACATCCTTGGCAAGACAGCTAGCTCCCCTCGCCATCAGCTGCATTGCGAATGCAACGGTTGGGTGGTGTGCCAGCACCACGATTCCGCTCGTTGGCCGAGCCGTCCTTAGGCGCTCAATAACAGACGATTTGAAGATCGTCGCCTCGTCGAGGATGACGACGTGCGGCGATTGCCGCGCGACCGCGTGCTCAAGCGCGATGTCATCCAGATCGACACCGATGATCTGAAGGTCTCGATCCTCGCTCAGCAGCTGGATCAGGCCGCGTCCGACCAACGCACCAAAGCGTCCGAGCGCTACGGTGACGTGACCCGCCTCGTCATCCGCCCGCTCGTCGGCGGAGTGGGACGAAGCACCGATCGCATCGAGGTCGATCAAGTTCTCCGTCTCGTTTGAGAGCTCTCGGAATGCCGAGCCTCCAACGCGCCGTCCGCACTCGGGGGCCTCGTGCGGGCGCGGACCGCGCTCGGCCCGCACGTCCGTCATTGCCTCAAGCTGGAACTCGCCCTGTGGCTCCAGAGCCTGCTCGCGCGGCCATAAGCGCTCGGCGATGCGAGCGGGGATCCCCTGAAGCGTCACCTTCACGGGCGCCGGATGTCCTTTGCCACATGCCTCTCATCTCGGTGCGCGTAGGACACGCTGCCGTGCCAGAGACCGCTCGATGTCCTTGTCTCGCCGATCCCGGGGGTGCCCCTACTCCGCATGACTTGAGAGATTATACATACTGGACTCGGCGCCATCGATGAGGGTTGAACCCTCATGCCCGCCAGCCCAGATCCTCAAGTCGCGCTAGGTCGCGCGATCCGCCTACGCCGTGAGGAACTCGGCCTTGAGCAACAGACTGTGGCGCTCGACGCCGACATCGAAGCATCGTGGCTATCGCACATCGAGTCGGGGCGGCAGAACCCGTCGTGGGGCACGGTTGACCGGATAGCGCGCGCTCTCGCATGGTCGCTGTGGGAGCTCGCCAAGCGCGCCGACGAGTTGGAGACCAACGACCGACGACCAACCAACAAGCCCCTCGGCCCACTCGGTTGACACCCAACTCAGGCCACCCGAGCCCGTGTTCGCCAGTTCGACACGGTCCGCATCCACGGCAAGCAAGGCTCCTTTTAAGGGCGCGCGTTCTATCCATCGTCGACCAACCCACGCAAGCCACCACTTGCTCCTCCCCCTATTCCCCAAATCAAGATGATTCGACTGAGACAGAAGGATACCCGATTGCAAGCTGGCGCAGCCCCGATGCTCGACCACCGAGGCCGGTCAAGGCAATGCGGGGCGGCGATCCGCTGATTGGAAACGTGCCCCCGGTCCGAACATGCACGCTTTGCCATTCCCGCCCGGTTACACGGTAGGGCGGCGGCCGCGTCCACAACTTTGTACAGCGCCAAGAGTTGCCACCGCCGTGAGCAAAATATCGCAAGATAAGAAACCTAAATTTCGCGGCCCGATGGCACTGAGCCTGATCTGGACCATGACTTGTATCGCCGCCCTACCGGCCGTAGCAACGCAGCTCCCGCGAACGATCGCCCCGATCAGCGCCGAGGCCCCTGTCTCTGCCGGCGGCGGGTGGCTCCTCTGGAGCGCACCGGTCAGCGCCGGTTGGGGTCTGGACGCCTACCACGACGGCACGATCCAAGCGCTACCCGTCGCACCACGACCGCAGCCGTTCGACATCAGCGTGGGCACAGACATACATGGAAAGCCGGTGGCGACATTTTCGCGTTGCCAGAAGACCCCCAAGATGGAGCTGGTCGGAGCGGGATAAAGCCGGGGGCTCGATGCTCCAGCCTGCCAGCGGCGCCGGGTGTCGCCTGTACGCGTTTAATCTCGCAAGCCGCCGCGAACGACTGCTCCCCGTTCCCCACCCGGCGCACAGTTCAGACACCACCCTTCGATGTGGCGCGGGGACGTTGCATTCGCGCGCGTGAGCCGTGCCGATCGCCACGCCTCGCAGGTCATGCTGTGGTCGCCACACCACGCCACACGGACTTTGCCTGGTGGCAGAGTTCCCGACTACTGCACGGCCCGATGCCACGGCGAACCGACCGAACTCGAAGTGCAGGGGCTCGACTTCAGGGCAGGCGTCGTGTCGTTCGCATGGTCGATCGTGGCGCCCGGCATCGTAGGACACGTCAACTGGGAAGTCCGGGTGGACAATCTTGCCGACCGTCGCGCCGGCTCGGCCGGCGAAGGGGTCGAGGGTGAGGCGTGTACAGGCGGCGGACCCGAATACTCACGCCTGGAGACACCGATTTCGGTGGGAGAAGGGGCGCTCTTCTCAGAACTGGACCGAAGCGAATGCTACGCCCGCTTCGCCTCGACGCTCTACAGCTATCGAGCCGGCGCCGCCCATCCCAATGCGGGCAAGATCGGCGGGTACGTCCTTGCGATCGCCGAGGACGGCAAAACGCTCTATGCGCTCCAGGCCCTCAAGCAACCCGGCATGGAGAACGGCCCTGGGTGCTCGACTGCGCTGCCGTGCGAGCTGGAGCAGATTCCGGAGCCAAGGCTTACCGATGACAGCAAGATCCACGTGGGGGCGACCACGTCGCCACACCACGCACGTCACTCCGCATCGGCCAGGCGCGCTTCGTACACGAGGCTTGGGATGTGAGTCGGTCGTAGCAGCCTGCCCGGCGGCGCACCATGACAGCCGCAACGTTCACGAGGTACCCGTGTTCAGACTGACGGCACGGGCAGGGGAGACACAACGAGGAGAGGGAGCATTGTCGAGCAAGCGTGCTTCGGCGCGGTCGAATAGTGGCGCCACGACCGCGCGCCCAGGTCGTGGTTGGCGTCCAACTTGAGCCGCTACGGCGCACCCACCGCGAGCGCGCCGCTGGAGCGTATGCAAGAAGCTTGCGAACCCGGCACCCGCCAGTACGGCGTCGACGTTGCCATCTCGAACCTTTGGCGTTTTGCCCGGGCCGCCCTACCCCAGGAGTGGTGGGCCCAAGACAGGGGGGCGCTCGGAGCGATCGCGATCGCACTTCCCCGCACGCTGCTATTCACCGGCGCGCTGGCGGTTATACGAAGACCGCGAACGGCGTACTCCCGAGCCGGGGTTCTTCTTGCTGGGCCATTGCTGCTGTGTTTTGCAACCCTTACCGCCGTCGTGCTGCTCGCCGGGTGGCAATCCTCGTTCATGCCACGGTTTCTGGATCCGATGTTTCCGCTGTTCGCGCTCTTTGTAGCGTGGTCGTGGGCTCGGTACGAAATGGGTATGCGTACCCGATCGACCCAGTGCGTCTAAGTCCACAAATTCCGGCCCACAGCGCTGATGCGTATCGATCCCAGGCGGATGCCCAGCTAGGTCCGCTATCGACTCCCGCCAAGCTGATCCGACATCTTGCTACCTTCCCGACCTTCTGTCTTGACCCAGTCGTACAGACGATAATCAAGTTCGTTCTCGCTCACGAAACGATCGAATAGATCTCGGCCAAGCTCATCCCGGGCGAGGGACAACCGGTCATCTAGAGACGCCGTCCTTCCAGCCGTCACATTGTCGTTTGCCGCAATAGAAGACAAGTGCATCCCGAGCGCCTTAGCTCTACCTTGCAACTGAACCACAACTGACTCGAAGCTGTCAACCGTCCCGAAACATGGTCCGCCCGATAGATATTCGGTTACATACGTCAAGTCCCCGTCGATAGCCGTCGCATCATATATATGCGCTTTACGAAAGGAGGCTGGTGAAAGATGGATGACCTGATAATTGGCAATGACCATGCCTCCGAGTGCCTTATTGTCCAAGCACCAGTGAATAAAGTCCGAAAAGTCCCCTTTTCGCGCAGCTATTTCGCTGTGCAGTTGATTAAACGGATTTCGACGCAGTTGGCTGTACACAGAGAATGCCCGATCCAACGGATGACGGACGAAGATTACCGGCAGCACGTTCAGGCCGGCTGGAGTCGGAGGCCTAAGCAAGTGGGATGAAACCGCTCGAATCGATGGATTGTCCTTGACAAAAGCGGCTAGGTCTTCCGCACGCAAGAGAGACGTAGACGTTGGCCCCTCCAAAGATGCCCAGCGGTCGTCAAAACTATCTCGCAGAATACTGTCAAGAGAACTGCCAGCGTTCTTGAAAATATGGTAATGAACGATGACCGCCGACAAAGCAACCCTTTCAATCGATCGTGGACGCGCGAGGCCCAAACGACCACTGGCAACGGAACTGCAGTCTACGGCTTCCAAGCCAACAGGATCACTATAACTGAGGAGGCAGATCCACCACGATTTGCCGCTACCTACCCAGGCTTGAACGTGACCGCGCAAACCTGCGAGAATACGACACAAATGCTTCAGCGCTTGCTAGCCCTGCCCGAGATCGAGCACATCGACGTCGACAACGCCGACAGGCTCGCGGCACATGCCACCATCCTACGACGCAAGCCTATGCTCGCGGCCGTCTTTCGAGAATGCCACGAACTGATGATGAGCCTTGATGACCGCTTGTTCGGCGAGACTCAGGGCATGCGAGTCGAGTTGGGAGCCGGGGTAGCGCCTATCGCCAGCACGTTCCCTGAAGTACTCGCAACCGATGTCGTGCCGAGTCCAGGCCTGGATGCTGTGCTTGATGCGCAGTCGATGGATCTTCCCGCGTCTTCGGTCCGAACGCTCTATGGCCAGAACTGCTTCCATCACTTCCCAAACCCGCTTAAGTTCTTTCGCGAAGCCGAACGTGTGGTCGCACCCGGCGGAGGCATTTTGCTGATCGAGCCCTATTATGGGCCGCTGGCGTCCGCAGCCTTCAAGCGGATGTTCGCGTCCGAGGACTTCGACAAGAAGATGTCGGGGTGGACCAGCGAGGCAACCGGACCGATGTCGGGAGCAAACCAAGCGCTTTCATACATAGTCTTCAGGCGAGATCGCGTCCGCTTTGAATCTGCTTGTTCGAACTTGGAGATCGTGAGCATGATCCCGTTGACCAACTATCCGCGCTATCTACTCTCGGGCGGCCTCAACTTTCGGCAGCTGGCGCCCAGCTGGACAGAATCGACGGTGCGTAGGCTAGAGACGGCGCTAACACCGGTGCGTCGCCTGCTCGCGCTGCATCACGTGATCGCGGTCAGGCGCCGCGCATAGCCCTTCCTTGGCCCGCATGCGAACGATCTCTCGTTCGAAGCATTGCGCCGGTGCCAGGCGATACCTTTTGGACGATGAGCACACCATCTAGAGTCCCCCAAACGTTCCCGACACCACAGGACGCCTACTCGCGGCGCATGTCCTCGACGTCAAGAGATACGACTACAGAGCATATAGAGCCTCACCGGTCTTGCGGCCTGGTCATCGTTCCTGCGTACAATGAGGCCGAGGCAATAGAAGCGACTATACGCTCGATCCGACAGCACGCACCTAATTTCGACGTGCTGGTGGTCGACGATGGTTCGACTGATGCCACTTTCGGGCGTGCTCGTGGCACAGGCGTTGCGGTCTTGCGTTTGCCATTCAACCTAGGCATCGGTGGCGCAATGCAGTGCGGATACGTTTACGCGCTTGAGAACAACTACGAGGTGGCGGTGCAGGTAGATGGCGACGGACAACATGATCCGCGCTATATAGACAGCCTCCTCCACCGCTTGCAAGGCGACCCAGGCTTGAACATGGTGACTGGTTCGCGCTTCCTCGACACAAGCGGGGATGGTCACCGCTCCTCAGCGGCGCGGCGGGTTGGCATTGGAGTGTTTTCGCGAGTCGTGTCTCGAATCACTGGACAACTCGTTACTGACCCTACTTCTGGCTTCCGCATGACCGATCGTCGAGGCATCGAGTTGTTCGCGAGCGATTACCCCCACGATTATCCCGAGGTCGAGGCGATCCTCCTGATGCATGCCCACCGCTTGGGCAGCTGCGAGATCCCGGTGCATATGCATCCGAGACTAAGCGGATCATCCGCTATCTCATCAACTCAATCCGTCTATTACATGGTTAAGGTGCTGCTGGCGGTCTTCGTAGGCATATTTCGCACACGACCCCAAATCCAGCATAACCAGAGCGCATCAGACTTTACAGGCGGTCGCCAATGACCATCCTCGCTCTATCAACGGCGGCACAGCAGCGAATCGAGGTGATTAGCGTTGCGCTGGTCATCTGCCTCTTGATCTTTGAGCTTGTTAGGCGCAAGCATCTGATGGAGCGGTATGCCATCTTGTGGCTGCTAGCCGGGGTTACAGTTCTCGTACTGTCGATATGGACAAGCCTACTCACTGAGCTCTCGCACGCGGCGGGCATCTCATACCTACCGTCGGCCCTATTCGCTGTCGCATTCTTGTTCGTGCTCGTGATGCTCATTCACTTCTCTATCACTATCTCCCGCCTGTCCCATCAAAACACCTTGCTCGCCCAACGACTGGCTCTACTCCAGCAGCGTCTCGACGGTCAAGAACAGGCGGCTATCGGCGACCACAACTCCGACGAAAGCGCGGGAAACTCAACCGTACAGCGATGCAGTCCAGACACCTGATCAAGTGGCATCGGGTTCAGTAGAGAGCGGATACTGTCATTGCGAAAAGGCACGCCCAAGCCAATCTTCTCAGTGGTGCTCAGGCCGAGACTCAAGAGAGAAGGCGGAAGTGGCAGCAGCTTGGGCCGGCGTCCGCGTGCCTGAAGGATCTGGGTAGCAATCGTACGCAAAGTTGTGGGTACCTCACAAGCGGCGAACAGCGGACCACCAGGTACGCTCTGACCACGTACTACCTTGTAGACGAGCGCCGCAAGTTGCTTGTCGTGAGTCACGAAAAGTCGTTGTCCACCATCGCCGACCATGGGTATGAATGTACTCTTCGATAGAACTCTGGACATCACACCGAACAACCCACCCGCATCGACGCCGAAGACTAGCCCTGGACGCACCACAACGCCTCCCCGTTGCAACACGGACCGCTCAAGCTCCAACTTCGCTTGACCATACAGCGAAGCCGTGCCAGCAAAGGCGGATAGCGACGAGAGCATCACCATCCGTCCGCCCCCGGCCGCGACTCCGTCCAGCAGTGGTAAGCTCCCAGACACGTTGACGGCACGGACGTGTTCGCCATGCTGAGAAGCGTCGTAAGCCGCGTGGATTACTGTGTCGATACCGTCGAGCAACCCTCGTTCCAGGGGCTGTCCGAGTGCATAGCGCCGTGCTTGCTGATCGCCTGGCGCCGGTCGGCGCACGAGCGCGATCGTGTCGATGTCCTTGGCACGCAAGTACGAAAGGATCCGCCCGCCCACATAGCCATTGGCACCTGTGATCGCAATCATGGCTGCCGCTCACGAGACGTAGCCATGGCGATCCTGTGGGCGTTGGCCATAGCTGAAAAAGTTACCGCCCCCCCTGGAACAGTTGGGAAACATGATGCATCAACGACGTGGATGTGCCGAGCACCGTTTGGTCTGCCCAATAGATCACTTGCACCGAAGCTGGGACTGGTAGACATCGGGATAGACCCACCATAGTGATAGCCGCCACCCGCTGGCGCAATCTCGGCCAAGCGCGTCAAAGGGATTAGCCCGACACGCCCGAGCGAGCGATGCAACGAACCATAAAAGCGTTTGACAATCGCAGCCTTGTTTGGATTGACCAGCGGATCGAGCGCGATCGAATCGCTGCCCTGGGTCCAGCTAGTCAAGACGTTATCTGAGTCCTCGCTATGTAGAAAACAGATGCCAATGATCAGCCTACGCGTGATGGCAGGCAATATAGGACTGAACAGTTCGCTGAGATATGGATGCGACGTACGAGCACGCTCACTCAAGCCATCGTTGTAGGTATAAAGAGTCACATGGATCGGATTCGCACAGACTCCGGAATCATCAAGCACAACTGATGCCTGCGCCAGAGTGTGGCCGGGCTCACGTCCAGTCCGCCCGACGCGGCCGATCCACGCGAATGGCAAATACAGAGCTTGGCTGTCGAGGATCTTCGCGCGCGCTGGCAACATGCCGGAGCGCTGCAAGATCACGGTGGTAGAAACCACCCCCGCAGCCAAGAAGGCACGCGAAGCCCTCAGTGAGACGCCGGAACCGCCAGCCAGCGTAGTGGCCTCAATGATGACCCCTTCCTCGCTCTCACGCACACGATCTACGTGCAGCCCGCGATGATATTCGATCGAGCCTTCACGTCGCATATCCTCAATCGTGTACGCAGCATTGTAGATATGACCATACGGACAGCCCTCCAGGCAGTGCCCGCAGTACACGCAACCGCGCTCTGGCGCGGGATGACCAACCCTAACCGCCAGCCGTGAGGCTCCGAAGCGGTAGCCGGCAGACCACAGAGCGCTGCGGTGACGGCGTAGTCTCGCGAGCAGCGCCTCGCCGGCCTCGGTACGGAGCAAAGGACCATCTGGCGCGCGCAGCAGCGGATAGCTTTCCGCTAGCTCATCCTTCTCGGCCGCAAACGGCAAGAAGTCAAGTACAGCCCGATATCCTGCGGCTAGCTCGCTCGCTTTGATCGGCCAACCGACGATATCTCTGTCGGTATAGGGCAGCAGACCGGCACCCCAGACGTTACTGAGTCCGCCTATCGCGTAGGATGGTCGCGCCGCGACTCCTCGATCGACCGAGAGATCGAGCACGCCGTCATCTCGAAAGGCCAGGTCGGAGCCGAACACGCGCTTATAGCCGCGCACCTCTCCATCGGCGACGAAGCGCGTGAACTCAAGATCGCTCGGATCCCACATGGCGGGAGTGGTACCGGCCATGCGTCGCCTAGCGGTCTCACGCTCGAACTCGAGCGTGAGACCGGTATCCACCACGACGACCCGCTCACCGCATGCCGCTAGCGCCTTAGCGGCCGCAACGGCTGTCGGACCAGCTCCGACCACGACGCACGGATCGATCTCGGTCACCGCTCACCGCCGATATCTATGCCATCCACTCGTCCCGGCCACGTCGCAGATCGTTGCATTGAAACCATCATATTCGCTGGTCGCGCTGACCACTTGCTAGTCGCAACCAGCGAATCAGACGTGACCGCCGCCTGATATCGTCGATCGGCGCTCCCGTTTGATCTCGGCGGGGAACTCAAACAGATGCCCATTACCGTCACCTTCGATCTCGAGGATAGTCGCGACTCGCTAGACCGAGACGAGCGCTTTGTTCGAATGACCCATCGCTTTCTCGATTTCATTGAGCAGCGGGGAATCACCGCGACGATTTTCATCGTGGGGGAGATTGCGCGGGATCACTCGCGCCTCGTGCGTCGCGTCGCCGAAGGAGGACACGAGATTGGCTTGCACGGTTTGCGTCACTTGGCGCTGGGTGATATAGGCCCTCAACGAATACAGCAGCAGCTCTACGAAGGAATGACCCTGCTGCAAGAAGCTGGTCAGGTACCCGTACGTGGCTTCCGGGCACCAATTTTCTCACTCACGCCGGCAACTGAGTGGGCTGTCGAGCACATTGCGAACGCCGGCCTAACCTATTCATCCAGCATCCTGCCCGCCGCCAATCCCCTCTATGGATGGCCGGGCGCCCCACGAGTGCCATTTCTTTGGCATAACGGCTTGATCGAGTTGCCGTGTCCCGTTAGGGGTCCCGGCCGATTGTCGCTCCCGTTTCTCGGAGGCATCTATTTGCGATACGTGCCGCACCCCCTGACCCTGCATCTGCTTTCCAGGCTTGACGAGCAATCTGCTCCTTGGACATACTGCCATCCCTATGACATAGATCCAGACGAGCCGTTCTTTATTATGCCCCACGCCGGTTGGTTGACCAGCCGGATCTTGCATACCAGACGAGGATCCACGCTCAAGCGCTTGGACCGATTGATTAGCTCAACCGGAGGCGCCGCACGCCCACTCGGCGAGATCGTCAACGATTTGATTCCGGCCGAACTCCCCAGGATGGTTACACATTGAGCGGGCCGCATCCCAATGTCGAAGTTGGGACCTCAAATCGGCACACGAGCGGCTCGAACCAAACGTGGACCAACCCTTGAAGAACAGCCAAGCCGAAAGTCCCGTTCGTGCGTACATGCTAAAGCTAGTCAATGATCTGCGCTCACCCGATTCCGGCCTGCTGGGTCAAGTTGTGCGATTCCTCATCGCAGGAGGAATCGTGGCAGTGGCCTACGCGAGCACCACATTGGTCCTGGCAGACATCGTTAACCTGCCATTCCAGGGCGCACTGGCCATCGGCTTTGCCGTAGCGCTTTTGGTCCAATTTAATCTATATCGAGTATTTGTTTGGGTTCATCACGACGAGTTTGCCCTGCCAATGCACCATCAGGCCGGCCGGTACCTGCTTGCGGCTGCGGTTGGATATGGAGTGACCGCTACTTGTACCGCGTTTGTGCCATCCCTCTTGCACGTATCTACAGATATCGTATACTTGGCAATGGTCGTTACGGTGCCCATTATAAACTTTACAGTACTCCGATACGTTATATTTCACGCCGCTCCCGCAGAGGGTAAACGGGACGCCCGCCACGAGCGATCAGGAAACGGGCGATAGTGGATTCGGTTGCGACCACGTCGGTTTTGCTACGTGAGGTCTTTCCCGAAAGTGACATTGGTAAATCGGAGTACCTGCGCTGGCTTTATGAACAGTCGCCTTTCGGCACCGTGATCGAGGCTAATCTGGACGACAAAGATGGGCGGGGGGGCCACTACGCGCTCGTGCCGATCGCTCTGGCTTGCGACGGCATCGAGCACAAAGCCGCACTATCACTCAACACAGCCGTGCATGAGCGCGCGCGAGGCGGAGGCATTTTCCTCCGCCTCGCCACGGAGGCAATAGACAAGGCGCGCCGACAGGGGATCGAGGCGGTGGTGGGCGTTGCAAACGCAAACTCCACGCCTGGCTTTGTCCGTCGGCTCGGATTCGATCTGGTCGGCGAACTGCCTGCCAACCTCATAGTCCCCGTGCCCGGCTCGTTGAGTTCCATACGCAGCAGTTGGGCCAACGCCAGGGCTTTCGCCGAAGATGGCCTTGCTCGCGACTGCGAGCCGCTACTAACGCCGCCAGACACCGGCCAAGCTCGGTCCTGGACGGTCGCTGCTCTACGCTGGCGGCTCGCCCGCCCTGGGGCCCGATACGCGTTGCACCGCTCGGATGATCTCCTGGCGATTAGTTGCGCCGACAGCCGCCACGGCCTCCGCGTCGCAATTATCTTGAAGGTGTTCGCCGCGGCGCCGCTTGACCGCGCTAGACGACGCGGACTTGTGCGTTCTGCCTGCGCTTTTCATCGGGCTCCATTGGCATTGCACGTGGGTTTCAGCGACTTGGTTGACTTCGGCGGGACAGCGTTGCCCAAGCGGCTGCGGGACTCGCCACTCAACCTCATTTACCTAAGCCTCCGGTCGGACTCGCGTCCCGCTCCGGTCGCCCGCTTCGAATTCCTGGATTTCGATGCTTACTGACTGGGTCCGCATACTCGTACGATAGGCTCGGCGCTTGCCCACCGACGCACCCGCAATACCTGGCGCCAGAGCGCCCGCCTTGCAAAGGTCCAAACAGGATCGGCGTTCCCCCGCGCAACTAGTGGCGGCCGTTTCAGCCGTCGCATGTCTGACCCTCTTGGCGGTCGAGGTCGCCTCGGGCTGGCATGTCCTGCACTCAAGCGAATTCTTTACTGCCCTCGCGGCTCACAAGTACGTGTGGGCGAACACCTTGGCCGCAGTGTTCGTGAGCCTATTCGCGGTCCTCGCGCCGGGACGTTGGCGCTGGCTTGCCGTCATCGGCCCTGGCCTGTATTTGCTAGGCGTGCTCGCTGCCACCGCGATTCTCGGCGGGCAGGCGCTCGCGATGATCGCCGCGTTCATGACGATGGCAGCCCTGTGGGACACCGGCGAGCGCCTGCTGCGCTTCCTGGGCGCGGACTTGCTGTCTCACAACGCCCTTGTATCCTGGCTCGCTGGTGTCGGCCCGTGGAGCCTAGGCTTTCTTGCGCTCGGCCGGGTATCACTTCTTCGATGGTGGACGGTCGGCATCCTGCTCACTGTGCTCGGTCTGATCGGCTGTATGCGACTGGCGACACGCATATCCGCGCACAGGAGTTCCATCGCGCGCGAGCTCGACTCGCCGCTTAGCCTCGCAAGCGCCGGCCTAATTCTGCTCACTTGTGGTTGGGCGGCCATCTACACGGCTGCGCCCGAGATTCAGTATGACGCCCTTTACGGGAAGGCATTCCTACCCGAATTGTGGGCGACAACGGGTCACGTTGGCTCACTAGCCCAGCACGTCCAGTTTGAGATTACCGGCTGGTTTCAAGTGCTTGCAACCTACGGCCACCTGCTTGGAGCCCCCGCTACGGGCAGATACCTGCAATTGGTCGCCTTGCCATGCACGGCCGCGGCCGTCTGGTGGTGGGGCAAGCGCCACGGCGCGCTTGGACCGATAGCGGCCGTCGCCGTCGTGATCACCCCCCACATCTTCTGGCAAACGACAACCGCTGACGATGATCTTCTTCTCGCCCTCGCCGCCCTCGGCTTTTGCATGGCGGTCGTCGAGTCGTTGCGCACCGATCCGGGTCCCAACCTTCGTGGCGTTGCCTTCGCCCTTGGATTGATGGCCGGCACAGGACCGTCGCTGAAGCTTCATCTCGCGCCCTTGTTCGCTTGCTTGCTCCTTGGATGGATTGCACTAGGGCGTAGCTCGAGAACAGTATCCAAGCGCTTTGGCTATGCGGCTCTAGGCGCGGCTGTAACCGCCGTACCCCCGATGGTAATGCGCTGGATAGATAGCGGCAACCCCATCCTTCCCGCGTACAACAACATATTTCGCAGCCCCTATTGGCCGCACGTAAACGAACAGGCGAACCTGCCCTACTGGGTCCACCCAGGCACTTTCGGGCCGATCGAAGCTATATGGAGCGCCGCGATCAAACCAACGTTGATGCAGGAGGCCGCGCCGCCGGGCGCATTTGGCGTACTCATCGGGGCAGTGATCGTTGCGGTGTTGCTCGGCTGGTTGGGTCACGATCGATCGCGAGCGACAAAGGTAGTTTGGATCGCATTGATACCGGCGCTCGTTTTCTGGTGGGCTAGCTTGCGCTACCTGCGCTACCTGCTGCCGATCAGTTTCGTATCGGTGGCGCTCGTGATCATGCTCGCGTCGGCTGTAAATCTTGGAAGACGTGCACGCGTAATGAGCATCTGCGCGCTGGCGCTTGCGGTAGCAGCTTCTTTCCCTGTCACTATCTCTCAATACTGGAATGTCCCAGCACACAAGCCGCCAGTTTACGCGGCTCTAGGACACTGGAAAGCCGCAAGCTACCTCGAATCGGCATTCACGGACTATCCGTCGATTATGGCCTTCAACCGACTTTCACCGGCCAACGCCCAAGTTGCCACCGACGCGTTCCAGCGTGTGTGGCTCACCGACAAACGCGACCTCTTCAACCTTCACTACGAGATTGTGCCACTGATGGAGATTCATGGTCCCACAACGTCGCCGATGACCGGGGACCAGGCTTTCGCGGATCTGCGAAAGCTAGGAATTAAATGGATTCTAGTCACCGAAGACGACCGTGTTTTGCGCGAGCCAGGCTATCTATCTCAGGTACTAACGACGCACGGCGCGGATGAATTCAGCGAGCGAGGCTGGGATCTTTACCGACTGGTGAGCAATCCTCCGCGCCCCGTGCCACTCTCCGCGTGCGATCAAAGTCGGGGCATGGTCCCGTCATGCTGGGGAATACCAACTACCAACGACCTCACGACGAGCGTATCGCGATCGATCCACGTATGCCCTGGCGAGACACTTGCGGTCAACGTCAATCAAGCGCCCGGCGGCGCCCCGTCGGCTGTGCTCGTTCAATTCGCTGGCGAAAATCCAGCAGACGACATACAGCCGGGAGCGACCGTGCCAGGTACAGAACAAACCATCTACGCCACTGCGCCCCCTGGCGCCATCAAGGCCAGTGTTACTCTCGGCCCAAGCCCTGGCGCAAAAATTGTTTCCGCGAACATCGCGCGAGCGGGGAAGTCCTGCACCAAGCCCTGATCGTGGCTTGAAACGAGGACTACCTTGTCTGCGCACCGACATTGAGCTCTACGAGCTGAGGATGAGCTTCGTAGTAATTGAAGAACGCCCGCACCGCGCCCGAGGTTGGATAGGTCTCCCCCCGTATTCTAAACGGCACCTGTCCAACGGAAAGATCGTCTTTGAGGTCTAGACCCAACGCCCGCACGTGGTTTGGATGCAGCGGATAGAAAGTCCAGCCCAGAACCTCATCGGGCATCTGTCCCTGATCGACTTGACCCGGTATCCCCAGCCGCTGCGTGACCTGTTGCGCAAGAAACGCCAGCAACCGATTGGCCGGGTGATTCATCGTATAGAACAGCAACTCGCTGCGGAAATTGGCATCGATGAAATCCGTTACCTGTATGTCGCAATCTTTGCCGCGTATATCCAGCTCAGCGGTCGCGTTCGCCGCCCATGCCGCTGCGTCCGAGGGCTTGTCCGGGTCTTCCAGCAACCTACACGTCGCTTCGACATCGAGCCCCGAGGCGTACGCTTCGAGAATCGTGCGATCGTGGTAGTCGAACGGCCCATCCACCACCGGCTCGCCGGCCGCGTTGCGCAGATAAAAAAGATCCGGGAAATAACCCGCCCAGTACACGCTGGGCCAACGTATGACTATGGCGTTGCCCGCGATCCTCGCGAGCGTATCGGTCCCAAGGCCTATACCGTCACGGTAGCCGTCCTCGACTCGCTGGAGTATCGCCACGGTCGCACCGGCGACGGCGCTATGCAGCTCTGGGATCGACTCGGCCGGTATTTCATGAACAGCCGGAAAACTCATGAACTCAAAACGCTTCGCGAACTCCTCGTTGGTGGCGAGCATCATCTCCAAGGCCTTGGCCTGGCAGTTTCCGACAACGACGACTTGATCCATTGGCCAGAAACCTACAGGGCCGCCAGCGTCAGATGACCGGGGTCGCCGGCTCAGCCGATCCGACTGCGGCATCGTCGAGCAAGGAGTCGAGGCGTTCTGAGAGCACCCGGATGGAACATTGCTCCTCGATCAGCGCCTGACCCGCACGCGAGAGGCCACGCCAGAGTTCGTCGTCGCGGTAGACGCGCACCGTGTCCGCCGCCAGCTCCTGCGAGGACTCGCCGACCAACATGGACTCGTCCGCTCCTCCGTCGAGACCCTCGGCCCCGATTGGGGTCGTCACGACCGGAAGCCCAGCCGCCAAAGACTGCGTGATCTTCCCCTTGACGCCCGCGCCGTAATGCAGGGGTGCCACCATCAAGCGGGATGACTCGAACAGAGGTTTGAGATCCTCGACCCACCCAGTCACATCGACCAGCGGCGAAGCAAGGGCAGCGACTTGAGGCGGCGGCTCGGAGCCAACGATCGTGACCGGCACGTCGCCCAGCTCGCGCCAGACCGCGGGCATTACCTCCTTCACGAGGGACACGGCGGCCTCGATGTTCGGCGGATGCTCAAACCCCCCCACAAACAAGATCCCCTCACGATCCTCCGGCGGGGGCACGTACGGCTCCACGTCATGGACCGTGGGAATCACGATCACTCGCGCACCCGGCACGTCCTGTTCTACCTGTTCGCGCTCGCAATCGCTGACGACGATCGTCACATCGGTCGCCTTGATCATGGCAAGCTCCAGATGACGCAGCGCCGCCGCCTTGGGCGTGATCGACTTGAGAGCACCATTGCTCACCCCAAGCTTGCCGGGCGAGGACCCGAGATCGCCGCGCCGCGCCTCACGCAACCAGTGCAAATCGACCGTGTCATATGCGACCGTGGCCGACGGTGCGTACTCACGTACGGCGTCCAGCCACCGGCTCGTCGTGTGGGGCCGACTCAGAATCGCCAAGTCGAGCCTTGGGCCGATGGTGTCCAACTCGGCGTTTACATGCAACTGCCCGTAGAGCACCTCCACACCTAGCTTCTGCAGGCTGCGCGTATACGGCTGGGTGGGTGTCAAGTTTTCGGGCATGAAGGTGACTCGAACGCCGTCTTCGAGCAAGGCCTTAATGATGTGCAACATCCGCAGCGACCCCGCGTCGCGATCCCACATCGGGACACGGTGGTCGACGATCAACACGTGACGGCCCCGCTGACGGTTTGCGGCGAGACGCAGATTCGTAGGCGCGGGACGCAGCTGCTTCGAGTCGAGGCGGTGGCGCCACTTGGCCACGAACTTCGAGCGGTTCTGCTCCTGGTAGCGCTTGTAGCCTGACTCGATGTCGTTGCCGGCGGTCGCTCCCTCGACGTGCACCACGACCGCAGCGGGTTCGTACAGCACCCGCAGCCCCCGCTCACGCGCCTCAAAGCACAGGTCGGTGTCCTCGTAATACATCGGCAGATAGCGCTCGTCATATCCGCCCAGCTCGGCCCACAGATCGGCCTTCACCATCAGGGCTGCCGCCGAGCCGTAATCGGTCTCGCGCCTGTACTCGTACTGGAAGTGCTCCGGCCGATCGCCCCGACCGTAGTTCACGCCGGTGCCGTCTTGCCAGATGACCCCACCGGCCTCATTGAGGCTTCCATCGGGGTACAGGTACTTCGGCGTGACGACGCCGATGTCCTCAGCCGACTCGGCACAGGCGAGCATCGCCGTCAGCCAGCCGCTCGTCACCTCGATGTCGTTATTGCACAAGACCAGCCAGCTGCCGCGCGCCAGGCTCGCGCCTCGCTTCACGCTGCGGATGTAGCCGAGGTTCTGCTCGTTGTGCACGATCCTCGCTCCGCGCACCCCTCCGAGCAAGCGCTTCGTGTCCGCGTCGGCGTCGTCCTCGACCAGGATCACCTCATAGCTCACGCGCGTCGTGTTGTCGCGGATCGATTCCAAGCACGCCTTCGTCAGGTCCGCGCGCGCATACAGCGGGATGATCAACGAGACCTTGGGGTTCTCGTACTCCGGCAACGAGATCTCCGGCACACGCGCGGCCCCATCAGCCGCATCGACATGGCCGTCGGGCTTAGCGGCCGGCTTTGGCTTTTTGATCACGACCCTGCCCGCAAGCCTCAGGGACAGGCGCAACGTGCGCGCCAGGAGCGATGTCTCGCCGAGCGCGCCGTAGAGGCGGCCTCGAGCCCGTTGGAACGCCTGCCAGGTGACCGACTCCTCGGTGCGACGATTCAAGTTCCTGGCGGCAACCAGCTCGGCCTCGCGCGCGGCGATCTCACTGTCGCGCACGGCAAGTTGGCCACTCAATTGGACGATGCGCTCCCGCCCCACCACGATGTCCTGGTCGCGCTGTCTGATCTCTTCGGTGAGCTGTGTTTCGCGCTCCCGCCGCTCGCGGCCGTGCGCGACGCGTTCCTGCTCGTGTGCCGCGCGCTCACGATCGACTACGGCCGCCCATTCGTCCTTCAGACGAACCGCCTCGTCTCGCTCACCGATCGCGTGGGCCGTATCCAGTTCCTTGGCCCGCACCAGCTCGATCCCGCAGTCGGCCAGGGTCGAGGTATCCGCCATCTCGGGCAGCGGCGCCTTCGACGCAAGCGCGACGATGTAAAGCGCCGCGGGATCGCCGGCCTCGCGCCACTCCTCGCCCGCGCGTTCGATGTAGAAGTCGGGTTGTTCGGTTGCGCCACCCTCGCGTTCGGGACCGTCGAGCGCGTGCAAGTGAGAGCCGGTGATCGTTCGCTGACCCCAACCTGCCACGTGGGGGAAATGCGAGCCGAGCAGCTCCTGGAACTCCTCGAGCGTCAGCTCGCGCTCGTGGAACGGGTTGTGCTGGCCGGTCGCCTCGCTGTAGAGCCGGCGATCCGGCGTGGAGACGACCAGGATGCCGTCCTCGCCGAGAACGCGAGCCACTTCGTCGAGCACCCGCTCCTGGTCTTGGACGTGCTCGATGATCTCGAAGGCGACGACCGCGCCGAAGGAGCCGTCCTCGAAGCAAGACAGATCGAGCGCCGTGCCTACCTGAAACTCGAGATCTGGACCGCCGTAGTTGAGCTTGCTGTGCTCGACGGTCCGCTCGTCCACGTCGACGCCGACGACGTGCGTGGCCGACCCCGCGAGGATCGCCGCGCCAAAGCCCTCGCCGCTGCCGAGATCCAGGACCCTGCGTCCCTCGATGACCCGCGCCGCCCACATGTAGCGGTGGAAGTGCTCGTAGACGACCTGTACGTCCGGCGCCCAAGGCACGCACCGCTCGCCGGTCCACTCGATCAGCCGCGGGGCTCCCGCGCGGCGCCGTAAGCTCACGCGTTCCCCTTGCGCGCCGGGTGGCCGGTCAAGGTAGTGGTGGCAGACTCGCTCGATCATTGCTCGGAAGCCGCGGCGACGGACAACCATCCCCGCCACGGATTGGGACGATATCGCAGTGTCCTACCGGGCCTCCACGCCTCGATAGGCGCTCGGCGACGACGCGTGACGCCAAAAATGTTCGGTGCTATTGAGAGGTGCGTCAGCTCGAACAAAAATTGTGTGCTGCACTCATGACAGCAGCCTATCTGCTGCTATGATGCCTCGATGCGCACGACGGTGACCCTCGACGAGGATGTGGCCGCAAAGCTCCAACAGACCGCCCGCGAGCGTGGCGTGTCGTTCAAGGCCGCTCTCAACGACGCCGTCCGCGCGGGCCTGGGCGCCAGTAAGCGCTCCGCGCGACGCTACCGGATGCCGACGAGCGACATGGGTCTGAGGAGCGGCATTGACCTCGACCACGCCCTCCGGCTCGCCGACGAACTGGAGGATGTCGAGATCATCCGCAGGCTTGAGCTGCGCAAGTGAAGCTGCCCGACGTCAACCTCCTCCTCTACGCCGCCAACGAGAGCTCCCCACGCCACGTGCCAGCGCACCGCTGGGTGCAGGACACCCTCTCCGGCTCAGAGACCGTCGCCTTCGCCTGGTCGGTCCTGCTCGGTTTCCTACGTCTCAGCACGCGCGCCGCGATCTTCGAGCGTCCGCTCGAGACAGATCGAGCACTCGACCTCATCGACGGATGGCTCGACCAACCCTGCGCCACCATAGTCAACCCCACCGAGCGCCACGCCGCGGTCCTGCGCGAACTATTGGACCCGCTCGGCACAGCCGGCAACCTCACAACCGACGCCCACCTCGCCGCACTCGCCATCGAGCACGGCGCCTTGCTCTGCTCGTCAGACACCGACTTCGCCCGCTTCACAGGCCTGCGCTGGGAAGACCCGCTGTACACAGGTCGAGCGGCGTCAGGGGAATAGTTAAGTGCGGCGAGCGCGTTCGGCTGGTGCGTTGATCAGCTCCTCGGCCAGATCGAGGCCGACAGCCAACTCCTCGCGCGAAGGCTCGTCGTGAATCAGGCGGTGCAATACCGCAGCCAGATCCAAACGGCCCAGCGCAGCCACCTGGTCGGATAGCTCGTTGCGCGAGAGCGGGAACCGTCCATTCTCGATCAACAACCACCGTGCGGTTGTGGTCAACGCGCCACGACACTGCCTCACGGCCCGCCTCAACGTCGTCGCTCTCCAGAACGACCTGGGCCAAGCTCAACCCGCGACGGGCCTGGGTGAGCTTGCGCTCTGCGGACGGCGCGAGATCGTGCTCGTCGATAAAGCGGCTCGCGTCGTACAGGATGCCTTCGTCGTACAGGATGCAGCCAAAGCGCAGCGTCCATTGGATGTAATCGTCGCCGGCGCGCAATCGCTCCCAGAACGCCTTGGCATCCGTCGCGTACACGTCAATGTCTTCCCGGATGCCCCCAAGGTCCGGACGCCTGCCGACGACCATCAGGTCGAGATCGCTAATCGCCGTTCGCTGAGCACGAACAGTCGAGCCGGTGAGCGCCACCCCCTCAGCGCCCAGAACAAGCGCACGGTGAAGGACTGTCTCCATGGCCTTCCGTTGCGACCCTGTTTGGAGTTCGTTCGCTCGCCGCCGGTCATCTTCCAGGCGCGCACTCCATCGAGCACCGACAGAACACTGGGTCGCGGCATCCAATGGTCTCACTGGTCCAACCCGTCGGGAACATCTCCCTCTCCCTCATGCTCGTGGGAGACAGCGTGCACAGCATCCTCGGCGGTCTGTACGGCATCCCCGACAGTGCTCAAGAGTTCCTCCGATGTCCACTCGCCAAAATCCGGATCCTCACCCTCATAGCCGGCGTCCTTGCGCGCCTGGTTCAGCAACTCCAGCACCGGACCAAGATCGGTGGAGAGGACGCCGCGCGTATACAGCTCAGTCGCCGCCTCACCCTTACGCCAGTGCTGACGCTCGGTTGCGATGCCATTCAGCTCCGCCAGGGCGACATTCTTCGATAGTACCTGCGGTTACAGTCGTCGCGCGGCTTGCGCATTGCCATCTGGACAGGATCGTGTTCGTCCCGCTCTCAAAGCTGCGCCGCTTGACCACAGTCTGGGGCGACTCCCGCCGCACCCCTGCGTTACACTGTCTTACATGCCTGCCGCACGCCAGTTCTCGGCCCGCCTGGACGCCTCGATCGTGGACCGCTTGGAGCGGCGTGGGGCGCGCGCGGGCTTGAACAAGTCGAGGCTCGCCGAGCGCTATATCGATGAGGGACTCCGCATGGAGGACCATCCGGGCGTCGTCTTCCGCGATGGGCCGGCCGGTCGTCGCGCCGCGCTGTCCGGCGGCCCCGACGTCTGGGAGGTGATCGGCGCCGTTCGCGCAAGCGGACTCGACGGCGAGCGGGGGCTCGCAGCAGCGGCGGAGTGGGGCAGCCTCACGCTTGCCCAGGTAAGAGCGGCGGTGCGCTATTACGCGGAGTACCCGCAGGAGATCGACGAGCGCATCGCACGCAACGTCGAGGAGGCCGACGCCGCCGAGCAACGCTGGCGCCGTGAACAGCACGCCGTCGCGTGAAGCTGTTGCTCGACGAGATGCTTTCGGCCGAGATCGCCAAGCAGCTGCGAAGTCGCGGCCACGACGCCCTCGCCGTCGATGAGACCCCAGAATTGCGAGGTCTCGCCGACCCCGATCTGTTCGAGCGAGCGCAAGGGCAGCAGCGCGCAATCGCCACCTACAACCGAGACGACTTTCTTGCGCTGGATCGCGATTATCGAAGCCGGCGGCGGGAGCACCACGGCATCGTGATCCTGCACCCGCGACGCTTCCCGCAGGGAGCCGCCTCGATCGGCCCGCTCGTCACCGCTCTGGCGAGCCTCCTCGAAGCGGGCCCGCCATACCCGAGCTTCGTCCACTGGCTTCAGTAGCACCGAGCGCCACAGGCCTACGCTGGGAAGACCCGCTACGGCAAGCGTGATCGGCGTCCAAGCGAATGCCGGTTATCAACCTTTCTCGGCTTGCGACACATTACAGAAGGTCTGTTATGTCCGCCAAAAGTGTTCGGTACAATTGGTAAGTGCCTCAGCCGAACAAAAAGGCCTCCACACGCGGCCGCCCTTCACGCGCATCCGTATACGAGCGCCTGCGCGTCCAGATCGCCGAGCTGCGCGGAGCACTCGGCGGCCTGCCGGCGCCCGGGCTTGCGCACGACATCTGGCACGACATCTGGGTCCAAGAGGCCCACCACTCGACCGCCATCGAGGGCAACACGCTCGTGCTCTCCCAGGTCGAGCGGTTGCTCGATGAGGGTCGGGCCGTGGGTAACAAGGAGCTTCGCGAGTACATGGAGGTGCGCGGCTACGCCGACGCCGCCATCTGGATCTATGGCCAGGCGCTCCAGCCGGACGAGTGGTCAAGCGGCGAGTTGCTCTCGCTGACCGAGCTTCGCCACGTCCACCGCCTCGCGCTCACGCCCGTCTGGGACGTGGCGCCCCACCCGAGCGCCGAGCAGAGCGAGCGGCCCGGCTCCTTCCGCCGGCATGACATCCGGCCCTTCCCCGGCGGAATGCGGCCCCCGCCGTGGCCCGAAGTCCCGGCGATGCTCAGCGATTGGCTCGCCGAAGTCCGGGAGCTGAGCTTCGAGCGCGAGACCGTCAACCCCGAAGCCCTGGCCAGAGTGCACGCTCGCTTCGAGCAAGTCCACCCATTTCTCGACGGCAACGGACGCACAGGCCGACTCGTGCTCAACCTGATCCTCGTCCGCCTCGGCTATCCCCCCGCGATCGTCTTCAAGGCGCAGCGGCGCAAGTACCTCGACGCGCTCGCGAGCGCCGACCGCGGCGACCACGGCCCGCTCGGCGAGCTGCTCGCCAGAGCGATCCTCGACAACCTTCACAAGTTCGTCGTCCCGGCCGTCGCCGGGCCATCCCTCCTGGTGCCGCTGCCCGCCCTCGCCTCCGAGCGCATCTCCGCAAACGCGCTCCGTGTCGCTGCCACGCGAGGGCGCCTCAATGCCTCCAAGGCACCCGATGGCACCTGGCGCAGCACGCGCGGCTGGGTGGACGAATACCTCGCTACGCGCTACGAGCGCGAGCCGCAAGGCTGAAGCCGGCCTCTGGCCCAGACGGAGATCCTCGACGGCAAGCTCAACCTTGTTGAGTCTGCGACGCCGGCATGCTGGCGCACCTCTTGGGCGCCGATGTCGCGCGAATCGAGCAGGACGATCAGATCACGGGCAAGGCCTGTGAGACGCTCGTCGCCGCCGAGTTGCTCAAGCACTCGTCGTGGGCCAATACACAGGTGCGCGTCCATCATTACCAGCGAGAGCGAGAGGACATCGACTTCGTACTAGAGAACCGCGCCGGCGACATCGCCGCGATCGAGGTCAAGGCCAAGGCCTCTCTGAGTTCGCGCGACTGGAAGTGGCTTGCTGCCCTTCGCGACGCCCGGTATGACACGTTCAAGAGCGGGATCGTCATCTACTCAGGCGAGCAAACCCTGCCGCTCGGAGACAGATTGTGGGCCGTCCCCTACGCGGGCCTCTGGACATAACCGCGCTAAGCCGGGTGGCCCGCCGATACCCTTCTCCCGATGCCCCGACCGCCCGCCTCCGGCCCCGAGCCGATCGTCGTGCAGGAGCTCTCCAAGACCTTCAAGGTCCCCGAGGAGCGCACCCACACGCTCAAGGAGCGCGCGTTGCACCCCCTGCGCCGCTCCTCCCACCAATCGTTCTCGGCCCTGAAAGACATCTCTTTTGCGGTCAGACGCGGCGAGTTCTTCGGTATCGCCGGGCGCAACGGCTCGGGCAAGTCGACGCTCCTGAAGTGCTTGGCCGGCATCTATGGCGTGGACCAGGGCCGGATCTGGATGAACGGGCGCCTCTCGACCTTCATCGAGCTGGGGGTCGGCTTCAACCCCGACTTGGCCGCGCGTGACAACGTGGTGCTCAACGGGATCATGATGGGGCTCTCCCCGCGCGAGGCCAGAGCCCGCTATGACGCCGTGATCGACTTCGCCGAGTTGCGCGAGTTCGAGGAGCTCAAGCTCAAGAACTACTCCTCCGGGATGCACGTCAGGCTCGCCTTCTCGGTAGCGATCCAGGTCGACGCCGAGATCCTGCTCGTCAACGAGGTCCTGGCCGTCGGCGACGCCTCCTTCCAGCAGAAGTGCTTCGACGTCTTCAACGAGATGCGCGACAGCGGCCGCACGATCGTGTTCGTGACCCACGACATGGGCTCGCTCAACCGCTTCTGCCACCGCGCTCTGCTGCTCGAGAAAGGCGACATGGTCCACCTCGGCGAGCCGCACGAGGTCGCCGACCGCTACCTGGAGATCAACTTCGGGCGCGACCCCGAGGCCGCCGCCAAGCGCGTGGAGGAAGGCAGGGGCGGCGACGGCGAGGCGCGCATCGTCGAGGCCTGGGTCGAGGATGAGAGCGGCGAGCGCGCCACCACCTTGGCCCAAGGCCAGCGCATCGCCGTCAAGGCGCTCGTCAACTTCCTCGTCAACGTCGAGGACCCGGCAGCAGGGCTGTACATCCTCAACGAGGACCACATCGCGATCATGGTCGCCACCAGCTCCACCGAGCACGAGCGCTCCGGACGCTTCAAAGCGGGCGAAAGCGCCCTGTTCTCCTTCTCCTTTGAGAACGTGCTCGGCCCCCGCCGCTACAACCCCCTCTTCACGCTCGCCCACCGCGGCTCGGGTCTTGACCTGATGGACCGCTTCGAGGGCGCCTTCTCCTTCGTGGTCACCGGCCCCGAAGCTACAGGCGGCCTGGTCGACCTGCCGGTCGAGGTGGGCATCGAGCGCAGCGCTGCCGCAAGCGCCCAGGAGCTGACGCTCTAAGCGCCTTCGACCCGACACGCCGCGGAGGCGCCCGCTCTCACAGCGAGCCAGGCGGCGCGAGCCATTCGCTATGGAACCCCAAGCTCGTATGCTTGGCGAGCAGATCGTAGTCGCCGTCGTAGTGCAGGACTCCCATGTGGGCCACATGGGCACACGCTGCAATGATCACATCCGCGGGCGCGAGGCGATGACGGCCGATTTCGGCCAGCTCACCCTGTGCCTGCAAGGCCATTTGTTCGACGTTCCGATCAACCTCCACACTTGGGAGCAGGGCAAGGTCGGCCATCATCGCCGTGCGCTCAGCGCCCGAATGCGCCGAATAGCCAGCCTCGAGAAGAAACGGTAGGCATGTGGCGAGTTGCCCTTCGCTCATCCACCCGGCGACCGTCTCGGCGCGTTCGGGGTCCAAACGCTCAGAAGAAAGACGAGCCCAGGCCGAGTTGTCGAACAACAGCATGGAGCTGTCGTCAGTTGACGGTCAACCCGAGACGCTTGACCTCATCCGCGGCCTGGATGTCGATCGGGATCGAGCGTTCACGGATCATTTTGGCGAGCCGTTCCGCCGCCGCGTGGCCCGCCCCGGCCTCGGCGGCCAGCTGCCGTGCCTTCGTCCGCGCGCCCAAAACCACCAACTCGGCGTAGTCGATTCGCTCCCCTCCCAGCCGAACGCGCAAATCATTGAGCGCTTCCCGCACAGGCTCGGTCTCTGTGATCGTGTGGCGAGGACGTGTGGTGGGCACTGGACGTCAAGTGTAGCACCGTGCTACACCATCCCAACACATTCGGCGCAGGTGCCGAGCGGGCAGCCGATACCCTGCGGCCATGCAATCCACACCGGCCACGCGGGCTGAGCGCTGCTCGAGGATCGCCCTATGAGCACCGAGCTGGCCACCGTCGAGCCAGCCGCCCCCTATGAGGGCCTCGGCCGCCCGATCAAGGGCCCCCGCGCGCTGACCGACGACTGGGCGCGCTTTTGGCACCTGACCTACAACATCGCGCGCAACGAATTCAAGCTGAAGTTCTTCGGCTCGGCGCTCGGCTCGGTGTGGCAGGTGATGCGCCCGCTGCTCTTGTTCGGCGTGCTGTACGTGTTCTTCGTCGTGATCTCCAAAGTCGGCGGCGGCGACAAGCCGGGGGAAGCCTTCTATGGCGTGCAGCTGCTCGGCTCGATCGTCCTGTTCGGCTTCTTCGGCGAAGCCACCGGCGGCGCGGTGCGCAGCGTCGTGGACCGCGAGAACTTGGTGCGCAAGATCCAGTTCCCGCGCCTTGTGATCCCGCTCTCGATCACTCTGCTCGCCCTGTTCAACCTCGGGATGAACCTGGTCGTCGTCTTGATCTTCGCGCTGTTCTCGGGCGTGACGCCGATGCTCAGCTGGATCGAGCTGCCCCTGATCCTCGCGATGCTGATCGTCTTCTCGACCGGGATCGCGATGTGGTTGTCGGCGATGTTCGTCAAATTCCGCGACATCCAGCCGATCTGGGAAGTGTTCTCGCAGATCCTCTTCTACGCCTCGCCCTTGATCATCCCGGCCGAATCGGTGCGCGAGAAGTTGGGCGGCGGCGAAATCCACCACATCCTGTGGCACGTCTATCTGCTCAACCCCCTCGTCGCGATCTTCCAACAGTTCCGCCACGCGATGGTCAACCACGCCACGCTGTCGGCCGGGCAGCTGTACGGCGGCTGGGTCTACCTGCTCGAGCCGCTCGGGATCGTCGCCATAACGATGGCGATCGGGTTCTGGGTGTTCAACCGCTCGGCGCCTTCGGTCGCCGAGAACCTTAACCGGCGGCGCTCCGCGAAGGCACCTCGGCTGTCGCGTCTCCGTTGAAAGCCGCGGCGGCCTGCTCGGGCGTTCGCGGGGCGGGCTCGGGCGCGCGGCCCTCGCGGCGATCCCGCCCCAGGCGCGTCCAGGCCGCTGCCAGCCGCACCAGCCGCTGCATGGCGCCCCTCCGCTCGTCCAGACCCAGATAGCGCACCGGCTTGGTGGCGATCATGTTCATCGAGACTCCCCCCCACACGTGGTTCAGCCAAGCCAGGTAGAGCCGCCGCGCCAAGCCATTTGAGCGCATCGCGAAACCCAGTCTCAGGCCCAATGCCCGCAGGCGTCCCGTCTCGGGTGGGACGGTCGGCTCGGCGTCGCCGAAGAACGAGCGGTAGTGGGGCTCGGCCACTTCGGTGAAGAGGCCCGCGCGCGTGGCCTCCCAGCGGTAGCGCATCGCCCAGTGAGCATGCTCGTAGCCCTCGTACTCCTGGACCGCCTCGTCGTGGACCCCATCCCGGTCGCGCACCGTCTTCAAGGTCTCGTTGACCATCAACAGGCGCCCGCCGGGGCGCAAGACCCTGAAGATCTCCTTGAACGTGCGCCGCAAGCTCTCCTCGTCGTTGTGGTGGAGCACTTGGCAGCAGTACACGTAGTCCACGCTGTTCGAGGCCAAGGGCATCGCGTCCATCGAAGCGAGCACCCGCTCGAAGAAGACGCCGTCCTCGATGAACCAGTCGGCCGTGTACAGGCCCTGGAGCTCGACCGTGGCGATGTCCAAAGCGATCGCCCGCAGCCCACGTTCGGCGAAGTGGTTGGAGGCCCAGCACGTGTTCGAGCCCACGTCCACGATGCTCTGGCCCGGCTGGAAGGGGATCGTGGTCAGCAATTGATGCATCGAGCGCGCCTGCACGTACCAGTAGCCGTGTTCGAGGTCGGGCAGCTTGCGCATCAACTCCCGGTCCCAGCCCCCGCCGGCCATCTTCGCGGCGAAGCGCTCGAGGCCCGCCGCCTCGGCCACGATGTGGGCGGGCGGCTCGTACAAGAGCTCGGGCACGCCGCGGTGCAGCTCGAATTCGGTCGCGCACGCCCCACAGCGCAGGACGCCCTCGCGCACCTCGTTGGCGTCGCTCTCCAGGGCTTCCAAGACGAGCGTGTCGTCGCGCCGGCAGGCGGGGCAGCGAAGCGACGCGGCGAACTCGGCCTTCACGAGAGGACCGTCTCGCGCGGGCGCGCGGCCTCCTCCAGGAACCCTTCGAGCGCATCGATGCGCCGCTCCCAGGCATACTCGGCGGCCGTGGCCACGCCGGCGCGCCCGACGCGCTCCCTCAGCTCGGGATCGCCCAAGAAGCGCGCCAAAGCCTCGCTCACAGCCTCCCGGGTGGCCTCGGGCATGAGACAGTTCTCGCCATCTGTGCAGAAGTCGCGGTTGCCGTGAGCGTCGGTGCACACGACCGCCCCGCCCGTAGCCATCGACTCGAGCGCCGGCAAACAGAAGCCCTCGTGGGTTGAGGTCTGGATGAAGACGGTGGCCCGGCTGAACAGCTCTCCCACCTCCTCGTCGGTGGGCTGCTCGATGTAGCGCATGCCCGGGTCGGTGGCAAGCTCGGGCTCGATCCCGAACATGCACAGCTCCGGCCGCGGCTCGGGCAGCGCGCGCCAGGCCTCGATCGTGAGCGGCAGGTTCTTCAGGGGGTTGGTGCGGCCGAGGGCCAAGACCATGTCCTCGCGGCGCTCCACCTCGGGGCGCTCGCGGAAGCAATCGAGGTCGATCCCCGGCGGGATCAGGACCGCGTCCAGGCCAAGCTCGCGCAGCCGCTCGCGGTTCCAGCCGGAGATCGTCATGTAGGTGAACTCGGGCCTGTAAGAGTCGATCACGGCGTGCCTGACCGACTCGTCGTCGGGGTAATAAGAGGTCTCGATGTCCTGCACGAAATAGACGGGGATGCCTTTCACCACGGAGGCTCGCCACACGGGCATCGCGGTGTTCCACCAGGTGGCCACCTTGATCGCGTCGAGGTCAGCCAGGTCGGCGATCAGTTCGTCATAGAACTCGTAGGAGTGCACCGGGACTTGGAGGTCGAACCAGTCGGGTTGCTCCCCGAGCGTGTACAAAGCCACCTCGTGGCCCCGCTCGGCCAGGCGATTGAGGTGCTCGAAGATGTCGCGGTGCCCGCCGCCCACGCCGGTGCCCTCGGTCACGTAGGCGACCCTCAGCTTGCCCTCGGGCGTGCGCACGTCGCGGGCGTCGAAGAAGGGGCCCCACCGCTCCCAGAAGAAGCGCTGGGACTCGCGCTCGCGCTCGCCCACGTCGGTGCCTCTGGTGACCGACTCGTAGTGGATGAGCGAAGCCCCCGGGAAGTAGACGACCCGCATCCCGGCCTGCCAAGCACGCAGGCACCAGTCGACGTCCTCGTAGGCCATCGGGTAGCGCTCGTCGAGCAGGCCGATCTTCTCGATCGCCGCCCTGCGCACATACATGCAAGCCCCGGTCACCGCCAACACCGGACCGGGCAGGGCGGCGGGGCCCCAATCGGAGGGCTTGAAGCGATAGCGGTGGTCAAACCACTCGGGTGCGCCCAGGTTGCGCACGGTCCCCGCGAACTGGATGCGCCCGTCGGGGTAGAGCAGACGCGCACCGACGATCGCCACGTCGTCCTCTTGGGAAGCGGCGTACTGCAGGCAGGCAAGCCAGCCGGGCCGGGCCTCCATGTCGGAGTTGAGGACCACCACGTCGCGACTCTGATCGACGGCGCGCAGGCCGCGGTTGACGTTGGCGGCAAAGCCCTCGTTGCGCTCCCCCGCCACCACCTCGATCCCCTCGATCGCGCGCAGCGCGGCGAGGTGCTCGGGCCCGGAGGCGTCGTCGGCGACCACGATCTGGACCATGCCCTTAGGGACCGTGCGGTGAATGCTCGCCACCAGCCTCGTCACGTGTTCGGCGTCGCGGTAGCTTGGGATCACCACGCCGACCGGCTCCCCGTGCTCGCCATACCAAGCAAGCGCACGCCGGTAGAGGTCGTGGCCCATGCGCGAGCGCAACGCCAAGCGGTTGCGCAGAGGCGTGAAGCGCAACGGGAACGTGAGCACCCGAAACAGAAGCGTGCGCCAGCCGAGGTAGTGCACGGTCAAATAGATGCGCCTGCGCAACCCCGCCAGAGGCCCTTTGAACTCCCCGTCGAGCGCGCTCTCAGCGATCCGCTCGGAAGCGGCAATCGGCGGTCGGCTGTCCTTGCGGTCCTCGTCGTTCACTTGGGGTAGTCCTCGCTCGGGGTTCGATCCAGGTGCAGTGGGGCAAAGCCGGCGCGACGCTCCAAGGAGAGCCGCCGACGCACCCACGCGGGGAGCATTCCAGCACGTGAGCCAAGCAGAGCGCCGGCCAAGCGCACCACATGGTGGCGGGCCAGCCCGACGATCGACGCCGACCCGCCCGGCGCCGGCGCGGAGCTCTCGGCACGAGCGGCGCGCCTTGCCGCCCCGATCTCCCCCCGCAGCTTGCGCGCCACGTGCCGCGGCGACGCGGGCTCCTTGAAGCCGTACACCTCGCGCAAGCCGCGCCACTCGTCAAAGCAGCGGCGCAGCTGCTCGGAGGGGGAGTACTCGTGGGAGTGCAGCACGGCGGCGTCGGGCACGTAGGCCTTGGCGTAGCCGGCGCGGAGCATGTCGATCGCAAGGACCCGATCCTCGGCATAGGCGACCTCCCGAAACGGGACCCGCTCCCAGGCGGCGTGCGAGAGGCAGGCGTTGGCGTCGGTGAAGAAGCCGCGGCGGCCGATCAACTCGGCGACCGGTAGCGAGCGCTCGGACTCGGCCAGGCGCTCCACCCGCGGCAGCCCGTCGGGCGCGAGCGAGGCAAACCAGCGCTCCAGTTCGACCCTCACCGCCGGCGAGGCGCCGGGCCGGGGGCGGTAGGGGCCGTACACGAGGCCCACGTCGGGGTCAAGCTCGAAGCCGCCGAGCAGGCGCTCCAGCCAACGCTCGTCGGCCGGCTCTGCATCCTGGGTCAACAAGGCCACGTGCTCGCCGCGGGCCTCTCCCACGAGCAGGTTGCGAGTGCCCCCGTGGGAGAACTGGGACGGCGCGATCTCAAGCACACGCGCCCCCCGCGCGCGCGCGAGTGCGGCCGAATCGTCAAGCGAGCCGGAGTCGCACACGAGCAGCTCGTGCTCCACGCTCTGGCGTGCGAGCGCGTCGAGGACGCCGGCGAACAGAGCACCGCCGTCGCGCACCGGGATCGCCACGGTCACGCTCGCCGTCACGATCCCGTCCCCGCCGAGGACCTGCGCCGACACGCCAACACACGGCTTCTCACGCGCACCCTCACCCGCGCACGACCTCGATCCAGTCCGCTTCCTTGCCGCACAGGCTGTGCCACTTCGACAGCGGTAGAGACACCATCCGCTCGGGCTGCTCGCTCTGCAGAGCGACCGCCCCCAGCGTTCCAACCGCCCATTCGCCGGGCCCGAGATGGTCGCGCCCCGCCGCCTTTTCGACTTCCACCAAGTGTGACCCCGCCGCCAAGCGCACCGTGGCCGCCTGCAACCACTGCCCGGGCGTGTTCGAGCCCGAGACGCTCCCCACTTCGCGCCCATCCACCCGTACGTGCAGAGGCCGCGGGAAATCGCCTTGCAGCCACACTCGATAAGAGCCCGGGCGCGCCACCGTGAGCCGACCGGCCAGCCGTCCGGGACCGGCGGTGTACACCGAACCGGCTTGTCCCGGGTCGGGCGGCCAGCGCGAGGGACGTTTTGGATTGGGTTGAGGTTCGTACGAAACTACTTCCGGCGATCGAGCCTCGATCAGGTGGGCCTTGCGGGGGGCCTTGGCCACCATTGCTGCCAAAGTCGGGCAATCGACCGGGAAGGTCGGGCTGTACAGCTGCTGCAGGGGCATATGTTCGAGCACTTCGGGCGTGCTCGTCCTTTCCCAGCCCAGGTAGTAAGCGTTCTCGTAGACCAGCTTGTAGTTGGCGGGCGGGCGGCTGGCCGTGGGCGAGCGGCGCGTGACGAGGATCGGGTAGCGCTCGATGAAGGAGAGCAGCTCTTCGTCCAGGTCGAAATAGTGCCCATAGAAGTAGGTCGGGTGGCGCAGTTCGACCTGCTGGGGGGTGAGCGCCTCGAACGGCACGCTGATCTTGGCGGCCCGCGCGAAGTACTTGGCGAACTCCTGGAACTCGTTCCACAGCACCAAGCCCCGTCCGGCGAAGTGGTCGCCGGTCTGGCGGATCGCTTCCATCTGTGCCGTGGGAGCCACACGATCGTGGTTGTAGGCGAGCAGGTCGGACGCGAGGATCGCAAGCCCCACGCCCGCCGCCAAGATTGCGCCGAGCGCCCCCACGCGCCATCCGCCCCCACGAGGCGGACGAGCGCCGGCCGCACTGCTCCCTGCGTCCGCATCCGCCGCTGTCCCGGCGTCCGCGCCCCGATCGGCGCGGCCGGGCAGCAGACACAGCAGGCCCGCCACTCCGGCGAGCACCACGAACGGGCTGCAAATCGCCAGGAGCTTGCCCTGCGCGTAAGGACTCACGCGCGGGAACACGATCAAAAGGACGAGGCCGACCATGCCGACCAGCGCCGGCACCGCGGGCGCGCGGCGCCTCAGGGCGACCACCACACACGGCACGATCGCAAGCAGGACCGCCACGGTGGCGATCGTCGTGAGCAGGCCCGCGTGGTGGGAGGCGATCGCCGTGCGGTATTCGCCGGAGAGCCACACGCCGCTGAGTTGGCTGAGCGGGAGCGCCCGCAACAGCTGGCCGAGCTGGATCGGTATCGCGGCGGTCCCATTCGCGCTTTGACCGGTGGAGGCCACGCTGAAGAAGGTCTTGAAGGAAAGCAGCGAGGGGATCGCGAGCAGCCCAGCCAAGCTCAGCCCGACGAGCAGCGGCCCGATCCAAGCGCGGCTCGGGCGCGAGCGACGCACGAACAACAATCCCAAACCCAAAAAGAGCGCAAGCGCGCCCAGAAAGGGAACCGCGACCGCGTTGTAGGCGGCCATCGCCGCGGCCGCCACGACCGCCATCAAGGCCGCGCCCGCGTAGGGACGACCCAGCTCGATCGCCTCCCGCCCCAAGGCCACCCCGGCGCACAGGATCGCCAGCAGGCCGATCTCCTTGATGTTGCCCTGCAGCGCGTACTGGTAGGTGAGGTTGGCCGCCATCGCCGCGACGGCAGCCAAGGCGGCCCGGCGCGCGTCCAGCAGACCGCGCGCAACCGTCGCCAAAGCCACCGCCCCCAAGGCCGCCATGCTGGAGATGAAGCCCTGGTAGAGCACCGCCACGTCGGTGCCGGTCAGCCCGCCGACCGTGCCGAGCAAAGCCTGCGTGCCCAGCGGATAGCCCGTGTTCAGGTAGGAGTTCAGAAACTGCTGGGCGCTTGTCAGCGGGATCGCGCCGAGCGTCAAGCCGTAGCCTTGGATGTGGCTCGCCAAGAGCATCTCGAAGGCCGAGTCGTTGACGAAGTCATAGCCCACCCACGTCCAGTGCCCGTAGGCGATCACCGGCAGCATGTAGAGCACATAGACCGCCAGGCCGGCCGCGCCCGGCCAGCCGGGATTCAAGCGCGCCCGCAGGCCGTCCTCGGCCAGCAAGAAACCCGCCAGCGCCACGACGAGCAGCAGCCCGATCGCCAGGTCCTCGCCGGCGCCGGCCGCGTAGCCGGGGTAGATCAAGGCGATCGCCACGCACAGCCCCAAGGGCAGCAGCAGCGCGTTGCCCAAGCGCAAGCGCAGCAGGCGCTCCAGCGCTAGGCCGCAGCCCAAGCACAGGACCCACAAGGCCAGCGGCGCCCCGATGAGGGCCATCAGCTCGTCAGCCACAGCTAAGGGCTAGGAGCCGCGACGCAACCCGAGAATGCTCAACAAGAACGAGGAGAAGAAGATCTGGATGCCCACGATGATCGCGGTCGCGGCCACCACCGCCATGTGTTCGTCTGCGAGCGAGCCGAAGCCGTGCGAGATCCAGGTGCCCACGATGACGCCGCCGAGGACCAACCCGATCAGGACGAACAGCCCGCCCAGCATCAGACCATGCTCGAGCCTGAAGCGCGCCCGCATCCTGTCAAACCAAGGATCGCGCTCGTTCATGTAATAGGTCCCATAAGCGTGCGCGCAAAGCCCGAGCGCGAGCACCTGGGTGCCGACCACCATCAGCAAGGCGCCGCCGATCAAGGCGTGGATGCCCCAAGAGCGCCCAAAGAAATCGAGGCCGCCCCCCACCAAGAGCACGATCAAAGTGCCCACGCCGGCGAGCAAGGTGCCCGGCACGATGAACAGATGCGTGGGGCTGTGTACGAGCAGGAAGCGAAGATGGCGCCACCCGTCTTTGAAGCTCGACAGCTTCGACTCGCCGCCGCGAGGGTGGTATTCGATCGGGAACTCCGCGATCTTCAGTTTCTCCTTGGAGGCCCTGATCACCATCTCCGAGGCGAACTCCATGCCGGTGGTCCTCAGGTCCAGGCGCGGCAACACATCGGTGCGCAAGGCCCGCATTCCGCAGTGGGCGTCCTTGACTCCCGTCCTGAAGAACAGGTTGAGCAGGCCCGTGAGGATCGGATTGCCGATGTAGCGGTGAAGCCAAGGCATCGCCCCCGGCTTGATGTTGTCCATGCGATCGCCCATCACCAGCTCCGCGCCGCCTTCCAGCTCAGAGACGAAACGGGGGATCTCGTTGAAGTCGTAGGTCAAATCGGCGTCGGCCATCACGATGTAGCGGCCCCTCGCGGCCGCAAAGCCGGCCAGGTAGGCGCTGCCGTAGCCCCTGCGCGGTTCTGAGACGACCCTCGCCCCGGCGGCCGCCGCGAGCGCCGCGGAGTCGTCTTCGGAGGCGTTGTCCACGACCAACACTTCGCCGTCCAAGCCCTCTTTGTCGAGCACTTCGCGAGCCGTCCTAACACACAGCTCGATGTTCTCGGCCTCGTTCAGGCACGGGATCACGACCGACACGAGCGTCGATCGAGGATCCTCGGTGGCGCCGGCATCGGCAAGCCTGGTCTTCTGGGCGGTGCTCATAGCTCTCTCGGGCTCATTCCTGGCAGTCTCCCTGGGATGCGAGTCTGCCTAGTCTACGACTGCCTGTACCCGTACACCGTCGGCGGCGCCGAGCGGTGGTATCGCAACCTGGCCGAGCGCCTGGTGGCCGAGGGGCACGAGGTGACCTATTTGACCTTGCGTCAATGGGATCGCGGCGAGCGCCTGGACCTCGACCCGCGCATCCGTGTCGTGGAGGCCGGCCCACGAATGTCTCTCTACACGGGCGATCGCCGCCGCATCCTGCCGCCGCTCGTGTTCGGGGCCGGCGTGCTCTGGCACCTCTTGCGCCGGGGCCGCTCCTACGACGTCGTGCACACCGCCTCGTTCCCCTACTTCTCGCTGCTCGCGGCAGGCTTGACCCGGCCGCTCGCTCGCTTCAACCTGGTGGTCGACTGGCACGAGGTGTGGAGCCGCTCCTACTGGCACTCCTACCTGGGCGGAGTCGGCGGCCGGGTCGGCTACCTGGTGCAGCTGCTGTGCGCCCGCATTCCCCAACGCGCCTTCTGCTTCTCCCGCCTGCACGCCGGACGCTTGCGCGAGGAGGGTCTGCGCGGCGAGGTCACCGTCCTTGAGGGCGAGTACGCCGGCTCGCTGGATGTCCCCACCCCGGTCCCGGCCGAGCCGGTCGTGGTGTTCGCAGGGCGCATGATCCCCGAGAAGCGCGCCCCGCTCGGCGTGGCCGGTGTTGCCGCCGCCACCAAGCGCATCCCCGGCTTGCGCGGAGTCTTCTACGGGGACGGGCCCGAGCGCGACGCGGTCCTTGCGGCGATCGCAGAGCTTGGCGCTGAGGACACGATCTCGGCGCCCGGCTTCGTCGACTCAGACCGACTCGAAACCTCGCTGCGCAGCGCACTGTGCATGCTCTTGCCCTCCAGCCGCGAGGGCTACGGCATGGTCGTCGTCGAGGCCTCTGCGGTGGCCACGCCCGCCGTGGTCGTGGCCGCGCCTGACAACGCCGCGGTCGAGCTGGTGGCCGAGGGTCTCAACGGAACGATCGTGCAGAGCCCCGAGCCCGAGGCCATCGCCGAGGCGATCGTGCGGGTCCACGAGGCCGGGATGACAATGCGCCAGAGCACGGCGCGCTGGTTTGCCGAGAACGCGCAGCGACTGTCGTTGGAGTCGTCCTTGAGCACCGTGCTCCGGGGATATGTGTCTACGCAAGAGGGTGACTCGCGCGCGCGCGGCCAGTAACCAAGGTGGTCTTGTTAAAAAGACCGCGCACGCGCGCGTGTCACCCATTTTGGACCACACCACCGCCCGCGACCTCATTGTCCTGAGAGGCGAGCACGGACCGCCGCCTGGCCGGCCCGCCCTGTCAGCTACCCAGCGCGCGTCGGTAGCTGTCGAGGGTCAATCTGGCCGTACGCTCCCAGCTGAACTCGCGTGCTCGCCCCAGGCCGGCCGCGCGCAGACGCTCCGCCTCGCCACGATCCGACAGCAGACGGCTGATCGAGGCTGCGATCGCAGCCTCGTCGCGCGGGTCGAACAGCAGCGCCGCCTCACCGGCCACCTCCGGCAAGGAGGAGACGTTCGAGCAGGCCACTGGCACCCCGCGCGCCATCGCCTCCAGGACGGGTAGCCCGAAGCCCTCGTAAAGCGAGGGGTAGACGAACATCTCGGCCAAGCTCCACAGGCCCTCCAGCTCCTCGCCCGAGAGCCAGCCGAGGAAGCGGACGTCGCTCGCGACCCCGAGTGCCTCGGCACGCTCGCGTAGCTCCGCCTCGTGCCACGTCGTATAGCCGGGCAGCACGAGCACCGGACGGCTCGACTCCTCCATCCGCGCCAAGGCCCCCAGCAGCGCCACCAGATTCTTGTGGGGACGCTTGGCCGACAGGCTGAGTGCGACGCGGCGATCGCCCAAGTCCAAGCGCTCGCGCAACTCCGCCTCCGGGAGCGGCTCGCGGCGGCGCGGGGAGCCCATCCCCAACGGCACGACGTCGATACGATCAGGCGAAGTCCCCAGCAATTCGAACAGGTCCCGACGAGTGCTCTCGGAGTCGACGATCACCCGGTCTGAGCGGCGCACCGCCAAGGGCACGAGCACCCGCATCCCGCGGTCGCGGATGCCCGAGTGGGCCTCGGGAAAGCGTGCATAGATGAGGTCGTGGACGGTGACCACCCTCCGAAAGCGCCCCCACGCCGGCGCGGTGCTGGCGAGGCTGTGCACCAGGTCCACGCCGGCTCGCCTCGCCAAGCGTGGAAGGAGCATCTGCTCGCCCCGCACCCACTGCACTCGGTTGCGCGCGTTCACGGGCACTGTCACGGCCGGCAACAACTCCCCCCAAGGACCGTCTTTGGCGGCCGCCGCCTCGCGATTGACGAACGCCGTGAAGCGCACATCCGGAGCGGCCTCGATCAGCTCGGGGATCAGCTCGCGCGCAGCCACCTCCATGCCCCCGGTCTCGCCGGGCACGAGGAAGATCAGGTTGAGGCCGACGTGCATCGGCTTGCTTGCAGTGAAGGCAGGCTTGGCGCGGTCCACGGGCGTGCAAGGTTATCCCGCTACGATGGCGAGCCCTGGCGCTCGCAATCGACATCGTGATCCCGACCTCGGGTCACTACGAGCTGACCCACGAATGCCTTGCGCACCTCGCCCGGCAGACTCGGTCGCATACCGTGATCGTCTCCGACAATGGCGGCAATGAAGAGACCGTCGAGAGGGTCGCCGAGGAGTGGCCCGCGGTACGCCTGATCCGCTCGCAGACGAACCTGAGCTTCGCGGCGGCTTGCAACCGCGGTGTCGAGCAGGGAGAAGGCGAGGTCGTGGTCTTGCTCAACAACGATGTGTACTGCCAGGCCGACTGGTTGGAGCGACTCGTCGCGCCGCTCGAGGCCGAGCCGGAGACGGGCTCGGTTGCGTGCCTGCTCCTGCAACCCGGCGAGCGGCTGATCGACAGCGTGGGCTTGTCCGCGGACCCCACGCTGGCGGGCTTTCCGCGTCTGTCCGGACTGCCCGCGTCGCGAGCCGCCGAGCCGCGTCCCGTGCTGCTCGGCCCGGCGGGCGCCGCCGCGGCTTACAGACGCACCGCCTGGGAGCAGGTGGGAGGGCTGGACGAAGCGATCTTCGCCTACTCGGAGGACCTCGACCTGGCGCTGCGCCTGCGCTCCGCCGGGTGGAAGGCCGAGGTTGTACCCGAGGCGGTCGGGATCCATTTGGGCTCGGCCACGCACGGACATCGGACTGCATGGCAGCGACGCCACGCAGGCTTCGCGCGCGGCTATCTGCTGCGCCGCTACGGCGTGATGCGCGGCCGTCCTGGGCCGCGCGCACTGGCCACCGAGGCGGGGGTAGCGCTCGCCGACACGCTCATCTCGCGCGATCTGGCGGCCGCCTCGGGACGTATCGCCGGTTGGCGTTCCGCACGGAGCCTGGAGCGTCGAGAGGCCCCTGCCGAGGCGCTCGACCAGAGCATCGGGATGCGCGAGTCGATCGCCTTGCGCAGGGGAATCTACGCGCCGAGAACGTCCGTGTAGACCTGCTCCATGCGATCCACGTAGCGATCCATGCTGTATTCCTCGCGCAGCCAGTCACGTGTCTGCTCCAACCCGGCCCGGCCCTCTCCCCCCCGCCAGGCGCGGACCGCTCGCGCGATCGCCTGCGGGTCACGCGGCTCGACTGCCTGCACGCCGGGGCGCCCGGCGAGGATGTCGTAGACGCCGGCGCCGGGCGTCAAGATCACGGGCGTACCCGACGCGAGCGCCTCCAGCGGCGCCAGACCCCACGCGTAGCGCCGGCTCAGGATCACGAACACGTCGGCGGCCGCATAGGTGTCCTTCAACTCCGCGTCGGAAAGCGACTTGCGCGGCAGCGTCACTCGCCCGCCCAGCCCGCTCGCCGCGATCTGCGCTGCCAGCCGGTCCCCACATGCGCGATCTTCGTGGTCGGAGCCCGCGATCAACGTGTGCAGCTTGGCGTCGTCGGCCAACAGCGCGCTCGCCTCGATCAAATCGTCGAAGTAGCGGTGCTCGACGAGCGTGCCCATGGCGACGACGAGAAAGGCGTCTTCGGGGATTCCGAGCCGCGCGCGGGCGGCCGCCCGATCCGGGGGTTCGAAGAAGTGCGCGGGCGGCCCCACGGGCAGAAGCAGGGCTTGCTTGCGGTAGCTACGGCGAACCATCTCGACCTGCTGGGCGCTGAGCACCGCGATCGCGGCGGCGCGACGGGCGTCGAGCAGATCCGGCCAGGTCAGCGCGGCCTGCAACATCCGGCGGGGCATCGAGCGCTCACCCGTGATCGACAGCTCGGGCACGATCGCTCGCTCCCATAGCGATTCGTTGTTGCGGGTCCACACCAAAGGCACGGACAAACGCCCCGCGGCAATGCGTCCGGGTCGCAGCGCGATCCAATCGTGGGAGTTGACGATGTCGGCGTCGTGGGGCACGAGCTTGGCGACCTTGGGCATCTCAAGCCAGAAGCGACGCGCCAACTCTCGGTCGCCCGCGGGCAGCTCGAAGGGGCCTTCTCTTACAGAGCGAATCTCCAGCTTGTCGGCTACGTAGGAGAACTCGCTGCCCCGCAAGAAGTCATGGCAGGCGACGGTAACCCGATGGCCCCGCTCGACCAGACCGGCGCCCAACTCAAGCATCAGCCGCACGCCGCCGCCGCCGCCGGCCTTTCCGCCCACGTGATGGTTGACGAGCGCGATGTTCATTGAGGACGGCCGGCGATCAGCCATGGTCCTCAGGGGAGTTCACGGATCACCCGCGCGGGCACTCCGCCGACGACGACGCCCGCGGGCACGTCGGCAGCAACTACCGCCCCGGCCGCGACCACCGCCGACTCGCCGATGGTGCACGGTCCGAGCACGATCGCCCCGCTCGCCACCCACGCGCCCGGCTCGATGACGATGTCCCGTCCCTCAGTTGGAACTGCGTCTCGGCGGGCGGCGCCGCGAGCTGCGATGTCGTGCGTACCCGTGAGCAGGAGCACACGAAATCCGAAGAACGCGTACTCGCCGACGTGGATCGTGCCCGATTCGGTGTTGAACAGGGCGTCGTTTACGTTTGCTGTGGGATCGATGCGCAGCCTGGCAGGATCGCCAAAGACTCGATATTCGTCGAGTCCCTGCCTTAGCATTGCGGCAGCGAAGCTTGCCCGAGCCTCAGGCGAGTCGGCGAGCCAAGCCCAAAGACGCCGGCGCACCGGCGCCATGAGGCGATGACGCACCGTCACGAGGACAGAACCTCGCGCGCGGCAATACCTTCGTCGTCGGGAGCTTTGTACATCGTCTCGAAGAGGATCACGCCTGTCTCGGACTGAACGTGGTTGGCGATATCCGCAGCCACGATCCGGGATGTCGGCGGCGCGCATGAGGCGCCATCGACGGTCCAATATCCTGTTCCCGGATGGTATCGACGTCCCCAGCCGACGGCGATCCGCCGCTGACCGCTCCTCCGGACCGCGAGCCGCCGCTGACCGCCCCGCCGGACCACGAGCCGGCGAACATCCTTGATACCACGGACGCTGGGCCCGCGGTCATTCGCGGCGGCATGCTGCGCTTCGGTGGCTATGGGATCGGCACGTTGGCCACGGTCGCCTCGGGTGCCGTCGTCATCCGGCACCTCGGCCTGATCGACACCGGGCACTACACAACGGTCATGGCGCTTATCACAATCGTCGCGACGGTCAGTGACCTGGGACTCACCGGAATCGCGGTGCGTGAGTACGCTTCCGGGCCGAGGTCCGAGGGTCGCCCCCTCCTGCGCAACCTTCTGGGGATCCGCATCGTGATCGCCCTGAGCGGCGTGGCGCTTGCCGTGCTCTTCGGTTTGCTCGTCGGCTACCCGCAGGTTATGGTCATCGGGACTGCCATCGCCGGGGCCGGCATGGTCGTACTAATGGTTCAGGATGGGTGCTCGATCCCGCTCCAGGTGGGGCTGCGGTTCGGGTGGGTGGCCGGCCTTCAGCTCGCGATCCAGGTCGGAGTGGCGATCGAGGCCCTGCTGCTGGCGTTGGCCGGTGCCGACCTGCTCCCCTTCTTCGCACTCCAGCTGCCCATCGTCCTGCCTGCACTCATTGTCACCCTGGTGGTGGGCGGACACGATTCCCGCCTGCTCCCAAAGATCGACGCGCGTGAGTGGCGCCGGCTTGTAGGCCGGATCCTGCCCTACTCCGCCGCCGTGGTGCTCTCGGTCGTCTACTTCCAGATTGCCCAGGTTCTGGTGTCGGTACTGTCGAGCCCGGCCCAGACCGGGTACTTCGGTGTGTCGTTCCGTGTGTTGGCCGCGTTCACCACTGTGCCCGCGCTGCTTGTCTCAACAGCCCTCCCGCTGCTCGCGCGCACTGCGCGCGAGGACAAGGAGCGGTTCAGCTACGCGAGCCGCCGGCTCGCGGAGACGATGATGATCGCCGGCTGCGGCGTGGCACTCGGAGTATTCCTCGGCGCCGGGTTCGCCGTACGCCTCATCGCCGGCCCAGGATTCGGACCATCGATCGATGTCCTTCGTATCCTGGCTTTCGCTCTGCTGGCAACCTTTGTCATCAGCGCCCGTGGTTATGCCCTGCTGTCACTCGACCGACTGCACGCGATGCTTGTGTCCAACGGGGCCGCGCTCGTTGTCGTTGCCGCAGCCGGGGTGCCGCTGATTACCGCAGATGGGGCCAAGGGAGCGGCGATCGCGATGGTGGCAGCCGAGTTCACGCTGGCGTTCTGCTACGAGTGGTCGCTCGTGTCCGAACGACCCGAGTTGCGGTTCGCTTCCGGATTCGCTTTGCGGGCCGCTGCGGCGATGGTCCTCGCCGGCGCCGTAGCGCTCTCCTTGGACCTCAGTTCGCTCGCCTCGGCGATTGTGGGGTCCGCGATCTACATCGCCGCGCTACTTGCGCTGGGGATCGTCCCGGACGAGATCCGCCACGCACTGATGCCGCGCCGGTGGGCGAAGGCGACCCGCTCGTGAGCGACATGCGACTCTCGATCTGCATCCCGACGTACAACTTTGGTGCGTTCATCGGCGAGACGCTCCAGAGCATCGTGGCCCAACTCCAGGACGGCGTCGAGGTCGTGGTGCTCGACGGGGGCTCCAGCGACGACACGGCCGAGGTCGTCGAGGCGTTCGCACGGGACTACCCCCAGATCCGCTACCACCGCCGCCCGGAGCGGGGCGGGATCGACCGAGACATGGCTCGCACGGTCGCGCTTGCACGAGGCGAATACTGCTGGCTGTTCGGTGCCGACGACACGATGCGCGAGGGCGCCTTGGCCAAGATGCTCGCGCGGCTAGAGGGCGGCGCAGAGCTGCTGTTGTGCGGCGTCACCTACTGCTCCTTTGAGATGGAGCCGCTGCGCGAGGGCGAGGTTGCTCAGATCCCGCAGGACACCCGCTTCGACTTCTCGCTAAGCGAGCAGCGGCTCGACTATTTCGTTCGCGCGAGCACGACGCTTGCCTTCTTCAGCTTCCTCGGCTCGATCGTGTTCAAGCGCGAGCGCTGGGAGGAGATCGGCATGGAGGAGCGATTCGTGGGCAGCCTGTTCGCGCACGTGGCGCGGCTGTTCGCGATGATCGCCCAAGGCGCCACCTTCGACTACCTCCCCGACTCCTATGTGTTCACACGCGGCGAGAACGACTCGTTCATGGACCGCGGGATCGTCAACCGCTACGCGAAGGTGATCGACGGCTACCACGATCTCGCCGCGGCCTACTTCGGGGCCGACAGCATCGAGGCGGCCCACGTCCGCCGCGCGGTGAGGACCGAGTTCCCGCTGTGGCTCGCGCTCGACCTGCGGCGTGAGGTCGCCCGCGAGCAGCCCGAGGACTTGGCCGAGCTGCGGCGCATCGTCCACCGCGCCTACGGCGAGCCCGGCTCGCGCTACCGGCTGTACCGCGAGATCTACGACCGCGCCCCGCACAGCAGCTTCGTGGCGGCGCGCCACTCGATGCGCGCCCTGCGCGCCGCCCGAGCCTCGCTCAGCGCTCACCCCGCCGCGCCGAGCTCCTCGTAAGCCGCCACGGTCGCGCGCGCCGTCTCATCCCAGCTGAAGGACTTCACGACCTCGGCGCCGCGCTCGGTCAACTCCGCGCGCAGGGCCTCATCCGCGGCGACCCGCCGCATCGCATCGCGCAACCCGTCGATGTCGTCTGGATCGACGAGGATCGCCGCGCCACGCGCCACCTCTGGGATTGAGGACGTGTTGGAGGCGATCACCGGCGTGCGGCGCGCCATCGCCTCCAGTATCGGCAACCCAAATCCCTCGTAGCGGCTTGGGAAGACGAGCGCCGTGGCGTGGCGGTACAGCTCCACCAGCTCCTCCTCCTCGACGAAGCCGAGCCAGCGCACACTGTTCTGCTCGCGACGCTCGTCGTGGACCGGGGAGGCGGTGTTCGCGCCGACGACCCGCAGCTCAGGGCCCTCGACCGATTCGAACGCCTCCAGCACCGCTCCCAAGTTCTTGCGCTTCTCGGTGCCGCCGACGAACAGGAAGTAGGGCTGCTTGGAGGATGGCTCCGGATCGAGCGGGGGTCCGCCGAGATAGGACACGCGAATCTTGGACGCCGGGATGCCGAGCACCCGCTCGATGTCGCTGCGCGCATTCTCAGACAAGGTGAGAATCAGATCGGCCCGCCGCACGGCCCGCCTTTCCAGCCAGTCATAGGGGTAAGGCAGGCGGTAGCCGGGAACAACCCAGCGAATCGCGTCCAAGAGGTTGACGACCACGGGACAGCCGGGCGAGAAGGGCGGGCCCGCCGGGTGCAAGTAGTGCAGGAGATCCACACGATCGCGAGCCGCCGCCACGGGCGGCACCGCTTGATCCCACAGCGTGAGCGCCGCCCGCGAGCCGCGCAAGGCGTGGGAGCGTCGCACCCGGAAGCGAGGACCCAGCCGCGGAACCTCGTTCCAAGTCGGCGTGTAGATGAGGTATTCGTGCTCGTCCTCGCGGCGGTCGAGCGCCTGCAGGAGGTTGACCGCATATGTTCCGAGGCCGATCGGCTCGCCCAAGAAGCGGGCGACCAAGGCGATTCTCACTGCTGAGGCCCGCCCCTCAAGAGGCGCCTACCACCCGAACCTCCGGCAAAGGCACGATGAACTGGCCTCCGCCCTGCAGGAAGTCGGCCTCACGTTCGAGGAACTCCTCCAAGAAGTGCCAAGGCAGGGCCAGGTAGTAGTCGGGTTTCATCGCGCGCGAGTCCTCCTCGCTGACGATCGGGATTTTCGTGGCGATCGTCTCCGAGCCCCACTTGTCGGGGTTGCGGTCGGCCGCCGCCTCGACCAAGGTGTTATCGATCCCGGCGTACTGGAGGATCGTGTTGCCCTTCGTGGAGGCGCCATAGACGTGGATCTTCTTGCCTTCGCCGTGCAGCTTCTGGCAGAGGGCGAGCAACTCGTCGCGGACACGCTCGGAGCCGATCCGAAACTGCTCGTAGGGCTCGGGCGAGTCCAAAGCCAGCTCGAACTCCTTGACTCGCAGATCGCTCAGGGCCGCCTGCTGCTCGGGCGTGCGCTCATGGCGGCCGGCGTGACCGATGAACAGGCGGATCGAGCCGCCGTTCATGTCGTTGAGCTCGGCCGAGACGACTTCCAGGCCCTCTTCGCCGACCAAGCGCTCGATCACGGCAAGCGAGTAGTACTCGAGGTGCTCGTGCACGATCGCGTCGAAGGCGTTGGCCTCGAGCATCATCGAGAGGTAGTGAAGCTCCATCACCCAGATGCCCCCCTCGGCCAGGGCCTCGGCCACGTCGGCGACGAACGCGCGGGGGTACTCGAGGTCGTAGAACATGGCGATGGAGGTGATCGCCTTGGCCTTCTGGTCGGGACGGCGCCGGCGCAAGGCCTCGGCCGAGTAGAAGTCGTTGACGACGTCATAGCCCTTGGCGATCGCGTAGCGCGCCACGTCTGAGGGGTCGAAGCCGAGGTGGCGCAGGCCCTCCACCTTGTAGCCGTCGAGCAAGGTGCCGTCGTTACAGCCGATGTCCACGACCAGGTCGCCGGCCTCCAGCGGCACGATCGCTTCGACGCCGTGGGCGATGCCGTGCAGGTTCTCGGTCATCGTGCGGTTGACGCCGCTGCGATACCAGTAGGAGCTGTAGAGGATCGAGCCGGGGACCGTGTGCTTGGTCTGGATCAAGCCGCACGCCTCCTGGTCCTGGGTCATGTCGCAGCGCACAAGCTCCATCGGAATCGCACGCTCGACCGGCTGAGCGCCATTCGGATCGGCGAACGCGCCGGCGATCCGCTGGTCGCCGAGGGAGAGCACGGGCGCAAGGTGCGGACAGCCGCAGATCCGGCAGGTGGTGCGAGTGATCAGGCTTGTGCGGGGTGCCGGTTTGCGATTGGCCATGCGTCCTCCGTGGTAGTCGGTCGAGGGCGGCACTATACCCGCGGATGGGGACCCTTTCCTGTGGTTGTCCCGTCTTCGCAGAGGGGGTGCCACACGCGTGCGCGGCTTCCAACCAAGCTTGTCTTGTTAAAGAGACCGCACGCGCGCGCAGGGCACCCCTCAGCGAACAACATCACCCAGCTCCCCCACCTGCCCCAAAGTGACCTCGCGCATGTCCTGGCCCTCTCGCCATGCCCGATACCAGGCGACCGTGGCCTCCAGGCCCTCCTCCAGGCCGACGAGCGGGGTCCAAGCGAGCTCGCGGCGGGCCAAGGAAGAGTCGAGCGCGAGCAGGCCGGCCTCGTGCGGATGGGGACCCTCGTCGACGCTCCACGAGATCCCCCCCGGCCACAGCTCGGACACGCGGCTCACGACCCACTCCACGGTGCGCGCGTCGGCAGGGTCGGGGCCGAAGTTCCAAGCCCGCGCGAAACGGGCCTCCCCACAGAGGGCCTGGGCCAGGACCAGGTATCCGGACAGAGGCGAGAGCACGTGCTGCCACGGGCGTGTCGCGCCGGGATGGCGGAGGCTGACGTTCCCTTGCGAGACGGCCGCCCGGATCAAGTCCGGCACGAGACGATCCCCTCCCCAGTCTCCACCGCCGATCACGTTGCCGGCACGCGCGGAGGCTATCCGCGGGGCGTCGGGGTTGGAGAAGTAGGAGCGCCGGTAGGCCGAGGTCACCAACTCGGCGATGGCCTTGGAGGAGGAGTAGGGGTCGTGGCCGCCGAGCGGGTCTTCCTCGCGGTAGGGCTCAGGCGTCTCGCGGTTCTCGTAGCACTTGTCGGAGGTCACGACCACGACCGCCTCGACCGACGGCGCGGAACGGACGGCCTCGAGCACGTTGACGGTGCCCATCGCGTTCGTCTCATACGTCTCGCGGGGCGCCTTGAAAGAGCGTCGCACGAGTGGCTGGGCGGCCAGGTGGAAGACGACCTGCGGCTCGCACTCGGCCACGGCCCGTGCGACCACTGCGGCGTCGCGGATGTCGCACACGGCGCCCCCCGCCATCCCCTCCGCCACCCGCGCCAAGTCGTACAGGCACGGCTCGCTGGGCATAGCCTCCAACGACGCGCCGTGCACGCGTGCACCAAGCGCTTGTAGCCACAGGCACAGCCAAGCGCCCTTGAAGCCGGTGTGCCCGGTGACCAGGACGCGCCGCTCGCGCCAGAAGGAAGGGTCCACGCCGCTCACCCCCAGGAGACTAATCCCGGCGCTCGGCGCCCGTGATGCTACGCTGTAGCATATGGAGATCGGCGTTCGCGACCTGCGCAATCGCACCGCCCAGGTGATCGACGCCGTAAGGGGCGGCGAGCGGGTGGTGCTGTGTGTGAGTGGGGAGCCGTTGGCGGACATCGTGCCCCATGGCGCCCGCACACGCTGGCTGTCCGGTGAGCAACTGCGCGAGAGTTTGGCCGAGCGCGCCGCGGACCCTGATCTGACGCGTGAGTTGGACGAACTCGCCGGACAGACCGCACCGTCAAGCTGACCGACGCGCTGATAGCGGCAACCGCAGTCGAGCGTGGACTGCCCGTGGTCACGCAGGACGACGACTACGAGCAGATCGCCCGCGCCCACCCCGTGTTGCGCGTACATAGGGTGTGACCGGTGCGCCTCATCGCTCGTGCACCAGGACCGGGGGCGAGGCGCCGGTGGCGTAGGGGTAGTCGGCCTCGTGCGGGCAGACGGCCCTGAAGCGGTAGTCGATCGGGCCGGCGAGCCGGAAGCGGTAGGAGGACTTGAAGCGCCCTCGGGCCGCTGTGGAGAGCACCTTGAACTGGCGCCACGGCCCGTGCAAGCTCTGGGCTTCGAGGATCACCTGCTTGCCGCCGGCCGGCAGAGGACCGCCGGGGAGGGAGCCGGAGAACGCGATCGTGCCGCCCACGTGGGAGACCCGGGGCACGACGTTCAAGGAGACCCGGGCCGGGACGGCGAGGGTCAGTTGGGCGGTCACGCTCGGCGTGGCCTGGGCCGGGTCGGCCGAGTAGGCGAACGTGAGCCTGGTCGAGGGCGTCGAGGCGGGCAAGCGCACCGCGAACGTGCCCTGCGCGCGCGTGCGCACGCGCGCGAGCGTGCGTGTGTGAGCCCCTTGGAAAGCAGGGGTGGAGAGCACCTGGACGGTGGCGCCCCCGATCGGAGCGCCCGAGGCCGCGGTCAAACGCCCAGACACGCTCTGGGCGCGCCCATAGGAGCTGACCCGTGCCGCCCTGCCGCCGGCGGCCCAGTGGACCGTGAGCACGGGCGGGGCTGCCGGTGCGAGCGGCGTCTGGCTTTGGCCTGTCGCGGAGGGTTGGGATCGTTGTTCGTGCGTCGCTGCGTCCCCGGGCCCTTGCCCCAGGGGCGGGGACCCCGCGGGGGTTTCGGCGCCACCGGGTTTCGAGGACTGGGTTTCCGAGCCCCCGGTTTCCGGCGCGGACGGATGGTTGGCGACCGTGATCTTGCGGTCCAAGGCGACCGTGGAGTTGCCGGCCGCGTTCGTGACGGACACGACCAGGTGGTGGGTGCCGTCGGACAAGGAGGTCGTGTCGAAGGGGAGGTCGGCATCGAGCGAGGGCGTGCAGGGTTGGAGATACAGGAAAGCGGGCAACCCGTCAGTGGTCTGGCCCACGTCGTGGCAGTGCGAGGAGGAGTCGAGCACGGTCCTGCCCACTTCGGCGCCTTCCACCGCGAAGACCGCCTGATAGACGCCCGAGCCAGGGTCGCTCGCTTTGAAGGAGAGGTCGGCCGTGCCGGCGAGCGTCGCGGCCGTGGCCAGTTCGCCTTCGACGTCGGTCACGGTGGGCTGGGAGGCCTGGTCGAGGACCAGGTCGGCGGCGTAGAGGTAGACGACGGCGGCGTAGCCGTTGGGGTCGCCTTTGCCGCTTGGGCATACGAATTTCGGGCTACCACCGCACGACACATTCGCGTATAGGTGCGTGCCGAGATTTGCGGGGGACACCGTTATCGAATTCGACGCTGACATCGGTTTGCCCGTTTCACCAGTGCCCGTGGGACAACCGAACTCAGCCACGCACTGATCGATGACATCGGCTTCGACCTCATTATTTTCGGGCCCAGCAAGCCAAAACTGATAGGTGGCATTCGTGCCCCACCCTCCGTCGGCGTCCCCTGCTCGCCAAAGGCGGGCCGCATCAATCGTCATGCCCGTAGGCGCGCTAAAAGCCCATGATGCGCGATCGACTTCCACTTCATGGGTCGCACCGTCACCAAGATCGGCAACAAGAGCGCCGTCGGACGCACAGGTATCGGCCGTCGAAGCCAACGTCCCTGAGGTCGCCGCGCTCCACCCATCCACCGGCGCCGCTTCCCCGTTCGGCATCCGGCAGCTGTACACGTGATATTCGCCCGCGTTCGCGGCTGCCGGGTAGACGGCGGCCAAGCACAGGGCCACAAGCAAAGCTTTCTTGCGAAACATGCTCCAGAGTCCTTTCCATTCGTTCGGGCGACCCTTGCGGCCGGCCCTTCTACGTCCATGTCGTTGCGGGTGCCGCCCTCACCCCCCTGTCAATTTGCGGACGGTCCGTCTGCCTCGCGCCAAGATGCTAACCGCCGAGAATCTTCGGATCCGCCAAATCGACATATGTTCGGGTCCTTCGCCGGCACGTTCCAGGAGTCGGAAACGTCCGCGCTACACAAGGAGTCGGCTCTGCTGTAGAATTCCGTCTGCTCAGGTGGAGCACGGGAGGAGCAAGGGATATGGCGACTTCGACAGGCGAAAACGAGCTATCGGCGAACCAGTCGCCGCTCAAGGGCGCGGTGCTCGGCCTGTTGGTGCAAGGCCCCAGCTACGGCTACGAGCTGGCCAACCGCTTGGAGCGCCAGTTGGGCCCCGGCTGGTCGATCGTGCGGCCCAGCCTCTACCGGATGTTGCGCGGGCTGGACTCGCAAGGGCTCGTCGGCGCCACCCAGGTCATCGACGACTCCGGCTCGACGCGGATCATGTATGAGGCGACGGACCTCGCCGAGGCGGCTCTCGTCGCCTGGATGGACAGCCCGGTGTCCTTCGACGAGGCCCAGTTACAACTCCAGGCCCGCATGGTCGTCGCGCGCTTCGAGGACCTGCCGCGCCTCCTGGTCGCCCTCAACGAGCACGAGCGGGCCCTGTTCTCAAAGCGCGACGACATCCAAAAGGGCTGGCCCTCCCAGCAGTCGCTGCGGGCCGCGATGATGCTCCTGGTGCGCGAAGCCTCGATGCAGCGGATCAACGCCGACCTGTTGTGGCTCGACCTCGCGCGTCAAACGATCCGCACGCTGCTGGCCTCCCGCACCTGAGCGCCGCGCGATGGCTCCCCTGCTGACAGTGGCGCAAGCGAGCAAGCGCTACTTCGACGGGCGCCACGAGATACTCGTGCTCGACCGCGTCTCCTTGGAGATCGAAGCCGGCGACTTCGTCGGCATGTGGGGCCCCAAGCGCTCGGGCAAGTCGACTTTGCTGCGCGTGATGGCCGGGATCGAGCGACCCGAGGAGGGCGAAGTCCGCTTCGCTGGGCGCCCCTTGCAAGCGATGTCCGCGCGAGAGCGCGCCCACCAGTTGCGCCACGGCGGCATCGCGCTCGTCAGCTCGGAATGGCGCACCCAGATCGTGCGACCCGTGATCGAGCTGGTCGCGACCGCGTGCGCCAGCGACGGCGCTTCGATGCGCCAAGCTCGCAGCGTGGCGCGCAACGCTCTCGCGCGTGTCGGCGGCGCCGACTTCGCCGAGGTGCGCACCGACCGGCTCACGCTCGGCGAGCGCCTGCGCACGGCCTTGGCGATGGCTTTGGCGCGCGAGCCGCGCCTTCTGCTCGTGGACGAGCCCGCGGTGCTGCCGGGGCCTTTGGAAAGCAACGAGCTCTCAAGCCTCTTGCTCTCGCTGGGCGAAGACCCCGACTTGGCGCTCGTGATCGCCTCGGAGAACCTGGCGGCGCTGTCGGGCACCGCGCGCACGATGGCCGTCTCAAGCGGCGAAGTGCGCTCGATGGATCAGGAAGGCGTGCTCGTGCGCTTCCCCGGGCCGTCCGCGCCCCGCCCTGCACCGTCCGCTCCCCGCGCCCCCCGCGCGGGCGACGCGCGCTCATGAGCGCCCTGGAGCTGCGCGAGCTCGTCAAGCACTACCGGGCCGGCGAGGAGATCGTCAAGGCCGTGGACGGCGTCTCGCTCACGGTCGCCCCCGGCGAACTGGTCGCGCTGTACGGGCCGAGCGGCTCGGGCAAGACCACCTTGCTGTTGATCGCCGCCGCCCTGCTCACGCCCGACAGCGGCCAGGTCCTGTTCGGCGGGCGCGAGATCTCGGCCCTCTCCACGCGCGAGGGGGCCCGCTTCAGGCGCGAGGAAGTCGGCTTCGTGTTCCAGTCCTTCCATCTGCTCGCAGGCGCCACCACACTCAACAACGCCGCTTTGAAGCTGATGGCCGGCGGCCCCTCCCTGCACGAGGCGCGCGAGGCGGTGCGGCCATGGCTCGAGCGGGTCGGCCTGGGACACCGCATCGAGCAGCGCGCCTCCAAGCTCTCGATGGGCGAGCGCCAGCGCGTGGCGATCGCGCGAGCCCTCACCGGCGAGCCGAACCTGCTCCTGGCCGACGAGCCGACCGGCAACCTCGACTCGGTGCGCACGCGCGAGATCTTGGAGCTGCTGCGCGAGATCTGCCACGAGCGCGAGATCCCGGGCCTGTTGGTCACCCACGACCTACAGGCCCAGCGCTTCGTTGACCGCGTCCTGACCCTGCGCGACGGCCACCTCTCCGACGGCCTGGACGCCGAGTTGGAGCGAGCGCTCGCATGAAGCGCAGCACACCCACGGTCCTCGGGCTGAGCGTGGGCCTGCCCTTCACCCTGTACGCCTGGCGCCTACGCACCCGCGCCGCCCAAGAGCTTCTCGCCGTCGCCGGTATCGCCGTCGGCGTGGCGCTTGTGTTCGGCGTGCTCGTGGCCAACACCAGCATCGGCGGCTCGGCCGGCAGCCTCGTCCACCAACTGATCGGCTCCGCCCAACTCCAACTCGTAGCCCGCTCCCAACAGGGCATCCCCGAAAACGTGACCCGCGAGGTGGAAGCGCTGCCCGGGGTTCGAGCTGCCTCGCCGCTGCTCAGGGAGGATGTGGTGATTGCCGGGCCGCGGGGGAGCGAGGCGGTGCAGTTGATTGGCGCGACAGCCCACCAACTTTCGCTCAACGCACAGGCGACCCGCGACCTCGGCTCGGGCGCAACCGGGCTGATCTCTCGCGGGATCGGACTGCCGACATCGGTCGCCGAAGCGATCGGGGCGCACGCAAACGACACGGTGATCCTGCGCGCAGACGGGCAGCGCCAGATCGAGCCGGTCAGCGCCGTGCTGGGCAGCCAGACCGTGGGAGCCGTCGCAAACAGTCCGATCGCGATCACCCTGCTGGGCAACGCTCAAGCACTGACAGGCGAGAGCGCCCGCATCACCAACCTGCTGATCGAGACGCGGCCCGGCGCCCAGCGGCAGGTCTCCGGTGAGCTGACGGCGCTGGCCGCCGGACGAGCGAACGTCACGCCCGCCGATAACGAGCTTCGCCTGCTGAACGTTGCGGCCAAGCCAAACCAACAGTCCACCACCTTGTTCGCGGCCATCGCGGGCATGGTCGGGTTCCTGCTGGCACTCAACGCGATGCTGCTGACGATGCCCGAACGGCGGCGCCTGGTCGCCGAGCTTCGGACCTACGGCTATGACCCGGCGCAGATCGTCTACCTGCTGATGGCACAAGCTTTGATGCTCGGCATCGTCGGCTCGATCCTCGGGATGGGACTTGGCGCTTGGCTGTCGCACACTCTGTTCGGCGGCGTACCAAGTTACCTCTCGGCGGCTTTTGCGATCGGCGACTCAGAGGACATAACGGCGACCACGGTCGCGATCGCGACCGGATGCGGCGTGCTTGCCGCAGTGCTGGCCTCTTTGCGCCCGTTGCTCGACCTCCGCTCCAAGCGGCCTTTGGACACGGTCATGCAGCAGTCAGGCGAGGCCGGACAGACGATCCCGCACAAAAGCGCCCGCGCGGCCGCTCTCGTCGGCGTGGGATTGGTTGCGCTCGTCAGCCTCGTTTCGCTGGTCGTGCCGCGCCTGACGATCGTCGGGGGAGCACTGCTGGCCCTCGCCGCGGTATGCCTGCTGCCGTTCGTGTATTTGACCGTCATCTCGGGGTTGCGCCCTTTGAGCGAGCGCTCCAAAGGGGCGCTGCCGATCGCCCTGGTCGAGTTGGAGGCCACGGCCACACGGTCGGTTGCGCTGGCCGCGATAGCGGCGCTCGCCGTCTATGGAAGCCTGGCGATCGGCGGCGCCAAGACCGACCTGATCCATGGGATCGAAGTCGCGGTCACCCAGTACGAGGGCACCGCCGACATGTGGGTCACCACAGGACGCAACGTGTTCAACACCGACAGCTTCCGGCCCGCCGACCTGCAGGCGAGGATCGGCCGCGCCCAGGGAGTGGCTTCGGTGCGGGCCGACCAAGGCGCCCTGTTGGACGTCGGCGATCGCCGTTTGATGATCCGCGTGCACAGCCCCCAAGCGCCCGCGGTCATCCAGTCGAGCCAAGTGACGAGCGGCAATTTCGCGAGGGCGAGCAGGTTGCTGCGCCAAGGTGGTTGGGCGACCGTTTCGCAGGGATTTGCCAGCGAACGTAAATTGCGCGTGAACGACGCCTTCTCGCTGCCGACCCCCTCGGGAACGTTGAGCTTGAAGGTGGCGGCGATCACCACAAATCTGGGCTGGCCGGTGGGCGCGATCGGACTGACCACCGCCGATTATCTGAGAGGCTGGCGCTCAGCCGCTCCAACGGCGTATGAAGTCACGTTGAAGCCCGGCTTCAGCCCGGCGGCGGCGAGACGCTCGATCCAGATGGCGTTGGGACCGGGCTCGGGCCTGCAGGTCCAGACCGCGCACGAACGCGAAGCCCAGACCGACCAGAGCGTACGACAGGGCCTCAGCAGTCTCGGAGCCATCTCCACATTGCTGCTATTGACGGGCGCGCTCGCGGTGGCGGCTTCGCTCAGCGCCGCCATCTGGCAGAGACGAGCGCGGCTGTCGGCTATGAAGACATGGGGATACGATCACCTCCAACTATGGCGATCGATCCTGCTGGAGAGTTCGATATTGCTGGTGATCGGCTGCGTCGAGGGAGCCGCGCTGGGCCTCTACGGACACGCGCTCGCCGACCGCTGGCTGAGGGCAACGACCGATTTCCCCGCCCCGTTCTCGCTCGGTGAGGACCAAGTGTTTCTCACGCTGGCGATGATTCTCGGAATAGCGCTCGCTGTGGTCGCCATTCCTGGATTCTCCGCCGCCCAAGTACCGCCCGGCGTCAGTTTCCAGGAGTAGCGGCCGCGATGGTGGCTGGGGAGAGGCGACGCACGCGTGGCGGTAGAGGGCTGCAAACGGATCATGCGGGCAACGACGTTCGCGTGCGCTGCTTCTTGTTACTGGCTGAGCGTATTTCCTCGAGTCCGAGCCGAACTGGCGGGCTGGCGTCGTCGCGCACGGCAGATCCCCGACCTCGTGCTGCGGGAGGCCGCGTTTGACGCGCTGAGGACCAAGAGCTCAGACCTCGAGGGCGCCGTCGCGTTTGCGGTCTTCGCGCCACCCCCAATGCGAGGTGACGTGGTGCGGGCGATCACCGCCTTTGAGATCGCCTTCGACTACATGGACAGCATCGTCGAGTTGCCCAATCGCGATCCGATCGCAAGCGGCCAGAGCCTCAACCGGGCGCTGCTCGTCGCGCTCTCGCCCGGAGCACGACAGCTCAATTACTACCGTCACTACCCTCGTTGCGAAGACGCTGGATATCTCGAAGGACTCGTTCGCACCTGCCAGACGGCGGTCGCACGGCTGCCCTCGTTCGCAGCCATCGCCGAGCCTTTGCGCCGCTCGGTGTCGCGCATCGCGGCATACCAGAGCCTCAACCATGGCGACGCGAAAGGGTCCCACGAGGCCTTCAGGAAATGGGCCGCTTCACAGTCGATTCAAGGAGTCGATCTGAGCTGGTGGGAGCTTGGCGCGGCCGCCGGATCGCAGCTTTCGGTGCTTTCGCTGATAGCGGCAGCCGGAGACCCCACGATGTCCCCCGAGCGTGCGATCGCACTCGAGCGCGCTTACTTTCCTTGGGTCGGAGCGCTCAGCACGCTGCTGGACGGGGTGATCGATCGGAGCCGCGACAACGCGGAGGGACAGAGGAACCTGATCGACCACTACGCCTCGCCCGAGGAGACCGCAAAGCGGTTGAAACTGCTCGCCACGGAAGCCTTGGAGGCCGTGTTGGCGCTTAGCGACGCGCCGAACCACACGATGATCCTGGCGGCGATGGCGGCTTTCTTCCACTCGACGCCCCAAGCGTTAGCTCCGGATGCGAGGCTCGCGACGCGGGCAGTCGTTCGACGCGATGGGCGCTTGGACCGCCCCCGCCCTCTTTTTTTTCAAGACCCGCCGCGCCTTGGGGCGCACCAAGGCCAGCATATGAGACTGTCAGCGTACCCCACCGATGAGCCGAATCCTGCCCAAGACTGGTATCCCTGATACTAGTTTCCCGGACACTGGTCACAAGCGCTCGGGCAGACGACAATGTGGCCGATGGAGTCCGCCTATCCAGATCCCCCGAAAAGGCGCATCAAACTGGACGCGCAACCGCAGACGTCGCGCTCGCTCGCGTACGGGGTAAGGCTGCTCGCCTGCTTCAGTGCCGAAAAGCCGGCATGGCAGCTCAGCGAGCTTGCCGACGAGGTCGGCCTGGGGCGCTCCACCACGCACCGTTATGCCAAAACCCTGGTCTCGCTCGGCTACCTCGAACAGGACAAGCAGAGCCGCTACCGGCTCGCTCGACGCGCCGGGGAGCCGGGCAGGGCGATCGTGGGCACGCTTCGCCTGGAGGCCCCGGCGGCCCGCACGATCCTCGAAGACCTGCGCGACCAAACCGGGCACACCGTCAGCCTGGCCGCACTCTCCGGGACCCACGCGTTGTACCTGCAGCGCTTCTACGCCCACGGCCCCGGGCAGTTCGAAGCCGATCTGCAGCAGGGCGTCGGCGTGCATGTGCCGGTCTACTGCACCGCGATCGGCAAGGCGCTGCTGACGAGTTTGAACGACACCGAACAGCGCGCCCTGATCGCCTCGGTCACGCTTGAGCACGAAGGGCCGAATACGGTGAGGACCAAGCGCGAGTTGGCCGAGCAGATCGCGTACTCACGCGAGCGAGGATTCGCGATTTGCGACGAAGAGCAGGAGATCGGGGTGAGGTCGATAGCAGCACCGGTTCTGCACCCGGGCCGCTCACGGCCGTTGGCGGTGGGGGTTACCGTGCCGGCGCGGGTTTACACGGTGGCGGAGATGGTGGAGCGGTTTGGGGAGGCGGTTCGGGGGGCGGCTAAGCGGATTTGAGGGATTCGGTCCGCTTGCGGCTGTCGTCCCTAAGATTCCCGATCAGTGGCTATCGAGCGCTTCGTGTGGACGACTCATGCCTTGGTCAGAATGGACCAGCGTCGCCTGCTACGAACAGACGTGGAGCGGGCAATTATTGAGGGCCATCACGGCCGCGATGTCAACGAGGGAGAGGCCGATTGGCTCATCCAAGACATCACGAGTCACGGCGTCCGATTCGAGGCTGTCTACGACCATCCAGTGGGAGATGACGAGAAAACGGCCCGGATCGTGTCGGTGTGGAGGGTCGATTAGTTACTCGCCGACGCGCGATAAGATGGGAGTTCGCCATGTACGCCTACTACGACCGTGAAGCAGATATTGCCTGGCTTCCCACTGGGGAATCCGATGATGTTGTAAGCGAGCGAGTGCCAGGCGGCCTGCGCGACTATGATCGCAATACGCGCCAGCTTGTGGCTATAGAGGTCTGGGAAGCCAGCACCAGGCTCCCCAGAACTTTGCTGGATGCGCTGCCAGAGCCGCGGGTGTCGAGTAGCGCGGCAGCGTAGCGTCGAGGAGCACGCGCAGCACGTTTGGCGCTCCCGCATCTGTTCGACGCAAGTCCCCGCACCACACTCAATTATTGCGCTCACCCAAACCGAATCGGCAACTCCGCCAACCCATAGATCCCGAGAATGCTCTCGAACACGGGCTCCCCATCCAACTCCAGCCGCGGCATCCGGCGCGCGAGAAACGAGAGGGCCTCCTCCAGCTCCAAGCGCGCGAGGTTGGCGCCCAGGCAATAGTGGACCCCGGCGCCGAACGTGAGCGCGCGCGCACGGGGACGCTCGACTGTAATGTCGAATGAGTCCGGTCCGATTGGCGGCGCCCCCACCGCTTCGCTCCCGGTGCTCGCCTCGCCCACACCCCCAGCGCCGCCCTCGCCCTCCCCGCCCCCCGGCAAATCGCGATTACCGGTAAACGAGCAAACCATCACGATCGTGTCCGGGGGGAAAGTCACATCGCGATAGGTGATCTCCTCGACCGTGATGCGGGCGGTGAACGGCGTGATCGGCTCATACCGCAAAGCCTCCTCGACGGCCCGACCGGCCAAGGACGGGTCGGCCACCAAGGCCGCCCACTGCTCAGGATGTTCGGCAAACAGCCGGATCGCATGGGCGAGCTGGCTCTGGGTCGTGTTGACGCCGCCGATCAAGACGTTCAAAACGAGGTTGACGCACTCCTCCTCGCTGAGCCGCTCGGGTGGGTGGTCCGGGTCGGCGGCCGCGAGGAGCGTCGAGATCAAATCGTCGCCGGGGGTGTCGCGGCGCGCGGCCAAGAGCGCGTGGGCGTACTCGTAGAACTCAGCCACCGCCGCCTCGATGCCGGCTCGCTCGTTCGCCATCGAAGCGGCGTCGAACTGCCGTTGAATCCAGTTGGACCAGTGGTGCAGACGGGGCGCGTCGGAGAGCGGCGCGCCCATGACGGTAGCGATCGTCTGGGAGGGGTAGGGCTTGGCGAAGGCCTCCACGAACTCGCAACGGCCGGCGGACTCCACAGAGGCGAATAGGCTCTCCAGGAACGACCGCATCGCCGGGCGCCAGCGCTCCACCGCGCGTGGCGAGAGCGAAGGGTTGACGAGACTGCGAAGGCGTGTGTGGTCGGCGCCGTTGATGTGGAGGATGTTGCGCTTCATCTCCTCCCAGAGGGGGCCTTCTGTGACTTCGAACAGCTCGGCGATCTTCATACCCGGGAAGATCGCCGAGCGTGTCCGTAGGAAGAACTCGCCCGCCTCGCGGTCGAAGACCACGTACCCGTACGGCCCCGCCGCCAGCCATCCCTCCGCCGCCAGCTCCTTCATGGCCGTGTGAAAGCGCTCCCCCTTTAGGTCGGGGTCGGTGTAATCGAAGCTTGCGAGCTCCAAGTCCCCGACGAGCGCCATCGTGGGTTGGGAGAGAACTACTTCTTGGGGTGCACCGTCTGCTTGAGGCTCGCTCCGGGGGTGAACTTGGGAGCCTTGGAGGCCTTGATCTTCACCTTTTCGCCCGTACGCGGGTTGACGCCCTGACGGGCGGCACGCTTGACCACGGAGAACTTGCCGAAGCCCGTGATCACGACCTCATCGCCCTTCTTCAAGGTCTTGCCGACGGTGGTCAAGAACGACTCGACCGCACGACCGGCATCTGCCTTGGAGAGACCGCTGTCGGCGGCGATCGCCTCGACAAGCTGACTCTTGTTCATGGAGTTCTTCCTTTCGGTAGCTGTGGCTTGGCGAGGGCAGACTAGCGTGCCGGAGGGATATCTGGCTTGAGCACGCGGTTTAGTTGCTCGCGCATCAACTCGACGCCACGCTCGGGAGCTATCGCGGGGGAGCCGATCGCCGCCGCTGCCTTCTCCTGGGAGAGGGCAATGTTGGAGGGCAATTTCAAGTGGGGATCCTCACCGCAGGCGTGCAGATAGGCGGCTGCAGTGCCCTCGCGCACCAACTCGCGCGAGCAGCCCGAAGCGCCCGCCAGGAGCTGTAGCCACTCCCGGCGCCCCATCGAGCGGGGACCTCCCATGTGGTAGACGCCTTCGCAGCCCTGCGCCAGAAGCTCGCACAGGCGCTGGGCGTAGTCGCGAGCGTAGGTGGGCGAGCGCCACAGGCCCTCGGGCGCGGGCAGGGCGGTGTGGTCACGCAGGCGCTTGACCAAGCGCAGGGACAAACCGAAGCGTCGCGGACGAACCAGATTGACGCCGTAGAGGTCCCCGGGTCTGGTGATCAGCCAAGGCACAGAGGAGCGCATCGTGGCTTCCTCGCAGGCCAGCTTGGAGCGGCCGTAGGCGTTTACCGGGTCGGGTAGGTCGCGCTCGCTGAAGCAGGTTCCCGCGGGGCGATAGCCGCTGTGTACGCAGTCGCATGAGACGAGGACATAGCGTGCGCGCACCGCCCTCGCCGCCGCCAAAGTGTGCTCGGCGCCGACGTACTCGACCTGGGCGAGGTAGGGCTCGCGCTCGAAGCGACTGGGCGAGACCGCACCGGCGGCGTGCACGATCACGTCGGGCTCGAACTCCAAGGCGGCTTGAACGCACGCGCTGCGGTCGGCCATGTCGAAGCCGACGGACTGCACGCCCTGCAAGTCGAAGGAGCCCTCGCGAGTGCAGCCGAGCACATCCCAGCTCTGCTGCGCGGCCACAGCCGCCACGTTGGATCCGACCAAGCCGGCCGCCCCTGTCACCATGACACGCATCCGATACGCACCGTCTCTCTGTTGTCAATAGACGGTAGCAGCAATCGCCGTCAACTCGGAAAACTGGGCGTGCTAACTCGGAATCCGACCCTTGCAAACGCGGAAAGTGCGTGAGGGGCCATGGCTGCAAACTCGGCTCAGGGCAGGAATTCGTTCGTCCCGTAGCGACCTGGGGCGATCGGGGAGTGGAGCAAGCCAGCGCCTACCATCCAACTGGACATCGCTTGCACGTTCCCCGCTTGCAAGGTCCCGAAAGGCACCCCGCCGGCTTTGAACAGGGGCAGGTAGACCTTCAAGGACGCGGCCGTCAACTTGGGAGGAATCGTCGGGTTGGCGTCCTCGAGCTCGGCGAGACTGCGCTTGGGATCGGCCAACGTGTCTTCGTAGCCGTGGAGGGTGGCCGCCACGAAATCCTTCACGAGCTGGGGATCGGAGGCGATCAGGCGGCGCGTGGTGAAGGCCACCAGGCCCGGATAGGAAGGACCCCCGTTGCGGTTCAAGGCGAATGCCGCGATCGGATGTCCGCTTGCCGACAGGGCCACGCCGTCGTCCGGAATGAATCCGGTGAACGCCGCTATCTTGCCGGCCACCAAGGCCTGCCCGCCGTTGAAGCCGACCGTCACCACCTTCACGCGGTCGGGGCTCACACCCGCGTGGCGAAGCTCGGTGTCGAGCACCGCGCGGTCGGAGGGCACGCCCGTGATCCCGACCGTCCGGCCGGCCAAGTCCGCCGGGGAGCGCAGGTGCTCGGAGGCGAGACCGATCAAGCCCCCCAAGGGGGCCTGGACCAAAGCAAGGACCGCCTCGGCGTCGCCTCCTTCATCGATCAGGCCGGCCACGTCGCTGCCGTCGGCCAGGCCGAACTGGGCCTTGCCGGCGTCGATCAGCTTGAGGGTTTCTTGGGTCGAGGTCGGTTGGACCACCTGCAAAGCGATGTGATCGCGCTGGTAGTAGCCGGCCGCCAAGGCACGGTAGATGCCGGCGTGGACCGCGTTGGGGGTGAAGTCGAGGATCAAGGTCGCCTTGACCGGAGGCGCGGCCGGCTGGGTCGAGCCGCACGAGCACAGACCGATCGACGCGGCGCAGACAAAAGCTATGACCGACAGACGGTATCTTCCATTCACGTGACGGGACTCCCTCAAACGCATGTCGCGGGCCAAGAGGCGCGCACGCTATCGGGCGAAGCGGTCCGCGAGCTCTACACGCCCGAGGATCTGCCCGCGGGCATCGGCGACCCGGAGCGCGACCCGATCGGAAAGCCCGGCTCCTATCCGTACACGCGGGGGCCCTACGAGTCGATGTACAGGGGGCGCCTGTGGACGATGAGGCAGTTCGCGGGCTTTGGCACCAGCGAGGAGACCAACGAGCGCTTCCACTACCTGCTCGAGCACGGCCAGACGGGGCTCTCGACCGCCTTTGACATGCCGAGCTTGATGGGCCACGACTCCGACGACCCGCGCTCCTTTGGCGAGGTGGGCAGGGAGGGCGTGGCGGTCGACACGACCGAGGACATGAAGACCCTGTTTGCGGGCATCGACCTGGGCGAGGTGTCGGTCTCGATGACGATCAACGCCCCGGCCGCGATCATGCTGGCCTACTTCGTGGTGGCGGCCGAGCAGGACGGTGACGGCGCCGGCGGCATGGTCGCGCCCGAGCACTTGTCGGGCACGATCCAGGCGGACATCCTCAAGGAGTACATCGCCCAGAAGGAGTGGTGCTTTCCGATCGACCCGGCGATGAGGCTGTGCGGGGACATGATCGAGTGGTGCACTAAGCACATGCCGCGGTGGCACCCGATCTCGATCTCGGGCTACCACATCAGGGAGGCCGGAGCGACCGCCCAGCAGGAGCTGGCGTTCACGCTGAAGGACGGACTCACCTATATCGAGCAGGCCCTCGCGCGGGGCATGGACGTGGACGAGTTCGCGCCGAGACTGTCCTTCTTCTTCAACGCTCAGATCGACTTCTTCGAGGAGATCGCCAAGTACCGGGCGGCCCGGAGGATCTGGGCGCGCGAGTTGAAGCACACCTTTGGAGCAAAGAAGGAACGTTCGTGCTTGATGCGGTTCCACACGCAGACCGCTGGTGTCTCGCTTACCGCACAACAGCCGCTCAACAACATCGTGCGTACCGCGATAGAGGCGCTTGCAGGTGTATTGGGAGGCACCCAATCGCTGCACACCAACTCCTATGACGAGGCGCTGGCCCTGCCCACCGAGGAGGCGGTGCGGATCGCACTGCGCACCCAGCAGGTGATCGCGCATGAGTCGGGCGTGGCCAACACGGCCGACCCGCTGGGCGGCTCCTACTTCGTCGAGGCGATGACCGACGAGATGGAGGCCCGCTGCTACGAGTACTTCGCCAAGATCGACGAGCTCGGGGGGATGGTGGAGGCGGTCAAGCGCAACTATCCCCAGCGCGAGATCGCCGACGCCGCTTTCGAGCTGCAGCGGGCGATCGACTCGGGCGAGCGGGTCGTGGTCGGCGTCAACAGGTTCACCGAGGGCGACGAGGGCGAGCCGGAGATCTTGCGCATCGACCCGGCAATGGAGCGCAAGCAGATAGAACGCTTGCAGTCCACGCGCGCAAGGCGCTCGGGCGCCGAGGTGGAGCGCACACTCGCGGAGCTTAGGACCGCAGCCGCCGGCGAGGGCAACCTGATGGACCCGCTCGTCGAGTGCGCGCGCGTCCAGGCCTCCGAGGGCGAGATCGTGGAGTCCTTGCAGCAGGTCTTCGGCCGCTACACCGAGTCGCCCGTTTTCTGAGCCCCACCCATCGGGCCCGCCGTACCGGATAGCCTAAGAACGATCTTCTGAAGGACTGCTCGCGCCGCCGGCGAAGCGGCGGGAGCATGCACGGACCGCGGGTCTTCGCGACTTCTTACGTCGGTTCCTCGCAACTTCTTAGGTTTGACGGGGGTTTGCGGCGTTAGGGTTTCCTCAGCGGGGGCAGCCACGCGATACGCCCAAGCCCGAGCGCCCGCAGCCGCAGCAAGCGCAAGCAAATGCCAAGAGACCCGTTGATCAAAACCGCCGTCAAGAGCCACATATTGCGCAGGACGCTAATCGCGCTGGCCGTGGCGATCGTGGCCGGCTCGGTGGCGACACTCACCTTCGGCGCCAAGCGGATCGCCGCCGAGAATGCCGCCTACAAAGGCCCGGCGGCCCCCCAGTGCTTCCCCTCGAAATTGGGCACCTCGGCCGTCCTGCCGGGCACGCATCTGAGCGTCTCGCCGCTGCCCGACTCGATGGACGCCTCCTATGACACGCAGATCAGCCTGCTCGGCTACCCGATCAGCGAGCTCTCCTCGATCTCGGTGAGCGGTTCGCAGAGCGGAGGCCACTCGGGGCGGTTGGAGGCCTACTCCCAAGGCGACGGCGCCAGCTGGGTGCCCGCGAAGGCTTTCGACTCGGGCGAGACGGTGGTCGTGCACGGCAAGCTGGTGCTCGCGGGTAAGAGCTATCCGTTCGCCTTCCACTTCGCGACCGCGGTGCGCGACGCCTTCGGGCATCCGGCCTCGAGCCCCAAACCGGCGGGCAAGCCAGCGGAACTGTTCTCCTTCCACTCCCAGCCGAACTTGCACGTGCCCCTCGTAACGGTCAACTCTTCCTCGCCCTCGCAGACTGCGGGCGACCTGTTCATGGCGCCCTACTCGGGGCCGGGACAGAACGGGCCGATGATCGTGGACTCCTCGGGCAACCTGGTTTGGTTCGACCCGCTGCCATTTGGGACGGAGGCCACCAATCTGCAGGTGCAGAGCTATGAAGGCAAACCGGTGCTCACCTGGTGGCAGGGCTACATCCCACCCCAAGGCTTCGGGCAAGGCGAAGAGGTGATCGCCAACACCTCCTATCAGCAGATCATGAAATTCAAGGCCGGCAACGGGCTGCTTGCCGACCTGCACGACTTCGACATCACTCCACAGAACACGGCCTTTCTAACCTCGTTCACGCCGATTCGGTGCAACCTCACGAGCGTCGGCGGCCCCAGCGACGCGGCGGTGACCGACAGCTTGATGCAGGAAATCGACTTGAAGACGCATCTGGTCAGGCGCGAGTGGCATCCGCTTGACCATGTCGCTCTGTCCCAGTCATATGCGAGCGCGACCAGCTCCTCCCAGGAATGGCCGTTCGACTACTTCCACCTCAACTCGATTGCGGTTCGCCACGACGGTTCGCTGTTGATCTCCGCTCGGAACACCTCGGCGCTGTATGAGCTGAGCCCGAGCAGCGGCCAGATCATCGCCCAGATCGGCGGCAAGCACGGCACCGAGAAGCTCGGCGCGGGCGCCGCCACCGCCTATCAGCACGACGCCGAGGAACTGCCGGACGGCGACTTCACGGTGTTCGACAACGGCGCCGTGCCCAAGGTCCATTCGCAGTCGCGCGGCTTGGTCCTGGCGGTCAACCAGGCGAGCAAGACAGACACGGTCGTCGGTCAGTACGAGCACTCGAGCCCACTCTCGGCGGGCAGCCAAGGCAACGTGCAGCCACTGGAAGACGGCGACATGTTCATCGGCTGGGGCGCGGAACCGTACTTCTCCGAATACGCGCCGACGGGGGCCTTGCTGTTCGACGCGCACCTACCCCGCACGACCGAGTCCTACCGGACCTACCGCTTCGCTTGGAGCGCAACCCCGACCGGCGCTCCCGCGATCGCGGCGAGCGCCGGGCGTTCGAGCACGACCGTGTATGCGAGCTGGAACGGGGCCACCACCGTGGCCAGCTGGAACGTACTGACGGGACCCTCGGCGACTCAACTCACAACGGTCGCGAGCGCGGCCAAGACGGGCTTTGAGACTTCGATCTCGGTCCCGGGCACGCCGGGCTATGTGCTTGTGCAGGCCTTGGGCGCGAGCGGCGAAGTGCTCGCCAACTCGCACGCGATCAAAGGCTGAGCGCCCTCAACGCGCGAGAGCGCCTCAACGTGCCTGAGCGCCTCCAACGCGCGAGACCGCCTGAACGTGTCTGAGCGCCTCATCGTGGCTGACGCGTCAAATAGAGCCGCTCGGGCCGGCCCCCGAAATCGCTTGCTCGACATAGGGCGCCAACAGGGTTGCGGCGGCAAGCGCGCTCTCGCGAGGCGAACGTCGCGGCATCGTGACGTAGCTGATCGCGAGCCGCACGAAGGTGTCGGCCAAGAGCTCGAGATCCTCCTCGCGGGCTTGCGGCCAACCGGCGCGCATTGCCTGCTCGAGCCGTGCCGAGGCCCACACGAGCACGGGGCCGCTCTGGGTCGTGACCAAAGGCAGCATGCCCCCGGTGCCGTCGTCGGCGAGCAGGAGCTTCACCAGGGGATCGTCGGACGCCGCGGTGAGGAAGACCTCCAAGCCTGCCTGGATGGCGGCGCGGGGTTCGTCGAGTCGCCCCTCGATTGCCCGCTCGACGGCGTCCAGAAAGCGGGCACCCTCGCGGATCACGAATTGTTGGGCGAACTCGTCGCGCGTCCCGAGCTCCTTGTAGAGGGTCTGTCGGCTGAGGCCCGCCGCGCGCGCCACGTCGGACATCGTGATCTGCGCCCAGGGCCGATCCTCCAAGAGCCGCCGGGCCGCGTCGAGCAAGCTTTCGCGCAGCAGCTGGCGTGCGGCGGCCCGGTAGGGCAAGGGGGGCTCGGTCGCGGCGGGCCCCAGGCGGGCTCCTCGCCGACTGCTGGTCGCCACTGTCACGAGCTGGTGGCGGGCGTCCCGCCCGCGGCCGGCCGGCCGTAGCGAGCCAAGACGCGCCTTCTTGTGCGTGGGTGGATGTTGATCTGGGAGAGGTCGCCTTTGTAGTGATCGAGCAGGCGGCGATCCATGATCCGCCGCCACAGGGGCGGGATCGCGGCGGCGACGATCATCCCGGCGTAGCCGGTCGGCAGTTGCGGGGCCTCGTCGAAATGGCGCAGGGACTGGTAGCGGCGCAGAGGATTGGCGTGGTGGTCGGAGTGGCGCTGGAGGTGGTAGAGCAAGACGTTGGAGGCCACGTTGTTGGAGTTCCAGGAGTGCTCGGGGAGGGTGCGCTCGTAGCGGCCGTCATCGCGCGTTTGGCGCAAGAGGCCGTAGTGCTCCAGGTAGTTGACGACCTCAAGCAGCGAGAAGCCGATCACGGCCTGGATCAGCAGGTAGGGAAGCACCACCGGCCCGAAGACCAAAGCGAGGCCGCCAAACAGGACGATGGTCATCAGCCAAGCGTTGAAGATGTCGTTGCGAAGACTCCAGAAGCGGTGGCCGTCGCGCTCCAGGTGCTCGCGTTCGATCTCCAAGGCTGAGCGCAGGCTGCCGATCACTGTGCGCGGGAGGAACTCGTAGAAGCTCTCGCCCATGCGCGAGCTGGCCGGATCCTCGGGGGTCGCAACCCGGACGTGGTGGCCACGGTTGTGCTCGACGAAGAAGTGTCCGTAGCCGGTCTGCGCGAGCGCCACCTTGGAGAGCCAGCGCTCCGAGGAGGCGCGCTTGTGACCGAGCTCGTGGGCGGTGTTGATCGCCACGCCGGCAACCATCGCGACGGTGAAGGCGAGGCCTACCGATTCGAGCGTGGAGAGCCCTCCATGGGACCACATCCAGCAGGCGAAGATCAGGCCGGCGTACTGGAGGGGCAGGAACGCGTAAGTGCACCAGCGGTAGTAGCGATCCTGCTCCAGCCACTTGATCACCGAGTCCGGCGGGTTGGAGGCGTCCAGGCCGACAAGCAAGTCCAGGAGGGGGAAGACAACGAAGATGAGGACGGGCCCGTAGAACCAGAAAGCACCGATCCCGGTCGCTTCGACCAAACCCCATGAAATGAACGGCAACAGCGGCACGATCAGCCCAAGCAGCCAGGCATAACGCTTGCGATCGCGCCAGCGTGGAGCCTGTTCGGCTTGGGCTTGAGCGGGCGCTTCGATGGAGCTCATGACGTGGCTACCTCCAGAAATCGACTTGTCGAACGTCGGTTTACAAGGATAGCGTCTTTGTCAAGCTTGATGACGATGGGGCTATATCTGTCGCGTGCTGGCCTCCGGAGCAGGCCTCCGGTGCGGGCCGTGGTGACCTCGGGAGCGGGCCTCAGGAGCCGGCTTTAGGTGCCAACGGCCTTAGCTCACCTTGAGCACGAGCTTCCCCACGTTCTCCCCCGCGAACAGCTTTTTGAGAGCGTCGGGGAAGCTCTCGAAGCCCTCGACGACGTCCTCGCGGGCGATCAGCTTGCCCTCGGCGATCCAACCGGCCATCTCACCCACAGCCTCAGGGGCGCGGCCCATGTAGTCGATCACCACGAAGCCCTCCATGCGCGCTCTGTTGACGAGCAGCGACATGTAGTTGGAGGGGCCCCGCATCGAGTCAAGGTTGTTGTACTGGGAGATCGCACCGCAGATGACCACACGTGCGCCGCGGGCCAAGCGCGCCAAGGCCGAGTCGAGGATCTCGCCGCCCACGTTGTCGAAGTACACGTCGATGCCCTCGGGGCAGTGCGTGCGCAAGGCGTCGGCGACGTCCTCGCCCTTGTAGTCGATCGCCGCGTCGAAGCCGAGCTCATCGACGATCCAAGCGCACTTCTGGGGACCACCGGCGATGCCCACGACACGACAGCCCTTGATTTTGGCTATCTGCCCGACGATGCTGCCGACCGCGCCGGCGGCTCCTGAGACGACCACGGTCTCGCCCTCTTTGGGGGCGCCCACATCCAGCAAGCCGAAGTAGGCGGTCACGCCGGGCATACCAAGCGCTCCGAGGTATTTGGTCAGCGGGATCTGGCTCGTGTCGACCTTGAAGACGGCGTCCTCCTCGCAAATGGCGTACTCCTGCACGCCGAGCCAGCCGGAGACGTGGTCGCCCGCGGCCAGTTTCTGACCCTTGGACTCGACGATCGTGCCGACGGTACCGGCCCGCATCAATTCGCCGATCTGCACCGGCGGGACGTAGGAGCGGCCCTCGGCCATCCAGCCGCGCATCGCCGGATCGAGCGAGATGTAGTTGATCTTGACCAGGACCTGGCCGTCCTGCAGCTCCGGCAAGGCTTCCTCGACATAGTCGAAGTGCTCGCGTCCCACCATCCCCTCGGGGCGGGATGCGAGACGGAACTGGTGGTTGACGGCGTCCATGGCGGTCTCCTCGGTTGGGGCAGAAAGGTTGGTTCGCGGCGGGGCGTTGGTTCACGGCGCGACAGGTTGGCGTCGCGACGGGACAGTTACTGTACGCTCGCGCCGATGGACTTCGCCCATTCGCCCCGCACTCGAGAGCTGCTGGAGCGCCTGATCTCCTTCCAAGAGAACGAGGTGGGCCCACGCGAGGAGCCATACATGCGCGAGCTGCTCTCTCGCCAGGACCCGTGGGTGGTGCTCCCGCAGATCGAGGAGCTCAAGACGATCGCCAAGCGTGAGGGACTTTGGAACCTGTTCCTCCCGGGCGGCCCGGGTCCCGGGGTCGACGGCCTGTGCGAGGGTGACCCCGAGCTCGGGGCGGGTCTTTCCAACGTGGAGTACGCGCCCTTGGCCGAGCGCATGGGTCGCTCGCTGATCACCGCCGAGGCCTGCAACTGCAATGCACCCGACACGGGCAACATGGAGGTGCTGTGGCACTTCGGCTCAGACGAGCAGAAGCAGCGCTGGCTGAGACCACTGCTTGCCGGTGAGATCAGGTCGGCCTTCTGCATGACCGAGCCGGAGGTGGCCTCCTCGGATGCCACCAACATGCAGGCGACCGCGGTGCTCGACGGCGAGGAGGTCGTCGTCAACGGGCGCAAGTGGTGGAGCACAGGGGTCGGTCACCCGAACTGTGAGGCGATCGTCTTCATGGGTCTGACCGACCCTGAGGCAGATCGCTACCACCAACATTCGATGGTGCTCGTGCCGATGGACGCCCCGGGGGTGAAGGTCGAGCGGATGCTGGAGGCGATGGGCTTTCTCGACGCACCCGGCGGACACGGCGAAGTGTCATTCACCGACGTGCGCCTACCCAAGGAGGCGATCGTCGGGGGGGCCGGCCAAGCTTTCGCGATCGCCCAAGCGCGACTGGGGCCCGGACGAATCCACCACTGCATGCGCCTGATCGGGCTGGCCGAGCTGGCGCTCGAATTGGCCTGCACCCGAGCAACCGAGCGTGTGGCGTTCGGCAAGCCGCTTGCCAACCTCGGCGGCAACCGCGAAAGGATCGCCGACGCGCGGATCGCCATCGACCAAGCGCGCCTACACGTGCTTCACGCCGCCTGGCTGGTGGACCAGAAAGCGCCGGAGGCGATAGGCGCCGTTTCCCAGATCAAGGTCGCGACCCCGAACATGGCCCAAAACGTGGTGGACATGGCGATCCAATTGCACGGCGGCGGCGGTCTCTCAAACGACTTTCCGCTCGCCGGCGCGTGGACCGCGGCGCGGGCGCTGCGCTTGGCCGATGGACCCGACGAGGTGCATCGCGGCGTGGTCGCACGCTTGGAGCTGGCACGCTACGGCAAGGGGAAGTGGTCGGGCTGAGACGTGTCTACCGGGCGACAGTGACCGTCACGATCTGATCGCTCCGCCTCGCCGTTCTCACCGGCGCTGAACTAGCCCTCACGGTCGCTGAATAGCCCCTCACCATCGTTGAGCTAGCCGCGAGAGCCGCCGCCGACGGGCGCTCGCAGTTTCGGCAGGAAAGCGGTGTCGAGCGGGTGACGGCCGTTCTCGGCGAGTTCGCGCTGCTCTCGCCGCCCAGGCACGTAGCGCAGCAGCAGCTTCTCCCAATCCTCGGCGCACGCGGCGCGCACCTTGCGCAGTTGGGGATCGTGCATCCTGCGCCGCGCCGTCTCACCACCGCTCTCCAAGCCAAGCTCCAGTTCGCGCAGAGCTTCGGAGAGCATCTCCCTGTCGGCGTACCAGCAAGCGAGATTGAGCCGCGTGCGGCTGGTTCGCCAAACGTGATTGCTGCGCGCGAATTGGATCGCGGCGCCGGGCACGAGCGTGCCCGCCCGCAGGGCTTCGATCACGACCGCGCGCTGCTTGCAAAGCCCATCACCCGAAGGCTCCTCGACCGTGTCGGATCCGCTCGAGTCGCGAGGCACGCTCGATCGGGCCGTCCCGGCCAGCCCCGCCGTCTCGCCCAGCTCAACCGGCTCGCCCAGCTCGCCCGCGGACCATGCGCTCCCTTCGGCGCGGCCGGTCCGAGCGGCCACCATCGCCCACAACACGAGCATCGTGCCCTCGACCGCGCTCAACATCTGACGCAGTTCGCGCCAAGCCTTCGAGCCGGCCGCCGGCCAACTTCGTCTTTCGCAGGCGTGCAAAATCTGGAGTGTTTCCTCCAAATCCCTGAGATGCGTCGCGAGATCGTCGGCGTCGGCCGCTCCAAGCTCCGGGCGGACCGCCGCCCCTTTGTGGGCGACTTCCCGCTCGGAGTCGACCAGGACGTCTTGGTTGAGCTTGCAGGCGCCGCGCTTGTAGGCCACTTGATAGTGCAGCGGATCGCGGTCCAGCAGCGCGCATTCACGCTCTAACCACGCGACCGATGTGTCGTGCTGAGCCCAGTCGAGCAGCTCGTCGCCGTCGAGTTCGTCGTGCACGCGCTGAAGCCTGAGCAGGCCGGCGCCGCGCACGTCTTCAAACCAAGCGTCGTCGAGCTCCAAGGAGGCAAGGTTGAACTGAGCGACCGAGTTGTGGGGGTCTGCGTCCACGGCCCTGGCGTACAGGGCCCGGGTGAGCTCAGGACCGCGATGGTCCTTGCCTTCGAGGCCGACTTGCATGAACGCATAGCTGCGCCACACCGCTGTCTGCAAGAGCTCTCGCAAGTCCTTCTCTCCCAGATGCCAGATGTCGCCGAGGATCGTGAAGTGGGTCCACACCGCGCCGGCGGTGGCGATGCACATGAGCTGGTCGGCCTCGGCATATTTGCCCGAGCCCTCGCCGAGCTGGGGCTCGAACTCCCAGGCCCAGACCGTCAGGCGTTCGATCGTACGCCCGCTGGCCGTCGCGATCGTGAGCGCCAGGCCTGGGCCTGCCGACTCCGATTCCAGGACGCGCCCGCTCAACTGAAGCTCGCCGCGCGCCAGCAGCCACCAGCCCAAGCGCAACAGCGCGGCCGCCAGTTCTCCACCCGCGGGGGCAGCCTTGACGCCGCCGGCGATCGCATCCAGGGCCGAGCTGGCTGCGACCGGGGCGGTCACGCTGTCCACCCCCGAGCGGCGCAGACTGCCGATGCGGGTCATCGCCGCGCTCAGTGCGGAGGACACCCCGGCGGCGTCCACGTCCTGGCCACCTTCGAACGGTTCGACCCGCAGCGGACGTTCCGCGAACTTGGAAAGGCCCATCGCAACGAGAGCCAGGAGCCGCTTACGTGGGTGGCGGCCCGTGCTGCTGAGGGAGTCGGGCAGCGAGCGCTTCCACACCCAAGGCATCACCCATCGGCTGCGCACTCCGGTGCGGGAGATCCGGAGCAGTGCGTTCAGCAAGAGCAGGCCCGCCAGAGCGAACCCGAGGGGCTCGAGTGTGGACATCCCATAGGTACGGAGAGGAGCGCCACTTGGTTCACCCCATCGGGGTGACGCTTCAGCCGCCGAACACCGTACGCTGAGACGGCATGGACGAGCCACAGGCGCCCGCGGCAGCTCCCGCGCATCCGAAGGCAGTGCTCGCCGCGTTGATCGCGGTTGCGGCCGTGGCCAACCTCAACCTGTCGGTCGCCAATGTGGCGTTGCCGGACATCGGCAAGGCGTTCAACGCGTCGCAGACCGGGCTCGACCTGGTCGCCGTGGGCTTCTCGCTCGGCTTGGCGGCCTCCGTGCTCTACCTGGGCGCGCTTGGGGATCGCTACGGACGCAAGCTGATGCTGCTGCTCGGCACCTCGCTTGCGATTCCGGCGGCCCTCCTGGCTGCCCTCGCTCCGTCGATGACGGTCCTGTTCATCGCCCGCCTGTTCGGGGGACTCGCCGCCGGCATGGCCTATCCCACCACTCTTGCGTTGATCACCGCCCTGTGGTCGGGCGGCGCGCGTACTCGCTCGATCGCACTTTGGTCCGGTTTGGGGGGCAGCATGTCGGCGCTGGGACCCCTAATCGCGGGAGCGCTGCTTACGGGTTTTGCTTGGGGTTCGGTTTTCCTGATCACCCTGCCGCTCGCGGCCGTGGCGCTATTCATGGCTTGGCGATATGTGCCCGCACACGTAAATGAGACCACCGAGGCCGTCGATAACCTCGGCGGAGTCCTTTCAGCCTTGGCTGTCGCAGGATTGGTGCTCGCAATCAACTTCGCGCCGGAGCCCAAAGAGGGCACAATCGTGCTCGTGACTTTGATCGTCGCCGTCGCGGCCGGAGTGGCGTTCGTGATTCGCCAGCGACACACGAGCTCGCCGCTATATGACTTGGATGTCGCCGCACGGCCGACTTTCTGGGTGGCCGCGCTCGCCGGCATCGTCGTGTTTGGATCGTTGATGGGCGCGATCTTCGTCGGCCAACAATTCGTGCAGAACGTGCTTGGCTATTCCACGCTCGACGCGGGCCTATCGATCGTGCCCGCCGCGCTGTTGATGATCATGATCGCTCCTTTCTCCGCCAAGCTCGTGGAGTCTCACGGCTCGCGCATCACACTGCTGTGCGGCTATGCATTCTGTTTGCTCGGTTTCCTGACGATGCTGCTGCTCTGGAAGGACGGCATCCCGTATTGGAAGGTTGGCCTCGGCTATGCGTTCATCGGAGTTGGGGTTGGCTTCGCCGGCACTCCTGCCTCCCACTCGCTCACCGGCTCGGTCCCCGTTAAGCGCGCAGGCATGGCTTCGGGTACCGCGGACCTACAGCGCGATTTGGGTGGGGCGATCATGCAGTCGATCATGGGTGCCCTCCTCACCGCCGGCTATGCGGCCGCGGTGGCTGCGCAGGTCGCGGGAGCACCCAATAAAGCACGCATCACGGAAACCGTGGAAACGGAACTGACAAAGTCGTTCTCGAGCGCGGCGGCGACCGCGTCGCGCTACCCACAGTACGCAAAAGCGATCGTGACAGGAGCAAAGGAATCGTTCGTCAAAGGCGACGAATGGGCCTTTGCGGCTGGATTGATCGCGATCGCCCTGGGCACGGCGCTCGTGTTCTTCGCGTTCCCCCATAAGCGCCATGAGGTGGAGCTGATAACTGAATACCAAGCGCTTGACGCGGACACCATGGGGACGAGCGATCGTGGAGCCGCGACAGCGACCGGCACTTGAGCCACCCAGCGGTCCGGCAAGCCGCCTCCCCCAACGCCGTCCCCCGACCCGTTGCCGCTCAGGTCGGTTGAGTCCGGGTTACACCGACGCCCGCTATTTGGTTGCGCGACTCATCGAGAACGACGCCGTTTCGTCGTAGGGCGGCAGGGCGTTCTGGATCTTCACGGCGCCGAGCGCTATCAAGCGCCGAAGTAGGGTAACCAAGAGTCATCTCGCGAGCAACAGCTAAGCGGAGGATCTTGGTAACCGGAGCCACCGGATTCATCGGTGCGCGCTTGGCCCTCGCTTTGGTCCGCTCAGGCGCCGAGGTGCGCTGCCTCGTGCGCAACGCTTCGCGCGCCACCGAGCTGCAAGCCGCCGGCTGCGAGGTTGTCGAAGGCGACGTCACCGACTCCACGAGCCTGGAGGGGGCGGGCCACGGCGTCGAGGTCGCCTACTACCTGATCCACGCCATGGCCGGCGGAGAGGGCTTTCAAGAGCGTGAGCACAGCGGTGCGCTCAACTTCGCGCGGATGGCCTCCAGCGAAGGCATCGAGCGAATCGTCTATCTCGGCGGGTTGGGAGATGAGAGCGTCTCCAAGCATTTGCTGAGCCGCCACGAGACGGCGTTGACACTGGCACGGCACGGCCCGCCACTCACCTATTTTCGCGCGGCGATGGTGGTGGGCGCCGAGAGCGAGTCCTACCGCACGCTGCGCTATCTGGTGGAGCGACTGCCTGTGATGATCGCGCCGGCGTGGCTGCGCACGAAGACCCAACCTATTGGGATCGACGATGTGATCGAGTATTTGCGCCAGGCTCCGAGCGTCCCCGAGTCCAGTGGCCGCGAGGTGCAGATCGGTGGCCCCGACATCCTCTCCTACGGCGACATGCTCGACCGGATGGCCGTGGCGATGGGAAGGCGACCGCGCTTGATGGTTCCGGTGCCGCTCATCACCCCGTGGCTGTCCTCGCTTTGGATCGGGCTTGTGACCCCGGTCAACGCGAATGTGGCACGACCGCTCGTGGAGGGCCTGAAGACCGCAACCGTCGTTACCGATCCAAGTGGGGCGGAACCGTTCGGGATTACACCCGCACCGTTTGACGAGACCCTGCGGAAGGCTTTGGACTCTGCCGATCCTACGCGCTGAGCGCGGTGTCCCGATCATCGACGGATTGCGTTGAGAGTAGACGAGCGTCGGCCTTCCTCCAAACGACCCCAGCCACGACGGCGGCCACTAGCAACACAGATGGCCAAGCGCCGATCACCAATCCGAGTACATGGGAGATCACGAACGCACCGAAGCCAACGCACCCCAGGATCGCCGCAGTGCGCACGCCGTGACGACTCCTCCAGGTCCAGATGCACCACAGGCCTCCGACCGCGAGCACCACACCTCCAAGCGGCCGAGAGCCGGTGCCCAAAGCGACCCCGAACCCCGCGATCAAAGACGCGGCGGCGATCGGGGCTGTGGGGATCGGCCGCACGGAATGGAGCCTACCGGCCCGAGTGAGCGGCGAGCACGATCGGATTGCCCGACGGATCGTGGACCAGCAGGCCCTCCTCGACCGCGACCGACTCATACCCGGCGTCCGCAACCCGGGACGCGAGGCGATCTCGCTCGATCTCGCTCGGCAAGAGGACCGTCGCCGCTTCGAGCGTCGCCGCTCCCTGGGGAGGTTGACCGGCGCCGGCGCTCTCCCAGGTGTTGGCACCCAGATGATGGTGGTAGCCACCGGCGCTGAGGAACGCCGCCTGCCCACCCAGCGACGCCATCAGGCCGAAGCCAAGCACGTCGCGGTAGAAGGCGATCGTTTGGGGAATGTCGGCCACGCACAGATGGACATGCCCCATCGTGGTCCCTGCCGGCAGTCGGTCGAACGGCTCGTTTACCGGATCGGCCAGCTCGCCGAGAAGGCTCACCGTGTCGAGCGCAAGCGTGGTCATGCGCTTGGCCACCTGGCCCTCCCACACCTCGCGTGGCCGGTCCCAGTAGATCTCGATGCCGTGACCGTCGGGATCGCTGAGGTAGATCGCCTCGCTGACGAAGTGGTCGGCCATGCCCGCGAGCGGCTCACGATCGCGGGCCGCATGAGCGAGCCAGCGAGCGAGATCGGGGCGCGTGGGCAGCAACAGGGCGAAGTGATAGAGCCCGCAATAGCCGCGCACCGGACGAGCGCCCGGTTGCTCGACGAGCACGAGCAGGTCCTCCGTTCCCGCCCCAAGCGTCGCGCGGCCTGCCTCGTGCGCGTTGACACTCAAGCCGATGGTGTGCTCGTAGTAGTCGACCGACCGCCCCAGATCCGCGACGGTGAGGCTTACCGCGCCAACCCTGGTAGCCGCCGGGATCTCGCCGTGAGCCGGAGCACCGGCCGCGGTGGCCTCCTCGGGGTCGGGTGGAAACGCGTTCATCGCTCCACGATAGGACCATCCAGGCTCAATAAACGCCGTCTGGCTAGCTCGCCCCACCGCCCACGTGCTCCTCGAAGAACCCGAGCATCCGTCGCCAGCCGTCCTCCGCCGCATCCGCGTCGGGGCCGACCATCATTGGTGTGGGCATCCGCGCCAGCCAGCCTTGCCAGCCTTCGTGCTGGGAGAAGAAGGAGTGGCCCGCTCCGTCGTAGGTCTGGATGTCGTGGTCGACACCCAGCGCCTGCAGGTGAGCCTCCAAACGCTCGGCCATGTTGCGTCCGAACATCCGGTCTTTGGAGCCGAAGCTGCCCACCACCGGACACACGCCGTCGAGCTTGGCGCGATCCTTGGGCACGTCACCGTAGTTGACGGCCGCCGCCTTGAAGCCGGGCTTGGTGGCGGCGATCAGGGCGAAGCCGCCGCCGAGGCAGAAGCCGGCGACCGCGATCCGATCTGCATCCACATCCTCACGTTCCGCCAAGACCTCGCGCGCGGCGAGGATGTCGGCGATCTCGCGGTCGATCGAGCCTCTGACCATGTCGGTCATGACCCGGCTCAGACATACGATCCGCGAGCCGTGCGAGAACAGGTTCGGAAGCAACACGGCGTAGCCCTCATTGGCGAAGCGCGAGGCGATGCGTCGCATGTCGTCGTTGAGGCCGAAGGACTCGTGCAGAACCAGCACGCCGGGATGAGGACCCGCCTGGCCCGCCGCCCCGCCCGTCCGCATGCCCGCACCAGGCAGGAACAGCTCGGCCTCGAGCGTGCCGCCGTCGGCGAGTGCAACGGCGATCTGCTCACCCAGCGAAGGCATCGCTAACAAGATAACCGCCTGCCCGTTCTCCAGCTTACGCCTGTCCCACGCCGACCACCAACCCCATGAGACCGCGCTGCGCCACACTGTGGGCGATGGACTCGCTGTTCGACCCCGGGGACGCCGCCACGGACACGGCTGCGAACTCGAGCGCGCCGCTCGCGGCGAGGGTGCGGCCCGCGACGCTCGAGGAGTTCGTCGGCCAGGAACACCTCCTGCACGAAGGCTCGGCGTTGCGCACTGCGATCGAGCAAGGCAAGCCCCACTCGATGATCCTGCACGGGCCTCCCGGCAGCGGTAAGACGACCTTGGCACGGATCGTCGCAGCCAGCGCCAGCGCGGCGTTCGAGGAGCTGAGTGCGGTCGAGGCCGGACGCCCGGAGGTGCGTGCGGTCATCGCCAGGGCACGCGAACGCAGGCAGGGGGATCGCGACACGATCCTGTTCCTGGACGAGATCCACCGCTTCAACAAGGCCCAGCAGGACGCGCTCTTGCCGGCCGTCGAGGAAGGCCTCCTGACTTTGATCGGAGCGACGACCGAGAACCCGTCGTTCGAGGTCAACCGTGCGCTGCTGTCGCGCACTCGGTTGTACGAGCTGGCGGAGCTGACCGAGGAGAACGTGCTGAGCCTGCTGCGGCGCGCTTTGGAGCGGGGCGAGTGCGGCGAGGCCCAGGTCGAGCCGGCCGCGATCGAGATGCTTGCGGCCCGGGCCGGCGGCGACGCGCGGACCGCGCTCAGCGCGCTGGAGCTGGCATGCGAGACGGCCATCGGAACGGTCACGGTCGAGCACGCCGAAGACGCCTTGCAGCGCAGGATCGTGCACTACGACAAGAAGGCCGACAGCCACTACGACACGATCTCCGCTTGGATCAAGGCGACCCGCGGATCGGATCCGGACGCCTCGCTCTACTACTTGGCGGTCATGCTCGAGGGTGGCGAGGATCCCCGCTTCATAGCGCGGCGGATGGTGATCTTGGCCAGCGAGGACGTCGGCAACGCCGACCCGAACGCGCTCACGGTCGCTACCGGCGCCGCCGCGGCGGTCGAGCACGCAGGGCTGCCCGAGTGCCAGTTCGCGTTGGCGCAAGCAGCCATCTACCTGTCCCTGGCCCCCAAGTCCGACGCCGCCAAGCGCGCGATCGGCGCGGCGAGGGACTTCGTGCGAGAGCACGGCGCCTCGCCTCCCCCGGTCGAGTTGCGCTCGGGTGGGCGAGGAGAGGGCTATGACAACCCCCACGCCCACCCCGGGCACGTCGCCGAGCAGGAGCTCGCGCCCGAGGCGGCGGTCGGCGAGCGCTTCTACAAGCCCGACGAGGCCGAGTCGGAGTTGGCCAAGCGACTACAGGAGATCCGCCGAGCCCGTGGACGCTGAACCCAGCAGGCCGAAGGTCGCCGTCGTCGGCCATGTCGAGTGGGTCACGTTCGCTCAGGTGCCCCACATCCCGACGGCCGGGGAGATCGTGCACGCCGACAGTGCCTTCGAGGAGCCGGCTGGGGGTGGGGCGGTGGCCGCCGTCCAGCTTGCTCGCCTGGCGGGCGCATCGGTGCTGGTGACGGCCTTGGGCGATGACGAGCACGGCCGGCACTCGGTCGAGCGTCTGGCAGAGCTCGGCGTCGAGGTGTGGGCGGCCCGGCGCGAGGCCCCCACACGCACCGCCGTCACGCTCGTGGACAAGGACCGGGAGCGCACGATCACGACCTTCGGCGCGCGCCTTGAGGCAAGAGCCCAGGACGCCGAGATCCCGTGGGAGAGGCTGGCGGAGATGGATGCCGTGTATTTCACCGCGGGCGATCTCGGCGCGCTGCGCGCAGCACGCGCGGCCAAGGTGCTTACGAGCAGCCCCCGCGCGCTGCATGCGCTCGGACATGGGGTGCCCTTGGACGCGCTCGTCTGGAGTGCCGAGGACGCCGTCGAGCAAAACGAGGCGGCGGGAGCACAAGCCGACGCGCGGCTCGTGGTCGCCACCGAAGGCGCCCGCGGTGGCTCCTACAGAAGCGAGGGGGAGTCCGGAACGTGGCCTGCCGCCGAAATCCCAGGCGCGCCGGTGGACTCCTACGGCTGCGGGGACTCGTTCGCCGCCGGGCTCGCTTACGGCTTGGGTTCAGGCCTCTCGACACCCGAGGCGCTCCAGCTGGCGGCGCGCTGCGGCGCGACTTGCCTTACCGGGCACGGACCCTACGAGCGCCAGTTGAGCGCAGGCGCGCCAACCGGTCTTCGATAGCGCTCCCCCTGCCCGCGAGCGCCGACAGGAGGCGGTAACGAGTCGGATCGCGCCTGCATCGAGAATGCGGCCTTCGGGTAACCACCCATCCGAGTCATCCGATGTGGATGATGTGCACTCAGCTGTCAGCGTCGAAAATCTGCACACTTCAAGCAGACCGGCCTCCCCCACACGAAAGGCACCTATGAGCACAGCGGCACAGCCCCGGCCTGCGACCACACCCGCCTCCGACCGGTTCACCCAGGCGGCCGACGTCCTCGTCGTGTTCGGCATCAGCGGCGACCTGGCCAAGGTGATGACCTTCCACTCGCTCTATCGCCTGGAGTACCGGGGGCTGCTCGACTGCCCGATCGTGGGCGTCGCGGCCAACGACTGGGACGTGGAAGAACTGCGCAAGCATGCGCGCGCCTGCGTCGAAGGCTGCGGTGAGACAATCGACGAGGAAATCTTCAAGCGCTTCGCCAACCGCCTCTCCTACGTATCGGGCGACTTCGACGACGACACCACCTACGCGCGGGTGGGCACGGCCATCGGCGAGGCCAAGAGCCCGGTCTTCTACCTGGAGATCCCGCCGTTTCTGTTCGGCCGCGTGATCAAGGGCCTCTCCGAAGCCGGCACGACCAAGAACGCGAGGGTCGTTGTCGAGAAGCCCTTCGGCCACGACCTGGCCTCCGCCCGCGCGCTGGCCGCCGAAATCCACCAGTACATCGAGGAGCCCCAGCTGTACCGGATCGACCACTTCCTGGGCAAGATGGGGACCGACGAGTTCTTGTATCTGCGCTTCGGCAACACGATGATCGAGCCGATCTGGAACCGCAACCACATCGCCTGCGTGCAGATCACGATGGCCGAGAGCTTCGGCGTGGAGGATCGCGGGCACTTCTACGACCCGGTGGGAGCGGTGCGCGACGTGGTCGTCAACCACCTGATGCAGCTGGTCGCGGCCGCCGCGATGGAGGCGCCGGCCGGCAACGACGCGGAAACGCTGAAGGACGCCAAGTACGCGGTCTTCCGCTCGACCGAGACGGCCGACCCGGCGCAATACGTGCGCGGCCAGTACGACGGGTACCAGGACATCGACGGCGTGGCCAAGGGCTCGACCACCGAGACCTATGCGGCGTTGCAACTGCACATCGATAACTGGCGCTGGGCCGGCGTTCCGTGGTTCATCAGGACGGGCAAGAAGCTGCCGGTCACCCAGACCGAGCTGCGTGTGATCTTCAAGCACCCGCCTCGCCTGGGCTTCATGGAGCACGGCCACCGGCGACCCGAGCCAGACCAATTGGTCGTCAAGCTCGACCCCTCGACCGGCACGCGCTTGGTCCTCGACGCACACCGCGCGGACTTGGCAGGCCCCCAGGCGATCACTTTGGACATGGAGTTCGCCGAGGAGGGCGGCGAGGCGCCCACTCCTTATGAGGTGCTCTTGCTCGACGCGATGCAAGGCAACGCGGTGCGCTTCACCAGACAGGACTCGGTCGAGGAGACTTGGCGCATCTACGAAACCCTGCTGCAACAACCGCCGCCGGTGCACCCCTATGCGCCGGGCACGTGGGGACCGGCCGAGGCTGAGAAGCTGGTCGCCGGCCATGGCGGCTGGCACGGACCTTGGATCGCATCGTGACGCCGCCCAAGGGAGCATCACCGAAGGGCGGCTCGGCGAAGAAGGGTGCGGCGAAGGGGACTACCGCTAGAGGGACGACGAAGGCGAAGGGGCGAGAGGCGAATACTCCGAAGAAGCAAGCCCCCCACGCGCGCGCGGGGCTTGTTAACAAGACAAGTTCTGTTAAGGAGACCGCGCGCGCGCAGGGCACCCCAAAAACAACAACACAACCCCAGAGCGCCGCCGCACCCTCGCCCTTCCCCCCGATCGCCGACTACGCCTTCCTCTCGGACTGCCACACCGGCGCCCTGGTCGCCCCCGACGGGACGATCGACTGGCTGTGCGTGCCCCGCTTCGACGCCCCCAGCGTGTTCGGCTCGCTGCTGGACCGCCAGGCTGGGGGCTTTCGCTTCGGGCCGTTCGGGATCAACGTGCCGACAGCACGCACCTATGAGCCGGGCACCAACATCCTGCTCACGACCTGGAAGACGACGAGCGGTTGGGTGATCGTCCGCGAGGCCCTGATCCTGGGGCCGAGGCGTGGCGAGGACCTGATCACGCCGCACACACGTCCTCCCGCCGACCAGGACGCCGACCACCTGCTCGTGCGCGTCGCGATGTGTTTGGACGGCGAGGTCGAGATGGAGTTGACCTGCGAACCGGTCTTCGACTACGGACGCGTGCCGGCCAAGTGGAAGGTGTCCAAGGACGGCCACATTGCCGATGCCAGCTGGGGTTCTTCGAGCGACAAGGGCAAGGCCGGCAAGGCCGGCCCGGCCGGACAAACGATCAGGCTGAAGACCGACATGGCCGTGGGCGTGGAGGGCGATTGGGTCAGGGCAAGGCACGTGCTCAAACAGGGCGATCAGATCTACTGCTCGCTATCGTGGGCTGAGGAGCTGGCGGCGCCCGAAGACGTGCACGACGCCAACGCGCGCCTCGCCCACACAGCCAAGTTCTGGCGCGACTGGCTGGGCCGCGCGCGCATGCCCGACCACCGCTGGCGCGACCCGATCCAGCGCTCGGCGCTGACGATCAAGGGCCTCACCTACATGCCGACCGGGGCGACGGTGGCGGCGCTCACCACCTCACTACCGGAGACGCCAGGGGGCGAGCGCAACTGGGACTACCGCTACACGTGGCTGAGGGACTCGACCTTCACGCTGCAGGCTTTGCACTACCTGAACCTGGATTGGGAGGCGGAGGAGTTCATGCAGTTCGTCGCCGATCTGGAGCCCAACAAGGACGGGGCGCTTCAGATCATGTATGGGATCGACGGGCGCAGAGACCTGACCGAGACCACACGAGACGATCTCTCCGGCTATGCCGGAGCGGCCCCCGTGCGGATCGGAAACGGAGCTTTCGACCAGCGCCAGAACGATGTGTTCGGCGCGGCGCTCGACTCGATCCTGTTGCACACGCGGCGCTCCGAACGACTGCCGCGCAGACTGTGGCCGATCGTGCAGGCCCAAGCGGAATGTGCGACGAAGGTGTGGCGCAAGCCCGACCAAGGGATCTGGGAGGCGAGAGGCAAGCCTCAGCATTATGTGTCCTCGAAGCTGATGTGTTGGGTGGCGATGGACCGCGCGTCGAAGCTTGCGCACATGCGCGGCAACGCCAAGCTCAAGGAGACCTGGCACGCCACCGCCGAGGAGATCAGGGCGGACATCCTGACCCACGGGCTGACCAACGATGGGGTGCTGCGCCAGCACTACGACACCGACGCGCTCGACGCCTCAAACCTGCTGGCGGCGATCTTCGGCTTCTTGCCGGGCGACGACGAGCGCCTGCGCGCAAGCGTGTTGGCGATCGCCGAGGACCTGACCGAGGACGGCTTCGTGCTGCGCTACCGCACCGAGGAGACCGACGACGGCATGTCGGGCAAGGAGGGGAGCTTTTTGATCTGCTCCTTCTGGCTGGTGTCGGGGCTGGCCATCGTCGGCGAGCACCAGCACGCCAAGGATCTGATGGAAAGGCTGCTGAGGGTAGCTTCGCCGCTCGGGCTATATGCCGAGGAGTTCGACACTTCCACAGGGCGCCACTTGGGCAACTTCCCGCAGGCCTTCTCGCATCTCGCCTTGATCGAGGCAGCCGCGAGGATCATCCTCAACGAGCGTCTGGCGGAGATCTCCTGATGAGCGGGCGCGAGCATACCTGCGGCACAGGGGCAATCGCCGCTCGCGGAACCGACGAGAGCGAGGCCTGAGATGAGCGAGCACTACAACGCGATAATCGTCGGCAGCGGCGCGGGTGGCGGCACCTTGGCGCGCCACCTGGCGCCTTCTGGCAAGCGGATCCTGCTGCTCGAGCGCGGCGATTGGCTGCCGCGCGAGCCTCAGAACTGGGACGCGGGCGACGTGTTCGTGGAGAACAGGTACATCTCCAAGGACACCTGGTACGACGGGGAGGACAAACCGTTCCAGCCGCAGGTCCACTACTACGTGGGTGGGGCCACCAAGCTGTACGGGGCGGCGCTGTATCGGATGAGAGAGGAGGACTTCGGCGAGCTGCGCCACCACGGCGGGCTCTCCCCCGCCTGGCCGATCCGATACGAGGCGATGGAGCCCTATTACTCGAAGGCCGAGCAGATGTACGAAGTGCACGGATCGCGCGGCGAGGACCCGACCGAACCGCCGGCCTCGGCGCCCTACCCGCACCCGGCCGTGTCGCACGAGCCGCGCATCGCGGCGCTCTCCGATGCCTTTGCCGCGGCCGGCCTGCATCCATTCCATGCGCCTTGCGGGGTGATGCTCAACGAGGCAAACACGCCCTACAGCGCCTGCGTTAGGTGCTCAAGCTGCGATGGCTTTCCTTGCCTGGTGCACGCCAAGTCCGACGCAGAGGTGTTGGGGGTGCGCCCGGCGCTCGAGCATCCGAACGTGACGCTGCTCACCAACGCGGAGGCCGTGGCGTTGAGGACGAACCCGGCCGGCACCGAAGTCACCGAAGTCGTGGTGGAGCGGAGCGGGGGCGAGGGAAACGGTGCCGCGGGCAACGAGGGCGCCGGCAAGAGCGTGCGAGAAACCTTCACAGCGGACATCGTGGTCGTGTCCTGCGGCGCGGCCAACACCGCCAAGCTGCTGCTGCACTCGGCCTCGGACGCCCACCCGAAAGGGCTGGCCAACGGCTCAGACCAAGTGGGGCGCAACTACATGTTCCACAACTCTCAGGCGGTGCTGGCGATCTCCAAGGAGCCCAACCCCACGGTCTTTCAAAAGACATTGGGCGTAAACGACTACTACTTCGCGAGCGACGCTTGGGAGTATCCGATGGGCAACATCCAGATGGTGGGCAAGTCGGTGGCGCCGATGTACAGAGGCGAGAAGCCGCTGATGACCAAGCTGGCGCCGAGCTTCTCCTTGCAGGACATCGCCGAGCACGCGGTCAACTTTTGGCTCTCCACCGAGGATTTGCCCCAGGCCGATAACCGGGTGACGCTCGACGGGGACGGCAACGTGAAGCTTGCTTACAAGGCGAGCAACAACACGGCCAGAGACCGCCTGTTCGAGCAGCTGCGCTCGCTACTGGGCCACTTGGGGATGCACGAGCACCACCTGGTGCCGAGGTGGGCCTACCTGGAGAACAAGATCCCGGTCGCGGGGGTCGCCCACCAGGCGGGCACCTGCCGCTTCGGCTCAGACCCGGATTCCTCGGCGCTTGACAGCGACTGCAAAGCGCACGAGGTGGACAATTTGTATGTAGTCGACACGAGCTTCTTTCCGAGCATCTCAGCGGTCAACCCGGCGCTGACGGCGATGGCGAACGCGCTTAGGGTGGGCGACCACCTGTTGGGGCGCTTGTGAAGCGGCTCGCCCTCGGGGAGCGCCTCACGAGCAGCGTCGCAGAGGGTCGCCTGTGAGAAAGGTCGTCATCGTGGGCGGCGGTTTCGGCGGCCTGGCCGCCGCGCACGAGCTGCGTCACGCAGACGTGGAGGTGACGCTCGTGGACCGGATGCACCACCACCTGTTCCAGCCGCTGCTCTATCAGGTGGCGGGCGGCGGGCTGGCGGCGGGCGAGTGCGCGGAGCCGATCAGGACGGCGGTCGGGCGCAACTCGAATACGACGGTTTTGATGGCCGAGGCGACGGGGCTGGATGCCGGGAAGCGCATCTTGACGCTCGACGACGGCGAGGAGCTGGGATACGACAGCCTGATCGTGGCTTGCGGCGCCAGGACCTCCTATTTCGGCAAAGACGAGTGGGAGCGGGCGAGTTGCGGGTTGAAGACGCTCAAAGATGCGCTTGAGATGCGCAACAAGATCTACGCCGCCTTCGAGCGGGCCGAGCGCTCGGAGGACCCGACCGAGCAACGCGAATGGATGACTTTCGTGGTGATCGGCGGAGGCCCGACGGGGGTGGAGATCGCGGGCGAGTTGGCGCTGCTCTCGACTTATGGCATGAAGCGGGGCTTCAGGAACATCGATCCGCGCAACGCGAAAGTGATCTTGCTCGACGCGGGTGAGCGCTTGACGGCAGCATTCAGCGAGCGCCTGTCCGGCAAGGTCGCCAAAGAGCTGGCCTCGCTCGGCGTAGCGGTCAGGGAGGGGACGCGCGTAACCGGGATCGACGAGCGGGGCGTGACGGTCTCGGGCGGGACCGGCGCCGCGTCGAAGGCGTCCGGGGCAACGGGCGGCCGCGCGAGCGCACCCGAGGCCGGGGCCAAGGCGGGAGGGTCTGCAGGGAGCGCCGAGGAGCGGATCGAGGCGAGGACGGTGATCTGGGCGGCGGGCGTGGAAGCGGTGCCGTTCGCGGCCACGCTTGCCAAGGCGACCGGCGCAAAAACAGATAGGGCGGGGCGCGTGGAGATCGAGGCCGACCTGACGGTGCCGGGCCACCCGGAGATCACGGCGATCGGCGACGCCACCTCGCTGACCGACCCGGACGGCAAGCCATACCCGGGCCTCGCGACTGTGGCGATCCAGCAAGGGCGCCACGCGGCCAAGGGGATCGCGCTGGGCTCAAACGCGGCAGAGACGCCCTTCCGCTATTTCGACAAGGGCGCGCTGGCGGTCGTGGGGCGGGGCAGGGCGGTTTGCGAAATCAGGGGCCACGAACTGTCCGGGCGACTCGCTTTCATGACTTACCTGACGGTCCACATGTACTACTTGGGTGGCGTGAAGGGCAACCGCGTGAAGGTGATGATCGACTGGATGGGGGCCCGGCTGGGCTTCCCGGAGAATCAGGTGATCGAAGACACGCTCGCCGAGGTGGAGCGCGGCGCGGCGGATGAGGCCCCGCGATGAGGGCACACGGCGCACGGTGCCGAGGCCCGGGCACGCCTCCCGGGGTGAGGACGGTCGAGCGGTGAGGGCGATCGACCCGCGACTGGGTCGGTACGCGAAGGCCACTCGGACGTTTCTGGGGATCTCGGTGTGCCTGGGCTCGGTGGGGGCGCTACTGATCGTGGCCCAAGCTTGGCTGCTGGCCGAAATCGTGGCGGGCGCCTTCTCGCACGGCAAGAGCTTGGCGGGGGTGCGGACACCGCTTACGTTGCTGGCGGGCGTGGTGGTGGCGCGCGCGGTCTTGGCGTGGGCGGCGGAGCTGGCAGCGGCCAAGAGCTCGGCCGAAGCCAAGTCGCAGTTGCGGGGCGCCCTGCTTGAGCGGGTCGCGCGCTTGGGCACGGACCCCTCGCGCAGGGAGCGCAGCGGCGAAGTGGCGGTCCTGGCCACGCGCGGGGTGGATGCGCTGGACGGCTACTTCTCGCTGTATCTGCCCCAATTGCTGCTCGCCGCGATCGTGCCGGTGGTGGTGCTGGCGGCGATCCTCTCCGAGGACTGGATCTCGGGCGCGATCGTAGCCTTCACGATCCCCCTCATCCCGCTGTTCATGGCGCTCGTGGGGGCCACCACCCGCGAGAAGATGGACCGCCAGGTGCGCACCTTGGAACGTTTGGGCGGGCACTTCTTGGACGTGGTGGCGGGACTGCCGACTTTGAAGGTGTTCGGGCGCGCAAAGGCCCAAGCGCGGCGCATCGAAGAGATCTCCGAGCGCCACCGGACTGCCTCGATGGCGACGTTGAAGGTGACGTTCATGTCGTCGCTGATCTTGGAGCTGGTCGCGACGATCTCGGTGGCCTTGGTGGCGGTCGCGATCGGGCTGCGATTGATGGGCGGCGAGCTGGCCTTGCAAGGGGCGCTGTTCGCACTGGTGTTGGCCCCGGAGGCCTACCTGCCGTTGCGCAAGTTGGGCGCCAACTACCACGCGAGCGCCGAGGGCATGGCCGCGGCCGAGCAGGTGTTCGCGCTGCTGGAAGACGCACCGCGGGAGGTGGCCGGCGCGGTCGGAGCGGTCGGCGCGACCGGCCCAATCGGCGCAACCGGCCCGGTCCGCGACGAGGCCGAAGGACCTCGGCTTGCGACGGTGGGACTCGAGGCACCCGACCTGGCGCTCGCGGACATCGAGGTGGACGGCCTCAGCGTGCTCTACCCAGGCCGTCCCGAGCCGGCGCTGTGGGACGTGTCGCTGGAGGTGCGGACCGGCGAAGTGGTGGCCTTGGCGGGCCCGAGCGGCTGCGGCAAGTCCACGCTGTTGAGCGTGCTACTCGGCTTCACCGAGCCGACCGCGGGCTCTGTGCGGGTCGGCGGAATCGAGCTCGAGGGGCTCGCGCTGGACTCGTGGCGGGCGCAGATCGCTTGGGTGCCACAGAGGCCCCACCTGTTCAGCGGCTCGATCGCCGAGAACGTGCGAATCGGTCGAGGGGACGCCTGCGATGAGGATGTGGAAGAGGCGTGCGTAGCGGTTGGCTTGGGGCCGCTGCTGGCGAGCCTGCCGCGAGGCATCCACACGCGGCTCGGGGCGCGCGGCTCGGGCATCTCCGCCGGGGAGCGCCAGCGAGTGGGCTTGGCCCGCGCGTGGGTGAGGGACGCGAAGCTGTTGCTGCTCGACGAGCCGACGGCCAACCTGGACGGGGAGACCGAGCGGGAGGTGCTCGAAGCGACACGGCGTTTGGCTGAGGGACGCACCGCGATCGTGGTGGCCCACCGCCCGGCGCTCTTGGCCTTGGCCGGCCGCGTGGTCGATCTGGGCCGCTCGCTCGATGAGGGCCCTCGCACGAGCCTCGCAACGCCTGCCGCGCCGGAGCGGCTCGACGTCGCGGAGGTGCTCGCATGAGTGCGCTCGACGCCGGCGTGGGCCGCGAGAGCGCCCGCGCGCCACGGGCTCCCTTGCGCCAGACGCTGGCCTTCGCCCGCCCCGCCGCGGGGCGCTTGGCGCTTGCGACGCTGCTGGGAGCCGGCTCGGTGGCCGCGGCGATCGGGTTGATCGCGACCTCTGCTTGGCTGATCTCGCGCTCCTCGCAGCGCCCCCAAGAGTCGGCCGTGGCCGTGGCGATCGTGGGCGTCCAATTCTTTGCGCTGGCCCGGGGTCTTTGCCGCTATGGCGAGCGCTTGGTCGGCCACGACGCGGCGTTCAGGGCGCTCGCGGACCTGCGCGTGAGGATGTACGAACGCTTGGAGCGACTCGCCCCCTTGGGCCTGCCCGCGTTCGCCGACGGTCAGCTCTTGGCGCGGCTCGTACACGACATCGACTCCTTGCAAGACCTGCTCCTGCGGGTCGTGCCGCCCTTCGCGATCGCCTCGCTTGTGGGCGCGGCCACGGTCGCCTTGGTGTGGTTGATGCTGCCCGCGGCCGGCGCGATTCTGCTGGCGGGCCTGTTGATCGCGGGTGTGCTCGTGCCTTGGCTGACCGGCCGCTTGGCCGCGCGCGGCGAGGCTCGCCAAGCCGATGCGCGGGGGCGCTTGACGGTCTCGGTGCTCGACCTGATCGAAGGCGCACCCGAGCTGGTGGCCAACGGCGCGGCGCCTGCCCAGCTGGAGCGCACCAGGGCCGCCGACACCCAGCTGACGGCGATCGCCGCACGCGGGGCGCGCACAGCCGGGGTCGGCCAGGGCTTGACCACCTTGTGTTGCGGCCTTGCGATGTGGGGCGGCTTGGCGGTGGGCGTCGCGGCGGTCCACTCCGGTCGCATGGACGGGGTCCTGCTTGCCGGCATCGCCTTGATCCCGCTCGTGGCCTTCGAGCTGGTGGGCGCCTTGCCGGGAGCTACCCAGACGCTGCAGCGCGTGCGCGGCGCGGGGGCACGCGTTCAGGAAGCGCTCGTGGCCCTGCCGACCGTCGCCGAGCCCCCGCATCCCGTGGCGCTCTCGAGCCGAGTCCCGCACGACGGTCCCTCCCCCATCTTGAAGGCGCGCGCTTTGAGTTGTGCCTATCCGGGTTGCGGGCGCCCGGCGCTAACTGACATCGACCTGGACCTCGCGCCGGGCCGGCGAGTGGCGGTAGTGGGGCGCAGCGGCGCGGGCAAGTCGACCTTGGCGGGTGCTTTGCTGCGATTCATCGACTACTCCGGTTCGGTGACGCTCGACGGGACCGAGATCGCGCGCGCTGGCGGCGAGGATGTGCGGCGGCTGGTCGGCTTGGTCAGCCAGGACGCGCACGTGTTCGACAACACGATCGAAGAGAACTTGCGTCTTGCCAAGCGGGGAGCGAGCTCGGCCGAACTGGAAGCGGCGCTCGAAGAGGCGCGGCTGCTCGACTGGGTGCGGGAGCTGCCGGGCGGCCTGCAGACCGAGGTGGGCGAGCGCGGCGCGCGCATGTCCGGCGGGCAGCGCCAACGCCTGGCTTTGGCCCGCGCGCTCTTGGCGGACTTCGCGATCTTGATCGCCGACGAGCCGGGCGAGCACCTGGACACCGACACGGCGGATGGGATCGTCGAGGACCTGCTCTCCGCCTCGCAGGAGCGCGGGGTCTTGTTGATCACACATCGATTCGCAGGCCTCGAGCAGGCCGACGAAGTGCTTGTGCTCGACGAGGGGCACGTCACAGAACGGGGCACCCACGAAGAACTGATCGCCCGTGACGGCTGGTACGCGGCGGTCGCCGAGCGCGAGCACAGTCTCGGCCCCGGGCGCGAATCGGGAAGCCCGGACACGCTTTACGCGGGATCCCCGGAACGCCATTTCGGTGAGAGCGAAACATGACAAACGACTTGGCGCGCTGGCAGTTCGCGACCACGAGCATCTACCACTTCCTGTTCGTGCCGGTCACGATCGGCCTTGCGTTTTTGGTGGCCCTCCTGCAAACGGCTTGGTATCGCAACCAGCGGGCGGGCGGGGAGGCAGCCGGGTTGCAATACAAGCGGGTCACTCGCTTCTTCGGCACCCTGCTCTTGATCAACGTCGCGGTGGGCGTCGTCACCGGCTTGGTGCAAGAGTTCGAGTTCGGGATGAACTGGTCGTCCTACTCGCGCTTCGTGGGCGACGTATTCGGAGGCCCGCTCGCGATGGAGGGTTTGGCGGCCTTCTTCTTGGAGTCCACCTTCTTGGGTTTGTGGATATTCGGCTGGGACCGGCTGCCCAAGCGGATACACCTGGCCTGCATCTGGCTGGTCGCCGTCGGCTCGATGCTCTCGGCGCTGTTCATATTGGCCGCCAACTCCTGGATGCAACACCCAGTCGGCTACGTCTTGAACAGCCACGGTCAACCGGAACTGAACAACGTGTGGGCACTGTTCACCAATCCCACCTTCCTATGGGGCTACGTCCACGTGATACTCGCCTCCTTGGTGACCGGCTCGCTGGTGATGCTCGCGATCTCCGCCTGGCACCTGCGCCTGCGCAACCGCACCGCCGAGGCAGGCGGCCAGGCGGGCACGCCATCGACGGACATCCCCCGCGCTGGCGGGCGGGCGGGTGCGTCGAGCAACGCCGAGGCTTTTCATCACACCGCTCGCCTGTCGGTGCTCGTCCTTTTGCCCGCGATCCTCTTGCAAATGTTCGTGGGCAACAAGCTGGGCGAGATCGAGAACACCTACCAGCCGGCCAAGATCGCCGCGGCCGAGGCGCAGTGGAACAACTGTCAGCCTTGCTCTTTCTCGGTCTTTCAAGTCGGGGGAGGCAACAACGACCAGACCCCCACCCAGGTCATCTCGATCCCGCACCTGCTTTCCGTCCTCGCGACAGGCACCTGGAGTGGCGCGGTCATCGGGCTCAACCAGCTGCAAAAAGAAGACGTCAAGAAGTATGGACCCGGCAACTACATCCCCGACGTGTTCATCCAGTACTGGTCGATGCGCGTCATGGCCTACCTCGGCTCTTTGATCGCCTTGCTGGCTTTGTGGGGAGCATGGCTTATCCACAAGGGCCGACTGGACCGCTCCAAGTGGTTTCTGCGCGCGGGCCTGCTGGCCGTGGTGACACCGTTCATCATGAATACGGCCGGCTGGCTGTTGACCGAGAGCGGGCGCCAGCCTTGGATCGTGCAAGGCTTGATGAAGACGGTCAACGCCAACTCGCCGTCGGTCAGCTCGACCGACATCTGGATCAGCTTGATCGCGTTCGTCTTGATCTACCTCGCCCTCGGCGCGGCCGACCTGGTGCTGATGCTGCGCTACTCGCGCAAGGATCTCGAACCCGACGAGGGCTCAGAGGGTACGGGCCCCGACGCGCACGCCCCAACCCCCGCCTTGAGCTACTAGGAAGCCATGCAACTTCACACGATCTGGTTTGTAGTCCTCGCGATCTTCTGGGTCGGATTCTTCGTCTTGGAGGGCTTCGACTTCGGCGTCGGCATGCTCCACGCGATCGTGGGCCGCAGCGAGGAGGAGCGCAAACGCGCGCTCTCCACGATCGGCCCTTGGTGGGACGGCAACGAGGTGTGGCTGATCGTCGCGGGCGCCGGCACCTTCGCGGCCTTCCCCGGCTGGTACGCGACGATGTTCTCGGCCCTGTACTTGGCCTTGCTGCTCGTCTTGATCGCCTTGATGGCACGCGGCGTTTCGCTCGAGTTCAGGGAGAAGAGCGAGAACCCCCGCTGGCGCTCGGCTTGGCGCGTGGCATTGACCGGCGGCTGCCTCTTGATCCCCCTGCTGTTGGGCGTCGGGCTCGGCGACCTCTTGAACGGCCTCCCGATCGACTCGAGCCACGAGTACACGGGCAACTTCTTTGACCTGCTCACCCCCTATGGCCTGTGGACTGGTGTGACGCTCGTTTCACTGTGCTTGCTCCACGGCGCCACCTTCCTCAAGCTGAGGACCACAGATCGTGTACGCGAGCGCGCCCGCAACCTCGGGCGGCCGCTCGGCTGGGTGGCGATCGCCTTGGTTGTCGGCTGGGTGATCTGGACCCGCAGCGTCGCGGGCGGACCGGACGTGCCCCAGCCCGTGGAGATACTGGCCGTGATCGCGGTGGCCTTCGCGGCGCGCCTGGCGATGACCGACCACGACGGCCTGTCCTTCTCGGCCTCTGCGATCGCGATCGCCGCGACGGTCGGCTCGATCTTCATCGACCTGTATCCGAACGTGATGGTCTCAAGCACCAGTGCCACCTATAACCTGACCGTCAACAACGTGGCCTCCGGCCACTACGCGCTTGTGGTGATGACGATCGTCGCCGTGATCTTCTTTCCGGTGGTCTTGCTCTATCAAGGGTGGTCCTTCCACGTGTTCCGCGCCCGCTTGAAGGCTCCGCCGGACCAGGCAGACGTGCAATCCGGCCCCGAGCGGACCGCGCCGCAAGTCGGGTAGAGGGCCGCGGACCTCGCCTGGGCTGGCCGGGCGCCCTACCAGGCGTCGATGTTCGGGCGGCGCTTGGCCTCGCGCGTGCGCCAGTCCTCGACGGGCGGGTCGAACAAGGTGGCGATCCAAAGGCGCGAGTCGGCCGGGTCGATGACGTCGTCGATCTCGCCGTAGGCCGCCATGTTCAGGCCCTCCCCGTGCTGGTAGGCGGCAGCCACGGTGGCCTTGAAAACGCGCTCGCGCTCCTCGGGGTCCTCGATCGCCTCCAGCTCGCGACGCATGCCCAAGCGCACCGCACCCTCCAAGCCCATGCCGCCAAACTCGGATGTGGGCCAGCCGACCGTGAACAGGGGCGCCTTGAAGGAGCCGCCGGCCATCGCCTGCGCGCCGAGCCCATAGCCCTTGCGCAACACGATCGTGCCGAACGGGATCTGGAGGTTGGCGCCGATCACGAACAGCCTCGAGAAGTGACGCACAGTCGCGGTCCGCTCGGCTTCGGGGCCAACCATGAAGCCGGGCGTGTCGCACAGGAACAGGACCGGCAACCCGAAAGCGTCGCAAAGCTGCAGGAAGCGAGCCGCCTTGTCGGCCCCGTCCGCGTCGATCGCGCCACCCAGGTGCGAGGGGTCGTTGGCGACGATTCCGAGGGCCTTGCCCTGGACCCGCGCGAGCGCGGTGACCATGCCCGGGCCGAAGCCGCCGACCGCGGCCACCCCGCCACCCGCCGAGCCGCGGCTCGCGGCCGAGCCGGCACCCGTGCTTGGGCCGCGACCGCGCAACTCGAGCACCGAGCCCTCGTCGCAAAGCCCTTCGATCGCCAGGCGCACCTCATAGGCACGCTTGCGCTGCTCGGGCACGATCTCGCGCAGCAAGCCTTGGTCGGGCGCGACGAAATCGGGGAGCGGACCGTTGAAGTATGAGAGGTAGCGCTTGGCGGCCGCCACCGCCGCCCGGTCGTCGGCCACCCTCAGGTCGACCACCCCGTTTGCGTGTTGCACGTCGATCGGGCCCACTTCACCCGGCTCGTAGGCGCCCAGCCCACCGCCCTCGATCATCGCGGGGCCGCCCATGCCGATGCTCGCGTCCTCGGTCGCAATCGTCACGTCGCAGCAGCCGAGCAAAGCCGCATTTCCGGCAAAGCAGTAGCCGGAGGCGATCCCCACGAGGGGAACGAGGCCGCTGAGGCGAGCGAACAGGTTGAACGCCCGGCAATCCAGGCCGGCCACGATCGGGAAGTCCACGTCGCCCGGCCTGCCCCCACCGCCCTCGGCGAACAGCACGACCGGCAAGCGCCGGCGCTCGGCCACCTCGAACAGGCGGTCCTTCTTGAGATGCCCCCTCATTCCCTGGGTGCCGGCGAGCACGGTGTAGTCGTAGGACATCGCCACCGTCGGGTTTCCTTCGACCTCGCCCACTCCCGCGACGAGACCGTCGGCGGGCGTGTTCGCAATCAAGTCCTCTCGCGCACGGCGACGCTCTTGGGCTGCGAACTGGAGAGGGCCGTACCCGACATAGGTTCCTTCGTCCACCAAGTCTTCGAGGTTCTCCCGAGCCGTGCGCCGTTTGCGCGCCCGCCGTCGCGCGACCGCCTCTGGCCGGGCCGCGTCGAGGCCGAGCGCGTGGCGCTCGCGCACAGCCGCCAGGTCGCCGCGCACGGCGTCCGGATCGCGCGCGGCAGGGGCGCCCCCGTAGGCGATCTCCCGTGCGTCGGTGTCTCCGGGCGCGAGCACCAAAAGCAAGTCGCCCTCGCCGACCGTGTCACCGACCGCGACCTCCACATGACTAACGACCCCGCCCGCCTCGGCGAGGATCTCGTGCTCCATCTTCATCGCCTCGAGCACGACGACCGCCTCGCCGGGCCTTACCGATCCACCGGGACGATGCCCGACCAGTACCACCACGCCGGCGAAAGGAGCTGTGACCGCAAGCTCGGATGGCCCAGGCATCGCGCAATCATTGCGCAGAGGCTCAATCGAGGTCAAACGCAGCGCGAATCGCGTCGCTCAAGGAAAGCTCTTGACGACCTAGGAGAACCCCGATCTGCTCTCGTAGGGCTTCGGTGGGGATGGTTGTGACATTGTCACAGCTCACGACGGATGGTCCCGCGAGGCCGTTGGCAGGCCCGACTGGCACCTCGGTCGAGAGACCCCGGATGGTGGTGGTGATCGGGGCTACCGTGACTGCTTGCAAATGAGGACGAACCAGCTCTCGCGTGAGAACCAGGACCGGCCTTGCCTTGTCCAGTTGGGCGATGTGAATGGGATGCATCAAGCGAGCGAAGACGGGAGGCCCGAGACATGCTCTGCGAGTCCGTCAAGATCCTGGTCCGGACCGGTGCGAGCGAGAATCTCAGCATCCCTCGCGGCAATCACGCGCCTGCGCTCACGTTCGAGAGCGCGGGTCACGACCGCGGCACGACTGTGCCCTGCGCCGGCATCCACTCGCTCGTCCACAAATTCGACGAGCTCATCCGGTAGGCGAACCGCAATCTGCTTGCTCATACCAAAACGGTAGCAGTTTGGTAGCAGCTAAAGCGGGGCGGCGCCTACTCCGCGTCAGGCCAAGCCGCCTCGCCCATGACGCCGTCGCCCTCCTCGGGCTTGGGGCCGCCGATCGCCAGGATCTGAAGCCCGTCGGGGCCGCCCTCGAAGGCGCGGACGACTTCCGGCGCGACCCGCACCACGTCCCACCGGTTCAGCTCGTGGACCTCGCCGTCGAGCAAGATCCGCCCAGACCCGGAGACGACGACATAGGCCTCCTCCTGCTCGCGATGGCTGTGGGCCACCGGGCTGCGTAGGTTGGCGTCATAGCTGAAGAGACTGACGCCGAGGTCGCGCGAGTCCAGGTGTTTGCGCCCAAAGCGACCTTCGATGCCAGGAGCCCGCTCGCCGACAGAGTCCTCGATCTCCAGCAGATTCACTGTCGCGTAACGGGACATGGGGTCTCCTTGGTCGGGGGGATGGCGAGTCGGGGGGATGGCGCGCTTCAGCTCAGAGTAGCCGGGCTCTAAAAAGCTCAGGCCAGCGCGCCGGCGGGTAGGACAAAGCGAAGCGGCACTTGATCCTCGACCTGGCCCTCGCCGCCCAAACGCGAGCCATGCAGTCCGCGTCTCGGCCCCTTTGCGACGGCGAGCTCCGGAGTACCGGCGTGGTCGGCGATCCAGGCGATCACCGCTGCCGAGTCGGCGCCCGCGGCCATAATCGCGGCTCGCTCGATCACCTCTCCTCCCGAGCGGTGAGGCCGACTGAGCCGAACCACCAAAGCGCGAATCGCATCGTCGTCTTTGCCCTTGGCCTCCGTGCGCTCAGCCGCCTTGGCGGTGCCACCCGGGACCTCGGCACCCGCGCCCTCGGCGTCGATGCCAGGGGCGTCTATGAGAACTCCGTGACTGAGTACACGGGACGGCCGACCCTCACCGCACGACCGACTACCTCACTGCCCGCGTCATTCTCAGCGCCTGCATCTTCGACGCCGTCCGTGTGTACGACAAACGCCTCTTCGCGGCCGTGGTCGAGGATCGCCGCCACCACCTCGCTCCCGCTGGCAAAGCGCCGGCCGACCTCGATCTCGGTGTCGCTTCCGTCGAAACGACAGCTGAGCTTGAAGATCCTGCGCGACCTCGCCGGAGAGCCAACTACCGCGAGCGAGCGCTCACGCAAGTCGCTGTAGGCGGCCTCGACCTGCTTGCCCTTGCCTTCGACGCCGGCGACGAAGAAAGCGGTCATTTGCCGCGACCGCGAGAAGGCCGCGGTGCTCTTTGCGGATAGCGCTCGCGCTCCGCGGTGGTCATCTTGCGGATCGTCAACGACCCTTCCTTGACCTGCGAGCGGATGGCCTCCAGCTTCTCGCTGCGGCGTGCTGCCGCGCGATCTGCTTGAGTGAGCATCCCTCTACGCTAGCGGGTCAGCGGCTCGTTGCCGGTAGAGCGCCGCGGCGATCCTCAAAAAACTCGTGTTCGAGCTTGCCCCGACCAGTCTTCGGCGCGGCGAGCTCGAAGAACTCGGCAGCCATCGATCCCCAGTGATTGGTGGCGCCCAGCTGGGCGATCAGGGACGCGGCACTCAACTCGACCCTGCCCATGCCCGCGTACTCGGGCGAGGGGGTGAAGTATCGAGGCTCGCCAGGTCCCAAGCACGTCTCCGCGCAAGCACGCGCGACCTACCGCGATGATCGCGTTGACCTGATCCCGCGTCATTCGATCCACACAACCGAAGTCCAAGAAGCTCACGCTGCCGTCGTCATGAAAGAGATAATTGCCGGGCTGCAGATCGGCGTTAGACAGGCCAAAACGCAGGTTGGACCCAAACACGAAGCGGTAGATCGTCTCGGCCCAGCCATTGCGCAGCTCCTGCCCACAGCCGTTCGTCGGATTTGAGTAGGTGACGAGAGCCACCGAAATGGCCGTCCCATAAGCAGGTGGTATTCGGCGGCACTGTCGCGCTCCGGCTGTTGCGGCAGTCCCTAGGAACCCTGCGATCGCACGCGCGGGTTGACGCCTTCCAATGGCCAGTGCCGAACGACTCCCGGACGCCACTGGCCCTCCTCCTCGCGCGTCAAGATGAAACGGCTGATGGCGAGTTGACCGCCCTCGTGGTCGCCGTAGAGCAGATCGACGGTCAGCGTTTCACCCGCCAGGTAGGCCTCGCGTAGACCCTCGCGGAAAGGGTCGTCGGGCTCGCGTATCGCCCCCTGCCAGAAGCCGACGTCGCCGGCGGGCACGTACAGATCACGCAACTGCCGGCGGTGCTCGGCGGGGTCCGCATGACCGGCATTCAGCTCAGGACGCTGCGACGTCAGACACCATGCTTGGAGAACCGCAAGGCCGTTGCCGACATTCCGTAGCGGAATGACGAAGTAGTAGTTCTCGCCCTCACACTCGACCGCGGCCATGCCACCATCGACGGTCACCGTTCGTCCCTCGCCGAAGCGAACGGTCTCAGGTGGGTCGTTTACGCGCGAAGGCGCGAGAACCGGTCGCAGGCCGAGCAACAGCGCGCGCTCGGCAATGGCCGTCGAGCGCTCCGCGATACGCGTCGAGCGCTACCCGAAGCGCACCGAGGAGAACGTTGCTACGGCAAGCACAAGCGTGCCGGCGGCGGTCGCCAAGGACGCAATCGTCGGCCAATCGACAGCGAAGAGGAGAAGCGTCATCCACTGGATATTCCCGCTGCAAGCGGACGGCCCGACTGCCTATCGAGGTCGCGACGTCAAACATCGCGAGGCGGCGTTGGAAGCACTGGATAGCTGCCGCCACTACCTGTTTGCTTAGTCGAGGCTGATCTTCTCGCGTCGGCGTATTCGTCCGTGCGTAAGCGTCAGCGTGTACGTCCCTCTACCGAGATCCTGACGTGGAGTCAGCAGCAGTTTGGTCTGCGCACCCGAGCCTATGAGTGATCTGGTCGCGTAGACAGTCCTCCCGCGCGAGAGCACAGCTGCGACCGATGCGCCCAGACTCGTAACGGTGACCGGGGTACTTTTCAGCGAGATGGAGCATTTCTCCGAGGAGCTTCCAAGCGAGGAATCAGCCTGTAGGCGAGCCATCCCCCGCCCGCCACCGGTCCTGTGAGGAGCAGGAGCCGCAGCTCCTCGAAGCTGAAGGTTGGGAACAAGATCATCTCAGCGATGACCACGCCGACTGAGACGACGAAGACCGCCACACAGGTGTACAACGCGGCCGCGGCTGCCCCGCCCCGCAGGCGCCACTCGGTGAGGAATGGCTCAAAGTGCACGAGCCACGCGTACACGATCATGAGGCAGGCGGCGCCACGCAACATGGCGTTGACTTCCGCTCCCAGCTGCTTGTGCAACACGAGGAAGAGTGAGGTCCAAGCGTATCCGCCCATTACGAATGCGAACATGGTGAGCGCGCGTTCTGCCCAGAGCCGGCCGATCGGAGAATCCTCGGTCAGCTGCTCCACCCAGCGCAGCCGGGGTCGCGTCAATGCAAGCGTTAGCAGCGTCCCACCGATGATCGCCAAGACCACATCCCGGGGATCGACAGGATGGGCAATCGCTCCGCCAATGGCCAACATTCGGTCATATTCGGCAGAGTAGCTCGGAAGCTTTAGGGGGCCGGCCGGTGACCCAGCCAGCCCAATGTCCTGACAAGGCAAACACGCTAGGAGTACCATTCTTCGGCGTCAGTCCATTAATTGCTGCAGATGTGCCCGAAGAATGCGCTCGTGGAACTAACACTTTTTCGTACGCTCCTCCTGTCTCTTGTGGCGGCGCTGTCCCTGGCCATCGCGATTCTGGACGCGACCGCGCCGACGGCGCCGGCATCGTGCGCGTCGGCGGACCGTAGCCTGCAGGCGCGCCAGCTCTCCCAGGCCGACCGGTCTTACTCAGCCATCCTCGCGGTAGAACCCGAGCGACCCTGTGCACGCGACGGCCTCAACGCCGTCGGCAATATGAGGTGCACCCGCGGGGAGGAACTTCTGAAACACAAGGCATACACCGAGGCGGTTGCGATATTTGACGAAGTCTTCAATCAAGAGCCGTTGGGAGACAAGCCACGCTCATGTGCCCTGACGGGGCTCGAATTAGCCAGCCTCTTGGCACCGGCAGCCCTCTGCTCTAACACCATCAAAGGGCCTTGCATCGTGAACGCGATTAGCGTCGAGGCCAAGAACGGCCTCAATGGCTTGAGCGGGCCGCCCGGGAAGAACGGCCTGAACGGCAAGAACGGTCTTAATGGCAAAAACGGCCTAGACGGCCCGGCCGGCATAAACGGCGCGGAGGGGTCATCTGGCAAGAATGGCCTCAATGGTGAGAACGGCGTGAATGGTGCGCCCGGCCCACCTGGCAAGAACGGCCTGAACGGGATAAATGGACGGAATGGCGCAAGCGAGATCGTGCGCCCCGACGACGATTGCGACGACTGGCACCCGGGGAAGCGCTGCTTATGATGTCGACGAGCCCTGTCGTGCATGAATTGCAGGTGGCCTCGCAAGACTTCGTCCACTGGCTCGAAGGGGCTTGGCAGAGCGTCTCGTCAGCCGACTGGGTGTTGATTGGGTTCGCGGCGGCGATCGTGGTGAGACTGAGGGCGACCGTTGGCGCAATGACGCAAATCGGCCCGGTCGAAGTCGAACTCCTCGACAGCGATTTAGCTCCGGCGGATATCCACGCGCTCACGGCCCATCTGCGCGAAGAACTCGCGAGCAACGGTTGCCTGCCCGCGCCACCGGTGCCGGCGGGCGCTCCCAAGGGAACTTTCGTCGAAGCGGTGGCCACCAGCCCCGCTCCTCACGGCGTGTTTGTCGCGACGCTGCTCCAGCTGGCGATAGGCGCTGGGCCGGTTCAGTACAAGGTGGACGGCGTCCTTCTTGGCGAGGACGGCAAGAAGGACTGCGGAATAAGAATCAGACTGCAGCCGTCCGACAAGAGCGATCCGCTGATGGAAACGTTTGTGCCCTGCAAGACACACGATGAAGCTGTCGAACGTGCGGCTTTCGCGATCTACGCGCACATCGCGAAGACCGCGAGCGGGGCGTTTCCGATTTGGGCGCGGTGGGCCAGGTTCGACGGGTTCAAGGCTTACAAGAATGGGATTCGATGCGCGCATTCGGGTCTGTGGGCGAAAGCCATTCCGGAATTGCAACTCGCGGCTCAGCTCGAGCCGACCAACGCCCTCGTGCGGCTGCAACTTGCGAACCTATGTGAGCAACAAGCGACCAACTCAACCTTACGTGCGGCCGCCCTGCGTAACTATCTGGACGTGGCGGCAAGGTGGCCCGAACTCGTGCAAGCACGGTATAGGGCGAGCGTTCTCGCCGACACGTTGGCGAATTCTCTCGCGCGGAACGATTTGGAGTTGACAGCGATTTTGGGCACATTGAAGCTGGCCGCTGGTCATTCAGGGCCGGCGAGCTTGTTGCGGGATCTGGCCGATGTCGAATCCGAGGCCACTGTGCAAATGCTGCGGTGGTGGTATGTGCCGGTCCGCTACTTGCGCGCACGCAATCAGTTCGAACCGAGGGCAAAGGACCGTCGAGACTTCAAGCGGGCCTTGGGAATTTCCCGCCGATGCGTGGCCTTGCGCTCGCTCGATCCCAACAGGAAGGATTTGCGGGCGGCGTGGACGGTGCTTTGGGGAAAGTGGGTTGTGCGCTATTGGCACATTTTTTTGGGGGGCACCAGCGTGGACTGGCAAAGTCGCTATCGTGCAGCGTGCTTCGAGGCACTGCTTTTGCGTCGAGTGTGTAAGGATCCAAAAGCCGATTTGTGCAAGCAGTACGACCGCGCGTGGGGCCGGCTAAAAACTGCACTGGCGGAAGCCGGCGATCAGCTTCCGATGGCGTGGGTCTTACACGATCCAGATCTGGACAGCCTGCGATTACCATTGGCGTGCCGGGCCGACGCAAATGATGAGTTTTCAGTCGTGGACACGAGCGAGAGGGCTTGCTGCGAGATCGCCAAAAAATACGATCCGGAGTCGGTGTCGGTGGACCAACCCGTGGCCTTAAGGGAACGATTTGGTTTGCCCGCCCGACCGTGGCCACATGCCGGGGTGAGGTTGGCGGCGTTGATTTTGACGCTCCTCGGATTGCTGGTATTGGCGGCATATTGCTGGGATCGGGCGGATGTCGTCTGGCTGGAGGCGGTGACGGCGGCCGTGGCCGTGACGGTGACGTACATAGTCGTCTTACAGACTCTCAGGGCTGAGCGCGAAGCGTTCATGACCGGTGGCTCGGGCCCCTCCAGCGAAAGGAGCGCTTGAGCCAACAACACCCCCCAACCTGCAAGACTGCATCGCGCACCGTCCAGTAGGAGGGAGGCAGGCCGATGTTCAAGCGGGTCAGCGAGCTGGTCATCGCACGCCCTTGGCGAGTGATCGCCACCTGGGTTGTGCTCGGTGCGTTGGTCGTCGCGTTCGCGCCGAAGCTGAGCACCTACACCTCCAACAACAATTCCTCGTTCCTGCCGAGCTCCTACGAATCGGTCAAGGCTCTGGAAGCGGCAGAACAGCACTTCCCGCCCTTGGCCCAGGCGAGCGGGTTGATCGTGGTGAGCCGCGGCGACGGTCAGGTCATGGACAGCACGGACGAGTCCAAGATCGCGGGCCTGGCCACGACTTTGACCAAGCAACAGATCCCGGCTGTGGCTTCGGTCACGACCTCGACGTCGTATCTGTCGGAAAACAAGAAGGTCCAGCTCGTTCAGGTCGTGTTCAAGGGCCAAGCCGGCGATCCGGGCCCCAATGCCGCAGTCCCGCTCGTGCGCGCCAAAACCGACGCTTACCTGGCCGGCTCAGGACTGCGCGGCCAGTTGACCGGCAACGCGGCGATTAGCGTCGATTCCACGACCGCTTACGAAAAAGCGGAGACAATCATCGCGATCGCGACTGTCGTCTTGATCCTGGCTTTGCTGGGGCTCGTGTTCAGGAGTCCGGCGATCGCGGTCTTGCCGATCGTGATCATCGGCGCCGTTCACGAGGTCGCCCAGAGCATCACGGCCACCTTGGCCGACTGGCTCGGCTTCCAGGTGGGGCCCGAGCTGGCGCCCCTGCTCTTGGTCGTGATGTTCGGCGTGGGCACCGACTACATCGTCTTCCTCCTGTTCCGCCATCGCGAGCACGTCGCTCGAGGCGAGCCGGCCGCCCAAGCTTTGGGAATCTCGGTCAGTCGCGTGGGCGTTGTCATCGCCTCGGCCGCCGCAACCGTGATCGCGGCGTTCGCGGCACTCCTGGTCGCGAGCCTGGAGTCCCTGCGCACCTTGGCGCCCGGCTTGATCGTCGGCGTGGCCTTGATGCTCCTGGCCGCCCTCACATTGGCGCCCGCGGTCATGAGCTTGTTCGGGATCCGCCTGTTCTGGCCCAGCCCGCCCAAGCCGCCCTCCCACGACCATCGCACCCGCTCGGAGCGGATCGGCGCGATGGTCTCCCGTCGCCCGGTCCTCGTGCTCTCGGTGTGTGGAGTCGTCCTCGTCGGCCTAGCCCTGGGCATGCTCGGCTACAAGACGACCTACAACCAGCTGGCGGAGCTGCCCTCCTCGACACTCTCCCAGCAGGCCTACGACACGATGGAAACCGCTTTCCCGCCCGGCTTCCTCGGTCCCACCCAGATATTCGTGACCTCTCCGGGCAAGGTCAACCACAAGCAGGTCGAACAGCTCGCCGGGAAGGTCTCAAAGACCAAGGGAGTGGCAAGCGTACTTCCGATCCAGTACTCCGAAGACGGCCGCGCCGCTGAGTTCCAAGCGATCCTCACCGACGACCCCTATTCGATCGAGGCGATCGACAACGTCAAAGGGCCGATTCGCGAAACCACCAACAATTCGATCCCCGGCGACACGGTCCTGGTGGGAGGCACGACCTCCCAGCTTGTGGATGTACAGACCGCTCTGCGCAAAGACATCAAGCACGTCTTCCCGCTTGCCTTGGCGATCGTGGCGGTGATCCTGGCGCTCCTGCTGCAGGCGGTCCTCGCGCCCGTATATCTGTTGGTCGGTGTCGTGCTCACCTACGCGGCCACGATCGGCGCGATCGTGCTCGTGTTCCTCGACGGCGCCGGCTTCGCCGGCCTGGATTTCACGATCCCGATCATCGTGTACCTGTTTGTGATGGCGATCGGCACCGACTACAACATCCTCATCGCTTCGCGCTTGCGCGAGGAGTTCGAGGCCGGCCTGCCTCCGCGCGAGGCCGTCCGAGTCGCGGTCGTCCAAGGAGCCCCGGCCGTGTCTGCCGCGGGCTTGATCTTGGCGGGAACCTTCGCCTCGCTGCTGCTCACCGGCATTCAGCTGCTCGAGGAGATCGGCTTGGCTGTGGCCTTGGGTGTGCTGCTGGCCGCCAACGTCTTGGCGACCAGGATCGTCCCCACCTTGGCGGCGATCCGCAGCTGGCATTTTTGGTGGCCCCACGAGATGCACTCGCGCACAGCGACCCATAAAGACGAGCTCGCAGGCCGGCATCCGACCGACGACGGCGCGACGAGCCTCCCCGGGGAGAGACCCGCCGCGCGTTGACCTGCGTTCCTACCTGGGTCCGCGACGCGGACTCGGCGACGCCTGGATGTCAGGCCCGGCGCCGGGCGAGCGCCTCACGGCGGGCTCACCGGCGAAGCCCGCGATTTAGCCAGGCGCTAGATAGGCGGCCAGGTGCTCGCCGGTCAGCGTGGAGCGTGTTGCCACAAGCTCGGCGGGCGTTCCCTCAAAGACGATCCGCCCGCCGTCGTGCCCGGCGTCGGGACCGAGGTCCACGATCCAATCGGCGTGCGCCATAACCGCCTGGTGGTGCTCGATGACGATGACCGACTTGCCGGAGTCCACGAGCCGGTCGAGCAGTCCGAGCAGCTGCTCGACATCGGCGAGATGCAGGCCCGTGGTGGGCTCGTCGAGGATGTAGATCGAGGCCTGGCCGCCTTTGTCCACCAGTTGCGTGGCCAGCTTGAGCCGCTGGCGCTCGCCGCCTGAGAGTGTGGGAAGCGGCTGGCCGAGCTTGAGGTAGCCCAGCCCGACGTCGAGCAGCCTCTCGAGGATCTTCTGCGCCGCGGGCGTGTGGGCCTTGCCGGCGCCGAAGAACGTCTCGGCTTGCACCACCGCCATCGCCAGGACCTCGCTGATGTCCTTGCCGGCGAGCTTGTACTCGAGCACCTCCGCTTGAAAGCGCTTGCCTTCGCACACCTCACAAGGGACTGCTACACCCGCCACGATCGCCAGGTCTGTGTAGATCGCTCCGGCGCCGTTGCAGTTCGGGCAAGCACCCTCCGAGTTGGCGCTGAACAAGGCCGGCTTGACGCCGCCCTCCTTCGCAAACGCCTTGCGGATCGGGTCGAGCAGCCCCGTGTAGGTAGCCGGGTTGCTGCGCCGCGAACCCTTGATCGCGGCTTGGTCGATCGTGACGATTCCCTCTCGCTTGGAGAGCGAGCCCTCGACCAGCGAGCTCTTGCCCGAGCCGGCCACTCCGGTGATGACGACCAAGACGCCCTGCGGGATATCGACATCGACATCTCGCAGATTGTGGGTGTTGGCGCCGCGCACCTCCAAAGTGCCGGCGGGTGCGCGCACCTCGTGCTTGAGGGTGGCGCGGTCGTCGAGATGGCGGCCGGTGATCGTGCCGCTTGCCCTCAGCCCCTCGATCGTACCCTCGAACACGACCTCACCGCCCTCGCTGCCCGCCTTCGGCCCGAGATCCACGACGTGGTCGGCGATCGCGATCGTCTCCGGCTTGTGCTCGACGACGAGCACGGTGTTGCCCTTGTCGCGCAGCGCCAGCAGCAGCTCGTTCATCCGCTCGATGTCGTGGGGGTGCAACCCGATCGTGGGCTCGTCGAAGACGTAGGTGACGTCGGTAAGCGAGGAGCCGAGCTGGCGGATCATCTTGACGCGCTGGGCCTCACCGCCGGAGAGCGTGCCCGAGGCTCGATCGAGCGAGAGGTAGCCCAAGCCGATATCCACGAACGAGTCGAGCGTCGCGCCGAGGGCCTGCAAGAGGGGAGCCACTGACTTGTTCTTGAGTTTGCCCACCCACGTGGCCAGGTCTGAGATCTGCATGGCGCACGCATCCGCGATGTTGACCTGCTTGATCTTCGAGGAGCGTGCCTGCGCGCCTAGCCGGGTGCCCTCGCACTCGGGACAGGTGGTGAAGGTGACCGCGCGCTGCACGAAGGCGCGGATATGGGGCTGGAGCGAGCCTGAGTCCTTGGAGAGCACCGACTTCTGAATCTTGGGAATCACGCCCTCGTAGGTGAGGTTGATGCCCTCGACCTTGATCTTGGTCGGCTTCTTGTAGAGAAGATCGCTCAGTTCCTTCAAGGTGTACTTCTTGATCGGCTTGTCCGGATCGAAGAAGCCGCAGCCCAAGAAGATGCGCCCGTGCCAACCGTCCATGCTGTAGCCGGGGATCGTGAGCGCGCCTTCCCTGAGCGACTTCGTCTCGTCGTAGATCTGGGTGAGGTCGATGTCGTTGACCGCACCGCGGCCTTCACAACGGGGGCACATTCCACCGAGGATGGAGAAGGAGCGCTTCTCTTTGGTGGTGCGCCCGGCGCGTTGGAAGGTGACCGCGCCGGCGCCCGAGACCGAGGCGACGTTGAAGGAGAACGCCTGCGGGGAGCCGATATGTGGCTTTCCGAGACGACTGAAGAGGATGCGCAGCATCGCGCCCGCGTCGGTGGCGGTCCCGACCGTGGAGCGGACGTCTGCGCCCATCGGCTCCTGGTCGATGACGATCGCGGTCGTCAAGCCTTCGAGCACGTCGACCTCGGGCCGTGCCTGGGTCGGCATGAAGCCCTGCACGAAGGCGCTATAGGTCTCGTTGATCAATCGCTGGGACTCGGCGGCGATCGTGCCGAAGACGAGCGAGCTCTTGCCCGAACCGGACACGCCGGTGAACGCCGTGAGGCGACGCTTGGGAAGCTCGACGGTGACGTCCTTCAGGTTGTTGACGCGCGCGCCGTGCACACGGATCGAATCGTGGCTGTCGGCGACGGACCGCTCACTGCGAGCCGGGCTGCGGCGCGGGCGGGGGCTGGTCCCAGAGACCGAGGCGATCACGCCAATAGCCTGTCAAGAATATGTTGTTGGGGTCGCGCTCGGCGCGCAAGCGCAAGAAGTCAGCCCAACGTGGGTAACGATCTGCGAAGAAGTCGACCCAGGTGCGGTCGCCGGGCGCGTAGGAGGGCTGGAACTTCCCCCAGTGCAGGCGAAACGGGATTCCCGCGTCGCGCAACAGGTTCCAAAAGCTCAGATACAGCGTCTCGATGGGGTCCGCCGCGTTGCCCGCAAACCAGTAGGCGTCGATTCGCAGCGTGCCTGCGCTCCACTCGTCCTGGCCGCTTGAGTGCGCGGCGTTCAGCCAGAAGCGCTCGGGCATGACCGCATAGATCTCCCATGCGTAGGTGCCCGTGCGCTCGAGCGCCTCGTGGTCGTCTTTCGGTTCGCTGAAGTAGTCGCGCAACAGGCCCATGGCCTGCCGGCTTCGCGACAGCGGCAGCCAAGCCTCGGTGAACTCGGTCGGCAGCACCACGTCGTTGGTGGCGTTGTCCATCGGCAGCCCGTGCCAAGCCCAATCGGAAAAGCGCTGCGGACCGTGGTCATCTTTGTCCTTGTCAAGCGTCACAAACGCATCCACCAGCTTGGGATAGAAGTGGGGCAACTCGCGGCGAATCAAGGGCGCGCCCAGCTCGAGCAAAGTGATCGCCGCGTCCACGCCAAGCTCGATTGCCTTGGACAGCACCTCCCCCAGCAGGCGACCGACCTCGCCCAGGTCCTTCTTGCCGAGCAGCTCGAGCACCTGCTCCAACTCATCGAAGCTGGCTTCCAGCTTCCCCTTGGCCGCGGAGAGGCGATCCAGGTTGCCGATAATCGTGAACACGATCCCAAACAGATGTTGGGCGATCTCCGGGTCAACTTCGCCAAAGCGCTTGTACGGATTCGGCTGGAAGTCCGGCCGAGCCGGCACCGTCGCCGCCTGCCAGGTGACCATCCGCTCCACGCCACGCTGCGGCCACCACTCAAGCCGCGCAAACGGGATTTCTCGCAAGAACCGCTCAAGCGAAGGGCGTCCCTGCGAGCCCGCGCCGAACACGTCGACGGCACAGTCCTCGATCGTCGTCGTCGCCTCCTGCCCTTCGATGTCAAACGTCTCCACGCACTCAAAGGTGATCGTCGAGATCACGCCCAGCAGCCCCATGTTCGGACACATGGCCTCAAACAGATCCGGGTCGGCGTCCTCGCGTGTGACCTCGTGCACTTCGCCGCGGCCGTCAACGAAGCGAAAACCCCACAGATTGCGGTTGGCCGAATATTGCAGCGAGCCGCCCGAGGACCCGGTGGCAGTGAAGCCGCTGACGGTCTGGTGTGCGATTCCGCCCGTATCGCTGAGCATCCACCCCTTCTGCTTCCACAACTGCCACAGCAGGCTGCTTTCGACCGTGGCCGTTCCGGTGGGGTCGTTGGGGTCGCCGCCCAGGTGGATCCCGGCCTGCGCTTCCACGAGCTTGCGCTCCTCATCGAGCACGCGCCAGCCGCGATAGTGGTCGAGCATCACGTTGAGGTTGGGTCCACTCGGCGGCGTCTCCTGGCTGACGCGGTTTGGCAACTCCCCGAGCGGATCGGCGTAGATGGCGTGGGAGACCGAGTGCGTGGCGCCGCGCACGCGCAGCTGTAGCCCCTGGCGGTAGGCGTAGGCCACAAGCGCTGCCAGGTCCTGCTCGCTGGCCGGGTGGTGAAAGCCGTCCGCGGCCGAGATGGGCGCCTCAGCGGCCATGCAGAGCTCGTTCGAGGTTCGCGGGCGTGGCTCGTTCTGTGATCGTGCGCGTGCGTGGGTGCTGACCGTCGGCCAGCACGGTGGGACCGTCGATGCCTTGGCTCACCGTCACGCGAACTCTCTGGCCCGACCGCCAATTTGGATTGGCGAAGCTGTCGTTGCTGAGAATCGTTCCCTGCGCGGCACTCACGAGGATTTCCGCCGAGGAGCCGTCGACGGTAGCGGTCAGTTCGCTGTTCGGTTCCAAGGGAGGCCCCAGCGCCTGCACGACACCTGGCGTCGTCGCGCTTGCCACGGCCACGCCCCCCACTTCCAGCCCAAGCGACCCCGTCGCAAGCTTCGTGCTCGACCGCTGGGCTTCTGTGAGCAGGACCGGATCGCAGGCCAGGGCCCTTACCTGCACCGACAGCCAGTCCGCGCAACGCTGACTGCGTCCGTCGCAAGTGAACTGGTCTTCCTGGAAGGAGCACCACGGCGTCTGAAAGCGCGCCTGCACGCCGGGCGAGTGGGGAGAGTTGGCATCCAGGGCACCACCGCAAGCCGCCGAGCAGCCGGCGCCCCATTCACCAGGCCAGTGCGTCCAAGGCTGGGCGGCCAGCGAAAGCAAGCAGCTCCCCGGGGCGTTGGGCACGCACACTTCTGCGTTGCGCCCCCACGACACGCGTCCGTCGTGGTCGGTCTCGGGCGGCACGACCCCGTCGATCGCCAGGGCGGGCGGCTGGCGACAGGAATGCGCACAGGCCAGCGGGTATGCGGAGTGGCCGCCTTCTGTCAGATACACGACTGGCCGTGTTTCGTCGCGCAATTGCAACTGCGCCGCGCTGTAGCGAAAGGTTCCCTTGTGCGCGGCATATACGACGTATTCCACATGCTTTTCGTCGCCGGGCCGGGTGACGACCGTTACGCCCTCCCAGTCGCCCTCGTGCTCGTCGCACAGGCCCGCTTCGCGCGCCAGCGCCACCAGGCAGGTCCTGTTGAAGTCATATCGACTGAAGTGGTTGAAGCGCAAAAACCACCAGTAGTCCAGGTAGTAGCGCCCGTTGGATTCGGTGGCGTTGTAGTAGATGGCCGACCGAGGTCCGGTGTCGCAATCCAAAAGCGGCCGGCAGGAGGCCGGGCCGTGGTACTCGGAGAGCCTGCTCCCGGCGATGTCCACGTAGCTGTTCGTGCCACTCCCCTTATTGGCGATCAGCTTGTCAAACGCGGTCGCGTTGGCCATGGGGGAGCAGATCGAAGCGCTTCCCTGACGCACGCAGAAGCGTTGCGTGCCTTCGTCGAACATGTCATCCACGTTCAGCGGCCGCCACTTCTCTTTGCTGTCGAACAGCAGCCACGGACGGAATCGCTCCGCCAGTTCCCCCGCCATCGGTTCGTCGACAAGCGAGAACGGTTCACCCTTGCGCACCGAGCCGGAACCGATCGAACCGTCGAGGATCAACACCACGAGCACAGTCGCTCCCGCGCCGACCGCCAAGCCGGCAACCAAAGCAATGATGAGCCGCATGTGGATGCGTCGTGCCCCCACGTCATTTGTTTTCACCGACCCTCGGCCGACTCCTCGGAGTCTGCCAACCGCCTCCGCACTTGTCAAGCAGATCGTACGATTCCGACTGATCCCCAAAAGTGAAGATCCTGTAGCCTTCGACGATGCCCCGGCGCAGTCCGTGCGACAGTGTCAACCGCCGGCCCAAAGGAGCCCTGAAATGATCGCCGACCTGCATTGCCACTACCCGATGCACCTCGTCGCCGACGAGCCCGACCCCGAGGGACCCACGGAGACATGGCGGCAAAAACTCCTCGACAAGACCGAGGGCGCGATCCTCGACGTCGCCGCCCTCATCCTCAACGACTCGGGGTGGAGCTTAGGCTGGCGAGTCAACCTCGAGGGCCTGCACGCAGGCGGAGTGGAGATCGTGTGCTCGGTGCTCTACTGGCCCGCTTCCGAGTTCGACCTCCTCGACCTCAACGACGCGCCACCGCGCGACGCTGACTTCGAGCGCCTCAAAACGCAGCTGGAATTCGTCGAGGACAAACTGCTCGACGAAGCCTCGGAGAGAACGCCGGTCTGCGTGGCAAGAACAGCCGCGGACCTCGAGAAGCCGGGCATCAAGTTCGTCCACTGCGTCGAGGGCGGATTCCAGCTCGGCAACGATCCCGAGGCATTGGACGAACGCGTGCAATGGCTCTCAGAACACGGCGTCCTTTACATCACCGTCGCCCACCTCTTCTACCGCGAACTGGCGACCGAGGCTCCGGCGATCCCGTTGTTCACCGACGAGCAATTCTTGGAGGACTTCAAAGAGCCCGCAGACGTCGGGCTCACCGAGATGGGCAAAGCGCTGATCGAAGCCATGTACCGGCACAAAATCTTGATCGATATCAGCCACATGTCCGAACGGGCGGTGTCGGAGACCTTCGCACTGGTGGAGCGCCTCGACGAACGCGCGAAAGCGGACGCCTCGGACTACCCGATCATCGCCACCCACGTGGGGATGCGAAGCACCGGGCCGCAAGCGAGGGCCCAGGAATACAACCTCTCCGACGAAACCGCCCTCAAGATCGCCGCAAGGAAGGGAGCGATCGGGCTGATCGGCGCACAGCACCAGCTTGGCGACACGCCCGACGAGGACGCATCGGCCAAATTGATCAAGGCGCACCTCGACGCGATCGGCGCGGCCGTGGGCGACGCAAGCACCGTCGCCGCGCTCGGCACCGATATCGACGGCTTCATCAGGCCGACTCTGTCTGGATTTGAGACAGCCGAAGACTTCGCCAGACTCGAAGAATGGGTCTTAGCCGCCGACCAAAGCGATCCAGAGGCGATCCTGCACGGCAACGCCGAACGAGTGATTCGTGCGGCCCTTGGCGGCCGTTCACCCCAACATGACAACACACAATCAGAAGGAGCCATCGTGTCGATCAGCCCTCAGACAGGTCCAGATTTCGCATTCAAAGCAGTCGCGCATCCCGCTCCGGAGCCTGTCATCGACCTCGGTCCGCTGGCGCAGCTGGTCGGCCCCGACGGCTTAGGGAAATGGGAAGGCACCGGCTTCAACACGATCTGGCGCCCACATCCGCTCGCCGAAGGCCACGATCGCTTCCTGGAGCTGAACCTAACCTCCGAGACGCTCGAATTCACATCGATCCCGGGCAAGATCCCCAACCGGGGACTGTTGATGCCCGACATCAACATGTTCGGCCTCACCTACATGCAACAAATCTTAGGGGTCGACCCGCCCGAAGGACTGCACATCGAGCCGGGGATCTGGGCACACGTGCCGCAAACGACCGACCCACAGATGCCGCCCACCGTAGTGCGGATGGCCTCGATTCCGCATGGCACGACGATCCTCGCTCAGGGAAAGTTCCTGGAGGTCAAAGGTGGTCCCCAGATCGACCCGAGCAACATCATCCCGTTCAAACCCGGCGAGCCCGTTCCGTCCTTCGCGCAGGCCGAGGCGACTTTCACCGAGCTGAACCTTGGAGTGCCTAGCAATTTTCGCCAAGCATCCGCCGGCGTGACCGAGGCGATGGTCGAAAACCCCAACAGCGTTCTCCTGAAGGACATCGAGGGTCAGAACATCACTAGCACGACGGTGCTGATCATCTCAACCAAGCACGAACCCGTGCCCGGCGGAGGCACCTCGAACACCGCATTCCTGGAAGCCGGGACCAACCCGCCGGGAGGCAACGCCACGGCCGCTTCGGTCAACGCGATCTTCTGGATAGAGACCGTCGCCGATCCACAGGGGGGACCCGACACGCTTCAGCTGCAGTACACGCAAACCGTGCAGTTGGTGTTCAACGGGTTGACCTGGCCGCACGTCAGCGTCGCGACACTCAAGAGGGTTTGAGTTGCACGCCCGTTGAGCTTGTTGGGTGGGCGCTTGCGCCAGGACGCCGCCTGGCGCAAGCTTCGCCCGCTATGACCCGGATCGTTAGGCTGCCTGCACCCGACCAGCGACGATGGGAGCACGCGGATGCAGGGAGAGATGGTCGAACATCAGCACGCGGGACGGCGTAGCCGACGCATACCTTTCGCGAGGCACCGGTAAGGATGGAAGTCGTCCGGGCGTGTTGTTCGTCATGGACGCCTTCGGCTTGCGTCCGCGGATCGAGGAGATGGTTGATTGCATTGCGGGGCGGGGGTTCGTGGTACTGGCCCCGAACGTTTTGTATCGGTCCGGTCGCGCATCGGGCGCCGAGATCCCCGATCTACAGGACCCGGCACAGCGGGATCCCTTCTTCGCGCGGCTGCGACCAGCGATGGCGGAGCTCACGCCGGAGCGCATCGTCAGCGACGGGGCGGCTTACCTCGACTATCTGGGCGGCCTCACGAGTCAGCCGTTTGCCATCACCGGTTATTGCTTGGGCGGGCGGATCGGGTGGCGGATCGCGGCTGCCTACCCCGAGCGCGTCGCGGCGCTCGGGGCCTTCCACACCGGCGGACTGGTGGGCGAGGACGAGGACAGTCCGCACCTCAGCGCGGACGCGATTTCCGCAGAGCTCTACTTCGGGCACGCCGACAACGATCAAAGCATGACCCCCGAACACGTGACGCGACTCGAGCGAGCGCTCGACGACGCCGGGGTGCGCTACCGATCGGAGCTGTACGAGGGAGCCTCCCACGGCTACACGATGAGCGACACCGCCGCTTACGACGAGATCGCCGCCGAGCGGCATTTCACCGAGTTGTTCGCGCTACTGGATCGGACGTTCGGCGATAAGCAAACGCTTTAGCGATGAACTCGATCCACAATCTGCTCTGCTCGTCGGACTGGTGGGCACGCCGGGTTCGAGATCGGCTGGTGCCGTGGGGCACGGAAGGCCTTGAGCTGGGCGAGGATGTGCTGGAGATCGGCCCCGGATTCGGGGCCACGACGCGGTATTTGGCGAGCCGCCTTGGACCCGGACACCTCACGGCGCTCGAGTTGGACGAGGGCTACTGCCGGCATCTGCGCCGCGAGCTGGACGGCAGCGCCGAGATCGTGCAGGGCGACGCGACCGCGCTGCCATTCGACGACAATCGCTTCTCGGCCGTTCTGTGCTTCACGATGCTCCACCACATCCCCCGGCGAGAGCAGCAGGATCGAGCGTTCGCGGAGATCGCTCGGGTGCTGCGAGCGGGCGGCTTGTTCGCAGGCACGGACAGCGTCGGGACCGGCGCTGTGTTCAAGCTGATCCATCTCGGGGACACGCTGCTGCCGATCGACCCCGAGGAGATGGCGTCGCGGCTGGGACGGGCGGGGCTGATGGAGCCGGACGTGGAGGGCAACGGCAAATCGTTTCGATTTCGGGCGTGTAAGGGCGGCTAGGGTTCGCTAAGGGATCGCTTGCCCCAAAATGCCTGACGACGCAGCGCAACCGTTCGGCCAGGCCCAGAACAGCAGAGGAGCGTTGACCCGCAATGAAGGCGTATCGGCTTCGCAGTGTCACCCTGCACGGCAACCGCTACACCTATCGCCAGGCCGGGTCCGGCCCTGTAGTGGTGCTGATTCACGGCATCACGTCGGACTCGACGACCTGGGCGCAGGTCATGCCCGGCCTGGCCAAGCACTTCATGGTCATCGCACCCGACCTGCTCGGCCATGGCGGCTCCGCAAAGCCGACGGGGGACTATTCATTGGGCGCCCATGCGAGTCTCGTGCGGGACATCCTGCAGGAGCTCGGACATGGCCGGGCCACTTTCGTCGGACACTCGCTCGGGGGCGGCATCGCGATGCAGATGGCCTACCAGTTCCCCGAGCGCTGCGAACGGCTGATCCTCGTGGACAGCGGCGGCCTGGGCCGCGAGGTCAGCCCGCTGCTCCGCGCGGCCACGCTTCCCGGTGCGGAGTACGTCTTGCCGATCCTCACTAACGGACGGCTGCTCGATGCCGGGCGAATAGTGGGAAGAGCAATGGGAGCCGTCGGCTTGCCGCCCGGCACGGATCTGCGCGAGAGCGCCCGCGGCCACGCCACGCTCGCCGACAAGGTCACCCGTGAAGCGTTCCTGCGCACGGTGCGCTCGGTCGTCGAACCCAGTGGCCAGCGAGTCGACGCCACCGATCGCCTCTACCTGGCCGAACGTGCGCCGATGCTCTTCGTCTGGGGCCAGCACGACACGCTGATCCCCGTCTCCCACGCCCACAGCGCGCACGCCCAGGTCCCCACCAGTCGTCTAGAGATCTTCGAGGACTCCGGTCACTTTCCCCAGCTCGACGAGCCCAAGCGCTTCGTCGAGGTGCTCAGCGAGTTCATCGCCACCACCGAGCCCAAGGCGCTCGAGGCGGATCGCTCGACCCGCCAGCGCTCGGCGAGACGCTTGTGAGAGCGAGAAACTCGGAAGGCGATACTCCACCGAGCGCCGGCTTCCCTCGTGCCGGTTGCAGTCCGACATCCGCTCCGTCAAACTCGAACGGGCGGCCTACATAGTCGCGATCGTTGATGTCGTCTCGCGCCCTTGACGGATTTATGGGTCCGCCAAGCGTCCTAGACGAGCAACAACGCACTAGCCATCTGTGCTCTCCGCGGGTTTACCACGAGACCCGGAATGTCCGGCGAAATGGAACCTGGGCGACCAAGACAAAGCGGTCAAGCGCGGGTTGAGGCTTTGCGGCGGGCGCTGGCGGTGACGAGCTGCTCGCCAATTGGGAGCACGCGCGTCGCGAAGAGCCGCTGGATCAGATCGATCCGTTGCCCTAGAATCGTGGTTGTGGAGCAACTAAAAGATGTCACGGGTGTCGAGGTCGTAGGTACGTATCGACTGCGTTTGGCCTTTGACGATGGGACGGTCGGCGAGGTCAATTTCGCTGAGCGTGAGTGGCGCGGCGTCTTCGAGCCCCTTGGCAATCCGGACTACTTCGCCCGCGTGACGGTCGATCCCGAGGGGGGCACGATCGTATGGCCGAACGGCGTCGACATGGCCCCAGAGCCGCTATACGCGGCGGCGCGCCAGAGTTCCGCGTTGACGGTCGCCACAAGCCGGTAGCTGTCGCTTCTCCTCGCGACGCGTGCGCAAGCACCGATTCAACCGAATACCCAGGTCTCGTGCTCAACGGTTTGCCCTTCGGTACGAGATGGAGCTAGCCGGACTCGAACCGGCGACCTCCTGGGTGCGATGCGACTGGTCTGGAACGGCGCTTGTGGTTAAAAGGTGCGGATTTCCAGGGGTGTTTGCGAGGTCGCGGGTGAGCGTAGGGCACTGCATGGTCACCGGATTGGGGGCGATTATCGGCGATTTGGGCACTCGAAAAGCCGAGTGCCCAAACGGAAGCGAGCTACGAGCGCTTGGCCGTAGCCGCGGTGCTGCGCCGGCTGCGCGGCTTGGTGAGGCTGTCGATGCCGGCGGCGGCCTTGCGGGAGCCCTTCTCGAAGGCCTTCATGACGTCCTGGCGCAGCGGAGCCCGGTCGGCGACTACCCGAATCCCGTGGGAGTTGGTGCTTGTGAGCGGACTGGTCACCCTTTGATTGTACGCGATAGGGGCGGACGGATCAGTCCCAGAACCGCACGAGTTGCTCGTGCAGGTCGATGTCGATCGTCTTGCGGATGCCAGGGGCGCGCCGCTCGGCCTCGTCGAAAATCGAGCCCCGGCGGGCGTTGTTGTCGTGAGCGTCGCGGCGCCGACGATAATGCGCTCGCGCTGCTCGGGTCTGGTCCAGACGAGAGGAACGCCGCGGACCGAGCGCCAGCGGCTGGCGTAGGTGTCCGGGTCAGATTCGACGACCGACCCCCGCGTGATCGCCTCGATGGCCACCAATTCCGAATCCAAGGCCAGCGGGATGCCGGTGATGGTCGAGCTGTCGACGTGGACACGGTCGGAGGACCCCCACAGCGTGACCTCGCGACGGTCGTAGTCAAGGCCCCAGAGACCGAGTCCAAGTACCGCGCCTGCAGGGTCAATGCTGACCGCTTCAAACGCGGCACGGATACCGGCAAGGGAGTCTGAGAGGATCTCCCTAACCTTGCGCTGTCGGGCTTCCAGGTGAGTGACAGGCAGGCAGCGACGACGTCCCTTCAGCGAACGCTTCTGTGCACGCTCCGAATATGGTGCCGGCGGCTTGCCGGGTCCACGCCGGCGGCGCGCCTCGTGCATCAATTGGGCCACCTCGGCGTAGAAGTCCGCCCAGTAGGTGGACACGTGGGCGTGCCGCAGCCGTGCGCGCGTCGCGGACTCAAGCTCGCGGCGGACCGCGGGCGACAGGCGTGGCGAGCTCTGGCGGGTAAGCACCGCGACGTGCTGCTGTCCAGCCGAGCCGTAGATCCAGCGCAACAGGTTCTGGTCGGTGAAGGAAAGGCCGAGGAAGACGCAGACCCCTTCTAGTGCGTTGCGCATGAACTCGTCTTGCCAACTGCCCGCGGGCCACAGGGCGTAGTCGCTCTCGGTCAACACGACAGCATCGTTGGTCGGGTTCCCCGTAAGCAGACCGTGGAGATGGCGAACGACCGCGACGCCGCTCTTCTCGGCAGAATTGTCCTCGCGCGCTTCTGCGGGAACTTCGATGTCCTGCAGGGCATGCTCGAGGAGTTGGTCGTAGTTGAAGGTAGCCAACTGGACCTCCGGGTAGGCCCGCTTCCACGCCGCGATCTCCCGAGCCAATGGCCCTGGATCGAAGTGATCAGGGTCCCTCCCCCGGTAGAGGTGTTCTTCCGCGCGCTCAATGAACTTCTTATCGCTCCGGGCCAGCGCGCGGGCAGTCGCCGCCATTCCGAGCAGCCCAGCCTCGGCAGCGGCATCCAGCCACGCCACTCGGTCGCTTTCGCTGAGCGATCCGGGCGCCGCAACCTCGAGCAGCGCACGCACCAGATCCCCCCACGACGGAAGGCCGGCCTCCATCGAGGCGCCGGCGCCCACCACGAACGTCAGCCGCGGCGCGCTCGCCAGGCGCTCGATGATCGGCTGGGGATCGTTCTCGGGCTGCACGACCAGGAAGCCCGGACGGTCCACGATGTCTGCCGCTCGCGGGGACGACTCGAGGCCATCAACGAGCGCGACGGCTCGCCTCAGGGCCTGGGAGAGATCGGTGAGCTTGCTCCGCTGCACGAGCACACCGTATTGATGGGCGCGGGCGGACGCCAGCCTGGAGGCGCTGGGCTGGCGGTTGGTCGCCACCCGTCTGCGGAGAATAGGGCTAGAAGCGACACGTCATTCAACGATCCCGTACGATTCGCGCCCATGACCAGCTATAGCGATAACTAAGGATTATCGCCGTTTCAGGCACTTCTGGCGATAAGTGCCTGAACGAATTGTTGCGTACGGATCAACCGACTGCAGCTTCTCTGCGCGACCGAACGTCGCCGCGGGGCAACGTGAGGCTCACCCGTCTCCCTCGTCTCGCCACGTTGGCACGCGACTATGTGGGTGGCTTACCGTCACCAGGTACCTCGGCTCGACGGATCCGGATGAGGCGCCGGTCTGCAAGAGCGCTGTACCGGGGCGTGATCGATGTGCATATGCCGTTGTCGGCGGCGATCTGTCTAGTTGGCGGCGTCCTGGTCGTCTTCTGCTGAGAGCTGCTCTGGCTCCCCCAACTCGAACGTCTTCGGGTCGAACTCGATCGCGTAAAGGACGGCGATGTTGCGCTCGCCTGTATGTCCCTGCACGAAGCTTTCCTCTGCAAGGTCTATTTCGATGTCGGCGCGCTCCTGAGCGAGCCATTCGGCGCCGAGCGGCGTCGTCGTGAAGTCGAACACGGCGGTCGCGTACGCGCCTACCTCGAGAGAGACGAGGCCGCCGTCACTGTCGTAGGCGTCCTGAATCGCCACGCTGTCCAGGCGCCGGTCGATGAGCGTCACGTTCTCGACCGGTACGTTATCGGATCCGACGATCGTCACGCTGCGCTCGAGCGTCAACCGCGACAAGGCGGTGTCGAGCTTCTCGAACAGGCCCTGGGCCCAACTCCTGTCGGTGTCGAGTAGCAGTCGCGCCATGTCGAGTTGTATTGCGCTGCCCGGGACATGCAGGGTGATGAACGTGCGAAGCGTCTCGAGCACACGTACCCGGTTTGGTTCCAGACCTTGGGAGGCAAGATCCTCCCGCAGATGAGGATGCAGGATGTCCTTGTGGTCGTCGCTTTCGGCGAAATCGAGGTAGTTCTCGGTGATCAAGACTACTTCGTCATCTAGCGCGAGGTCCAGGATCGTTCGCCAGATCAGTGTGTCCTTGAAACCCCTGCCGCGGGCCCGGAACGGGCGGCGCTCTTGGATCGCCTGCTCGTAAAGCTCTGCGACGGTAACCTCCGGAAGCGGCGTCACCGTTATCTCAAGTTCTTGTAGGCGTGTCTGCAGTAGTAGCCGGTAGCTCTCCACCGCCGCATCGAGCTCTCCAAGCTCGAGCGTCGGCACCGCGACATCGAGGTTCGCGAGCTTGATGAGAGCGTCCTGCGCTCGTTTACCAGCACTCGACAACTGCTGACGGTAAAGCTTGGGCAGCTCCCCGGCCACGACGTGAGGGACGACAACGCGAAGAGCACCACGTTCTTGCTCGGCATGTAGAAGTCGGAAGCCGCGTCTGCGAAGCATCGGATCCCCGTAGAACGCATTCGTGTCGGGGACGACGATCACTCTGCCGCCCGCGCCCCACGGCGATACACCTGTCCCGACAGTCGAGCGTGGCATTTCGTTCGACGAACCAAGATGTAGCCCTTGTCGAACTGCATACCCTCGGTGAACTCGAGGTCCATGCCGAACGTCTGGCCCTCCTCGACGTTCACGACGCCGTCCTTGCCGACCTTCTCGATCGCATCTGCGGCCAACCCCTGTGTCCTCAGCGAGCTTTGACAGCAAGCGCCTGGCGGCCTGGCGCACAGCCGGTCGCTCCGCATGTGGCGAGCGGGCTCTCGCACCGCGCAAACTCGAAACGATCCCCGCGGCAGCCGACCCCCCGAGGGATGGGTCGCGCCAATAGGGACCGCGTGCCATGCGCGGGTCCCTTTCTCGGAAATTAGCAACGACCGAGAGCGTCAATCAGATTCTCGAGTTCAAGACCATAAGGAGTGGGCTCGTACTCTGTGTCCAACCCAGCTGCGGTCAACTCTTCAGCAAGTGCTCCGCGCAACTCATCTCGCTCGTCGGCCGTCAATGGGCGTTGGCTAATCTCTGAGAGCAGATACAGCAGTTGGAGATTATGCGTCGTCACTGCATGACGCAGCAGCTCCTCTTCATCTGGGGTAAGCGTTTTCATGCAAAGACGCTCCTTTAAGGTTGAATTCGTGTGCCGTCAGAGCTGTTAGCCCAAGTCGTCACTACATGTCCTTCCCTATTCAGGACGACCGTCGCGTCTTTACCAACGAACCGCGTCGTACCATCAGCCTGGTCAATGACCTTTGAGGGTGCGTTCACTGCATCAAGCATGGCCTGCTCGTTAACGCCGACGCCCTCGCGGCTAATTGCTTGTGCGAGACCATGCTTAGTAAAGCCTGTGATCTCAGCCTCGATTGCTGCGCCGCCCTCCTCGCCCAACGCTGCCTCGCCCTCGCCGACACCACTGGCGTCCAAGGCTCCCACGACGGCGCCTTCGAGACCGTGGGCTACTGACGCGAGATAGCCGCAGCCGTTTTCGTAGGATTCGATCTCTTCTTCGTAGTATTTGACCGGGTTGAGCGTTTCAGCGACTTCGCCGGGAGACTGGATACCCAGGTTGAGCCAGTTCCCAAGGCCGGTGGGATCAGCCTCGTTAAGAGGATTGTCGCCAGCGTAGTTGTAGGGGGCGCCCGTGATCGCCTCCAACGGATCGACGCTCAAGAACTGCGCGGTCGCTGGGTCGTACTCCCGTGCCCGCATGTATATGAGTCCGGTGTCGTTGCTGGTGTATTGGCTGTCGTAGTCGAGCGGAGTCGTAGCGGTTCCCGTGTGTTCCTGGACCGCGCCGTATGGAGTGTAGGTGTAGGCACCTTCGGCAGTTCCTGTCGAGCCAGTGATGAGTCGCGTTGAGCCCTGCTGATCGTGGTGCAGATACTGGACTTTTTCGGTGGTGTTGTTGATCTGCTCGATCGGGGTGCCTGCTGTCCCGTAGATGTAGCTGTTGTTGCCATCGGAGAGTAGTAGCGGCAGTGCGCTGGTGAGCTGCCAGGTGAGGTGGTGGGTTGTGCTGTTTATGGTTTCGGCGGCGCGTAGGCCGGTGCCGTCGTAGGTGTAGCTGTCTTCGATCTTGGGTGTTTCGCCTTGTTCGGGTCTGTTCGCGGAGGTTAGGTTGCCGGCTTGGTCGTAACCATAGGTTGTGGCGGGACCGGTTTCGGGTGTGGTTTTGGTGTGTTGTCCGACTTCGTTGTATGTGTCGGTTGTGGTTCCGGCTTTTTCGAGTTCGTCCGCGGCCGAGAAGGTTTGACTGGTGGTTCCTATTTTGGTGGGGTTGCCTGCTGCGTTGTATTCGTAGCCGGTGCTGCCAGCTTTTTCTAGCTGCCCGTTGATGGTGTAGGCGTATTCGGTGGTTTCGTTGCCTGGCAGCCCGTTTTGGGTGGCCTTGGTGAGTTGGCCCATGCTGTCGTGTTTGTAGGCGATCGCGGCGAGCGTTTCGCTGCCCTTGAGCATCGTTGTTTCCACGAGTTCGCCTGTGCGGGTGTAGGCGTAGTGGTCGCTCTCCCCGGATGTTTCTGGGAAACTCTCGGTCGCTACCTGCGATTCGGGGGTGTAGGAGAAGCTGATTGTGTGCGAGAGCCAGTCTGCCACGCTGTTTAGCCTGCCTGCTTTGTCGTATCCATCTTTGACGATTTTGCCGTTGGGGTAGGTGATCTGCGTGATCTCGTTGGCGAGATCATACCCGTAGCCCACGACGTCTCCGTGCCCGTTTTTGGTTTCGGTTAGGCGGCCGAGTTGGTCGTAGCTGTAGCTGGTGGTGCCGGTGCCGTCGCTCATGCTCGTCAGTTGCCCATTCGGCGTGTATTCGTCTTCGACGGTATGCGTGGAGCTTTCGGAGTAGCTGATCTTGGTCAGCTCGTTCTCCTTGTTGTGGCTGTAGGTCGTGGTGCGCCCCGAGGCGTCGGTGATGGTAGCGAGGTTCCCCGCCGCATCATATGTCTTTTTGGTCTTGTGTTCGAGCGGATTTGTTTCTTCGATGATCTCGCCGAGGACGTTGCGCGCATAGGTGGTGGCGTGTTCGTTGCCGTCGGTTTGCTTGACGATCTGCCCGGCGCCGTCGTATTCGGTTTCCTGCGTGGCGCCGCTTGGCTGCGTGACCTTGATCGGCTGATCTTCAGTGTTGTAGGTCGTTGTGGTTGTGTGTCCGTTGGCGTCGGTGACGGTGGTCTGGTCGCCGTCGGCGTTGTATTCGTAGAGGGTTTCCTGGCCTTCTGGCTTTGTGACCTTGACCGGCTCGCCGAGCGCGTTACGTTCGATACTGGTCGTGTATTCGCTCGGTTTTCCGCCTTCGACGTTGCCGGCCGGAGCGACTTCGCTCGTCTGCTGGGAGTCTGCGTTGTAGCTCCAGGTGGTGGTGTCGCCTTCGGGGTCCGTTTTGCTTGTGCGGTCACCGGCTTCGTCGTAACCGTAGGTCCATTTGTGTTTCATGGGGTCGATCATCACGGTCATCTCGCCACGCGAGTTGTATTCGTAGAGCGTTTCCTGGGTTTCTTCTTTGGGCGCCGGACGGGAGACCTTGGTCGGGTTGCCGTGTTCGTCGTATTCGATGCTCGTCGTCTCGCCGCTGGGGAGCGTGGTCGTCGTGATCTCGTGCTCGGTGTTGTAGGTCCACTTCGTTTCGTGGCCTTCGGGGTCCGTTTCGCTGGTCTTGTCGGCTTCACCGTTGTATTCGTATGTGGTTGTGTGGCCGTTGCCGTCGGTGTGGGTAAGCGGCTGTCCGGCTTCGTTGTAGGTGAAGGATTCGGTAGTAGCGTGTTCGGTGCCGTATCCATGCGTGATCGCGGTCAACTGGTCTGCGCTGCTGTAGTCCTCCAGTGTCACGCTGCCGGTCGCTTCGTTTGTGATCTGCGTTTGAAAGGTTTCATATTCCCATTTCAGCGTGGTACCCGAAGACTCTTTCTGCACGGTTACCTGGTCGGCGCTGTTATAGGTGTTGGTCGTTTCGCCACCGATCCCGTTGACTATGCTCGTCAACCGGTGCGAGGAGTCGTATTTGAATTTCCATCGTGGCGTGGATTGCGCCGGCAGAGTCACGCTCGCCAAGTTCCCGCTTTCGTAGGTGTATTTGACGGTATGGCCCATCGGGTCGGTCGCGCTTTCCACGAGCCCTTCGGCGTTGTACGCGAGTTTGATCGTCCGTCCCGCGGGATCGGTGATCGTTTCAAGCTGCCCTTCTTCGTTGTATCCGAGGGTAGTCGTGTTGCCGTTACGGTTGGTCACGCTTTCCAGGCGTCCAGCGCCTGAGAATTTGTAGATCGTCTGGTCGCTCATTTTCAGCGTGTAGCCTTCGCTGCTGGCGCCCGTCAGCTTGTCGTCGCTCCATGCAGGCGCTTTCCATGTGCTGCTTTCTTCGTTGAAGGTGACAGTGCTGCCGTTTGCTTGCACCACCGTTGCGGTTTTAGCGCTTTCGCTGTAGACCAGGCGATCGCTGAACGAGTTGCTCCACCCGTAGCCAAACGCACCATGTTCGCCTTTTGCGGCGGCTTGCGCGTTGTAGTAGCGCATCAAATCCAGGCCCATGCCGCGACCGCCGACTGCGATATCGGTCTGTGTCTCGGTCTCGTTCCCTGTCGCGCAGTCAACGGGTTTGCCGCTACACGGAGGCGCCGGACCCAACGATGAGGGATTCGACGTGCCGTATTGCGTTCGCGATTCAGCGCGCACCGGGTTGCTTATCACCAGCGTCCCCGAGCCGTGGCTCACAATGCCCTTGTTTTCGAAGGTGGGCGCCACCGTAGTCGTGCCTGTGCCAGCGGTCTTCTCAAACGTGCCGGAGTTCACGATCGACGCGCCGCCAAACCCTGTGGTGATCTGTGTGCTCCCGGACTCCGAGTTGGCCTTGAACGTACCGGAGTTCGTGATCTTCGCACCTTCCGAGACGGCCAGAATGCCCGTGGCCAGCGTCGCGGTGCCATCGTTCACCAATCCGCGACCCGTGAGCGACACGGTTTCAGACCCATTTTCGATAGTCGCGATAGAGCCAGAACCAAGTACCGTCGAACCAGACCCAGACATCGTGCCCGCAGTCCAAGACAACGACGTAGAGACTTCAAGGGTGCCCGCTCCAGTCAACGTGGTTTCTGGCGACGTCGGACCTGCCAGCGTCATTTCCAGTTCCTTGACCTTCGAGGTCGCCCCTGCTTCCGTCAACGCGAGTGCCGCGCCGACGCTCGGACTGTTATAGGAGGGATAGCGAAGGATTCTCAGATGAGACGCTTCGCCCTGAATACTCTTGGCGTTGATACGCGCGTTTTCCGCCAGTTCCCAAGGCCCCGAGATTTTCGTTGCCGCACTCCACGAGTACGTACCTTTGTTGAACGACATTTCCGTACTACCTTCACCCACCCACGAACCGGTTTCCACGCTCGTGCCGTGCGTGCCACCACTCATAATGATCTTCGCCCCAGCCTTCGCAGCTATAACACCTTCGTTATCGGACTGAAAACCTATGTGCGTGTATTCCGTGCCGGCTGTCTTCTGCACGGTACCGGTGTTATGCAACCACACATTCGATTCGTCACTGTCCACCAATCCACGTTCGGGCCAGACCGCCGCAGAAGACTCACCATTCACATCGAACGTCCCGCTATTGTCGATCTCCGCGTTTTTGCTACCCGACACCGTACCCGTACTCCACGTCAACATCCCATGATTGACGAGATCACGTTCAGCCAGAAACACAGAACTCGAAGAGCCCGGGTTGATCGTCCCTTCAGAACCCGACTTCAGAACCGTCGAACCAGACCCAGACATCGTACCCGCAGTCCAAGACAACGAAGTAGATACTTCAAGCGTGCCCGCTCCGGTCAACGTGGTTTCGGGTGACGTCGGCCCTGCCAGTGTCATTTCCAGTTCCTTGAGTTGCGATGTCGCCCCAGATTCCGTCAACGCGAGTGTGGCGCCGACGCTCGGACTGTTATAGGAGGGGTAGCGAAGGATTCTGAGATGGGACGCTTCGCCGTTAATGCTCTTGGCATTGATCCGCGCGTTTTCCGCTAGTTCCCAAGGCCCCGAGATTTTCGTTGCCGCACCCCACGAGTACGTACCTTTATTGAACGACATTTCCGTACTACCTTCACCCACCCACGAACCGGTTTCCACGCTCGTGCCGTGCGTGCCACCACTCATAATGATCTTCGCCCCAGCCTTCGCAGCTATAACACCTTCGTTATCGGACTGAAAACCTATGTGCGTGTATTCCGTGCCGGCTGTCTTCTGCACGGTACCGGTGTTATGCAACCACACATTCGATTCGTCACTGTCCACCAATCCACGTTCGGGCCAGACCGCCGCAGAAGACTCACCATTCACATCGAACGTCCCGCTATTGTCGATCTCCGCGTTTTTGCTACCCGACACCGTACCCGTACTCCACGTCAACATCCCATGATTGACGAGATCACGTTCAGCCAGAAACACAGAACTCGAAGAGCCCGGGTTGATCGTCCCTTCAGAACCCGACTTCAGAACCGTCGAACCAGACCCAGACATCGTACCCGCAGTCCAAGACAACGAAGTAGAGACTTCGAGCTTGCCCGCTCCGGTCAACGTGCCTCCAGATAGCGACAGCGAAGCAATGCTCGACGCTTCGAAAGCATTCACCAGTTCGATCGAGCCACCACTGAGAACAAGAGCGCCAGCGCCCTGTAGCACTTCCGTCTGCTGAGCACCTTCGCTCACAGTCACGGTGTCTCCAGAGCCGATGCACGCAACACTACTCGATGTCGGCACACCCGCCGACCAATCCGACGCAGTCACCCAGCTCCCTGCTGCCGGCCCGACCCACGTGTCCGTGCAGAGCGATTCCGCAGAGGCGCTAGCCGGCATCAAAACCAAGGCCAAGACCGCGAGCAGCGAGACGGACAGCAAACAGGCACCCCTGGCGAGGGGCAGGCGTGCGGCGAAACGACGCATTCGCCACGAGGAACCCTGCTGCCCAGCCCAATCGAAGCTTGTCTCGCGCATCAGGACCCTCTCCTCGTCTGCCTGCTTGCTAGTGAAGTTGCGGCATATTGAATCACCGAAAGCGGGTCGGTTTAGGCGCATGGACGAACATTCGATTAGTAGGGGCCGAAGCTCAAGCTCCACAAACGACCCAAGCGCCGTAACGTGCCTTTATGACCGCTTACGACCGACTATGCCCCGCTGAGAAGCTGCCAGCATGGACCCGTGTCTCGCGGGTGAGTTGAAACCCGAACTCCTGACCGAGGACGTAGGCCAAGTCGTCAGATCGCGCGGTGATGGACTCGCATAGTCCGAGGCGTGTCGGCTTGGAGGCCGAGGCGCCAGCTTGCCTCGCGGAACTGGTCGTCGTGCCGTTGGTTGGCCTGGCCTGCCCCCGATTCACGGAGGCGCTCTATGTCTGAGTCCGTGCAGTGCCGCCTCCTGCGTGGATGCAAGCGCTTTAGCATACGCTGGGCACGCTTCTGGATAGGACGAACACCGGGTCCGAGACGGCACAAGACGAGCACTTCCGCTTCCTGCGGCGAAGGGTGCAGGAAACCAGATGGGCGGAGCGCCGCGTCAAGCCATCCGACGCGGCGCTCTTCGACTTCATGCGACGATCTGATCGAAGTGCAGTGCGGCCCGCGTGGGGAATACGAGGTCGTCTGTGGTGCGGTGGATCAATCCGGCTCCGCAAAGACGCCTTACCGCTTCGAGAGTGTGCTCGGTGGTTGTACGGGCGTCCATGCGGTCACGGACGAGCTCACCGACCGACCAAGGACGCTAATCATCAGGGTCGAGAAGCCGGAAAAGGACGCCCCAATCGTGCTTGTTGTCCTCCTCGACCCTTGAGGTAGGCGAAGCTACTACCGGGCTGCTCATAGCGATGTCTCCCCTGCGTCATCCAACTGGGCAATCCTCACGATCGCCGCCCAGCTGAACTCACTCATCGCGGCGGCGCGGTTGAGGGTCGCCGAGCGCTTCGGCGGCTCGCCGCGCTTAGCGCGTTCTGCATCAACCTGATCGAGCTCGTCCAGCTCGTCAGCCGCTACAAGCGCCATCGCCTCGATCGCCTTGAGAGCCGCCCAGCGATGCTCACACAGATCGATCCGCACCTCCGCAGGCTGATCGGCCTGACACCAACCAACGACATCGAGCAGCGCGAGGACCCTGTCGAGCCGCACGAAATACTTCAGATACCACTCGGGATGCTCCTCGCGACCAGCCATGTCCACGACCTCGGCGATCCCCTCAGCGGGCGCCTGGATCAGGCTGTGCAGAGCGCTGCGCATACCAACCACCATCTCGGTGGGCACCTCCAACATCGAGCTCATCAGGGTCTCCTTTCCCTACGGTCAAGACACCAAGAAGACCCTGCTCAAGCGCACACGAGAACGCACCCCGAGGACGGGATACCGTTATCCGCGGCACCGAACTTCGTCTTCGGTGTCACGGGCCCGGCGATGCGCCACTAACGCGTCGCCGGGCCGCTATTCAAATTGGACGACGACACATGTAGCTCGACCCGGGAGGGATCTCAAGTCAAGGCCAGCAGCACGCCCCGCAGACCGCTGGTCTGCTCGCGACGGGCGACAGCCTTAGAGTGCCGAAACGCGCCCTTCTGGAGCCTTTGGCCCCCGTTTGGGCACCAGTGCCCAAACGCGACGCGATCCACCGGCCTCCACCGCAATCCGCCGGCCACGAAAACCTGCCCAAATGCAGGGATCTTCAGAAATGGAGCTAGCCGGACTCGAACCGGCGACCTCCTGGGTGCGATCCAGGCGCTCTTCCAACTGAGCTATAGCCCCGCGTACCGGCATCTTCGCGCAGATACGGTCCCGGGAAGTGTAGTGGCAGCGTGGCGCCGTGGCGCTTAGGCAGACGTGGCGACCGTCGAAAGAGGGGCCTGCGAGCACCACCGCAAGCTTTGGGTCATCGGAGAAGCCAAGGCTTCGGCGCAGTATGGTTTGGAGGCGCAATGGGATTGCTTGACGACGCCATCCGTGAGCACCTGGAGCTGAAGCGTCTCAGAGGAGCCGATCCGAGCGACGTGGCTCGGGAGCAGGACGCTGCGCTGGGCCCGGTACAGGGCGGAGGCGAGCCGGACGGAGACGCGCCGGAGCTTGGCTATGCGCCAGGAGGCCATGTGGAGGGGGGCGCTCCCGGGGAGTCGCTCCAATCGACCGACGCCCCCACTCCCACCACCGCCTCAGCGGGGCAGGAGACCGTGGAGATCAACATGGAGGCAGAGCTTGCCGGTTCGGACTTCGAGCACGATCCGCTACGCAATGCTGCGCATGAGGCAGCTGTTGCCCATCCGGCCCGCCCACATGCGGCGGGTGACGAGTCGCTCGAATGGGAGGTCCCCAGCGATCGCCGCGCCCGCGGCGACGCCGTTGGCGAGGAGACGCCGAGCGACGACGATGTTTCTGGCGCGGATCTGGCCCAGGGAAGAGACACACCGGTCGAGGACGTGCTGGAGGAGACGCCCGATTTCCTGCGCGATACACCCGAGCAGGAGCGCCTCTGGTTCGAGCAGAGACCGCCGCGCGATTTTGACTTCAACGAGTAGGCACCTGCTGGCTGGCGGCCGGGGGGGTCCCCAAGGCCGTCGCGAGTTGGGGTAGTTGCCCTACACTCCGAGCACGCGGGGCCATAGCTCAGCTGGGAGAGCGCCTGCTTTGCAAGCAGGAGGTCACCGGTTCGATCCCGGTTGGCTCCACTTCAGAAATGCCTGCTAATCGGCATGTTTTGGGATCGGTGGCAGCGACGAGCCACGGACGAGATCAAGCAGAGATCAAGCATCGCTTTGAGGAACAGCGGGCCGTCGGCTTCCCGGCGACGCTGCCATTGGATCGCTGTGGCTGGGCTCGGGCTGTCGTCACTACGCAGATTTGCTCGCAGACACGGGTCGAGGGCTGCGGGGATGAGCCAAGCAACCCTCAACCACGATAGAGACAGGCCGAACGCGGCGTCTCGCGAACGACCACCGCACCTAGCCCTTCGAGTTCCGCATGGAGTTGTTGCCAGATCCATCTCGCGACATTCTCTGAGGTCGGGTTCTCAAGGCCAGGGATATCGTTAAGCAGACGATGGTCGAGTCGCTGGCGTACCGGTTCGCATGCCGCGTCAATATCGGCGAAATCGATGACCCATCCTGAACTCCCGGCGAGCGGCCCGTTGATGTGGATCTCGATCTCGTAGGAGTGGCCATGCATTTCGCGGCACGGATGCCCGTTGGGGGCTGCCGGAAGATGATGTGCCGCCTCGAACCGAAAGGTCCGCCGAAGTTCAAACTGGTCGGTCACGGGATTCCCAGAAGCTTATGGGTCTGCTGACTCAAACGCCATGGGGGATGCTCGAGACAGTAGCTGACCGCTTCTCGTGTGTTCACGGCAAGCCAAGGTCCGTCCATCGGCTGTAGGAAATGATGGGTGAAGTCGAGCTCAAGGAGCTCGACTAGATTCACGGGCTGCGGGAAGACGACCTTCAGCTCGTCGCCGCGGCTGACGACGATCGGTGCGCCAGCCTTCGGCGAGACGCATATCCAGTCCAGGCCGACAGGTAGCGCACGCGTCCCGTTAGTCTCGACCGCGACTCGGAAGCCCTGCACTTGGAGGGCTCGAACCAGCTCTTGATCAAGTTGAAGAGCAGGCTCGCCCCCTGTGCACACGATCCACCGACCGGATGCGCCGGCTGGCCAACATTTGGCCGCGGCGGCCGCCAGTTCGGATGCTGTATGGAAGCGACTTCCGCCGGGGCCATCGGTTCCGATGAAGTCGGTGTCGCAGAACGAGCAGGTCGCCGTCGTGCGGTCTGCCTCCCTCCCTGTCCAAAGATTGCAGCCCGAAAAGCGAATGAAGACGGAGGGCCGCCCGACTTGGGCACCCTCGCCTTGCAGCGTGTAGAAGAGTTCCTTGACCGAGTAGGCCATGCCGGACAGGATCACGGATCCGCAGGACATATGGACGGCCGGCTTCCGGCACGCTACGGCTGATGCAGGAGGTGTACTTGTCGCAGCGAACTCTTTCCGGTAAATGCCGTGCGCCTGGGAGGTCCGTACGGGGTTCTGCCGCTGCTTCGCGTGAAAATCACGCGTGTCAACCCGGCGGCTTCGTCCCTCCATGACCTCCCCGCCATCCAACCTCTCGACGCGCCTTGTATCAGCTGAGAAGGCTGGCGTGCGGTCCGTGCGGGTGATCGACCAGCGCGACAAAGACCAGAAGCCTGCTGGTCGCCAAGTTGAGCTGGTGGTCGGCGGAGAGGTACTCAGGTTCTACTGGGGAGAAGCGCACGAGCTAGGGACTACCGAGTACTGGGTTGAGCAGACGCGGCGGCGGCCGGCCCCGAGCAGTTTCGCGCTCGGAACAACACTTGCGGAGGAGCTTGGTGCCTGTCTGCTCGGAGGACACGGTATCCCTGCAGCAGTTGGGCTTGCCGCCTACCAGCGCCTTCGTGAGAAGGGGCTGCTCGATCGAACACCGGCGGCGCGGGAGATTTACGCACTGCTCGCCGTGCCGCTTCAGGTGCCGGGCCGGGAGAGCCCGATCCGGTATCGGTTCCCGCGACAGCGGTCTGAGCGGCTCGCGGCAGCGCTTAGTGCGCTCGCCGCTTCTGAGCCACCGGAGGAATCGCTAGCACTGCGTGACTGGCTAACCAAGCTCCCGGGGATCGGGCCCAAGACGGCATCTTGGATCGTGCGAAATCGGCATGTATGCGATCAGGTCGCAATCATCGATATCCACGTCCGTCGTGCAGGTCTCGCGGCCGGCTTCTTCTCACCAGCGTGGCGCCTACCTCGAGACTACGAGTTCTTTGAGGACGCGTTCTGCCAGGTGGCTATGCGCGGCCGCGTCCCTGCCGCGTCGCTGGACGCTTGCATCTGGGGCCAGATGCAAGCACTCGGGCGCGCTCAAGCCTTGCTACTAGCTAGGTGACGTGCCTACATAGGTTGTGAACGTCCCAACCACCGCGTATCGTTGAGGTTCTGATGAACCGAACAACGGAGGAGATATGAGCGGAGGAGGTGACGGCGGAGCCTACGCTCCCGCCGACACAGGTGTTAGCTGCGAGCGCCTGAAATTCACAGCGCCGCTGCAGTCCGTGCAGGCAGATGCTGTGGCCAGTCTAAGCGTAGGAGACATCCTAAACGTCGGGCTTCAAGACGGCGAAGGGCCGACCGTGATCGAGGTCCGCAACGAAGCAGGCCAGCTCGTGGGCGCCCTTATCGACCGCATCATCGAGCTCTTGCGGTGCATACAGCAGGGTTATGAATACATCGCAGAGGTCGAGAGCATTGACGGAGGCGACGTGCGCGTCACAGTCCATACGCCGTGATCGTCTCCGGCGGAACATACATCGAGCACTGCCGGGAGACCGGACAGATGGGGACGGCACGTTCGCTGATAGGTTCCGGATGCAGAGCAGCGGCGGTTCTGCGCGAGGTCGCAGCAGACGTTGTTCTGCATAGCGCAGTCGATAAGCAGCTAAGCGAGGAGGCGGACATTCTCGCCAGCACGCTCGATCTGCCCGTCCAGTGGCGCGAGCGGTCAGAGCCTGTCGGCTTCCACTACTGGACGCCGCTGTCCGCGCCGACGATTTCTGGGCCGTCAGCTATCGCCGCCCCGTCGGTCATCGCCGGCGAACATGCGCTTGTATTCGGAATGCTTGAGTGCGAAACGATGGCGGATGTTGACGCGCTTGTGTTCGATCCCCAGCAGCCACGAGATCTCGGACCTATCAAGAGTCTCGATCAGCTGAAATGTGGACGCCTGGCTCTTGTGGCGAACACCGAAGAGACGCGCGCGATGAGCGCCGAGCGCGATGTCGCCGTCGGCGCCAGGAAGCTACTTAAGACTACTGGTGCCGAAGTCGTGATCACAAAGCAAGCGGCACGCGGAGCGCTCGTGACGACCGCACGCAGGCAGGAGCGGATTGGGCCATGGCCAACTAGCACCGTCTGGCCGATTGGGTCCGGAGACGTTTTCGCTGCAGGGTTTGCGTGGGCCTGGATGCAAGCAGGCGCAGAGCCTCTAGAGGCCGCGCGGGTGGGTTCCTACGCCGCATCTCGATGGTGCTCAAGGCGAAGCCTCGACCTTACACCGGCCGATTTCGAACCGGCGTCGGGGGAGTTGACGCCTACTAACGGTCGGGTCTACCTAGCGGCGCCGTTTTTCTCGCTCGGGCAACGCTGGCTCGTTGAGCTAGTACGCGAAAGCCTTGCTGGACTGGGTGGCGAGGTGTTTTCACCGCTTCACGATGTCGGCGTGGGGAACGACGAGGTTGCATCCGTCGACCTCGCTGGCCTCCAGACCTGCACAGCGCTTCTAGCGTTGCTCGATGACGCCGACCCGGGAGCCATGTTCGAGGCAGGTTGGGCGGGCCAGGGCGCGATGCCGCTCGTCGTGTTTTCCGAGAAGCCCGATAGCGATGAGCTTAAGATGGTGCGGGGTGCTGGCGCCACTGTCTGTGCTGATTTGCCGAGCGCTGTCTATCAGGCGCTTTGGGCATCGATGGGCATGGCCCTGTAGCCAGTGGAGCTTCTGTTGCTCTCGGGAGGGCTCGAGTCAACTGCGCTTGCTGCATGGCGGCACCCCGAGCTCACCCTAACCATCGACTACGGTCAGACGCCAGCGCGGGCCGAGGCCCATGCTGCGAGCGCGATCTGTCAGTCTCTCAGCTTGGAGCATCATGCGTTGCGCGTTAACTGTCGGCATCTCGGCTCCGGTCTGCTCGCGTCCGCCGAACCGACCGCGAGCGCACCATCACCCGAGTGGTGGCCGTATCGCAACCAGATCCTTGTGACGCTCGCCGCCACCTGGGGGCTGCCTCGTGGCGTCACGTCGATTATTGTCGGCTCAGTGGTTGGAGACGGTAAGCGTCACAGCGACGGCACAACGGCGTTCTATCAGCAGCTCGATGAACTGCTTGCGATGCAGGAGGGCGGGATCCGCGTCAGCGCACCGGCAGCACATATGACCAGCGAGGAGCTGATCAACGCCTCCGGCGTCCGCGACGCAGTTCTCGGATGGACGCACTCCTGCCACCGCAGCAACCTCAGCTGCGGTGCGTGTCCCGGCTGCGCCAAGCGCCGCGAAGTTCTTGAACGCCTCGGCCGACTCCAGTGCGAAACCTGACAGTTCGCCTCGATGAGCTCGGCGTCGTCGCCTCCGATGACGACGGATACACCGTTACTTTGTCCGAGGATCTCGCCATCTCGCTGACAGACGCGTACGGGCGAGGAAGCGCCACGCGAGGATCGGAAACTCTCACAGCCGCCACACGCGGAGCACTCGGCGAGGCCCGCAGAGCTAAGCCAAACGACAGCCCGGAACCCGCACCGACCTGGCGAACTAACACTGACGGCAGACGGGTCAAGCTCGGTCCGTATGTCCACCACGGATCAAATCCGCTAGCAGACGTCCTCGCTCGGCGGCGCTCCAAGCGTGATTGGGTGGCTCCGACACTCGTGAGCCTCGCTACGGTGGTCGTCCGATGCGCGCGAGTAGTCGACTGGTCACCTGCAATGGATGGATACACGAACACACGCCGACCGACGCCTTCGGCCGGAGCGCGCCATCCTTTTGACCTGTATGTCCTCGCACGTCAAGTGCACGGCCTTCCCCCCGGTGCTTGGAAGTTCGACCCTCTTACGTGCGACCTCACTATTACCGAAATTCCGTCCGCGCCCGCGCTCTCCCGGTTCGCAGAGATCGTCGGCTCCAAGACCCCTCCCGCTGCGCTCGTGCTCGTCGGTCATCTCGACCGGACGCTAAGTCGGTACCCAACGGGCCTCTCGCTTTTGTGGCGCGACGCGGGGGCCTTGCTTGCGCTGCTTCATCTATCTGCCGTCGATCTCCATCTGGCCTCGTGCATTGTCGGAAGCTGTGGCGTATTTCTGGATGACAAGCATGGCAAGCAGATCGACATGGGAGCACTCCTGGTAGGTGCTGACCCCATCGGCTAGGGTTCGCACGTTGGAGAATACGGCGCCTCCTGTGCCACACAACAGGCAGCCCGATCAAAGATTCGACACCCACCACTCAACACTTAACCGGAATAGGCCTTAAAGAGAAAGCCAGCCTGTATTCACAACAAGAAGCTTCTCGCCTGGCGGGATCTCTCGGTCGTCGCTCAATTGCAGCAGCAGCGAAAGTCCCGCGATACCCGACTCGTCACATCGAATTTTGTTGGCCTGCGCAATAGCAAGGGCATCCGACACAACACTCTCGCGAACGTCGTAAATATTGGAATGGGAGCCACATAGACCCTTCTCGCGCATCTCAGTCACCACACGCCGCGCCTCGTCAAGTGTCGGACGATATGCGGCATAGAGCTTATCCATCTTTGTCTTTCGATCACTTGAGGTCGCTCCATAAAGCTCTAGGCCCTCGATAATCTCAGATCCACCCTCAAGTCTCCTATCGTTTGTCACGCCTATCAACTCGTCACGCAGCACAGTCAAGACGTTAACGTAGAGGTCGCCAGTGCCGACCGGGATAAATATGTGCTTAGCACCGCAGTTCAGGATCTCATATGCAAGCCAATCGTAGTAAGTACGGCGAGTAGGGTCAACTAGGTTCCGCGCAGTAAAGTCAAAGCCATCTATGTTTTCGGTCAGCTGCAAAACCTCAGCCGAGCCCAACTCCTTCTTGGAAAGATCATAGCTAAACACCTCGCAGCCGGCCCTAGCAAGCTTCCGTGTGATACGCCGGTCCGTACGCTGGTCAACGAGAACCTTAAGTGCCGGCAAGCCGTAACATCGCAACATAACCTGGATCGCCAACGCGGCTGAGCCATTAGAGATTATCGACGCGGATGGGAGCGATAGCGGCTTCGCGTGGGGCGACAACAAGTCCTGTATAATCGACTTGTAATATACGACGATCTCCCATGCCATCCGGTCCTTGTGGCTACCCGTAAAGTTATGGCTCTCGTCCTTGATAAGGATTTGCCGGCCAAGGCGCGGAACCGTGATTGTGTAGCTCGGCGTGGCCGGAAATCTGGGTGAAAAAGGTGGAAACTCCGGATGGTCAGGGTCGCTCTCCGAGGCAATAACGATACTATCGTATAGGTCCACAAGATGCTTGAAATCGGCCGACGGCTCCACCTCTGCTGGTGTCGGGTACTCGGACCGGGCCAAATTCTCGCTAAAATGTCGTAGCTTCCCCGTAGGTTGACGCAGTCGCGTCGTAAAGCGACGCGACGAGTCGGTTCGTGGAGATCCCTCAAGTCAACGAGATGACTCTTCTCCTATCGTCCTGAGACGGTCGACGACGTCTGTAAACTCGCCCTCCTTTTGACTTGAGTAAGAGGTCGCGTAGATATTGTCCGTTACCGTGCGCATAAACCGCATAATATGCTCGGCTATGTCACGGAGAACAGTGAGATCGCCGCGAACCTCTTCCAGCGCGGCATCGAACTCCTTACCACGAGAGTTGATCTGGTCCTCAAGCTTCGTCTTCGCAGCCATCCAATAATCGACGAGTTGTAGCTGGCCAGTCGTGTCAAAAATATCGAGGTTCTCAGAAGCATCCTCAAGAATAATAGGAACTGTGCGTTGACGATAATGGTTGCGATCAGTGTCGTCCTTCATAAAGGCGAGCAGCTCGCGCATACAGCTTCGCGACCTGAGGAAAGACAAACTTATGAGATGGACTACCGCGTCGTGTTCACGAACGGAATCCATAAAAGACTTTGGTGAGGCAAAGACATGGAGATCGATAGCGTCCCACGTAAGATCTATATCGTCCTCTTGCTTGAGTCGCTCGTAGAGGAGCGTCGCCTCAGCCAGGTTGGTGTGGCTGTAGGATAGGAAGGCGCGCATGGCTGGTCACTCTCTCGTTATGGGTCAGGCTCCTATTAGCATCAATGTTCCATCATGCTTCAGCTGGCAACTGCGACCGATCCAATGCTGGCCGCCGTGGCGGCGACAGCGGCAAACGTCATTGATGCAACGAGAAAACGACCGGCTCGGTTCAGCTTGTCGAGTGCCGTAGCAAGCTGCGTGAGCCCGCCGAAGTTGACTGCGGCCTGCTCTGTTGCAGGATTAGCGAGCTTGTCGCTCGTCTTTGATGCCGCGTCCTTTGCGGCCTTGCGAATGTTAGAAACAGCTTTGCCCTGATCCGTAAACGCGAAGATCACTGCGAGAACGAACGAGATGCCTCCCGCACTCAGGGAGAACGTTACGACCGTATTCCCGATATCCGGCGTCGCCGTTGCTATGTTGTTCATCGATCCTCCTAGCTGGTTGCCGAGAAGCCAGGTGTGTGGCTTCTGCTGTATCACTGCACGATTTTGTGGATCTGGCGTTAGCGCAACGTCGCACCAAACGCGTTTAGCTGATAGGTCGCGTCCTGCACAACGCTGAATACCCCCGGATAGCCTGCGACGATATGCCCAACTAGCTCACCATCTTGGCTATAGACGGAGGCACCAGAATCACCAGGAGCCGATATTGCTGCCGTGGTGATGGCTGCCTCTCCAAAGGCACCGGCAGTTGTATTGCGACCAGCAAAGGAGCTACCGGCTACAACCAATTGCGCAGGCCTTCCTGAGGTCACGGAGCCGTATGCGATGACGGTGTCCCACATGCGCGCGGTGCCAAGCTTGCTAGCAACGGGGCCTGGGGCAGGCGTATCCGCGACAAAACTATGGAGCTCAATCGTCGCCACGTCGGGAGTCGGCATGGTCGACGGGACGGAGTCACAGTCCACGGTGGCTATAACCGTCCCGACGAGATTTGCGTTGAGGTCATAAGCACCCGCATTGACCCTAGGGGCGGCGTGACCGGCTGTGAGGATCGCCCGGACACCGCTGGCAGTCAATACCTTTGCGCCAAAGCTGGCGCGCCCGCCACCGCAATGCGCCTCGTCGCCGGGCGCCAACTGCTCCTGAGGCGCCGGAACGGCGACCACCGCCAACCCATCCGAAGCGACGTTCAACGCGTTTGGCGAACTGGTCGCGAATTCGCAGAAGCGACTCGAACGGCATCACTCTTGTGGGTTGCTGTCCGATCGCTTCGAACCTGTCGCCCGGCAGTAGGCGAATGATGACGGGCGCGTCGATCTGCACCAAAATGGCCGGGATAGCGGGCTTGCGGCGGGTCTGTGTTAGGTCGTGTCGCGTCAAGCCGAAGCCCAAAACGCGGCGAGCGCTGAACGGCGCGGTGTCAACGTGCGCAATTTCAAATAGCGCCTCATGAGCCTGAACGCTCTCGAATCGTGACGCCCACATGCCCGCGAGCTCGAACTCCTCTGGGTAGTCGTGAGCCAATGCCTCCGTCAACGTGGGCATCGCCTGAGCCTCACAGCTATCGGTCGGCTAGCGATGCTCATCAAAGCGCCAAGTCTCGCTGATCCGACGATTTGCCCGGAGGACCTGCGCTGGAAACTTCGGGCTCCCACCAGGTTGTCCCCTAGTCACGCTGTTTGTCGGGCGCGTCGATGGCACAGAAGCGCACCATCCTAGCGAAATCTAAAGAGTGGGGCAGTGCCAACTGTCTAGCTCATACTTGGCAGGCGGAGCGTGGCCTTGAGATCCGGCGCGAGTTCTGCTCTGATCGCCGCTAATCGACAAATCATGCGGTCGGACGGGTGTTTGAGCACCCGCCCGACCTTGCAGCACCGGAGGATTGTCCCCTTCGATGCCACGGGCCTACCGTAGCTCTCTGCGGGTGCTTGGTCTACCCGTGCTCGCTGGTGTGCGCCCTCCTTCGGTGTCCTATGGAAGGGAGCGGCAGCGATGGCGACGGGAAACAGCAAGCAAGGCGACAGGGTTGGCAAGCGGACTGGTCGTGGTGCTCGGGGTTCGGCGGCACGGGACGAGGAGGGCACGGCAGGGTCGGAGTTGCGGCGGCTTGTGCTTCCGGTGGAGGAGGTGTTGGTGCTCGCGGCGGTCGAGCGTGCTGAACGCCATAGGCGGCGGGACGGGTCGGGTGTGATGCCGGGCGATGTGTTCGCTCACATGGGGTTCTTGTACAACCCGGCGGCGGTGCGGCAGTTCCGTCCCACGCTTGACGCGCTGATGGCGGCTGGCGTGTTGGGGTTCGCCTCGCGCCACAAAGTGCGGTTGTGGGTGCTCACGAGCGCGGGGCGGCGACGGCTTGAGAGGGCTCGGAAGGCGGGCGAGGGCGATGGGCTGCCTGAGTCCCCGCAGTACCGGGCGTGGCGTCACGCACGCACAATGGCTGCTGAGCGGATCGACGGTTTCCGTGAGCAGGTACGCAGCTACGCCAACGACGCTCTCAAGCTGCTCGACGCTGGCGAGCAGCCGAACTCTGATGCGTGGTTTGAGCTCGCCGAGCGGTTGGGGTGTGCGTGCTGGCAGCTTGGGTCGGCCACGCACTGCCTACACGAGTGGGGCGAGCCTGACGATGCCCGCATAGACAGCGATGAGCGTGACGAGCCCGGCGACGAGCTGCTGGACGCCGATGAGCGATACCACCGGCGCGATCGACGTCACGGGCGGCGCAACACCTGGCGATGGGATTCCCCGCCCCGCATGAGGACTCCGTAGCGCGACGGATCGGTAGAGCCTGCTCTCTGGATAGGCGGCTCTCGCTGCTCGCGCCGCTGGGTTGACCCCGAACCGAAAGGCGCTTGACGCGAGCCTCGCCGAACTCGGCAAGAGCCGTCGAAACAGCCAAGACGCTCCAAGTCGTAGAGGAGTTCTCAATGCCGGCGAAAGGATCGAGAAGGCCCTTTCCGGGCAAAGATCCCCAGCCGAGCGTCTCGCGGCCGGCGTGCTGCTCAGCGCGAGCGGCGGCGTCGATCACTACTCCCTTGCCGGTTCCGGCGGGGCCGACGAGGACCGCGGCGCGCTCCGGGCTGGTGAGGACTTCGAGCGCGTGGTGCTGCTCAGCGCTGAGTGGCCCGCCGATGTGCTCGGCGACCTCACGGGCAGCGTGTTCGCGTGCGACTCCGCCGACGTCTCGGTTTGCGGGCTGCGCGAGTTGGGCGGCGCGGCGTTCGATGGCCTGCTCGTGGGCGCGGGCCGCGAGCGTTGTCATCCGCCCACCGTCCAGAGTCAGCACGCGCCGGTCACGGACCATCTCCTGGGCAACCGCGAGCGCCTCGTCTGGTCTCATCTCCCCGGCGGTCTGCTCCAGCACGACCGCGCGAAGATCACGCTCCTCAAAGACGGCGTGCTGTTCAGTCAGCTTTGCCTCGACGCGATCCTCGATCGCGCGCTCGGCTGCAGGACGCTCGGATGCGCCGATCAGCCGCACAGCCTCATCGGCACCGAACTCGTGGGCGCGTCCCGTCTCTGCCCACACTCGTTGCAGGTCTGAGCGTGTGGTCAGCTCCTTGGCTCTGCGGTTCTCGAGTGCGAGGTTGCGCAGCTCGCCGCGTTCGGGCGCGCGGCCGTAACGGGCACGGAAGCGCTCTGCGGCTCGGGCGACCTCACGGGAGCGGCCGGAGAACGCCTCGGACAACTCTCGGGGGACACCGGCGATCTCGAAGTACCGGCCATCTTTGCCGGTCCCTTGCTCGATCGCGTATCCCTCTCGTACGAGCTCGTCGGCGAGCGCGGCGCGATAGAAAGCGCCCAGCTCGCGCGCGCTGCGGAAGATCGGCCGCGACGCGACGGCCACGATCCGGTCGTCCTCGCGGACGGCGCCGGTGATGACTACGTGGCTGTGTAGCTGGGGTGTGGGGCCTGGGCGCCGGATACTCCACGGGCGGTGGTGTGCCGGTACTCCGTCGCGATCACGTCCTTGGCGTGCTCTTCTACGACCTGGCCGCTGTAGCGGCGGCGTACGACGGGGACCTGCTCTCGGAGGTGGCTGATCGTCTGCTCGACCGCGCGGCCGTGGGCCTGCTCGAGCTGCCACGGGTCCCCGAGCGCCCACACCGTCGAGACGGACTTCGGGGCGCTGAACGTCACGTCAATCCCGCCACCCCGTCCGCCGCCGGCGCCCTCGGGTCGCAGCCATCGGCCCGTTCCGGGGTGACGGCCCTCCATCAGCGCGATGAAGTCCGCGCCATCCACCGGCTCGCCGGCCTCGACTCCGAGTCTCGCGAGCGTCTCGCCGTCCGAGAGCCATCGGCCCGGGGCCTGCGTCAGCTCGCCGTCTGGGGTCAGGTAATAGTCACCGCGCTCGGGCTCCACGGTCTTGTCCTCCAGGTACCGCGCGTACCCGCCGCCTCGGGACGCACCTATGCTCGCCGCTGTCATCACATGGGTTATTGACCGTGGGCACGGCGAGACGGTCACCGAGTTCGTCACACAGCAATCACACAGCGCACGCACCCCCGTGCATATCGTCTGTTCAGCCGTTGGAGCGAAGCGAGGGCGCCGTTGTGCAGTCGTGCCGGCAAGCGCACGACGGGCATCGACAACGGCCGTGGGGTGATGGCGCGCAAGCGTCGTGACCGGCCTATCAGGGGCATGAGAGGTGGCGCCGCGGATGCGGAGTTGGACTGCGGCCAGAAACTCGTTGGCCGTTCTGCGCCGCTCACGGTCAATTACCCGAGAGGTTCTTTTTCTGCCCAGCAGTCGATGAGCACCATTCCACATCCATCTCAACCTATCCCCGGCTCACGCGCGAGGATGTCCTCGACGGCCGTGAGGTTGCCGAGCTGCTGCACCTGCCGATCTCGACCGTCCTCGAATACGCCCGTCGCGGTCTGCTTCCCGGCCGCAAGCTCGGCCGGCGCTGGATCTTCCTGCGCGATGAGATCGAGGCGGCGGTGCGGGCCCGGCCAGGTGACAAGTAGGCGTGAGACCGTCGCACGACGTTATTGCCGTTGGCGTTCTTGCTGACGATAAGCATCAGACCGTCGGGGGTCTTACCCTGTCGTGATGGCCAAGTCTGTCGCCGACTTCCTATCCGAGCGCGAGGGAACTCGCCTCGACTTCAAGCAAGACCTGTCGAGCATGAAGCGGGTCTTGGAGACTGTCTGCTCGTTTCTGAACACGGCCGGCGGGACTCTCGTCGTGGGGGTCGAGGACGCGACGAGAGTCGTCCTCGGGCTCGATGACGTGGAGAAGCAGGAGGAGAAGCTGGCAAACGCCGTTGCGAGCGCGATCGATCCGCAGCCAACGGTCCAGCTCGAGATCGTGACCCACGAGGGGCGCGACCTGCTCCTGCTGCGGGCAAGCTATGCCGCCGGGCCTTTCTTCATCAAGGACAAGGGCAAGGAGAAAGGCACGTTCGTCCGGATCGGCAGCAACTCGCTCCCCGCGAGTCCAGAGAAGGTCGCCGAGCTTGAAAGGGCACGGCGAATGGGCGCCTGGGATCAGGAGCCGATGCCGGGACTGACGCGCGACGACCTCGACCGGCAGGCGATCAAGCGGTGGCTGGAAGTGGTGGGAGAGAGACCGACGGACGCGAAGTTGCGGGGACTCGGTGTGCTGGCCGAGTACGCCGGTCAGCTGGTCCCCACCCGCGCCGGGATCATCCTGTTCGGGCGAGAGCAGGCAATCCATTTCCCCGACGCGCAGATCCGGTGCGTTCAGTTTCGGGGAGCCGACAAGAGCAAGCCGCTGGTCAAGAGCGAGGACCGCGACGACACGGTGCTTGACGGGATCGAGGCGGCGATCCGGTTCATCGAGCGCAACACCGACCGGATCGTGCGGATCACGGCGCGCACGCAGCGAGAAGAGCTTGACCTCTATCCGCCTCCTGCCGTCCGCGAGGTCCTCAATAACGCGGTCGCCCATGCGGACTACGCCGTGGAGGGTGCCTCGATCTTCGTTGCGCTGTATTCCGAGCGCCTTGAGATATCGAGTCCTGGGACGTGGCCGCCGGGCTTCTCCCGCGAGGATTTCGAATCGGGTGTGAGCCTCCGTCGAAACAAGGCAATCTCGCGAGTGCTGATGCGGTTGGGCGTCATCGAGGGCTACGGGAGCGGATACGACCGCGTGATCGCCGCCTGCCGCGAGGACGGCTACCCCGAGCCCGAATGGATCGAGAACGGCCCGCAGATCAAGGTGATCCTGCGACCACACCCGGCGAGCGGCCTGTCCTCGCAGCCGACCACCGCCCTCCCTCCAGAGCAAGCGCGCCGGCCAGCACGGTCCCGTCCTACGACGGACGAGCGTTACGTCGATGTGCTGGCCGCGATCGACGAGCTTGAGCGTCCGAATGCGAGAGATATTCAGGCGCACACGGGCATCCCTCGACGAACTCTTTTCCGAAATCTCGGCGACCTACAAGCGAAGGGGCTGGTGGAGTTTGTGGGTACTCGGAGGGGCGGTTTTTATCGGCGCCAGAAGTAGGCCACGAGGACCTGATACTGCATGTACACCGGGCTGGGCGATGCCGACCAGTGCCGATTAGTGCCAATCAATGCCAAACAGTGCCAATCAGTGCCACCGCCACTGGTCCCTTTCTCCGTCACCTGTCTTGTTGCCCATTATGAGACCGCAACGATCACGGTAGGATGAGAATCATCATGGCTGCCAAGCGACCGAGTTCCTCAAGGCCCGCGGTGTCTCGGAACGGCCGGCGCACCATCGACTGGCGCTCGCGTTTGCACAAGCCCGTCGAGACCGATCCGAAAAAGCGCGCGGAAATGATCGACCGAGCCACGTCGCGCATCAAAACCACCGCGCGCATCGACACGATCACTCTCGGCCGGGATTAGTTGACTGCGACGACTCCTGGTCGTGGGATGTTTTGGCCGCGAACGCCAGGTTGACTCGCTCAAGATCCTCCGGCCGAGCCTTGGCATGCATGTAGCGCTCGGTGGTCGTGATCCGCGAGTGCCCGAGGAACTCCTGAACGAAGCGCGCGTCAGCGTGCCGGGCGATCAGACTCCCAGCGGCGTGGCGCAGCGCGTGGAAGCGCAGCGGGCGCAGCCCGGCGGCATCGCGTGCCGCCTTGAAGCGGCGGCGAACGGCGGAGGGATCAAGACGCCGGCCGAGGCGCGAGCAGAACACGTAATCCTCCCGCGAGGTGTAGTCACCGCGGGCCTGCAGGCGTTCGAGCGCTTCAGCGGCAGGATCGGCGAGCGGCAGGAAGCGTGCCTGCCAGCTCTTGGTCGGTCCCTCCACTCCGGCGGACACGGCGCGATGGACGACCATCCGCCGGGTGTCGAAGTCGATGTCCTCCCAGCGCAGCGCGATCAGCTCGCCGAGGCACAGGCCGGTGTAGGCGGCTAGGCGGAAGAACTCGCCGTCCTGTGCGTCCTCGCGCGCGCGCCACTCGATCTCCTCGGCGCTCAGGTTGGCCGGCTGTGCGCCGCGATGCGATCCGTCGGCGGCTGCGGCGGCGATCATCTCGACCTCCTCTGGCTCGTAGAAGTCGAGCACCGCTGCCGGCGGTTCGCGGCGTTTGGTCGTGCCGGCCACCGGGTTCGACGGCAGGCCGTGGGTGTCCCCACGACAGGCAAAGCCAAAGATCGCGGAGAGCACCTGGCGGTTCTTGTTGACCGAGCGTGGGGAGACGTCCTAGCGCATTGGTCAGTTTCGCCAGCTATAACCCCACTTTAGCCGACCCAAATCCCCGTATCCATTGGCTCCAGCAACCCCGCCCCTGCTTTGAAAGAAGGAGGTCGCCGGTTCGATCCCGGCTGGCTCCATCGGAGGAAGTCCTGCAAATCGCTGAACTTTGGGCCGATTGGCACGACTGCGGTTTGCAGGCAGGAGGTCGCCGATTAGGGTCTCGACCCTCGAGGCGTACATGGCTGACCGTACCCCTTCTACAAGGACCCCTCCGAGATCGCAATGAGCTTCCAGGAGGGCTACTTCCTGTCGGCTGTAAAGGAGGCGCTTCGTAAGCTCCCCACCGCAGAGACGTTCCAGAAGTCACACTTTGGTGAGATCCTCGTTGGTGTCTACGGCGAGGAGATCCTCGGCCTTTGCCGCGTCTACAGCAAGCTCGCGTTCTTGACGGCAGAGAACGCCAATGCCTACAAGATGGACATTCTCTTCTATCGGCCTGGCACCGACCCGGTGCAGTTCGTGTTCGCTGAGGTCAAGTCGAGCCTAAAGAGTGCAGCGACGGGCTCCCTGCAGGCCATGACAAGTCCGCTTTCGCGAGCCTGTTCGCATCGCTCAACAAATACGGAGTCGGCGACTTGGAGTTCGACCTCGACGTGATTAAGGAACGCATGAGCGAACTTTCCGTTGATGATCGCGAGGCGATCATCAACGCATTGCTCCCACCGGGAGCGACTCGTGCAGTGCACGGCCGGGACGTCGCTGAGCTGCTGCACATGCCGATCTCGACGGTCCTTGAATACGCGCGACGCGGTCTGCTTCCCGGCCCCAAGCTCGGCCGGCGCTGGATCTTCGTGCGCGATGAGGTCGAGGCGGCGGTACGCGATAGGTCGGTGATGAGGGGAAAGCCTGAGCCGCTTAGAACACTGTCAGCCCGTAAAGCTCGGCGATGCTTGCGAGCGCCCCGTCATCGCGAGTGATGGGACGCCTCTCCCGCTCTTCGAGCGCTACATCCTCGAACAGCGCCCAGCACTCCCACTCGGAGGAGAGTCGGGATAGGTAGCGGATGCCGCCGTACTTGAGACCATCCTCTGGGTCGCGTTGCTCGTAGGCCCAGCGACCGATCCAGCGTGTGATGCGACGGTCTCCGCCGCGAACCGTGGGTACGTCGAGGTCACTGTAGCCGTGGTAGGCCAGTAGCTCGCCGAGCTCGTTGCGGAGCAGTGCGCGGGTCTCGGCTGCCTCGAGGTCGAGAAAGCGGATTGCTGGGACAGCGTCGCTCGGCGCAGGGACGGCGCGAACCGCGAGGCGCCGGTGGCGCCAGTCGGCCGGAACCTCGCCGAGCGCCATGAAGCCTTCTTCGTGAGCTGTCGCGCTCAGACCGGGGTCGGGGCGGAAATGGGAGAGGGTCTCTCCAAAGCACGCCTCGAGCGTTGTCGCGAAGTAGCAGACACGGTAGTCGCCGGTGGGACTGTCGAAGCGGTTGCCGGTGGTGCGGTTCTCAAGGAGGCCGGGGTCGAGCGGATCGCTGAAACGAAGCTGGTCAGGTGAGCGTCCCACCCGCCAGAGGCCGCTCTTTGGAGGCTCAATGATCTTCGGTCCCTTGGGGGCCACTTATCCACCGGCGAGGAACGCCTTGGCAGCCACAAGCACATCGCGGAAGTCCCCTTCGCGGATGCTCTGTGCGGGGGATTGGTCGTCGAGTTGTGGGTTCAGGCCGAGGAACCACGCGCGAACGGTGTGGGGCGACTCCTCAGCTAGCAGCAGCTGGAACGTCTGGTAGGCACAGCGCAGACGCTGCTCGTGCTCCGCTCGTGGTGTGCGCTCGCCGGCTGCCCAGCGCGCAACCGTTCTGGGGTCGGACACTCCGGCAATGTGCGCGACCAGCTTCTGACCGAGTACCTCCTGGAGATATCCAACGACGTCGGCAATGCTCGACTCGACGGCCTTTCGGTGTGCTTCCTGTGGGGCTGAACGGAGCTTTGGCATGGTCCCCTCGCTATCGCGGCACGAGCCTGTGCTCTAGTTTGGCGTAGGTAGATGCTAGCGGATAGCCAGGCGTTTGGCGAGCTATTTGGCCATGCCTTTGGCTGAGAATGCCAGATTGACTCCGCGTCGCGGGCCGCCTTGAAGCGGCGACGCACGGGCTGAGGGATCGAGGCCTCGGCCGAGGCGCGAGCAGAAGACGTAGTCATCCGTGAGGTGTGGTCAACCACGCGCCTGCAAGTGTTCCAACGCTTCTGCTGCCGGATCAGCAAGCGGTAGGAAACGCGCCTACCAGCTCTTGGTCGGCCCCTCCACACCCGCGGACACCGCACGATGGACAACCATCCGCCGCATGTTGACATCGACATCCTCCCAGCGCAGCGCGATCAGCTCGCCAAGACGCAGGCCGGTATAGGCGGCAAGCCGGAACGGCTCACCATCCTGCGCATCCTCGCGCGTACGCCAGGCGACCTCCTCATCGCTCAGGTTGCGCGGCTGCTCGCCTCTATGCGACCCGTCGGCGGCTGCCGAGGCAATCATCTCGACCTCCTCCGGCTCGTAGAAATCGAGCACCGCTGCCGGCGGTTCTCGCCGCTTGGTCGTACCAGTCACGGGGTTCGACGGCAAGCCGTGGGGGTCAACACGATAGGCGTAACCAGATCGCCGAGAGCACCTGCCGGTTCTTGTTGACCGAACGCGGCGACACGCCCTCGCCATCCAGCTTGCGCAGGAACGCCGAAACCTCCCGTGTCGTGATCTTGACCACCGGTCGATCGCCGAACGTTGCCATCAGCACTCCGGCGCTCTTACCCTTCAGAGGAGTGCGACCAGTCGTAAACTGTTTCGACCCGCAGAAAGTCCTGGGACTGGAAGCAGACATCATGGTAGCTATGGACTTGAACAAGCTCGCGATCCAAAACGCCGATGGGCCCGACATGCCTCTGCGGGATACGGGAACATCGAGTGCAGATGGATCAGCGAGCGTTTACTTCCGGGACATTGAGTGCTCGCTCATTCGCCATATCGAGGCGGCCGACGTGGTCGTCGGCTGTGTCGCGTGGCTCTCCAGCAGGTCCGTGCTGCACGCGCTTGCACGCAAGAAGGCAGTGGCAATTGTCGTCCAGAAGGAGGATTTTCTACGGCCGGACCTAGACCAGAGCTGGAAGCAGACGGGACGGGAACTACGCACCCTCTATCGAGCGCTTCCCTGCGGATTCGAGCGCTTCCAGTATCCCGGTCTTGTGAGCACTCTCTCGGTATGCGGGGATACTTCGATGGATGCGGTTCGCTGCTTGGGCTCGCATAACAACGAGCAAAAGTCAGCTGTGCCTAGAGCGCACCACAAGTTTGCTGTTTTTTGTCGCCACCACGACGGTGAAGTTGGCGAGCCTCAGATTGTGCCGTATGAGGTCTGGACCGGCTCATATAACTGGACCAGGAACGCTGTACGCTCCCTGGAGAACGCAGTCGTCTTGAGGGATCCAGCAATCGTCAACGCCTTCTTTGGTGAGTGGGAGCAAGCATATGCTGTCTCCGAGCCGCTCGACTGGGACTCTTTGTGGGCGATGCCACTGCGCATCGGCACGTAGCTGTCCCCTCTAGAGATTGCACGGCAAGCATCGGGGCGCTTCCCTTACTTGGCGACGAGAACGTAGCATCGTTCCGTTATTGGACCGTGCGCAGCCCCAGTTTGCGCGCCGCCTTGATCACGCCCGTGTCGAAGCTCGCGACCGCGCCCGCGTGCTGCTGCGCGGCCAGCAGGACACAGCAATCGGGGGGCTTAACCCGAGATCCGCCCACGATCAGTAGATGCGGCACCCCCGAAAGGGTTGGGCGTCCCCGCTACCCTCGCCCCATGGCCCCCGAAGACCTAACCAACCTCGCTCACCTGCGCCGGGCCCGCGACCTGATGGACCGCGAGTACGCGCGACCCCTCGACGTCCCCGCGCTCGCCCGAGAGGCCCTGATGTCGAGCGCCCACTTCTCGCGCCAGTTCCGGGCGGCCTACGGCGAGACCCCCTACTCCTACTTGATGACGCGCCGCATCGAGCGGGCCAAGGCGCTGCTGCGCCATCCCGACATGTCGGTCACCGAGGTGTGCTTCGCGGTGGGGTGCACCTCCTTGGGCTCCTTCAGCGCGCGCTTCACCGAACTGGTCGGCGAGACCCCAAGCTCCTACCGGGCTCGCGACCACAGCGCCCTGCAGAGCGTGCCTGGCTGTGTCGCCAAAGACCTGACGCGGCCCGCGCGCAAGCCGAGCAGGATCGGACAAACGCGCGTTGCTTTGGCTCGCTAGCGTGGCGGTTATGAACCTAACTTTCTCTCAATGCTTCGTACTCATACATGACCCTGAGCAAGCGCTCGACTTCTACCGCGACGTTCTCGATCTGGAGCTGCGCAACGACGTGGCTCGCGGCGACTTTCGCTGGATAACCGTCGGCGCCTCCTCACAACCGGACGTGGCTATCGTCCTCACCAATTACCTCAATGGCAGTCCCGCCGACAGCGAAGCGCTGGAAGCGCTGCTCGCCAAGGGCGCTTTGAACGGCGTTCACTTTCACACCGACGACCTCGACGCGACCTTCGAGAAGCTGGTCGCCTCGGGCGCGGAGATCGTGCAGGAGCCGACCGACCAGCCTTGGGGCACGAGGGACTGCGCGGTGCGCGATCCGTCGGGCAACATGGTGCGCATCGACCAGCCCCCGGCCCGGTAGCAGACTACTCGACGACCACCTGCCTGCCCTTGGCCTTGGGGTAAAGCCCCGCCAAGAGCCCCTCCGCCTCGGCTATGAGCTCCGTCCGATCGGCGCGCGCCAGCTTGCCGGCCGGGCGGAGGGTCAAGGTGGCTTCGCGCCGGCGCTGCTCGACCGACCAGGTTCCCGCGACCAGGCCGTCAAGCACGATCGTGGGCTGGATTCGCAGGTTGCCCTTGTCGTAGATCACTTCACGCAACCCCTCGGGCACGATGCGGCCGCGGTGCCGGACGGCGTAGGCGAGCAAAGTACTGTCGAAAGCCCCGAGCAGGCGCGGCGGGGCAGGCGTGTCCGGGGCAGGCCGGGACGCCTCAGGCAGGTCATACAGAGTGCGCCCGGTCTCATCCGCGAAGATCGCCAACCGCTCCTCCATGCCTTCGAGCAAGGCCCGCACCACCGGTACGCGAGCGCCCGTCCAGCAGGCCACGTCCTCGACGCCGGCCGGACCGAAGGCGCGCAGATGCGCTAGCGCGACCGCCTCCAACGCCTGCTCGCGCTTGGGCGCCGGGCGCTTGCCCGGCGGGATCGGCGCCGCGCGGTGATCGGCGGGAGTCTTCGCTCCCCAAACTCCACCGGAGGGCACTCGCACCAACGCGCTCCAGCGGAAGATCGGACGCCACTTGACCGACCGCTGCGCCTCGACCTCTTGCTCGTCGATTGCGCCGGGATGGTTTGCGACCCAATCTTCGGCGAACTGTGTGAAGTCCTCGCTGGTGCGCGACTGTCCCTTGGCGAAGGTGAGAACCGCGTCGCGCAGCTGGTCCATCCCAGCAGTGGTCTGGCCGATCGCCCGGTGCCAGGCGCCGGTCGGCTCCACCGCCACGGTCGCGTAGGCGGGGTGCTCGTGGGCCGAGACGAGATGCAAAGTGCCCCGGATGCCGATCCCCCAAAGCAGCTCTTCCCCCTCCAATGCCCGATAGAGATCCTCCGGCGCGAAGGAGGCCATCCGCGACCACAGGCCGACGGGCAAGGCCGCCCAGGCCTGGCCTTGCATCGCCCCGATCGCCTCGACCGTCTCCATCACGGGCCGGTCGAAGCGCTCGAGCAGGCCTTGGCGCGCGAGCAAGGCGCGACCCAACGCGCGGTCGGACATGGCTTGGGGCTTTGCCATGAGCCCATCTTCGCGTATTGGCCGCCCTCGGCCCCCGGATACGCTGGCGGCGTGCACCTGAGATCGCGATGCGACGAGCTGCTTGCCCGCTTGGGGCGCCTGGCGAGGGCGATCCAAGAGGACGACGAGGCGCTTGTCGAGCAGATCGTTAGTCTGAGCCGCCGGCGTCGGCTGTTCGCACCGCTGGCCTTCACGGTGGGGGCTTTCACGATGCTCTTCCAGGGGCTCAAGCTACTGCTTGCCAACTGGCGCTTGATGCTCGTCCAGGTGCCGCCGGCCGTTTGGATCTGGCTGGCTATGTATGACCTGCGCGCGCGTGTCCTTTATGGCCGCTCGCTGCCGGACCTGCGCGGCGCGATTCTGATTCCGGTCGGCTTGGCGATCGTCGCGATCACCGTCGCTTGCTTCTTTTTGAACGCGGTGTTCGCCTTCGCGATCGCGGACGCCAAGGTGCCCAAGATCCGACCCGCCTACCTCAAGGCCCGTGAGCATGTGCGCCCGATCCTCACGTGGGGCGCCGGCGTCGGGGTCCTTTTGACACTCGGCACGACCGTGGCACCGCGCTGGGGCAAACCTTGGTTTGCACTGTGCTTGGGGATCGTGATCGGGATCATGATGATCGCCTACGTCGCCGTGCCCGCGCGCCTGATCGGGGTCAAGCCCAAGCGCTCGCCCCGCGAGAAGCTGACGGCCGGAGCCCTCGGCGCGGCGCTCGGCGCGACCGTTTGCACTCCTCCTTACCTGCTCGGGCGACTGGGCATCCTCATGCTCGGCTCCAAGTACTTGACCATTCCGGGGATCGTGGCGCTCGTGCTCGGCTTCACCTTGCAGGCCGGCGCCACGGGAGCGGTGCGGGCGATCAAGATGAGCCTCAAGCTCGCGGTCGAACCGGCAACCCCGGACGCCGCAACCCCGGACGCCACACCTCAAGGAGCCGCACCCCACGGCGCCACACCCCGACACGCGACGGAGCCTGCTAAAAGATCGCAGCCGCTATGACCAATGCCGATGACATGCTCGCCGTGGCCGCCTCGCGCGCAGAGGCGCTGGCGGCGCCCGGGCTCAGCCCGAGACCGAAGCGCAAAGTGGCGGTGCTGGCGTGCATGGACACCAGGATCGACCTGTTTCCGATGTTGGGACTGGAGCGCGGCGACGCCCACCTGATCCGCAACGCGGGCGGCCTGGTGACCGAAGACGCGATCCGCTCGCTGAGCGTCTCCCAGCGCAAGCTCGGGACCGAGGAGATCGTCGTGGTCATGCATCACGGCTGTGGCCTGCACCGAGCCTCCGAGGACGAGTTCGCCCAGGAGTTGGCCGCCGACGGGGTGCTGCCGGCCTGGCGTTTGGGCGCCTTCGAGGATGTCGAGGAGACCTTGCGCCAAGGCTTGGCGAGGCTGAGATCGAGCCCCGAGCTACCCCACCGCGGGCACATCCGTGGCTTCGTGTTCGACCCCGAGAGCGGGGGCCTGAGCGAGGTCGATTGACGTCGAAGGAGGGGTGGAGGTTTCACGGTCGTATTGCTCCAGGCCGCTAAGCCACCGACAGGCACTCGACAACTGCCCCCCGTCCGTGGCATTGTGACATTCGTCGCATGTCGTCCGACGTGCCGGGTACCAATAGATTCTCGCATGAACCGATCCTCGTGTGAGCCGGTATGCGTTGCCTTGAATTGGCCGAGAGAGGTGTGAGCCGTGAACGACCGTCCCGTCCACCTGACCGTCGAAGACGACCTGGAGCGCACACGCGTCTCTGTGTTCTTCCGCCTGATTCTGGCCATCCCCCACCTGATCTGGCTTGGCCTGTGGGGGATCGTCGCCGCTTTCGCCGTGATCGCCAACTGGTTCGCAACCCTGTTCGCCGGCCAGTCCCCCGAGTCTTTGCACAACTTCTTGGCTTCCTACGTGCGCTACGCGATCCACGTGGGTGCCTATGTGCTGCTCGCGGCTCAACCTTTCCCGGAATTCACAGGCGCCTCGGGTTACCCGGTCGACGTGGAGATCGCGCCGCCCCAGCCGCAAAACCGCTGGAAGGTGGCCTTCCGCATCGTGCTCGCGATCCCGGCGTTGATCGTCGCGGGCGCGCTCACTTCGGGTGGCGCACGCGGCTATGGAAGCGCCGGCTCGACCTATGGACTGGCCGCCGTCGCCGCCGTGCTCGCTTGGTTTGCGACCATGGCGCGCTCCCGGATGCCGCGAGGTTTGCGCGACGCCGTCGCCTATGGGCTCGCCTATTCGGCCCAAGTCGATGCCTACCTGTTCCTGTTGACCGACCGCTATCCCAACAGCGACCCCCAAACGGCTTTCGCCGGGTTGCCCGTGCGCGAGAGCGACCCGATTCGCCTACAGGTCGGCGCCGACCTGGAGCGCTCCAAGCTAACCGTTTTCTTCCGCCTGATCCTGGCGGTCCCCCATCTGATTTGGTTGGCGCTTTGGGGGATCGTGGCCTTCTTCGCCGCGATCGCCAACTGGCTCGCGACGCTCGTGCGCGGGCAAGCGCCCGACGGTCTGCATAACTTCTTGGCGGCCTATGTGCGTTATCAGACCCATGTGTACGCCTACCTGTTTCTGATCGCCGACCCTTTCCCGGGCTTCCTTGGACGGCCCGGAAGCTATCCGGTCGAAGTGTCGATCGCCGACCCTCAACCGCAGAACCCGTGGAGGGTGGCCTTCCGCTTGATCCTCGCGATTCCGGCGTTCATGCTCGAGAGCGCCTACAGCGGCCTGCTGTTCGCGGTGGCCCTGCTCGGCTGGTTCGCTTCGCTGGCCACCGGCAGCATGCCCTTGGGGCTGCGCAACGCGGGAGCTTTGGGCCTGCGGTATGGCGCCCAATCCCACGGTTACCTGCTCTTGCTCTGCGAAGCCTACCCCTACAGCGGCCCGACCGTCCCGGCGGCGGCCGAGCCTGCGGGCGACGTAGTAGCATCGTGAGCCGCGCGCGCCCGTAGCTCAGTGGTCAACGGTTCTCTTCGGGGAGCCAAAGAGCAGCGGTCTTTCAAACCGCAGGCCGCGGGTTCGATTCCCGCCGGGCGCACTTTGTGATGTGTCGGGACATCGGAGCGCCTGCCGCAATGCCCTCCCCAGTGGCGCACCTTCGCGATCAGTAAGCAGGCGCGAGCTCTTTGAACATCGGAAAGTGGCGTACGTTGGTCGTGACCAGTGCCGCCTTGGTGACGGTAGCGGTGGCCGCGATGAGATAGTCGGCGTCATCGATCCCGCTGTATGCCTTGCGGTGTTTGCGTGCGAGCTCTCCGGCGGCGCGCGTGATCTCCTCGTCGACTAGGACCCACACAAAGGATGAGAAGAAAAGCTCGAGGGCGTCAGCCTCATTCGGCTTGACGCCCGCCAGCAGCTCGAAGCGCACGATCTCGCTCGCGAGGAGCGCCTCGCCCTCCTCGACGAACTGGGTGAGCAGCCTGGTAGCGGGCACGACGCCGCGCAGATGGTCGATGGCGACTGTTGTGTCGATCAGCCTCACGACAGGCCGAGGCGGCGCAAGCGGTCATTCAGATCGCCTCTAACCGCGTCGACGTACTCCGCGCCGCTGAAGGTTCGTCCCTTCCAGGAGCCGGCGCTTGCCTGCAGCGCGCGCTTGCGGTCGGCCTTCGTCTTCAAGCCGAACGATTCCCGCACCGAGCGTCGGATCAACTCCGAGCGTGACGCTCCGGCCTCGCGCGCGGCCTGGTCGAGCGCCTCCAGTTCTTCCTCACCCAGATATACCTGCGTTCGGGGCATAACGCCATTGTACACCACCTGGTGTCGTAGGCTCAGCTTTGATCAAGCCGTTCTGGTCGTCCGCGTCGGCCATGAGCGAGCATCGAGAGCATGACGGAAGCTTTCGTGTGCCACGCTTCCCGCGTGCGCGATTTCGAGATCACCGAACTCCCTGTGGGCCGGATGGACGAGCTTCAGCCGGTTTGGCGCTCCTTGTACGAACACCACCTCGCGCTGACCCCCCACCTTGGAGATCGTGCGCAGCCGTTTGATGTGGCGTGGCAGGCGCGCCAGCGGATGGAGGCCGAGTGGCGGGCCCAAGGTCAAGAGATGTTCGTGCTGGCCGCCAAGGCCGAAGCGGAAACCGGTTACGTCGGTTACGCGCTCGTGCGTATTCGCTCGGGCTCGGATTTCGCGGCGTCTTGGAGCGCATCGGAGCGCCTGGCCGAACTGGTCATCCTCGCCGTTCTTCCGCAGTGGCGCGGGCGAGGCGTCGGCTCGGCACTGCTCGACACCGTGGAGGCGCACCTGCGTGGGATGAGCGTCCAGGACATGGTGATAAGCGTGGTGACCACCAACGAAGACGCCATGCGTCTGTATCGCCGGCGGGGAGCGGAGCCGTTCGTGACCGAGTTGATTCAGCGGGTCTCACCGAGACTCGCTTCTGGAGGCTGAGGCACCGCAACGGTTCTCGCGCTCCCGAGGATCCCGCAAGTCGCTTAACCGCGGCAGGTGCGCCGTACTACGAGCGCGCCCTACCTCTCCGCCACCGCCCGAGCCGCGATCTCGCGCCCTACGTCTCCGCCACCGCCCGAGCCGCAATCTCGCGCCCCGCAAAAGGCGTGACCACGAGATACATCGCATAGTCCCCCAGCTCCAGCACGCGCTGGGTGCGCCCGTTGAGGATGTACTCGTGCAATAGCTCGAAGATGCCCCCGACCGACGCTTCGCGCATGACCGCGGCCGGGCTGTTGGGGTAGGTGTCCTGAGGTCCGATATCGAGCAGCTCGATGTAGGAGAAGTTGGCCTCATTCACGCGCCCGGCCACGTGGGGGTAGGCGATCAGGATGTCTACGCAGGCAAGGCGCGCGGTCGCTGGCTCCGATGCCAGAAACTCGAGCAGGGCGGTGAGGCCGATGCGAATGTTCTGCTCCCAGCTCAGTTTCAAGTCGAGCGAGCGGTTGATCGCCGCGGTGGCCTTGGCGTGGCCCATCTCGAAGGTGGCCAGGAACGCCTCCTCCTTGTTTTCGAAGTGCTCGTAGAAGGTCTGCAATGAGATCGCCGCCTCGGCCACGATCTCCTCCAGGCTGAGCGCCGCATAGCCCTTCTCGGCGGTCAGGTTGGCGACCGCGTCGAAAATCCGTTCGCGCTGGTTTTGGGCGACGAAGCCCTTGGGCAGGCTGTGCTCGCCGCGCGGCAATCCTCGCGGCGCCCAGCTCGGCGAGGGTGAGAACGTGCCCGGCGCTCGTCCTCCCTGTAGATGTCCGTGGCGCCTGGACTTCGGCTTGGCCGGGATCTCGGGGGGCGTCGGATAGAAGCCGACGATCCAGGTGACGATGTCGGGGGTCAGCTTCTGTAGTTCTGCTTTCAAGGAACGACTGGAGCGCTCGCGCCGGACCCTCGAATAGAGGATCGTGCGCAGGGCACCCACGATCGCGCGGGCTATCGGCGTGGGCACGGAGCCCTCGCCGGGGGCCCGATCGAAGATGTAGGTCACGAACTGGGCGAGGCGGTCGGCGTCGCGCGCCCACCTTTCGATGCCGACCGGACCGGCGGCGCCCATCTCCACCGACACCAGGCGCGCGGAGTCGGGGCGGTCGCTGGAGGCTTCGAACAGGGCTCGCACGAAGGCCTCGATCTGGTTGGTCCACTCCTCCTCGGGGTCATAGGCGTCCACGATGCGAGCGGTGAGGCGCCCGATCAAGGCGTCATAGGTGGCCAGGAGGCACTCCTCCTTGTTGGCGAAGTGCTCGTAGAAGCTGCGCCTGGAGACGCCTGCGCCGGCGACCAGGTCGGAGATCGTGGTGGCCACGAAGCCGTTCTCGTTGACCGACTTGATCATCGCCTCATACAGGCGCTCGCGCTGATCGGCCGCCACCTCCTCGGGTGGGAGCGCCTGCGGGCCGCGGGGAAGGCCGCGTTCGCGGGCTTTGGTCGAACGGGTCCTCTGGGCCATCCCTATACCATAGCTCTTGACAAGCTGCGTAAAGAATGATTTATTTGTTTTTGTTCGAGGATGTCTCCAGCTCACTGGGAGGTCACTGATCATGGAGAGCGTCGAGACGAGGACCCATTGCGAATACTAGTTTCAGCATATGGGCAAGTCCAATTGTGCGATTCCGGGGCTGGGTTCGCGGCGTATTGGGATGGCAACGTAATCAGTAACGGGTTCTGTAAGGCCCGTGCTATTAGTTGTCCGGAACGGCAAAAGTGAGGTGGGGGGATTGGACGATTTGTCGCATTGCCAGGAAGGGCAGGGAGCCGACAAGGAGGTTGGATTGACATGAGAGGACTAGCCTGCGAGCGCCACTTGATGGTGCGCGCGCTGCATCCCCGCTGGCCCTACAGGCGCTCGCATTCGCGCCACGACCTGCACTGGTTGGTGCGCGTGCGCCCCAAACGACGCTGGTGCTCGCACGGGCGCCGCCACTCGGTGGCAGGCTTTCCCCCGCGGCGACGCCGGCCATACGTCGGCTGAGGACGGCCCGACAGCGGTTGGTGGGCGCTCGCTTTAGGCAAGGAGGCGCGGCGAGCGCCCATGACCGCGCAGGCTCGCTAGGATCGCAACATATGGCGGCGGTGTCCGATTCAAGTGCTCTGCGCGCGCCCTCGCTCGACGCCGGGCAGCGGGAGGTCCGCAAGCTCTCGATCGACACGATCAGGGCGCTCGCGATGGACTCGGTCCAGAAGGCGAACGCCGGCCATCCGGGCACGGCGATGGCCTTGGCGCCGCTCGCCTACACGCTCTACAGGCACGTCTTGCGGATCAACCCGACGGACACGCAGTGGCGCGACCGCGACCGCTTCGTGCTCTCGGCGGGACACGCTTGCATCTTGCAATACACGCTGGCCCACCTGACCGGGTTCGAGCTCTCGATCGAGGATCTGCAGAACTTCAGGCAGTGGGACTCGCGCACGCCGGGCCATCCCGAGCGCGGCTTGGTGCCCGGCGTGGAGGTCACCACCGGCCCGCTCGGCCAAGGGGTGGCCAACGCGGTCGGTCTGGCCATGGCCGAGCGCTTCCTGGCCGAGCGCTTCAACCGGCCGGGGCACGAGGTGGTGGATCACCACACCTACGCGATCTGCTCGGACGGGGACATGATGGAGGGGGTCTCCCAGGAAGCGGCTTCGATCGCCGGGCACTTCGGCCTGGGCAAGCTGATCGTTTGCTACGACGACAACAGGATCACGATCGACGGGACAACCTCGATCTCCTTTGACACCGAGAACCATGCCGCGCGGATGCACGCCGACGGGTGGCACGTGCAGCGCGTGGATGACTCCGAGGACGTGCACGCTCTGCTCAGGGCAATCGAGGCCGCCCGGGCCGAAACCGAGCGTCCTTCGTTCATCCAAGTGCGATCGCACATCGCCTATCCGGCCCCCAATGCGGTCGATACCGCCAAAGCGCATGGCGCGCCTTTGGGCGAGGATGAGGTGAGGGCGACCAAGCTGGTGATGGGCTTCGACCCCGATGCCCACTTCACAGTCGAGCAAAGCGTGTACGAGCACATGGACCTGCGTCCCCGCGGGGGCGCCCTGCAGGCCGAGGCCGAAGAGCGCGAAGCCACTTGGAAGGAGCGCTACCCGGAGCTCCTCGAGGATTGGGAGCGGGCTTGGGCGGGACGCTTGCGCGAGGGCTGGCACGACGCCCTGCCCGAGTTCGAGGCGGGCAGCGAAATCGCGACCAGATCGGCCGGGCAGAAGACGATGGCAGCCTTCGCCTCGTTCGCGCCGACGATGGCGGGTGGTGCCGCCGACCTGGTCGAGTCCACCAAGACCCTTTTCGAGGGCGCCGGCGAGTACTCCAAGGTCCATGCCGGGCGCAACATTCCCTTCGGGATAAGAGAGCACGCGATGGGGGCGATCGTCAACGGCTTGGGCGCCCACGGCGGAATGGTCAAGCCCTACGGTTCCACATTCCTGGTCTTCTCCGATTACATGCGCGGCTCGGTGCGGCTTTCCGCCCTGATGGAGCTGCCAGTGATGTGGGTCTGGACGCACGATTCGGTGGGACTCGGCGAGGACGGTCCCACCCACCAGCCGGTCGAGCACTACGCGGCCCTGCGCGCGATCCCCCACCTGTGGGTGATGCGGCCCGCCGACGCCGCCGAGACGGTGCAGGCTTGGCGGGTCGGCCTGGAGCGCGAGGACGGCCCGGTGGCCCTGCTGCTCTCGCGCCAGAACCTGCCGGTGCTCGACCGCACGGAGGTAGGCTCGGCCGAGGGCGTGCGCCGTGGCGGTTATGTGCTGTGGGACTCGGGGAGCGGCGGTGACGGGACGAACGTGGATGGCGCCCCCACCGACGCGACGACGCCTTGGGTCGTGGGTCAGGATGGGGGGAGGGGCGTGCCGGATCTCGTTTTGATCGCCACCGGTAGTGAGGTGGCCCCGAGTTTGACCGCGGCTCGCGCCCTCGCGGCTGAGGGGGCTTCGGTGCGGGTCGTATCTATGCCGTGCATGGAACTGTTCGAAGCCCAGGCGGAGGACTATCGCGAGAGCGTGATTCCGCGTGAGGTACCGGCCCGCTTGGCGGTCGAGGCGGGCGTGACGCAATGCTGGTGGAAGTGGGTGGGCGATCGCGGCGAGGTGCTCGGGATCGACCGCTTCGGCGCTTCGGCTCCAGGGACGACTGTGCTCGAGAAGTTGGGCTTCACCGCCGAGTCGATCGCCGCCCGCGGACGCGCGCTGCTGAAGGGATAGGCTGAAAAGCATGGAGTCCTCGCCACTGCAAGCGCTATCGGCCCTGGGCCAGAGCGTCTGGATCGACTTCCTCTCAAGGGAGGCGATCAGGGGCGGGCACTTGCAGAAGCTGATCGACGAGGACTCGGTCGTGGGCGCCACCTCGAACCCCACCATCTTCGAGAAGGCGATGGCCGCCGGCGACGCGTATGACGCACAGCTGCGCGAGCTCGACACCCCCCATGGCGGGGGGCAGGCACGCGATGTGGAGAAAGCCTTCTGGGCTTTGGCCGAGCAGGACATCAGGGAGGCTTGCGACTTGTTTCGCCCGCGATGGGACGGCGGGTATGGGCGCGACGGGTACGTCTCCTTGGAGGTTGACCCGCGCTTGGCCTACGACACGCTTGCCACCTTCAGGGAGGCGATCCGCTTGCACGAGGCGGTTGACCGGCCCAACCTGCTCGTCAAGATCCCGGCCACCAAGCCTGGCTTGGCGGCGATCGAGGACGTGATCGCCAAGGGACGCTCGATCAATGTGACCTTGATCTTCTCGTTGCGCCGCTACGCCGAGGTGGCCGAGTCCTACATCCGCGGCCTGGAGCGACTGGTGGCCGAGGGCGGGGACCCGTCCAAGGTCGCCTCGGTGGCCAGCTTCTTCGTTTCGCGGATCGACACCGAGGCCGACAGGCGCCTCGACGAAGTCGACCATGGCGAGTTGAAAGGGCGCTTGGCGGTAGCCAACGCGAAGCTGGCCTACCGCCACTATCAGCGCACCTTTGCGGGCGCCCGTTGGGAGTATTTGGCCGGCAAGGGTGCGACACCCCAGCGCGTGCTTTGGGCCTCGACTTCGACCAAGAATCCGGCCTACAAGGACACGTTGTATGTGGATGAGTTGATCGGCCCGGACACGGTCAACACGATGCCCGAGGAGACCGTCGAAGCTTTCCAGGCCCATGGCTCCCCCCGCGCCACGCTGATCGAGGGCATGGCCGAGGCCGAGGCTTTCCTCGGCGAACTGGCTGAGGCCGGCGTGGACTACGACGACGTGACCGAGACCTTGGAGCGCGAGGGTGTGGAGAAGTTCGAAGCCTCGTTTCAGGAACTGTTGGACTCGCTCGGCGCAAAGCTGGGTTCCTTGACGCCTGCCTGAGCGCGTGACCGGCGGGGGCGTGCACGCGTTGTGTCAACCTTGAAGGTGTGACCTCGCCAGCGGGAAGATTCGACGAGTCCACCGATCGACTTTATGAGGGCGCCGCGGGCGCGGCCAATGTTCCGGAGCCTAGCTCTGAGCGAGGAGCTTGGGCCCTCGCCATCTCGCTGGGTGTGCTCGGACTGGCGGCGCTCTTGCTGGTGCTGAGTGGCGAGATCGGCGCGGCCCCCGCGGGCTCCGGCTCCGCGCCGCCGCCTGTGATCGCGGTGACGCCGACTCCGTCGCCTCGCACTGCTCCCGCGGCGGCCGGTGCTTCAGGCGCGGGCTTCACGGCGGACGCCTCGCAAAGCAGCGGCCGGGCGATCGTGGGCGATCCGTCCTCGCTACAGGCTCACCGCGACATGGCGCTCTATGAGGCGGCAACCAGCACCCACATCCCGGAGCGCTGGATGCAAGGCTTCTACCCGATCTATGCGACCGCGCAGAGCACGTTCGGGGTCAACTGGCTGCTGCTGGCCTCGATTCACCGTCAGGAGTCGGCCTTCTCGACGGCGCCGGGGATCTACTCGGGGCTCAACTTCGCCCACTGCTGCGGCGGGCCGATGCAGTTCAACGTCACCAACGGCGGGCGCGCATCGAGCTCCACGTGGGCTCTGGTGAGCGATTCCTATCGCTACGGCAAGCGGCCCTCTTCCTACGACCACAAGACCGCGCGCCATCCCTCGATCTATGACGACTTCGACGCGATCATGGCGGCCGCCCACCTGCTCTCGGCCGACGGCGCGGGCTACGGCTTGGACGTAAGCGCATGGAATGCGGCCTATGACTACTACGGCCACGACCTGACCGGCGTCACCTACGCCGATCAGGTGTTGGCGCGGGCGATCGGCTGGTCACAGCACGGCTTCTGCATCAACTGCGGCGTGGAAACCTCGCTCGTGGAAGCGGTCCACGCCGCCTACGGCGCACCGGTGGCGGCCTCCTTGGAAGCCGCCCCCGTGGCAAGCGCGAAACCTAAGCGGCGTCGGCCTGGGCGATGAGCTCCCCGGCCACCCGGTCGGTAGCCGCAGCGGTCCCGCCGAGCAAGCGTCGCGAGAGCTGGGCGCGCCTGAAATAGAGGGGGGCGTCGTGCTCCCAAGTGGCGCCGATGCCGCCGTGCACCGAGATCATCGTGCGGGCCCCCTGGTCGAGCGCGCGACCCGCGACCGAGCGCGCGGCGCTGGCCGCCAAGGGAAACTCGGCGGGCGCACCGTTGCGCGACCAACCCGCGTAATAGAGCAGGGAACGCCCGTTCTCGAGCTGGCGCAAGACCTCCGTGAGGGAGTGCTTGACCGCCTGGTAGGAGCCGATCGCACGACCGAAGGTGAAGCGCTCCTTGGCGTAAGCGACCGACATGTCCAAGGCCGTCTCCACGCTGCCCAAGGACTCTGCCGCGATCAAGGCCTGGGCAAGGTGCCAAGCTCCCGCCAAGGCCTCCTCGGGAGCGTCCAAAACGGTGGCAGGCGCGTCGGTGAGAGTCACGTGGCCGAGCGAGCGAGTGGCGTCGTAGCGGAACACCGACTCGATCTCCACGCCGCTCGCCGAGGTCTCGATCGCCACGCCCACGGGCTTGCCACCTGTGCCCCCTTGTGGGGTATCGAGCAGAGCTACCCCCACCAGCAGATCGGCGCCGGGAGCGTCCGGCACGAACGCATAGGTGCCGCTGAGCGTGGCACCCCCCGAACCTTCGCTTTTGGCCTTGGGCGCCCCCGGACGGGTGGATCCGTGTCGTGGGTCCACGCACCAGCCATCCACCAGGTCGTTGGGCGGCATCGTCGGCAAATAGGCGGCTCTGCGCTCGCCACTGGCTAGCGGCGCCAGTAGGTCCTTAGCTACAGGCGCCTCGTTGAGGATCGCGCTGGCGGGCAGGTGTCCCAGCAAGGCCACCGGGGCGAGCACGCGCCCGCACTCGCTCATCACGAGCATCGCGTCGAACGCATCCAGGCCAGCCCCACCGTGGGACTCGTCGATCAACAAGCCCGGCCAGCCGGCCTCGCAGGCGGTCGGCCACAGATCCGGGAGCGGGCTTGAGCCTCCGGTTCCGCCGTCCGGGGTGTCGAGCGCCTCACGGGCGGCCTCCAAGGTCTTTGTGCGCGACAAGGTGCCTCGGGCAGCCTCGCGCAAGAACTCCTGCTCGTCTGAAAGTGCCAAGTTCATGCTGCCGCCTCCGCGAGTGTGACCGCACGCCGGCGGCGCGCGGGGTGGAATACCCCACAAGGGGGCACAGATGGATTTGCCGCGCTCATACCGCCGCCGCTTCCTTGGAGCGAAGCTCCGAAAACGGGATGCCCTTGTCCAAGCGCGGCTCTGGGGGCAACCCCAAGACGCGCTCGCCGATCGTGTTGCGCAGAATCTCTTCGGTCCCACCCGCCGACTTCAGGCCGGGCAGGAACGAGATCATGTAGGCCCACTCGCTGTCCTCGGCCAAGGCATCGGGGCCGAGCACGTCGGTAATCAGGTCTCCCGCTTTGATCGCGCCGTTGACGATCGTCACCTTTGCCAAGCCCGCCTCGGGGCCCGGGATCTGGCCTTTCTGCAAGGCCGTCAAGGTGCGGTAGCCGGTGAAGCGGACCGCGAGAAGTTCGCTTGCGATCTCGCCGAGCTCCTTGCGTACCTCGGAGTCGCGCCGGCCGTGCGCGTCTGAGGCGATGCCCTTAGCGAAGCGCACCGAGTTGTAGCCGAGGCCCTCGCCACCGAGGCCGATCGTGACGCGCTCGAACATGAGCGTGGTCAGGGCTGTGCCCCAGCCGTTGCCTACCCCGCCCACGACCGCATCCTCCTCCAGCTTGACGTCGTCGAGGAACACCTCGTTGAACTCGGCCTCACCGGAGATTTGACGCAAACCCCGGACCGTCACGCCGGGCGCGTCCATCGGGATGATGAACATCGTGAGGCCCTTGTGCTTGTGCTGCTCGGGGTCGGTCCTTGCGAGCAAGAGCCCATAGGAGGAGAACTGGGCGTTGGTCGTCCACACCTTCTGTCCGCTCAAGCGCCAAGTACCGTCGTCCTCTTGGCGGGCCCTCGTCTGGACGGCCGCCAGGTCAGAGCCGGCGGCCGGCTCTGAGAACAGCTGACACCAGACCTCGTCGCCATGGAGCATCGGGCCGAGGTAGCGAGCCTTCTGCTCCTCGGCGCCGTGGGCGATGATCGTCGGGCCGAGCATCCCCACGCCGATCGCGTCGAGGATGCCGGGCACGCCGGCCTTGGCGATCTCCTGGTTGCAGACGACCTGCTCGATCGGCCCGAGGCCCTGTCCCCCATACTCCTTGGGCCAGGTCACCCCGGCCAGGCCCGCCTCGGCCAGCTTGCCCTGCCAAGCGCGCCTGGCGGCGATGATCTGATCCTCGTCTGTGATTGCGCCCTCTCCGCTGAGGACGGGGGCCTCTGCCTTGTGCTCTTCGAGCCATGCTTTCACCTTGGCGCGGTGCGCTGCCTGCTCGGGGGTGTCGTCAAGATCCACTGTGCTCTCCCTTTGGCTGACTGGCCAGTCAATGTGTGGGAGGTAAGGCTACTCCTCGCTGCGCCCAAACGACTCCGGCAGGCTTCGAGTCGCCACACCCAGTGAGATTGTGGCTCAGCGCCCAGGTGGCACCGGCGGAGCGGGGATCGGCGCCTGGCCGTAGACGTCCTCGAAGCCCCGGTCGAGCAGATACTCGGCTTGGCGCCCAAGTTCGGGCGAGTGCAAGAGCACCACGCCCAGGCGGACCCCGTGGCGCTCGGCGGTCCCGACCAGGCACAGTCCAGCCGCTTCGGTCTCTCCGGTCTTCAGACCGGTCGCCCCCGGGTAGCCGTAGCGCAACAGCGGATTGTTGTTGTACAGGTAGAGCTTGCCGCCCTTGATCGGGAAGGGCATGATCGCCGAGGCTGAGCGGGTGATCGCGGCAAGCAAGGGTTGGCCAAGATCGACGTGGGCAAGCTCGGCGAGATCCGCCGCGCACGAGCTGTTGCCGTTGTCCAAGCCGTCCGGCGAGGTATAGCGCGTACAGCCCAGCCCCAGCCTGGCTGCCTCCTGGTTCATCTGCTTGACGAAGCGCCCGACGCTCCCTGCCACATTTTCGGACAGAGCCACGGCCGCATCGTTGCCCGAGGGGAGCAGCAGGCCGTAGAGCAGTGTCTTCAAAGGCACGTGCTTGTGCAAGGGGAGCAGTCCGACCTTCGAGCCCTGTGCGCCCACCGCCCGTCGAGAGATCGCCACCGGGGTGTCGGGCGAGCGCGAACGCGCGACCAGCAGCGCGGTCATCATCTTGGTGAGGCTCGCGATCGGCAATACGCGCGTGGCTTCGCGCTGCCACAGCACCCTGCCCGTATCGAGATCGAACAGCAGACCGGCTCGTGGCTCGTGATGGAATGAGACCTGCACTGGGTCGGCCTGGGCGTTCAGGTCGAGCGCGAGCGGGGGCCGTCCGAGCGGCAGTCCCGCCGGTGAAAGTGCGGAGCTCGGGGTGGTCGTCGGGTTCGACGTGGCGCTCGATCCGGAGGCACTCGTCGCGCTTGACGGGGCACCCGATCTGCTGGACTCCGTGGCTCCCGGGGTGCTTTGCGGCGAGCGGGGGCGCCGGTCGTGGCCGGCTTGCTTGGTCGAGGAGGCCGAAGCGGCGCCGTGCAGCAGGCTGGAGCGCGGCAGCACCAGCACCGCGGCGATCGCGGCGGCGGCGAGCGCTATCGCGACCAGCGCCAGCGCCCGCATACGCTTGCGCCGGCGCCTGGCCCGGGCGCGCACACGGCGCGAGCTGCCCCCCTGCGGCAAGAAGGGCGAGTTGCTCATGAGCCTCCTCTCATCTACCAGGAGGATTGCGCAAGGCCCCGACGATGCCAACCGTCAAGACCAGGAGCACGATCACTGAGAGCACGCTTTGCACGTTGATCCCGTACTGCTGGATGCCCGCGATGGTCAAAAACGCGAAGCCCAAGATGAACGCCAAAGCCACGGCGAGTACGCCCACGCGGGTCATCGGGGGGCGCTCACGCAAAGCCTCCGGCGACGAAGCTCACGCGAGCAGCAGGGCGGTTGGGCGCGGCTCACTCATGCCCGCGCCACCCTAGCGGGCAGGCGCGACAAGGCCCCCCCAATCAAGCGGGGGCGACCTCCAGCGCGTACTTACCTTGGGCCCCTTGGGAGCCCTTGACCGGATACTCGCCCGTGAAGCACGCGTCGCAGTGGGTGGCCCGTTCGCCGCCGACCGCCTCGTACACGCCGTCGAGCGAGAGGTAGGCCAAGGAATCGCAGCCCAGCTCAGCGGCGATCTCCGAGACGGAGCGTTCGTGGGCGATCATCTCCTCGCGAGTGCTCATGTCGATTCCGTAGTGGCACGGATGCTTGATCGGCGGGGCGGAGATCCTCATGTGGACCTCGGTGGCGCCCGCGTCGCGCAGCATCTGGACGATCTGCCGGGTGGTGTTACCCCTCACGATCGAGTCGTCCACCACGACCAAGCGCTTGCCGCCGACGACCTCGGGCAGGGGGTTGAACTTGAGTCGCAGGCCGTGCTTGCGCAGCTCCTGGCCCGGCTGGATGAAGGTACGGGCCACATACCGGTTCTTGACGAAGCCGTCGTCTTGGGGCAAGCCGCTCGCGCGCGCGAAGCCGCGCGCGGCCGCGTTACCGGAGTCGGGTACGGGAATTACGAGATCGGCCTCGACGGGAGACTCGCGCGCCAAAATCTCCCCCATCCTTCCCCTTGCGACTTGCAGAACGTGTCCGTTCATGCGCGAGTCGGGACGCGCGAAATAGATGTACTCGAACACGCAGAAGGCCTTGCGCGCGTCGGGCGTGACCACCCTGCTTTGGAGCCCCTCCGGCCCGAAAGTGACGACCTCGCCGGGCTCCACGTCGCGCACGAAAGTGGCGCCGATAATGTCGAAAGCGCATGACTCCGAGGCCACGCAGTAGTGACCCTCCCGCCCGGGCTCGTCGGCCTCCACGCCGGGGCTCTGATGGGTGCCGTCGCGGTCCAGCGCACCGTCTCGAGCCGGGGCGCCATCCCTGTCCGGGCCCTCCACCGGGGGCAGCACACCGATCGCGAGCGGGCGCAGGCCGTGGGGGTCCCTGAAGGCGACGACGCGATCCTTGGTCATCACGACGATCGAAAAAGCGCCTTGCAAGCGCGGCAAGATGTCGGCGATCGCATCCTCGATCCGCTCGGCCGGATGGGTGGCGATCAGGGCGGCCACAATCTCGGAGTCCGAAGTCGAGGAGAAGGTGACGCCCTGCTCGATCAACTCGGCGTGCAGCTCGACCGCGTTGATGAGGTTGCCGTTGTGGGCCAAGGCGACCTCGCGCCGCGAACCGTTGGTGCCCTCCGAGCGCTGCACCGGCTGGGAGTTCTCCCAGGCGTTGGAGCCGGTCGTGGAGTAGCGCACGTGCCCGATCGCGAGCTCGCCGCGGAGCGTGCGCAGGTCGTTCTCGGAGAACACTTGCGAGACGAGACCCAGCTCGCGCCTGGTCATGATGTTGCCGCCCCGGTCGGCCGCGGCGATCCCGGCCGACTCTTGGCCCCTGTGCTGCAAGGCATAGAGCGCGAAGTAGGACAAGCGCGAGACCTCGTGGCCGGGCGCGTATATGCCAAACACACCGCACTCGTCGCGCGGTCCGTCGCGGTCCTCCGGACGAGGGTCGCAGGGCATCGTTCAGTTCACGCTAGCAGTCATGCGAACAACTCGGCCAGCGCGCCGTGCGCCTCGGTCAATTCCGCAAGCGTCAGGTCTATCCGGCTACCTATTCGCAGCGACCCGCCTTCGACCACTCCGACGATGCGGACTGGCGTCTGCTCGGACATGCACATGAGCGTTCTCTGCTCACCGCTGATCAAGAAGCCGCCAGAGCCCTCGCCGAACAGATACTCGGGATCGTCGTCCTCGATCGCTACGCGCGCTCCCATCCCGCCCGCCAGGCAGCACTCGGCCAGGGCCACCGCAAGGCCGCCCTCGGCGATGTCGTGGGCGCTTGAGAGCTTGCCGGCGCGAACTCCGTCGCGGACGGCGGCTTGGGCCGCAGCGACGGCCGCGACGTCGATTGGGAGCAGGCCGTCCGGCAGCTCCTGGCCCCACAGCTTGGCCAGCTCGCAGGCGTCCAATGACGGCGCGAAGTGCCCGACCAGCGCGATCGAGTCGCCTTCGCGCATGAAGCCGAGCCGTCCGGCGCACCGTACGTCGGGCAGGGAGCCGACCATGCCAATCACCGGCGTCGGGTAAATCGGGCCGGCCGTGGCGCCCTCGTTATAGAGGGACACGTTGCCGCCCACGATCGGTGCCCGCAAGGCCCGACAGGCGTCACCGAGCGCACGTACCGATTCGGTCAACTGCCAGGCGATGTGCGGCTTCTCAGGGTTGCCGAAGTTGAGGTTGTTGGTCGTACCAAGCGGCTCGGCGCCGACGCAGGCGAGGTTCGAAGCGCACTCCAGGACGGCCGCGACCGTGCCGGTGTAGGGGTCGGCCGCGACACGCCGGCCGTTGCAGTCGATCGACACGGCAATCGCGCTCCCGTTCGGAAGCTGTAGCACCCCCGCGTCGGCCTGCTCCGGGCGCCTGACGGTCCGCGACTGGACGATCGAGTCGTACTGCTCGAACAAAGGTCTGCGTGACGAAAGGTTGGCCGAGGCGAGCAGGGCAAGCAGGGTCTCGGACGGGTTTATATTGGGGGAGAGAAGCGCCTGCGGCGCTGGGTAGATCGTACCGGTCGGCTTCCCGGGCCGCAGGTCATACAGGGGACAGTCGTCCACCAACGCCCTGACCGGCATCGATCCCACGAGCGCACCGTCCTTGAACACGCGCATCTGGCCTGTATCCGTGACGGCGCCGATCGGCGCGCCGGAGACCTCCCACTTCTCGCACAGTGCAAGGACCGCGTCCACGTTGGCGGGCTCGACCACGCACAACATCCGCTCTTGGGACTCGGAGACCATGATCTCAAACGGCTCCATGTCCGCCTCCCGCAGAGGCACCCGGGCCACGTCGATGTCGATCCCCACCTCGCCCTTGGAGGCCATCTCCGAAGCCGAGGATGTCAGGCCGGCGGCGCCCAGGTCCTGCAAGGAGACGAGCAAGCCGCGCTCCAGCAGCTCCAGGGAGCACTCCATCAGCTTCTTCTCCTCGAAAGGATCGCCTACCTGCACCGTCGGTCGCTTGTCGTCGTCTTCGCCCAACTCGGCCGAGGCGAGGACCGACGCGCCGCCGATCCCGTCGCGGCCGGCGGAGGCGCCGAACAGGAGCACCACGTTGCCCACGCCGACCGCGGCGCTAGTCACGAGCTGATCGCGGCGGGCGATCCCTAGGGCCATCGCGTTGACGAGACAGTTTTGCTCGTACGGTCCCTCGAAGTAGACCTCGCCCCCGATCGTGGGTACGCCGATCGAGTTGCCGTAGTGGCCGATGCCGGCGACAGCCCTGTCCAGTAGATACCGAGACCGTTGGCTGGTCGTCTCGCCAAAGCGCAGCGAGTCGAGCACCGCGATCGGTCGCGCGCCGATCGCGAAGATGTCCCTGAGAATCCCCCCCACTCCGGTGGCGGCGCCCTGGAACGGCTCGACCGCAGAGGGGTGGTTGTGGGACTCGACCTTGAACGCACACACGAGCCCGTCGCCGATGTCGACAGCGCCGGCGTTCTCGCCGGGGCCCATGACCACGCTGGGTCCCTCTGTGGGCAGGGTGCGCAGGAGCTTCTTGGAGTGCTTGTAGGCACAGTGCTCGCTCCAAAGAAGCGAATACATCGCCAACTCGACCTGGTTCGGCGGGCCACCCTGCTTCTCGCAGATCAGGTCATACTCGGCCTCGGTGAGCCCGAGCGCCACGGCATCCTGAACCGTAGGCAGCGTCGCGGCCTCAGGCACGGGCGCCCTCTACGACCAGGCGCATCGAGGCGAAGATGCACAGCCCGTCGGTCGAGCCGGTCAGCTCATCCACGGCGTGCTCGGGATGGGGCATCAGACCGAACACGTTTCCCCGCTCGTTGCGTACACCCGCGATGTCGTCGGTCGAACCGTTGAAGTTGTGGCCGGGCGCATACCTGAGCACGACCTGGCCATTGTCGGTCATCGCTGCAAGCGTGGGCTCATCGGCGTAGTAGCGGCCCCAGGAGTGCTTGGCGGGGATACTCAGCCGCTCGCCCTCACATGCGCCGGTGAAGGCCGTGCCCTTCTCCACGACCTCCAAATCCACCTGCCTGAAGGTGAAGCGCAGATTCGTGTTTGGGAGCAAGGCACCCGGCAAAAGATGCGCCTCACACAAGACCTGAAAGCCGTTGCAAATCCCAAGCACGAGCCCGCCACCTTCGGCGAACGCGATCACCGACTCCAGCACCGGCGAAAAGCGTGCGATCGCACCCGCCCTGAGGTAATCGCCGTAGGAGAACCCGCCCGGCACGACGATCGCGTCAACCCCTTTGAGGTCGCGCTCTCGGTGCCACAACAGCTCTGCATCACCGACCCTGCGCGCCGCGTAGAGCGCATCGACCTCGTCGCAGCTACCGGGAAACTGGAGTACGCCGAATCTCATCGCCGCTCCACGGAAGGATCAGCCGGAAGCGAGGACGATCTCATAGTCCTCGACCAGCGGGTTGGCGAGCAACTTCTCGCACATCGACTCCAGCTGACCGGGGTCCTCTACGTCCAGCTCGACAAGCCGGCCGACGTGGACGTTCTCGACCCCCTCGAAGCCAAGCGCCGGTAGCGCTCGTTGCACGGCCTCGCCCTGCGGGTCGAGGATGCCCGCCTTCGGGCGGATCAGCACGCGTGCTCTCACGCGGTGCGGTCCAGCCAAGCCTGAAACGGCTCGCCGACGATCAGCTCGTACGCTTCGACGTAGCGCGCCCTGGTGCCCGCCACGACGTCCTCGGGGATCGCGGGCGCGGGCGGCTGCTTGTCCCACCCGCTGGAGGCTGCCCAGTCGCGCACGTACTGCTTGTCGAAGCTCGGTTGACCTTTGCCCACCTCATAGCCTGCGACCGGCCAGTAGCGCGAGGAGTCGGGCGTAAGCACCTCGTCGCCGACGACCAGCTCGCCGTCCTCGTCGAGGCCCAGCTCGAACTTCGTGTCGGCCAAGATCACGCCCCGATCGCGCGCATGGGCGGCCGCGTAGGAGTACAGATCGATCGAAATGTCCCTGACTCGTTCCATCAAACCGCGGTCGCCGACCAGCTCGGCGGCGCGCTCGAAATCGATCGCCTCGTCATGGCCCACCTCCGCCTTCGTCGACGGGGTGAAGATCGGCTCCGGCAACTGCTCGGACTCCTGCAGGCCGCCCGGCAGCTCGATCCCCGAGACCTTGCCGGTGGCTTGATAGTCCTTCCAGCCCGAACCTGTGATGTAGCCGCGCACGACGCACTCGACCGGCAGCATTTTCAACTTGCGCACGACCAAGGCCCGGCCACGCGCCTCAACGGGGACCCCCTCGGTGGCGGAGATCATGTGGTTGGCGACGATCCCCTTGGTCTGCTCGAACCAGAACGCCGAGAGACCTGTCAAAACCTTGCCCTTGTCGGGAATCGGCGTGGGGTGGACCGCGTCGTAGGTGGAGATCCGGTCGCTGGCGACCATCAAGAGGCGATCGCTCAGGTCATACAGCTCGCGCACCTTGCCGCTGGCGAGGAGGGGCAGATCTGCAAGATCGACGGTCACTTTCGGCGATGCTACCAACGCGGGCGGGCGGCTTTACGCGGCGATGATTTGCGAAGCCAGGACGGCGGCGTTGCGGGCGTTGTCCAGGCCGACGCAGGCCACCGGTACTCCCGGCGGCATCTGCACGATCGATAGGATCGCATCGAGGCCGCCGGCGGCGGTGAGACGCCCCGAGAGTGGAACACCGATCACGGGCAGGTCCGTGTGGGCGGCTACGGCGCCAGGGAGCGCCGCGGAGATGCCGGCGCCGGCGATCACCACGCGCAAGCCTCGGGACTTGGCGCTCTTGGCGTACTCGGCGACGGTGTCGGGTTCCCGGTGGGCGGACATCACCTTCATCTCGTGCGGGATGTTGCGCGTACGTAGCTCCTTGGCGGCCTTCTCCATCGCCTCCATGTCGCTTTCTGAGCCCATCACGATGCCGACTAGGGGTCCGTCCACGTCGAACTCCTCCAGCTGGGCTTGCACCTCGGCTTCGGCAAGGTCGGCTCTTATCGGGGTGGGGGCGTCGGTCATAGCGCGGTCCTGGTCTGAGGTTCGGCGTTTGCGGCGATATCCCGCCGCAGCTGCATGCCTGCGAAAGAGATCTTGTGTGCGGCAGCATACGCGCCCGACCGGGCCGACCCCGCGCTCGGCCCAAGCGCGGTGATCGCCAACACGCGACCCCCGGCGGTGACGACGCTCCGATCGCGGAGTGCCGTTCCCGCGTGCGTCACCTCGATTCCGGCCGGCACCTCGTCCAAACCGTGAATCTCATCGCCGCTGGAGGAAGAGTCCGGGTAGCCGGCGGAGGCCAGCACGAGCGTCACCGCCCAGTCCTCGCTCCAGACCAATTCGGCGTCCTCCAGGCCCCCTGGCCGGGCGGCAGCAAGCAGCATCTCCAGCAGATCCGAGCGCAAGCGCGGCAGAACGGCCTGCGTCTCGGGGTCGCCGAAGCGCACGTTGAACTCGAGCGTCTTCGGTCCGTCCGCCGTGAGCATCAGCCCGGCATAGAGCACGCCGTGAAAGGGAGTGCCCCGTTCGCGCATCAGATCGACGATGGGCTGGTGCACCGCGCCTGCCAGCTCGCCCACCGAGGCCACGTCGAATCCGGCGACCGGCGAGTAGGAGCCCATCCCGCCCGTGTTGGGCCCGCGGTCCCCGTCGAAGATGCGCTTGAAGTCGCGTGCCGGGGCCATCGGCAGCGCTCGCACTCCATCGCACAGTGCGAGCAGGGACAGCTCCTCGCCGAGCAGGAGCTCCTCGACCACGGCACTCGGCCGCGCCGACCGGGTCGCCCCGCCCGCGCCAAAGCGATCCTCGACGAAGATCTCGTTCAGGGCCGCATGCGCTTGCTCGGCGTCCTCGGCGACCGTCACGCCCTTGCCGGCGGCCAGCCCGTCCGCCTTGACGACCACGCCCGGGTTCGCCAGCTCGCCGACCGCCGCGATCCCCTCCTGCAACGACGCAACTCGTCGCCAGGCGGCGGTCGGGATACCGGCCTGTTCCATCGCCTGCTTGGCGAACGCCTTGGAACCCTCGAGCTCGGCGGCGGCCGCGCTCGGGCCGAAGGCCAAGTGGCCGCGCTCGGTGAGCGCATCGACGAGCCCGGCCACGAGCGGCGCCTCCGGTCCCACCACGGTCAGGCCCACCTGCTCGCGCTCGACAGCCTCGACAAGGCCGCCGATGTCGTCCACCGCGATGTCCAGCACCCGCGCGTCCTGTGCGATCCCGGCGTTGCCCGGCGCGCACAACAACTCCGGTTCCTGGGGCGAGCGTGCCAAAGCACGGACGAGCGCATGCTCCCTGCCACCGGCCCCTACGACAAGGACCCTCATCCCACGAATGGACCCCACACCCCGTCGGATGTGGTCTGGTAAGAGGGGTTGTGGCTCACAGTGAGGCTATGAACTCGTCCACGCCGATCGCCGCCAGGGTCTCGTAGCGGCCGGTGCCACGCGAGCCGAGCTCCAGGGATACGCGGGCCATTGTCTTCTCGTCGGGGGCCTCGACGACCGAGATGAAGTCCACAGCGCCGAGGGTGGCCCACTGGGCCTTGACCGTCGCTCCGAGCTGCTCGACCTCCTTGTTGACCTCGCGGATGCGCTCCGGGTTGTTCTTGACGGTCTGCACGCCCTCCGGTGTGAGTGTCGAGAGCATGATGTAAGTGGGCATGGCTCCTCCGTCCGTTCGCGGGTCGGGTGCGCGCAGGGGTCGCGCTCAACTCGTTTGTACATGATCGGAGGGCGGCAGGGATAATCAAAGGGTGATCCCCCGCTACACACCCCCCGAGCTGGGCGCCCTGTGGACCGACGAGGCCCGCATGGAGACGTGGCGCAAGGTCGAGGTGGCGGCGTGCGAGGAGCTGCCAACTCTGCTGGGCGACGGGCCGAGTACAGCCGAGCTGGAGGCGATTCGTGCGGCCACGTTCACCGTCAAGGCTGTCGAACGAGCGCGAGCGCACGACCGACCACGATGTGGCCGCATTCGTCAACGTGCTCTCGGCGAGCGCGGGCGAGGCGGGGCGCTGGATCCACTTCGGCTTGACCTCCTCGGACGTACTCGACACGGCGCTCGCCTTGCAGTTGAAGGCGGCTGGGGAAGTGATCGTGCCTGGGGCGCAGGGGCTTGTGCAGGCCTTGGCGGGCAGGGCACGCGAGCACGTGGACACGCTGTGTGTGGGGCGAACGCATGGGGTGCACGCCGAGCCGACCACTTTCGGGATAAAGCTCGCGGGCTTTGCCTTCGAGACGCACCGCAACGCCTTGCGCCTGCAGAGGGCCTTCGAGCAGGTCGCCGTCGGCGCGATCTCGGGGGCCGTGGGCACCTATGCGGCGACCAGCCCCGAATTCGAGCGGCGTGTGCTCGAGCGGCTCGGCCTTGCCCGCGAGGATGTCTCCACCCAGGTGGTGGCGCGCGACCGTCACGCCGAGCTGCTGGGAGCGATCGCGCTCGCGGGCGCCGGGATCGAGCGCTTGGCGACCGAGATACGTCATTTGCAGCGCACCGAGGTGCGCGAGGCCCAGGAGCCGTTCAGGGTGGGTCAGAAGGGCAGCTCGGCGATGCCTCACAAGCGCAACCCGATCAAGAGCGAGCAGCTTTCCGGGCTCGCCCGGGTGCTTAGGGGCAATGCGCAGGCGGCCTTGGAGGATGTGGCGTTGTGGCACGAGCGGGACATCTCCCACTCTTCGGTGGAGCGAGTCATCCTGCCCGACTCGACGATCTTGATCGACCACATGCAGCGCAGCGCCACACGGCTTGTGCGGGGCCTGGTGGTTGACGACCAGCGCATGCGCGAGAACCTGGGGATGACCCACGGCGCGCTATTTTCCCAGCGGGTACTCCTCGCCCTGGTCGAGGGAGACCCCGGCCATGGTCGCGCCCCGATGGTTCGCGATGAGGCGTATCGCATCACTCAAGAGCTTGCCCAGAAGGCATGGGACGAGGCCACCCCCCTGCGCGAGCTGCTCGCCGCGGACGACCGAACCGCCGGCCTCGACCTCGACGCGATCTTCGACTACTCCCACTTCACCCGCAACGCACACGAGATCGTGGGACGCCTCGACGAGATTGCCTGACCGAGGGCGTATCCGGAGCGATAGGTTCTCACGGGAGAACCGGCCAAAACCGTTGGATACACGTCGATCACGGGATCGATCGCCAATACGGGCGGCGAAAGCACGGTTGCCGCCAAAGAAGCGATAACCACGTCAGGGAGTTTTATTGTCGCGGGCTCCGACGGAGTGCCCTACTTCCTGTGGTTCTCCTATGGGGCTACAACGGAAGCCAAGAGTGAAGCAACCGGCGGTGTCCTCGAGACCGAGCAGCGAGGCTGCTGGTTTCTGGGGGAGGAGATCTAGCCGCAGGCCATAGAAGCGTCTACCTCCGGGTGGGGCGACAAGGAGGTCGCCCCACCCATTCACTGGGAAATCCAGTGCTCTGCGTTGGCGATTCCGTTCAGATGCGCACGCATTGTCATCTCGATCGCGTCAGCCAAGTCGCCCGTCGCCGCCCGGCGACGGCTACGAGCAGCCGGGATCAGGATCAATCCGGCATGCCCTCGACCGTCGGCGAGTCGCGCTGCCGCCAAGGGGCGAAAATCCTTGATGTCGTTGGTCACGACGGCGCGCTGCTCGTTGCTCGCCGTGTCGAGGATCCTCTCGTCGGAGCTCTCGACCAGGTCTGGGCGCTCGGCCACCGAATCGACATCGAGACCGCGCTCTCGCAGGACTCGCGCTATTTGAGGCGAGAGCTGCTCGTCGAGCAGAGCCTTCACGAAGCAAGCGCCCGCTTGCCCGCCTCCCAGGCTGCGTACCCACGCTCCGACTCGGCATGGTTGAGGGCTATTTCGGCGTCGATCTCGTCTCGGTATTCGCCGTAGTAGCCGATCGCCGCTTGCACCAACCCGGGCGCGATCTCCAAATAGGCGGCGGCCTCCCCCAGATCGTTGTTGTTATCGCGGATCGTCGCGATGACCTCCGATACGTCGAGACCGCTACCAACAAGCGCGGCGCGACGTCCGCTCGGCCCATCCGCAAAGCGGATCAGCGGATGGTCCGCTCGACGTAGGCTCTCATCGACGTAGCGTTGAGCGAGGGTCCGCGGGGCGAGGCCTGCTCGCTGCGCTTGCGCGGCCAAGCGCTCGCTGACCCCGGGGCGAAGACGTAGCGTGAAGTGGTCGCTCATCTGAGCCATTGTACCACTGCGTGTCACAGGGTGTCACGGTCTGCCGTTCGAGGAGACACTTGGAGAACCACTCGCTGACACCACCGACAGTGCGTTCCTTCAAGCTTTCAACGACGCCCTGGAGATACGCCGCTTGGCCGGCAGACTTGGCAAGACGCGAGCGTCAGGTCGTGGCAAGCGCGCTACCTGAAAAGCTAGCCGCCTGAGATTTACGATGCGTCGGACCGTTCCAACGCCACCGTCCCGTCAACTGCGTCGGCGACGACGCCATCGCCCGAGTGAAACCGCCCCTCCAGCAACGCGAGCGCCAGCTTGTCGATCAACTGCTTCTGGATCACCCGCCGCAACGGCCGGGCACCGTAGGTGGGGTCATAGCCCATGTTCCCCAGCAGCTCGCGAGCGGCCGGCGTTATCTCCAACTGCACCCCGCGCTCGGCAACGCGCTCGATCACATGCTGCAGTTGCAGGTCCACAATCTCCGATATCTGCTCGCGTGAGAGCGCGTCGAAGCGAACGATGTCGTCGAGCCGGTTGATGAACTCGGGCTTGAAGTGGTCGGTGAGTTCGGCTCGCATGTCATCGCCGGTGGAGGCCACGGGAATATTGGACGTCATGATCAGGACGGTGTTCTTGAAATCCACGGTGCGTCCCTGACCGTCGGTGAGGCGACCGTCGTCCATCACTTGCAACAAGGTGTTGAACACGTCCGGGTGGGCCTTCTCGATCTCGTCGAGCAGCACCACGGAGTAGGGGCGACGCCGGACCATCTCGGTGAGCTGTCCGCCCTCTTCGTAGCCGACGTATCCGGGAGGGGCGCCGACGAGGCGGGAGACCGAGTGCTTCTCCATGTACTCGCTCATGTCGATTCTCACCATCGCGTCCTGGGAGTCGAACATGAACTCGGCCAAGGCCCTCGCAAGCTCTGTCTTTCCCACACCCGTGGGGCCAAGGAAGAGGAACGTGCCGATCGGCCGGTTGGGATCCTGCAGCCCCGCGCGAGAGCGGCGCAGAGCGGTCGCTACAGCCTCGACCGCCTCGTCTTGGCCGACGACACGTTCGTGCAGGCGCTCCTCCATGTGGATCAGCTTCTCCACTTCGCCCTCCATCAAGCGCGAAACGGGGATGCCGGTCCAGCGGGCGACGACCTCGGCGATGTCCTCGGCGTCAACCTCGTCCTTGAAGAAGACCGCCGCAGTGCCATCGCCGCTTGCACGCTCAGCGGCTTCTGTCTCAGCCAGCTGACGCTCCAAGTCGGGGATCTCGCCGTACTGTAGGCGCGCCGCCGTCTCCAGGTCGCCTTCGCGCTGAGCGCGCTCCAGCTCGGTGCGAGCGCGGTCCAAATGTTCGCGCGTTTCGCTCACGCCCTGAATTGCCTGCTTCTCCGCTTCCCACTGGGTGCGCATCTCCTCAGCGCTCGCGCGCAGCTGCTCGAGCTCTTTTTCGATCGCCTCTCGGCGCTCCTTGGAAGCCTCGTCCTTCTCCTTGCGCAGCGAGGTCCGCTCGATCTCTAGCTGCATCACGCGCCGGTCGACCTCGTCGATCTCCGCCGGCACCGAGTCGATCTCGATGCGCAGGCGCGAGGACGCCTCGTCGATCAGGTCGATCGCCTTGTCGGGCAGGAAGCGATCGGCGATATAGCGGTGCGAAAGTGTCGCCGCGGCGATCAGGGCGCTGTCCTGAATCGTGACTTTGTGGTGGACCTCGTAGCGCTCCTTCAGGCCCCTCAAGATTCCAATCGTGTCCTCCACCGTCGGCTCGCCCACCAACACCGGCTGGAAGCGACGCTCGAGGGCCGCGTCCTTCTCGATGTGCTTGCGGTACTCGTCAAGCGTGGTCGCGCCCACGCAGCGCAACTCTCCACGCGCGAGCATCGGCTTGAGCAGGTTGGCAGCGTCCACGGCGCCCTGCGCGGCACCGGCGCCCACGATCGTGTGGAGCTCGTCCAAGAACAGGATCACGGTGCCTTGGGCCTCGGAGACTTCCTTGAGCACCCCCTTCAGGCGCTCCTCGAACTCTCCGCGATACGCGGCTCCGGCGATCAAAGCGCCCATGTCAAGCGCGACAACACGCCGCTCGCGCAGGGACTCGGGCACGTCTCCGGAGACGATCCGCTGGGCCAAGCCCTCGACGATCGCCGTCTTGCCCACACCAGGCTCGCCGATCAAGACGGGGTTGTTCTTGGTACGGCGCGAGAGCACCTGGATGACCCGCCGGATCTCCTCGTCGCGGCCGATCACCGGGTCGAGCTTGCCCTGCTCGGCCAGCTCGGTGAGGTCCTTGCCGAAGCGCTCCAGCGGCTTCTGCTCCTCTTCCTGTGGTTGCGAGGGCAGTTGAGCGCTCATGAAGCCGACGACCTGGGGACGAGTTGTGTGCCGACGGGACGATAGGGAACCAGCTCGGCGCGGAAGGAGCGGCGCACCCGCTCAAGCTCCTCGGCCAGCTCCACCTGGGCGCGCAAGGCCTTCACTTCGAGCTCTTCGATGCGGGCGTGCATGTCTTGCACTTCGGACTCCAGGTCCAAGACCCGTTGCACGCCGGCCAGGTTGAGCCCCAACTCGACTGTCATCTCGTGGATGCGGCGCAGCTTCTCGACATCCTCTTGGGAGTACAGACGGGTCCCCTTGGGGGAGCGCTTGGGCTCGACCAAGCCGCGCGACTCGTACATGCGCAGCGTCTGGGGATGCATCTTTGCCAGCTCGGCCGCGACGGAGATCATGAACACGCCACGGTCGGCATCCACCTCGATTCTGGTGACACGCTTGTTCATTGCGCGGCCTCCGAGAACAGCTTGGCGCGCGGGTTGCCGTTCATCGTCTTTGACAGCTCGTCCACCGCGGCACGCTGTTCGTCTGTCAGCTGCTCGGGGACGTCGATCGTGAAGCGATAGTGAATGTCGCCGCGACTCTTGCCGCCCAGCTTCGGCGGCCCCTCGCCGCGCAAGCGCTGCAATGAGCCGTCGTGCGTGCCCGGCTTCACGCGCAGCGTCTTGGTGCCGTCGAGCGTGGGCACCTGCACCTCGGCGCCGAGCAGAACCTCGGGTACGGTGAGGGGCACCTCGACTTCGAGATTGTCGCCCTTGCGCTTGAACACGGGTGAGGGATCGACGTGGGTGATGACGTACAGGTCACCCTCGGGTCCGCCGCGTGCGCCGGCCTCACCCTTGCCGGGGACCCTGATGCGCGAGCCCTCCTTGACCCCCGCCGGGATGTTGACGCGAAATTTGTTGACGCCCCGCACCGCACCCGAGCCACCGCAGGTGGGGCACGGGTCCTCGATTACGGTGCCACTGCCGCCACAACGCGAGCAAGGCTGGGTGATCGAGAACATGCCCTGTCCCTCGCTCTCGATCCCGCGACCTTCGCAACGCGGGCACACCTTCGGCGTGGTGCCCGGCTTCGCGCCGGTGCCGTGGCAGGTCGGACAGGCGCTGGTCGTGGGGACCGACAGCGGGATCTGCGCTCCGGAGATCGACTGATCGAAGGAGATGCGCACCTCGGTCTCCAGATCGCGTCCCCGTTGTGGGCGCGATCTGGCGCGCCGGCCACCGGCGCCCGCTCCACCGCCGGCGCTCCCTGGGCGGGTTGGCCCCCCAGAAAAAAGGTTGGAGAGGATGTCGCCCATCGAGGAGGCGTCGAAGTCGAAGTTGCCAAAGCCGCCGAAGCCGGGCCCACCCGAGGCGCCGCCCGCGAAGGGTCCGGTGCCGTTGTCGTACTGCTTGCGCTTCTCGGGGTCGCCAAGCACGTCGTGGGCTTGGGAGATCTCCTTGAAGCGCTCCTCGGCCTCTTTGTCGTCGGGGTTCCGGTCCGGGTGGTACTTGCGCGCCAGCTTGCGATAGGCCTTCTTGATGTCCTCAGCGCTGGCTTTCTTGTTGACTCCGAGCGTCTTGTAGTAGTCGGGACGTGTCGCCATGTAGCCTCCGATCTACGCTGCCACCAGCACGCGAGCGGGCCGGATGATCGTCTCGCCCATGCGATAGCCGTTCTGGTAGACCTCGGCCACGGTGCCGCTCGCGGCTCCCTCGACTGACTGTTGGGCCATGGCTTCCTGTTGGTTTGGGTCGAATTGCTCTCCCAAGGGAGCGAACGGCTCGATCCCCACGCGCGCAAGCGCGGCCGCGATCTCCGCCCGCACGAGCCGCACGCCCGCAAGCAAAGGATCCTCGGCCTCGGCCGCCTCGATCGCGCGATCGAGGTTGTCGAGCGCGGGTAGAAGCTCCTTGGCGAGCTTGGCCACGCCTCGATCCTGGGCCTGCGCCGCGTCGCGCGCCACGCGCTTGCGGTAGTTCTCGAAGTCGGCCTGGGTGCGCTGCGCGAGCGCCAAGTACTCGTCGCGCTGGGCGGCGGTCTTGACCAGCTCGCCGATCTCTCCCTCGATCGCCTCCGCATCCCCATCCAGGCCTTGAACGGGAACGGATGACTGAGGAGAGCTGGGGTCGGCTTCGACCTCGACGGCGGGCGAGGCCTGAGCCTCGCCGCCGCCTGCTGCCGCTTGCGTCTCGGGAACGCCGGTTGTGTGCGACTCGGTATCGCTCATCGAGGTCAGCTCTTGCCCTCGTCGACGACCTCCGCATCGACTACGTCCTCCTCAGAGGACGCGCCATCGCCATCCGCCGCGGCGGCTCCGTCGGGCGAGGCGGCGGCCGCCTCGGCCTGGGCCTTTTGATACATAGCCTCGGAGACCGCGTGGAAGGCGCTCTGCAGCGCCTCGGTGCGCGCGTTGATCGCGGCCGGGTCCTCGGACTCGAGCGCGTCGCGCACCTCCTTGATCGCCTCCTCGATGCGTCCCTTGGAGTCGGCGTCTACCTGGTCGCCCAAGTCGGTCAACTGACGCTCTGACTGGTAGGCGGCGTTCTCGCCGTTGTTGCGGGCCTCGGCAAGCTCACGCGCCTTGCGGTCCTCCTCGGCGTGGGACTCGGCGTCGGTGACCATCCGCTTGATCTCGTCCTCGGAGAGTCCTGAGCCGGCCTTGATCTCGATCTTCTGCTCCTTTTGGGTGCCAAGATCCTTGGCTGAGACATTGAGGATGCCATTGGCGTCAATGTCGAAGGCGACTTCGATCTGCGGGATGCCGCGCGGCGCCGGCGGAATGCCGGTGAGCTGGAACTTGCCCAGGGACTTGTTGTATTGGGCCATCTCGCGCTCGCCCTGGAGCACGTGGATCTCAACCGAGGGCTGATTATCCTCGGCGGTGGAGAAGACCTCGCCCTTGCGCGTGGGGATCGTGGTGTTGCGCTCGATCAGCTTGGTCATCACGCCGCCCTTGGTCTCGATGCCGAGGGTCAGCGGGGTGACGTCGAGCAAGAGCACGTCCTTGACGTCGCCTGCCAAGACACCCGCCTGGATGGCTGCGCCGACGGCCACGACCTCATCGGGGTTCACGCCGCGATGGGGGTCCTTGCCCGTCAGCTCCTTGACCTTCTCCTGCACGGCGGGCATGCGCGTCATGCCGCCCACGAGCACAATGTGGTCGATCTCCTTGACGCCCTTGTCCTTGGCGTCGTCGATCGCCTGTCGCACGGGGGCCACTACGCGGTCGAGCAGGGCCGAGGTCAGCTCGGCGAGCTTGGCCCGGGTCAGGCGCGTGTCGAGGTGCTTGGGGCCCGAGGAGTCGGCCGTGATAAACGGCAGGTTGATCTGCGTCTCCTGGGTGGTTGACAGCTCGATCTTGGCCTTCTCGGCAGCCTCATAGAGCCGCTGCAAAGCCATCGGGTCAGCGCTCAGGTCGATGCCCTGGTCGCGCTTGAAATCGGCCACTAGCCAATCGACGATCGCCTTGTCGAAGTTGTCGCCGCCGAGGTGGTTGTCGCCGGCGGTGGACTTCACCTCGAACACACCGTCACCGATCTCGAGGACGGACACGTCGAAGGTGCCGCCACCGAGGTCGAACACGAGGATCGTCTGGTCGCTTTCCTTGTCGAGCCCGTACGCCAGCGATGCGGCCGTGGGCTCGTTGATGATGCGCTTGACCTCGAGGTTGGCGATCTTGCCGGCGTCCTTGGTGGCCTGGCGCTGGTCGTCGTTGAAGTAGGCGGGAACGGTGATCACCGCCGAGTTGACCGTTTCGCCCAAATACGCTTCGGCGTCGGTCTTCAGCTTCTGCAGGATCATCGCGGAGATCTCGGGCGGCGAGTACTGCTCGCCGGACGCTTCAACCCGTGCGTCGCCGTTGGGGCCGGAGACAACCTTGTAGGGGACGATCGACTCCTCCTCGCGGACCTCGCCCTCCTTGCGGCCCATGAAGCGCTTGATCGAGAAGATCGTGTTCTGCGGATTGGTCACTGCTTGGCGCTTGGCCACAGTGCCGACGAGGCGCTCGCCGGAGGCGGTGAATGCGACTACGGAGGGGGTGGTGCGGCCGCCCTCGGCGTTCTCGATGACGGTGGGCTCGCCACCCTCGAGCACGGCCATGCACGAGTTCGTCGTGCCGAGGTCGATGCCTATGGTCTTGCCCATGAGCTGGTGCTCCTTCGTTTCAGTTGGATCAAATCTAAGTGGGAGCGTAGCAGATAATCTGCGGCCCCACAACCGGCTACCGTTTGTGGCATGAAGCCCAAGCTGCGTGGGGTCTCACACCAATACGCCTTCTTCGTATCACTAGGATGCGGCCTCACGCTGATCTTGGCTGCCTCCGACGGACGCGCACGCCTCGCGGCGAGCATCTACGCGGTCGCGGTATCCGCGTTGTTCGGAACCAGCGCGCTGTACCACCGCGTGACGTGGCGTCCGAAGGCGCGCCGCTGGATGCGACGCTTGGATCATTCGATGATCTTCGTCATGATCGCCGGGACCTACACTCCCGTCGCTCTACTTGCCCTGAAAGGTCCGTTGGCAAGCACGATCCTGATCGTCTTGTGGGCGGGAGCGCTGGGCGGAGTCGTGTCCAAGCTGCTTTGGATCGACGCGCCCAAGTGGGTGTTCGCGGGCGTCTATGTCGCCCTGGGACTTGTCACCGCGGCCGTCTTCGGCGAGTTGCCGGCCACGATCGGCTGGCTCGGCGTGGCCGGCTTGGCACTCGGCGGCCTGCTTTACGTGCTGGGGGCGATCGTGTACGCAAGTGAGCGTCCCAACCCGTGGCCGAAGGTATTCGGCTATCACGAGATATTCCACGCACTCGTGATAGCTGCCGCGGCGCTCCAATACGCGGTGATCGCGTTTGCCGTGTTGCCTCACAGTTGACGGCACCATCGGGCCGGTCCTCGCCAATCGCAGCGTTGACGCCTTGTCCCATGTCAGTTACCGAACATGCCCCGACTCGGGCACATCCTCGTCAAGGCGCACTCGTCGCACGCCGGGTTGCGCGCGTGACACGTTCGCCGCCCATGCCGCAACAGGTTCACATGGAACTCCAGCTCCTCCCCAGGCGGCGTGATGGCAAGCATCTGGTCGTGCAGCTCCTCAAATGGAGCGCCGGGGCGGAACAGGCCGAGGCGCGTGCCGACACGCGAGACGTGGGTGTCAACCGGAACGTCGGGCAGGCCGTAGGAGAACAGCAGGACGCAGGCCGCCGTCTTGCGGCCTACGCCCGGCAGAGCGCACAGATAGTTGCGGCTGTCGGCTAGCGGCCCGTCGCGCATCCACTCGAGCGACAGGCGACCCGTCCCCACTGCCGTTTGAGCTTTGCTCACCGAGCCGTCGGCGCCCCCCGGGTTGTCCGCGATCGCCGCGAGGATCGCCTGGATACGGGCCGACTTGACCTTGGAGATGCCGCCTGGGCGGATCGCCTCCTCCACCTCGGACACCGGCGCGGCGAGCATGGCCTCGTAGTCGATCGACTCGTCTGGCTTCGCAAAGCGCTCGCGCAGGCGCAGGAACGCGACGTCGCGGTTGCGGTCGTTGGTGGACTGGGAGAGCACGGTGAGGACCAACTCGTCCAGGGGCCGCCCGTGGGGAGCCATGCGCGGGATGCCATAGACCTCGCGCAAGCGGTCGCGGATGCGCAGCACGCGTGCGCGAGCAGGCGACTTCCACTCGGACACTGAGGCGGCTGGACGCGAGCGCTTGGGCTTGGAGGTTCTCGAGGGCACCGTTTCACCGTATCCGCGCGAGCCGACGACCGCGCGCCTATATCCTCGCGGGGTGCCAGACATCGCCGCGCACACTGCCGAGCTCGATGGCTTGCCCATCTTTTGGCGCAGCGCACCGCCAAGCGGCCCGGCGAGCACACCCGCCCTGTACCTGCACGGCGTTCCCACCAGCTCCGAGGACTGGGTCCCATTCCTGAAGCGCACCGGCGGCTTGGCGCCGGACCTGCCCGGCTTCGGGCGCTCGGGCAAGCCGAGCCACCTGAAGTACACAATCGAAGAGTACGCCGGCTTCGTGGAGCGCTTCTTGGACATGGTGGAAGTCGAGCGGGTGCGCATGCTCGTGCACGACTGGGGCGCGGTCGGTCTCGCCTTCGCACAGGCCCATCCCGAGCGCGTGGAGCGGCTTGTGGTTACCAACGCGGTTCCGTTCCTGCCGGGCTACAGATGGCACCGCACCGCGCGCATGTGGCGCACTCCCGTCTTGGGAGAGCTTGTCATGGGTGCGACCTCGCGCTGGGCGATGCGCCGTTCCACGGCCGAGGCGAGCGCCACACTGGGGCCACTCCCTGACGAGTGGATCGATTCGGTGATGGCCCATTTCGACCACGGCACACAACGCGCGATCCTCCGCTTGTATCGCCGCTCGCCGAGCGCCACCTTGGCGAAGGCGGGCGAGCATCTCTCACGACTGACAATGCCTTCCCTCGTGCTGTGGGGCAAGCAAGACCCCTACATCCCCGAGCGCTTCGCGCACGAGTACGCCAGGGCGCTGCCGGGCAGCCAACTGGTGGAGCTGGATGGCGCCGGGCACTGGTGGTGGCTGGACAGGCCCGAGGCGACCGGACGGGTGTGCGACTTTCTGACGGCCGTCTGAGGTGCGCAGAGCGCCGGCGCTCGCGCTGCTCGTCGCGGCCCCGCTCACCCTGGCCTACCTGATCCTCGCGCCGCCTGCTGGCGACCTGGCCGCCGCCACTTACCGCAGCGACCTGTTCGCCCGCGTCGGCTTCACGACCTGGGACACGGGTTGGTACGCCGCACACGGTCACTGGCTGCCTGCGTATTCGCTTTTGTCGCCCACGCTTGGAGCACTGCTGGGCGTCCGTCTGCTGCTTGCCCTCTCGACCCTCGCCGCCTCGCTCCTGTTCGCGCTGATCGCCGAGCGGGTATTCAATGTCGCCGCGGCGCGTCTCGCCGCGGGCTGGTTCGCACTGGGCATATGTATGAGCCTGCTGTCCGGCCGCGTGCCCTACGACCTGGGCTTCGCCGTGGGGCTGGGCTCCGTACTCGCCTTGCTCGACGGACGGCTTGCGCTTGCGCTCGGGCTGGCCGTGCTCACGAGCGCCGCCAGCCCGGTAGCCGGCGCCTTCCTCGCGCTCGCGGGCCTGGCCTGCGCCGTAACAGACAGGCGCCGGGGGCTTGCGTTGGCGACAGCCGCACTAGCGCCCATCGTGGTCCTCACCCTCGCCTACCCCGAGGGTGGCTACGAGCCGTTTGCCGCTTCCGCCTTCTGGCCTGCCCTCGGCGGTGTCGTCCTGATTGCCCTGCTCTTGCCCCAAGGCCCACTCGGCGAGAAGGGCCGCGTGGTCGTCCGGGTCAGCGCCACCCTGTATGCCTTCGCCCTGATCGCCGCCTACGCGATCCACACGCCGATGGGAGGCAACGCGGCCCGGCTGGGTCCGCTGCTCGCGGGACCGCTACTGGCTGGGGTGCTGTGGGAGAAGCGACGCACCACCCTGTTTATCCTCACGCCGCTCCTGCTCTACTGGCAGCTGGCCACGCCGATCCGCGACTACGCCTCGATCTCGGGCGACGCCTCGGTCAACGCCTCCTACTACGCCCCCGTCTTGGCAGAGCTGCGTGTGCTGACCGGCGGCAAGCCCACGATCGTGGAGGTCCCGCTCACCAAAGCCCACTGGGAGGCGGCCTACCTGGCCGGCCACGACGGCCTGAAGCTGGCCAGGGGCTGGGAGCGCCAGCTCGACACACGCTACGCGGCGATCTTCTACCGCCCCACGTTGAGCCCAGCCACCTATCGGATGTGGCTGCTTGAAAACAAGGTCCGATACGTAGCCCTACCGGACGCCCCACTCGACAAAGCGGGCCAGCTCGAGGGGGCGTCGATCGCTCGCGGACTGCCCTATTTGCGCGAGCTGTGGCACTCCGAACACTGGCGCGTCTACCGCTTCATCGGCTAGGCTTTGTGGGTGGCCGTCCGTGCGAATCCGCCGTCCTCGCAAGGAGACTCGGGAAAGAGCACGATTGCGAAGGGCAGGCTGGAGGCGCTGCAAGCGCGCATCTTGCCTCGGGGATGGCTGGACCTGTTGCGCCAGATCGCGCTCGTCGGCTTGGCCTATGGCGCCTACAGCCTCGTGCGGGGCCTGGTCAAAAGCGACACTACCGCCGCCTTCAAACACGCCTTGGACATGATCCAGGTGGAGCGCAGCCTGCACGTGTTCGTCGAGCCGAGCGTCCAGGCATGGGCGTCGAGCAGTCATCTGCTGATGGCTTTCTCCAGCTGGCTGTATGTCAACGCTCAGACCTCGATCACCTTGGCGGCATTGATCTACCTGTACGTGCGCCATAACGGCTCGTTCTACTTCGTGCGCAACATGTTCGCGATCGCCATGCTGATCGCGCTGATCGGCTACGCCGTCTTCCCGACGGCCCCCCCGCGCTTCTTGCCCGAGTGGGGCTTCGTCGACTCCGTCTCGGACCTGACCGGCGTGCACGTCTCGCACGCCTCGGCTTCGATGAACGCGCTGTTCAACCCATACGCGGCCGTGCCTTCGATGCATGTGGCGTTCGCCCTGATGATCGGCTGGCCCCTGGCCTCGCTTTCGCGCACGCGTGTCGCAAGCGTGCTGTGGCGGTTGTATCCGTTGCTCATTGCGTTCGTGATCGTGGCCACCGCCAACCACTTCATCCTCGACGCGATCCTCGGCGCCTTGACGGCTGGGGCGTCCGCCTTGGGTGCGCGCAGGCTGGGGCAATTGAGGCCCGCCGCTTGGCGTTTCGGCACAGCACCGGCCGGAGCCGGATAGGCTTCCCGGTGTCCCCGGGACCTTCTCAACCCGTGCGTTGCGACCGAGCAAGGCCTGAGCTCTCAGTGACGCCGACAGCATTCGATGACGCCTTCTCCCCCTTCGCATAGACAGCCAAGCCTGCGTCGCGGCTCACGCGCCGGAGCGGGACGCTCCCGGCGCAGGGGACGCAGCGCCGGACGCGTCTCGCTGACCGGCGCCCAACGCCGCGAGATGGTGCGCGACCGCTTGATCGAGTCGCGACTGACCCCCAACGCGATCTCGATGACCGGTCTGGCGCTGAACGTGGTGGCCGCCGTGCTGGTGTGGGAACGCTTCTATTTCCTGGGCGGGATCGCGTTCATCGTCGGCTCGATCATGGACACGCTCGACGGGCGCTACTCGCGCATGTCCGGCAAGGGCACGCCGTTCGGGGCCTTCCTAGACTCCACGCTGGACCGCATCGAGGAGGGCATCGTTCTGACCGCGGTCGCCGCCGACTTCGCGCGCGAAGGGCGCTCGGGTGCCGCGGCCGCCGTGGTCATCGCGGTCCTGGCCTCCTTGATGGTGTCCTACACGCGGGCCCGCGCCGAGGCGCTGGGCGTAGAATGCAAGGTCGGCATCGCCACCCGGCCCGTCAGGGTCGTGATCCTGGCGATCGGCCTGATCTTCGCCAAGGGCGCTTCGCTCGGCGACTTCAGCCTGTTGGCGCCGGCCGTCTACGTGTTGGCGGCGCTGAGCGTGATCACCGTGGCGCAGCGCATCTGGCACGTCAAGGCCGCGCTCAGTTGAAGGCGCCCGCCGGTCGCCTGGCTGACGGCAGCAGTTGGTTGATGTCACCTAACAAGAGGGGCGGGGTAATCTCCCCCGACCTCCACAAAGGAACTCTTCAAGATGAGCACTAACAAGAGCAATGGTGCCGCTCGCAATGGCGCCCCCTCGGGCGGCCTGTCCACAAGCGGCGCCGCCTCCACCAACGGCAAGGCGCGCTATCAGCAGGATAAGGTCCGCGTCGCCATCATCGGCGTCGGCAACTGCGCCTCGGCATTCGTGCAAGGCGTCCACTACTACAAGGACGCAGACCCGAACGCGCTCGTGCCGGGACTGATGCACGTCGACCTCGGCGGCTACCACATCAGCGACATCGAATTCACCGCCGCCTTCGACATCGACGCCACCAAGGTCGGCAAGGACCTGGGGCAGGCGATCTGGGCCGGGCAGAACAACACGATGAAGTTCGCGACCGGGTCGCGAGCCGTACCGAAGAAGCTGGGCGTGCCTGTGTATCGCGGCATGACACACGACGGCCTCGGCAAGTACCTCAAGCAGAAGATCAAAAAGGCGCCCGGCGAGACCGCCGACATCGTCAAGATCCTCAAGGACACCCACACCGACGTGGTCGTCTCATACCTGCCGGTCGGCTCCGAGGACGCAACCAAGTGGTACGTCGAGCAGATCCTCGAGGCGGGCTGTGGCTTCGTCAACTGCATCCCGGTGTTCATCGCGCGCGAGGACTATTGGAACAAGCGCTTCGTCAAGGCCAAACTGCCGATCGTGGGCGACGACATCAAGTCGCAGGTCGGCGCCACGATCGTGCACCGCACGCTCGCGCGCCTGTTCGCCGACAGGGGCGTGAAGATGCTGAGGACATCACAGCTGAACGTGGGCGGCAACATGGACTTCTACAACATGCTCGAGCGCGAGCGCCTGGAGTCCAAGAAGATCTCAAAGACCAATGCGGTCACCTCGATCATGGACGAGAAGTTGCCGGCCGAGGACGTGTACATCGGCCCGAGCGACTACGTGCCGTGGCTGACCGACCGCAAGTGGGCCCACATCCGGGTCGAGGGCCAGGCCTTCGGCGACGTTCCGCTGAACGTGGAGATGAAGCTTGAGGTGTGGGACTCGCCCAACTCGGCCGGCATCGTGATCGACGCGGTCAGATGCTGCAAGCTGGCGCTTAACAACGGCGTCGGGGGGCAGCTCGACGGGCCCTCCTCCTACCTGATGAAGTCGCCGCACAACCAGCGCCCCGACAACCTGGCGCGCGAGGAGACCGAGAAGTTCATCGCCAAGCATTCGCGCGGCACGACCGGCAAGTCCAAGGGCCGCACGGCGCCACGCAAGAAGGCCGCCGCCAGATCGACGTAGACGAGCATAATGGGGGTGTGAGCGGCGCACCCACGTTCTCGATTGCGCACGTCTCCCCGTATCCGTGGGAGGCGCAAGAGAACGAGGTCAACGCTCACATCGTGCGCTTGGCGACAGAGCTGTCCAAGCGCGGCCACAACGTTTTGATACTTGCTCCTTCGCGCTCGCCCGAGCGTGTGCGGGAGTCCCGCCGCGAGCTGCGCGCGGCCAAGGCACGGCCGGAGAGCCTGCTGGAGGGCACCGACACCGGCACACCGCGCGTGCTGGCCGTCGGCGAGGTTCTCGACGTGCCGAGCGCCTCGGGTCGCCGTCCACGCGCGCTGCCGGTTGACGTGGCTCGCACCTTGGAGGATCTGTTGGGCAAAGCGCCGCTGGACTTCGTGCACGTGCACGAGCCGTTTCCCCCGAGCGCCTCAAGCACGGCCCTGCGCTATTCGCGCGCGCTCAATGTCGGCTCGTTCCACGCGCCCACAGAGCGTCTGCTCTCCACCTCCCTGGCGCGTCGCTTCGTGGAGAGCTTCTTCGGGCGCCTGGACGCCCGCATCGCGAGCCTGCCCGAGACGGCGACTTTGATGAAGAGTCACTTCCCTGGCCAATACAGGCTGCTGCGGGACGACGCGACGGAGGAGATCGAAGCGATCTACCGCGAGCTGGCCGCCCGACGCCACGACCCCGTCGGCGATCCGGCGCTGCGCAAGCGCTTGGCGCGACGCCCCGAGATCGACGTGGACCTGCACATGCACACCGACCACTCCGGCGACTGCGAAACGCCGGTCGAGGTGCTCTTGGCCACCGCCAAAGAAGTCGGCTTGGGCGCGATCGCGGTGACCGACCACAACGAGATATCGGGCGCTCTCGAAGCCCGCGAGAAGGCGAAGGCGGCCGGCGTGAAGGTAATCGTCGGCGAGGAGGTCAAGACGGCCGAGCAGGGCGAGGTGATCGGGCTGTTCATCGACGAGAAGATTCCGCGCGGGCTGAGCATGGCCGAAACGGTGGCCGAGATCAAGCGTCAAGGCGGACTGGTCTACGTACCCCACCCGTTCGACCGGATGCACGCCGTGCCCGACTACGAGCACCTGCCGGAGATCCTCGACGACATCGACGCGATCGAGGTGTTCAACCCGCGCGTGGCGATCGGCGCGTTCAACGAGGAGGCCGTCCGCTTCGCCGCCAAGTACCGGATCGTGGCCGGCGCCGGCTCGGACTCGCACGTCGCCCAAGGTCTCGGCTCGGTCAGGATCAGGATGCGCGACTTCGACGGTCCGCAGGAGTTCCTGCAGTCCCTCAGGGACGCCGAGATCACGACCAAGCCCTCCAGCCTCATCTATGTGCAGGCCCTGAAGTTCCTGCAGACCAAGGCGACCCCCGCCGCCGCGCGCAAGGCCTCGCGCGAGCGGCGAGTGCGGCGGGCGACGCGGGGAAGCGGAGGCCCAGCGTGATCGGCGCATGGGATCGACCGCCGTGCACGAACGCTCCCGCGAAGCGAGCGGAGAAGGACATGGGCCATCGGCGGCGGCGCAAGTAAGGATGCACCCGCAAGGACAACCGGAGACGCCGTCAAATCCCTCCGCGTCCATGCCCGCTACCGACGACGAGATCCGCGAGAAGTACCTCGAGCGGGCGATCAGAGAGCTGAACACGCTCACACGCGAGCTGCAGAGCTGCCCGCACTGCCCGCGCGGCCAGCTGATGCCGGTGCTCGGCTCCGGCCACCCCCAGGCCGACATCATGCTGCTCAAGCACGCGCCGCTGCCTTCGGAGATCGAGGAGGGGGTCGCTTTCTATGGCCGCGCCGGCGGCGCCTTGATGAAGTCCTTCAAGCGCCTGTCGATCGATCCGCTGACCGTATATGGGACCTTGTGCGTGAAGTGTCCGCTCGCCGACGCGTCGATGGCCGACCCGGCGTGCGTGGCCAGAGTGGTCGAGGAGATCGCGATCGTGCAGCCGCGCATCGTGGTCGTTATGGGGCCCGAGGCGCTTGCGGCGTTGAACGATCTGGACATTCCGCTGGCCCAACCGTTGCAGCCCCGGTTCGCCGAGATCCAGCAGCTGGCGCCGATGATCGATGCGCTGTACGTGCCGAGCATCGACGAGTCCTTGGACGAGCAGGACGCCAAGCGGGAGTTCTGGGCCGCGTTCAGGGTGCTCGGCGACTGGTACGACGCCCAACCGCCCTACTGACCCCTTCGATTACCTTCTTGCACACAGGTGTGCAAGGGCAATGAAGAGTCGGGCGAGGTCCTTGCACACGGGTGTGCAAGGGGATGAAGATCAAATCGTGAGCACGATCTTTCCGAGCTTGCCGCCCGCGGCGAAGAGGTCATAGGCGGCGAGGGCGTCCTCCAAGGGGAACGTCTCGGCGACCGGCACCTTCAGGGCGCCGCTCTCAAACAAGGGCAAGACTTCGCGCTCAAGGCGCCGCGCGAGGAAGGCCTTCTCCTCCAAGGGCCGGGCTCGCAAGGTCGAGCCGTGGATGCTCGCTCGCTTGCCCATCAGGGCGAGCAGGTTCAGCTCGGCCTTGGCTCCGGCCGAGACCCCGATCGCGCAGATGCGCCCGCCGATAGCCAAGGCACCCAGGTTCTCGCCCAAGTTGGGGGCGCCCACGAGCTCGAGGATCACGTCGAAGGGGCCATGCTCGGCAAAGCCCTCGGGGGCGACCGCCTCGGCTCCGAGCTCGGCCACAGCCGCACGCGAATCCTCGCGGCGCACCGTCGCGGTGACGCGAGCGCCGGACGCCCGGGCCAGCTGGATCGCGGCCGTGCCGACGCCGCCGGCTCCGCCGTGCACGAGCAGGTGCTCGCCCGGACGCAGCCGCGCCTGGGTGAAGATCGCGTCGTGGGCGGTCGTGAAAGTCTCCGGCAGCCCACCCGCGGCGGACCAGTCCAGCACGCTGGGCACTGGCATCAGCTGACGCTCGTGCACGACCGCGAGCTCCGCTTGGGCGCCGCCGCCGACGATCGTCATCACCTTCTCGCCAAGCTCGAAGCGCCGCGCCTGACCACCCAGCGCCACAACTTCGCCCGCGAGCTCCATGCCCGGAATATCCTGGGGGGACCCCGGAGGGGCGGGGTAGAGCCCGCGGCGCTGCATCATGTCGGCCCCGTTGAGACCCGCGGCGCGCACCTTGACGAGCACCTCTTCGCCCGCGGGCTCGGGGTCGGGATGGTCCTCTATGAGGATCTCCCCGTCGCGGATGGTCGCTGCGCGCATGTCGCGAGAACCCTACCGCGAGCGAGCCGGGCCGCGCCGCCCGTTCACGAGGACGCCGGCGTGGGATGGGGCGGGCGGATCATCAGTCGCAAGGGCGGGCTGCCACCCACCCTCAGCTCCCTGATGACGCTGAAACCGTGGCGTTCGTAGAGCGCGGCATTGCGCTCGGAGGAGGCCTCCAGGTAGGCGGGCAAGCCCTCCCGGTCGCAACGATCGAGCGTCGGCGCCAACAGGGCGCTGCCGAGACCTTGGCCTTGCATGTCTGGGTGCACACCGACGTCGCGCACGTAGTAGTGGGATCCGCGCGGTTCGTGTGAGTGGCGCCACTCGATCGCGGCGCCGATCCGTGCCGCTCTGAGCAAATGCGACCCGAAGGCGGTGCCGTGCCTGAGCGTTGTGAGCGGCGGCACACGCCACTTCCCCGGCGGCAAGCTCAAGGCCGCTCCAGATAGGTTGCTCGTCGTCCACACCCGCCCGCGCGGCAACGTCAAGTAGCGCAGATCGATTGCGAAATAGCGGCGCAGGCGCGCTCGGCGCTTGTTCGCATCGGGCATCAGCCAGCCGAAGACGGGATCGTCGAAGAAGGCATCCGCCAAGACGCCGCTGAGAAGCTCGAGGTCGCGCGCACTCGCCGGGCGCAGCTCGAGATCCAAGGGCCGCCCGCCGGACCCGTGCGCGTCGGTGCCGGGGGGATCGTCGCTCATGCCGAGCCTCCCCGTCCGACGGCCTGTCCGTCGGCGGAGGGCTCGCGGACTCGCTCCAGCAATGCCACGCACTCGATGTGGGGTGTCTGCGGGAACATGTCCACCGGGCGCACCTTGACCAGGCGCCAGCCCGCCTCGACCAGCTGGGCGGCGTTGGGGGCCAAGGTGGTGGGGTTGCAGGAGACGTAGACGACCCGCTTGGGGGAGGCGTCGATTATGCGGCGGACCACCTTCTGGGAGAGGCCCGCCCTGGGTGGGTCGACCACGACCACGTCGGGCCGGGCCGCCCGTTCGATCAACTCGGGCAAAGCCAGGCGGGCGTCGCCGGCGAAGAAGTGGGCATTGGTGACCTCGTTGCGCTTGGCCGCGGAGATCGCGTCGGCGACGGCGCCTTCGACGATCTCGATGCCCCACAGCTCGCCCGCGCGGGGGGCCAAAGTCAAGGCGATCGTGCCGATCCCCGAATAGAGGTCGTACACCCGCTCCCAGCCCTCCAAGGCCGCGTACTCGACGACGATCCCGTATAGGACCTCGGCCATCTCGGTGTTAGTCTGAAAGAAGGCTTCCGAGGAGATCCGCAAGTCCAAGTCGCCGAGACGCTCCGGCAGCTCCGCCTCCCCCCAAACGAGCTCGGTCTCGCCCCCCATAGTGGTCTCCGCAAGCGAGGAGGAGCGTGTCCAGAGCACGCCGCTGAGCGTGTCCTCGCCTGTCCCGGGTACGGGGCCCAGCTCGGCGGCCAAGGCCGCGGCCAGCGAAGGCACGTCCAGCTCGCCTGTGCCCGTTAGGGTGCCCGTCCCCCCGTCTCATCGGGGCCGCCCTTCGGGACGCCCGGCGTGCTGACGAGACGAATCTGAAGCTTGCCGGTGTGGCGGCCTTCGCGCACGACCAGGTTGCGCAACAAAGGCTCGGGGGAGGCGATGCTCTCGCGGTGGCGGTCCCAGGCGCGCAGGCCCTGCTCTCGGGCCCACGCCAAAGCGACCTCCCGAGCCCGGTTGCCGCTCTCCGAAGCGAGCAGGCAATCCTCGATCGGATCGACCCGCTTCCAGCCGCCGGGGGCATGGAATCCGCACACGAGGGCGTCGGAGTCGTCCTGCCCGAAGGAGTACTCCAACTTGTTGCGATAGCGCCACTGGGCCAAGGCGGGCACGATCGGCTCCATCGCGAAACCGTCGAGCTTGCCGATCCGCCGCAGCGCATCCTCGACCTGTTCGGCCTTGATCTGCAGCTGGCGCTCGTACGGCAAGACCTGCCAAGCCACACCGGGATGATCGGCGGTGGGCGGGATGCGCTCGGGGCTCTCTTGCACGATCTCCACGAGACGCGCATGGGCGTAGGAGCGCTTGCGCTTGACGACCTCGGCCCGGACGCGGTCGCCGGGAAGACCACCCGACACGAAGACCACGTAGCCACCCTCTCCAAGCCGCCCCACGCCCTCGCCACCGTGGGCCAAGGAGTCGATCTGCAGCTCGATCTCCTCGCCGCGCTCGGGTCGTTTGGGCAGGGGTTGGCCGGCTTGGCCCGCGGGAACGTCCTCGTCGAGGCCGTTGGCGGCGAGCTTCGCGCCCGCCTGCAGGGGCGTGCTCATAGGGCGACCTGTGGTTGTTCGGTGGTGGGATTCATGCCGACGCCGGCTCGCCTGTCCCGGGCACGGGGACCAGCAACTCGAGCAAGGCCTTCTGGGCGTGCCGGCGGTTCTCGGCCTGATCCCAGATGCGTTGGCGCGGACCGTAGAGGACCTCGGCCGCGATCTCCTCGCCCGGGTGGGCGGGCAGGCAGTGCAAGGCGATCGCGCCGGGGGCGGCCGCGTCGAGCAAGGCATCGTCGATGCGGTAGGGCCCAAGCGCGGCACGGCGCTCGGGGGCGGTGTCCTCGTCGCCCATGGAAACCCACACGTCGGTGTAGACGGCGCTTGCCCCCCTCACCGCCTCCAGAGGGTCGTGGTAGAGGGTCAAGGAACCCTCGGCGCCGGGGGGCAAGGACAGCTCGGCCTCCAAGGAGTAGGCGGGGGGCGAGGCGATCGCTACATCCATGCCGGCGATCGAGCCGAGGATCGCAAGCGAGCGGGCCACGTTCGTGCCATCCCCCACATAGGCCAAGCGCAGGCCGGCCAGCTCGCCGAAAGCCTCGCGAATGGTCATCAGGTCGGCCAAGGCTTGGCAAGGGTGGTGGGAGGCGGAGAGCATGTTGAAGACGGGGATCGTGGCGTGGGCTGCCAACTCCTCCAAGATCGCGTCGGCGCCGGTCCGGATCCCCAAGGCCGCGACCTGACGGGAGAGCACCAAAGCGGTGTCGCGGGGGGACTCGCCGCGCGAGAGCTGGGTCTCGCCGGAGCGCAGGACCACGGCGTGGCCGCCCAGCTCGTATACGCCCATCTCGAAGGACACACGCGTGCGCGTGGAGGGCTTCTCGAAGATCAAGGCCACCCCGCGCCCGGCCAAAGCGCGCGAGGAGAGGGGCGCATCCTTGAGCTCGATCGCGCGGTCCAGGAGCGCCGCGAGCTCGCCTGAGCTAAGCTCGGCGCCTGTGAGGAAGTGGGGAGGCACAGTCAGGCAGTGTATGGGGCTGCTCGCGCCGGTTTGCGCGGCGGCTGTCTTGGTGGCCGGGTGTGGGTCCAAAGAATCGACCACCACGACGACGACCACCACGTCGGGCACGTCTTCCACCTCCAGCGTCAAAGGCGGCCTCACGGTCCCGGGCAAGATCAATTACGCCAAGCCGCCCCCCGGCGCGCCGACCCAAAGCGGGACGATCAAAGTCACCTACAAAGAATTCGCGATCGAACCGGACACGGTCAAGGCGAAGGTGGGCAGCACGATCGAATGGACCAACGACAACACCGAAAAGTGCAATGTCAAGAGCGAGGGTGGGCCTTACACGTTCGACTCGGGCAGTCTTCCCGAAGGGAGGACGTTCGTGTTGAAGCTCGACAAGCCGGGCACGATCCACTACGAGTGCACCTCCTACCCCACGACGATGAACGGGACCATCGAAGTGGTGGAATGAGGGGGCCGGCGCTCCTCGCCGCTTGGGAGGCAGCGACCGAAGCAAGGCTAGCGGCAGGAGAGCCCCGAAGAGTCCTTTAGCCGGCTGCCGCGGGTCCGAATTCGGCGAGACCTCCCACAGGACTCGACGGCGTCGCGTAGGTCCGCTTGGGGATGCGACCCGCCCCGCGCGCCAAGCGCCCCGCTTGCACCGCGTGGCGCATCGCGCCGGCCATCGCGACCGGGTCTTGGGCGCGCGAGACGGCGCTTGCGACCATGACCGCGTCGCAGCCGAGCTCCATCGCCAAGGCGGCGTCTGAAGCGGTGCCGATGCCGGCGTCCAAGACCACCGGCACCTCGACGGTTTCCCGGATCAAAGCGATGTTGTAGGGGTTGCGGATGCCCATTCCGCTTCCGATCGGGGCGCCCAAAGGCATCACCGCGGCACAGCCGATATCGGCCAAGCGCCGCGCGAGGACGGGGTCGTCGGTCGTGTAGGGCAAGACCGTGAAGCCCTCGTCGACCAGTTGCTCGGCGGCGAGCAACAGCTCGGGCGCGTCGGGCAAGAGCGTGTCCTCGTCTCCGACCACCTCCAACTTGACCCAATCGGTCTCGAAGGCCTCTCGCGCGAGCTTGGCGGTGAGGACGGCGTCGCGCGCGGTGAAGCAACCGGCGGTGTTCGGCAGCACCTGGACACCCTCCTCGGCGAGCACATCGATCAAGGAGCCCCGTTGTTTGGGATCCCCACCCGCCTCGATGCGCCGCAAAGCGACCGTGACGAGCTCGCTCCCGCTCGCCCGGATCGCCTCGCCAAGCAGACTCAGCGAAGGGAAGCCGCCCGTGCCGAGCAACAGGCGCGAGCCGAGCGTGCGCCCGGCGATCTCCAAGCGGTCCTCCCGCGCCGGATCGGCCACATGCTCGTTGCCGCGCGCTGCCTGTTTGGAGCCGTTGGGCGCGATCTCGTTCATCCCCGGATCATCCTCCTTGCATCGCGGTCAAGACCTCCACGCGTGCGCCCTCGGCGACCGCAAAAGTGGCCCACCCGGCGCGCGGGACGACCTCGCCGTCGACCGCCACCGCCACCCCCCGCGCGTCCGGCGCCAGCTCGAGCAGACCCAAAATCGCGGCCACCGTCTCACCCGCGCCCTCGTCGCGAGGATCGCCGTTGAGAAAGATCATGGGGACACCTGTTCTTTCGTAGCGCGGCTACCGGCCACTTCAGCGGCCACGAGCTCCGCTGTGAGCGGCGCCAACAGGATCCCGTTGCGGTGATGGCCGGTCGCCCAAGTCAACCCTTCGAGCGCTCCCGCTCCGATCACAGGCAGGTTGTCGGGCGTGCCGGGTCGGTATCCCACGCCGATCTCTTCGATGCGCAACTCGCTGACTCCGGGCACGAGGTCATGGGCGTCGCGCAACAGCTCATAGATCCCGCCCGCGGTCGGATCGGCCTCGAAGCCGCGTTCCTCCACGGTGGCGCCAAGCACATAGCGCCCCGCGCCGCGCGGTACGAGATAGCCGCCCCCGAAACGAACGACGCGCTCGATCAAGCCTGGCCCAGCCGGGTCGCAAAGGCGCATGATCTGGCCCTTGACCGGGCGCACCTCCACCCCGGCGCCTTCGGGCAAGCCCAAAGGCTGGCCGCTCCAAGCCCCCATCGATACGACCACCTGGCCGGCTTGCACCGACACGCACGAACGAGGATCCCCCCATCCATCCTGCTCCGCCGCGCGACCCGCGAGCGTGTCCGCCGGCCAGGCCCCGTCCCGCGCGAGCTTGACCCCCAAGACGCGCGTGGCGTCGGAGTCGAGCTCGAGGCCGAGGACCTGCGTGTGCTCGCAGATGCGCACGCCTGCGCGCTCGCAAGCCGTGCGCAGGGCCGCAATGACCGCGCGCGGGTCCACGCTGTGATCGTCGGGGGCGTGCAAGGCCAGGCGCACCGTGGGGGCCAGGCCCGGCTCCAGTGCCCGCGCCTGACTCGGCCTCATCCGCTCCACCGCCAAGCCGAGGCCTTCGCGGAAGGCGACTTGGCGCTCCAACTCGCGCGCCTCGTCCTCGTCGCGGGCGACCACCAAGGTGCCGCGGCGGCGCAGGCCCACGTCCGTGCCCGAAGCCTCTTCCAGCTCTATCGCGAAACTTGGCCACATAGCGGCCGATCGCATGCCCATCTCCAGCAGGCGACGGCCGTCCACGCCGAACTCGACCTCGGCCACGGGCGCGAGCATCCCGGCCGCCACGTGGGTGGCCCCTTCGCCGCACACACCCCGCTCGAAGACCGTCACGCTCATGCCTCGCTGGCGCGCGCGCCAGGCCACCGAAAGCCCCACGATGCCCCCGCCGAGGATCGCCAAGTCAACTGTGGAGCCTCCGTTTTTCGCCATCACCGTGATGCTAGAGCCCCGCCGCCGCTCGCTCCCGCCGCCCCACCGGCCGTCCCCGCCGCACGCTCCCACGCGACCCGCCGACCGGGTCGGCGCGCTCGGAGTGTCAGACTGGCCTGCGATGGCCCACCTGCGGCCCGTACCCGACCCAACCGGCGAGCAGCGCCGCGCGCGCCTTGCGGCCGCGCGGTTGTACCTCGTGTGCAACTGCATGCCCGGCGAGCGCGACTTGAGCGACTTCTTGGCCGCCGCGATCGGCGGGGGGGTGGACGTGGTGCAGTTGCGCGAGAAGCATCTCGAGGACGAGTTCCTCACCGAAGCCGCCTCGGTCGCCGCCGACGCGTGCGACGCCCACGGGGCCTTGTTCATCCTCAATGATCGCCCCGACATCGCCGCGGCGGTGCGCGCCGACGGCGTTCACATCGGCCAAGGCGACATGCCCGTGGCCGAGGCCCGCCGGATCGTGGGGCCAGACATGCTGGTAGGCCTCTCCACGCACGCGCCTTCGGAGATCGACGCCGCCGTGCCCACCGCGCCCAACGGGGCGCCCTTTGTGGACTACATAGGTGTGGGCCCCGTCCACGCCACACCCACCAAGCTGGGCCGTCCCCCCGTCGGCCCCGAGCTGGTGGCCTACGCCTCGGGCAACGCCCACGTCCCGTTCTTCGCGATCGGCGGCATCGACAGCGAAAACGTGGTGGCCGTGCTCGACGCGGGCGCTTCGCGTATTTGCGTGTTGCGGGCCATCTGCGACGCCCGGGACCCCGAGCGCGCGGCTTTGACCTTGCGCGCCGCCTTGGAGCTGCGGCCCTTGCTGGACGGTTATGGCCGCCCCTAGCCCGCGATGAGGGCGCCTCGCACAGACGTGGCCGATCCTGGCCGCCCGTCGGAGCAGCCGTCGGCGACCGTCGACGCCAGCCTGGCGCTGCAGCCGCTCGGCGAGCACGAGCGGCCGGCGCCTTTGCGCGTGGCGGTGGCGGTCGCGCTCTTGCTGGCCCTCGGCATCTGCGTCGGCTTGGCCACCGTCCACGACCTCTCCGGCCACGGCGGCTCGGTGCCCGGCGGGGTGTTCCTTGTCGGCGTCCTCGCGGCTTTGGCGTGGGGCATGTGGCAGCGTCGCTACTGGGCCGTGCTCGGCTTCGAGGCCTTGCTGGCCTTCCAGATCATCGTGACCTCCTTGGCTTTGGTCGTGGCCGAGACCTTGCTAGCTGCGGCCGTGTGCGTCGTCTCGATCGGCCTCGCCGGCTGGCTGTTCTGGAAGCTCGTCCGCGTCATGGGCCGCATCCAAGCCCAGGACCGCCGATAGCCTTCGCCGGGCGGCGTCCTCGGCCGCTCATGTGCTCTGAGCACACCACGCGGCCTGCGTCCTGGCCCGGCTCGACTCTCGACGATCCTGGATAGCGCGAAACGGAGACAGACGAAGCGCTGCGATAGGCTCAGACCCGCAATGGCTGAGAGCACCTACGACTGCATCGTGATCGGGTCCGGGCCCGGGGGTTACGTGGCCGCTATCAGGGCTGCCCAGCTGGGGATGAAGACAGCGGTGATCGAGAAGGACAAGGTCGGCGGACGCTGCCTCAACTACGCCTGCATCCCCGCCAAGGCGGTCCTGCGTTCGGCCGACCTGCTCACCGAGATCCGCGAGGCCGGCGACTACGGCTTGAAGGTGAGCGGCGTCGAGGTCGACTACGTCGCCGTCCAAGCACGCCGCGAGAAGGTCGTGGGGACTTTGGTGGGCGGTGTGGGTGGCCTGTTCAAGAAGAACGCGATCGACCTGATCGAGGGCGAGGCCGTCTTGCTCTCCCCGCCCGAGTCCGGGGCCGCTTCGAGCGGCAACGGGGGAGGCGAGGCGGAGGGTGGCGGTGTCACGCAAGAGGGTGCCCTGCGCGCGCGCGTGCGCGTGGGCGACCGCACGTTGGAGGCCGCAACCGTGATCCTCGCGACAGGCTCGGTCAAGCGCTCGATCCCCGGCGTCGAGTTCGGAGGCCGTGTGATCGGCACCGAGGAGGCTTGGGCCTTGCCGGACTTGCCCGCGCGCCTGGCCGTCGTCGGCGCGGGTGCCTCCGGCGCTGAGATCGCCTCGGGCTTCGCGCGCCTGGGCAGCGAGGTCAAGCTGTTCGAGATGCTCGACCGGGTCTTGCCGACCGAGGACGCGGACATCTCGCGCCTGGCCGAACGCGGCCTGAAGCGTCAAGGCATCGACATCCACACGAAGACCCCCGTCGAAGGCGTCAGCGCTGACGGTGGCTCGGTCAAGTTCAGCCACGGCGAGGACTCCGCCGAGGTCGACTATCTCGTGATCGCGGCCGGCCGAGGCCCCGACGTGGACGCGCTTGGTTTGAAGGACGCCGGCGTGGAGCTCGACGAGAAGGGTCTCGTGCGGGTGGACGGCGCCCAGCGCACCACCGCCCCAGGCGTCTACGCGATCGGCGATTTGGTGCACGGCCCTGCCTTGGCCCACAAGGCCTCCGACGAGGGCATCATCGCCGCCGAGGACGCCGCCGGCTTGGCCACCCATCCACTCTCCTACGTGGACATCCCGAGAGCCACATTCTGCACGCCCAATGTCGGCTCCTTCGGACTGACCGAGGCCCAAGCGATCGAGCAAGGCTACGACGTGGTCGTCGGCAAGGTCCCTTACGGCGCGGTCGGCGGCGGAACCGTCTACGGCGACCGCACCGGCCTGGTGAAGCTGGTCGGCGAGACCAAGTACGGCGAGCTGCTCGGAGGCCACATCGTCGGCTCGCGCGCCACCGAGCTGATCCAAGAGCTCGTCAACGTACGCGCCTTGGAGGGCGGTTTCGCCGAGGTGGCCCACATCGTTCATGGCCACCCCACTTTGTCGGAGGCCGTGATGGAGGCGGGCCGCGCGGCAGATGGTTGGTTGATCCACGGCTGATCCCAGCGGGGCTGGGGCCGGGCGTCGCGTCTGGGGTCCAGCGCAGGGGGCCTTGGCAGCGGCAGCGAGGTCGGCAGCGAGGCGCTGTTGTTATGTCGAAATTCTGCGTTCGCTACAAACCGAAATCGTTTCGAAGCGAAAGAATCGCGGAAAAATAGATATACACCCACGGCCCTAGACGGCCCCACCCCCGGAACACCTTCCTCGCTAGCCTCGCAGTGAAACAGACCAGCAATGCGCAAATGCCAGATTTGGGCGCCACCTTCTACTTCGACCTGGCCTCGCCGCTCGCTTATCTCGCGGCGGAGCGGATCTTGCACACGATGCCGGGGCCGTGCGAGTGGCAGCCGATCTTGGCCCGCACCCTAAAGGGCACACCCTCTGGGGCGCAGGCAAGCGAGTTGCCCGACGCCGAGTCCTTCGAGGCGTTCCGCTGCCGCGAAGACGAAGACATCTTCCGCTCCGAGCTCGAGCGCCGCGTCCACGAGCTCGGCCTGCAGGAGCTGCGTTGGCCCGACCCCTTCCCCTTCGACAGCGAGTTCGCGATGAGGGTCGCCACCTACGCCAAGTCGATCGGGAAGGTGGTCGCATTCGCCCAAGCGGCGTTTCGTCAAGCGTTCGCCGGAGGACGCCCGCTCGATGCGCTCGACAACGTGCTGATCGCGGCCGCCGCCGCAGAGATGCACCCCGCCGCGGTACAGAAGGGCGCCGCCCTGCGCTCGGTGGGCGAGCGACTATCCGCCGCCACGGCCGAGGCCGCCGCGCTCGGTGTCGCCGACGTCCCGGCGATACGCCTTGGAGAGCGCGTGTTCCATGGGGAGCGCGCCCTCGAGGAAGCCGCCGACCGAGCCCGACCGAGCGCCGGCTCCGGCTCCGGCTCCGGCTCCGGCTCCGGCTCCGGCTCACAAGAGCGCGATGACGAGAGCCGGGCGACGAGAGCCGGGCGATGAGAGCCGGACGCTGCTTTCGCCTGATCGTTCGCCGTGGCGGGCTCATGCCCGCGTTCTTGGCAAGCCCCGATCGTGTTGACCACATCGAGGTGGTCGAGATCGACGGCGGCGAGGTCGTGTTCTTCTGGGATTGCCCGCCCCACACCGCCTCGCGGCGCGCACGCGAAGTTCGCGAGGACCTTGGCCGCATGGATCGCGAGGACTTCCTCGCCCGCTGGAGTACCGTGGAGGCGTGACGAGCATGACCGTATGTCGCTAGGACGCCCCAACGGATGGGCTTCTGAGCCGGTCGGCCCGACAGGCGCGGTGCTTCCGGCAGCCACGGCCCTCCCGGCGCCCGAGACGGCACGCGAGTGGCTGGCCGCGATGGTTTTGATCCGCCGCTTCGAGGAGCGGGCGGGCGAGATGTACGCTCGCGCCAAGATCGGCGGCTTCCTGCACCTCTCGATTGGCGAGGAGGCGACCATCGTCGGCAGCGAGCGGGCCTTGCGCGACAGCGACTACCTGGTCTCGACCTACCGCTCCCACGGCGACGCCTTGGCGCGGGGCACCCCACCGGAGCGGGTCATGGCCGAGCTGTTCGGCAAGCGCGACGGCTGCTCCAAAGGGCACGGCGGCTCGATGCACATGTTCGACGCCTCGCGGCGCTTCATGGGCGGCTACGGGATCGTCGGCGGCAACCTGCCGATCGCCGCGGGGATCGCCTTGGCGTGCGACCAGCGTCGCGGCGCGCAGGACGCGGGCGGACCCGACGCCGCGAGCGCGATCGGCGGCGACGCGCAGGACGAAGTGACGCTGTGCACCTTCGGCGACGGGGCCTCCAACCAAGGCACCTTCGGCGAGACCTTGAACCTGGCTGCACTGTGGCGTTTGCCGGTGGTCTTCATGGTCGTCAACAACCAGTTCGGGATGGGCACCTCGCTCAGTCGCCATTCGGCCGTCACCGACCTGCAACGCAAGGGAGAGTCGCTGGGCGTACCGGGCATGCGCTGTGACGGCATGGACATCCTCGACACCCACAGCGTCGTCTCGGAAGCTTTGGCGCGCGTACGCGAGGAACGCCGGCCCCTACTGATCGAGGCCGTGACGTACCGCTTCCGCGGCCACTCGATGGCTGACCCCGAGGACTACCGCACCAAGGAGGAGGTCGCCCAGTGGCGCGAGCGCGACCCGATCCCGGCGTTCGGGGATCTCTTGGAACGCGAAGGAGCGCTCACGAAAGAGCAGCTTGAGCAGATCGACCAAGACGCTCTGCGGCAAGTGGAGGAGGCCGTCGAGTTCGCCGAGTCCTCGCCCTTCCCGGACCCGGACACGCTGTATGAGGACGTGTATGTGCTCGACGAGCAGGTCCACGGCCACTACCACTGGTCCCCGAAGGTGGTCCGATGACCGAGATGCGCTACCGCGACGCTTTGAAACTGGCCTTGCGCGAGGAGATGGCGCGCGATGAGAACGTGATCTTGATGGGCGAGGACATCGGCGTGTTCGGCGGCGCCTTCAAGGTCACCTCCGGTCTGCTCGAGGAGTTCGGCGAGCGGCGCGTGCGCGACACCCCCATCTCCGAGAACACGATCGTGGGCATGGGCGTCGGCGCGGCCATGGTCGGATTGCGCCCCGTCGTGGAGCTGATGACTGTCAACTTCGCCCTGCTCGCCTTCGACCAGATCGTCAACCACGCCGCCCACATCCACTACATGTTCGGAGGGCAGGTGCGCGTGCCCTTGGTCGTGCGGATGCCTCAAGGCGCCGGCCATCAGCTGGGCCCAACCCATTCGCACAGCTTCGAGTCGATGTTCCTGGGAGTTCCCGGCCTACTCGTCGCCGTCCCCTCGACCCCCGCCGACGCGCGCGGCCTGCTCAAGGCCGCGATCAGGGATGAGAACCCGGTGATCTTCATCGAGCATGAGTCGCTCTATGGGGTGCGCGGAGAGGTCGACGAGAACGACGAGCAGCCGCTTGTGTTCGGCCGCGCCCGCATCGTCCGCTCCGGTGGCGACGTCACGATCGTGGGTGTCTCGCGCATGGCGCTCACGGCCGAGCGCGCCGCCGAGCGACTGTCGACCGAGCATGGCGTCGAGGCCGAAGTGATCGACCCCCGCACCTTGCGTCCCTTGGACCTCGACACGATCCTCGAGTCGGTCGCCAAGACCAACCGCTGCGTGATCGTCGAGGAGGGCTGGCCGCATGGCGGCGTGGGCGCCAACCTGGCGGCGCTCATCTCCGAACAGGCCTTCGACGACCTCGATGCGCCCGTGATGCGGGTGAGCGGAGCGGACGTGCCGATGCCTTACTCCAAGCCTTTGGAGGAGATCGCGTTCCCGCACGAGCCCCAGATCGTGCAGGCGGTCCTCAGCGTGATGGGACGGGAGGTGCCCGCCGGCTTGAATGGCCGGCCCGCAACACCCCAAGCATCGGAGGCCCGGATATGAGCGAGATCGCGATGCCGCGCTTGTCGGACACGATGGAGGAGGGAACGATCCTGCGCTGGCTCAAGCACGACGGCGACCATGTCCGCCGCGGCGAGGAGCTGGTCGAGATCGAGACCGACAAGGCCGCCATGACCTACGAGTCCGACAGCGAGGGGGTTCTCCAAACGGTCGCCAAAGAGGGCGACACCCTGGCCGTGGGGGAGCCGATCGCGCGGATCGGCCAGTCGCCCGAAACGTCCGAGCCGCCAGCCGAGCAGACCGTCGCCGAGAATCGCTCGGCGCCCTCGGACCAGCCACACGATCAAGCCATCCCGATGCAGACCGCCCAGCCAGTCGCGACCGGAGAGGAGCCTCCCGCCACGCATGAGGGCGCACGCATTAAGGCATCCCCGCTCGCCCGACGCGTCGCACACGAGACGGGCGTGGACCTCGGCGGGCTCACCGGGAGCGGACCGGGTGGGCGCATCGTCAAGGCCGACGTGCAGGGCGCGGGTTCGAGCCCCGTCGCTCCTGCGACCGAGACGATCCCACAGCCCTCCGCCGGCGCCTCGCCACTCTCATCTTTCTCTGAGCCGCAGCGCCCTCCTGTCGGAGACGTGACCAGCGCCAAGGGCGAGACGACCCTCGTGGATCCATCGCGCACCCAGCGCACGATCGCCAGGCGCATGGCCGAGTCCAAGGCGACGATCCCCGATTTCACGCTCACCGCGGACATCGACATGGAGCGCTGCGTCGATTTGCGCGCCGAGCTGAAGCGGCTCGCGCGCGGCGGCGAGGGACGAGAGAGGGGCGGCCCGCCCGCCGACGGGGCGAGAGAGAAGACTGCACCACCGACCTACAACGACATGATCGTCAAGGCCTGCGCCCTGGCCCTGCGCGACCATCCCCGCGCCAACGCCAGCTACCGCGACGGACGCTTCGAGTTGCACTCGCGGGTCAACGTCGGCGTGGCTGTCGCCTCGGGCGCCGACGACCCGCTTGCCAGCGGCCTGGTCGTTCCGACCGTGTTCGACGCCGACACCAAGGCGCTCGGCGAGATTGCCCGCGAGACCCGTGCCTTGGCAGGTCGCGTGCGCGACGGATCGATAACCCCGCCGGAGCTGAGCGGCGGCACGTTCACGGTGTCGAACCTGGGGATGTACGGGATTCGTCAGTTCACCGCGATCGTTAACCCACCACAGGCGGCGATCCTCGCGGTTGGCGCACTCGCACCGCGCCCCGTCGCGCGCAAGAAGAAGCTCGTGGCGCGTAACACGATGACGGTCACACTCGCGTGCGATCACCGCATCCTCTACGGCGCCGATGCCGCACTGTTCTTGAGTCGAATCCGCGAGCTGCTGGAAGAGCCCGCGGCTTTGACTTTGTAGGCGGCTAGGCTGGAGGAACCATGGCCGTCGCAGAACCGATTCTTGGAGCACAGCTCGACGAGCTATGTGTGTGTCAACTCGGCACCGTGTCCTATCGCGAGGGGCTGGCCCTTCAGGCAGACATCCACGCAAAGCGCCAGGCAGAGGAGGTGCCCGACACCCTGCTGCTGTTGGAGCATCCGCGCGTGTACACCCGTGGCCGCCGCTCCTCGGACAACGAGCTGTCGCTCGGCGAAGACTTCTATCGCGAGCGCGGGATCGAGATCGTCCCGACCGACCGCGGCGGCAAGGTCACCTATCATGGCCCGGGCCAGCTCGTGGGCTACCCGATCATGCGCGTGGCGGACATCGGCGCGCACCTGCGCAAGATGGAGGCCGCGATCGTGGCGACGCTGGCCCAGTACGGTATCGAGGCACGCTCGCGCTGCGAGGAGGGGATCGACTACACCGGTGTGTGGGTGCAGGATCGCAAGATCGCCTCGATCGGGGTGCACGTGTCCAGGGGCATCTCCACGCACGGCTTTGCGGTCAACGTGACCAACAACCTTGAGCCGTTCTCGTGGATCGTCGCGTGTGGTCTCCCCGACGTGCACATGACCTCGCTCGAACAGGAGCTGGGGCAGGCGCCGAACGGCGGCTTCGACGTCTTCGCCGAACTGATGGCGCGCTGTTTCAGCGAAGTGCACAAGCGCGTCCCGGTGCCGGCATACCCTCTGGGGCACAAGTGAGTGCAACCCGCTCCCGCGCCAACCCCGGCGGCATGGACGTCCGGAAGGTGCTCGGCTCCGACGTGCGTCCGCTGCGCGAGCGCAAGCCGCCTTGGTTCAAAGTCCAGGCCGCCGGCGGCACGCGCTACCGCGAGCTCTCGAAGCTGATCAAAGAGGAGAACCTGCACACTGTCTGCCAGGAGGCCGCCTGTCCCAACGTCGGAGAGTGCTGGGAGCGAGGCACCGCCACCTTCATGATCCTCGGCGACACATGTACGCGGCGCTGCGGCTTCTGCAATGTGAAGACCGGCAAGCCCACCTGGAACGACCCCTTGGAGCCCGCCCGCGTGGCGCGCTCGATCGCGCGCATGGGCCTGCGCCACGCGGTCGTCACCTCGGTCAACCGCGACGATCTCCCCGACAAGGGCGCCTCGGCCTTCGTGGGAGTGATCAGGCAGGTGCGCAAGCAGGCGCCGGACTGCCAGATAGAGGTGCTCACGCCCGACTTCCAGGGCCAAGAGATGCCCTTGGCCAAGGTGATCGCCGAGCGCCCCGACGTCTTCAACCACAACGTCGAGGTCGTGCCTCGCCTGTATCCGATCGCGCGCAGGGGCTCGGAGTTCCTGCGCTCGTGCCGCGTATTGCGCAGCGCCGGGGACATGGGCGAAGGCGATGTCGTGACCAAGTCCGGCCTGATGGTTGGCCTCGGCGAGACCCACGAGGAGATGGTCGAGACCTTCGGTCTCCTGCATGAGCACGGCGTGCGGGTGCTCACTGTCGGCCAGTACCTGAGGCCGTCCGAGCGCCACCTGCCGATCGTGCGCTACTGGCACCCCGAGGAGTTCACCGCGCTCGAACAGGCCGCCTACGGGCTCGGCTTCGAGCATGTGGCCGCCGGTCCGCTGGTGCGCTCGTCCTACCACGCCGACCAGCACGTGCCGCAGTCGCGGCCCGGTGTCGGCCCGCTCGCCGCCCTCCGTTGATCGGCGTGCGGCTCGCCTTGCAGGTCTTCGTCGCCACCGAAGGCTCGGCGTGAGCGAACCCCTCGCCATCGCCGTGCTCGTGTCGGGCGCAGGCACGAACCTGCAGGCCCTGCTCGACACGGTGCATGGTCACGAGGCCCACGTCGTCGCGGTCGCCTCCTCGACACCAGGGGCCTTGGCCTTGGAGCGGGCCGCCGGGCGCGGTGTCGCGACCGGCGTGTTCGAGCGCTCCGCCTACCCCGATCGCGAGTCCCGCGACGCGGCGATGGCCACCTGGCTGACCGAGCGCGGCGCGCGATTGGTGGTGCTCGCCGGCTACATGGAGCTGCTCACCTTCGCTTTCTTGGAGCGCTTCCCGGGCGCCGTCATCAACGTTCACCCTTCTCTTTTGCCGGCCTTCCCGGGGTTGAAAGCGATCGAGCAGGGCTTGGCCTATGGCGTCAAGGTGTTCGGTGTGACCGTCCACTTCGTCAACGCCGGCGTGGACAGCGGCGCGGTGATCTTGCAGCGGGCGCTGGAGCTGCCCGAGGCGCACACGCCCGAGCAGGTGCTGGCGGCGCTGCGCCCGCTGGAGCATTCCCTGTTGCCCGACGCCGTGCGTCTGTTCGCTCGCGGCGCCCTGCAAGCCGACCCCGAGAACCCGCGGCGGATAATCTGCGCGCACGATGAGCGCTGAGCAGCCCCACGCCGCGATCGAGCGAGCCGAGCCCGGCGGGGTTCGGGTGCGCAGAGCCTTGATCTCGGTGTCCGACAAGACCGGCGTGATCGACTTGGCCAAGGGCTTGATCGAGGCGGGCGTGGAGGTGGTCTCCACCGGCGGCACCGCACGCGCGTTGACCGAGACGGGCTTGGCGGTACGCGCGATCGAGGATTTCACGGGCTTTCCGGAGATGATGGACGGGCGCGTGAAGACTTTGCATCCACGCCTGTATGCCGGTTTGCTGGCCGTACGCAGCGACGAGGCCCACCTCCAGGCGGCCGCCGAGCACTCGATCGAACCGGTGGACTTGGTGTGCGTGAACCTGTACCCCTTCGAGCAGACCGTCGCGCGCGGCGACGCCACCGACTCGGAGATCGTCGAGAACATCGACATCGGCGGGCCCACGATGATTAGGGCGGCCGCCAAGAACCACGCTTATGCCGCGGTGCTCGTCGATCCGGCCGACTACGCGCCGGTCTTGGCAGAGCTGCGCGAGTCCGACGGACGCCTGTCGATGGCCACGCGCGAGCGCCTGGCCGGCAAGGCTTACGCCTGCACCGCGCGCTACGACGCCGCCATCTCCACCTGGTTCGCTCAGCGGGCCGACGAAGACTTCCCAACCCAACGCGCCTACGCCTATGAGAAGAAGGGCGAGTTGCGCTACGGCGAGAACCCGCACCAGCGCGCCGCCTACTACGCCCAGGTGGGAGCCTCCACGCACCTGTTGGCCGGCGTCACCCAGTTGCACGGCAAGGAGCTGTCGTTTAACAACCTGCTCGACCTCTCCTCGGCGCGAGAGTTGGTCGAGGATTTCTCAGAGCCCGCGTGCGCGATCGTCAAGCACAACAACCCGTGTGGCTGCGCGCTCGGAAAGACCGCCAAGGACGCCTACGACCGCGCCTTCGCCAGCGACCCGGTCAGTGCCTATGGCGGCGTGATCGTGCTCAACAGGCCCGTCAACGAGGCTTGCGCGCGGGCCCTCTCTCGGCAGTTCATCGAGGTTCTGCTGGCGCCCGGCTTCGAGCCCGAGGCATTGGAGGTCTTGACCCAAAAGAAGAACGTGCGCCTGCTCGAGCTGCCCGACTGGCCTGAGCCCGGCGGTGGCTTGGAAGCCAAGCCGGTGATCGGCGGCCTGCTCGTCCAGGATCGCGACGAGGTGTCCGAGACCGCCGAGCAGATGACCGTGATGAGTGCCAAGCAGCCCACCGAGGCCGAGTGGGACGACATGCGCTTCGCTTGGCAGGTGTGCCGCCACGTGCGCTCCAACGCGATCGTGATCGCCCGCGACGGAGCCACGATCGGCATCGGGGCGGGCCAGATGAGCCGTGTGGACGCGGTGCGCATCGCGATCGAGAAGGCCCAGGCGGGGCAGCGTGGCGCGACCGACAGCGACGCCGCGGCCTTGGGTGGCGCGGGTAAAGGGGGTCGCTCACAGGGGGGGGAGGCGGATCGCCTGACCGGCGCGTCGCTTGCCTCCGATGCGTTCTTCCCGTTTGCCGACGGTCCTCAGCTCGCGATCGAGGCCGGCGTGACCGCGATCATTCAGCCGGGCGGCTCAGTGCGCGACGATGAGGTAGTAGCCGCCGCCAACGCCGCCGGCGTGGCGATGGTGGCCACGGGCGTGCGCCACTTCCGCCACTGACAGGAGACGTTCAGTGGCGTCGCTTGGGCGGGCAGGCGATCGCCGTGTGGGCGCTGGCCTTGCTACCGTCCTCGAAACGGAATTCGGTCGCGAAAGGGAAGCCGCCGCGCGGACATTTGGGCGGCAACAGGATGCCCCTCGGCTGGTAGGCAAGCGTTCTGCCTGCAACCTGTTCGTAGTAGGTGACGCCGATCGGGCCGATGCTCGCGCGCAGATGAATCACCGAGATGTAGGGCGCTCCGGGCAGTGTCGGGACGAGCGGTACGCCGATGCTCACCAGGCCGCCGAACGGAGCCGAGGCGGGCAGCAACAGGCCCGGGAACACGATGCGCGTATCCACTGGAGTCGTCCCTTCGGCTGAGAACAGCACCGACAAGCGTCCTTCTTTGTCGGGAGTGCGCAAGACGGTGATCGGCGCGTTCTCGGTGATCAGCGTGCTGCCGAGCACGATCCCGGTGAAGGCTTGACCGCGACCCATCACTGAATCGGCCGGACAGCCAGACGGTCCCTCGGCTTCGAGCGTTTGTGCCGTGCAGGTCGCGAGCCCGAGCCCACTCAACGCGATCCCGAGGTTGACCGGGTAGCGCAGTTCGATCTGGGTCAACGGTGGCGGCACCTGGCCGGGTGGAGCCGAGAAGGAGAAGCCGAAGTCCAGCGTACTGCGATGGGCGAGCCGCTCGGGCACAAAAGCCGCACTCAGCTTCGCGGTGGTGGTGCTTGCAACGGAAGCGGTCGGCGAGCCCAGGCAAAGCAAAATCGCCGCGAGGACGGCTGCTCGCGTTGAAGCGACTGTCGCGGTCACGCGCATCCTCTCTAATACACGAGGGTGCCCGTCGTCTGCACGACGAAGTCGTAGGTGTTGCGGTTGAACGTTCCGTACAGACCTGCGCGTCCACGGGCATGCGCGTAGCGGCCGCTGCCGCCGGTCACCACGAGCGAGCCGGCAAAGCTTTCATAAGTGCCCGACCCGTGCGGGATCGCGGTGCCCTTGCCCGTGATCGACCCTCCGTGCGCGTAGATCGTGAAGTTGCCGCTGAACACCGCGCTCACGTCAATATGTGCCCGCATCTTACCCGGCAGGGCTCCTGTGGCCCGGCCTTCCTCATACAAGAGCGCTCCTGAGGCCGACATGTAACGAAGGTGGGCGCTATCGCTGGCTTTCAAGACTTGCGCCGCGTGGACCTTGGGAGCGGCGTCAGGGCCGCTCGAAAGTGTCGCGTGGGTGCTCGTCGCGGTGAGGATCATGCTTGCTGCGGTTGCGCTGAGCATCGCCACGATCGAGGCGGCCTTGCTCATTTGGAACGGTTTGCTCATCGGTTGCTCCCTACTCGTTGAGCGCAAGGGTGGGGGACACGCGCGAGGCGAGCCAGGCCGGAAGTGCGACGATCGCGAGCACCGCGACGATCACGAGCGCCAGCATCTCGACCGGTCTCACGCTCGTGCCGGCGCTCGCGACCGGAAAGCCGGTCACGTGGTCGAGATAGCGGTCGATCGCTATCTGCCCGTATATGCCCGTCAAAGCGCCGGTGACGCAGCCGGCGCCGAGCATCAGCGCCGATTCGACGAGCAGGATCGTGCGCACCCGTCCCGGTCTGACGCCCGAGAGGCGCAGCGTGGCAAGCGATGTGCGTCGCTGCCAGATGGCCGAAGTCAGTGCGGCGGCCATCGCGAGTATCGCGGCAAGCAGCAAAAGCGTCGAGATCTCGCCGAGGCGGCTCAGGCCTTCGTTGGTGAGCGCGTCGATGCTCGCTTCGCGCTGACCGGCGGTCGTCGCCTTCAGCCCGCTGGCCGGCCCCAGCGCGGCTTCGATCGCACGCGCCACCTGGTCGGCGTTCGCGCCGCCCGCGAGCCGTACGTCGAGCGCCGTCGGCGCGGTCGTGTCCCACAGCCGGCGATAGTCGGAGGCGTTCATGAGGATGACCCCGGGGGTCCACGCGAAATTGGTCGTCGTGGCGGCGACCTTCAGTCCGACTTCGCCGCTCGGCGTTGGCAGCACAAGCGTGGCGCCGACACCAACGTGCTCCGCTTCGGCGATCTGCTGGGAGATGGTGATCCAGCCACCTTCGCCAAGTCTGGTCGCGGCCGTGGCCGGGCTGCCCGCCACGACCTGATCGGCGAGCAGTGCGCGCGCTGGCCCTCCGGGGCGCGCGAGCAGCCACACTCGACGGCCACCGAGCTGTGCGAAACCGCCCTCGAAGGACCGCACTTCCGCCACTCCCCGGGCATGCTCTACACGTTGGAGTAGGCCGCGGGCGCGGAAGGCGACCGTCGCCTGGTTATCGCCAGGGGCCCCCACCCACACGTCCGCGTCAGCGGCGTAGGTGTGTCCGAAGTCGTGTACTCCACGCAGCAGGTCTCCACGAGCGCCCCCGAGTGCCACCGCACCGAATAGGGCCAGCGCGCCGGTCCCCGCGAGCGCGAGCGAGCGCAGTCTCGTCGCGCGCAGCGATGCGAGCGCGACCGGCAGCGCCGTCAAGCGTTCGTGGCGCTCGGCCAGAGCGTTGCCGGTTCTCAACACGGCCGCGAAGGCAAGCGGCACCGCGAGTACCGTAGTGAGCGCCAATAGCTCACACACGATCAACGCGCGGGCCGGCTCGGTCGCGAACAGGACGGTGGCAAGCGCCAATGGAGCGGCGGCGGCGAGCGCAATCGCGGACTGTCTACCCCCGTCGAGCATCCCACCGGGGGGCGTCTCTGTGCGATAGACGGCGTCGAGCGCCGCGCCGCGGCGCAGGTCCAAGAGCGGAACGGCAGAGGCCACGCAGGTTGCGAGCACACCCGCGCCGAGCGCCAGCAACACTGCGTCCGGCGTCACGAGCGTGTGCGTGCCAAGCGTGAATGCCTCGTTCAGGTAACCGCTTGATTGATGCAGCACTCCCAAGGCCAGGGCATAACCGGCCGCCAGCCCCACGAGCGAGGCGACCACGCCCAGGCATACCGCCTGAAAGAAGATCATCTGCAGGATCGCACTGCGCCGCGTGCCGATCAGGCGCAGATCCGCGATCGCCCGGCGGCGCTCGGGGACGGTGAGCAGCAGCGCGCCCACAGCGAACAGGACGCCGAGCAGTACGCTGATCGTCGCGAACAGGGCGCTTGCCTCATCGCTGGGGTGCAACGCTTGACGCAGCAGTCCGGCGTCCTCGTCGGCCCTGGCGACATCGATGCGTCCAGCGGCAAGCCTTCGCAGCTCCCCCTGGACCTGCGCTTCGTGGCCGGGCACGACCTGTACGAGGATGCGGCTCACGCGACCTCGTAGCCCGGCCAGCCGTTGCAGATCTTCCAGCGGTGTCACGGCCACTTGCGCTTGTGCCAGGACTCCCAGCGCTTCCGGGCCGAGCACGTCGGACACATACAACCGCGAAGCGTCCCCGCGCAGCAGCACCGTCACAGATCCGGCGGAGCCTTGCGTCCATGCGGCCGTCCGGTAGGCGGCGGAGTCCCGCGCCGCGCCAGATTCGCCACCGCGAATGGCGAGGGCGGCGTTCACGGGGCGGGCGGGAGTGGGTCGGGTGGAGATCCCGAGCGCTTCAGCGCTTGCTCGGCTGAGGCCGATTGCGCCCGGCTCCAACGTTGACGTCGGAAGCTTGTGGGCGAGTCCATCGAGCACGGTCAAGGACGTGTCGGTGCCGGCCAAGTCAAGGGTCAGATGTCGCCCGTCGGGCGCTTGGATCGTCGCGGTCTGCTCCAGCAGGGGCGCTGCCAGCCTGACTCCAGGAAGGCGTTCGACGCGCTTCAACATGGTTTCGGGAAACCCCTCGGCTCCGCGCGCGCGCAGCTGCAGAGTCGCCGGGCCGATGACCGTGTGCACAAGCTTCGCGGAGGAGCCCGCCACGCTCGCGCTCGCAATCAGGGTGGCGAATACGAGCGCCACGCTGCTAGCCACGCCGAGGCCCGCGAGCAGCTCCTGCACACCGTGCACGCGCAGCCGCCGACGGTAGAGATAGATGAGCGCGCCGAGTCGCATCAGCGGCCGTGCCCGCGCCGACTCAAGGGACGCCAACGCCCACATCCTCTCGTTCATGAGCTTGGGTGAGCCGACCGTCGCGCAGCATCACGTGACGGTCGGCGACGCTTGCAGCCTCCAGGTCATGGGTGACGAGCAGGACCCCGGCGCCGCGGTCGCGTGCGACCTCGCGCAGCAGTTCCACGATCTCGCGGCTGCGCGTGCTGTCGAGGTTGCCGGTGGGCTCGTCGGCGAGGATCAAACCCGGCTCGCCCACCAGAGCGCGCGCGATCGCCACGCGCTGCAGCTCCCCGCCCGATAGTTGCTCCGGGGTCTGCTCGGCCTGTGCCGCGACGCCGACGCGCTCCAGCCAGGGCAATGCTCGGTCTCGCGCGGCGCGAGTGCCCATGCCGCCGAGTACGAGCCTGATCGCGGCGTTCTCCAGAGCCGACACGCGCGGCATCAACTGGGGGCTCTGATAGACGAAACCAACATCTCTGTAGAGGTAGTCGCACCTCTGGCGCTCGGATAGGGCGGCCAGGTCGCGCCCGTCGAAGCGGATCGTGCCCTCGTCGGGCGCAAGCAGCGCGGCAATCAACAGCAGCAGCGTTGTCTTGCCCGAGCCGCTGGGCCCATGCAGAGCCAGCATCTCTCCAGGTTGCAGCGCGAGGCTGGCGCCATCGACCGCTCGCACCTGCTCGCCGCCTCGACGAAAGCGCTTGACGACACGCTCGAGCTCCAGCAGGCTCACGATGGCTAGCGCCGGCCGTCGGTGAGGCGAGCCCTCGTCATGCGCTTGCTCGGCGTAGCGGTACTACTGCGGCGAGCCCCCGGACGGGAACAGGCTCGGGGGCGACACTCCCGCGCAGCGTGCCACCGGTCAGCGACAGCGCGCGATCGGCGCCGGCCAGCTCGGTCGCCTCGCCGGTACTCATCAGCACGGCGATGCCTTCGTCGGCGAGCGTTCGCAACAGCGAGAGGATCCCGTCGCGCTCGAGCAGGTCGACTCCGGCGGTGGGCTCGTCGAGGAGCAGCAGCGACGGTTCCAAGACGAGCGCGCGAGCGAGCATCACCCGAGCCGTCTCGGCGCTGTCGAGTTCGCGCAGCGCTTCCGCGCCGCAGCCGGTGGCCCCCACCCGCTCCAATGCCTCGAAGACGCGAGCACGTGCGAAGCGCAGAGGAATCCCGCGTGCCAGCTGGGCCATCATCAGCTCGTCGAGCACCGCGTGTGCTTTGGCCTCGCCGAGTACGCGCCCGCAATAGCCGATCCCGTTACCCAGCTGGCCGGAGTTGCCGGCCAGGTCCCGTTCCTGGAAGCGCACGACCCCTGCGTCCGGCGCCTCGATGCCGGCCGCTAGCCGCAGCAAGGTCGAGCGTCCGGAGCGCTTTACGCCCCACACGCTCACCAGTTCGCCTCGGTCCAGCTCGAAAGACACGTCATGCAGCACCTGGCGCTCCTGTGCTCCGTACTGGTAGCGTCGGCCGACGTTCTCCAGAGAGAGCAGTGTCATCGCTTGCGGGCCGTGCCCGGGGCTAGGGCGGTGAGCTCGCGGCGAGCGTAGTCGATCCACGCGAGCCGCGCGCCGATCGCCAGTCGGCCCTCCTCGTAAGTCAGCCGGTCGGCCAGACTGCCGCCCTCAGGCGAGTGATCGTCGCTTGGTGCTACCGGTGCGCTCCGTGCCTCCCTGAGGCATGCCTGCTCGTATCGTTCGATGACCGTGAGCGCGTCCTTGGGCGCGAGAGCCGCCAGCTGCTGGGTGAACAGGTGCGAGCGGCGGCGCTCGTCCTGGGCCTGGGCGATCAACCACTCTTGGTAGCTGTGCACGCCCTCCCGGGTGGCCCTGTAGTTTGGCTTGGGTTGGCGAACGCCGCGGGCCTCGTCGGGGGGCTCGACGAACTCCTCCACCAGCGATCTGCCCACGAGCGCGTCGAGCGCGGTGTAGATCTGCGAGGGGCTCGACAGTTCCAGCGCCGCGCCGTAGACGCGTTCGAAGCGCTGCACAAGCTCATAGCCGTAGCTCGGACGTTGGATCACGAGTCCAAGCAACGCCCAGCCGATAGGCGAGCGCATTGCGACAATGCGTCTCTCGGTTACCAGTCCCTCTCCCACCGTGACATAGGCTACTCGGATAGGGCTGGACAGTCAAGCTCAGCGAACGCAACTATTCACAAACTAGAAGTTTCTATTTTAGACGGAGGGGCGATTGTCGTCCGCGGACCGATCGCGGCGAGCAGCCACTGTTATTCACAACTAGAACTTTCCCACCCTGACTTGTGGCGATGCGCGAAGCCGAGGATGATGCCACCACATCTGGTACGCGGCAAGCGCAAGGGGGATGGATTTATGGGATCGAGGTGTACTCACCGGTGTGTTGCGGTGTTGGTCGTGTCGGTGTGCGCATGTATTAGCTCGCTCGCGTTGGGGATCGTACCCGCATTTGCCGCTCCCGCACCGCCCACAATATCGAAGGAATCTGTCGTGGTCGGTGTCAACGGCGCGAACGTGAGCGCCACAGTAGAACCGGGCGAAGCGGAAACCACATATTTCGTCGAATATGGGCTCACTACGGCCTATGGTCAACAGACGGCGGTGTCGGGGCCGCTGCCCGCCGACAACGGCGAACATCCCATTGTGGTGTCGATCCAGGGTTTGCAGCCAGGCACCACCTACCGCTGGCGGCTCGTCGCCACCAACTCCCAGAGTCCGGCCGGCGGGACACTTGGAGTGGATCACATATTCACCACATATACATACACACAAGGTCAATCAGCGTCCGGTCCGACCGGCTTGCCGGACGGACGCACCTACGAAGAGGTCTCTCCTGCCTACAAGAGCGGGAATTTTTATAATATTCCCAATAGGCTCACCTTTGGGCTCGCGTCGGCGGGAGGTGACGCAGTTCTCTATCCGATGAGCGGAGCGGTCGGAGCCGCATACGCCGGTACGCTCGGCAATTATGTGTCGAAGCGCACTTCGCAAAGTGGGTGGCAGACGAGCGCGGCCAGCCCAAGGCCTCTCAGTAACGACATCGGAATCAGCACCTACCCGCTGGCATTTACTCCTTCCGCAGATTTTAGTCGCTTTGTGTATACATCGCCGCTGGCCGACGTGGCTGCGGAGCCGAAAAATGAAGCCGGTTTCAACGCAACCTCGAGTGTGAACATCTTCTTGAGCGAAGATCCAGCCGTCGAACCGCTCTGGCTGGGTAAGCCAATAATCTCAGAACCCTTTCCCGCCGAGGGCGAAGCGGAAGATAAGAGCTATGTGCTCGCGGGCGCCTCGCCCACTCTCAACACTGTTTATTTCACCTATGAGGGTACGCTTGTCCCGGAAGACGCCCCCCGCGCACCGCTTGTCAAGTCTGTCGTCACGGCAGGTCATGGGCCCGATCCGTGGGGTTTCTACGAATGGGCCGATGGTCGGCTTGTATCGGCAGGCGTTCTTCCGAACGGCACGGTCAGCCCATTTGGGGCTGTGCCCGCGGGCGTTGTGGCGAACGCTCCTCTGAAGGGTATTGAATGGTGGGAACCGCAGGCGCGCGATCTCCATAACGAGGTATCCGAAGACGGCTCGCGGGCGTTTTTCGTCAGTCCCGATCCTTACGCGGAAGCTCCGGAAGCCTCAGAGCTATATGTGCGTGTGCCATCACCCGCGGGAGGGAAGACCTCATTGCTCGTGTCTGGTTCGACGCTACCTGGACATGAAGGTGAGCCTGCTCCGCACGGCGCGACCTTCAGCTTCGCTTCGCCGGACGGCACGCACGTCTTCTTCTCCAGCGTCAACCAACTCACGGCGGCGTCGCCGGAAAATTCCGAACCGAAGGAGTACGACTACGATGTGGACACAGGAGCCCTGATGTACCTTCCTGGCGTCTCGCGTACGATCGCCGTCGTTTCACACGACGCCTCCGAGCTCCTCTTCGAAGCGGGCAATCGAGTCGAGCTTTGGCGGCGCGGCTCCGGGGGAGGGAGCGTCACGCCCGTTATGCAGGGCAATGGTGGATTTGCGATCTCCGTACCCAGCCCAAACCCGCACGTCAGTGCCGACGGCAACGTGTTCGTGTTCAGGAGCTCAGCCTCGATCCCCGGCCTTAACGATGCCGGAGGTGAGCAGGTCTACCGTTACGACGTGCCGAGGCAAGAAGTGGATTGCCTGTCATGTGCGCCGGCTGGGACACCCAGCGGCGAAACTCGGATGTCATACAACAACAACGAAGATGATCCGGAAGTCCTGGTTAAAGACAACGGCTATGCGGGCGATCCGACGTCCACTGTCGAAACGCGGGGTATGTCCGCTGACGGGAGCCGAGTCTTCTTCGATACGACCGCCGCGCTCGTCCCGCAAGACACAAACGGGGTTCGCGATGTATATGAGTGGGATAACGGCGTCACATTTCTGATCTCCTCGGGCGCCGATCCGAAAGAATCGCAGATCTTGGACAGCAGCGAATCAGGCGGCGACGTCTTCTTCGCGACCCAACAGGGCTTGGTGCCGGGCGACAGTGACGAAGCCTATGACGTCTACGATGCGCGTATTCCGCGACCGGGCGACAATCCCGCGCCGGCGCAGGTGCCATGCCAGGGGTCTGTCTGTCAGGGACCGCCAAGCGTGCCCGACCTGCTCGCGGCGCCCGCGAGCGTGACGTTCTCAGGTACGGGAAATCTCGTCCCGAAGGTTCAAGCGAAGGTCAAGTCGGCGATAAAGCCCAAGCGAAAGCATCGTAAGCGAAAGCATCGCCGCAAGGCTAGGAAGGTGACCGGACGCAAGGGCAAGAAGGCGACCATTAATGGCAAAGCGCCTCGCAACGGGAGGGGCAAGCGATGATTCTCCAGCGAAGGATAGGAAGGTCTGCATGCGCAATGGCGTCTGTCTTGGTGACCGTCATGCTTGCTATGGGCGCGCTGACAAGTGCAGCGTTGGGGGCAGAAGCGCCACGCTGGGTGATTACGGCCGTGCCGACTCCGACAAACGTCCTTGCCAATACGCCCCGTGACGAGGTGCAACGGCTGACGGTAAGCGCCACTGGCGGCACATTTGTGCTTGAAGTGCTTCCGAAGTCTAATGCTTATCAGAAATATCAAAGGTCACCAGCGATTCCGTACAATGCGACCGCCGCAGAAGTCCAGGCAGCGCTCGAAACAACCGGAGGAATCGAAGGTGGTGGAGTTTCCGTAACTGGTGGCCCAGGATCCTCAGAACCTTATGAAGTGACTTTCCTGACAGGCAACGCTGAAGTGCCTCTCGAATTGATGCGCGTCGATAGCGCTGGCTTGACGAGTGGTAGCGCTTCTGTGAGCCAGGTGACCGAAGGTGCTCCTGCGCCGGAGTTGACCATCACGGCTATCAACGTGGGCGGGGTTCAGACTGACGGAAGCACGATCTCGGTCGGCGATGTGCTTCCTGCGTGGTTGACTGCGACGCGCGTGGTCGGTTACGACACGTATTCAAGTGGCTACGCATCTTATGGTCAAGGCGAAGCTCCGATGACCTGCTCAACGACTCCCGTCAACTGCACGTATGAAAAACCTGTCGATCCAGGCGATCAGCTCGTGATGACAGTCACATTGGCGGCCGGTGCGGCCCCGTCTGACGATCCGCTGAACCGTGCGGAAGTGGCGGGTGGTGGCGCGGCTCAAGTATATGTGGAAAGGCCATTGGGCGCCGGTGCTGGCCAGGCCGACTTCGGTCCGGCTCCTGGGAGTGTCGTTGCGGCTATCTCGACAACTCAGGCGGGCGCTCACCCTAACATCACGACGGCCTTTGAACTCGCGACAGCTACAACAGACAAGGACGCGGGCGGCGATCCAAAGGACATTCGTTTCGATCTTCCACCGGGGCTCGTCGGCAGCACTGTAGGGATGTCGAAGTGCAGTATGACCCGCGTGATCGAAGGATCTCTCGGAGGATCGAACCCGTGCCAGGCCGACACGATGGTGGGCACCGCGACGATCGTCCTTACGGGCTTGAGCAGCGCTCATCCCGAACGCTTTTCGCTGACTGTTCCCGTGTATGACGTCGCGCCTGCGCCTGGGGAGCCGGCCGCTTTTGGCTTTGACGCGATCTTCCTGCCGGTAAGGCTCGACACGAGCGTGCTTTCCAATGGAGACTATGCCGTGCGCGTCACGGCTCCCAACCTGCCTGAGACGCTGTCAACGCTGGCGAGCACCGTCACAATTTGGGGTGTACCCTCAGAACACAGCGGTACAGGGAGCAACGGCGAGACGACATTTGTCAGTCCTGGAACCTTTGGTGGCCTGGATGCCGGGCAATCTCCCGTTCCGTTGTTGACCAATCCGCAGCAGTGCACGGAACCGCTGATCTCGACCATGGAAGCTGATCCGTGGGAAAAACCGGGTGCGTTCGCCGGGGAATCGGTGTCGGCCGGTATCTTGACGGGTTGTGGGCTGGTGCCGTTCAGTTCGTCATTTACGTTCTTGCCGGATACGCTTGAAGCGGGTGCGCCCGCGGGGTATACGTTCAACCTGAACGTTCCGCAGAAAAACGAACAGAACACGCTTGCGACATCAAGTTTGAAGAATTTCAGCTTGAAATTGCCGTTGGGTGTGGTCGTGAATCCGTCTGCGGCTTGGGGTTTGAAAGCCTGTAGCAAGGCGCAGTTTTATGGCACGAAATACCCGTCTCAGGATCCGGCGGCATTGGCAGAATGTCCGCGTGAAGCGCAGGTCGGGGAAGTCGAAGTAGAAACACCCGATCTCCAAAAGACGTTGAAAGGACAGGTCTTTCTGGCCGAACCGGAATGCAATCCGTGTACTCCGACCGACGCAGAAGACGGTAAAATGGTCCGCCTGTACGTACAGCTGGTCGGCGAAGGCGAAGCTGGAATCATTGTCAAGCTGGAAGGGCAAGGCCATTTGGATCAGAAGACAGGTCAGATCACGACAGTATTCGACAAAGATCCGCAGGTCCCGTTTAACCACCTGCACTTCGCGCTCGGTGGCGGCCCCAGGGCTGTCTTGGCCAATCCAAGGACGTGCGGGACGGTCACCGCTGAAGGCGATTTGACGCCCTGGAGCACTGGTCCGGGAGTTTCCGACTCCATTCCGTTCTATGAATTGGACATAAACCAGGGTTGTTTTGGCCCACAGTTCAATCCGTCGTTTGTCGCGGGGATGCCGAACATTCAAGCTGGCGAATATGGGGCGTTTACGTTGGCTTTCGGGCGCTCTGATCACGATCAGTATCTATCGGGCTTGTCGATGCGGACGCCTCCGGGCTTCCTCGGGAAGCTGACGGGCGTCGAACTATGCAAAGAACCGCAGGCGAGCGCAGGCACCTGTGGGCCCAACAGTCAGATCGGGCATGTTCAGGCTTTGACCGGTCCTGGTGCCAATTCGTTCCTTGTATCGGGCGGTCAGGTGTTCCTGACCGAAAGTTACGGGGGCGGCAACTATGGTCTGTCGATCGTTGTGCCTGCCGTCGCGGGCCCCTACACGCTCTCGGGCACGACCGGTCATGGGACTGTCGTCGTTCGGGCGAAGATCGTGGTCGATCCCCATACGGCGGCGTTGACGGTCACGAGCGACCCGCTGCCGACGATGCTTGACGGGATCCCGTTGCAGCTCAAAGCGGTCAACGTCACGATCGACAGGCCCGACTTCACGTTCAACCCGACAAACTGCAACAAGACCAGTATCGACGGCACACTGTCGAGCGCTGAAGGGATGAGCGCGACGGCGGCCTCGCCTTTCCAGGTCACCAACTGTGCAACACTCGGCTTCAAACCACGGTTCGCCGTCTCCGTCGCCGCAAAGACCTCGCGTGCCAACGGTGCGGGCCTCGGCGTGAAGCTCACGTTCCCGTCATGGTCGGCAGGCAAAGAAGCGAACATCCAGGCCGTCAAGGTGGATTTGCCCAAGCAGTTGCCCTCGCGCTTGACGACACTACAGAAGGCTTGTCCGGATGCGACGTTCAACGCGAACCCGGCGACATGCGCACCCGAATCGCGGGTCGGACAGGTCACGGCTACCACACCGATCCTGCCCGAACCACTGCGTGGCCCGGCGTATTTCGTATCTCATGGTGGCGCGAAGTTCCCAGAACTGGTCTTCGTACTGCAGGGTTACGGTGTCACGATCCACATCGACGGCGAAACGTTTATCAGCAAGAACGGGATCACGAGCGACACGCTGCGGAGCGTGCCCGACGCGCCATTGTCGAGTTTTGAACTTGTGTTCCCCGCGGGTCCCTACTCCGCGCTTGCCGCGAACGGGAATCTATGCAAGGACAAACTCGCGATGCCAACAGCCTTCACGGCCCAGAACGGGGCGGTTGTCCATCAAGCCACCCCGATCGTCGTGACCGGGTGCAAACGGGAGATTACGGTCCTACGGCACGGCGCGACAGGTGAGAAAGGGACGATCGTGGTGAGTGTGCCCTCGGCAGGCACGCTCGTGGCAAGCGGGGCTGGACTCTTGCGAGTGGTCAGGCGTGTCACGGGAGCAGGCTCTGCCGCGGTCGCGGTCTCTCTCTCAAAGCAGCAACAGAAGCTGCTTGCGCTTCATCGCGGACGCAGATTGAGGGTGACCGTGAAACTGACTTTCATTCCTACGCACGGCAGCAAGCTTTCCGACTCGGTCACGCTTCTCATGGGCTGAGCGACCTCCAACTACTTGCATGCGGTTTGCTCTTCCTCTCCCAAGGAGCCGTACGTAAGAGCAGCACCAGAGGCCGGGGCGTCCCCCCTCTCGACGCCCCGGCCTCGACACTTCCGGGGGGCCGTTGCATTCGGGCGTTTTGAGCCGACGCCACGCCTGCAAGAGGACTCTGCCCTATCCTCGCTTGTGTAGATCCCAAACCCCCGCGGAGGACGAGCGAGTGAGTCGAGCCGATCCAGCGAGCGATGGTGCGATGGCGCCGAGCGCAACGCCCACTGGCGGCGGGGGGACCGCTACCTTCAACGGCAACGCCCCCGCGATCTCCGTCCAAGGCCTGACCAAGACCTATGGCCAGATCGAAGCGGTGCGTGGGATCGATTTCGAGGTCGCGCGCGGGGAGACGTTCGGCTTCCTCGGCCCCAACGGCGCCGGCAAGTCGACCACGATCTCGATGCTCTGCACCTTGGCGCGGCCGACCGGAGGCTCCGCGCAGGTAGCCGGACTGGACGTGGTGCGCGAGCGCGATCGTGTGCGCCGCAACATCGGCCTCGTCTTCCAGGACACCACGCTCGACAACTACCTTTCCGCCGAGCAGAACCTGAGGCTGCACGCCGAGCTGTACGGGATGCCGCGCGAGCAGATCGCCCCGCGTATGCAGACCGTCCTCGAGATGCTCCAGCTGTGGGAGCGGCGCGAGAGCTTGGTCGGCACCTTCTCGGGGGGCATGAAGCGGCGCCTTGAGATCGCGCGTGGCTTGCTCCACTCGCCGCGGGTGCTGTTCCTCGACGAGCCCACGATTGGCCTAGACCCGCAGACGCGCAGCTCGATCTGGTCCTACATCACCAAACTGGAAGACGAGCAGGACGTCACCATCTTCCTCACCACCCACTACATGGACGAGGCCGAGTACTGCGATCGCATCGCGATCATCGACAGGGGCAAGATCGTCGCGCTCGACACGCCCGAGGCCCTCAAGGCGAGCGTGGGCAAGGACCGCGTTCAGATCACTACCGATGACGACGAGGCCGCCATCGCGGCGCTTGGTGAGCGCTTTGGCATCGAGGCCCAGATGGCCGAAGGCGAGGTCACCTTCGGGGTCGCTTCCGGCGAGCAATTCGTGCCGCGCCTGTTCGCCGAGCTTGGCCTTGCGATCCGCTCGGTCAGCGTGGCCAGGCCCTCCTTGGACGACGTCTTCATGTCCTATACCGGCACCACGATCAGGGACGCCGAGGCCGGCTCAAACGACATGATGCGCAACATGGCAAAGATGATGAATCGCTGATGGCCACCAAGAGCACCCTCCCACCCACTTCCGCGCCGGCGCGTGCCGCTGGTGCTACCCCCGAGGTCGCCGCCCAGCACATACCGGCTCGTACCCTACGAAGCGAGCTGCGCGCGATCAAGGCCGTATGGCGCCGCGAGCTGATCCGCTTCAGTCGGGACCGCCTGCGCATCCTGGTCTCCCTGATTCAGCCGTTCCTGTTTCTGTTCGTGCTCGGCACGGGCCTGTCCACGCTCGTCTCGAACAGCACGCACGGCGTCAACTTCAGGACCTTCATCTACCCGGGCATCCTCTGCATGGCGGTCATGTTCACGGCGATGTTCAGCGCCGCCTCGATCGTCTGGGACCGCGAGTTCGGCTTTCTGCGCGAGATGATGGTCGCGCCGGTCAGGCGCTCCTCGATCGTGCTCGGCAAGTGCGCTGGCGGGGCTACCGTCGCCGGCTTCCAGGGCGTGATCGTGATGGCGATCGGGCCGCTCGTAGGCGTCCACTACACGCTCGGCTTGGCCTTGGAGGTGTTTGGACTGCTCATGCTCCTCGCCTTCTCGATCACCGCCTTCGGCATGATGGCCGCGGCGCGCGTCACCCAGATGCAGTCCTTCATGGCCCTGATGCAGATGGCGATCATGCCCATGTTCTTCCTCTCGGGAGCCCTCTTCCCGGTCAACAAATTGCCGCCTTGGCTAGCGGTCCTCAATCGACTGGACCCGCTCACCTACGCGGTCGACCCGATGCGCAGGGCCGTATTCGCGCACCTCGACATCTCCCCGCTCGTGCGCAACGCCTTGGCACCGGGTGTGACTTGGTTCGGCTGGCACGTGCCCGGTCTCTTGGAGGCCGCGATGGTGGGCATCATCGGCCTGGTCATGCTCGGCATTGCGATTGCCGAGTTCTCCGCCGTCGAGTAAGACGCCTGCGGCCGAATAGCGGCGGTCGCGGTGTCCCGCGGCCCCACGCGGGCGTCTCGCCCGCTCGCAGGGTAGGTGGGACTTGACATTCCCGAGATAACGATATATCGTGATCTTACGTTGATAGATCACGACAGGAGATAGATATGCTTGGAAATAAGCATAGGCACCACTGCCACCACCACGGCGGACCGGGGCGCCGCGACTTCGGCCCTGGCTTCGAGGGCTTTCCGTTCGGCGGGGGGCTAGGCGGTCCCGGCGGCGGTCGTTTCGGCCGCGGGCGCAAGGCCCGTCGCGGGGACATCAGAACCGCGGCATTGCTGCTCTTGGCCGAGGAGCCGCGCAATGGCTACCAAACCATGCAGGAGGTCCAGGAGCGCAGCGAGGGCGCGTGGCGTCCGAGTCCCGGCTCGGTCTACCCGGCCTTGCAACAGCTGGAGGACGAGGGCTTGATCCGCTCGAGCGAAGGCGGCGGAGGCACCGGCAAGGTGTTCGAGCTGACCGACGCCGGCAGGAAGCACGTCCAGGAGCGCGACCCTGAGGCGCCCGCCCCTTGGGAGCAGATGAGCGGCAATGTGAGCGACCAGGCAACTGACTTGGCGCGCACGATGCGGGAGGTCGCCTCGGCCTTCACCCAGGTGATCCGCACCGGCAGCGACGCCCAGATCGGTGAGGCCCGCAAGGTTCTCTCGACGACGCGGCGCGACCTGTACCGGATCTTGGCCGATGGAGATCCGGGGGAGTCGGCCGAGGGCTAGCGCGGGCGGCGCGTCCTGGGAGGCGGCCTACATGCACCACGCCGGTTAGGTCGACGGGCGCGTGGTGGTCAGATCTCGACGTCGGCGAACAAAGCGCCAACGTCGAGATCGCCCACGCCCTCGAGCGGCGCAGGCACGGCGCGACCGGCTCGGTAGATATCACACGACCGGTAGCCGTCGGGGGCAGGGCCGGTACGCACCTCGACGGCTCGGCCGGGCACGTCGACCAGCCAGTAGCTGGGGATGGCCGCCTGCGCATACAAGGCCGCCTTGCGGCTGCGGTCGGTGCGGTGCGAGCTGACCGCAACCTCGACCGCGATCAGTGCGGTCCGCAGGTGTTGTTGGGGCGGCGGTCTGTGCGCCGCAACCAGCAGGTCGGGCTCAGGCTCTGAGTTCGGGGGGATCTCTACAGGAGATTGAACCTGGGTCCACCACTGGGGCGCAGCCGCGAAGTGACGCATTAGCAGGGTAACCACCATGGTATGGGCGGGCGATATCGGGCTCATCTCGACCAGCAGCCCGTCCAAGAGCTCGATATGCAGGCCCTCCAAGGCACCCGTGAGCACCATACGGTTGTAGGCGTCAACATCGATGCGGTGGAGCGGGTCCTCCCCGTCGTGCTCACGGTCGACCAGCAGCCCGTCCCGCAGCTCCACGTCGGGTTCGGCGAGCGCTCCGGCGTCGACCAACCGAGCGAAGACTTCAGGGTCGAGCCGGTACAGCGGCAAGTCGCTTGCGACGGTCGCGGCCATTGGTAGTCAGGGGCGCGGTGCCGGGATGGCCCGTTTCCCCATTCCCCTTTCAATCCGTGCGTGCGGTTTTCCCGCACACGGCTTACCGATGATCTTCATGATGGTCACGACGCGACTGCCGGGTAGCGGATGGTGCCACGCAAACGGTAGAGGCCGTGGGCCTCGAACCACTCGCGCGTCCAGACGGCCGTTTGTCCGGGGCGTAGGTTGCGGCCGTAACGCTTGCACATCAAGCCACGAAGGCGCCCCACGACATACCAGTCGATCTGAATGAAACGGATGGCGGCGTTGCCGGTGCGAAAGTAATTGCCCCAGCCGCGCAGGATCGGATTGATCCGCGAGATCACCTCGCGAATGTCTGTTCCCGCACGACCACGACCAGTCAGGACCTTGATTCGCTGGCGCAGCCGCTTCATTGCCGCCTGTGAGGGCCAGCGCTGAAGGTAGTAGCGGCGTATGCCGCGCTCCAGCATCTTGCCCGACACGCGAGCGTGGAAGTGGCAGCCAAGGAACTCAAGGCCCTCTCGGCCTTCGGTGAGGTCCACGACTCTCGTCTTCTCCCGGTGCAGCTCCAACCCAAGATCAGCCAGAACCTCTCTGGCCAACGCCTGGGCCGCGTGGGCCTGCGCCTCGCTCTTGCACATCACGACGAAGTCGTCCGCATAACGAACGAGCCGGCCGTGAGCACCATCGGCGAACGCCAAGTCCAGCGCGTGCAGGTAGATGTTCGACAAAAGCGGCGAGATAACACCGCCCTGCGGAGTCCCCGCAACCACCTGCCGGAGAACCCCGCCGTCCATCACACCCGCCTTGAGCCACTGCCGCACGAGCTTGAGCACACGCCGATCCGAAACCCTCTCCGCCACGAATGCCAGCAACTTCTGCTGATCGATCGAGGAGAAGTAGTCGCGAATGTCGGCCTCGAACACGAAGCGGTACCCGTCGATGAACGAGCGACGCAGCACCTCCTTAGCTTCCGTGGCCGACCGGCGCGGGCGAAACCCATACGAGACATCCAGAAAGTCAGCCTCGAAGATGGGCTCAAGCACGATACGCGCGGCCTGCTGGACAATCCGATCCTTCACGGTCGGGATGCCAAGCGGCCGCACACCACCCTTCGGCTTGGGAATCAGGACCTGCCGGACCGGCCGCGGTCGATAAACCCCTTGGCGCAGATCACGCTGCAACTCGGCCAACAGCCGCTCCGCACCGTACTCCCGCACCGCCGCCAACGTCTGAGAATCGACCCCAGCGGCGCCTTTGTTCTTCTGCACGCGCTTCCACGCCTCCAACAGGACGTCACTCCTGAAGATCCGGTCAAACAGGGCGTGGAAACGCCTACCCGGCGACCGCTTGGCGGCCACCCATAGCTTGCGCTGAAGTTCTCGCACATCCCCACCAGAGGCCGCAAGGACCATTTCGCTAGCAGGATCACCGGGCTCATACCCGGTGGGGTTGATGGATCGAGCGGTCTCGACCATGCCCTAACGCTTACCCTCGACGCTTACGCGATCAAAGCAGGGGTCCTTCGCTCCCGGCGCGTTGTTCTGCACGCCGATCTCAACTACTACGACCCCCTCGGACTCCCGCTGGCCTCCGCTCGATTTCACACACGGCTTATACGAACGGTCTTTGCTGACGAGGCTGGCCAGACGGGCCTCCCTTGTTCCGTGATCAGACCTTGCGCGCGTGCAAGTCTCCGTACCCCGCAGGAACCCACCGCACCCGATCCGGACCCAGGACTGGTGGACATGGCCTTCGCCGCGACATGAACGGCTCGGCTCCCCGATTGTGAATATGACGAGGCTGCAATCCCAGCCCACGCGCTCGCTTCCTCCAAAGAGGCTCTTGACGCCCCGCTCAGCCCGCCGCCTCTCGACAACGAACCGGGGCCTGCTACCGGGCACTCCGGCGTCTACCCGGACCGGACTCCCACCGGCCAGCCTGATCCAGCTTCCAAGGCGCAACATGGATCCATCCTAACGGCGTTGTGGCGAAATGGCGAAGGGCATCTACCCCTTATCCGACCAGCGTGGCCAAGCGGGACAGCAGGCTATGAGTGAACCGCAGTCCTCAGCTACGGGCGAACCAGCAAGCTGGCGGACCGCTCAGGATCGGTCGGAGACCGCCTGCATCGCTACGCCCAAGAGCGGGTCCTGGGTGGCCGTCTCTTGCGAGGTTTCGGCGGCGCGAATGCTCTCGCTCAAGCTCTCCCGATCTGCGAGCAGCCGGCGTTCGGTAAGCGGTTGTAGGAGCCCACGCAGCGCGATCATCGGGCCCACCCAGCGTGGCGCCCACAGGCGTGCGGAGCGCCTTTCGATGCCGCGCTCGATCGCGTCGATCGCCGTCGAGAGCGGAGCGGGCTTGCTGAGGAAACCGGGGCTGTCGCGGCGCACCCTTTGCGTCGAGGGCTGGGCGAAGCTGGCGCGAACGAGGTCGGTGTCGATGAAGCCGAAGTAGGCACAGCCGACCTGGGCCCCACTGGGCGCCGTCTCCATGCGCAGAGCGTCGGTGAGCGCCTCCACACCGGCCTTGGCAGAGGTATAGGGGGCCATCAAGGGCGCGTGTACGATCGCCGAGAGCGACGAAATGTTGAGCAAGTAACCCTTGCGCTCTGTGATCTGGCCGATCAGGGCGCGGTCGGTGCGCCACACGCCGAGGAAGTTGACCGCCAAGGTGCGCTCGACCTGCTCGATCGGCGCCGTCGCGAGCGGCCCGGTGAAGGCGATGCCGGCATTGGCGATACCCACGTCAATGCCCCCGAAGCGCTCGACCGTCACGGCCACGGCACGCTGAAGCGCCTCGAAATCGGTCACATCGGCCTCGATCGCGATCGCACGGTCGCCGAGCTGGGCGGCCGAGGACTCCAGACGCTCGGGCTCCAGGCCCACGAGCGCCACATTGGCGCCCTTGGCGTGCAGGCGGCGAGCGGTCTCGGCGCCGATGCCGCGCGCGGCGCCGGTGATGAAGACGGTGCGGCCGTTGACGTCATAGGGCGGTACGTGCTTGGGACTCATGCGAGGGCCTCCTGTCGTCGCCGCGAGCAAGCGGCCGGGTGAGCATGCGCCGTGCGGGACTCGAACCCGCCCCGCCGGATTAAAGTCCGGAGCTCTACCCGATGAGCTAACGGCGCGCGAGCAACCCAGTGTGCCAGATGGGCTGCCCGGCCGTCAGCGCAAGCCGAGCGTGTCCAAAGGCTCCTCGGTGGGAGCCTCTCCGGCCGCCACCTCGAGCAGGTGCTCGATCCGAGTCAGCTTGACCCGGGGCCGCCCGTGGGGCTCGCCCAAAGCCTGCTCGTGGCGGTCGATCTCAGACCAGCCTTCGTAGGTCACCAATGCAGGCACACGCTCGGCCAGGAGCCGCTCGATCGACTCGGGTGCGGGATCCTCGGGCTGCAAGTGGACGCCTGCTCCGAGATCCTCCAAGAGCGCGTCGACCGTCTCTTGGGCATCCTTCTTGTTGGTGCCGATCACGCCGGAGGGACCGCGCTTGATCCAGCCGACGGCGTACTCACCGGGCAGGACTCCGTCGGCGCCGAAGACGCGTCCCCCCTCGTTGGGGATCGTGGCCGAGCGCTCCTCGAAGGGCACTCCGGGCAAAGGCTTGCCTTGATAGCCGATCGCCCGCATCACCAAGCCCGCCTCGATCGTCTCGTGCTCGCCGGTCCCGACCGCCTTCAGACGACCGTTGCTCTCCATAAGATCGTTGCGCGCCAGGACCACGCTACGCACGCCACTTTCATCCCCAATCAATTCCACCGGGGAGAGCAGAAAGCGCAGGACTACCCGCTTGCTCTTGCCTGAAGGGGCACGCGAGGCGTAGTCGCGCAGGATCGCCACGTTGTTGGTGGAGGTGACGTCCATGTCGGGGTCCTCGACGGCGAGGGCGCGCTCCAGCTCGGCGGCGTCGACGATCACGTCGGCGTCGGCAAGCTCGCCGAGCTCGCGCAGCTCGGGGTTGGTGAAGGCAGCCTGGGCGGGCCCGCGCCGCCCGACGACCACGATCTCGCGGACTTTGCTTGCGTCGAAGGCGTACAAAGCATGATCGGCGATGTCGGTCACCGCCAACTCCTCGTGGGTGAGGGTCAGCATCCGAGCCACGTCGAGAGCCACGTTGCCGTTGCCGATCACCAAGGCCCGCTCGGCGGAGAGGTCGAAGTCGTGGTCGGGGAAGTCGGGGTGGCCGTTGTACCAGCCCACGAAATCGGTGGCGGGATGGCTGCCGGGCAACTCCTCGCCGGGGATGCCCAGCGGCCGGTCGGCGGGAGAGCCGGTCGCGTAGAGGATCGCGTGGTAGTGGGCGGCAAGCTCATCTCTGGAGACGTCGCGCCCGAGCTCGACGTTGCCGAAGAACCTGAAACGGGGGTGCGCCGCGGTCTTCTCATAGATGCGGGTCACCGACTTGATCTTGGGGTGGTCCGGGGCCACGCCTGAACGCACGAGGCCCCAAGGAGTGGGCAAGCGCTCGAACATGTCCACCTCGAGCGTCTCCGGCCCGTCCTTGAGCAGGTGCCCGGCGGCATAGAACCCCGCGGGGCCCGATCCGATGATTGCTATGCGTATCCGATCCATGCTTCCTCTCATAGGTTGGGCCAAAGCTCCGCTCCATCCATATCCACAGGCTGGGCCTTTGGCCGGCGCCAGCCGGCCAAAGCTCCGCTCCGCGGTCATGGGCGCGGCCCGACTCGAACGGGCGACCCCCTCGGTGTAAACGAGGTGCTCTGGCCAACTGAGCTACGCGCCCCTGTGGCCCGTATGCCTTGGGCCGGAGGGTGGCTTAACAGTAGGGACTCGTGACGTGCGAAGCTGTGGGACATGGCCCTTGGCTCCTCGACTCGCCGGATGCGGATCGTCGCGTCGTGCGTCGTGGTGGCTCCCGTGCTCTTCGTGGTCCTGGCGCAGGCGGTTCTGCCGACGCTGGCCGCCCATCGTGTGAGGGGGCGGGTCGCCCGGTATGGGAAGGTCGAAAGCGTGAGCGTGAAAGCGTGGCCGGCGATCGAGCTGTTGTGGGGCAAAGCGGACTCGGTCGAGGTGCAGGCCGGCTCGCTGTCGGTCCCCTCGGATGAGATCGCCAAGCTCCTGTGGCAATCCCACGGGGTGAGGGATGTCACGATGAGCGCCCGGGCGGCCACTTTGACCGCGATTCCGAGTCTTGCCAACGGGATCACGGTGAGCGACCTGCACACCGAGAAGCGAGGCTCGGCGATCGTGGCGAGCGCCAGCGTGACTCAGCGACAGCTCGACGAAGCGCTGCCCAGCGGCTTTCGCATCGAACCGGTCGCCTCGGGCAACGGGCAGATCGAAGCGAAGGCCTCGGGCGGCCTGTTCGGTTTGCAGACCTCGATCGATGCGGTCGTGCGGGCCTCCGAAGGGCGCCTGGTGACCGAACCGACGGGCCTTCCCTTCGGGGGCTTCGTCAAGCTGACGCTGTTCTCAGACCCCCACCTGAGGGTGCAGTCAGTGGATCTCTCGATCGAGCGCTCCGACCCGCTCACCTACGGGCTCTCGCTGCGGGGAAGCCTCGTCTGAACCGACGCCGGCGGCCGGGTGCTCGCCGACGTGCGAGTGCCCGCTGCTCGTTGAGCGCTCTCTGACGAGCATCGGCATGCCTTGCTTGGGGCTGATCGTGGGCATCTGGCGGTACTCCAGCTTGAAGTCCCCGGGCAGCTCCAAAACGAAGCGGCTGGCGATCAAGGTCGCGATCGTGCGCACCTCAAGCTGGCCAAAGCGCATCCCTATGCAGGTCCTGGAGCCGCCGCCGAAGGGGATGTAGGCGCCCTTGGGCAAGGCTGCTTTGGCCTCCGGGCTGAAGCGCTCCGGTCGAAACATGTCGGGCTCGGCGAACACGTCGGGCAGGTGGTGGGAGGCCCACGAGCTGTAGTTGACGTAGGAGTTGGCGGGCACCGTGTGGCCTTCGAACTCGAAGGCGTCCACGGACTTGCGCGGCCCGACCCAGGCGGGCGGGTACTTGCGCAAGGTCTCCTCCAAGGTCATCTCCAGGGCGGCCAACTCGCCGCTCATCAACTGTGGGGCTTTGGGCGCTTGGCCGTCGAGCAGGGCGTGCTGCTCGGCCACGAGGCGGTCGGCGAGGTGGGGAGCGTGGGCCAGCTCGTAGAACATGAAGGCCACGGTCGAGGTGGTCGTGTCGTGGCCGGCGAACAGCAAGGTCATCATCTCGTCGCGGATCTGTTCGTCCGATAGGCCCTCCCCGCTTTCGTCGTGGGCGTCGAGCAAGAGGCTGAGCACGTCCTCGCCGCGCTCGCCGGTGGCGCGCTGATGGGAGATCTGGGTGTAGAGCAGGCGGTTAAGGCGTTTGGACGCCTCCTGCAGGCGCGCCCAAGGGGTGCCGGGGAGCCGCAGGAAGCGGAACTCGTAGCGGCTGGCATAGAAGGCCAAGGCCTGCTCGAACATCGCGGCGGCGTCGATCTCGCGGGCGGCTGGGCCGTCGGGGTCGATCCCGAACAGGGCCTTCATCGCGATCCTCGTCGCGAGGCGGCGCGTCCAGGCGTACAGGTCGATCCGGGTGTTAGGACGCCACTGCTCCAAGGCCCTTTCGGTCTCGGCGAGCATCGTGTCGATCGAGGCGGCGATCCGCTCGCGGTGGAAGGCCGGCAGCATGATCTGGCGCGCGCGCTTGTGGTAGGGGTCGTCGGTCGTGAGCAGACCGTCGCCGAGCAAGGCAATCAGGTCCCGGAAGTGCGATTCGCGCCACTTGAAGTTGGCGGCGTGAGAGACGGTGATGTAGTGGTTGGCGGCCGGGCCCAACATGAAGACGACATTCGAGTGGAGGATGCGCAGCGTGAAGATGGGGCCATGGCGCTCGTAGGCTTCCAGCAAGAGGGGCAAAGGCTCCTCGATGAAGCGCTTGGTGCGCGGGATCGAGAAGGAGGTGTCCCCGGGCGGATAGGGCACCGTGGCGGCCCGCTCGTCGGCCAGGTCTTGGGCGAGGATCCGGAACGGGCTTTCGTGGCGCAGGGGCGGCGGCTCGAGCACGGGCATGGCGTAAGCGTAGAGGACCGCCCGGTGGTTTGGCTGGCCGGCCAACTTGGGCGCGGACGGGAGGTGGTTGTGACGCTGAAAGGGGTGCCACGCGCGTGTGCGCGGCCTTCTTAACAAGACCTGCTCCGATTACTAGCCACGCACGCGCGTGGCACCCGTTTGTGGGTGGACGAACCTCCGGGCAAAGCTCCGGACGACCCTCCGGCCAGACCTCCGGGCAGACCTCCGAGCCGGCCGGGCGCCGAGACCCGGCGGGAGCCCCCGCCTGCGATACTCTGCGCTACGCACGATCGTTGGTCCCGTGCATCGGCACGGGGGCGTAGCTCAGTTGGTTAGAGCGCTGCCCTGTCACGGCAGAGGTCGCGGGTTCGAGTCCCGTCGCTCCCGCTCAGTTGTGGGCCGAATGCGGATGTGTCGCGCCGGCCGGTATTGGCGGGGCCCACGCTCGGCCACCCCTCAAAGCCCAGTCACAAGCCCCAAGGCAAACCCGTCGTGCCCCTTGGCCCCAACCGTCTGGACGGCCGTCGCGCTGACTCGGGGCTCTTGGGCAAGCATCTCATAGAAGCGGCGAACCCCCGCTGCTACGCCGCCGTCTCCGAAGTCAGGCTCGTCGGCGTCTGAGTCGAGGATCGCTCCGCCGCGCACCACGTTGTCACCGACGATCACGGTGCCCACCTTGGAAAGCCGGAGCGCCCACTCCAAATAGCCCGGGTAGTTCTGCTTGTCGGCGTCGATGAAGATCAGGTCGAACGGGCCGGCGCCTTCGCTGTGAAGCACGGGCAAGGTCTCCAAGGCCGCCCCCACCCGCAACTCGACCAACCCGGCCAGGCCTGCGCGGGCGATGTTGGCTTCGGCCAGCTTGGCGTAGTCGGGATTGCGCTCGAGCGTGACCAGGCGTCCGTCGGCGGGCAAGGAGCGCGCAAGCCAGATTGTGCTGTAGCCGCCAAGGGTTCCCAGCTCGAGGATCGTTCGCGCCCCTTGTACGCGCGCGAGCAGTTGCAGCAGCTTGCCTTGATTGGGTGTGATCGCAATCGGCGGCAGGCCGGCGTCTTCGCTGGAGGCCACGGCGGCGTCCAGGGCCTCGTCCGGCTCGACCAGACGCTCGATGATGTAGTCGTCCAGCGCCGTCCATAGATCTTGATTCATGCGCGGAGACGATATTGCAAGCGCGCAAGTTGGCGCCAAGGGGAGCGGCTACGATGGCTCCACTCGTGCGCAAGCCCAACCGATCCATTCCGCAAGCCACCGTCATCCCGGTCCTGATCTACCCGGATGTGCGCGGCGCGGTCGCCTGGTTGGGCGAGGCGTTCGGCTTCGTGGAGCGTGTGCGCGTCGGCGAGGATCACCGCTCTCAGCTCAGCTTCGGCGACGGCGCGGTGATCGTGGGCGACGTGCGCCACGATCGCGTGCCGCCCCGAGCGGGCGAGGTGACCCACTCGGTGATGGTGCGGGTGGACGACGCCCGTGCCCATTGCGAGCACGCGCGGGCGCAGGGCGCTCGTATCCTCGCCGAGCCGACCGACTTCGAGTTTGGCGAGCGCCAGTACACCGCCGAGGACTTGGCCGGCCATCGGTGGACGTTTTCGCAGACGCTCGCCGACGTCGCACCCGAGCAGTGGGGTGGCACGTCGGTGAACTCCACCTGACCCGCCCCGGGCCACCCGTGACTCGACTTTAGAGCCGACGGCTCGGGTCTGGTTGACACGCCCCAAGATTCATGTTACCGTCGGTGTAGTGAATTGCCCGGCGCGGCCACCAGGCGCCGGCGACTATTTGGGGCCAATCGGGGGAGAAAAAAATGGGAGGGCCTAAAGCTCAAACTCGTTTGGTCGCATTTCTCGCTTTGGGTTGTTTTTTTCTTGCGCCGAGCGCTTTGGCGGCGGAAACGTTGGTCGTACACGAGACTTTCACTCCCGACCGCTTGGGTGTACCGACAAACCTGTCGATCACCGCCAACTTCCTCTCGACCACAGGCACTCCCCCCTCGCCGGTGGTCAAGCTCACCCTTTTTGCACCGGCCGGCTTGAAGATCGACGCGGCCGGCGCCGGAACATGCAACCAGAGCACGCTCAGCCTGCACGGGCCAAGCGGCTGCCCCGCCGATTCGCGCGCCGGCTTCGGCGGTGGCGTAGGCGTCGTCGCGCTGGGCAATACCGTCATCCACGAGCCTTACACGCTCGACTTCTTCTTCGGAGGCTCCTCCCGCGGGCACATAACCCTGCTCGCCTACGGAAGCGCCGTCGCTCCCGTACCCGTGGAACTGGTGGTGATCGCCCGCGAAGTCCCGGCTCCGAAGCCCTACGGACTTGGCTTCAGCGTGGAAATACCGCCCATTTCGACGATTCCCGGCGCCTCGCTGGCCTCGGTCGAAAGCGCGTTTGCCACTTTCGGGGCGACCAACGTCGCCTACTACGAGACTGTTCATGACAAGCGCCGGTTGGTTCATCTGCGCGGAATGGTCTCCCCCAAGCGCTGCCCGCCGGGCGGCTTTCCGAGCGAGGGGATCGTGGAGTTCGCCAACGGCACAACCCAGACCGTCAACCCTGCGATCCCGTGCCCGCGAGGTTAGCCTTGAAACGCACTTTCGCAAAAGGCCCTTTCCCCCTGAGCGCAGTCGCTTTCACCCTGGGCGGGGCTTCATCCACCGTGGGCGCGGCTCTTTCGATCCTGGGTGCGATGCTCGTTTTCACTTTTGCCGCCACCGCGCTCCCTACCGTCGCGGCGGCCGGCACGCAGGTCTCCGGCACGGCGACGATTGCACCCTCGCTGCTACCCGATCGACTGGGCGCGAAGGGAGAGCTGCGACTGACGGTCAACTTCGGCGAAGGCGCCTCCGGCGGGGTTCCCGCCCCGATCCGCCGCGCCGTACTGCGCTTTCCGGCCGGCCTCGGCATCGAAATACCTCACCTGCGCAGCTGCTCGACCGCCCGCCTGCGAGCGCGGGGGCCGAAGGGCTGCTCTCCGCAATCGCAGCTCGGCACCGGACGCGCCCTCGCCGAGGCAATGGCCGGCTCTCAGCTCATTACCGAGAACCTCTCGCTGTGGCTGTTCTTGGGGCCGTTCCACAACTTGGAGCCGGGCTTTGAGATGCTCGGCCAGGGCCTCACCCCCTTCGACGAGCGTGTCGTGTTGAGCGGCACCGTCGTACCCGACAAGCCGCCCTACGGGGAAGACCTGATTCTCTCGGTGCCCCCCATTCCCACCGTTCCGCTGGAGCCCGACGCTTCGATCGCGAGCATGTCGCTGACGGTGGGCACGAACAAATCCCCCGATCCAAGCCAAGCCAACACCGTCGTCGTGCCCTCGACTTGTCCCCCTGGCGGTTTTCCCTTCTCCGCCGAAATCCTCTATGCCAACGGAACGTCGGGCAGCGCCACCGCGCACGCGAGCTGCCCCGGCCGATGACGGCGACCACGAGAAAGTGAGTGTCACCAATGAGCAACGACCACACACGTTCCGCCTGGCCCCCCCGCTTGGTCGCGACCGCGACGTGCTGCTTGGCGCTGCTGTGCATTCCTACCTCCCTCGCTGGGGCGGCGTCTCGCGCGGGAAGCATTGCGGCAAAGGAGGCGAAAACCAAAGCGTCGCGCTTGGCACCCACCTCCCACGAGAGCAAGACAGTCTCCCTGCGGGAGAGCGGGGACCTTCACCTGACCAGCCGTCACGGATTCACACTCAACGAGCAGGGCTCAGGGACGGGCACGATCTCGGGCACGATCTATGTGCACCTGAAGATCGTCTCAACCAAACAGGTGACGGCGGAAATGAACATTTATCTCAAGGGCGGGTCGATCACCGGCGAGGCGAGCGCGGCCTACCGCAGGGAAGGAGCGATCGGCCATTTCGCGGGCTCGCTCTCGATCGTCCGCGGCACTGGCAGTTACGCCAACGCTCACGGCTCGGGTCTGTCCTTCAGCGGAACGATCCAGCGCTCCAACTATGCGGTGACCGTGCACGTGGGCGGCACGGTCTCCGATTGAGCTGAGAGGAGGTCCGCGATGCTGGAGCTGCGTGAACTTGTCAAGCACTACCCCTCCGCCGGCGGGGAAACGGTACGCGCGGTTGACGGGGTCAGCCTGAAGGTTGACGGCGGTGAGATGGTCGCCTTGTACGGTCCTTCGGGCTCGGGCAAGACGACCTTGCTGTTGATGGTCGCCACTTTGCTGGCCCCGACTTCCGGGGAGGTCCTGATCGGGGGACGCGACATCTCCTCCCTGTCCGAGCGCGAAGCGTCTCACTTCAGGCTGTCTGAACTGGGTTTCATTCGCCAAAACTTCGACCTGCTGCCGGGCGTCAGCGCGATCGACAACACGGTCCTGAAGCTGCTCGGCGAGATGCGCTGGCGCGAAGCCCAGCGTGAGGTCGCGCCGCTGCTTGAACAGCTCGGCCTCGGTGAGCGCTTGCACCACCGCTCGGAGACGCTCTCGATGGGCGAGCGCCAGCGTGTGATGATCGCGCGCGCTCTCTCGACCAAGCCTTCGATGTTGCTTGCCGACGAGCCCACCGGCAGCCTCGACACTCAGCGCGGACGGGAAGTGCTCGAACTGTTGCGTGGGCTGTGCCGCGAGCGGGGCGTGGCGGTGGTGCTCGTCTCCCACGACCCGATGGCCGCCGATTACGCCGACCGCGTGTACCGCCTGCGCGATGGCAAGCTGTCGGACAACCACTCCCCCGAGCCGGCGCTCGCACCGTCTGTGCCATGAAGCTGGCCAACGCCCTGCACCTCTACCGCCTGCGCCTGCGCGCGCGTTTGGTGCAGGAGTGCTTGGCTGTGGTCGGGATCGCGGCCGGCGTGGCCTTGCTGTTCGCCTCCCAGGTGTCGAGCACGAGCTTGCAGAGCTCGGTCTCTCAACTCTCGCGCGGGATCGTGGGCGACGCGAGCCTGCAGTTGATCGCCCGCGATCCGCACGGCTTCCCGCAGAGCTTGCTCGCCCGGGTAAGGGCGATCCCCGGGGTCCGGGTCGCCGCTCCGCTGCTCGAAGTCCAAGCCGAGGCGATCGGCCCTCGCGGTCGGGAGGCGATCCAGTTGATCGGCGCCGACCCCAGCCTTGCGCGGTTGGGTGGCAAGCTGGTGCGTCACACCTCGCTCACTCCTTTCGGCGAAATAGGGGCGGTCGTTCTGCCTGCACCGCTCGCGCACAAGATCGGGGTGAGGAAATTCGGCGAGGAAGTGACCCTCCAGTTGGAGGGTCACACCGTGGAAGCGCCGCTGTATGCACAGCTCCACGAAAGCCAAATCGGCCCGCTCGTGGCAAGTCCGCTTGCGATCTCCCAACTGTCCTATACCCAGGAACTGACCGGTCTCGGCGCTCGCGTGAGCCGCATTCTCATCGCCCCCTCCGCGGGTTCCGATGGCTCTGTCCGCGCGGCGCTTGAGCGTCTGGCCGCCGGGCGGCTGAACGTGGAGTCGATCGACTACGACGAAAAGCTGTTCGCCACGGCCGCCACGGCCAGCGACCAGTTGACCGCCCTGTTTGCCGCAATCAGCGCGCTCGTGGGTTTCTTGTTCGCCTTCAACGCAACCCTGCTGACCGTGCCCCAACGAAGGCGCCTGATCGCCGACATGCGCCGCGACGGCTACACGCCGGTAACGGTGATCGGGGTACTCCTGCTCGACGCTGTCGCGCTCGGGTTGTTCGCGTGTGCGCTGGGGCTGGTGCTCGGCGAGGAGCTCTCGATCCATCTGTTTCACTCGAACCCGGCCTTCTTGTCCTTGGCCTTCGCGCTGGGCTCGGAGCGTGTGGTGACGTGGCAGAGCGTCACCATCGCCGTCGCGGGGGGCATGGGCGCCGCGATCGTGGCGGTCTTGAGTCCGCTGCGCGACATTTTCGCGCGCGACCCGCTCGCGGCGATCGCCCCGCGCGAGCGCGGCACGAGGGGCTCCTCGCGTGGCGTGCGACGCTCCTTGGCGGGCCTGGCCTGCTTGGCCAGCGCGACGGCGGTGCTGATCGCCGCGCCCGACGCGGCGATCCCGGGCATGGTCTTGCTGGTCGCGGCCTTGCTGCTGGAGCTGCCGATCGTGCTGCACGGAACCCTCGTCGCGGTCAAGCGCATCGCCGGCTCGATCGTGAGCCCGATCCCTCATGTGGCGACGATGGAGCTGAGCGCGGCCCGCTCGCGGGCGGTCGCGATCGCGGCGACCGGGGCCATCGCGGTGTTCGGCAGCGTCGCGATCGGCGGCGCTCACGGGGATCTGCTCGCCGGCTTGGAAAACGCGGCCCGCGACAGCAACGCCTCAACCGACCTGTGGATCGCCCCGTCGGGCTCCTACAACCTGCTCCACACCGCCCCTTTCGCGGACGACCGGCGGTCGGCGCTGGAAAAGCTGCCGGGCGTGCGAGCGGTTCGCGTGTACCGCGCGGGCCTGCTCGACTTTGGCAAGCGCCGCGTGCTGGTGAGCGCCCCACCCGGCGAATCGAGTCCCTTGTTGCCGGGCGACCAGTTGCTCGTCGGCGATAGGAGCCTGGCCACCGCTCGCGTGCGTTCGGGCAATTGGGTCGTGGTGTCCGAGGCGCTTGCCGAAGAACACCATCTCGGCGTCGGCGACACACTCACGCTGCCGAGTCCCGATCCGGTGCACGTCAGGGTGGCTGCTCTTTCCACCAACTTGGGCTGGGCGCCGGGGGCGATCCTGATGAGCTCCGCGGCCTACGCCAGGGCTTGGCAGAGCTCGGACGCGGAGGCCTACGGCGTGCTGCTCGCGCCGGGCGCATCGCCGCACGCGGTCGCTCGCGAGATCGGCGCGGTCTTGGGGCCGAATTCGGGGCTTTCGGTGCAAACGGCTGGCGAACACGCCGAGGAGCAGAGCTCGCTCAGCCATGAAGCGCTCGCCAGCCTCACCCAGATCGCGACCTTGATCCCGATTGTGGCGGTGCTCGCGATGGCGGCCGCGATGGGCGCGATGGTGTGGCAGCGCCGCCCGCGCCTGGCCAAGCTCAAGTTGGAGGGCATCGCGCGGGTGTCGCTGTGGCGGACGATCCTGCTGGAGAGCTTGATGCTCCTGATGGTCGGCTGTCTGACGGGGGCGGTGTTCGGCCTGTACGGCCAGCAGCTCGCCGACCGTGCTTTGGCCCACGTGATCAACTTCCCGGTCGTCTATTCGCTCACCGGGGGGGCCGCGTTGCGGATCCTGGGGCTCGTGTGCGCGACCGCGCTTGCGATCGTGGCGATCCCCGGCTATCTCGCCGCCTCGGTCCCGGCCGCGCTCGCACTCGAGGACTAGCCTTGGCCGAACAGTCCAAGCCCCCTCGCGGGGGATCGAAGCGTTCCTCCTCCAGCGCTTCACGGCGCCCGCCGGGCGACTCCAAGCGCCCTTACAAGAAGGTGGCGCGCGCCGAGGCCCAAGAACGTACGCGCGAGACGCTGCTGCAGGCGGCCGCGGAAGAGGTCGAGAAGGACCGTTGGACGCAAACCTCCTTGGAGTCGGTGGCCGAGCGCGCGGGTGTCACCAAGCAGACCGCGCTGCGCCACTTCGGCTCCAAGCAGGGCCTGCTCGACGCGGTCATCTCTCGCACGACATCGACGGTCGTCAAGGAACGCGACCAAGCCCCGATCGGCGACATCGCCGGGGCGGTCGCCAACCTGGTGCGCCACTACGAGCGCTACGGGGACATCGTCGTTCGCATGTTGCCCTACAGAGACGCGGTGGTGAGAGTCATCGGCAACGAGCACCTCGGCTCGCTGCGACGGGTGGTCGACAGGGGCCACGAGGTGCACGAAGACTGGGTGTTGCGCACGTTCGCGCCCCAGCTTGAAGGTCTGGAGCCCTCGGCGAGGCGCCGGCGCCTGGCCCAGTTGGTGGCCATCTGCGACGTGTATGTGTGGAAGGTCCTTCGGCGCGACCTAGACCTGGATGTCGACCAGGTCGAAGCGACGCTCGTCGAGATGCTCGAACGGCTGCTGGCACCGGATGTGCCCGGGCGCTCGACGAAGGCCAAGCCGGGGCCGTCAGCCAAGCCGGGGCCGTCAGCCAAGCAGGAGCCGTCAGCCAAGCAGGAGCCGTCAGCCAAGCAGGAGCCGTCAGCCAAACCGGAGCCGTCAGCCAAGTCGGGGTCGTCGGCGAAGTCGGGGGCGGGCCGACGCAAGCGGACATGAGCCGGCTGCTCGCCTACACCTCGCCCGCGCGCGGGCATCTGTTTCCCGTCGTGCCGATCCTCTGCGAGCTGGGCGGGCGGGGACATCAAACCGTCCTGTATGGGCTCTCGGGCGAGCTCGAGCGTCCGAGAGCTCTCGGCATCAAGGCGCACGCGATCGATCCCCGCATCGAGGACAACCAGATCGTCGATTGGCAAGAGCGCTTTCCCCCGCGCGCGGCCGCTTCGGTGTTGGAGACGTTCGCGCAGCGTGCCCAGCTTGAGGCGCCCGACCTGGAGCGCGCGATCGCCGCGCATCGCCCGGACGCGCTCTTGATCGACATCAACTGCTGGGGCGCGGGCGCCGTGGCGCAGGCCTCGGGCTTGCCTTGGGCGCTGTATTCCCCCTATCTGTTGCCTTTGCGCTCCCGCGAAGTGCCTCCTTTCGGCCTCGGTTTGCGTCCGCGCGGCGGGCCGCTTGGGCGGGTGCGCGACGCGCTCGCGGCGCGGACGGTCGATCTCGTCTTTCGCAGAGCCGCTCTGCCCTCGCTCGGACCGTTGCGCCAGAGCCTTGGCGTGCGCGAGGTTCACAGCTTCGACGAGTTGTTGCGCGAGGCTCCCTTGCTGCTCGGGCTGACCGCCGAGGGCTTCGACTACCCGCGCGCGGACTGGCCGCCGAGCGTGAGGCTCGTGGGCCCGATGAACTGGTCCCCTGCGCAACCCGCGCCCGCGTGGCTCGACGAGCTCGCCGAACCGCTGGCACTCGTGACCTGCTCGACCGAGCGCCAGCGCGACAGGCGCCTGCTCGCGGTGGCCTTGGAGGGGCTCCCTCAAGCGGGCATCTCCGTGCTGGGCACCTCGGCGGCCCACGACCCGGAGACCTTCGACCCGCCGGCGGGCAGCAGGGTCGTCCGCTTTGCCTCGCACGATGCACTCCTGCACAGGGCCGCTTGCGTGGTCTGCCACGGGGGTCTGGGCATCACCCAGAAGGCGCTGGCCGCCGGCGTACCGGTCGTGGTCGTGCCGTTCGGGCGCGACCAGATGGAGACGGCGCGCAGGGTCGAGTTTTCAGGCGCCGGTGTGAGCCTCTCGCCGCGTCGCCTGACTCCCGAGCGACTCGCGGGTGCGGCGCGAGCCGCGATCGAGCTGCACGAGGGCGCCGAGCGAGTCGGGCGCGCGTTTGCAAGAGCGGGAGGCCCGCCTGCCGCCGCCGATGCGTTCGAAGCGCTCCTCTCGAAACCGAGGAAAGGTCTCTAATCGCTTCGTGTCGGAGGCAGCATCGCCCCGATGATCCAAAACAGGGGAATGAAGATGCCGACGATGAACATCACCCAGTGGCCCTTTCGAATCGAAAGAACGCCGAGGGTGATCATCAGAACGATGTAGATCGCTCCGAACAGGACACCCGCGCCTGTTGTGACCGCCAATACCGCCATCGTCCGCTCCTCTCGCGTCCCACTCCTTTCGCGCCCGTCGAGCAACGGTAGTTTCGCGCACGCGACCGATCTTCGCATCACCCCAAAGAGATGAGTACTGGCCGGCTGGCCAAATCTGGCTTCTCGCGCTAGGCTCAAGTCCCCGGAGACAACAGGAACGGAGCCCCACCGTGAACAGCATCCTGGAGAACCGTCGACTGATGCGGCAACTTCCGCCCGGCCCCAAAGCCCCGGCCAGCATGCAGATGGCGGGCTCGTGGATGCGCCCGACGAGCGTCGTGCTGCGCGTGCGCGAACGCTACGGCAAGCGCTTCTCGGTTCGGCTACTCGGCCAACGGCCATTCGTGATCCTCTCGGACCCCGAGGAGATCAAGGAAGTCTTCCAAGCGTCCCCGGAGGTGTTGCACCCAGGCGAGGGCGCGCGCATCCTGGAGCCGGTCGTCGGGCCCAACTCGGTGATCCTGCTCGACGAGAAGCCGCACCTGAGTCAACGCAAGCTGATGCTGCCCGCTTTTCACGGCGACTCGATGCAGAGATTGGCCGAGCTGATGAGCGATCTGACCGAGCGCGAGATCGCCGACTGGCCGCAGGGGGAGCCCGTCGCGCTGCACCCCCGCTTGCAGCGGCTGACGCTGGAGATCGTGTTGCGGGCAGTCTTCGGCTTGGAGCAGGGAGCCCAACTGGACCGTCTGCGGGAACTGCTCACACAGGTGCTCGAGTTCGCCGAGAACCCGATCTCGATGCTGCCGTTCGCCCAGCGCGCCCTGGCCGGGCGCGGCCCGATGGGTCGCCTGGAAAGACTCCGCGAGGAGACCGACCGGCTGATCTTCGAGCTGATCGAGCAGCGTCGTAGCGAAGATGCGCAGGGTCCCGATGTGCTCACGCTGCTGCTAGGCGCAGAACACGAGGACGGCTCGCCGATGAGCCCGGCCGAGCTGCGCGACGAGCTCGTGACCGCACTGGTGGCAGGCCACGAGACGACAGCTTCCCAGCTGGCTTGGGGCTTTGAGCTGTTGGCACGCAGTCCGCGCGTGAGCGCGCGCTTGGCGAGCGAGCTCGACGATGATCCGGACAGCCCTTACCTGACCGCGACGATCAACGAGATCATGCGCATGCGCCCTGTCTTGATGAACGCGGAGCCGCGCTTGGTCAAGCAGCCGGTGGAGATCGGAGGCGTCAGCTACCCGCCCGGCGTGGTGTTGATCGCAAGCGCCTATCTCGTGCATCACGACCCCGACATCTACCCGCAGCCAAACGCTTTCCGCCCGGAGCGCTTCTTGGAGAGCGAGGGTGGCCAGGCGCCGGGGACCTACACGTGGCTGCCCTTCGGCGGAGGCCGACGCCGCTGCCTCGGCGCGAGCTTCGCGATGCTCGAGATGAAGATCGTGCTGCGCCAAGTGCTGGCCCGCAACGCGGTCCTTGCCGTGGGCGACCGCCCGGAGAGCCCACGTCGGCGCTCGATCACGATCAGCCCGTCGCGGGGGTGCGAAGTCATATTGCGTGCCCGCCAGGCAAACCCGAGCCCGGACCCGGAAACCGCCTCCCAGGAGAAGATCCCCGCGGTCGCTTGATTCCCCGCGGTCGCTTGACCCGAGGTTCGCCTCGCCCGCCTGACGCAAATGAGGGGCGCCCGCCTGACCGTTCGCCGCACTTGCCCAACCCAACTTCGGTTGACAAAAAGACGCACGCCTGTTTGATGGCGCGCCCACACGGGTAGCCCTTCTGAATCTGGCCGGGGCGGAGCGCGAGTTCGCTTGCCCGGCAAAGGCATCAGCAGGGAGGCAGAGATGATCGGTCGGCTTGGGCTGTATATCGGCTCGCACGCTTGTATCGCCATGCTCGCGGCAGTGCTCGCAACGATGGGACTGGCCTCCACGGCCGCCGCGTCCCCAAAGGCGCCCGCGGCGCGCCACATGGGCTACCAGCGAGGGCACGTGCACCATGTTCTAGGTAAAAGTGGCCCCGCTTCCGGCCATCCAGGGATCGGGCACGGCCCCGGGCGACCCTCCAGCTATCTCGCACTCGGCGACTCGCTTGCCTTCGGCTACTCGCAGGCAAAGTTCGAAAGCCTCCTGCCGAGCGAGCCCCCGTCGGCATACAACACCGGCTACGTGGACGATTTCGCGCACCTCCTGAAATTGGGTAACCCCAAGCTTGAAGTCATCAACGACGGTTGCCCCGGCGAGACAACCGAATCGTTCATCAAGGGACCTTGCGAGTATCAGTTGGCCTATCCGCTGCACCACCCGTACGCGGGCGGACCGACAAGCTCACAGCTGTCTGACGCGCTCGCCTACCTGCAAGCCAACCCCAACACGAACCCGATCACCCTGGACATCGGCGCCAATGACGCGCTCGGGGTGATCGAGCACACGTGCGACAAGCAGGTCGAATGCGTGATCAAAGAAGCGCCGGCCCTGTTCGCCCACATCGGCGCGAACCTGGGGTTGATCCTGGCCGACCTGCGCGGCGCAGACCCGCACGCCACGATCATCGTCCTCGGTTTGTACAACCCGTTCGGCGAAAGGCTGCCTGGAGGCAACGCACTGACGGCCCAGCTCAACGAAGTCATGGAAAAAGTCGCCTCAGCGGTGGGCGCTCGCTTTGCCGATCCGCTGCCGATCTTCAACCCGCCGGGCGCGCTTGAAGAACCGACGATCTGCTTGTTGACGAACATGTGCAAAACACCGGAAGACATCCACCCGACGGACTTGGGCTATGGAGTTCTGGCCGGCCTGATCGCCAAGCAGTACTACTTCTGAGTTGATCTCGCGCGCCGGGCTCCCGGCGCGCGAGAGGAGACCCCGGGGGACGGCGCCATAACGGATACCCGGGCGCGACGCGCTCAACCGAGCGACACGCTCAACCGGGCGGCCCGGGTCCCGGAGACCCCTGATGACGAACTCGCTCGCGGACCTCCGCGTAGCGGGTCACCTCGTAGACGATCAGCAGGCTGAGCACGGCGGCGAGGATCGCTAGCGTCGCCAGGGAGGAGATGCCCGAAACAAGCGTGATCGGCACCAGAGCAAACAGAGCGAGCGCGCAGACCAAGCGCCGGACGCTGAGCGAGTGGACGTTGCGCAGGCGGAAGGCGACGTGGGCGAGCAGGTAGAGCGCGGTGCCGCCCAACAGGGCGGCGGTGGGCACCAGCTTCAGGGGTTCGGTGTCGCCCTCCAAGGTGATCTTCAGGCCGACCGCCAAAAGCGCGATCCCGGCGACCATCGGAAGGTGCAAATAGGAGTAGGAGTCGCGCGCCATTTCGTTGCGCTCGCGCCCCTCCACGGTCTGGGAGAGACGCCGCTCGGCAACTAGGGCGGTGACGTCGAAATACACCCACCACAGACACGCCGCGACGATCACCCCGAGCACTGCCGCCACGACCACACGGGCGTCGATCGTCGTGCGCGCGCCCACGCCGAGCGCCACGATTGACTCGCCCAAGGCGATCAGGACGATCAGGCCGTGGCGCTCGGCGAAGTGTCCGGGCACGAGCTTCCAACCGTCGGCGCCGAACAGGAAGGGGCCGCCCATGTCGAGCACCAAAGCCAAGCCCCACAAGGCCAGCTGCACCGCGCCTGCCGTGAATGCGGCGAGAAACAGCAAACCCACTGCGATCGCGGTGCTGGCGGCAAGACCGGCGACCGAACGGCGCAAGGCGGGGTCCTCGCGCGAGGCGATCGTGAACAGGGCGATGTGGGCGCCGCGCACGACCGCATAGGCGCACGCGAACAGAAGCGCCTCGCCGCCGAAAGCGCCGGGCACGCACAGGGCGGCGACGAGCATGGCGGCCATGGCCGTGAAGATCACGAGGCGGACGCTTCCCTCCTCGGGGTCCACGACGCTCGTCAACCACGCGTACCCCGTCCAAGCCCACCACAACATGCCCAAAGCGAGCAGGCCTTTGAGCAGGCCAATCCAGGTTGGGCTACGCGCCATCAAGGTGGTGCACTGGGTGAGTGCCAGGACGAACACGAGGTCGAAGAACAGCTCCAAAGGCGTGACGCGCTCTCCTTCGCGCATCACGGCGGTAAGCCGGGGGGTTCGCTCCTGAGAGGTGGTGCTCACCGGCCCATCTTGGCAAGCCGCCGCGATCGCCTAGTGTGGGAGCGTGGATCTGACGGGCAAGACAGCGCTCGTAACGGGGGCCAACCGGGGTATCGGGCGCGCTCTACTCGAACGGCTTTCCGAGCTGCCCTTGCGCTCGATACTGGCGGGGGTGCGCGACGTGGAGGCTTTCCAGGCGCTTGACATCGACAGTGGAGCCGCAGGCGAGGTGCGCGCCGTACGCTTGGACCTCTCCTCGCAAGCCGCCATCGAAGGCTCCTGCGCCGAGCTTGGGGATGAGATCGGCGAAATCGACGTGCTCGTCAACAACGCGGGGCTGATGACCGGGGGATTGCTCGAGGAGCAGTCGCTCGATGAGGTGTACGCCATGTTCCAAGTGAACCTGCTCGGCGTCGTGCACCTCACGCGACGGGTGCTCGCCGGGATGCTTGCCCGCAAGCAGGGGACGATCGTCAACAACGCTTCGATCAGCGGCTACGCCCATTTCCCGGGGGCGAGCACTTACGCCGCGTCGAAGGCGGGAGTCGTGGCCTTCACCGAATCGCTGCGCCGAGAGCTGCGTGGAACCGGTGTCCACGCCATGCATCTGGTCACTCCCGGAGTGGCCACCGACATGCTGGGCGCCACCGAGGCGGTGTACGGGCGCCACATGGACACTTCGGGCTGGGACCGGATAGCACCGGAGCAGTGGGCCGAAAAGGTGGTGGGCGCGATCGAAGCCGACAAGCGCGTACTCGGGCCGGGCGGGCGCTCGGGTCTTGCGATGCTCGCCGCCCGCGGTCCCGCCTTCCTGCTCGACGCGGTCACAGCCAGGACGTTCAGCCGTAGGCCGCGTCGCTGAGCTGCCGCGCGACGGCCCGGGACCGGCGGCCCGGCTTGGTGAAGAGGATCTGGACATCCTCGATGCGTCGCTCGGCAAAGCCGGCCTCGCAATAGCTCAGATACAGCTGCCAAACCCGCTGGAAGCGCTCGTCGTAGCCGAGCTCACCGAGACGCCTGAGGTTCTCCTGGAAGTTGGCGCGCCAGTGGCGCAAGGTCTGGACATAGTGGGCGGTGATGTCCTCGACTTGCTCCAAGCGCATGTCTGTGCGCCGGCGCGCCTCACGCTCGATCACGCCCAGCGAAGGCAGGCAGCCGTTCGGGAAGATGTAGGTGTTCATGAAACTGCGCGAGGCCTTCTCGACCTCGTACGCGCGGTCTTCGATGGTTATCGCCTGCAGGAGCATCGCCCCGTCGGGCACGAGCAGTTGCGAGCAGCACTCGAAGAACGTGCCGAAGTGCCTCCAGCCGACCGCCTCGATCATCTCGATCGATACGAGCTTGTCGTAGCGGCCTCGCAGGTCGCGATAGTCCTCGAGCAGGACCTCGACTCGATCGTTCATGCCGGCGCGCCCGATCTGCGCACGCACGTGGCGATGTTGTTCTTGGGAGATCGTGGTGGTGGTGACCCGGCAGCCACGGGTGCGTGCCGCGTACAGGGCGAAAGCGCCCCAACCGCTGCCGATCTCCAGAACGCGGTCGCCGGGACCGAGGTTTAGCTTCTCGCAGACTCGCTCGAGCTTTGCCAAGGAGGCCTCGTGCAGGCTCATCCCGGGCCGTTCGAACACGGCGCACGAGTAGGTCATCGTGGGGTCGAGCATCAGCTCGAACAGCTCGTTGCCGAGGTCGTAATGAGCGGCGATGTCACGGCGGCGGCGATGGCGAGTATTGGCGTTGATCGCGCCACGCAGGCGCTGGGCCGGGACGAGCAGCGGCGCCGAGCGGGCGCGAATTCGGTCGAGCGTCCGGGCGTTGCGGGCGGCCACGCGCACGACCGCGGTCGGGTCAGGCGAATCCCACCAACCGCGTGCGTAGGCCTCGGCCAGGCCGTTGCTGCCTCGCAGCAACTTGCGCCAAGCTCGCGACGAGCGCACGTTGACGATGGCGTGGGGGAAACCCTCCCCAAACCTCACACTGGTTCGGTCTCGCTCGTACACGGTGAGACTGCCCGATTGGATGCGTGCCAGCAGGGCGTGGGCAAAGACGCGCGCCAGACGGGTCGTCATGCGGAGCCTCCCTGCGGGGCATCGGCCGGGCGGGGGGATTTGGGGTGAGGGTAGGTGGGCGCGCCGCTCAGCTTTAGCCGCAGAGCTTGACCGTAGATCAGAGCCAAGGTCCGCATCGCGCCGGCCGGGTAGCGAGCGCCCATGCGGGCGAGGGTGGCCCTACTCAGCTCGCGGCGGTGCATCGAGAGCGTGGCGTCGAAGACGGGACGGCCTTGGCTGGAGCTCTCGATGTGCACCGAAAGGGTCTCGCCGGGCACGGTCAACCGCCACTCGTAGGTTGCGTCCATGGCCATGAATGGGGAGACGTGGAGCGCCTTGGCGAAGCTGCCCGCCAGCACTGGAGCAGAATCCTCCCCACGAGCGAGAACGTAGGAGTGGCGCTCGCCCCAAGGTGTGTTCGTGACCTCGGCCACGACGGCGCAAACGGTCTCGCGGGACTCGTCCATGCAGTAGTAGAAGCTGACCGGATTGAAGCAGCGCCCGAAGGTGCTCAGGTTGGCAAGCAACCGGATCGGGCCGTTCGGGCGCATGCCCGTCCGCGCCGCCACCAGGTCGCGCACCGCTTGAGCCAAGGGCACTTGCTCCTCGCCGAGGTAGTGGCGGCGACGAAACCTCGCCAGGCCGGGGCGCGCAGCAAGCAAGCGCCCCCCCAGGAGACTCGGTAGCTCGTCGAGGTCGATGTAGGCGAGTTCGAGCGCGTAGCGGAACTCGCGCTCGGGCTCGCGCAGACGGCGGTGGCGGATGCTTCCTCGGTAGATGGCGCTCACACTCAAAGCTCTGCCCGGGTTTGAGTTCACGTTCAAAGGTCTACCCCGAAAGCTCGTCCCACAACGAGCGCGCTGTCCACTCCGTCCTCGTGGAACCCCCAGCCCCAGTAGGCGCCGCAGTAATGGGTGCGGTTGCGTCCGCTGATCTCGCCATGGCGGGCTTGGGCGCGCACGCCCTCGGGGGTGTAGACGGGGTGGGCATATGGGATAGTGCGGATCACCCGGGCGGGATCAATCGAGGCGGAGCGATTCAAAGTCACGCACAGCTCGCTCTCAGCGCAAAGAGATTGCAGTTTGTTCATGTGGTAGGTGACCGCGACGCGCTCGGGCCGGGGATCGAGCAAGTGATAGTTCCAGCTGGCCCAAGCGCGGCGGCGGCGAGGCAGCATGCCGGCGTCGGTGTGCAGGACAGCCTCGTTGGCCTGATAGGGCAGCGAACCGAGGATTTCGTGCTCACGTCGATCGGCGTCGGCCAGCATGGAGAGCGCTTGGTCGGAGTGCGTGGCGATCACGACCTCGTCGAAGCGCTCGGCCTCGGCGCCCCGTGCCTTGACCGTGACCGCGTGCTCGCTTCTTTCGATCGAATCGACGGGAGCGCCGAGACGCAGGCACTGCTGCCAGGGTGCGACCAGCGCTTGGACGTAGCTTCGGGAGCCTCCTTGGACGGTGCTCCAGCGCGGCCTGCTGGTGAAGCCGAGCATGCCGTGGTTCTCGAAGAACTCGGCGACGAAGCGGGCCGGAAAACTCCACATGTGGCGTGGGTCGGCCGACCACACCGCCGAGACCTGGGGAACGATCAAGCGCTCGACGAAAGCTTCGGAGAAGCGGTTCTCGGCAAGCCAAGCGCCCAGCGATATGTCGCCGCCGGTCTCTTGCTCAGCGCCTGTGCCGCTCAGGAGCTTGCGCGCGAGGCGGTTGAAGCGCGCCAGGTCGGCGATCATGCGGTGGAACCAAGGGGTGGCCAGGTGGCTGCGCTTGGCGAACAGGCCGTTGGGGGAGGCACTGTTGTACTCGAAGTCGCCGCGGCCGTCGCTCACTCCGAAGCTCATCCGGGTCGGCTGTGGCGCCATACCGAGCTGGGCGAGAAGGCGCGTGAAATTGGGGTAGTTGCGGTCGTTGAACACCATGAAGCCGGTGTCCACGTGGTGGGTCTCTTGGCGCGTGTCCACCCGCACCGTGTTGGCGTGACCCCCGGCGTAGTCGCCGGCCTCGAAGACGACGATGTCATGGTGGCGGTGGAGCAGGTGGGCAGCCACCAGACCCGAGACGCCCGCTCCGACTATCGCGATCCTCACGGCTCACCTTGGGTGTCCATTACTGGACATTCGCAGGGGCGAGCCGCCCGGATCACTACATCAAAGCCATGGCCCTGCGGTGGTCGGGCCTGAAGGTGTGACGCTCAGCCGGTCCTGAAGCTCAGCCGGTCCCGATGCGGGCGAGCGTCAGGCAGCCATCGAGAACTGTGCTTCGACGCCGTCGAGCAGCTCCCAATTGCCTCGTAGAGCGGCGGTCGCCCGCGCGAGCATGCGCTCGGCCGAAGCTTGGGCCTCCGTCTCGTCTGTGCTCATCAGCTCGGCGATCAGCTCGCGAGCTTGGCGCGCGTGCTTGACATCGAGCGTGGCGTGCAACTCGAAGTAGTCCACCGCGGTCCCTTCGGGGCTATAGCCGTAGCGCTCGGTCAGGCCCTCAAGCTTGGTCTTGGAGATCTCCGGCTGGCCGGCCTCGACGGCGTAGAGAACGGCGAGACGCTCGAGGGCGTCCTCCCCGGCGGTCCATGCCCGGGCACAACGGATCGTCTCGGGCAAAGGCTCGGTCGAGGCGCCGCCTCGGGAGCGCTCGGCCGCGGCGGCGGCGAACCCGTCCCACAGCGCCACGTGAGAGCGCTCCTCGGCGGCGTGACGCTCCAGGCCCGCGCGGTGCTCGGGCGCGCCCTGCGCCGCAACGGCCTCGGAGGCCTCGGCCAAAGCGACCACGGCATGGCGGTACTGGCCGGCGTAGAAGTCGAGCTCCTCGGGGCCCAGCTCACCGGCCGACCAGCGCTGGTAGAAAGGGTGCTCGAGCACGTTGCAGGCGCGCCTGGCTTGGTCGATCCGGGCAAGTACGTCCATGGTGATCCCTTTCGGTGCGTGGTCTGGAGGCGGGCGCCGCGTGGGCGCGGGCAAATTATTGCGAGCGGGTCGGCCGTCAGACGCGAAGGCCTATTGGACGGTGAGCTTGCCTTCCATGCCGGCGGCGCGGTGGCCGGGGACCGAGCAGTAGAAGACGTAGGTGCCGGGCTTGAGGTTGAGGGTGAGCGTCTTGGAGCCGCCTTGGAACGTGGGCGTGGCGGCCAAGACCTTGGAGCCTTGGGCGATCGTCATGTTGTGCATCAGCGGTGAGGAGTTCGTGAAGCCGATCGTAATCCGACCGGCTGGGGCGGACAGATTTTTTGTGGTGTAGGCGAGCTGTCCCTGAGGGTCGGCTTCGTCCTTCAAGGAGGAGGTACCGGAGCCGGAGGCGGCTTCGCGACCGACCTGGGTGACCGGCGCGATCGTGGCCTTGGCTGTGGAACCGCCGGAGGTCACGACCGCCATCGAGACTGTGGCCAGGACGAGGACGGCCGTAATCGAGATCACGGCGCGCTGACCTCCGAGCGTGGAGGGGAAGTTGGGGTTGCGTGTGCCGATGCCCATCGACAGGAACAGGGCCCAAGCGACGAGCAGGCCACCGGCGATGTAGTAGGGCACCTTGCTCTTCTCCGCCGCGAGCACGGGCGCGATGTGGACAATCGTTGCAAACATCCCCGCGCGAGCCTAACCGATCGCCCGGTGGGTATGCTCTCTGGCCGATGACCGACGCGGTGCGCACCCCGGAGGAGCTGCTCGAAGGTCTACCCGACTTCCCGTTCGAAGCTCACTACCGCGAGCACGAAGGTCTGCGCTTGGCGCATATCGACGAGGGGGAAGGCGCCCCGGTGGTGTTCATGCACGGGGAGCCGACTTGGTCGTTTCTGTGGCGCAAGGTGATTGGGCCGGTGCGCGAGGCGGGCTTCAGGTGCATCGCTCCCGACCTGCCTGGCTTTGGGCGCTCGGACAAGCCGATCGAGCTGGACTGGTACTCCTATGACCGCCACGTCGAAGCGGTGGCGCCGCTGATCGAGCAACTGGACTTGAAAGGCGCGACGATGGTCGTGCACGACTGGGGCGGCCCGATCGGGCTGCGGCTCGCGGTCGAGCACCCCGAGCGCTTCGAGAAGCTCGTGATCTTGGACACGGGGCTGTTCACGGGCCATCAGAAGATGACCGATGCTTGGACCGCGTTCAGGGACTTCGTGGAGCGCACCGAGGACCTGCCGGTCGGCATGCTGGTGCGGGGCGCCTGCAAGCAGGATCCCGGCGATGAGGTCATCGCCGCCTATGAGGCTCCCTACCCGAGCGTGGCCTCGAAGGCCGGCGCGAGGGCTTTCCCGTTGTTGATTCCGCGCGAGCCCGGGGCTCCCGGGGCGGCCGCCGGCCAGGAGGTGTTGGCGGCGCTCAAAGAGGACAAGCGAGCGACACTGATGTTGTGGGCCGACTCGGACCCGGTGCTGCCCTTGGCGACCGGCGAGCGCTTCGCCGAGGCGATCGGTCGCGAACGACCCCGCGTGATCGCCGACGCCTCGCACTTCCTGCAGGAGGACGCCGGGCCGGAGATCGGACGTCAAATCGCGGAGTGGCTAACCGCCGGTTGATCGAAAGGCCCCCTGGAGTGGCTGACCGCCGCTTGAACGAAAGGCCCCCCGCGCGCGCGTAGGGCACCCGTTTTTGGATAGATCCGCATCAGCCCGCTCAGTCGGTGAGCCGGGATCGCACCGGCGTCGCCCGCCTCGGTAGCGCACCGGCACCCTATCGGCGTCAGCCGGCTCCGTCGGTCAGCTGGGGCTTCTCCGAACCAGGAGCCAAGGCCGGCTCGGACTTGGAAGCGCGCAGTTCATAGCCTCGGCGCGCACTCGCATCGGCCCCCGCCAGCACTTGGTCGGCTTTCAAGGCTCGCGCCATGCCCTCGGAGAGGCGTCGCGGCAAGAGCACGCCGAGCGTGGAGGTGCGCTTGGCCGACTTGGGCACCCACACTTCGACGCGGCCGGTCTGCAAGGCCTCGACGATCGCGTCGGCGACTTCGGCGGGCTGGAGCACCTTCATGCCGCGCGCCTCGCCCAAACCGCCGCCCAGTTCGGTGTTGACGACGAAAGGCATCACGTAGCTGAGGTCCACGTCGGCTTTCATCAGGCGCATCTCGCCACGCACGGCCTCGGTGAGCCCCACCACTGCGTGCTTGGTAGCCGAGTAGGTGGCTCCGCCGGGGGCTCCGAACTTGCCGGCTTGGGAGGAGATGTTGACGATGTGGCCGCTACCCCGGGGGACCATCCGCTCCAGGGCGAGCTTCATGCCGAGGATGACGCCGTGCAGGTTGATGTTGACCATGCGCTGAGCGGTGAGGTCGTCCTCGTCGACGAAGCGTCCGACCGGCATGATGCCGGCGTTGTTGACGAGCACGTCGATCGGGCCGAGTTGTTCTTCGGCACGGTCAAGGAAAGCGGCGAAGGAGGAGCGGTCGGTGACGTCGAGCGGCAGGGCGACGGTGCTCGGACCGAGCTCGGCGGCCGTCTGTTGGGCGGCGGCGAGGTTGACGTCGCCGATCGCGACCTTCATGCCCTGGGCGAGCAGGGCGCGGGCGGTCGCCTTGCCGATCCCGCGCGCGGCACCGGTGATCGCCGCGGTTTGGCCGGCGAGGATGCGGGGCTGCTTGGCCATGGTGTGTCCTCCTCGAAAAATTGGTTGCCCAGCCAAACTAGCGCTCCTCGCCATGCCGCGCGCGGCGGGTCCAAAGGATTTCGGGGGGGAGGGAAAGTCACCGCACCTTCGCTGCTCTGCGTGGGTTTATACGGGCAGGTCATCCCATTAGGCCTAAATCGGATGGCCCCGGAGAGGGGACCGGACCCGGGTGATCCACGGCTTCGCCCGGGTCCGCGTAAATCTCCGCTCGGACCCCACCCATCTTTGCGCGGGACCCACCCGATACCCTGGTGGGGTGGCGTCGTTCAAGTTCGAAGGTCAGCGCATCGCCTACACCGAGTACGGAGCGGGGTTGGCGGCCCTGAGCGAGGACGGAACGCGCGGCGGGACTTCGCGGCGCACGGCCGCCGCCAAGCGACCCTTGATTCTCGTGCATGGGTTGTTGCTCTCGCAGGACATGCACCGCCCGCTTGCCAAAAGGCTGGCGGCGAAAGGCAACCGGGCGATCACGGTCGACCTGTTGGGCCACGGGGAATCGGACCGGCCGAGGGACATGTGGCGCTATTCGATGCAGGCCTTCGGCGAGCAGCTTGTGGCGTTGATGGACCATTTGGAGATCGACGAAGCGGTCATCATGGGGACCTCGCTGGGCGCCAACGCGGCGTTGCAGGTAGCGGCCACGGCGCCGGAGCGGTTGCGCGGAATGGTGATCGAGATGCCGGTGCTCGACAACGGGCTTTTGGCCTCGGCGTTGACGTTCACGCCTATCTTGGTGGCGCTCACCTTTGGCGAGCAGGTCATGAAGGGCGTGGCCGGTCTGGCCAAGGCGGTGCCCCGCAAAGCGCTGCCTTATTACGGCAATGTGGTGCTCGACCTGGTGCGTCAGGACCCGGGACCCGGCGGTGCCCTACTGCAAGGCCTGTTCTTCGGGCGGATCGCACCGCATCGCAAGGACCGGCGCACATTCAAGACGCCGGCACTCGTGCTGGGCCATCGTCGCGATCCGGTGCACCCGTTCTCCGATGCGGGCATGTTGGCCGAAGAGTTGCCGAACGCTCGCCTGCTGGAAGCGGATTCGTTGGTCGAGCTGCGGTTGCGCCCGGAGCGCTTGACCGAGGAGATCGCCGGGTTCTTGGACGACGTGTGGGCGCCCAAGACGCGCCGCCGCGCCAAGAAGCCTGCCTGAGCAGCGGGGGCGGCGTCCTCCCTCACTCATGTGCTCAGCACACAGCGGTCGGTGCGTCTTACCTGGCTTGCCGGGGCCGCTCAGGAACGCGGTCTATTTCGGCGGGAACAGTTCGAATTCGTTTATGGCGACCGTGCCGGGGTTGGCGGCGGTCGATGAGGCGGGAGCCTTGGCGAGCCAGAGGACGATGTAGCGGTAGTCCTTGCCCGCGGTCTTGAGCATGAAGGTGGTCGTTTTCTTCTTGAGCACTTTGAGGCCGACCAGGCGCTTCCAGGCGGGGTCGGAGATCGCGGCGGGCGGGGTGTTGCCGAGGGCTCCGTAGACTTCGACGATGGCCCCGATGGTGGTCGTCTTGACGGCAACGGAGCCGAGTTTTTGGGGGCTCTTGAGGTCCAGCAACAGACCCTCGGCCATCTTGGGAGCGACTGCCGCTTGAACTTGGACGGTGAAGGCGGTCTTTTCTTCGCCGTCGATCGCGAGGCTGGGGTCCCCGAACAAGGTGGCCGGATAGGCGTAGGGGTTGTAGACGGAGGCGGCGTCGGTGTCCAGCAGGATCGGGCTGGGCGCTTCGCCGGAGGATTCCGCTTCGGTTTTCGTTTCGGATTTTTCCGAGCCGGCGCTTTCTTTGGGGGCGGTCGATTCGCCGGTGGTTTTCGTGGGGGGGCTCGTGTTGGTGGTTTTGGTCGTTTTCGTTTCGGGTGGGAAGAGGGCGTTGTTGGCTTCGCTGTTGGCGCCACCCGCCGATTTGGGGGTGGGTGTTTGCAGGGGGATTTTGGGGGGCGTCGTGGATTTGACGGTCGTCGGCGTCCCGGGTACGGGTGTGGAGGTCGGCGGGACGGCGCCCGGTGTGGTGGGGGTGGTCGCGGGGGCGGTGGAGGAGCCGAGCCCTTTGACTACTGCCACCGCCACCTTGGGCTTGGGCGTCGTCTTGTTGAGGGCCGCGTAGGCCGCCACCGAAGCTCCGATCACGAGCAGGGCTGTCGCGCCGAGTATCGCGATCCCGGTACGCCAGCCGGGGCCACCGCCGAGACTGCCGGGCTTACCGGTGCCGCATTGCAGGCACCAGTCTTGGCCCTCTTGCAAAGGCAGACCGCATTTGGAGCAATTCGTCATCCCCATGAGTTTGACACCTCGGGCTCCCGCACACGCGGGTAGGCGTGCGCCCTCGCGCGGGGGTCGCTAGGGGGAGAGCTCGGGGGCCGGATAACCCCCGGGCAGGATGTCGTGTCCGGTGGGGCGCAGATCGGCGTCGAGTTCCAGCTGCCAGTAGTAGCGGGTGAACGTGACACCGCGGCGGTACTCGCCGACTTGCGGCGCGGGCGTTTCGCCGGCGGCCATGCGCACGATCAGCTCGGGATAGGAGCGTCCCGACGGAGCCGCCAAGGTGGGGGCAGGGAAGGCGCCGCCGAAACGGGTGTTCACGTCGGTGATGCGCACGCCGAGGTCGGGGTCGCGAAAGACTTGGATCGTGGCGGGACCGCGCACGCGCAAGGCCTGCATGACGCGACTGCCGAGCTCGACCAGGTCGGGGGCCTCGACGACGGTCCCCTTGATCGACTCGCCGCCGCGGGACTCGAGCATCGAGCGGGGGATCGCGTTGAGGCAGTTCCCGTGGAGGTCGCCCAAGCAGTCGATCGAGAGCTCGGGGCCGGCCATCGCGCGCTGGACCATGGTGGGCTCGGGCACGTAGTCGACGAAGAAGCGGGCTTGGGCGGGATCGTGGGCGAGATGAATCGAGCGTGCTCCGGAGCCTTGGCGGGGCTTGACCATGACCGGGTAGTCGAGCGCGCCGAGGTCGGTGTCGGGGAGCACGGTCGGCGGCGAGGGCAAGCCGAGGGATTCGAGCAGGAGGTGGGTCTCGTACTTGTCGTAGGTCGCGCGGGCCACCTCCGAGGAGGGCACCAAGGCGGGCAGATGGCCGTCCTCGCGAGCCCGGGCCAAGGTCTCGATGTCGAGGTCGGTCAGGGGTAGGACGAGACCGACGCCGTGGAGTTGGCACAGGCGCGCCAAGTGGGGCACGTAGGCTGGGTCTTCGATCGGCGGAGCCGAAGCTTGTATCTGGGCGGCGTACTGGGCGGGAGCGAGGGGATTGGGATCAACCGCCACAACAGAGGTCAAGGCTGAAAAGCAGGAGACGATGTCATAGCGCTTGCCGACCCCGGTCAGCATGATCGCGGGCGGATCCGACCGGTCGTGGGCACCCTGGTCCTCCGATCCATTGTGGGGGCCTGGTTCGGAACCCGACCCGCGTGGATGACGCTCATCCATCGCCCGGTCCTTCCCAGCCGCCGGTCTGGCCCTTGTAGAGGCCGGAGCCTCCGAGCACGATCGCCAAAGTGCGGGCGAGGATACGCAGGTCGAAGGCCAAGGAGCGGTGTTCGATGTAGTGGAGGTCCAACTCGATCCGCTCGCTCCAAGGCAAGGCGGCGCGCCCGTTGACCTGGGCCCAGCCGGTGATCCCCGGGCGGATCGCCAAACGGCCGCGTTGGCGCGGCGTGTATTGGGCGACTTGGAGGGGAATCGTGGGCCGGGGGCCGATGAAGGACATGTCTCCGCGTATCACGTTGACCAGATTCGGCAGCTCGTCCAAAGAGGTTCTGCGCAAGAAGGCTCCCACGCGGGTGACGCGGGAGTCGTTCTCGTTGATCGCCAAGCCCGCGCCGATGTGCTCGGCGCCGTTGACCATCGTGCGCAGCTTGAACATGTCAAACGGCTTGCCGTGGCGTCCGATGCGGCGCTGCTTGTAGATGGGATGCCCACGCGACTCCAAGCGAATCGCGACCATCGCCGCGGCCATTAGGGGGGCGGCAAAGAGCAGAGCACAGGCTCCCCCGAAGATGTCGAAGAGGCGCCGGATCAACGTGTTCCTTCGGCCGCTTCCCAGGAGGGTGCGGTGCCGTGGCGCAACCAGTCCCACAGGCCGGCGGCCGCGGAGAGGGTGGTGAAGAAGTAGTAGCGCGCGATCAGGAAAGGGCGCAGTGGCACCAGTCCGCCGAGCCCGGCGGACGCGAAGATAGCGACCTGCAGACAGAGCGTGACCGTGTAGAGCGGAGGGGCCTCATGGGCCACGAGCACGATGTTGGCGAGAAACGCGATGGCGTGTAGGAACGGGGTCAGGTAGCGGAGCAGGCGGTGGGAGAGGATCATGGCGGCGTAGCCGAAGGTGTAGCCACGCGGGGAGAGCATCCCGCCGCGGATCACGATCGGCCAAGTGTGGCTCATCATGCGTCGCTTGCGCCGCCACTCGCCCTCGATTGTGGGCACCATCTTCTCGACGGCGCAGGCGTCGGCCACCTCGACGGCACGCCAGCCGCGCTTGACCATGTTGAAGGGGAACGAGAGATCGTGGCCCATGATCGGGTCCACCACGATGTAGGACTCGCGGCGGGTAGCGTAGATCGCGCCGTTGCCGGCGGTGATCGAGGACAGGCGGGACTCGCGCGCGCGGAGGGCCATCTCGTAGCGCCAGTAGACGCCCTCCTGGTTAGTGGCTTGGGCGACGGGGGCAGCCGAACTCCCATCCGTATCGCCTGAGGCGAGGCTCCGTAAGAAGCGAACGCGCCCGCACGCATAACCGACGCGCGGGTCTTCGAAAGCCGCGACGAGTTTGCCCAAAGCGTCCGGGTTCCAAGAGGCGTTGGCGTCGGAGAAAGCCACAATCCCGCCCTGAGCCTGGGCCACCGCGGCATCTTGGGCGACGATCTTGCCACCTCTGGGCAGCTCCAAGACGACGTCGGCGCCGGCCGCGCGCGCGCGTAGGGCAGTCTCATCGGTGCATCCGTCACACACCACGATCAGCTCGAGCAGGTCCCTCGGGTAGTCGAGCGCGAGCGCGTTTTGGACCTTCGCGCCGATCACCCGCTGCTCGTCGTGGGCGGCGACGATCAAGGAGACCTTCTGATTGGGGGGGATCCGGGTTCGTGCGTCACGGCCGCCGCGGGCCGGTGACGCCGGGGCGAGCAGGCGAGCGAGCAGGAAGAGGACAACCGCGTAGCCGAGCTGCGTCCACACGATCAGGACGGCGCAGACCCAGAAGAGGACTTCGAGAACGACCATCTCGATAACTCTACGTTCGGCTTGGGACGGGGATTTGCGTGGACCTAGAGCGAGCGGTAAAGATCGAGGTGCGCCGCCGCGATCGCCGACCAGGAGTAACGTCCTGTAGTGGCTGCCCTGGCCTTCACGCACATTTTGGCCAGGGTGGCCCTGTCAGCCAAGAGTTCGCGCAGGGTTTGGCCCAGGGCGAAGGCGTCCCCGGCGGGGACCATACGCGCCGCGCCGGTGGCCGCGATCTCGGGAAAACCGCCGACGTCGCTGAGCAGCAGCGGCTTGCCGAAGGCCAAGGCCGTGAACAGGACACCCGACTGGTCGGCCTGCAGATAGGGCAGGACGACGAGGTCGGCCCGCTCGAAATAGGCGGGCAGCTCGCGGTCGTCCACGAAGCGCGGTTCCAAGCGCACGTTGGGGGCGGCGGCGTCTTCAAACTTGGCGATGTCCATCTTGGGCATCCCCACCAGCCACAGCTCGGCGTCCTCGATCGGAGCTTGGCCGTGGACGCCTCGCCATGCTTCGAGCAGGATGTCGATGCCCTTGTAAGGGCGCATCAGGCCGAACATGAGAACCACCGGATTGTCGTTCTCGGGAGAATGCCCCACGCGGGCGCGGGCGCGGGCGCGGGCGGACGCAGGCGCGGGCGGGGCACCCCTTTGGGCAAACACATCTCCCTCCCCCGACGCCGCCCCGGGTCCCCATTCGAGCGCCGATCGATCCCCAGCTTCGAACGCCTGCTCCTCCCCCCCTGAGACGGCCAGGTGAGCGAAAGCCCCGTGGGGGATCACATGCACACGGTCTTCGTCGAGTCCCAACTCCCCCACCAGCCGCCCGCGTCCGTGCTCGGAGTGGACGACGATCGCGTCGAAGCGGTCGTACAGCCTCCGCTGGGCCCGGATCTGGCCCGGGCGCGGCTCGCGCGGGAGCACGTCGTGGGCGGTGATCACCAAAGGCAGGCGGCGGCCAGACCGCGTGCGCTTGGGCAAGAGATGACGGTCTAGGTGTTGGACCGTGAGCCACTGGAAATGCGCTACGTCGGCCTCGCGCGCGGCCACTCGGTAGCGCAACATGTCGGGTACGTGTTGAAGCAGCTTGCTCGCCCTCCGCAGCCGGCCGCCGGACGAGCCGAAGGCGGCGCGGTAGAAGAACTCGCGGCGGGTGTACCCGTCGGGCGCCGCGACCGGCCCGTAGACGAAGCGACTGGTAAACAAATCCACCTCCGCGTCAAGCGCCGCCAGCGCGCCGCAGAGCGCATGGTCGTAGGGTGGCGTGTAAGCGGAGGGGTTGACGACGTGAACGCGCACCAGGGGAAGACAATAGGGCGAGGGGGACTTGGGCGGCTGGCGCTGGCCTGGACCTTCGCTTGGGCGGCCTTCAACTATTGGAGCTCGGTATTCCCTCGCGTGTGTTTTCACATCGTGCGATGGCAAAGACGGGCGCGACGGATCCCCGACCCGGTGCTGCGCCAGTTAGCGCTTGCGGCACTCTCGGAAAAGCGGGGCAACATCGAGGGAGCGGCGGCGTTCGCGGCGTTCGCTCCGAGATCGCGACGGGCGCAGGCCACGAAGGCGGCGAGTGCCTTCCAAGCCGCCTACAACCTGTTGGACATGCTCGGAGAGCAGCCGAGCGCCGACCCGGTGCGCGACGGAGAGCGGCTGCACAACGCGTTGTTGTGGGCGGTTGGCTGGCCCGCTCGCGAGCCCTTGGCCGAGCAAGCCAACTCGGGGGCAAGAGAAGACGTGGACTCGAACGCGACGACAGGCCCGGACTACGACACTGGCAGCAGAGTCGACCCAGGCGTGCAGGCGCTCGACACTGGCAGCAGAGTTGACCCGGGCGTGGAGGCGCTCGATTGGTACGAGCACCACCCTCAACACGCAGACGGGGGCTACTTGAACAAGCTCTTGGAGGACTGCAGGGAAGCTTTCAAAAGTCTGCCCACATACGCGATCGCCGCCCCGGCGGCGCGTGCGGCGGCGGAGCGGATCGTGGCGTTTCAGAGCCTCAACATGAGCGAAACCCAGGGCGACCATGCCGCCTTGGAGCGGTGGGCCCACGCGGCAACTCCGGCCGGGACGGACTTGCGATGGTGGGAGACGGCGGCGGCGGCGGGATCCTCGCTCGGGGTCCACGCCCTGATCGCCGCAGCCGCCGAGGAGGACCTCGACGCACACGAAGCCGCTCTGCTCGAACGGGCGTATTTCCCTTGGATCGGTGGGTTGCACTCGCTGCTGGACAACCTCATCGACAAACGCGAGGACGAGGCCGCCGGGCATCGCAGCCTGGTCGAGTACTACGGCCCCGAGCGGGCGGCCGAGCGGATGCGCTGGATGGCCGAGCAGGCCGGCGCGGTCGCGGCGGCGCTACCTCACAGCCGCCGCCACACGGTCGTGCTGGCGGGCATGATCGGCAACTATCTCTCCACGCCCGAAGCGCACAGCGCAGAGCTTGCGCCGGTCAGCGATGCGGTGCTCGCCACCACCGGAGGACTCGCGCGACCGACGATACTCGTGTTCGAGTTGCGTCGCCTGCCCGGTCGTTTGCGCAACGCGATCGTTTATCGCGGGCCGCATGGCTCGCCCGGCGCGACTCCCGACATGGACAGTTTCAGATAGGGTTTCTGCACAGGTCAAGCAGGAGACGGGGGGTCGGCGGCGCGGGTCGCCGGTCCGTTTGGAGCAGGAGGGGGCCGGTAGCATGGTCAGCTGCCGGGCGGTCACAAGGGAGGGACACGCATGCTGGAGCTGCGAGATCTCGTCAAGCATTACCACACAGCCGGAGAGGAGACCGTCCGTGCGGTCGACGGCGTGTCGCTTTCGGTCGCCACGGGTGAGATGGTGGCCCTGTACGGGCCGAGCGGGTCGGGCAAGACGACCTTGTTGTTGATGGTCGCGGCGTTGCTTGCGCCCACCAGCGGTGAGGTGCTGGTCAACGGTCGCGACATCTCCTCGCTCTCCGAGCGCGAGGCTTCGCACTTCAGGCTGCAGGAAATGGGCTTCGTGCGTCAGAACTTCGATCTGCTGCCTGGCGTCACCGCGATCGACAACACGGTGCTCAAGCTGCTCAAGAACACGCCTTGGAAGGAGGCCCACCAGCGCGTACAGCCACTCTTGGAGCGGCTCGGTTTGGGGGGACGCCTCACACACCGCTCAGAGACCCTTTCGATGGGAGAGCGCCAGCGCGTGATGATCGCCAGAGCGCTGTCCACCGAACCGAAGCTGCTCTTGGCAGACGAGCCGACGGGCAGCCTCGACACCCAGCGCGGACGCGAGGTGCTCGAGCTGCTGACCGAGCTGTGTCGCGAGCGGGGCGTGGCGATCGTCTTGGTCAGCCACGATCCCCAAGCGGCGGGCTACGCCGATCGCGTGCTGGCCTTGCGCGACGGGAAACTGGTCAACTACGACCCCGAGCAGGGGTTCGCCCCCACCAACGCCCGGTGAGGGGCTCGGCGCAGGGTCCAAGTAGACCCGCCATCGCGATGGGCCGCGGGCGGGAGACCAAGCACGAGGCGCGCTCCAGGATTGCGACTACCCTGGAGGGAGCGCGATGAGGTTCGCCAATGTGCTTCACCTGTACCGCGTGCGCTTGAGGGCTCGTGCGCTGCAGGAGTGCTTTGCGATCGTGGGCATCGCGGCGGGCGTGGGCTTGTTGTTTGCTTCGCAGATCGCGAGCTCCAGCTTGTCCAGCTCGGTGGGACAGCTCAACAGCGGGATCGTGGGGTCGGCCAAGCTGCAGCTGACCGCACGCGACGCGCAGGGGCTGCCTGAAAAGCTGGTTGCCGAAACGAGGCACCTGCCAGGCGTGAAGGTTGCCGCGCCCTTGCTCGAAGTGAGCGCCAACGCCGTCGGTCCCAAAGGGAGCGACGCGGTCGAGCTGGTGGGCGCCGACTCGGCCTTGGCCGAACTGAAAGGCGCGCTCGTGCGCAAAGTGGCGCTCACCCCGTTCGCGGGGGTAGAAGCGGTTGTCCTGCCTGTGCCTGTCGCCCAGAAGGTGGGCGTCAGGAAATTCGGCGACATCGTGCACTTCCAGGCGCTCGGGCACTCCAGCGAAGCGGCGCTCTATGCCTTGCTCACCGCGAAGCAAGTGGGTGCCTTGACGTCGAGCCCGATCGCGGTGAGCACCTTGGAATACGTCCAGAACGCCAGCGGGCTACCGGGTCGCGTGAGCCGCATCCTGGTGGAGCCCAAGCCGGGCCAGGAAGCCGCTGTGCGGGCCTCCCTGCAGAGGATCTCCGCAGGACGCTATGGCGTGGAGTCGGCCGGCTATGACGAAGAACTGTTCGCCAAGGCGGCGGCGGCGACCAACCAGTTGACCCAGCTGTTCGCGGTGATCAGCGCTCTGGTGGGCTTCCTGTTCGCGTTCAATGCGATGCTCTTGACGGTGCCTCAGCGCAGGCGTCTGATCGCGGATTTGCGCCGGGATGGCTATACGCCTCTGGCCGTGATCGCGGTCCTGATGTTCGACGCGATCGTGCTCGGCACGATCGCGTGCGCGATCGGCCTGGTACTCGGGGACGAGCTCTCGCTTCATCTGTTCCACTCCAATCCGGGCTACCTTTCATCGGCCTTTGCCGTCGGTTCCGAGCGCGTGGTCAACTGGCAGAGCATCGCCATCTCGGTGATCGGAGGCATGGGTGCGGCGTCGGTGGCGGTCTTGAGTCCGTTCAAGGACATCGTCTCGCGCAATCCGCTGGCGGCCATCGAAACCAAGGAAGGGTCCGGCGGGAGCACCTCCATGGCGTTGACGGCGGCCGGCCTGTTGTGCTTGGTCGCGACGCTCGTGATTCTGATCGCGGCGCCCCAGGCGGCGATCGTGGGGATGGTGACCTTGATCGCAGCGCTGCTGGCCTTGCTGGCGCTGCCACTCACCTGGATGTTGGCGTTCGTGCGCAAGATCGCGCCCGCGATCGTCAGCGCGGTGCCGCACATCGCCGTCATGGAGCTGCGAGCGGGGCGCTCACGGGCGATCGCGATCGCTGCGACGGGCGCGATCGCGGTGTTCGGCAGCGTCTCGATCCAAGGAGCCCACAGCGACCTCTTGAAAGGCCTCTACAACGCGGCGTCCGACGTGAACGCTTCGACCGACGTGTGGGTCTCTGCGGCCGGCAGCTCCAACCTATTGATGACTTCTCCGTTCGCCCCCACCCAGTTGGGCAAATTGCAGGCCATGCCGGGCGTGCGCACCGTACGTCTTTATCGTGGCGGGCTGCTCGACTATGGCGACAGACGCATCTGGGTGATCGCTCCACCGAACGAAGCCTCGCCTCTGGTGCCGCCGACGCAGCTGGTGGAAGGCAACGCCGCTCAGGCCGATGCTCGCTTGCGCGAAGGGGGCTGGGCGGTCGTCTCGCTCGCCTTGGCCGAAGAACACAAACTCAAAATCGGCCAAGCGGTCGCCTTGCCCACGCCGAACCCGACGAGCTTCAAGGTGGCGGCGATCAGCACCAACATCGGTTGGGCTCCCGGCGCGATCGTGATGAGCTCCAGCGACTACGCGAAAGCTTGGGGCAGCGAAGACGCGAGCGCCTACAACGTGTTGATGAAGCCGGGCGTGAGCCCCGAGCAGGGCGTCCACGAGATAAGGACCGCGCTCGGTCCGGGCACCCCCCTCGCCGTCCAGACCGCCGAAGATCACGCGAACACTCTGCGGGCGATCACCCGCCAAGGCCTGACTCGGCTCTCGCAAATCGCGACCTTGATCTTGGTGGCGGCCGTGATGGCGATGGCGGCCGCGATGGGCGCCATGATTTGGCAGCGACGGCCCCGCCTGGCCAAGCTCAAGCTAGAGGGTTTCCCCCACCGCGAACTTTGGTACACGATCGTGCTGGAGAGCTTGATGCTGCTCGGCGTGGGCTGCTTCAGCGGGGCTGTCTTCGGCTTGTTCGGCCAGCAGTTGCTGGACAGGGCCTTGAACATCGTGATCAACTACCCCGTGGTCAGCTCCGTCGGGGTGGTCGTGGCTCTATCGAGCCTCGCCTTGGTGACCGCCTCGGCCGTCCTGATGGTGGCGATTCCCGGCTGGTTCGCCGCCAAGGTCCAGGCCGGCCTGGCCCTCCAGGACTAAGAACGCATCTCAGCCCGACGCGCCAGCAACCGCTGGACACCTCGACCGGCCTCGGCCCGAAGCACCCAGCGCCCACTGGACACCTCGGCCTGCTTCGGTGCGCGACCCGCCCCGGGCCCTGGCGAGACCCGAGGCGGATTGCGGAACTTATTTTTTGTGGTGCACCGGCGGCGGGCAGGGCACGTTGTGTGTCGCTATGACCTGGCTGCCGTCCAGGAACGTGAACTGCGCCGAGAACGGGAACCCGCCCTTCGGACATTTGGTCGGCAGGGAGATGCCCTGCGGTTTGTAGCCGACCAGTTTGCCGTGCACGTGCTTGTAGTAGGTGAGATGTTCGGGGCCGATCGTCGATTTGACGTTGACGATCGAGACGGGCGGACCGTTGGTCACGCTTTTGATTTCGGGGATCGTCGTGTCGAGATCTCCGCCGAAGGCTCCTTCGCCGGGGAGCAGTTCGCCCGCGAAGACGATCTGCGCGTAAACAGGCGCCAAGCCGTTGGCGTAGAACAGAACGACGATGTTGCCGTTGTGGGCCGGGCCCATCAAGGCCTGGATTTCTGGGATCTCGTGGCCCGCGTCGGCCCCGAAGGGGACCTCGACGAACGCGCTGCCGTAGCCCAACCGCGAGTTTGGCGAACAGCCGGCGAGCCCTTTGGCGACGAGCGCTTCGGGCTTGCAGACCGACAGGCCAAGCGTGGTCGTCACATAGTTCATGCCTGTCGGCATCCGCAGGCTGACGTGGGTGAGCGGCGAAGGCAACCCCCCCGTGGTACTGCCGATCGTGAAGCCGAAGCCGATCGTCGTTGACGCGCCCAGCCTGTCCGGCGTGAACGACGTCTGCAAGGCAACCGTCTCGGCCGCCTGCGCCGAAGCGCAGGCCAAACCGAGGACGAGCAGCGCAAGCACTGCGGCGTTTAGCGGTAGCAAGCGCCGACGGCGGCTCCTACCAATACGCACTCTGGTCAAGGTGTCTCCAAGCGCTAATACGACATTGGGCCGCTCACGTGCACCGTGACGGCGTCGTTGGAGCGCTGGATCGTGCCGCTGAATTTGAGCGCGGACGCTTTCGCTTTCGAGTAGGTGCCGCTCCCTTTGGTGACCACCATCGTGCCCGAGAACACGGCGGTGGCGCCGGAGACGTGGTAGCTCGCTGTGGCGCTACCGCTGATCGAGCCGCCTTTGGGATAGACCTGGACCTTGGCGCTCACGCTGCGGGTCGAAGTGACCTTGAGTTGGAGGTAGAGCGGCCCGGGGAGATTGCCTTTGGCCGTGCCACCCTCTTTGAGTTCGATCCCGTGTTTGTTTTCCAAGTGCAGGTTGGCGCTGTCGTTCAGGTTGACCGAGCGTGCGGCCCGGGCGTGCGGCGACGCGGCTCCCGCGGCTCCCACGCCGAAGGCAGTTGCGGTGGCTACCGCGCCCAGTGCAAGCGCGGCCGATGAGATTCGCAGCCGCGCGCGAGCGCGCGGGCGAGATGACTTGGTCCCCATTGATCCCTCCGTATGGCGGTTGATGTCGCTTCCCATTAGAACAGACCCCTCTCTCCTCCGAGCGACTCCCTAAGCCCAAAGCCTAGTCCACATAACAGAAAGGCAGGGCAGTTGGACAATTCTAGTGCATATAGGCCTATGAAGTTCAACCACCCAAGGTCCGCCAAGTTGCGCAATTTCCCCGATAGTAGGCTGCTGCGATGGGCGACATCGAGGTCAGCTACTGCATCGTGAACACCTCTCAGCGCGAGTTGCTGCTGCGCGGCTTGGACGCGATCGCCCGCGAGCGCGAAGGGCTGCCCTTTGCGACCGAGGTGTTGGTTTTGGACAACGGTTCGCGCGACGGCTCGTCCGAGGCGGCACGAAGTCACCGTGCCTTGGCGCGGACCAGTCCAGCCTCCACGGCGGATCAGCCCCCCCACTCGACAGCGGATCAGCCCCCCCACTCGACGGCAACCGAGCGTTCGTCGTTTGCGGCTAGCGGGGCGGAGCAGGCCGCCGGGGAGGTGATCGCGCTCGGAGAGAGGCGCGGCAAGGGACTCAACGACTCCGATCTGTTGCGCCGCGCGCGGGGCCGCTATGGCCTGTTGCTCAACGAGGACTCAGAGCTTCTGCCCGGCGCCACGATGGCTCTGTATGAAGCGCTCGAGCAACGCCCTGACGCTGCCTGCGCAGGCGCCAAGCTGGTCCGGCCCGGCCCGGCCTCCAATCGGGAAAGCCGGCGTCTCGACAGAGGCGCTACGGAGCTCGACGGCACCCCCCAGGCGTGTGCGTGGCGCTTCCCCACGCCGCTCACCGCGCTCGCGGGCGCCTTCTTCCTGCATCGGCTTCTGGTGGTGCAAAGCAAGGGCGATCGAACGCGTGAGGTCGACTGGTGCCAATCCTCGGCCTTGCTCGTGCGTCGCGAGGGGGCGGCCCAGATCGACTACCTGGACCCGGCCTTCTTCGTGTATTCCGACGAGGTCGACTTCGCCAAGCGCCTGCGCGAGGCGGGGTGGCGCAGCCTGTACGTACCGGGCGCGGTGGCCGTCCATCACGAGCAGCTGTCCACCGACACCGTCTCGGAGCCTCGGATCGTGGAGCTGGCGCGCAACAGGGACCTGTACATGCGCAAGCACCACTCGCCCGGCGCGGCGCGCGAGGTCCGCTGGCTCACGGCTTGGTCCTATGCGGTCCGAGCTCTCGTTGCCGTCGGCTTGCCCGGCCACTCGCCCAAGCGCTACTGGCGCCACGTCACGGCGACTCTGAAGCCTTCGCGCGGCACTGGCTTGCGAGAGGCCGCGGAGGCCTACAACCGCTCGAACCGAACCACCTGATCCCCAGAAGACCTCGCCGCATGCGGCGAGGTCCCGTGCCGCACATGTGCGGCACGGCCGACCGGCGCATGCGCCGGTCGGATCCAAGATCGACCTACCCCTCCAACTCTTCCAGCAAGAACGCCACCACCCGCTCGTCGAGTTGGGTGCCGGTCACTCTGAGCAGCTCCTCGCGCGCTTGCACAAGTGTGCGCGCGGCCCGGTAGGGGCGGTCGGTGACGATCGCATCGTAGGTGTCGCAGGCGGCCACGATGCGCGCCGCCAGCGGGATCTCCGAACCTGACAGACCGTCTGGGTAGCCGTTGCCGTCAATGCGCTCGTGGCTCCAGCGCACCGCGGGCGCCAGGTGAGCGAAAGCGTCGATGCGCTCCACCAGTTCCGCCCCGACCACCGTGTGGCTGCGCATCACCACCCACTCCTCCTCGGTGAGCGGTCCTTCCTTGCACAGGATCTCGCTGGGGACCGCGATCTTGCCGACATCATGGAGCATCGCTGCGTAGTGCACCTCGCGCGCCTCTTTGGTGCCCAAGCCCATGCGCAACGCCACCTTTTCGGCCAGGCTGGCCACGTCGCTGCCGTGGCAGGCCGTGTAGTCGTCCTTGGCCTCGACGGTGCTCGTCACAACCGCCAAAGTGGTCGTGAACGAGCGCTCGATGTCGCCGATCAATCCCGCCCGGTGGACAGCCGAGCCGAAGCTGGCGGCAATCGCCTCGACGAGGACCGCGTCGGCCTCGGTGAGCGCGCCCGTCTCCACCGCCTCGATGTTGAGCACACCCCAAACAGATCCGTCAACCATGATCGCCACACTCAGCTCCGAGCGAGGGTCGGTCGCGGGGTCGCGGGCGATGTAGTCGGGGTCCTTGCGCGTGTCCCCCACAAGCGCGGTGGTGCCGGAGCGGGCCACGCGTCCGTTCACCCCGTCGGCGATCGATTGCTCCACGATCAAGAACTCAGTCATCACCTCCGCCAAAGGCCCCCGACCCGCGATCAGGCGCAGGATCCCGTCCGCTTCCAGGCGTTGCACCGCGGCGAGATAGAAAGCAAACGTTTCGTGCAGCTCATCCACCACGAGTTGGGCCATCTCCTCCACGTCGCGCGTGGCGGCCAAGCGCGCCGTCAAGCGAGCCGCGGCGCGCAACTGGGAGCGCAAGTAGGCCAGCTCGCCGGCCTCGGCGATGCTCTGAACGCGCGCGTCGGCCCGGTAGCGGCGCAAGGCCTCCGCACGACGTGCAAGCTCACGCCTGCCGGCCGGTCTGGGTGGTTGTACGGTGAGCTCACGCACGAGGCCCTAATCGGCCAAAAATCCCCGTAGCTTGAGGCTTTTTAGGTCATAGATCCCGCAGAGAATCCTCCGCGTAGGCCTCGACGTCACCGCCGCCCGCCCGAAACGCCGCCACCCGCCGGCGCCCGTCGGACACGATCGCGCGCGCCTGCTCGCGCTCGCCGACCCCAAAGAAGCGGGTGAGCACAAGCAGCGCCGGGATCCAAGCCAGCCAAAGGATCCGCAGCAGCAGACCGACCAAACCGTCGGTGGGCAGGAGCAGCTCGCCCGAGATCGCCACGCCGGCGAAGATCGCCGCGAGGCGCCCGAGCCTGGACCACTCGAAGTCCACCGCAAACACGCTCCTGGTGAGCAGGTGCATGATCGCCACCATCGCCACGTAAGCCCCGCACAACGCGATTCCCGCCCCGGCCAAACCCAAGCCCAGACCGGAGCTCGGCACCAGGACCAGCAGCAGCACCACGTTGACCGCCAACCCGGCGGCGGCGGCCGGGATGTTGCGCTGCATCACCCGGGCTCTGCCCGTGATCACGATCATCACCTGGTAGAGCCCATACAAGGTCCAGCCGAGCGCCAGCCAAGGCAACGCCGTGTGCGCCCCGAAGTATTCGGGATGGGCAAGCAGTCGCACCAGCCAGCGCCCCAGCAGTGCGACCGCCGCCACGACCACCCCCGTGGCGAGCACGAAGTAGGTGGTCACCAGCGAATACAGCTTGGAGGCCTCCACGTCGCTGTCGATCGAATAGGCAAGCGGTGGCCACGCATATTGGAAGCCCCGCACGAACACGAACACGACCGTGGCCAATTGCACCGCGATCGCGTATTCGCCGGCCGCACCGTGGCTGACGACCCTGAACAGGTACAGACGATCTATCACCTGCAGCGCATACACGCTCGCATCGGCGGGCACCGTGGGCAAACCGAATTTGAGCATCGCCCTCAAGTCGCCCACCTGCACACGCAGCGAGAAGCGTTTGCGCAGAACCCACCAAAGGCCCACCACCACGATCGCCGAAGCGCCGAAGTTGCCCAGCAGCAAGCCCCGGGCGCCTTGGTCTGCGAACACGACCAAAGCGATCGTGAAAGCCACGGTCATCGCCACGTTGGCGCCCGAGGCCAGCATGTAGGCGCGCGCGCGCTCGTCCACCCGCAACTGGGCATAGGCCATCTCGATGTTCGTGAAGGCCCACAGCCCCAAGATCGCGCAGTCCATCAGCAGCGGATCGTCAAAGCCGAGCACGAGCTGCGACAGGGGCCCGGCGAAAGCCACGCACAGCAGCGACACAACCGTGGTGGTCCAAGCGACGGTCGCGGTCGCCGTGCGGGCGATGCGCGCGCGACGCTGCTCGTCGGTGTCCACGAAATAGAAGCGCACAAACGCCTCGCCCACGCCCAGGCGCAACAAGATGCTCGCCAAGATCACCGTGGTCAGCAGGAAGTTGTACGCGCCATACGCTTTCGTGGAAGCGTGCGCCGTGTACAAGGGCAAGGTCAGCACGGCAATGGCCTTGGCCGCTATTTCCGCGGCCTGATAGGCCGCGCCCGTCTTGACCAGTCGCTTCAGGTAGCCGAGCACCAGCGGGAACCTAACGGGCCCGCAAGCGCCACGCCGAGGCCGAGCAAAGTCCAGGTGAGGGGATCCTCCAAGAAGTCTGCATATACCCACGTGTGCAACACCAAGGCCGCAAAGCAAGCCGCGATCGCGATGCGGGGCGGCGAGCGGCCCGCGCCGCGGAAAAGCGTGAGCAGCGCCATCACGATCAAAGCCACGTACAACGCCAGGCCGAAGACCCCCTGCTCGGCGGCGACCGTGATCGGGATCGTGTGCGAAGCCGAGGTCGCGTTCTCGGCGGTACCGCCGCCATGACGCTTGTACTCGGTTTCAAACGAACCCGCCCCGTATCCGCCCAAAGGACGGTCGGCGAACAGTTCGAGGCCTCCCGACACCAGTTTCGCGCGCCCGCTGGTCGCGTTATTCGCCGACCCGCCGGAGCCCTTCAAGCCGAAGTGCAGCGAGGAGGGCGCCACGGCCACGACGACCGCGGCGATCGCCACCAAGGCGACCGACACGTAGAGGGTGCCGCGCACGTCCCACCGCCACGCCGCGAGGATCGCCAAGCCCAACAACAAGGCGGCGATGCTCGACTGGGAGAAGCTGGTCACCAAGCCCAGCATCAGCCACGCCAAGACGCCTGCGCCGATCAGCTGCTCGCGCCGCACCCGCCTGTCGCGCTCCCCCGTCGCCTCCCCTCCCCCTTGGGCGGCCGCTGCCGGGCAAGTGTGTCCGTCAGCGCGGGGCCAGAGAACGGCCGTCATCACGGCGATCATCACGAGCGCCAGGAAGCGCCCATAGATACTTGGGTCGAAGAACAAGGAGTTGACCCTGAAGTAGTTGTCGTACTCGTTGGCCGCCACCACCTTCGGGTTCAAGAACAGCGATTTGCGTAGGTACTCGATGTCCCCGATTCCCGCGAACACAACCGCCAGGACGACCGCCGCGCCCAAGCAGGCACCGAGCAGGCGGGGTGTCCAAGGAGCCTCTCGCAGCAGCACATAGAGCAGCCCGAAAGGGATGTAGAAGAAAGCCAGGTTCTCCGCGCCCTTCGCGGGGTCCGACGAGTAGAGAATCTGTATGGCATACAGCCCCACCGACGCCAGCAAAAGCCAATCGAGCAAGATCGGGGGACGGCCCGAGCTATAAGCCCCCGAGCGCCTCAGCAGACGCGGCATCAGATGGGCAATTGCACCTGCCGCAACCACCGCGTACAACGGCAGCAACAGGTTCACCGTGCGCCCGTCGGCGGAGATGGGCAACCTGAATGGCAGCGCGATCACGGCCAACAAAGGAAAGGCGCGAGGATCGCGGCGCATGATGAGCGCCAGAGCCCCGACCGCCACGACGGCGGCCACCGCCAAGGCGGCGAGCGTGCCGGTGCCGGGAAGCGAAGTCGCCTCGAGCGCGCGCACCTTGGCAGCCAGCTGGAGCGCCGGCGCCAAGGTCTGGGGCGCCGCCTCGAGTACAGGCGCCGCGTTCAACGGGCCACCAGCTTGAAGGTGCGCGATGAGGGGATCGAGCGGTCTTCGCGGCGCAAGCTGACCCTCACTGTGTATTCGCCCGGCGCCGCCGTCGGTCCGCGGTTGTGGGGCACGAGCGTGGTGTACCCATCGGCCTTGCGCAGGACTTTGTATCCGTGCGCTTCGCCGCGCTGCCCGTTCCAGCGCAACGACACGATTTTGTAGCGCCCCACCGGCAGGTCGCGGACGAGCGTCGCCACGGTCGCTCCGGAGGAGTTTTCGATCGTGACCGTCGCTTCGTCTGCTTTGGCGAGCTTGAAGGCGATGTGCTCTTCGGAGGCTTCACCTCCCGATCCGGGCACGAGGACCTTGGTCAGCTTGAAATCCTGCACCAAGGTCGGCGTGTGCTTCAGCCGCTGGGTGACCAGAAGCGCGGCAAAGCAAGCGATCACGAGCAGCGCGAACACGACGCGCCCCAGCCGCTCGCTACTCAAGCGTCGCCGTCCCGGGCGAAGCGCTCGACCGTGTCCGAGCGCAATCCCAAGCGCAGGGTCTCCAAGGAGAGCACGTCTTCGGGCGCGATGTTGCCCAGGTTGCACTCGCTGCCGAAGCGGTGCAGCAGCCACACCTGCTGCTCGCGCTGGGGCGCCTCGAAGATCAACCTGTCTGCATCGATCGCGTGCACGATCTCATCGATCAACCCGGTTCTCACCTCGCCATCGGCGCGGTATATGCCGGCCGTGCCCGACTCCCGCGCCTCGGCGATCACCTTCCAAGCGCCGGCTTGCAAATCGCGTTCGATCTGCTCGACCCAAACATAGGGGGCCATGATGAAGTCGGCGTCCTTGCTGCCCACCTCCGAGAGCACCGTGAAGTCGCGCGCGAGCGTGCGAATCAGGTGCGTCTTGACCTCGGGCTCCAAAGCGATCGTGCCGTCAGAGATCTCCACGTGGCGCAGGCCCAGCTCCTTCAGCCAAGCGATCAACCCCTCGACGCGCCCTTGCTTGATCGCGACCTCGGTCAAGGTCCCACCGAGCACGACCGGTATCCCATTAGCGGCGTAGCGCTCCAGCTTGGGCTTCAAGTTGGCGGTCACCAAGGCCGTCCCCCAGCCGAGCTTGACGATGTCCACGCTGTCGCCCACGGTCTCCATCAAGCCGTCCACTTCGGCCACCGCCAGCCCCCGGTCGATCACATGTGTGATGCCCCGCTCGCGCGGCTTGGCGGAGCGTGCCGGCACGTCCAAGAAGCCGGCTATGGCCCGGTCGCTGTCCATTCTTGCGGCAGCCCCTACTGGCCGGCGGGGGTGCCTTCTCCGCCGGCTCCGGCGGCCGGTTCGCCGCCGCTCTGAGCGCCGCCGCCGCCCAGCTGGCTGGCTTGGTCGGCGCCCGCGAGGACCACCACGGTGGCCTGGCCGGCGAGCGAGGAGATCGTCGATTCGATCGCCTGTACCTGGCTCACGTTGAGCGCTTTCGCGACCGCCTTGGCGTCGGCGCGATGACCGGGCGTGTACTCCACCACCGTGGTGGCGTGTGTGCCCGGGGGCACCCCAGCCGAGGCGGCCGCCAAGGTGTAGCCGCTCTGCTGCAGGTCACCGGCCAGATGGTGCGCCAAATCGGGGGTGCCCGTCCCGTTGAGCACGACCACCGCGGTTTCCGATGGGTTGGAGGCGACCGCGCTCGGAGCTTTGTGGGAGCCGCGGGTGGTGCTCGTGGTGGCTTGCGTGGTGGCAATCGAGCTGCTGTGAGCGCTCGGCGAACCGCCGCCTTTCAGCAGAGAAACCGCTAGCACGATCACGAGAACGCCCACAACCGCCCCGCCCAAGATCAGCACGGTCGCGCGTCGGGGCGAGCGCTCCGGCTTGAAATACTTGGGCCCACCCGTCCCGCTTGCGCCGGCCCGGCGGGCGGCGCTCGGGTCCCGTGCAGCCTCGCGCGCCCCTGCGCTGGTGGCCGGCACATCCATCCGCGAGCGTGCAGGCGCGGGCGAGCGAGGAGGAATGTCCTCGTCCACGGCACCCGCGACCGCGCGGGAGGAGACCGGGCGTGCCGCGGCGGCCGGAGCTGGCGGGCGCACCGAGGACTCACTCGCCATCGAGCCCGCCGCGGTGGCGGGTGGCGTGGCCGGGGCGAACGCCGGTGAGGAGCCCGGCCCGGGCGGGGAGGGAGCCGCCGGAGACGGTGGCAAGGGCGCGCGTGCGGAGGCGCCGCCGGCGCGAGCGGCTGCGGTGGCCGGAGCCGGCGAGGCCGGGTTCGAGTCCTCGCCCTGGGCGTTCTGAGAGCCTGCCGCGTTGAGGGCGGCAGCCGACGCCGCGGCGCCTGCGACTGGAGCGGTATTCGGCGCGGGCGGGCCGCTCGGTGCCGGAGAGCCAATCGACCCTGGAGAGCCGGTCGGAGCAGGGGAGCCAATCGGAGCAGGGGAGCCAATCGACCCTGGAGAGCCGGTCGGAGCAGGGGAGCCAATCGGAGCAGGGGAGCCAATCGGAGCAGGGGAGCCAATCGGAGCGGGAGAGACAGCCGACTCGGAGGAGGCAGACGACGCCGAAGCGCCGGCGGTCGGAGCGGGCGTGGGTGCGGAAGCGCCAGCCGTTGGGGCGGGTGTCGGCACTGGAGCGCCCCCGGAGGAGTCGGGCGCTCCAGGAACTACCGCCGCCACGGTGGCGTTCACGGCCGTGGACACAGGTGCGCTCACAAGCGGGGTCTTGCGTGGTACGACCCTCACCGGAGCTCCGCCCGGCGCGGGAGGAGCTCCGCGCATACGAGCGGCGGCGTCGGCGCTCACACGCTGCTCCGCTTCGGCGGCCCGCTCCGGCGCTCGCCCCGCCCACTCGCGCAGCCGCTTGATCTCACGCGCCTGGGAGAACACGAGCAACGACAAGATCGCGATGCCCAACAACGCCGCAAACGCCGCGAGCGCACCTACCTCCGTCACGGAGTTGGACAGCGAGAAGGCGAGCACGCCGTTCACCGCGCTGGATGTCTCGAGCGGGAGTTCATGAATCTCGGGAGTCTATGAGGGGCACAGGCGCCCCGGCGCCGCGTCCGGTCACCGACTCCGACAGCTCGCCGCGTACGGTCGAGAGCTCGGCCACCTTGGCGGCCAAGCCGGCCGCATCGCCCTCGAACACAAGCAGCCTGATCTCGTCGAACATCGCCTCCACCGTCTCTGGCGCCAGAGGCTCGCGATCGGCCAGCATGATCTTCTCGGCCGGCGTGGTCTTGGGTCGCTCGTAGCTGTTGAACAGCTCCTCGTGGAGCTTCTCCCCGGCGCGCCTGCCCACGATCTCAACCGCCACATCCCGGTCGGGATCGAGGCCCGAGAGCTCGATCATCGCCCGTGCCAGATCCACGATGCGGACCGGATCGCCCATGTCCAACACGAAGACGTCGGCGCCACGATGACCGTCGGTCGCCAAGGAGCCCGAGCGGATGATCAACTGGACCGCCTCGGGGATCGTCATGAAGTAGCGCGTCATGCGCTCGTCGGTGACGGTCACCGGACCGCCGCGCTCGATCTGGCGAGCGAAGATCGGCACCACACTGCCCGAGGAACCGAGCACGTTGCCGAACCGGACAGCCGCATAGTGCGTGCCCCCAAAACGCGCGGTGGCCGCCTCCAAAGCGAACTCGGCCAAGGCCTTGGATGCACCCATCACCGTCGCCGGCGCGACCGCCTTGTCGGTCGAGACGAGGACGAATCGACCGACGCCCATTTCCCCGGCCACGTGGGCGACCACGCGGGTGGCAATCGCGTTGTTGCGCACCGCCTCGACCGGATTGGCCTCCATCAAGCCCACATGCTTGTAGGCCGCGGCGTGAAAGACCACGGTTGGGCGATGCTCGGCAAAGATCTCGCGCATCCGCTCGTCCTCCTTGCAGTCGGCGAGCACCGCCGCCAACACCGAGGGCTGCACGTGGCGCTCGTCCTGCAACTCGCGTTCGATCTGAAAGAGATTGTCCTCGGCGTGGTCGAGCAGCACGATTCTGCGGGGCCCCACCCGCGCGATCTGCCGGCAAAGCTCCGAGCCGATCGAGCCGCCCGCACCGGTCACGAGCACGGTCTCGCCAGACAAGTAGGCGCCAACGCGGTCGAGCTCCATCAGAACCGGCTCGCGACCGAGCACGTCCTCGACGCGAACCTCGCGCACCTGACGCGAGATCCCGCTCGCGGAGCTCTGCTCCTGCAACAGCTCGAACACGGTCGGCAAGGTGCGCACCGGGATCGAGCGCTTGCGACACTCACGCACCACTCGCGCGCGCGTGGTGCCAGGGGCTGAGGGGATCGCGATGATCACTTCGTCGGGCTCGGACTCCTCCAGGATCCGCGGGAGATCCCGCTCGGTGTCCCCGCGGACCCTCACACCGTCGATCCGCAGCCCGTGCTTACGAGCGTCGTCGTCCACGAACCCCACGGGCTGCAACCCGAGTTCGCGGTTGCGCCGGATCTCACGCAACACCAAACGCCCACCGTCGCCCGCGCCCACGATCAAAACGTTGCGCTCGCTGCGAGCCCCCGCCCTGAACGCGCCGAGCGGACGCCGCTCGTAAAGACTACGCGCGACCACCCTCACCCCGATCAAGAGCAGCAACGACAACAAGAAGAACAGGACGATGACCCCGTCGGGGAGCTCGACGACGCTGGTACCGCTGATCGTGCCCGAGTGCGCCTCGCCGGAAGCGAGCACATGGGGAATCTGCACGGGCCGAACCACCGCCACGCCAACCACCGTGAGCAGCACGATCGCGAGCACGGCGCGAGCGACCGCCTCATAGTCGCGCTGGCCAGAGTAGCGCCAACGGCGCTGGTAGACGCGCGAGAGCAGGAGCACCACCAGGCTGCCGCCCAGCACCCACCAAATGGTCCTTTCGAACAGCTTCTCGTAGCGTCCTTGCGGCCCATTGTCGAAGCGCAGCTCCCAAGCCGACCAGTAGGCCAGCGTGACGAGAGCGCCATCGAGCGCCAGCCTCGGTAGCGAGTGCCGGGTGAGCGACAGGGCCGGCGCACTGATCCGTCGGCGCATTGGCCTTGATTCTAGGGCGTCAAGGGGATATCGGCGAGAGCAGCAACTCGAGCAGGCGCCTTGGATCGCGCCGGACACGGTCCCCGCCACCACGAAGATCCCGCTTATGGAGCTCCAGTTCGCCCGCTCCGCCCAACTTGCGCAAGCGTCCTTCGCCGATCAAACGCTCGTCAACCGCGCCCAAGCGGCCCTCGAAAGTGCTGTACACGGGAGTGCCCAGCGCGACCGCCTCACGATTCATCGTGCCCCCGGCCGAGATCACCAGGTCGGCGTAGGCGATCATCGATTGCGCGTCGATCGCCTGCTCCGGAACGGTGAAGCCGGGCACGTTCTTCAACTGGGAGCGCTGCTCTGAGGTGCGCGGCAACACGACCGACTGCACACCTTCGGCAGAGGCCGCCTCGCTCAGGCGCAGGAGCACGTCGGCGAACAGATCGTTCTCGAAACGGTGATACAAGGACACCTCGGGCGGGGTCCTGACCACCACCAGCGGCCGGCCCCGGTCGATCCCAAGCGCCTCCAAGACGGCGGCGTCGGGCTCGAAGTCGGCCAGGTAGTACTCCTCCTTGAGTCCCTCGTAAGCGTGGATCTTGCCCTTCGCGCCGTAGCCATAGAGGCGCTCGGGCGGGATCGCCTCGGGCACCACGACCGCCTGGGCCAAGCGGCAATTGACATGGTGCTGAACGGCCGCCCACTCGTAGTCGAACGTGGTCGAGCAAGGAATCCGCAGCAGCCGGGCCGCCACGCTCACGTCGTTTGAGCCGTGGCCCAGCGCGATGTCGAAGGGCCCGCGTGAACGCGCTTGCGCGCGGGCCCAGCGCACCAGCGCGGTCGAGCGGCTCGCCAGGCCCAGCGCCTTGTCGGCCAGGCGCTCGCCGCGGTGGCGGCCGACCGCGGTGTGCTCGATCCCGAAACGGTCGAGCAGCTGCAGGGTCTGTGCGAAGTCCCGCGCGGTCACCTCGACCTCGTGGCCGTCCTCGCGCAGCAGCGCCACCATAGGACGCATGACCAGCACGTGCGGGCTGTTGGTCAGGTCGATCCACACACGCATGACAGGCAGGAAGGTATCGTTGCCGGCACATGCTGCACTTGCTCGTGCTCGCGTCGATCTCCGAATCGGTAGTCAACGAAACCTCGCACTTCGTGCGCGAAGCGGGTCTGCCTGGGATCTTCGCCCTGATGGCGCTCTCCAGCGCCTGCATCCCGATCCCCTCCGAGGTCGTGATGCTGTTCGCCGGTTTCGCCGTCGCCGACCCCACCCAGAGCGGCGCCAACCACCACATGACGATGACCGGGATCATCCTCGCCGGCTTGATCGGCACGATGGTCGGCTCCTGGTTTGCCTACGGGGTCGGGCGTGGCGGTCGCCTGGAGCTGTTCGAACGCCACGGAGCCAAGCTCCACATGGGCCCCGCCCAGATTGAAAGGGCCGACCGCTTCTTCCAGCGCTACGGCGAGCCCACCGTCCTGTTCGGACGCATGATCCCCTTGGTGCGCGCCTTCGTGTCCTTGCCCGCCGGCATCTCCAAGATGCCGCTCGGGCGCTTCACCGTGTTCTCCTTGATCGGCACGATCCCCTGGGTCGTGGCGCTCGCGTTTGCGGGCCACGCCTTGGGCAGCGACTGGACCAGCGTGCGCAAAGCCTTCGAGTACCTCGACTATCTGATCGTGGCGCTCTTGGTCGTGGGGATCGTCTACGCGATCGTGCGTCGCCGCTCACGCGCGCCGGAGTCGCCGACCGGCGACACCGAGCCCACGGCCGACGTGAGTTGAGCCGGGCGAGCGCGCCTCGGCCTCCCAGGGCCCCGAAGCTGGCGCCGAGCCAAGCCTTCGCCCTGGGCCTGTTGCACGGTCCGAGCGAGCTGCTGCCGATCTCCTCCTCGGCCCACACCGCGCTCGTGCCCTGGCTCGCCGGATGGCGCTACGGAGAGCTCGACCCCGACCTGCGCAAGGCCTTCGAGGTCGCCCTCCACGCGGGCGCGGCGCTCGCCCTGCTGATGCGCCCCCCGACAAAGCGCTCGTGCACCAAAGTCGGCTTCCTGCTCGGCGCCTCGACACCCCCCGCCCTCGTCGGCTACGCGTTGGGGGACCTTGTCGAGCGGCGTCTCGGGACTCCCGCCACGATCGCGGGCGGCCTGCTGGCCGGCTCGGCCGCGATCGCCGCCGGGGAGGTTCTTGCCCGAAGAGGGGCCCGGGGGATGTTTTCTCAAGGGGGTGCGCCCCGCGCGTACGCGCGTACGCGCGTGGCACCCGCTATCGAACAACACAACACCCGGACGGTGGAAAGCGCGGGCTGGCGCGAGGGCTTGGCCTTCGGTTTGGCCCAGTCCTGCGCGCTAATACCCGGCGTGTCCCGCAACGGCGCCACGATCGCAACCGCCCGAGCCCTCGGGTTCTCGCGCCTGGGAGCCGACCGACTCTCCTGGCAGGCCGGATTGCCCGTGATCGCCGCTGCAACCGCCCTGAAGGGCCTGCAGCTCACCCGTCGCGGCACTCCCCCCGACCTGCGAGCGCCCTTCGCCGCCGGAGCCACCGGCTCGCTGCTTGGGACCTACGCAGCCTCCACCCTGCTCACGCCGTCCCGGCGTAGCCGCCTGCTCGGAGCCTGCGCCCTCTACCGCGGAGCGCTCGCTCTGCTTGTGGTCCGACGGATGCGCGATAACACAGACCCGTACGCCCAACGGTCAAAAAAATAAAACGCTCACACCTACCACCGCTCCACATGGGCATACTCAGGCCTTCGAGGCTCCAATCGTGACCAACGTCATCCTTGGCACCACCTTGGGCGGTCGCTACCGCTTGGACGCGCGCATAGGACACGGCGGCATGAGCACCGTCTACCGCGCATTCGACACCGTGCTCGAACGCGAGGTGGCGATCAAGCTGATGCACCGCGAGATCGCCTCGGACTCCGATCAGCTGGAGCGCTTCAGGCGCGAGGCCCGCGCCGTGGCCCAGCTCAACCACCCCCACATCGTCACGGTGATCGACGCGGGCGAGTGGGACTCGCACGAGGGCGAAGCCGACGTCGAGGTGGGCACTCCCTACATCGTGCTCGAGCACGTAGCCGGCGAGACCTTGAAGGACCTGATCCGGCGCGAGGCGCCCTTGGACGCCCCCGTCGCGCTCGCCTACGCGATCGAGATCGCGCGCGCCCTCGGGGCCGCCCACGCACAGGGAATCGTGCATCGCGACATCAAGCCCCAGAACGTCCTGCTCAGCGGCGAGGGAGGCGCCAAGATCACCGACTTCGGCATCGCGCGCACCCTGACCGAGGAAGGCCTCACGATGGACGGGCGCGTGCTCGGCACGACCGACTACGTGTCGCCCGAGCAGGCCCTCGGACAGGGCGTGACCGGACAATCCGACGTGTATTCGCTCGGTGTCGTCATCTACGAGATGCTCACCGGCCAGGTCCCCTTCAGCGGCGACTCGCCGGTAGCGGTGGCGATGATGCACGTGCGCGAGGAGGTGCCCGACGTGCAGCTCGAGCGCCCCAACATCTCGGCCGCGACAGCCGCCGTAGTCGAACGCGCCACCGCCAAGGAGCTCGACCGCCGCTACCCGGACATGGCTTCCATGATCCTCGACATGGAGGAGGCTTTGGCACTTGAGACGACGCGGGCCGGGGAGGTCACCGGCGAGGTGACGGCCGTCCTCCGCACCCTCGATTTGCCGGCGCGCCGTCTGTTGCCTTGGCGCATGCGCCACCCCGCCCGCTGGATCGTCTCGCTCGTGCTCGTGGCCGCGATCGTCGCCGTCACGCTCGTCGCCCTGGCCGGCCACACCCACAGCGGCACCGGCGTCCCGCCCGACATTCAGGCCACCCACGGCCTCACACCCGTCGTGCTCGCCCAGAACGCCGCGTCGTCCTACAACCCGTTCGGCACCGGCCCTGAACACGCCGAAGACGTGGCCTCCGTAGTGGACGGAGACATCAACACGACCTGGAGCACCGAGCACTACATCGCCGGCTTGCTAGGCAAGCCGGGGCTCGGCATCTCGATCGACGCGGCCCCGGGCGTGGCCGCGAGGGCGGTCGAGATCCAGACGCCCACCCCCGGCTTCTCCGCCGCCGTCTACGCCGCCACCGGGCTGCCCTCCTCCACCCCGCCCGCGGGAGCCCAGAGCGTGACCGCGCTCGGCTGGACCCAACTTGCGGGCGCCCGTACGATCGGCTCGCACACGAAGATCCCGATCAACGCCGCCAAACTGCTCTACCGCTATTACCTGGTCTGGATCGACAAGCTCCCGCCTGGGCACCAAACGGCGCAGATCGCAGAGATCACCCTCTTCAAGTAGGTCGCGAGCGGGATCCCCGCGGGAACGATGCCCCCACCGAACGCGGTCGCCCGCCGGAGGGTCGCGCGCGATTTCACCCGTTCGCCGAAGGCGCGCCCGCCGCCGGAGCGGGGGCCGGCGGCGTCGGCGCCGTGGTGGTCGTCGTCGAGGTCGAGGTGGTCTGCTGGGCCAAAACCCCGACCGCGATCGTCACCGTGGCGCCCGCCGCAAGCTTGTGACCCGCCGCGGGGCTCTGCTGCACCACGGTCCCGACCTTGCTCGGATCGGTCACGTCGCGCGAGACGGTGTTGGAGGTAAAGCCTGCGCTCGTGAGCGTCGCGATCGCCTGCGCTTCGCTTTGGCCCACGACCGACGGAGCGGCGACCTGCTTGAGTGCCTGCGCCACGACAATCGTCACCTGACCCCCCACTTTCACCTGCGTGCCGGCCCCCGGCGTCTGCGAGATGACCGTCCCGGCCGCCGGTTCGGCCACTTCGCGCTTTGACACGCCCACCTTCAGCCCCGCCGCCGCGAGCGTCGCCGTGGCGTCGGCCTGCGTTTCGCCGGTCACTTCGGGCACGCTCACTTCCTTCGGTCCAGAGGACACGAATACCGTCACCGGACTGCCCACCTGGACCTCGATACCGGCGGCGGGATTGGTCGAGATGACCCGCCCCTTTTCCACCGATTCACTCGTCTGGTTCTGGCTCGTCGGTTGAAAGCCCTTTTCGCGCAGGATCTTCTCCGCTTCGGAGCGACTCTTGCCGTTCACGTCGGGCAGACCGATTACTCCTGGCCCCGAGGACACGACCACCTCGACATGAGCCCCCTTGTCCACGATCGTCCCCCCCGGGGGAGTGCTGCCGACGACCTGGCCCGAGGGCACCCGCGCATTCGCCGCCAGCGAGACGACCGGCACAAGCCCTTCGTGGCGCAGCGAGGCGACGGCGGCCGCCTGAGTCTCTCCGGCGAGATTGGGCACCGTCACCCGACCGCTCTTGGCCGGTTTGAGCAGCAACAGCAAGGCAGCGGCCGCCACGATCGCCAGCAACACCACACCAGCGGCGATCCACACGGCGCGCTTTCCTCGCCGGGCGGCGTCCCGCGGGTCCTCATCGGCCCCGACCGGCGGGACGAGCAGGGCGGCCGCGTCCTGCGTGGGCGGGGCTCCGTTGAAGGCCGGCGGCGGGGCGATGCCTTCACGCGCCTGCTGCAACGCGGCGATGAACTCATCCGCATTGGCAAAGCGCGCGGCCGGCTCCTTGGCCAAGGAGCGCATCACCACCGCCTCAAGCGCCGGCGTCACCGCCGGGTTCAGCACGCTCGGCGGTGTCGGTTCGACCGAGACCTGCTTGAGCGCGACCGTCACCGGCGATTCGCCCTCGAAGGGGACTTGGCCGGTGAGCAGCTCATACAAGACCACGCCCACCGCATACAGGTCTGAGCTCTCGCTGACAGCGTGTCCCTGGGCCTGCTCGGGCGAGAGGTATTGAGCCGTGCCCATGATCGAACCGGTCAAGGTCATGTCCGACGCGCCGGCCCGCGCGATACCGAAATCGGTGACCTTCGCGCGCCCCTCCTCGTCGAGGATCACGTTGTGGGGCTTGATGTCGCGATGGATGATCCCCCGCTTGTGCGCGAAGCGGGTGGCGAGCAAGATCTGCACGACGATGTCAGTTGCGTCCTGCGGGGAGAGCGCCCCGTGCTCACGCACCACCGCCTTCAGCGAGCGCCCCGGCAGATACTCCATCGCGATGTAATAGGTGCCGTCCCACTCCCCCCTGTCGAACACCGCGACCACATTGGGGTGGGAGAGCCCGGCGGCGCTGGAGGCCTCGCGGCGGAAGCGCTCCACGAACTCCTGATCCTCGGCGAATCGGTGGTGCAACAGCTTGAGCGCCACCTGGCGCCCCAACAAGGTGTCCTGGGCGAGATACACGTCAGCCATGCCGCCCGACCCCAGGCGAGAGGACACGCGGTAGCGCCCATCGATGATCGTGCCCGCCTCGACCGCGCTCATTTGAGCAGCGCTTCCATCACTTGCTTTGCCACAGGCGCGGCGAACGTGGCGCCTTGGCCGGGTACATGGGCGAGCGTGACCGCCACCGCCACCTTCGGTTTGCGCGCCGGCGCAAAGGCGATGAACCAAACATTGTTGAATTCGCTCACCCCCAGGGTCTCGGCGGTGCCCGTCTTGCCGGCCACCTGGATTCCCGGAATCTGGGCCGTCGTCCCGGTGCCTTCGTTGACGACGGCTTCCATCATCCCCGTGACCGCGCCGGCGCTCGACGGCTTCATCACGACCGACTGGACTTTGGGCGAGATGTGCTGCACAACGTGCCCATCGGCTTCCACGATCTCCGAAGTGAGGTGCGGCTTCATCAGCACGCCTTTGTTGGCCACGGCCGCGGCCACCTCGGCCATCTGCAGAGGCGTGACCCTCAGCTTGTCCTGGCCGATCCCCATGCGCCCCACATCGACGCGCGGGCTGGTGGGCGGTATCAACCGTTCGCCCAAGTACTCGCCGCTGGAGGACATTTCCTCAGCGGGATAGTCCAACTGCGGCTTGCGGTCGAAGCCGAAGCGCCTCATGTAGCGAGCCATCGTCTGCTTGCCCAGCTGCTCGGCCACCTGGGCGTAGACGGTGTTCACCGAGTGCGCGAGCGCTTCGGTGAGCGTGATCTGGCCAAAGCTCTCGTTGTTGTCGTTTTTCAAAGGCACCCCCGAGATCGGCACTCCGTTGCGCCCGCTCACCGTCAACTGAGGCGTGAACTGGCCTGTGTCGATCGCGGCGGTGGCGGTCACCACCTTGAAGGTCGAGCCCGGCGCGTAGCCGAACTCCACGGCGCGATTGACCAGAGGCGATCCCGACTGGCGCGTGATCCGCGCGAACGCGCTTTCCGAAGCGGCCGCGTTCGCGTTGTAGCTGGGCGTCGAGGCCATCACCTCGACCGCGCCGCTGCTCGGGTTGAGCGCGACGACCGCACCTTCGTGTTCGCCGAGCGCCGTCACGGCGGTTCTCTGCGCCGAGGGCACCAGCGAGGTCACGACCGTGTCGCCGCGTGGGCGACGGCCCTGCAGCTGATCGAGGATGCCTTGCACGCTCGTGTCGCCCTGACCGTCGAGTTCGATGTTGCGGTAGCGCTCCAGACCGACCTGGCCACGTTCGATGTAGGAGTAGCCAACCGGAGCTGTGAACAGAGAGCCGGTGGGATAGCGCCGCGTATATGTACCTTCAGGCCCCTTGACGCTGCGCGCGAGCACGCTTCCGTCGGCGGCGAGGATCTCCCCCCGGGCGATCCGCTGCTGCTGGAGCAGCCCGCGCTTGTTCAGAGCGTTGGCCCGCAACGACGAGGCTTCGAACACCGTCCAGCGCGAAGTGAAGGCGATCAGCACCGCAAACAAGACGAACACGAGCCCATACAGCCGGACGATCGGCCGGTTCATATGCCCACCCGCACCCTGCTCATCGTCCGTTCAACTGGCCCAGTTCCAGTTGGCGCATCAGTTCAGCCGCCTTGCTTTCGGAAAGCAGCGAGTGGTCGAGGAGTTCTTCGCGCCGTGTGCTCGACAGCGTCGCGGCGCTCACCCCGGACACATAGTTGCTGCTGTAGAGCTTGATTTTGCCCGGCAGTTCATAGGGCACGCCATTGAACATCGTGACCATGCCGCGCTGGTTGGTGCCTATGAAATACACCGATTGCAAAGCCAAATAGGCGCCGGCCGCCAGCAACCCCACGACCACGAGCGCGACCAGCGGCGCGCGCAGGCGGCGCAAACGCCTGCCCACCCGCGCGCCCTTGGTAGGTTGGGGCGCAGCGACCGGACGGCGCGGGAGGCGCGGGCTTGCCACCGGGGCCATCGAAGTCATCGTCGTGTGGTCTCCATTGGAGAGCTCGCCCTGGGCCGGAACCTCCTCCACGCGAAGGAGCACCACGGTGATGTTGTCCTTGCCCCCGGCAGCATTAGCGGCGGCGATCAGCTGCTCGCCCGCATCGCGCAGCACCGGGTTCGAGCTCAACAGGTCCAACAGCTCATCCTCGGAGAGCATCGTCGTCAGACCGTCGCTGCACAAGAGATAAATGTCTCCCGGACGAGCCCTGAAGGTGCGCACGTCAACCTCCACGCTCGGCTCTGGACCAAGCGCGCGCGTGATGACCGAGCGCTGCGGGTGCTCCTCGGCTTCTTCGGGCGTCAGCTTGCCCTGGCGGATCAACTCGTCCACCAGCGAGTGGTCGTCGGTCAAGCGCATCAGCTCGCCGTCGCGCAAGCAGTAGGCGCGCGAGTCGCCCACGTGAGCGACCACCATGTCCTGCTCGCCCAGATACACGGCCGTGATGGTGGTGCCCATCCCCGCGTGCTCGATGTTCGCGTGCGAGAGCTCGTTGATGCGCTCGTTGGCCTGCTCGACCTGAGCCAGCAGGCTCGCCTCCGGGTCCGAGCCGTCCGCCAAGCCACCCTTGAAGGTGTCCACAGCCAGGCGCGAGGCGACCTCGCCGGCCTGCGCGCCGCCCATCCCGTCGGCGACCACGAACAGGGGCGAGCGCACAAGCATCGAGTCCTCGTTGGCACGCCTCTGCAGGCCGGTGTCGGTACCCGACCAGTGCTCGGCTACCCGCAGCACTCAGTCCACCTCAAAGCTGAATTCGGAGTCGCCGATACGCACGCGATCGCCGGGATGCAAAGGCCGAGGACCGTCGAGCAGCTCCTCGTTGAGATACGTGCCGTTGGTCGAGCCCAGGTCTTCGATCACGAGGATCCTGCCCTGCTCGTACACGCGCGCGTGGCTGGAGGAGGCGAACGGATCGCTCAACCGTATCTCGGCCTGCTCGCCGCGACCAAGCACGACGTCGCCCCCAAGGTCATAGATCATGCCGGGCTCGTGGCCCGGCGCGCGCTCCACGACCAAACGTGGGGCGCGCCCCACCAGGTCGGTCGGGCCGAAACTCGAGGCCGAGTGCAGCCCGGTCGCGTCGGCCGGCGGAGCAACCGCCTGTCCGGGACCATCCGGAAGCTGCCCGCCGCCCCCGCGCAGATCGCGCAGAGCGCTGCGCGAAACCCACAGCAAGAACAGATACAGCACGATCAGAAAGCCGAACTTCAGCATCACCGAGACCGGCTCGAGGTTGTTCATGGGGCTATCTCGAAGAGGATCTCTGTGGAGCCCATCTCTATGCGGTCTCCCGTGTGCAGCTTTTGCAAACCGTGAACGGCCACGCCGTTGACGCGCACCCCATTGGTCGAGTCGAGATCCTCGATCGTCCAGCTCGAACCCTTAGGACGCAGCTCGGCGTGGCGACGAGAGATGCTCGAATCGTCGAGCACGATGTCACAGTCGCGACTGCGACCCACCTCCGCGCCGGCGGGCGGCAGCAGCAGGCGCCTGCCCGAGACCACCAGCAGCGCCTTCGGCCTGCGCCGCGCACCCGTGCTTTCGAGCGCTCCACGCACCCTCTCCGAGTTGCTAAAGATCATCGTGTTGCCCGACTCCGGCTCCCGCGGATCGCCCTCGCTCGCCCGACGCGCCGGGGCCGCGGGCACGACCCGCGCGGGTGCGGCCGGCGCGGGTGCGGCCGGCGCGGGCGCCTCGGCGGGCTCCTCCTCGCTCCTGGCCAGGCGCGCTTCGATCCCGAATTCTCCGAGCTGCAGATCCTCGTCGGTGTGAAAGACGATGTGAGGTCGCGAGGCCAAGGCGAGGTTCTCGGCGCGCGCGTGCTCGAGCAGATATGCGCACAACTCGTCGATCACCTCGTGCTCGACCCCCCCATAGCGCGCCCGGTCGCGCGGAGAGAGCCAGACCGCGTATTCGTTGGGCGCGTATACGCGCGAGACCGAGGCCGTCGTGTTCTCGTCCATCTCACGCGCGAGCTTGCGTGCGAGCTCCATCGGACGAACCTCGGCCTTGAAGACCCGGCCGAAGGTGCCTTCGACCAGACCGGCGATCAGATTCTCGATTGTCCTGAGCGGATTCATGTGGCGCGCCTTCGCCTCGGAGGAGGCGATCGCCCCATTTTATGGCCCGCCCAGCGCGCGCGGGGACCCTGTCTCCACAACAGCCTCCGCCGGCTCCCGCGCGGCCCTCGATCATTGGGGCCGCCCCGAGAGCTCTCCCCGCCGATTCTCAAGTGGGCCCGCGCAAAGCCCGCGCGCAGACCGCGACGGCGCACCCCAGCACGGCCCCCAACAGGGCCCCGCGAGGGCTCGGCTCGCTCGCGTGGGCCAAGAGAGCGCGCTCTAGCAGGGGCACGGCGGCAAGCAGGGCCACCGTCCAAGCGGCGGCCGCCACGACGTCGAGCGCGGCGTTGCGCCCCCGCACAATCCACGGCAACACCGCCGCCGCGAGCGCCCACACGACCGCGCCGATCGCCAACTCGACGGTGAACATCGGGCCGACCACCTCTTTGGAGGTCGTGTCGAAGGAGGCCTCCCACACAGCCCTCGGCGGCAAGCCCGCCGGCGGCCCCAACCAGAGGTGGCGGGCCAGCAGAGGCTCGGCCAAGGCAAGCCACCAGAAGCCCAGCAGCGCCAGCGCGGACCTGGAGCGCCACGTCGAGCGCTGCCCCGCAAACGCCGGGAACGCTCCCGCCAATCCGACCAAACCCAGCACGGGCGCCAAGGCCGCGACGAGCCAGCCGGGTCCGGCGCGACGCGGCAGCAGCAGAGGCGCACCCGCGGCCAGCACCAAGAGCGAAACCCCAACTCGCCCTTGCATCGCCTGCCAAAGCGCGAGGGCCAAGACGCACCCGAGCCACACCAAGCGCGGCACGAGGAGGGGCGCACGACGATGCTCCTGCGACTCCGGCTCGACGGGCGCGACCTGAACCGGAGCTCTCGCTGTCTGCGCCGGCGAGGCTCTCACCCTCCGCGCCGGGATGGGCTCGCGGTCCGTGCGTGCCCTGAAACTGGCGAGCGCTTCGCGCAAGTCCTCCAAGGACCCCCGCCGGCGCGGGTCGCGAGCCATCGCCGTGTCCACCGCGCGCGTCAGCTCCCGCGGAAGGTCGCGGCGGCGACGCGCGAGCGGTTCCACCGGCGAGCCGATCCGCCGCGCCGTGGCCGCGGGCGTACGTCCCCGCACCGGGTTGACGCCGCTCAAGGCCTCGTACAGGACGAGGGCGAGCGAGTAGAGATCGCTCTGCGGCCCGGCCTCCTCGCCGTCGCTCTGCTCGGGCGCCATGTAGGCGAGCGTGCCGAACACGTCTCCGCTGCGTGTGAGCGACCCCTCGCCGGCGAGCGTCGCGCCTCCGAAGTCGGCCAGCTTGGCGGCCTGAGCGGCCGAGGCGCGAGAAGGACTCTCCTCGCGGGGGACCAGCACGTTGTGGGGCTTGACGTCGCGGTGGATCACGCCGCGCGCGTGGGCATGCGCGAGCGCGTCGCACAACGCCACGCCGATCTCGATGACCTCCTCGTCGCCGAGTTCGTCCTCGGCGATTAGCAGGGCCAAAGTGTCGCCCTGCACGAGCTCTGAGATCAAATAGAAGGCATCCTCGTCCGCGCGAGCCTCATACAAAGCCACGATCGCCGGGTGCGCCAGTCGCGCGGTAGCCAGCGCCTCGCGCGTCGCCCGCTCGCGATCCTCCTCGCCGGGCAGCGGGATGCGCTTGAGCGCCACCGGGCGGTCGAGCTGCTCGTCGTGGGCGTGCCACACCACGCCGAAGCCCCCCGCGCCCAACTGAGCTACGAGGCGATAGCGTCCAAGCAGCAACTCGCCATCCAGCCGCGAGCGCTTGTCGGTGACGCGAATGCTGCCTGCAACCAGGGTCTCGGCGGTGTCCACAGCGTCCGCGTTCGCCGTTGCGAAGCCCTTTCCCTGCCGCGCCCGCGCTCGATCTCGGAGTGACCGAGAACTTGCAAAGCCCGCCCGCGCAACTGTCCGAGTGCAGGTGGAGTAATACTGGTGAGCTTCGCAAGCCCCTGCAAGGAGCCCACTTTTGTCGTTCTTCGACGACGAGGACGAGGAGCAGCCGACCACCGTCAGGCCGGCGCACACCCAACAGCAGCCAAGACCGCGCTCGGGCACCCCGAGGCCGAGCGTCTCGCGCACAGGCGGCCCGGGCGCGACATCGAGCGCCGACCATCACGCGATGATGGTCCGCCGGCGGATCGCAGCCGGCGTCGGCGTGGTGCTGCTGATCGTGATCGTGCTGCTCGTCAACGGCTGCTTGAAGCGGGGCAAACAGCAGGCTCTGGAAAGCTACAACCAGAACGTCAACCAGATCGGGCAAGCTTCGGAATCGCAGACCGCGCGCCCGCTGTTCACGACGCTCTCAGGCGCCTCGGGCAAGTCGGCCTTGGACGTGGAGGTTCAGGTCAACCAGTTGCGCCGACAAGCCCAAGAACTGGCCGAAAAAGCAAAGGGATTGAGCGTCCCCAGCCAGATGACCTCCGCCCAGCGCAACCTGCTCTCCGCGCTGAACCTGCGCGTGGAAGGGCTCTCCAAGGTGGCCGGACAGGTGCGCGAAGCGCTCGGCGGCCAAGCCCAGCAGGCCAGCACCAAGATCGCGGGGGCAATGGAGACCTTTCTCGCCTCCGACATCCTCTATTCCCAGCGCGTGGTCCCGCTCGTCCAGGAAGCTCTGAGCACCGGTGGGGTGAGCGGCCAGAGCACCAGCCAAAGCCGCTTCTTGCCCAACCTGGGCTGGCTGACACCGGCCACGGTGCAGGCGCGGATGTCCGGCCAGCCGGCGTCCAGCACAGGCGCGATCGCGCCCGGCACACACGGACACTCCTTGAAGGGCGTGAGCGTGGGTACGACCACGCTCGAAAGCTCGCCCACGATCAACCATGTCAGCGGAGGCTCCAACCCGACCTTTACGGTGATGGTCGAAAATGCGGGCTCCAATCCCGAGACGAACGTCAAGGTGGACATCTCGGTGACGACCGAAGGCAAGACCTTGTATGCCTCCCACACGATCAACAAGACCGAACCCGGAAGCACCTCCAACGTGGACATCCCGGTCAACGGGGTGACGCTGGGAGCCGCCTCGCGGGTGACGGTCAACATCGAGAAGGTGCCCGGCGAGTCGGAACTCGCCAACAACAAGGGCACTTACATCGTGATCTTCGGCAAATAACTTGTGCTCTCGATGAGCCTTGCCACCACCACCCTGACCGATACCCGGGGGATCCTCGCGCTGGCCGCGCTGGTCGTGGCGGTGCTCGCTCTGCTGGCCTGCGCGGTCCTTGCACGCTCGCTGCGACGCTTGCGCGGCGCCCAAAAGCTGGTGCTCGGGGAGGGCGAGAGCCGCGATGTGATCGCCCACGGGGCTACATTGCAGCAGGCCTTCGAAGCGTTGCAAGGGTACGTGAGCGACGTGGTCGTGCGACTAGACGAGCGCTTGGACGCAGTGGAGTTGGCGCTCACCGGCGCCGTCTCCCACCACGCATTGATCCGCTACGACGCCTACAACGAGCTCTCTGGGCAGCAGTCCGTTTCGATCGCCCTGCTCGACGATCGACGATCGGGGGTCGTGCTGACCTGCATTCATCATCGCGACCAAGCACGCGTGTACGCCAAGCAGATTCGCGACGGAATCGGCGAGCTGGAGCTCTCGCCGGAGGAGGCCGAGGCCGTTCGCGTCGCGCTCGCCGAGGAGCCCTCCGGGGCAACGAGGGGACCAGCGTCCGCGCCGGCGTCCGATGACGATGTCAGCTCCCGATAGCTCCCTACCGCGGGCGGGCTACCTGGGGCCAGAGGGCACCTTCAGCGAGGAGGCGCTGCTGGCGGGCGTGTCGCCCTCCGCCGTCCAGCCCGTCGCGTTGGAGACCATCAGAGACGCGGTCCTGGCCGTCCAGGAGGGCTCGGTGGACTGGGCACTAGTGCCGATCGAGAACTCGATCGAGGGCTCGGTGACGGTCACCTTGGACACCCTGGCCGGGCAGGCAGGCGACGTGGAGATCGTGGGCGAGTGGGTCTTGCCCGTACGCCATTACCTGATCGCGGCCGAGCCGATCGAGTTGGAGCGGATCGGGACAGTCGTCTCTCACCCACACGTGCCCGGACAGTGCCGGCGCTTTCTGCAAACGCGCCTCCCCCACGTCCATGTCACAGCCGCCACTTCCACGGCCGAGGCGGTGCGGCTCGTGGCCGAGCACGCGGGCGCCGTCCCGGACGGGGACGGGGACGAGCGGCAGTGGGCCGCGATCGGCACCCGGCTTGCCGCCGAGCTGTACGGCTGCGTGGTGATCGCCGAGGGAATCCAAGATCGCGAGGACAACGAGACGCGTTTCGTCTGGCTCGCGCGCAGGGACACGCCGGCCGGAGCGCCACCGCTGAGCTCGCCCGCCGGCCCGGCCCGCAAGACCTCGCTCGTGTTCTGGGGGGCCGGCGCCGGCCAGGCCGGTTGGCTGGTCCTGTGCTTGGACGAGTTCGCGCGCCGACAGATCAACCTGACGAAGATCGAGTCGCGTCCGATGCGCGAGCGCTTGGGCCAATACATGTTCTTCGTGGACCTTGAGGGTTCCTTGGCCGAGCAGCGGGTTCACGAGGGTTTGACGGGTTTGCGGGCCCTCTGCGAGCACGTCCGCGTGCTCGGCTCCTATCCGACAGCTTGAACGTTTGGCGGCGGACAGGCGGACGGACCGCTACACTCCGGCGCTGAAGATGGAAAGCACGGCACCCACAGAGCCAGTGGGGTCCGTGCCGCCCCAAGAGCACCAGCGGCACGGACCGAGCTCATCGTCGAGTACGGCGATGGGTGGCCGGGTGCTCGTCCTCAACGCAACCTTCGAGCCCATCAACGTGTGCTCGGTGCGCCGCGCGGTCGTGCTCCTTCTCAAGGAGAAGGCCGAGCTGATCGAGCGCGGCCTGTGGGAGCTTCACTCTGAGAGCGCCACTTTGGCGCGGCCTGTGGTGATCAGGCTCGTCAGCTATGTCCACGTGCCCCGCGACACCCACCGTCGCAAGATCACCCGTCGGGCCGTGTTTGCCCGAGACGGTTGGATGTGCCAATACTGCGGATCGCGCTCCAACCTCACGGTGGACCACGTGATTCCCCGATCGAAGGGCGGCACCTCCAGCTGGGAGAACATCGTGGCGTCGTGCGCCCCCTGCAACCGGCGCAAGGGGGACATGCTTCCGCGCCAGGCGGGCATGCATCCCCGACACAAGCCGCGCACTCCGCGCGCCGAGATCTTCATCCACGTGGCGAGTCCCACGATTCCCGCGGCTTGGCGCCAGTACCTGCCGGCCGCAGCCTAGCGGGCCGTTGCTGCGTCCTCGGACCCTTATGTGCGGTTGCACACTACGGGTCCTGGGTCCTTGCATCGCTTGCCCAACAGCCCGCTAGCGCCTACAGGGATACGCCATAAAGCACGGGGGGCGCCCTCGACCAGGCGCCCCCCGCTCTCAACTGCGCTGGACACGATCGCGCCGATTTCGCCTCGCCGGGCGCGCGCAATGGCGCGAGGCGGTGCGGGCCGGAGGGACAAGTCCGGCGATCTGCGCGATGGTGGCCCGGGTTGGATTCCGCTAGGCGGGTCCAGCCGAGTGCTTCGGCCTAACGGCCGGCCACCTCCAGAGTCCCGCAAATACTGTCAGTCAACGTAGGACCACCTCCTTTCTCTGGTCCTAGCAATGTAGCGGACGACGACGACGATGTGGGCAACACCTCTTGGACGGCCACATTCGCGCCAACTGCTTGAGTTTCGTTTGGGCACGTCAGTTGGCTTTCGACGGCGCGCCCCGCGACCACTTCGTCGCGGGGCGCGCACGTCGCGGGCTTGTAGGGAGCTACGTCGCGGTGATGTAGCCGCTCATAAAGCCGGGATGCTGCATTGCCCAGCCTCCCGTTTCGGTATCGCACGGCAGCATGCAGTTCCACTGAAACCTGCCGGCTTGGGCGACCGTCAGCGTGTAGGTGTGAACACCCGGCTGAGCGATGATGTTCACACCGGCTACCGCCGAGGTGATGCTGTGCGGAACATCGTCGGTGTTGTCGATCTTCAACTTCACCGGCTGCCCGGCTGTGACGGTGAAGTTCGTGACCGTGAACATGTCGTGCATCTTGCCGTCGGGGCCGCGCTTGCCGCTGCCGACGATCTTGGTCTGGATTGTCTTTGCCGGCGTTGGAGCGATAGCTGCCTGTCGTGCGGCGGGTCGCGCTTGCACCAAGACTTCACGGGTATTGCCGCTCTGTATGAGCGCGACCATTGACATCAGGAACGCCGCCAGGATCGCCAACCCGGCGACCGCCTGCAGCACCCGCTTGCCGGTCCTATTCACAGCCGCGTCGAACTGCTCTTGAGAGCTTCCCTCGGGGTCCATGGGCCACCGCCTTTCACGCTTTCTCGTATGAGTCGATCATCGCCTCCCAGCGTGTCGATGGGACCGGCAAAAGCCCGTAGAGAACAGACCTGCGCCCCGCAATATGAGTAGGTGTTATTGCGCAGGTTCTCAGCGGTAATTCACCTGCGAGAACCGCCTTGAGCTGCACGGGCCTGGAGACCCGTGCACCAGGGTGTTACTCGGCGTCGAGCTCTGGGGCGGGCGGGACCGTATCCGCGGACACCAGGGTCTCCTGCGGGCCCTCGACGTCGTCGGCCTCGCCGCTGTCCACCACCAGCGCCACGGCGCTGACGACGTCGTCGTCCTTGAGGTTCATGACGCGCACGCCGGTGGCCGAGCGACCCTGGCGTGAGATGCCCCCGGCCGCCGTCCGCTGAACCATGCCACCGACGCTGATGAACACCAGCTCCTGGTGATCTCTCACCACGAGCGCCCCGCCGAGCGCGCCCTTCTGCTCGGTGAGTCCGATCGTCTTGACGCCCTTGGCGCCACGGTTGGTCTTGCGGTACTGGTCTATCTGCGTGCGCTTGCCGTAGCCGTTTTCTGTGACGACGAGCAGATCCATGTCGTCCCGGGCGACGTCCATCGCGATCACCTTGCCGTGCTTGCCGACGTCCATGCCGCGTACGCCGGTCGTGTCACGTCCCATCGCGCGAGCGTCGGACTCGGCGAAACGCACAGTCAATCCAGCCTTGGAGACCATGATGATCTCGTCTTCGGGGTCCACCGCGCGGACCGCCAAGAGCTCGTCGTCGTCGCGAATCTTGATCGCGATGATGCCGTCCGCCTTGATCGGAGTGTTGTAGGCGAGCAGCTCGGTCTTCTTAATCGTGCCGTCGCGGGTCGCGAACACCAGATACTTGGCCTCGGTGAAGTCGCGAGTGGAGAGAACTGCCTGGATGCGCTCGTCTTCGCGCAGAGGCAGCACGTTGACCAAGGCACGCCCCTTGGCCGTACGCGAAGCCTCCGGTAGCTCGTAGACCTTGGAGCGGTAGACCTTGCCGCGGTTGGAGAAGAACAAGAGGTAGTCGTGAGAGGAGCACACGAACAGGTGCTCGATGAAATCTCCGTCCTTCATGTCCATGCCGGTCACACCACGGCCGCCTCGCTGCTGCTGGCGGTAGGTGGCCAGCGGCAGGGACTTGATGTAGCCGGTGTTGGTGATCGTGATGACCATCTGCTGATCGGCGATCAGGTCCTCGATGTCGATCTCGTCCTCGGAGTGGGTGATGTCAGTGCGTCGCTCGTCGCCGAAGCGCTCGGAGATCTCGGCCAGCTCCTCCTTGATGACCGAAAGCACCCGTGATTCGTCGCCGAGGATCGCCCTCAGCTCGGCAATCCGCTCGCTGACGTCGGCGTGCTCTTGGGCGATCGCGTCAGCCTCGAGCGCGGTCAGTTGGGAGAGGCGCAGATCGAGGATCGCGGTCGCTTGGATAGCGGTCAGCTCGAAGCGCTCGATGAGCTGTTCGCGCGCGGCTTCGCGGTCGCGCGAAGCCCGGATCAAGTCGATGATCGCGTCGAGGTTCTCCAGGGCGATCAAGAGCCCCTGCAGGATGTGCGCGCGCGCCTCCTTCTCGGATAGCTCGTGCTTGGTGCGGCGCACGATCACTTCGCGCTGGTGGGCCACGTAGTTATGGATGACGGCCCGCAGGTTGAGCGTGCGCGGCACGTTGTCCACCAATGCGACCATGTTGACGCCGAAGGTGGTCTGCATTGAGGTGTGCTTGTAGAGCTTGTTGAGTACCACCTTGGGGATTGCGTCGCGCTTGAGCTCGATCACCAGACGCATGCCGCGCTTGTCGGACTCGTCGCGCAGGTCTGAGATCTCGGGGATGCGCTTCTCACCAACCAGTTCGGCGATCTTCGTGATGAGGTTGCCTTCGCCGGCCTTCTTGACCATGAAGGGCAGCTCGGTGACGACGATCGCCTCCTTGCCTTGGCGCAGCGGCTCGATGTGCGCCTTGGCTTGGACCCGTACCCGGCCGCGTCCTGTCTCGTAGGCGTCGCGGATGCCCTGGTGGCCGAGGATGATCCCGCCGGTCGGGAAGTCCGGCCCCTTGATGTGGCGCATCAGACCGTCGAGGTCGATGTCCGGATCGTCGAGATAGGCGATCGTCGCGCCGATCACCTCACGCAGGTTGTGCGGCGGGATGTTGGTGGCCATTCCCACCGCGATCCCCGAGGAGCCGTTGACGAGCAGGTTGGGGAAACGGGAGGGCAGTACCGTCGGTTCTTGGCGCGAGCCGTCGTAGTTGACCGTGAAGTCGACCGTGTCCATGTCGAGGTCGCGCAACATCTCCGTGGCGATGCGGGCCAGGCGCGCCTCGGTGTAGCGCATCGCGGCGGCCGGATCGTCGTCGATCGAGCCGAAGTTGCCCTGTCCGTCCACCAGCTCGTAGCGCATCGAGAACTCTTGGGCCATCCGTACGAGCGCGTCGTAGATGGCCGAGTCGCCGTGCGGGTGATAGTTGCCCATCACCTCGCCCACGATCTTGGCGCACTTGGCATACGAGCGGGTCGGTCCGAGCCCCAGCTCGTTCATTGCGTAGAGGACGCGACGATGAACGGGCTTCAGGCCATCGCGCACGTCCGGCAGGGCCCGGCCGACGATGACCGACATCGCGTAGTCGAGATACGCAGTGCGCATCTCGTCCTCCAAAGCGCGCGGCTCGACGTTGCCGCCGCCGATCACATCAGCAGACGCCATCAACCATCACTCCTTTACACATCTAGGTTTGCCACGGCCCTGGCGTTGTCCTCGATGAAGGCTCGTCGCGGCTCGACCTGATCGCCCATCAGCATCGAGAAGATGCGGTCTGCCGCGGCGGCGTCCTCAAGCGTGACCTGGGCCAACGTTCGCGAGGCGGGCGCCATCGTCGTTTCTCCGAGCTGCTCCGCGTTCATCTCTCCCAGCCCCTTGAATCGCTGCAGCTTGGTGCCCTTCTGGGCCACGCCCATCACCGCCGCGCGCAGCGCCTCGAAGGACGGTGCACTCTCGCGGGCGTCGCCGAGGCGAACCTCGAAGGCGGGGGTGCCGGCGAGCTCGATCAGCTGCTTGTGCACGGAGGCGAGCTGGCGATACTCCTGAGAGTCGAACAAGCTTCGCTTGATGCGATGAGTGCGGGCGAAACCCGTGCTCGTCTCGATCGCCTTTACACGCAGCTCCAGTGGATCCTGATCAACCAACTCGGTCGCGTGCGTCTCGCCCTCCAGTCCTGCGCGGGAGAGCAACTCGATCGCGGCCTCTGCGCTCATCACCTGCTCGTCCAAGAGCGAGGACTCCTCCAGAAACTGCACCATCTCGTGACCGTGCACGGCGCGCAGCGTCGAGGACCAGCCTTCGTATTGAGCAAGCAGCCGCACAAAGCGCTGCCAGCGCGTATCGGTGAGCTTGAACTGGGTGCCGTGCCGGTCGAAGATGTTCAGCTTCTCCCACTTGTCCGAGAGCAGGATGTCCTCGAGCTCTGAGTCCTTCTCGATGTAGCGCTCCTTCGAGCCCTGCTTGAGCTTGTATAGCGGCGGCTTGGCGATGTACACATAGCCGGCCTCGATCAGCTCCTGCATCTCGCGGAACAGCAGAGTGAGCGCGAGCGTGCGGATGTGTGCCCCGTTGACATCCGCATCGGTCATGAGGATGACCTTGTGGTAGCGGGCGTTCTCGATGTTGAACTCCTCGCGCACGCCGGTGCCGATCGCGGTGATCAGCGCTTGGATCTCGGTGTTCGCCAGCACCTTGTCGATGCGGGACTTCTCGACGTTGAGGATCTTGCCTCGCAGCGGCAGCACCGCCTGGGTGTTGCGGTCGCGTCCCTGCTTGGCCGAGCCCCCCGCGGAGTCGCCCTCGACCACGAACAGCTCGGCAAGGCTCGGGTCCTTGACCGAGCAGTCGGCCAGCTTGCCGGGCAAGGTGGAGTTCTCAAGCGCAGACTTGCGCCTGGTCAGGTCGCGCGCCTTGCGGGCGGCGTCACGCGCGCGTTGAGCCTGCACGGCCTTCATGATCACCGCACGCGCCTCGCTGGGATTCTCCTCGAGAAACTCGGCGAGGCCGGTGTTGACGATCGACTCGACGAATCCAGCCATGCCGGGGTTGCCGAGCTTGGTCTTCGTCTGGCCCTCGAACTGAGGATCGCGCAGCTTGACCGAGATCACCGCGGTGAGGCCCTCGCGTACGTCCTCGCCGGAGAGGTTGTCCTCTTTCTCCTTGAGCAGGCCGTGGTCTCGCGCGTACTTGTTCAGGGTGCGGGTCAAGGCCGAGCGAAAGCCCGACATGTGCGAGCCGCCCTCGCGCGTGTTGATGTTGTTGGCAAACGAGTGGATCGACTCCTGGTAGGAGGAGTTCCACTGCATCGCTACCTCGGCCGCGCCCTCCTCGCTTTCTCCGGCGAAGAACACCACCTTGCGATGTACGGTGTCCTTGTTCTCGTTGAGGTAGACGACAAAGTCCTCGATGCCGCCCTGGTATTGGAACTCGGCGGAGTGCCCCTCGCCACGCTCGTCGACGATCGAGATCTTCAACCCTCTCGTGAGGAAGGCAGTCTCGCGCAGACGCTCCTCCAGCGTGTGGAAATCGAACTCGAGCGACTCGAAAATGTCGGCATCTGGCAGGAACGTCACCGAGTTGCTGGTACCAGCGCCCTTCGGCAGCTGCTCGCCCTTCTCCAGCGGGGCCTGCGGCGCGCCACGCGAGTACTCCTGGCTCCAGACGTGGCCGTCGCGGCGGATCTCCACGCGCAGCTGCTCGGAGAGCGCATTGACGACCGAGACCCCGACCCCGTGCAGGCCTCCGGAGACCTTGTAGCCGCCGCCCTCGCCGAACTTGCCGCCCGAGTGCAGGACGGTGAGGACCACTTCCACCGCCGGCTTGCCCTCCTTCTCCATCGTCGCGACGGGGATGCCGCGGCCGTTGTCGAGGACTGTCACGGAGTTGTCGGGATGGATCCTCACCGCCACCTCGGTGCAGAAGCCGGCCAAGGCCTCGTCCACTGAGTTGTCCACAACCTCATAGACCAGGTGGTGCAAGCCCATGACGCCCGTCGAGCCGATGTACATGCCAGGGCGCTTGCGAACCGCCTCCAAACCCTCGAGGACGGTTATGTCCTGCGCGTCGTAGCTGGCGTCGCCCCCCATAGTGGGGTCGTTGGCGCCGCCTTTTGCGGCAGCGTTGGTCTGCGAGCTTGAAGTATCGGTCGCCAATGGTCCTCCGATGACGCGAGAACGCCCCGGTATCCAGGTCTCCTCGACCTCGGTCCGGGGCGGTAGGTTTGTTTGCCAAACGATAGCACAGCGACCCCTCAGAAGCCGACCTGTGAGAGCCCAAAACTCCTGCAAATAAGCCAAAAGAGGCTCGTGGAGCCGACTTGCGCGAACGCCTTGGAGAGTCGCTTCGAGCGGGCCTGCGCGGAAAGGGCCCGACGCCGGTCAGGCGACCCGGCAGCGAAGCTTGTGGACGGACTCGCTTTCCAATGCGCGATTGAGGCGGGCGACCAGTTCGGGGCCCATCAAATCGAGCTCGGCGGCCCACACAGCATCGGTGCAGATCACGGTGAGCACCCCCTCGCGCTCAGCCACGGGGCGACCGGCGGCTGCGATCTTCTCGCCCACGGCCTGTTCCCATACCTGCTGTACGCGGGCCAACGCAGTCGCCGGCGCAAGCGCTTCTGTGAAGCCCTCGAGCGCCAGGGAAAGAGGGCGAGGAGCACGGCGGCTCATGCGGCCATCGCCTCGCCCAAGATCGTGCCTGGCGAGATACGCAGTCGCGCAACCGAGCGATTGCCGGAGCCGGGCACATGGGCAAGGTCGGTCGTCGCGACAACGCTTTGGCCCCCGGCGCAAAGCTCGGCGGAAAGCAGCTCGCGGCGCGTCAAGTCGAGCTCGCTCATGACGTCGTCGAGCAGCATCAGAGGCACGCGGTCGCACTCGCTTGCCAATACCGAGCGCTCTGCCAGCAGCAGCGCCAACAGGGCCAGCCGCTGCTCGCCCTGCGAGCCATAGCTGCGCAACTCGCGCCGGTCGCGCAGGATCGCCAGCTCGTCGCGATGGGGGCCGTGGGTGGAGAAACCGCGCTCGAGGTCGCTGGAGAGCTTCTCTTCGAGTTCCCGCACGAACTCGCTCGCGTCGGCGGCGCGCGAGCGGGGCCGGTACTCCAGACGCGGCTCGCCGCTCAACCCCAACTGCATGGCGCGCTCGGCGAAAGGCTCGGCGAGCAGCGCCACGGCGCCGGCGCGATCGTCGCGCAGGGCCAGGGCGTGGCGAGCGAGCTCGTTGTCCCAGCTGGGCAGGGTGACACGCGAAGCTCGCCCGGCGCGAATACCGGCGATCAAGGCGTTGCGTTGCGCCAAGGCACGCGCGTAGTCGTGGCGAGTCGCAACCCGCGGAGGCCACAGAGCCGCGACGAGACGATCGAGGTGAGCTCGCCGAAGCGCCGGCGCACCCTTGAGCAAATCCAGACGATCGGGCGAGAAAACGCTTACTAGAGGCCGAGTTTGAACGTCGGAGAGCCTGTTCAACCTGGGCGCCGTCGGCGGTCATGTGCTTCGGCGAGCCGGGCTGGAATCCCACTGTCAGCTCATGCTGGCGGCCATCGTGGGAAAGGTTGACGACCACTCTCGTGGCCTGCGCCCCAAAATGGACCAACTCGCGCTCGGAGCGTGTTCGCTGGGAATGGCCGGTACAGCCGAAGTAGAGTGCCTCGAGCAGGTTGGACTTGCCGGCGCCGTTGGCGCCGTGCACGACCGTCAGCCCATCGCCGAAGTGGGCTTCCGCGCGGACATAGGTCCGGAAGTCGCGCAGATGCAAACTGGTGACCCGCATCTCAGCTCATCCCGCATGGCCACCCGATGTTCTGGGCAAGCAAGTCAAGGACGCAGCGACCGTAGTGTGCTCAGCACATGGGGGAGTCAGAACACCGACATGCACCGGCCAGGACATCAGGTGTTCAGGCGAATCGGCATGATCAGGTAGACGAACTCGCCGCCGTCCGGGGACTCGATCAGGCCGGGGCGCAGAGGGCTGATCAACTTGAGCACGAGCTCCTCGGACTCGACGCTCTCCAGACCATCGCGCAGGAACTCGGGGTTGAAGCCAATCTCGAATGGCTCGCCGGCGAATGGCACCGGAAGCGTCTCGCTGGCCTCCCCGACGTCCGGGGTCTGCGCGGAGACCGTCAGCTCTCCCTCGCTGAAGCTGAGTCGCAGCGGCGCGTTCTTCTGCGCCAGCAGGCTGACACGCCGTACCACGTCCGCGACCTCGGCGCTGGCCAGCCTCAGCTCATACTCGACGGACTCGGGTAGCAGCTGGCGATAGTTGGGGAACTGCCCGTCGATGAGCCTCGAGGAGAGCACCACGTCCCCGATCTCGAACACCACCTGGTTCTGCCCGGTACTGACCGCCAACTCGGGCTCGGAGACCGACTGGGCGATGCGCGCCAACTCCTGCAGAGCACGTGCGGGAACGTTTGCCTCGATCGTCCCTTCGAGCGCGGTCGCCAACGCCGCGTGCTTGACACTCAAACGGTAGGAGTCGGTCGCGACCATTGTCAGCTCCTGGGCGCCGGCAGAGATCAAAACGCCCGTCAGCACAGGCCTCGTCTCGTCCTTGGAGGCAGAGCGCGAGACCTGAAGAGCGGTCTCGACGAACACTTCCGCCGGGAGCGTCATCCGAGTCGCTGGATCAGGCGAGGGAAGCGTGGGGAAATCTTCGGCGCGAAGAGTTCGCAGGTGGAAGGTCGCTGGACCGGAGATGAGCTCTACGTCCTGCTCCTGGGAGCGCAACTCCATCGTGACCGTCTCGCCGGGCAGCGATCGCACCACGTCGAGGATGAGCCTGGCCGGCAGGACTGCAGAACCAGGGCGCAGGATCTCACCTGGTAGAGGGACCCGCAGGCCAACCTCCATGTCGGTGGCAAGCAGGACCGGCTGCTCGCCCTCCGCCGAGATCATCACGCCAGAGAGGGCTTGAACCGAGGCCCGTGAGGACGCAACGCGAGTGGCTGTCTGCAGTTGCGCGAGAAGGTCAGCAGTAGAGATAGAGAGCTTCACTTAGACACCTGATTGAAACATAGGATTAGTAGGGGCTGTTGATATGTGGATTGGCTGGTCTTTACAGGCGACGGGGCGGGAATGATGTGTATCGACTGTGGACGCATGTGGAACAGAACCCGGCGAAGTGTCTCAAGCTTGCCGGTCGTGAAGGTCACCGGTGGCGCCGAGACGAGCCCGCAGTTGATCCACGGCTGTGCGTAGAGCGGGATTTGCGGCGATTCGCTTCTCGGTTCGCCGGTGTGCGTGCAAAACGGTTGTATGGTCGCGTCCCCCGAACTGTCGTCCGATCGCGGGCAGGGATTCTTCGGTTAGCTCCCGTGCCAAGTACATGGCGACTTGGCGTGGCCAGGTCACGCGGGCTGTTCGTGTGGTGGATACGAGCTCCTCGGGCGAAAGATCGAACTGCTCGCACGCCGCCGCCTTGATATCGGCGACGGAGCGGGGTGGTGGCTCGGGCTGTGGATAGAGACCGTCGAGCACCTCCTCGGCCAGCCTTGCGTCCAGCGGTCGGCCGGTGAGTGAGCTGTAGGCGACCACTCGGATGAGGGCACCCTCGAGCGATCTGACGTTGAGCGCGATCCGTTTGGCGATCAGCTCCAGCGCGTCGGGGTCGATCCGATCCAACCCGTCGTGGTGGGCACGCTTGCGCAGGATCGCCAAACGGGTGGGGAAGTCGGGTGGGCGGATGTCGGCGACGAGCCCCGATTGGAAGCGCTCCCGGAGGCGGTCTTCGAGCGCTTGAAGGTCGCTTGGGGGCCGATCGGAGGTGAGCACGATTTGGCTGCCGGCGTCGTAGAGCTCGTTGAAGGTGTGGAAGAACTCCTCCTCGGTCTTGGTCTTACGCTCGAGGAATTGGACGTCGTCGATCAGGAGCACGTCGACGTGGCGGAAGCTGGACTTGAAGGCATCCAAGCCGCCGGAGCCGAGGGCTCGCAGGAATTCGTTGGTGAAGGCCTCGCCGGTGGTATTGCGCAGATGCAGGCCGGGGCTGTAGGAGGTCAGGAAGCTCGCTATGGACCGGAGCAGGTGGGTCTTGCCTACGCCTGGGGGTCCGCAGATGAACAGCGGGTTGTAAGCGTGGGCTGGCAGCTCGCTGACGGTGAGGGCGGCCGCATGCGCGAGCCGGTTGGAATCGCCGATCACGAACTGGTCGAATGTCAGCTTGGGGTTTGCGCACAGCCCCTGATCGTGTTGTGGATGGGCTGTGGATTGGTTCTTTGGGGGCTTCGCGGCGCGCGCGCGACGCTTTGCTGTGGCGGATTGGTTGCGCTCAACTACCTCGACGGTTACGGCGGGTCCCAAAACCGCGGCTGCGCAGGCCTGGAGGATTCTTCCGAAGCGCTCTCTGATCCAGCTGTACGTTTGCGTGGGGGCCTCGAGGACGAGTGTCTCGCCGTCGAAATCGAGCGCTCGCAAGGGCTCTATCCAGATGCGAAAGACCGGCTCATCGACCGTGGCCGACAGCTCTGCCTCTATTTGGGACCAGATGTGCTCAAGCTCTGTGCTCACGGCAGCGAGAACCTGCTCCTTGTGGGAGAGAGTTGACGGGAGATCATTCGCTTGGGGCCCGCGAAGGCCCGGTCAACCGAATATATCCCAGCCGACCCGCGTTCTGCGGCGCGCGCGCTCGACTCGCCGCAAATGGCGAGAAATTCCACAATGGATCGAGTCGATTGGGCCGCCCGCATCGCCGCGGCGGCGAAAGGCGACGTGACCTTTATACTGGCTGCTCCGGCGCGAGCCGGGTCGTCATTGGTGCCACCGTGCGGTCGTGCCACGAATCTCAGCGCAGCCGGAGATCATCTATATGAAGCGCACTTATCAGCCCAAGAAACGCAAGCGCGCCCGTGCCCACGGGTTTCGCGCCCGCATGCGCACCCGCGCGGGGAGGCTCACGCTCAAGCGGCGGCGCAGCAAGGGGCGCAAGCGGCTGTCGACGTAGTGACGCGCGCGCGATGATGGGGCGGTCACAGCGCCGCGGTCGACGCCTCTCTCGCAGCGCCGAGTTTGAGCGGGTGTATCGCCAAGGTCGCTCGGTGGCCAATCGACATCTGGTGCTTTACTCGTTTCCCAACGCTTCGATCGACCGTCCCCGACTCGGTTTGTCGGTGTCGCGCAAGGTCGGCGGCGCGGTGGAGCGCAACCACGTCAAGCGCTTGCTTCGAGAAGCCTTCGAGGGGGTCGAGCCCCAGCTCGAGGGCGGACACGATGTGGTCGTCGTGGCTCGACCCGAGGCTCGTGCGCTGGCCGAGCAGGAGGGGTTGGCGGGGATCGACGGGGCGCTCGAGGAGTTGATTGCTCGCGCGGGTCTACGGACCCAGCAAGCCGACGGCCTGCTCGCGCCGGCGCCTGTCGAGGAGGGGGAGGTCGATTCGTGAAGGCCTCTCCCGTCGAATGCGAGCACAGACATTCAGAGCCTCATCGGTCCTCGGTGACGATTCTCCTTGCTCCGATCAGGCTCTACCAGAGGGTGATTTCGCCCGCGCTGCCGCGACGCTGCAAGTACGAGCCGACCTGCTCGCGCTACGCGGTACGAGCGGTCGAGGAGTACGGCATACTGAGGGGCCTTGTGCTCGCGACGTGGCGCTTGTTGCGGTGCAACCCGTGGAGCGACGGCGGGTACGATCCGGTCGAGGCTCAGCGTCTTTTCGGCGTAAATCCTCACTGTGAGCGGTAGCGCAGCGTCAACTCCGACATGTTCATCCTCGCCAACGTCATCCAGGAAGCGTTCTCGCCGCTGATCAGCGTCTTTCAGTCGATCCTGGTCTTCATCCACACGCACATCACCCCGACGAGCTGGGGATTGGCGATCGTTGGACTCACCGTTCTGATCCGTGCCGTCCTGGTGCCCCTGACGCTCAAGCAGTTCCGCTCGATGCAGGAACTCCAACGGTTGGCGCCTCAATTGAAGGCGCTCCAAGAGAAGTACAAGGACGACAAGCAGCGCCAGCAACAGGAGATCATGGGCTTCTACCGGGAGCACAAAGTCAACCCGTTCGCCTCCTGTCTGCCGCTGCTGCTCCAGCTTCCGGTGTTCATCTCGCTGTTCTACATGCTCCGCACGGATCTGAAGAAGAACATTTGCGGTCAGGCGCTGGTCTCTCATTACAACTCGCTGCACCACACCACGATCGCGACGTTTGCGGGCCTGCCCACCAAATACGTGGAACAGACCGGCTGCCAGGCGGTCGCGCCGGGGTCGGCCAAATTCCTGTTCATACCGGACATAACCTCCAAGGCGACCGGGATCGCGCTGGTGATCTTGCTGGTGCTCTATGTCGGCTCTCAGCTGGTCTCGACGATGACGATGTCGGCGACGGCCGATCCGACCCAGCGTCGCCTGATGATGGCCTTGCCGTTGTTCTTTGTGATCATCCTGTACCGCTACCCGGCAGGTCTGCTGGTGTACTGGATCACCACCAACCTGTGGACGGTTGGCCAGGGGTATTTTGTGCGGCGCAGCTTCGGTCCGCCCCCGGTCGCGGTTGGTAAGGCGGTAGGTCCTCCCGGTGCGAGCAGCGCCGTCGCCAACGGCAAGCCACAAGAGGAGGGGCGTGCCCCCAAGAGCGAGCCCGCGTTGGCTGGTGCGGGCCCAGGCGCTGCGCCGCCGCCGCCCCCTCGCAAGAAGAAGAAGCGGTCGGGCAGGCGGAGATGAGCGAAGCCGAGGAGATTCCCGAGCAAGACGAGGACCCGGCGACGATCTTGCGGGAGTTGCTGGAGGAGGTCGTCGACAGCATGGGCCTCGACGTCGATGTACGCGTGGAGCGCTCCGACGGCGTTTTGAGCGGATCTGTAGAGGGCGAGGATCTTGGCTTGTTCATCGGCCGCCGCGGCCAAACGATCGACGCTGTCCAGCACTTGGCCCAAAGGATCGTCTTTCGCGGTGGCTCACCCGAGTCCCGCGTCGTGATCGACGCCGACGGCTATCGTGCTCGGCGCGCCGAGGCCCTGCGCACACTGGCCGCAGAGGCTGCGGAGGATTCTTTGCGCAGCGGCGAAGCGGTCGAGTTGGAGCCGATGCCGGCCTCGGAGCGACGCATCGTGCACGAGTATTTGCGCGAGCGCGGCGGTGTGGTTACGCACAGCGAGGGCGAGGAGCCCGAGCGGTATCTGGTCGTGGAGCCGGGCGAGGATTGAAGGCCTCCGGGCCCGCGTACGCCGACTCGTGCAGGCATGATCCCTTCGCGAGTCTCCGCCGAGCGCCCACCGGCGCGCCGAGGTCGATGATTTCACGTGAAACGTTTCCGGTGAAACATCTCCTATGAGTCGCGGTGCGGGGTTGCAATGAGTTCACGGCAGGCAGGCAACGGCGGGCTGGAGCCACTTCTGGGGGGCCTTGCCGCACGGCATGGCTTGTCGCGCGGGCAAGTCGAGCAACTTGGATCGATTGTGAGGGTGTTGGCGGCCGACGATCTGGCCCCCACAACCGTGCGCGAGCCGGCGCTGGCGATCGACGTGCATCTCGCCGACTCGCTTGCGGCGCTTGACCTGGACGTGGTGCGTACAGCTTGTCGGATCGCAGACATCGGCGCCGGCGCCGGCTTTCCCGGACTCCCGCTCGCCGTGGCGCTACCCACCGCCGAGGTGAGGCTGGTCGAGAGCCAGGCGCGCAAGTGCGGATTCATCGAAAGCTTGGCCGAAGAGAGCGAGCTCGCGAATGTCGAGGTGGTCTGCGCGCGGGCCGAGCGGTGGCCGCAAGGGCTATGCGCCAACGACGTGGTGGTAGCACGGGCGGTGGCGGCGCAGCCTGTCGTGCTCGAGTACGCGGCGCCGCTGTTGGCGCTAGGTGGGGCCTTGGTTGACTGGCGCGGGCGGCGAGACGCCGCCGAGGAGCGGGCGGCCGGCGCCGCGGCGCGACTGTTGGGGCTGAAGCTGGAGTCGATCCAACGCGTGGAGCCTTACGAGGCTGTGCGCAACCATCACCTGCACGTCTATTTGAAGGTGGAGGAGACCCCCGAACGCTTTCCGCGCAGGGCCGGCATGGCCCGCAAGAAGCCTTTGGCCACCTGATGGGAGACGCTGGACAGAGCGCCTCTGGAGCACGCGAGTTCGATCGACGCTAGCGTGCGGGTCGCCATGGGCAAGATTTACGCGATCGCAAATCAGAAGGGCGGTGTGGGCAAGACGACCACGGCGGTCAACGTGGCCGCCTGTATTGCCGAGGCCGGCTACGCGACGCTCGTCGTGGATGTGGATCCCCAGGCAAACGCGACTGTCGGCCTGGGGCTGCCGCGCTCGCGCAAGCCTGGCCTGTACGAGGTGTTGGGCGGCGAAAGCGAGGCGGCTGAGGCGATCGTCGAGAGCTCGGTGGAGAAATTGAAGTTGCTTCCCGCGAGCCCGGGCCTGGCCGGCGCGAACATCGAGCTACCGAGGATCGATGCTTTCGAGCAACGCTTGCGCCAAGCGCTTGCACCGATTCGAGACAGCTATGAGTACATCGTGCTGGATTGCCCTCCATCGCTTGGGCCGCTTACAGTTAGCGCGCTGGTTGCCGCCGATCGCGTGATCGTTCCCGTCCAGACCGAGTACTTCGCCTTGGAGGGGCTCGCCGGGTTGCTCGAGACCTTGGCGTTGGTGCAGCGCGAACTGAACCCGCGACTGACGGTGGCGGGAATGCTGTTGACCATGCACGACAATCGCACTCGCCTTGGTCGCGACGTGGAGCGGGAGGTGCGCGAGCATTTCTCCGATCTCGTGTTCGAGACGGTGATCCCGCGCAACGTGAGGGTCGGCGAGGCCCCGAGCTATGGCCTGCCGGTAACTCATCACGACCCTCACAGCGCGGGCGCGGCCGCGTACTTCGAGCTGGCAAAGGAGGTGGCCGCCCGTGGCTAAGCCCAAGCGGGGAATGGGACGAGGGCTGGAGGCGATCCTGAGCGTCTCAAGCGAGGCGCCGACGGCCGAGGAGCTGCGTGAGCTGCCCATCGAGCTGATCGTGGCCAATCCCAATCAGCCGCGACGGCACTTCGATGAGCAGGCATTGAACGCGCTGGCCGGGTCTCTGGGGGAGCGCGGGGTTCTGCAGCCGGTGCTTGTGCGCCCCAAGCCCGGGGGGACATATGAGCTCGTCGCGGGCGAGCGTCGCTGGCGCGCCGCCCAAATCGCGGGATTGACCGAGATACCCGCGCTCGTGCGCCCTCGCGACGACGCCGCGACGCTGGAGCTGGCGCTGATCGAGAACATGGCGCGAGAGGACCTGAACCCGATCGAGGAGGCTCGGGCATGTGCGGCCCTGGTGGAGGAGCTGGGTCTCACGCGCGAGGAGGTCGGGCGCCGCGTAGGGCGCAGCCGTGTCGCGATGTCCAACCTGCTGAGATTGTTGGATCTACCCGACGAGGCGCTCGAATTGCTCGAGCAAGGTCAGCTCAGCGAGGGGCATGGACGCGCTTTGCTGTTGGCCGAGGATCACACGGCGCGACGCCGCTTGGCGCGCGAGGCGGCGGATGAGGGATGGTCGGTGCGGGTTGTCGAAGCGCGCGCGCGCGAGGCCAACGATGCGGGCGATCGCGCCAACGGCAAGTCTCGTGCCGCGTCGAAGACGTCCAGTCTCCATCCCGACCAGCGGGAGGCCGCCGCTGCTATCGCCGCGACGCTCGAAGAGGCCCTTGGCGCCGAGGTGAAGGTGCGCCCGGAAAAGGGCGGTTATCGCGCCGAGCTGAGGTTCGCCGGACCGGATGAGGCGCTGGCGTTGGTGGAAGGGCTCGGGCGGGGCGAGGCCGGCACAAACGCTGGTTGAGCTTGTGGGATCGCCATGAGGCGGACTACATCCCAGCCGGTCGCCATGAATGAGCCGTCCAGCGCCGGCGAACGCTCTGCGGCTACAGCCGACGGACGCTAGAATCGGCGACCGCGGGCGATTAGCTCAGTTGGTTAGAGCGCTTCTCTGATAAGGAAGAGGTCCCTGGTTCGAATCCAGGATCGCCCATCGAGTGAGCGGCCTTCACGAGCCCCGGGCGCAGTCCTCTGCTGCTAGGGCAGGCGTGCGGACCGTCGTGCTCGGCCGTTTACCCAGCTCACGGTCTGGTTGGCGAGACGCAGCGACATGGCGCCGATGGCCGGTCCTTCTTCGAGCAGCGCGGGGGTAGTGGCGGAGACCTGCGCGCTGTACACCTGGAACGTCGATGTCCTGCACCGGGTTCCCTTACGCACGATCCAGGCAACCGATCCGAGACGGGTGACGACCAGATCGGTGACTTCACGGAAGCTGATGACGCAGGCATCCACAAATCCTCCCGCGCGTGAGATCGTGAGCAAGATATGGCGCTTGGTGACATCGAGAACCACGATGTCGGTGCTTGCCGTGTCCACTCCATGGGTCGCTTCCGTGTAGGCGACAATCGCTCCGGCGAGGGCGATGTGGTCGATTGAGGCCGGTTGGTATCGCCGCGGCTTGCCAAGCGCGACCGTTGTCCCGCGCCCCAGAAGGCAGGCGTACATGTCTTCTCGGATCGGCAGCTTCCTTGCCAGGGAGTAGACCCTGACCTCACGATCCTTGGCGAGCGTCCGAGCGTGCGGCGGAAGGCAGTTCGCGGGTCTTGTGGCGGCACCCGCCCCCGAGGTGGCGATGGTCGCCGCGATCGCGACTCCTATCGCGAGCAAGCAGACCCGCTTGATCCTGCGCCCGTGCCGAAGAGTGGCGAGCGCAGCGTTTGGACGCAGTCGGACGAGAGACTGACGCTCGGGCGGCCTCAATGGTGCCGCGCGATGATCCGGTCGATCTCGACCGGTCCGCCGGTGTGGTCGGGATAGACCACGATCGCCGTGGGCGGGCCCCCGAACCAGGCGCTCATCTCACCCTCTCCGACGTACTCGGCGGGACGCTGGGAGCCGTCGCTTTGAATCACCCAGATCGACTGCCCCTTATGGAACATGCTGTCCCCGATGTCGGTCATCCCAAGCGCCTCACATCGTCCAGGTTACCGGTAGTTGGACAGTCTGACCAGGGGGTGGGTCTCGATTTGGGACGTTCGTCCAAAGCGCTTTGGGGCGTGGATACCGAATATGTGGTCATGACACGAGAGCAAGCAAAATCGGTCGAGGGCAGGATCCGGTTGTGGATTCTCGAGCAGGAGCACGATCGGCGGATGGAGCGGCAGCTGGCCGGTGTCGATCACCGGGCTCGCCGTTCGATCCAGACGAGCATTGGCGGGCGTAACGGCCGCTACGGCCGCGCCTGATTCGAGCGATCGCAACGGGGCCAAACACCGCCCCCCGCGCGGCTGGGACTAGAGTCTGGCTGCGACCAGGCCTGCCGCGAACAGGACCATTGCGGCTGCGCAGGCCATCAAAGCGCTCTCCATCGGCGCGGCTACCCGGGCGGCGTCCAAGTCCAGTGTGCGTCCGTCGGTCAAGCGCTGCTCGCCGCTCAGCGACGCGGTGCGTCGGCGCAGCTCTCGTACCGGTGTGCTCAGACGCCGCTGGGCGACGCTCAGGAGCATGCACCCGCTCGCCACCAGGACTCCGTCGAGCCGCAGTTCTCGGGCCTGCGCGAAGAAGGCGGTCAACGCTGGGAAGGCCCCCCAGGCAAACGCGAACCACAGGTCCGAGTGCATGCGTCCACCGAAGAGCTCCAGGTTGTAGGCGAGCGCAAGCAGGGTGCCGGCGGCGACGAAGGCCAAGAGCCAGAGCGAGATCGAGAGGGCGCCGGCGAGTCCGATCGCAACCGCGCCTGCCAGCGAGCATGAGGCCAGCAGGACGAGTGCGCGTGCGGAAAGCTGGGTGCCGAGCGGCCGCCCGTGCAACTCGTCCAAGGCGTGCGCGGCAACGCCCATCCCCAGCAGGAACGCCAGCAGAGTCCACGCCAGTCGGTAGCCATAGAAGTGGGGAGCCACGGCCGCCCCGATCGCGACGTAGCTCAGATGCCAGGCGGTGTATGGGGTGTGCAGGAGGGTGAGCAAATCGCGCCATCCGCCAGGGCGCAAAGCGTAGAAGGCGGGACGTTCAAGCCGACTCGATGTCGCCATCGATATCCGCTTCTCCGCTGGCGCCAGCGGCTTGTGGATCGGGCCCGGGCGGAGCGCCCGGCTTGGTACCCCACATCACGACCCCTCCACCGAGGCTCATCGGTCGAACATGGACGTCCGCTATGCCGGCCTGCTCCCACAGGGCTACCACCCGCTCGATCGTGTAGACGTCATAGAAGCTGGGAATGCTCTTGGCGAGAAAGCTGCCCGTGTGGGCCCACTCGCGTGAGACGAGCCGACCGAGTGCGGGCAGGCCGACGTGGGTGTAGAGCCTCCACAGAGCCCTCCACGCCGGGTTGGGGGGCACGAAGAACTCGAGCGAGGCTATGCGACCGCCCGGCTTGAGAACCCGCGCGAGTTCGATCATCGTGGCGCCGGGATCGTCGACGTAGCGCAGCAGATAGGTGAAGGTGAGATGGTCGAACTCTTCCTCCTCGAACGGAAGATGCTCCGCTTCGCCTCGCATGAGCGAGATCCGCTCGCCCAAAGACCTGTCCGACGCTATTCGGGCTTCTGCGGCGGCCAGCATTTGGGCGCTCTGATCGAGGCCGACGACCTCACAGCCGTAGCGCCTGACCAGGCTCTGCGCCACAAGTCCGGTGCCCGTGGCCACATCGAGCACCCGCTGATCGCCTCCGGCCAGGATCGCCTCGACCATGGCTTTGCGCCAACGCGGGTCCTGACCGAAGCTGAGGGCCGCCGCGACGCGGTCGTAATGGCGGGGCAGGGGCGCGAACAGCTCAAGCGCCTCTAGTTTCTGCATATCCACCGAACGCGCCATACGCACGCCCATGCTAGCTCGCCCTGTCCAGCTTCGCTAAAGGCCAACGTATGCGCGTGCCGATGAAGCCTTCGTGGCGCTCCCACTTATAAATATTCGCTCCGCCGTTGCCGCCCGCTGCCGAGCGCGTCGCAAGCGCTCGCTCCTGGGCGTCCTGACGCTGACCTTGGTGGCCGCGGCCGCGCTGTTTGCCACGCCCGCCTTCGCTGTGATCGAGCAGGTCAAAGAGGGGGCGGAAACGGTCGAAGTCGGCGTCATCCCACGCGAACCTGCCCCCGTCGTGGTTCCGGCCAAGGCGCTGCAGTGGCACGGCGGGCCCGTCGATTCCGCCACCGACGTGTACGCGATCTACTGGGATCCGGTCAAGGCCTATCGCAGCGACTGGATGCAGTCGATCGACGGATACCTGCACAACGTCGGCGCCGACAGCGGCAAGCTCGACAACGTGTTCGCGCTGAACGCCCAATACAGGACCGCGACTGGGGAAAGGGCCAGCTACAACGTCACCTTCCGCGGCGCCTACACCGACACGTATCCGTACCCGGCGGTCAGTGGCTGCTCCGAACCCAAAATCCAGCCTAAGTGCCTGACGGACGCTCAGATTCGCGCAGAGCTGAAGCGGTTTGTCACAGCTGAAGAACTTCCCACCGGACGCGAAGTCGTCTACTACGTGTTGACGCCCGAAGCGGTGACGGTGTGCCTTGACAAAGGGGCCGGCAGCGGAAACTGCTCCACCTCGACCGAAGAACTGAAAGAAGAACAAGCAGACACGACCGGCCCGGCGCTGGAAGCATCCGGCGTCTGCGGCTATCACTCGGTGATCGAACCTGGCTCGGAAAGCCCGATCGTCTACGCGGTACAGCCCTGGGTGGCCGGTCACGCCGGTCACGTGCTCGAAGAATCGCCCCTGAAAACTCTTGTTCCGACCGGCGCCGCGCTTGCATGCCAGAACGGGAAGACGCTTGTCGAGCCCAACCAGCAGACCACCTTCACCCGCAATTCCGACTATGAAACCGGCCTTGCCGATCTGATCATCAACGATTTGAGCCTCGAGCAAGCCGACATCATGGACGATCCGATGCTGGACAGCGGCTGGTACCAAGAAGGATCCAACGCCGAGCAGTCGGATATGTGCCGGTGGGCCTTCGGCGCCAAAAACGAAGAAGAAAAGAAAAGTGAAGAAAAGAAAAAAGAAGGCACCCAGGCGGAAACTCTCTCCACTCAGGAAATAGGCGGCGCGCATTACTATCTTCAATTTAGCTACGACAGCACCGGCATCAGCTCTGGGCACGGAGCCACCTGCTGGAACGGCGTCGAAAATAATCCACACTTCACTGCCACCAATGTGGTGAAAGGCGGCGACGTGGTGGCATTCGACGCGCTCGAGTCGAACATGACGCTCTCCGCCAACCTGACGCCGCCGCTCCCAGGCAACGAACCGTTCACGGCGCCCGAATACGAATGGCAGTTCGGTGACGGCAGCTCCGTCGGGCCAACCCACGAAGCGAGCGTCTTTCACACCTACCAGTACGCCGGCAACTACACGGTGACGCTGAAAATCACGGACAGCGGCGGCTACACCCGCAGCTTCTCCGCCGTCACTCCCGTCGGCAGCCCTCTGCCGCCGGCCGCGCCCACTCCGTCGGCGTCGGGGACGACCACAACCCAAGGGTCGGGGACCGGTTCCTCTACGGGAGGGTCAACCACGAGCACTGTGCCCGCGCCCACCGTCACGGACTTCGTCGAGTCGAAATCTTTGAGAAAAGCAATTAGTAGCGGATTGGCGGTGCGCTATGTAGTCAATGAGCAGGTAGCTGGCAGTCTACAGGTGCTGCTGAGCCGATCTACCGCGACGCGACTCGGGATCAAAGGGGTAACGGCCACCGGCCTTCCGGCGGGCGCGCCCTCTTCTGTAGTGATCGGCACTGCGGTGCTCGTTACGACGAAAGCCGGCAAGGGCACGATCAGGCTCAAGTTCTCAAAGACCGTTGCTCGCCACTTGGCCCACACTCCTCAAGTGAAACTGATGTTGCGACTTGTGGTGCGTAACGGCTCACGCCAGAGCCCACAGACAACTACGCAAATCAGCACGGTCACGCTTAAGCATTAGTGGCACTAAGGGATTGCTCTCGGCACCGCTGCTACAGCCCCGGCGGATGGCGCACCGCATACCCCGCCAACGAGGGCTGGGACACGAGCCACCGCGAAGCGTAAGGCCCGGAGCGCCCGGCGGTGTCGAACCACATGCCGTCCACGTCCATGAACGTGTGGCCCGCATTGGCGTAGATCGTGATCCATCGACCTGGCCCCGGTTCGCCCCAATTGGCGAGATCGCCCGATACGAGCGGCGCGCCCAATAGGCCGCCCGCGGCCAAGGCGTAGCTGACCGAGCCCGAACAGTCATAGCCGTTGGCGATGAAAGACCCGTGCCCGCCGCCCCAGATATAGGGGAAGTCGGCGATCGCGTTGCCGCCAGCGACCACTCTTTGCACGGCTTCCGGTACTCCCGTGGGGATCGGAATCGTGCCGTTTCCGCCCACCGAGAAGCCGCCCGCAACGGGCGTCAGCACGCGCTGTTGGGCCGCGCGCGCCTGGGCTTCGGCGTGCTGCTCTTCGCCGAGCTCCTTGCGTATCTGGGCGTCTGAGGCTGCTCCCGCAGCGACGGCCGCTTCCCCGGCTGCACTGGGCGAGGAGGCCGAACGGTGGTGTACCGAGGCGGGCAGCGGAAAGCTCTTTGCTTCTTCGGGGTCGCGCACCTCGGCGACCGCTACGGTCCCCTTCGACGTTGCGTCTGTGCCCGCGCCCGCCCCAGTGGTCCCGGTGGCGCTCGCGTGAGCTTTGGTGGGCGCGTGCACCCCGGCTCTTGTGGTGCTCGCACGGACTTTGCTCGGCGTCAGAGCGCGAGTAGATGAAGGTCTCGCAGCGTGCGACCCGATCGGGGCTTGTGAGGACTGCGGCGCGCCCACGCGGCTCTGGGTCCCCCCGCCTCCGGCCCCGTCGCTTCCGCTGCGTAGCGCCAGCACGATCACGATCGCGCCCAGAACCAAAGCCGCGCCCGCCGCCAGGTAGCGTGCGCGAGGCAGGCCCCGCTTGGGCAGGCCTGATTTGGGCAGGTCTCCTCCGGCCACGGCCTGTCCGGGCTCGGCCTCCAAAGCAGTCCTGTCTGACCCGACGCTCACCAATAGACAGGCTAGCGCCGCCACGAGTCGTGGCGCCCCGGTCCCACGATCCTCGCCTCACGCCCCTGCTCAAGGTAGCCGCGCGCGTTTGCTCAAGATCGCCACGAGGCCGCCCGCGGGCCACAGGCCGCACGATCGCTGCCAAACGCACCTGGTCCAGGACAGCCTCAGCTACCCTTCTCGGATGTCTGAGGAGGCTACCGCCATGGATATACGCCCGGGGGGCGGCGCCAAGCACGTCGAACTGCGCCCCCACATGCGCTTGTTGCACGGTATGCGTAAGCCCGCCAACTGGCTACAGCTGATCAGGTTCGGCATGGTCGGCGGCCTCGGCTTCGTCGTGAATCTCGCCGTCTACGCGCTGTTCGTGCACGTCTTGAGCACGCCCTACCAGATCGCCGCGGTACTGGCATGGCTAGTCGCGGTGCTCAACAATTTCTTGATAAATCGCCACTGGACCTTCGACGCGTCGGCGGGACGCATCCACTTTCAGGCGCTTCGCTTCTTCGTCGTCAGCCTCGCTGCGTTTCTCCTGGTCAATCTCGTGCTCTTGACGCTGCTGGTCGAGGACGCCGGCTTCGCCAAGGTGCCTGCCCAGGCCTTGGCGGTTGCCGCGGCGACGCCTTTCAACTTCCTGGGCAACAAGCTTTGGAGCTTTCGGGTAGGACGCTGAGGCTGCTTCGGAGGGCCTTTGTCAGGAGGGCCCACCCTCTCCCACCCTCCCCCGCGCACCCCAGTCGCCCTTCTAGCCGCCCTGCTTAGCCACCTATACTCTGGGGTCTCCCCTCTTGGAGGATTTGTCGTGCAGGAGATGGTCATCTATGGCGTGAGCTTCGACATGGTCGGCAAGCAGCCGATCGTGTTGTTGAAGACGGTTGACGGCAACAAGTTCCTGCCGATCTGGATCGGTCATCCCGAGGCCGCGTCGATCTTGATGAAGCTGCAAGGCGCCTCCACGCCGCGTCCGATGACCCACGACCTGCTTTGCGAGATGCTCGGAGAACTCGAGGCCAAGTGCACCCAGGTGGCCGTGACCGAGCTGAGGGAGAACACGTTCTTCGCCTCGATCACGCTCAGCGTGAACGGTCGCGAGATGGAGATCGACTCGCGGCCCTCCGACGCGATCGCTTTGGCTGTCCGCTCGGGCGCCCCGATCTTCGCCGCCGAGGAGGTGATCGCCGAGTCGGCGATCGAGTTCGAGCACAACATGGAGGAGTCCGAGGACGTCGTCGAGCGCTTCAAGGAGTTTCTGGACGAGGTGACTCCCGAGGATTTTGCGGCGGGGGACTCCTAGACGTCCGCTGAGCTGCGCGACGCTGCGTCCTCGCTCGCTCATGTGCTGAGCACACCACGCTCGCTGCATCCTTGCCTCGCTTGCTCAGCGAACGTCTAGGGCTCTCTATACCCCCCGCGCGCGTAGGGCACCCCTTTGCGGAATATATGTCCCACCCCGCCGGGCCGGATCTCAGCGGCTGCGGCGCTCGCCGGCGCGGGGCTCGCGGCGGGGCAGCTCTACCACCTCGGCCATGCCCGCGTTCTCGCCAGAGCCGGCCTCCGCACGCGAGGCGGGAGCGGCCGGCTGGGCCCCGGTGAGGGTGCCGAACAAGCCGACCTGCTCGCGCACGACCTTGCCGATGCGCCTGATGCCCTCGCGGATGTCCTCCTCGGGCACGCCCGCGAAGTTGAGTCGCATCGAAGAGCCCCCGCGGCCATCCAAGTAGGCCGCGCGGCCGGGCACGAAAGCGACGCCCTCGCTCTCCAAGGCACGAGCAAGCAGGTCGGTGGTGTCGATGTAGTCGGGCAAGGTGGCCCAGATGAACAGCCCGCCTTGGGGCTTGGTCCAAGAGGCGGCCGCCCCGAAGTGCTCCTCCAAGGCGCCCAACATCGCGTCACGGCGGACCTTGTACAGATCCTTCAAGGACTCCAAGTGCGCAAGCCATAGAGGCTCCTCGTGTTCGCGAAGGGCGCTCGCCGCCGCGGCGGAGCGGGTTCGCATCGGTCCGGAGGCCGAGGAGGTGGTCTCTTCGAAGTAGGCGGCCACGAACAGCTGGGTGACCGGCGAGGAGCACAGGTCGGCGCCCTGCTTGCACAGGTTGAGCTTCTCCATGACGGGCCTCGGTGCGACTGCCCAGCCGAGGCGCACCCCGGGCGAGAGGATCTTCGAGAAGGTGCCCAAATACACCACGAAGTCCGAAGCCCCGCCCCTCGCGGCCGCGGCCGCGTCCAAGGAGTGGAGCGTGGGCAAAGGCTCGCCTTCGTAGCGGAGCAGGCCGTAAGGGTTGTCCTCGAGCACCAGCAGCTCGCGCTCGCGCGCCACCTCGACCAAGCGCCTGCGACGCGGCAAGGACATGGTCACGCCGCCGGGGTTCTGGAAGTTGGGGATCGTGTAAATGAGCTTCGGTCTGCGTCCTTCGCCTTCAAGTCGATCCAAGGTCGCCTCGAGCTCGTCGATCGGCATCCCGTCGGAGTCCATCTCGATCTGCACGACCTTGGCTTGGTAGGCGTCGAAGGTGGGCACGGCACCCGGGTAGGTGGGGGCCTCGGCGACGATCGTGTCCCCGGGGTCGATGAAGGCCTTGCACATCAGGTCGATGACCTGTTGGCCGCCGGTCGTGACGATCACCTCGTCGGGGTCCACCGCGGTGCCTTCGGCAGCCATCACCTGCAGGATGCACTGCACGGTGCAGGCCATTCCCTCGGTCGGGCCGTATTGGAGCGCCCGCGCGGTCGAACTCGGACGCCACCTGGGCCATCAGCTGGGCGTACAGCTCGGGCGGGAAGGTCCCGGTCTCGGGCAGGCCGCCCGCGAGGGAGATCACCTCGGGCCGTTCGGTGAGCGACATCATGTCGCGCATCGCCGAGGAGCGCATTCCGTGGGTGCGCTGGGCGAACACGGCCTCGTAGCGCTGCAGTTCGTGGGCGGTGGGACGCGAAGGCCGCCCGCCGGAGGGGTCGTCTATCGTCATGGCGCTCCCAACATGGCCGCTCCAAGGTAGCGCACGGCCCGCACGACGCAACTCCAAAGCACCTCACGCCGTAATAGCACGCCCCACACGACGCAAATCGCCCACTGCGCACGACGCCCACACGACGCACGACGCCACACGACGCACGACGCCACACGACGCAAATCGCTGAAACGATCACACTGACTTCATGAACGGTCTCGTCTTCTACGTCGGTCTCGGTCTCGGCCTGGCCGCCGCGTGCGGCCTGCGCCCGTTCCTGCCCCTGCTGCTCGCCGGGGCGCTCGCCGCGAACGGGGCGCTCGGAGTCACCTTCAACCACGGCGGCTTCAGCTTCCTGGAATCGGACTGGTGGCTGCTGGCGGTCGCGGTGGCTTTGGTCTTGGCCTATGCGCTACAGCTCTTGCTGGGCCTCACGCCCACCTTCGATCCGACCACCAAGTCGGGTCGCGCGGCCCCGCTCGCGGCCTCGATCGCCGGGCTGAGCATGGGCGCGGGAGCGGTGCTGTTCGCGGGAACGCTTGCCGCGCACGGCGATTCTCCTTGGCCGGGCATTCTCGGCGGCTTGCTCGCCGTGGGCCTGGCGCAGCGGGCGTCCGGCCCGGTGATCGCCCGCGCTCGCGAGCGCCTGCCCGACCGCGCGGCACGCGAAGGGTTGACCGTCTACTTGGACGCCGCCTCGCTCGTGGTGGCCGCGCTCGTGGCGCTGCTACACCCCCTCGGCTACGTCGCGATCGTCCTGCTCGCTTGGTTTGTGTGGCGCATGAGGGCCCGCTCCCAAGAGAAGTACGAAGGCCTGAGGATCTTGCGCCGCTGAGGGCCTGAGGGATCTTGCGAAGCTAGTGAACAAGCTCGTCCTCTGCGTGATCGACGCGATGGCGCCCGCGATGCTCGAGCGGGCCGTCGCCGCGGGCGAGGCTCCCGTGTTGGGGGCCTTGATCGACAGGGGCTTGTATGTGCCGGGGTGCGTGGCCGCTTTTCCTTCGGTGACGCCCGTGTGCGCCGCCTCGATCGTGACCGGGGAGTGGCAGGATCGCCACAGGATCCCGGGCATGAGTTGGTATCACCGCGAGGAAGAGCGCTACGTGGAGTACGGCTCCAGCTTCAGGGCCTCCCAGAAGGTGGGTTTGGGCCGCCAGCTGACAGACACCGTCTACAACATGAACGGCGCCCACTTGGCCAAGGACACCGCGACGGTGTTCGAGGCGCTCGACGACCTACCCCACGAAGGTGCACCCCCTCTGGGACGCGATCAGACTGTGGGGCACAAGCACCCTCTGGGGCACAGGCAGGCGGGCGTGCGCACGGCGGGAACCACCTACCTGATGTATCGGGGTCGCTACCGTCACGAGCCCCAGCGCGACACGACGCTCACGCGGATCGCCGCCGCGCTGCTGCGCCACCCGGTGATGGGACCCAAGGAGCTGTTCTACGCCGACATCTTCGCCTCGCGCCAGACCGGCTGTCGCTCGAACCTGGGGATGCCGGGGGTACGCGACCGCCACTCGGGGTGCGTGGGCGCCTACATGGTCGAGCACGACCTGTTCGACTTCATGCTCTTGTCCTTGCCCGACAACGACTGGCACTCCCACCGCTCGGGCCCCGACGGGCAGGTCCACGCGATCGGCCTCGCCGACGCCCAGCTGGGGCGCGTGATGGACGCCGGCGGGGGCATCGATCGCTTCCTGGAGGACCACGCCGTGATCGTGATGGCCGACCACTCCCAAGCTCCGGTCACGACAAGCGTGGCCCTGGCCGAGGCCCTCGCCGAACTCGACGTCCTGTCGCCCGGCGCGCGCGCGGGCTCAAGCAGGGCTGCTCGCTCGCGCGTTGCGGTTTGCCCCTCTCAGCGCGCCGCGATGGTCTATGTGCTCGATGAGGACCGGCGTGAGCGGGTGCGCTCGGACGTCGTTCGTGCGGTGCTGGGTGTGCAGGGCGTGGAGCTGGCGATGTGGCTCCAGCGCGACCCCCACGGCGTTCCCTTTGAGGCCGCGATCGCCCGGCCCGGACATGGGGAGCTCCGGTTCTGTCCTGGGGATGGTTATGAGGATGAACAAGGTCGTACCTGGTCTATTGACGGCACTGCCTCGGTGCTCGACGCGAAGTTCGAGGATGGGCGCTTGCACACGCCCAATCACCCGGCGGCCTTGGAGCGCGTGTGGTCGGCTCTAAATTGCGCCACCTCGGGTGAGGTCTTGCTCTCGGCGGCGCCCGGCTCGGAGTTCGCCGATCTGGGCGGCCAAGCGCACGTGGGCGGCGGCTCGCACGGGTCGCTGCGCGGCGAAGATTCCCTCGGCGCTTTGATCCTCTGCGGGGTGGAGCTGCCGGCGGAGCGCGCCCAGTGGAGGATTCGCGACGTCGCTCCGCTCGTCTTGGAGCACTTCGCGCCCGGCCCAAGCTGATCGGGGCGCCGGTACCCTCGCAAGATGGGGCACCCTTCGTTGCCGCTTCACCGCGCAGGCGCCTTGACGCTTTGCCTGCTCGCCTGTGCGTTTGCGGGAAACTCGACCGCGCTTGCGGCCGGCTCGACCGCGTTCGGGTCCACCGCCGGCTCCAACGCGCTTGGGTCCACAGCAGGCTCGACCGATGCACGACCGGCCCCCTCGCTAGGCGCCACCTTGCCCGCGGTCGGAGCCGGGCACGATCGACGGTCCGAAAAAGAAGCCACGGTGATCCTCGGGCAAAAGGGCTCCACGAAGGCGTCCGCTTCCGGTTCGACATCGGCCGCGACGCCCACCAACCCGGAAACGCCGGTACCGGTCGAAGCGTCCGACGTGCCTCCGGTGGGGCGCCATCTGTCCTCTGACGAGGTCCTCGAAATCGCCAACCGCTTGCCCAAGATGAAGGCGGTGCGCGCCAAATACGCGGGCTCCTACGGGGGCGCCTATTTGAAGGGCCCAGTGCGCTGGCAGGTCAGCTACTTCTCCAAAAAGGGCAAGGAGATCGGCCAGGTGATCATCGCCGACCACAACGGCAAAGTGCTCGAACAGTGGACCGGCTTTCAGATCGCTTGGTCGATGGCGCGCGGCTATTCCGGCGCTTTCGGGCGCCACGTCAACGCGCTCTACATCTGGATCCCGCTCTGCTTCCTGTTCTTCGTGCCTTTCTTCGACTGGCGCAAACCCCTGCGCCTGCTGCACCTGGACCTCTTGGTCCTGCTCTCCTTCTCGGTCTCGCTCGCCTACTTCAACCACGCCCACATCTATGCCTCCACACCGCTGGTGTATCCGCCTTTGGTGTACCTCTTGGTGCGCATGTTGGCGCTCGCCCGCGTCGGGCGGCGCGGACCCTCCTCACGCGAGCCGAAGCCTTTGCGCCTGCTCGTCTCGCCCGCTTGGCTGGCGGTCGGCGTCCTCTTCTTGGTCGGCTTCCGCGTCGGCCTGAACGTGACCGACTCCAACGTGATCGACGTCGGCTACGCCGGCGTGATCGGCGCCCAGCGGATGACCGACGGCAAGTCCCTGTATGGCAACTATCCCTCCGACAACGAACACGGGGACACTTACGGTCCGGTCAACTACGAGGCCTACGTGCCTTTCCAGCAGATCTTCGGCTGGAGCGGTCACTGGGACGATTTGCCCGCGGCCCACGCGGCGTCGATCGTGTTCGACCTCTTGGCGGTTGCGCTGCTGTTCCTCTTGGGCCGCCGGGTTCGTGGGCCGGGCCTGGGAATCGTCTTGGCCTACGCCTGGGTCTCCTACCCCTTCACCTTGTACGCCTTGGAGAGCAATTCCAATGACTCGCTCGTGGCCGTCTTGATCTTGGCGGCCCTGCTGGTCGCCTCCTCGCCGCCGGCGCGAGGCATGTTCGCGGCCTTGGCGGGCCTCACCAAGTTTGCGCCCCTGGCGCTCGCCCCCTTGCTGTGGACGCACGGCACCGAGGGTCTCCCTGCCCGCGCGCGTGCCCGGGCCCTGTTCCTGTTCGCGTTTGCTTTCGTGGCGACCGTGGCGGTCGTCTCGATCCCAGCCTTGACCCACGACTCGTTGCACACGATCTACGAGCGCACGCTCGCCTACCAGTCCAACCGCGAATCGCCGTTCTCGATCTGGGGCTTGTACGGCAATCTCGGCGACCTGCAGGCGGCCGTCCAAGGCGCGGCCTTGGCGCTGGCTCTGTCGCTTGCGATCCTGCCCCGTCGCCGCGATCTAGTCGGTCTCGCCGGCGCCGCGGCCGCGGTCCTGATCGCGGTGCAGTTGGGGGTAGAACACTGGTTCTACCTATACATCCCTTGGTTCTTCGGCCTGGCGATGCTGGCCTTGCTGGGTCAGCTCAGCTTGCCGGAGGCGGAGACGGCCGTGCCATCAGAATCTGCTCGATCGAGTCAGCTCGCAGCGGCTTAGAGGCCCGGACCAAGACCCCCATCAGCCAAGGATCCTCCTTGGACGTCTCAAAGCGCACCGGCATCTGCGTGACGAGCGCCTCCACGGCCTGCTCGCGCTTGACCCCGATCACTCCACCTCGGGGACCGGTCATGCCCACGTCGGTGATATAGGCGGTCCCTCCCGGCAGGACCCTGGCGTCGGCGGTGGGCACATGTGTGTGGGTGCCGACCACCGCGGTCACCCGCCCATCCAAGAGCCATCCGAGCGCCACCTTCTCGGAGGTCGCCTCGGCGTGCATGTCCACAAGGACATGGTCGACCTTGCCCAGCTCGCGCAGGGCAGGGTCGATCTCGGTGAAAGCCGAGCGACCGGCCTTCAGGAAGAGGTTGCCGCTGAGGTTGACCACACCGAGCCGCACCCCTCCTTTCTCGACCACGCAAACGCCCCGCCCGGGCTGCCCGCGCAGGTAGTTGAAAGGCCGCACGATCCGCTCCTTGGTGTCCAGGTAGGAGTAGATCTCGCGCCGGTGATAGGCGTGGTTGCCGAGCGTGATCGCGTCGATGTCGTTGCGAAACAGCTCCTCGGCAACCTTCGGCGTGATGCCCAATCCTCCAGCGACGTTCTCGCCGTTGACGACCACGAATGTGGGCGCGTAGCGCTCTCGCAGGACGGGTAGGCACTCCAGCAGCGTGTGGCGTCCGATGCTCCCCACCAGGTCGCCCACGAACAGGATGCTCACGTCCTTCACGCCGCGGGCCGCGTCGCTCCCGCCCGTCTCTTCGTGCGCGGTGCTGCCTGATTGCGGTGTGTCGGTAGGAGCTTTCGCCTCCTGCCCCGCCTCGGGCTCAGCCATACTCTGCCCATCGTTGACGGGTCGATGACATCGGCAATCTCCCAGGAGGCGAAGTGCGCATGAGCGAGGAGCGGCCTACCCCGCGATCGCAGCCGCCAACCGCCGCCGAGCGCGAGATGGTCGCCGGTGAGGAGCACGAGGGAGAGCCGGTTAACGGCGGGGAGCCCGAGGCAGAGCAGGCTCCGGTCGAGCCGCCGCGCGTGATCGTCCCGCGGTGGGTGCAATTGGTGCTGCTGCCGATCTCGCTGCTGGCCCTGTGGGCGCTCGCGCGCGCCGCCGGCAAGGTCCTCTTGATCTTTGTCGTGGCCGGCTTGATCGCGCTCATCCTGAATCCCTTGGTGGCCTTCATGCAACAGCGCGCGCGACTGCCGCGCGGGCTTGCGGTCCTGACCGTGTATCTCGCATTCTTCCTGACCTTGGTCGGTTTGGGCTTCCTGCTTGCCAACCCGATCTCAAATCAGGTTCGCACGTTCACCAACAATCTCCCGCATATCGTCAACGAAGCCAACAGTCAGATCGCGAGCTTTCAGGCCGAACTGGACAAACATGGCATCCACGCCAAACTCGTAAGCCAGGGCAAGACGGCGCTACAGACCCTGCAGGATCAGGTCTCCAAAAGCGCCTCCGAACTAGCGACTTTCGGCGGAGGGCTACTAACCGAAGTGGCCAAAGCGCTGGTGGATCTGGTGCTCGTGTTCGTGCTCTCGGTCTACATGCTCGTCTACGGCCAGTCGATCGGCGGCCTAGTACGCCGCGGGATGCCGACCGGCGATGGCACCCCCGCCGACGATTATCCGCGTCTGGCCCAGCACGCGGTCTCGCGCTATGTCGGAGGACAGCTCCTGTTCAGCGTCGTCATGGGCGCCTCGACGGGCATCGCGCTGTACGTGTTCGGGGTGCTCGGCATTTTCCCCGACGGGCAAAAGTACGCGCTTGCCTTCGGCGTCTTCTACGGCGTAATGGAGCTGATCCCCTATATCGGCCCGATCCTCGGCGCGATCCCGCCTTTGGTCCTGGCCCTGTTCACCGATCCGATCAGCGCGCTTTGGCTGGCGATCCTGTTCGTGGGCCTGCAACAGCTGGAGGGTCACGTGGTGGCGCCCCAGATCTTCAGCCACACCTTGCGCATCAATCCCCTGCTCGTGATCTTCGCGCTGCTCTTGGGTTTGCAGCTGTATGGGATCATCGGCGCGCTCGTGGCCCTCCCGATCCTCTCGGTCCTGCGTGAGACCGCGATCTACCTGCACCGCCACCTGAAGCTCGAACCCTGGGAGCGTCTCTCCCCGCCGGGAGACTCCTCCCCGCCGGGTGGCGCTTCCGGCGGGCTGCTGTGAGCGAGCCCGCGCTCGGGGCACGCGGCCTGGGCAAGCTCTATGGCAAGCGACAGGCTTTGAGCGAGGTCAGCTTCGACGCTCACGCCGGCGAAATGGTCGCCGTGATCGGTCCGAACGGGGCCGGCAAGACCACTTTGCTCTCGATCCTCGCCGGCGTCCAGCGGCCGAGCGCGGGGACCCTCGTCCACGGCGAGGGCGCCACCGGTTCGCGAGTCGGATGGGTACCTCAAAATTTGGCGCTCTATTCCAAGCTGACGGTGGCCGAGAACCTGCGCCTGTTTGCGCGCTTGGAGCGCGTCGAGGACCCCGAGAGAGCCCTCGCGCGAATGCTCGAACAGACGGGCTTGGCTGACCGCGCTGACGACCGCGTGGCGCGCCTGTCCGGGGGCAACCGTCAGCGGGTCAACGTGGCGCTCGGGCTGCTGGCCGATCCGCCGGTGGTCCTGCTCGACGAGCCCACCTCCGCGCTCGATCCGACCCAACGCGAGCGCTTGTGGGGGTTCATCGTGGGGTTGGCCGAGCGTGGCGCTTGCGTCGTGTTCTCGACTCACGTGGTGGGCGAGGCCGAGCGCTACGCCCAGCGCGTGCTCGTGCTCGACGGGGGTCGGCTCCGCTTCGACGGTGCGCCCGCCAAGCTCCTCGCTGAGGGCGGCTCCGAGGACTTCGAGCGGGCCTTCGTGGCCTTCTTGGCCAAGCGGGAATCCCCGTGAGGTGGCTGCTTGGCAAGGATCTGAGGATCCTGGCGCGCTCGCGCCTCTTGGTGGCTTTGCTGGTCGTCTACCCGGTCGCCTTGGCCTTGCTGATCGGGTTTGCGATCTCGGCGAGCCCTTCCAAGCCGAAGGTCGCGATCGTCGACGAAACCCCGCCCGGGGAGACGATCACGCTTGGCAACACGAGGGTCGGCCTGGACGAATACACCAACAAGCTGTTCGACCATGTGCAGGTCGTGAGGGCGCCCACGCGCGCCCAGGCGGCCGCCAAGGTCGCCTCGGGCGACGTGCTCGCGGCGATCGTGATACCCCCGGACATCGTCTCCAAGATCTCCTCGGGCGTGAGTCAAGCCCAGGCCGAAGTGATCTACAACGGCGATGCGCTCAAGCAGTCGCTCGTGCGCTCGGCGATCGACTCGGCGCTCGCGCAGGCCAACTTGGCGCTCTCCCAACAGATTAAGAGCGTCGCCGTACACGACCTTGACCTGCTGCTCAGCGGCGGCAAAATTGGGCCTTTGGGTAGCCAAGAACTGATCGGTCTGCGCCAGCTGCCGCAGACCCTCAAAGCGATCGCCGCGCGTCAGCCCTCCGGCCAGGACAAGGCCACGCTCACTCGCATCGCGGGCTTCGCGAGCTTGGCCGCCAACAACTTGGGCATCGCCGCCGACGTGCTCACGACGGTGAGCCAGCCGATCGCGGTGCACTCCACGCTCCTGCACGGCAAACGCACGCCGCTCGACACCTACGCGGTCGTGGTCGCGGTGAGTATCTCGTTGATGTTCATCTGCGTATTGCTCGCGGCCGGCGGGATCGCCTTGGAGCGCGAAGAGCACGTGCTCACGCGCCTGCTCAGGCGCTCGCCCGGCAGCGGTGGGGGGCTCGTCTCGCGGGTGAGCCTGCTTGTCGAGAAGGCGTCTTTGGGGGCCGTGTGCGGATTCGTCGTGGCTTTCGCGATGCTGCTCGGCGTGAGCGCTTTCGTGACGCTCGACCTGTCGCGCATCGGGTTGTGGGTGCTCGCTTTGGCCTTCGCCGCCTTCGGCTTCGCCGCCTTGGGTATTGCCATCGGCGCGCTCGCCCGCGAGGTGAGGGCCGCTTCGCTGCTGGCCTTCCTGCTGTCTTTGCCGCTCGCCTTCTTGGCCTTGGTGCCGAGCGGGTCGGTCGCCGTCGGTCTGTACGACGCGATCGGCGCGATCTCTTTCGTGTTCCCCTACAAGGCCGCCCTGCAGGCGCTCGACGCCGCCGTGAATGGCGCCTCGCCGGGCCTCGGCGCCTCGATCCTCCACCTCTTCGGTGTCACGCTCCTGTTCGCGGCCCTGGCCGGCTTCGGCCTGCGCCGCGCCGAATAGCTGGGCGAGTATCCTCGAAACACGATGGCTTTCCCCACCACGCGCATGCGCAGGCTGCGCACCTCGGCGGCGATGCGGGGACTGGTACGCGAGACCGAGTTGCGCGCCGATCGCTTGGTGCTGCCGCTGTTCGTGTCCGAGGCCGCCCGGGCGCCCGAGCCGATCGAGTCGATGCCGGGCGTCAGCCGCCTACCCCTCTCCTCTGTCGTGGAGCAGGCACGCGAAGCCGCCGAGCTCGGCCTGGGGGCAGTGCTCCTGTTCGGGGTCCCCGTCGAGAAGGACGCCGAAGGCAGCGGCGCGTGGGACGAGCAAGGGGCGGTGCAGCTGGCGACCGCAGCGATCAAAGTGGCCGCGCCGGACCTGTTGGTGATCACCGACGTGTGCTTGTGCGAGTACACCGACCATGGTCATTGTGGCGTGGTCAGAGATGACGGGAGCGTGGACAACGACGCCACCTTGGAGCTGCTCGCGGGTGTTGCGACCAGTCATGCCCGGGCCGGCGCCGACATCGTGGCTCCCTCGGACATGATGGACGGGCGTGTCGGCGCGATCCGCTCGGAGCTCGACTCCGAGGGCTACGGCGAGACCCCGATCCTCGCGTACTCGGCCAAGTTCGCCTCCGCCTTCTATGGGCCGTTCCGCGACGCCGCCTCCTCGACGCCAGCCTTCGGCGACCGGCGCTCCTACCAAATGGACCCGGGCAACGGTCGCGAAGCGGTGCGCGAGGCCCTGCTCGACGCGGCCGAGGGCGCCGACATGGTGATGGTCAAGCCCGCCTTGGCCTACGGAGATTTGATCGCGGCGGTCAAGCAGGCTACGCGCCTGCCCCTCGCTGCGTATAACGTGAGCGGGGAGTATGCGATGGTGAAGGCGGCCGTGGCGGCCGGCTACATGGAGGAGCGGGCGGCCGTTGGCGAGATCCTCACCTCCTTGCACCGGGCAGGTGCGGACATCGTGATCTCCTATCACTCCAAGGACGTGGCTCAATGGCTCTCGCAGACGGCATAAGAAGAGACCCCGCCGCCGGGCGGGCGGGCTTGAAGACGAGGAGCCGCAAGTACGGCGCGGCGATCCCGCTCGACGAGCTCGACAAGCGCCTGCTCAACCTGATGCAAGGCTCCTTCCCGATCGAGCCGCGCCCCTACGAGCGGGTGGCAGAACTTGCGCAGGTGAGCGAAGAGGAGGTGCTCGCCCGCGTGCAATACCTGCTCGACGAGCGCATCATCCGCCAGGTCACGCCGATTTTCGACACGCGCGCGCTCGGCTACTCCTCGATGCTGGTCGCCGCCAAGGTCGATCCGGAGAATCCCCAGCGGGCCGCCCAGGTCATCAATGCCCACCCGGGCGTATCCCACAACTACCTGCGCAACCACGAATTCAACCTGTGGTTCACGATCGCCACCGAGCCAGACTCCCCGCTCGGGCTGGAGGGCACATTGCAGGCGCTGGCGGCCGAGGCGGGCGCGGAGTCGGTGCGCCAACTGCCCACTTTGAAGCTATTCAAGATCAGGATGGATTTGGAGATGGAGGGCGACACGCAGGCACTCGCGAAGGCGGCCGTGGCGACCGAGCCGATCGAGCTCGAGCCCCAGCCTTACGACGAGCTCGACATCGAGACGATTCGGGCCCTGCAGGGCGACATGCCGGTCGTGCCCGAACCGTACGCGCCGGCCGCCGCCGCCCTCGGCCAGGAGCAAGGAAGCTTCTTGGATCATCTCGCCGGGATGCAGGAGCGCGGGCTGCTGCGGCGCGTGGCGGCGATCCTCTATCACCGTCGCGCCGGGTTCTCGGCCAACGGCATGGGTGTGTGGAAGGTGCCCGAGCCCGACATCCACGACGTGGGACGTCGCATGGCGGCCGTGCGAGGCATCTCCCACTGCTACCAGAGGCCCACCTACCAAGATTGGCCATATTCGGTGTTCACGATGGCTCACGGGCGCTCCAAGGAGGAGTGCGACGCGATCCTCGACTCGATCGCCGAGATGACCGGGATCGAGGAGCGCGCCACGTTGTACTCCTCGACGGAGTACAAGAAGATCAGGCTGCTCTACTTCACCGAGGACTTCAAGGCCTGGGAACGCGAACACGCCGGCTGACCGATGCCGGCGTCCCTGACCGACACGCGCTCCTCCGAGCTCTATCGCCGCGCGCTAGGACTGCTCCCGGGAGGGGTCAACTCGCCGGTGCGCGCGATGCGGGCGATCGGGCGCGATCCGATCTTCATCGAGCGTGGCGCCGGCGCAGAGATCTTCGACGTGGACGGCAATCGCTACGTGGACTACGTGTGCTCGTGGGGGCCTTTGATCTGCGGTCATGCCCATCCGGACGTGCTCGACGCGGTGGCGAGCGCCGCCGCGCGCGGCACGAGCTTCGGGGCGCCCACCGCGGGTGAGATCGAGCTCGCCGCCGAGGTGGCACGCCGGATGGAGTCGGTGGACATGATTCGCATGACCTCCTCCGGGACCGAGGCGACGATGACCGCCCTGCGGCTCGCTCGCGCCGCCACCGGGCGCGAGCGCGTCGTTAAGTTCGCGGGCGCCTACCACGGCCACGTCGACGGTCTGCTCGCCCAAGCAGGATCGGGCTTGGCCACGCAATCGTTGCCCTCCAGTCCAGGGGTGCCGGCATCGGCCGCCGCGACGACCACGATCCTGCCCTGGAACGACGCCGACGCGCTGCGGGCGGCCACCGCGCCCGGCGAGCCGATCGCCGCGATCTTGGCCGAGCCGATCCCGGCCAACATGGGCTTGGTCGCGCCCGAGGACGGCTTCCTGGAGTTGTTGCGCGAGCGCGCGGACGCCACCGGCGCGCTGCTCGTCCTCGATGAGGTCATCAGCGGCTTCAGGGTGGGGCGCGGGGGCGCCCAGGAGCTGAGCGGCGTGGACGCCGATTTGACCGTCATGGGCAAGGTGATCGGCGGCGGCCTGCCCGCCGGCGCGGTGGGGGGCAAGGCCGAGCTGATGCGCACGTTGGCGCCTGCCGGGGAGGTCTACCAAGCGGGCACGCTGTCAGGCAACCCGCTCGCCGTCGCCGCCGGGCTTGCGACCTTGGCGCTGCTTAACGACGCGGCCTACCTGCGCTTGGCCACATTCACCGAACAGCTGGCGGTAGGGCTGCGCGAAGCCGCCGAGGCGAGTGGGTGCGCGGTTCAGGTCGCGACCGTACCGGGCTTGCTGACCGTGTTCTTCAGCGAAGCTCCGGTGCGCGATCTGGCTGGTGCCCAAGCGTGTGACCATGACGCCTATGCGAGCTGGTGTCGGGGTCTGCTCTCGCGCGGGGTGTACGCGCCGCCCTCCCAATACGAGGCCTGGTTTCCCTCGCTTGCGCACACGCCCGAGCAGCTCGAACTCACCCTCGCGGCGGCGGCCGCCGCCTTTGCGGAGCTGGCATGAGCGCGGATTCGATCGGGCCGGCAGAGGCGCTTGGCGCTTCGCTTGAGCGTCTCAGGGCGCTGCTGCTGGCCGAGGGGGGCTTGATGGCGAGCTTGGTGTCTCGCGACTCGCATATCGCAAGGCCCCACGACCCGTTGCCGGGGCCCGCGCAGCTGGCCGCCTCGGGTCCAAAAGCACGCGGCAACGAGCAGGACTACGAGCTGCTGGTGGAGACGATCTACGAAGGCTATCTCCTGCATTACGGCGCTTCGAGGGTGGTGCGCCCGTCCGAGGAGGACCTCGGTCTGCTGGCCGGCGACCGTCTGTACGCGATCGGCTTGGCGCGTCTGGTCGAGTTGGGCGACATAGAGGCGGTGGCCGAGCTGGCGGACACGATCGCTTTGAGCGCGCTCGCACGCGCCGAGGCGGCGCCTGAATTGGCCGAAGAGGTCTGGATGGCAGGTGCTCGAGCGGTCGGTTGGGGGGCCAGCGCGGGCTATGAAGATGCTAAGTCGCTGTTGCGGGCCGGCTCGCCCGAGGCTTTAGAGACGTTGCGCTGTCTCGCCCACGCATGAGGCGTCCCGAGCACGCAGAGGCGTTCACTCGATATTGTTCCGGCCGTGTCCGACAAGCACAACCAGCACAAGTCCCGCTACACGATAGATCGCCAGATTCCGGGCGCCTTCGAGGGCGAGACGGTCACGCGCCGCCGTTTCATGACTGTGGGCTCCCAGGCCGCCGGTGGGATCGCGGCGGCTTCCTTCCTGCTTCCGGCGCTCGGCTTCGCGATCGGGCCGATCTTCAAAGAAAACGAGCACACTTGGGAGAGCGTGGGTCCGGTCGAGATGTTCCCGGATACCAATTACGTCCCAACTGTGATCACGCTCACGCCTGGGATCGGCGAGGCTGGCAAGGCCACCGTCTATGTGCGTAAGCGCAACCCGCTGTTGGACACCGACAAGGGCGATCGCGACACCCAGTTCATCGCGATCACCTCGCGCTGCGCCCACCTGGGCTGTCCGGTGCGCTGGGTGGACGCGGCCGAGCGCTTCATCTGCCCCTGCCACGGTGGCGTCTACAACCTGCTCGGCGTGCCCGTGGGCGGTCCTCCTGTGAGGCCGCTTGATCGCTTCTACACACGGGTGGTGCGCGGCGTCGTGCAGATCGGCTCGCGCTACAGCGTCAACAGCGAGCTGGAACGCTTCTCGCCGCGCGATCCGGGTGAGCCGATCGACGGGATCGGCCAGTACATGTACCCCTCGCGGCCGTCGGAGAGGAGGTAGCTCGTGGCGAAGGCTCCGAAGCTGCCCGCGCCGCCGATGCCCTCGGCCTTGAAGGCACCGCCGCCGAGGCCCGGCGACCCCGCCGGCAAGCTGGGTCCGGCCGACCACGCCAAAGAGGGTGGCAAGAGCGTCGTCGACTGGGTCGACGAGCGCACTTCGCTCAGCGGGGGCGCCCGTTGGATGATGTTCCGCAAGGTGCCCAAGGGCACCAACTGGTTCTACACCCTTGGTTCGGCCACGATGTTCGCCTTCCTCAACCAAGCTGTGACCGGCGTGTTCTTGGCCATGTACTACCGGCCCGACGCCTCCGGCGGAGCCTACGAATCGATCAGGCACGTCACCAACGAAGTCTTCTTGGGCCAGTTCGTGCGCGGGATGCACAAGTGGGGCTCAAGCGTCATGGTGATCCTCGTGTTCCTGCACATGGGCAGGACCTTCTTCTTCGGCGCCTACAAGTATCCGCGCGAGCTCAACTGGGTGATTGGCGTGGTGTTGCTGATCCTGACGATGACGATGTCCTTCACCGGCTACCTGCTGCCCTTCGATCAGCGCGCGTACTGGGCGACGATCGTGGGCGTCAACATCAACGGCACCGGACCCTTGATCGGGCCTTACCTGAGCGATTTCTTGCGGGGGGGCGGCGAATTCGGAGCGACCACCTTGTCGCGCTTCTATGCGATCCACATGCTGCTCGTGCCCGGTTTGATCGCCGCCTTGATCGGTGCTCACCTGTATCTCGTGGCCAAGCTGGGAACGACCGCGCCGCCTTGGTTGAAAGCCGAGAAGAAGACCGAGTTGCGCGAGGCTGACGCGTGAACCGTCGCGAGAAGGAGGCTTACCTCCGCGAATACTCCCTCCAGAAGGCCGAAGGCAAGCCCTTCTTCCCCTATGCGGTGATGAAGGACTCCTTGATGGCGTGCGTGGTGATGGCCTGCATCATCACGATGTCGCTCGTGCTGGGCGCCGAGCTCGGCTCCAAGGCCAACCCGACTACGACCACCTATGTGCCGCGTCCCGAGTGGTACTTCTTCTTCCTGTTCGAGGTGCTGCGCGTGATCAAGCCGCCGAGCCTCGTTCCGCTCGCCACGATCGGCGTGCCCACGATCGGGATGATCCTCTTGTTCCTGCTGCCGTTCTACGATCGTGGGCCCGAGCGCAGGCCTGAGCGTAGGCCGATCGCGATGTTCACGGGCATCTTCGTGATCGGCGCGATGGCCCTGCTCACCTATGAGGGCGCCAACGCGGGCTCGCCGACGGCGATTGAAATGCCGACGCCGGCGGCGGTGGTGCAGGCCGGTGGCAAGACCTTGGCCGAATTCGAAGCGGGCCGCGATGTGGTTGCCCAATCCGGCTGTTTGGCCTGCCACAAAATTGGCGACAACGGAAACTCCGGTCCTGGCCCTGAGCTGACCCACATCGGATCTCGGCTGCCCGCCCAAGGCATCGCCCGCACGCTGGTGAATCCCACCGCGCCGATGCCCTCCTTCAAGAACCTGCCGCCCAAGAAGTTCGGCGCGGCCGTGTTCTTCCTCTCGCAGCTCAAGTAGCCGGCGAGCACCATGGCCGCTCGGCGAAGCGCTGACGCGAGGGCAGGCCGCTTGGAGGCGGTGCAGGTCCGGGCCATGTTCGACCGCGTGGCGGGCGTGTATGACCTGATCAACACGGTCATGACCGCGGGCTTGCACCATCGTTGGCGCGAACGTGCGGTGGACTTCGCCAACGTGGGCCCGGGAGACCGCGTGCTGGACGTCGCGACGGGGACCGGCGATCTGGCGATCGAGCTGGCTCGACGCGTCTCCCCGGGCGGCGAGGTGGTGGGCAGCGATTTCTCCGAGCAGATGCTCACACGCGCGCGGCTGAAGGGCGCAAAGGCGGTCCCCGGTTCGCCTCCCACCGATCCGCCTCCGAGCAGCGGCGCCGGTTCGTCTCCGAGCAACGGCGCGGTGAGATCGGGGCCGGCCCGTCTCAGCTTTGAATGGGGCGATGCGCTGGAGCTGCCTTACGCGGACGACAGCTTCGACGCGGCCACGGTGGGCTTCGCCGCACGCAACTTCGCCGACTTGGGCCGCGGTCTTCGTGAGATGGCGCGGGTGGTGCGGCCGGGCGGTCGCGTCGTGGTGCTCGAGATGACGACCCCCACACGCCCGCCTCTGTCGCTGTTCTACCGTGTCTGGTTCGACCGCATAGTTCCCTTGATCGGCGGCCTCGCGGGCGGCCTTGGGCGCTTGCGAGGCCGTTCCGCCTCCGATCCGGCCGAGGTGACGCTTGCCGACGCCTATACCTACCTGCCCAATTCGGTCAAGCGCTTCCACTCTCCCGTGGCGCTGGCCGCTGAGATGGAGCGCGCCGGTTGCACCGATATCGGCTATGTGTTGATGGCGGGGGGCATAATCGCGGTCCACGGCGCTACCGTCGGTGGGGTTGGGACCACGTGAACACAACAGCGCGGCGCTCGTGGGAGGCCACCGAGCCGCCGGGTCGAGGATCGCTATGACACGGCCCGAGCTCCCTCGGGAGAGGGCGGCTCAGGGAAGGTGAGCGCGCTCGACGCAGGCCCGAACACGGCCGCCGACGTGGAGGCCGTCGAGCAGATCATGCGCCGCGGGGGACCGGGGCTGCGCGAGCGGATGGTGCGCGTGGAGGCTCACCTGGAGACGGTCGCGGCTCAGGCTGGAGTACCGCTGGCCTCACACGCGGCGGCCACGGTGGCGGCCGGCGGCAAGCGCTTGCGGCCTTTGCTGGTCGTGCTCGCCGCCGAGGCCGCAGGTGGCCCGGGGGAGGGGGACGCCGGCGAGCAGAGCTTGGTCCGCGCCGCGGTCGCGGTCGAGCTGGTGCATTCGGCCACGCTCGTCCACGACGATCTGATCGACGGCGCCGAACTGCGCAGGGGGCGTCCGACGATCGCCGCCGACGCTGGGCGTACGGCGGCGATCGCGACGGGAGATCTGCTCTTCTCGCGCGCTTTCGCCGAGCTGGCGCGCAACCAAGACCCCGAGCAGTTGCGGGCGCTCTCGGACGCCAGCTCTGCCCTCGCCGCCGGGGAGCTGTTGCAGCGCGAGGACGCCTTCGCCGCGAACGTTGCTGTCGAGCGCTACTTCGAGCGATGCCGGCTGAAGACCGCGTCCCTGTTTGAGGGGGCTTGTCGTCTGGGGGCGCTGATCGGGGCGGAGGGTACCCCCCAGCTTGCGCGGAGCCTTGGCAGGTTCGCCGAGCGGATCGGCCTCGCCTTCCAGTTGCTCGACGACGTGCTCGATGTGTCCGGTCCGCCCGAGCGAACCGGCAAGTCGCGGGGCACCGATCTGCTCGACGGGACGGTCACGCTGCCCTTGATCCTCGCTCGCGAACGCGACCCCCGCATCGCGTCGTTCGACATCGCCGGCTTGACGGACGTCGGGGGCCCGGAGTCGCCGAGCGCTCGCGCAGAGCTGTTGTGCGATTGGATCGCCGCGACTGGCGCCTTGGAGGATGCCCGGGAGCAGGCACTCTCGATCGTCGCGCAAGCCAAGTCTGCGCTACCGACGAGCTTGCGCGAGGAACACCTCGAGCTGCTGACTCTGCTCGCCGACGCGGTTGTCGAGCGCTACTGCTGAAGCTAGATGGTCGATTCGACCATCTAGAAGTCGTTTGCGCCGATCAGGTCCAGCTCGAGCGCGCGAGCGAAGACCTCGATCTCCTCGACCATGTTCGCGTGGGTCAGCTGTCTGAGATCGCTGAGCAATGCTCCGGTGGCCCGGTCGAGCTCCTCGTCCAGGCGCTCCACGAGCGCTTGCCCGAACACACCCTCGCGCAGCGCGTCGCAATCGGGGCAGCGCATCAGGATGCGCCAGCGACCGGGCGATTCCTCCACCCAATCGAGCGGATGTACGAGCCCACCGGTACAGCGTGGGCACACGTGCAGGGCTTCGCCGGGGGCGGTGCTCGGAGAGTCTCCATTCCAAGGCTTCGGCGTGACTGGTGTGTCGCTGCTTGTCGCCCGGCCCGGGTCAAGCGGGGTGCTGTTGGCATCGGAGGTCATGTGCGGATCGACGGGGGTGCCGCTGTTCGGGGGAACCACCGTTCGATCCCCCGGCGTGCCTGTTGCCGGGTGGGTCATCTGAGTCGATGTCTCCCCGTCGTGCTCGCTAGCGCTGTCGAGGTAGACGACCTCGATCTGCCTACCTCCCGGTAGCTTGACGTGACGGCGCGTACGTTGGCGATTGTCCTCGTTCATTGTCTCTCTCTCGCCTCATCGACGGCGAGACGGCGGGCCTTTAGCTACCCGCCGCAAACCGCGGAGCAACCGCGGGGAGCCTGCGTATTCCACCGACGGGCAAGGACACCGCGCCGAGCGGCGAGGGCACGGTGATAGCTTCAGAGGCGATGGCGACCGCAATCCGGACGATCGGTCACGACGAGCGACTGAGCATCGTCGATCACCTAGAAGAGCTGCGCACCCGGCTGATTGTGAGCGCGATTGCCTTCGCGGTCGTGTTCGCGGTCTGCTTGTGGCAGAACCATGCGCTGCTGAACTTCATCAACCGGCCGCTGCACAAACAGACCGAGCAGCAGGCCTTGAAAGGCCAAGGGCCCGCTGGACAGACTTGGTTCACCCAGCAGGCGGTGCTCGGCGTGGCCAAAGACACCCAGGCGATCGCGCGTGCTTTGGGCGCTCCGAGCAGTGGCTTGCCGGCTGCGACGCGGACTCAGCTGGCGGGCTCGATCGCCAAGCTGCAAGCGGACATCGCCAAGTTGCCGCGCACTCCGAGCGGAACCAACCCGACGACGCTCGGGCCCGGGGAACCGCTCACCGCGACGTTGACGGTTACGCTCTATTTCTCGCTGGTCCTGGCCCTGCCCCTGATCCTGTTCGAGCTCTACGGCTTCGTGCTTCCCGCCTTCAGTCCCCGGGAGCGACGCGCGGTCTTGCCTCTGCTGATCTCTGTCCCGTTTCTGTTCGCGACCGGGGTCGCGTTCGGCTATCTCGTGGTGCTCCCCGCCGCGGTCCACTTCCTGCAGAACTTCAACAGCGACCAGTTCAACGTGATGATCCAGGCTAACCAGTACTACAAGTTCGCGGCCACGGTGCTGCTGGCGATGGGGCTCTCCTTCCAGGCGCCGATCGCGATTGTGGGATCGGTGAGGCTCGGCCTGGTGACCCCGCGCCAGCTGCGGCGCAACCGCCGGTACGCCCTGTTGGCGTGCGCGGCGGTTGCCGCGTTTCTGCCGGGAGACGCCTTCACGCTGCTGCTGGAGACAGTTCCGCTGTATTTGCTCTACGAGGCGAGTATCCTGATCGCATCGGTTGTCGCGCGACGCGATGCGGCGCGAGCGGCGGCTACGGGGGCAGGGCGCCCTCCCGAGGAGCCACCATCCTCGATGGGTGCATCGGGAACGCCTGCGCCCCCCGGGTCCCCGCCGGGCGACGCCGATGGCCGGCGAATGCCGGATACAGGAAGCGAACAACCAACCACCGCGGAAGAGATGATCGATCACATAGACCCAGATTTGGCCGGCTGATGCTGTTCGACCTGCGAGGCCGCGGCAGGCGCCGCACCGTGAGGGCCGTCTATCTGGGCCTGGCGATCCTGTTCGGGCTGAGCTTCATCGGTTTCGGAGTGGGCACCGGTCTGGGCGGCGGGGGCATCTTCGAAGGGCTGTTCGGCAACAAAGAAAGCTCGGGCGGCGCGGGTTACGGCAAACAGGTCTCCGAAGCCGAAAAGCGCACGCGCCTGCATCCAAGCGAAGCGGCGGCCTGGGCGGCCCTGGCCGAAGCGCGCTTCCACAACGCCAATGGCAGCGAATTCTATGACGAAGAAAAGCAGCAGTTCACGGCCAAGGGCAAGGAACAGTTGACTAAGGTCGTCGATGCTTGGAGCCGCTATGTGGCGCTCAACCCGAAGAATCCGCCGCTCACGATCGCCTATGACATGGTCAGGGTCTTCGGCGAAGAAGGGCTCAACCAGCCCGGCGAAGCCGTGGCGGCACTGCAACTCGTGATCCCCTCCAAGCCGGCCAGCGTGACCTTGTATGGCGACCTAGCCAAGTTCGCCTATCAAGCGAAAGACACCAGCGTGGGCGATCTGGCGGCCAAGAAGACGATCGCCTTGACTCCGCCCACCGATCGCAAGAAGGTGGAAGAAGAGCTCGCGCAACTGAAGACCAACCCGACGGGCAATCCTTCCAAGGAAACGTTCACGGGGACCACTAACGGCAAGGTCTACACCGTCAAAGTCGGCGAAAAAGGGCAGGGGACCATCCTGAAAACCAGCCCGGCGCCCGTGAGCACGTCGAAGACCTCGAGCACCAAGAAATAGTGGCCGGGGTGCGCACATGGCCGCCCCACAGGAGAGCCCGAGATACACCGCGCGCCTGCTGATCGATTGCGCCGATCAGCCGGGGATCGTGGCGGCCGTGTCGAGCTTCCTGTTCGAGCGGGGCGCCAATATCGTCTCCTCCGACCAGTACTCCTCCGACCCGATCGGAGGGCGCTTCTATCTGCGCACCGAGTTCTTCTTGGAGGGCTTGGCCGAGCAGCGCGAGCGCTTCACGCAGGCCTTCGAGGCCGAGGTGGCGAGGCGGTTTGCGATGGATTGGAAGGTCCGCTGGTGGGGCGAGCGCCAGCGCGTCGCGATCCTTGTGTCGCGCTATGACCACTGCTTGGTCGATCTGCTGTGGCGCTGGCGCCGCGGCGAGCTCGACGGGGACGTGGTCGCCGTGGTCTCAAACCACACGGACCTGGCGGATGAGGCGGAGGCGGCCGGAGTGCCCTTCCACCATGTGCCGGTTGCCGCCGAGAAAAAGCGGGAGGCCGAGGTTGGGATGCTCGAGATCTTGCGCGGCGAGGTGGATCTGATCGTCTTGGCCCGCTACATGCAGGTCCTCAGCGGCGAGTTCCTCGACGGCTTGGGGGCTCCGGCGATCAACATCCACCACTCCTTCTTGCCGGCCTTCGCGGGCGCCAACCCCTATCGCAGGGCCCGCGAGCACGGGGTCAAGCTGATCGGCGCCACCGCCCACTACGTGACCGCCGAGCTCGACGGAGGGCCGATCATCGAGCAGGACGTCGCCCGCGTGGACCATCGCCGGAGCGTGGGCGACTTGGAACGCATCGGCAGAGACATCGAGCGGCTTGTGCTTTGGCGCGCCGTCTCCCTACACCTCGAAGACCGCGTGATCGCCGACGGGGGACGCACGATCGTCTTTTGAAAGGCGCCCTTCAGGTGGGACCAAGCTTGGCTAGAATCCTGCCGACACCGGTCTCCCGAGGAGCCGGCGCCCCTCGCGGGCCGTTAGCTCAATTGGCAGAGCAGGGGCCTCTTAAGCCCAAGGTTGTTGGTTCGATTCCAACACGGCCCATTCGTGGAACTGGTCAACTTCATCCGTCGAGCGCCCAGCTTCGATCTCCTGGACTGTGGGCGAGTCTCGGATGGCGGGCGGGGGAGTTTCCTCCTCGTACCACGGGAGGCTGCACCACCTTCAACAGCCTGTGAGATTCGCGGATCACGCGCTCAGGCTGCGCTGGCGGCCTCCGCGCCTGGCCCGATCAGCGATTCGCGCCCGGCGTCGGTCCACACGATCTGGTCGCGGCCCGGCCCGACGCCGATCAGGGTCACTGGCGTGGCGGTGTTCTCTTCGATGAACTGCAAGTACTCGCGGGCGGCCTCGGGCAGGTCTGAGAGGGTGCGGCACTCGCCCAAGTCCTCGCTCCAGCCGCGCAGCTCGGTCAACTCGGCGGTGGTGTGGTGCAACACCGTCTGGTGGTACGGGAAGTCCTCGAACTCGGCGCCCTCCGCTCCCCTGTAGCTGGTGCACACCTGGATGCGGTCCAAGCTCGAAAGCACGTCCAGCTTGGTCAACACGAGGGCCGTGAGCGTGTTCAAACGGGCCGCATAGCGCAGCGCCACCAGGTCCAGCCAGCCAGTTCGCCGAGGACGTCCGGTTGTCGTGCCGAACTCACCTCCGCGCCTGCGGATCGTCTCGCCCATCTCGTCGTGCAGCTCGCTCGGGAAAGGGCCCGCGCCCACCCTGGTCGTGTAAGCCTTGGAGACCCCCCACACCTCCTCGATGTCCTTCGGGCCGACCCCTGCGCCCACGCAAGCGGCGCCCGACAGGGGATTGGAGGAGGTCACGAATGGATAGGTGCCGTGGTCGATGTCCAACATCGCTCCCTGGGCGCCCTCGAAGATCACCTTCTGGTCCTGGTCGAGCAGGTCCCACATCAGGCGCGCCGTATCGGCGATGTGCTGCTCCAAGCGATGGCCATAGGTCAGGTACTCCTCGGTCATCGTGTGCAGGTCGAGCGTCGGGTCCTTCTCGAACGGCCGCAACGACAGGCGCTTGGGTTCCATCGCCGCCACGATCTTCTTCTTGAGGATCTTCTCGTCGAGCAGGTCTTGCACCCGGATGCCCAACCGAGCCGCCTTGTCCGCGTAGCAGGGCCCGATCCCGCGACGCGTCGTGCCGATCTGAAGGCTGCCCAGCTTCGCCTCGCCGGCCGAGTCCAGCAGCAGGTGGTAGGGCATGATCAGGTGGGCATTGGCCGAGATCCTCAGCCCGCTCACGTCCACCCTGCGTGCCCGTAGCGCATCCAGCTCCTCGATCAGCACCTTCGGGTCGATCACCACGCCGTTGCCGATCACGCAGCGCTTGCCCGGATAGAGGATGCCCGAGGGGATCAGATGCAGCTTCCACTCCTCCTCGCCCCGCACGATCGTGTGCCCCGCGTTGTTGCCGCCCTGAAAGCGCACGACCGCGTCGCCGTTCTCGGCGAGCAGGTCTGTGATCTTGCCCTTGCCCTCGTCGCCCCACTGGGCGCCCACTACGACTATTCCTGGCATCGCGTCATGCAGTTTAGGTGGTCGGTCCCAGGTCCCCGCGCTCGGCCGACGCTCAAGTCCTGTGCAAGGCCCCGAAGCCTGCCGATTGCGCGGCCGGTGGCTCGGCCTGGTAGACCTGTCGCCGGTCCTCGCCGAACAGGGGGTGCGGATCGCCGCACATCTCAACCAGCCGGGACACGATGCGTTGACCTACGACCTCGCTGGCGTCATTGGACACTTCGCGCGTCTCTTCGGTCTTCTGCCCACCCCCATCCTCGGTGACCGTTTTGAGGATCTGCCGGCCCATCTGTTCGGCCAGGGCTTCAGGCATCAGGTTCGTGGTCGCGATGATCGGCCTGCCGGCCTGGTAGCGGGCGTCGACGATCGAGTAGAGCTGCTCCAAGCGCCACGGAGTCGTGTGTTGGGCGCCGAGGTCGTCGATGTGCAGCAGGTCCACGCCTGAGAGCCTGTCCAGCAGGTCAAGCAAGCTGTTTTCGGTGCCGATCTCGTCGCGGATCAGGTTGAGCAACCGCGGCAGCGAATAGATCGCCACCGTGTGTCCCGCGTCCAAGGCGGCAGCCGAGACGATCATCGCAAGCGTGGTCTTGCCGGTGCCCACATCCCCGACAAGCCACATGCCGCGACCTTCCTTCAAGCGAGCGTCCAGGTTGCGCACATAGCCGCGCACCTCGGCGACCACCGCATCCGGCATCCCCAGCACGGGCGGGCGATCGAACGAAGCGCCTTGATAGCGCTTCGGTATGCGCCCCTCCAAGCTCGCCGCGCGCTTGCGCGCGATACGACCGGCGCGGCAGCGGCAATCTGAGGCGGTATTGGTGGCCTCCTCCACCACGAACCCGCTCCCGTCGCACATCCCCAGAGGGCAAGCGTCCCGATCGCGAGCGCCCGCCAAGTTGAGCACCTCGGCGTTCATCGCGCGGTGCCTCCCCTGCGTTCGGCCAGGTGTGCGGTGCGAATGTTCACGCCGCGTACCTCGCTTCGCCCGCGTAGTTCATGAACTTCGGATACTCCTTCTGGAATGTGAGCGTGACCTTGCCGACCGCCCCGTTGCGATGCTTGGCGATGATCAGGTCGGCCTCGCCCGGACGCTCGGAATCCTCGTTGTAATACTCGTCCCTATAGATGAACATGACCAAGTCCGAGTCCTGCTCGAGGTTGCCCGACTCCCTCAGGTCTGAGAGCTGCGGCCGCTTGTCCGGCCTCGTCTCCACGGCCCTGCTCAGCTGCGACAGAGCGATCACAGGCACCCCCAGCTCACGCGCCAAGATCTTCAAGCCCCTGCTCAGCTCGCCCACCGCGGTGACCCGCGAGTCATAACGGCTGTCGGTCCTCATCAGCTGCAGGTAGTCGATGATGATCAGCCCCAGGCCGTTCTCGCATTGCGAATGCAAGCGGCGAGCCTTGGCCCTGATCTCGAGCATCCCCACGTCGCTTGAATCGTCCACCCAAAGGGGTGCGGCCGCAAGGCGCTGCGAAGCCTTCAGGATCTTCGGCCAGCGCTCTTCCTTGACCCTTCCCTTGCGCAGCTCCTCGCCCTTGATGCGCGCCTGGGAGGCCACGAAGCGCTGCGCCAACTCGGCCTCCGCCATCTCCAAGCTGAACAGCGCGACCGGGCGACCGTGCTCGACAGCCGCGTTCTCGGCGATGTTGCAAACCAAAGCGCTCTTGCCCATCGCGGGCCTCGCCGCGATGATGATCAGGTTGCCCGGTTGAAAGCCGCCCGTGATCTCGTCCAGGTCCTTGAAGCCCGACGGGGAGCCGGTCAGCGAGGTCCCTTCGATCGAGAGCCTGTGCAGCTTGTCGAGCTCCTCGTGCAACACCTCCTCGATCGACCTGAAGTCCTGCTGGCGATCGTCGCGCGCGACCTCCAACATCGTCTTCTCCGCCTGCTCGACGAGCTCGCGGGGAGCGTCGCTGCGTTCGAGCACGCTCGACTGGATGTCATAGGAGGCGGCCAAGAGCCTACGCAAGAGAGCGTTCTCACGCACGATCTGGGCGTAGCGGCGGGCGTGACCGGCCGCCGGCACCACGCCCGTCAGCTCATCCACCGTGGGCGGCCCGCCAACCTCCTCGAGCTTGCCGCTCTGGCGCAGACGGTCGACCACCGTCAGGACGTCCACCGGCTCGGACTCGTTGTAGAGACCCAGCATCGCCTCGTAGATGAGGCCGTGGCGGTCGCGATAGAAGTCCTCGGGGCGCAGCCCCTCTTCGATCACCAGCGCATACAGCGAGCGGTCGGACAGCAGGATCGCGCCGAGCACCGACTGCTCTGCGTCGAGGTTGTGCGGAGGCGCGATCACGCCCGTGGGCATCTGCGAGCCGTTGGTTGTCGGGGCGGCGCTCATCGCTTGGCCGAGTCTAGGTCCGGGGGCTCTTGGCGGTAGCCGGCGTTCCCGCAACTCGCAAGGAAAAAGATGGCGGCCGGTGACACGAACAGATGTTCGCAGCTGCGGCGGACTTACTTCTGTGCGACGACCATGGTCTTCACGGTGGCCGTCACGCCCTCGACGACTTCCACCACGACCATGTAGGTGCCCACGTTCTTGATCGACTCAGGCAGGTGCACGTTGTTCTTGTCAGTTCTCAGCCCGCGTGCGTCCCTGATCGCCGCGGCGATGTCCTGTGCGGTGACCGAACCGAACAGGCGTCCGTCGGCACCCGCCTGCTGGGCGATCGTGATCACCGTCTTGTTCAACAGCGCCGCGTTGTCGCTTGCTTTCTCGGCGTACTCCCGCGCAGCGCGCTCGGCCGCTTCCTGGCGCTGGCGAATCACTTCGATCGCGCCTTTGGTCGCCGGTTGGGCCAGCTTGCGAGGAATCAAGAAGTTGCGCAGGTAGCCCTTGGAGACGTCCACGACCGCGCCCTGCTCGCCGAGCTCGTCCACGTCCTTGAGAAGTATCGCTTCGGGCATCTCGCTCCTGGTCTTTCCTGAAGTTGGCTTTTGGTCGGTCGCGAGCCGGGGCGAAGCCCTAGCGGTCGCGGTCCCGGTCGCCGCGTTCGCGTCTGGGATGGTCGTCGCGGCCGCCCTCGTTCACGTAAGGCAGCAAGGCCAGCTCGCGCGCCCGCTTGACGGCTCTAGCGATCTGACCTTGATGGCGCCTGCACGCACCCGTGATCCTTCGAGAGCGGATCTTGCCCTTCTCGGAGATGAACTTACGCAGGCTCGTCACGTCCTTGTAGTCGACCTGCTCGACCTTGTCGCGGCAGTGCTGGCAAGGCTTGCGCCTTCCGGTACCGGATCCGCCCTTCTTGTCTCGTCGTCGGACAGGCTTGCCGCGACCGCGCTTTGCCATCAGTGTTCCCCGCCATGAATGCGGTCGTGCCAGGGCAGCTGAGAGTCAAGGCTGGCGCGGACGCAGGGAGGCGACAATGGTGGTGCCATGGCGCCGACCGAGGACAAAGCCAGCCGAAGGCTATCGGCTGATCCTGGTGCGGGCGTATTCATGGTGGGGGGCACAAAAATCCTTAGCTGTAGAACTAGAACGGAATGTCGTCGTCTCCGGGTGCTCCGGAGACCGGTGCGGGCTGGAAATCGCGGTCGTCGACCGCCACATCGCTGCCCTGCGAGGCTCCTCCACCCGCGAACCCTCCGCCACTGGGAGAGTCTTCACGCGAGGACAAGAACTGCACCGACTCGGCAATGATATCGATTGCGCTGCGTTTGGTGCCGTCCTGGGCCTCCCACTCGTGCCACTCCAGGCGTCCGTCGATCGCCACGGGGCGTCCCTTGGACAGATAGCGGGCCGCGTTCTCGCCCTGATTGCCCCACACCGTCACGTTGAAATAGTTGGGCTTGTCCTCCCATTCGCCGGTGCTCCCGTTCTTGCGGCGCGTGTTGCAAGCGACGCGCAGCTTGCAAACGGAGGAGCCGCTCGGCAGCGAGCGCAGCTCCGGGTCGGCGGTCAAGTTTCCGGTCATAACGACCCGGTTGATGTTGCTGGCGGCCACGGCTCGGTTCCTCTCGTCTTAGGTGTCGTCGGCTAAAGCTAGCGCGACTGGCCGCGCGAAGAAGTCCGAAACACCTCGTCCCAATACGGAGCGCTGATGCCGAAGCCCTTCGTGTCATCCTGGAAGTGGTGGCGCATGTGGCGCTCGCGCAGCATCCTGCCCACCCGCGAATGCGGACGGAAGTGATGGACGTAGTAGTGCAGCATGTCATAGGCCAAGTAGCCCGCAAAGAACCCCGCGCCCACGCCCGGCGCATAGCGCTCGCCCAAGACCAGATACAGGACGCCGAACACAAACGCCCCCAAGGGGATGCTCACCGCCGGAGGCATCACCAAGCGCAACGGATCGTTGGGATGCTCGTGGTGGATGCCATGGATGATCCAGTGCATGCGCGCTCCGATCCCACGGTCGGGCTCGAAGTGGAAGACGATGCGGTGCAGCCAATACTCGAACAGCGTCCACAGCGCATAGCCGCAGGCGAACAATCCGACCGCCTCGGCTACGCTCACAAGCGATAGAGCCCAAGCCTCCAAGACCACGATCACCGGCACGAAGATCAAGACCGGCACCAGCGGATGCACGCGCGAGAAGGCGTCCAACACGCGCGAGTCGAACATCGGCGGCGAGGCCCTCAACACGTCGGTCCTGCGCATCGACGGACCGTCCCCAATCGGATGCTCGCTCACGAAGGCATCTCCATGCCGTCCCCCACGCCTGTTGTCCTCAGCGGCAGCACGCCCCGAGTGTATTACGCCGCGGCCTCTTCCTCGGCGAGCGCGGGCTCGCTCTCCTCGCGTACCGCCGCCGGCGGCGCGGCGCCCGGGCGCATGTCCGGCGCGGGCGGCGTCCCGGGCTTGAGCTTGTTGATGCGAAAGCGGATCACGCCGTCGGTGATGTGCAGCGTGCGATTGAGCTCGGCGATCAGATCGACCTCGGTGGCGTGGAACTGCAACAGGTGGTACTCGGCCGTCGCCTTGTGGTCAATCGGATAGGCCAGCGCCCGCTCGCCCCAAGCGTCGTGGTGGGTCACCTCGCCCTTGGCGCCGATCGCCTCCTTGACATCCGCCACGATCTTGGCGCGCGCCGGCTCCTCGGCCTGAGGGTCGAGCAGCAAAACAAGATCGTATGTGGGCCTGGGCAAGGTCATGGGCAGGGCTCTGAGAGCGGCCGGGGATCATAACAGGGCACGAACGACGATCCCCTTACCTTGACTCCGCGGTCCGCTTCGCCCTGATATCGGCCAACTGCTCGTCGATCCAATCCCCAGGATCGCGCGAGGTCACGATCTCGGCCAAGCCCCGCGCGCGGCGGTCTCGCTCGGGTCCGGGCATGGCGAGCGCTGCGTGGATCGAATCCGCCAGCTCCTGAATGTCGAAAGGGTTCACCGACAGCGCGTACTCGCCCAGCTCCTCGTGCGCCCCCGTGTTCTCCGAGAGGATCGAGACCCCCGCCCTTTCGTTGACGAGTGGCCCCTCCTTGGCCACCAGGTTCATGCCATCGAACATGGCGTTCACAAGCAGCACGTCGTAGTGCTTGTAGGCGGCCATCGCCTCATCCAGGTCGTCGCGCAGCTTCAACTGGATCGGCATCCAATCGGGGGTACCGTGGCGATGGTTGACGACCGCCACCAGCGCCTCGATCCGTTCCAGGTACTCCGCGTACTCCGGCACGTCGGTCCTTGAAGGCATCAGCTGCGCCACGAAAGTCACCCGCTCTCTGAACTCGGGGTGCTGCTCCAAGAACAGATCGAACGCCGAGAACCCCCTCAGCACGTTCTTCGACAGGTCCGCCCTGTCCACGCGAAGGATCAAAAAGTCCCTGCGCCGACGCAACAGCTCACGCTCGAACTCCGCCACGCGCTCTCCGGCCGCAGCCGCGAGCGCCGCCCGGTGGTCAATCGGCAGAGGGTAGGCCCGCACCCAAACCTCGCGTCCCTGCCACTCCACCACGCCACGCTCGAAGTTGACCTCCAGATCCATCAGATCGCGACAGCACTGCAAGAAGTTGCGTCTATAGGAACGTGTGTGAAAGCCCACGATGTCATTGGCCAACAGCCCCGCGAAGATCTCTTCGCGGATTCGCGAAGGCAGCACCCTCCAAGCATCCGACTGGGTCCAAGGAATGTGCACGAAGTGATGCAAGAACACGTCCGGGCGAGCCTTGCGCACTAGCTCGGGCAGCGTGTAGAGGTGGTAATCGTGGACCATCACCACCGGCTCTCCCTCGCCCTCGATCTCCTCGACCACAGCCCGCGCCAGGTCCTCGTTGACCGCGTTGTAGCCGAACTCGAAAGCCTCGATCTCCTCGCGCCTGATGTCCGGTGCATTGGACAGATCCCACAAGTAGTGCTGGATGAACCAAAGCATCGGGTTGGCGAACACGTTGTAGAAGCGGTCATACGCTTCGGGGTCGCTCACCACCAAGCGCACCTGATACTCGCCCCCGGCCGGGCTCTTCACCGGGAACGGCCTCGCCCCGTTCTCGCGCGAGACCTGGGCGTCGTAGTCGTTCATCGCCGAGGCGATCCACACCGCGTCACGATGGGAGGCCAAGCCCGACAGTGCCGTGACCAGCCCACCCGTCCCCCTCTGGGCCTCTCCATTGGGCCCGAACGTGACCGGGCCCCGGTTGCTGACCAGCACCAGCGGGGGTCGCTGTGCCGGCGCCTCGGTCACGACTCGCCGAGGGCGGTGAATATCTTCAGATAGTCGCGCAAATAGCGCGGGGTCAAGAAGTGGCTGCGCACATGCTCCTTGCCGCGCCGCCCCAAGGCCTTGCCCAGAGCGGGATCTTCGAGCAACTCCAAAGCGCGCTGGGCGCAAAGCTCGACCGTGTCCACCAAGAATCCTGTCACCCCGTCGTCCACCTGCAGCGGGATGCCGCCCACGTTGCCGCCAATGAAAGGCCGCGCCTTCCAAATCGCCTCCGAGACGGTCAACCCGAAACCCTCCCTCGTGGACTTCTGCACGACCACGTCCGCGTGCGACTGAAACGCGTTGACCTCGATCGCCCCGACGTTGTTGAAGTTGTTGAGGATGTGCACGTCCGGGTCGCCGTCGGCATGGGCGATCGTGGCGTTGAAGAAATCCCATCCCTCCGGGTCGTCGCTGGCCATCGAGCCGACCAAGGCCAACTGCACCTCGGGAACCTTCTCCTTGACGATCCTGTAGGCGTCGATCACTCCCAGCGGGTCCTTCCAAGGATCGAAGCGCGAGACCTGACAGATCAACGGACGGTCCACATCGATCCCGAACTGCTCGCAAACGTAGGAGGCGTCTTCGGGGGAGAGCGCCATGTTCTTCGGCATCAGCGGGTCGATCGCGGGCGGCACCACGTTCACGTTGCCCTTCATACCCGCCGGCACGTACTCGGCCATGTGAAACAGGCTCTGCGGATAGTCGGCGATGTAGGGCAGCAGCCGCTCGATCGTCGCCGGGTTGGGAGTGGACAGGTCGATGTGACAGCGCCACACCCAGCCCTTCGCCTTCTCGGGAACCAGCTTGTAGAGCCCCGCCGGTTGCGGATCGTGGATCAAGCACACGTCCCAATCGCCGGAGAGCTCGCGAGCGTTCATCTCGTTGTACTGCTCCCAAGTCGCCCACTGCTCGGCGTCCAAGTCCTGCGGGTGGCCCTGCAGCGCGTTGTGCATCAACTTGGTCGCGTTGAAGAACTCCTCGCGCCCATAGATCACCTGCCACTCGCAATCCAAACCCACGTCCCTCATCAACGGCACGAGCGTGTACAAGATCTCCGACACCCCGCCCCCGAAAGCCGTGGCCGACACATGCACTACCCGCTTTCCCTGCAGGGGCCCGGCCAAGGAGCGGATCTCCTCGATCAGCTCGCGCCCACAGATGTGGGTGTAATCGGCGAGCGACTTGTGTCCTGTGGCGACGGGTTGAAGCACGAGCGGACCGCACGATACCTCGGTCTGGCACGGAAGGGCCGCCATAGGCCTTATCGTCTGGGTCGATGTTCGACGGCCGCATCTACCGCGCGGCGCTCGTGCCGCTCCTGCTCGTCATCGTGATCGCCGGTTTCTCGCTAGTGAGTCGCTCGGCCCCCTTCGGCTCCACGCTCGCGCCCGACGCCTTCAACGGCGCCCGCGCATACGCCAATTTGCAGGCCTTGGTCAAGCGCTTTCCCGACCGTCGCCCCGGCAGCCCCGGCGACCAGGCCCTCGCCTCCTACATCGCCCACAGCCTCGGCGAACTGGGCAGTCCCTCCGGCGCTGGTGACGGCGCCAAGCAGTCCGGCGAAGGCGCTGCGGCCGGGGGCTTTCTCCTCAGTACCCGGCGAGTGCGCGCACGCACGATAGAAGGCGAGCGCACCCTCACGACCGTGATCGCCGAGCGCCCCGGCGCCACCGGAGCAAGCCCGATCGTGGTGCTCGCCCATCGCGACGCGGTTGGCCCCCGCAGTGAAGCCGAGCTGTCGGGCACCGCGGCCTTGCTCGAGCTCGCGCGCGTCTTCTCCCAAAGCGAGACCCGCCGCACGATCGTCCTGGTCTCCACCAGCGGCGGTAGCGGCGGCTACGGGGGCGCCGCCGACTTTGCGGCTCACTGGGGCCAGCCGGTTGACGCCGCCCTCGTCCTCGGCGACCTCGCCGGCACGGTCGCCCGCAAATCTTTCGTGCTGCCCTTCTCCGAAGAGCCCCCCACTGCGCCCGAAAGCCTCCAGCGGACCTTGGACTCCGCGATATCCCAAGAGGCGGGGATGGCCCCCGGTGAACTCGCAGCGGGCACCGAGTTCACGCACTTCGCCATCCCGCTCACCGCCGGCGAAGAGGCCCCTCTCAACAGCTCCGGTATGCCCGCGGTGCTGCTTCAAGTCAGCGGCCAGCAAGGCCCCACGGCGGGCGAGCCCGTGAGCGAGGCTCGCCTGCTCGGCTTCGGGCGGGCCGCCCTCAGCGCGATATACGCGCTCGACGAAGGCCCCAACCTCGCGGCGTCCTCCCCGCCCCGCTTTCACGTCGGCGGCAAGCTGATGCCCTCCTGGGCGATCAGGCTGCTGGTGCTAGCCCTGCTCCTCGCGCCCTTGCTCGTGAGCGTCGATGCCCTGGCGCGTCTGCGTCGCCGTCGCGAACCGGTCCTGCTCTGGTTGGTGTGGGTCCTGGCCGGCTCGCTCCCGTTCTTGCTCACCGCCCTCCTCGCCTTTTCGCTCGGAGCTCTCAAAATCGTCGCCGCCCCCTCGGCCCAGCTCTCCGCGCCGGCGCTCGCCGCCGACGGATTGGCCGTCGGGGCGACCTTCGCCTGTGGTCTCGTGCTGGTGGCAGCCCTGCTCGCCTGGCCGGCCTCGGCTCGTCGCCTGTCCTTGCCCGCGCGAGCCTCCAGCGACGCGGCGGGCCTGGCGGTGACGCTGGTCCTGCTCGCCACCGCTCTGCTCGTATGGCTCCTCAACCCCTACGCCTGCCTGCTTCTGGTGGCGGCCGCACACCTGTGGCCCTTGGCGGTCGAACTACGCAGGCGTCTGCCGATTCAACCGCGCCTGATCGCGCTGCTGGTAGTCCTGGCCGGAGCGCTGCCGCTCTTGCTCGTGCTGCTCCTCTATGCCCACGAACTCGCTTTGAGCCCGTTCGGCCTTGCCCAGAGCGCCGTGCTGGCGCTTGCCGGCGGCTTGGTCGGACCGGTGGCGGTCCTGTTGTGGAGCGTCGCCTTCGGTTGTCTGTTCACAGCCGTCCTATACATAACGGCGCCTTTGGCCACGACCGAGCCCGAGTCGCTCGAGTGGACCGAGGTGCTCACTCGCGGGCCGAGCACCTACGCTGGACCGGGGTCGCTCGGCGGCACCGAGTCCGCGCTGCGACGCTAGCCCACGATGTCCGCTCCCAGCAGCTCAATCCCCTCGCTCCGGCGCCTACCCAAGCTGGTAGGGGCCGTCCTGATCCTCGCCGGGCTGCTTCTGCTCGCCGACGCGGGCATCACCTTGGTCTGGCAGGAGCCGATCTCCGCGCTCTACGCCCACTTCAAACAAGAAAGCCTCGGCCGGGATCTACAGGCGCTCGACCGAGCGACCCCCACTCCGCAGGCCGAGCAGGCGCTCGCGCGTCTGCACGAAGAGCGTCGGCGAGTTGCCTATCTCGCCGGGGCCCTGCAGCGCCAGGCCAAAGCGGGCTCGGCGGTCGGGCGCATCCGCATCCCCGCGATCGGCGCCTCCTTCGTGATGGTCAAGGGAACTGGCACCTCCGAACTGCAGGACGGCCCCGGCATCTACCCCGAAACCAGTTTTCCGGGAGTGCCCGGCACGACCGCCATAGCTGGCCACCGCACCACATATCTCGCGCCCTTTCGACACATCGACGCGCTTCATCCGGGCGAGTCGATCTTCCTGGAGATGCCCTACGCGCGCCTGAGCTACCGGGTCCTCGACTCGCGCGTGGTGCTCCCCACCGACGTGTCGGTGCTGGACCCCGTCGGCTATTCGCGCCTGATCCTCTCCGCCTGCACGCCCCTGTTCAGCGCCTCCCACCGTTTGCTCGTGTTCGCGCGCCTACAGTCCACGACGCCACTGGGTGCGGCCATCGTGCGCTCTGCGGGGGCGCGCGGCGAACAGGTCTTCGGCGAAGAACCCACCCACCTACCACCGGTGCTCAAAGCCCGTCAGCGTCTGCTTGCTCCCCTCGTGTCGTAGCACCACGCCCGGCCACCCCTCGCTCACGTGGCCGATCCAAGTGATCTTCGTTCCGGCCCGCTCGGCCGCGGCCGCCGCGCGGTCGGCGCGCTTGCGCGGCACGCACACACACAGCTCGTAGTCTTCGCCTGCCGTGGCCGCCGCCTCCCAGACCGGCACCCCCAAGCGCGCGGCGGTATCCCGTGTGCGCTCATCGACCGGCAATTGGTCCAAATCGAGCTTGAGGACCACACCGCTGCGCTTGGCGATGTGGGCGGCGTCGGTGGCGAGCCCGTCGGACAGGTCGATCATCGCGTGAAGCCCCGCGGGCGCGATCGTGCGGCCCTCCTTGAGCTTCGGCATCGGCCGCAGCGGTCTGGTCCCGAGCACCCCGGTGACTCCGACCAGGTCGCCCGGACGGGCGCCGTCGCGACCGATCAGCTTCTGGTCGCGCTCGGCCCAGCCGACGATCGTCACGCTCACAAACAGGGCAGGTGCGCTCACCACATCCCCGCCGGCGATCGTGGTGGCGGTCAGCTCGGCCAGTTCCTCGGCGCCGAGCATCACTTCGAGCGCCTGGGACTCGCTCACGTGCGGGGGGATCCCCAAGGCCACATAGGCCTCCCCAGTTTGGGCTCCCATCGCGGCGATGTCAGAAAGGGCGCAGGCCAGCGCCTTCCAGCCCACGTCCTTGAATCCGAGCCCAGGATCGTCGAGGCGAAAATGGACGCCCTCGACGATGGTGTTGACCGAGGTGACGCACAGCTTCAGGGCTTTGACGACCGTCGCGTCGTCGCCGATGCCGCGCACGACTCGTCCTCCGCGCGTCTTCAGCGCGGCGGCGATCGAGTCGATCAGAGAGAGCTCAGCTATGTCTCAGAACGTTTGCGGACTGCGGACGGGCCTGCTTGCACACCCGGCGGACTCAGCGATGCCTGTACACGATTCGGGCTCGGTCCAAGTCATAGGGAGAGAGCTCGCAGCGCACGCGGTCACCCGGCAGGATGCGGATACGAAAGCGCCGCATCTTTCCCGCCACGTGCCCGAGCACCACGTGATCGTTGTCGAGCTTCACACGGAACATCGCGTTCGGCAGCGCCTCGATCACCTCGCCCTCGAATTCGACCTTGTCTTCCTTTGCCACGACTGCATCCTGTCCGGATCACTCGCGTATGCCCGCGGGACCCTGTCTTGAAATGTGCACTCGCCAAACTACCAGGCCGCGCGTTGCATGCCGCGCGTTCCATGTTCCGGGGCGGGACGGACAGGCGGGCCAAACGGCGCGGCGGGTGACCGCGAGTGAGGTCAGTGTCCAGGCGGTGCGGTGCCGCCGGCGCCGCCAACCGGTGGAGTCGGAGCTTTGGCGGTCGGGGTCTGCGCCGGTTCGACCGGTTCCTGCGCTTGGGGGCTTGGGGTCGCGTGAGGGCTTTCGGCGGCGGGTCCGCCCGTTGCCTGTTTTTCGCCGGTCGGGAGATGTTTTTCGCCCGGCTGCTTTTTGGAAGGGTTCGTGCTTTCTTCGTTTTCGAAGCCTTCCGTGCTCCCCGAGCGCCCCGTAGAGGAGTACTTGCCGAAGAAGGGCTGATAAGAGATCGGTTCGGTTGCCGCCGGGAATTCGGCGCAGGCTTCGCCTTCGGTGACCGCGGCCATATAGGCATGCCAAATTTCCGCCGGCAGGTAGCCGCCCTGCTGGGGCTCGCCGTGGACGTCGGTCATCGGGATGTTCTTGTTGGGGTAGCCCATCCACACCACCGTCGAATAGTTGGGTGTGTAGCCGTCGAGCCATGCGTCCTTGAGGTCGCTGGTGGTGCCCGTCTTGGCCGCAGTGGGGCAGGCGATCGCCGAGCGTGTGGCCGTACCTCCAAGCACGTTCTGGTGCAGGATGTTCGTCTCCTCGGAGGTGACCCCGTCGGAAAGCGCCTTCACGCGATGGGGCTTGCCCCAATTCGTATCCACCCGCCCGCCGGGGAACACCACCTTGGTGATGGCAATCGGCGTGTCCCGGTAGCCGCCGTCGGCGAGCGTGGAGTAGACATCGGCCATTTCCAGGGGACTCACACCCACGGTAAGGCCGCCGAGAGCCTCAGCGGGGTAGGAGTGCAGGTGCTCGCGCACGCCCATCTTGTAGGCCGTCTGCGTGACCGTTTCCTCGCCGAGGTCAGCCGCGAGCTGTGCGTAGACGGTGTTATCGGAGGCGAGCGTCGCCTGCACGAGGTTGATCGACTTGCCCGACGAGGTTTTCTCGAACGTTTCCACACGATAATTCGGTTCGGCCGCCAGCCAGCCCGGCTCCAGCGTCTTCGACACGTAGTAGGTGCTGTTCGGGTCCACCCCCCGCGAGAGCGCGTCGGCGAGGTCGATCGCCTTGAAGGTGGAGCCGGGCTGGCGGTGGCCTTGAGAGGCGAGGTTGTATTGGGACTGGTCATAGCTCTCTGACTCCGCCATCGCCTCGATATAGCCGTTGTGCGGGTCGATCGTCACGATCGCCGAGGCCGGATCTCCCTGCTCGTTGAGCACGTTTTTGATTGCGTCGCGCGCCTCACCTTGCATTTTCAGGTTAATCGTCGTGTACACCTTCAAGCCGCCCTGCTCGACGGTGTTCAAGCCGTAGCGGTGGACCAGCTCTTTGCGCACGTATTCAAAGAAGAAGCTCTCCTGGCGACGGGTGTAGTAATTGCCGTGCTTCACTCCCAGCGCAGCGGCCTGTGCCGCTGCCGCCTGGGCGTGGGTGATGTAGTGGAGCTCGGCCATCTTGGCGAGCACCTCGTTGCGACGCTGTCGGGCCGAGGCCGGGTAGAGGAAGGGGTTGTACTGGGAGGGAGCCTGGGGAAGGCCGGCGAGTAGGGCGGCCTGTTGCAGGTTGAGCTGGTAGGCGCTCTTGTCGAAGAAGATCCGCGAGGCCGCCTGCACGCCCAAAGCAGTCTGGCCGCCGACCGTGCCGTAGGCCACGCTGTTGAGGTAGTCGGTGAGGATCGAGCGCTTGGAGTGATGTTTGTTGTATTCGATCGCGAGCTTGGCCTCCTCGATCTTCTGTTTGAAGCTGTGCGTGTCGCTGCCCAAGTAGATGTTGCGCATCAGCTGCATCGTGATCGTGGAGGCGCCCTGCAAAGTCTGTCCGTGCAGGACGTCCTTGACGGCCGAGCGGAAGATGCCGGTCAAATCCACGCCATTGTTCTGATAAAAGCGCTGATCCTCGATCGCGACCGTGGCGTTGCGCAGATCGGTCGGCATCTGGGCGCCGGTGATCGGGGAGCGCAGGACATCGGACTGGATGAATCCCAAGCGGGTGCCATTGGCGGCATACACCTGGGAGGTGGCGCCCGCCAGCTTCGGCGTGAGCGAATCGAGGGTGGGCGCCGACTGGGCCACCGAGAGGACGTAGCCGACGGCCACGAGCGCCCCGATCAGCAGCGCGCCCGCCACGCCGCTGAGGCCGATGAAGACGAAACGGGAAGGTCCGGAGCGGTTGCGCCGCCGCCGGCGCTGTCGTGCTTGTCTAGACATGCTTTCTCGGACCCCGACTGTGACTGTACCGTCTCGCGGTGTGATTTCCTGCTGGTTGCACGGCGAGCACGCAACCTTGCCGCGCCGTCCCGGATGAGCTCAGAGACCGCCGAGCAGGCCATCGCCCAACACCCCAGCCTCGCGGTCTCCGCGGGTCTCCGCGCGCCAGCGCCCGCATGGGGCGGGGTCGAGGCGGCCTTGCCGCAGGCCTCCGCGGAGCGCGAGCGCGCGGAGAGGGCCACGGCCTTGCGCGAGGTGTGGCGCGCCCTGTGGGTCTCGCGCCTGCTCGTCTGGATCGGCGGCGTCGGTGCGGTGGCCGGCTTCGGCTTCGGGCCGGTGCGTCATGCCCTGAACCCGGTCGGCCTCACGCGCGGCCTGGGTGCTCTCGGAGACCTGATGGCGGCGCCGGCCGCTCGCTGGGACGCCGCTTGGTATCTCACGATCGCCCACGACGGCTACCGCCCGCAACTGGGCGCGATGGCCGCCTCACGGACCGCCTTCTTTCCGCTGTATCCGCTCGGCTTGCGTCTGCTTTCCGGCTTGAGTCTGGCTCCCGTGGTCGCCGGAATCCTGCTCTCCGTGGTGGCTTTGGCGGCGGGACTCTACGGTCTGCACCGGCTCACGAGCATCGAAGTGGTGCGCCTGGACATGGGGAACCACGGTGTGGCGGGGCGTTTGGGTCGGGGGAACCTGGGCGACGCGACGCGCCTGGTCGTGCTGCTCACGGCCTTCGGACCGATGGCCGTGTACTTCTCGGCCGTCTACAGCGAGTCGCTCTACTTCGCCCTGTCGGTCGGTGTGTTCTTGTGCGCGCGCCGCGGACAGTGGGCCAGAGCCGCCGCTTTGGCCGCCCTGGCCTCCGCGACCAGGAGCACGGGGATCGTGTTGATGGTTCCGCTCGTGCTCATCTACCTGTACGGGCCGCGCTCCGACCGCGCGCCCGACCGTTCCGACGGCAGGCTAAAACCCAAGTACAGGGTGCGGAGCGATGCCCTGTGGATTGCCGTGGCTCCGCTGGGCCTGTGCCTGTACATGGCGCATCTGGCCTTGGCCGGCGGCGACGCGCTCGCGCCTTTTCACGCCCAAGCCGTCTGGCAGCGCGAGTTCGCCGGGCCCTACGGTGGCGTATGGACAGGAGCGAAGGCCGCGTTTGAGGGACTGCGCCAGATCGTCTCCTTGCAGAGCCACCACGTCTACTTTTCGGCGGCCGGCGGAAGTCCGCTCATCGACGCTTCGCACAATCTGCTGTTGTTTGCGTTCCTGCTGGCGGCGATCCCGATCACGGTCGGGGTCCTTCGAATGCTGCCGGTCGCCTATGGCGCCTACGTGTTGGCCGCCTTGGCTTTGCCGCTCTCCTATCCGGTCGCCCCCCAACCCCTCATGTCTCTGCCGCGCTTCCTGCTCGTCCTTTTTCCGCTGAACATGTGGTTGGCCGTGCGCTTGGCGCGGCGCCCCAAAGCGCTCACGTGGGGGCTGCTGATCGCCTCGGCCGTCGCGATGATGTTCTTCGCGGAGGAGTTCTCGACCTGGCACTGGGTGGCATGAGCTCGATGGAGGACCTGGGCGCGCCGACGGCGAGAATTGACTTCATCGAAGAACAGCCGCAAGGGCCGGTGCCCAACGACTGGCCCGTGTGGAGCGGCTTCGCGGTTCTCGCGGCTGCGCTCATATTGGCGGCCGTGGGCGGGCTGATCGTGGACATACCGGCGCTCCTCCTGGGCGTCAAGATCAGCGCCGAACACACCCCGCCTGGACTCGAGTTCGCCGACACTGTGGTGCAGGACGTCGTGTTCGTCCTGACCGCGATCATGTTCGCTCAGTTCGGTGGGCGGACGGTTCGCTCGTGGCAGTTCGGTTTCCGCCCCACCCCGCTGCGCCGGGCGGCGGGGCTGGCGATACTGACGATCGCCGCGTTCTTCCTCTTCAGCGCGATCTGGGTCGTGGCGCTGAACGTCAAAGAAGAAGACACCAAGCTGCTGAACGCGCTCGGCACCAACGAAACGACGCTCCTGCTGCTCGCCAGCGCCCTGCTCACCACCGTGATCGCGCCGATCTGCGAGGAGACCTTGTTCCGCGGCTACATCTTCGCGGCGCTCTCCAAATGGAAGGGCTGGATCCCGGGGGCGATTCTCACCGGCGTGTTGTTCGGGGCCGTACACGCCGGCTCGGCGCCGGTGGAGGATCTCGTCCCGCTCGGCGTGCTCGGGTTCGCGCTTTGCTTTTTGTACAGGCGCACGGGCTCGCTCTATCCATGCATCGCGGTGCATTCCTTGAACAATTCGTTTGCCTTCGCGGAGCTCGAGAAATGGGGCTGGCAGATTCCTGTGCTGATGGTAGGCTCGCTGGCCTTGATCGCCGCGATCGTGTGGTTCGCGCACAGGGTCGGTGTTATCTCAGACCCGCCTGTGTCCGCGCTCGTGATCCCGAGCGCCTACGATCCCGGGTGATGGTTCCCGCGAATTTGCCTCGGAGATCGGCGACCGCTCGTTTTCGCGTCGCATCACTCCTGTTCGCTTTCGCGTGCGCCGCCGGCTTGGGGCTGGCGGCGGGGCAGGCCCGTGCGGAGGAGGGGTCGGCGGGTCAAGCCTCGGCGAGTAAGCCCTCGGGACAGGATGTGCACGCGCTCGAGCGGCGTGCCGCCCGGATGAAGGGAAGCTTGCGGGTGGGGATGCACGGTCCGAGGGTGCTTCTGCTCCAGGACGAGCTCGCCCGCCTGCGCTACGCGGTCCCCGTCAGCGGACGCTTCGACGCGGCGACCGGGCGCGCTGTCCTGGCCTTCCGCAAGATGGCCGACCTGGACCGCATCGAAAGCGCCAACGCGGGCGTCTTCCAGCACTTGCAACACGGAGCCGGGCACTTCAAGGTGCGCTACCCACGCGACGGCAAGCACGTCGAGGCCGACCTCTCAAAGCAGGTGCTCGTCGAGATCGAACACGGCCAGGTGAGGCGCATTTACACGATGAGCTCAGGCAAGCCGTCCACGCCCACCGTGCTCGGCCGCTTCCATGTGTATTCGAAGACGCCCGGGACCAACTCCGAGGGGATGGTTGACTCCAACTACTTCATCCGCGGCTACGCGATCCATGGGTACGCCGAAGTGCCTTCCTATGCCGCCAGCCACGGCTGCCTGCGTATCCCGATCCCCGACGCTCCGGCAGTGTATGCGTGGGTGCAGGTCGGCGACCCGGTCGATGTGTACACCGAGGATGGGTCCGGGAGCCGCGTCGTACGCGCCAACGCGGGCCCCTGAGGCGGGTCAGATTCGTCCGGGGAGCAGGCGGGCGAGGAAGCTGAGACCGAAGCCGTATACGAGCAGGACCAAGAGGGTGTCCACGATGTGGATCGTCCACTGACTGGTTGAGCCCGCGGTTATGCCCGAGAACGGTGAGGAGAGCGTGGAGAAGGCTTTGTCGATCGCTTCGTGCAGGCCGCTCTTCTTCGATTCCGAGGACGCTTTGGCGGCCGTCGTGGCAGTGTCGCCCGGAGCCGCTTCGTTGACCTCGGCCTGCTGGTGGCTGGAGCCTTTGCCGGCCTCATCGACCGCGAAGGTCACAAACGAGGCGAGCGCGATCAGGCAGATCACGATCGAGGCAAGTCGCAAGATCCGCGCGAGCAGCGAGAAAAACATAGGCGCAGCCTAACCTCAGGGTGGGACGGTCTGGTGGGACTGGACGGATGTCCCACCGCCGCACAAGCTAGATTGGGGCCATGTCCTCGCAAGTGACAGCGGGCGCCGTGGGCAGCGCCAAGGCTACCCTAGTCTCCGAGCTGCGAGCCCACGCGCTCGTGATCGGCGAGGTCACGCTCACCAGCGGCGCCACCGCCTCCTACTACGTGGACGCCAAGCGCGCGATCCTGAGACCGGAGGGCTTCATGGCACTCGGCACCTTGGTGGCAGCCAAGGCCCAAGAGTGGGACGCCACCGCCGTCGGGGGGATGACGATGGGCGCCGATCCCGTTGCCTGCGCGGCCCTCGCCGGCGGGGCTCAGACGAAGGCCTTCTTCGTGCGCAAGGAGACCAAGGCCCATGGATTGCAGCGGCGCATCGAGGGGCCCCTCTTGACGGGGGAGGATCGCTGCTTGGTGGTCGAGGACGTGGTTACCACCGGCGGCTCCACGCTGGCGGCGATCGCGGCCTTGGTCGAGGCCGGTCACACGATCTGCGGGGTCGTGTCGGTGCTCGACCGGCTCGCCGGAGGAGGCGCCGCGATCGAAGCGGCGGCCGGGGCGCCTTACGTGGCTTTGACCACGATCGACGAGGTGTACCCGGAGCGCGACGCGAGCTAGGTCGGTCGCGGCGTTCGCCGGTAGCCTTTGGGGCGAGCCCTCGTAGTCCAATGGATAAGACGACCGCCTCCTAAGCGGTAGATCCAGGTTCGACTCCTGGCGGGGGCATTTGGCTGGATCACTTGTGTTGGTGCGGGGTTTGGGGTCTCGAAGTTGTGGGGCGAGCGCGTGGTTAGGCGTCGAAATGCGGGGCTGCTGCCTTTCGCTGCGCTAATGAGCCTTGGAGGTGTGCCGATACGGGCACAAGGCTGTATTCGGTGCCGATTGCGGCAGCTGTCCTGGGGTCGGACGAGCGTTACGTAGAGGCTCGTGTCTTGAATGGGCCATTACGCTGTCGAGATCAACTCGGACGACTCGGCGGGCGAGGGATCAAGGCCGGCACCGAGAGAGACGGCAACTTCGTCAATCAAGCGATTCGCTCGGCGCCAACCCACCACTCGCCAAGTCAAGCCCTCGGCTTCGCTCGCGAGCGGAGTGGCGTGAACATTCCAGGGCCGGCCCAGGAGTGTTCGTCCGACGATACCCGTCGCCACAAGGAGCCCGAGCAAGATCAGCTCAATGCCGAACAGCAGCAGCGGGATCACAACGATCGCCACGACGACAACAGCGAGAAACGCAAGGACGGCCACGCCGAGGTCATCGAGGCCTCCGAAATCGGGTACGGAGAAGACTGCGTCAGCAGCGTCCCCCGGACGTATCTTCCCGATGCGCGCTTTGCGCCACCGAGGCACTTGGCGGTTGCTCCAACGGCACCCAATCCGCCATTCCTGCCCCGACGGTGTTCGTACCGAGCGCGGTCCAATGCCTACCCTCATCTTGCGCGCGATTCTAGTGGTTGACCGAATTATCTTCTTCCGGGTCGCTCGACAACCGGCTCGATCGTCGGCAAGCCGACCCCTGTTGCACGTAGAGTCCTAGCCGTGCCCAAGTTCCCATCCTTGAAGGCGAAGAAGCTCATCCGAGTGTTGGAAGCTCAGCCCCTCGGTTATCGGATTGTGCGCCAGAAGGGCTCCCATCGCAAGCTGGAAGCGCCTAACCATCCACCGATCACTTTCGCTTTCCACGACAATCAGACGATCCGTCCAGGGACCGTCAAGGACATCCTCTGCAATCAGGTCGGTCTTGCCGAACAGGACGCGCTCGCGCTACTCTGAGGAAGCTATGACCGTGCGCGTGCTCTATCGCCAGGACGAGGACACCTGGGTCGCCTCATCGCCTGACGTGCCTCGCTGGACCGTGATTGCCGATACCTACCCCGAGGCGCACCAACTCGCCGAGGATGGAGTGCGCTTCGCACTGGAGCGCGACGACCTCACGGTGGAGCACTACGTCCCCGCCGGCGTAGCCGTCGCTGCATAACAGCGGTTGGCGAGATCGTCGTCGGCGCGACCGTATCTGCCAGTGGGCACTTGCCACTGCCGGATAGAGCAAGGAAGTATGGACGGTCGAGGGCGCGGCGCTCGCCGATACGTCGGCTTGAGTCGCAGTACCCGAGCCCTCGATGCGGCAGTACGCTTCGTCCAGATGAACGCCATCAACCGTGATCGCATGGCGCGATTCGCAGGATGGGCGTCGATACTGCGAAAGGCGCCATCCCACTGGTACTTGTCAACCGCCTTGCTCTCCGTCATAGGAGCCGCGGGGATGACGGCCTCGGCGGCGCCCTCAGGCATGCGAGAGCAAATCGAGAAGGCTGCGCGAGCCCCTTACGAAGCCCTCGCGCATCGAGACGCGGCCGCTTTCTGCAGCGCCTTCACACCTACGGCCGTGGCGAAAATAGTGGCGGGTGCTCCCCCAACCGCGACGTGTCCCGTGGCCGTCGCCGAATTGCTTGCAAAGACGTCCGCCAACCAACCGAACGCCCCGGTCATCCCGCCCGCAGGTTGGCGCGTCACTAATATCGTCTGGCAAGGCGCTTATGCTTCTGCGTCGGTGCGCTACGGCAGCCAAAGCGTTGCTTCGCTCGTGCTCCGCAAGGTCGACCATCGCTGGCTGATAACGACCAGGATGCGGCTTGCCCCGATCACCGGATGCAGCGTGCAGAGCACCCAGGCGACCGGCTGTCCCGATGGCGCCCGTGTCGTCATCGCACTCATCGAGGTCCCAACGGCCGGGCAACGGCCCACGTTGCCGCTAATACCAGCGAGTGTCAGGCGGGCCGGAGGGCAAGATCTGAGCGAATTCAAGCAGGGAAGGCTCGTGTTTGCACAATCCGGTTGCGAGGCGTGTCACCGGATTGGGATTCAGGGCAACCCCGGCCCCGGTCCGGACCTGACCCACATCGGTTCGATGTTGGCGCCTCGTGCGATCGAACACGCGATCGTCGATCCCACTCAACCGATGCCCTCTTTCAAGAACCTGCCAAGAGCGAAGTTTCACGCCCTCGTCAGATTCCTCAGCCTGTTGCGCTGAACTGTCCCCGCCCCTCACCGCTTCAGGCCGCGACGCTCCAACGTCTCAAGCCAACATCGAGACGCGATCGCGTCCAGCGTCCTTGGCCGCATACAACGCGGTATCCACCCTTGCCATCAACCCGTCCGCCGATTCGCCGGGAGCGCACACGACGACCCCGGCGGAGCAGGTCTGCTGGTAGGGCACGCGTTCAACGCAGGCGCTCCACCACGGCGATCGCGTCGCCGGTGGCGGTGCAGCTGGAGAGCAGCAAAGCGAACTCCTCGCCCCCGATACGGGCCAAGAAGTCGCCCGCGCGCAACTCCTCGCGCCACGCCGCCGCCGTCTCCTTGAGCAGGCGGTCTCCGGCCGGGTGTCCGCGGGTGTCGTTGAAGTCCTTGAAGTTGTCGATGTCGAGCATCGCCAGCACAAGGTCCTCGCCCGCGAGCAAGGCCTGATCCAGATTGGCCTCCCAAGCGCGGCGATTGGGCAGACCGGTGAGGGCGTCGGTGCTCGCCATGTCGGTGAGCTTCGACAGCAGGTCGGCGCGCTTGATCGTGGCCGCGACCTCATGCGCGAGCAAGGTGATCAGCGTTGCCCTGGTGCCACCCGCCCTGATGGCGCCGGGCCAGCCCACGACGAGCACGCCGACCGGTTCCTCGCCTCTGAAGACCGGCTCGAACAACATCGAGGACGGTTCCCCCAGAGCCTCCCACATGCCCAGGTCCAAGGCTCCCGTGCCCTCGCCTCTGTTCCACAGGAAGGAGCGTCGCGACGCGAATGCCTCGCCGGTCGCGCTCCTTCTTTTAGGGGTGACTTCCAGCGGGGCCAGGTCCAGTCCTGCCATCGCCGTAGAGCGCAGCGTGTCCGGCGTGCCGCTGGGCTCATACAGCAGGGCAAAGCTCGCGTCGGCGATCGAACGCGCCGCTTCGCAGACCTCGACCCGCGCGTGGGGACTGTTCGAGAGGCCCCGCATTACAGCCGCGACACGCTCCAAAGCCTGCTCGCGGTGCTCGGCATCATGTGCCTCGAAACGCACTTCGGCGACCAGCCATTGGGTGGTGAAGCCAATGATCGCGCTCACCGCCAAGAACACCACGCTCGCCCGGTACTGACTGGAGGGGTAGGCCGCTCCGCCGATCAGCAGTGGGGGCGCCAAGAAGAACACAGCCACACCCGCGCTCACCACGCACAGTTCGCGCCTGCTCCCGTGCAGCGCGGTCCAAAACACCGGCAGCAAGGCCACAACGGCTATGCCCGAATTCGCTCCACCGGCGGAGCTACGCAGAAACGCGACGCCGATCAAGAAGACCAGCGAAGGGAAAACCTCCCTGGCACGGCCCAGCGCGCCCTCCCACGGCGTCAGTCGGATCAGGCCGGCCAGTACGCCGAGGCCCACGGCGAGCGCGTATTCCCCCCAGTCGATGTGACCCGCTCCCACCGGTGCTGCGACGGCGGCAAGTGCAGCCGCAGCCGCGAACGGCGCAAGGTTTTGCGCGACCCGCTGGCGCGGCGCTCCGGGCTCGCCCGTCTCCTTTTCGTCTCGCATACTGGAGTACTCGGCATATTCAGGGCGCTGCTTGATCGTTGAGAACGTCAAGTAAGGACGCCTCGCGCCTGCGCGCCTGCTCGCTGCGATCGCGGCGCTCACCCAAACTCTTAGGCTGGGGTTAAGCGCGAGGCGGAATGCTGCCGATGAAGCCCTGCGCCCTTGCCGCGTGCGCGAGTACGAGGCTCCGGTACAAGCTCCACCAGACCTATGAAGATATTCGTGAGCTCGAAGAGAATCCCCTGGCTGCTGGGAGCGCTGCTGAGCGCCACGGCCTTCGCAACCGGCGCCTCCGCCAACACAGACAGATCCCTCCCGAACGCGCCGCGCGCCTCGGCCAACCTGGACAAGTCCCAGGGCTCCCCGCCCGGTCACGGTTCTTCGCCCCGCGCCCACGCCTCGATCATCGGTGGGAGCGCCGCCCACGCCGGCAGCTTCCCCTCGCTTGCCTATGTGATCAACATCCAAGGCTCCTACGCCTATCAATGCAGTGGCACCGTCGTGGCGCCAAGCCTGATCTTGACCGCCGGTCACTGTGCCGAGAACCTCCGCACTGGAGTCCGCTTCAAACCGTCGGGCTATCGCGTCGTCACCGGCGCCGTCGATCCGCTCTTCCCGGGTGCGACCGTCTCCAGGGTGATGGGGGTGATCGTCTATCCCGGCTTCGCACGCAAGCTCGACCAAGGAGACGCTGCGCTGCTGGTCCTCTCCAGGCCCGTCTCGGTCCCTCCGATCGGCTTGGCCGGCGCCTCGCAGATGAAGCTCTTGAAAGCCGGCTTTCAAGCCACGATGGCCGGCTGGGGACTCACCTCGTTCGCCCAACGTGTCCCGACCGAAACGCTGCAGTCGGCGGCTACGGTCGTGCAGGGGCGGCGCTGGTGTGCGCTCAACGCCCCACCGTTCTTCGCCAAGGGAGAGATCTGTGGAATTTCCCCGCCCAGCTATGCCACGGGCGCCTGCTCGGGTGACAGCGGCGGTCCACTCCTCGCGCAAGCACCCGGTGGGAGCGGCCCGATTCAGATCGGGATCGCGGTGCACGTCTACGGACAGTGCTCCACCCACCGCCCATCCGTGTTCGTCAAGGTGAGCGCGATCGCAAGCTGGATCCGCACTTGGATCGCCGCCTACCGCTCCTCTCCGGTCTCGCCCACTCCCGCTCCGGCCCCGTCTCCTCCTCCGGCCCCGACCTCGCCCGTGCCGCTGTCCTGAGCGTCGCTCGCCTCCCGCTCGTCCGACTCGGGATCCCCTTCGGACGAGGAGTCCTCTTCATACAGCGACTCGCGCGCCAACTCCTGGCCTTTGCCGCCCCACAACTTGATCTCGAGCAGGTCATAGCGGTAGTCGTCCGGTGCGATCAAGGTGAAGCGCTGCTCGATCAGCTCGCACTGATCGACGGTCGCGCGTCCCAGCTCGGCGGTCACGATTCGTCCCGATCCCACCAGCGGCCGTCCCCAAACGAGTGTCATCGCCGCGACCGCGCCGCCCGCCCCGTGCCAGGCCCCGATCACCTCGTCGCATACGTCAAGCTTCCAGTCCGGGTTGCGCTCGGCCGTCTCCTCGGTGAAATCGCCGTGCGCCGAAAGCTCCATCGGCTCCCCCTCGCCGGTGGCGCACACGAAACGCACATAGCCAAACAGCTCGTACCCCTCCGAGGTGATCGAAGTCGCTGGCACGTAGCGCCGCCCATGCCAGCTGCGATCCGGATACCACACGATCGGCCCAGGCTCTCCCAGCTCCTGTCCATCTGTGTCGAGCTCGGCCCAAGCTTGGTGCAACTCCTCGGTCAGGCGCTCGGCCCAGCGCCCATAGGGCAGGCCTTCCTGGGGTGGCTCGGCGGCGAAGCTGGGGACGACTCTCTCGACTGGTGGCATTGAGCCAGAGCCTATCCGGCCTATGCCTCGCGCAAGACCGCCGCCGCGTGCTCGGGCGCCACGATGTTGAGATTGACTCCCGTGGAGAGCTCCAGCCCCGCAAGGTGTGTCAGGCGCGGCGCGATGTCGATTCGCCAGCAGAAGTGCTCGGCGCCGCGCGGCGCGGTCCTCACCCACATGTTCAAAGGCGGGCTCGACCCGAAGTGGCGCATCAGGCGCTGCAAGCCGTCGTACAGCAGGGCAGCGCCCAAAGGGCCGTCTTCCTCGAAGCGCATCCGCGGCGCGCGCGGGGCGAGCATTAGCTGGAAGGGCAGACGCGAGCCATACGGGGCGATCAAAACGGCCTCCTCGTCGAGAGCCACGATCCGCTCGCCCCTGCGCACCTCTTCGGCGACCAAGTCCTCGAGCAGACCGCGCCCCATCGTGCGCGTGGCGTAGGCGCCGCAGCGCTCGCGCTCGCGCGCCACCTCGCCTGGCACGAAATCCAAGGCATACAACTGGGAATGGGTGTGCTCAAGCGAAGCCCCGGCCTCGCGCCGCTCGTTGACGATCAACTGCACGTAGGCGCACTCCGCGTGAGCCCTCATCCGCTCGCGCCAAGCCTCCATCGCCCCGGCCACCCGCTCGGGTGCGAGCTCCGCCAGCGAAAGCACCGACTCGGGTGCGTTCACGATCACCTCGTGAGAGCCCTCCGCGGGCATCGCGCAAAACAGGTCCGGCACGGCATCGCGCGGCGGTCGCTCCGAGTCGAGCGCGAGCGCCGGATACAGGTTCGGCACGACCCGCACCGTCCAGCCGGGCGAGTCGGCCTGACCGCCCCCGGGCCGCACGGCGTACAGCTCGGGCGGAGTGCGGTCCTCGTGTCCCTCCGCGAAGGGGTCGCGCTCCACGTCGATCGCTGTCGGGGCAGGGCAGGTGGGCTCGCCGCCCGGACGCACCGAGCGCTCGCCGGCGACGATCACCTTGTGTCCGCTGAGCGGATCTACTCTGACTTCGGGCACTAGTCGCCTACGGTATGCGCTCGAGGTGCGGCATGGCGTTCGCGAGCACCATCATTCCCCAAGCGCATAGCGCTTGACCTCTTCCCTCAGCTTGCTCGCGTTGGGAAGCTGTCCCTGGTAGATGAACGGCTGACCGTGCAGCGGCTTGAACACGGTCACCGGGATGAAGGAGGAGTCGGCGGTCTGCAGTCCGAGGTGCCCGCTCGGATCGTAATAGCTGGGATAGCTGACTTGAAAGCTCTTCAAGAACGCTTGCGCGTCGGAGCGTTTGGGGTCTTCGGAGTCGATCCCGATGAAAGCCACGCGATGCCCGTATTCCGCGGACACACGCTGGAACGCGGCGAACTCTTCTTTGCAGGGCACACACCAAGAGGCCCACTTGTTGATCACGACCGGGTAGCCCTTCAATGCCGCCAAGCGTGCTTTCAAGGCGCTCGCTCCGCCGTCGAGCAATGCGCCGCCCTGTGCATGCAGTGCCGCAAGGGCCGGCGGCGAGCCCGCGAGCAAGGCGCTCACTTCTCCCGCGGACAAGCGCGCGGCGGTGCTCCCCCCCGACCCGTGTGGCAACTCGGCGATGCCTATGCCGATCACGACGACCGCCGCCAGGCCGAGGAGGATCGCAATCGCGCGGCTTCGAGTCATGCGGGAGAAGCGTGTCAGATCGGTCGCTTGGGGGTGCCAGATCGACTGCTCTTCAGTTTGGCCGAGTGGTGCTGTATCCTAAGCGCAACGGGAAGAAGTAGGGACCAGCCCGTCCCGGGAGTCCCCGCCCTTCTCCGAGCCTCACCGGCGCGAGCGCCGGTTTTTCGAGTCACCCGGAACCCTTCTGGGGCGGCTCCATCTCGAAGCCCCAGAGCCTCTATGGCCGAGTCAACCGAAGTGGCCCGCGCGGCCGCGTCCATTCCCAGTTCCGCCGACATCAAGCGCGCGGAGAAGTTCGTGCGCGAGCGTTTCGTACACGAGGGCGAGGATCCCGCCGTGGCCTTGGCGTCCGGGACGCCGCGCCGTCGAGCGCTCGACCAGGCGCTCCAAGAGCTGGGAGACGGCGCCAAGCACCCCTCCACCGCTTGGCGGCGCGACTTCTCGCTGCTGCTCGGGCTCGAGCGGGTCCTCTCCGATGACGAGCCCACACTCGTCGACGGCACGGTCCTCTCCGCCCACCAAGTGGACGCCCTTTCAGGCACTTTGACCGCGCTATTGGCCGAGGCGCAGCGCTCCCAGGCAGCCAGCAACGGACGGGCCGCCGCGGCCGCCTCGCCCGAGTTGTTGGCCTCGGCCGCGATACTCGGTCCCGACGACGGGCCGAGCGCCGCCGCGGGGTCCTCGGACGCGTCGGCCAACGGAAAGAGCGCCGCCACAGAGCAGCCTGATGCCGATGCCGAGGAGGACGACCACGATGAGGAGGACATCGACGATGCCGAGGAGGGCGAGGACGACGAGGATCTCGGCCCCGTGCAACGCGCCGCTCCCGAGGAGGACGAGGAGGACGAGGAGGACGACGACTTCGAGGACGAGCTAGAGGAGCCCGAGCCGGAGCCCGAAGAGGAGGAGGAGCCCGAGGAGGAGCCCCAAGACTGGGTGGACGAGGACGAGGAGGACGTCTCCGATCAGCCCGAGGACCCCAACGCCGCCAAGCGCTTCTGGTTCGAGCACGCCACAGGTGCCGGCAAGACGGTCGCCGCGCTCGGCTTCGTCGAGGCCTCGCAGACTGGCGGCGTCCTGATCCTCACCCACCGGCGCAACCTCGTCGATCAGTTCCATGGAGAGTTGCGCCAGCGCGGCTATCAAAAGCGCATCTCTCGACCCCTGTACACGGGCGAGGATTCGCCCAAGGGTCCCGTCACGGTGGAGACCTACCAGTGGTTCGTACGCAACGCGGGCCGTATCTCAAGCGCCTACACGATCGTCATCTGCGACGAGGCCCACACCGCCCTAGGCGAGAAGACCAGCGGCGCGATCAGGGCCTGGACGGGGCCGATCTTCATCGGCATGACCGCCACAGGCGCGCTCATCGCCAGGCACGTCACCGATCTGTTCCCCACCCAGACCTCGCGCTTCGATCTGGCCCAAGCCGCGCGTCGCGGTGTGATCGCGCCCTTGCGCTGCGTGCGGATCTCCCCGGGCGTGGGCGTCAGGACGATCGCCAACGTGCCCTTGCGTAGGGGCGAGGTGGATACCGAGTTCGATCAGGAGGAGCTGGCCGCCTTGCTGGACCAGCATCCCTTTAACATCGCCGCCGCCAACCTCTACAAGACCCGCTTCAACGGGGTTCCGGGCGTCGTGTATGCGGCGGGTGTGCAGCACGCCTACAACCTGGCCGAGGCTTTCCGCGCCGAAGGGATCAAGGCGATGGGGGTATCAGGCGAGACGCCCAAGCGCGAGCTGGCCGAGATCCTGGCCCGCTACGAGCGCGGAGACATCGACGTTTTGATCAACGCCCAGCTGTTGGCGGAGGGATGGAACAGCCCGCGGGCGACGGTTTGCGTGCACCTGGCGCCGACCGCCTCAAAGCGCATCTACCAGCAGCGTGTCGGGCGCGTAACGCGCCGCCATCCGGGCAAGGAGGCGGGCCTGGTCGTGGACTTCGTGCACCCCGCCACCAAGAACGACGACCCCGTCGTGACCTTGCACTCCCTGCTCGACCGCGACGTGTATCGCGGCGGGGCGATCGTCGTCGGCCCTGTCCGGCGCGGGCGTGGCCGAAGGATGCGTGTGGAGCGACGCGTGTTGCCGGTGTGCGCCGAGGAGGAGCGCCGCTTCGAAGTGTTCGAGCGCGAGTTGTGGCGGATCGCGGTGGAGAACCTCGACTACGGCGAGCAACACGTGTGGGCTGCCTTGGCCGGCGCCAAGGTGACGCCCAACGGCTGGCGCAGGGCGCGCGCGATGCTGCACTTCGATCGCACCGGCGAGCTCAAGGCGCGCTTCTTGATCACCACGGTGCAGCGCAACAAGAACCCCCAGCTGCGCCTGAAGGCGCTCTCGGAGATCGCCGCCCTGCGCGACCCGGACGCTTTCGACACGGCGATCGACATCGCCGGCTCCTGGCAGCGCGAGGAGCGCAGGGAGGCCGCCAAGATCATGCTCAGAGCGCTCGTGGAGCGACGCATCGGCCGCCGCGACCAGGCCAACGCCTGGATCTGGCGTCTGGCCGAATACACCAGGGAGGTGCACGAGGAGTACGCGGTGCAGCGCTGGCCCGAGACCAAGCGCCTGCTTGGGCTGCTCGTCAACTCCGCGGGGGGAGCCCATGCGCGCAATGCGCGCCGCTTGGTTCACGCCGCACGCAAGCAGGATCGCCGCTTGGCCGCCGCGCTTCTGGCCGCCGCCCTCGCGCACACGCCCGAGGCCGAGGAGGTCTTGAGGGGTGCCAGGACGCGCATGGCGCGCAAGCCGCCGGCCTTGGCGCGCGAGCTGTTGCGCAACTTCCCCAAGCGCAGGCGGGCGGGTGGGCGCTCCTCCGGGCGTCGCCGCCGCAAGGGTCAGCGCCCCGGCGAGTCGGTGCCCAAGCCCAACACCGAGACGATCGAGAGGGCGCCCAACACGGACGTGGGCGGCTCGAAGGAGACGCTCGCCAAGAAGGCTCCCGCAGCCGAGGGGGGCGGCTCAGACGGCAAGGTGGACCTCTCCCGCGTCAAGCGTGGCAAGCGAGCCGTCGCCAAGGGCGACGAGTAGACGCCCGCGATCGTCGACGCCGCGGGCGATCCCGCGTCCGCCCTCCCAGGAGACTTCGCGATCGGCAAGCGCGTCGCGCGCGCGCCACGCGTCGAGCACGCTCCCGAGAGGTTCGGCCAAGCGTGCTTGGAGTGCGAGTAGGAGTCGTTGCAGGGTCGGCTCGATCGCCTCGGGGGGCAGACCTATCGTGGCGGCGCTCCCGCTCAGCTCTGGTCCGAGCCGCTGGAGCTCGACGGCCACGTTGAGGCCGATCCCGAGTACCGCCCACGCGTCCTGGGGGCGTCCCTCGACGAGGATGCCGGCGAGCTTTCGCAGCTTGGGTGCCTGCTCGATCTCGCCAGGGCCCGCGGCCATCCCTGAGGCGTCGCCCAGGTCGGGGGTGTTCGCGGCCTCGGGTAGAACCACATCGTTGGGCCACTTCAAAAGCGCCCCTTCTCCAACGACATCGCAGACCGCGACCCCGGCGATCAGCGACAGTAGGGTCGGCGGGTCTCTCACTACCAACGAGCACAGCAGAGCACTGCCCGGCGGGGCCACCCAGCTGCGACCCTGACGGCCGCGCCCGGCGCTCTGCTCATCGGCGCTCACGAGCGTGCCGTGGGGAGCCCCTCCGATCGCCAAGGCACGTGCCCGCTCGTTGGTGGAATCGGCTTGCCGCAGGTGCAGGCGCGGGCGCCCGAGGATGGGCGTCGGTGCGTCCCGCGCTGCGCTCATCCGGAGCCGCGCGCGGTGTCGGCCACCAAGGCGCTGAGAAGGCCGTCGAGGTCATGCTGCTCGGCCTCGACGTGGGGCTCCAAACCGTTCTCCCTCAAGGCGGCGCTCGTCACTGGACCGATCGATACGAGGCGGGCCTCAGGCGAGAAATCCACACTGCCGTCCTGGTGCTCGGCCCGACCGGGAGAGGTGTCCTCAAAGGGCTGCCCCACACGCGCGCGCGGTCTGTTAACAAGACTAGCTTGGTCCCCGGACGCGCGCGCGCGCAGGGCATCCAAAAAGAAGCGAACACTCGACCCGGACGCGAACACGATGTAGTCGGCGCTCGTGGCGGCCTCCAAGACGCTCGCCGAGAGCGGCTCGGCGAGCGTCTCATACAGCGCCAACACATCCACCGAGACGCCGCGCTCGCGCAGCGCGGAAGGCAAGGTCTCGCGCGCCCCCGCAGCGGTCGCCAGCAAGGCGTGGCGGATCTCAAGCTCACTCAAAGCCTCCACCAAAGACTCCGCCAGCGAACGCTCGGGCACGATGTCCGCCGCGATCCCCCGCTCGGCCAGGGCGGCCACGGTGCCCGGTCCGATCGCCGCGATTCGTGCCCCCGCCAAGGCCCGTGCGTCGCGACCGGCGGCGGCCAGGCGCTTGAACAGGAAGCGCACGCCGTTGGTGCTCGTCAGGCACACGAGGTCATAACTAGAGGGGTCCAGCGGGGGGGCGGCGGGATCGACCAGCTCGCGCACGCGAATCGTGGGCGCTTGCACCACCTTCGCGCCCAAATCCTCAAGGCGCCCGGCCAAAGCGCTGCCTTGCGTCCGCGCCCGGGTCACGGCAACCGCAAGCCCGGCCAAGGGACGATCCTCAAGCCAAGCGAGGCTCTCCCCGAGCTCGACCACGTCTCCGACGACCGTGATCGCGGGAGCCTTGACCTCTTCGCGGGCCGCCACTTCGGCGATCGTGGAGAGCGTACCCGCGACCGTGCGCTGGTCGGCCAAGGTGCCGCGTTCCACGAGCGCCACCGGTTGGGAAGGAGGGCGCCCGGCGGCGATCAAAGATTGAGCGATTCGCGGCAAGGCGCGCACCCCCATGTAAAACACGAGCGTCCCCGGGAATGCGGCCAAGGCCTCCCAGTCCAGTTCCTGCTCGGGCTTGGTGGGATCCTCGTGGCCGGTCACTAGAGCCACACCCGTGGAGACGCCGCGATGGGTCACCGGAATGCCCGCGTAGGCAGCGGCGGCCACGCCGGCGGTGACCCCGGGCACGACTTGAAAGTCGATGCCGGCCTCGCGCAAGGTCAAGGCCTCCTCGCCACCGCGTCCGAACACGAAAGGGTCGCCGCCCTTCAGGCGCACCACCTCGCGCCCGGCGAGCGCCCGCTCGATCATCAAAGCCTCGGTCTGCTCTTGGGGCACGGACTCGCCACCGCCCTGCTTGCCAACGAACAAGAGCTCCGCCTCGGGGCGAGCATTCGCGAGCGCCTGCGAGGGGATCAGACGGTCATACAGGATCGTGTCGGCGCGGGCGATCAACTCCAAGGCGCGCGCCGTGAGCAAGCCGGGGTCGCCCGGCCCGGCCCCCACAAGGTAGACGCGCCCGGCGCGTTCAGCCGGCTTCAAAGGCCATCTCCTCGGCGCGCTGCAGCAAGTCGCGAGCGCCGGCGGCCTCCATCCGCTCGGCCACACGCCGGCCGAGCTCCTCGGGGTCGTAGAAGCCGCCGAGCAGCTCATCGGCGACCCACTCCGAACCGTCGGGCAGGCCGACCCAGGCGCGCATGTGCAGGCAGCCGCAGCCAGCCGGTACGGCATAGGCGCCGAGCGGCGTGTTGCAGCTGGCCTGAAGCGCCGCCGCCAAGGCGCGCTCGGCGAGCAAGCAGGCCGAGGCGTCGGCGTCGATGATCGGCGCCACCGCCTTCTTGACGACGGGATCCCCCGCGCGGGCCTGTAGTCCGAGGGCGCCCTGGCCGGGGGCGGGCACGAAGCGGGCGGGGTCGAGCGTGTGGCCGATATCGCGCTCGCGTTCGAGGCGGACAAGACCGGCCTTGGCGAGCACGATCGCGTGCAGCGAGGCGGCGCTGCCCCCGGAGCCGTCGCCACTGGCCATGACGGCGCCCGCGAGCTTGCGCAGGCGCGTGTCGATATTGCCGCGCAGGCTGATCACTTCGAGGTCCTTGCGGGCGGCGCGCAGCTGTGCGGCGCGGCGCACGCTGCTCGTCCCGAGGCAGGCGCCGAGCGGTAGTTCCTCGATCGAGCGCGCCCCGATCAGTGCATCCTCGGCGGGCGCCCGGTTGGGAGAGCCGAGCAGCTCCAGGCCCTCGGTCAGGTTCACGGGGATGTCCTTGGCGGAGTGGACCGCCACGTCGATCTCCTCTAACAGGAGGGCTTGCTCGAGCTCGGCCACCCAGCGCGACTTGTCGTCTCCGCGCCTGCGCTTCTCGGGCGGGATAGCGGTCCTCTCGCTTGCGTGCCCGTTTGTCGGGTGCCCGTTTGCCTTGGCCGGATGCGGTTCGTACATGACATCGCCGCGAGTACGCACGATCACGATCTCGCCGCCGCCAAGCCACTGCTTGACCAGTCGCGCTTGGGCCAGCGCCAGCGCGCTTCCACGCGTGCCGATTCGCACCTCAGCCTGTCCTACGGGCCGGCCGGGGAATCGTACCGGCGGGATGGGGCGGGGTCATTGGCCCTTGCGTGCGCTCTTGATCGAGCGCACCTCTGCGAGCTTGCCGGCCGAGTCCTCGTAAGGCGCCTCGGGCGCGATCGCCTCGTCGTGGGGCGCGACCTCGCCTGCCTGCGCCCCCCTATGGGGTGTGCCCGCTTGTGGGGTATCGAGGGCGAACAGTTCGCGCACGATCTGCAGGCTTGCGTGGCCGCGCTCAGCCGAGAAGCTGCGCAGACGAATCGTGGGCTCGTGCAGGAGACGGTTCAGGACGGCGCGGGCGACCGCCTCCACGCGCATCAGGTCGCGCTCGCTGGCGGCCTCCCAACGGCCCTCGTTCTCACTGAGGACTCGCTCGACGATCTCCTCGCCGCGCCGGCGCAGGGCAGCGACGGTCGGCAGGGTCTCGGCTTGGCCGAGCCAGCGCGCGAAGCGCTTGATCTCTTCCTCGACGATCTCCTCGGCTTGGGGAACGATCTCTTCGCGGGCGCCCAGGTTGCGTCGCACCACGGCCTGCAGGTCGTCGATGTCATACAAGCTCACGCCCTCCAGGTCGGCGCAGCGCGAGTCGATGTCGCGGGGCACCGCGATGTCGATCAACAACAGAGGCCGCCCACCCCGTTCGCGCCGCTCGGCCATTACGAGGGCGAGCTCCTCGGCGCCGAGTATCGGGTGGGGGGAGGAGGTCGAGGAGACCACGATGTCGGCCTCGATGAGCTGCTCGGGCAGTTTGTCCAGGCCCACGACCGAGCCGCCGAAGCGCTGGGCCAGGCTGAGCGCGCGGTCGGCGTGGCGGTTGGCCACGAAGATCGTGCCCACGCCTTGGTTGGCGAGCGCTTGGGCGGTCAGCTCGGAGGTCTCGCCCGCGCCGAGCAGCATCACACGACGGTCGGTTAGCCCGCCGAGCACGTCCTGGGCGAGATCTACGGCGACCGAGGGCACGCTGACGCGGGAAGAGCCGATCCCGGTCTCCGAGCGTACGCGCTTGCCGGTGGTCAGGGCCGCCGCGAACAGCCTGTTGGAGAGAGGCCCCGTCGTGCCGGCGGCCAAGGCGGCCTCATAGGCACGCTTGACCTGCCCTTGGATCTCGGCCTCGCCGACGATCATCGACTCCAGACCGGAGGTCACCCGGTAGAGCTGGCGGGCGGCCTCGCAGTTGCGCGGCGAGTAGATCTCCTGGGCCAGCTCGGTCGGTCGGATCGAGGCGCGTCGGGCGAGCATCCCCAGCACGTCGGCCTCGGCCTGGACGGCGTCGCCCACGACGAGATAGACCTCGGTGCGGTTGCAAGTCGAGATCACGACCGCCTCGCTCACCTCCGGGCCGGCGATGGCCTGCTCGGCGAATTCGACCGCCTGGGCTTCGGTGAAGGCCAGGCGCTCGCGCAAGGCGACGGGAGCCGTCTTGTGGGACATGCCGAGCGCGAGCAGCTCGCGTGCCTGCCCCCCGCCTGTGCCCTTCAGGGTGCGATGGGGGGCGCCCGACAGGGTCCTCATACGCTCTCACGCTCCCGTTCCCGCTCGCGGGCGTTCATCTCGCGCACCTTGCGCTCCACCCGGCCCAAGCGGACGGCCATGATCGCCACGTAGATGAGGACGATCGCCAGGAACACGATGTAGGCGGCGGCGACGTAGCCGCTGTTGGAGTTGGGAAGCGTCGCGGCGGGTGATGTAGGGGAGGAGCCGGCGGAGAAGATCATTGGAACCCGAGGATGCGCGAGCGCGCTTTGAGCAGGATGCGGGTGCGCTTGGCGGCCAGCTCATACGAGCAGAGGGTCGCAAACAGCAGGGCCATCGCGCCCAAGGAGACCAGGAAGGTGAGCATCATCGGGCCGGGCAGGTTCGAGGAGGAGCCGAGCACGCGGGGGTGCACGTAGGAGGCCGACAGCCGCACGGCCATGAAGTTGAGCGGTACGAAAGCCCCGGCGGTGATCGCGAACACGGATGCGTAGCGGGCCTGGCGCTCGGGATCCTCGATCGCGAAGCGCAGGGGCTGGTAGGTGGCGTAGAGCAGGAAAATGATCAGGAAGGAGACGAGTGTGGGCTCGTTCCACACCCACCAGTGCCCCCAGGAGGCGCGCGCCCAGATCGAGCCGGTGAGGAGGACCGCGGCGCCGAAGATGAGGCTCATGTGGATCGCCACATAGGAGCGCAGGTCCCAGCGCTGGTCGCGAGTGCGCAGATGGGCGATCGCCAGTAGGCCGCCGATCACGAAGCCGCTGAGGCTGACGATCGCCAGAGGCACGTGCAGATAGAAGATCTTCTGCAAGAAGCCTTCTTCGGCTTCGATCGGCGCATAGAAGAACACGAGACTGAGCGCCACGCAAAAAGCCGCGACGGTCGAGATGGAGAGGGCGCGAAGTGAAGGGCTGCGCATCGTTGGGCCTAATCCTCCAAGAGGAAGTCGAATACGGCGTAGGCGATGAGGCCGAACACAAGATCATAGAGCGCGAGCGTCCCAAGCCAACGCAGAGGCAACGATCCAGGGCCCGTCCCCGCACCTCCACCTGTGGCCTGCAGGAGTGGGGCGGTCGCACGCGCGCAGCCGATCACCACCGGTACGAGCAGGGGCAGGGTCAGCATCGGACCGAGCAGGTCGCGCGCGCGCGTGCGCACGGTCATCGCCGCGATCAAGGTGCCGATCGCCGCCACCCCGAGGTCGCCGAGCGCCAAGGGCGCCAAGAGCGAGGGCAAGGCCTGGCCCAGAGGGGGGCCCAACAGCAGCAGGGCGAAGGCGGGCACGGCCACCAGCTCCAACACGGACAGGTAGGCCAAGAGCGAGAGCGCCTTGGCGAACAGCAAGGCCGAGCGGTCGACCGGGGCCAGCAGGAAGCCGTCGAAGCCGCCTTGGTCGGCGTCCGCGACGAACAGGCGGTTGACCCCGAGCATTGCCGCAAACAGGAGGGTGACCCACAGGATGCCCGCTGCCTCCTGGCCTGAGACCGTGTTCTGGTTCAGTGCGAAGTGGAACACCACGAAGGTGGTGACCGCGAACAGGGCCATGCCCGGGACAGACTCGAGCGTGCGCAACTCGACGAGGAGCTCCTTTCGCAGGAGGGCAAACACCGCTTGTGCCGATCCGACCGGTGCATGCACCGGTCGGCCCGATGGCGCATGCGCCATCGGGGACATCCCCGCATGCGGGGATGTCTTTCCGGGAATGGTGGGGTTGGTCATCGGTACAGCCCCGCGATCTCCTTCGGATCGACGCTCGCGGCATCCCTCAGCAAAGACACCCGGCCCCCGCGCAGCCCGAGCACCAGGTCGGCTTCGGACAGGCCCCGGCCGGGATCGTGGCTAGTGAGCACGCGCGTCCGTTGGCTTGCCGATCCGATCAAAGGCTCGACCACGTCGATCGCGGCGGGATCGAGGTTGGCGTAGGGCTCGTCCAGCAGCAGCAGCTCCGGGTCATGCAAGGTGGCGCGAGCGATCGCCACGCGCTGGACCATGCCGCGCGAGAGTGTCTTGACGGGCTCGTCGGCGCGACTGCTCATCGAAACGGCCTCCAGCTGGCGCTCGACGCGCTCCTCGCCGACACCGTGCAGGCGGGCGTGGTAGCGCAGGTTCTCGCGCGGGGTCAGCTCTCGGTAGAGCAAAGGCTCGTGGCCGAGCAGGCCGATCTGTCCTCGCACCCGCCACGCTTCTGAGGGCAGCGGAACGCCGAGCACCGTGACCGCACCCGCGTGCGGGCGCAGCAAGGTCGCCAACACGCGCAGCAGGGTCGTCTTGCCCGCGCCGTTGGGGCCGAACACGACGAGCGTTTGCCTCGCGGGAAGCGTCAGCGACACATCCCCGAGCGCTGTTCGTTCGCCGTAGTTGCGCGTAAGCGCGTCCAGCTCGATCACCGGCACAGGTTAGTTGCGGGGCGCTCGATCAGCGCTCGCCGAGCCGCTCCAGGTCTTGCGTGTCCTGCGGCCGGCCGGCCGACCGCTTCATCGCGCGCAGGTGCTCGAGACTGCACACACGTACCGGAACCTCGTCGAGGCTACCCTCAACCGCGTCCCGGTCGAGCTCGGCATAAAGGTCGTCGCTGTCGATCCCGCTGAGCCACTGCATGACGTCCAGGCGGCCCAGGCGGGTCGACAGACAGAAGTTGCCGCCAAGCGCGAGATCGGCGAGTTGCGTGGGGTCTGCCGGCAGCTCCTGCGCCGCGAAATCGTCAGAGTCCAAGATCGTCGCGTCGAGGTCGTCCAGTGCTTCGGCGAGCCTACCCAGATTCTCCTCGGCTGGATTCGGGACGATGTCGAGGTCCTTCGTCACACGGATGAAGCCGTGCGCGTTGACCGCAAAGCCGCCCACGACGATGTGATCGACGTCGCGCTCGTGCAGGTACTTCAGCAACGGCCCCGGGTCAAGCGCGTCGGGCATGGCGGAACGCCTCGGAAAAACGGTTGGCGAACCTCGCGAGCGCGGCGGCCTCCTCGAGGTTGGCACTCACACCCCGCATCCGGTCTCGCTCGACCTGTGCTCGGCTGGCCCTCTCGTTACGGGCGATCTCCGCAGGAGTCCACGGTCCCTTTGGCTTGGACTTCGACTCCGCTGCCATATGTCGCATTTTAGGGCCTTCCTCAGACCGCCGACAGGCGCTGCTCGTAGTCGCCTTGGGCGGCGGCGATCAACTCGCTTACGGCGTCCGCTCGGCCGTCCCGCAGCAGGGCGACCGGGTCTGGCTCGCCGTTCACGATCCCTTCGAAGAAATCCTTGCGGTCTTGATAGGTGGGCAAGGTCCCCTTGGCCCAGCCGCGCGCCTCGTTGAGCAGCACCGCGAGCTGCGCGTAAGGCGCCCCGAACTGCTCTGAGATCTCGCGCTTTATGCGCTTGGCCAGGGCCGGCGAGGCGCCCGCCGTGGAGATCGCGATGGCGAGCGGGCCGGTCCTGACGATCGCGGGCAATATGAAGTTGCACAGGGGCGGCACATCGACCACGTTGACGAGCATCGCGCGGCGCTCGGCGTCCTCGTACACGGCGATGTTCACGTCGGTGTCGTTGGTGGCGGCGATCGCCATGAACACGCCCTCCAGGTCGCCGGGTCCGGCATAGGCGCGGCGCTCCCACCGGATCGAGCCCTCGGCCGCGTACTCCGCCAAGGCCGGCTCGGCCTCCGGTGCGATCAAGGTCACCTCGCCGTCGCAGGCGAGCAGGCCCTCGACCTTCTCCAGGCCGATCTCCCCGCCGCCGACGACCACGCAGTGGCGGTCCTTCAGCTTCAGGCAGGCGATGTAGAAGGGCGTCGCAAGCATGTCCGCGACGCAGCTCTGGTCGCAGATCCCCTTGCGCAGTTGGCAAACGCACTCCTTGCCTGCATAGGCCTGGGCGGGCATGGTCTACAGGTTACGACCTATGGCTCGCTCGCTCGACGGTGTCCCCGGTCGCGCTGAAATCACCTACGCCCCAGCGCACGGATACTCGCGCGGGCGAGTGCGGCTCCACCCTCGCGCAAGGCCGCTTCGCGCTCGCCCTCGCGCGTGGAGCGCAGCCTGGTCGCGGCTCTCGCGGCCCTGGCAGCGACCTCGTCGTAAGGGCCCCACCATAGGCCCCTCGTGCCCGATGGATCCCAGGTGATCAGCTTCTCCTGCGCGCAAGCCCTCAAACCCGCTTCGCCGAGGGTCCGGCCCAGCCCGCTTCCCGCAGCCGCGCCCCACGGGCCGCGCGATACGGCGGGACTGGGCAGATGGTCGTTTAGCCACACCATGCCGGCGTCCAGCTCGCGCGCGATCCTCATGCCCCGGTAACGGTCGGCGGTCCACACCGAGGCTCCCAGGCCGTAAGGGCTGTCGTTGGCCAACGAGATCGCTTCGGAGACCGATCCGAACTCCATCACTGCCAGCACCGGGCCACCTATCGGCTCGCGCATGATCCGCATCTCGTGGGTCACCCCGGTGAGGATCGCGGGAGCGTACAGGTTCGGTGGCGTCGGTCCGCCGCAATGCAGAGTCGCGCCCTGGGCGACCGCGTCCTCCACTAGTCCCCGGACATGCTCAAACCGGCGTTCTGAGGAGAGCGGGCCGACCTGCACGAGGGGGTCGCTCGGGTCGCCGACCTCCAGCGCCCGCGCGCCGGCGACCAGCCTGCCGACCAGTCGCTCCATGACCTCCGGCGCGGCGTAGATGCGCTCGACCGCGCCTCGCGCCTGTCCCGCCCCCGCACAGCCCGCCCAAAGAGCGCCCCCGGCCGCCCGGCTGACGTGGGCGTCGGAGAGGACGATCATCGCGTCCTTGCCGCCCAGCTCGACGGTGACCTCCTTCTCGCGCGAGACACACTCCCTCGCCACCGCTCGTCCGGTGCTCGGAGAGCCCGTGAACAGGAGCTTGTCCACGGGCGAGCGAGCCAGTTGCAGGCCCAAGTCGGCCCCGCCGTGGACGACGCGCACCAGTCCCTCCGGCAGCCCGGCCCGGGCGAGCACCCGTGCGATCCGCTCGCCCGCCAAAGCCGCCCGGGGCGCGGGCTTGAACACGACTCCGTTGCCGGCGAGCAAGGCGCCCGCGATCTGCCCGAGCGGTTGCGCGAAAGGAGCGCTGCCTGCGCCGATGACTCCCACCACCCCATACGGCTCATAAGCGATGCGGGCGCGCTTGGTCAAGAACAGGGAGCGGTGCACCCCCACTTTGCGCCCGCCCAACACGCCGGCGCCCTGCTGGGCCACCCAGTTGAGCGCGTCGATCGCGGCAAGCAGCTCCAAGGTCGCGACCTCGGTGCGCGGGCGTGCCTGCTCCCGGGCGATCGTCTCGCGCAGATCGTCGACTTCATCGACGATCGCCTGGGCCATCCTCCGCATATAGCGGGCGCGATCCGCGATGCGCAGCAGGGCCCACAGGGGCTGAACCTTGGCCACTTGGGCCACGACTTCGTCAACTTCGATCTCGATGGCGTCCAAGCTCATTTGAATACTTCAAGTTTCGTGAAAGGGTGCCGACAAGGGATGTCGAACTATGTAACTGAGAGGGTGGCGCAGTCGGCCGAAGGCCGACGAGCCGGGCCCCTCTTCTTTCAAACTTAGTGGCACACATTACGAGACTCGCCGGCTCGCGAGGAGGAGGGGCGCAAAGTGCATAGGGGGCATCTCAACCGGGATGGACAGGACCCGGCATCCTGCAATGGGGCAAGGGCGCCGCGTGTGAGCGCAGGGGCTCGCCGCCGGCCTTCCAGGTCGCGCGCTGTGGCGGCGATCGCGCTCGCAGTCTGCCTGGCCGTCGTCGTGAGCGCCTGCGGGAGCTCCTCGACCACCAGCACCGGCAGCGGTGGCGGCACCGGTCCGGTCACAGTCCTGATGGGGACCGCGCCCGACTCGCTCGACCCCGGCCTCGGGTTCACGACCCAGTCTTATGAGGCCACTTGGCTCACCTATACGGGCCTCGTCACCTATGCGCGGGCCTCCGGCGAAGCCGGCACCAAACTGATCGCCGGACTGGCCGAAGCGCTGCCTCGCGTCTCCTCGGATGGCAAGGCCTACACGTTCGTCCTGCGCAGAGGACTCCTCTACTCCAACGGGACCCCGGTCAAGGCCTCTGACTTCACCCACACGATCGAGCGCGCGATCAAGCTCGGCTGGGGCGAGAAGGAACTGCTCACCGAAAACATCGTGGGCGCCGAAGAATTCGACCAGGGCAAGGCCTCCACCATCTCCGGCATCCAGACCAACGACGCGACCGGCGCGATCACGATCAAACTCCTCGGGCCCTACGGTCCGTTCCTGAACGTGCTCGCCTTCCCCGCCGCGGGCCTCGTGCCGAGCAGCACGCCGATGAAAAGTCTTCCCAACAATCCCCCGCCGGGCGTCGGCCCTTACGAGATCGCGAGCGTGGTCTCCAACAAGTCCTTCGCGCTCGATCTCAACCCCCACTTCTCAAGCTCCACCATCCCCGGTGTCCCTGCCGCCCACGTCAACGTGAACGTGAGGATCGTCTCCAACAACCAGAGCGAGACCGAGCAGGTGCTCGAAAACAGTGCAGACGTGTTCGACTACAACGACACGATCCCCCCGACCCTGTTGAGCAAGGTTGAAAGCCAGGCCTCCGATCGCTACGCCAAGGAGTCCACCGTCTCGGGGGAGTACTTCTTCCTCAACGTCAAAGCCAAGCCGTTCTCCAGTCCGTTGGTGCGCGAAGCGGTCAACTACGCGATCGACCGCCGCGCCCTTCAGCGCCTCGATTCGGGAATGCTCGAACCCGCCTGCTTCTTCCTGCCCACGGGCATGCCCGGCCATCCCTCCGGGCCGTGTCCTTACGGCGAACCGAGCGCCGGCCCGAACTTGGCCAAGGCCAAGGAACTGGTGCAAAAGGCGGGCATGGCCGGAACGCAGGTGACCGTGTGGGGCGGCTCGCGCGCCCCCCACAAGGAATTCGTGGACTACTACGCGGGCGTGCTCAACGAAATCGGCCTCAAAGCAACCGAGAAGATCGTCGCCGACGCGCAGTACTACTCGACGGTGGGCAACCTCGCCAACAAAGCCCAAACCGGCTGGATGTCCTTCAGTCAGGACTTCCCCAACCCGATCGACTTCTACCAGTTGCTCGACGCGAAATCGATCCTCCCCACCGAAAACCACAACCTCTCCCAGGTCAACGACCCGCACATCCAGTCCGAACTGGCCTCCCTCGGGCCGGTGCCCTCCTCGCAGCTCTCATCGGTCGTGGGTCGCTGGCAGGCGCTCGACGAATACACCGCCAAGAAGGCCTACATGGCTCCTTTCGGCTACGAAGAGGTGCCCAAGTTCACGTCCAACCGGATCGACTTCGGCGCGCTCATCTTCCATCCCGTGTACGGGACCGACTGGAGCAGCTTGCAATTGAAGTAGCGCGCTAAAGGGGCAAGGGTCCCCGTGGCGATGAGTAGATATGAGGGCTGTCCTACGCAACCGCGTGGCGCTTGCGTTCGGGGCGCTGTTCGTCGCGATCGTTCTCGCCTGCCTGCTCGCTCCGGTGTACGCCAAAGAGGTGGCCCACACGGGCCCCGATCAGAACCACATCACCGAGACCGTGACCGTCGGCGGCAAGCAGGTGGATGTCGTCTCTCCCTCGGGCGTGCCGATCGGCCCGACTTGGAAAGGACGCTTTCTACTCGGCGCCGACTCCAATGGGCGCGATGTTGCCGTCAGGCTGCTCTATGGGGGGCGCAACTCGCTTGAGATAGCGGCGATCGCGACCGCGATCACGCTCGTTTTGGCTATCGCCCTGGGCGTGTTGGCCGGCTACATGCGAGGTCTCACCGACGGCGTGCTCTCGCGCTTGTTCGACCTCGTGTGGGCCTACCCCGCGGTCCTCTTGGGGGTGGCGCTCGGCGTCGCCTTGGCGGTGGGAGGGATCAATCTTGGACTGTTCACCCTGCACAGTGGCTCGCTCCTGTTGCCGGCCTTCGTGATCGGAGTGGTCGTCTTTCCCTACGTGGCCAAGCCTCTGCGCGCCCAGGCTTTGTCCTTGCGTGAGCGTGAGTTCGTCAACGCGGCCCGCATCATGGGCTACCCGCCCCCATTTGCCCAGTTGCGGATCATGGCGGGGGAGATCCTGCCTAACCTCGCCTCCACGATCCTGGTTTTCGCGCCGCTGATCGTCGCCAACGCGATCCTCTTGGAGGCCGCCCTGTCCTACCTCGGCGCCGGCGTCCAGGCGCCCAGCCCTTCGTGGGGCACGATGATCGCCGACGGCACTCGCCTGATGCCGGGCGCGATCCACCTCGTGCTCGTGCCGGGAATCATGCTCGTGGTGACGGTCCTATCGGTGAACGTGTTCGCCGACGCGGTGCGCGACGCCTTGGACCCGAAGGCCTCGCTGCGGGGGCGGTTGTGAGCAGAGGCGTCCCACCGATCCTGCCGTGTCCAGCCCGCCGTCCCGATGCAGGGTGCTCGTGATGGAGGCATCTTCGGCACCGATCTCAAGCTTCAGCGGCGGCACGCCCGCTCGCGTGTCCGCCTCGGGCTCGCGTCACGCATGGATCGCGCGTTTTCTCGCGCGCCGCTTCGCATCGCTTGTGGCGGTCCTGTTCGCGATCACGGTGCTCACCTTCCTGATCTTCCAAGCGATCCCCGACGGCGACCCGGCCCTGCGCATGGCCGGACGCTTGGCGACTCCTCAACAGGTGCACGACGTGCGGGTCCAGTGGGGCTTCGATCAGCCGATCTATGTCCAGTACGCAAAGACGATGGAAAAGATCTTCAGTGGCAGCGTCATCTCCTACTCCCAGCAAACCAACGTAGAGCAGGAAATCGTGAAAGACCTCCCGCCCACAATCTCCTTGGCGATCGGGGCCGGGATCATCTGGCTGGTCGTCGGGGTCTTGTTCGGCCTGATCTGCGCGATGTACGCGGGCGGTTGGCTCGACCGTGCGCTGACGGTGCTCGCGCTGACGGGCATCTCGATGCCCGTGTTCTTCCTGGGCGCGATCATGCTGTATTGGTTGGGCTACCAGTGGCACCTGCTGCCCTTGGAAGGCTATGTGCCGCTGACCAGCGATCCGTGGGGCTGGTTCACCCACATGCTGATGCCTTGGGTGGCCCTCTCGGTGGTCTCGATCGGCGTCTACTCACGCCTCTTGAGGGCCAACCTGCTCGACGTCATGAGCGAGGACTACGTGCGCACCGCGCGCGCCAAGGGTCTCTCCGAGCGGCGTGTATTGGTCAAGCACGTGCTGCGCAACTCGCTCACCGGGATCGTGACCCTGTGGGGCCTGGACTTCGCCTGGGTGATCGGCGGCGGGGCGATCCTGGTCGAGTCGGTCTTCAACCTCGGCGGCGTCGGCCAGTATGCGGCGCAATCGATCGGTCGCCTGGACATCCCGCCGGTGATGGTCGTCACGATGATGGTGGCCGCGGCGGTGGTCATCCTCAGCACGCTCGTGGACATCGCGTACGCCCTGCTCGACCCGAGGGTGAGGATCTCGTGAGTTCCCGCGCCCCGCTGGACCCGAGGGTGAGGATCCAGTGAGCCCCGACGGATTGCCGCCCGACCCGCTCAGTTATCGCGGCCTTGATCCGGCGGCCCTGGACCGTACGGGCCTCGGGCGGCCTGTGTGGGATCCCACAGGCGAGCGATCCGTGGGCGAGCGTCCCGTGGGCGCCGCCGCCGTTTCTAAAAGCGCCGTCCCCCTGCTCGATGTGCGCGACCTGCGCGTGTCCTTCGCCACGCGCGAAGGAGAAGTGCGCGCGGTTGACGGAGTCAGCTTCGCCCTCGGTCGCGGCGAGGTGCTCGCGATAGTCGGCGAGTCCGGGTCGGGCAAGTCGGTGTGCGCGATGACCTTGATGGGTTTGACCCGAGGCCCCAACACCACGATTTCGGGCCAAGTGCGACTGGAGGGTCGCGAGTTGATCGGAGCCTCCGAGGCGCAGCTACGGCGCATCAGGGGCGCGGAGCTGGCGATGGTCTTCCAAGATCCCCAGTCTTCCTTGAACCCGGTCTACCGCGTCGGCGATCAGATCGCCGAGCAGATCAGGACGCACGAACCCTTCGTCCCCAAGGCGCGAGCTTTGGAGCGGGCGGCCGAACTGATGGAGCGCGCTCGCATTCCCAAGGCCCGCGAGCGCGTGAGGGCCTATCCGCACGAACTCTCCGGCGGGATGCGCCAACGCGTGATGATCGCGATGGGCCTCTCGCTCGGCGCCAAGGTCCTGCTAGCCGACGAGCCCACGACCGCGCTCGACGTGACCGTCCAGGCGCAGATCCTCGCCCAGCTGAAGGACCTGCGCGAGCAGGAGGATCTCAGCATCCTCCTGATCACCCACGACTTCGGCGTGGTGGCCGACATCGCCGATCGCATCGCCGTAATGCGGGCCGGCGAGATCGTCGAGCAAGGAGTCGCCTCGGAGATCTTCGAGCGTCCCCAACACCCTTACACCCGCGGTCTGCTGGACGCCTTGCGGGCCTCGACGCCCAAGATCGTCCCCAGGCCGGCCGAAGGAGTCCTTGCCCGCGCCGCCGCAGGCTCGGCCGAAGAGGATCTCGTGTCCTTCGCTGAGGGGCGACCTGCGCGCGCGCGCGGCGCGGAAACTAGAACTAGTTCTCTTAATAAGACCCCCCGCGCGCGTGGGGGGGCCATTTTGGAAGTTGAGGACCTCCGCGTCTCCTACCCCGGACGCGGTCGCCACGAGCGGCCGGTCGAGGCCCTCGCCGGCGTCTCGCTCACGCTGGGCGAGAGTGAGACCTTGGCGATCGTGGGAGAGTCGGGCTGCGGCAAGACGACCTTGCTGCGCTCCAGCGCCGGCCTGATCGCGCCGAGCGCCGGCACGATCCGCCTCGGCGGCCAAGACCTAGCAGCCGCCAACCGCCGCGAGCTGGCCGCCGCCCGCGCCGAGCTGGGCATGGTCTTCCAAGATCCTCAGGCCTCCCTGAACCCGCGCCGGCGAGTCGGTCGCACCTTGGAGCGCGCCCTGCACGCGCGCGGACACGCCAAGCCGCGAGCGCGATCGGAGATCGCCGGCCTGCTCGAGCGGGTGGGCTTGCGAGCCGCGCAGGCCGAACGCTTCCCCCACGAACTTTCCGGCGGGGAGCGCCAGCGCGTGGGGATCGCGCGCGCCTTGGCGGGCGAATCGCGCCTGGTCCTGCTCGACGAGCCGGTCTCCTCCTTGGACGCTTCGATCCGCCGCGGGGTGCTCGACCTGCTGGAGCGCTTGCAAGCAGAACTCGGTTGCGCCTACATCCTCGTATCCCACGACTTCACCACCGTCGAAGCCTTGGCCGACCAGATCGCCGTGATGCGAGGCGGACATGTCGTCGAGCAGGGCGAGGCCCGCGAGGTGCTGGAGCGCCCCAAGCATCCTTACACCCGGGAATTGCTGGAGGCCTGTCCCCAGGTCCCCTCCCTGGTGGGCTTGCCCGGTGGCGTAGGATCGGAGGCGTGGACGACGCAACGCGGCTCCTACAGCGCCTGATCCGCTTCGACACCGTCAATCCGCCCGGCAACGAGCGGGCCGCCGTCGAGTATCTACAGGCGATCCTCGAGGACGCCGGCTTCCAGTGCGAGCTGCTCTGCGCCGAGCCCGAGCGCCCAAACTTGGTGGCCCGCCTGAAAGGCGTGAGCGAGGGCCCCACGCTGTGCTACCTCGGCCACGTCGACACCGTCCTGGCCGACGCAAGCGAGTGGACCCACGATCCATGGTCCGGGGAGATCGCCGACGGCTACGTGTGGGGTCGCGGATCGCTGGACATGAAGTCCCAGGTCGCCGCCGAGATCGCCGCGGCGGCCGGCTTGGCCCGCGAAGGCTGGCGACCCGCTCGCGGCGACCTTTTGGTGGTGGCCGTCGCCGACGAGGAGACCGGCGGCGAGCTGGGCGCCAAGTGGCTGTGCGAGACGCACCCCGAGAAGGTGCGCTGCGACATGCTGCTCAACGAGGGCGGAGGCCCCCACTTCGAGATGGCGGGCCAGCGCTACTACGGCGTGTGTTGCGCGGAGAAGGGCGTCTTCCGCTTCACCCTGACCACCGAGGGAGCAGCCGGCCACGCCTCGATGCCAAAGCTCGGCGAAAACGCCTTGCTCAAGCTCGCGCCCGTCCTGGAGCGCCTCGCCTCCCGCCAGCCGGCCTTCGCGCCCACCCCCGAGCCGCTGGCTTTCCTGCGCGGCGTCGGCGAGGACGCGTCCGATCCAGCCGCCGCGCTCGCGCGCCTGGAGGCGATCGACCCGCGCCTGCTGCAACTGCTCGAGCCGATGTTCGGCGTCACCTTCGCTCCCACCAAGGTCTCCGCCTCGGAGAAGATCAATGTGATCCCCTCCAAAGCACAGCTGCGGGTCGACTGCCGCGTCCCGCCCGGACTCGGCGAGCCGGAGGTGAAAACGGCGATCCAGGAAGTGCTAGCCGGGATCCGGGGTCTCGCTTTGGAGTTCGCTGAGACGCCGAGCCCCGATTCGTCCGCCGGCACGCCCTTCCCCCCACCCTCAAACGCCCGGGAGGCCCTGCGAGTCGACTTCACCGAGCGGGTGACCGGCAACCGCTCCCCCATCACCTCGCCCTTGATGGACGCGCTCTCCGCTTGGATCGATGCCCGCGACCCGGGCGCCAAGACCGTGCCCACGATCCTGCCCGGCTTCACCGACTCGCGCCACTTCCGGGCCGCCTTCCCCGACTGCGTGGCCTACGGTTTCTTCCCCCAGCGAAACCAGTCCTTGATGCAGACCCAGGCTTTGATCCACGCCCCCGACGAGCGAATCGACATGCTCGATCTTGCCTGGGCTACGGATTTCTACCGACAGCTCGCGCTAGAACTGCTCGGCTGAGCGCGTTGGTTGGATGATGCTGCTCGCGACTTCATTGGTCCAAAAGATCCAGGAATGGTCCTACCAGTGGTCAAGCGTCGTGATGATCGTCTTCTTCGCAGCCTTGATCTACCTGATGTGGCGCACCTTGAAGGTGATGCCCCGCGTCAAGCCCCAGCAGATCAAGCCCTCCTCCAACCAGTCGGTCGCCTGGAAGGACATCGCCGGCGCGGACGAGGCCAAGGCCGAGCTGCAAGAGATCGTCGAGTTCCTGCGCGACCCCAAGCAGTTCGAGAAGCTAGGCGCCAAGGTGCCCAAGGGAATCCTCCTGCACGGCCCCCCCGGCACCGGCAAGACGCTCCTAGCCAAGGCCGTCGCGCACGAGTCCGGCGCCCAGTTCTTCGCCCAGTCCGCGGCCGCCTTCGTGGAGATGTTCGCCGGCCTCGGAGCCGCCCGCATCAGGCGCCTGTTCGCGATCGCCCGCAAGCAGGAGCCCGCGATCATCTTCATCGACGAGCTCGACGCCGTGGGAGGACGCCGCGGCTCGGACATCTCCGGCGAGAAGGACCAAACGCTCAATCAGCTGCTCGTGGAGATGGACGGCTTCGCCACGACTGGGCGCCTCGTCGTGATCGCCGCCTCCAACCTGCTCGAGAAGCTCGACCCCGCGCTCTTGCGTCCCGGACGTTTCGACCGCCAGATCTTCGTCAGCCCACCCGACGTCAAGGGCCGCCGCGGCGTGCTCGGGGTCCACACCCGCGACAAGCCCTTGGGCGACGTGGACCTCGGCTTGGTCGCCCAACAGACCAGCGGCCTCACGGGCGCCGATCTCGCCAACATCTGCAACGAGGCCGCGATCTTCGCCGCGCGGCGAGGCGGCCGGGCGATCACAGGCGCGGACTTCGACCAGGCCTTGGAGCGCGTCATCGCCGGAGTCCAGTCCCACCGGGTCCTAAACGACCACGAGAAGCGGGTCGTCGCCTACCACGAGGCCGGCCACGCGCTCTGCGGAGAGCTCCTGCCTTCGGTCGATCGCGTGCACCGCATCTCGATCGTCCCGCGCGGACGCGCCCTCGGCTACACCTTGAACCTGCCCGCCGAGGACCGCTACCTGAAGACCCGGGAGGAGCTGCTCGACTACATGACTGTCCTCTTGGGGGGGCGTGTCTCCGAGCAGATCGTCTTCGGCGCGATCACCACCGGAGCGTCGGACGACCTCAAGCGGGTCGCCGACATCGCCCACTCGATGGTTCACGACTATGCCATGGGCAGCGCCGGGGTTGGGCGCACACCGGACGGGAACATCCGCCTGTCCGAGACGACCTTGCGCCTGCGCGACGAGGAGCGCCGCGAGCTCATCGACGAGGCGCGCCGAGCGGCCCGTAAGATGATCCTCGCCCATCGCGCCCAGCTAGACGCGCTAGCCGCCGAGCTGCTCTCCAAGGAGGCGATCGACCGCGACGGGATCGACCGGGTGATGAAGGGAGTGCCCCGCTTGGAACGCCGGCCCGGTGTTGGCCTGCGCGTAGCGGCGGCGGTACCCCCGGTCGCACCCGAAAACTCCTAGACTCTCCGGGATGTTCAACCGCATCGATCACATCGGCGTGGCCGTCGAGGACATCGAGGCCTCGCTAGCGCTCTACCGGGACGCCTTCAAGATGGAGGTCGCCCACCGCGAGATCGTCGAGGAGCAGGGCGTGGAGGCCGTGTTGCTGGACGTCGGCGAGAACCACGTCGAGCTGCTCGCGCCACTCGGCCCCGACACCCCCGTCGGAAAGTTCCTGGCCAAACGAGGCGCCGGCCTGCACCACGTCGCCTACCAAGTGTCCGACATAGAGGCGACTTTGGCCGAACTGACAACAGCCGGACAACCTTTGATCGACAAGACCCCGCGCGTAGGTATCCGCGGCGCCCTGGTCGCATTCCTTGAGCCCAAGGGCACCGAGCGCGTGCTCACCGAGCTAGTTCAACCAGTGGAGGTTCACTGATGGCCCATCAGCACAGGCGCGTGAGCGTCGGCTTCCAAGGCGGGCAAGTGCTCTCCTTGCGCGTCACCGACGACCAGCTCGAGGCGCTCTACAAGTCGCTCGGCGACGGCGGCTGGCACGAACTCGAAACCGAAGAGGGGCCCGTGCGGCTGTACCTCGGTCAAGTCGTCTACGTGCGCATCGAGGACTCCGACTTGCGCGTCGGCTTCGCTGTCTAGGCGGCCGCCTAGAGGCCGGCTCGTATGAGTACGCGCATAGGCATCGTGGGGCTGCCCAACGCGGGCAAGTCCTCCTTGTTCAACGCGCTGACCAAGGCGGGCGCGGAGGCGGCCAATTATCCCTTCACCACGATCGAGCCCAATATGGCGGTCGTGCCCGTCCTCGACGAGCGCCTGGTCGAGGTGTCCCAAACCGTGGGTGCCTCGGAGATCGTCTGGGACACGATCGACTTCCACGACATCGCCGGCCTCGTCGCCGGCGCCCACAAAGGCGAGGGCTTGGGCAACCGCTTCCTGGCCAACATCCGCGAGACCGACGCGATCGTGCACGTGGTCAGGGCCCACGGCGATGAGAACGTGATCCACCCCGAGGGGCGCGTCGATCCGATCGCCGACATCGAGACGATCGAGACCGAGCTGGTCCTGGCCGACCTCGAGCAGGCCGAACGCCGAGTTGACCGGGTGGCCAAGCAGGCTAAGGGCGGAGACCGGGTCGCGATCGCCGAGGAGGCCTGGCTGCGTGAGGTGATCGACGAGCTCCAGTCCGGGCGACCCGCGCGCGGCGTGCGCGCCCCCGATGACGCTCCCCACGCCCTGCGCGACCTCGGTGCCTTGACGGCCAAGCCCGTCCTGTTCGTGGTCAACGTGGACGAGGGCTCCGAGGAGGTGCCGCCCGCCGTGGCCGACCACGCCGCCGCCGAGGGCGCGGGCGTCGTTGCGGTCAGCTCGCGTATCGAGTCCGAGCTGGCCGAGCTGGAGGAGGAGGAAGCGGCCTTGATGAGGGCCGAGCTCGGCGTCAGCGAATCGAGCCTCCAGCGAATCGTGCGCGGCGCTTTCTCGCTCCTGCATCTGATCGCCTTCTTCACCGCCGGCGAGGCCAAGCCCGCCCAGTCCTGGCACCTGCGTGACGGACTCACCGCCTGGCACGCCGCCGGACAGATCCACACCGACATCCAAAAGGGCTTCGTCCGCGCCGAAGTCGTCGGCTGGCGCGAGCTCGTTGACGCAGGTGGCTACTCCGGTGCCCGCGACCGCGGCACCCTGCGCCTGGAGGGCCGCGACTACCCGATGCAGGATGGGGACGTCATAACGGTGAAGTTCACTCCATAGCGTCGAGGCGCTCGGCCAAGCGCTTCATTCCCAGCTCCTTTGCCTTGGCGGCGCCGCCTCCGAAGTTGGTAAGGGTGTCGGGCGGGCGCTTGACCTCGATCGGCACGAGCGTCGCGATCCGCTTGAAGGTGAGCAACAGTTCGGCGTTCTCGCTCAACGCGCTCGCCACGCGGGGGCGCAGATCGCCGAAGTTCGCCTCCTCTATCTGCCGCTCGGCCGCCGCCAGCAGCGCCTCCAAGGTGTCATGGGCTCGCAGCAACTCCGCGGCTGTCTTGGCGCCGATCCCCGGCGCTCCGGGAATGCCGTCGGAAGGGTCTCCCCGCAGGGCGATGAAGTCGGGCACCCGTTCAGGCGACACGCCATAGCTCTCCTGCACATGCTCCGGTCCCCGAGCTACGCACGCCCCTCCCTTCCCCAAATCCAACACCGCCACGTGCTCGTCCACCGCTTGGTACAGGTCGCGGTCCGCGGTAAGCAGCAACGCACGCCCGCCCCCCTCGCCCTCCGCGCGAGCGTAAGCGCCCATCGCATCGTCGGCCTCCAAATCTCCGGCGTCCGCGACATGCCAGCCGAAACTCGCCAACAGGTCCTGCGCCAAAGCCCACTGCGCGGCCAAGTCCTCGGGCATCGGGTCCCTATGAGCGTGGTAAGGGGGATAGGCCTCCACCCGGTAGCGCGCCTCCTCGGCGCCGAAGCACACAACCACCGCGCGCGGCCGCTCGGACTCGATCGCCGCCAACAGCGCGTTCACGGTGCCCAACAGCGCGTTCACCGGCTTGCCGTCCGCGCCCTTGATCGATTTGGGCAACGAGAAGTTGGCCCGATACAAGAGCCAAGGCACGTCGGCGATCAACAGCGGCGCGTCCACCGCCATAGGGTATGCCCATCGTGTCGATCCGCCTCACGTCCTTCGGCCGGCTCTATCCCGCCGCGACGCCGCCCTGCCCGTTCACGCTAGCCGGCTGGGCCGTGGGTGCCCCCGGCGTCGCCGCCGAGCCGCCCTGTCCCGTCACGCCGGTCGGCGTCGCCGAAGGCCTAGGCGCGGACGGTGGGAGCGCCGTCGCCGCCGCGGGTGTCGCCGCTCCGCTCAGATCCGGCTCGGCGTGCACGCCTTTGGCGTCCTTCACGCTGAAATAGGCCCAAGTCGAATACAAGCCCAAGCGCGCCGCCAGTTCAGGTCCGTTCACCGGCTGGCGGCCCTTGGAGCCGAGCACCTCCGCGGAGACGACTCTCGGCGAAGTGCCCCGCTTCAGCACCTCGATGCCCTCAAACGAACCTTCGACCAGTCCGCTCAACCGCGCCGCCGCCGAGGCGAAGCTGAGGCTCTCCGTCCAACGATGAAGCGGCCCGCCCTCATAAGGATCGCTCACGCCGACCAGCCAAGGCTCCGCTGTGGACCCCAAGAAAGCATCCTGGATGCTCTCGGTGTGCCCGCCCGAGCTAGCAAAGAAATAAGTGATCGCAGGCTGTCCGCCATAGGTCACGATCTGCCCGGTCGTGGCCGCCACCGCCGCGTTCGTGCGCGAGGTTTCGGCAGCTTTGCCCCTGTACACCTGCGAGCGATCGTCGGTGTACACATCGAACCTGCTGCCGCCCGCCCGCGCCGTGATCGCATAGGTCCGGCTGGCCACGGCCTGCGCCTCCAAGGCAGCCATCGGCCAGCTAGCCGAGACCTCCGCCGAAACCACCCCCCGCACATAAGTTTCGAGCGGTATCGCCTTCACCTTCGAGCCCATCAACACCCTCACGACGGTGCCCGCCGGCACCTGTCCGAGCGCGGTGCCGCTGTAGTAGTGGCTGAGGATCGCCTGATAAGACCAGCCATGTTCGGCGTATCCGAGCGCTCCCTCTTGGCTCATCCCCACGCCATGCCCATCGCCCGCGCCATCGATCAACAGCGTGCTCGCCCCCGCCTGCGGCGAAGCGCCGAGCAGCCCGACCCACGCCCCAAGCACCGCGACAGCGGCCATCGCGCCCCGCGCGCCTCTTAGGAGGGTACGAACTCGGTGATAGGTTGACTCTGTGAGGAGCATCCGTGCTCAGTGCGGTACCCGTTTAGTTGCTTGCTCTCTCGGCTTGGGCGCACACATGCGTAGCTTCGGACGATTGCCTTCCCGGCTTGAGTCGTGCGAGATCCACGGCGGGCGGGCATGAGTTCGCGGCGGCCGGGTTCGGGTTCGGGGCGGTCCGGGAAAGCTCGGAGTCGAGCGTGAGCCGCTCTGACGAGCAGGCGCTTCTGCGCCGCACGCCCAACCAGCTCTTCATCGGCGGGGCTTGGCGCCCGGCCACCGGCGCCGGCACGCTCCCCGTCGAGGACCCTTCGACCGGCGAGACCCTCCTCGAGGTAGCCGACGCCACCCCCGAGGACGCCTTGGCGGCCTTGGCTGCCGCCGCCGAAGCCCAAAGCGAATGGGCGGCCACCGCTCCGCGCGAGCGCGGCGAGATCTTGCGTCGCGCCTACGAGCTTCTACTTGAGCGCGCCGATGACTTGGCGCTGCTGATGACCCTCGAGATGGGAAAGCCCGTCGCCGAATCCCGCGCCGAGCTGACCTATGCCGCCGAGTTCCTGCGCTGGTTCTCCGAGGAGGCGGTCCGCATCCACGGCCGCTACATGACCAACACAACTGGAGTCGGGCGCATCCTCACCATGCGCCAGCCCGTCGGCCCCTGTGTGTTCGTCTGTCCTTGGAACTTCCCCACCGCGATGGGCACCCGCAAGATCGCACCGGCGATAGCAGCCGGGTGCACGATGGTCGTCAAGCCCGCCCAACAGACACCCCTCTCGATGCTCGCCCTCGCCGGCTTGCTTCAGGAAGCGGGCCTGCCCGGCGGAGTGCTCAACGTCATCACCGCCCACCACTCCGGCGCCGTCATCGAGCCGCTCCTGAAGGACCCGCGTACCCGCAAGCTGTCCTTCACCGGGTCCACCGAGGTGGGTCGCAGCCTGATCGCCCAGTCGGCCGAGCAGATCCTGCGCGTCTCGATGGAGCTCGGCGGCAACGCACCCTTCCTCGTGTTTGAGGACGCCGACCTGGACGCCGCCATAGAGGGAGCCTTGACCGCCAAGCTGCGCAACACAGGAGAGGCCTGCACCGCCGCCAACCGCTTCCACGTACACGAGTCGATCGCACCCGAGTTCGCACGCCGCATGGCTGAGCGCATGGGTGCTCTGAAGGTGGGACGCGGCACCGAACCCGGCGTGGACATCGGTCCTCTGATCGACGACCGCCAGCGCGGGATCGTGCACGAGTTGGTCGGCGATGCCGTCTCGGCCGGAGCGAAGCTCCTGTGTGGCGGCGAGTCGATCGACGGGCCCGGCTACTTCTATCCGCCTACCGTTCTCGCCGATGTGCCGCCCCACGCCCGCGTCCTGAGCGAGGAGATCTTCGGCCCGGTCGCCCCGATCGCCACGTTCTCGACGGAGGCCGAGGCGATCGAAGCCGCCAACTCCACCCAGTACGGCCTGGTGGCCTACCTCTACACGCGCGATCTCTCGCGAACCTTCCGCCTCAGCGAGGAGATCGAGGCGGGCATGATCGGCGTCAACCAAGGCATCGTCTCCAATCCGGCCGCCCCCTTCGGGGGCGTCAAGCAGTCCGGCTTCGGCCGGGAGGGAGGTTTCGAGGGCATCGACGAGTATTTGGAGACGAAGTACGTCGCACTATCAATATGAGGACCAAAGATTCGACCTGATTCGCGTAGCTCGTTTCGGGGTAGCTCAAGCGGACGTCGAATTCGGTCGAATAGACGAGAAGCGTAAGAACGGAGTGCTTTTCGTGCATGAAGTCACAAAGGTTGGCGTGGAACGGTCCACCCCACGCGGGTCGGCGCTTCGGCGTGGGCGCACTGGCCCCTCCTCCGTCGGATCGGAGGGCAAAGGGCCGAGCCCCGCGTCCGGCAAGCTGCGAGCACTGCTCGGCGGCTCCGCTAGCGAGCGCCCTCAAGGCGACTTCGCCGCCCCCCAAGTGGCCCCCACGGCGACCCCCGAGCCCCGCGGTCCTCGCCGGGGGCCTCGGCGCAGGGCGCCCGCACTGCTCGCGGTCTCGCTCGCCGGAGTGGCCGCCGTGATCTTCGGTGGAAGCATCCTGACCGTGCTCGGCGCGGTGGTGCTACTCGTCGTCGCCCTCCTCTGCGGCTGGCAGTTGGGCGAGGACCGGCGCCAAATGCTCCAGGTGGAGGTGGACGAGCGCAACGACGACCTGCGCCGTGCGCTCTCAGAGCTTGAGATCGCCCAAGCCGAGACCGTCCGCCGCCTCTCCATGGCGGTCGAGTTTCGCGACGAGGACACCGGTGCGCACATCGAGCGCATCGGACGCTTCTCCACGCTCCTGGCCGAAGCGATCGGAATGAGCCCCGAGTTCTGCCGACGCATCGGCCACGCCGCACCCCTCCACGACGTCGGCAAGGTCGCGATCCCCGACGCGATCCTGCTCAAGCCCGGTCCGCTCACCGCCGAGGAGCGCGCGATCGTGGAGACCCACGCCGAGGAGGGCCACCGCCTCCTGCGCGGCTCATCCTCCTCGATCCTCGACATGGGCGCCACGATCGCCCTCTCACACCACGAGCGCTGGGACGGTGACGGCTACCCGAGGGGCATCGCCGCGGAGAACATCCCGATCGAGGGTCGCATCGTGGCGATCGCGGACGTCTTCGACGCACTCACCTCCCATCGCGTCTATCGCCGGGCCTTCTCGGTCGAGAAGGCGGTCGAGATGATGCTCGAGCAGGCCGACCGTCACTTCGACCCGGTCCTCCTGCACAAGTTCATGGAGGTGCTCGACACCTCGGGAGCGGAGGCCCGCACGCGCGAGCGCTCCGATCCGAGCATCTTGATCGCGGGTGCTTTGGAGATCTACACCGACGCGATGCGCCTCGGCGACGCCGAGCTGGCCGAGGAGGCGATCGCCCAAGCGATCGAGGACGGGATCGAGCCCGCGACCCTCAAGGCCGAGGTGATCGGCCCCGCAATGAGCCGCGTCTGCGAGCTGCGCGAGTCCGGAGAGCTCGAGCTTGAGACCGAGCAGCGCGCGGATTCGATCACGCGCCGGGTGATCGCCACAATGGACCGCTACATGCTGGCGCGAGGGTAGTTGCACCCGTTCGTCGGTACGCCCCGCTGAGCGTCGCGATATAGGCTTCCGGCGTGTCCTCTCGCGCGATAGTGACTGGCGGCGCCGGCTTCATCGGCTCGCACGTCGTCGACGCTCTGCTCGCGGCTGGTCATGAGGTGACCGTGATCGACGATCTCTCCTCCGGGCGCGCTTCCAACCTGGCGGCCGACGCGCAGTTGCGCGAGCTCGACATCGTCCACCGCGACGGGCTCGAGCAGGTATTCGAGGAGGTCCGGCCCGACGCCGTCTACCACCTAGCCGCGCAAGCGTCGGTGACCGCCTCGGTAGCCGACCCCGGTCGCGACTGCGCGGTCAACGTGCAGGGGACTTTGAACGTGGTGGACGCCGCCACCAAGCTGGGCGCGCCGGTTTCCTTCACCTCCACGGGCGGGGCGCTCTATGGCGACGAGGCGCCTTTGCCGACCTCCGAGGAGCGCATCCCCGCCCCGCTCGCGCCCTACGGGGCCTCCAAGTGGGCGGCCGAGGCCTACGTCAACACCTGGTCGCTGTCCTCGGGCGTGCCTCACGCGGTGTGCCGCCTCGGCAATGTCTACGGCCCGCGCCAAAGCCCCCACGGCGAGGCGGGCGTGGTCGCGATCTTCTCCGAGCACCTCCACACCGGCCGAGCGCCCAAGATGTTCGGGCAAGGAAAGCCCACCCGCGACTACGTCTACGTCGGCGACGTCGTTTCTGCTCTGATCGCCGCCAACGGCAAGCGCGGCACCTTCAACGTCGCGACCGGCGTCGAGACCGATGTTCAAAGCTTGTGGCGAGTGCTCAAGGAGGCCTCCGGCTCGGACATCGAGCCGCAACTGGCCGACCTGCGCCCCGGCGAGTTGCAGCGCAGCTGCTTGGACTGCGCCCGCGCCCAGCGCGAGCTGGGGTGGAGCCCCGCGGTGTCGATCGAGGACGGCCTGCGTCGCACCTACGCTGCGCTCGTGGCCGAATTCCAAGCCGCAAGTTAGCGTCGGCGGAGGAACCCAGGAGCCGCAAGCGAGCGCCCAGCGGTTTGCGCAAGGACCCGTCAGGTCGAATAAGAGGACATGAGGCATGCCTCAAAGGCAGCCGCGCGGATCGCGGCGGCAGCGGCGTTGGCAATGGCGGTCATAGGGGTCTCGGTTCCCGGCGCCGGAGCGATCGATTCGCCGGGAGGGACTCCGGCCCCGGTCGCGGTCGCGGCCACGAGCGGCACGGGCGGGGCCATCTATATGGCCACCCCACCCGCGACCAAGCCGTCCACCAAATCGCGCGCTTCAAGCAAGCCCCGACCGCGCAAGCCCGCCAAGCCCACCAAACCCGCCAAGCCCACCAAACCCAAGCCCGCGCCCAAGACGCCGGCCCCGATTCCAGGCGTCCCCACTCCGGCCCAGACGGTCGCCGAAGGAGCCGTGTTCCCGGTCGTAGGTCCGCACAACTTCGGGGGCCCCGAAAACCGCTTCGGTGCGCCGCGCGCCGGCTACTTCCACGAAGGCCAAGACGTGCTCGCCGAAGAAGGCCTCCAAGTCGTGGCGCCCCTGGCCGGCACCGTCATCGCGACCTCCTATCAAGCCGGCGGCGCCGGTTGGTATGCAGCCGAGCAGACCGTGGACGGGCTCAGCTTCTTCTACGCCCACTGCCAGGCGTCCTCGCTTGCCGTCAGCGCCGGACAGACGGTCAAGGCGGGTCAAGCGATCTGCAAGGTCGGCCAAACCGGCGACGCGACCGCGCCGCACCTGCACCTGGAGATCTGGGTCGGCGGCTGGCACGGCCCTGGCGGCTACTCGATCGATCCGCTGCCTTACCTGGAAGCTTGGGAAGCCGCCACAGGCTGACGCTGGGCCTCCGCGAGCCGCTAGGATCGTCTGCCGATCGAAGATCGGTCAGCGGCGAGATAGCTCAGTTGGTAGAGCACACGACTGAAAATCGTGGTGTCCCGGGTTCGAATCCCGGTCTCGCCATGGCGTTTTTCGCCTGCAAATCGTCTGTATTTGAGCCGCGCGGGTTGGTCTTCTCCGGCGGTGGTTTTGGACCACGTTGTCCAATTGGTTGTCCAAAACCCCCGCTTTATGCTGGGTCTGCGCCCCATTTGACTGGGGATAGTGAGTCGGCGAGCCTTGGAAATTGGCTTGGTTATGCGGTTTCTGCGTGGAGGGCCCTGGATGGGGACATCGATTACTACGAGGAACTGCTCAGCGAGATCCCTGGCGCGATCGCGGCCGCGGCGGCGAGCCTGGTACGCAAGCTTGCGGAGGCGGCGGCGAGCCTCGTTCCCGAGTCGCTGTTCGAGGAGACCCTGACCGATGCCGGAAAAACGAGCGCCCAGAACAACACGAGCTTGATCTCAATGCTGACCGTCGATGGCCGGAGAAGCATCCTCACCGCCGACGCCGGGATACCAGCGCTCGAACGGGCCGCAAGCCGTCTCGAGGGCGAAGGGTACGAGCCCGGAGACTGCAAGTTCATTCAGATTCCACACCACGGGAGCCGGAGAAACGTCGGCCCGGCGGTGCTCGACCGGCTGCTAGGGGACATGGGAACGGAAGAGAACCGAGGATCAGCGTTTGTTTCGGCAGCCAAGGAAGGCGCACCGAAGCACCCTGCGAAGAAAGTCACCAACGCGTTCTACAGGCGCGGCTACAAGGCACGCGCGACACAGGGAAAAGCATGGCTCTATCACCACGAAGCTCCAGCCAGACCCAACTATTCGCCGGGCGAGGCTTTGCCACTCTACGGCATGGTTGAGTCGAGCGACGATGAATAGCAGCCCAACGCAGAAACGGTAATCGAGTGGACAAGCTTCCTTTCAGCGTCTATGACTTCTTTGGATATCTGTCCGCTGGGTTTGTGCTCCTCGTGGGTCTCGCTGCGGCGTTCACTGGTAGCGAAGCGTGGCAGCGCACGCCGGGTGCCGGGGTCGCGCTGCTGCTCGTCGTGGTGGCATATACCGCCGGCCACGTGATCGCGAACATCTCCGGTTACCTGATCGAGGGCTCGCTCGTGCGTAGGATTCTCGGCGCGCCGAACAAGGTTCTGTTCGCAGAGAGCAGGCCGCGATGGGCGTGGCTGCTTCCCGGCTACTACCGTGCGCTTCCACTCGCGCAGCGCGAACGTGTGCTGACGCGCGCCGAGCAGTCGGGGGTCACCGAGCCCGGCGAGGGACTCTTCTATCACTGCTTCGCGGCGGCAAAGTCAAGCCCAGCAACTCTTGCGCGACTCGAAAGCTTCTTGAACCTATATGGCTTCTGCCGCAACATGGCGATCTCGACGCTGATCGTCGCAGTCGCGCTGCTCGCCGGAACGCTTCTTGGGACGGCCAAGACCGGAGCGCTTGTCGCCCCGGGATGGTGGGCCGCCGCAGCGCTCGCCGCATCGGTAGGTCTGCTCTATCGCTACCTGAAGTTCTTCCGCCACTACAGCGTCGAGGTGTTCGTCAGCTACGCGGAGTCCCCTGACACAAAGGCCGTAGACGGCAATGCTCAATGAACTGATAGTCCTACTCTTTTGTCGCGAGACGAAGCGCAATCTGCGGCGCCTCGGCTTGCTTGGCGCAGTTCTCGCGGCGTTCGTTGCGATTGGCGTAGAGCTCCCCTTGAGCGTCTCGATCGCGACCACGGAGGCGCAGGCTGGGATCGCTGCCGTCGATGGGTCAATCGAGAGCTCAGTGGCACGGTTGGAGCGCCACGCGCGCGAAGTCCGTTCGCGGGAGTCGCAACGAACGAGCCGTGGGCACTCGAGCAAACCCGGCAGCAACACTCCAAGGGTTGCTGCATGACGGCCCTATATTCGACTGAGACGACTGCCGATAGGCGGGAGGCATAACTGTATGGCGGATTTTGAGGTGATATTCGTGGATGTGGGCCAGGGCGATTGCACGCTGGTTCGACTGTCCGACGGCGAGTACATGCTCGTCGATGTCTACCGGTGCCCCAAGCATGGCATCGACGTCTTTAAGCTCCTGGACGACGTGCTGCCCGACAACGGCGATGGACGCAAGCGCCTGAAGTATCTAGTGATCACGCACGCTCATGATGATCACATCACGGGAGTCGGCGACCTGTACGATCGCTACGCCGTCGAGTGGATGTGGGTACCGCAGTACGAGGATCGCAAGCAGGTCGCCAAGAACTTCGGCGAATACCAACGGGTACTTGAGGAGCATCCTCAGGAGAAGATCAAGCAGCCGCAGGGCAGCCGCACCTCGCTCGGCGAAAAGGACGCCGACCTCGATCTCGGCGAGGAGCTCACCGTCAGGTGTTTCTCCCCGCCCGGTTACATCGAGATCAAGGAGAGCCTTAGCGAGGAGGAAGCCAAGCAGCTCGTACACGAGAACTGCCTCGTTCTAAAGCTCGCGTTCGAGGGCACCTCCGTGATCCTCACGGGCGACTCAAACCTCGCTTGCTGGGAGCGCATCCTCGATTACTACAAGGGCCGCACCGAAGAGCAAACGGGGACAGAGGTCCTTCAGGCCGACATCTTGCACGCGAGCCACCACGGCTCGCGAACCTTCTTCAAGGACGGAGATGAGGTCTCCGAGGCCTCGCTGGAGCCGCTCGAGACGATCGCCCCCGACGCTGTCGTGATCTCTGTTGGTGAGGACAATCGTCACGGGCACCCCCACGCAGACATGGTCTCCGCCTACGTGGATCAGGTCACGTCTGAGCACGTGCTGCAGACCAAGGACGACGGCACTCTGGTTTTGAGAGTGACTGGCAAGGGCTCCTTTGAGCTCGCAGCCGATGGAAGGTACGCCGAAAGCTACGGATGGGATGAGGACGATGACACCGGGGATAAGCACGGGGGATCCCCGCCCCCACCGCCCCCGCGTCCGCGGCCGAAGCCCAACCCGGACCAGGGACGGACCTACGGGTGAGAGGCCGCCGCTGGTGGGAGCACGGGACCCGCACCATTGAGGACGAGGCTCGCTGGTACGAGGAGGACGGCCTGGACTTCACGCTGGACACGGACCTGTTTGATGCCAGTGAAGCGGTGGTCTTCCAGGGCGAGCTGCGCCTCGGCGTGCGGCGCTGCCCCGCGCGGGTCATCTATCCAACCTCCTACGGGGCGGACGGGCATCCAGTGGTGCTTTCCTCAGAGCTGCCCGTCCACCGGCACCGCGCGCCATCCGGCGCGCTTTGTCTTGACCATCGAGTGCTCGGGGAGACTCGGCCGATGTGCGGCGCGGAGGCAGTGCTTCGAGCCGAGCGCCTGTGGGAGCTCTGGGAAAATGACCGCGAGAAGCTCGCCGAGGAAGAGGCCGACGCGCCCGACCCTGCCGCGAACTACTACCAGTACCAACCCGACTCCGGAGTAGTGCTGATCGACGTGGAGCTCGGGGGCGCCGAAAAAGGGTTCTTCACGCTCGCCGCCGATCAGATTACGCCGTTGCACGGCGCCATCACCAGTGTCCGTGTGTCCCACCCGGCGCCTGGACAGATCATGCCTCCGGCGGGGGTAAACGCGCTGCTCGGCGCCATCGAGCTGACCGGCCCATTCACGCGCGTGGGCACGCCGCCGCCGTTCAGGGCAGACGAGCGGGGGGCGTGGCTGGGCGAGCATCACGAGCAGCTCGTTAACCGCCAGCTGCGCCACGCCCGCGATCAGGGCCGCGTGCACGGGATGACGGTTCCTGCGCTGGTTGCGTTCGTCTACCCGGACGAGGGGCCCGGACGTGGAGAGACCCATGATGCATGGCTGCTGATGACGGTTGACCCGAGCACCAGGCAGGTCCAGGTCGCGCGGACCTTTCATGTGCGCGAGGGAGAGCGTTGGCTGCGTCAGCCGCAGCTCGCGGGGCTAGCCGGCAAGCGCATCGCCGTGATCGGCGCGGGCGCGCTCGGCTCCCAGGGCGCGGCGCTACTCGCACGCGCCGGGACCGGATACCTTCAGCTCGTCGACTTCGACATCGTCACCCACGGAAACCGGGTGCGTCACGAGTTGGACCTGCGCGACGCAGGCCGGACGAAGGTCCTAGCGCTCGCTCGGCGAGTGACGGCGATAAACCCGTGGATCGAGATTGCGGCTCGACTCGACCGCGTCGGCGGCGCGTGGGGAGACGCCGAAGCGACGATCCAGGTACGCGAGGATGAACTGCTCGAGGACATCGTTGCTGCCGACCTGGTCATCAATACGTCAGCAGACGGCGTGACCAGCAAGCACATCTCGCGCCTCGCCTCCGAAGCGGGTACGCCCGTCGTGCACGGGTGGGTTTCCGCGGGCGCATGGGGCGCACGGATCCTGGTGCAGCGCCCCGGCTTGAGCGGATGCTGGAACTGTCTGGCGCTCGCACAGGCCGAGCCTGATCGCTACCCGGCGCCCGTGAAGGTGCCCGCGATCCCGTCTGACCCCGACCGCAGAGAGGTCAGCGAGCGGGGGTGCGCCGACCCGACATTCACCGGCCCCGGATTCGAGCTCACGGCCGCCGCGGCGGCGCTCGCCCGCACCGCTGTCGGACTACTGCTCGACGGAACCGGTGACTATCCGCCTGTGGAGTTCGACCTGGCAACTCTCAACTTCCGTGACGCCGAGCACGCCCTTCCTGGCGCGCAGTACACGTCGCTGCCCGTCCACCCCGACTGCGAGTTCTGCGGCGCCGGCGCGTGACCACGAGCCTGTTCGTTCACGAGTCGGTGCGCGCGCACCTCATGAGTGTGCCGGCCAGACCGTACGAGGTGGGGGGTTGGCTTCTCGGTTACTGGGCCGAGGACAGCAGCTCCGTACTCATCACGCACGCCACACCACCGGCGTCGCGTGGCACGCCGTACGGGGTTCGCATCTCGGGTCGTGGCCATCGTCCGCGGTTCGAGCAGGCGTGGGACGCTAGCGGTGGCCTTGTCACCTTCCTAGGTGACTGGCACACCCACCCGGGTTCCCCGCCCTATCCGTCAGCGCGCGACGAGGCCGCTCTGGTGAAGCTGGAGACTGGTGTGAAGTTCGGGACGCCAAAGCCACTGATCGCGATTGTCTCAACCCCGCGATATCCGTGGTGCCATGGCTCGGTGACAATCGGCTTCTATCTAGGAAGTGGAAAAGAAGCTGCAAGGAGCGTGGAAGCACATGTGACATCCCAGCTGCCGACAGTCGCCCAGGGCGTCCCCGCTTGGCGCTGGCCCAAGGACCGTGCCCGTCGGAGGGGGCCTAGTGCGGGGCGTTTGTGATCATCCAGTTCGTCTGGCCACTAGTCTCCGGCTTCCAGGTCCGGAGAGACATCATATGGTCGACCGAGTAAATATTTGACCGATGCTAGATCCTTTGGAACAGTCAGTGCTGCTTGCGGTCAGACGTCTAACCGCAGATACGTATAACCCGACCGACGGGCAGGCGGTCGCTGAGGATCTTGAGCGCCAGGGTTGTCGGCCCGAGGACGACATGACGCTCATTCATCTCCTGATGCGACTGAGGGACGACGGTTACATCAGTCCCAAAGCCTACTTTGGCGCAGAAGGCCTCAAAGCCGTTGTCTCGGTGGATCTCACGGTCCAAGGTCGAGAAGTCGCCGTCCAGAGCGATCAACCCCAAGTCCCATCTGATGTCGGAAGCACCGGCAGTCGTCAGACCTCGGCCGCTGATCCCACGAAGGTCATGGTCGTGCACGGCCGGGATGACGACGCTCGGCGTGCGATGTTTGGCTTCCTCGAAGCCATTGGCTTGATGCCGCTGGAGTGGGGCGAACTAGTCGCCGAGACCGGCAGTGCTGCTCCATATATAGGCCAAGTCTTGAAGAAGGCATTTGAAACGGCGAAGGCAGTCGTTGTGCTCTTTACACCTGACGACGAAGCCTGGCTCAAGGAAGCATTCCACAAGCCGGACGATCCGCCCGATGAGACACAGCCCACGCCGCAAGCGCGGCCGAACGTGCTCTTTGAGGCAGGAATGGCGCTCGGTGTGCACCCTGATCGCACTGTCTTGATTGAGCTAGGCAGGCTGCGACCGTTTAGTGACATCTATGGCCGACATGTCATCCGCTTGAACGGCACAGAGGGACCGCTCCGAGAAATCGCGCGTCGTCTACATACGGCTGGCTGCGCAGTAGACGACAGCAAGATTGACTGGAACGCCGTCCAGTTCCCCGATCCTGCTGTCAATGGTGATACCGCCGAGGAGAGCGGGATGGCGGAGTCGTCTGTCGCGTCTGGCGTCAGCCGGATACCGTGGCTACCTAACCAGCTCGTGGGCCACTTCAAGATCCGGCAATACGCGCCTCCGCTGGCACACGACGACAACGGAATCGTCTTCCGAGTTGTTGTCGCCGCCGACTGTGAGCGCACCCTTGGTGAATTGAACTCGGCGATCAAGACCGCTATGAAAGAGGCGCTTGCCGGCTCGAGCCTTGAGAGGTGGGGCCGGTCGGCGAGTGGCCTGCTGTACTCGAACACAGCGACGGAATGGACACGTGCGAGCCCTAGTCTGGGTCAGGTCGCGACATTCGAGCGCGACTGGGGACTTTCCACAACACAAGGATCTGTGCTCAAGGGGAGAGCAACGCTTGAGCTTCCACCCGGATTTCAGTTTGGAACGCGGCCTGTGCTGATACTCGACGTGATTGAGCGATCCGCAGATGCCGGCTATAGCGAGCGTAGGCTGTCGCTTTCGCTCACGGAGCTTCACAAGTTTTTGCATGTGCTCGGAAGGGCAGCGGTAGACGAGATCGCCAGCCTAATCTTTCCGATGCTTTGCGCGGAGGGCATGCCCGCGATTGTCGGGCCGAACTACGAAATCAACTTCGGTGATCGGTCTCTGGACACAACGGTGGCCCTTCCCAGCAGTTTTGAGCGGCCAGCCGACGCTGTGAGCAATCCGTGGGCAGAAATCAACACACCCGAAGGCAGTGACCCGCGCGACATCGCGGCACGTGACGCGGTGATCCGCCAGGGTCTCGAAAAGCTCCTTCGGAGCAATGAATACGACGGGATCGAGGATGAGATCGCGAAACTGCCCGGTCCTGCTCCGAATGCATCAAGCGAATAGGTCCACGCACCTCCAAGACATGTAGAAGAGATATGAGCTTCCAGCCCTTCTCGGAAAGTGACGCGGCGAGGTTTCGCGAATTCGCCGAACTGTTCGCCGAATGCCGGGAGGCATTCCGCGACACGGTCAACGGTACGAACGAATGGAGACCGAGTCCTGGTTCGATTGCGGCGCAAGATCGCGAGGCGGCCCTTCGCGACGATAGCGAGTACGCGGAGACCAATGGCGGTCTCCCGGCTCTCGTCGTGATCCCCTTCCTGTTTGTGGCAAGTGAACAGCTTGGCGCTCTCGGAACGTTGTACGAGCGGGAAGAGGTCCTGGTTCCCTCAGGAGCGTGCATGCGGAGTGCCTTGGAACATTGCGCTCATGTCCTATGGGTCATACAACGGGCAGGCAGCGAACCATTTGAGCAGCGGCTTGCTCGTGCTTTGCTTGAGATGCTGCGGAGCGTTGAGGAACGCAAGATTGTTGTCTGCAATCTTGTCGGCGACAGTAGCCGTGAGTGTGCGCAATGGAAAGAGCGGTTCGTTGGAGAAAAGCAAAGGATCAAGGGCAGCTTCCCGGAGGGTCTCACATACGATGGCCACCTACCGGTACTGCTCGGGCAGAAGATGCCGGGACCCGAGGGAGTGGTGGCTTGGATGTTCGAGTTCTTGGTTGACACGTTGACCACTGAGGTGGGTAAGGGGGTCTACGGGTTTCTTGCCAACCTCTCCCACCCGACCGTTGACGCGATCATGGAACTGTGGGGCAAGCGACCTCGCGCGGAGGAGCAGCAGCGCCAAGTTGAGTACGTAGTCGTGGGCTTCTACAACGCTCTGTCTGCCGTGATTGACTATCACGGGTGGCCGCGTGCGCGATTCGATGAACTAACCACAAGAATTGACCAAGTGCTGCCCGAGTTGCTTACCGCGCGTGGCAGTTGAGCTAAGAGGCCCGCTCTCCTTGATGAGCAAGCTGCGGGTTCGGGTGGCGCTCGCAGTGCTGCCCGGGCGTTTGGCCGCGCCTCGCTTCGGACCATCCGCCGCGCAGCCGTCGCGGTCTTGCGCGGCAAAGGAGTTCTTGTCACTCGCGGCCGGCGACGAGACGCTGGTCAGCCCTGGCGGCGGGCGTTGCGCAATAGATCGTCGATCGAGGTGAGTCCTGTCTGGTCTCGTAGCGTGTCGAGTCGCATGTCGCTGCGGACGCCGAAGTCGACGCCGTACTCTCGCTCGATGTTGCCGACGAGCGTGTCGCCGCGCTTCTGGCGCAGCTCGCCGTTGTCATCGCGGGTGCGGTCGGTGTGCATGCCTGTCGCGCGCTGGTGCTGTCCCATGGAGCCGCCTGCCGTCGAGGGTTTGTCTGCGAACGCCAGTTCGCATTCTAGCTGCAGATGCCACGGATCGCCCCGTGTCGTCGTACATTGGGCTGACTAGCAGAACTATGTTATAGTTGCGCTTGTGATAGAGCTTCGGACCCGCCCTCTACGCGCGACTCATGCGGACGCTGGGTATCTCGTTCAGCGCGTGAGCGATATGGCGACGCTCGTGAGCGCCCTGTCGTATGGCTTCAACGTGATGGTCGTTGGCGAACGCGGCTCGGGCAAGAGCAGCCTCGTGAACATGCTCGCGGCTAGGCTCGAAGAGGAAAACGGCCGGGTCGTTCAGGTATCGGGCGGCCGCTTTGATCGCGCGGCCGACGCGCTGCGGGACATAGCTCACCGGCTCGCGACGGAGGACTCCGACGGTCCGGAGGGCGTGGATCTCCTGCCCCGCGGTGACTCTGACCAATTGGAGGGTGCCTACCGGATCCTCGCCGATGCCGCCGGCGCTCTCCCCGACCGCGTCGTGATCATCCTCGATGGGCTTGCGTTGACGCTCGTGCATGAGGTTTTTGGGCGGTTGCGCGATGAGATGTGGGCGCTCCAGTTGCAGTGGGTGGTCACGGGGGACATCGAGGAGAAGGCGATCTTGCTTGCCCCCCCGGCCGATGCCTTCTTTGAGCAGATCCTCACTCTCGCTCCGCTGAGCGAACCAGAGACGCAAGAACTGCTTGCGCTGCGCGATCCTGAAGATGAGCTGGGTCCGGATCTGCGGGCACTCATCGCCGAGCGCTCGGCCGGGAATCCTGGGCGAGCGCTGGTGCTGGCGCGCCAGGCACTCGTCTCCTCAGATCCAGTCTCCGAGCTAGACCGTGGCTCGGTAATCGAGCAGATCGAACGAGAGCTGGGTGAGCCGGCTGCCCGTCTCGCCGACGATCTCGCGCGCAATGGCCCGTCAGGTCCTTCTGACCCCGACCTTCTGCGCCGTATTGGGTGGTCGCGGCCGCGCGCCTACCAGGTCTTCCAGGCCCTACAGCAGGCAGGCTTCGCGGAGGTCAGTTCGGAGCGCAGCGGCCGCGCGGGCAGGCCGGTCCACACCTACAGGCTCAACGGGCTGGCATGAGCCGCGAGGCGCTTATCACCGCCGGCGAAAGCATGGGCGCTTTCGATCCGACGCCGATGCCGGACTCGCTGGCTATGTGCCTGAGGCCATACGAGCAGCTCGTTCCAGGTTGCAATCTCGAGACCGACATTCGCCAAGCCGTCGCTCGGTACGAGCGCGTGGGACTCGTGGGTGGCATCGGGTGCGGCAAGAGCGGCGTTTCCCGCTATGCCCTCGGTGGCCCAGGGCTCGGGATGATCGCTCTGAACGTCGTTACTGAGGACCGTGAAAAGATCGCAACCGTCCGCGGGTTCCTCGAGATTCTCGTCTCTCAGCTGCTCTCTCGCGCGACTGCTGCGAGCAGGCTCTCAGGTGAGGCCCGTGAGCGGCTGCTCGCGAGCTCCGCCCCGACCGAGCCGCTGCCTCGCACCGAGATTCGTAGTAGCGCTGAACTCGGCGGAGCGCTCTGGCTGCTGAACGGCGGCGTCGCGCGCGAGGTCACGCGAACTCTCGGCGGCAGCGAGAGCTACCGCTCCACGCAAGACTTGCGCCAAGCGGCCCGCGAGGCCCTGGAGGCGATCAGCGCGAGCGATGTCGTACCCGTCCTCCTGGCTGATGACACCGACCGCCTCCTTGCCGTGGCGGGCGATGATGGGCACGGGGACGCGCTCTTTCGCGGCTTCTTCGGGGAGGTACTGCGTGAGATCGCAGAGCAGCTCGAATGCGGGCTGGTGATCGCTGTCCATGACCGCTACCGCGATCGCGAGGACTACGCTGGCTTCACGGCCGGCCGCATCACGACTAAGGAGATCCCGCGGCTCACCGAGCCCGGCCAGCTCGCACAGATCATCGACAGGCGCGGCGAGTTCGCGGACCCACCCGTCGCGTCTGGCGAGCTACTAAGCGAGGCTGGGCTGCATCGACTCATGGCGATCCACATGAGCGAGCGTGCAGGCGGACTGCGCGCAACGCTAGGCGTCTTCCATCAAGCTCTCGGCCTCGCAATTAGCGACGCGTCAGACAGCGTCGGCGAACGACACATCACGGCCGCGGACACCCTCGCAGGCGGCTAACGCAATGCCGAATCGCGGCCGGCCCCACGAACGTCATCCATCGGCCGGAGTAACGTACCGCCGCGAGCTGGATAAACAAGCAGAGCTTAGGAAAATCGAGGTGTCGGCGTTGAAGTCCGGCTCTGGCCATCCCGCGCCGGGGTTTTGGACAACGACGCCTATTCGTTGTCCAAAACCCACGGGCAACCACAGGCAACCGGCGGTATCTTGACTCGATCCGGGCCGAAGGGCGACGGCGGCGTTTTCCCAAAATGCCTGCAAATAGGCCAGTTTTCGACCGCACCCCTTCGCCTCTCAATCGCACGAGGGCACGACTGAAAATCGTGGTGTCCCCGGTTCGAGTCCGGGTCTCGCCATCAGGAAAAGCGGTGCAAATGAGGGTGTTTTGAAGGTTTGGGGGTGTATCGCGGTACGCCTGAAAATCGAGGTGTCGGCGGTTCAAGTCCGCCTCTCGTCACTACCAACCTCTGCAAATGACCGTGTTCTTGGTCGGTCCAGGTGCGCACTAGCTCTGGGACGAGGTTCGGCTGCGCAAGGAGGCAGAAATGAGCACTGCCACAGCAAACATCGCCGAGGATGTGACCGTGACCCTCGATGACGCCGTCGCCCGCGAGCTTCTGTCCCTCGGCGGCGTAGTCGAAAGCGATCTAACGTCCTGGCGCTAACTGTTCACATCCGCCTCAAACCAGCGTTCGACGGCCGCGGAGCAGACCGGAGGGCCTTGGTATCTCGCGGCCACGTGCCGCTAACGCACCGTCGCGACTGTGGGCTTTGCGGCCGAGCTCTTGAGGAACGCCTCGGTGGCTGCCGCGTCTAGGGGGCGGGCGAATAGCTGACGTGCAGGCCCAGCCTGCACGTCACGCATCATCGACGGCGCCGCCCGAGCATACGAGCGCGCGATGTCGCGCCGCACTACTCACGGCGCGACGTCGCGCAGTATCGAGGTAGAGCTGAGAAGGGACTGCACCGAAGTCGCTATGGGCGCCTGGTCCACTTGAGGAGACATTCGCCTTACATGGGCTAGCTGTGGTGTGCGTGTCCGCGCACCGTTCGCCAGCTCTCGCGGGTGATACGCAGGATCACGACCGTCACCAGGCCGATGAGCGGATCGAGGATCGGGCTGCCAGCGACGATGGCTACGGCGCTCGCGATGACCGCGAGCGAGACGTATGCGTCAACGCGGGCATGATCGCCGTCTGCGATCAGCGCTGGACTGACCAGCCGGCACCCGGCACGGGTACGGACGAGCGCGGGCCAGTTGCCGGCGAACCCGATCGCTCCAGCGAGCATGAGCGCGAGCAGGTGCTCTCGTCAGCGACCATGTCTGAGACTGCGAAGCGCCCCCAGGGGACTACGGGCGTCGAAGTTTTTGGGCTCTCCAGACAGCCGTGACCGCCGCGTCCAGCGCGAGGCCGAGCGTGAAGATCCGAGCCCTCGGCTCGTGAGGCGGCGCAACGATGCTGACCCTACTGGCTGCGGCGTCGGCTGTGCTCGCCGCGTCGGGCGCCGGAGCGGCCGCCGAGCGCTGGAGGAATGGCCGCGATCAGGGCCACGAGGATCGATGCGGCCAGAGCAGCCGTGATGCCCGCGAGCGTCAGGCGGAACGTGTCGTCGTTCTGCTGGGAGGTGTCGAGCAGCGTGTAGCTGACGGAGGAGGGGCCGTGCAGGACCCACGCGAGCTTCGCCGGGTTGGCGACCGGGGGATTGGCGCTCTCGACGATGTCCCCGGTGGGCACTTGGCCGACATTTACGTAGCCGGTACCGAGTGTTGGAGTGAACCAGGTCCGTCCGCCGATCTGCTCCCATTCGGGTAGCGCGACCGTGCAGCGCGTTTCGGCCGAGGAGCTTTGGACCGTCGGCGGTTGGCGGAAGTAGCGTCAGTACGCTGACGCGGAAACGCTCATCGGCTCCGGGGTAGTGCACCGTGCGACGGATGCCGCCGAGCACCTTGACCTGTGCTTCGCCGGCGGCGTTCAACAGGATCACGCCCGAGAGCGCCTGGGCGGTGTGAAAGCTTGCGATCGACGGGCAGGGCGAGGACAGCTCGCTGCCCGGCGATGTCGCTTCGAGGTTGCCGAAACCTTCGGCGGTGGTTGCGTGGTAGACGGAGGCGTCGCTGTTGAGAAGGAGCGCGTATCGAAGCTGGCGCGTGCCAGAGTGCACGTGAAAGGTGAGGTCGAAACTCCCTGACGCCCACCGGCGTGGGCTCGCCGCCTGCCTCGAGGCTCGACTGCCCGGGCGAGGTGAAGGAGCCGGAGGAGTATTCGATCGAGTAGCTCGCGCGAGCCCCCGGTTGATCGGTCAGGACCACTACCTACGGGTCGGGAACCGCGGCAGGGCTGGCGTGGCGATCGGCGACAGACGCCACGAGCAGGTAGGTCGCCACGCCGGAGAGTGCGACGCCGAGGACGGCGATCACGCGGATGAACTGCGGGACGCGTTCTCGTGGCTTGAAAGGGCGCATCGAGGACCTAGTCTGCCCGTGGCGAGGCGGGTCGTGTATAAGTTCGATCCAATGGAGTTTTTCCGTATGCGGCGATGGCTGGCTTTTGCACTTGTCGTGGCCGGCCCGATCATGGCAGTGGGCGGCTGCAGCGGCAAGAGCAGTTCTCATACCGAATCGTCCACCAACACCACGAGCACCAACGCAAGCGCCCTCGTCCAAGGACGATCGGCCAAGCCGACTGAACCCAGCGCTCCTGGGTTGCAGATCGCCAAGGGATCGTTCTCGGTCGACCTCAACAACCGCGCGGTGGTGATTGGTGCGAGCGACTGGAACACGATCACGGCCAGCAGCACCGTCGCGCACAAGCTCGGTGTCACACTCGATCCAGACTTTCACGCGAGCACGACTACACGCAATCGCGTTCAGTACCTAGCCGACCGACTCGCGGCCGTCGCGCAGCCTCGATTCGTGCCGGTGGGCATCATCTCGACAACTGTCGGAAGCAACGATGTCGCGATCGAGGCGCTGCTCAACCCGACGGCCGATGCCTATCGATTGTCGGGCCTACACGTGACCGTCATCGACAAGTCGCCACGTACCACGCTCGGATCGGCAACGTTCTTTTCCGGCGCGGGGCAAGGCATCGTGATCCCTGCTCGCGATGTGAACTTCCTACGGCTGACGGGTGCCGCTGAGCCACAAAGCTCCGCCGCCGCCGGTGGGCGGCGAACTGCACGAGGAAACCAACTTCCATTACCACCGACTGTTCAACTGCGGAACCAGAGCGTGCGGCTAGCGCCGGAACTCCCGCGCCGCGTATAGCGAAAGGGACAACGCCGCTATAGGCGGCGGTTCGAGTCCGCCTCTCGCCATGTAACCCGACTCAATGCGAACCGCTGGTACGCGGAAAGGTCGGTCCGATTTGATAGATGCGGTGCCGGCGACGAAGCGGCCGCGCCGCCCAGCCGGTGACGGCACGCAGCCAGTGCGAGCAGGTAGCCGGTGAGCTTCCGGTCTGTGGGGTTCGTCACACGAGGCTCCGATGGCCGTTTGCGCCGGCCGGGTGCTAGTCTGCTCGCGACCCGGCTTGCTGCCGTGTCCTGCTCTAAAAAGAACGGAGGACGCAGATGCGTCGAGTATGGCTTGTGAGATTGATCGCTGTCATGGGATGCACGACGAGCCTTACCGTGGCCGCTGCTCACGCCGCGCCGGCGAGCTTCAAGACCGGCAGCTACAAGGCAAAGATTGGCGCGAAGAAGTTCAGCATCACGCTCAAGCCCGGGCTGTGCGGAGGCGCATCCAAACTCTGCGTGGCACTCCCCGTCACGCCGGTCATCCAATGCCATGGACCCGCGATCTCCTCAGGCGGCGTCGAAGCGAGATTCGCACCGGTCGCGCTTCCCGCGTCGGGCAAGCTCACTCAGCGGGCCCCCGCCACCGCGTCGAACCCCGGTTTGCCTCCCGCACACGGACAGACGACGTTCTCCGTCGTGTTTACCAGGAAAGGCACCGCGAGCGGTTATTTCGAATTGAGCCTGACGGCCAACCTCGGCGGTAACAGCCTCCCCTGCAGTAGCGGCAAGGTGCGATTTACCGCAAAGCTGGGCTGAGCCGCATCACTGGCGACGGGGAATTCCGTCCGGTGCCGCGGCCGGGCTCCTGGCGGGCGAACGATACCTCGCACTCCCCGACGGTGCCGCAGAGTTCGTGTTCCAGGTCATCTTCGAGCGCAACGAGCTAGCCAGCCTGACCGTCACGACCAACTTCCCCTTCGGCGAATGGACCAAGGTCTTCCCCCGACACCACGAGCGGGATTGAGCAGGCCGGCTTTCAGATCGAGACGTGCGAGCGCTTCCCATGCAGCCCCGCGCCGTTCCTTCCCCCTGATCCGAACATTCTTGGGATAGCCCGGCGGCCGTGAGATGAGATCGCTCTACTGAGAAGCAAGGATGGGTACGGGACGGCGGGCGCTCGGCGTCTCTACAGACCATGCGAGACACCAGCAAACTAGGGATTTTCCGCTTTTCCTTATGATTGGCTCGGTGGGTCGGTCGGCAGGCGCCACAGCTGCTGCGCAAGTAGTCCGCGAACTGACCCCAAAGTGCCGGGAGAATGATCGAATTCGTTATCGAGAGGCATATCGCTCGTCGGCCCGCAGAGGTGTTCGCCTATGTGACGGACGCGACCAAGCTCGCGACCTGGCAGACAAACACCGTGTCCGCCGAGCAGGACGGGCCGATCGCCATCGGGACCAAGCTCCGCGAGGCCACGCTCGCCCGCCTCGCCTACATCGGCGCCGACGATACGCCCCGCGTGATTCCGATCGGTTTCCTCTGGACCGGCGACGCGGTCGTTGTCGCCCCCCCAACTGCTCCGAAGGTCTCGGCACTGCGCGCCCGGCCACGCGTGGCGTTGAACGATCGAAGTCGTCAACGGACCAGCACCCGAGTATCTTCAGGCTGTGGCAAAGTCGATGCAGGACGAAAAGCTCGTGGCGTTCGAAGCTACCTGCCGCGAGACCTACGACCGCATGGGCGCGGATCAGCATCGCCCCCGACTGGGCCCGCTACTTCGACTTCGCCGCCGACCGCTTCCCTGACATCCTCCGCGCGCTGACCTCCACGGAGTGAGCGCGAGCAATCGTCCCTTCATCCCGCTCAACCGACACCGGGGGTTTGTGTCGCAGACCCCCGCATCGCGGCACAAACCCACCGGAATCCGCACGAATCCGCCGGTATCTCGGTGGCCCGCACGGCCGGCGGCGACTGCCGACGACGTCCCAAAAACGCCAGCAAACAGCCGCTTGTTGTTACGCTCGCTCCGAGCGGGTCAGGGCCGGTTGCCCCGCCACTGAAAATCGTGGTGTCCCCGGTTCGAGTCCGGGTCTCGCCATCGAAACACGCGGCCCGAACTCTACGCGTCCGCAGATACGAGGCGTAGCCTGGTCGGCAGGTAACCACAGAATCCACTGCGTGGATAAGCCCCGATCCCGTCTATTGGGCAGGCCCCGGCTTTAGGAGTCCGGCGGTTTTGCCGATTTGTGGTCTGTCATGCCCGTTCGCGACGATCAGCACAAGGTTGACTCGGGGGCCGCTGGGACCGTCTTGGCGCCACCTGAGATTGCCGTGTCGCAGTCCCCCGAGGATCTCCGTTCTTTGGGGGAGACGCTCAAGGCGCGCGCCAGCGAGGTCCGCGATCTGACCGTCCAGCGGACTGCCGGGACCGACCACGCCGTCGATGCTCTGGTGCAAGAGAGCTTCGAACGGATCTCTATGAGCTCCACCGTCGCGGTCGCCCGCTGGATCGCGGGCGAGGGAATGGATGTCGCGATCGAGGCAGGCCGTGAGACCTGGGAGATCTTCGGTGAGCTGGCCGCTCGTCGCGCCGCGTCCTTGAACGAGGTGACGTGGCGCTGCTTCTGGTGGCGCAACGTCATGGCCGAGATTCTCCGCGACAGCGCCAGCCAACTCGGTGTGAGTGCCGAGGGTGTCGCTCAAGCTCTGAACATCCTCCAGCTCAGCTTGGAGTTCAGCCTCCTGCGCATGTGCGAGTGCTTCGAGGTCGAGCGTCGTCGCACCGACGAAGAGCTCGCCCGCCGCGAGGACGAGCTCGCCTTCCTTGCGACCCACGACGCCTTGACCGGCCTTCCCAACCGGACTTTGATCCTCGACCGGGTCGAGCAGATGCTCGCACGCTCCGGCCGTACCCAGACACCGGTGGCGGCATTGTTTGTCGACCTCGACAATTTCAAGCAGATCAACGACACCTTCGGTCATGCGGTCGGTGACGAATTGCTGCGCGCCGTCACCGCACGGCTCGGCGGGGTGATCCGCGAGGCTGACGCGCTCGGACGATTGGGTGGCGACGAGTTCGTTGTCATCTCCGAAGAGCTCTCCCTCTCGGTCGGCCCCGAGCTGATCGCCGAGCGCCTGCTCGATGCGCTCTCCCACCCTTTCAACCTCGGCGAGGAGCGCTCCACGCGCGTGAGCGTCACCGCCAGCATCGGCATCGCCATGGGCCAGCGGATCTCCGCTGAGGAGCTCCTCAGAGACGCCGACATCGCCATGTATCGAGCCAAGTGGGATGGGCGCAACCGCTACGTGGTGTTCGAGACCGGCATGCAAGACACGATCCAAAAGCGCATGGAACTGGAGATGGACCTACGCGAGGCCCTGGCCGGAAGTCAGTTCTTCCTCGCCTACCAGCCAACCGTCAACTTGAGCGACATGCACCCCACCGGGGTCGAGGCTCTGATCCGCTGGAAGCACCCTTCGCGCGGAATCGTCCAACCCGACGATTTCGTACCCCTCCTGGAGGACACCGGCCTGATCGTCGAGGTCGGTGCCTGGGTCCTGCACGCGGCCTGCGCCCAGGGCGCCGACTGGCGAGAGGCCGGTTATCAGCTTGCGATCGCCGTCAACGTCTCCGCACGCCAACTCGATACAGACCGGATCGTGCTTGACATCGAATCGGCGCTGTCTACCTCTGGCCTCGATCCCGCGGCGCTCACGATCGAGATCACCGAGACCACGCTCATGCGCAACGCCGATGACACCTCCCGCCGGCTCACCCAAATTAAGGAGCTCGGCGTGCGCATCGCGATCGACGACTTCGGCACCGGCTACTCTTCGCTCGCGCATCTGCAGCGTTTCCCCGTCGACGCTCTGAAGATCGACCGTTCCTTCATCTCCGGCCTACGTCACAACCAAGAGGGGGAGACGCTCGTACGGACACTCGTGCAGCTGGGCAAGGCGCTCTCGATCGAGACCTTCGCCGAGGGGATCGAACTTCACCAGGACCTCGCCCTGCTACAGGACGAGAGTTGCGACACCGGTCAAGGATTCCTGTTCGCGCGCCCGCTCGACGTCGCCGCGACCGAGGCGTTTCTGCAGGAGTGGGCTCAGAAGAGCGATTCGGCCCTCGGTCGGCCGGCGCCCGCGAGCTGACCCGCACAGGGCGGTGCCCGGCGAGCTGAGTGACCCGCATGCGCCGGTGCCCGGCGACCTGACCTGTACAGCCCCCCAGCGGATAGGTTGCGGGCATGGACCACGGTGCGCTCGCGCGTAGCTTCGGCAAGGTCTTCAACGAGATCGCCCTCGAGTACGACCGCCATCGCCCGGCCTACCCCCACGTCCTGCTCGACCGAGCCTGCGCGGTGGCGGGCATCGGCCCCGGCGATCGGGTCTTGGAGATCGGGTGCGGCAGCGGGCAGCTGACCCGCAGCCTGCTCGCGCGCGGGTTGCGCGTGACCGCCCTGGAGCCAGGGGACCGTCTGATCGCTCTCGCGGCCGAGAACCTGAAGGGTGCGGGCGATGTGGAGTTCCTCCACGCTCGCTTCGAGGACGCCCGGCTGCCCGGCGAGCGCTACCAGGCCGTGTTCTCGGCGTCGGCGATCCACTGGGTCGACCCCGACCTCGGCTGGCGCAAGATCGCCGAAGCGCTCGCCCCCGGCGGGACGCTCGCGTTGATCCAGTACTTCGGACTCCAGGAGCCGCATACCAGCGACGATCAGCGAGAGCTCCTCTCGGCCATGCGCAAGCACGCCCCCGAGGTCGCGAACACGTGGACGACCTACCGCGACCTCGACCGCACGATCGCCGGCGTGCAACAGCGTCGCGGCAATGTCTCCGAGGTCTGGGCGTGGCTTGGGGGCCACGACATAGCTCGTGCCCATGCCGCCGAGCTCTTCGAGGATCTACAGCTCGCGACCGTTCCCAATCTGGTCGAGCACAGCGCGGAGGAGCTCAACGCCCTGCTCGGGACGATGTCTTTCTGGGCTCGCATCTCATCCGCCCAGCGCGCGGCCATCACGAGCGAGAATCGCGCACTCCAAGAGCGACTTGGACGGCCGATTCGTTCGAGCACGCTGGCGGTTTTGATTACGGCACGACGGGTGTACGCCGCGTAGCATCCGGCGCTCGCCGGGTGCAGACCACTGTGCGAGGCGCCCGGCTCACGCCCCGCAAGCGATCGCGGCCCTCCCCGATCGGTCACCCTTTGCAGTCTAGAGCGGGCCAAAGCCCTACCGTTAGGTGTTCTCTACGGACCCACCTTGCGGCAATCACCGATGCCCGATCGCTTTGCCTGGCCTATCGTGGTCGCAACGCCTGGTCGCAACGCCCGGTCGCCCGGCCCCAATGCAAGGAGATCCGATGTTCAAGAACGTGCTTGTCGGAGTGGATGGCCGACCCACGGGGCGCGACGCGATCGCGCTCGCCACGCGCCTGCTCGACCCCGCCGGCAAACTGACCCTCGCCCACGTCCACAACGACGTGCTCAGCCCGCTCCATGCCGCCGCCCCTGGTGTGATCGAGCAGGAGCGCGAGGCCTCCCACGATCTGCTCGAGCAAGAGCGCGCCAAGGCCGAAGTCAGAGCCGACCTGGTCAGCGTCGCCGCCCTCAGCCCCGGTGGGGGCCTGCACGAACAGGCTGAGGAAATGCAGGCCGACCTGCTCGTCGTCGGCTCCTCCGCGCGCAGCGCTTTCGGTCGCATCATGCTCGGCGACGACACCCGCGCCGCGCTCAACGGCGCGCCCTGCGCCGTCGCCGTCGCCCAGCGCGGCTACGCCGATCACCCAACCCCATTCGCCAAGATCGGCGTCGGCTACAACGCTTCGCCCGAGGCCGCCGCCGCCTTGGCTTTGGCCCGCGAGGTGGCCGAGCCCACGCACGCCTCCGTCGAGGTCCTCCAGGTGGTGCCGATCGCCAGCTACGCCTATGGCGGCGCCGTGCCGATGGGCGCCTTCGTCGAGGAAATGCTCGAGGACGCCAACAAGAGCATCGCCGAACTGCCCGACGTCGAGGGTCGCGCCGTCTGGGGCCTGCCCGGCGAGGAGCTCGCCGGCTTCGGCGACCAGCTGGACCTGCTGGTGGTCGGCTCGCGCGGCTACGGTCCTCTGAAGCGGTTGGTGTTGGGCAGCACGACCATGTTCCTGGAGCGCCACGGGCGCAGCTCTCTCTTGGTGCCCCCGCGCGTCGCGGCGAACTCTGGCAAGGGTGAGTAGTCGTTCGTTGCGATTCCCGCCTCGGGAGCACGCTTTGCTCAGTGTGGATCGAGCAGATGAAGATTCCTCGCGCTCGTCTCCTCCGGGGTGACGAGTGCGTTCGTTTGGCCCAACGTCTCGAGCAGACGATCGTGTCCCGTCCAGGACATCAACGAGACCCAACGTTGGGCGCGGTCGATCACCCGCCACAAGGGAGTCGGGTTCGCGTTCTGGCTGAGCGCCCGTAGCGCACTCAAATACTCGTCGCGGTAGGAGAGCGGGATCATGACCCGCGACTCGGCTCGTGAGGAGAGCTCCGAGTTCATCAGGAGACGTGCGACGCGGCCGTTGCCGTCGGTGAACGGATGAACCTCGGCGACGAGGAACATCGCGAAGATTGCCTTCGCGAGACCGTCTGCAAGCGTGTCGAGCAGTGCGAAGCCCTCTCTCAAGGTGCCGCGCACCAACTCTGGGCGGACGAAGATGGTCATGCCCGCGCGATTCACTTGTTCCTTGTATCGGCCGGGCGCCAGCTCGGGCCGGCCGCCCATGACGAGCCGGTGGGCGCTGCGTAGGTAGTCCTCCAGCTCGTCCGCGTCGCGTGGTGGAGACGCGCGCAAATGAGGGTCGGTGATGGCGGCGAACGTGCCGAGCACGTCGTGCGCGTCCGCCGGGCGCTGGGGTGGAATGTGGCCTTCGAACACGATCTGCTCCGCCTCGTCGACCCCGAACACGGTGCCCTCGATCCAGTTGGAGAAGTAGCCCTCGAAAAATGCCAACAGGCGTTCCCGGTCGGCGGGCTCCGGACGTTTGGCAAAGGTCTGGCTCGCGAGCTCGGCGCGCAGTGTCTCAAGCAGTGCAAGACGATCCGCGTCGTATCCAGAGCCACCCCGGCGTGCTCGCGCCGCGTCGGTGTGCAGCGTCGCGTCGCGCGTGCCCAGCAACGCTCCGATCAGCCTGTCCAACTGCTCGAGCTGCCTCTCGGCGCCGAGTTGGGGTGCGATCTCACGGGCCTGGTCGCGTAGCTCGTTCAGCCCCTCCGGTCCGAGCGCCCGAGCGATTCGGTCGAGCCACTGCTCGATCTCCTGGGCTCGGAGCGTGCGCGCAATCCCGGCGCGCGCGCGTGATGGGCGCATGTTCTCGAGCGCTGTACGCGCTCGGCCGGCCATGTGCAGGGCGATGAAAGGCATGTCGCCCTCGAGCGGCCCTGGCCCGGTGCGTGGCCGCAATGTCAGTCCCGGAAGCGCTACCGGGCGAGGATTGCTCGAGCGTGAGCCGATGTCCAGAAACAGGGAGCCGTCCTCGGCTGGACCAGCCAGCACCGCGCTGCGGTCTACGATCACCGCGCCCGGGAACCACAGCGCCGCCACGGCATACCAGCGGCGGCGTATCAGATGGTCGGCGGCCTCGTCCAGATTGCTTGTGTAGAGACCCCGCGCGAGCCTGCGAATCTCGCCGCGCCCCGCGGCGCGGCTCGCCCATCTCGCGTCCTCGGGACGGAAGATCTCTGGCAAGTTGTGCTGCTTAGGGGCCCTCATAGCACTCCAAACTGGGAAGTAGCGCTGTTTAAGCCTAGTCTAACGGGGAATAAGCCGTATTTAGCGGCTATCGGCGGGAGCTTCGTAGATCTACGCCCGCGCGCCGGCCCCCAGCGCCCCCCGCAACACCTCGAGCGCGGCCTCGATCTCGCCCGCGTCCTTGCCGCCGCCCACGGCCAGACGCTTGTCCTTGCCTCCACCGCCTCCTCCGACCGCCTTGGCGGCGGCGCGTACCACCGCGGGCGCGTCGGCGGAATCTCCGTCAACCGCCACGGCGATCGCCACCGCCTCGCCGTCGGGTGAGCCGATCAGCCCGACCGCCTCGATCTCAGGGCGCCTCAGAAGTTCAGCGGCGATCACACGCAACGCCTGCTGATCGCGCTCGTCAAGCCTGCCGATCACGACGCCGTCAAGCGCCGACTCGGCCAGCGTTGATGCGAGCTCGCGGTCGGCCTCGGCCGCCAATGCCTTGCGCCGGCGTTCCTCCAGACCTAGCGTGTCCTGAAGCCGCGCGATCGCGTCGGGCACCGCCTCCGGTGTCACCGACAGCGACTCGGCCGCGTTGTGCAAGAGCCCGCGCGAGCGCCGATGGTCCTCGTGCGCGGCCTTGCCCGTCAAGGCCTCGATGCGCCGCAGGTTGGCGCCCACCGAAGACTCGCCGCGCACCACGAAAGCCCCGATTCGCCCGAGTGCGCTCACATGCGTGCCGCCGCACAGCTCGACCGAGTGCTCGCCGGCCCGCACCACTCTCACGACCTCACCGTACTTGTCCCCGAAGAACGACATGGCCCCCTCGGCCCGGGCCTGCGCGAGCGACTCTTCAGTGGTCTGCACGGGCTCGTCTCCGAGAATGTCGCCGAGCACGAGCTCTTCGATCCGCGCGATGTCCTCGTCGCTCAACTGGGAGTGGTGGTTGAAGTCAAAGCGCAGGTAGTCGGGTTCCACAAGCGATCCCTGCTGTTGCAGTTGCGAGCCGAAGGTCTTGCGCAGTGCCCAGTGCAAAAGGTGGGTCGCTGTGTGGCTGCGCCTGATCGCGTCGCGACGCTCCCCGTCGACCTCCAGCGTCGCCTCTTGGCCCTCCACCAAGGTGCCCTCCTCCAGGCGCACTGTGTGCCGGATCATGCCCTCCAAAGGTCTATCGGTGGCGATCACTCGAGCCCTGCCCGTCTCGCTCACGATGGTCCCCGTGTCGCCCACCTGGCCTCCGCTTTCGGCGTAGAAGGGCGTTCGCTCGACAAACACTTCAAGCGTTTCGGGGCCCTTCAGGATCTTCACCAGCTTGCTTTGGGCCCGCAACTCCTCGTAGCCGAGGAACTCGGTGGGCGCGAGCCCCGCCAGCTCGGCCACGAGACGACCCGCCGCCTGGCTGGCGCGCTCGTCGCCCGCCCCGCCGCCGGCCGCCGTACGCGCCAGCTCGCGCTGACGGGCCATCGCAGCCTCGAAGCCCTCCATGTCCAAGCCGACCTTGCGCTCCGCCGCGATTTCCGCGGTCAGCTCGACCGGGAAGCCGTAGGTGTCGTGCAACATGAAGGCGTCCTTGCCCGGGATCGAGCTCGCGCCCTCGTCAATCAAGCCTTCCAACATGCCCAGGCCCAGGCTGAGCGTCTCCACGAAGCGGTGCTCCTCACGCTCCAAAATGTCGCTCACCATGTCCAGCGAGCGCTCCAGCTCCGGGTAGGCGCCCCCCATCGTCTCCGCCACGGCCGCGGCCATCGCGGCCATCATCCCCTCCTTCGCCCCCACCCGCTGGCCGTGCCTGATCGCGCGCCTGATGATCCGCCGCAGCACGTAACCCCGCTCCAGGTTCGAGGGCACCACGCCGTCGGCGAGCATGAACGTGACCGCGCGAGCGTGGTCGGCCACGATGCGCAAGCTCACGTCGTCCTGCTCGGAGCGTCTATAAGCGCAGCGCGCGAGCTCCTCGGCCGAGCCGATCAGGCGTCGCAGCACGTCGGTCTCGAACACCGAGGACTTGCCTTGCACGATCGGCAAGATCCGCTCAAGGCCCGCCCCGGTGTCGATGTTGCGCTTGGGCAGGTCCTCGAGCCTGCCGTCCTCCAAGCGGTTGAATTGCATGAACACGAGGTTCCAGATCTCCACGTAGCGTTCCTCGCCGCCCTTCGCCGGACCGCCCTCGGCGCCGTGCTCGGGCCCCTTGTCGTAGAAGATCTCAGAGGAGGGCCCGCACGGGCCGGTCGTGCCCATCTCCCAGAAGTTGTCCTCGCCCATCCTTTGGATGCGCTCGTGCCCCAGCCCCACCAACTCCCACCACAACTGGGCCGCCTCGTCGTCGCTGGTGTGCACCGTCGCCCACATCCGCTCGCCGTCGAGGCCGAGTGTCTCAGTCAGAAACTCCCACGCGTACTCGATCGCCCCGGCCTTGAAGTAGTCGCCGAAGCTGAAGTTGCCGAGCATCTCGAAAAAGGTCAGGTGGCGGGTGCTGCGCCCCACGATCTCGATGTCGTCGTGCTTGCCCCTCACCCGCAAACACTTCTGCGCCGAGGTCGCTCGCGGCGAGACGGCAGGCTCTTCGCCGAAGAACACCGGCAGGAACTGGACCATGCCGGCATTCGTGAACAGCGGCGCCTTCGGGTGCTGAGGAACAAGGCTCGAAGAGGCCGTCAATCTGTGCTCGCGCGCCTCGAAGAAGTCAAGGAAGCTGGACCTCAACTCGTCGGTGCTATGGGGTTGGGGTTGGGGCGTGCTCATCTCTGAGCTAAGCCTAACCTCTCACGACCAGCCCGGATGGATCCCTACGGCAGCGTGATCGCGCGAATCGTGTGCTCGTCGGGCAGCTTGTCAAGCACGTGGCGCAACACCTCGCGCTCCTCGGCCTGCCCCCTTTGCAGGTCGTCCAGCAACAGTTTTACCGCGGTATGGGCGATCTTCATCTGCTCCGGGCTCAAAGCCACCGTCAGTTTGCCTCGCTCGTCGGGCTCGGCGTCAAGGCTCTCCAGCACCGCGCGGGCGAGGGAGCGGATCTGAGGCTCGTGCGCCTCGCCGGAGATCAGGAGGCGCAGTGCGCTCGCGCAGACCGGGATCTCCTCGCCGTCGAGGAACAGGTGGTAGGCGGCTTCGGGCTCGTTTGCTGTGTCGCTCATTGTGCTCCCGGTTGGTTTTGGCCTAGGGTCGGGGTCGCCTTTTTGCAGGGGGTTGGGGGGCTTTCGGGTTGGGGCTTCGCCGGGGGTAGGTTGTCTCGCCGGGGAGTGCCCTGCGCGCGCGTGTATAACCGCAGGCGTTTGCGGGAAGCCTAGAGGCAGCATCGGATCGTCGTCGTCCGCCCACCGCCGAAGCTGCGTCCGACATGTGTAGAACAATCGTCCAATGTGGACATGTGGATGCATCCCTGTGTCACGACTTGCCGTATAGCCAGTAGAAGCCTCGTAGTCCTCTTAGGACGACAGCCGTGTTGTCCCAGCCGGGCAGATGAAGCCAAAGCGACACCCCATCGAGCAGGCTCCGCCGTCGCCGATCGGACTGACGGAGGTGCCACCGTGCGCTCCAGGGGCGGAGGTTCCGCTGGGAACCCCGGAGGGGGAGGTTTTGCCGCGAACCGCGGAGGGGACTGCGACCCCGCAAGCGCCGGCCGAGGACCCGATGAAGTGCGTATGGAGCGGCTATCCCAGCTACGAGCGCACCTGCCGCTCGCGCATCCCGGCCAGCGTGGTCGTCAAAGCGTGGCAGCGCGAGCGCCAGCTCAAAGACACCGAGGAGGGCTTCTTCTACTTCTCGTGGCGCAGCGGCGTGTGGCTCGCCTTCGGAGCCCAGGACGGGAGCGTGCGCGGCGTCTACTGCCCCACACATTGCTCGGAGCGCGACGCCCGCGAAGGGCCGGCGGAAGGGGCGCTGCAATAGCATTGCCTCTCCCGTGCCCCGCGTCCCGATAGCCGAGCTCAAAGAACACCTCGACGGCACCGTCGAGCTGCGCGGCTGGGCGCAGGCGATTCGCGACCAGAAGAGCATGCAGTTCCTGGTCTTGCGCGACGAAACGGGTCTCGCTCAGCTGGTGCTCCCCAAGCAGGACCCGCCCAGCGAGCTCAACGAAGCGATCTCGGCGCTGACGCCTGAGTCGGCCGTGACGATCACAGGCTTGGTCGTCGCCGACGAGCGCGTCAAGCTCGGCGGCCTGGAGATCCAGCTCGCGTCTCTCACCGTCGAGTCTCCCGCCGAGCCCGAATTGCCGGTCACGCCCGAGTCGGCCTTGGACAAGCGCATCGACTGGCGCTACATCGACCTGCGCCGCCCCGACCGACGCCTGATCTTCGAGGTGCAGTCCACCGTCGAGCACGCCATGCGGGAATACTGGCGCCGGCAGGGCTTCGTGGAGATCCACACGCCCAAGCTGATGGGCTCCGCCTCTGAGTCGGGCGCCGAGCTGTTCAAGGTGGACTACTTCGAGCGGACCGCCTACCTGGCCCAATCACCCCAGTTCTACAAGCAGATGGCGATGGCCGGCGGCTTCGGCAAGGTGTTCGAGATCGGCCCCGTGTTTCGTGCCAATCCCTCGTTCACCTCCAGGCACGACACCGAGTTCACGAGTGTGGACGTGGAGATCGCCTGGATCGACTCCCACGAGGACGTCATGGCCTTCGAGGAGGCCTGGCTTGCGCACGTGCTCTCCACCGTCGCGCGCGAGCATGGCGAGCAGATCGCGAGCACTTTCGGGGTGGAGCTCTCAGCACCGAGCGTGCCTTTCCCGCGCATTACCCTCGCCGACGCAAAGGCCCTCTTGACGCAACATGGCCACGAGGCTCTGGGTCCCGATCACGATCTGGATCCGCCGAGCGAGCGCGCGCTCTCGGCGATCCTCGCCGAGCAGTCAGGCAGCGAGTTCGTGTTCGTCATCGACTACCCGACATCTGTGCGGCCCTTCTACCACATGCGACATAAGGACCAGCCAACCCTCACCAAGAGCTTCGACCTGTTGTGGCGGGGTATCGAGCTCACCACCGGAGCCCAGCGCGAGCACCGCTACGAGCAGCTCCTCGCCCAGGCGCGTGAGAAGGCAGTCGAGGTCGAGCCGATCCAGTACTACCTCGACTTCTTCCGCTACGGCGCTCCCCCGCACGGCGGCTTCGGGTTCGGCCTCACCCGCCTCTTGATGCAGATGCTCGGTCAAGACAACGTCCGCGAGGTCACGTTCCTCTACCGAGGCCCCAACCGCTTGGAGCCATAGATACTCCCACCGCCCCCGAGGGGTGAGGGCGATGGGAGTCCGCGGAGAGAGCTTCTCACTCACCGATCCCCTGCAGTTCGATTTCAAGGGGAGCGTGATTGGAGGGCCGGCGTCCCTGCCGATAGGCATGCTTGACCTCGCAGCGCACGATGTGTTCGGCCAGCTTGCTGCTGGCCAAAGCCAGGTCGATGCGCAGGCCATAGTCGCGCGCATAGTGTCCCTCGCGCTGGTCCCAGCAGGTGTAGCCGCGCTCCTCCGGATGCAGGTGGCGGTAGACGTCCACCAGCTCGCCCTCGTGCAGGATCTGGCGCAGGTCCTCGCGCTCGGCGGCTGCGGTGTGGGCGGAGCCTTCCAGCCAAGTGGGCTCATACACGTCGCGGTCCGAAGGCGCCACGTTGAAGTCGCCGGCGATCAGCAGCGGGTAATAGTGGTCGCGGCATGCTTGGTTGGCGACCGCCTCCAAAAACGCCAGCTTTCCCGAGTCGTCCAGTTCCTGGCGGGTGGGACCGGCCGGCACGTAGACCGAGCCGAGCGTGAGCCCTGCGCAGGTGGTTTCCAGCCAGCGACCCTGGGCCAGGTCGTGGCTGCTGTCCAAAGAGCGGCTGCGACGAGTGACCTGGTGGTCCGAGCGGACCAAGATCGCCACGCCTCCGTTGCGCCGGCCGGGGCTGTGCTCGGCGCGGTAGCCGAGTTGCTCCAGGCGCTGGTGGGGGAAGTGGCGAAACGGGCAGCGCGTCTCCTGCAAGCAGACCATGTCCGGCCGCTCGCGCCTGAGCATCTCGGCGATGCGAGGCATGCGGGCCCTGATCCCGTTCACGTTCCAGCTGACGATTTTGAGGCGGCTGTCCTCGGCATGGGCCCTGCCCCTCGTGGTCTTCGTGGGTCCCGCCGCGCAAGCCAGGTTCTCCGTGGTCTTCGTGTGTCCCGCCGCGCAGGTCAGGTCCCCTGCGGTCTTCGTGGGTCCCGTTGTGAGTGTCTCGATGCTCATCTCTTCCGATCCTCCTGTCGTGCCCCTCGTAGAAACCAGTCGCTACAGAAGTGTTGAAACTGATCTCTACACAAACCTTGAAACTACACCTTACACAACTCACAGAGTAGGCCAGGCAAGTAGAGACGTCTATAGGCCCGATGGACAAATATGAAGGACCCCATTGGACAATTAGGTGCACGAGTGTCCGGAGTTTGGCCGGATACCGTCCGCCCTTCGCTCTACCTTGCGAGACATGCTCGTCAACGAGCTTTCAGACGGCACAGAGATCGACCAGGTCCTGCTGGTGCGCGCAATCGAGCGCCGCTCCCGCCGCGACGGCGGCGACTATCTGCGCCTGCAACTCGGCGACCGCACCGGCATGGTGGTCGCGATGGTCTGGGAGGACCTCGCCGAGACCGAGCGCCTCGCTCCTGCCGGCACCCCGGTGCGTGTGGGAGGTCGCTACACGGTCCACCCGAGGTTCGGACCACAGATAAACCTTCGTCTGCTTGCTCCGGCCGAGCCGGGGAGCTACCTGCCCGATGACCTTCTTGACGGGCCCGCACGGGAACCCAGACAGATGGAGGCCGACCTGCGCGAGCTGATCGCCACGGTGCGCAACCCCCACCTGAGCGCACTGCTGGAGCGGGTGTTCGGCGAGGGATCGTCTCTATGGGCGCGCTACGAGGTGGCTCCCGCCGCCAAGTACTACCACCAGGCCTACCGGCACGGACTGCTGGAGCACTGCCTCGGAGTGGCCCAGGCAGTCAGCGCGATCTCCGCGACCTTCCCCGGGATCGACCGCGACGTCGCCGTGACCGGCGCCCTGCTGCACGACATCGGCAAGCTCGACGCCTATGGCGAAGACACCCGAAGCATCGACCTCACCGACCTGGGGCGCTTGCACGGAGAGATCGCGCTCGGCTACTACAGGGTGCGCCGTACGATCGAGGACATCGAGGGTTTCCCCGAGGAGCTGGCCTGGGCGGTCGGGCACATCATCCTCTCCCACCACGGTTCGCTCGAGCATGGCAGCCCGGTGGTGCCTGCCACGCGAGAGGCGACCTTGGTGCACATGATCGACAATCTCGGCGGGCGCCTGGGCAGCTTCGACCGGATCGAGAAGGAGCTCTCGCCGGGGGCGCGGTGGTCGAGCTTCGACCGCGCCCTGGGAGCGGGCGCCTGGTTCGCCGAGCGCGAGCCGAGCAGGCCCGCCGAGCAGTCCACGCGCGAAGCCGCCTGAACGCGAAGTCGCCTGAACGGGAAGGCGCCTGAACCGGAAGTCGCCTGAACCGCGCCGGTTGACGGTCTCGCGGCCGGCGGTCCTCGGATGCCGGCGAGCGTCCCGAATAAGCCCTGTAAAAGCCGCAATTTGCGAACCGGCGGGCGTCCGGGCGAATACGTCTCGCCATCGGGTTCTATCTTCTTAGGTTGATGGCCAAGGACACAGAGAAGCTGATCCGCCAGCTGTCGCTGATCTCATACCTGATGGCCGAGCGCAGACCGGTCACGGCGCTTGAGATCAGGCGCGACGTGGAGGGCTACAGCGGCATGAACGAGGATGCTTTCGCGCGCCGTTTCTATGCCGACCGCTCGGAGCTCGAGTCCCTGCGCATCCAGCTGACCGTGGATCGACCCGCCGATGGGGCCGCCGAGCAAGAGAACTACTCTCTGCGCTCGGAGAACTTCCACCTGCCGGCGATCGAGTTCACAGACGAAGAGCACGCCGCCCTCCAGGCCGCCCTACATCTGCTGGACGGCGAGTTCGCCTACGCCGAGCCGCTGCGCTTGGCCTTGCAACAGATCACCTGGGGCCGGCCCAGTCCGCTAAGGGCGCCCGAGCAGCAGTCGGTCGCCCTGGCGATCACCGCCAAGGCCGACGGTCACGAGCTGTCGGTGCGCCTGGCCAAGATCGAGACCGCGATCTTCCGCAACAAGACGATCACCTTCGACTACTACACGATGGCCCGCGACGAGGTGGGCGCGCGCCGGGTGGATCCCTACCACCTGCTTTTCCAAGGAGGCGAGTTCTACCTGCTTGGCTACGCTCACGAGCGCGAGCAGATCAGGGTCTTCAGGCTCTCGCGCATCCGCGGCAAGGTCTCCTATGCGACCAAGGCCGAGCACGACTTCAGGCGTCCGGCCGACTTCGACCCGCGCGAGTACGCGGGGCGCGCCGAGTGGCAGCTGGGCGAGGAGCAGGGAGTCGCCGAAGTGCTTCTCAGCGAGCGGATCGCCTGGCAGATCGAGCGCCATTTCGGTCGCTACGGCGAGATGGTCGGCGCTGGCGAGGCAGGCCAAGGCGAGGCAGGCCATGGCGAAGATAGCCATGGCGAAGATGGCGACGGCGAGGCAGACAAGATCCTGCGCACCAGTTACTCCAGCTCCCGCATGCTCGTCTCGTGGGTGCTCGGCCTGGGTGAGAACGCGCGTCTGCTCGGCCCCCCCGAGTTGGTCGAGGAACACGGACGGCGCCTCGCCTTGTTGGAGGAGCTGCACGTCGACACGCTCGAGCTGGCCGACAGCGTTCCACCCATCGAGGAGCCCGAAGCGCCGACAGGAGCTTCGGCGGCGCGCGCGGGACGCAGGGCGGCAGCCGCCGAGCGCGACCCCCAGGCCGACGCGGCGATCCGCCCCGAGCGCTTCGCCCGGCTGGTCACGCTCGCCAGCGTCCTCATTCACGCGGGCCGGCGCGGCGAGCGCGTCAAGATCGCCGAGGTGCGCGAGCGCCTGCAGCTCTCAGACGAGGAGCTGCGCGAGGACATCAATGTCTTGAACGTCGTCAACTTCGGCGGAGGCTCCTATGTCCTCTACGCCGAAATCCTCGAGGAGGAGGGGGAGATCGACGTGGACCCCGAGCCCTACAGCGACAACTTCGACCGTCCCGCGCGCCTGCTCCCGGTCGAGGCCAAGGCGCTCGTCGCCGCGATCGACCTCGTCGGCGAGCACATCCCCGAGGGCTCGCTCGCGAGCGCGCGCGAGAAGATCGTGGCGGCCCTCGGCGAGGATCCGATGGAACAGGGCCTGCAGGTAGCGCACGCCACCAGCGACGACTCCGAGGTGGCGCGCACCGTCTCCCGGGCGATCGTCGAGCACAGGATCGTGGAGCTCGACTACTACAAGGAGAACGAGGACGAGTTCTCGATGCGCCGAGTCGAGCCCTACGCGCTCACCAACGGGCAGGAGGGCTGGTACGTGGCCTCTTACGATCCCGCCAAGCACGCCATGCGTCACTTCCGCCTCGACCGGATCAGGCGCGCGCTCGTGACCGATGAGACCTTCGAGCCCCGCCCCGAGGTCGATCCCGGAGAAGTGGAGGGTTGGATGCGCACGGGCGAGGTCCAGGCCTCGCGCACTGCCCGAGTCTGGATCTCGCCTGAGCGGGCGCGCTGGGCGCGCGAGCGAAGGCGCGTCGAGGAGGAGCTCGTGGACGGCTCGATCGTGGTGGAGCTCAGCTTCGCCGGCACCGACTGGCTTGTGCGCGAGATCCTCAAGGAGGCAGGCGACGCGGCTGTGGTCGAGCCCGAGGACGCGCGCGAGGCAGTGCTGTCGGCGGTGCGGCGCCTGCGGGCCGTACCCGCCGGCGTTTCGTGAGCGAGTCGATGCGGGCGCCCTCCGGCCGCGCAGGCACGAGCGCCGCACTCCGATGAGTCGTCGCGACCAGATCAAGATGAGCGAGGCCGAGGTCGCTTCGTTCTTGGCTGACGAGCGCACAGTGACCTGTGCCACGATCGGCCCGCGCGGCTGGCCCCACCTGATGCCCCTTTGGTACGTCGCGCGCGAGCCCGAGGCCGGCGGGGCCCCAGGTATCTGGGCATGGACCTATGCCTCCTCCCAGAAGGTCCGCAACCTCGAGCGCGACCCCAGGGCGAGCGTGCAAGTCGAGGCCGGCGAGCAGTATCAAGAGCTGCGTGGAGTCATGTTCGAGTGCGACGTCCTGATCCACCGCGAGATCGAGACCGTGAGTGCCTTGGGCCAGGAGATCTTCAGACGCTATGCCTCTCCCCGCGGCGAGCCACCCGTGGATGCCTTGGCCCCCGAGGTGGCCGCGATGGTCGAACAAGCAGGCCGCCAAGCGGGTTGCCTTGGAGTTCGTCGAGCGACGCCGTGCGAGTTGGGACCATCGCAAGCTGGCCGGCGTCTACTAGTCTTCACGCCGAATGGATTCCTTGAAGGGGCTCATCCTCTCGGGCGGCAAGGGCACGCGGCTGCGCCCGATCACCCACACGAGCGCCAAGCAACTGGTGCCGGTGGCCAACAAGCCGGTGCTGTTCTATGGCATCGAGGCGATGGCCGCAGCTGGTGTGGGAGAGATCGGCATCATCATCGCGCCGGAGACCGGTGAGGAGATCCGTCAGGCCGCCGGCGATGGCTCTCGCTTTGGCGTGAAGATCGAGTACATAGTGCAGGACGAGCCGCTCGGGTTGGCACACGCCGTGCTGACCGCCGAGCCGTTCCTGGGAGAGAGCGCGTTCGTGATGTATCTCGGCGACAACCTCCTGCAAGGCGGCATCGCCGACCTGGTTGGCGCGTTTCGCGAGCACACACCTGACGCCTTGATCCTGCTTACCCCCGTCCCCGACCCCGAAAACTACGGCGTCGCCGAGCTCGCGGCGGCGGAGCCCGGCGAGGTGGGTCGTGTCGTCAAGCTCGTCGAGAAGCCGGCCGAGCCCGCCACCGACCTGGCGCTTGTTGGCGTCTACATGTTCACCCCTTCGATTCACGATGCCGCCCGCGCGATCGAGCCATCGGCGCGCGGAGAGCTGGAGATCACCGACGCGATCCAGTACCTCGTGGACGGCGGGCGACGCGTCGAGCCGCACATCGTGCGCGGCTGGTGGAAGGACACCGGGCGCCTCGACGACATGCTCGAGGCCAATCGCCTGATCCTCGACAACCTCACCGAATCGATCCAAGGAGAGTTGATCGACTCACAGGTCGACGGACGCGTCGTGATCGAGGCGGGAGCCCGCTTGGAGCGCACCACCGTGCGCGGACCAGCGATAGTCGGAGCCGGAGCCGACCTGCGCGACTGCTACATCGGGCCCTACACCGCGATCGGCGAGAACTGCCGCATCGCGGGCGCCGAGGTCGAGCATTCAATCCTCTTGGCGGGCTCCTCGGTGTGCGACTTGGACGGGCGCATGGAGTCCTCATTGCTCGGGCGCAACGTGACGATCAGACGCGGCGATCGCCAACCGCGCGCCTACCGGTTCATGGTGGGGGACAACTCGGACATCTCAATCTTGTGATGCGATGCGGATCCTGGTGACAGGGGCGGCCGGGATGCTTGGCGCGGATGTGCGCCGGGTGGGCGAGCGCGCCGGGCACGAGCTGGTGCTCTTGGACCTTCCCGAGCTGGACATCACCGACGAGCGCGCGGTCTTCGCCCTATACGAGCGTGAGCGTCCCGAAGCCACAATCAACTGCGCTGCCTGGACCAATGTGGACGGAGCCGAGACCAATCGCGAGGCGGCCCAAGCCGTCAACGCGCAGGGCGCCGGGAACCTGGCCAGGGCCGCCGCCTCGATCGGCTCGCCGCTGCTGCACATCTCAACCGATTACGTCTTCGACGGCACTGCGCCGCTCGACGCCGATGGCCAGCCGCGTCCTTATGTCGAGTCCGACCCCACCGGCCCGCGCTCGGTCTACGGCGAGACAAAGCTCGCTGGGGAGCGCCAAGTGCTGGACGCCTCGCGCTCCCATACGGTCGTGCGGACAGCCTGGCTGTATGGGATCGACGGTCCCAACTTCGTTGCCACGATGCTCCGCTTGGCGGGTGAACGAGACGCCGTGCAGGTGGTTGACGACCAGATCGGCTCGCCCACCTGGTCCGGTCACCTGGCGCCCGCGATCGTGGGTTTGCTCGAGCGGAGTGTCAGCGGCCTCGTGCACTTGACCGGCGCCGGCCAGGTCTCATGGAACGGCTTTGCCAAGGAGATCTTTCGTCAGGCCGAGGTTGACTGCCGCGTGGAGGCCGTCTCCAGCGAGCAGATGGCCCGCCCCGCCCCCCGCCCCGCTTTCTCGGTGCTCGACACCGAACGCGACGATGTCCTGCCGATGGGCCCTTGGCAAGACGGTCTTGCAGGTTATTTGGCGGCCAGAGCTGGGATGATGCGCGCATGAGGTTGCTTGTTTGTGGCGGCGCCGGCTTCATCGGCTCCAACTTCGTGCGCATGCGCCTGCGCGAGAACGGCGACGAGGTGGTCGTGCTCGACAAGCTCACTTATGCCGGGCGCCAAGAGAACTTCCACGATTTCGCCGAGGACCCCGGCTTTCGCTTCGTCCATGGAGCGATCGAGGATCCCCAAGCGGTGGCGAGCGCGCTCGAAGGCGGCGCTCCCGGCGGCGCGGGCGGGCGGGGACCGATACAAGCGATCGTCAACTTCGCGGCCGAGACCCACGTCGACCGCTCGATCGCCGAGCCGGACGCCTTCGTGCGCACGCATGCCCAGGGGACCTACGTCCTACTCGAGGCCGCGCGCGAGCGGGACCTGCGCTACGTGCAAGTCTCCACTGATGAGGTGTACGGCTCGATCGAGGACGGCTCCTTCACCGAGGACTCGCCCCTGCGGCCCTCATCCCCATATTCGGCGACCAAGACGGGCGCCGACCTGCTCGTGCAGAGCTACTTCCACACCTATGGCCTGCCCGCCACGATCTGCCGCGGCTCGAACAATTACGGCCCCTACCAGTATCCCGAGAAGCTGATCCCCTTGATGATCCTCAATGCCCTCCACGGCGATCCTTTGCCCGTGTATGGCGACGGGATGCAGGTGCGCAACTGGATCCACGCGACCGACTTCGGTCGAGCGATCGGGCACGTGCTCGAACACGGGGTGCCCGGCGAGGTCTACAACGCCGGCGGCCCCGACGAGTGCCCCAACATCGAGGTTGTCCAGCGCATCATCGAGCTGACCGGCGCGGAAGAGTCTCTGATCGAGCACGTCACCGACCGACCCGGCCACGACCGCCGCTATTCGCTCTCCTCGGCCAAGGTCAGAGCGCTCGGCTGGGAGCCTCGCGTGCGCTTCGCCGAGGGCTTGGAGCAGACCGTGGCTTGGTATCGCGACAACGCTTGGTGGTGGGAGCCGATCCGCTCAGGCGACTATCGCGCGTACTACGAGCGCCAGTACGGCCGCTCGCTGGCGTGACCGATCGCCGGCGCTGAGCGGCTCGCGCCGGGTCAGCTCTTCTTCGCCGGGGTGGATGGGCGGGCGTAGGAGATCCCGGCGATCTTCCAGTGGGTGCCTTCCTTGACGAGCTTGAGCGTGGTGATCGCGTTCTTGCCCGAGTAGGTGCTCTTGACGTTGGCCAGGGCGCTTGAGCCGGTGACCGCGACCGATTCGATCGTGAGGCCGAGCGAGTCGATGTTCTTCAGCTGTTCCTTGATGGCCGCCTGGCAGCCCCCGGTGGCGCGCAGCTGCCCGGTGAGGGTGGCGGCGAGATCGTTTTCGCACAGCTTCTTCTGATCGTTCGCGCTGGCGTCCGTCTGGAAGTTGGCCACCGTTTGGGCGACCTTCTGGCTTTCGCCGCTGAAGCCTTTCGTGGACGCCGTTTCTCCGCACGCGCCCAAGCCCGCGATCAGTGCGAGCGCGCACAGCCCGCTAGCGATCTTGGCAGGGGCAATCATCGGCCGTAGCCTACGCGACCACGACGCGCCGGGGCGGGCGCTCAGCTCTGCTCGTCGTCGCGGCGATAGCCCAGCCGCGCGGAAATGTTGTCGGCGGTGGCGACCAAGTGCGGCCCGAGCGCGTCCACCAACTCCTCCAACGAGATCATCGAGCTGTGCGCCGCGATGTTCACGGCGGCGACCACCTCACGCGACTCGGTGCGAACCGGCGCGGAGATCGAGTGCAGTCCCTGAGCGAGCTCTTCGTCATTTACCGCCATGCCCTCTTCGAGCACGTGCTCCAGTTCGGTGCGCAAAGCCTTCTTGCTCGTGATCGAGTTGGGCCCGCGACGTGTGAGCGTCATCTCGCCGATCAGCTCGCGCTGCTCGGACTCGGGCAGGTTGGCCAGCAGCACCTTGCCCATCGAGGTGCAGTAGGCGGGCAGGCGCGAGCCGGGACGCAGATTGAAGTCGATCTTGTTCTGCCCGCGGCGGAAGCTGCGAGCACGATCGACATAGAGAATCTCGGGACCGTCGAGCACCGACAGATTCACCGTGTAGGAGGTGCGCTGGCGCAGCTCTTCGAGGTAGGGGCGCGAATGCTCACGCAGCCCGGTCGAGTTGAGCGCGGACATGCCGAGGTCGGTGACTCGCAGACCGAGCCTGTACTTGCGCGAGGCGCCCTGCTCGAGGAAGCCGAGCGCGACCAGGGTGATCACGTAACGGTGTGTGGTCGAGCGGCTCATGCCGAGGTCGTCGGCGATGTCCGCGATACCGAGCACCGGGCGCTCGGGTGTGAAGCAGCCGAGAATCGCGAGTCCTCGCTCGAGCGACTGGGAGTAACGTGGCTCGCGGAGGCTGGGTATCGACCACTCGCCCTCCTGGCCTGATTTGGAAGAATTCGAGCTTACTCTAGGCATCTGTGCGTGGGCCCCTATCCGTAGTGCCGAAGGTGCCTCTACAGTGGTGCACCTCTATTGAACAGTCATCATACTTGGGAATGCCGACGATCTCAATCGCGAACCGCGACCCGTGCCATCCAGGCGCCAAGACGGGCTTGTCACCGCTGTCCAGCGGCTTCCGGGCCAACCTTGGATTTACCCTTCTGACAGATCGTCGCCTGCGTGTATGCCCTGTGTCTGTGGGAATATGCTCGGGCCGCGCAGTTTTCCGAAGTGGCGCCCTTATGTCTCTCTTAGGTTTGCGGGGATCGTTTCAGTCAAATGCTCAGAACTGAATGTTCAGACCGATCCTTGGAACTTTGGGAGCGTCGCCGGCGAGGCGATTTGGCCGATGAGTGAGGCGTGTGCCCGATGAGTGACCGTGCCGACATGGTGATTGTAGGTGGCCGCCTACGCACCATGAGCCCCGATGTCGCCTCCCGGAGTCCCGACGTCGATCTCCCGGCGAGCGCCTTGGCGGTCAGGGACGGGCGAATACTCGCGCTCGGAAACTCCGCCGATGTCGAGTCCTTGCGAGGTCCGTCGACCACCGTGATCGACGCCCAAGGCGCGACGGTGCTGCCGGGCCTGATCGACGGGCACGGCCACTTCGGTCACGTCGCCCGCTCGATGGCAACCGCCGTGGACTGTCGCACCCCGCCGGCGAGCTCGATCGCCGACATCCTGGCCCGCGCCGCCGAGCGCGCCGGCCAAGCGCAGCCGGGCACATGGATCCTGTTGCAGGGCACGACCTTCCAGGACGAGCTCATCGCCGACGGACGCTTCCCCACTCCCCAGGAGCTGAGCGGCGTCTCCGAAGACCATCCGATCGTCTACCGCTCGAGCATTCACAACGTGGTCGCCAATCGCTGCGCACTGCGCTTGGCCGGCATCGACCGTGACACACCCGAGCCGCCGGGGGCGCGCATCGAGCGCGACGCGGACGGCGAGCCGACGGGCGTGCTGGCCGAGATGTTCGACCGCTTCCCGATCCCCGAGCCCACCGACGCCGAGCTGGCGACTTCGGTTGCAAACGTGGCGTGGGGTCATTACCTGGCCAACGGAGTCACCTCGATACAAGAGATCTGGGACTCGGCACAAGTGATGCGCCTGCTCGCCGGCGCCTCCGAGGCAGGCGAGATTCCGCTGCGTGTGCGCGGCTTCGGGTGGGTGCCCTTGGCCGGGTCGCTCGCCGAGGTGGCAAGCGGGGCGATCGCCGACGTGCCCTTGCGGGCCGACTGGTTTGAAGGAGGCGCCGTCAAGCTGTTCGTGGACGGCGGCAGCTCCTCGCACACCGCCGCCTTCTACGAGGAGTACCTCGACGCGCCGGGAAAGCGCGGCGCGCTCACCTACGAGTTGGGCGAGCTGACCGACCTCATTCGCACCGCCTTCGACGCGGGTGCGCAGGTCGCGTTGCACGCCGCCGGGGACCTGGCCCAGGACGTCTCCTTGGCGGCCTTCGAGCTGGCTGGAGCGCGGGCGGGCGATGGGCGCCGGTCGCGGATCGAGCACGGCGCCAACACGGCCTGGACTCCGCGGCGCACCGCCTGGTGCAAGCGCACCGGCGTCTTGCCTGTTCCCAACCTCGGCTTCATCTACAACTACGGCGAGTTCTGGCCGCGCTCCTTGGGGGAGCGACGCAGCCGTGCCTGCGTGCCTTTGAAGACTCTGCTGGCGGAGGGCTTCGAAGTGCCGGGCACCTCCGACACGACTGGCGGCGACCCTCGCTTGCTGAACCCGTTTCACAACATGTGGTGTGCGATGACCCGCACCACCTTCACCGGGCGCACGATCGACCCCGACGAGCGCATCGATCGCGAGCAGGCGCTTGCCATGTACACGCGCCACGCCGCCCACGCCGGTTTCTGGGAGGACTCGCGTGGCACCCTGCAGCCGGGTAAGCTCGCCGACATCGTAGTCTTGCGAGACGCCATCGACGAGGCAAGCGACGAGGACTTCGGCGAGCTGACGGTCGCCCACACGATCGTGGACGGCAAGCTCGTCTACAGCGCTGACGGGAACCTGCGCGAGCGCGTCCTCAACTTCGACGGGGATCACGCGAACCGGATCGGGCGCTGAGATGGGCCGCACTCCGAAGCGGTGTGGCGCTCGGGTAGCCCGGCCTCGGATGGGCGGGCGCTGAGATGGACTTCTACCTGTTCCTGCCGGGACAGTGGTGGGACCGGAGCAAGCCGCCGGCCCAGCTATATGAGGAGATGCTCGAGCAGGCGGTTCTTGCCGAGCAGCTCGGTTACGACGGGATCTGGCTTGCCGAACAGAACCTCGTCAGCTTTCTTGCTGCCCCGGACCCCTTGCAGCTGGCTGCGACGATCGTGGAGCGCACCGAGCGTATCCGCGTCGGGGTGGCTGTGCATGTGCTCCCGTTTCATCACCCTCTGCGTCTTGCAGGATCGATCGCCCAGATCGATCAGTTGAGCGGGGGGCGTATCGATGTGGGTGTCGGCCGGGGTGCGTCGTCTTACCAGATGCGTCAGTTCCAAAAAGAGATGGAGGAGGGCGAGAGCAGGGAATTCTTTGCCGAGCACACGGGGATCATGGTCGACCATTGGACCGCACGCGATGCTCTGTCTCATGAGGGCCGCTTCTTCTCCTATCCAAACGCGACGGTCCTGCCGCCGCCGCTACAGCTACCGCATCCCCCGCTCTGGATCGCGGCACTGTCGCCGCGCTCGATGGATTGGGCGGTGAAGCTGGGCTTTAGCTCGCACTTCCTGTTCAGCCCCTTCCGTGAGCCTTTCTCCTATGTCGAAGCGGTCTATGGCTCGTTTGAGCGGGCTGCCGAGGAGATGGGCAGGGCCCGCTCGAGCATCAAGTTCGGGGTCAATCGCATGACTTATGTCGGTGAGTCGAGCGATACCCGCGATGTGTTGCGCTATGTGCGTATGAACCAGCGCATCGTCGAACAGCAGCTAGCGAATGTCGAGCAGGTGCGGGCAGGCGAGTATGCGGTTGAGCGCCCCATCTTCGAGGACGAGCCGGAGATGGAGCAGATGCACGCGAATATCGCCTTCGGTACGGTCGAGGAGGTCCGCGAGAAGCTGAGCGCTTATGAGCGACTGGGCGTGAACATGTTCTCTGCGTGGCACAACGTCGGCCAGCCGCACGAGCGGGTTGTCCGCTCGATGGAACTGTTTGCCCGTGAGGTCGTGCCGGGGCTGCGATGACCCTGTTCGAGCCGCTGACGTTGAGGGGCGTCACGCTACGCAACCGGATCATGATGTCGCCGATGAGCCAGCGCGCCGCCGGCGAGGACGGGTGCGCAAACGACTGGCACCTGGTGCACTACGGCTCGCGCGCGGTGGGCGGCTGCGGGCTCGTTATGGTCGAGGACACGGCTGTGGCGCCGCTCGGGCGCACGAGCACCGAAGCACTCGGTCTTTATAAGCGCCCGCAAACCGAGGCTTTGCGGCGGATCGTGGCTTTCTGTCGCGCTCAGGGGGCGGTCGTGGGTTTGCAACTGGCCCATGCCGGACGCAAGGCCTTGGCGGAGCGGCGCGGCGACGAGGGCGCCCTGGCCGCCTCGCCGGTGGCGTTCGGGCCCGGTTGGGCGCAGCCGCGCGAGGCAAGCGCCGCAGATCTAGCGGAGGTCGTGGAGGCGTTCGCTGGGGCAGCGCTGATGGCCTCTGAGGCCGGCTTCGAGGTGGTCGAGGTGCACGCCGCGCACGGATACCTACTGCACCAGTTCCTCTCTCCGCTCACGAACTTTCGCAACGACGACTATGGCGGGGACCTGGCCGGTCGCAGGCGTCTGTTGCTCGAAGTGGTCCGTGCGGTGCGTGCGCAGTGGCCGGTGCGCAAGCCCCTGTTCGTGAGGTTGCCTGCCGGCGACGGACAGGCGGGTGGACTTGGGGTCGAGGAGATGGCCGACTGTGCGTGGGCCTGCTTGGCCGCCGGTGCGGACCTGGTCGATCTCAGTGGGGGTACCCCCCTCTTCGGCGGCGAGCGAGCCGGTCCGCCAGAGGTCCTTGCCTTGGCGCAGGCGCTCGCAGGGGGTTCGGATTCGTCTCCCGGACCGTCGGTGGCCCTCGGCGGGGGGATCGTGGATGGCGCCTCCGCCGAGGCCCTGCTCGAGCAAGGCCGAGGGTCGCTGGTGTCGGTAGGCCGCCCCTTGCTGGGCGACCCCTATTGGCCGGTGAGGGCGGCCCTTGAGCTTGGCGAGCCCGCTCCAATGCCTTCGGCCTACGCCGAGGCACCGGCCGATGGGCAGAACATTTCCACACGAGCGTTCGGCAGAGCTGTATCCTCGCCCGATCATTCGAAGCACGTCGACGATTGCACGAGTGTGTAGACCGGATGGGCTTGGCGGAACGGACCGGATGGGGCATCTGAGAAAGTGCAGGTCGATGGTCGTGGAGGCGGCCGCGACAACATCGGACGAGCCCGCCTGCGGGTGGGGTCGCGGGGAGGAAAGACAATGGTTGGCAGAAAAATTGTGAGGGCACGCGAGCTGCTCGCGTGCGGGTTGGTCGCTGCGGTTGCGCTCGCAAGCATCGGTTGCGGTTCTTCGAAAAGCAAAGAAACGCTCGCTTCGGGCGCACCGGTGAAGATCGGGTACCTCGCTTCATTGAGCGGATTTTGTGCGGGGTTCTCGCAGGATTACGTCAAGGGCGCCCAGCAGGCCGTCAAGACAATCAACGCCGAAGGAGGCGTACTCGGGCATCCGCTGCAGTTGCTGGTGCGCGACGACAAGGCGGAACCGAGCGTCGGCGTGAGCCAGGCGCGTGACCTTGTCTTGAGCGAACACGTGAAGTTCCTTGCCGGTACTTGCACCAGTGCCGTGGGCAAGAGCGTGACGAGGCTCGTGGCGAACCCCAGTCACGTCCCATACGTCGTGGGTGTCGCCGATCCGACGATCTTCACGGGATCCGACAGCTACGTGTTTGGCACGATCCCGACGGCGAATATCGAGGGTGCCAATGCGGCCGCGTTCGTGCGCGCACATCCGCAATGGAAGACGGTAGCCTTGCTCGCCGAGGATTACAGCTATGGCTATGAAGTGATGGCGGCATTCCGCAAGGCGATGCAAGGCAGCTCGCAAAAGATCGTCAGTCAGGAATACGCCCCCTCGGGGGCTCCCAGCTACAGCGCCTACATCAGCAAGCTGGTGGCCGAGAAACCGGACATCGTCTACAACACGCTGGTCGCCGAAGACATGATCACGTTCGTCAAGCAGGCCTACCCCCTCGGGTTCTTCGGAGCGACGCAGCTGTTTGGGCCCCTCGACTATGTGACACTCGATGCCATGACAAAGCCTCCGGTCGGTGCTCACGGCTACGGGTACTATCCGGCCGCGTCGATGTATGACACGCCGCTTGCCAAGAAGCTCGAGCCGCTCGGCACCGAAGTGGCGAACAGCGGGAGCGCCGGCGACGGATTCAACCAGATCGAGATCATCGCTCAAGGGATTGAGCAGGCCAAATCGACCGAACCGGTTGCCGTGCGCAATAAGCTCTCGGGAGCGACCGTGCAGATGGTGCAGGGCAGCGAGAAGATCTACGCCTGCAACAACCTCACGGCTGTGCCAATCGCGATGGGCCCTGTGGCGTCAGCCACAAGCGCGCTACCGTTTGCGCACTTCTCGCCAATCGAATTCGTGGATACGAGCAAGTACTTCACCTGCTGAGGTCGAAGGCCGACGTGGCGGGGGAGGCGCGTGTCCCCCGCCACGCTCGCGATGATTGGTGGCGATGAGCTTGGCCACCTTTCTCGATCAGCTGTTCGCGGGGCTCGGCCTCGGCTTCATCCTGTTCTTCTCAGCGGCCGGCCTGAATCTGGTGTGGGGGGTGCTCGGCGTGATGAACTTCGCGGCCGGCGCCGTGTACATGCTGGGTGCCTACCTGGCCACGACTGTCATCGCTCGCATCGGTGCGTCCACGCTCGGCTGGGTCTTGGCGCTCGCCCTGGTTCCCGTCTTGGCGGCGCTCGGTGGTGCCGTGGTCGAGATCGTGCTGCTGCGGCGGACCTATCGCGAGCACGACGAGAACCAGCAGTTCATGCTCACCTTGGCCCTCTCCTATCTCTTGGCGGGTGGCATCGTGGCGGTGTACGGCTCAGGCTTCAGGACCGTCTCGCTACCCGCCTCGCTGAGCGGCAGTTGGCACTTTCTCGGCGCGACCTTGCCGAAGTACACGGCCGTGGTGATCGTCTTGGGCGTGCTCGTGGCGGCGGCGATCTGGGCGCTCATGTACGGCACCCGTGTGGGTTTGCTCACGCGCGCCGCGGTCGACGATCGCACGATGCTGTCGGTCTTGGGCGTGAACGTGAATCGCATCTACACGGCGGTGTTCGCGTTCGGGATCGGTCTCGGCGCGCTCGGCGGGGTCGTGGATGCGCCCAATGGGGCCGTCACCACGAATCTCGAAACGGCCGCGCTCGTGCCGGCGTTCATCGTGGTCGTGACCGGAGGTCTCGGCAACATGACGGGCGCCTTGATCGCGGCCGTCGCGATCGGCGTGATCGAGAGCTTCGTGACCTTGCAGAGTCCCACGCTTGCGCCGCTTACCCCCTACGCGGTGATGACCGTAGTGTTGCTGGCTCGCGCCGCGTCCGGTCGGCGCCTGCTGGCGGTCCGCGCCGCGGTGGGCCGATGAGGGGCCCACTCCCGGCGGTGGGCCAATGAGGCGCGTACTCGCCTGGCTCGGCCCGGCGCCCGACTGGGCTCCGGGGCTTGCGTTGATCTTGATCGCGGCGGTGCTGCCGGCGCTCCTCTCCAGCGAGTACGTGCTGCTGGCGGCGAGCATGATCGTGACGATGCTGCTCGGGGTCAGCTTCAACCTGCTGTTCGGCTACGCGGGCATGTTCTCCTTCGGCCAGTCCGCCTTCTATGGGCTTGGCGCCTACGTGACGGTGCTCGTGCTCAACAACAGTGGCGTCGGCTTCTATGTCGCCCTGCTCGCCGGAATCTGCGCGGCCGCTCTGGTGGCGGCCTTCAGCGGCGCGGTACTGGTGAGGCTCGAGCCGATCGCCTTCATCATGCTCACCTTCGCGCTCGCGGACCTGTTCGAATTCGCCGCCAACCACGCCCACACGCTGACCGGCGGGGACAGCGGCATGATCGCCAACCTGCCCGAATCCTTGAACGTGATCCTGGGTGTGAACCGGGTCTACTACGCGATCTTGATCGTCGCCGTGGTGGTGCTCGCGGGCGCCTTCGCATTCGTACGCAGCAGGATGGGATTGTTGTTGCGTGCGATTCGCGAAGACGCGCTACGCGCCCGTACGCTGGGCATCGCGGTAGATCGTCGCCGGCTGGGAGTGTTCACGCTCGCCGCTGCCGTGGCGGCCGCGGGCGGCGGTCTGTCGGTGCTCTCCGCCCAGATCGTCTATCCGAGCGTGTTCGCCTGGCAGATCTCAGCGAACGCGCTGATCGTGACCTTGCTCGGCGGCGTCGGCCTGTTCTCGGGGCCGGCGCTTGGGGCGGTGCTGCTCGGCTTGATCGACTTCTATGTGGGGCGCTTGACGACCAACACCCTGCTGATCGACGGCGTGGTCCTGTTGGCGGTCGTGCTGATCGCTCCGCGCGGAGTCGGGGCGGCGGGTCGCGGACCTCTTCCGGGGGCGCCGCGGGCGCTTCTGAGGCGCGTGCGTGCCCGAGCCGCGGGAGTGCGCCGTGCGGGCGCCCCAGGGTAAGGGTTCAGTGGTGAGCGCCGCGCTGCTGGAGCTCCAGGACGTCAAGCGCCACTTCGGCGGCATCCGTGCCGTGGACGGCGTGACGCTCGAGGTTGCCGACGGCGCGGTGGTCGCGCTGATTGGGCCCAACGGCGCCGGCAAGAGCACGCTGTTCGCGTTGATGATGGGTGAGCGGGCGCCCACCTCGGGCACCATCCGGCTGGACGGCCACGACATGAGGGGTCTCTCGCCCGAGCAGCACAGCCACCTGGGGGTGGGGCGCACCTTCCAGACGCCGCGCTTGTTCGCCGGGCTCAGCGTCGCCGAGAACGTCCAGATCGCCTTGCTTGCGCGCGGTGGCAAGCGGCCGGGAGGGCTGGGGGGGAAGGACTCAAAAAGGGGTGTCCCGCGCGCGCGTGTGGCCAGTAACAACCAAGCTAGTCTTGTTAAAAGACCGCGCGCGCGCGCGTGGCAACCCTCAACGGAGTGCATTGAGGACACTCTCGCCGAGGTGGGTCTGCTCGACGAGCGGGCGCACACCGCCTCGGCGCTCTCCCAAGGCCAGCGCAAGCGCTTGGAGCTGGCGATGGTGCTCGCGTTGCGTCCGCGCGTCCTGCTGCTCGACGAGCCGACGGCCGGCATGGGCGTCGAGGAGCGCGCGAGGATCATGGCGCTCGTGATGGACATCGTGAGGCGTCGGCAGCTCACCTTGGTGTTCTGCGAGCACGACATGGAGACGGTCTTCGCCCACGCCCTGCGCGTCGTGGTGATGGATCGCGGCAAGGTTCTCACCGACGGCTCGCCTGAGCAGATACGACGCGATCCACGGGTGCAAGAGATCTATCTGGGCACCTCGGAGGCGTCGTGAAGCTCTCGGTCGCTGGACTGCGCGCAGGCTACGGCTCGAGCGAAGTTCTGTTCGGCCTGGACATGCACGTCGAGGAGGGCGAGACGGTCGCCTTGATCGGTCGCAACGCCGCCGGCAAGACGACCGCCTTGCACTGCGTCATGGGCGTGCTCGGCTCGCGCCAAGGTTCGATCGAAGTCGATGGGGTCCAGACGATCGGTCTTGCTCCGCACCGGATCGCGCGCCTCGGCGTGGCCTTGGTGCCCCAGGGACGGCGCGTCTTCTCCGAGCTGACGGTCGAGGAGAACCTGCGCACCGCGATTCGCGCCGAGGGCAAGCGAGCCTCCGGTCGGGCCGCTCGCGCGTCGGGTGGGGCGGCTCGCGCGTCGGGTGGGGCGGCTCGCGCGTCGGGTCGAGCAGGTCGCGCGTCGGGTGGGGCGGGTTGGACGATGGACCGGCTCTATGAGGTCTTTCCGCTGTTGGCCGAGGTCAAGAAGTCCAAGGGCGCATGGTTGAGTGGCGGCGAGCAGCAGGTTCTCTCGATCGCGCGCGCCTTGCTCACCGATCCCGCGCTGTTGCTCTTGGACGAGCCGACCGAGGGTTTGGCGCCCCGCGTGGTCGAGACCTTGACCGAGCAGCTCTTGCGGATCAGGGCTTCGGGGTTGACGATCCTCCTGGCCGAGCAGCATCTCGGGCTGGTGCGGGAGCTGGCGGGCCGGGCATATGTGATCGACAGGGGCTTGGTGCGCGCCGAGGGCGACCCGGGCACGCTGCTGGCCGACGAGCGGATCAGGCACGCTTACCTTTCGTTGTGAGGATCGTTACCCCACATTCGCGGTTGTCTTCAGAGGGCAGGCGATGACGCTGCCGCGCAGGCCCCACAACCACGCGCTCTATGAGCGTGCCCGCCGGCGCTTTCCGGGGGGCAGCTCGCGTACCACCTTGGCGTCGGTCTCGCTGCCCGTATACGCGGTGCGTGGCGAAGGGGCGATCGTGACCGACGCCGACGGACACGAGGCGATCGACCTGCACGGCGACTATTCGGCGCTCGTGCACGGCAACGCCTTCCCGCCCGTCTTGGCGGCGGCCCGTGAGGCACTGGCGGCCGGCTCGGCCTTCGGTCTGCCCACGGAGAAGGAGTTGGACTTGGCCGACTGTCTAGCCGCGAGGGTCCCTTGGGCCGAGCGCTGGCGCTTCGTCGGCTCGGGCAGCGAAGCGGTCATGGCCGCTGTGCGCGCCGCCCGCGCGGCGAGCGGTCGCGAGAAGGCGATTCGCTTCGCCGACTGCTACCACGGCGGCTGGGATGCATTGGCCAAGCCGGATGACCGCGGCGTGCCTGAGGGGGTGCGCCGCGAGATCCTCACGCTCCCACTCGGCGACCCCTCGGCCTTTCTTGTGGCCCTCGACGAGCACGAAGGAGAGGTCGCGTGCGTGCTGCTCGACCCGATGCCCAACCGAGCCGGGCTGCGACCGGTCGAGCCCTCGTTCGCGCGGCTCGTGCGCGAGCAGACGCGCGCGCGGGGAGTGGCTTTGGTTGTGGACGAGGTCATCACCTTCCGTATGGCTCCCGGCGGGATGCAACAGCTGTACGGGATCGAGGGGGACATCGTCACGCTCGGCAAGCTGATCGGCGGGGGCTTGCCTGTGGGCGCGCTAGGGGGCAGGCCCGAGTGGATGGACGTGTTCGACCCGAGCCGCCCCGACGCGGTGGCCTTGGCCGGAACCTTCGCCGCCAACCCGGTCTCGATGGCCGCCGGCCTGGCCGCGCTCGGCGCCCTCGACCCCGCCGCGATCGAGCGCATCGGCCTGCTTGGCGCGCGCTTGCGAGCCGGTCTGGCGGCCTCGGGGCATGAGGTCACCGGTGCGGGCTCCTTGTGCAAGCTGCACGCTCCCGACCTCCCCGACCTGTGGAGGCGGCTCTATGGTGCGGGGGTCTTGATCGCCGCGGACGGTCTCATCTCGGTGTCCACCGTCAATGGACGAGGCCTTGATCGATCGCGCGCTCGAGCTGTTCGGCGAGGCCGCCGGTCGGTAACGAGCCGTTCGCCGATCGGCCTGGGGCGGCCGGCCGGCAAAAAGGGATCGCGAGACGGACGGTCGGTAAACGGCAAATCGTGGGGCGGCCAGTCAGGCCGGGCGGGGCATCGCGGCGAGCACTCTTCGCGCGAGGGGGGTGTCGCCGGTGAGCTTGAGGGCGCTCATGTCCCGGTCCGGTCCCAAGGCGCGAGCCCAAGCCGTCGCCGGGCCCGAAATGCTCGCCCAAGGCACGCACTGACCGGGCTCCACGAGCGCAATGTGACCGTCATGGATGTCGAACAGTTGACGTGTGGGCGCTTCGAAGTCCTCGATCACCAACTCCACCACACCATTGGGAAGCGTCGAGCAGTCGAGCAGCGCCGGCAATGCCTGCAGCGCGCTCGCGTCGATCCGCTCGAGAGTTCCCGGCCCGGGCGGGGGTGGCGCGGGCTCCTGGCGGGTCCTCCTCCCGAACCATCTCCTCCAAGCTCGGGGCGGCTTGCGCGGCGCGACGTTGCTCGGTGCGACATTGTCCGACGCGGACTGTCGCGTTTCGTCTTCGCTTGACATCGCGCGGCAGTCTAATCGAATTGTCCCGAGAAACTACCTAGTGCGCTCTTTAGAGATATTCCAGTGCTCGGGCATTTGCGGCCCCTGGGTGAGGTCCAGAGCGCCCGTCGAGGTCCGACTTGCGCTTTCCTGGCGAGGCCCAGAGCGCCCAGTTCGGGTCCGACTTGCGCTTTCCTAGCGAGGCCCCGACCACCCCGCCGGAATCCGGTGGCGCGCTAGCCTCGACAGACGTGGCCCGCTCCTCCCCAAGTCCCGATTCCCGCGCGTCCGACCCGTCGGCTTTGCACGGCGTCGATCCCCCCGCCCCCGACCCGTCGGCCTTGCCCAGCGCCGGTCCCCCCGCGACAGACCCCTTGGCCGCCTTCAGCTCGGCCACGCGCGACTGGTTCGCGAGCTCCTTCGCCGCCCCGACCCCCGCCCAGGCCCAGGCGTGGCCCGCGATCGCAAGCGGTGAGCACGTGCTCCTCTCGGCGCCCACCGGCTCGGGCAAGACCTTGGCCGCTTTCCTGTGGGCGATCGACCGGCTTGCTTTGGAGCCCAGCGCGGGCGGCGTGCGCGTCCTCTACGTCTCGCCCCTGAAGGCCCTCTCCTACGACATCGAGCGAAACCTGCGCGTGCCCTTGCGCGGGGTCGGGGCCGAAGTGACGGTGGGCATCCGCACCGGGGACACCTCCCAGGCCGAGCGGGCCGCGATGGCACGCAAACCGCCCGACATCTTGATCACCACACCCGAGTCGCTCTACCTGATCCTCGGCTCTCGCGCACGCACGATGCTCGCCTCCGTTGAGACCGTGATCGTGGACGAGATCCACGCCGTCGCATCGACCAAGCGGGGGGCCCATCTCGCGCTCACCTTGGAGCGCTTGGATGAATTCGCCCGAGCAAGCAGTCTCTCAAGCCGCGCACGAGGCCACGCCGGGACCGAGGACGTAGAGGGCAAGACGCCCCAAGAGTCTCCCCACGCCCGCGAAATACAGAGGGTGGGCCTCTCGGCCACCCAGAACCCCCTGGAGGAGGTCGGTCGCTTCCTGGTCGGCCCGACCCGCCAAGTGAAGATCCTCGACGCGGGCGTGCGCAAGCCCCTGGACCTACGCATCCTGGTCCCGGTCAACTCGATGAGTGAGTTGGCCTCTGCCTCCAGCGGCGCCGATCCTTTGGAGCCAGTGGTCGGCGGCGAGGCGACCCGCAACTCGATCTGGCCGGCGATCTACCCCGAGCTGCTGTCCTTGGTGCGCGAGCACCGCTCCACGATCGTGTTCGTCAACAACCGGCGCTCCGCCGAGCGGGTCGCTTTGCGTCTCAATGAGCTCGCCACCGCCGAATCCCAAAGCAGCGGAGAGCCGCCGGGCGACGGATTGGATGGGTCCTCGGGCGTGCCCCTCTCGCAACCGGGCCAGGTGGCGCCAGGCGAGATCGCCCGGGCACATCACGGCTCGCTCTCGCGCGAGGAGCGCACCACGATCGAGGAGCAGCTCAAGGCTGGCACCTTGCCTTGCTTGGTCGCCACCTCCTCCTTGGAGCTCGGCATCGACATGGGCGCCGTCAACCTCGTCCTCCAGATCGAGTCGCCCAAGTCCGTCGCGCGAGGCCTCCAGCGCATCGGTCGCGCCGGCCACGGCGTCGGCGAGCTCTCCAAGGGACGCATCTTCCCCAAGTTCAGAGGCGACTTGCTCGAGTGCGCAGTCGTCTGCCACCGGATGCGCCAAGGCCTGATCGAGTCCACGGTCGTCCCCCGCAACGCGCTCGACGTGCTCGCCCAGCAAATCGTCGCGATCGCCGCGTCCGCGGAGACCCGCACGCACGTGGAGTCATCACGGCTCCCCGAACCTGCGAGTGAGGCCCGCGCGCAAGACGAGCACGCTCAAACCTCCCCCTCCTCACCCGAGTCCGAAGGCAGTGTCTCCGTGGAGCGCCTGCACGCCTTGGTGCGCCGCACCCACTCCTATGCCGAGCTCTCGCGGCCCTTGCTCGAGAACGTGCTCGACATGCTCGACGGGCGCTATCCGTCCTCCGAATTCGGCGACTTGCGCCCGCGCATCGTGTGGGACCGCGTCGGCGACCGCATCCGGGCGAGGCGGGGCGCCCGCCAACTCGCAATCGCCAACGCCGGCACGATCCCCGACCGGGGTCTCTACTCGGTCACCCTGCCCGACGGCCGGCGCGTGGGCGAGCTCGACGAGGAGATGGTCTACGAGGCGCGCCCCGGCCAAGTGTTCCTGCTGGGCGCCTCCTCCTGGCGGATCGAGGAAATCGGGCGCGACCGCGTGATCGTCACCCCCGCCCCCGGCGTCCCCGGCGCCGTCCCCTTTTGGAAGGGCGACGGGATCGGGCGCCCCAAAGAGCTGGGCGAGGCGATCGGCCGGTTCTCGCGCTGGGCCGTCAACCAAAGCGCCGAGACGCTCACCCGCGACTACGACCTCGACGAGCGCGCCGCCGCCAACCTGCTCGACTACCTGCGCGAGCAGCAGCAGGCCACCCAAGCGATCCCGTCCGACCGCACGATCGTCTTGGAGCGCTTCCGCGACGAGATCGGCGACTGGCGCCTGTGCATCCTCTCCCCCTACGGCGGCCGCGTCCACGCCGCCTGGGGCCTCGCGATCTCGGCGCGGATCCGCGAACGCTTCGGCATCGACGGCGAGGCGATCTGGTCCGACGACGGGATCGTCGTGCGCCTGCCCGACTTCGACCCCGAGGACCCCGACGTCGCCTCCTATGCCGATCTCGTCGCGATCGACCCCGAAGAGGTCGAGCAGATCGTGGTCTCCGAGCTTGGCTCCTCGGCCTTGTTCGGCGCTCGCTTCCGCGAGAACGCCGGACGTTCGCTCCTGATTCCCCGTGCTTACCCCGGTCGGCGGACCCCTCTGTGGCAGCAGCGCCTGAAGTCCCAAGCCTTGCTAGAGGTGGCCCGCCGCTATCCCGACTTCCCGATCGTGCTCGAGACCTACCGGGAGTGCCTGCGCGACGTGCTCGACCTGCCCGGCCTCCAAGACGTGCTCGGCCGGATCGTCACCCGCGACATCTCGCTGCTGGAGGTCGAGACTGCCACCGCCTCACCCTTCGCGGGCTCCTTGCTGTTCGACTACGTCGCCACCTACATGTACGAGGGGGACACCCCCACGGCCGAGCGTCGCGCCGCCGCCCTGTCCTTGGACCGGGACTTGTTGCGCGAGCTGCTCGGCCAAGACGAGCTGCGCGACCTGATCGACCCCGCCGCGCTCTCCCAGGTCGAGGACGACCTCCAACACCGCTCCCCCCGCACCCAGGCGACCGGTGCCGACGAGCTGTGCGAGGTCCTCCGCGCCGTCGGCGACCTCGACGAGCAAGAGATCTCCGAACGTGTGCTCGAGGCCTTGGGCGCATCCGCCTTGCTGGCCGGTTTGGAGCGCGAGCGGAGAGTCATCCGCATCCGCATCGCCGGCCACGAGCGCCTGATCGCCGCCGACGACGCCGGCCTCTTCCGTGACGCCTTCGGCGCCGCCCCGCCCGGTGGCCTGCCCGCCGCCTTCCTCGAGGACGTGCCCGACGCTTTGGCCAAGATCGTCGCCCGCTATGCCCGCACCCACGGCCCCTTCACCACCGCCGAGCTGCGCGCCCGCTACGCCCTCGACCTGGCCGCCGTCTTGCGCGACTCCGAGCGCTCGGGTGACTTGGTCCAAGGCGAGCTGCGCCCCGGAGGCTCCGAGCGCGAGTGGTGCCAAGTCGATGTCCTAAGACGCCTGCGCCGAGCCTCGCTGGCCGCCCTGCGCCGGGAGATCGAGCCGGTCGATCCGCGGGCCTTGGCCGCTTTCATGCCTTCTTGGCAAGGCGTCAACCGGTGGCGTCCCAGCGGCGCCGGTGTCGAGCGCCTGCGCGAGGTGCTCCTACCCCTCCAGGGCCTGGCCGTGCCGGTGGCCTCTTGGGAGCGCGACATCTTGCCCGTCCGCTGCGGCTCCTACTCGCCCGCTTGGCTCGACTCTTTGTGCGCCTCCGGCGAGCTTGCTTGGGTCGGTGCTGGCCCCTTGGCTCGCGACGCCGGCCGCGTAGCCCTCTACTTCCGCGAGGACGCCCCTTCGCTCGGGCCGCCCCCTCTCCGGGACGCCGCGCCCCCCGCCGAGCCCGAGCACGATTTGCTGCGCGCCCGCCTGGCCGCTTCGCCCTGCTTCTTTGCCGATCTCCTCGCCGAGGTCGAGTTGCCCGTCGCCTCGCTCACCCAAGCCTTGTGGGACTTGGTGTGGGCCGGCGAGGTAACCAACGACGCATGGGCGCCCCTGCGCGCCCCCCGCGTAGCGACCGGGCCTCGCCTGGCGATGACCGGCCGCCCCGCGGCGGCCCCCCGGCGTTTCGGTCGCTCCTCCTTGCGCTCCGGGCGCCGTGGCACCGGCGCCCAAGTGCAAGGTCGCTGGTCTTTGACCGCCCCGATCTTCGGTGCGGAGGGTGACCCCCGCGAGCGCCGTCGCCTCCTGGCCGAGCTTTTGCTCGAGCGCTACGGCGTGCTCACCCGCGAGCAGGTGCTCGCCGAGGGGATCCCCGGCGGCTTCTCCAGCGTCTATTCCGCCTTGGGCGAACTGGAGACCTTGGGCGTGTGCCGGCGCGGCTATTTCGTGGAGGGCCTCGGCGGCGCCCAGTTCGCCCTGCCCGGAGCCGTCGAGCGCCTGCGCGCCGACCGCTCCTCCGAGGACGGCCGTGCTTTGGTGCTCGCGGCCGTGGATCCCGCCCAGCCGCTCGGAGCCGCCCTGCCTTGGCCGCGGCGAGAGGAGAGCAAGCGCCGACCCGCCCGCGTCCCCGGAGCTTATGTCGTGTTCGTGGATGCTTCGCCCGTGCTCTATTTGGAGCGGGGCGGACGAGGGATCCTCACCTTCGACTCCCCCGAGTCCACCCTGCTGCCGGCCTTGCGGGCCTTGGCCGAAGCGGTCCGTGCCGGCCGCGTCAACGCGATCGCCTTGGAGCGAGTGGACGGCGACCCTTCGATCGGCTCGCCCCTGGAGTCCACCCTGATCGAGTTGGGTTTTCGCCAAGGCCCCCGCCGTCTAACCCTGAGAGCTTGAATCGGGTTCTCTGCGAGCTTGAATCGCTCCCGGCTCGGTCTCGTTCTCCTCTCCCGTCCTCGCAGGTTCTCTGCGAGCTTGAATCGCTCTGGATTCTCGAATACGATGAAGTTGGAAAGATGGTGGACTTGTGGACGCCATGGGGGGAAATGGTGTCATGGGGATCGCCACCGGACCTGGAGGGAAGCCGGTTGCACAAAACTCACCTCAGTCAGAAACATTCGTGCCAATTGGCTCAAGGCGCTCTTGCCAATGGTTCAGCCCTGAATTATCTTCGCGAATAATGGGGATGAATGGAACTAGTGGAGAGGGCCGATCTCCCGCTGGCGAGGGTCGTCTGAGAGGGTTTCGGCTGCTTCGACGCGGTCCCCGGCTGTTTCGGCGGGGGCGTCCGCTGCCTTGAGCGCTCGTCCCAACCCCAATCTTCCCGCCGCACCGCTCTCGCGCGAGGAGCTGCTCTGCGAGCCGGGCTCAGGTGCCTACGAGGGCTTGACCCCGCTCTACAAGCGCTTGCCCCACGGCCCCCACGGGCTAGGCCGCGAGACGGTCGCGCGCCACCAGCGAGCTCGCCTGTACGGCGGCATGGCCGAGTCCGTCTACCAGCGTGGCTATGCCGGCACCAGCGTCGCCCACGTGATCGCCCTCGCGGGTGTCTCCCGGCGCGCCTTCTACGAGCAGTTCTCCAACAAGGAAGACTGCTTCCTGGCCACCTACGACGCGCTCGTGGGCGCCGCGCGCAAACGGGTACTCCAAGCGTGGCTGTCCGAGCGAGGCTGGGCCAACAGGCTCTACGCCGCCTGCAAGGTCTTCTTCGCCGGCATCGCCGCAGACCCGCGCGGCGCCAACCTCGTGCTCGTCGAGTCGATCGGGATCGGGCCCCGCGGCCACGAACGCATGCAGTTGACCGCGACCGCGTTCGAGCGCGTCGTCGCCACCGGCTTCAGCCTCACGCCCGACGGCATCAACCTGCCACCCTTGGCTCCGCGTGCGATCGTGGGCGGCGTGCGCTTCGTCGTGATCAGGCGCGTACGCGAAGGGCGCGCGGGCGAGCTGGCGGGCCTCACCGACGAACTGCTCGACTGGGTCAGCTCCTACCGCTCCACGGCGGTCGCCCAACTGCGAACGCTCGGCTCCGGCCGGCCCCCGAGCCTGCTGGCCAAACGCGCCCGCTTCCTCACGCGCGAAGATCGCCGCTCCCACGTCATGGACGCCATGGTCCAATTGGCCTTGGAGGAGGGTTACACGAACATCACCGACGCCGAGATAGCTCGCGCCGCCGCGGTCTCCACCGAAGCCTTCCACCGCGAGTTCGCCAACAAGGAAGAGTGCCTCCTGGCCGTCATCGACGAGTTCGCCGCCGAAGCACACGACGCCGTCAAGCGGGCCACTCGCAACGACGAGACCTGGCCTGAGGCGGTCCACAAAGGCGTTGAGGCCTTGATTGGCTATTGCGCCGCCCACCCCGGCCTCGTCAAGCTCTCCTTCATCGACCTGTTCGACGCCGGCAACGGCATGGTCGCGCGTCTCAGCGGCGTGCTCGACGGCTTCATCAAGGTCATGACGACCGGGGTGCCCGAACCGCACAGGGCCCCCGAGGTGACTGCCGAGGCGATCATGGGTGCGGTCTGGGCGATCCTCTCGAGCTATGCCCCGCACGACCGCCTGCGTTACCTACCCTGCCTCGTGGACCATCTCACGTTCCTGATCCTCGCCCCTTACATCGGCGCGCGCCAAGCCGTTGACGCGATCGAAGCCGCCGGCTCGCGGCGTGGGCGCTTGAAGGTTTCCTGAGCGACCGCGGGCCGGCCCGCCGGGTCGGCTCTATGCTGGCTGCAGTGGCCACCGACGAAGCCATCCGTCCGCTCACGCGCCCCCGCCGAGTGGGTCACAAGGGGGCCGCCCACCTCGCCCCCGGCAACACCCCGGCCAGCTTCGACGCGGCCTTGGCCCAAGGCGTGGACATGATCGAGTTCGACGTGCTCAGCGAACGCACCGACGGCACGGGCGCCCTGCTAGTGGCCCACGACTACGAGGACATAGCCTCGCGCACCCCACTCAAGCTCGAGGAGGCGCTCGAGCATCTTGCCGGCGAGGCGTTCGCGGGGATCGAGTTCGACCTGGACGTCAAGATCCCCGGCTATGAGCTGCGCGTCGTCGAGGCAGTGCGCCGCGCCGGCCTCACCGAGCGGACTTTGCTGAGCGGCATGTATCCCGACTCCTTGGCCCGTGTTCGCGCTGCCGAGCCGCGCCTGCGCCTCGGCTGGTCGGTGCCGCGCGTGCGACGCGATTACACCAGTCACCTGCTCACCGCGATCCCCGCGCTAGCGATCCTCACCGGCTACCGGGCTCTGCTCCCGCGTCGCGCCCGAGAAGCCCTCAACAGAGGCTCGGTCGACGCGATCATGGCCCACTGGCGGGTCGTCACACCCGCGCTCGTCAGTGCCGTCACGGCCGAGGGGGGCGAGCTCTATGTGTGGACGGTCGACGAAGCTCCCCGCATCGCCAAGCTCACCGAGATGGGGGTCTCCGGCATCATCACCAACGATCCGCGCCTGTTCGACTTCGTCTGAACGTGTGAGGTGGCCGCCGCGGGCCGCGGTCGAGTGAGCGCCACGTCAGGGCCGGAACAAGGGTTCTGCGGCTAGCTGATCGTGCAGGTCGCCGAACTGTAACCCGCCGGGTCGGCGCCCGCCAGGCTCTTGTGGGCCGCGCTTGTGGGCACCGTGGTCGTCTCCAGCACCGTCGTTCCGCGCCGCCACTGAAACACGACGTCTCCACGCAGCACATAGGCCGGCTTTCCCGCCTGCGGCGCGAACTGGAAGCTGCGGCCCGCTTGGCGCGCAAGGTCGGCCGAACCGACCTTAAGAAAGCCCGAGTCGGCTTCCTTGCCGACCGCTGCCCACTGCTTGGTGCTCAGATTCTCGTATTGCACGGTGAAGCGCATGTACATGGAGTCCTTGACGTGCCCGTCGCCCGGCATCGAGCCGCGCACGCCGATCGTGTTGGGCTGATCTTTGGGACTGCACACGTTCACGGTCGCCCACAGCTCGCGCGAGTGCACCAGGCGCTGACCTTGGGTGGGCGTGAATGCGGCCGCAAGCAGCAACGGCGCGAGCGCATGCAAAGGACTCATACTGTGAAGATAGCGTCGGGGGCCTCCAAGTTGCGGATCTCGGCGTACTCGACTTGCCTGTGATATCTCCAAGGCATGGCGGCCACCAAGGATGCCGAGATAGTCGAGCTGCTCGGTCGGGTGCCCGTGTTCTCCACGCTCGAGCACGAGGACCTCGAGCGGATCGCCGAGCTGGCGGTGCCGCGCGAGTACGAGCCCGGCCAGATCGTGTTCCGTGAGGGTGACGCCAGCGACACTTGCTACATCGTGCGCTCCGGCCGGGCTCGCGCCGTGCGCGAGCATCCCGACGGGCGCACGATCACGCTTGCCACCTTCGGTACCGGCGACATCTTCGGCGAGCTGGCCATGTTCGAGGACGAGCTGCGCTCGGCCACGGTGGAGGCGGTGCAGCGCACCAGCGCCGTCGCCGTGCTCGGGCCGGATATGCGCCGTCTCATTGTCGAACATCCCCAGATCGCGATTCGCTTGCTCGCCGCCTTGGGACGGCGCTTGCGCGAAACAAACGATCGCTTGGCCAAACAGTCCTTCCAGACAGTCCAAAGTCGCGTCGCGGTGGTGCTCTCCGAGCTCGTCTCCCAAGCCGTCAAAGACGGTGCGCCCGGAGAGGAGGTCTTGCTGACGGCAACCCAAGCCGACCTGGCCAAGCTGGCCGGCTCCTCGCGCGAGTCGGCCTCCCGTTTTCTGGCCGTGCTCGAGCGGGCGGGCGTCATCTCCCAAGGGCGCGGCCGGCTAGTGGTTCACGATCCAGGGGCGCTCGAGCGCTATGTCTTCTAATCGCGAGGTCTCCGCCGGTGGGGTGGTGCTCCACGAAGGTCAGGTGCTCGTGATCGTGCCCACCAGGCCCGCCGCCGACGGATCCCACGTGCTGGGGCTTCCCAAGGGCCATCTCGACGGGGAGGAGACCTTGGAGCAGGCGGCCGCGCGCGAGGTGCGCGAGGAGACCGGCGTCACCGCGGAGCTCCTAGGAGAGCTCGGCGAGGTGCGCTACTGGTACGTGCGCGATCGTCGCAGGATCGCCAAGAGCGTCCACTTCTTCCTGTTTGGCTACCTGAGCGGCGATCTGGCAGACCACGACGACGAGGTCTTGGAAGCCCGTTGGATGGGTCTCGAGGAGGCCTCCCAGGCGCTCACATATTCGGGCGAGCGCGACATGGTGGCCCGCGCGCTCGCCATCTCCCGGCAAGACCGATAGCCTGCCGGTCGTGCAAGTACTTAACTTCTACTCGACGATCTTTGCCGACGAGCTGAAGAAGGGCCGCAAGACGGCCACGATCAGGCTTGGCGACAAGTCCGGCAAGTACCGCAAGAACCAGGCCGTGCTCGTTACGATCGGCTATCAGTACTCGCCCCGCGAGCGCATCTTCGAAGCCGTGATCGACCAGGTCGAGGTGATGAAGGTCACAGAGCTCTCCCCGCGCGACATCAAGCACGACAACCCCGAGTTCCGTCGCCACGAGGAGCTGATCAACTTCCTGGAGCAGATCTACGGTCGGTCGGTGTCGATGGAGGACACGGTCACGGTCGTGCGCTTCTCCCAGATCCTCGACAAGCCGACGGCGATGACCGAAGCCATGAAGGGCTTCGGCGGCGCCCAGAACTGAGTGCCTATCCCGGTACGCCCTAAAGGGAAACAGGGCGTGACAGTCGCTCTCTGAGAGCGGAGGATTTGGTGGTGCCCCGCACCAAGACAATCTCACCCCAGCGCGACGGGCTCGTACACGGACAGGTGACCGAGATTCAGCGTGCGCGGATGGTCGCCGCGATGATCGACACGATCGCCGAGCGCGGGCGCGCAGGCGCGACCGTGGCCCACGTCGTTTCGCGCTCGGGTGTCTCGCGTCGCACGTTCTACGAAGTCTTCGGGGACTTCGAAGACTGTTTCCTGGCGGCGCTCGACCGGTCGATCGCACGCGCAAGCGAGTATGTGCGCGAGGTCTATGAGCCCGAGGCCAGGTGGATCGTGCGCATCAGGACCGCCTTGATCGCCTTGCTCGAATTCGTCGAAGACGAGCCGGCGATGGCGCGCCTGTGCATCCTGGAGACCCTGGGCGCGGGTCGCAAGGTCCATGAGCGCCGCGCCCTGGTCCTTGAACCCGTGATCGCCGCAGTCGACGAAGGCCGTGGCGAGAGCAAGTCCGCCACGGCTCTGCCTCCTTTGACCGGGGAGGGGATCGTCGGCGGAGTCCTCTCGGTGCTCCACGCCCGCCTGCTCGAAGGCGACCCCCACCCGCTCGAGCTGACCGGGTCTTTGATGGGCATGATCGCGCTGCCCTATCTGGGGCCGGCCGCCGCCCACCGCGAGACTTCACGCGCCGCGCCCGCGCGCCGCGAGCGGACGCTGCCGGCCTCCAAGGACCCTTTGCGCGACCTGCAGATGCGGCTCACCTACCGGACGGTGCGAGTGCTGATGGCGATCTCCGCCACTCCCGGCGCCTCCAATCGCCAGGTCGGCATCGGCGCCGGGATCGACGATCAGGGCCAAATCTCCAAGCTGCTCAGCCGCCTGGACAAGCTCGGCCTGGTCGAAAACAGCGGGGCCGGTCAGGTGCGCGGCGCCCCCAACGCGTGGACTTTGACCAAGAAGGGCTTCGAAGTCGAGCAGCTGATCGGCGGGCGCAGGCCCGCCGGTGCGGCTTCCTGAGCCCGTCTTTTCGACTTTTACACGGGTCTTCCAGCTTTCGTCTATATATTGACCGTGACGATTGGCACTCTCCCATCGAGAGTGCCAACGGGCGCCCGCCGGTTTGCCCGGGCGGCGCCCACCATCCGAAGCAACTCTAAACGGAGGTTTTCCAGCATGAAATTGAAGCCCCTGGGCGATCGCTTGATCGTGAGGGCCATCGAGGAGGAGGAGAAGACCGCGAGTGGTCTCGTTCTCCCCGACACAGCCAAGGAGAAGCCGCAGAAGGGCAAGGTCCTCGCCGTCGGCGACGGCAAGCTCGACGACAGCGGTAAGCGCATCCCGCTCGACGTGTCCGAGGGCGACGAGGTCCTCTACAGCAAGTACGGCGGCACCGAGATCAAACTCGACGGAGAGGATCTGCTCGTGCTGCGCGAGTCCGACGTCCTCGCCAAGGTCGCGTAAAGGAGACTGATATGGCTCACAAGGAACTCAAGTACAGCTCCGAGGCGCGAAAGTCTCTGGAGGCCGGCGTCGACGCTGTCGCCAACGCCGTGAAGGTCACGCTCGGCCCCAAGGGCCGCTACGTGGTGCTCGACAAGAAGTTCGGCGCGCCCACGATCACCAACGACGGTGTCACGATCGCCCGTGAGATCGAGGTCGAGGACGTGTTCGAGAACCAAGGCGCTCAACTGGTGCGCGAGGTGGCGACCGCCACCAACGACGTCGCCGGTGACGGCACCACCACCGCAACCGTTCTGGCCCAGGCGATCGTTCGCCAGGGTCTGAAGAACGTGGCTGCCGGCGCCAACCCGTTGGCGCTCAAGCGCGGCATCGAGAAGGCGGTCGACCAGGTGGTCGCCAACATCGCCTCGCAGTCCAAGGAGGTCTCCGGCAAGGACCAGATCGCCCGCGTGGCGACGATCTCCGCCGGCGACGAGGAGATCGGCGACGTGATCGCCGACGCCATCGAGAAGGTCGGCAAGGACGGCGTGGTCAACGTCGAGGAGGGCCAGACGTTCGGCATGGACCTCGAGTTCACCGAGGGCATGCAGTTCGACAAGGGCTACATCTCGCCCTACATGGTCACCGACCAGGACCGTATGGAGGCCACCCTCGAGGACCCCTACATCCTGATCGCCAACCAGAAGATCGGCTCGGTGCGCGACATTCTGCCGATCCTCGAGCAGGTCATCCAGAGCGGCAAGCCGCTGCTCATCATCGCCGAGGACGTGGAGGGCGAGTCGCTCGCCACGCTCGTGGTGAACAAGCTGCGCGGCACCTTCACCGGTGTGGCCGTCAAGGCCCCAGGCTTCGGCGACCGTCGCAAGCGCATGCTCGAGGACATCGCGATCCTCACCAAAGCAGAGGTCATCACCGAGGAGATGGGTCTCAAGCTGGAGAACACCCAGGTCTCCCAGCTCGGGCACGCTCGTCGCGTGGTCGTCGGCAAGGACAACACCACGATCGTGGACGGCGCCGGCGATGCCGAGGCGATCAAGGGCCGTATCAACCAGATCAAGGCCGAAGTCGAGAACACCGACTCCGACTTCGATCGCGAGAAGCTCCAGGAGCGCCTTGCCAAGCTCTCCGGCGGCGTCGCCGTCGTGAAGGTCGGCGCGGCCACCGAGACGGAGATGAAGGAGAAGAAGCACCGTGTTGAGGACGCCCTGCAGGCGACTCGCGCGGCGCTCGAGGAGGGCATCGTGCCCGGTGGCGGGGTTGCCCTGCTGCAGGCCTCGGAGTCCGTCTCGGTTGACGGCGACGGAGCGTCCACGGACGGTTCCGACGACGAGCGCACCGGAGCGCGCATAGTTTTGCGTGCCCTGGAGGAGCCGCTCCGTCAGATCGCCGAGAACGCGGGCCTGGAGGGCTCGGTGGTGGTCAACGACGTGCGCAAGGCCAAGGCAGGAGAAGGCCTCAACGCCGCGACCAACGAGATCGTCGATCTCGTCGCCGCCGGGGTCATCGACCCGGCGATGGTCACGCGCTCGGCCCTGCAGAACGCCGCGTCGATCGCCAAGAACATCCTTACCACCGAGGCCATCGTGGCCGAGGTGCCCGAGAAGGAAGGCGGCGGAATGCCGGGCGGCGGTATGCCCGACATGAGCGGCATGATGTAGTCAGCCGACGTTCCCCGCGCGCCGCGCTTTAGCGGCGCGCGGATTCCGTCGATAGGAACAGACGAGGGCCCGGCAGGATGCTGGGCCCTCGTCTGTTAAGCGCTTATTCGACCGCAGACACAGGCCTCGGGCCGTGGCCCACGTACCTGGCGGTCGGCCGGATCAGCTTGGCCTCGCGCTTCTGCTCAAGGATGTGGGCCGACCAGCCGGCCACGCGTGCGCACGTGAACATCGGCGTGAACAGGTCGGGCGTCACTTCGGCCAGGTCGAGGATCACCGCCGACCAGAACTCCACGTTGGTGGCGAGCACGCGGTCCGGCTTGCGTGCCGTCAGCTCCGCCAAAGCCGCCTTCTCCAAAGCCTCGGCCGCCTCGAAGCGGGGCGAGCCGAGTTCCTGGCATGTGCGCCTCAAGGCACGCGCACGCGGGTCTTCGGCGCGGTAGACCCTGTGGCCGAAGCCCATCAGCCGCTCACCGCGATCGAGTGCGCTCTTGACCCAGGCGTCGGCGTCACCGGTCTGTTCCACTTCGTCGAGCATCTTCAGCACGCGCGACGGCGCGCCTCCGTGCAAGGGGCCCGACAAGGCGCCCACGGCCGCCGACAAGGCCGCGGCACAATCCGCCCCGGTCGATGCGACCACGCGCGCGGTGAAGGTGGACGCGTTCATCCCATGCTCGGCGGCGGAGATCCAGTAGGCGTCGATCGCCTTGGCGTGATCCGGGTTGACCTCGCCGCGCCAGCGAATCAGGAAGCGCTCGGGAATCGAGCGGCCCTTGTCCACCTCCGATTGCGGTACGGGCGGCTGGCCGGCGTCGCGGGCGGACTGGGCCACGAACGACAACGCCATCACTGAGGCCCGCGCCAGGTTGTCGCGCGCCTGCTCGTCGGAGATGTCGATCAAGGCTTGGAAGCCCCACTCGGGAGCGAGCATCGCCAAAGCCGATTGCACGTCCACGCGATGGTCGCCCGAGCGCACAGTCAACACGTGCGGTTCGGCGGGCGGCAGGCCGGGCTTGAAGCGGCCGTCCACCAGCAAGCCCCAGACCTGCTCGTAGGGGACCGCGCCGACCAGGTCCTCGATGTCGACGCCGCGATAGCGCAGCGACCCGCCGGCCCGGTCGGGCTCGGCGATCTCTGTGGCGAAGGCGACGACGCCCTCAAGGCCGGACTGAACTTCGGGTGGTGTTTGAACCTCGCTCATTGCGCTCTGCTTTCTGGGCTGGGCTGCTTGACGGGAATGGCGCCTTGTGGGCGCACCCATATGATGAACGACCAAGCGATTGGAGGAGGAGCAAGTGCCGGACAGTGACCTGATGTTCGCACCCGCGACCGAGCTTGCCGCGATGGTGCGCTCCGGCGAGGTGTCCTCACGCGAGCTGGTCGAGATCTCGCTCGCACGCATCGAGGAGCTCAACCCCAAGCTGAATGCGTTCGTCGAGATCGACGGCGAGCGCGCGCTGGCGACCGCCGAGCAGATCGCCCCCGGCGACGAGCGCCCCTTCGCGGGTGTGCCGATTGCGATCAAGAACAACCGGCCGGTCGAAGGGTTGAAGGCGACGATCGGCTGCTCGCTGTTGGCCGACCATGTGGCCTCGCACGACTGCAACATCACGCGCCGCTTCAAGCAAGCCGGCTTCGTGATCGTGGGCACCACCACCCTGCCCGAGTACGGGATCCTGCCCGTCAGCGAGGCGCGCCTGTTCGGTCCCACCCGAAACCCTTGGGACTTGGAGCGCACCCCGGGCGGGTCCTCGGGCGGGGCATCCGCGGCGGTCGCCTCGGGTATGGTGCCGGTCGCCCATGGAAACGACGGAGGTGGCTCGATCCGCATCCCGGCCGCCTGCTGCGGGCTGGTCGGCCTGAAGCCAGCGCGCGGTCGCATCTCCGCCGCGCCCGAACGCGGCGAGGCGCCGCTGGACGTAGACGGCGTGCTCACGCGCACAGTCGGCGACACCGCCGCGATCCTCGACGTGCTCGCCGGCTACGAGCTGGGCGACGCCACCTGGGCGCCGCCGCCGTCCGAGCCGTTCGCGCTCGCCGCCGGTCGCACGCCCGGCAAGCTGCGGATCGCGGCAACTACCTTCCCGCCGATCGCCGAGGCGGTCGTGGACCCGATCTGCGCTCAAGCGGTGACCGACGCCGCCGAGCTGCTGCGCTCGCTTGGCCACGAGGTCGAAGAGGTCGATCCGCCTTGGCGCATCGAGGGCCTGTCCGAGTTGTTCGGCGCGGTCTTCTCGATCCACATCGCGCTTCAGATCGTCTACTCGGGCATGGTCGCCGGTCGCGGTGTGGGTGGGCCATCAGAACAGGACATGGAGCCGATGAGCTGGGCGATCCACCAGATGACCCAGAACATCAACTCGGTCCTTGGCTTCGGCATGGAAATCCAGTTGCAGGCGCTCACCCGCCAATTGGTCGAGTTCTTGGCTCCCTATGACATCCTGCTCACGCCCGCCCTGGCCGAGCGCCCGCTGCCGATCGGCACGCTCGACACGGCCGCGCCGGATCCGATGTCCACATTCACGCGCTCGGGCCTGTTCACTCCGTTCACGCCGGTCTTCAACGCGAGCGGGCAGCCGGGGATCTCGCTGCCGCTGTACCAGGGCGAGGATGGGTTGCCCTTGGGAGTGCAGCTTGTCGGCAGGCCCGCCGGGGAGGCGGCACTATTGGCACTCGCATCGCAGGTCGAGGCGGCCGCGCCGTGGGCGGGACGCCGGGCGCCCGTCTCCTAACTGCGAAGGACCGCCCGCATCGACTCGGGAGTCACGTCCAAGCTCTGGCCGTCGGCGATCCCGTCCTTGGCCACCATATTGGCCTCCAGCAGCTCGGCCTCGTCCCATGTCATGAGTGCCCGCCCACCCGCGCTCGAGTGCATCGCTCGTTCGAGCAGTCGCAGGGCGCGCGAGACCATTGGCGTGGGGATCGGCAGTAGCGGACGTTCACGGTCGAGCGAGCCGAGCACTGTGTTGAGAACTTCGTTGTAGGTCATCGTCTGCGGGCCGGCCAACTCGTAACGCTCGTGGCCGGTGGTCTCGCTGGAGCGGCCAAGCGCCCCAACCACACAGCTCGCCACATCCTCGGCCCAGATCGGCTGGCATACGGCACGCCCGCGGCCGGAGATCGGCACGACCGGCAACAGCGACAGGCGCTCGATCAAGGTCAGCCAGCGGTCGCCCGGTGCGTACACGAACGACGGGGCGATCACTGTCGTGCGCATGCTCGACTCTCCCACAGCCTGCTCGGCCAAGGCCTTGGCCCGGAACAGGCGGCAGCGATGATGCTCGGAAGCGCCGAGCGTCGAGAAGAACACGAAGTGCTCCACGCCCGCGCGCTGGGCGGCATCGACCATGCGCCAGGTCGCGATCGCCGCCAGCTCCTCGATCGAGCCGCGCGGCTGGTCGCGGGTGGAGGCCGCCAGGTGTACGACTGTGTCCACGCCTCTCATCGCGTTGCGAAACGAAGGCGGATCGGTCAGGTCGCCCAGCGCGATCTGGACCCGCACGCGCTGGGGACCCAAGCGCCTGGGGTCCCGCACGAGGCAGCGCACGGTCTGCCCTTCGGCCAGCAGGCGCGGCAGCAGCGCGGAACCGACGAGTCCGGTCGCGCCGGTGAGCAGGAGCATCGCCCAAAGCTAGCGAAGTACATCCGCGTGGCCCGGTCCGGGTCCGCCTATGTATGGGTGGAGGGGACGGGGATCGCGCGCGGCCGCCGGCCCGACGCGAGACGGCGATAGCGGCCTCGCTACTATTCGTCGTCCCGCAACAGTTGACCCGACAACGAATCGAGAAGGAAGCGAATGGCCTACGTAATCGCTGAGCCCTGCATCGGCACCAAGGACAACTCCTGTGTCGAGGTGTGCCCCGTGGATTGCATCCACCCGACGCCCGATGAGCCCGGCTACGACGCGGCCGAGATGCTCTACATCGATCCGGAGGAGTGCATCGACTGCGATGCCTGTGTCGAGGCCTGCCCCGTGGATGCCTGCTTCGCCGAGGATCAGCTGCCGGACGAGTGGCAGAAGTTCGCCACCATCAACGCCGAGTACTTCGCCAACACCAAGTGACCTAGCCCGACCTATGCGGGCCGCTGGCGCGGCCCGACCTTGGGTTCGGGGGGGCTGGTTAGGCCATCGGCAAGGACATTCCCGCCGGCTTCGGGCTGGCGGGTGGTGTGGGGGCGCTTGGGGGGGTGACCTCCACGACCGGTAGCGTCGGCAAGGTCGGAAGCTCCAAGGGCGCCATCGCGATCAGGCCGCGGGCGGCTTGGCGGATCGCTTGGGAGGCGGGGTCGTCGGGGTCCTCGAAGACTAGGGGCACGCCGCCGTCGGCCTGCGCGCGCAGGGGCATCGTGAGCGGGACCCGGCCCAGCAAGGGCACGTCCAGCTCGTCGGCGAGGTCCTTGCCGCCGCCCTCCCCGAAGATCGGGAAGCGCTCCCCCGAGGGGGTGGTGAAGCCGGACATGTTCTCGATCACACCGCAGATCTCCAAAGACACCTTGTTGGCCATCTCGGCCGAGCGCCGGGCCACCTTCTGGGCCGTGGCCTGAGGCGTCGTCACGATCACGAACTGGGCTTGGGGGAGCATCTGGGCCAAGGTCATCGACACGTCGCCGGTGCCGGGGGGCAGGTCGATCAGGAGATAGTCGAGCTCGCCCCATTCCACGTCCTGCAGGAACTGGCCGAGTGCCTTGTGGAGCATCGGCCCGCGCCACACCACGGCCGCGTCCTCCTCGAGGAAGAAGCCGATCGACATGACCTTCACGCCGTGGGACTCCAAGGGCACGATCTTGCGCTGGGCGGAGACCGGCGGGCGCGTGGCGCCGAGGCCGTACATGCGCGGGATCGAATAGCCCCACACGTCGGCGTCGAGGATGCCCACCTTCTTGCCGTCGGCGGTCAAGGCCGCGGCGAGGTTGGCGGTGAGGGTGGACTTGCCCACGCCGCCCTTGCCCGAGCCGATGCAGATCACGTTGCTCACCTGGGCGAGCGCGCCTTGAGGCAAGGCGCCCCGGCCGAGCTTCTGCTGGAGGGAGGCCTTCTCGGTGTCGCTGAGCACGTCGAAATACACGTTCACGTGCTCCACGCTCTCCAGGGCGGCGACAGCATCCGCGACAGAGGTCTGGAAGTGGCCCTTGATCGGGCAGCCGGCGGTCGTCAAAGACACGGTCACGTCGACCACGCCGTTGCTTGAGATGTCGATCGAGCGCACCATGCCTAGCTCCACGATCGAGCGGCGCAGCTCGGGGTCGATCACGACCTCCAGGGCCTTGAGGACTTCGTCACGTTGGATCATGGGGCCATTCTCGCAGACAAAGAAAATGCCGCCGGGCGGTAGGGGGACCGCCCGGCGGCGAGGGAGGAGAGGGTGCTTCTACTACCGGCGGGATATGGGCCGGCAGACCTTCCGTCGCCATCTCTCCGCGGGCGACGGGGAAGTTTCATCCAGCCGACACATGTTGGCGTGCCGGGTGGACGAGTGGGTCGTCTAGACCAGGTTCAGAATGCGCTCCTGGACCTTGTCGGCGAGCTCTTCGCTTGCACGGCGGCGCCTGCGCACCTCGCGCTCAACGCTCGCGCGGGTCGTGCGGACCTCACGCTCCACACGCACCCTGGTCTTGCGGACCTCGCGCTCGAGGCGGTTGCGGGCGGTGACGCCCCTGCGCTCGAACTTGCGCAGCTGCGCTGTCGCTTTGGAGGTCGAGTTGTAGTTGGCGATCGCGTCGCTGACCTCGGAGAGGACGCGCTCGCGGGCGATCAAGGCGGCGCCGATCGGGATCAGGACGGCGCGCTCGGCCGTGCTCGACTGCTTGGAAGCGGCGGCTGTGCGCTTGGGGGCCGTGGTTGACCGCTTCGAGGTCGCGGTCCGCTTGGTGGCCGAAGCGGCCTTGGCGGCGGTTGCGCGCGGTTTGGGGGTGGTCGTCTTTACGGGGGGCATTTGGGAGAAGGTCTCCTATCTATCGGGGGCACACTTGTTCGTGTCGCTTTGAGATTAGCACCGAACACCTGTTCCTAACCCGCTCCAGAAGGATGGTTACACGCCAACTTCAAGAATGGGTGAACACGCTGTAAAGAATGCGTATGAGCGCGTGCTACCCGGTCAGGCGCGGAACATGCGTTCGCTCAAGCCACGCGTCTGGGTCCTCCAGCTCGGCCATCGTCGGCAAGGTCTCGGGCGAGGTCCAAGCCGCCGCAAGCGCGTCGGGACCGCCGCGGGCGACGACCGCGTCGCAGAACTCGCGGCCGACCTCGTATTGGCGCATCTTCATCTCCAGGCCGAGCAGCTTCTCCACGATGCGCCAAGGCCACGCCCGCTCGCGCCGGCGGCGGTTCATCGCGGTGCGCATCCGCTCCAAGGTGGGCAGCTCGGCCGCGCCGACGGCGTCCATCGTGTGCTCGGCGTGGCCCTCGATCAAGGACATCGCGGCTTGCATCCGCTCGACCAAGGCCCAGCGGTCCTCGCCGAGGCCCAGGCGAAGCAGTTCTCCGGCGCGGAGCCTCTCAACGAGTCCCTGAAGATCGGAGCCGGAGGGAAGTCGAAACGTACGCCCAAACCCTCCCCCTATACCTACCTCCATTCCCCCGATCAGTTCTTGCAGGAGGCCGCCGAGGTGGGCGCGAAGCCAAGGCGCGCCGCCGAACTGGACGGCATGGGTGACCTCGTGGATCGCCACCCACGCGCTGAATTCGTCGTGGTCGAGCTCAAGCTTGCGGGCCGCCTGGGCCAGGTTGGGGCCGAGCAGGAGCAGGCGCGGTGGTTGGGCGGGGTCGAGCAGGGAGATGTCGTACTGGCCGAGCACCCTCTGGGAGAGCATCCCGGTGACCGCGCCGACCTGGACGCCGAGCAGGAGCTGGGTGAACGAGCGCAGGGCCGGCCCGAGCGGACCGGGGCTCTTGCCGGCGCGCTCAGTCAAGGGGTCGAGCAAAGGCCGCATCGTGGCGATGTTGGCTTCGATCCAGTGCTTGCGGTCGATCGCTTCGATCGGGGGCAAGGGCCCGGAGGGGTGCAGTCCGGTGTAGGCGCTCACCCGGGCGGCATAGCCTTCGGCCAAGTCCTGGGTCTCAGAGGAAGCCGAGCCGGGCGGCCGCTCCCACCCGTTGGGCGAGCCCGCCAGCATCTCGCCGACGCGCTGGGCCACGTTCCAGTCGATGCCGTCCATACATTGAGGGTACGCACTCGTATGCTTGGCACGTGCCGGCCGAGCCAATCGAGTTCTTCGAGCGCGCGGGCGCGCGGGATGTGCTGGCGTGGGTGAGGCTGCTCAGCGACCCGCGCGACTCAGCGGCGGTCGTGAGGGCTTTGGGCAGGCCGCCGATCGAGCTGCGCCAGGTGGACATCGCGCGGGTGGTCCAGGTCGCGCGCCGGGCCAAAGTTCGACATGATCGCGGCGCTCGGGCCGGCGATGGAGGCCCCCGGGATGCCGCCGGAGGCGCGCGAGCGGATCGCCCGCTTCCAGGAGCTCCACAGCGAAGCGGCGACCGCGTTCGAGGCGATGCGCGGGCGCATGGAGAGGAGTCCGGCTGCCGGGGCCCCGACTGGCGGCATGTCCTTGAAGGAAGTGCGCGAGCTGGCGGGCGAATTGACGGCGGCCTCGGAGGCTCGGCTGCTCGGCGAGGACGCGTTCTCGGAGAAGCAGGCCCAGACTTTGGAGCAGACGCTCGACTTGATGCGCGAGGAGGTGCTCGGCGGCGCGGTGCGGATCGCGGGGCGCCTCGGCGAGCTGCGCTTGGACACCGACTTGGACATCTCCCACGGCGTGGTGCGCTACCTGGAGCTGGTCAAGCTGGCCGCTTTGAAGGACCGCCCGCCCGGCCAGAGCATCAAGCAGGCTTTGGATGACGTCAACCAGCGCTTGCTCGCGGCTTGCACGCCTTTGCAGCGGGAGATATTTCAGACTTCGGCGCTCGACGAGACCTTGCTCGCGGAGATTTCGGGCGAGGAGGAGGAGGAGGAGGGACCTTCGTGCCGGGCTGTTCCCCAGGCGACCCCGAACATCTTTGCCCGTCGTGAGGAACCCTCCTTGGGCGCGTTCTTGCCGCGGCGTGGCGAGGGGCTCGTGTTGTCCGCGTCGGATATCGACACCTACAGGGCGTGCCCCTTGCGCTACAAGTTCGGGCGGGTCCTGAAGATTCCCTCCGAGCAGACTTTGCATCAGCGTTTCGGGATCGCGGTGCACCAGGTCTTGGAGCGCTACCACGCGGCCGAGCACACCACGGTCGCGCAGATGATGGATCTCTTCGAGACGTGTTGGCGGCGAGGCGGGTTCGGCGAGAGCGACGCCGAGCGCGAGTTGCATGGGAAGGCGCGGGCCGCCTTGGTGCTCTATCACAAGCACCTGGAGGCCCACGAGGCCGAGCCGGTCTGGTTCGAGCGCGGCTTCTCCTTCAAGTTGGGGCCCCACCACCTGCGGGGGCGCGTCGACCGGGTGGACAAGCTGGCGGACGGCAACTACGAGATGATCGACTACAAGACGGGGCGGCCACGCACGGCGGAGCAATTGAAGGACGACGTGCAGCTGTCCCTGTATGCGGTGGGGGCTCGGGAGTCTTGGCAGGTGGAGGCCGAGAAGCTCTCCTACTACTACGTGCTCGACGATTTGAAGGTGCCGGTGCCAAGCGCCGAGATGGACTCAGACTGGATCGCGAGGGTCGTGGAGGAGGTGGGCGAGGCGATCGTGGCCCAGCGGTTTGATCCCACGCCCTCGCCCTCGACGTGTGCGCTTTGCGACTACCGGATCGCGTGCCCGGCCTGGGAGAGGTAGTACACGACAGACTCGTTTTTCCTAGACCACTTGACAACTTGCATCACAGGGGTATATAGTGGCTACGGGTTCGCATCCCTCAGGGGTGCGGCGCACATAAGGTCGGGTTTTGGGTCGGTCTTCGTGGCCGGCAGCTTAAATGTTTGACGGGGACCTTGGGAGAGGGACCGGGTCGCTTCTGAGAGGGAGTTGTATTCGCGTGGTTTCTTTGGGGAATAGCGTTGTTGGGAGTCCGTGTGCTTCTGACGGGTCCGTTATAGGACGCGTCAGCGTCGCTGACGCGTCTCTCTCTCTCTCTCTCTCTCTCGGCCGGGCCGGCTCTCAGCTAGAGCACGGGTTAACCGACCGTCCCTCCGGTCCTATCGGGGGGATCGGGTATCCGCGCGTTCAGGGTGCGCTTTCGTCGTCTCTGCATCGCGTTCATATGGCGCTCGGTTCGTGGCTGAGCCTCGCGTTGGGCGCTGTCCATTTCAAGAATGGGGGGTTCCTCCCCTCTGCTATCGAGGAGGGGACCGTTGATGCACGTCCGTAGGCTGATGTTGGCGAGCTCTGTCTCGCTGTCCGTGGCGTTGACCGTGGCATTTGCGCTTGTCGGTACGGCCCTCGCGGCTTTGCCGGACAACCGCGCGTTTGAGATGGTCAGCCCGATCGAAAAGGGTGGGGAAAGCAACATGCCGAATCTCGCTGTCGCCTCGGCGAACGGTGAACACGTCGTCGTAGACGGCGGTGTGAGCAATTCGCTTTTGTCCAGTGACTTGTCGTGGATGATCGAGAACCGCACGCCGACCGGTTGGGATGGGACGCAGGTCGGCCCGGGACCGGGACACGAAGCGGAAAATTATATCGAACAGCGCTCGATTGCGCTCGCGGCGGTCAGCGAGAATTTCTCTAGTTTCGCGTTTCAGACACTGCTCGGGTTGGATCCGCGTGACCGGAACTCGCCCCCGGGCGTGCAGGCCACCTTTCGCGGATCCATCGCCGAAAACGTTCCGAGTTCTGATGTGTACGTCCGCAAGGGTGCGGCTGGGCCCTTCGTGTGGGCGTCTGGTCCGCCCGCTCCAATGGTGAAGACCGCCGAACTGCCCAGTGAATGCTCCACGGAAGGGGTCTATTGTGCTGAGAACAACGCAGTGTTCGGGGGCGGGTCTGCGGATCTGAGCGTAGTGGTGTGGAGTCAGCTGCACCCGCCGGTCGCGCCGCCAGCTGCATTGCCGGGGTCTCCTGCCGACACGCACCAGTATGGCAGTGAGGTGTACGAGTTGAACAAACGGGACAGATCAGCAACTTGTCGGACTCGTGCCCTCGTCGGGTAACGAATGCGGTCCGTCGCACAGTGCTTGCGTAGTGCCGCCGTGCGGCGCGGCGCTGGGCGACGCACCCGGTCATAAGCATGTTTTCGGAAACAGTTTTGCGCCGACTGAGGGCGATGTGTCGGGTGACGGTTCGCAGGTGGTGTTCACGAGCCCCGAACCCGCGGTGGAAGGCGAACCGGGTTGTACGTCCGGTGAGATCTATGTGCGCGAGGGCGGGACGAGCACCGTGCAGGCGTCCGCGTCGCAGAAGGCGGGTGGCGATCCGCACGGTCCGCGTCCCAAGCTGTATGCGGGCGCGGCGCAGGAAGGCGGCAAGATCGACACCGTGTTCTTCACGTCAAGTGAGGAGTTGACGAACAACTCTAATACGGGTAGCGAAGACGAAGGCAATGACCTGTACGCCTACAGTTTGCAGAGCGGAAGGTTGACGGATATCACCCCGGACAGCAACCCCGCTGATGCGAATGGCGCGGGGGTGATGTCGTTCATCGGCTCCTCCACGGATGGCAGCATTGTCTATTTCACCGCGACCGGAGCATTGACTTCAGAACCGAACGGTCAGGGTGATACGGCGCAGGCTGGCGTGAGCAACCTGTACGTTTATGACGCAAATACCGGCACGACACGGTTTATTGCGCCAGGAAATGGAGTCGAAGGCACCAGATCCGCAAGAACGGCTAATATTATGCGTTACAATTTGACTTCTGAGGTAACGCCGGATGGACGGCACCTGGTGTTCCTATCCAGCGAACGTATAACGTCCTATGACAATGTTGGGTCGGGATGTGGGGGTCCGTGCGCAGAGGTCTACCTCTACGGCGAGGCGGGCAATCAGGTCGTGTGCGTGTCGTGCGATCCGTCGGGTGCGCCGCCGACGTCCAGCGCGAGCCTGCCTCAGGAATTCAAGACGTACTCCGACGGCTTGGAAGCTCCGCAGATGCTAGCGTTGCCGAGCGCTGTGAGTGAAGATGGCGAAAGGGTGTTCTTTAATTCTCCTGACCAGCTGACCGCGGATGCACCGGCGCCGGCGCCCGGGAAATTCAATGGAGGAACCAACATCACCAGGGAAGGCTCTATTGAACTCAACGTGTATGAGTATGAGGATGGGCATGTTTATCTGATTGCACCGGCCGCGGCGCTTTCGACGATCGCGCCGAGTGGTAATGACGCGTTCTTCTATACGGATGCGCAGCTCGTGCCGCAGGACAGGGATGGCACGCTGGATATCTACGATGCTCGTGTCGACGGTGGTTTTCCTGCGCTGGCGGCTCCGCAGTGCTCAGGTACCTCTTGTCAGGGTACACCTGCGCCGGCGCCGATCTTCGCGACGCCGCCGAGTACCACGTTCAGCGGTGTAGGGAACTTCCCCGCTCCGGTGTCCTCTCAGGCGGGTGCCAAAAAGACCAAGAAGAAGAGTAAGAAGGCTGTGCGCGCGAAGGGCAAGCGTAGGACAAGTAGGCGTGCGCGGAGATCCCGTACGCGCTCGAGGAGGGGGAGTAGGCGATGAAGAAGCGACTGGTGATGGGGATCTCACGGCATCGGCCGGCGCCGGGTGGCCGAGGCGCTCATGCAACCGGTGTGGCGATCGTGCTCATGGCGTGTGTGTGCGCGGTCGTGATGTGGTGTGCTTCGACCGCCGCGGCGCAGGCGCCCGTGTGGAATATAACGGCGATGGCTACCCCTACCTACTTTCCGCCAAACAGCACAGGAGAACCAAGGCGGGCGCGTGGCACACCCACAGAAATTGGTGGCAATGAAGTAGTGGTCACTGCTCGCAATCTTGGCGATACGCCGATCAGCGGTAGCACGATTCCGATCAAGATCGCGGTGAACCTTCACGGTGTCACGTTCGCCGAAAAGGCAAGTGGCCAAATATACAGTTTTGCGTGCGGCGGCGGGGGTCCATTCCGCGGGACGTGCGGAATACCGCTCAGCGGGTGCGCTGAAGGCGCGAGCGAACCGTGTGTGATGACGTATACGGGTACGGTCGAACCGGGTGCTGTCATGAACCTGCGTTTTCAGGTAGCTACCGGTGCGCCAGGGGTGGCGGTGAGTAGCGCGACTATCTCCGGTGGTGAAGTTGTGGGTGTGCCGCTCGCGCCGGCAAGTGTCAAACAGGAATTGATGGTCAGCTCTTCGCACGCACCGTTTGGGATACAACCAGACAGCGTGCTACTCCATTTCGTGGGTGCGAATGGGGCGCCCGAGACGCAAGCTGACGCGCACCCTTACGATCTCGCGGTGGACCTCACGCTCAACGATTACGTGGGACACCCGAACTTTACCGAAAGGGTGCCTGCTGAAAACATGAAGGATCTGGCGGTCGAACTGCCGCCGGGGGTCGCTGGTGACGAGTTGGCGCTCGCACAGTGCACGACAATAATTTTGACTCCCGGTGAATGCTCAGGCTCTAGTCAGGTTGGCTCCTTGGCGATATCGATCTCGGGCACCGCGGGCGCTCCGGGGTTGGCGATCTTCAATTTGAAGCCGGACAACGGTCATACAAACGAACTCGGGTTCAGCTTGGGCGGTCTCGGGGTGCATATGCCGACGACTGTGCGTACAGACAGCGATTATGCTCTGACGAACATCACACCGGACATTCCAGCCGCCCTGGCTGCGATAGACGCGATAGAAACCAATATTTGGGGTGTCCCAGGGGAAACGGCCCACGACCGGGAACGCGTCCTGAAAGGCCACAACCCCGAAGCAGAAGGGGGAAATGCGTCGGCTTTGCCGCCTACTCCGTTTTTGACTATGCCGAGTGAGTGTGGTAGGCCGTTGGTGTTCAGGGTTGCTGTCGATTCGTGGGGACATCCTGGCCGAAAGTTGGCGGACGGGTCGCCCGATTTGAGCGACCCGAACTGGAAGGTCGCGACGGATACGACGCCGCCGTTGACTGGTTGTGAAAGGTTGCAGTCGTTTGCTCCGAAGGTGACTGTTGTGCCTGCGACGACGTTCGCGGATACGCCGTCTGGTACGACGGTAGATGTGAGTGTCCCGCAGGGGGAAGGGTTGACGAACCCGAATGAACTCGCTGTGCCGACGTTGCAGGACACAAGCGTGACGCTACCGCAGGGCTTGGTCATCAATCCTGGTCAGGCTAACGGGCTTGGTGCGTGCCAGTTCTCTGAAGATGGTGTCGGTACTGTTGGTCCGCCGTCGTGTCCAGCGGACTCTAAGGTTGGGACGGTAGAAATAGAAACACCGTTGTTGCCTGACAAGCTCGAAGGCAACGTGTACGTGTTGCAATCAAACCCACCCGACCTGCAGCTCTTGGTGGCTGCTTCGGGTGATGGCGTGAACCTGAAGCTGATCGGTCACGTGCATTTGAACGAACAGACGGGTCAGTTGACTTCGACGTTCGACGGTACACCTGCACTACCGTTCACGCATTTCCGTTTGATCTTCAGCGGTGGCGCGCAGGCCGCGTTGAGCACACCACCGTCCTGCGGGGTGTATTCCACGATGGCGGACTTCACGCCGTGGAGCAGCCCGTTGACACCAGACTTCGTATCCGCTGACGCATTCGCGTTGAATGCCGGCCCTAATGGTTCTGCTTGTGCTTCGCCGCTACCGTTCAGTCCGTCGATGATCGCGGGCTCGACGACCGACCAGGCCGGTGGGTATACCGACTTCTCGTTGTTGCTCTCGAGGGCCGATGGGCAGCAGCGGATCGCCGGGTTGCAGTTCAAGACCCCCGAGGGTTTGCTGGGGATGCTCAGCACGGTCCAGTTGTGCGGGGAACCACAAGCATCGCTGGGTACGTGCTCTGCCGAATCGCAGATCGGGCACACGATCGTTGGTGCTGGTGCTGGTCCTGACCAGTTTTATGTGCCGCAGGCTGGGCAGCCCCCAGCACCGATCTACCTGACGGGACCCTATAAGGGCGCGCCGTTTGGCTTGTCGATCGTCGTGCCTGTGATCGCGGGTCCGTTCAACCTGGGAACCGTGGTGGTGCGTGCCGCGATCAGCGTCGATCCGCACACAGCGCAGTTGACGATCTCGACAGACCCGTTGCCGCAGATCCTCGACGGGATACCCACCGATCTAAGACAGATCGATACGGTGATCGACCGTCCCGGGTTCATGTTCAACCCGACAGATTGCGCACCAATGGAGTTCTCAGGTGTAGCGCAGAGCGCGCAAGGCGCGACCGCTCCGATCTCTAGCCACTTCCAGATGGGGTCGTGCCAGAGCTTGACCTTCAAGCCCAACTTCAAAGTGTCCGTGTCGGGTAGGAACTCCAGAGCGAGGGGTGCGAGCCTCGACGCGAGAGTCGTATACCCAGCGACACCGTTGGGCGCGAACCAGGCATCGAGCCAGTCGAATATCAAGAGCGTGAAGGTCGATTTGCCGAAGCAGTTGCCGTCGCGTTTGACGACGTTGCAGAAGGCGTGCACCGCTGCACAGTTCGAATCGAACCCCGCGGGGTGTCCTGCCGCGTCAAAGATCGGGAGTGTGAGGGCGATAACACCAGTCCTGCCTGTCCCGTTGACGGGTCCGGTGTATTTCGTCTCTCATGGCGGGGAAGCGTTCCCGTCGTTGGTGGCGATCCTTCAAGGTGATGGTGTCAGGGTGGATCTCGTCGCGGCGACGTTCATCAGTAAAGCGGGGATCACGAGCAGCACGTTCAAGCAGATCCCAGACGTCCCGATACACAGCTTCGAGCTGTACCTACCCCAAGGCCCATTCTCGGCGCTAGCGGCCAACGGGAACCTATGCAACGACAATCTGAAGATGCCGACAGTGTTCACCGCGCAGAACGGCGCCGTCATACACCAATCCACACCGATCAGCGTGAACGGCTGCACAAACATCAAGACGAAGGTTAAGAAGGCTAGGAACGCACGCGGGTCTGGGAAAGCACGAAAGTCCAGTATCACCACGGACCGGAGGACAAGCCGATGAGCGCGCTCAGCACTGGCAGGACTGGCAGGACTGGACGTATCGTCGTGGGTGTCGTGTTGGGTGTCGTGAGCGCTCTCGTGTTCAGCGCGTCAGCGTTCGCGGCGGGAGCACCGGTTGTGCAGGCGGGCAGTGAGAATGTGAGCATGGTCACGCCGACCGGTGTGACGCTCGAAGCACAGGTCGAACCGAACGAAGAAGAAACAAACTACGCGTTCGATTACGCCGAAAGCGAAGCGAAGCTCGCGAGCGAACCGACCGTCATCCCGGGCGAAAGCACTCTCAACGGGATTGGTTACCAGCTCGCGAGCGTCACGATCAGCGGTCCGGAACCAGGGAAAACCTACTACTACAAGGTGATCGCCGAAAACGAAGCGAGTCGCACCGCGGGCAAACCCGTCGAAGGACCAATACAGTCCTTCACGCGAACACTACCTCGCGTCAACGACACTCCACCCGTCGTCTCCGAACCCACGCAGCACACCGTCCTGGTCGCTGCGACGATCGACCCGGAGATCGAAGCGCCACTGGAAGCCACCTACCGTGTTTTCTACGGGGAAAGCGAAACATACTCTGCGGCGTCGGCGGAAGCGACCGCGGGATCCGGGTTTACAGATCTGAAAACGAGCCCGGTACTGCTCAGTGGTCTATCGCCGGGCACTATCTATCATTACGCGATCATCGCGACCAGCGTACTCGGCAGCACCACAGGCCCCGACTACACATTCACGACACCCGCAGAACCAGTACCCACCACACCACCCATGATCGGGTCTGAGAGCGCGCAGTTCGTCAACGAAAACAGCGCCGTCATCGAAAGCGAAATCAACCCCGAAGGCCTGGAAACCACCTACGAGATCCAGTACGGCACAAGTACCGGGTATGGGTCCAGTGCGCCTGACGTTACGGCTATCGCTCCGTTTACGAGCGCTCAGGGCACGATTGTCTCACTGGTCGATCTATCGCCGGGCACCACCTACCATTACAGGATCGTCGCGACCAATCATGCTGGCACCACACACGGACAAGACCAAACATTCACAACACCCGGCGCGACACCCACCACAGGATTCACAAGCTTTACGATCCCGAGCGTGCCCCTGATAGGCGCAACCCCACTCACATTCCCAACTGATAAAGAACCAGTTGCGAAAAGCACCCCAAAGTCGCTCACGAACAAACAAAAGCTCGCGAACGCACTCAAAGGATGCGCGAAGAAGCCGCGCAGGCAACGAAGCAAGTGTGTAAAGCGGGCCCATAAACACTATGGCTCGACAGGCAAGAGCGCGAGCGCGAAGAAAGTCGAGAAGAGGGTGTAGGAGATGGTGGGAGAGCGAGTGTCGCCAGATCACTTCGTGCCAACGCCCCGGGGGCGGGTGGGTCGGTCGGGGCCACTCGCGCCCGATGTTCTGGCGCGCGAGCGGGTCTTGGAGATTCAGCGTGCGCGTATCCTCGCGGCGATGGTCGAAGAGTGCGCTGAGCGCGGTTCCAGCAGTGTGACAGTCGCGCACGTCGTGGCGCGCGCGGGCGTGTCTCGGCGTACCTTCTACGAGCTGTTCGTTGACCGTGAAGACTGCTTCCTCGGCGCGTTCGACGATGCGTTCGCGCGCGCTGAGCGGTATGTCCTGAATTTCTACGATCCAAACGCGAAGTGGGTTGAGCGGATCAGGGACGCCTTGCTCGCGTTGCTTTCGTTTCTCGAGATCGAGCATGGTATGGGGCAGTTGCTCATCGCCGGCTCGCTAGGCGCGGGCCACGAGGCGCTCGAGTGCCGCCAGCGTGGCATCGCCCAGATCGTTGCGATCGTCGACGAAGGACGCAGCGAGTCCAAAGGCGGCGCAGAGCTCCCGCCCCTGACGGCCGAGGGCGTCGTGGGTGGGGTGCTGTCCGTGCTGCACGTGCGACTGTTCGCGAGCGCCCCGCCAAGGGGCGCCCTCCGCGATACTCCGCGGGGCACGAGTCGGGAGCATGGCGACGCGTCACGATCAGGCGCGTCGCGTAACGGTCGTTGAACAGAGCACGCGTGAGCCGTTGCTCGCGTTGACGGGTCCTCTGATGGGCATGATCGTGCTGCCCTATCTTGGGCCCGCCGCAGCGCGCCGGGAGCTTGCGCGTCCAGTGCCCGAGAGCCCGGTTGGTGTCCACAGTGCCGAGGGGAACCCTCTTGGCCGGTTGGGGATGCGCTTGACCTATCGCACCGTGCGCGTGCTGACGGCGATCGCCGCCCATCCTGGCTCCTCAAACCGGATCGTCGCAGACGCTGCCGAGGTAGCCGACCAGGGCCAAATGTCAAAGCTGCTCGCCCGTCTGCACGACATCGGCCTGATCGAGAACAGGGGTGGCGGAGCCTCCCGCGGCGAGCCCAACGCCTGGACCCTCACCGACAAGGGCCAGCAAGTACAAGGAGCGATCGCAAAACAAACATAGGACCGGCAGCGGGGCCTATCGCGCCCGGTCCGCGCCACTGGGAGATCCTCGGGATAGCTCGCGACAGACTCGTTTCTCCCAGACCACTTGACAACTTGCGCCAAGGGGGTATATAGTGGCTACGTGTTCGCATCCGTCAAGGGTGCGGCGTACATAAGGTCAGGTAGGGGTCGGTCTTCGTGGCCGGCAGCTCTAAACGTTTGACGGGGACCTTGGGAGAGGGACCGGGTCGTTTCTGAGAGGGAGTTGTTTTTCGCGTGCATTCATTTGGGGATCATGTGCTTGAGAGTCCTTGCGCCCGAGGTAGGGGTGTAATAGGACGCGTCAGCGTCGCTGACGCGTCTCTCTCTCTCTCTCTCTCTCTCTGGCGCAGCGGGCTTCTAGCCGCTAGGCCTTCTCGCCGGTCCTGTCGGGCCGGTATTGCCGATCATCGGGGTCGGCTTGGTTTCTCGCGTGCGTATGCGCTTCGGGCTCGTCGCTCGGGTGCGTGTTTGCGTGCGCTCATAGGTGGTGGTGGTCCGGCGGTTTGTTGTGTGCCGACGGTGGTGTCTTCTCGTAAGCGAGGGGTCATCCCCTCTTGTTCGGAGGGAATGTTTAGATGAACTCTCGCAGACTGATCCTGGCAATCGTCGTCTCGCTCAGCGCGGCCCTGACGGGTGAGCTTGTCCTCTCGGTAGCGCCGGCTTTGGCTGCCTGTTGAAACCCCGGAAACGCTCAGTCCGGCGCAGGCTGTCACGGCGACCACGGCGACTCTGGAAGGCGTGTTGAGTCCCAACGCGCCGGGTGAAGCGGGCGAATACGAGTTCCTTTACAAGGCTTCCGCGACCGAATGCACCGAAGGGTCTGTCGCGCCTGAATCCGCGGGGATAGCACTTGGGTTGGAAAAGGAATCAGTATCGGTCGAACTGACCGGTCTGTCGCCGGGCACGCAGTACACGTTCTGTGTGTTTGAGAAGAACGCCGCCGAAGAAACCGCGATGGGATCGCCGGTGACGTTCAGGACCCAGGCTGTTGCGCCGACGATCACGGGATCATCGGCGATCGAAGTCACCGCGACAAGCGCACGGTTGCAAGCCCAGGTCAACCCCGGCGGGGGAGAAACGACCTACCACTTCGACTACGGGCTGGGCTCCGCTTACGAACAGAGCACCCCTGAGTCGGGCTCGATCGGCGCGGACGACACCCAGCACACGGTCACCACAGCCATCCAGGGATTGGAACCGGGCACCACCTATCACTACAGGCTCGTGGCCACAAGCTCGCAGAGCCCCGCGGGCGGCACCCTGGGACCGGATGAGACGTTCACGACGCAGACCACCGGCGGGGAGTTTACGCTGCCCGACGGGCGCTCCTGGGAACTGGTTTCCCCGCCTCAGAAGGACGGCGCGGAAATACTCGGCATCGGCGGCGGGGGACAGACGGCCGCCGGTGGGGACGCCACCCAGGCATCGGAAAACGGGGCGAGCGTCTCCTACATCGCAAACGCCCCGATCGGCGAAAACCCGCCAGGGAACTCGTGGTCTACACAGATCTTCTCAATCCGTGGCCCTGACGGCTGGTCCTCACAAAACATCTCACCACCACACACAAACCCGGTCGGAATCGGTAACGCTCTCGAGATCGGGGAAGAATTCGTGCGGTTCTCACCTGACCTGTCGCACGCGATCGTGATGTCTCCTCACCAAAAGCCAGAGCCTCCACTGGCTCCGGAAATCCACCAGGAAGTAGCAGGTCCCGAAGGAACCAATGGGGCGCCTTTTGGTCATGAGATCTATCTTCGTGATAACACGACTGGAGCATTTCGGGCGGTACTGAGAACTGAACCGTTGCCTGAAATCGCGTTCGAGGGAGCCTCGCCGGGCTTGAGTCATGTCGTATTTGAAGGGCCAGCGGGTTTGGATCCTAAATACCCCTCTGCCGACGGTTTGTATGAGTGGTTCGACGGGAATACCCAGCTGGTCAGCGTGCTGCCCTCCGGTGTGCCGGCAAGCGGACAGAGCTTGCTCGGGCGTAACGAAAAAACAGGACTCGGCCGGATACTTCTTTCGGCCAATATGCATGCGATCTCTGACGATGGGTCGCGAATTGTGTGGAGCAACGCGGGCGACCTGTTCACCAGTGACACGATTACCGGGGAAACGACCACGATCGGGCCAGGGGCATTCAAGATGGCAGACAACGAAGGCTCGCGCGTGTTCTACACCGACGGCGATCATCTCTTTGTGTTTGATATTCTCGCTAAAACGCAGGTTGATTTGGGGAACAGCACTACCGTCTTTGGGGCTAACGAAGAAGGTACGCTCGCATACGACATCTCGACGGTCGTACTTACGAGCAGCCCCAACGAATATGGCGAACAAGCAGTCGCCGGGGTCCGGAACGTGTACTTGCTGCGCGAAGCGCCCGTCGGCAGCGGGTCGTGGACTACGATCTTTGTGGCGGCAGGACAAGACGAAGGCTCAGCCAATCGCGTATCTGCTGAAGCACCGCTCACGGTCCAAGCGGCCGACGTCTCGCCAAACGGGCGCTATCTGGCGTTTATGTCGCGACGTAGCTTGACGGGCTATGACAACAGCGATGTGAACAGCGGAGAACCGGACGAGGAGATATATCTGTACGACGCGGAAGCGAACCGTCTGGTGTGCTCGTCATGCGACCCCACCGGGGCAAGGCCGGTCGGCCAGTTCGTACCTGTAAATGTAGTACTCGGTACGCCGCTGGATCCTTGGAGAATGTGGGAAGGCCACTGGTTGGCGGCAACCATTCCGGGGTGGACACCAGACGGCGGTGGCGTCAGCACAGGTTATCAGCCACGATACCTCTCCGATTCGGGGCGCCTGTTCTTCGATAGCTCCGACGCTCTAGTGCCGCAGGACATCGATGGTACAGACGACGTGTATCAGTACGAGCCAGCCGGTGTGGGCAGTTGTCAGCCGCCTGCCTACGGTGGGGATGGGAGCAAAGTCTTCAGCGAGAGCGAGGGTGGTTGCGTGGGGCTGATCTCGGCGGGTTCCGGCAGTGGGAACTCGGTCTTCTTTGACGCGAGCGCGAACGGCAACGACGTGTTCTTCACGACACAGGACGGTCTCGTGTCCCAGGACAAAGACGGTACTGCTGACATGTATGACGCGCGTGTATGCACACACACTGAACCGTGCTTGCAGTCGCTCGCGAGCGGCCCGGCGTGTTCGACAGCGGATTCGTGTCGGGCGGCGCCTTCGCCACAGCCGGGCGTGTTCGCGGCTCCCGCGAGCGCGACGTTCGCCGGCGCGGGCAACTTGACCCTTGCCGCCTCGACGACTGTAAAGGGCAAGGCAAAGCCGAAGACAGCGGCTCAGGTGCGAGCGGAAAGGCTTGTGAAGGCGCTGAAGGCTTGCAAAGGGAAGCCTAAGGGGCGGCGACATATATGCGAAGCGAGGGCGAGGAAGAGGTATGGCAAAGCGAAGACGAGCGGTCGGAGGATCAAATGATGCGGTTTTCTAGGTCCATTCTCATCCTGTCGTGCGTCCTGACTGTAGCCCTGGCCTCTATTGGCTGGCTGGGTACCGGTATTGCCTCTGCGACAGTGCCGGCGTTTACGGTCAGCGCGACCAGTATCCCTACGAATCTGTCGCCAAAAGGCACAGGTCGGCTTCTGTTCGAAATTCACAATCTTGGTGACGCCCCAGCAGAAGGAGCTACGAGCCCAATCGTGATCGCGGACAAGTTGCCGCCGGGTATTACGGCCACATCAATCAAATCGGAAGGGGTGACGACTTGTAATCTCGGGTCGCTGAGCTGCGAAGACAAAAGCTCGCTGCCGGCATATGCAATTGTGCAGGTTGAAATCCTTGTGAAGGTTGAACACGCGCCGGGGAGGCTGGTCAACGAAGTGAACGTGACCGGGGGTGGCGCGGCTACCGTTGTAGCGCCGAACGCGCTGACGGTGAGCGAAGCGCCGGCGGGTTTTGGTGTCGAAGATCTGCAGTTGGTGCCGACGAACGAGGACGGTTCGATCGCCACACAAGCGGGATCGCATCCTTTCCAGTTGACGACGACGATACAGATAAACAACGGCATAGGGCTCGGACACGAAAACATCAAAGGGCAGCCGGAGCCGTATGGATTGGCAAAGGACTTGCACTTCGATCTGCCCGCGGGCCTCGTCGGCAACCCACAGGTGATACCTCAGTGCACGAGCCAGGAGTTCGACGCCGAGCTTCCGTTCCAGTTCAATGCGTGCCCTCCCGAAACGGCTATCGGAGTGGCGTCGGTGAACATTTCGAATATCGGTCTCGGCGCGGCAAAGCAGGCAGCTAGGATGCCATTGTTCAATTTGGTGCCGTCGGTGGGCGAGCCGGCTCGATTCGGCTTCGAGATCGATCATGTGCCGGTGCTCTTGGATACCTCTGTACGCACCGGTGGTGATTATGGCGTCGTGGTCAGTGTCAACAACATTTCCAATATCTTCCCGTTCTTTGCGAGCAAGGTCACTTTCTGGGGTGTGCCGGCCGATCCACGCCACAACTCTGCCCGCGGCTGGGTATGCCTGAAAGACACTGTCAGTCCAGCAGAAGAATTTCTTATCGGTCCGTGTGTGGCGACGCAGGAAGCGGCGAAGCTGGTTCCGTTCTTGACGTTGCCGACGTCGTGTTCTGGTCCGGGTGGTATGCGTACGACTGTGGAAGCTGATTCGTGGGGTGAACCTGGTGTGTTCAAGTCGGCTGAATATTCGTTGGTTGAAGGTGGTGGTGAACCGTTGGGTTTGGTTGGTTGTAATCGTTTGCCGTTCGAACCGTCTATCAGCGTGGCGCCTGATGGGGAAGCTGCGAGTACGCCGTCGGGGTTGAGTGTTGGTGTGCATGTGCCGCAGACGGTGGCTTTGAATCCGACTGGTTTGGCTCCTGCTGATGTGAGGGATACGACTGTGACGTTGCCCGCGGGGATACAGATCAGTCCGGCGGGTGCTGATGGTTTGGATGCGTGTTCGCTTGGGGAGATTGGTCTTGAAGAACGTTCTGATCCGTCGTGTCCTGATGGGTCTAAGATCGCGACCGCTGAAATCAAGACGCCGCTGTTGCCTAACCCGCTTGTGGGTGAGGTGTATTTGGCTGCGCAGAACGCTAACCCGTTCGGTTCGCTGGTCGCGATGTACATCGTCGCGAAGGACCCCGTCTCAGGTGTGCTGGTGAAGCTCGCTGGACAGGTGAGCCTTGATCCGGTGTCGGGGCAGTTGGTCTCGACGTTTGATAACACGCCGCGGCTACCGTTTGAAGATTTGACGTTGCATTTCTTCGGTTCCGCGAGAGCGCCGCTGTCGACTCCAGCGTTGTGCGGGACCTATACGACTAGGGCGTCTATCGCGCCGTGGTCTGGGAACGAACCGGCGACTCCCGCGTCGAGCTTCCAGATCACTTCTGATCCTAACGGTGCTCCGTGCAGCGATCCGCAACCGTTCGCGCCTGGTTTCCAGGCCGGCTCCACGAACTTGCAGGCCGGCGCGTTCACGCCGTTCACGCTGACCATGTCGCGTCCCGATGCCGATCAAACGTTGAGCAGGATCGAAATGAAGATGCCTGCAGGCTTGCTCGGGACCTTGTCGAACGTGAAGTTGTGCGGGGAACCACAAGCCTCACAAGGCACTTGTGGTCCGGAAAGCCTGATCGGCACCACCGTCGTGAGCGCCGGGTTGGGCAACGATCCATACACCGTCACCGGAGGGAAGGTGTACATCACCACCGCTTATGGTGGCGGAGCGTACGGCCTGTCGATAGTGAACCCAGCCAAGGCAGGACCATTCGACTTGGGGTCTGTCGTGGTCAGGGCGAGCATCAGCGTGGACCCGCATACCGCGGCGTTGTCGATCAAGAGCGATCCACTACCCACCATCCTCGACGGCATCCCCTTGCAGATACAGCACGTCAACGTGACTGTGAACCGCGAAAAGTTCACGTTCAATCCGACCGACTGCAACAAAACACAGATCGACGCGGTGTTGTCCAGTACCGAAGGAGCCAGAGCGCCGGTATCGACATCATTCCAGGTCACCAACTGCGCGACCCTGGCGTTCAAACCGAAGCTGACCGCATCGACGTCGGGGAAGACATCCCGAGCGAACGGCGCGAGCCTGCACGTCAAGCTGAGCTATCCCGAGGGACCGTATGACGCGAACATCAGCAAGGTCAAGGTGGACCTACCAAAGCAACTGCCCTCACGCCTGACGACACTACAGAAGGCATGTCCAGCGCAAACCTTCGAAGCGAACCCGGCGTCGTGTCCGGCTGCGTCGATCGTGGGGCACGCCAAAGCGAGCACACCGGTGCTACCAGTCCCGTTGGAAGGACCCGCGTATTTCGTGAGTCACGCCGGGGAAGAATTCCCTGACCTGATCATCGTCCTACAAGGCTACGGCACCAGCGTCGACCTAGTCGGATCGACGTTCATCAACAGCAAAACGAACGTCACGAGCAGCACATTCAAGAGCGTCCCCGACGTACCCGTAGGAAGCTTCGAACTAACGCTACCCCAAGGCAAATACTCAGCGCTAGCCGCGACGGCGAACCTATGCACCACCAAACTCAAGATGCCAACAAGCTACATCGGACAAAACGGCGCAGAAATACACACCACCACACCAATCACACCAACCGGATGCACAAAGCACGTGCGCCATGAGCGCAAGAAGACTCACCGTAAGAAGAGGAAGTGATGGTGGGTTTGTCGCGTTGCTGTGCAGGAGATGGAGGTAGGCCCTCCGTGGTCGCCGTGCAGGCGGAGATCACAAACCACCGTGAGGTGCTGCGGTCAAGAGCCGTTGGTGCTGAGCGTTACGGGAAAAGGCGTGCCGTTGAGCGCGTCAGGTGTGACCCAATGAAGGCGAACGAGAGTGAACCGCAGGTGAGTTGTCGAAACGCAGTAGATGACATCAAAACCGAGGCATGTGCTTTGCTTCGGGATGAGTCTGGCGGGTGCCTGTTTATTGGCCAGACGGTGTCCGGCATGTATGCGGCGCGAGCGTGGGTCAGGCTCTTGCATGGAACATGGGAACCTGTCGTCCTGCGGGACGATCAGCTAGTGGCCTTTGGCCTGCGGCTGGTTGTTTCAGGGAGGGTGTCAAGTGGACGAAACCGTGAGGCACGAACTCTTGTTGTGGGGCACAGGGGCGGATCGTTCGGTAGTAGCGTTGAGGGTCCTGTAATGGGATTGGAGCGAAGCGGACGGACCATTCAGAGGAGATCAGTGGTCAACCACGCGTGTGTGGGAGGAGCCAATGGTTGAGTCAAAGTCGCAAGCGAAGTCGTTTGTTATCTCAAAGAAGGTTGTGTTGGAAGCCTGGGAGTCTGTGAAGGCGAACCAGGGTGCTGCTGGTGTTGACGGGGTATCGATCAAGGATTTTGAGAGGGACCTTGCGGGGAACCTTTATAAGGTCTGGAATCGATTGTCCGCGGGGTCCTATGTGCCGCCGGCTGTGTTGGCGGTAGATATACCGAAGCAACATGGGCAAGGGGTCAGGACTCTCGGTGTGCCCACCGTCGCGGATAGGGTTGCGCAAACGGTCGTACGAAGCTATCTGGAGCCGGGTGTGGAGCCGTTCTTCCATCCTGACTCCTATGGTTATCGGCCGGGTCGCTCGGCCTTGGATGCGGTGGGGGCGTGTCGGGAGCGGTGCTGGAAGTACGGGTGGGTAATCGATTTGGATTACCAGTCGTTCTTCGACTCGCTTGACCACGAGCTCATGTTGAAGGCGGTAGCCGCTCACACCAATGAGCGGTGGGTCCTTCTCTACGTGGAGCGGTGGCTGAAAGCACCGATCCAGGAAGGGGATGGCACTATGCTAGCGCGGGACCGCGGGACCCCTCAGGGTTCAGCGATCTCCCCTGTGCTGGCGAATATCTTTTTGCACTACGCGTTTGATGCGTGGATGAGCCGGGAGTTCCCGACCGTCCCGTTCGAGCGCTACGCGGACGATATCGTCGCGCACTGTTGGAGTGAGAACGAAGCGCGGATCGTACTCGATGCGATCACGCAGCGGATGGCGTCGTTGGGTCTGGATCTAAATCCGGTCAAGACGCGCATCGTGTACTGCAAGGACTCCAAACGCAAAGGCTCTCACGAGCACGAGCGGTTTGATTTCCTAGGGTACACGTTTCGTCCCCGCGAGTCACGCGGGCGGGGTGAGTTGTTCACGAACTTCACGCCGGCTATCAGTGACGACGCCGCTAAGAGGATACGGCGAACGATCAGGCGATGGCGGATTCACCTATGGAGCGGAACACACCTCACCGAGATAGCACGAGAGATCAACACGACCGTGCACGGATGGGTCAACTACTACGGACGGTTCTACCCGTCCAGGTTGGCCAACTCGCTCAGGAGCATCGACAAGTACCTGGTGCGCTGGGCGATGCGCAAGTACAAACGACTGAAGGGCCGCGTCATGCGAGCATGGGAGTTCCTGGAGCGCGTGGCAGCACGCGAGCCAAAGCTCTTCGCTCACTGGCGCGTCGTCACACACGCCAACGACCGAATGGTGGGAGCCGTATGACGGGAGACTGTCACGTCCGGTTCTATGAGAGCCAGGGGCTGCAACGCCCCTGGCCACTCGCCGCCACAAAGAAACACAAAACGAAACACAAACACAAGAAGAAATGACATGGGCGGCAAGGCTGCGAGGGCACCCTTCGCAAGGGCGCAGCTCGACACGAAATCGATGCTGAGCGGCGCGTCCGGGCACGGGACCGGAATGGTGGCGCGCGACATCGGTCGTGAACGCGTGAGCGAGATCCAGCGCGCACGCATCCTCGCGGCGATGGTCCAAGAGAGTGCCAAGCGCGGTGCAGCCAACGTCACCGTCGCCCACATAGTCGCCCGAGCGGGAGTATCGCGGCGCACCTTCTACGAGCTGTTCGAGGATCGCGAAGACTGCTTCCTGGGCGCCTTCGACGAGAGCGTTACACGAGCCACGCGCTACGTGCTCGACAACCACGACCCAAAAGCGGATTGGGTCGAGCGGGTCAGAAACGCGCTGACGGCCCTACTCGCGTTCCTCGACGCCGAGCCCGGTACGGGCCAGCTACTGATCGTTGGTTCGCTTGGAGCGGGCGCCAAGGCGCTCGAGCGGCGCGGAGAAATGCTCTCCCGGACGATCGCGCTACTCGATGAAGGCCGTTCGGTCGCGAAAGCGGGTGAAGACTTGCCGCCGCTGACGGCCGAGGGCATCGCCGGAGGCGTCCTGTCGGTCCTACATTCGCGGTTGCTGACCTCACCTCCTCCCGCCATCGGCGAGGAAGGGAGGCGGTCGCCGAAGGTCTCGCACGGTTCGCTGCTCGACCTTGTCGGCCCTTTGATGGCCATGATCGTGCTCCCCTATCTCGGTCCCACCGCGGCCCGCAAAGAGCTGGCTCGTCCCATCCCCAAGCCGGCGAGCCTCCACCGCCACGAAGGCAATCCTCTAGGCGAACTGGAGATGAGGCTGACCTATCGCACCGTCCGCGTGCTGATGGCGATCGCGGCCCACCCGGGCTCCTCCAACCGTGTGGTCGCCGAGGCGGCTGAGGTCACAGACCAGGGCCAGATGTCAAAGCTGCTCGCGCGTCTGCACGACATCGGCCTCATCCAAAACACCGGCGGCGGAGCCACCCGCGGAGAACCAAACGCCTGGACACTCACCACCAAGGGCTGGCACATACAGGAGGCCATCGCGGAGCAAACATAGTTCGCGTCTGCCAGCTACGGACATGACTCACCCCAGTGCCCACAACAACATGTGGGCCGGCACAAGCGAATAGCCGTCGCCGAACAGCAGCTCGTCGCGGCTTGCGATCGCTACAGGCCGTCCAGGATGGGCCTTCACGATGCCACTTGCGCTCCGCCGGTCGATCCGGCGCTGGTACTTGACCTCCACGATGTCCATCTCAGGGCGTGGTCCGGCGACGAAGTCGACCTCGCCGGCGCGAGCGGTGCGCCAGGCGTGCAGCCGGTCCGGCGAGACGAATGACTCGATCAACCTGTCTGGCGGCTCGTAGCGGCGGTAGAGCGCCAGGCCGACCGCGTTCTCCACAAGCGCCGGCAAATCGACGGAAAGGCCGGGCGTTAGGTCGAGCGCGATCGTGTGAAGGAGCGGATCGGCGAAGAACACCTTCTTCTCGTTGGAAAAACTGTTCGCGTGTGAGCCTGCCCTCCAGTGGTAGAGGATGAACAGGAAGTAACCGCCCGCCAACAGCTCGATGTAGCCGCGCAACGTGTGATGGCTCGTAGCAACGCCTCGGCCGCCGAGTGGCACATCCATCGCGCGTGCCATCTTGCTCCAGTCGGTCCGCGACCCGAGCGAACGGAGCACCCGCTCCAACAGAGCCTGAGCGGCGGGAACGCTCGCGCCACGGCGCTGCACCTCCTTGACCAACGAGTCATACAGGACCCGCTTGACGGGCTCGGAGGGAGAGACCACGCCTGTGGCTGCCTCGGCAACGGCCGCCGGGAGGCCGCCAAATCTCAGATACAGCGACAGAGCGTCCTCAAGCGCGGGCCCATGTATACGACTCTCCAGCAGCGCCTCTTCCCCGGCGGGCGTGTGGATGTCGGCGATCGTCAGACCCGGTGAGGGGGGTATCGAGTTGTGGATTGCCCGCGCGAACGCGCCGAATGTTTGTGGGAGTGCCAGATAGTCGCGCCCTGGCCCGCGACGTCCGGGAAGTCTCTCCGCCGCCCCTTTCTGCAGGTCGATCGCCGAGGAGCCGGTGCACAGGACCACGTCTTCGTGGATCGTTCCGTCGTCCCACAGCGCCTTCACCGCGGTCTGCCAGCCGGGAACGGCGGTCACCTCGTCGAGCAGCACGATGCTCGGCCCCGGGCGTCTCGCCAACGCCTTCGCGCGCGCGATCGTCCGAGCAAGCTCGGAGAGATGCTCCCCCTCGATCAGGTCGAGCGTGAGATAGACGATCGAACGGGGATCGCGTCCCTCGATCAGGGCGCGCTCGACCAGCAGCTTGAGGTCGGTCGTCTTCCCGACTTGCCGTGGCCCGCGCAGTATGTGGATCGCCGCTTCGGTCAGGTCGATGCTTGCGATCAGCTCGGTCGGCAGGTGCACTGGCTGCCGAGCAAGCAGGACTAGCTGAATGTCTTCTGCCGACCATCCGCTTCGCTCCCACCAGGGATTCTGGGCGAGGATCTGTTCGTCGCTGAGCGCCATAGACCCGTCAAGACTAGCATTTCTTCCAAAATATGGTGGCTACTTTGGCTGTTAGTTGCCAAAGTATGTAGCATATTCCGGCAGTATATCTCCAAAATGAGTATTTGCCTGCGCTTTAGACGCCGGGGTTAGATTTGGCGAAGATGACTGAAGCGGCAAGGAGGGGAGAGCGGGGTGACGGCTCGCGGTTCAACCGGTGCGCCGGAGCGCTCGCCGGTGCTGGCGCGGGCGCTGCCGGCGCTTGCGCTGCTCACCCTCGTGGCCGCCCCGATCGCCGGCTGCGGTGGGTCCTCCTCCTCGACCTCGACTCCCGCTGTGCCAGCCTCCCCTGCTGCGGTGGCCTCGGCCCAGGGGACAACGGCCACCGCCGACGCCGTCGCGTTCGTCTCTAAGATCCCGATCTCCAAGGCCAGCTACCAGCACTGGCTCGCGGTCGAGACCGCCCTGGGCGCCGCCGGCTCGCCGAGCCATCAGGCGCTCGGCTTCCTGATCACCTCCGAGTGGGTCTTGGGCGAGGCGGCCGCGCGCCATGTGGAAGTCTCAGATGCCGAAGTCAAGCAGCGCTACACCCAACTCGTACACGAGAGCTTCCCCAAGGCTGGCTCTCTCAAGAAGTACCTGGCCAAGTCGGGCGAGACCGAAGCCGACCTGTTGGCTCGGATCAAGGTCGAACTGCTGGCCTCCAAGATCGCGGCTAAGGTCACGGCCGGCAAGAGTTCCTCGCAGCGCACGGCCCTGTTGAGCGCGTTCGAGAAGAACTTCCACGAACACTGGAAGGCCTACACCGACTGCAAGGCCGGCTACGTGATGGAAGATTGCAAGCAGTACAAAGGCAAGCCCGAAGACCTGGCGGCGAGCGCGGGCAAGTCCTCCTCGGGGTCCAGCTCCAACGCACATTCGAGCGGTTCTTCCAGCTCCACCAACAGCGCCTCCAGCGCAAGCGGCGAGGTCTACACCGCGCCCGGAGCCTTCTCTATCTCAAGTTCGGCGTTCGAACGCAACGGCCAGATCCCGACTCAGTACACGTGCGCGGGCGCAGGCATCTCCCCGCCCCTCTCCTGGGAAAAAGTGCCCGCCAAAGCGGCCGAGCTGGTCTTGTTCGTGATCGACGACAACTCGTCGGGCTCAAGCGGCGGCATCCGCTGGGTGGTTGGCGGCATCGACCCGTCCTCGACCGGCGTCGCGGCGGGCAAGACCCCGCCCGGCGGGATCGTGGGCACCAACACGGCCGGCAAGGCCGCCTATTCGCCGATCTGCCCGGCCAAGGGCAAGAGCGACACGGTCGAGTTCGTGATGTATGCCCTGAAGAAGACGATCCCGATCTCCCCCGGCTTCCAGCCCTCTCAGGCTGAGGCCGACTATGGCCAAGGCAAACTGTTGATGGGTCAGGCCGCCGTGACGTACGGCGTCGCCTCGCGCTGAGGGCTTTCAGCTATCCGCGCCGCGCTGGCGCAGGAATCGCTGGAATTCGCGCGCCAACAGGTCCCCGGACGGGAGATCCTGCGGCGAGATTGCGGTCTGGCCGTCCTCGGCGGCGCGCTTCTCCAAGCGCTCCACGAAAGCTTGGATGTCGGGGTCCGATTGAACCGCGAGGCCTACCTGGTGCTCGTACTCGCCGGCGGCCTCCTCCAGCTCGGAGACGTCCACCGAAACCCCGACCATCACCTCCAGCTTGCGCAACAGGGCCAAAGCCGCCTTGGGCGAGGCCGCGGCGGCGACATAGTGGGGGACGCTCGCCCACACGCTGGCCGAAGGTAGGCCCGCTTCGGTGCACTTGGCGTGCAAGACCCCCACGATCCCGGTGGGTCCCTCGTAGCGACTCGATTTGAGGCCGATCCGCTCGATCATCGAGGCGTCGGAGGCAAAGCCGGTCATCGCCACGGGCTGGGTGTGGGGCACGTCGGCGAGCAAGGCCCCGAGCGTGACCACCAGTTGCACGTCCAAAGCCTCGGCCAAGTCCAGGATCAACGAGCTGAAGGAGGGCCAGCGCATCGAAGGCTCGGCGCCCTGCACGATCACCAGGTCGCGCGGCGCGCGAGGGGCGCGGGCCTCGAGGATTTCGACCGCGGGCCAGGAGATCACGCGCGCCTGGGTCTCGTCGATCTGGACGTGGGGGCGGTTGGCCTGGAAGTCGTAGAACTCCTCGGTGTCGGTCCTCGCGAAGCGCTCCGCGCCCAAGGCCTGCGCCAGGAAGCCGGTCGCGGTCGAGGCGGCGTCCCCGGCGTCGTTCCAGCCGGAGAAGGAGCACACCATCGCGGGGGCTCTCAGGCCGTCGGGCCGGCGATCCCAGATGAGCGGCTGCATCCGAACCACCGTACATCATGGAGACACGATGTCCCTGGAGACTCACACAAGCGTCACACCCCCCGGCGCGCTGGCAGAGGCCGGGGAGACGGGCCGTGCGGCCGGGGAGGCCCAGACGATCGCCACCCTGCGCGCCGGCGATTCGGTCGACGCGGTGTTCGCTTGCACTCGCAAGGAGCGCCTGTTGACCCGCTCGGGCGACCCCTATCTGGCGCTGGAGTTGGGCGACCAGGGGGGCAGCGTCAAGGCGAGGGCTTTCAAAGACGCCGACCTGCTGGCGGGGCGCTTCGAGCGGGGCGAGTTGGTGCGGGTGAAGGGGCGCGCCGAGCTGTTTCGCGACGAGTTGCAAATCTCGCTGCAGGAGATCGCTCGGGTCGAAGTTTCCGACGAGGAAGCGGCTCGCTTCTTGCCGGTCTCAAAGCGTGACTTGGACGAGCTCGAAGGCTTCTATGAGCAGCTTGCGCGCGAGGTGTATGACCCGGGGCTGGCGGCGCTGCTGAAAAACCTGCTTGCCGACGAGGAGCTGCGGGCGGGTCTGCGCCGCGCGCCCTGTTCGCTTGTCCGGGACGCCCGCCCCGGGGCGCCCGGGTCGGGCGGGCCGGGGCGCGGCTCCTCCCACCATGCCTTCTTGGGCGGCTTGCTCGAGCACAGCGTGGGGGTGGCCCAGATGGCGCTGGAGCTTTGCGCCGTGCACCCTCGCTTGGACCGCGACCTGTTGCTGTGCGCCGCCTTGATCCACGACCTGGGCAAGACGCGCGAGTACGCCTATGGCGCCGAGGTCACGCGCACCGAAGAGGGTGTCATGCTGGGCCATGTCGAGCTGGGATTGCGTCTGATCGCCGCCCACGCGCCGCCCACGTTGAGCGCTGAGCGGAAGGTTGCTTTGGAGCATTGCGTCTTGACCCATCACGGCGTCGGCGAAGCCAGCGCGTCGGCTCAGCGCTTCGCCTCGCCGGAGGCCCTCGCACTCGCGCGCCTGAATGCGCTCGACGCGAGCGTCAAGGGCGCTTTCGAGCGGGGCCTCGGGCGTTAAGTCCGAGTCGGCGGATGCCGATGACGAGAAGGTGGGGGACCAACCCGAAACCCGTGCCCAGGTGAGCGAGCTGTCGCTGTTGCGACCGGCTGAGCTCTTGCCCGAGCCGGTCGGCGCTGGAGTCGCGGCGGGACCAGGGGTCACGCTGGCCCAACAGATCGGCGACGGGCGCCCAGTCAGACTGATCGGCGACGTGGTCGTGGAGATGGGCTTTGCCACGCGCGAGAAGGTCGAGGACGCCGTGGAGATCGCGCGCGCCCAAGGCAAGCCGACCGGGCAGGTACTGGTCGAGCAGGGGATCTTGCGCCACGATCAGCTGGCCAGGGTCGTGGCCGAACGCTTCGGCCTGGACTACATCGACCTGTCGGTCTATGAGCTGGACATGGGTGCGGTCAACCTGATCGACATGGACGCGATCAAGCGCTACCAGGCGGTGCCGGTGGGCTTCCTCGAAGACGGCACGCTGCTGCTGGCGATGGCCGACCCCACGAACGTCTTGAGCATCGACGACATCGCGATGTTGACCGGCCGGAGGGTGCGCTCGGCGAGCGCCTCGATCGAGGACCTGAACATCTTGATCATGCGGCTCTCCAGGGTGGAACAGTCGGTCGAAGAGATCGTCGAGGAGGAGGAGACGCAGGCCGAGGCCGAACTGCACATGGACGAGGCCGACAAGGACGCGCCGGTCATCAAGCTGGTGCATTCGCTGATCGCCGAGGCGATCGAGCAGGGCGCCTCGGACATCCACATCGACCCGGGCGAGGGCGACATGAAAGTGTTGCTGCGCATCGACGGGGTGCTCTCCCAGACCGCCACGTTGAAGCGCTCGATGGCCAACAGCGTGATCTCCAGGGTGAAGATCATGTCCGAGATGGACATCTCCGAGCGGCGCGTGCCCCAGGACGGGCGCTTCGCTTTGACTGTGAGCGGTCGCCGGGTGGACGTGCGCGCGACGACGCTGCCGCTGGTCTATGGCGAGGGCGCCTACCTGAGGATCTTGGACAAGGGCGTGGCGGTACGCGGCCTTGAGTCGCTGGGGATGCAGCGCACCGAGCAGGATCGCTTCGCCTATGCGATCGCGCGGCCCAACGGCGCGGTGCTGGTGACGGGCCCGACGGGAAGCGGCAAGTCGACGACCCTGTACGCGGCGCTCGGTGCGGTCAACGACGGCAGCCGTTCGATCTTGACGATCGAGGATCCGGTCGAGTCGAGGATCGCGGGGGTCAAGCAGATGCAGGTGGCGCCCAAGGCGGGGATGACTTTCGCCGGCGGCCTGCGGGCGATGCTCAGGGCCGACCCGGACGTGATCATGGTCGGGGAGATCAGGGACAGGGAAACGGCTCACATCGCGGTCGAGGCCGCGCTGACCGGCCACCTGGTGCTCTCGACGCTGCACACACGCGACGCCCCGAGTGCATTGGGACGCTTGATCGATATGGGGATCGAGCCGTTCTTGATCTCCTCGGCGATCGATTGCGTGGTCGCCCAGCGCTTGGTGAGGGTGTTGTGCCCGCACTGCAAGCAGCCGAGCAAAGCGCCGGAGGCGCTCTTGGCCGAGTATGGGCTGTACGAGTCCGAGGCGTTCGAGCCGGTCGGATGCACCCGCTGCGCGACGACCGGCTATCGCGGACGGATGGGCATCTATGAGGTGATGTCGGTCAGCGAGGAGATTCGCTCGATCGTGCTGGCGAGGGGCTCGGTCGACGAAATCGCGGCCACGGCGATGGGACAGGGAATGCGCCGGATGAGGGAGGACGGGATCGCCAAGGTACGCGCCGGTCAGACCTCGATCGCCGAGATAGAGCGGATGACGACCAGCATGTTGTGATCAGCGCCGGGGGCAAGCCTGCATACGTATGCAAGCTTGCCCCCGGTCGATTTACCTCTTCGTTTTGTTGTGTTTGCTTTTCTTGTGCTTGTTGGCGGTCGCGAGCGGCTTGACCGTCGCCGGATCCAGGCGCGTGCCGCCCGGATAGCTCTTTGACTTGGGGCAGTGCAAAGGCCGGCCCAGGTCGAAGGGACCGGAAATGCCCTGCGTGGGGACTCCCTTTTCGAGGTAGATGTCGGTGACAGTGAGCAGCGGATCCACGCGCGGCTCGGCGCAGACGGACGCACCGATCGAGAACTGGCCCGTGATGTTCTCCCATCCGAGCTTGGTCGCTCCGACGCAGTTATCGGCCCAACCGGGAAGTTCGCCACCGCAGGAGAACGTGTCCGAGAGGACTTCAGGCTTGTTGTTGGCCACGATCGGCTGGGGGCCGTAGCCGCTCAGCGGGATGTTCGACTCCAACGAGTAGCCGGTGATCGGGGCGTTGCAGTAGAACGTGTACCGGACCTGGGTTTCGCTGTTGCCAAGTTCGGCCGCTCCGGCCGAAATGTGGCCGATGCAGTTGAGGCCGTTGGCGTTGCCTTCTTTGGACCCTTCTTCGGTCGCCGTCGCCGGCGCCGGAGTTCCGGTCGCGATCGGACCGGTGGTCGTGGTTGGCGTTGGCGTTGGCGTCGGGGTTGGGGTCGAGGCTGCCAGCGCCGAACCGGCGATCGCCAGGGCGAGGAGCAGCGAGCCGAAGATCGCTCCTAGCCAAAGGGACGCTCGGCGGGGGTGTGGATTTGCGTGCAACGGGTGTCTCCGTTTCTTGTTGGGGTCATGAAGGCGGTTCAGCCGCCTGCTGTTGTTGGTGCGGCCTGGGCCGCCTTCTTGGCCGTGGAGGAGGCTTTGGCCGCCTTGCCACTGCTGCTGTAGACCGCGGCGCCGAACGAAGCGACGCTCGGGTCGTTGGCATGGCCCAAGGGGAGCACTCCGAACAGCCGCGAGAGGCTCTTCAGGAGCGAGAAATCGTTGAGGCTTTCGGTGACCCGCGCGCCTGGGCGCACGAAGGGCGAGAGCAGCAGGGCCCCCACGGACTTGGCGGCCACCGAGCCGGGCGATGCGGGGCCGCTGTCGGGGACGATCGCGATCAAGCCGCCTTCGCGGTAGGCGGCCGTCGCGAGTATGCGGGGCACGACTTCTTCTAGGAAGCTCTGGGCCGGCGCGAGCCCCGCGGGAGCGCCGGGCGAGCACGGGATCGGAGAGCCGTCGTCGCAGGCCGAAGGCACGATCCAACTGAGATTGGGCGTGTTCGAAGGGGCCGCGAGGTCGCTTTGTAGATGGGTGTAGTTGACGTCCTCGCCGGCGCAGGCTCCCCCGTCGAGCAGGGAGTGGAAGTACACGAACGGGTTGCGGTAGGTCAGGTAGGGGGCCCCGGGGGAGGGGGTTTGGTCGGGATCGGGCGCCCCCGGTTCGGGGTGGCGGCAGCTCGCGGTGGCCGCGGCGGCCGAATTCCCGGCGGGCGGGGTGGTGGGGCTTGCCGCACTGGAGCTTGCGCTCGCCGGTGCGGCGGCGCTTGCGGCGGCGGTGGAGCTCGACTGGCCGCTTTCCATGTCTTGGACGTAGGCCTTCCAAGTAAGACCCGCGGCGGTGAGCTCGTCGGCGAGGGTTTGGACGGGGGCGGGATAGACGCATCCGACGCCCTCGCCCAGGCCGGTTGAGCTCACGGTGGAGGGCTGCAAGTCGCTGTAGGTGGGGCAGTTCTGTTCGGTGTCCAAGTTCACGCCTTGACCGGAGAGCAATGCGATCCCGTTGGCGAGCGAGCTGGGCGCGGTCAGGGTGTAGCCGCTCAGCAAGGCGCCCTTGGGCAGGAGCTGCTTGTGCAAGTAGGAGCCGCTTGGGCTTTTGGTGGCGGCCGCGAGGAGATCGGTGGCGGACAGAGAGATCAGCCAGATGTGCTTGATCGGCGGCAGTTTGATCGGGGTCCCGGGCGCCGCTTCGGAGCCTTTGGAGGAGCCTTTCGAGGAGGATCCTTCCGAGGGCCCGCCTTCAGAGGAGCCTTCCGAAGAGCCGCCTTCTGTGGAGCTACTTCCAGGAGAGCCGCTTTCGGGCCCTCCGCTCCCGGACGATTCGCTGGATGGCGGGTTTTCCGAAGAGGAGGTGTGTTTACTCGCGGCGGGATGTTCGGCGGGGGGTGTGCCGGCGCTCGCCGAGGTATCGGCGGTGGAAGCGCTTGCGGCGGTCGTCGTGGAGGCGGGGGCGGCAGCCCGCTCCAGGCCCGTGCCGGCGACCAAGGCCGCCACTGCCCGCTCGGCCAAGGTCGAGTCCTCCGCGGGCGAGTTGGGAGGATTGGGTCCAAGCGCTGCGCCGGCGAGGATCCCGCCCGCGAGCACGGCGGCGAGGAGCAGCGCGCCGAGGCGTCGCGAAGGCGCGCTCGACCGTGTCGCTTGGCTCGAGCCTTGGGTTTCCCGCGCGTCCCCGTCGCTCGGAGGCGCCACCTTCCAGTAGGCGGTGAAGTCCAGGCGGGGCAGGCCGCGCCGGGCGCCGCACTGCAAGCAGTAGCGCTGGTCCTCGACGAGCGTGGCTCCGCACTCGTCGCACCTCGGGTCGGGCTGGTGGCCTTTGTTGTTCTCGGTGGTCATCGGCTGGTTTGGCTTGAAGGTGTGGCGCTTGTCTTTCAAGGCCTCGACGGGGAGGCCCAACGGGGAGGCCCAAAAGTGTTCTCCATAAAATAGCTAATGTCGATCTTCTTTATGAAGAATATGCTAGGCTGCGCCGGCCAAGCTGTCAAACCATCGAAACGGAGCTTTTGTACATGCAACGACGAACTCGCCGTGTCGCCGCTCTCCTCGCGGCGACGTTCATGCTCGCGATCGCGCTTCCAGCCGTCGCCCTTGCGACCGGTGCGCTGTCGATCGACGGAGCCACCGCCTCATTCCCGCTCGTTCAGCTGCTCGTCCAGAAGTACGAGAAGCTGAACAAGAAGGTCAAAATCAAGCTAACCCAAGGCGGCACCCAGGTCGGCATCAACGACGTGGCCGCCGGTCGCGTGTCGGTGGCCGACGTCTCGCGCGATCCGCTCAAAAGCGATCCCGCCGGCCTCGTCTTCTACCCGATCGCCAAGTACTACCTGTGCGTGGTCACCAACTCGGCCAACAAACTGGCCAACCTGACCCAGTCACAGGTCGAAGGGATCTTCACCGGCAAGACCACCGCTTGGAGCCAGGTTCCGGGTGCCACCGCGAGCGGCCCGATCGACATCGTCAGCCGCAACTCCTCGGCCGGCACGCTCTCGAACTTCCAGACGCTGTTGATCAACGGCAAGAAAGTGTCGGGGCCGAAAGGCGCAGCTGTGGCCGAAAAGCCATCCGAGGGTCTGCAGCGCCAGGCGATCGAACAGGATCCCAACTCGATCGGCTTCCTCTCGGGCTACTTTGCTAGCCAGGGCGTCAACGCCGTCGGCTTCAACGGCGTCGGTTGCACGCTTGCCAACGCCACCGCCGGCCAGTATGCGGGCGTGGCGCGCTTCTATGAGGTGACCAAGGGCGGCGCCAAAGGAGCGGCCGCGTCGTTTATCAGTTGGATCGACACGAGCAAAGCCGCCAAATCGATTATCTCGACCCAGTGGATCCCGCTCAAATGAGGACCGGGCTCTTTGGGACCGCGACGGCTGTGCAACTTGGGGCCTCACAGGTCGTGCGTGCACGGTCGGTGAGCGGCGGAGCTCGTGTCGCCGGCCCGTAATTGGCTGGCGCGTGTGCGCCAACCTTGGTCTGACCGCCGCGCCGAGCTGACGCTCGGCGCGGCGTCGCTGCTCGTGTGCGCCAGCGTGGTCGCGATGGTCGTGTTCGTTGCGGTCCACGCCTGGCCCACCTTCGCCCACAACGGCCTCAGCTGGATCGGCTCCGGCGGCAACCTGGACCGGCAGATCGAAGGCATGGTCTCCACCAGCATCCATCCGCCCGCCTCCGCTTATCACGTGCGGGCTTGGCCTTTGATCTATGGCACCCTACTGACGACGGGCTTGGCTTTGGCGATCGCTTTGCCGGTCGCCCTGCTGTCATCGATCTTCATCGTCGAGTTCGCCCCGACGGCGGTGCGACGCGTGATGGTCCCGGTCGTGCGATTGCTGGCCTCGGTGCCGTCGGTCATCTACGGGCTGATCGGGATCTTGGTGCTCGTCCCGTTCGTGGGCAACCACCTGATCACGATCCCCGAGAAGACCGCTTTGCAGAGCACGGTCGAGCTGACCGGGGCCAGTCTTGGGGTCGCCTCCTTGATCCTTGCGGTGATGATCACGCCGATCATGGTCGCCCTGATCAGCGAGGCGCTCGCGGCGGTGCCGCCCGCTTGGCGCGAGGGCGCGATGGCGCTTGGAGTGCATCGTCTGCGCGCCACCTTGGCGGTCAGCCTGAAGGCGATCCGCCCGGCGATCGTCGCCGCCGCCGCGCTTGCCTCCGCGCGCGCCCTCGGCGAGGCGGTGATGATCTCGATGGTCTCGGGCAACGAGTCCTTTGCCCCTAGCCTGCGCAACGGCCCGTTCACCTTCCTGGCCGAGCCGCTGCGCACGCTCGCCAGCTCGATCGTTGACAACCACGAAGGCTTCGGCGGCTCTCCCGCCCTGAACTCGACCTTGTATGCATTTGCATTGCTGCTGCTGTTCTCGGCGATCGCGCTCTCGGTCGGCGCCTACCTGGTCAAGCTTCCCCTACGCAAGTACCAGTTGAAGTGATGCGCGCCGCGACCGCCCCCATCGGCGCTCGGTACGCGCTCGCTCCGAGCCTGGCCGGCCCGACGGAGGCTCCCCGATGAACGCTTTTGCTTTCCCCTCCGAGCGTCCCGATCCGGCGCCGCCGAGCCCGACGCGAGGGCGCGGCTCCTCGATGTGGGAATGGCGCATCCGCGACCAAGTCGTGCTCGTGGCCGCGTGGGTCGCCGGCCTCGGCTTGTGCTTGGTCACCGGCGCGATCGTGATCTATATGGGCGTGCGCGGCTTCCAATACTTGCGCCCCGATCTGCTCGTGAGCAGACCGCTTGTGAGCACCAGCGAATCGGGCACCGGCGGCTTCTTGGATCCCTTGATCGGCACGTTCGCGCTGACGGCGATCGGCATCGCGATCGCTCTGCCGCTCGGTGTGTGCAGCGCCGCCTGGATCGTCGAGTATGGTCGCGGCGACCGGGCTCGGCGGTCTGTGGCGAGGTTGGTGGAGTCGAGCATCGAGATCGTCGCCGGCACCCCGGACGTGGTGATCGCGATCTTCGGCCTTACGATCTTCGAGCTTTCAGTCTTCGGGCCACTCTCGAGCACTTCCGAAGCAGGCGTGGTGACCGGGCACTCGTTCATCGCCGCCGGGGCGACGATGTCCTTGATCGCTTTGCCGCCCCTGTATACGGCGACGCGCGACGGGTTGGAAGCTGTGCCGGCCCACATGCGTGAGGCGGCTTTCGCGCTGGGCAAGACCCGCATCGCGACGATTAGGCGCGTCCTGCTGCCGGCGGTGCGCTCCAACGTCGCGACGGGGGCGACGCTCGGTATCAGCCGCATCGTGGGAGACACGGCGATCGTGATCATCGTGCTCGGCGAGACCCAGCGCAACGAACCGAACGGCTCGGTGCCGGTGCTCGGCTTTCTGCGCGGCACCGGATCGTCGCTGACCAGCTACGTGTACGGCAACTCGCCCGCCGGCGAAGGCAACGCGGCCAACAAGGCCTACGCGGCTGCCTTCGTCTTGCTCCTGTTCATCCTCGCGCTCAACGCCGCGGTCGGCTGGATCAGTCGCGCCCAGGCCCGCTCCAGCGGCTTTGACAACGGCGGCATTCATGACTAAGCTCATCGAACCGATGGAAAACATGATGATGATTCCCGACGAAACGGTGACGGACCCCTGGAAGTCGATCGACGAGCCACGCGACGACACGATCCAGCCACGCGACACTCCGCTCCGGACGCACGACGTGGTCCCCCCGGTGCGCACGATCGTGGTCGACCGCGAGCCCGTACCCGTGGCGCCCCCGCGCGAGCGCGAGGCGGTCAGGGCGGCGCTCGCCGGCGCGGGCCCGGAGCGGCTGCGCTTGGACGACGTGAGCATCTACTACGGCGCCAAGCGGGCCGTCAACTCCGTATCGATGTCGATCCACCAAGGCGAGGTCCTCGCTTTGATCGGGCCGTCAGGGTGTGGCAAGACAAGCCTGTTGCGCACGCTCAACCGCCTCACCGAGCTGACCCCGAGCGCAGCCCGTTCGGGCAATGTCCTGCTCGACGGCCAAGACGTGCACGCTCTGCGCGACACCGCCCTGCGCTCTCGCGTGGCGATGGTCTTCCAGCAGCCGAACCCCTTCCCCATGTCGATCTTCGACAACGTGGCCTTCGCCCTGCGCGAGCAGTCGCGCAAGCGCCCGCGCCGACGCGAGCTGGAGCCCCTGGTCGTCGATGCTCTGCGGCGCGCCGGACTCTACGAGGAGGTGCGCGAGGACCTCGACCGTCCCGCTCTGCGCCTCTCTGGAGGCCAGCAGCAGCGGCTGTGTATTGCGCGGGCGATCGCGCCCCGCCCGGAGGTGCTCTTGATGGACGAGCCCTGCAGCGCGCTCGACCCGATCTCCACCGGGGTCATCGAGGAGTTGATCGGCGAGCTGCGGCGCGACCTCGCCGTGGTGATCGTCACCCATAACTTGGCCCAAGCCCAGCGCGTGGCCGACAAGGTCGCCTTCATGTATCTCGGCGACCTTGTCGAGTACGGCACCGCCGCCCAGGTGTTCGAGGAGCCGCGCGCCGAGCGCACTCGCGAATACGTGCACGGCACCTTCGGGTGAGCCCAGTCATGAATGTGGTTCCCATCCAAACCCCGCCCGAGGAGGGCTCGCCTGCGCAGTGTGTGCATTGCGGCGCGTCGCTGCTCGCCGATCAGCGCTACTGCCTCACCTGCGGGCAGCCCTGCTCTCCCACGCGCTTGGCCTTCCTCGACGTGCTGCAGGCCGAGAGTGGTCCGCGCGGCCAGGCCACGCTCGTCCAGTCCGCGCCCGGCTATCCACCCACGAGCTATCCGTCCGCGAGCTATCTGCCGCCCGCGCAAGAAGACGGACCGATCGGATGGCTGCGTCGCTACTCGGGGCTGTTCGGGTTGCTCGGGGTGCTGCTCGTGACCGGACTGATCGGCTTGCTCGTTGGCCATTGGCTGGCGCCGTCAAAAGCGAGTGCTCCACAGATCGTGAAGATCGAGGGAACCCTCCCGGCTGCCTCCGCGGCCGCCGCTGCTCCAACGGCCGCCGCCACAACCGCTCCAACCGCGTCCGCCACAAAAGCGGCGACGACGTCGAGCACAACCAATGAAGCCCAGGAAAAGAAGGAAGTCGCAGAAGCGGAATCGCCCAAGAAGAAACTAAAGGCGCCCGTCAAGACGAACTCCTCCAGCATCGGCAAGCTCGAAAAAACGACCGGCAAACAGCACCAAAAAGAAATCGAATCTCTCACCGCCGGCGGCAAACCGATCGAAACCGGGAAATGATGGCCGCCCCGACGCAAACCGTCGCCGGTTCGCTGGAGCAGCTGCGCGCTCGCCGCTTGGCGCTGGCCGAACAGGTCGCAGGGCTCACCTGGGACTTGGGCGGGCTCACGTATGAGATGGCGATCCGCGACCACTATCGGCTCGACGTGCTGTCCAAGCGTGCCGCCGAGCTCCAACAGGCCGACGCCGAGCTTGGCGAGGTGGAACGACTACTCGGAGCGGCCGAGGCGGGCGTGCACGGCCAATGCCGCTCCTGCGGCGCGGTTCACAGTCGGGGCGCCGCCTATTGCTGGCACTGCGGCGCCGGCTTGCTACAGGAGGCTAGACCCGCGGCGCTATAGCGTCGATGTGCCTGCGTAGGTGCAGGGCCTGCAACTCCAAGAGGCACGCCCCACCGCGCAGTAGGATCGTCCCGTGCCGGTGCGTCGCGCCAGTTTGACCTTCGTTGCAGCGTCTTGTGTGGTTGCGTTTGCCGCTTGTTGCGTGGTTGTGGCGAGCATCCCCGCGCTGGCCAAGGCGCCGCTGGGCGCTGTTCCCCACGAAGGCGCCTGCCCTGTCTTTCCGGCAAGCAACCCGCTCAACCAAAACATCTCCCGAGCCCCCGTGGACCCGAACTCGGCGAAATACATCGCGAGCATCGGCGCCGGCATTCACCTGCACGCCGACTTCGGGACGCCGCCAAGCTATGGCATCCCTTACACCGTGGTCGGTCCCCACCAGCGCAAGGTCCCGGTCCACTTCGAATACCGCGAAGAATCCGATCCCGGCCCCTACCCGATCCCGCCCGGCACGCCCGTGGAGGGAGCGGGAGAAGAAGGCGACAGGCACGTGCTGGTTCTGCAGGAGGGCACGTGCAAGCTGTATGAGCTCTACGCGGCTCGGCGTCAGGGCCGCGGTTGGCTTGCGGGCTCGGGCGCGGTGTTCAACCTGCGCAGCAACGCCTTGCGTCCCGAAGGCTGGACCTCGGCCGACGCGGCCGGGCTTCCCATCTTCCCACTGCTGGCACGCTACTCCGAGGTCAAGGCCGGCCAGATCGACCACGCCCTACGCGTCACCGTGGCCGAGACCCAGCGGGGATACATTCATCCCGCCACCCACTTCGCCTCGGGCAGCTCCGACCCCAACCTCCCCCCGATGGGCTTGCGCCTGCGCCTGAAAGCGAGCTTCGACTTGGCCGGCTACCATGGCCAAGCGCTGGTCATTCTGCGCGCCCTGGAGCGCTACGGCCTGATCGTGGCCGACAACGGCTCCTCCTGGTACATCACCGGCGCCCCCAATCCCCACTGGAACAACGAAGACCTGGACCAGCTCAAGAGCGTTCCAGGATCAGCCTTCGAAGCTGTGGATACCGGGCCCGTTCTGCACCGGCGCTGAGCGAGCCTTCACCGCTGCTCGGTCGACGCCGGGTCGCGCTGGGCGAAGGCGTCCTGGGCGGCCGGTGCCTGGGCGGGTGGCGGCGGTTGCGCTGGTGCCTGGGGTGTGGCGGGCGGCAAGGTCTGGTGTGGCTGATCGTGACCGTGGCTCTCGCCGGTCACCGACTGCTTGAACTCGCGCATCCCCGAGCCCAGCGAGCGGCCGATCTCCGGTAGGCGCTTTGCGCCGAACACCAGCAGCAGGATCACAACCAAGAAGACGATGTGCAGGGGATTGTCTAGTCCCATCAGCTCTCAGTCTAGGCGCTATCCGGCGGAAGTGGGCGATTTCTCTGTCGCTTGTGTTTCAGGCGCCGCCGGCGCTCGTCGAGTCGCCGGTTCGGGCCTCCGCGGATCGCTCCGCTCGCTGATCGGCGGATCGCCCGGTTCGCTCATCGCCTTGCGCACCAGCTGGATTGCCACGAGCACCATCAGCAGGGCAAAGCCGACCCTCAACACGGTGCCCGACAACGCATTGGCCAAAGCCACGCCCGCTGCCGCACCCGCGACTGAGAGCAGGCCCATCACGAGCGCGTCGCCCCGGCGCACGTTGCCATAGCCGTCCTGCTTGACCGTTCCCACGATCGCCACCGGAACGATCGCAAGCAGCGAAGTCGCCTCCGCCTGGTGCTGGCCGAGGCCGAGGAAGATCACCAAGCCCGGCACAAACAACACGCCCCCGCCCACGCCCAGCAGGCCGGCCACGATGCCCGCACACACCCCGATCGCGATTGCGGCGATCACCAGCGCGACCACATGTCCCGCGCGGTCGGCGGCCCGGTCCCCAACACGGTATCCAGGATTGCGATGGCGATCACCGAACCAACAACTCCACCGCGCTCGCGACCAAGACGGCCGCAAACATGAGCGAGATCGAGCGTGTCTGAAGCCTTTGCTGCAACCAGGTCCCGATCAGCACTCCGCCTACCGCCGGTACGCCGATCAAGACCGCGTCGACTACGTGCACATTGCCATAAGCCCCCTGCGTGGCCGCCGCGAAAGCCGCAATGAACACGATCGCCGCAAGCGACGTGCCCGTCGCCTCGCGCGGTCCGTAACCGAGCCACAACACCAACAAAGGCACGATCACGCTGCCGCCACCCACGCCGAACAAGCCGCTGAACACGCCCGCCGCGGTCCCGATCGCGGCGAGCTTGAGCAAGCGCCCGCTCGGCTGTGGCGGATCAGCCCGCATGGCGCGCCATACTAAAGGCCGTGTCCCCGGCTGCCACGCTTGTGGAGGCGCTCGAGCCGCTCCGCTCCGACCCCGCCCATGCGGCGGTCCTGCTCGACATCGACGGCACCTTGGCGCCGATCGTCCGCCATGCCGCCGATGCCCACGTACCCGAGGCCACGCGCACGCTCTTGATCGAGATATCCAAGCGCTACGGCCTCGTCGGCTGTGTCAGCGGCAGGCAAGCGGCCATCGCGCGCCAGATCGTGGCGATCGGCAGCATCGCCTACGTCGGCAACCACGGTGGCGAGCTCCTCCGGCCCGGCGCCACGAGGCCCGAGCTCGACCCCGACCTCACCGCCTGGTCTGAGCGGGTGCGCGAGTTCGCCGCCCGCGCCGACACGCCCGAGTTGCAGCGAGCCCGCGTGCGCTCCGAGGACAAGCAGGCGATCGCCGCCTTCCACTGGCGCGGCGCACCCGATGAGCAGGCCGCCGCGGCCTTGGTGCGCGAGATCGCCGAGCGGGCCGAGAGCGAGGGCTTCGCGGTGCACTGGGGACGCATGGTCTTGGAGGTTAGGCCCCCTGTCGCGCTCGACAAGGGCCTCGGCGTCACCGCGCTCTTGCAGAGCGCCTCCGAGCGCGAAGGCGGCACATCCGTCCAGACCGCTCTGTACGTCGGCGACGACTCCACCGACCTCGACGCCTTCCGTGGGTTGCGAGCGCTCGTGGACGCCGGAACGATCCGGGTGGCCGTGTGTGTAGCGGTCGGCTCCGAGGAGACCCCGCCCGAGCTGGCGGCCCAGGCGGACTTGATCATCGACGGGCAGGCTGGCGTGCGTGCGCTCCTGCAGGCCTTGCTGTGAGCGTCGCTGCTTCACCCCGCGTGCCCTGTCCGCCCGGACTTCGCTGCGTGGCACACGCGAGTGCCTGCGGCGAGGAAAGCGCTCCGGGGCGCTAGCGAGGCGTGCACTTCGTCAACTTCCTCAGGGCCACCGTCCTGCTCAGCGCAGCCGCCGCGACGGCGCTCGCGATCGTCACGGTGTTCTCCGCGGCGGGCGCGGCCGATCCGACCGTCGTGCCGATCTCCGTGGCCTGGTGGATCGTCGCGGCGGGGATCGGCTTGCGCCTCGGGCGCGGCTCCCAGGTCAACCCGTCGATCACGCGTCTGCTCGCCGACGCCAAGGCGAGCACCGCCCTGCCCGAATATCGCCCCGGCGCCACCCTCCTCAACCGGCTGTGGCCGCTCCTGCTGTTCACCTTCCTGGCCGGTGGCCTGGCCTTCCTGTTCCCCCAAATCCCCGGCATCGGAGCCGGCTTCGGCATCGCCCTGGCGCTCTGGTGGCGCCGCCAAGACGCCGCCGTCGCCGCGATCGAGGAGCGTGACGGCGTGCGCTTCCACGTGCTCCGCACCTCCCCCTTCCGCGCGATAGCCCTAGCCCGCACCCCCGGTTTCAAGGCCCTGCGTCCCCAGCGGATCGACGGCGCCACCACCTGATCGTGGACGTCCTGATCGTCTCGCTAGGCTCGACCGGCGGCCTGCGCACAGCCGACGAGCAACTGCTCGATTCCCTGCGCCGCGCCGGTGTGAGCGCCGCGATCGCGCCCGCCAAGCCGCCGCGCCCGCCTCGCACCCTGATGCTCACCGACCTGCTCTGGGCTTCGGCCGCGCGCCGCGCCGCCATCTCGGCGTTGCAACAAACCGAGGCCAAGGCCCTCATCTACTCCAGCACCACGGCCGCCTTGCTGTGGCCGAGGCCGGGCGCGATCCGCTTCGACGCCACCGCCGCCGGCAACCGCCCCGGGCGCCACGGCCTGTGGCAGCGGCCTTTGGAGCGCCTGCGCCTGCGCCAAGCCCCCCTCTTGCTGCCTTGGAGCGAGGGAGCGCTCGCCGAGTTTGCGGGGCCTCGATCCCAGACCCCCACGCCCACGCCCACGGCCCAAGTGGCGCCCTCGCACCCCCAGAGCCCCTCTCCCGAGCTAGGCACGCCCGTCCCTTCCCTCAAATCGACCGCCCTCGTCCTGCCCGTGGCGATCGAGCCATCGCCGGCGCCTCCTCCCCCGTACCCCCGCGAGGCAGCTCGCCCCGCGTCCGAGCGCGACATCGCCGCCTTCGCCTACATCGCCAACCCCACCAAGAAGGGTCTTCCCCGCATTCTCGACGCCTGGGCCGTCGCCCACCGGCCAGGCGAGCGCCTGGTGCTGGCCGGCGCCGGCGAGTCTGACCTGCGTGCACTCGGCTACGCCCTGCCCGCGCCCGGAGTGCAGGTCGTGCCGATGCTGCCCTACTCCGAGTACCGCGCCTTGTTGGGGCGCACCCGCGTGTTCGTGTGCGCTGCCCGCCGCGAGGATTACGGAATCGCCCAGTTGGAGGCCTTGGCCGAGGGGTGCCTCCTGGTCACCGCCCCTTCGCCGGGCCCCTATGCCGCCCTGCCGATCGCCCGTGCGCTCGACCCGCGACTGGTGGGGGAGGATCTCGCCGGTGCCTTGCGGGTGGCTTTGGACGATCCGTCGCCCGGCTACGCCGCTCGCGCCGAGTCGGCGCTGGCGCCGTTTCGCCGGGCCCAGCTCGATCGGGTCGTGGCCGAGCAGCTATTGCCGTCCCTGCTTGCGTAGCTTCGCGAACTCGGCCCACGACCGTGTGTTGGCGACATCCGCCGCGGTCAGCCAAGCCCTGCGAGCCGTCGCCACACCCCAGCGCATCGCCCCCAAGCGCTCGACCCAGTGTGCGTCGGAGTCGATCAAGATCGGGGCGCCCGCTTCGGCCGCCGCGCGCGCATGCACCTCGTTCAGGTCGCGCCGGTCCGGGTTGGCGTTGATCTCGAGCATCGTGCCCGTCCTCGCCGCCGCCTCGATCAGGGCGCCCACGTTCACCTCGTAGGGTTCGCGCCGCTCGATCAAGCGTCCCGTCGGATGCCCGATCGCGTCGACCCTCGGGTGCTCGATCGCCGCGACAATGCGCTCGGTCATCTTCTGCTCGCCCATCCTGAAGGACGTGTGCACGCTGGCGATCACCCAGTCCAGTTCGGCCAAGAGGTCGTCCTCGTAGTCCAGCGAGCCGTCGGGCAGGATGTTGACCTCGCTGCCCGCCAACACTTCGATCCCCTCGATTCGCTCATTGGCTGCCCTGACCAGCTCGATCTGCTCTCGCAGCTGCGCCGGGGACACGTCGTTGCCGAAGCCGTGCGAGGCTGAGTGGTCGGTGATCGCCAAGTACTCATAGCCCCTTTCGCGCGCCCCTTGTGCCATCTCCTCGATCGTGTGGTGGCCGTCGGAGGCGACCGTGTGGCAGTGCAAGTCGCCCCTGATGTCCTCCAGCTCGATCAGCTTCGGCAGCCCGCCCGAGGCCTGCCCGCTCGCCGTGCTCGCGGAGCCGCCGGCTCTTTGGAAGTCGAGTGCGGCGGCCGCCAGCTCGCCCCGGTCCTCGCGCAGCTCCGGCTCGATGTAGGCCAAGCCCAGCAGCCCATAGACCTCCCGCTCGCTCGCGCACATCGTCTTAGTGGCGCTCTCCTCGTCGGCGATCCCGTACTCGGACACGTGCAGTCCTCTGCGCACGGCCCTTTCGCGCAGCGCCACGTTGTGCTCGCCCGAGCCCGTGAAGTGCTGAAGCAGATTGCCCAACTGTGCAGGCTTGGCGATGCGCAAGTCGATCTTCGTGCCCGAGTGGCTGCGCCCGCGAGCGCCGGTCCTGCCCGCCGAGGAGACCTCTTCGACCTCGGGCAGCAATGCCAAGCCCTTGGCGAGCGTGACCGGTTTGCGGGTCACCGCGACCAGGTCGATGTCCTTGACGCTGTCGGCCATCCGCCTCGCCGACCCCGCGATCGTGACCTCGGTCCCGGGCCCGCCGATCTCCCTCAGGCCGTCGGCGAGCGCCTGCCCGAGCTTGAGCGCCTTGGGCAACAGCACGCGCGGCACGCTCTGCGCGTCAGGGCGCTCGGGGAGGCTCTCCGGCGGGATCTTGGCCCGCAGCTTCTCAAGCGCCGGGATCGTCCCCGTTTCGGCGAGCGCCAAGATCTTCTCCTGCAAAGTGGCTCCGATCCCCGCCAGCTCGCTGGCCCTCCCTTCGCGCGCCAGCGCCGCCACCGAGACCTGCGCCTCGCGCACGGCTTTCGCTGCCCTGCTGTAGGCCCGCACCCGGTGCACGATCGCTCCGTCGAGCTTGTACAGCCGGCCCAGTTCATCCAAGGCTTCGGCGATCCTTGCGTTGGACGGGTCACCGCTCATCGGCACCCCTTTCCCCCGAGCGAGGCGGGCGACCCGGGAATGCCCAGCCCAACTCAGCTTACCCGTACTGCCACGACCGTGTGCGGCGCGAGCATCACAAGCGCCTTATCGGCCCGCACCGCCACCGTGCCGCCCCTTTCGAGGGTGCCGGCCGTGGAGATCGTGTCGGTATTCAGCCGACTGCGCCCGCCCGCGACCGAGATCGTGTAGGGCGTCGGCTTGGACGCGAACGAGCTCACGATCAGGCTCACGTGTCCGCCCGCCGAGACCTTCGCCGCCAGGATCTCCGGGTTCTTGGACGCCGCGCTAACCCTGCTCGGGACGGGTATCCAGCGGTGCAAGAACTCCAGCGCTTGGCCCAGCGGCCGCAGTCCTACCCCACCGTCCGCGCCCAGCGCCAGCGCGTCATAGCTCGTGCCCGCGTTGTGAAAGCGCACCTGCGTCCATCCCGCCAGCACCGCCGCCACCACGTAACGCGCCGCCCAAACGCCCGCCACCGGCTCGTCGGAAACCCCCGGCCTGCCGCCGCAAGAGCCGCTGTTGCTCTCCGAGATGACCGCCGGGCGAGCGGCCGCCTTGGCGGCGCTCAGCAGCCAAGCGTACTTTTCGACCAACCCCACGCTCGCGTGCTTCCTCAGCAGGCGCGCCGCCGTGGTCGGAGCGGCGGCCGACCCGCACGCCGCGGTCGGGTAGGCGTGCACCGTCATCGCCAGCGGCGGGTTCTGCTCGAGCACGCCCGTCATCGTTTCCCGCCAGCCGATCCCCGCCAGGTCGGGCCCCTCGATCGGGATTGCCCCCAGCTGGGCCCGTCTGCTCGTCCATTCGCTTGCAAACTCTTGCGCGGTCCAAGGCGCCGGACGGTAGGCCGGGACCGTGAACCCCGGTTCGTTGGGAAGGATGTGGGAGAACCCATACAGGTCCGGCTCGTTGCCCAGCGAGAAGCTGAGCTGGGAGGCGGGGATCGCCTGCTGGGCCTCTGCGATCGTCGTCTGCTCGTCGGCCACCGGGCCTTCCGCGAAGTTCAAGCCCACCACGATCGGCGAGCCGCTCTCCCTCGCCAAGCAGCCCAGCGCCGTCCAAAAAGTGGGTGGGACGAAGTAGTGGTAGGCGGCATTCGGCCCCGCCAAGTCCTGTGAATCGCCGCCGACCCGCACGGTGGGCGAGCCGAGCTCCTTCAAGCTCGCCACCAGTGCCGGGCTTGGGCAGGGTCCAGGCCCGAGCGCTTTCTCCATCAAGGGGTACTCGAAGGAGAGGCCAAAGGGCGAGCGTGTGACCACGGTTGCGGCCGGCGAGCTCGCCGCGAGGGCGCCGTCGGCGGCAGCGCTCGAGGACAGCGGCGCTACCACGAGAAGGACCCCGGCGAGCACACCCGCAACGAAGCCTGCGCACCGGCGGCTCATCGGCGCCTATCATAGCCATGCGAATGCCTTCGACCCGCGCCTCACGACGCCTGGTAGCACTGCTCGCGGGTCTCCTGCTCGTGGGGCTTCTCGCTGCCAGTGGCGCCAGTGCCACCAGCTATCGCTTCGGCCTCTCCGACTACGAACCGAGCACCTTCTCAGACCCCCGGGTGGGCGAGCTGGGAGTGCACTTGGCGCGCGACGTGGTGCCTTGGAACGCGGCACTCAACAAACACGATCTCGCCAACGTGACGGCCTGGCTGGACGCGGTCAAGCACGCCTACCACATCACCCCTTTCATCACTTTCCAGCACGCCGACAACAACGGTCGCGCGCCCTCGCCGGCCCAGTTCCTGAAGGCGTTCCTTCGCTTCCGCAAGCTGTTCCCTTGGGTGAAGGAGTTCGCGCCCTGGGACGAGGCCACGCACTCGACCCAGCCGACCGCCCATGACCCGTGGCTGGCCGCCTCCTACTACAACGTGCTCGCCGCCCACTGTCCCGGCTGCGAGATCACCGCACCGGACATCCTCGACTCCGACGGCAACGTCGAGGCCTGGGTCGGCTCGTTCCTGGAAAGGGCCCATCCCTATCCCAAGATCTGGCCGTATAACCCCTACCACTCGATCAGCGTCGGCAGCCCCGCCCTGATCGAAGAATTCCTGGCCGCCGTGCACGGCCAGGTGTGGTTCAGCGAGGTCGGCGGGGTTGTTTGGTGGCGCTTCAAAGGCCGCCTCATCGACCACGGCGAAGCCTACGCGGCGCGGGTGGCCCACAACATCTTCAGCTTCGCCAAGCTCAGCTCCCGGATCACGCGGATCTATTACTACCACTGGCGCTCGCCCGGCACCCCCCGCGCCAAGGCGGCGCGCAAGGCCACCTGGGACGCGGGCTTGATCAAGTCCAACGGGGCGCCGCGACCGGCTTTGTATGTGGTGGCCAAGGAACTGCACCGCACCTTCCAGCACTCGATCCCGAAGCTTTTCTAAGACACTTCGAGCTGGGCGACCCGGCGCTCGCGCCAAGTCACGGTCACCGGGCAGGCGCGACCTGAGGCGGTGACGTTGCATGCTCCACGAGCCAAAGAGCCACCAGGCGCCGAGAGCCGCGTGCCCACCACCGGCAGCCACAGTGTCATCTGCAAGGTGTCCTTCGCGGGCATCTTCATGGCCAGGCGGACACCGCCCGCAGTTGTGGCCAAAGCCCAAGTCGTGCGTGCCACCAGGTGCCCATTGGGCTGGCGGTAGTCACCACTCAACGTCACCTTTCGTCCACGGCCGCGAGCGCCCGCGAACGAAGCCACGGCCTTCTGGCCACGGGCGGTTGTCAAGGTCCACGCGCTCGATAGACCATGCTGGCGGGGCCGCAGCGCAAGCAGATCGCGCCAGCGCCCGTCGTGCTTGAGCTTGACGGCCACCAGGCCCTGGGCAGAGCGTGGATCGCTGCTCGTGGAGTGACCGCTCAGCTGCCACCAGACCGAGCCCGAGCGACCCCACACCAAACCGCTTGAGCCAAGATCGTCGGTCACCAGTTCGGTGGCGTCGCCCGGAAGGGCCTCGGTGACCGATTCAGGACGAGGCCATTGGGCGAGCGCGTCTGAGAACAGCCACAAGGTCAATCCCTCGTACTGGTTCAACGCGGCATAGCCGTCCATGATCGAAGGGTTCCATTCCACGCTCAGGCCGGGCACGATCGGCAGCAGGCCGTCTGCGCGCAAAGGGTAGGCAGCCAGCAGATAGGAGACGGCGCGCTCTGCAAACGAGCGCCACGGGCCCGCCGCTCCCGGTTCAAGCGCTGCTCGCCTGGCTCCCAAGGCGGCCGCCGCGGCTTGTACCCAAGACTGGTCGAGCGAGCGGCCCGACAAGGAGAGCTGGCCATCGGGAGCCATCATGTCAAGCGCATAACGGTCGGCCTGGCGGCGCAGAGCAGCCACACGATGCGTGACCGCCGAGCGGTCGAACTCGCCGATCAGCTCCAGCATGAAGGTCGAGAACAACTCATATGCGGGCGGCTCGGCGCCGGGGTCTGACAGCTCACGAGCTGGGAGGCCGTCCGGATTGGCGTGCAGAGGAGGCCCTGCATGTTTCAGCGCCAAAGCCAGATCCGTCTTGATCTGGGCCGCCGCGGGGATGCCATCGCCGGCCAGGGAGCCGGGGGCGCCGGGGACTTTGTCGGCCAGCAGAAGGGCCGCTCCCGCCGACCAGACCAAGCGCCAGTTGTCATAGCAAGGCAGTTCCAGCAGGCACGTAGCTTCGGTGGGCGGCCCGATCTGCCCGGCTCGCTGCTCCAGGGGCTGTGCGATCTGCTCCCATGCGCTGCTCGAGAAGTCGCCCTGCTCGCCGTCGTGGATGGCGGCGGCGATCGCCAGCAGGTTGAATGGGTCATTGGGCACCGGCAAAGTCAGGGCGGAGGCGACGATCCGCTCGCCGGTCGCTTCCAAGGTGCTGTCGCCGGTGCGGTAGGCCACCTTGAGCATCACATCCGCTAGCAGGATGACGCCGTAGTTGTCGCCCGTGTCGGCGGCGTCCAACGGATCTTCGACGCGCCCGTCAGGCGTCGTATACGGCTCCCAGGCGCGCGCTACCCCGGCGATGTAAGCGTCCAACGGTTCAGCCTCAAGCGACTGGGCCGCCGCGCCGGCGGGGGCTTCGCTCGCCGACGCGCCGCTCGCGCACAGCAACAGAAAGATCGTGCTCGCGAACACTCCCAGGAGCGACGCGAGCGGGGTGACCCGCCGCGAGGACACGCTAGGGTACGCGCCTTGTGACTGGCGCTCCCTGGCTGATCCTTCCGACATACAACGAGGCGGAGAACATCGAGGCGATAGTAACCGCCGCCGGCGATGTGCTCGCCGGTTGCACCGACGGCGCCTACAAGATCCTGATCGTCGACGACGGCTCGCCCGACGGCACTGGCGAGATAGGCGAGCGGCTCGCGGCCGAACGCGAACAGGTCGAGGTGTTGCACCGCACGGAGAAGAACGGCATCGGCCCGGCCTACCTGGCGGGCTTCGCCCATGCGCTCGATCACGGCGCCGGCTATGCGATGGAGATGGACTCCGACTTCTCCCACGACCCGGCCGACCTGGCACGGTTGCTAGAAGCTGTGCGCTCGGGCGCTGACCTGGCGCTCGGCTCGCGCTACGTGCCCGGCGGCGGCGTCTCCGACTGGGGGCTTCTGCGACGTGTGATCAGCGAGGGTGGCTCGACCTATGCGCGCTGGGTCTTGGGCTTGCGGGTCAAGGACCTGACCGGGGGCTTCAAGTGCTTCAGGCGCGAGGTCTTGGAAGCGATCCACTTCGACTCCGTGCGCTCCCAGGGCTATGCCTTCCAGGTCGAGCTGACCTATCGGGCGGTCAAGGCCGGCTTTGAGGTCGTGGAGGTGCCGATCGTCTTCAAAGACCGCGAGCTCGGCCAGAGCAAGATGTCCTGGCGGATCGCCGCCGAGGCGATGTGGCTCGTGCCGAAGCTGCGTTATGGGCGCCAGCCGCCGGCACCGGCTCAGGTAGAGCTGGCGCGCAGTCGATAAAGAGGCCGTGGACGCTTCCTCCTACGCGCTCTATCACGGCGTTCGCCGCACTCGGACCACCCTGAGGACGTGGCAGCGCAGGCCGCTGCCTGTGTTCGGCGCCTGGGTCGCGGGCTCGACGCTGGCCGCCGTTGCCTTGCTTTTTGCGGTGCTGGTCATCTCGGAGCTTTTCACGAGCTATACCCAGCCCGTGGAGCTGCGTCCTCCTTTCGCGGTCGGCGACGCGGGCGATGTGGCAACCGTCCTCTCCCACAACCTGCTCGTGTTGGCCCTGCACGCGATGGCCTGCGTGGCCGGGTTCATCGCGGGCAGCTCCTTGCCGCTGCAGGCCGAGAGCAAGAGCGGGGTGTCGCGCTGGGTACACGAACACGGCGGGCGCATCGCGATCGCCTTCGTCGCTTGCGCCACCGCCTTCTCGCTGAGCGCCCAGGCCTATGTGCTCGGCCACACGCTCGCGGGGGTCGCCAACTTTCTGAAAGTGTCCCCGGCGCTGTTGCTGCTCGGGGTCTTGCCCCACGCCTTGATCGAGCTTGTCGCCCTGTTCTTGCCCTTGGCGGCCTGGATCATCGCGAGCCGCCGGGGGGAGTGGGACCAATTGCTGGCCGCGACTGTGGTGACGGTCGCGATCGCTTTGCCGATGCTCTTGTTCGCCGCCCTGCTCGAGGTCTACGTCTCGCCGCACCTGTTCACGGCGCTGACGGGCATCCACGCGCCGATCGTGGGTACTTGGGACGGCTTCACGGTGCGGGTCGGCGGCTGAGAAGGCGTCCCCAATCCGACGCTTGCTCGATCGCGCGCCACGCCGATCCGAACCCCTTCTCGACCGCGAGGTGGGGCAGCCAATCGAGCCTCGCTCGCGTTGTATACTTCACTTTGTATAGCGCCCCGCCTTCGCGTAAAGCCCCTCGATAGGAGATTCCAATGGCAGGCACCCTCACCGAAGTAACCGATGCCAACTTCCAGGCTGAGGTCGTCGAGTCGGAGAAGCCCGTGCTCGTCGACTTCTGGGCTCCTTGGTGCGGACCATGCCGCGTGGTGGGCCCCGTGCTCGAGGAGATCGCTTCCGAGCGCGAGGATTTGCGCATCGTGAAGCTGAACGTCGACGAGAACCAGCAGACGGCCGCGGCCTTCCAGGTGCTCTCGATCCCGACGATGATCTTGTTCAAGGGTGGCAACGCCGTCAAGACGGTCGTCGGGGCCTACCCCAAGAAGAAGATCGAGGCGGAGTTGGAGCCGGTTCTAAGCGCGGCTTAGGGCGATCTCGAGGGCGAGCCCTTCGATTTCGGTCTGTTCGCGGTAGTCCATCGCAGCGGGGTCACCCTGGCCGAGCTGGAGCTCGGTGGCGAGCGTCTCCCCGGCCACATGACTCCGATGCTCGCGGGCGGCCTCGATCAAGGCGGGGTCGCCGACGAGAACCAAGGCGATCCGGTCCTCGACGTCCAGGCCGGCGCTCTTGCGGGCGTTTTGGACGGCGTGGACGATCTCGCGGGAGCGGCCCTCGCGCAGGAGGGAGTCGTCGATCGTGAGCTCGAGCGCGACCGCGTGGGCGCCGTCACGCTCGACGGAATAGCCAGGCGGCGCCTTCATCGTGAGGATCACGTCCTGCGCGGTGAGGGTGTGCTCGCGGTCGCCGACCGAGATGCCGAGGGGCTCGCTTGTCCCGCCTGTGGGGCCACCGCGCACTGCCGCCGCCACGCGGGCCGGGTCCAATGCGGCGATGGCCTCGGCCGCCAAAGGCATGTCTTTCCCGAACAGGGGACCCAATGTGCGGTAGTTGGCCTTGAGCTCGTATTCGCCCAAGTCGTCGGCCGCCTCGACGAAGCGGACGCGGCGCACGTTCAGCTCCTCTCGGACGATCTCGGACAGTCGCTCGATCGAAGCGCGCTCGTGTCCGTCGGCGACGACCACCGCCTCGGCCAAGGGTTGGCGGATCTTGATCTTGGCCTGGGCCCTTGCCCCCAGACCCAGGCGGACGGTCTCGCGTGCGATCGCCATGGCCTCCTCGAGGGGCTCGTCGCGAGCGGGGAGGGCGTCGCCGAGCGGGAAATCGCACAGGTGCACGGAGGCCAAAGTGCCGTCGAGGTTGTCGTAGATCTCATCGGCGACGAAGGGGCAGAAGGGGGCGAGCAGCTTGGAGACCGTGAGCAGGCAGTCGCGCAGGGTCGCGAAGGCGGCGGGGTCGCCGTCCCAGAAGCGCCGGCGCGATCGGCGCACGTACCAGTTGGAGAGATCGTCGACGAGGGCGGCGATGGCGCGCCCGGCGGTGGTGGCGTCGTAGGCGTCGAGGCGCTCGGCGACGGTGGCGGCGGTGGCGGCGGTTCGCGAGAGGGCCCAGCGGTCGAGGTCGCCAACGGCTTGGGTCGGGGCGCCGGTCTCGGCGGATGATTTGCTCAGGGCCTCTGCGTTGGCGTTGGCGTAGAGCACGTAGAAGAAGTAGGTGCTCCACAGCTGCTTGAGGAACAGGCGCACGCCCTCGCCGATCGCCTCCTCGGAGAAGCGGTAGCCGTCCCAAGGCTGCTTGGAGGTGAAGAAATACCAGCGGAACGCGTCGGCGCCGTATTGGTCGAGGACCCGCCACGGCTCGACCGTGTTGCCCTTGGACTTGGACATCTTCTGGCCGTCGGCGTCGAGGATCAAGCCGAGGCAGACGACGTTCTCATAGGAGGAGCGGTCGAACAGGAGGGTGGAGACGGCCAGCAGCGAGTAGAACCAGCCGCGCGTCTGGTCGAGCGCCTCGCAGATGAAGTCGGCGGGGAATTCTTGTTGGAATTGTTGTTCGTGCTCGTGGGGGAAGTGGTGCTGGGCGAAAGGCATCGACCCCGAGTCAAACCAGACGTCGATGACCTCGGGTACTCGAGTCATCGGCAGACCGCACACCTCGCCCGGGGACGTTCCGGGGTCCTCGCCGGACTCGCCGGGGGTCGATGGGATGGATCCTTGTTCGTACCCGTGGGGGCATGGAAGCTGGACCTCGTCGACATAGGGTCGGTGGTGATCTCCGAGCGTGCGGCCCGAGCGCTGCTCCAGCTCGGAGAAAGAGCCGATCGTGAGCGTGTGGCCTTGCTCGCAGCGCCACACGGGCAGGGGGGTGCCCCAGTAGCGCTCGCGCGAGAGTGCCCAGTCCACGTTGCCCGAGAGCCAGTCGCCGAAGCGGCCGTGCTTGATGTGGGGCGGGTGCCAGGCGATCGTCTCATTCGCGGCCATCATGCGGTCGCGGATCTTGGAGGTCGCGATGTACCAGGAGGGCTTGGCGTAGTAGATGAGGGGGGTATCGCAGCGCCAGCAGTGGGGGTAGGAATGCTCGTAGTCGGTGCGCTTGAACAGGAGCCCGCGCGCTTGGAGGTCGGCGATCAGGTCCTCGGCCAAGGCGGGGTCCTTGACGGTGCGGCCCTGGTAGGAGCCGCCGTCGTGGGCGCGGACGTCGGCGCCGTAGGTGCCCTCGCGGGTGACCGGGTTGAACAGCGTCTCAGGCCTTTGGGGGTCGAACAGGGCGTGGGCGCGGGCCGCGTTGTAGTCGTCCTCGCCGAAGGCGGGTGCGATGTGCACGAGGCCGGTGCCGTCCTCGGTCGTCACGAAGTCTCCGGCGATGACGGGAGCGGCGCCGGGAGCGTGGCCGCCGATCGGAAATATGGGTGCTTGGTAGGAGACGCCGCTCGGCTCCCCCTCGCCCGGGTCGCTCTCGCTTTGCTCGTCGATGGGCTCGCTCCCGATGTGCTCGCCGATCAGCTCGCTCCCGGGGAAGCGGTCGAGGATCTCGGCCTCCTCGCCGAGCACGCGCTCGACCAAGGCCGCGGCCAGCACAAGCGTCTCGCCACGGCTGCGGGCGCGCGCGTATTCGATGTCGGGGCCGGCGGCGACGGCGACGTTGCCGGGGAGCGTCCACGGCGTGGTGGTCCAGATCAAGAGCGCATCGCCCGCTTGCAGGCGCTTACCGGGTGCGCTGACGGGCAGGCGCACGTAGACCGAAGGATCGACCACGTCCTTGTAGCCGAGGGCCACCTCGTGCGAGGAGAGCGCGGTGCCGCAGCGGTAGCAGTAGGGCACGACCTTGTTGCCCTCGTACAGCAGGCCCTTCTTGGAGATCTCCGAGAGGGCCCACCAGACCGACTCGATGTAAGTCTCGTCGAGCGTGCGGTAGGCGTGCTCGAGGTCCACCCAGAAGCCGATGCGCTCAGTCAGGCGGTCCCACTCCTCCAAGTACTCGAACACGGAGGCGCGGCACTCGGCGTTGAAGCGCTCGATCCCGATGCCCCGCTCGGGGTCCTCGATCTCGGCCTTGGTGGTGATGCCGAGCTTCTTTTCGACGGCGATCTCGACGGGCAGGCCGTGACAGTCCCAACCGCCCTTGCGCTCGACGCGGTAGCCGCGCATCGTCTTGTAGCGGGGGTAGATGTCCTTGAACACGCGCGAGAGCACGTGGTGTGAGCCGGGGCGCCCATTGGCGGTGGGAGGGCCCTCGTAGAAGACCCAGCGGGGCGCACCTTCGCGGCCGCGCAAGGACTCGGCGAATACGTCGCGCTCCCGCCAACGTCCCAATATGTCCTGCTCCAGCGCAGGCAGGTCTTGACGCGCGTCGACCTCACGCGGCGGTATCAGGGGGCGTCTAGGGGGAGCCGTCATCGGGCGGCCCATTGTAGGTGTGGTTGCCGCTAGGAAGCTGTCGCCGTCAGGGGCACCGACGGTGAGGCCCAAACCTGTCGCTCGGCCGGTCTGGCGAGATGCTCGCGCAGCATGGCCACGGCTTCGGCCGGGCCCGGGCCGATACGTGCGACCGTGCTCGCGCCGGTGTCGGGCAGGGCCTGGCGGTAGTCGAAGACCTGGAGCTCGCCGCCACTCTGTCTCGTCGCGTACACGAGGCGTCCAATCGCCTCCAGGGAGGTGTTGCGTCCGGACAGCACCATCGCTTGAGGGCCCAGGGCGCGCAGGGCGCTGCCCACGCGGGTGCTGTCCAGATCGACGGGCAGGGCCAGGACGCGCAGGCCGGCTCGCCGCAGAAACAGCTCCAAGGCCTGGGTGTAGAGAGCGTCCATATCCATCGGCCTGCTGGCGTCGAACACGAGCACCCCCTCCTCACGCGTTGCAGGCGGGACTACACGCTGGGCGGCCGCCAGCCAGCCGGTGGCGTAACGCCAGGCGACGCAATACTCGGGCGAGGACTGCGTCATCGCTTCGACGGCGGGCAACAGGACGGTCTCGACGGTGCGCTCGACGGAGCGTACGGCCAGGCTCTCCTCTATCAGGCGGTCGGCCTTCTCGGCGCTGAACTCGGCGAAGGCGGCGCACAGGCGCGCGGGCGTCGATGGGCCCTCGGCGCGCTGGCGCACGAGGGCGATCGCCGAAGCGATGTCGCGGGTCTCGGCGTGGGCTTGGCGCAAGGCTTCGATCTCGGCCAGGTCGAACTGGCGGTGGCCACCCCCGGTGCGGGTGGGTGTGGGGTAGCCGAAGCGGGTCTCCCAGCTGCGCAGGGTGTTTGGGCTGACGCCCAAGAGGGCAGCGGCCGCATTTGTGCGAATCACGCTCATACATAGGATTGTGGAGCTTTGACCGCGCTCGGGCAAGCGGCGCAACGCAGGCTGCATACTGGGAAAGCCATTGCAGAGACAGGAGCGCGCCTCGCGTTGGCGACGGAGTTGGTTGGTCGAAGCGCTTTGCGTCCATACGATGAGAGCGTGCCCGGACGCGAGACGACCCCCATGAGGCTGCGCCTGTATCACCACTCCGACGGGGCGAGGGTGGCCTATCGCGAGGTGGGGGCGGGACCGCCGCTGGCGCTGGTGCACGCCGGGCTGTTGTCCCATCGCGAGTGGGAGCCGGTGGTCGAGCGCTTGGCCGAGCGCCACCGGCTTGTGATTCCCGACCTTCCGCTGCACGGCGACTCGGAGGATCGGCCGCGCCATCCCTACACGATCGAGTGGTTCGCGGAGGTGATGAGTGGCTTTGCCGATGACGTGCTCGGCCCCAAACCGCTTGTTGTCGGGCACGATGCGGGCGCCGAGATCCTGCTGCAGGCGGTGATGGCGGGTGGGCTTGCGCCGAGTCGGGTGGTGTTGATGCCCAATCGATTGCACCTGCCCGTGGAGGGCGCCGGCAAGCGCGAGGCGTGGCGGCTGGCCACGATGGGCGGCTCGGTTCCGGGGCTGGATCGCGTGTTGAGTCATGCGACCAAGCTGGTGTTCACGCCCCAGCTGGGCGTGCGCATGTCCGAGCGCCGCGCACCGGAGGCCGGCGATCTGATGCGCCACGCCTTCGCCGACGTCCCGGGCAACCCGAACCTGGCGCGTTCGTGGGCGAAGTGCGCGCGCCGCTGGCCGCGGGGGGCGCGGACGCAGCTACTCGAGCTGTATCCGCGGCTGGACATGCCGGTGCTCCTGCTTTGGGCCGATAACGATCCGATGCATCCCCTGGCGGGCGCCGAGGAGACTTTGCGGTTGCTGCCGCAAGGACAGTTGCGGGTGCTGGCCGGGACGGGCTTTCTGATGACCTATGACGATCCGGTCGGGGTGGCGCGGGAGCTGGTGGCGTTCTGCGGGTAGATTTACGAGCCCGACGAGGACGACCGAGGAGACGCGATGACCGGCAAGCAGCTTTGGGGCGGGGAGACCGCCAAGGCAGTGGACAATTTCCCTATCTCCGGCGAGACGGTGCCGGCGTCGGTGGTGCATTGGCTGGCGCGCATCAAGGGCGCGGCCGCCACGGTCAACGGCGAGTTGGGCTTGTTGAGCAAGCGCAGCGCGACGAGCATCGAGAAGGCGGCTCGCGAGATCGCGGCGGGCAAGCACGATGAGCAGTTCCCGATCGATGTCTTTCAGACCGGCTCGGGTACCTCGACGAACATGAATGCCAACGAGGTGATCGCGATGCTGGCGGGCGAGAAGGTGCACGCCAACGACCACGTCAACATGGGTCAGTCCTCCAATGACGTGTTCCCCTCAGCCGTCCACCTGGCGGCGCTGGACGTGGCCCAGAACGAGTTGTTGCCGGCGCTCAAGCAGTTGGAGCGCTCGTTCGCCAAGAAGAGCAAGAGCTTCTCGGGGGTCGTCAAGTCGGGGCGCACCCACCTGATGGACGCGGTGCCGGTCACGTTGGGGCAGGAGTTCGCGGGCTACGCCGCCCAGATGGCGCTTGGCCAGGAGCGTGTCGCGGCCGCGCTGGTTCACGTCGGGCAGATCCCATTGGGCGGCACCGCCACCGGTACCGGTCTCAACACGCACCCCAAGTTCGCCGAGAAGGTGAGGGCGCGGCTCAAGCGGGAGTCTGGTCTCAAGCAGATCGCGGCGCCGCTCGACCCGTTCGAGGCGCAGGCCAACAGGGACGCGCTCGTGGAGCTCTCGGGCGCTTTGAAGACAGTGGCCGTCTCCTTGACCAAGATTGCGGGCGATCTCGCTCTGATGGGGTCCGGACCGCGGGCGGGGATCGGCGAGATCTTCTTGCCTGAGCTACAGAAGGGCTCCTCGATCATGCCGGGCAAGGTCAACCCGGTGATCCCGGAGGTTGTGCTTCAGGTCTCCGCGCAAGTCATCGGCAACGACACGGCGATCACCGTCGGCGGCCTGCAAGGACAGTTCGAGTTGAACGTGAGGATCCCCCTGATCGCACGCAACGTGTTGCAGTCCTTGAACCTGCTCACCAAAGCCTCGAAGGTGTTCGCCGAGAAGTGCGTGGATGGGATCACGGTCAACAAGGCGGGTTGCGCCGCCTCGGCTGGCGCCACGCTCGCGGTCGCGACCGCTTTGAACGGCGCGATCGGCTACGACAAGGCGACGGCGATCGTCAAAAAGGCGACCGACTCGGGACGACCCTTGCGGGAGGTGGCCTTGGAGGAGGGCGTCGATCCGAAGCTGTATGACGCCACGATCGACCTGAAGAAGATCGCCGCGGGGAATCAGGCCGGCTGAGCGGCAAGCATCGCTTCGAGCACGATTCGCGCGCCGGCCTTCGACAGCGGTTCGTTGAGGTTGCCGCACTTCGGCGACTGCACGCACGAGGGACAGCCGCTCTCACACGGGCACTCCGCGATCAGACGGTGTGCGTCGCGGCAAAGCTCCTCGAAGCGGTGGTAGGCCAGGCGCGTGATGCCGATGCCGCCGGGGTGGCCGTCGTAGATGAAGATCGTGGGTCCGCCCGTTTGGGGGTGCATGTTGGTCGAGAGGCCGCCGATGTCCCAGCGGTCGCACATCGCGATCAAAGGGAGCACCGCGATCTGGGCGTGCTCGGCGGCGTGCAAGGAGCCGAGCAAGGCATCCATCGGGATGGCGATCTCACCCTGGGCCGTCGCATGGTTCGCCCTGTCGTCTTTCGCACCGCGGGCCGTCGCACGGCCTGCGAGCCCCGTGAGCGTGGCGCCGTCCAGCTCGAACCAGAGCGCCTGCGTCGAGAAGGAGGTCTGGGGCAGGTCGAGCATCACGAGATCGATGATGGAGTTCCCACCCTCCCCGGTAAGGCGCTTGCGCTGGTATCCGAGCACCGTCTCGGTGACCGACACCTCGCCGAAGGAGAGCGTCACGCCGAGCGCTTCGCGGCGGTCGAGCAGGCGCTCGATGTTGGTGTCGGTCTCGCGCTTGGGCTGGGTGTACCAGTCTCCGTTGAACGGGGCGACCAAAGCGCGCCGATTCTCGAGATCCAGTTCGCGCACCTCATAGGAGCGGCCTTGGTGCAGGTAGATGGCGCCGTCATGGACGGTCGAGTGCGCCCTGGCGGCCTCGGTCTGGCCAAGCAGCTCGCCCGAGGAGACGTCCACGATCGCGAAGCTGTCGGGAGAGGAGGAGCGCAGGGACACCTTGGCGGCGGGGTAGTCGGCGGGGCGGCGCAGGACATACACCTCGACGCCCGTTTGCCGTTCGGGCTCGTCCGCCTTCGAGGTGCCCGTGGCGGAGCCGGCGCCATGTGGGCTCGCTCGCTCGGCGCCGCCGCGAGGGCGTTGGACGGTTCGCTTGCGAAGCAGCCCGGCCGAGACCAGCGCCTCCGCGTGGGCCTCCCAGCGCGGCCCGAAGAACTCGGCGTCGCCCGCTTCGAGTGGTCCCTCATAAGCGGCGCACAGCAGGTGGGCCTGGTGGATCTGGGCGCTCTCGTGGTCGAGGATCGCCGCCTCGACAGGACGTTCCAGAAACTCGTCGGGGTGGCGACAGAAGAACTGGTCCAAGGCGTCCTCGCCGGCGACGTACACAGCGAGGCCCTTGCCGCGCCGTCCCGCACGGCCCCACATCTGGCGCAGGGCGGCGACCGTGCCGGGGAACGTGACGACCATCGCCGCGTCGAGCTCGCCGATGTCGATCCCAAGTTCCAAGGCGTCGGTGGTGATCACGGCGCGCAGCTCCCCGCTCGTCAAACGCGCCTCCAAGGCCCGGCGTTGCTGAGGGGTGTAGCCCGCGCGGTAAGGAGCCACCCGCTCGGCCAGATCGGAGTCGGTGCGCTCGATGTCTTCGCGAACCATCTTGGCGAGCAACTCGACCCCCTTGCGCGACTTCATGAAGCAGATGCAGCGCGCCCCGTCGCGCACCAGCCGGGCGAGCGCCTCGGCCGCCTCGCCCAAGGCCGAGCGTCGCGCCCCGATCGCCTCATCCACGAGCGGCGGGTTCCACATCGCGATCTGCCGTCGCGGCGTGGGGGAGCCGTCGCGCTCGATCAGCCCGACATCCTCCAGCCCGGTGAGTCGCTCGGCCAGCTCCACCGGGTTGGCGATCGTGGCCGAAGCGAGCAACACGCGCACGTCGCTGCCATAGGCTGCAGCGATCCGCAGCAGGCGACGCAGAACGTTAGCGACATGCGAGCCGAACACCCCGCGGTAGACGTGAGCCTCATCCACCACGACGATGCGCAGGCGGCTGAACAGTCGCTCCCAAGCGCCGTGGTGGGGCAGGATGGCGAGGTGGAGCATGTCCGGGTTGGTGAGGACGACGTTCGCCTGCTTGCGCACGTCCCCGCGTACGTCCTTGGGCGTGTCCCCGTCATAGATCGCGGGGCGGACCTGCTTGGTCAGGCCGAACGAGGCGAGCGCGCGCGCCTGGTCTTGGGCGAGCGCCTTGGTCGGGTACAGGTAGAGCGCGCGCGCGAGCGGTTCGGCGCAGAGCGTTTGCAAGGTCGGCAGGTTGAAGCACAGCGACTTGCCCGAAGCGGTGCCCGTTGTGACGATCGTGGTCCGCTCCCAGGCGCAGGCGAGCGCTTCGGCCTGATGGGAGTAGAGCTGCTCGATCCCGACGCGCTCCAGGCCGGCGAGGACGTCGGGGTGCAGATCGGAGGGGATCTCCACAAGGTTGGCCGTGCCCGGCCCAACGTTTGCCTCGCGCACGATCCGGCCGTCCTCGCGCGCCTCGTCCACGAGGGCGCTCCAAGGCTCGATGGTGCGCTCGATAACCCCTGTCGCCAGGTCTCCTGCGCTGACGTTCGAGGTGCCGGAGATCGCGGTCGTGCGCGCAGCGGAGGCGGATTTTGCCATCGCTTGCGATAGTAGAGGCGATGCTCGACCCCGCAGCCGAGGACTGGGCGAAAAGACGCACCTTCCACCATTCGCTCTACCCGGCGTCCCGGATCGCCGCCGAGCGCGAGGCGAGCGTGTCGGTGTGCCTGCCGGCGCGCGAATGCGCCGCCACAATCGGCGAGATCGTAAGGGCACTGAGCGGGCTGGGCGAGGCCGGGGCGATCGACGAGATCGTCGTCGTGGACGCCGCTTCGGCCGATGGCACGGCCACGATCGCCGCCGATGCCGGAGCGAAGGTCGTGCAGGAGGGGGAGTTGACGGTGAGCGTGGGCAACCCTTCGCCAAATGACGGGGCGAGCCGAAGCGGGGAGCCGACCACACTGGGGCCAGTGCTAGGCAAGGGGGATGCGATGTGGCGCGCCCTACCGCTGCTCGAAGGGGAACTGGTCGTGTTCCTTGACGCCGACACGGCCGAGTTCTCCGATCATTTCGCAACCGGTCTGCTTGGACCGCTGGTGTGCGAGCCGCGGGTTCGGTTCGTGAAGGCCTTCTATAGGCGTCCGTTCGAGCATGGTGGGATCTCCCTGCCCCAGGGAGGCGGGCGCGTCAACCACTTGCTGGCGCGTCCTGCGCTCGCCCTCTTCTATCCAGAGCTTGCAGCGGTGAAGCAGCCTTTGGCGGGCGAGGTCGCCGCGCGCCGTGATCTGCTTGAAAGAGTGCCGTTCGTGACCGGGTACGGCGTCGAGATCGGGATGCTGATCGACGTGTGGCGTGAGATCGGACTGGACGGCCTTGCGCAAGTCGATCTCGACGTGCATCGCAATCGCCACCAGGAGCTGACTGCGCTCGGGGATATGTCCGAGCAAGTGCTCGCCACGATCGCCCGCCGCCTGCACGATGAGCAACGCTTGATAGGCGTCGATCTGCGCGCGGCACCGGTCGAGCGCCCCGCGCTGGCGGCGGTGGTGGGCGGATGACGATGCGCTGTCTGTATGTCGATCTCGACGGCACCTTGCTCGGCCGTGGCGCTTCGCTCGTGCACGACGGCGAGGGGAACGTCTCCTTCGAGGGATTGCGCGCCGTGCAAGCGTGTCTGCGAGCGGACGTGGAGATCGTGTTGATGTCCGGCCGTCGTCGCCAACAGGTGGCCGAGGACGCGCGATTGCTCGGGCAGGACTCCTATATCTTCGAGGCGGGCGCCTGCGTCGTGCTCGGCGCCGGCCTGCTTGGGGACCCCGGCGCACCCACGACAGTGCGCCCGGGCATCGCGCCCGCGGGCGGCGAGGAGCACTGGCTCACAGGCGAGATGGTTCCCGGCGAGCTGTCGATCGCCGATCAGATAGATCGCAGCGGCGCTCCCGAATTGCTGCTCGAGCGCTATGAGGGACGGCTCGAGTATCACGAGCCGTGGCACGTGAATCGTGAAGTCTCGCACCTGTTTCGTGGCCTCGTGGACGCGTCCGAGGCGGATGTGCTGCTGGCCGAAGAGGGCCACGGACATTTGCGCCTGGTTGACAACGGGGTGGTGAGTCGTCGCTCCGCGGCGCTCGCGCAGCTGCCTCATGTACGCGCTTATCACCTCGTGCCTGCGGGCGCCTCGAAGACTGCCGCGGTTGCGTTTCACAGGCAGGTGCGGGGCTATGCGCGCGAGGAGACCTTCGCGGTCGGCGATTCGCGCGAGGACCTGGCCTGCGCCGAGCACGTAGGCACGTTCTGGCTGGTCGCCAATGCGGTCGAGCGCGACCCTTCGATCCGATCGGCGGCGGAGGCTCACGGCAACGTGCGCGTCGCCGAGGCCGGCCATGGGGCCGGGGTATACGAGGCGGTCGTGAGCACGCTCGTCAGCGGCTGAACCGGTGGGCCGCGTCCGGCGGGTTCGGTGCGGTGAGGTGCGCGCCACGGAGGCGCAAACGCGACGACCTGACTAGGAAGCCCGTGGGGTCTCACCCCGAAACAGTCGATGCCACGTACGGCGCCAGAAGCCGGGAGCGGGGCGCCTGCGCCAGCGGGCGGGAGGTGGGACCGTGGTACGCACGAGGGCAACCCACGCATCGAGCGGCAGCTCGCCTGAGATCAGGCGGCCAAGTGCGCCCGTCACGGGTGCCTCCACGCCGGCCGCTTCGAGCGTGTGTGCGAGCTGGGGAACCCACTCCAAGGCCTCGACCGCTTGGCCGATGCGCGTCGGGATCTCCGCCGCCGGCACGCCCTCGGCGAGCAGCTCTCCGGCACGGCGATTGCGGCTCTCGCGCGCCAAGGCGGTCGCCACCAGGTCGCCGACGCCCGCCAGGCCGATCATCGACTCCGGCCGTGCGCCCAAGCCCTCTGCGTAGCGCCAAACCTCGGCAAAGATGTGTCCGGCAGCCGCTCCCGCGGCGTTTGCGCCCTGGGCCTCGGTGGCGCCCGCGGCGAGCGCCGCGGCGTTCTTGGCGGCGCCGGCCAGCTCGACTCCGACCGGGTCGTTGGACTGCTCGCATACGACACCCGCGCGCGTGAATATCTGGGCGAGCGTGCGCGCCAGCTCTTCCTCGACGCAGGCCACCACGAGGCCGGCTCCGGAGCGCACCATCTCCTGGGCGTGGGCCGGTCCGCCGACGCAGGCCACGCGGTGGGCTCCGAAGATGGCGCTCAAGACCGAAGTCGGCGGACGCCCGTCCGGAGGCACGAGGCCCTTCGCTACGGATACGACCGCCGCGCGCTTGGCAAGCTCGCCGCCGCGCAGCGCCGCGATAGCTACATCCAGGCCGCGCGAGGGGACCGCCAGGAACACGTAATCGGCGCGCGCGACCCCGGCGTCCACAGGCTCGATACGCAACTGGCCGGGCAGCTCCACACCCGGGAGGTAGAGCTTGTTCTCGCGGTCGGTCGACAGGGACGCGGCCTGCTCGGGGCGGCGCGTTTGCAGGGTCGTGCGTAGGCTCGCCCGGGTCAAGAGCACGGCCAAGGCGGTGCCGAACGAGCCGGCGCCGATTACCGTCGCGCGTCGCGCGACCGGGCTAGGCAAGGCGCGCGGGCGCGCGGCGCGGGGCGTCTGGGTGGCGGTAGGCTCGGAGGAGGTCATCTGATGCGCGAGCCTACTGCCCCCGAGACGAGCGACGTGGAGTGGCGCAACTGGACCGGTGACGAAAGCTGCCGGCCGCGAGAGATTGTGCATCCTCGATCCACCGAGGAGATTGCGGCCGCGGTGGCGGCTGCGGGGCGGGCGGGCATGCGGGTGCGTGTGGCGGGCGCGGGCCACTCCTTCACAGACATTGCCTGCAGCGAAGGGGTGCTGATCGTGCTCGACCGCTGCCAAGATGTGCTCAAGGTTGACCGGACATCGGGGCTCGTGCGGGTACAGGCAGGCATCTCGATCGCTCGTCTCAACGCCGCCTTGGCCGGACATGGGCTTGCGCTTGAGAACCTGGGCGACATAGACGCCCAGAGCATCGCCGGTGCGATCTCTACGGCAACCCACGGGACGGGCGCCCGGTTGGGCAACATTCCCTCGCAAGTCGTCGCTTTGACGCTCGTGCTCGCCGACGGTTCGACCCTCGCGTGCTCTGAGGAGAGCGAGCCAGAGTCGTTTCTCGCGGCGCGCGTCGGACTCGGTGCGTTGGGGGTGCTCGCCGAGGTGACTTTGCGCTGCGTCCCTGCCTTCACCTTGTGCGGGATCGACGCTCCCGCGCCGCTCGATGAGACGCTGGCGCGCTTCGAGGAGTTGGCGCTGGCCAACGATCACTTCGAGTTCTACGTGTTCCCCCACTGTGACATCGCGCTGACTCGCACCAACAATCGCACCGAGCAGTCGCCGGAGCCTCGCGGCAAAGTGGCCGAGTACGCCAACGACGTGCTGCTCACAAACCGCACGTTCGAGATGTTCTGTCGCATTGGGCGGCGCCTACCCAACCGCATCCCCGAGATCAACCGGATCGTGACGCGCCTGGCCGGCAAGTCCAAGCGGATCGACCGTTCCGATCGCATCTTCGCGAGCCCCCGCCTGGTCAAGTTCACCGAGATGGAGTACGCCTTGCCGCGCGCGCACACCAACAAGGCGGTCAAGCGCGTGCTCGAGACGATCGAGCGCGGTGGCTTCGCGGTGCCGTTCCCGATCGAGGTGCGCACGGTCGCTCCCGACGAGGCGCTGATGAGCACCGCTCAGGGGAGAGAGAGCGGCTATGTGGCAGTGCACATGTACCGCGGGATGCCTTGGCGCCCCTACTTCGAGGCGGTCGAGCAGATCATGCTCGAGCTCGGCGGACGTCCCCACTGGGGCAAGCGCCACTCCCAGACGGCGGCCACGTTGCGCGAGCGCTATCCGGGCTGGGATCGCTTCCAGACTGTGCGCGCGCGGCTTGATCCCGAAGGCAGATTCGCCAACGCTTGGACCGAGCGCGTGCTCGGGCCCGTCGGTGCAATGCGGTGAGCGATCTCTGCCGGCGGCTGGACGAAGCGACCGCGGAGCTGGACCCGCCATTCGCGGTGGTCGACCTCGACGCTTTTTGGGCCAATGCGGCCGACATGCGAAGGCGCGCGCACGGCAAGCCGATCCGTCTGGCCTCTAAGTCGGTTCGCTGCAGGGCGCTACAGGAAAGGGTGCTCGCGCGGCCCGGCTTTCAGGGAACGCTCGCCTTCACGCTGCCGGAGGCTGTGTGGTTGGCCGGGAACTCCTTCGAGGACCTGGTCGTGGCCTATCCGACGATCGATCGCAAGGCATTGTGCGCACTCTCCGAGCTCTCCCAGGGTTCGCGGGCGCAGGGGCAGCCGGGCGCTCCCACAGAGGCCGCGCAGAACGCACGCGTGTCGTTGATGGTCGATAGTCCGACCCAACTCGATCTGATCGAAGCCGCAATCGGTGAGTCGGGCCGGCCGATCGAAGTGTGCATCGAGCTCGACGCGGGGCTGTGGCTACTCGAGGGTCGCGTTCGGATCGGTGCCAAGCGCTCGCCGGTACACACACCCGAGCAGGCGGCGGCGCTCGCGCGCGAGATCGCGGGCCGGCCGCGATTCACGCTGAGCGGGATGATGGCCTATGAGTCCCAGGTTGCCGGTGTCGGCGATGCGCCTCCCGGCCGCCGTCTGCGCGCGGCCACGATTCGGGGGATGCAGCGACGCTCCCTCGCCGAGTTGGCCTCTCGTCGCGGAGCGGCCGTCGCGGCCGTCCAAAGCGTGCTCGCCGAAATTTCGCAGCCCCCGCTTCGGTTTGTCAACGGCGGGGGCACCGGCAGCCTGGAGTCGACCGCGGCCGAGTCCGCGGTCACCGAGATTGCGGCCGGCTCGGGACTGTATGGGCCGACATTGTTCGACGCCTACAGCTCCTTTCAGCCGAAGCCCGCGGCGCTGTTTGCGCTGCCGGTGGTGCGCAAGCCGCGAGCTTCTCTGGCAACTGTCCTCGGCGGTGGATACCTCGCGTCGGGACCGGCCGACGCGGCGCGCCTACCCATTCCGTTCCTGCCCACCGGCCTGGCGCTTGACAAGCAGGAGGGAGCGGGCGAGGTCCAGACCCCGCTCACAGGCGCTCCTGCTCGCGATCTTCAAGTCGGAGACCGCGTCTGGTTTCGTCACGCCAAGGCCGGCGAGCTGTGCGAGCGCTTCGATCGCCTCTACCTGATCGAGGGCGAGCGGGTCGTAGAGGAGGTCCCCACCTATCGGGGAGAGGGCCGGTGTTTTTTGTGAGCCGACGACGCGAGAGGAAGGCTCAGCCGATCGGGCTGGGCCTGTGCGCACTCTCTTTTTGACCGACTCGCTTACGGGTGTCCGGACCATGCACCGAGGCCCTTACAGTCGGCGAGAATATGCGCAGGACTCCGAGGCCTGCAAGGAACAGCCCGACCACGTAATACCAGCCAGATGCGGCATTCACGCCCGCCAGAAAGATGCCGGCAGCAAACGCGAGAACGCTGACCCCGGCCAGCGCAGCCGTAGTTCGTGCTATGCGATCCATGTTTCGATTCTACCCGCCGGCGATCTTTGCGCCGAAGTAGCTCATGAAAGCAATCAAACAGCCGCAAACTCCACCCGCGGCAGCGCCCACCGCGAGATTGTCAAATGATCGGCGCCAATTTTGGTGCCTTTAGAAGCCAACCGACCACGCCGCCAAGGACGGTCCCGCCCGAACCGAGCACGGTCGGAAGGTCGGTGATTGTGGGTGAGCGAGTCACGGCGATGAGCATCCACCGATCGTAGAGACCGATGCGGACGATTGTCTGCATAAGCTCAAATGAGTCGCGAAAGCTTTCTGCCGGCCACCGTGAGCGCCCTCGCGGTGCCGGCCTGGAGGATGACTTGAAGGTCGACGATGCGAGCCTCGAAGCGGTCGAGTTCGTCATGGGCGACGATCGCGTAGGCGGGCACGCCTCCCTGACGCGCTCGCGTTGCGGCCTCGAAGGCGATGCTGCCCAGGAGCGCGCGGTCATTCAAGCGGGCGCAGGCGATCACGAGTGCACGAGCGGCTCGCATGCGCCGGTCGAAGTCCATCTCATCGAGCGGTTCGGAGGCATCTGTGCTTGGCGCGCAGGGCTCCTGCCCCAAGGGGCACGGATCGCACGTCAAGTGTTCGCCGGCGGTCAGACCGCGGCCGACGGCACCCGCCACCCGGCCGGCGTCGAGGCGCTCGTCAAAGGGGCCGGCGAGTACGAGCACGGTCTCGGAGATCACGCATGGCATCCTTTCAGCGATGGCCGACGACGATCACGTCATGCTCGAGGTGTGCGGCCGCGAGCTGCGCGTCTCCAAACCGGACAAGCTGTTCTTCCCCAAGCCCGGCTTCACAAAGCTCGATCTCGTGGCCTACTACATCGAGTGCGAGCAGGCTGTGGTGCGCCACCTGAAGGAGCGCCCCACTGTGATGAAGCGGTGGGTCGACGGGGTCGCGGGCAAGCCCTTCTTTCAGAAGCGCGTTCCCAACGGGTCGCCCGAATGGTTGGAGACGGCCACCGTCACGTTTCCGAGCGGGCGCCACGCGCGCGAGCTCGTGCCCAACGATGCGGCCCATCTGGTGTGGGCGGTGAACTTGGGCGTGATCGATTGGAACCCTTGGGCGGTGCGTCGCGCCGACCTGGACCATCCCGACGAGCTGCGTATCGACCTCGACCCGGGACCGGACGTCGATTTTGCGATGGTGCGGCGCGTGGCGCTCACCGTGCGAGAGGTGCTCGAGGAGCACAAGCTGCTCGGTTTCCCCAAGACCTCCGGTTCGCGAGGGATTCACGTGTTCGTGCGCATCCTGCCCGAGCACGACTTCTCCGAGGTGCGCCGCGCGGCGCTCGCGTTGGCGCGCGAGGTGGAGCGCAGGATGCCCGGCGAAGCGACTTCGCGCTGGTGGAAGGAGGAGCGCGAAGGTGTCTTCATCGACTACAACCAGAACGCCCGCGACCGCACCGTGGCCTCCGCGTATTCGGTGCGGGCGGTGCCCGATGCACGCGTGTCGTGTCCCTTGGAGTGGGAGGAGGTCGCCGATGTGGAGCCGGGGGAGTTGCGCATCGACACGGTGCCGGCGCGGCTGCGCGAGCGCGGCGACCCATCGGAGTCGATCGACGAGCACTCCGGTTCGCTGAGCGCGCTCCTGGATCTGGCTGCCCGCGACGAGCGCGAGGGTCTCGGCGACGCACCGTGGCCGCCACATTTCCGCAAGCAGGCCGGAGAGCCACGGCGGGTGCAACCGAGCAGAGCCAAGCAGCGATGACGCTCCCCCTCTCTCCACCATTGAAGCCCGAGCTTGCGCTTTCGCGCAAGGCGTTGCCCGAAGGGGAGGATTGGGTCTACGAGGTCAAGCTCGATGGCTTCCGGTGCATCGCGTTCGTCAACGGCGAGGAGGTCTTCTTGCAGTCGCGAAACGGCAAGACCTTGGGACGCTACTTCCCCGAGCTCGTGTTCCCGCCGGGCCGCTACGTGCTCGATGGAGAGATTGTCGTGCGCACCGGTTCAGGCACCCCCCATCGCGGGGGCCAGGCAAGCGAGGCGATTGGCCGCGAGGACTTCGATGCGCTCGGTCAGCGCGTCCACCCGGCGGAGTCTCGTGTCCAGCGACTGGCTGTGGAGACACCCGCGGTCTACATAGCCTTCGACCTGCTCGCCTACGAGGAGAACTCGTGGCTGGCTCAACCATTCTCCAGCCGCCGAGCCGGACTGGAGCGCCTGTTCGCTGAGGACTATTTCGCGCAGGCTCCGGTCGAGCTGATGGTCTCGGTGGAGACGGCCGCGGAGGCCGAGCCGTGGCTGCGGGACGCCGAGGGGGTGATCGCCAAGGAGCGCTCCGCTCCATATCTGCCCGGTGAGCGCAAGGGAATGGTCAAGGTCAAGCGCACCCGCACGATCGACGCCGTCGTCGCGGGTTGGCGGCCTGGCAAGGAGGAGCACACCGTGGGAGCTTTGATCTTGGCCCTCTACGACGGAGAGGATCTGCGTGTCGTCGGTCACTGCTCTGGTCTCACCGCCAAGGTCAAGCACGAACTGGTCAACACCTTGGCTCCTTATGAGACGGGCGAGCGAGGGTCTGCCGATCCGTCTCGCTGGAGCGCCGATCGCAACCTGGAGTGGGTGGCTCTGCGCCCCGAGCTGGTTGTCGAGATCGATTTCGATCATGTGGCGGCCGGGCGCATCCGCCACGGCGCGAAGCTCAAACGTTGGCGCGAGGACAAGGACCCGAAGGAGTGCACAGTCGAGCAGTTGGCGACGTAGGTAGTCTGGAACGATGAGCGAGCAAGGCGTGAGCACCGCGACCGTCGCCGAGGAGGAGTACCTGCAGATCCTCTTCTGGCTGCACGAGGCCGGTCTGCCGATGACCGGCGCCAATGTGGCTCGCGCGATGCAGCTTTCGGCCCCGACGGTGCATGAGATGGTTGGGCGCCTGGAGCGCGACGGTTACATCACGCGCGGCTCGGACCGCGCGATCGCGTTCACCCCCACCGGGGAGGAGCACGCCGAGGGCATCGTGCGTCGTCATCGCCTGATCGAGCGCTTCCTCACGGACGTGCTCGGGGTGCCTTGGGACGAGGTCCATGAGGAGGCCGAGCGTTTGGAGCACGCCATGTCTCCGGTGCTCGAGGAAAAAATGCTGGCCGCGATCGGCGACGCCAAGACCTGTCCGCACGGTCATCCGATCGTCGCCGGTGCCCGCCTCGCCGGCGTCCCGCTTGCGGACGTGGAGGTCGGCGCCAAGGTGCGAATCCTGCGCTTCGAGAACGAGGCGGAGGACCTTCTGCGCTACCTCAAGGGGTCCGGCATCGAGCCGGGACTGGTGGGCACCTTGGCCGAGCACGACGAGGATCAAGTCGTCGTGGAGACCGCCGAGGGCTTGCGCTGCATCCTTACCCCGTCGGTGGCCGAGACCGTGTCGGTCACAGCCGATCCTTCGCCGCCGCCGCGTACGGCCCTGCCGGAGCAGCTGGTCTTGGGCCAGCGCTACGGCCGCTGACGGGCACGATAGCCGGCGGCATACTGCCCTCTCGCCCGCTCGCCCGCTCGCGTGCGAAGCACGCCACGCGGGCTGCGTCCTTGTCTGGCTTGGCTCTCGTGCCCGTCAGAAAACTGACGCGCTCAGAGCGATTGGAAGGCTTCGGCGAGGCGCGCTACGCCTTCGTCGATCTGCTCGGGGGTCACGCCCGAGTAGGCCAGCCTCAATGTGTTCTCGCCGCCCTCCAAGAGGAAGTCGGTGCCCTTCACGAACGCCACGCCCAGCTCGCCGGCGAGCTTGAAAAGGGCAGCGACGTCGGTCCCCTCGGGCAGCTCCACCCACATGAAATAGCCGCCCTGGGGGGCCACGAACCTGGCCTCGGGCAGGTCACGCTTGAGGGCGTTCTGCAAGGTTAGGGCGCGCTTTGCCAAGGCTGTGCGGACTGTCTCGATCGACCGCTCGATGGCGCCTGAGGCGCAGAACTCGTAGACGATCGCTTGGGAGACCATGCTCGGCGAGATGTAGGTGTTCGTCGCCAGTTTGGCGATCTGGGCGATCAGGTCGGTCGGCCCCACCAGATAGCCGACCCTGATCCCGGGGCACACCGTCTTTGAGAACGAGGACGCGTACACGACCCGCTCGGGATCCATCGAGAGCATCGTCGGGAGCTTCTCGCCGCTGAAGCGCAGGTCCACGTAGGGGTCGTCCTCGAAGATCAAGAAGCCGTGCGCACGCGCTAGGTCCACGAGGGCCTTGCGCTTCTCCAAGGAGAGCGTGTAGCCTGCCGGGTTCTGGAAGTTGGGGATGATGTGGGCCAGCTTCGGCCTGACGTTGACGGCACTCTCACTGGCCGATTGCCCACCTCTTAGCAGAGCCTCTAGGGCGTCGGTGTCGATCCCGTCCGGTTGCAGCTCGACGGGGCGTACCTTGGCTCCACGCTCGCGCAGAGACAGCAGAGTGCGGTCATAGGTGGGGCGCTCCACGATGACCTCGTCGCCGTTCCCCACGAGCTGCTCGAACAAAAAGGCGTCGGCCTGCATCGAGCCGTTGGTGACCAGCACTCGCTCGGGCTCCACTCCGTGCTTGTCGGCGATCCAAGCCCTCAGGCGCGGGTAGCCGATGGAAGTTCCGTAGGCGGTGGCTCCGGCAGGGTCGCTCTCGAATGCGCGCGCGGCCGCATCCTTGAGTCCTTGCACGTTGACGATGTCGAGCGACGGTGCGCCCCTGGCGAATGAGATCACGGTGGACATCCTACGTGGGTGGCTTGGGCAACAGCAGCCTGGCGAGCTCATCGCTCAGCTCGGCCATGGTGTGCTCGAGGTGCTGCTTGAAGCGAACCAGCTCCGCACGGTCGATCGGCTGCGGGCCCGGTTGCGGTGCCGGCGCCGGAGGATGCTCGGGTGCAGGAGGTCCGGGCGGCGTCGTGGGTGCAGGAGGTCCGGGCGGAGGAGGTCCGGGCGGCGTCATGGGCGGAGGCTGAGGGGTGGGGCTCGGTGGCGGGATCGGCGGACCGGGGCGCTCGGAGGCCGGTTCGAAGGAGGAGGGGTGGCCGAATGACGAGCCGTGCGCGTCCTCTGTGGGGATCTCCCCGTAGGCGGTCTCGCGAACGTCGGCTTTCCAATCGTGTCCGCTCGCCGGCGACTGTGCGGGCAGTTCCTCGCCACCGAATACGGGAGCCCCGCCGAAGCCGTCGCCCTGCACGATCGCCTCGGCCGCCGCGTCTGCCACCTGGGAGGGCTCGATCGCCTCGTCGATCAGCCTTCCAGACGGTCGTATTTCGGCGGTTGCCTTCGGTGTCGCGTCGTGCGGTCCGATCGAAGTCAGCTCGTGCTCGAGTTGCTGGAGCTTGAGCTCCAACTCGCCCAGCGTCTTGGCTACCTCCTGGTCCACGCCTTTAGCGTAGCTGCTGGCCGACCTGCGCCGACCTGCGCCGACCTGCGATCAGCCCGCGTGGCCCGACTGGGGTATCGATCGGGGATCGGTGGAGACGCCGCCGAGGATCTCGACGGCGATCTCGGCAACTTCGGTCGGGGTGCGACCGACTCTCACGCCCTTGGCTTCGAGGGCAAGCGCCTTGGCCGCGGCGGTGCCGGCCGAGCCGGACACGATCGCGCCCGCGTGGCCCATCTGCTTACCAGCGGGGGCGGTGAATCCCGCGATGTAGGCGACCACCGGCTTGGTGACGTGCTCGGCGATGTAGTCGGCGGCCTCCTCCTCGGCCGAGCCTCCGATCTCGCCGGACAAAACGATCAGCTCGGTCTGGGGGTCCTCCTCAAAGGAGGCAATGATGTCCACGAAGGAGGATCCCGGCACCGGGTCGCCGCCGATCCCCACGATCGAGCTGCAGCCGAAGCCGGCCTGGGCGATCTCGTTGCCGATCTGGTAGGTCAAGGTGCCCGAGCGCGAGACCACGCCCACGTTGCCCTCTTTGAAGAAGGAGGCGGGAATGATGCCCACATTGGCCTTGCCCGGGGAGAGGATGCCCGGGCAGTTGGGGCCGATCAGGCGGGTGTTCTTGTGGTCGCGCCTGAGGGTGTTGTAGACCCTGAGCTCGTCGTGGGCGGGGATCCCCTCGGTGATCGCGATCACCAGCTCCACGCCGGCGGCAGCGGCCTCGAGGATCGCGTCGGCCGCGAAGCGCGGCGGCACGAAGATCATCGCCGTGTTCGGTTGGGCCTCCTGGGCCGCCTGCGCCCAAGAGTCGAATACAGGGATGCCCTCGACGTCCTGGCCGCCCTTGCCGGGCGTCACCCCACCGACGACGTTGGTGCCGTAGTTGCGGTTGTTGAGGGTGTGGAACGAGCCCTCTTTGCCCGTGATGCCGGCTACGGCGAGACGCGTGTCCTTGTCGACGAGAATGCTCATGCCGCCAACTCCACGACCTTCTCGGCCGCCTCGTTCATCGTTCGGGCCGCATACACATTGGGCAAGGCCGCCTCCTGCAAGAGATCGCGTCCCTGAACGTCGTTGGTGCCGTCCAGCCTGACGACGAAAGGAACGGTCGGTTTAATCTCCCCGAAGGCGGCGATCAGGCCCTTGGCGACCTCGTCGCAGCGAGTGATGCCGCCGAAGATGTTGAACAGGACGGCCTTGACTTTGTCGTTGGCGAGGATCAGTTCGACGGCCTGCTTGACCTTGCCGGCGTCCGAGCCGCCGCCGGCGTCCAGGAAGTTTGCGGGCGCGCCGCCGGCCTGGGCGACGACATCGAGCGTGCTCATGACGAGCCCGGCGCCGTTACCGAGGATGCCGATGTCGCCGTCGAGCGCCACGTACTGAACGCCCTGTTCCTTGGCCTTGCGTTCGATGGGGTCTTCGTTCTCGCTGTCGGACAGGCCTTGATTCTCGGGGTGCCTGTAGAGCGCGTTGCCGTCCAGGGAAACCTTCGCGTCCAGCGCCTTCACCTTGCGCTCCGGGGTCACGATCAGGGGGTTGATCTCGGCCAGGGTGGCGTCCTCCTGCAACCACACCTCATAGAGCGCCACCAGCGCGTCGGCCACGCCCTCGACCACGTCTTGGTCGGCGCCGCCCTCCTTCGCGATCTCTATGGCCTCCTCGCGGCTGAGCCCGTTCAGGGCGTCGACGTGGTGGCGCACCAGCTTCTCGGGGCTCTGCTCGGCCACCTGCTCGATCTCGACGCCGCCCTCCACGCTGAACATCACCATCGGCTGCTTGGCCGAGCGGTCGAGCAGCACCGAGGCGTAGTACTCGGTCGCGATGTCGCTGGCGTGCTCGATCCACAGGGTGCGCACGATGTGGCCCTTGATGTCCAGGCCCAAGATGTTTGTCGCATGCTCGCGAGCCTCGGCCTCGTCGGCGGCCAGCTTCACGCCGCCGGCCTTGCCGCGCCCGCCGATCAAGACCTGGGCCTTGACCACGACCGGATATCCGATCTCGTTCGCGGCTGCGACTGCGTCCTCGACGGTGGTCACCGCCTTGCCGTTGGACACGGCCAATCCGTGGCGTGCGAAGAGCTGCTTGCCTTGGTACTCAAGAAGGTCCATACGCGGCGCGAGACTCTAGCCGAAAGACGGCGCGGTGCGCGCCGAGGGGGCGCTGACGGGCCTTTCGCGGGCCTGTGCGGCGCGCTGACGGGCCTTTCGCGGGCGCGTGCGGCGCGCGGACGGCGGGCATCTGAGCATGGCGCAACGCGCGCCAGGCCATGGGCGAGGCATAATGCCCGCCCGATGCCCATTCCAAAGAACATCACCTTCGTCACGTTCGACGTCTACGGCACCCTGATCGATTGGGAGACCGGCATTTACGAGGCTTTCGCCAAGGAGGCCGAGCGCGACGACTTTGAGATCGACCGCAACGTCCTGATCCCGCTGTTCCATGAGATCTCCCAAGAAATTGAGGCGGGCTCCTACGAGCTGTATGCGGAGGTGCTGCGGCGCACAGCCTTGGAGATAGCCGAGCGCCTGGAGTGGAAACTGGAGCCGTCGCGATCCGGTTTCTTGCCGGACTCGGTGCAGCGCTGGAAGCCGTTCAAGGAGACCGCCACGCAGCTGAACAAGCTGGCCAAGAAGCACAAGATGGGCCTCATCGCCAACATCGACGACAAGCTGTTGGGCCAAACTCGGCGGCATATTCCGATGGATTTCGATCTCGTGGTGACCGCCCAGCAAGTGCGCTCCTACAAGCCCGACCCGGCCCACTTCGTTGAGTGCGCGCGACGCTTGGGCTCCAAGAAGGGTTGGGTGCACGTCGCGGCCTCCCACCACTCCGATGTCTCGCCATGCGTGAAGCAGCGCATCCCGGTGATCTGGGTCAATCGCTACAAGCAGACATTGGAGTCCTCCCAGCGCAAGCCCACGGCGGAAGTGCCCAACCTGCGCGAGGCGGCCAAGCTGCTGGGTATCGCCTGACGCGTGCGCGTCGTCTCGCTGCACGCCGACGTACTGCTCGTTACAAGCGCCATCTGGCAAACCAACTGCGTAATCGTGTGCGGACGGGTGGCCCCTGACCCAGAGAATCCCGTGAGGGCGAACCCGGTGCATCCCGCGGCATCGGACCCGGAGAACCCTGTGAGGGTGAGCATCGCCGGCGAGGGGGAACCAGGGGCGGAGACGTTCGTGATCGACTCGCCGGTGTTGCCAGAGGAGCTTGCTGCGCTCCCGGCGCTACTCCAACAAGCCGGTTTTCCCGCCCCGAGCGGTCTGCTGGCGACCCACGCCGACTGGGATCATCTGCTCGGCCGCCTCGCATTCCCGGAAGCCGCTCTCGGTTGCGCCGTCTCGACCGCACAACGCTTGAGTGCAGAGCCGGGTGCGGCCCAGCGAGAACTGCGCGCCTTCGACAGGCAGTTTTACGTGGAGCGGCAGCGACCCTTGAGCCTGGGCTCGATCCAAGCGCTCGATGTGCCGGGGCAATGCGAGATCGGCGAGCACGAGCTGCAGCTGCATCCGGCCGATGGTCACACCGAGGACGGCATGGCGGTTTGGCTGGATTGGGCGAGGGTGCTGGTGGTTGGGGATTACCTGTCCGCGGTGGAGGAGCCCCAGGTAGATGGGTCCGCGGCTGCGTATCTAGCCACGCTTGAGCGCCTGCGTCCGATGGTGGAATTGGCAGAGTACGTCGTGCCCGGACACGGTCCTGCGCTCGCCGCCGAAAGGGCGCTCGAGTTGCTGGAGGAGGCCCGCGTGTTCGTGGCGGTCATGTGAGGGCGGCGAGCGGTGGATCGGTGTCGTTGCCCGCGTTTATGGTGTTCAGCGGTGTGTCAGGGTGAGACAACGGTCCGGCCCGCCAAGCGCAGAGACAACGTCTTTGCGTCAGGGTTGAGAGAGGCCGATGTCAGCCCTCGTTACGCCGCACGTACCAGTTGACCGTCATCTCGGCCACGACCTCGCCCTCGGCGTTGGTCATCTCAACCTCGACCGGGAAGCGTATGCGGCCGTCCTCGCTCAGCTTGGCCTTCAAGGCGCCGCTGTCCTCGGTAAAGCGTCCGGTTGCGGTGATCTCGCCCTTGGCGAGCTTCTTGTAGGCGATCTGGGCCGACTCGGCCAAGGGCATGATCTCGCCCATGATGTCCAAGAAGGCGCCCACGAAAGCGGCCCCCGAGGCGGCCTCGCCCGCCGCGAACAAAGCTCCAGCGTGAAGCGAGCCGACGTGGTTTCGCAAGTGCTGCTCGTCCGGCAGCCTTACGACGCCGTGGTCGGCGGCGACGGACACCGTCTCCAGGCCGAGATGCACGTTGAAGGGAATCGCCTGGCTGAGGCCGGCCGCGACCGCCGCGTAGTCCACTATTGACATTTCAGTCCTCCTGCGCCGACTCGCTCTTGATCGTGGCGATCGGCGCGCCCGCGTTGATCGGCTCGCCTTCGACGATCGGAAGCTCCGCGATCGTTCCCGCCTTGTGGGCGGTGATCTCGTTCTCCATCTTCATCGCCTCGATGATGCAAAGCAGTTGGCCCTCGGTGACGACGTCGCCCTGTTTGACCAGTACCTTCCACATGTTCCCCTGCAGAGGGGACTCGAGTGTGTCCGGACCGCCGGCGCTGGCCGACTTGGCCCTGGAGGTGCGCTTGGGCGCGGCCTGGCCCGCGGGGGCCGCTCCGTTGACGGCCACGCCGCCGATCGGCGGGGGCCCGAGGACCTTGACGTCAAAGCGCCGGCCCGAAACCTCGACCGTATAGGTCTGCTCGATCTTCTCCGGCTCGTCCTCCTCGCCGGACTTGGAGGCGGGCTTCTCGAAGGCGAGCGTCTTCAGCCAAGCCTTGTCCTCGAGCAGGTCCCGGCACGTCTCGCCTTTGGCCCACTGGTCGGTTTCCAAGAGCGCCTTGTGGAATGGGATCAGTGTCTTCAGGCCCTCGATCTCGTATTCGTGGAGAGCCCTCAACATGCGCCTGGTCGCCTGCTCGCGGTCGGCGTCCCAGACGATCAGCTTGGAGACCATCGGGTCGTACATCGGCGAAACTTCGCCGCCTGCGCCGACGCCCGAGTCGACCCTGATCCCCGGGCCTTTGGGCTCGGCATATGCGCCGATCTTGCCCGGTGCCGGGGCGAAGTTCTTGGATGCGTCCTCGGCGTTGATGCGGCACTCGATCGCGTGCCCGCGTAGCACCACGTCCTCTTGGCGTATCGCCAGCGGCTCGCCCGCGGCCGCGCGGATGCCTTCCTTGACGATGTCCACACCTGTGGTCATCTCGGTCACGCAGTGCTCGACCTGCACGCGCGTGTTCATCTCAAGGAAGAAATATTCGGCGGGGGTGGGTGGGTCCCCCTCCGTATTGGGTGCCAGGAGGCCCTCGATCGTGCCTGCGCCCACGTAATCGACCGCGCGGGCGGCCTCCACGCCGATCTTGCCGATGCGCTCGCGCAGAGCCTCGTCCACGACCCATTCGGGGGCCGGGGACTCCTCGATCACCTTCTGGTGGCGGCGCTGGATCGAGCAGTCGCGCTCGCCGAGATGGATCACGTTGCCGTGACGGTCTGCCAGGACCTGCACCTCGACATGCCGGGGGTCTGGCAGGTAGCGCTCCAGGTAGACGGTCGGGTCGGAGAAGAACTTCTCGCCTTCGCGGCTCGACCCCTCGAAGGCGCCCTCGAGCTCCTCCTCGGTCAATGCCACCCTGAAGCCCTTGCCGCCTCCGCCTCCGGCGGCCTTGACCGCCACGGGGAAGCCGATTTCCTTCTTGGCGATCTTCAAAGCGTCGGCGGGCGTGGCTACAGGCTCGGTTGTGCCCGGCACGATAGGCACGCCGGCAGCTTGCATTAGCTCGCGCGCCTTGGTCTTCGAGCCCATCGCCTCGATCGCGCTCGCGGGCGGCCCTATAAACACGATCCCAGCGTCCTCGCAGGCCTGTGCGAACGGTGCGTTCTCGGCCAGGAAGCCGTAGCCCGGGTGGATCGCCTCCGCACCAGAGCGCTTGGCGGCGTCGAGGATCTTCGCGACGTTCAGGTAGTTCTCGGCCGCGGGGCCCTCGCCGAGGTTGTATGCCTCATCGGCTCGCTTGACGTGCAAGGCGTCTCGATCGAGCTCTGAATAAACAGCGACGGAGGCTATCCCCATCTCCTCCAGGGCTCTCACAATGCGCACGGCTATCTCGCCGCGATTGGCTACCAGGACCTTCGAAAACATCGAGCCGGGAGCTTAGTGAGTCCCGTCCAAGTGCGACGCGTGGGTCCCGGGTGGGACGCCGAGCTGGGCGCCGACTCGCTGCAGCGCGTCGAGCAGTTGAGTGCGCTCTGCCTCGCTCAGCTGTGCGCACAGGTGGCGCTCCAACTCGCTGGCCAGCGTGAAAGCGCTGGCCAGCAGCTCGCGCCCATCGTCGGTGAGGTACAGCGCTCGGGCGCGGCGATCGTCCGGATTGGGCCGACGCTCGAGCAGGCCGCGCGCCTCCAGTGCGTCTACAAATGCCACCATCCTGCTTGCCGGGATCTGCAAGCGCTCGCCGATGGCTTGCTGGGACGCGCCTTCGGCCGGGGCCACGGCTCGAAGTAGCGCGAACTCGCGTGGCTCCAGGTGCAGCGGATCGAGCGTTGACTTGAAGCGCCGAGCGACGGCGTGGCCAAGGCTCGATAGCGTGAAGCCGACTGATTGCGCCGGGGTTGCGCCCGCCTCGGCGGCTGCGGTGCGCCCGACCGCAGTCTGTGCGTCCGGGGTCTGTGCGTCCGGGGTGGTGAATGCCGAGGGCGCGGCATGCTCCGAGGGCGCGGCATGCGCCACCGATGAGTTCGGCGCAGTCTGGCGGTCTATCTCCGAGAGGGTAGAGCCCTGTTGTTCGCCCTCCATTCCGAGAACTATATCTCCCTGAAAGGTTTCTGATATAAAACGTTCCGTCTGGAATCATTACTGCGTGTAGGGACTCCTCATTTGAGGAACCTCCACACGGCTCATCCCGAAGGCTCTTGCAAACGCATCGCGACCGGACCGATCGTCCGCACAGGTGAATCAAGGAGGCTCGATGACCGCCAAGACTGCCCATCCCGACAAGCCCCCCGCCGATCCAGCCGCGACCACGGGCGCAAGCGCCGATCGCAGCGCGGCGCCGATACCCGACGGTGCGATCGCCCGCCTCGCGCGCTGGGTGCTCGCCCACCGGCGCCTGGTGATCGTCCTGTGGGCGATTGCCTTCCTGGCTGGTGGCATGGGCGCGGGCAACGTCTCCAAACGACTCTCCTTCAACTTCGCCCTGCCCGGCCAGCCGGGCTATGAGACCGCGAAGCAGATCGCCCGCGTCTACGGCAACGGCGGCGAAAGCCCATCCTCGGTCGTCGTCGTCACCGCTCCCGCGGGCAAGGCCGTAGCCGCAGAGCAAGGTCAGATCAGCAATGCATTCGCGCGGGCGCGCCAGCGGATCCCGAACGTGCGCATCGTCGATTACGGCGTTACGCACGATCCTCATCTCCTCACAAAAGATGGTCGCACGACCTACGCGATCGTATTCACGCCGGTCGAGAAGACATTCGGAGCGCCAAAGGTGCCCGCCGCCGTGACGCGCGTGGTGGCCTCATCGGTGCCGCCCGGAACCCAGGTCCAGTTGACAGGCCTCAGCCAGCTCGCCAACGGCGGCTCGGAAAAAGGCCCGGGCGTGTTCGTGGAGACCTTGATCGGTGGAGCGGGCGCGCTGGTGGTCTTGGCCTTCGTGTTCGCCTCGCTGCTCGCGTTCGTGCCCTTGCTGATGGCCGCGGTGTCGATCCTCACCACGCTGCTGGTCGTGCTCGCGCTGACCTACGTCGCCGAAGTCTCTTTCGTCGTGCAGTTCTTGGTGTCGCTCGTCGGTCTGGGCGTGGCGATCGACTACTCGCTCTTGATCGTCACTCGATGGCGCGAGGAGCGCGACCATGGACGCGAGAACTCAGAGGCGGTGGTGGCGGCCATGGCGACCGCCGGGCGGGCTGTGCTGCTGTCCGGCCTGACCGTCGCGATCGGCCTGCTCGCGCTTGTCGTGCTGCCCGTGCCGGGCCTGCGCAGCGTCGGCTACGCCGGCATGTTGATCCCGGTCATCTCCACGGCGGTCGCATTGACTTTGCTGCCGGCCATTCTCGGCGGGGTCGGCCCGCGCGTGGACTGGCCCAAGCTCCGCCACGAGGCCCAGGCCAGTCGCGGCTGGACGGCTTGGACACGTGGAGTGGTCCGCCATCGCGGAGTCGCTGCCGGCGTCGCCGTCCTGATCTTGGCCGTGATGATCGTGCCCTTGTTCAGCCTCACCACCGGCCAGACCAGCGCCGGCGCTCTGGCCAAGACCGGGAGCGCGCGCGAAGCCTACGATCGCCTGATCGCCGGTGGGGTCTCAAGCGGCGTACTCACGCCAATCGAAGTGCTCGCCCACCAGGGTCAAGCAGGTTCGGTGCAAGCGACTTTGGCATCGGTCCCCGGCGTTGTCACGGTAATGCACTCGAGCGCGCCCGACTCCACGCGCCGCGGCACCACGGTGTTGCTCGCGATCCCAAGCGCACAAACAGTCAACTCGACCACCTTGGCGCCGGTGAGGGCGGCGAGAACAGCGCTGAAAGGACATCCCGGCGCGATCGGACTCGCAGGCGAGGGAGCGATCGAGCTCGACTATCAGCACGCCGTCTTCGGCACCTTCCCCTTGATGTTCGCGATCGTCGCCTTGCTCACGATCGCCCTGCTCACGCGCGCTTTCCGCTCGCTTGTCTTGGCGGTCAAGGCGGTCCTGCTCAACCTCATCTCGATGGGCGCTGCGTTCGGCTTGATGACCTGGTTCTGGCAGGAAGGCCACGGCTCGAGCGCCGTCTTCGGCATCCCTGCCACCGGCGCGATCGCCTTCTGGATACCCCTAATGGTGTTCGCGTTCCTGTTCGGGCTCTCGATGGACTACGAGGTTTTCATCCTCGCTCGGGTACGCGAAGAGTACGACCGCACGGGCTCGACCGACGCCGCGGTCATCGAAGGGCTCGGCCGCACCGGTCGCCTGGTCACAAGCGCGGCGCTGATCCTGTTTCTGGCGTTCGCCTCTCTGGCTTCGGCTCCCAACACCGAAATCAAGGTGCTAGCCACGGGCTTGGGCTTCGGCATTCTGCTCGACGCCACGGTTGTCAGGGCCTTGCTGCTGCCCGCTTTGGTCTCGCTCCTGGGAGCTTGGAACTGGTGGCTGCCGCGCCCGGTGGCGCGGGTGCTGCGAATACCCCAGCGACCCGGGCAGGTGGTGGCCGAAGGGGCATCTTAGGCGAGGACGCCGGGCGGGTGGCGATCGAAGAGGCGCCCTGGCCGACCCCCGCGCGGGTGGCGGTCGGAGGGCCTAGGTGACGACGAGTCCGGCGCCCACCGTGTTGTTCGACGCCTCGTCGATTAGGATGAAGCTGCCGGTGCGGCGGTTCTGGTCATAGGGGTCGAACACGAGTGGAGCGTTGGTGCGCAGGCGCACCCTGCCGATGTCGTTCAAGGCCAGCTCTTGGGGCGCCCCACCGCGCTCCAAGGTGTGCACGTCGACGTGGTCGCACAACTCGTCCACGATCGCGGTCACCTCGCGCGTGGTGTGCTTGACCAGGTAGCGTCCTCCGGTGCGCAGGGGCTGGTCCGTCATCCAGCACACGTCGGCTTCCAGCTCACGCGCCACGGTCGGCGCCTGCTCGAGGCGACAGATCGTCTCGCCCCTGGAGATGTCGATCTCATCGCTCAGTCTCAACGTGACCGACATCGGCGCGAGCGCCTCGTCCAGCTCCCCGCCGTAAGTGTCGATCGCCGCGATGCTGGTGCGCTGCCCCGCCGGCAGCACCACCACCTCTTCGCCCGCCTTGAAGGCCCCGCTTGCCACCTGGCCCGCGTAGCCGCGGTAGTCGCTGCCTTGGGCGGGCCGGATGACCCACTGCACCGGAAAGCGCGCCGGGCGATCGTAGGGATGGTCGTAGGCGACCTCGACCTGCTCCAGCAATTCGAGCAAGGTCGGGCCCTCGTACCAGTCCATCGTTTGCGAGCGATCCACCACGTTGTCGCCGTTGAGCGCCGACATCGGCAGGTAGGTGATGTCGCGACCCATTCCGGTTCCCGTGCCGATCCCTTGCAACTTGCGAGCGAACACCTCGAACTCGCCGACCAGCTCCTCGAAGCGCTCGCGGGAATGGTCCACCAGGTCCATCTTGTTCACGGCCACGACCAGGTGCGGAATGCCGAGCAGGGCGCTGATGAAGGCGTGGCGCTTGGACTGCTCCAAGACGCCCTTGCGGGCGTCCAGCAGGATCACCGAGAGGTCGGCTGTCGAAGCCCCGGTGACCATGTTGCGGGTGTATTGTTGATGGCCGGGGCAGTCGGCGATGATGAACCTCCGCTTGGGCGTGGCGAAGTAGCGGTAGGCCACGTCGATCGTGATGCCTTGCTCGCGCTCGGCGCGCAACCCGTCGGTGAGCAACGCGAGGTCCAGGGCGCCCTCGCCGCCCCGGCGCTCGCTCGCCTGGGCAACATGATCGAGCTGGTCCTCGAAGACCTGCTTGGTGTCATACAGCAGTCGCCCAATCAAGGTGCTCTTGCCGTCGTCGACCGAGCCGGCCGTGGTGAAGCGCAGCAGATCGAGGGTCACTAGAAGTACCCCGCCTTCTTGCGATCCTCCATCGCCGCCTCTGACACTCGATCGTCGGCGCGCGTCTCGCCGCGCTCGGTGATCCTGGTCGCGGCGATCTCGGTCACGACTTCTTGCAGTGTCACCGCGTCCGAGCGCACGCCGCCGGTGCAGCTCATGTCGCCGACCGTGCGATAGCGGACGGTCTCCGAGAAGACGCTCTCACCCTCGATCAGCTCCACATCCTCGCGCCAGGCGTACAACATCCCGTCGCGCTTGAAGACCTCGCGCTCGTGCGCGAAGTAGATCGAGGGCACCTCCAACCGCTCCTGGTCGATGTACTCCCACACGTCCAGCTCGGTCCAGTTGGAGATCGGGAAGACCCTCACGTTCTCGCCCTTCTTGATGCGGCCGTTGTAGAGGTTCCAAAGCTCGGGGCGCTGGTTCTTGGGGTTCCAGCCGCCGAAGTCATCGCGGAAGGAGAACACCCGCTCCTTGGCTCGTGCCCGCTCCTCGTCGCGTCGAGCGCCGCCGAATGCGGCGTCGAACTTGTGCTCGGCGATCGCGTCGAGCAGAGTCACGGTCTGGAGCTGGTTGCGCGAAGCACGCGGCCCCTTCTCCTCGACGGCCCGGCCGCTGTCGATCGACTCCTGCACGGAGGCCACGATCAGGCGCTCGCCGAGCTCGGCTACACGGCGGTCCCTGAACTCGATCACCTCGGGGAAGTTGTGGCCCGTGTCCACGTGCATCAAGGGAAACGGGAAAGGCCCCGGTCGGAACGCCTTCTCGGCCAGTCTGAGCAGCACGATCGAGTCCTTGCCGCCACTGAACAGCAGCACGGGACGCTCGAATTCGGCAGCGACCTCACGCATGACGTGAATGGCCTCGGACTCCAAGGCTCTCAGGTGGCTCAGCTGGGTGCGCTCAGCGACGCTCATAGCTCATCCTCCGGTTGCCTCGACGGCTCGGAAAGACGCTTCGCTTGTCCGGCTGGCGCCGAGGCATGGCTTTTGCGACTCCATGGGTGGCCGAAGCTAGCGCTCATGCTTGCTCGGGGTGTGAACATTTGCGTCCTCCACGTGCAGGCCGCACTCGGTCTTATCACTGCCGGCCCAGCGGCCCTCGCGTCCGGTGCCTGGCAGGGTGCACGGGGCGCAACCGATCGAGGCGTAGCCTTGGTCGTGTAGCGGGTTGTAGGGGAGTTCGCGCTCGAAGATGCGAGTCCACAGCTCCTTTTCGCTCCACAGGGCAAGCGGGTTGTACTTGTAAAGGCCACGCTTGGAGTCCTCTTCGATCAGCTCGGTCTGCGCGCGCGTGGGTCCTTGCTCGCGCCTGATGCCTGTGATCCAGCCCTCCGCGCCCTCCAAGGCGCGCTCCAAGGCCGCAACCTTGGCCACCGAGCAGCAGTGCTCGGGGCCGCTCCACGGAGCGCTCGCGTTGGAGGCGTCGAACACCTCGATCGAGACGCCGAAGCGCTGCTCGAAGGCCTTCCACGTTTGCAGTGTCTCGGCAAACAGAACGCCCGTGTCGATCGTGACTATTTTCACGGGAGTCCCGCCTCCCCGCTCCTCGCCGATGCGCAAGAGCTCATCGATCAGGACCGACTCCTCCTTCTGGAAGGAGGAAAGCAACACGACTTGCTCGCCGTGGCGCTCGACCGCCTCGCGCAGGGTGTCGCTCAGTGTGGAAGCCGTGGTGCTGTCGCCCAGACGGTGGCGCAGGCCGCCAGAGGCGGCCGAGCCGGGCCCCTCGACATTTTCAATCAGACCGCGCACTCGCCCTCTCCGCGGATCACCTGGAAGGGGACGTCCCGGTTCCAGTCGATGAATGTGTTCATCGTCTCCAGGCCGAAGTCGATCGGCAGCGAGAGCTCCTTGACGAGTCCTTCGAGCTCGGCCGTGCCCACGCGCTCCGTGAAAGCGCCCCACGGCTCGTCCCCGTTGCGGTTGCTCTCGTAGTGGCGGATCCAGCGCTCGATCGCCTCTGGCACGCGCTTGGCGGGCAGGCGCTGCTTCAGACGTGTGCCGAACTTGACCTCACCGCCTTCGTATACGCCGCCCACGTGTGGGATGTACGCGGGGATCGTGTGTTCGCCGACCTTGATCGAGGCGCCATAGAAGCCGATATCGGCGACGTGGTGCTGAGAGCAGCCGTTGGGGCAGCCGCTCATCTTGATGTGGATCTGGCGCGTAAGCGGGTCGGTGATGTCCATAGCTTCGATGCGCTCCTGCACAGCTTGGTTGAGGCCCATCGAGCTCGTGATGCCGAGCTTGCAGGAGTCGGTTCCGGGGCAGGACACGACGTCATTGATCTCGCGCGAACCGGCGTCGCCGAGGCCCAGCGCGGAGAGCTCTTTCCACACGTCGTACACACTCTCCTCGCGCACCCAGCGCAGCACGAAGTTCTGCTGGACGGTGGTGCGGGCATAGCCGCCCGAGTAGTCGCGCATGATGCGGCCCAGTCCCCTGAACTGCTCTGGGGCGAGGTCGCCGCGGACGATCTTCACCTCGACGGTGACGAAGCCCTCCTGCTTTTGGGCGGCCACGTTGGCCTGCTTGAAGCGCTCGAACTCTGAGATGTCGCCGTTGGGACTGCCATAAGCGGCGGGTGGGGCAGGCGCCGCCTCGCGCTCGTCGTCGAGGAACAGGCGATGCTCGATCGAGAAGTCGCGTTCTGCGACCCAGCCGCCCTTGAGCTCCTCCTCGACCTGGTTGCGAAGCTCGTCGATGCCGTACTTGTCCACGAACACCTTGATGCGAGCGCGGGCACGGTTGACGCGCAGCCACTCCTGGCGGTCGAAGATCCTGAAGACCGCCTCTGAGATCTTCAAGTAGTCGCCATTGTCGAGCTCCACGAAGTCATACAGCGCGGGCGCGACGCGGGGCATGATCGAAGTGCCCCCGCCGACGAGCATCTCCACTCCGCGCACATCTTTGCCGTCGATCGTCTTGATGCGTGCGCGGAAAGCGATGTCATGGATGCCGCTGATCGCGCGGTCTTGGGGGGAGCCGTCGAAGGATGTCTTGATCTTGCGGGGCATGCCCTGCGTGGTGGGGTGCCTGACGAAGTAGCGCACATAGGCGCCGGCGTAGGGCGTCAGGTCGAACAGCTCGTCGGATGCGACGCCCGCCCAGGGGTCGCCGGTGACGTTGCGCACTGTGTTGCCGCAACCCTCGCGGCTGGAGAGGCCCGCTTCGCCCAGCTCGCTGATCGCTTTCTCGATTTCGGGCAGCGGGATGTGGTGCATCTGAACGTTCTGGCGCGTCGTCACGTGGCCCTTGCCGAGCGGGGCGTACTTTTCGACGACGTCGGCGAACTTGTCCATCTGCTCGGGTGTGATCCCGCCGAAGGGGAGCTTGACTCTGATCATCTGGACGTCGGGCTGGCGCTGGCCGTAGACGCCTTGGCGCAGGCGGAACTTGATGAACTCGTCTTCCTCCATGCCGCCTGCCAAGAACTTGGTGGCTTCGGTCTTGAAGTCGTCGTACTCCCGCTGCAGGATCGGGATCACATGCCCCGGAACGTTCTGCAGGACCTCGGGATCCTCTAGCGAGCCCTTTTTGGGGGCAAGCTCCGCGGGTATCGAAACTGGCTCCATCTAGCGAAACCTCCTGGTCCGGGCGGAGGTGCCCGGGTCATTTTTTACCACCGGTAGAGCGATTGGTCCTAAAGCCTAGCGGCTTTTAGGTGTTTATCCAAGGATCCGGTTCTTCGGGTGGTCCCGAACGCGACACGCCTTCGAGCTTAGCCGCGCGCAGCCATGGATTGACGGTGGGCGCGGCGGGTGCCAAGGAGGGCGCGGTGTCACGCATAAAGCGCTCCAAAGCGGCCACGATCGCGGCTGCCTCGGCGGGGGAGGCCGATGGGGCGATCAGTTCTAGTTGGGGGCGGCGGTTGGGCATGGCGCCGTCCAGTCTCAGAGCGGGATGTTGCCGTGCTTGCGCTTAGGCCCGGGCTCGCGCTTGGTGTGGAGCGTGTCGAGCGCCGCGATCAGCTTGGGGCGCGTCTCGTGGGGGATGATGACGTCGTCGATGTAGCCCCGTTCGGCTGCCGTGTAGGGGTTTGCGAAGCGTGCCTTGTAGTCGTCCATCAAGGTCTGCCTGCGCTCGGCCGGCGTCGGGCTGCCCGCGATGTCGCGCCGGTAGATGATGTTGACCGCGCCCTCAGGGCCCATCACGGCGACCTCGGCGGTGGGCCAGGCGAAGTTGAAGTCGGCCGCGAGGTGCTTGGAGGCCATCACGTCGTAGGCCCCGCCATAGGCCTTGCGGGTGATCACCGTGATCTTCGGAACGGTCGCCTCGGCAAACGCGTACAGAAGCTTGGCGCCGTGCCTGATGATGCCGCCCCACTCCTGGGCGGTGCCGGGCAGGAAGCCGGGCACGTCGCAGAAGGTGAGCAGGGGTATGTTGAAGGCGTCGCAGGTCCTCACGAAACGGGCGGCCTTGGCGGAGGCGTCAATGTCGAGCACCCCCGCGAGCTGGTTGGGCTGGTTGCCGACGATCCCGATCGCGTGGCCGTCCAAGCGCGAGAAGCCGCAGATGATGTTCTTGGCGTGGTGCTCGTGAACCTCGAAGAACTCGCCGTCGTCGACGATCAGGCGCACCACATCGCGCATGTCATACGGCTTGTTGGGGTTGTCGGGCACGACGTGATCCAACTCGGGATCCATCCGCAGGGGATCGTCGGTCGGTTGCACGCGCGGGGTGCTCTGCATGTTGTTCTGGGGCAGGAAGCTGACCAGGTAGCGGCAGTCCTCCAAACAGGCGTCCTCGTCCTCGGAGGCGAACTGGGCGACACCGGACTTGGTGTTGTGGGACATCGCCCCGCCCAGCTCCTCGAAGCCCACTTCCTCACCGGTGACCGTCTTGATGACGTCGGGGCCCGTGATGAACATGTGGGAGGTCTCCTTGACCATGAACACGAAGTCTGTGATCGCCGGTGAGTACACCGCCCCCCCGGCGCAGGGGCCCATGATCAGAGAGATTTGAGGGATCACGCCCGAGGAGCGGACGTTGCGCAGGAACACGTCGCCGTAGGCGCCCAGCGACACGACCCCCTCCTGGATGCGAGCGCCACCGGAGTCGTTGATGCCGATCACAGGACAGCCGATCTTGGTGGCCAAATCCATGATCTTGCACATCTTCTCGCCCATGACCTCGCTCAGAGAGCCGCCGAAGACGGTGAAGTCCTGGCTGAATACGCATACCCGCCGACCCTCGATCGTGCCGTGGCCGGTCACCACGGCATCGCCCCAGGGCCGGTTCTTTTGCATATCGAAGTCGTGGGTCCTGTGACGTACGAAGGTGTCCAGCTCTTGGAAGGAGCCGGGATCGAGCAGCTTCTCGATGCGCTCGCGGGCGGTGTACTTGCCGCGCGCGTGCTGCTTCTCCTCGGCCTCAGGCGCCGAGTGGACCGCGGCCACACGTAACTCCTGCAGCTCGGCGAGCTTCTCCTCGTAGGTTTCCGGGGCCTTGGCGCGCATCGGCGCGGAATGTTATCCGCGCGAGAAGGGCCTGTGGTGTGCGGCTCCCAGGCGGTCGAGCACGCCGGTGAGCAGCTCGGTGGTTTCTGCGGCCATCTGCTCTTCCAAGGACTCCAGTTCGGAGCCCAGGTCCTCGGATGGCTCGGAAGCCTCCGGCTGAGCCGGAGGATCGGGATAGATCGGCTCCGGCGCGGCCATCGCGACGACCTCCGGCTCGGGCTCGGCAGCCGGGAGGTGCTTGGGCTTGCGCTTGCGGAACAGGCGCGCGAAGAATCCCAGGCGTGGCTCGGGCTCCGCGACGACGGATGGTTCAGGCCCTGGCTCTGGCTCGGAGGGTGGCGCCTCGGACTCTGGCTGTGTCTCGGCGATGGCCTCCACCTTCGGCTCGGACTCTTGCTCGGCGATGGCCTCCACCTTCGGCTCGGACTCTTGTTCGGCGACGGCCTCCACCGCCGGCTCGGACTCTTGCTCGGCGACCACGGTCGGCTCGGGCTCCGGCTCGGCGATCGCGGCAGGCTCCTCTGCCGGTGCCGGCTCTGGGATGGTCGGGCTGCGCGTGACCGACAAGGTCACCTTCGTGCCCCAGCCCGACTGCTTTAGCTGGACCGTGCCCTTGGCCTGCTCGGCCTCCCACTCTACCTTGGTCTCCGGCTCGGATTTCGTGATCCGGATCTCGCCGAAGTCGCCCAGGTGGCGGGCAAGCGCCTCAGGGTTGCTCAGCTCGGTCCACAGCTCGGGTGGGGACTTCACAAGGGTGCGTTGCACCTCGGTCGAGACGCTCATCGCTCCCAGGTTCGAGCGTCGCGGCAAGAGTCCTTCCGGGTGGCTGCCGCTGCAATTCCGGGCCCGACAGGTGCCACGTGTTGGGCGCGGGCGCTGCTGCGCGGGCCTGTCGCGTAGCAGCTCTACGCAGGGGTGGACGTGGCGCGCGGTGCGATCAAGTCCCGCTCATTCAGGATCTCGGCCAGCTGGACCGCATTCGTGGCAGCGCCCTTGCGCAGATTGTCGGCCACGATCCACATGTCCAAGGCCCGCTCGTGGCCCGGGTCGCGGCGGATGCGGCCCACGAACACCTCGTCGTGGCCGGTCGCTTCCGTGGCCAAGGGATACAAGGCCGATGAAGGGTCGTCGGCCACCGTGATGCCAGGGGCGGCCCTCAATAGCTTGCGAGCCTCTTCGGGGGATAGCTCCTCGCGAGTCTGCACGTTGACGGCCTCGGAGTGGCCGTTGACGACCGGCACCCTCACGCAGGTCGCGCTCACGCGGATCTCCTCGTCGTCGAGGATCTTGCGTGTCTCGTTGATGAGCTTGCGCTCCTCGTCGGTGTGGTCATCGCCCGGCGCGAACGAACCGGCGTGGGGGAGCGCGTTGAAGGCGATCTGGTGGGCATATGCCTCGGGTTCCGGCGGCTCGGTCTCGTGCAGCAGCGCGTGCGACTGGTCGAGCAGCTCGTCCACCGCCTTCTTGCCGGTGCCCGACACCGCCTGGTAGGTGGAGATCACGAGCCGCTCGATCCCCGCGGCGTCGTGGATCGGCTTGAGCGCCACGACCATCTGCATCGTGGAGCAGTTGGGGTTCGCCACGATGCCTTTGTGGGAGGCAAGGGCGTCCGGGTTGACCTCGGCCACGACCAAGGGCACCTCGTCGTTCATGCGCCACTTCGAGCTGTTGTCCACCACCACGGCGCCCGCCTCCACGAAGCGGGGCGCCCACTCGCCTGAGGTGGAGCCGCCGGCGGAGAACAGCGCCAGGTCAAAGCCTTGGATTGTCTCCTCGGTGAGCGCTTGGACGGTCCCCACGCCCTCGATCTCCTTGCCCGCGGAGCGCTTGGAGGCAAACGGCACGATCTCGCGCGCCGGAAACCCCCGCTCGCGCAGAAGCCGCAGCATCAAGGTGCCGACCTGTCCGGTGGCGCCGACGACGGCGACTCTGTACTCCTGGCTCATCCTTCCAGGTTACATCCGCCGGGTCGGGGCCGGGGCGTCGAGATGTTGTATCGAAATTGCGCGATCCTTGCGGGGCAAAATAATTCCGCGGGTAAAGCTTCTCGGAAAAGTGGAACTACATCTCCGTCCGTCCCCGCGACTCTTCGGGTCCCGCCGGTCGCGCCTCTCGGTCGTCCCGACCCCGCGACACGCGGGTGTCTACGGCTTGGTGGCCATGAACAAGATCGTCACCAGCACGATCGTGTCCATCAAGGCGCCGATGCCGCCGATCTGCTTGACCAGCGTGTCGTGCTCGCTGCTCGGCTGGAATGGCCCCTCGCCCGAAGCGGCCAGGTCGCGGTCGGCCACCTCGCACAGCTTCTTCTCGCGGGGGCTCAAGAACATGCCCTCGACCGCGCCGATCACGATCACCGCGCCAAAGCCCCACTGCACAAAGAATTCGCTCCAAAGTTTGGCGTCGGAGGCCATATAGATGCCGCAGATCAACACCAGCGCCAGCCCCGGCATGATCACCCTCGTGGAGATCGCGTGCATCGCCTTGTACAAAGCGGGCAGCGCCCTCGAGTCCGCCTTCGTGATCGTCCCCAACAGCACTGGATATGCAAGCGTCGCGCCAAAAGCGAACACCACGGCGGCGATGTGCACCGCCAAGACCACGTTGTAAAAGGTGACCCCCGCAATCACGCCCCTGATCCTAATGATTCAGACGGCGCATGCGCCGTCTGACCTGCCCGTACATGTACGGGCAGGCACCTGGTCGCATGCGACCAGGTGTTCCCCTCTGGAGATCAAAAAGTAGGCGCGTACTTCCCGAATACGTCCTGCATCGCCCCGCACACCTCGCCCATCGAACAACGGTCCTTGAGCGCTTGGCGGATCGCGGGCAGCAGGTTCGCCTCTCCGCGCGCGGTCTCCCTCAACTCCTCCAACCGCTTCTGCGCGAGATCCTGGTCGCGATTGGCCTTGAAGGCCTTCAAGCGATCGACCTGTTCGCGCTCTGACTCGGGGTCCACGCGCAGCAGGTCGGGCACCTCGAGGTCCTCCTCCTCGTACTTGTTCACGCCCACCACGATGTCCTGCCCGATCCGGTAGCGCTCCTGGTAGCCCCAAGCGGACTCGTCGATCTCGCCGGTGATGAATTGGATCGCCTCGACCGAGCCCCCCAGCGCGTCCACCTTGGCGATCAATTCGTTTGCTCTCGCTTCGATCTCGTCGGTGAGCGACTCCACGAAGTAAGACCCCGCGAACGGGTCAACCGTGTCGGCCGCGCCCGACTCGTGCGCGAGGATCTGCTGGGTCCGCAAAGCGATCTTGGCCGCGTGCTCGGTCGGCAGGGCCAAGGCCTCGTCGAAGCCATTGGTGTGAAGCGACTGGGTGCCCCCGCAGACAGCCGCGAACCCCTGCAAGGCGACCCGCACGATGTTGTTCTCCGGCTGCTGCGCCGTCAACGTCACGCCGCCCGTCTGGGTGTGGAAGCGAAGCATCGTCGACTTCGGGTTCTTCGCGCCGAAGCGCTCTTTCATGATGTGTGCCCACATGCGCCTGGCTGCCCTGAACTTGGCGACCTCCTGAAAGACGTTGTTGTGCCCGTTGAAGAAGAAGGCCAGCCTCGGCGCGAAATCGTCCACGTCCAGGCCCTTCTCGATCGCGGCCGTCACATAGGCGATCCCCGAGGACAGCGTGAACGCCACCTCCTGCACCGCCGAGCACCCCTTCTCCCTGAAGTGGTAGCCCGAGATGGAGATCGTGTTCCACTTGGGTACGTTTTCCTGGCAGTACTGGAACAGGTCGGTCGTGAGCCGCATCGTCGGCTTCGGCGGATATATGTAGTTGCCCCGAGCGATGTACTCCTTGAGCACGTCGTTCTGGGTCGTGCCCCTCAGCTTCTCGCTGGGAACCCCTTGCTCCTCGCCGACCAGCTCATACAGCAACAGCAGGCAAGCGGCGGGAGCGTTGATCGTCATCGAGGTGGACACCTGATCCAGCGGGATCCCCTCGAAAGCGGTCCGCATGTCGTCGATCGTGTCGATCGCCACGCCGGTCCTGCCCACCTCGCCCAGGCACCTCGGGTTGTCGGAGTCCAGGCCCAATTGCGTGGGTAGGTCGAAGGCCATCGACAGCCCGGTCGAACCCTTGGAGAGCAGGTACCTGTAGCGCTCGTTGGACTCCTTCGCCGACGCGTAGCCCGCGTACTGTCTCATCGTCCAGGTCTGTTTGCGATACATCTCCCTGTGCACGCCCCGCGTGTAGGGAAACTCGCCCGGCTCGCCCAGGTCCAAGTCGGCCGGCAGGTCGCCTTCGTCGTACAGCGCCCCGATCTCGATCCCCGAATCGGTGAACCTCCGCGGGTCCTCGGGACCCACGATCGGGGCCACCGTCAGGCGCTCCTCGTGCTCTGTATTCGCTCCGTCTTGGTTCATCTCCGAGAAGATCATATTGAGGGCCTATCCCATTGGGCCCTGAGTCTGTATCGTGCGGGCGGTGCCGACCTGTTTGGTAACCGGAGGCGCCGGCTTCCTGGGCTCGCATCTGTGCGACGAGTTGCTCGCGCGCGGCCACCGGGTCATCTGCGTCGATAACTTCGAGACCGGCTCCCTCGCCAACATCGAGCACATCCGCGATCCTTCGCGCTTCCGGCACGTCAACGTAGACATCATCGACTCTTATGAGATCGACGAGCCCGTCGACTTCGTCTACCACCTCGCCTCGCCCGCCTCGCCGATCGACTACCTGCGCCTGCCCTTGCACACCTTGAAGGTCGGCTCCTACGGCACCCACAACACCTTGGGCCTCGCCAAGCGCCACCGCGCCCGCTTCCTGATCGCCTCGACCTCCGAGGTCTACGGCGATCCTTTGGAGCATCCCCAAGCCGAGTCCTATTGGGGCCACGTCAACCCGATCGGCCCGCGCGGCGTCTACGACGAGGCCAAGCGCTACGCCGAGGCTTTGACCATGGCCTACCACCGCCAGCAGGGGGTGGACACGGCGATCGTGCGGATCTTCAACACCTACGGCTCGCGCATGCGCCCCCACGACGGTCGCGCGATTCCCACCTTCCTGCGCCAAGCCCTCGCCAACCGGCCTTTGACCGTGTTCGGCGACGGCTCCCAAACGCGCTCCTTCTGCTTCGTCTCAGACCTCATCCGCGGCCTGATCGCCCTGGCCGAGTCCGGCTACCACGAGCCTTGCAACATCGGCAATCCCGACGAGTACACGTTGCTCGAACTGGCCGAAGCCGTCAAGGAGGTCACCGGCGCGGAGTCCGAGATCCTCTTCGAGGCTTTGCCCGTCGACGACCCCAAGCAGCGCCGGCCCGATATCTCCTTGGCCAAAGAGCTGCTCGGTTGGGCCCCCGAAGTGTCCTTGCGCGACGGCCTGCGCCGCACGATCGACGCCTCGGGCATAGAGCAGCTGGTTGGTTGAACGCTTCGGTCCGGAGGGTCCTCGACCGTTTGACCCCGCCCCGCGCCCGCGCGCACACCTGCGCGCATGTCCCTTCCCAGAAGGTTCCTGACCGCTACATATGGGAACCTAAGCTGTTGTGAAGTCCGAGATGGGAGTTCGTTCCCCGGACGCGCCGCCTTCCAACCGTCCCCCGCGGCCGCCTCTGGCCACGCGCGCACAGGCGCCGGTCCGTCGCGCCCCGGAGGAGGCTTTGCCGGCCAAGTCCGACCGCGACGTGCGCTCCAAGCGCCCGCCCGCGCTTTCGTTCGTATTGCGCATGGACACGATGCGCCGCGGCCTGCGCGTCCTCTCGCTGCTCGCGCTCGACCTGTTCGGGCTCTCGCTCGCGATCTTCACCGCCTTGGCTTTGAAGGCGGCGGTCCTCTCCAGCTTCGACGCCCACCAGGCTTATGAGGGCACCCGCTCGATTCTCGCCTTCGCCTACCTCTTGACCGCGCTCCTGTTCGCCCGCTCGGGCCTCTATGCGACACGCTCCCAGCGCCCCGGCCTCTCGCGCATCGTCGGCTCGCTCTTCCAGGTCGCCTTCGTGGCGCTCATCTTCGCGGTGGTGAGCGGCGAACACTTCTCCTCCTACTACATCTTCTACGGCTCCTTGGCTTTCGCCCTGCTCTACATCTCCTCCTTCCGCTACTTCTACGAGCGGGTCACTGGCGCGATCCTGCACGCCGCCGGCTACCATCGCCGCGCTGTCTTGGTCGGCACCGGCAAGCACATCCACGACGTGGCCCACGCCTTGGCCGACGCCCCCAGCTCGCCGATCGAAGTGGTCGGCTTCGTCTCGCCCGAGCCCCTGCCGCCCAACGGTATCCGCTGCCTTGGCACGCTCGACCATCTCCAAGCCGTGATCGCCGCCGAGCGAGTCGACGAGGTGATCATCGCCGACCCCGACTTCCCCCAAGAGCGCGCCGTGGACCTCGTCGATCAGTGCCACCGTCGCGGCGTACGCGTGCGCATCGCGCCCTCCACAATGGAGATCCTGATCCACCGCGCCGAGTTCGTGCCGGGCCAATCCGTGCCCCTGTTCGAGCTCGGACCGCCCGTGTTCGAGGGCATCGACTTCGCGCTAAAGCGCACTTTCGACGCGGTCGGCTCGGCCCTGCTCTTGGTCGTGCTCAGCCCGCTGCTCTTGACCATCTTCCTAGCCGTGCGACTGTCCTCGCGCGGCCCCGCCTTCTACCGCTCGATGCGCCCCGGCATCGGCCAGCTCCCGTTCGCGTGCCTGAAGTTCAGGACCATGTACTGCGACGCCCACGAGCGCCAAGGGGCTTTGGAGGAGCTAAACGAGGCAGACGGCGCCCTCTTCAAGATCAAGGACGACCCCCGCCTCACGCCCGTCGGGCGCTTCCTGCGGCGCTTCTCACTCGACGAGCTACCCCAGCTGATCAACGTCCTGCGCGGCGACATGTCCCTGGTTGGGCCAAGGCCCCTGCCCGAGCGAGACTTTGAGCTGCTCGAGGACTGGCACCGCAAGCGCTATCTCGTCTTGCCCGGCATCACCGGCTTGTGGCAGGTCTCAGGCCGCTCCGAACTGGACTTCGACGATCTTGTGCATCTCGACTTCATCTACTTGGAGCGCTGGTCTTTGGCTCTGGACTTGGCGATCCTGCTCAAGACGATTCCAGCTGTGTTGATGCAGCGCGGGGCGTACTGACAAACGCCCGCCCCGGCTCGGTCACCGCCCGCTCATAAACCCGCCAAGTAGCCCGCGCCACGTCCTCCCAGCTCCAGTCGGCTCTGGGGCTCGTTTGGCCCCCGCTCGTTGCGCCCCCGCTCGTGTCGCCCCCGCGCGTGGCGGCCCCGCTCATCTCGCCCCCACTGCTGTCGATCCTCGCATCAGCCACCGGCGGGATCACGACCACGCGCCCCCGCTCCAACCCAAGCTTGGTCACCGCATCCTCGGCCACCGCCTCGCTGGGGACGATCGCGTGTGTGGCACGTGCGAGCGCGAGGTGGCGCAAACGCAGGTAGATTCCGCCGCAGCGCAAGCGCTCGCTCGGGCGGGTGAGCGCGTTGACGTCGTGGATGCTCACCACCATCGGACACGGGCTGCGCAGGATCGCACCGTCGATCCAAGGCGAGTGGTAGACGTCCACGTGGCGCGGACGGTGGGTCTCGACGATCTCGATCCCCTCGCCCACGACGCGGTCCAAGCCGCCGAGCAGTCCGCGCGAGTAGCGACCGACACCGCGCACTTCGACGCAGGGCCGGCTGTCGAAGGCGACCCTCATCGTGTTCGGCGCCCCAAACCGCGAGCCCCGACCACGAGACATCCTCACGGCTGTCCCACCAGAAGCACTGCCAACAACATAGACCTTCCCGGCCCGGGGTGTGCGATCGCAACGGTAATTGTTCCGCTGTTTCCTTCGTTTGCCGTGTCCCGGCGGACGCTAGCCTTGCATCGGGCCGATGTCCTTGCGCGACTACCACGAGAGCCTCTGGGAGGGCATCCCTCCGGGCCTTGAGCCCTCCGACGCGAGCCTGCGGGTCGCGTTTCTGTTGGGACGCCTCGCCGCCGAGGGGGAGCGCTTGGGGCGCCGAGCGCGCGTGCTCGACCTCGGCTGTGGCGAGGGCTGGTTCGCCGATGTTCTAGTGCGCGCGGGCGCCGAGGTCGTGGCGTGCGACGTCGTCGAGGAGCCTTTGCGCCGTGCCCGCGCCGCGCACCCCGACCTCGATCTGCGCCTCCTCGAAGCCGACGGGACCTTGCCCTTCGAAGACGCGAGCTTCGACATCGTGTGGGCCGGGGAGACGATCGAGCACGTGCTCGACACGGCCCGCTGGCTCTCGGAAGTGCGCCGCGTGTTGTGTTCGGGCGGCCTGATCCTGCTCTCCACCCCCGACCACGGCCTGTTCGCGCGCTTGCGCCTCGCCCTAAGCGGGCGTGCGTTCGCTCGCCACTTCGATCCGTGCTCGGATCACCTGCGCTTCTACGCTCCCGCCACCTTGGTGGGCCTGCTGGGCGACTTCGGTTTCGCCGAGGTCGCGGTGGCGCGTCGGAGCGGGTTTCCGGGCGCGCGCAAAACGCTGTTGGCGAGCGCGCGCCGCAAGCGCTTCTAGGCGCCCGCCGGCGCTGCCCGCAAGGCCTCCACATAAGCGTTCTGGATCGGGATCGACAGCGGATCCAGATATACAGCGGCTCGCAGCTCGCTCACAGCTTCATGTGGATTGGATGTCATGTCGTATTCACCTAGCCTCAACCACGTCTGGGGATTGGAAGGCTGTAGTTGGACCGCCTTCTGCAGGCTCGCCCTAGCAAGCGCGCTCTCGCCGGTCGCCTTCTGCACAGCGGACAACGTGAACAACGCCTGGGCCGACAGCGGGTCGCGTTCCACCCCGGCCTGGGCAGCCGAGCGCGCCGCAACCGGATCGTGGGGCAGCAGCACCAAGGCATTTTCGGAAGCGTCGACCGAGCGCTGGGGCTGCCACTCGGTCCAAGCCGCCAGCAGCGCGCCCACCACGACCACGACCGCGATCCCCACGCGTAGGGGTCCAAGCTCGCCGAAGGTGGGCATCTTCAGGCGCGTGTGAGCGACTTCGCGGGCCGGTCCCTGGGGGGCCGCCTCGGGCGATCCTGCCGGCGCCGCCAAGTTGCCGGCCGGCAGCGGCCCCCGACCCGCCAGCCAACCGGCGCAAAGCAAGGCCACGAAGGCGTCCCCCGGCACGTACCAAGTCCAGTCGGCGAACGAGTGCACTCCGAACACGATCACGATGCAAAGCATGCTCAGCATGCCGATCCGCTCCGGCGTGTAGGCCTGGGGCGCGTGGCTCCAGCTGAGCGATGGCATCCGAAGCCCTGAGGCGTCGCCTCCCGGCGAGTCTTCCCCCACCGGCGAGGCATCCTCCGGCGTGCCTTTCCGCTGCGGCTCACGGAACCTCCAACGCCGGTTGAAAGGATGCGTCGGGCGCCCGGCCGCCACCATCCAGGCGATCAGCAGCGCCAAAGTCACCGCAAGCCCGACGACGCCGAGATCGGCCAAGGTCTGCACCACGTAGCCGTGTGCTTGCCTCACGTCCAGAAGCTGTGTGCGGTAGCGCAGGCGTGCTGTTTCATAGCCCGCGGCCCCGGCACCGAGGGCCGGGTGCGCTTGGAAGATCTCAAGCGCCTCGTTCCAGTAGCGCGCACGCACGCTGCCCACGGCGGTCAAGCGGCCGGGCGTGTTGGCCGGCACGGGCGCGTTCGGATTCGTCAAGGAGGAAAGGTCATGGGAGATCGTGCCCGTGAGCCCCCGTTTTGTGGCCGCCAAGCCGCCCACGCCGGCCAAGAGCAGCAGCACCAGAAGCGAGGCCAGTGCGATCCCCACGGCGCGGCGACCGGAGGCCGTCGGCGCGCGGCGGTCGCCGAAGAAGCCGATCGCGATGCCGATCAAGGTCAAGAAGACCAGCATCGCGACGAGCAGCGCGCCCAGTTGATGGCCGGCGTGGGTGCGCACCGCAAGCGCCACTCCGTCGCCGCTGAGCGCGTGCCTTGAGAAGTCCCAGGCGACCACCGGAGCCGCACCTACAGCTCCGACGATCAGCACGCGGGCGCCGCGCAGGCGCAGGGGCACCAGACACATCCAAGCCACGATGCCGATCGCCAAGGCCGCCAGAGCGCCGCGCGAGTAAGCCAGCATCAACGTGACGATCAACAATCCCGTCGCGGGGTAGGCGAGCGCGGTGAGCAGCGCGTGACCCGCGCGCCGTGCCCCGAGCCACAGGCAGCCGATCGTGCCCATCGCCGCGGTCAGGCCGATCGCGTTCCAGTACCCGTACGGTTCCTGCAGGCGCGCATAGAAGTTGGCTTCGGCGCTCAAGCCCAAGTCGCCCGGCAACACCTTTGTGAGTAGCGCGTAGGCACACACCAAGACGGCTGCGAGCACGGTCCCGCCCAGAAGTGCCCGCCATCCGCCCGGGGCGATCCAGGCAAGCGCTACAGCCGCGGCGAACAGGCCGCTGTAGGCGAGCATCCTGCCTGCGTCCTGCCAGCTGGCGTCGGGAGCCACCGACCACACGACCGAGATCCCGGTCAGGCCGGCGAAGGCCAGCAACAGGCCGACCGACCACAGGCCCCGCGCGCGCAAGCCCCTCGCCGCGACCAGCACCGCGCCCGTCACCAAAGCTCCCGCCAGGAGCGTGATAATCAGCTCGAGCGTGGTCATGCTCGCCAGGTTCAAGCCGCCTCTGGCGAGGAACGTGGCGAAGCACAACAAGCCCGCCACCGCCAATGTCGCGGCCGCCGTCGCGCCCGCGCGTGGCTCGCGCTCGACGGGAGGCGAGAGCGGTTCGATCGGCTCTTCGCTCAGAATCGCGACCGGAGCGTGTTCAGCCGTCGCGGCGTGAGCGGACACGCTTGCGCACCTCCCCGATCGCCATCCCGAAGGCGGCCGCGAGCATCAAGGCAAGCACCGCAAACAGAGAGTGGGGCAAAGTGTTGACAGCGGAGGCGACGTTGGCGTGAACCACGCCCGGGCTGATCGGTTCGCTGCCCACGCGGACGGGTGTCGCGCCGCTGGTGTGAGCGCTTTGCACCGCCTTCTGCTCGGTCGGCGTGAGCGCCAATGGAACGCTCGCCGCGCTCGTCGCGGAGGCTGTTTTTCCGCCACCCCCCGCTGCCGCGAGCTCCGCATCGCGGATTTCTTCGGGGCAAGGGGTGTACTCGACGACGATCGTGGGCAGCTGTTTGAGCGCTTGGCGGTAGGCGCTCTGGCTATAGCCGCCGAACGGTTCTTTTTTGGCGCACTTTTCGACGATTTGCGAGGCTTCGCTTGCCTGCGCGGTCGTGGCGCCGCCCAGCAGCGCCAGGATGGCGAGCGCCATCGCGATCGCTCGTAGGGCCGTGCCACCGGGAAGTCGCAAGCGCCGGGTGTCCGGCGCTCGACGCGTGCCGCCCGCAAGCGTGCTCCTGCCCCTGTTTCTGTTGACCGGCCGCCCTTCCAAGAGGCCCAACGCTATCTCACCGCTCCCCTGACTGGGCGACGTCCGCGAGCGTTGACCGCCCGACCTCCGCGAGCCTGGACTGGCCGACGTCCGCGAGCGCCTTCGAGAAGCCCTCGGCCCAAGCCTCATGCGTATAGGCGGCCACGTCCTCGCGCGCGCGGGCGCTCATGCGCGCGCGCAGGGTGCCCTCGCGAGCGATACGCCGCATAGCCGCCGCCAAAGCCACGGGGTCCCCGGCTGCCACCACCAAGCCGTTGCGCCCGTCCTTGACCAACCCGCCTGCCGCGGCGCCCACCGCGTCGCTTGCGATCACCGGAAGTCCTCGATTCATTGCCTCGTTTGCCACGAGTCCCCACGGCTCGCGGAAGGTGCGCGTCGCAATCGACGGCACCACCAAAACATCGGCCCCCGCGTAGAAGTTGCGCAGTTCTGAGGGGGGGACCGGCGGAAATCCCACCACCGCGCCGCCGGCCGGGACCCAAGGGGGGGTGGATCCCGCACCGACGAGGACGAGCGCGGCGGTTGGTGCCTGCAGGCCCGACATGCTCCAAGCCTCCTCGAGCACCCCCAGTCCCTTTTCCCGGCCCGGCCGTCCTGCAAACAAGAACTTGACGTCCGCCCCCGCCACTTGGGCCGGCCATTCGGGGTCACTCGGAATGCTCGCATCGGGCGAGCTCCAGAAGGCGTTGTCGACCGCCTGGGGTGCGACATACACGCGGCGAGCACCCCGCGCGCGCACGTAGGCGCTCACGTGGGGGCCGTAGGTGACGAGGGCGTCGGCCGAGCGGTACAAGCGCAGCAGGGCCGGATAGCTGAGCGCGTGCGCGGCGCTGCGGGGGTGCGCCCACAAGGATGTCCACAGGATCAGGGGGACCCCCGCACGCCGGGCTCCCGCCCACGCGCTGGGCAAGGCCACCCGTCCGCCCGTGGAAACCACCACGGCGCGGTAGTGCCCGCTCGATGCCAGCCCAAACAACTCGCCTGCTTGCCTGCCGTGGGCCCTTTGGGTGCGCCCTTGAGGGTGTGCCCCGACATGGGGTACGCCCTTCGGGATGTCCTCGCGCATATGGCGGTGGGGAAACGGCAAGTCCCCAACCGTGCCGCCACCGCCGTGGGCGAGCCGCCCGCCGAACAGCGCGTACTCGACGCTCTCGCGCTCGTGCAAGCGAGCGAACGCGGGCACGCGGTAGGCGGGCGCGTGGCCGGTCACGAACAGGACTGGCTTCATCGCCATCCGATCCCCTTGCTGCCGATCGCGCTCACGCGGCCGTCTCGGCTCCGCGGCGGCCGTCGAGCAGTGCTTGTTCGTAGGCGGCCACCGTCTGTTCCCCGCAGCGGCGCCAGCTGAAGTTGGAGGCGACCGTCTCGCGTGCCCTCATGCTCGCCTCGCGCAGGCGTCCCGGGTCGGAGAGGAGCTCGTCGATGCGTTGCGTGAGTCGCTCGATGTCTCCGGGCGGCACGAGCACGAAGCCGTCGCCGGCCGCCGCGATCTCCTCGGGGCCGGGCTCGCCGCGACAGCCGATCGCGGGCACGCCGCCGGCCATTGCCTCGATGTAGGCGACGCCGAAGGCCTCCTCGGTGGAGGGCATCGCGAACAAGGTGCAGCGGCGTGCCACTGCGATCGCCTCCTCGTGGGGCAACTGGCCGTAGAAATCGATCCGCTCGCGGACACCCAGGCGCGCGGCGAGCCCTTCGAGGGCGATCCGCTCGGGACCGTCGCCCACGATCGCGTAGCGCAAGGTGGGGTGGGTTTTGGCCAGGACGGCGAGTGCCTTGAGCACGTCGGCGTGGCGCTTGCGGGCGATGAGATGACCGACGGTCACCAGCGAGGGTTGGGGGTCGCGCTTGCCGGCGGTCTCGGGCAACTCGGCGCCCAGATGGACGACTTTGGGGGCGCGCGCGCCGTAGTGGCGCGCCAGGTCGGCTATGCCTTCGCTGTTGGCGAGCACGTCGGTGGCGCGGGCCAGGTTGCGCTGCACCGCCAACCGTCCGGCCTCGCTGCGGGGCGCCGTGTAGAGGACGTCGCCGCCATGTACCGACACGACCAAGGGCAGGTCGAGTCGGCGAGGGCGGTCGAGCACGCGACGGACGGCGTCGGCTGTCGGGACCGCGTTGTGGGCGTGAACCAGCTCGAACTTGAAGGAGCGGCGCATACGGCGCATGGCCAAGCCGAGCGCAGGAGCGGCCCAGGCGCCCCACGCTTGGTAGTGGCCGGCCCGGGGGGGCGACAGATAGCGCACGTAGGTGATGTCCAGGCCGTCACGCACTTCTTTGTGGGGCTGGCTCGCGAGGGCGTGCAGCGCTCGGCCGGGACCCCCGGTGGTGGGCGGTCCCCCCGGGGTCGAGGACCCCCGCACGAAGGAGGCGCGGGGCGGCACGAGTCGGTGCAGCACGATCACCTTCACTTCGGCGCCGGCGTCGCGCGCGGCCAAGGCCTGGCGATGCGCCCACACGCCCAAGACCGGGTCGTTCCGGCGCGGATAGAACTCGGAGACGACGAGGATCTTCACTATGCCCTCCACGCCTCCGCCGCCGGGGCGGTCGGACAAGCTCCCACGCGCGCCTGCGACGGTCCGAAGGCATGGGCTGCGAAGTCGCTCACCAGCGGCGGTGCGTGACGAGGGTTTGCTGGGCTTCGCTTGCGCGCAGGTAAGGCCGGTCGGCGAGGAACGCTCGTGCCTCGGCCAAAGCATGCTCGAGCGAGTAGGCGCTGGCCGCCGGGGCGGCGCGGTGGGCGATGGGGGTGGCGTCGATCACTCCACAGCGCCAACCCCGATCGCGCGCGAGGGCGGCCCAGTGGAGGTCCAATCCCCAGCCCATGCGCAGCTCCGGAAACGGGAGCAAGGTCGAGAAGGTCGAAGGGGCGAAAGCCGTCAAGGGTCCGATCTCCACGAAGCGAGTCTCGCGCACCACGTCGCCGGAGCGTCGTCGGGTCACGCGCCAGGCCGCGTGCGAGGCGAAGCGGTGCGCGGGCTGGGCGAGGTCGAGGGAGAAGCGCTCGGCCAGGAACACGAAGCGATCGAGAAAGCCTCGGGGCAGGACGATGTCGTCGTCTACCACCAGCAGCCAGTCGTGTCCTTCTGGAGGATGTGCCGCGAGCAGGCGGTTGAGGTTCTCGAACTTGCCGAGGTCCCCGACAGGTGCGAAGTGGATCTGGGCGTTGTGGCGAGAGCGCTCCAGCTCGACGCGAATGGCTTGCGCGGTCGCGCGATACTTGGGGCGCTCGACCCCGAGCACGAGCACCTTGCGCGCTGGTGGCCCCAGTCGCGCTGCGCGGTCCAGCCGTCTGTCCCTTCCCGACAGCGCTTCCAAGGCGTCTAGGCCCAGGTCGGCGGTGGCTCGGCGCAGACCATCGATGCCGCCCACCTCGCCGCTTTCGCCCGAGAGGAAGTCCTCGGGAGCGACGGAGCGCGAGTCGCGGGGGGCGTCGGAGGCGACCGTGTTCGACGTGCCGGCCGCGGCGCGGCCGGATCGACCGGCATTCGATCGGGAGGCGTCCGGGCCTTGCCGCAGCGCTTCGTGTAGACGCCCGCAGCTATGGGCCACCATCGTCAGGCCGGCGGGGCAGCGGCGCCGCAAGACGTGGCCGACGCATCCCGCCAAAGTGCGCAGCTCGCGGGCGCGAGGAGGAGCCTGGCCGCGCCACACGTCGAAGCGCCGTGACGCGCGCCCGCGCGCGTAGGCCCCTCGGCAGAGAGAGCGCAAGCGCGCGTCGGCGGGCGAACGGCGGTGCTCCAAGGCCGCGCTCGCCACATAGAGGACGGTGGAGGAGGTCTCGCGGGCGAGCCGTTCTTGCCACTCTTGCTCGTCGCCGCCGTACTCCAAGGACGCGTCGAAAGGGCCGATCCGATCGAAGGCGGAGCGGCGGATCGTCATGTTGGCGCCCCAGGCGAAGCGCGTGGGGGCGTCCTGGGGGCCGAGGTCCAGAGAGGTGATTGGGGGTCCCTCGCGCCCGCAGGAGCGCGGCGGCCGGCCTTCCAGGCGGGGACTGATCGGGCCGGTGAAGACATCCACCGAAGGGTGCTCGCGGGCGGCGTGCAGCAAGGCCTCCAGCCAGCCGTCGCCCACCTGGACATCGTCGTCGACGAACACCACCAAGTCGCCTTCGGTGCTCGTGAGGCCGGTGTTGCGGGCGACGTTCAAGCCGAGCGGCCCCGAGTGGGCCTCATAGCGGGCTCCGAAGCGGTGGGCCAGCCGGCGCGTCTGCTCAGACTCTCCAGAGTCGTCCACCACGAGCAGCTCGGCTTCGGCGGCCGCCGCTTGCGGGGCGATCGAGGCCAAGGCGACCCGCAGGTAATCGGGGCGCGCCCGTGTGGGCACCACGATCGAGGCCGATGGGTGCGCGCGGGCGGGGGGCGGGGGCTGGGAGGGGCTCGGTGCGGACGGCATTACCGCAACAGTCTAGGTTTGGAGGGGCATGGTCCTGTTCTTGCACAACCGCTATCGCACGACCGGCGGGGAGGAGCGCGTGGTTGAGAAGCTGTTGGCGCTCGTCCAGGAGCGGATGGGGGAGCAGGCAGAGCTGCTCACGCGCGATTCCTCCGAGGTCGGCGCGGCTCGCGCGGCCGCGGGCCTACTGCGCGGAGGTCTGGGCGCCCGCGACGTGGCCAAGGCGGTGCGTTTGACGGGCGCCGGGGTCGTGCATGCCCACAACTTGAATCCGCTGTTCGGCTGGCGCGCGTTGGCCGCCGCTCGGGCCGAAGGGGCTCGGGTCGTGTTGCACTTGCACCAGTACCGCTTGGTTTGCGCTAATGGCGTTTGTTTTACCGGGGGGCGCGAGTGCACTCGCTGCAAAGGTCGCAACACGCTTCCGGGGGTGATCCACAACTGCAGGGGCAGTCGTGCCGAGGCGCTTGCCTATGGCGCCTCGCTTGCCCTTTGGCAGGGGCACATGGCAGGGCAGGCCGACGCGGTGATCGTGCCGAGCGTGTTCGCGCGCGAGCGGTTGCGCGAATTGGGCGCGCCGCTGGACTGGGACCGGGTCCACGTCTTGGCGCCGCCGATTGAAGGGTCGCCCGCAAGGGCGAGCACACCCGCTCGGGGAACGTTCGCCTTGGTCGTCTCGCGGCTTGCCCCCGAGAAGGGTGTCGACGTGGCGATCGAGGCTTGCCGGCTAGCCGGGGTGCCCCTGGTGGTGGCGGGCGATGGTCCACAAATGGGTGCCCTGCGCGCGCGCGGGGCTGGTAACCGAGGTGGTCTTGTTAAAGAGCCGCGCGCGCACGCGGGGCACCCCGAAACGGAACACACACACCCAAGCCCTCCCCCCGAGCCGACCACCCCACCGTCCGGCGAAAACGACCCCCTGCAGGCGAGCACGGGAGGCGCGGTGCGCTTCTTGGGTCGTGTGGACGACGCGACGCTTGAGCGCCTGCGCAGAGAGGCCGCCCTGGCGATCGTGCCCTCGCGCTCGGCCGAGACGTTCGGGATGGCGGCGGCCGAGGCGATGGCGGCCGGCCTGCCGGTCGTGGCCAGCAGGGTGGGCGCTCTGCCCGAGCTGGTCGAGGAGGAGGCGCTGGTCGAACCGGGCGATCCGGTCGCTTTGGCTCGGACGATCGAGCGGTTTTGGGGAGACGCGACGGCAGGAGATAGGGGTCGGGCCCGCGTTGCGGCGTTGTGTGCGCCGGACACAGTGGCGGACGCTCTGCGGCGGATCTACGCTGACTAGCAGCTTGCCTTGCTTGAGCCCATAAGCTGCCGGTCGTGACCGAGCAACCCAAGCGCGCCCTGATCACGGGCATCACCGGACAGGACGGCTCGTTTTTGGCCGAACTGTTGCTCGAGAAGGGCTATGAGGTGATCGGCATGGTCCGCGCGGAGACGGGCGGGGCGGGCGAGGGCAGCCCAGGCGAGGGCGGGGGCGAGCGGGGCTTGGGCTGCTCAGAGCACCTGCGCGAGCGCCTGGCCGTTTTGGAGGGCGACCTGTTGGACGCGAACAGCCTTGCGGCGGCGGTGGCCCAAACGAAGCCCGACGAGCTATACCACCTGGCTTCGCTGTCGTTCATTCCCGCCGCTTGGCGAAGCCCGGCCGAAACGATGTTGAGCATCGCCGGAGCCACCGCCACGCTGCTTGAGGCGGTGCGCGACGAGAGTCCCGATACGCGTGTTTGGTTGGCCTCCTCGGGTGCCATCTTCGGCGACTCCGGGGAGAGTCCGCAGCGCGAGAGCACGCCTTGCCGGCCCACAACGCCCTATGCGGTCGCCAAGCTGGCCGCGCATCAGCTTGCCGGCGCGATGCGGGCGCACGACGGCCTGTATGCGTGCTCGGGGATCGTGTTCAACCACGAGTCCGAGCGCCGGCCGCGCCAGTTCGTGACCCGCACGGTCACCTATGCGGCCGCCCAGATCAAGCTGGGGCTGGCCGAGGAGGTGACGCTCGGCTCGCTCGACGCGGTGCGCGACTGGTCGTTCGCGGGCGACGTGATGCGTGGGGCGTGGCTGATGCTCCAGCAGGATCGCCCCGAGGACTATGTGCTCGCCAGCGGCGTGGGGCACACGGTGGCCGAGCTGGCGGACATCGCGTTCGCTTGCGTCGACCTGGAGGCGGAGCGCTACATCCGAATCGATCCCAAACTCGTGCGGGCCCCCGAGCGGACCGCGAGCGTGGGCGATCCCACCAAGGCCCGCACTCAGCTCGGCTGGGAGCCGGAGCTGAGCTTCGAGCAGCTGGTGCGGCGCATGGTCGAGGCTGACCTGCGCGAGCTGCAGGCTGTGCCCGGACGGGCCTGAGAGACCGGGTACGCCTGCGTTCGACGGACGGACCCAGCGTCCGACCGATGGTCCCACGGATTGCATCGGGGGCGGCGCCTACACTGCGCGGATGACGACCGTCGGCATCATCGGGCTCGGCTATGTCGGGCTGCCGCTTGCGGTGGCCTTCGCCGAGGAGGGGTGCGAGGTCGTGGCGGTGGACGCCGATCCGCGCAAGCTGCGTCAGCTGCAGGCGGGGGAGTCCTACATAGAGGACATTCCCTCCGAGCGCCTGCGGGCTGTGCTGGGACGCTTGACCGTGACCACCGGCTATGAGGCTTTGGCCGGTGTGGACGCGGTGCTCGTGTGCGTGCCCACTCCTTTGAGCGTGAACCGCGAGCCGGACCTGGGCCCGCTCGTGGACAGCATGAGGACGCTTTCCAACGTGCTCCAAGTGGGGCAGCTGGTCGTGCTCGAGTCGACCACCTATCCCGGCACCACCCGCGAGCGGGTCGCGCCGCTGCTGGAGGAGTCGGGCCTGAAGGCGGGCGGGGACTTCCACTTGGCCTTCTCGCCCGAGCGCGTCGATCCGGGCAGGACGGACTTCACGATGCGCAACACGCCGAAGGTCTTGGGCGGCCTGACCGAGGCCTGCGCCGACCGCGCCGAAGCCTTGTACGAAATGGTGTGCGACGAGGTCGTGCGCGTGTCCAGCCCCGAGTCCGCCGAGCTGTGCAAGCTGCTGGAGAACATCTTCAGGTCGGTCAACATCGCCTTGGTCAACGAGCTGGCGATGCTGACTGACCGCATGGGCATCGACATCTGGGAGGTGGTCGAGGCGGCGGCGACCAAGCCTTACGGGTTCATGCGCTTCGAGCCGGGGCCGGGGATGGGCGGGCACTGCCTGCCGGTCGATCCCTTCTACTTGAGCTGGCGCGCCCGCGAGTTCGACATGAGCACCGAGTTCATCGAGCTGGCGGGCAAGGTCAACCAGCAGATGCCCTACCACTGTGTGGCCTTGGTCCAGCGCGCCCTCAACGACGCCGGGCGGGCCGTCAAGGGTGCCCGGGTGGCGGTTTTCGGGGTCAGCTACAAGCCTGGGGTGGGCGACGTGAGGGAGTCGCCCGCCTTGAAGATCCTCGAACTGTTGCGGGGCCTCGGCGCCGAGCTGGCCTACCACGACCCGCACGTGCCCACCATCCCCGAGTTCGGCCTGAGCAGCGTGCCGGTCGAGCAGGCGCTTGGCGACGCGGACTTGGCCTTGATCGTGACCGCCCATCCGGGCGTGGATCACGCTTTGATCGCCCAGCGCGCCCGCATCACGGTCGATCTGCGCGGGGCCACCCGCGGAAGTAGTGTTCCGAGCGTGGTGCGTCTATGAACCAGAACGCTTCGGATCCCATACTCGGCAAAGACGTCAAGGTCGGCGAGAACGTCACGTTCGGCGCCTACGTGGTCGTCCACGACGCCACCACGATCGGCGATGGCTGCGTGATCGAGGATCACGTCGTGCTCGGCAAGCGCCCGCGTCTCGCGCGCAGCTCCTCGGCCAAAGGCGACGTCGGCGACCTGGTGCTGGGTGAGCGTGTGACGGTGTGCTCTGGAGCCGTCGTGTTCGCCGGTGCGACCGTCGGCGACGAGGCGATCTTGGGCGACCAGTCGTTCGTGCGGGAGCGCTCGAAGATCGGTGCCGGGTCGGTGATAGGGCGGGGTAGCGTGGTGGACAACGACGTGACCGTGGGCGCACGGGTGAGGGTCCAGACCAATGTCTATCTCACGGCGTTCACGCTCGTCGAAGACGACGTGTTCGTGGGCCCCGGCGCCACCACCACCAACGACAACACGATGAACCGGCACGGCCCCGAGACGCCCTTGGCGGGAGCCACTTTGCGGCGCGCATGCAGGGTGGGCGGCGCCACCGTGCTCACCCCCGGCGTGGAGATCGGCGAGGAGGCCTTCGTGGCCGCGGGTGCCGTCGTCACCAAGGATGTTCCTGCGCGGGGTGTCGCGATCGGCGTCCCGGCGCGAGTCGTGCGCGAGGTTGAAGGGCCCGATCTACTCGAACACTGGCGCTGATCGACCGCCCCGGTAGTGAGACCGGCACGACGGTCCCTCCAAATCTGTCTGTCTGAGCGCCGGGTCAAAGCACCAGGCGAACGCTGCTTCCAAATCTGTCCGCCTGAGCGCCAGGTCAGAGCACCAAGCGAATGCTGCTCACGACCTCTTCGACCTGCTCGCGCGAGAGCACGGGGCTGATCGGGATCGCCAGGTGCGTACGGGCGGCCTCTTCGGTGCCGGGCAGCTTGGCGCCCTCGCCCCAGGCGCGCATCGCGGGCTGGAGGTGGACGGGCGTACGGTAGTAAGCGCGGCAGCCGATCCCCGTCTCGCCCAGGGCCGCCGCGAGGCGGTCGGCTTCGGGATGGCGCACCACGTACAGGTGCCAGGCCGGCTGTGAGCCCACGGTCGCACGCGGCAGGGTCACGAGCTCTCCCAAGCCCAGCTCGCCGTACTCGGAGGCGGCCCGGCGTCGCCCGTCCGACCAGGAGTCGAGATGGGGCAACTGGACGCGCAAGATCGCCGCCTGTAGCTCGTCCAAGCGCGAGTTGTAGCCGACGAGGTCATAGGTCACCTTGTCGTGGGAGCCGTGGAAGCGCAGCACCCGAGCCTGCTCGGCCACCTCGTCGTCGGAGGTCACGACGATGCCCCCGTCGCCGAAGCAGCCCAGGTTCTTGGAGGGAAAGAAGGAGAACGTGGCGGCCTTGCCCAGCGACCCGGGGCGCCCGTGCGTGCCGGTCGAGCCGGCCGACTGGGCGGCGTCCTCGAGCACCGGCACGCCCAGCTCTTCGATCTCCGCGACGGGCGCGAGGTTGCCGAACAGGTGCACCGCGATCACGGCCTTCGTGCGCGGCGTCAGCGCCTCGGCGACCGTTTCCGCGTTGATGCAGAATGTCTGCGGGTCGATGTCGCAGAACACGGGCGTGGCGCCGGTGGGTGGGATCGCCTCGGCGGAGGCATAGAACGTGAAGGAGGGCACCAACACCTCGTCGCCCGGCCCCACGCCCATCGCGCGCAACGCCACGGTGATCGCCTCGGTGCCATTGGCCACGCCGACCGCGTGCTTCGCCCCGCAATAGGCGGCAAACTCGCGCTCGAAGGCCTCGACCTCAGGGCCGAGGATGTAGGCGCCGGAGTCGAGCACGCGCCCGACGGCCTCGCGCAATTCCTCGCGCAACGGCTGCAGGGCGGTGGAGGTGTCGAACAGGGGGACGGTCACTTCGCCAACAGGTCGATGTCGGCTTTCGTCATCAACCTGATCAGCTCCTCGAAGCTGGTCTTGGGCTTCCAGCCGAGGTCCCGCTCGGCCTTGGCCGGGGTGCCGATCAGGTGGTCCACCTCGGCGGGCCTGACGAAGGCGGGGTCGATCGTGACGTACTGCTCGAAGTCCCCAAGGCCGGCCTCGTCGAAAGCCACCTGGCAGCACTCTCTAACTGAGTGGGACTCGCCGGTGGCGATCACATAGTCCTCTGGCTCGTCGCGTTGCAACATCAGCCACATCGCCTCCACATAGTCCTTGGCATAGCCCCAGTCGCGCTCCGCGTCGAGGTTACCCAGACGCACCTCTTTGAGTAGGCCATGCTTGATTGCGGCGGCGTGCCAGGTGATCTTGCGCGTCACGAACTCCAAACCGCGGCGAGGACTCTCGTGGTTGAAGAGGATGCCCGAGGTCGCATGCAGGTCATAGGACTCGCGGTAGTTGACCGTGATGAAGTGGCCGTACGCCTTGGCCACCCCGTAGGGCGAGCGGGGATAGAAGGGCGTGGTCTCGGTCTGGGGGACCTCCAACACCTTGCCGAACATCTCACTCGAGGATGCTTGGTAGAAGCGGGCCTCTGGGCACACTTCGCGCATCGCCTCCAGCATCCGCGTGACGCCCGTGCCGGTGAACTCGGCGGTGAGGGTCGGCTGGATCCAGGAGACCGCCACGAAGGACATGGCGGCCAGGTTGTAGATCTCGGCCGGTTTGGCGGCCCTCATGGCGTCCACGAGCGAGCGCTGGTCGAGCAGGTCGCCCTGGTGCAACACGATCTGATCGCGGATGTGCTCGATGCGGTCGAACTTCTCGGTCGAGGCGCGCCTGACCATTCCGTGTACTTCGTAGCCGTGCTCCAAGAGCAGCTCGGCGAGGTAGGACCCGTCCTGGCCGGTGATCCCGGTGACGAGCGCTGATCGTTTGTTGTTCATCGGCCGGAGCCTATAGAGCGCAGCCACCGAACCGTCGCTGCGACGCCCTCCTCGACGTCGATTTTGGCCTCCCAGCCGAGCATGTCCTTGGCCTTTGCCACCGAAGGCCAGCGGCGGGGCACATCCACCTCGAAGGTGGGCAGGTGCTCGAGCTCGAAGTCCTCGGGGTCCTCCCCGCAGGCCTCCCAAATTATTCGCGCCGTCTCGGCGACCGTGAGCTCGCGCGAGGCGGAAATGTTGAAGTCCTCGTTCAGGCCCTTCGGTGAGGAGGTAGCCGTGACGACGCCGTCGGCGATGTCGTCGATGTGGGTCAAGGTCCTCGTCTGCTCGCCCGAGCCGAAGATCTGCAAGGGCCGCTGTCCGGAGAGGACCTTCTTGATCAGGTCGGGCACCATGTGCGCGATCCCCGGCTCCTCCTCAGGCATCTCGCCGGGGCCGTAAGCATTGAAGGGGCGGCAGATCGTGAAAGGCAGCCCGTGCTCGGCGTGGGCGGCCCTGCAATACACCTCCCCGGTCAGCTTGGAGAAGCCGTAGGCGGACTGGGGCGTGGGGCAGTCGGGCAGGTGGCCCTCGGTCGTGGGGAACTCGGTGGCACGCTCGAACACCATCGAGGAGGACACGTAGGTGAAGCGCTCGACTTCGAGGTCCAGGGCGGCCCTGAAGACGGCGTTGTAGAGCCCGTTGTTGACCTCGGTGAGGGTGTGGGGCAGCTTGTGGAAGTTGGCGATCCCGCCGACGATCGCCGCCAGATGGATCACGTGCGAGCAGCCGTCCATGGCCTTGTGGGCCTGCGCGAAGTCGCGCAGGTCGCCCGTGTGGACCTCACATCCCTCCCTCATCCACAGGGGGGCTCGGCGCTGGTCGGAGACGCGCACCTCATAGGCCGGGTCGGCCAACAGCCGCTGGACGACCGCCGCGCCGATCGTGCCGGCACCGCCTGTCACAAGGACGCGACTCATCGACTTGGGCGGGTCCGTCGGAACACCCCACGCGCGCGCGCGTGGCATGCCTTTGCGTTCATGTGGGCGCCACCCCCAAAGCCATCAGCTCGTTGGCATAGGCGAACACCTGGCCGGCGCCCCAGCAGTTCCAAGGATCGACCACGAGGGCTTCGGGCGCGGCGAGTCGGGCGATAGTCGCCAGCGCGGCAGGCTCGCGGAACTCGGTGTGGTTGGCCGCCACGACGACCACGTCCGCGCCTGCGACCGCCTCCTCGAAGGTCACGGTCGGCGTGGCCACGTGCGGGTCGTGGGGGACGACATCGGCCAGCTCGCGCTCCAACAGCCGAATCGTCTTATGGGCGAGCGAGTCGCGCTCGTCGTCTGTGTCGGCCTTGAAGGCGAGCCCGAGCACCGCCACCTTGCGCCCCGACAAAGATCCCGCGCCCAAGGCGCCCGATGAGCCCGCAGATCCAACTGAGGCGTCTGCGGATCCAAGGGCCGGTCCCAGTCGCCGCCGGATGCCTTCCACCAGGAACAGGGGCACCGACTCGTTCACACGCGAGACGGCGAGCAGCATTCCCGGCGCGTTGGAGCGCTCCTCGGAGAAGGTGAAGTCCTTGCGCAGGCAGGTGCCGGCCGTGAAGCCCGGCTGGGCGAGGCCGCCGCGGGGGTAGTCGCGGTTGACGAGGTCGATCACCTCGAACACGTTGGCGCCGTAGCGCTCGCAGTCCATCATCAGGAGATTGGGCAGGGCGAAGTGGGTGTAGCGCAGGATGTTGGCCCAGATCTTGGCCAGCTCGGCTTGGACCGGGGTGGTTTGGACGATGGGGGCCTCGAACACGGAGAACAGCTCAGCCACGACCTCGCCGGAGCGGGCGCCGACGCCGCCGACGATGCAGGGCAGGGAATCGATCTCCTCGAGGAAGCGCCCGGCGGCGATGCGCTCGGGCGCGTGGGCCACGAACACCTCCTCGCCGATCTGGAAGCCGCGGTGCTTGGCCAAGTAGCCGGCCACGAATTCGGTCGTCCCGGGAGCGACGGTCGAGCGGAGCGTGAGCGCGTGACCCGGGCACAGGGCGCCGAGCAGTTCGTCAAGCGCCGAGCGGATGTCGCGCATGTCGATCTCTATGTGCGAGAAGGATGGGGTGCCAAGGGTGATCACGATGTGCCGGGCCTGGGCGGCGTCGACGACCTGTTCTGAGAGCGACAGGCGCCCACTCGCGCTGACGCGCTCCAGCAGGGCTTGGGCGTCGGTCTCCTGGAAAGGCATGAGTCCTTCGCGCACAGAGCCGAGGCGGGCGGGGTCGTTGTCGATCCCGATCACAGTTAGGCCTCGGTCGGCGAAGGACAGGGCGAGCGGCAGGCCGACGCGTCCGAGGCCGATGACCGCGACGTCGGCGGCTGGGGGATGCTCTGACATGAGGCGCAGGTTATCGGCGTGGACATGTCCGTCTTGCCGTGGGGCGGCCGGCCGCGCGGCTGTCGAGACGTTGGTTCTCTGTCGAGGCAGGTCAGGCCTGGCGACGCTCGCGCAGGTACTGGCGCGCGAAGCCCACCACGAAGCGCGGGTTTTGGGTGAGGTAGCGCCGCCACAGCCGCTTGGGCTCGCGCGAGAGCCGGTAGACCCACTCCAGGCCGTTTCGCTGCATCCAAGCAGGCGCCTGGGAGACGATGCCGGCGTGGAAGTCGAAGGCGGCGCCCACGCCCACGAGCAGGGGGGCGGCCAAGAGGGGGCGCATTTCGTGCATCCACAGCTCCTGCTTAGGCTGGCCGGTGCCGACCCACACGACCTGGGCCCCGCAGGCGTCGATCTCGGCGACCACGCGCTCTTGCTCGGCGGCGGTCAAGGGTCGGAAAGGGGGCGAGAAGCCCCCGACGATGCTCAGGCCGGGAAAGCGCTCGCGCAGCCTCGCGACCAGCAGGTCGAGCGCCTCGGGCGAGCGGCCTCCGTACAGGTACATGGGCGTGCCGGTGGCTGCTGCGTGGGCGCAGAAGTGGGCCATCAGGTCGGGGCCGTACACACGTGTGGCGCCAGGGTGGCCTAGTAGGCGCAAAGCCCATACGAGCGGTTGGCCGTCGGGCACCGCAAGCGTCGCCTCGAGCACGGCTCGCATCGTTGCGGGATCGTCGCGGGCGGACATGACCAGGTTGACGGCTGCCGCGGTCACGGTGGCGCGGGCGCCTGCTTCGATCGTGGCGGCCATCCAGGCGACGACCTCGTCGTATGAGGACACCGCCAAGGGCACGCCCAGGATCGCGGCGCGCGGGGGCAGGCTGGGCGCGGGGTATGTGGGCGAACCGGAGATTGGTCGAAAGCCTATCCGCGGACTGTCCTCCGGGGCGCGTGCGATCCGATGGATCTCGTTGGATGATCCATACGATTCGCAATCTTCATCGGTGACGCCGCTGGACCTGCGCCGCTATCGCGCCGAGCGGTTGCTGCGCAAGGACTTCGAGGGCATGAGGGCCAAGGTGCTCACGGTGGTGCGCTCCCAGCTGCGGGGCGCGGGCGTCTCCTTGGCGGCCGCCGACTTGGAGGCGTGCTACGCGCAGGCTTGGCACGGCCTGTACGCGAAGGTGCTCGAAGGCGAGCAGATCGAGAACCCGGCGGGGTGGCTCGTGCGGGTCGCGTTCCGCAGGGCGGTCGATGAGTACAGGGCGGCTCGTGCGACCCCGGTCGTCGGGAAGGGGGAGGGGGAAGGGTCGTACCCTCAGGGATCCCACGCCACCGGAGATTGGGCCGGTGAGCTGGACGACAAGGCTCGCTTGAGGCATGTGTTCGAGGGCTTGCGGGCGCGCCTGAGCCCGCGCGAGCGGGAAGCTGTCTCGCTCTGCTACCTGCAGGGCCTGACGAGGGCGCAGGCCGCCGAGCGGATGGGCGTGAGCGAGGCGCGGATGCGCAAGCTGATGGAGGGCGCCGGCGCGGACAGGCCGGGTGTGGCCGCGAAGATGGGCGATCTGCTCGGCACGATCGCGGCGGGGGGCTGGTGTGAGGAGCAGAGCTCGCTGATGAAGGCTTATGCCTTCGGCCTATTGGACCCCGAGGGCGAGCGCCACGAGCTGGCGGTGGCGCACTGCTCGCAATGCCCGGCCTGTCGCGCCCACGTGGCGTCGTTGCGCGGGCTGGCCGCGGTGCTGCCGCTGCCTTTGTTGCCGGGCCTGGCGGTCGGCGGAGGCGCGGTGGCGAGGAGCGGATCGAAGGCGGCTGGGCGGGCGCGCGGCGGCGGTTTGCGTTTGTCGAGGCGGATCGCCACGGGCGCTTCGCGCGGGGGCGGCAAGCTTGGCAGTGGCTTGAGCGGCTTGCAGGGCTCGTTGGTGGCCAAGCTGGCGGTCGTGGCGGTGCTTGCGGTTGGGAGCGGCTATGCGGTGCTGGGTACCCGTGCGCACGGCAGCTCGCCTCGCGCCTCTACGCTCGTGGCCCCGGCGCCGGCGCAACCGACTGCGGGCCTGCTGTCAGGTGCTCCATTTGGGGTGCCACGCGCGCGGGCGCGCGTACGCGCGGGGCACCCCAAACGCATCGACACACACTCGCGCTCTCATCCAGCGCGCCGGCCTTCGGCCGGTACCGGGAACCGGGCGGATACCTCCCAAGAATTCGGGCCCGAGCACGTTTCCGCCCTCGCGCCGGTTGTCTCGACAGCGCGTAGCGGCTCGGCGGCCGGCGAGTTCGGCCTCGAATAGCTCAGCCGCGCGGGAAGACCTGGGTCAGCCGCTTGAGCGCGAGCGGGTTGCCGCGCGGGCGCAGCCGCCGGGTGGCCACCGCCCGCAAGGGGTCCAAGCGCTCGCCGACGATGTCCACGAAGTCCTGGTAGGACACCTTCAGGCGAAGGTCGGGCTTGGACGCGAGGCCCTGCTCGACGGTGGAGGAGCCGTTGTTCACGCACAGGTGCCAGGCCGGTATGTCGGGGTCGGTGAACTCCCACTGGAAGGTGGTGGGGCGCTTGAGACCGTGGTCGGGGTTGACCTGGCGGCGGATCGTGTCGAACAGGAGAGCCAAGGTCTCGGGGTCGCGCTTGGTGGGTCCTTCTCTGACGCCGATCACGCCGGCCTGGGCGAGGGTGCGACCGCGCTGGGAGATCTCAAGCGGGGAGAGTCCATCGGGCAGGAGCGGGGGTCCTGGCAGGCTCTCGGCGGGCATGCCGGCTGAGCGCATCTTGGTGGTCATCGAGGTCAGGCCTTCTACGCCCACTTCGTCGTAGGTGGCGCCGAAGACGGTGATGTAGCTTTCGTCCCAGCCGGGCGGCATCAGGACTTGGGCTGTGTACCGGGTGACTTCGCGCAACAGCCCGGCCACGGCCTTGGGCACACCGACGGGGTCTTCGCGCTTGAGGTCGGCCAGCAGCTTCACGCCGAATCCGATGTGGCGCTGCTCGTCGGCGGCGATGTTCTGCATGCCTTGCGTGAAGGCCGGTAGGACGTCGCGCTCTTCGAGATAGCTGCAAATGAAGTGCTGTCCCGGCTGAGCGAGAGATGCCTCGATCACGATGTGGTAGAGCGTCACTGCGGCGGCCAGCTTGGCGGGGGAGCGGTCGGCGCGCAGCTCGTCGGCCATCGTGTCGAGCCGGTCGAAGATCTTGCGAAAGCCGGGCGTCAGCTGCGGCTTGATCGCCTGCAGGCCGCTCTCCATCGTGCCGTTGCCGATGCCGCACACCTCTTGCATGAAGCGCTTGAAGAAGACGGCGTGGCGGGCCTCGTCGACCTGCTGGGTGGTCAGGAAGTACTTCTGCTCCTCGCGCGGCGCCGCATCGATGTAGGGGGAGAGGTTGTCGGCGACCGCGTCCTCGCCCCAGAAGAACAGGGCGTAGTTCCAGAGGGCGGCTTGGCGCTCGAAGTCCGTGAAGCGCTCTTGCCACTGCTTGGCGTCCTCGGTGAAGTCGAGGTCCATGGCGCTCCAGTTGCCGCGCTCCCAACGCGAGTAGAGATCGACATAGGAGATCGCGTTGACCGGCAGGCTCTCCACGGGCGCCTCGGCGGTCGAGCTGGAGGGGGGTGTCGCTGTGCTCGCCATGTGTGCTCGCTCCTCTTGCTTGATTGGCTGGACAGCCAGTTTCTGCAATCTAGCGCAATGGGGGACCACCTGCGTCCCATCTTCGCAGGCCGCTCGAAGTGGGCTTGAGCGCACGATGAGGGTTTGTTTACGGGCGCGGCAGGCAGAGGCACGCGTAGTGCACCGTGAACAGTCGCCGGGCGAATGGCGGCGCGAGCTTGTGCAAAGTCGTGCGTGTTGCCCACTTGGTGACCGCCTTGACCTTTTGCGCGGATGTGTGGGCGAAGAAGCTTTGCGCGGCCAGGGGCAGCGCATCCTCCAGCTCGCCGGCCACGCGCAGGCCGGCGCGGGCCACGATCGCTTGCGCCGCACGGCGGTCCAGGCGCTGGAGGTGCCCGACCTCCTCGGCGTGCTCGCGCTTGCCCTCGCGCCGCGCGGAAATGTTGGCCTCCAAAGGCACCTCCATCACGACCGCCTGGCACGCCCGTCCCACCTCGGCCAGGAGGGCGGCGGGGTCGGGAACGTGCTCGAGCACGTGCGAGACGATGCCCAGGTCGAACGTTTGGTCGGGGAAATCCAAGTGCGCTCCGTCATACAGCTCGACCGAGTCGATCTCGGCTCGCTCGCTTGCGATCCGGACGGCGGCCTCGGTGATCTCGACTCCTTGCAGGGTCTGGCCGAAGCGCCGGCGGCGAAGCTCGCTGAGTAGGGCGCCGTCGCCGCAGCCCACGTCGAGGATCTTGGTGGGGCCGATGCCGGTGGGGGCGATGCCCGCACGGCGGCACAGCAGGATGACGTGGTCGGCCTTGCCCCGCGCCCCCAAGGCCCTCCAGCCGGCGTAGAGCTGGGCGTCGGCTCCGTCGCGAGCGTAGGAGTCGTCGTAGAACTCGACCAGGCGTTGGTGGTCGGAGAAGTCGGCTCGGGCCCTGTCGCGGCCCTGCTCGGACTGGGAATCGTGGGTTTGGGGCGCGTTGCCCGGAGAGTCCTCCACCGCGAGGATTATCCTCACCTCGATGACGCGAGGGCTCATGGGGTCGCTGCGGGAAGCCCCGGCCACCGTTCCGGCCCTGGTGGCGGTCGGGGTGTTCGTCGTGTGGGCCACGAGCCAGGCCGGCTATCCGCTTACACACTGGGCGCCGGGCGCGCTGATCGTGCTCGCCCTGCTCATCGTGGCCGTGGGGGCGGTCCCGCTTCGCGGGGCGGATATCCCCTCCACGGTCAAGCTGGCGCTCGGCTGCTTGGCTGCCTACACGGCGCTCAGCTACCTCTCAATCCTGTGGGCGGGAGCGCCAGGGGAAGCTTGGGAAGGCGCTAACCGGACGTTGCTGTACCTGCTGGTGTTCGCCTTGTTCGCGCTGTGGCCCGGGCGGGGAAGGAGCGCCGCGCTGGTGGTGGGTCTGTGGACGTTCGCGATGATCGTGCTAGCCGTGTATGCGGCGCTGCGCTTGGACGCCGCCACGGGCAAGGGCTACGCTGGGCTGTTCTCGGGCGAACGGTTCAGCTATCCGACGGGCTACCCCAACGCCAATGCGGCCCAGTGGTTGATGGCGTTCTGGCCGGCGCTCTTGCTGGCTCGGGGGCGGGAGCTTCACTGGGCCCTGCGCGGGTTGTTGGCGGGGGGCGCGGTGGTGCTGGCAGACGTGGCTTTGCTGAGCCTCAGCAGGGGTTCGCTGTATGCGACGCCGGTGATGGTCGTGCTTGTCTTCGCGCTCGTCCCCGACCGCCTGCGCACGTTTGCCACGGCGGTCCCGGTGGCGGTTGGGATCGGTGCAAGCGCACCTTTCGTGTTGCGGGTCGGCAATCGCATCGAGGCCGGCCAGGTTCCATATGGAGCCACCCACACCGCGATCGCGGTGGCGCTCGTCGCGGCGGTGCTCGTAGCGGTCGTGGTGGCTTGCGGGGCCGCCTTCGAGGCTCGCCGCGCACTGTCGGAGCGGGCCGAGCGAGGCGTGCGCCGAGCGATTGGCGCCGTCGCGCTGGCCACGCTGCTCGTCCTGCTCGTCGGTGGCCTGGCGGTTGCGGGCAATGGGGCGGGTGGGAATCCCATTAATGGGTGCGCCACAGCTGGGAAAGCTTCGAAGGAGGCTACTCTTCGACACCTCCCACTGGGAGTCGTCTGCTGGGCGGGCTGGGCAGCAACCGCTACGACTTCTTCAGGGTCGCGCTCGACGAATTCGCGGCCCATCCGGTCGTGGGTATCGGCGTGGACAACTTCCAAGTGCAGTACTTGCGCCATGGTCGCAGCGACGAGACGCCGCGCTACCCCCACAGCGTGGAGCTGAGGACGCTCACCGAGACCGGCCTGGTCGGCGCGCTGCTGGCGATCGTGGGGCTTGGCGCGGCGCTCGTGGCCGGCGGGAGGGCGATGCGCCGTCGCGACGACAGCCTCGCCGCGACGGTCGCGGCGGCCGCCTTGGGGGGCTTCGCCTACTGGGCGGTCCATGGCTCGTTCGACTGGTTCTGGGAGTTCGCGGGCCTGAGCGCCCCCGCATTCGCGCTGCTCGGGGTGGCCTGCTCCTTGGCGCCTGCTCCAGAGGGCGCCTCCGCTCCAGAGGGGCCCTCCACTCCTGGGGGAGCCGCCGCTCCAGGGGGTGGCTCGGCTCCAGCGGGTTCCTCTCCTCCAGGGGGTGGCTCGGCTCCAGAGGGTGGCTCGGCTCCAGGGGGTGCCCTACGCGCGCGCGGGGGGTGGTCTTCGGGGCGCACCGTTGCCGTCGTTCTGGGAGGCTTGTTGGCGCTCGCCGCGACCCTGTCCTTGGCGGCCCCGTGGCTGAGCGAACGTCAGATCCAGACGGCCGCTCGGATCTGGCCGAAGGCGCCCTTGGCGGCCTACTCGAGGCTGGGCGACGCCGCCAAACTGAACCCGCTCAGCGACAAGGCCTACCTGGTGGAAGGCTCGATCGCGCTGCGCTTCGGCGACTTGGCGCGCGCCCGGCGCGCTTTCTCGGAGGCTTTGAAACGGGTCCCGGACGACGCCTACGCGACGCTCGAGCTCGGCGCGATCGCCTCCGAGACGGGGAATCGCAAGGCGGCCCTCGGATTGCTCGAACGGGCCCTGCTTTTGAACCCCCGCGACCCCCTCGCGCGCGAGGCCTTGAAGACCGTCGAGGCGGGGCGAAACATCAATGTGGAAGCGCTGAATCGAGCAATTCTGCTCAAAGCTGAAGATCTCGCGTAAATATCTGCTCGTTGCGGGTTATTGTGCAGGAGAATGCCGCCCACCTTCGCTAGCGTGTGAGCTGAGCTTGGTTGGTTCCCCCGGCGGCCGCATCGGCGGTGTGATCGGAGGGTTCTACCGGGTAAAGCAGGTCCAACTGTCATTTAGCGCCACCGATTCGTTGCCGGCACGGAAAACGAGCTGCGTGTTGCTCGCGCCCAGGAAGGGAACCCAAGGTAGGGAAGATGAATCGCAACAGCAGGATCCTGGTGGTGCTGGTCGCGTTCGGCCTGGTGCCGGCGGCAGCCTCGCCGGTTGCGCTTGCGGGTAGCCCCCTGCTGAGCGGATATGGAGGGCCTGGCACCGGCGAACAGGCCGTGATCGGCTCGACTTTGATCGGGGGCGGTGGAGGGTCGGGCTCTTCCGGCTCGGCGGGGTCGGGCGGCTCGAGTTCGGCGAACTCGAGCACTGCGGGTAGAGGCTCGGGCTCGACGGCGCCCGGGACAACATCGGCGGTGACCGGTGGCAGTTCGGCCGGCGGAGGCTCAGGCGGTGCGCTCGGCAAAGGCGCGTCAGGCGGCGCCACCCGCGCAGGTGGCTCTGCATCCCACGCCCCGGCGGGCACCAAGGGCGTTCAAATACGCGCCTTCGTGTACCCGACGGCTTTGCGCTCGGCCTCAGGCGACAGTCCGGCGCTGGGGATTTCGGGCTCGGATTTGCTCCTGTTCTTGGCGGCGATCGCGACGCTTGCGTTGGTGGCCGCGGCGACCCTGCGGCTTTCCCGACTACAGCGAGGACTGTGAGCAACCGATAGAGGCCACAGAGGCACTTACGCCCCACTCTCATGGAGATTTCCCGACAAACATCCTCGCTTCCGCTGACCGGCCAACTGCCGGCCAGGCGCGACGCGCCGTTCCCTCACAGCTTGCCACGCAGCGCCTTCCAAGGACGCTTGCAGTGGCTGCTCGAGGGCACCGGCTGGAGCGCTCTGCGCCCCGTGTCGGACCTCCTGTTGATGTATGTCGGCGTGGTGGTGGCGCTCGGCGGTTTGGGCTCCACCTTTGGCGCCTCTTCGCTACAGGCGCCTCTGCTCGCCCTGCCCCCGGTCGCCCTGCTGCTGCTCTACCTGAGGGGCCTGTACCGCAGCCGCCTGCGTGCTCTCCTGCTTGACGGTGTGGTCCCCGTCATCAGCGCCGTCTCGGTTGGCGCTGTGGCGGTTGCGATGCTCGGTTCTCTGCTCAACGGCTCGATGCCCAACCAGGCCGCGTGGCTTGACACTTGGCTGTGCGTGCTCGTGGGGCTCGGCGTCAGCCGCATCGCGTTGGCATTTGCCCAGCGCTTCGCCCGCAAGCGCCGCATGGTGGGCAAGCCGGTCCTGATCATGGGCGCCGGTCTGGTCGGCTCCCAGGTGGCCCGCCGTCTCGATAACCATCCCGAGTACGGCCTCGCGCCGATCGGCTTCCTTGACGACGACCCCCGCTCGATCGCGGAGGTCGGCGGCCGCGACGTGCCGGTCATGGGTACAGCTGAGGACCTCGACAAGATCGTGGAGCGCACCGGCGTACGGAATCTGATCGTGGCCTTCTCCTCGGTCGCCGACGCTCGCATCAGCCGCCTGATCCAGCGCTGCCAAGAGCTGGGCATCGAAGTCTCGGTGGTGCCGCGCATGTTCGACACGATCAACGACCGTGTCGGCTACGACACCGTGGGTGGCTTGCCTTTGCTGTCCTTCTCAGGCGTCAACCCGAAGGGCGTCCAGTTCGCGATCAAGCACGTGATTGACCGCGTGTCGGCGATCGTGCTCTTGGTCTTGCTCTCGCCCGTGATCGCCTTGGCGGCGCTGGCGGTGCGGCTCAGCTCGGCCGGGCCGGTCTTGTTCCGCCAACGCCGCGTGGGTCGCGACGGTGCGGAATTCGACGTCTACAAGTTCCGCTCGATGCGCCTGGTCCCGGCGGGTGTCGCACGACCCGTGGGCGCTGATATCGGTTCGCTCGACCTGGAAGATCTCTTGCCGGTAGACACCGCTCCCGGCGGCGTGGAGGGAGGCGAGGATCGGCGCACCCTGGCGGGGCGCATCCTGCGACGCACCTCGATCGACGAGCTACCGCAGTTGTTCAATGTGCTGCGTGGTGAGATGAGCCTCGTCGGTCCACGGCCGGAGCGCCCCGAGTTTGTGGAGATGTTCGGGCGCGACATCGTCCGCTACCGCGATCGCCATCGCGTCAAGTCGGGCATCACCGGTTGGGCTCAGGTCCATGGGTTGCGGGGACAGACCTCGCTTGCGGAAAGGGTCGAGTGGGACAACTACTACATTGCCCATTGGTCCTTGGCGCTCGACTTCAAGATCGCCCTGCTCACGCTCATAGCGATCTTTCGCCACTCCGACTAGCGACTCCGAGTCTCAGCCCCCCGCGCGATATGACTGCGCCGAGTGCGGGCGTGGCGCTCAGTGGTCGTGGTGGCATGCGCTCAGGAAGCCGTGCGTGTCGCGCCAAGCGCCGCGCCGCACCGCTCAGATACTGGCGCTGGTCGTGTGCGCTGCGCCCGTCCAGTACTGCAAGACGCTCACGCGCAGTCCCCGTGTGCCAAGGATCCCGGGAAGGGCGATCGCGTAGCGGTTGAAGCGGTCCAATGTGAACTGCGCCCGGTAGACGGCACGGCCCCCCTTGAACGCTTCCATCTGCAGGTAGTCGCCCACGGGACCCGAGCCGCTCGCCACGACGCGGTCGCCGCTGCGTCCGAGACGGACCGTCACGGGGCTGGGACTTCCGAACGGAGAGCGGAACACTCCGCGCAGAGCTCCAAAGGATGGCTTGTGAGCGCCCGTTTCGGTGACCACGCCGAAGTCTTCGCGGCGACTGCCCTGTAGCGAGTACATGATCTCTGCCGCCACCCAAGGTGTGCGTGCGAGCGACCGGAAGACGTTCCTCAGGTTGGTGGCCTGCACCTGCTTGGTCACGCAGCCCTGTTCTTGCTGGACGCGTTGGCGCGGCCAGCAGCTGCTCCAGCCGAACTCGTTGAGCCATAGTGGCGTGTTGTCGCCGTTGGCCAATTGCACTTCGTGCAGATAACGCAGGGAGGCCAGAACAAGGTTGTAGAAGTGCACGGACAGCCCGTCGTAGTAGCCCTTGATCCCGGCTGCATACAGAGCCTTCAGGAAGGCACCGTTGGAGCCCACCAGGGAGCCTCCAAGAACCGTCATGGACGGATCGGCCTGCTTGATCGCGGGGTAGGCGGCCTTCAGGATTTCCGCATAGTGCTTGGCCTTTTCGGGTCCCGCGAGGTAGTCTTCGTTGGCCTGGTCGGGCTCGTTCCACACTTCGATCGCGGCCAGCTCGGAGCCGTAGCGCGCGGCCAAGAAGGCCGCGAACGAGCCATAGGTTGCGGGAACCTTGGGCGCCCATGCTTGGGCCCTGCTAGTGGTCCCTTCCTTACACTTGCCAACTAGAGCGGGTGGCGCCGAGGACGCCCAACAGGGCGTCCACATCACCAGCGCCACAACCTTGATGCCGGCTGCCCTTGCTTTTTCGATGAGGTTGTCGGTGAAAGCGAGTGCGCCTGGATCGATCCGTCCTTGCGCCGGTTCCATGGTTGACCAAGGTATTTCCACGCGGATCGCGTGAGCATCGAGCGAGCGGGCCCAGGCGATCTCGCGATTGACGCGAGCGGCTGGAGTGCCAAAGGAGATCCCGGTCGCATTTACGCCGCCCAGTGGCGGACCGGTCGCAGTCGCCGCCGCGCCCTTGGCGCTCGCCGGCGCCGTCCGCGCCACAACCATCGCCTGCGTCGCAACCGCCACCACCGCGACGGCCAAGCTCAGCCGTACGGCCAAGCCAAGCCGTGTCGTGAATCGCCTTGTCATCCCTCCACGATAATTGGGCCCGGTATGAATCGCGGCGGTTGCACGTCGGCTTGTCATGGTCGAGATAGGCTTTCGTCGATGTCGCCCACCTGGATCTGGTTGCAAGGCGCGATCGTCGTGTTCGTGGTTATCGGCATGATCATCGCCATCACCAAGCTCGCCTGAGGCGAAGTCAGCGCCGACGCCATCGGATGCGGTGCGGCCGGCGCTCGCGCTCCAGCGGCGCGTCTGGGCGCATAGGGATCTCCTCGCCGGCCAAGATCGCGGCGGGAACCGCTTCGGTCAACCACTCGGTGAGCACCGCATAGCCCGCCTCGGCCAGCTCGTCTGCCATGCCCGGTGCCCGTTTGACCGCGTCATGGGCGTCAGAGGCCACATTGTGCACGAGCTTGCGCTCCATCAGACGGCGCGAGAAGCGACGCACCTCCCCGCCGAAGCGTCCCACCAGAGAGCCGGCCGTGATCGAGGTGAGCACACCCGCTTTGACCAGCGAGTCCAGCAACTGGGGTTCGCGATGCATGGCAGGGCAGCGCTCCGGGTGGGCCAGCAACACGCGATATCCCGCGCTCTGCAACCCCATGACGACTCCATCCAGTCCGGTCACGATCGGCGTGAAGGGCGGCTCGAGCAGCACCCAAGGTCCGTCCCCGAGGCGCAAGCGCTCCAGCTCGCTAGCCTCGATCTGCTCGACCTTGGTCATCGCGATCTCCGCGCCCGCCTTGATCTCCAGTTCGATCGCCTCGGCGCGCAAGCGCTCGTTCAACTCGCCCACCAGTCGAGCGATCGTGGCCGCGTCGTTGTGGTGGTGCCAGTTCACGTGGGGCGTCGCCACCATCACCCGCGTCCCGCGGTCGGCCGCCACACGGGCAAGCTCCAGCGAGCCCTCGATCGTCGCGGGCCCGTCGTCGATCCCGGGCAACACGTGGGTGTGAAGGTCGATCACCGCGCCTGAACGATATGCGAGCGAGGCGCCGTCGGCCTCAGCTGGCCGCCGAGAGCTTCACACGGGCCTACCCGGCCCCTCCGCCGGGCGCCCGGCGGATATCATCGGCTCGCATCCGTTTCAGTGCAGCGCGAACCGCCGCCAAGGAGAGTCATGTTCAGATCGATCGTGGTTGGAACCGACGGCTCGGACACAGCCGGCCAGGCCGTGCGCCAGGCCGTGGACCTTGCCAAGTCCGTCGGGGCGACGCTCGAGTTGGTGAGCGCATACGAGCCCGTTCCCGCCCAGCGCCTGCGCGAGGAGCGCCGTGAGATTCCTCCGGATTTGCAATGGGCGGTCAACCCGCGAGAGGACGTGGACGCCACCTTGGAGGCAGCCGCGCAGATTGCCCGCGAGGCGAGCGTCGCCGTCAACGTGTATCCGCGCCAAGGGGACCCGGCCGACGCCATACTCGACGTCGCCGAGGAGCAGGGCGCGGACCTGATCGTGGTTGGCAACAAGGGCATGACCGGAGCCAAGCGGTTCCTGCTCGGGTCGGTGCCCAACAAGGTCTCCCACCACGCACCTTGCTCGGTGCTCATCATCCGCACGACCTAGCCGCCCGCTCGACCGCCCCCCAAATCGAGAACCTGCACGAGGTTGCCGTGCGCCGACAGCACGCCGGCCGCGGGTCAATCGGCGGCCAGTCAGCCAGACCGCCACGACGGTCCCTTACCTATCCTCCGCACAGATAGCGCCACGCGGCTTGGACGCCTCGCCACGAGGCGACCGCCATCGCCTTCATTTGACTCGGCACAGGTGCGGGTCGGCGCACGGTCTGGATCAGCCGATAGCCCACCCTCAAGGTTGCCCACACCCCGATGCGAGCGTTCGCCGAGACGCCTCTTGGCAGCCTGGTCGTGCAGGTGAACGCTTGACGGCGCTTGACCTCGGATACGCAGCTCCCGAGCTTGCGTCGGCGCAGGATCGCTGTCAAGCGCAGCCTGCCGGCCTGCTCGGCGGTGGCGGTGAGATACAGCTTGCGTCCGATCAGCATTGCCGTGGGCGTCGACAGCGCGAGCGTGTTCGTGTCCCCGCTCTTTCCCGTCGTCGGTGCGGGTGTCGGTGCTGTCGCCGGCGGTACCTGCGGGCTGGCCGGGGGCGTGACATACGGTGTGATTTGGATCGTCTTCTGGTCGCGTCCCGAGTGTGGGCTTTCGGCGGTCACGGTCACGAAGCCGCCCGGCGGTGGTGTCGAGGGCGCCGTGTACGTGGCGGTCGTCGGGCCGCTCGCGGCGATGGTGGGGAAGCTTGAGCTCCATTTCACTTCGTCGGTGTCATCGCCGACGGAGGCCGACAAGGAAATGCTCGTGCCCGCGATCATGCTCGTCGGCGCCCCTTCGATCGCGACGCTGGGTTTGTGTTCGCCGACATCGACAGAGACGCCGGCCACGGCCGGGCTGCGCGGGAATGCGCTCTTGGAGTCGCGCGCCGCGAACGAGAAGCTGTCCGGGCCGCTGTAGCCGGCCGCCGGGGTGTACTGGACCTGGTTGCCCACGATTGGACCCAGCGTTCCATGGGCCGGAGCTGTCATCACTTCATAGGTCGGGCTATTGGAAGGTCGTTCGTCGTATTCGGGGCCTTCCCACTTCTTCGAGGACAGATGCACCGTCAACGGATGGTTGGTTTCCACAAGGTCCGACTGAGCCGTCGCGTCGAAACCCGGGACCACCGTCGCCTGTCCCGCATAGGCCGGTTGTTTCGGGCCTGGCGCTTCTTGAATGAAGTGTTCGGGGTCGGCTTCGGCACGCAGCCGGTATTCGCCGGGCTCCACGTTTGAGACGTTGACCCATTGGAAGGCGAGGTTGGAGGTGTAGGCGTCGCGCCATCCCTCGGAGATGCCCTCGAATACTTCGGTTGCTTCCGGTTGTCTATACCTACAGAATTCGCGCGGGTGTTCGCCGTAATCCTTGTAGATCTGTTCTGGCGGACCTCTTTCAGGTTCGATGTGTTCGCTGTCCTCCAAGCAGAAACCGACCTTCTGGGCGGGCGCCACTTCGATGGTCTCGGCCGCGTTCCACAGCGAATACCGGGCAACGTGTTGCAAATGCCAGTGTTCGTGCCCGTCGGCAGTCACGTATTCCATTACCCCGCTGCTCGGTTCGTCTTTGTGGGGCGTGGTTTCCGCAGTCGGCGGGGGCCCTTCGGTTGACGGGTATTCGTAGATCCGCTGGAACACTTCCATAGGCGGCGATGCGGGTTCGCTCGGGTTTGATGGTGCGCTCCGCTCTCCCCTGAAGTCCACTGCTCCCGGCCCCTTGTTATGCACGTAACCGTTGAACCGCAGCAACAGCTCCGGTTCCATGTGTCCTTTGGTCGGCGTTTCTTCGCTGACCGACAAGCTGATTTCGTTCGGCGAGTCAGCCACCAAATCGGGGAGCTGAGGGGTGGGGCTGGACGCGTACGCCTCGCGCAGCGTCATCGCAAGGCCGCCGGTCGTCGCGACGACGATCGCTGCTACCAGGAATGGGCGGGGAAAGCGGTGGGACACGCTCTTACGCTACCCCGAGACGCGCCCGTCCGCGCCAGGTTGCTCAAACTCGACCCCTTCGATCGGCCGCCTCGGATCGGTTGTCGCGTCGAGCCCTTCGAGCGCCGGACGAAGGCTGCCCGGCAAAAGTCTCCACACAAGTCGCGCCCTTCGCCCGAAAGGCACTACCGCGTGGATCGTGCGCAATTGCATCTCCACGTCCAGCGCCCTCATCGCCTGCATCGGACGTAGGTGGGGGATCTGCCGCCAAGGGATCGCGTCGGGTGCGGCGACCTCGTCGGAGAGGAGCGCCACGTCGATCCCCTGTGAGCGCAGGCCACCCAGCCACTCTCGCGCAGTCTCGGCCGGGACGCCTCGGCCCGCCAGCGCTACGACCTTAGGCGGCCCACTCGGACGGCGCCCGAAATGCCGCGAGGGCGACGGCGGGGACGGGGGCGCGGCCGAGGACGACGTTGGGTTCGAGTCTGGGTTCGAGTCTGAGTTCGAGTCTGAGTTCGAGTCCGCGTTGGGATTGGACGCTCTTCGCGGCTTTTGTCCCCCACCGAGCAGCACAAGTACCCAGACCAGCGCGTCCGACGATGCATCCAAAGCGATCTTCAACATTCCCTGCCATCCGTCGCGCCACCCCTGCTCCACGACGGTCCGGTAGCAGACCTTGGCGGCCGGCCTCACCAGGATGCCCTTCAAATACGCGAATCCACTGTCCGGCCGGGCGAGATGCCCGCTCTCAAGACGCGCGTAGCTCCACGCGTCGTGCAAGGCCCCTGGCAACGTCCGCGCAAGCTCGTGTTCCAGCTCCCCCTCCAACACCACAGGGCGCTCGCGCGGCTCAATGCCCTCGTGCACGCCGCGGGCTTCGTCGTGGCGATACACGCTCGGCTTGAACAGGCGCGAGCGGTACGCCGGGTACTTGCCCGATGGTCCCAGCAGCCGTCCCAAGAACCAGTGGCGCAGTGGGAAAACAGCAATCGACGCCTGCTCCTCAGGCGCGGACAGCAACTCTTCGATGCTCGCCCTCAAACGGGGTGTCACACGCTCGTCCGCATCGAGCTCCAGTATCCAGTCGCCGTGGGCGGCATCCAGCGCCACGTTGCGCTGAGCCGCGAACCCGGGCCACGGATTCTCGATCACCGTCGCGCCCCACTTGCGCGCGATCTCGACAGTGCGATCGGTCGAACCGCCATCAACCACGATCGTCTCGTCGCAAAAGCTCACGCTGTCGAGGGCGCCCGGCAGGTTGTCCTGCTCGTTTTGCACGATCAGACACGCGCTGAGGCGCTGGCGCTGACGGCTTCGAGCCTCGCGAGCCGAGGGGGAGGCGTCGGTCCGCTGTGGAGGATCTGCGGTCACCGCCGGCGCTCTCTCATCGCTCTCGATCGGTCGTCTGCGCTGAACGCGAGCGAGACCGCCTGATGCGCTCGAGCATCTCGGGGGCCTCGCGGCGCAAGAGTCCCCTCAGGGCGAACCGAATGTGCTTAGGAGCCAAACGCAGCCTTATTAGCGGGTGGCGGACGCCGGTGGGAAAGAGCGTGCGCCACACGATCGCCGTGTCGCGGTCGGACAACCGTCGCTTGTAGTCGTGCGCTCCGCCGCCCAGGTCGGCCACACGCACTCCTTCATCGGCGAGGTGGCGCAGAGCAAACAACATCGCTTGGGTTCCTGGCGCCATGCGGGCCCACCCCGGATCGAACCCCCCTCCCCAGAACACGGCCGTGTCGCCGGCCCTGACGATCAACTCGGCGGCCACCGGGCCGGAAGGACACTCCAGCAACGCAACCCACATGCGCCCTCTGGGCCCGAGGTCGTCAGCCGCGCGTTCGAGTGTCGCACACGCTGTTCGCTGAACATTCGACCCTCCGCGACCCTCCCACCTCGCTTGGTGCAAGTTCAGCAGTGGCTCGATCGCACCACGGTCGCTCAGCACTCGGCAGCGAACCTGCTCCTCCTCCATGCGACGTCCGGTACGACGCGCCTCCTTACGGAATCGCCGCTCACGCCGCTCCATCCAGGTGTCATACGACGCGTCCAGGTCGATCATCGGGGCGTCCATCGTCGCGTCCGTGCGCCGGTGCGGGCGTTTGCCGCCAGGCCAGTGCTCCGCGATCAAGTCGGGCCAGGGATCGGCGCTATCGATCCCCTCAAAAACGAGGCTGGCTGCGCGGGGCTTCCCTTCTGCGAGCGTTTGAGCCAGAGCACGAGCGGCGGTGTCCAGGGCGACACGGTCATCGTCGGCCAAAATGCCGATCCGGTGCGAGAAGCCCGCCGCAAGTAGACGCAACTCGACGAGTCCATACGCCACCTGCGCGAAGAACGGCGCGACAGCCACCAGCTCCGGGCCCGCGAATACGAGGACAACCCGCAAGCGTGCGTCGCCGGTGCGTGCCTCCTGCCACCACGCAAGCATCCATCCGGGCGCACAGAAAGGCCTGTTCGCCTTCACGGCCAACGCGTCCCAAGCCGCAGTGTGGGGCGCCACCGCCGCAGGGTCCTCGCAGACCACGGTTCGCAGCGCGCCCCCGTGGTCTGATGTCGATGCGCGCTTATCGATCACGGGTGACTGGTAGGACCCTTTCCGTGGCCAGCTCAAAGATAATATGCCCACCGAGTGGCTCGCCTTCGCATCATCTCAATCCAAACGACGAGAGAGCGAGGCGGCGCGGAGTACGCGAACGTGGACTTGCTCGACGCGCTCGTCGCGCGCGGACACGATGTCGTCCTGCTCACGAACCTTACCGACCTCGTCGCGGGAACCGACGTTCGTGTACGAGAGGTGGATCTCGGGCCCAAGCTCGGCCGCCGCAGCGCTCTGAGGGTTCTTCTGCAGGTCCCTCGAAACCTGCTGCGCCTAGTACGCGTCCTGCGCGCGGAAAGGCCAGTCGATGCCCTGCTCGTCGGCTTCAAGAAGGAGCAGCTGCTGTGCTCGCTCTTGCCGCGTCGCTTGACGGGAACCGTTGTGTGGGTGGAATGGGGCCCTCTGCCGGCAGGGATGCGCCGAGGCCCGGTCCGCGTGCTGTATGCCTTGGCCGCTCGCCGCGCCCACCGAATCCTTGCGGTGTCCGAGGGGACCGCGGCCACGGTCTTGGAAGCCGGGGTGCCACCGGAGAAGGTGGTGACGATGCCGGACCTTGTCAACCTCCATCAGATCGAGTTCAGCCCATCCGGTCGCGCCGACTTGAGGCGAGCTTGGGGTGTGGAGGACGACACGCTCGTGGCCGGCTGCATAGCCCGCTTTCAGAAGCGCAAGCGCAACGACGTCTTGGTCGACGCGATGGCCCACATCGAGGACGGCGTTCTCTTGGTGATGGCGGGCGAGGGCGAGCAGGAACAGGAGCTCCGCGAGCGCTGCGTCGGATACGAGGAGCGCGTGCGCTTCGTGCCGAACGTCCGTGGCCACGTTGACGCCTTTCTCTCCGCATGCGATCTGCTCGCTTTCGCCCCCAGCCCCACCGAGGCTGACAGGCCGCGTGTCGTCGTGATGGCGCAGTTGGTCGGACGCCCGATTCTCGCCACCGATGCGGAGGGGGCCGCCGCGGTCAGGCGATCGGGCGGGGGCACGATCGTCTCTCCCCACAACGATCCTCGCGCGTTTGCGGCGGCCCTCCGCGATTATCGAGACGACTCCAATCGCTGTCGCCGCGAGGGCGAGCTCGCGCGCCGCGCGCTGCTCGAAGAATATGATCCAGACAAGGTTCTGAGAACAGTCGAGGAGGTGTTCCGAGGGCGTGGCTGAAATGCTTCGCGCCGTGTCGCTCGGTGCAACCTTCCGCCCTACTTCAGACGCCCCCGTAGCCGTGATCGGCGCCGGTCCCCACGGACTCGCTGCGGCGGCTCACCTGCGCGGGGCCGGGATGCCGACCGTCGTCTTCGGCAAGACCCTCGGCTTCTGGCGCGAGACCATGCCTGAGGGGATGCTGTTGCGCTCGCCCTTGCGCGCCAGCAGCATCGGATCGCCCGAGGAAACGTTCAGCCTGGAGCGCTGGGCCGCCCAGGCCGGCCGCGAGCTGGCCCAGAACCTGCCGATCGAGGACTTTGTCGATTACGGCACTTGGTTTCAGCGGCAGGTGTGCCCCGATCTCGATCCCCGCATAGTCGTCGGCGTCGCCTCCGAGAAAGGGCGCTTCACGCTCAGCTTGGACGACGGAGGGAGCCTGACCGCGGGTCGCGTTGTGGTCGCGGCCGGACTGGCGCCCTTCGCCCGGATCCCCGCCGTCTTTGCGGCCTTGCCCGAGTCTTTGGTCTCGCACGCCTCGGCATGCGCACCGATGAGCGAGTTCGCAGGCAAGTCGGTGGCCGTGATCGGTAGCGGCCAGAGCGCATTGGAGGGAGCGGCCCTTTTGCTTGAGGCCGGCGCGAGCGAGGTCGAGGTGATCGCCAGAGCAAAGGCCATCTACTGGCTGAACCACGGCTGGCTTGGAGTCGAGGATCCCGAGCTGCTGCCTCCACCCGCCAAAGTCGGCGGCGGGACCCCCTCCTGGCGCGCTCGCCATGGGCTCTACTGGCACGGCGCTCCCACCGATGTGGGCGGACGTTTCTCCAGTTGGCTTGGCGCCGCTCCCGACGTGATCCGACACTTTCCCCGTAGCGTGCGCATGCCTCTCACCTATCACTGCATCCGTCCCGCGGGCGCCCACTGGCTGCCCGACCGCCTACGCCGGGCGAAGCTCAGCCTGGCCCAAAATGTCGTTGGGGCCACGGCCGAGGGCAAGCGCGCCCTACTGCGCCTCGACGATGGCTCGGAGCGCCTCGTAGACCACGTGTTGCTTGGCACCGGCTATGAAATAGACGTGCGTCGCTATCCATTCCTCGGAGCCGGGACCGCTTCCCAGCTCCGCATCCGGGAGGGATATCCCCTACTCGGACGGGGCTTGGAGTCATCGGTGCCCGGCCTGCACTTCATCGGGGCGCCCGCCGCCGAGAGCTTTGGCCCGACGATGCGCTTCGTGGTCGGCACCGCCTACGCCGCCCCTGCGCTCACGCAGTACCTATTGGGAAAGCGCAGGCCTTTGTTCCGCTGGGCCTTCTAGCGGTCGCCTCGCAGACAGAGGCCGACCTTCTCGACCAGAGTGGGCCGATCAGCTGCTAGCGGCTGCGCCCGATTTTCGCGCGCAAGCGCTCGACGCGACGTCCCGCGAACTGGCCGAACAGGGCGACCAGCGGCCCGGGGTCGCGCGGGTCGAACATGCCAAGCTCACGGGCGCCCAGGTAGGGCCGCAAAAGTCGCCAAGCGAGGGCCGGTCTCCGACGCGCCGGGGCCGCCCGCACGGCAGGAAGCACGCCGTGCCAATCGAGGTCGGGCTGCACGAAGCGCACCCCCGGTCTCAACGCTGGTTGCGGTCCCAACTCATGGCCGCACAACGCGGCCACCACCCGAGGCGAGGCTTGCACCCCGCACGCGTCGCCGAGACCCCACTGTCCGGGGAGGCGGACGTTGACCTCCAAGAACCACCGCTCCCCGGTTTCCGCGTGACGCTTGGTCTCGACACCCGCAACCCCCACGAAGCCGGCCTGGTCGAGGACGCGCCGAGCGAGTTCCGTGGTCTCCGGGAGCGCCGAGGACTCCCCTACCGCCGTCTCGCCGAATCCAGCCGGATATTGGCGCAACTTGCGACAGCCGAAGCGCACCGGATAGCTGCCGTCGGCAAGCCTCACGACGATCGCCTCCTCGACATCGCTGTCGTCCCCGGGAATGTATTGGCTGATCAGCATCGGCACTCCATCGGCGAGCGGTCTTCCCACCACCTGCTCGGCCTTTTCGGCGTCCTCGGTGAAGAACGCTCGCTTCTCGCCATAGCGATCGCGCCATTCGTGAGAAAAGACGGGCTTGATCACACACGGCCACGGAGCCTGAGCCGCAGCATCGGCGAACTGCTCGTGGCTGTTCACGCACGCGGTCCACGGTACTCGCACCCCTGCACTTCGCGCGATGGCGTCGGCTCGCTCCTTGCTCATCAGGGCCAGATGCGCGCCGTCCCTCCGCTCGAAGGTGCGGACGTTCGAAGGGAGTCGCTCGGCGGCCTGCACGAGCCACTCGCTCGCTCGATCGGTCCCTGTCAGCACGACGCACTCCCGGCCGTCGCTCGCCAGTTCCTCAAGCAGCTCCAACCATCGCCCGCCCCCAGGCTTGTATGGCTCGACGATGCCCCGTACCCCCCGGCTGCGCCCCACGATCGGGAGGGTCTCGACCACAGTCACCTTCGCCCCCTGGCGCATCATCCGTCGCGCCAGTGCCAAGCCGGCGTTGTAGGGGTCGAGCAGGATCACATGAGGCCACCTCTGAGACGGCTGGCGGTTTGACCTGTTTCCTCTCATGCGATGACGGTTTGGTTGCGCCTCTTGCGTAGTCCGCGGATGCGCTCGACTGCGCTCTCGGGCAGCACTTGCTTAGCCGTTTCGCGCGCCGCGACCTTCACGAACAGAGGTGCCGAGCGCGCAACAGTCAAAGGGAGCCGGCGCCCTGGCAGCATCAAGAGCGTCCAGGCGACCGGATCGTTCCCGTCGGCGAAGCGCTGCTTGTATGGCTGCTCACCCGGAGCCAGGTCGAGTCTCCTGTCTCCGCGAGCAAAAGCGTCCTCGATCGCATAGTAAATGCCGAGCATCGCCGGCTTGAACTTGGCATAGCGCTCGTCCCAGCCGCCATTCATGTACAGCAGCTCCCCTCCAGCCTCGAGGAACAGCTGAGCGGAGATCGGCTCACCCTCGATCTCGAGGATCCACAAGCGGAAACGCCCCGACACGATGTCCGCAAGCCCGACCTCGCGGAATTGCGCTCGCATTGAGTCGGCGCGAGCGACGATGCTTGAGCTGCGACCCTCCCAACGGGAAGCATGGAGACGCATGAAGGCGTCCAGGTCGGTCTCCAACGTGGAGAGTGTGGCGATGCGCGCAGCGCCGCCTGCCTGTTCGAACTGCCGCCTGGTGCGCCGCATCTGGCTGCGGAAATTGCTGCTCTTGCCGGCAAGCCAGATCTCGAAGTCTTCGCCGTCGAGAGCCACGGTGGGAGAACTCTGCGTTTGATACCGATGGGCTATTGCCGGCAGCGATCCCGGCCAGGAGCGCCTGATGAGCCCCGTCCATGGCGAGCTGAGGGGAATACTCTCGAACGCCAGGGCATCGGCTCGGGGCTCGGCCGAAGCGAGCACCTCCGCCATCGCTTGTGCAACCTCATACTCGCGTCCCGGCAACGCCAGGGGCGAGGATCGCGGGAAGGCGTCTCCCATGATGCGGTAATCGACGCGTCCGCCTGCGGTCTCCTCCACATAGAACGGCGCGATGCCAAGTAGTGCCTGCTTATCGTGGACGGCGACCACCCGCGCGGAGGCTCCCGCCGGAGCGAGATTTCTGAGCCACGCGAGCAGCCATGTCGGCGAGTGCATCGGCCGTCCATGTATGCACACCAATTCGTCCCACTGTGGCGCGAGCTTCTCAAGGCGCGGAACATCAGTGATGAGCTCGGCGTCGGGCACGTCGTTACACGCCTGCGCTGGTCAGCTCGACGTAGGAGCCGTGTCTGCATTGCTCCAGTATCCGGTGCCACCGCTCCGACATCAAAAGCTTGTAGTCGCGATCTCGGTGCGGGTGTGCCATGACCTCCACGGTGCTTGTGTCGGCGGCCCGCAGCAGGTCGGCAAGAGCACCCTCGGATGCCGGTCGGTCCTCAAGGCTGTTCAGCCGGTCGAGTGCCACCAGACGGTCGGTAGTGATCTGGCGCCGGGCCAAAGTTGCGTGACGCGCGCTCGTGAAAAGCGTGTGCGGCGCGATCGTGCGCGCGAGGTTGCTTTCGCCGGTGCGCACTGGAATGTTCTTCGGAAGCGCGAACAGGACGGTCGGGCTCAGGTGGGCGTGGTTGTGGCCGTCTATGTGCGTGGGCTCGACACCGAACAGCTCGCGAAAGCATGAGAGCTGGTCGGCGATGCAAGCCTTGACCAAGGAACGCAGCATCGGGTTGTATGTGATCCGTCTGCGGCGCTTGTTCGCGAAGTAACGGACTGCACGAGCCTGGCACTCCCGAATCGAGACGGGAGCTTGCGCGTCCTCGAACTCCTGGGTCAGGTTCAGGTGCAGGCCGGTCGGCAGTTTGTGTGACCGCGCCAGCTCCGCTGCTCTCTCACTGTCCTTCATATAGACCATCGCGGTGGCGCTCGTTATGCGCCCCGCCTCGAAGCACTGGGCGATCCGATCGGTGGCTAGCTGGTGGCCACCGAAGTCGTCGGCGTTGACGATCAACAGTCCTGTCATCGGAGTGAGTCTAGATTCCTCCTGGCCCGACGGCTAGAACCCTGTGCTGTCACGCGCCCGTCGAGCGTTCGGCCCGCAGCGCGCGCAGACGGTCGAGGTCGACGATTCGCGCCACAAACACTCCGACCCCGTAAAAAGCTGCGCCGAGGATGGCGGCCGGGATCAAGCCGAGCGGTCTCGCCAGCACCATCACGCCTGTCATTGCCGCCGCCAGCGCGAACGTGCGCAGGAGTCGCCACGGTGAGAGGCGCAGTTTCAGCGAATGCAAGCTGGTGCCAAGCATCAGGATCATCGTCAACAGCTCCGTAGCGACGGTGGCCCAGGCAGACCCATAGGCCCCGTAAGAAGGGATCAATGCCAGGTTGAGTCCGACATTGGCTGCGGCGCCGATCCCCGAGTAAAGGGCTAGTCGCCATTGCTTTCCGACGATCGGCGCGAGGAACCCGGCAAGGGAGCCGAAGCAGATCGAAACGAAGGCGATCATCAGGATCGGCAGCAGGCCGGCGGTGCGCTCGTAGCTGGGGCCGTAGAGCACGTGCACGATCTCGCTCGACAGGGCGATAGTCCCAGCGAGGATCGGCAGCGAGATCGCCCCCATCAGATCGGCGCAGATCTGCACCAGGCGTCTTACCCGCAGCGGGTCGCTTTGGTGTACGGCCGACAGCACCGGGAAGAACGAAGACATCACGGCGGCCGGCAGAAAGCCGAGCGGCCCCAAGAAGTTGTAGGCGGCGCCGTAGATGCCCGCTTCGTGCTCGCCGGATATCTGCAGCAACAGGACAGAGTCCACCTGGTAGTAGACGGTTATGAAGATCGAAGCGATGCCCAGCGGAATCGCAACGCGCAGCAAAGGTCGCCACAGGCGCCTGCCCGCTTGCCACGCGATGTGAGCGAGGCGGCGCGTGGTGTGGACTTGCAGGAGCGCTATGAAGGCGGCCAAGACCGCGTAGGCGATCGCGAAGCCAACCACTGAGGCGTGGGTCGCCGCCAGTACTGCGACCGCGGCAAGCCACAGGACGCCCTGCAGGACCGTGAACGAGAGCACCAAACCTGCGCGCAAGCGCGATTGAAAGACGGCCATCAATGTTGTTGCTCCAGAGGAGACGATCGTGGTCGTCAGGATCAACGCAACCAGGTGGCTGTCGCCTGTGTCGGTCAAGAACAGCGGTATCGAAGCGACGCAGACCGTCATCGCCAGCAACGACAGCGCGACTCGAGCGCTTGCCAGCGCGCCCAGCCATTCGGACTCGCGCTCGGGCTCGGCCGCCATCCGTTGCATGGCGGCCGTTGTCAGGCCAAGGTCGGTCAGCACCGCGAATAGGCCGACATACGAGGAGACGCCGTTCCAGACGCCATAGCCCCCCGGGGCCAGCGTGCGCGCGGTCAGCGACACCGTTACGACGCTCATGGCCATGGTGAGGCCGCGAGCCAAAAACTGGACAGCGACGTTCGAGATGATGTGCCGTCCACCCGCCTCGCCCGCGTCGCCGGCCGCTCCGCCGGCGAGCAGGCGGCGTGGGAGTGCCATCGCCCTCGTCAGCATCCGCGATACTCTCGCAGCCTTGCGTGTTCTGGTCGTTCTGCCACACCCGCCACTGCCAGAGGGTAGTGCGGCTGCCAGATGCGGAATCGGTCTCCTGCGGGGGTTGCACCAGCGCGGCGTGCACGTGTCGGGGTTGGCGGCCAATCTCGGCTCGGCCTCGATCGAGACGGTGCCGGCCGACTTGCCGGTCGAGACCTTCACCGTCGAGGTCCCCTCGGTCTGGCAGGCCCGACGCGACCGCCTCCTCCACCCAAACGGGTTGCTGCGACGCGGCCCATTTGCGGCGAGGCTGACCGAACTAGCCAAAGAGGTCGACTTGGTGCACTTCGTTGAGCCCCAGGCCGCGGTTGCCATGGGCCTTGTAGACCGCCCAGCCCTTGCCCAGATCCATTTTCTGACCAGACGCGACAGGGAAATTAAGTGGTCTTGGCGACGGGACACGCGAACGGCGATAGAGCTGCTGCGTGCCGAGAGGCGAGTTTTCAAACAGGCCGATTGGCTGCTTGCCAACTCCGCCGAGGTGGCGGACGGGCTAGCCACGGCGGCTCCCCACGCAAAGATCTCGGTCGCGCCGCTCGCGCTTGACCCCTCCTTCTACACTCCCCGCGCGTCAGTCGAGGCTTCGGTCGTCGGATTGATCGGCACCGCGCGCTGGCCGCCCACCAGGCATGCCGTCGAACGCCTGCTCGGTCGCGTGTGGCCGCTGGTGCACGAGCAGCGCCCTGAGGCGACTCTGCTGCTGGCCGGCCAGGGCATGGACCGCGACGCGTTCGCCCATCTACCGCAGTGGCCAGGCGTGCAATGGCTGGGCAGGGTCGCAAGCGCGACCGATTTTCTGCGTGATGTGGGCATCGTGCTCTATCCGCTCACAGAAGGCAGCGGTGTGAAGGTCAAGGTGCTCGAGGCACTGGCCTTGGGGATACCGGTCGTGACCACGCCGGCTGGCGCCGAGGGACTTGGTGGACTCGGAGGGGTCGCGGTCGAGCGCGAGGATCGCGCGCTCGCGATGGCGACACTGAAGTTGCTGGAGGATCCAGCCGCCCGACGTACCGCCGCCGAGGCAGCACATAGGACCTTCGTCGACCACCACACGCCGCTGCCGGCCGCCGCGCCCGTGGTCGAACTCTACGAACGGATGCTTGCGTCGTGAACGGTGTTGTGCCGGTGCGAGTGATGGCCTACACCGACTCGCAGTCGGTTGGCGGCGCCGAGTTGGCGCTCGGGTATCTACTCGGAGCTCTCGACCCCGAGTTCGAGGTGAGCCTCCTGGCAACCGCGCCGAGCGTCGGAGACGCTATCGCCAGGCATCGTCCTGGGACAGCGTTGTTCACGGTCCGTCCTCCGAGCGGCACCGGCGATTGGGCCGCCTTGCGAGAGCACGTTCGTGCTGTGCGCGCCTTCTCACCGGACATCCTGCACGCCAACCAGGCGTGGCCCTGGGCGTGCGCATACGGCGAGCTGGCGGGCATGCTCGCCGGAGCCCAGGTGTTGGTGGTCGACCACCTTCCCGCGGCTGCCGCGATCCCGCGCGCAAGGCAGATCGGCAGACGGCTGCTCGCGAGACGCCTGAGCGGACACGTCGCCGTTGGCGAGAGGGCGGCGCGGGAAATCGAGCAGATGGTGGGCTTGCCGCCTGGTTCGGTTGGCGCGGCGCCCAACGGCGTTCCGCCGCAAACCCAAGACACGGTTGACCTCGACGCTGAGCGTGAGCGCGGCGAGCAGACCACTGCAAGCGTCCTGCCGCGACATTCCGCGCACGCCTCGGCTCGCGAGCCCCACGTTGTGGTCGGGTCGCTTGGACGACTCACCCTGCAAAAGCGCTATGACCTGCTCGTGCGTGTCCTGCCTGGAGTGCCAGACGCGCGACTTGTGCTGGTGGGCGATGGTCCCGAGCGCGCTTCGCTCGAGCGCTTGGCTGACGAGCTCGACGTAGCGGAGCGCCTCACGATCACCGGCTGGGTCGAGGAAGCCCGCTCGCACCTTCAAGGCTTCGACATGTTCGCACTGCCCTCGGCCTGGGAGGGTATGCCGCTGAGCATCATCGAGGCCATGCACGCGGGACTACCCGTGATCGCGACCGACGTGGGCAGCGTGGGGGAGGTCGTCGTCGAGGGCGAGACCGGCTACCTCGCCCCCTCGGGCGACCTTGACCGTATAGGCGAACGTCTGTCTCTGCTTTCGGTGGATGCAGCTTTGCGCGCGCGCATGGGCGCACGCGGTATGCGGGTCGCCCGGGAGCAGTTCACCGACACTGCGATGGCGAGGCGCTACGAAGCGATCTATCGTCGCCTCAGGCCGGTGCGGCGAGGAAGTTCCAGATCGGCTCTGTGAACGTTTCCTCGAAGCGATCGCGCGAATACGGTCCGTTGCCGTCAAGGTCGAAAATACGCAGGCCGACACCCTCAAGCAGATCGAAAATCTGGGTGGGCTTGGTGCCGTAAAGATCGGCTCCGCCCGCGCCATGCTCGAACACGACATGAGGTCGGTGGCGCTCAAGCGTCTCGACCGCTCCCTGCAGGACGCCGAGCTCGGCGCCCTCGACGTCGATCTTGATCAGGGTCGGGGTGGGTCCCTCGGCGAGCACATCGTCAAGACGCTCCGTGCGGACCGAGACTTTTTCGACGCGCTGAGCCTCCGCCGGCAGGTCGTCACGCTGGCGCAGCCCGCTGTAGGCGGGTGCGTCGACGACCTGGGTGAATTCGGCGGTACCGGAAGTCGCCGACACGGCTGAGCGGTGCAGGTCGACCATCGGGAAACGGGCAACCAAGTTTTCGTACAGCTCTGGTATCGGCTCGAACGCCGTGTGTCGGCCTTCGGGTGCCAGCCGTACGATCGGATCGAGCACATTGCCCTCGTTGGCGCCGATATCGACGGCGTTCGAGGCATTGCGCAAAACGGCCGCGAGCACCACCTGCAGACCCTGATCGTCGCGAAGCTCCCGACGCTGCAACGGGTCGAAGGCCAGGCGCGCCTCGCGTACGCGGCCAAGGATTTCCTCGGTCTGCTCGTGCTTGCCCAAGCGAGCGATCACCGAGCGCGTCGATCGCTTCAGGGCGCTTCCGCCTGCACGCAGTGGCGAAGTCATGGTCGCTGATGCTATCGGCCTTCCAGACGCCTGCTTGAGCTTGCCGATCGGCCTTCCAGACGCTCTGAGCACGGCAAGCAGACGCCCGGATCGCAAGGACAGTACGAGGCGAGACCGAATTAGGAGAAGTGCATCGGGTAATACAAGAAGGATGCTTTGCGTTTTCGGCCCAGAAGGATGTCCCGGTGACCCTCAAGCCGCGTGCTTCCCGGGACGATGAGAGCGTGATGGCACTGCTACACGCCTGGAAATCGACTGATGCCTGCGATTGCGGTGGCGTGCCATGAGTTCGATCGGTGGCGGTCGTCGTTCGGGCGGGCTCGGCGAGCGCTTCGAACGCGTGGGCGAAGGCGACGCTCTTGCCAACACAAAGAACGTGCTGCGGCGCCGCTGGCCAATGATTCTCGGCATTGTTGTGGTCTGTGTGCTCTTGTCCGTAGTTCGCCACGAGCACGCCTCGAAGTCCTATGCGGCGACATCGAGCGTGGCCTTCCAGAGTGCGACGTTGCCGGACGCGGCCCTACAGGTGACGCCCAGTGGCAGCGGCGAACCCGTGCGTGACGCGGCAACCGAGGTGTTGATCGGTCATTCCTCGGAAGTAGCCGAAGGCGTGCGCAAGCAACTACATCTCTCGGTCAACGCCGGCGAACTGCTCGGCACGGTGACCGTGGAAGCGGCTCCTGACGCCGACGTTCTGCATTTCACCGCCACGACTGGGGACCCGCGCTACTCGGCGAGATTGGCCAATGCCTTCGCGAATCAATACATCGCCTTCAAGGCCGCGGGCCAGGTGGCCAGCATCGAAGCGGCGGAACGGAGATTGGGCCAGCAAATAGACGCTCTGCCCGCCGGCTCGGCGGCCAGGACGGCGCTCGAACAATCTCAGCAGCGATTGTCGGGCCTGCGCGCTGTGGCCGGCGGCGGGGCAAACATCATCAGTCTTGCGACCCCTCCGACCAGCCCTACCGGCACAAGCCTCTCGACAAGCGTCATCCTCGGTCTTTTGATCGGCCTCGCTGTTGCCTTCTCGATCGTTTTCCTACTCGAGTCGCTCGATCGGAGAATCAAGACGATCGAGGAATTCGAGCGCGAATATCGACTGCCAGCGCTCACCGGTGTGCCGCAATCCTCGTTTGGGCCCGTTGCCGCCCAGGATCGGGGCGCCTTGCTCGAGCCATACAGGATCGTACGCAGCGCCCTCGATTTCGCAGCCGTGACGCGTCAAGTGGACACGCTGCTGGTTACGAGTGCCGTCTCAGGCGAGGGCAAGACTACCGTGGCCGTGGACCTCGCCCACGTCGAGGCCTTGACCGGCCGGCGAGTGGTGCTGATGGAGCTCGACCTACGGCGCCCAACCTTCGTCGGACATTTCGGCTTCAGCTCGAATGAGGGTTTGACGACCGTCATGGCCGGCGGCGGCAGTGTTGCAGACGCCCTGATCGCCCCGTTTCCCGATCTGCCCAACTTCGCCGTGCTGCCGGCTGGACAGATTCCGCCGAACCCCTCGGAGATGCTCGGGTCAACGCGGATCTCGGAGATCATCTCCGAGCTCAGCGATGAGGACTCGATCGTGATCATCGACGCTCCTCCGATCAACCCCGTTGCCGACGCCCAGGTGCTCATGAACAGTTCGGCCGTGCACGCGGCGATAGTCGTGGCGCGCGTGGGCAAGACCACACGTGAGGAGGTTCATCGCGCGCGGTCGATCCTCGATCAACACATGATCGAACCGGTCGGCCTGATCGTGACCGGGCTCTACGACGCTGGGCGCTACGGCTATGAGGCCTACGGAGCCGCAAGCTCGACCGGGGAGCTCCGCCCGGAGTCCCTCTCGCGGCCGGTGACCTCGCGGCGAGCCCGCTGAGGAGCGACGATCGTGCCGGTGCGGCGCCTGCGACTCGAGAGCGGCGAGTTGATCGCCGCCGCTGCGGCGACGAGCATCACCCTGCTCATAGTCTTGCTGGCCGTCCACAAGGCCGGGCTCGCGGGCCTGCTTGCTCCGCTCGCGCTGGTGGCGATCGCGATCCTGCTGCGTCGGCCGAAGGTCATGGTCGGACTCACGGTCGGGCTGGCTGTGATCTGCGAGGGTCCCACTTTCGGGTTTCTGCGCTTCACCTCACATCTGTATGACCAGATATATAAGGGTCTTACGCCACTGGACATGCTCGTTGCCCTGGCCGTGCTCTCCGTGGGCATCGATCTGATCGCTCATCGGCGCCAGTTGTGGGTTCCACGCGCTCTCGCGCCCGCCTTGATGCTGCTGGTTCTAGCCATGATCGCCGGCGTGGTGACCGGGCATTCGGCCGGCGTTAGCTGGCGCTCGGCGATCCTCTCGGAGAATGTGCTGGCCTATCTTCTGCTGCTGCCTTTGGCGGTCTGCAACCTTAAATTGGATCGGCGCCAAGTGGGGACAGCGCTCGCGATAGCGGTGGCGCTTGCGATCCTAAAGGGTGGCTTCGGAATCGTTGAGGTTCTCGGCCACTACGGACAATCGATCGAAGGAACCTCGACACTGACCTACTACGAACCGGCGGCCAACTGGTTGATAATGGTGGCGTTGCTGGCGATCGCCGCGGCCGTCTTGATGCGTGCCGGGCCGCCGACCTGGATGTTGGTTGGAACACCTCTGCTGATCGCCTCGCTGGTGCTCTCCTATCGACGCTCGTTCTGGATCGCGACCGTTTTGGGGTTGCTGCTGGTGCTTCTGCTCGGTAGCAGCCCCGTTGGCAGGCGCATGCTGGTCCCGTCGGCTCTGGTGGTCGCTTTGGGAATCCTGTTGCTGAGTTCGGTCCATTTTCAAGTTCAGGCTCCGATCGTCAAACGTGTGGAATCGCTCAACCCCACCAGTCTCTCGACGAACGCGGAGGACCGCTATCGCTTGGATGAGCGTGCCAACGTGCTTGGAGAGATAGAACGCCACCCCGTCAGCGGATTGGGAATGAGAGTGCCCTGGGAAGCGACAGTCCAGCCGCTCTCGGTGGAACATGAAGAAGGCCGGCAGTACGTCCACTTCGCCGCTCTGTGGTTCTGGTTGAAGCTCGGCATTCTCGGACTGCTGGCCTACGTGGCGTTCATCCTCGCCGCGGCCGCGCTCGGCTGGAGAGTGTGGCGGGCAAGCGCCGAGCCGCTGCTCAGCGCTTTTGGCCTTGCTTCCTTGGCCGCCGTGGCCGGACTGGTGGTCTTGGAGACGACGGCGAGCTTCACCGGTATCGATCCACGCTTCACCGTGCTCTTGTCTGCGCAGATCGGGCTGTTGGCGCTCCTAGCTGGGACCGGTCAGCGCCAAAGTGTTGAGGGCGTTTGACGCGTCGTCAACCAACTGAGCCCACGAGCCCATCGGCCCGGCCGGCCCCTGAGGGCGAGCCGAGCCGACGGGCCGTGTGCGGCTGTTATGCGTTGAGCGCGAGCAGCGACTGCACTGTGGCGGTGTAGGCGCCCTTGGGTGCTTCATTGCTCTGTAGGGCTCCGAAGTAACCCTCGCGGCCATTTGATGTTCCGGTTTCGCGCTGGTCGCGGGCCTGGAACAGATAGAGGGAGGCGAGGCGGCCGCCGTAGCGGGCGCGCATCGCCGCCATATTCGACGTGAGTGTGGTCGCGGCTTCCGCATAGGTCATGCACTTGTTGAAGCCGTAGTTGTCGTCCAAGCAGCGTCCGTTGTCACTCGAAAGGCCCCACTCAGTCACATTAAGCGGGATCGAGCTCGGTGCACCGTCCGCCTTGGCTGAGGACAGGACCTCGTCCATCGTGGACTGCCAGCCCGGTCCGTATGGGTGCACGGTCCAGCCGGCAACCATCGATCCCAGATTTGGCACGGCCTTGAACATGTTGTCCATCCAGGAGGTCCCGGGTGCGTTGCCGGGGTCGCCCTGGGCGAGCAGGCCCACGTTCGGATTGGCCGCGTGGATAGCTTCCTCGGCTTCCTTGAAGCGCAAGGCATACGTCTGGGCGCGGCTCGCATAGCCGGCGGCGCTGTCATCGGAGTATTGGTATTCGTAGCTGGTCTCGTTGCCGAACTCGATGCTTGTCACGGCACTCGAAGCGGGCAGGTTCTTGCCCTTCCAGAAGCTGCCGCCGGGACCGAACTGAGCTGCCCAGGCGCCCAGGCTGCGAGCCTGTTCGGGTGTCGGCAGCGTGCCGTAGAAGCTCGCGAGCAAGAGCGGCTTCACGCCCGCCTTGGCAGAGGTTTCGATCGTCGAGGCCATCTGCGACGCCGGCGTGCCGATTTCGAACTCCTCGCGGGCTGTATGCGCGCCGAGCTTCTGGACGAAGGGCATCTCCCAGCTAATCGCCGAGCCAACGACCACGCCCATTTCAAAGGAGCTGGGTGTGGTGGCGCCTTCGATCGGCGCGCCCACGCCGATGCCCGTTGAGCCTGCCCCCGTTCCGCTCGTACCGGTTTCGGTCGAGCCTGAGCCGGTGGCGCCGGTCGAGCCTGAACCTGCCCCGGTCGTACCTGAGCCGGAGCCACTACCGCTAGCGCCAGAGCCTTCCTGGCCGGCGCTCGTGGTGCTGCCGCCGCTGGAGCCGCCAGAGGTCGAGCCGCCGGTCGAACCTGTCGAACCTCCCGAGGACCGAGTGGCTTTAGAGCCACGATGCCTACCGGCGATGCGGCCCGAGAAGCTTGCGATCAGCCGTTCGACATTGGTCAGCTTCACGTGCGAAGCGTGCACCGCGCGCTGCTCGGAGACGCAGCTACCCCGGTGGGCGGCGACGCAGAGCTTGAGCTTGGAAGAGTTGTGCGCGAGCGCGCGGCGGTCGGCCGTGCGGGTCACGAGGGCGCGGTGCAGGGTTGCGCTGCTTACGGTGGCGGTTGGCTGAATGGTGCGGGCTGCCGCGCCGGCGCTGAGGGCCAACAAGGTCAAGCACGTCGCCACCAGCATTGTGAGGATCCGTCGGGCCGGGATCCTGCCGGAGAGGGGGTGGGACGGTGACATACTGCTCATCTCCTTCGGGAGCCGGGCTGTCTGCGTGAGACCCCTGGCTTTGCGAGCCCGCCTCGCGACGGGTGTGCCTTTGTCGGGAATTGCGAGGGCGCCCTTCGGTGTGGATCTGGCGCCTCCGCCTAGTCATTTCTTCTCGTGCAAGAATCCTGTCGGCCCCAAATGGCCCTGTCTTGAGGCGTTTTGGGGCTTTCTGGACGCCTCAGGCGAAGTACACGGACGGTTGCGGAGGAGCTCTCCGTAGTGCCCGTCGCGGGCTTGCGCAGAGGTGCGTAGTGAGTTCGAACAGGTGGGACGAGGCCCATACTTCAGGCCAAGAGAAGCCTCGCGGAGCAATGGCGAGGAACAAGCGGTTTTGAACGGGTCCGTTCAGGGTGCGAGCAGTCTGGCCAAGGCCTCCACCGAGTAGCGCTCCCGTGCCAATACGCGTCCGGCGTGTGCCACCTCGGGCGCTCCCTCGCCGAGCACCCGGGCCAAAGCATCCGCAAATGCCTCGCCGCCGTCGGCCACGAGGCAATCCACGCCGGGCGTGACATCCAGTCCGGCCACGGCGCGGGGTGTTGCGAGGACGGGCAACCCGTAGGCGAGCGCTTCGATCAGCTTCAGGGGGCTGCCGCCGCCCTGTAGCAGCGGAACCACCGCGCAGCGTGCGTGGGCATAGGCGGCGGCGATGTCCTCGACGAAGCCAAGCGCATACACGCGGGGATCGACGCTCGGGCGCCCATCGAGACCAGCGCCGACCAAGAGAAGTTCGGCTGTAGGAAGCCGCTCCCACACGCGCGGATAGACCTGCTTGAGAAGGAATCGCAGCGCGATTTGGTTGGGCTCATAGGAGAAGTTGGCCACGAAGATCGCGGCTGGCCCGCGACCGAAGTTGGCGTTGGGGGTAGACCTGGAGTACGCCGGCCCGGCGGCGGAGTCTGATTGGGACTCGAACACCGGCTCGATCGCGGCGACATCGATCACGTTTGGCACGAGGCGCAACTGGGCGCCCCGGCAAAGCCGCTCGGCGGCCTTCATATCGGCCTCGCTCACCATCCACGACTCCGCCGAGCGTGCGAGCAAGCGCCGCTCGAAAGCCTCCAAGCCGCGCAGCGAGCGGGTCGTGTCGGGCCCCAATTCGTGGCGGAAGGAGGACTCGAGGTTGTGAGCGTTGTAGATCACCGGCCGCCTGCCAGCCAGCGCGGCGAGTGCGGCCGCCGCAGTGGGGCCGTCGGCAATGACTCGGCCATGCCCGAGCAGCGGCGCCAGGCGCGCTGCCTCGCGAGCCAGCTCCGGCGAGACGCCGCGCGCGAAGCCGTCGGGCACGCCTGCGAGCCGGGCTCGGGCGTAGGCGCGCAGGCGCGCGAGGCCGCGCGAGGGCACCACCTCGTGAAGCGTGACCCCAGGGATCGTGCGGTAGGCCTCGTCCGGCTCGTCGGCGCCGAAGCGCGCGTACAGCACCGTCACGGGTCCTTGTGCGGCCAGGGCGCGCACGAGGCCATAGGTACGCATGTCCCGACCCGAGCGCAGGGCGGGGGTGTGGGTCGTGACGAGCATGTCTCCCGTGGTCGAAGGCTCCCCGTGCGCGCATGTAGGCACCCCGTCAGCGTCAACCCCCACCCCAACTCCAGCCCCAACCCCCGCGCCGGCGTCCGTCACGGCCGCGCCGATCTCCTCCAGGCGGTGCTCCCACGAGTGGGCCTGGGCCTCGCGCGAGCGCGCGGCGCGGCGCTCTGGCGAATCGCCGGCCATCGCTCGCTCCAGCAGGGCCACGATCCCGGGCGCGTCGGTGGCCGTGGCGACCTCGGGCACGTCGGCCAGAGCCGGCAGGGCTGTGGCCACGACAGGCAGACCGGCCGCCAAATACTCGTAGACCTTCATCGGGAAGATGCTTTCGGTGAGCTGGTTGAGGGCGTATGGGATCAGGCCTGCGTCGGCTCCTCGCAACACCTCGGGGAGCGCCTCATAGGGCCGGGGTCCGAGCAGATGGATGTTGGGTTGGGCGGCGAGCCCGGACATGTCGGCTCGCGGGTCTCCCGGCCCGGTGGGGCCGACCAGCACGAATGACCACTCGCGTCGGGACTCGGCAAGTACGAACAACAATCCCATATCCAACTTGGTGGTCACGAGCGCCCCCGTGAAGACGATCCGCGGATGAGGCAGCTCGGCCACGGCGGCGTCGATCGGTCCATCCTGCAGGGCTGTTGAGAACAGTTCGGTGTCGGCCACGTTGGGCGCGTAGAGCACGTTGCCCGAAAGGGTTTCCAAGCGTGCGGCCAAGTTGGGGGCGCTGGCGAGCACGAGGTCGGCGCGCGCGGCGAAGCGCGCCTCGGATGCCCTGAACGAAGGCCCGTCGATGCCCGGCTGGGCGGCGATGTCATCGACGCAGTGGTACACGACCAGGTCCGGTTCCAAGGTGTCGATCAGGGTCTCGGCCTGGGGCACGTAAGACCACAGGATTGGTCTGTCCATGCCTAGCTTGCGTGTGGCGCGACGCACGAGCCGCGGCAGCAGCCACGCGTTGAGGCTGCGCGCGAGCCGATTGCCGTGCAAAGGGAGCACCAGGGGGGAGAGCACGTGCAGGCTGTCCGCCGGGCGCGCGCCGTCCAGGCCGCGCGATACGCGCCTAGCTATGCGTCGTACGTCGCGCCCAGCCAGCTGGGGCCGGCGCAGCCCAAGGGACTCCACGAACAGAACCCGGTTCTCGCGCGCGAGCCGCTTCATGAGGTGGTGCTGGTTAGTCTGCAAGTCGGTGTCCCAGTCGGCGAACCCAATGCAGACGATGTCGCGGCCCTGAAGCCTCGGCGGATCGGCCATCGTGGACATGATCTCAAGTGCTCAACAGGGTCGCGCGAGCCGGGTGCCCCCCCGACCCGTGCGTCTGGCCCAGCAGGTCGCCTACAAGCTCGGCCGCCTCGACTACGAGCGCAAGGTTGTGGCGCCGCAACTGGCTGCACTCGGGTCGGCCGCCGACGGCCCCCCGCGCTTTTTGGTGAGGGTTGACGAGTTTCCCCACTACCGCGCTTGGGACGATCCGGAGCGCTTCGGGACGGCGGTCTTCGAGCGCTTTCACGAGATCATGAGCAACGCGGGGGTGCCCTACCTGGTGGCGGTTCTGCCGCGTGTCAGCCACGACCCGCTTGTGCCCGGAGGCGATGACTCCCGTGCGCTTGTAGACGACGAGGTGGCGATGCTCGCGCGTCTGCGACGCGAGGGCGTCTCGTTCGCGCTTCACGGTCTCACACACCGCACGCGGTACGCGTCCCCACGGCGCCACTCCGAGCTGTGCGGACTCACCCTCCGGGAGACCGGCGATTTGCTCGACGCCGGCCTCACCGAACTGGCCAAGGCGGACATCTCGACCGAGGTGTTCGTGCCCCCCTACAACCGATTCGACGCGGCCCAGCTCGAGCCGCTGGCGCAGCGCTTTCAGGTGGTGTGTGGAGGTCCCGAGTCGATCGGCCACATCGGCTTTCAGAGCACGCCCCAGTGGCGCGGCGAGACCGTGTACCTACCCACCTACGCCCCCTTCTACGGGCGCGCCTCCCAAGTCAGGCCGGCGGCTGAACGAGCGATCGAAGACGGGTGGGGGCTGTGGGTGCCGATCGTGTTGCATTGGGGCTGGGAGGCCGAGAAGGGCTGGACTGAGTTGGAGGAGCTCGCACGCGTGCTCGCTGGATACGCCGTGCCGTGGGGCGAGTTCATCGGTGCGATGGGACGCAGCCGATGAGTGTCTCCTCGCTCGACGCCCTGCGCGCGCGCTTCCCCCGGGTGGCGGTCGTGCACGAGTGGCTCACGATCCCGGGTGGCTCCGAGGACGTGGTTATCGAGCTGCTCGAGATGTTCCCTCACGCCGAGCTGTTCACCTCGATCTATGACCCCGCGCCTTGGCCTGAGATCGTCACCGAAAGGCCGGTCCACGCGTCCTATCTGAGTCGCCTCCCCGGCGCCAAGACCCACTACCCAAAGCTGCTCCCCTTCATGACACGGGCCTACCGTGCCTTCGACTTCTCCGGCTTCGACTTGATCTTGTCCAGCAGCCACGCTTGCGCCAAGAACATCAGGACGCCGCCGGGCGCGCTGCACGTGTGTTACTGCCACACGCCGATGCGCTATGCCTGGGACGAAAGCCTCTTGGAGGGCGAGGAGATCGGCAAGGCCACGCGCCTGGCGTTGCCCCTGATGCTGCGTCGCCTGCGCCGCCAGGACGTGCAGGGGGCAAGCTCGCCGGACGTGTTCGTGGCCAACTCCCACAACGTGGCCGACCGCATCAGGCGCTACTACGGGCGCACCGCCAAGGTCGTCAACCCGCCGGTCGAGGTGGACCGCCTCTTGACCTTGCCGCGTCGCCCGGAGGATCACTATTTGGTGTTTGGCAGGGTCGTTCCCTACAAGCGCGTCGAGCTGGCGGTTGCCGCCTGTGCGCGTCTCGGATGCGACTTGAAGGTGGCCGGGGACGGACGGGCAATGGCTTCGGTCCGCGCGGCCGCTAGCGGCCATCCGGGGATCGAGTTGCTGGGCAGGGTCAACGACGCCGAGCGCGACGCCTTGATGTGCAGCGCCCGTGCCCTGTTGTTCCCAGGCGAGGAGGATTTCGGGATCGTGCCCGTCGAGGCCCAGGCCGCGGGCTTGCCGGTGATCGCCTATCGAGTGGGGGGCGCATCGGAGACCGTCATCGACGGCGAGACCGGTGTCCTGTTCGACGAGCAGAGCGCCCTCGGCTTGGCCGGCGCGATCGAGCGCTTCGAGGGCCTGCGTCTCGAGGAGGCCGCGATCCGCGCCAACGCCGAGCGCTTCGGGCGCGAGCGCTTCCGGGCCGAGATGGCCGGGGTGATCGAGCGGGCTATGTCAGGACTAGGGTCTGCTGGCTGACGGTTTCGGCGACCTTGATCGTCACCAGCACAGTTAGCCGACTGTGGTGGCGGCGCAGTCGAGCAAGCGCCTTGCGACCCAGGTGAAGCTTCAGCTCGATGATCCCCATTGCGGGACCGAAGTGGGCTTGCGCGAGGGGGATCGAGATGGTGCGCTCGGGTTTGTGGACGCCGCCGCTCGCACGCGTGAACTGTGCGCTCAACTCGATGGCCCCGTGGCAAGGGGCGGGCAAAGTGCACCGCAACGCCAATTTCACACGTCCTCTGCGGCCCGCTTTCAGGCGTGAGCTGACAAGACGAACTGGCGCGCGCGGCGGCGGGTGGGAATGTTCGCCGGTGACCAGGTGGATGGTGTCGCCTTCGGGTGCGTTCGTGACGGTTGGTCCGCTTGGGCTTTCCGTCCTCTTTTCGGGTTCGCTGTTGGCTTCTTCCTGTTCTTTGGCGCCAGCAGTACAGGGCACCGTCGTGTCGCTGCCGCCGCCCGGGGTGCCGGCTAGCTGGGAGACTTGGTAGGCGGTCACGCTGCATCCGGTCGCTACGAACAGGCGTCCTCCGGCGGCCGAGGGGGAGGCGAAGTGGTCGATCGTCGGGCTCGGCAACGTCTCGGTGTAGCTCGGGATGCCGGTGGCCGGGTCCAGGCCGTAGAGCTTGGCCCCTTTGCCGCTGAAGCCGCCCGTGGCGATCGTCCAAACCAGGCCAGCGGATACGATCGGCGGTCCGACCGCGTCTTCGGGGCCCTGCCACAAGGGCGTGAAGGTCTTGCTCGATTCGGAGTAGGCGAGCGCCTGGACGCCGTTCTCGCAAGGCATGTAGATCGTGTTGTTCGCGAACGAGTCGCCCCCGAAGCTGCCCGCGAAGCCTGTATGTTCGTGGCAGACGGCGTGGCTGAAGACCGCGGCCGCGCCGCTTTCCATGGTTGCCTCGTCGATCAGATAGCCAACGCCGTCCTTGCCTGCCTGAAACAGCAGGGCACCTGGCAGAAGCTCGGGGGCGGCGGAGGAGAGGTCGAGGTCGTGGTTGCTCTCTTCTTCCCAGTTGGGCGGCTCGAACCAGCCCAAGGGCGAAACCCATTCTGAGGCCGGATCGGCCACGAAGTCGGTGGCCAGGTTGAGCTTGAGGACGGCGTCGGAGTCGTCAAAGGTTTTGGCCGTTTCTCCGGCTGGCGGGTCTGGGTTGCCGGTGGTCGCGTACACGTTGCCGGTCGCATCGACCGAAGGGCCGGCCGGTGCCCACACGGCGCCGCCGGCGCTGGAGGGAGGCGCCGGCTTGTACTGCCAGAACCGCGGTTGGCCGCCATCCTCGGGCGCGATGACGACCGTGCCCTGGTAGTCGCTGCAATCGCCGTCGTTGCCGCCATACCCGAACACGATGTTCCCTTGGTCGAGGTTCAGGGCTGTGCGCTGCAGCAACGCTTTGGGGTCCGCGCCAGGTGGATCCACGGCGCGACTGACCACTTCTGCGCCGCTGCTCAACGAGAGGCCCTTAAGCACGTGCTCGATTTCGCCTTTTCCGTTGAGCGTGTCGGCCACCATGTAGATCGTCTGCGTGGCCGGATCGATCACCGGCGTGCCCACCACGCCGACGCTCGGCTTCACGTCCCCGCACGGCAGGTCTTCGGCAGGCACTGGCGTGCCCAAGCTCTTTTCCCAGACGACCGCGCCGGTCGAGGCTTCAAGCGCGTAGGCCTCGTCCCCGACGGTGGCCACGTATACGCGATCGCCAAGCACGAGCGGCTGGCTCCACATCGGCGCTCCCAGGTCACCAGTCTGCCAGGCAAGCGCCGGTGCTATCGGCTGTGTCGCATCGGGGTCGTTCCCGGAGCGCTGCGCATCGCGGTGGTAGGTGGTCCAGGCCGGTTCGGCTTGGGCGGCGGGGCTGAAGGCTCCCGCGAGGGCGAGTGTGCAGGTGAGCGCGCACCACGTGATTGCCCTGGGGCGCCTCGTCTCGCTGTGGGGTTTCGCCATTGAATTGAACGGTGGTTCTGGCGTCATCTCCTAACGAGGTTATTCACGAAAAGGACGAATCCGCGATTCGTCTGGTAGTCGCGCTCAAAACGCCACCGTAAGATCCCGCCACAACTCCTGCTCGGGCCGCCCGCGCAGCTGACTTTCGACCCCGGCGACGATCTTGGCGAACTGGCTGTGGTCCAAGGTCCAGATGAGGATGAGGCCCGTGTGCGTGCGCCCGGCCTCGGCCCACTGGCGGGCGAGCGGCGCGAAGTCGCGGCTGTTACGAGTGATCAGGATGCGCTGCTCGGAGGCGGCCAGTTCCAAGACCTGAGGGTCGGGCAGGCCCTCGAAGGCTGGATCTTCGGCCAGGGCGAGCACGTCATGTTCGGCCTCACACAGCTTCGAGGCGACGCCTCGCGGAGAGAGATTCGCGTCGAGCAATAGCCGCAAAACGGGCTAGGCGATGGGCGAGAACTCGACGAACGGGTACAGCTCGCGCCACTGCTCGGCGGTGCGACGGTTTTCTGAGATCGCCTCTTCTATCTCCTCGGGATAACTGTTGCGATAGGCGGCGGCCAGGCGAGCCTGGCGCTCGCTCAGTTGTGTTCGCTCCACGACGCTCTGGAGCGAGCCGAAGTCCTCGGTCATCTGGGCGATCTCCCAGACATCGAGGCCCGAGCCGATCACCCAGGGGCGCCGGGCGGCGTCCTCGCCGCGGAAGCCGATCCCAGGAAAGCGGCGAGTGCGCACCGCCTCCTCGGTCAATGCCTCGACGATTGCGCTCTTGGAGCGCTTGGTCCGGCGGGCCTCGTCTTCGACCACATGGTCGGTGGGGAGGCTGAAGCGGACACTGAAGGGCTCACCCTTGCGGGCTCTTTGGCTGGATGTGGGCGGCACATTTCGACTTTAACACAAAACTTACGATGTATCGGACCGCGTCCTTCTCCACCTGCCTGCGCGCCCTCGGGCACGCGGGGTCGCCGGCGATTAAGGGTCTTGAACACACAGTATGTGAGTTTTGTAGACACTTATTGTGTACAGGCTGAGCGAGCTGTGGGCCCTCGTCCGAACGGCTGCAAGCATCGCGCGGGTAGGCGAGGCGCGGTGCAGTCCGCTACGCCCCAAGCACCGCAAAGAACCGCTGCACCACATCGACCGCATCCGCGCGCAACAGCGCCACTTCGGCGTCGGGCTCGACTTCAAGCGCTTGCTCGGCATACCGATCGGCCCGCTGTCAGTTGTCTTCAGATAGCGCTCTCGCACCTCGAGAAATGTGCTCCGCAGGGCAGGCAGCGCGTTTGCGAGCTTGCCCTCGAGCAGGCGTTGCGCCGCCTGCTCTGGCCCGCCCGCGCGATTGTGCGCCAGCACGTAGACGAAGTCGTAGTAGTCCTTCGTGGCAGCCCGCGCGCGGAGTGCTACGCACTTGGACAACAGATAGCCCTCGAGGCCGGCGAAACGGGCCTCGACTGTCACCTGCCTTCCGTCTGCCAGATCGCCTGTTAGTGACCTCAGCGCATAGTCCCATGCCACGTAGCCTGTGCCTCGGAGATTGGCTGCGGCAAGGGTCGTGCATCCGCGGGGTCTGATGATCTCTCGCTCCCGCTGATCGACGAGGTCACAGAGGAACTCCAGCTTGATCGTGGTTCCTTCGACCAGGCCGCGCCATCTCCAGCCATCCTCGCCGGAGTCGGGCGTGAAGCCCAGGTTCTGTAGTGCGCGCTCGACGTTTCCAAGATTGGCGCCAGGATCGAGGTGAGTGATGAGCAGGAGATCTACGTCCGTCGTGCCTAGATGCTCCGGGGTAGAGCTGTCTTCGGTGGCCAGGGTTTGGGGCACGAGGCCGCCCAGAACGACGAGTAGAACGTCCACGTCGCGCACCTCGTGGAGCAAGCGCACCAGCGCCAGCTCGGCGAGGGCCCGTGTCTCGCGTGAGCGAAGCTCATCCATGGGCGACCTCACCTCCCGAATTGCCGCTCGCGTGCAGAGGATCGATCAGTTGCTCGCGGACGTGGTCGGCGGCGTCCTGTCCGCGCGCGCCGAGCGAGGAGAGGTCGGCATAAAGGCGCGGAGGGCTCACGACCGGGATGCCGTGGTTGCGCCAGGACAGAGCGAGCACGCTCGGCTCCGCGGCCCAGAAGATCAGCCGTCCACCTCGATCGACCTCGTGTAGGCCGGCCGCCTCGATCGCCTGCGTGAGCGAGCCGGCGAAGTCGGCTCGCGACACGTACACGTGCACGCTCGGCGTCGTCGTTGCGAAGGGGGCGGCGAGCTCCAGTCCAGCCCAACCGCTCACTGCCCAATCGATACCTTGCCCAAGCGCGGGCGCGAGTTCGTTGCGCAGGACGCTCATCACATCGCTGGTCGCTCGATGGGCGATCCGAGTGGGACGTGGCTTCTCGGAGATCGCCGAGGACCATGCGGCGAGCAATGCGGCGGGGTCGGTCAGCTCCCGGTGGGCGCCCCGTCCGCGCGTCGCCCCGCGCTTGGCTGTCCATCCTTGCCTATCGAATGCCTTCAGAACGTTGGCCGTTTGGGCCACCGACCAGCCGGTCACGAAGCCAAGCTCGGTGGCTCGCAGCATGGTGTCCTCGCGCGCGAGGATCGCCTCGGCCGTCGCCAGTGCGGACTTTGACCACGTAAAGGCCGGGATGTGGGGTTCCGGAGCGGATTGCCGTGCCGGTTCGCGAATTACGGTCAGTCCGTCTGGTCCCAAAATGCGTGCTTGGCCGGTCTCGTCGGCCCAGTTGGCGCCGCGGGCGCGCAGCCATTCGATCGCGCCCGGGGACAGCCGGTGGGCGAGCAGCACAACATCGGTCGGCCATGGCTCGGGCACGTCCTCGGTCGCCGAGCGTACGTCCTGGGGCCAGCCGATGCCGGCCCACCGTATGTCGAAGACCAAGCGGTGGCCGTCGTGCAGGCGGATCGAGGTCTTGCCGTCCTTCTTGACACGCGGTGCCACGGTGGCGCCGTCGATGTTGGCGGCGAGGATCTCCTCGGGGCCTTTTTCTACTCGTATCATTATTCCACTCTATCAGTAGAATATGGTTTTAAGTAGAAATAAGCTCTCCTGGCCCTACCCCACCGCCCCAGGCCCGCCCCGAGCCGTCGCTGCCGCCGCATCCAACAACCCCGCCCCATAAAGCTTGCGGTCCTGGGGCCCGCCCAAGGGCCGCGCGGTGGCCGTGAGGCGTCTGGTCATCTGGGCGACCGTCGGTTTGCGCCCGAGGATGCCCGTCGCGAGGATCATGGCCGCCGTGGCGCTCACGTGGGGCGTAGCCATCGAAGTCCCTTCATAGCCTCCCGGAAAGCCGAACACGCGAGGCGAAGACCCCGTGAACGTCATCTGGAAGATGTCCCTCCCAGAGGGTTCTTCGGGCGTGCAATTGGGGTCGCCGGGCAGGTCCGCGTCGGGGCCCCCTCCGGGGGCGACCAAGGTGATGTGGGGGCCGTCGTTGGAGTAGCTGGCCAAGCATCCGTGTTCGGTGGTGGCGCCCACCGCGATCACGTGCTTGGTGCGTGCGGGGTAAGGGATCGTGGTCGAGCCCTCGTTGCCTGCGGCGGCCACCACCAACACGTTGTGCTTGTAGGCATAGCGCAGGGCTTCGATCAGCTCGGGGATGTCGGCGGCGCCCACGTCGCTTGAGAACTCGAGGCTCAGGTTGATCACCCGGGCACCGTGTTTGACGGCGAAGCGGATGCCTTCGGCGATCACCGAAGCGTCGCCTTCGCCGGCGCTGTCGAGGACCCGGACCGGCATGATCCGGGCGGCGTAAGCCAGACCTGTCAGTCCCCGATGGTTGTCGGTGGCCTCGGCGATCGTGCCCGCCACAAAAGTCCCGTGGCCATTGTGGTCGTTGGCGTGGGGGGTCCTGTCGATGAAGTCATAGCCCTGCACGAACGAGTACTTGTTGAAATCCGGCGAGCGCCGGTACTTGCCGCGGTTGGCGTAGGCCACGCCCGTGTCGAGCACGGCCACCACCACTTTGGCCCCGCCGGGCGCGCCGTCGGCGATCACGTTGGCCCACGCTTCGGGGGCGTCGATGCCAAAGGTCCCGTCGAAGTTCCACTGGGTCTGCTGCCAGTTGCCCGGTGTATTGCCCGAGACGCCGGGGTCGTTGGGAATCGAGATGGCTGTGGCGTGGGCGATGTAGTCGGGTACCGCCCACGAGACGCCCGGCTCGGCGCGCAGGCGGGCGACGGTTGTCGCGACGCTCGAGCCGGCCGGCACCTGTACGCGTGACGTCGTTTCGCCGCGTCCAACCAACACCTCGCCCGGCACGTACGCGCCGGCGGCGCTCGACGCGAGTACTAGGTACGCGATCAGGGGCATCGCCCAGGCCAGGAGGCCCGTCAACCGACGGTCGCGCATGTGGCTGGATGGGAGGCGATCGGTCGGCGACAAGTGTGTTCCTCGGTAATGATGATGCTTGGCGCCCACCGAAGTTGCGCTTGCAACGAGGCGATTGCCGAGAAGGCTATGCGAGAACTGTTCTTTCCACGCGACGAATACTTCATGCGGCTCGCCTTGCGCGAGGCCGAAAGGGCACTCGAGCACGAGGACGTGCCGATCGGGGCGGTCGTGGCGCACCACGGCGAGGTGATCGCGGCGGCCCACAACGAGCGCGAGCTGCGCCAAGACCCGACCGCCCACGCCGAGACGATCGCCTTGCGCGAGGCGGCCAAGGCTTTGGGCACTTGGAGGGTGCTAGAGGCGGTCCTGTACGTGACGCTCGAGCCCTGCGCGATGTGCGCGGGGGCGATTGTCTTGGCCCGCGTGCCGAGGGTCGTGTTCGGGGCAAGCGACCCGAAGGCGGGGGCGTGCGGGAGCGTGCTCGACGTGGTTGGCGAGCCGCGCTTGAACCACCGGCCGGAGGTCGCCGGCGGCTTGCTGGCGGGGGAGTGCGGGGCCTTGCTCAGCGAGTTCTTCGCCTCGCGGCGGTGAGCTTTCCACAGGGTCTGCTAGGGCCCGTGCCGGCGTCGGTCCGCTGGGGCAAGCGCATTGGCGAGCGGCTCGCCGAGTGCCTCGGATGAGCGCGAGCTACCTCAAGGGAACCGTGATCGGACCGGGCAGGCGACGATACACGGCGAAAAAGTCACGGTCGTCGGGGACGAGGTAACGATCCGGTGACTGGTGCGGCTGGGGCTCGACCATCTTCGAAACGAGGCCCTGGTCGTGGGTGTAAGTGATCAGCGTGTGCCAGTCGGGGTTTATGTCGAACTCCATCGCGCGCACCGCGCCGATGTGCTGGAGGAGCTTTGCGATCGAGATCACCGTCTGGCCTTCGGCGGCGACGAAGATCAGATTGCCGCGGCGATCGATGCCGACGCCGGTACGCCACACGCGCGTTACGCCGCCGAGCGTGAACCCCCATTCCGGGCTGTTGGGGTTTTCATTCAAGGTTGGATTCAGGCGCCCTTTCCATAGGATCGGCGCCAGGCTCTGGCGCGCCCAGGCTATGTCTGTCCCCGCGTTGGGACCCCCGCTCCACTTGACGATTTCGACGCGCCCGTCGCGGTAGCCGACAATTGTGGCCTTGCCGTCCTTCAGCGGCTCGTTGACGTGGCCGTTGACGGTCGAGCCGTTTTCCCCATCTTCGTAGGTGAAGCCTCCGTTGAATGTCGCGAGCAGTCGCCAGCGCTGACCGTAGGGCACCATCATCGGTCCGCGCACGGCCGCATGGGGCGGCTCGTAGCGCCCCGGGTAATAGCCGATCGCGGTGCGCGTATGGTCGAACCAGGCCACGTACGCGAGCAGCTCTGGATATTCGGCTTCCGGACGGAAGCTCGTCACCAGCACCGGTGGGCTGCCGTTAACAGGTGGTCCGGTCGGTTTCCAGACCCCTTCGCCCGGTAGCCGATGCGCGAACACCGACTTGATCGGCGGCGGCCACGCTGCGGTCCGCTTGCCGCGTCGCGTGCCCAACCCCACGGCCGGCAATCGCTTTGGCGTCGGTCCGCCCCTCTTCGGCGCGTTTGCGGTGTAGTAGACGTGCTCGATTTCGTTGACGATCGTGTTCCCGTAGGGGACCTCGGCCCTCACCCACTCGACGCTTCGCGCCGAGAAGGACATACTCGTCGGCTTCAGCATCCAGATGGCATACGAGGCGGCGGCCCAGGCGATCAGGAGAAGTAGAGGAGCCCCGACCCACAGCAGTCGACGCCTGCGTCTGCGTTTGGTCTCGGCCCTGCGTCGCTGCTCACGGCGCGCCTCAAGCTGCTCGCGCGACATGAAGACGTGGGTCGGGTCACTAGCTTCAGGTCGATTGCTCATGTCCGGATGCGTGCCGCCACCGGACCTCTAAGGAGAGTCCACCGGCCCAGTCACCCGCGCCAGGTTCGTGTTCTTGTGCCGATACGCCCAACCATAGGCGACGCCTGACCACGCCGAATGAGAATCCATTTATCGGCATTACCGGCAGGACTCGAACTACTCACATCCAGCGAAAAGACGGAGGGGGAGGGATTCGAACCCTCGTCGGAAGTTTAAACTCCCGAAACGGTTTTCGAGACCGCCGCATTCAACCGCTCTGCCACCCCTCCAGGGCGCCATCGAGGCAAGGCGCATTCTACGAGGAGGCCGCCCACCTCGGCATGCTCGCAGCCCAACGCCGCTCGAGTTCGTTGAAATTTGGAGTTTGCGCGGTATTGGGCGCGTGGCGGCTGCTCGGGCCGGTCCGCGACCGGATACCCTGCCGACGAGCTCGTACGGTTGCTCTGATCGTTCTTTCTCGCTCAGGGGCCAAGTAGCCCCGCCGGGACCACCGCGATCCCGTCGGCACGGCGATAGGCCTCCTGGCCCGTAGTGATCACAACAGCATCGATCAGCTCGTCGCCGATCTGTCGTGAGAGCCACTTCAAGTGGCGCAAGTCGCGCTCGTCCGGGTCGCGAGTCAGCTTGACCTCGATAGCAAGCACGCCGCCGTTTGCGCGCTCCACGATCAGGTCCACCTCGTGAGCGCCGCCGGTGGTCCTCAGGTGGCTCACGCGCGCCTCGGCGGCCTGAGCGTAGACGCGTATCGACAGTGTCACCAGCGACTCGAACAGCGCGCCGAGCAGTGTGCCCTCGCGCGGGATGGTGGGGCCGGCCGGGGCCGAGCTTATGAGTCCGTTGAGGTCGACGCCGAGCAGATGTGCCGCCAGCGCCGGGTCGGCGAGCTGGTGCTTGGGTGGCGCCGACAGGCGCGCGATCCGGTTGCGGCTCGGTAGCCAGGCTGCGACCGGGTCGAGGATCCAGAGTCGCTCGAGCGCGTCTCGGTAGGGGATCGTCGTGCTCTTGGCGGGCTTGTCCCCGTATCCGGCGCTGGCCGCGTCGCGGATCTTCTCGAACGAAGCGCTGGTCGAAGAGGCCGCCGCGTAGGCTCTCATCCAGCGCTCCAAAGCGACCGGGTTGCGGATCGAATGCCCGAGCTCGGGGAAGTCGCGCTCGACGATACGCCGCATATATCCGTCGAGCTGGGTGCGCAAGGCCCGGCCGCTAAAGCCCCGCAGGCCGGGAAAGCCAGAGGCGAGGATCTCCCGTGCATAGTCCTCCAACCGGTGCTCGGTATGACCAACTACGGCTGATCGGGAGCCGCCCAAGAGCTGGCGCAGGCTGACGCTGGGCGCGAAGCCCTCGCGCTCGGCTAGCGAGAGTGGCCGCATACGCACGCTCACGATCCGACCGGCGCCCGAATGGGTTCCCGGCTTGACCGGCGTCATCGAGCTCGTCAGCAGGAAGCGGCCGGGCAAAGCGTCCGCGTCGACGGCCCGGCGCACCAGGTCCCAGGTTTCTGGCAGGTGCTGCCACTCGTCGATCAGCGTCGTGCCGTCCAGGCCCAGAAGTCGTGCCGGGTCTCCCCTGGCGATGTTGCGTTGTTGCGGGTCGTCCAGGTTGTGCACCGTCTCGGCGCGACGGGAAGCCGTCACGGTCTTGCCGACTCCCTTGGCGCCTTCGATCGCGATTGCGGGCAGACTCTCCATCAACTCGTCGAGTTCGTGGTCCACGACGCGTGGCCCGTATGCGGTCAAGCTCTGTCCAGCCGTCGAATCGGTGGCGAGCATCATGGTCGATAGACTACCATTTCGCAGCTAATTACACTACCATTCAGCAACTCTATGCGCTACCGTTACTCCCGTTGCTAGCATCGCCCAGCATGCATCGGCCGCCCGGCCCGGATTCGCCTCGCTGCTGGCTGCGTCAGCTCCACCAAGCCGACGCAGCCCTCTATGCGGCCGTCGCACAAACGCGTACGCCCGCCCTCGACAGATCGATGGCTCGCCTCTCCAACGCGGCCAACTACTCTCGCCTGTCGATCGCCTCGGCCTTCCTGCTCTCGCTTCTCGGCGGACGCAAGGGTCGCCGTGCCGCCGCCTACGGCCTCGCATCAGTCACGGTCACGGCGACCGTCGTCAACCTGGCCGTCAAGCCGCTCACCAGCCGCCGCCGTCCCGACCGCATGGCCGAAGGCGTGCCGGAGGGCCGCCACGTTCGCATGCCCGTTTCGACCTCGTTCCCCTCGGGCCACACTGCGGCCGCGTTCGCCTTCGCCACCGGCGTTGGCCACGTCATGCCGCTCGCCGCGGTCCCCTTGCGTCTGCTTGCCACCGCCGTGGCCTACTCCAGGGTGCACACCGGCGTGCACTATCCCGGCGACGTGCTCGCCGGTTCCCTGATCGGCGTGACCTTGTCCCGGCTCACGAACCGGGCGCTCGACCGGCGGCGACTGGTCTAGCCGCTCGCGCCTTCGGACCCGGGCGCGACCACATACACAATGTGCGCCCTTGCGACCGCCAAGAACGCGTGCCGCTCGGTCGGGCCGCCCTCGAGCGGCGTGATCGTCACGTCGGTCAGCGTCAAGAAGTCGCGCTCGGAGGCATTGAGCATGTCCGAGACCCGCGAACGGTAGCCATCGCGCGCCAGCATCAAAGACCCTTCGATGCGATGCCGGGGCGTCTCGAGGCGGATCCGCTCGCGGCGCTCCTCGCTGCCGTGCGGATCCTCCTCGAATATCGGCCCCTCGCCGCTGACGCTGCTCACGCCCCCATTATGGGGCCTCTCACGGCACCATGATCGTGAAGGCGTAATTGCTGGACAGGGTCGGTGCGGTCGTGGTGGGCGGTTCGGCCGGTGCGTAGGTCTCGACCTCGAAGGCGCCGGGGGCGCAATGTTGACGCTGGGCGTTGACCGCGACGATGCCCGGCAGCTGGCCCGAGCTGTAGCTGACCTCAGGAGACGCCACGATCGGCTCGACGCTCGAATTGATCGGCGCGGCCGGAGCGAGGCAGAACACGCCGGGAACGGGCTCGCTGACGCTTGTGATGTTAGACGCCTCCAGCAGAGTGGCTTCCGAGGGTGTCTTGGGTTGCACGACCGCGTAGGCGCGGGCGGTCCCGGGAGGGCCTTGAATGCCTTGTTTGCCTTCATTGCCCTGCTTGCCTTGGGGGCCGGGGACGCCTTGCTTGCCCGTTTTCCCGGTGAACCCACGCGGACCGGCCGGGCCCGGCAGGCCGCGCGGCCCCCTCACCAAGCACTCCCGCACGCGATGGTGGGCGACATGGGCGATGAAGCATTTTGTCGAGGCCGTGTGGGCGCTCGGCAAGATCGACACGCCCGCGAGCGCGGGTACGGCGACGGTCATCGCGGCGAGTACAGCGGGTGTGGCAAGCAGCATCAGGGTGCGGTGGCGCATGGATCTCTCCCGTTCGTGGACCAGGCTGTGCCCCGTAAACCGGCGGGGACGTCCGAAGTTGCTCAGCCGATGCGCTCGACCACGCGGGCCGGCAGGCCCGCCCGCACCGGGGCGACCGGGCCGGCCGCGTCGGCCGGCTGGTTGCGCTCCTCGCGCACGATGTACAAGGGCCTGTGCTTGACCTCGTCGTAGATGCGCCCCACGTACTCGCCGATCACGCCCAAAGCGATCAATTGGATGCCCCCGATCAACAGGATCAGGATCGTGATCGTGCCGAAGCCCGGCAGGTAGGAGTCGGTCAGGCGCAGCCCCAGGACTATCGGGATCGCCACGAAAGCGATCCCCGCCGACAGCAGGCCCGCATAGGTGGCCAATTGCAGCGGCAGGTGCGAGAAGGAGGCGATCGCGTCCAAGGAGAAGCGCAGCATCTTGCGCAAGGTGTACTTCGTCTCCCCGGCGCGTCGCGCGTCGCGCTCGTAAGGCACCGCGGTCTGGGTGAAGCCCACCCACACGGTCATCCCGCGCAAAAAGCGCGAGCGCTCGGTCATCGACAGGAGCGCGTCCAAAGCACGCCGGTCGAGCAGCCTGAAATCGCCCGAGTTGGGCTCCAGGTCGACCTGGGCCAGCTTGTCGAACAGCTTGTAGAACCAGGAGGCTGTGGCCAGCTTGAAGGCGGTCTCGCCGTCGCGCTGCTTGCGTACTGCGTAGACCACGTCCGAGCCGTGCTCCCACTGCTCGATCATGCGCGGGATCAGCTCCGGGGGGTCCTGAAGGTCGGCGTCGATCATCGCCACCACGTCGCCTCTGGCGTGCTCCAGGCCGGCGGTGAGCGCCGCCTGGTGGCCGAAGTTGCGCGACAGGTGGATCACCCTCACCCTCGAGTCCTCGGCCGCGAGACGGTCGAGCTGGGCAGGGGTCGAGTCGGAGGAGCCGTCGTTGACCAAGACCAGCTCGAATGTGTAGTCGGCGACAGCCGCGCAGGCCCGCTTGACGAAGGCCTCGACCAGCTCCTCCTCGTTGTAGACGGGCGCCACCACGCTCAAGAGGGCAGGCACCCGCGCGTGCCCGCCGGGCGTGCCGACCTCGGGCTCGCCGACGCGAGACGTTTGGCGGTTGGGCATGTTCGCGTCCGCCGAGCCGGAGTGCGTTGCGTCAGGTTTGTTGGTGTTCAAATCCGTGTGGGAGTCCGGCATGTCGCTTTCCGAAGGACGCGAAGCTGGTTAAGTAGAGACCATGAGAAGAGTAGGGGACGGCGCCTCGCGAATCCTGAGAATGCCCTTGATCTTGCAGTTCGTTAAGTTCGGGATCGTCGGGGTCTCGAACACGCTGATCTCCTTCGCTTTGTACACGCTGCTCGTGAAGGCCTTCGGCGTGTGGTACGTGGCGGCTTCGGGCATCGGCTTTGCGGTCGGGGCGATCAACGGATTCCTGTGGAATCGCGCATGGACATTCAGAGGCCATGTTGGCGATGCCTTGACTCCGGTGCGCTGGTTCGTGGTGCAGTCTTGCGGGCTGCTCGTCAACCTGGGCCTCGTCTACATGTTCGTGGACGGTCTCGGTCTCGGCGAGCTGACCGGGCAGGCCGCCACGATTGCGATCGTGACCGTGCTCACTTTCTTCGTCAATCGGGCCTGGACATTCAAAGGCGCCGCACAGCAAGGCGTCGGGGCGCACAGCACCGAGGAGCCGGTCCTCGTCGAGACGATGGGCGACTCCTAACAAGTCTTAACGGTAGACGGCCATCAGCGACAATCCGGCCGGAATCGAGCCGCCGCGGCCGATCACGGCGGCCTCCAGATTCAAAGGCTGTCGCAAAGCCCAGTTCAACGGCGCCGGCGGCACCCACAGGTCGAGGCTCGACTTGGTGGTCAACGGCTTGAAGCGCTCCAAAGCACGCAGCGCGATCGCGACCGGGAGCAGAACCGAGTTGAAGTGCGCGGAGCTGTCCTCGCGCCAGCCGGCGGCCTCGGCAGCGGCGAGCAGGGTGCGACGGTTGTAGCGGCGATGGTGGTGGTTGATCACGTCGTGGCCGCTCCACAGCCATTGATACGCCGGAACCGTGACCAAGAGGGCTCCGCCGGGTGCGGTCACGCGGCGCAGCTCGCGCAAAGCTCCCACGTCGTCTTCGAGATGCTCGATCACGTCGAGGCTGACGCTCAGATCGAACGCGCCGTCGTCGAAAGGCATGTCCAAGACGGAGCCTTCGAGCACCTCGCCCGCCTCGCGCTCGCGCGCCAAGCGCACGCTCGTGGGGGAGAGCTCCACCCCGGTCACGGTGCCGTAGTGGGCCAAGTCCACCATGTTGCGCCCGCTGCCGCAACCGGCGTCGAGGATGCGCGCGTCCGCAGGCAGGCCGAGGCGCGCGATCGCTCGCTCCAAGACGCGGCGGCGGCCTTGGTACCACCAGTGGCGGTCCTCGGCGCGGTGAGTTTGCAACTCGTACTCCAGCTCCATCCAACCCGGCATCTTTCACGAACAGGCGGCGGCGCGCGGCCTGACCCCCTTGCGAGCCGGGCGGGGGCGAGCGGCCCGACCCCCTCGCGAGCCGGGCGGCGGCGTGCGGCCTGACCCCCTTGCGAGCCGGGCGGGGGGAGCGGCTCGACCTCTTTGCGTCGGACTAAAGCCGGATCTCGAGCTGGGCCAGCTCCGTCTCGGCGCGGGCGCTCTCGCGGTCCAAGGCGGTCAAGAAGGCGTCGACGACGCGCGCGTCGAACTGGGTGCCGGCGCAGCGCCGCAACTCCGCTCGCGCCCTCGAGCTGCCGATCGAGTCGCGGTAGGAGCGGTCGGAGGTCATCGCCTCATATGCGTCGGCCACTGCCACGATGCGCGCCTCCAAGGGAAGCTCCTCGCCGGAGATGCCCAGCGGGTAGCCGTGGCCGTCGGGCCGCTCGTGGTGGGCGCCCACCCAGGCCCTCACGTCGGCAAGGCTCGAATGTTCGAGGATCCGTACGCCCAGTTCGGGGTGGCGGCGCACGACCGCCAGCTCCTCGTCGGTGAGCGGCCCGGGCTTACCCAGAATCGACTCGGGGACCCCCACCTTGCCGATGTCGTGGAGCATCCCGGCGAGCCTCACCCGGGAGACCCGCCGCGCGGAGAGGCCCAGCTCGCGGGCCATCAGCTCGGCGTAGCGCCCGACCGTCTCGGAGTGGCGGGCCGAGCCCGAGAAGCGCAGGTCCACGGCCTCGGCGAGGTCGAGCATGACCGACAGGAAGCGCTCGCCCTCGCCGTCGGGGCCGCCGCTCTCCGAGCGCACCAGGTCGCGCAACAAAGGGCTGTGGCGCACGGTGCGGTTGCGACCGCTGTCCTTGGCCGCGTAGAGGGCCTCGTCGGCGGCGCGCAGGAGCGAGGCGGCCGTCTCGCCGTGCATCGGGTAGGTGGCCAGGCCGAAGCTGATCGTGATCGGCACCGAATCGTCGGCGAACTCCTCGTGCACCAAGGCGCGCACGCGCTCGGCCACGAGGAAAGCGCCGTCTTGGGAGGCGTCGGGCAGGATCAGGGCGAACTCCTCACCGCCGACCCGCGCGGCCGCATCGATCTGGCGCTTGCCTTCGCCGAGCACGCGGGCGACCCGTTGCAAGGCGGCGTCGCCGACCTGGTGGCCGGAGCGGTTGTTGACCTCCTTGAAGTGGTCCAGGTCTCCCACCAGGACCGTTATCTCGGTCTGTCCGCGGCGTGCGCGCTCGAGCTCCAAGTCGAGCAGCTCGCGAAACCCGCGCCGGTTGGAGAGGCTCGTCAAAGGGTCGCTGCGGGCGGCGTCATACAGTCGAGAGATCAATTGCTCCACGCGCACCCTCATCGCCATGATCACGATCGCCGCCACCAGCAAGGTGCCCATCCCCACCAACCACCAGGCGGGAACGCCGCTGGGAGGACGATGAAGGAGCAAGAGCGCTCCGTAGGCCAGGCCCACGTAGCCGATCTGCAAGGCGGCCTCTCGGCGCGAGAGGAAGTAGGCCGCGTACAGGAAGATCCACAGGTAGAAGAACACGAGTGGGCTTGGGCTCTGCGCCGAGAAATAGGCCACACCGGTGATCAGGGTGGAGCCCCAGGCCAAGGCCAGCGGCATGCTCCAGGCCGGCAGTCGCACCGCGCACAAATACAAGAGGGCCGCCATCGCGTAGGCGTTGGCCACGATTGCGAGCAGCCCGGCATCGTTCTGGGCGGCCGGGTGGGGCAGGACGACCGTCAGCGCGGCCAAGGTGGCGCCGGCCGCGAACAGGCCCGCCAAGACCTTGGCGACCAAGCTGGTCTGGAAGTTGGCGCCCGTCATGTACCCACCGAGCGCCCCCTCAGGCGCTCTCCGACCCGAAACATCCTTCATTTTCGAAATATCGGACGCCCGGCCGTCCTACATGAGACCATTCGAATGAGAGGGACGGCCGCTTGATCTCGCGGGAGCTTGTGTCGATAAGGCTCGCAACGATGAAGCGCCCCAGATGAAGCGCCTGTCGCCCCTTGTCTGCGCGCTTGCCTTGTACTGCGGCAGCATGGGGGTGGACTTGCCGCGTGCGTCCGCCTCACGGCGGGTCGGCGCCCAAACCGAGCTCAGGGGCACCGCAGCCGCCCACAGCTACCTGGGCCTTGCCGAAGCGGGCGTGGTCAGGGCGCAGCGGCTTTGGTGGGACAAGCGCTTGGGCTGGTACGAGAGTCGCCTGCACGATGGCGACCGCTACCCGCTGGCAACGATCTGGGATGCGACGCCCCTGTTCGAGGCGCTCGACGCGATCGCGATCGCCCGGCCCACGCCGGCCCACAAGGCGGCGGTCGAGGCGTTTGCGAGGGGGGCGGAGCGCTATTGGGACGCTTCCTTGAAGCCCGACCCAGGCTTCGCTCCGTATCCGGGCGACAGGGGCCAGGTGCAGACCTGGTTCGACGACAACGGGTGGTGGGGCTTGGCCTTCTTGGACGCCTACCGGGCCACCGGCGTGTCCAGCTACCTGACCCAGGCCGAGCGCGCCTTCCGGTTCGTCGCCCGCGCGGGCTGGAACGCCAAAGGAGGCGGCCTGTGGTGGAACACCTCCCATCCTTACATCGCGGGCGAGCCCTTGGCGGCGGGCTCGCTCTTGGGCGCCCGCTTGTCTGCGCTCACTGGCCAGGCGAGCTACCGCACCGAAGCGCTCAAGTTCATGGACTGGGCCGACTCCTCGTTCACAACCGAACGCAGGCTCTACGAGCGCACCGACTTCGACCCCACCCCGACGCCTTATATCGAGGGTACGTTCGTCGAGGCGTGGCAGGTGCTCTGCGAAGCGGGCACATCCCAGGCCTGCGAGCGAGCGGCGGGATTGGCCAACGCTTCGGCCGAACGCTTCTCAGACCGCTTGAACATGGGTCCCCAGTTCGACACGATCTATCTGCACTGGATGTTGCTCTATGGCGTCCAGGCCGGCGAAACTCGCTGGCGGGCCTTGGCTGACGAGATGGCCGGCGACGCCCAAGCCAAGGCGCGCGACGGGCAAGGCCTGTACTTGAAGGCTTGGGATGGCACCCCGATCACAGAGCACCAGGCCGAACCGAACATGCTGCAAAGCGACGCCGCCACGCTCGAGCTGTTCGCTTGGTTGGCGGTCGCCGAAAGGCCCCCGCGCGCGCGTAGGGCACCCGTCGCCAAAAGGCTCCCCGCGCGCGTAGGGCACCCGTTTTCGCGACTAACCCCCGCCCGCGATCGGGTCCACCCCCCTCCGGGCCCCACCCTCCTCCTGGGGGCCGAGCGCCGGCCCCCAGCCCTCAAGCGCTCGCAGCGAACGTTTCCCCGGCTCGCTTGGCCTCGCGCGCCAAGGCCGCGATGAAGGCCTCGACGACCAAGGCATCGAACTGGGTGGAGGAGCCGTGGCGCAGCTCGGCCAAGGCGGCGTCATAGCCGATCGCGTCGCGGTAAGGCCGGTCGGAGGTCATCGCCTCATAGGCGTCGGCGACGGCCACTATGCGCGCCTCCAAGGGAATCTGGCCGGCATGGAGCCCGAAGGGGTAGCCGAGGCCGTCGGGGCGCTCGTGGTGCATGGCGATCCATTCGCGCACGTCGGAGAGGCTGATGTGCTCGATCATTTGGGCGCCGAGGGCGGGGTGGCGCTTGACGATCTCGTACTCCTCGACCGTCAGCTTGGCGGGCTTGTGAAGGATGCTGTTGGGCACGCCTGCCTTGCCGATGTCGTGCAGGATGCCGGCGAGCCGGATGCGGCTGATGCGCCACTCGGGCAGGCCCAGCTCGCGGGCGATCATCTCCGCGTAGCGGCCCACCGTCTCGGAGTGGCGGGCCGAGCCGGAGAAGCGCAGGTCAACCGCCTCGGCCATCTCCAGCACCGCCATCACGAAGCGCTCGCCTTGGATGTCGTGGACGTCGCTTGGCTTGCGCTGTTCGGTACGCAGGGCCAAGCTGTGAGACACCACGCGGTCGCGGCCGGTCTCCTTGGCGGCATACAAGGCTTGATCGGCGGCGTGGACCAAGGAAGCGGCGGTCTCGGAGTGTTCGGGATAGAGCGCCGCGCCGAAGCTGATCGTGAGCGGGACGCGCCCGTCGGCGAACTCTTGGTGGATGACGCGGCGCAGACGCTCGGCCAGGGCGCGCACGCGCTCGGCGGTGGCGTCGGGCACGATCAGGGCGAACTCCTCGCCGCCGATGCGCGCGGCCGTGTCGAGTGGGCCCTTGTGCTCGCCCAGCAGGCGGCCTATGCGCTGTAGGGCCAGGTCTCCGTGGTGGTGGCCGAGGCGGTCGTTGTAGTCCTTGAAGTCGTCCAGGTCGCCGAGCAAGACGCCCATCGGGGTGCCCGAGCGGCGCGCCCGCTCGAGGTCGAGGTCGAGCAGCTCGCGAAAGCCGCGGCGGTTGGCTAGCCCCGTCAAAGGGTCGGTGCGCGCGGCGTCGTAGAGGCGGCCGATCAGGAGCTCCACACGGGCCCGCATCACCATGATCACCATCGCCCCGACGAGCAGGGTTCCCATGCCGACGAGCCACCACGAGGAGATCGCTTCCAAGGGCGCCTTGAGACCGAGCAGGGCGCCATAGGCGAGGCCCACGTAGACGATCTGCAATGCCGTTTGGCGGTGGGTGAAGAAGTAGGAGGCGTACAGGAACACCCACAGGTAGAAGAACACGAGCGGGCTGGGCATTTCCCCCGAGAAGTAGGCCACGCCTGTGATCAAGGTGGAGCCCCACGCCAAGGTCACTTGCAGGCTCCAGGCCGGCAGGCGGGCCGCTTGGGTGTAGAGCACCAAAGCGACGAGATAGGCGTTGGCGATGATCGCCAGCAGGGCCAGCTCGTTGGCGGCGGCGGGATGGGGCAGGATCACCGTTAGGAAGGCCAAAGTGGCGCCGGCGGCGAACAGGGTGGCCAAGACCTTGGCGACTAGGCTGGCTTGGAGGCTGGCCCCTACGAAGGATCCACCCCAGATATCGTCTCGGCCATCTCCCCGGGAGAGCGCGGACATCACCTTCGGGAAACGATCGCCCGTGACACCAGCGAGAGAGTTGGGAACTGTTCGCATTGTTGGTGAAGGTGTACGGGTAACAGATTACGGGGGATAACGACTATTCGCAACCGTACGACGATATTGGTGCTTGGCACCGCCCAGTTCATCATGGTGCTGGACAGCACCGTCATGAACGTGTCGATCTCCCAGGTCGTGGCGGACCTGAAAACGACGGTCCCGGACGTGCAGCTGGCGATCACCGCCTACACCTTGGTGATGGCGGCCTTCATGTTGACCGGCGCCAAGCTGGGCGACATCTGGGGCCGGCGCCGGGCCTTCTCGATCGGCTTGGCCGTCTATGGCGTGGGCTCGCTCACGACCGCGCTCAGCCCGAACGTGGGCGTGCTGTTGATCGGCTGGTCGGGCATCGAGGGGCTCGGCGCGGTGCTCGTGATCCCCGCCATCTTCGCTCTCACCGCCGTCAACTACAGCGGCTCCGAACGGGCGCTTGCGTATGGCTTGCTCGGCGGGATCGCGGGCGCGGGCGCGGCGGCGGGGCCTTTGATCGGGGGGTTCGTCACGACGGCCTTGACTTGGCGGGTGGTGTTCGCGGCGGAGACGGTGATCGTGTTGATCCTGCTCACGGTGGTCCACCGTATCGGCGAGCAAAAGCCGGAGCGCCCGCCCAAGCTGGACTATGGCGGCGTGGCTTTGAGCGCGGTGGGCCTGGGCCTCACGGTGTTCGCGATCCTCAAGATCAGCACTTGGGGTCTCTTGGTGCCGACGGGGGCGCTCACGATCGGGGGCACTAAGATCACGCCGTTCGGGCTCTCGGTGGTGCCTTTCATGATCTTTGGGGGCCTGGTCGTGCTCGGCTGGTTCTTCCGCTGGGAGGAGCGCGTCGAACTTGCTGGACGCACGCCTCTGCTGAGGGCCGACTTGTTGAAGATCCCTCAGCTGAGGGCGGGCCTCTCGACGATCGTCTCCCAATATTTGATCTTGGCCGGCACTTTCTTTGTGCTGCCTTTGTATTTGCAGTTGGTGCTCGGCAAGAACGCCTTGGAAACGGGCGTGAAGATCTTGCCGATCTCGGTGGCGATGATGATCGCGGCGATGATGGGCCCCCGCTTGGCGGCCAAGACTTCGCCTCGCAGAGTCGTCCAAGTTGGCTTGGGTTTCTTGTTGGTGTCGATCCCGATCCTGATGGCCACGATCTCGCCCTCCTTGTCCTCGGTGCCGTTTGCAATCTCCTTGGCGGGCTTCGGTGCGGGCATAGGCCTGGCGATCTCCCAGCTCGGCAATGTGGTGATGAGCTCGGTGAGCGAGACCCGCTCCAGCGAGGCCGGCGGGGTGCAAGGCGCCTCCCAGAACCTGGGGCAATCGCTTGGCACGGCCTTGATCGGGGCGGTCCTCTTGACTGGCCTCACGGCGGGCTTCCACGACCGGGTCTTGGCCGACCCCACGATTCCCACCCAGGTCCAGCAGGAGGTCGTCAAAAGCACCGAGGAGGGCCTGCCGATGGTCTCCCAGGACCAGTTCAAGGCGGCCGAGGCGCAGGCCGGGGTCGTGCCCCCGGAGAGCGAAAAGCTTGAGAGTTACTACAACGAATCGCAGATCGAGGCGCTCAAGAAGGCGCTGCTCGTGGCGTCCGCGTTCGTGCTCGTGGGCCTGTGGTTTGCACGGTCTCTCCCCGGCGAGCCGCTTGGGAAGTAGCTCAGCCCATGTTCACGTAGCCGGTCGCTTCGCCGGGGCTGCGCGTGTTGGCGGACACCTTGTTTTCGTAATTACCCTCGATCGTGGCGATTTGGCCGGAGGGGAGGACTTCCTTGACGATGCCCACGTGGGAGTCGCCGAACACGATCAAATCGCCCGGTTGGGGCGTCACGCCGGGCCCGTTGGGGATCGCGCGGCCGCTGCTTTGGGCCCAAGACCAGATCGCTCCGACCGATCCGAGCCCTTCGCCTGCCGGACCGATTGGGGTGCCCGCTTGGCGCGCGGCCCAACTGGCGAAGTACGCGCACCAAGGCTCCCCGGGTGCGGCCCCCACGGTGGCTTCGCGGTAGGCGGCGATGGCGGGCGATTCGTTGGAGCCGGGCGGCTGCTCGGTTTGGCCGATCTGGGTTTCCGCAGCCGCCACGATCCGCCCGCCGGGCGTGTTCGCGGCGGCCGAGGGCATGGCTCCGACCTGCATGGTCTCGCCGGGCATCGTCCCGGCGACCGGCGTCCCGGCGGGTAGGACCCCGGTCGGGTTGCTCGCCTGCGCAAGGGCCGAGGCGAACGAAGTGCCGCTGGAGGTGATCGAGGGGGAGGCGCCGGTCGGGGAGGCGGTGGCGAGCGGCGCTTCGGTGCCACCCGTTCCTTGATTGATCAAGGCCGCCGGGTTCGCGAGGTCTTGCCTGATCAGGCCGACTCGCGCGAGCGTGGCTTCGATGGACATCATCCCCGGTATTCGGCAGATGCGCCCGGCTGTTGAGCGTCACTACGGCGGCGCCGGTCTTTGGGTGGCGGCTGGTGCCGCGCCCCTTCGCGGGACCGTGCCCCCAAAGCAAAGCGGGCGACCCGGAGGCCGCCCGCTCAGATGTCCCTCGATGAAGCTGGGTTCTATTGCAGGAGCTTCAAGACGGCTTGCGGCTGCGCGTTGGCCTGCGCCAGGACGGACACGCCGGCCTGCTGGAGGACCTGCAGCTTGGTGAAGTTCGTCATTTCAGCTGCCATGTTGACGTCGACGATGCCACTGACCGCCGAGGACAGGTTCTGGGAATAGACTTCCAGGTTGGCCTCGGTGTACTGGATCCGATCCTGCACCGCGCCGAATTCGCCGGCGAGCGAGGACACGGCGCTGAGCGCTTCGTCGATGCCCTTCAGCGACGTTTCCGTGCCAAGTTCGATCTTTTTTTCGATCGCGGTCTTGAGCACGGCGGTTTTGACACCGATCACTTCTTTGTCGTTGGCGCCGACCTGGAAGGAGATCGTGGCCGCTTCGGAGAGCAGGTTGATGCCGTTGAACTGGGTCGTTTCACCGACTCGTTCGATCTCGGACGTCAGCTGCGTGACCTCTGAGGTGATTGCTTCCTGATCTGTTTTGGAGGTCGTGCCGTTGGCGTACTGCACCGCCAGCTCGCGGACGCGCTGCAGCATCTGCGTGACGTCGTTGAGCGAGCCCTGAGCGGTCTGCGCGAGCGAGACGGCGTCCTGGCTGTTCTGGGTCGCCTGGTTGAGACCGTTGACCTGGCTCTGCAGACGTTGGCTGATCGCGTAGCCGGCGACGTCGTCGGCGGCCGAGTTGATCCTCAAACCTGAGGACAGACGCTGCATCGACTGCGCCAGCCTGCTCGTGGTGCTGTTCAGGTTCCTGTTGGCGTCCATCGCCTCCAGGTTGGTGTTCACGGTGAGGGACATACGTTCATCTCCTTGATGACGGTTTTGGTGGGGGTCCCGAGCCGACTCCGTGTCAGCTCATCCCTGGTTATCGCCGACGTGCGGCGAAACTTGAGGGAGATTCCGTCGCCTCGCGCTTTTCCCTGCCTTTGCAAGTTTTTCTGCACGCGCTTGCGGCGTTCGCGGCGCGGGCAATGGGGAGCGCCTGAACCCTCGACGGGGACATCCGTCGCCCAGGGGCCCGTCACGCACGTACGTCGATGTGGGGGCGCCCGTCCTCGTCCTCCCCCGCCTGCTCGGCCATTTCCTTGCGTCGTCTGCGCTCCTCGGCTTCGCGCGAGGGTCGGTCGCGCTCGCGGGAGATCGGTTCGGCCCGGTCGACCGGCTGGCGTCCCTTGCGCGCGATCGGCGCCAAAGGACCGTGTCCGAGCGGCTGGATCGGGTCCATCGCTACAGCTCGCTGACCTGCTGTTCGCGGTTGCGCAGCTCGACCATGACCAAGCGTCGCCACACGAATACCGCACCCGCCCACGCCGCCACGTAGCAAACGCTGCCGGCGATCAAGGCCCGCAGGCCCGCCTCGGCCAAGGTGGAGGTGGGCAAGGACAGGTAGCCGGCGATCAAAAAGCCCGCCAAGCCGCCCCAGCCCTTGGCGCGCGCGACCGATTGGGCCGCCTTCGGGTGGGCCGCCACGCTGGGTGTGTCCGCGGCGGCGCCTTCCTCGGCCTTGCCCTTCTTGCCCTTCTTGTCCTTCTTCTTCTCGGCCATCTTCTCAGCGGCCATGGCGCTCGCGTGCGTCTACTTCGCGCCTGCGCTCGGCGCGCTGGACGTTGAAGATGAAGCGCACCAAGCGCCTCCTGTTCGCGTCGCTGAGCACCGTGAAGGAGATCGCGCGGCGGCCTTGCACGTCGCTGCGCGCGACCGTCCCCACCCCCTCCATCGGGGGGCTGCCCGAACTCAGAGTGAGCTGGAACTCGATCTCCTCGTCGATCTCCAAGACGTCGGGGCCGGCCAAGAGCAGGCCACCACCGGACAGGTCCACGGCGTAGCTTTGGATCGGCATCCGATCGCGGCCCACATACACGAGCACGGGCCGGTTGGCTTTGACGCGCACGAACTCGCGCTGTTGGAGCACCTCGATCGAATAGAGGTCTTCGAAGCGCAGCAGGTCGCGGTCCTCCAAGACGACGTCCCCCCCGACCCTCGCCAACCCTCGCGCGCAAGGAAACTCCAAGAGCAGCCCCTCGAGCTGGTCGGGCTCGAGCACGTCGGCGATGAAGGTGATCAAGACCGAGATGCTGTTCGGCCCGCGCTCGGCCACCCTCGCCGGTATTTGCTTGCCCGAGGGACTCAGCACGGTCACCGCCTCGGATCTCCGCGGCAAGGCGATCTCCTCGAGCGGATTGTTCTTTGCGTCTGTGCGCGTCACGGCAATAGTGTTGCCGCCAGCCCAGTCGGATCGATTGCGCGCAGCTTCCAGCCGCCCGCGCGGGCGCGATCGAGCGTGTACTCGGGCGCCAAGCCCCATTCGCAGGCGGCCTGCACCGCGACCCCGATCTGGTCGGTCTCATCGGCGTGGGTGAGCGCAAGCGCATTGGTCTTCAGCGGGCGCAACGCCTCGAGCAGCTGGGCCGCGGCCACCGCCCCCAAGGTGGTCGGCAGCGCGACCGTGACCCGCTCTGGCTCAAGCGCACCGAGCAGTGCCCCCAGCTTGCGGATCGCGCCGCCTTCGCCGGGTGAGAGCCCTGGTGTGTCGACCACCAACAATCCTTCCGCCTTGGCCTTGCGCAGCGCTTTCTTGGCGCGCTCGCTGTCGGCGGGCACCGGCTTTCTCAGCTGGGGACTCAACAGCAGCTGCCACTCGTCCTTGCCTTGGCCCCGCACCAAAGTGGCGCAGCTGGCCCGCAGGCTCGAGTTGGCCCGGTAGGCGGCCAGCAGGGCCGCGCAGCAGCTGGTCTTGCCCGCCCCGCCCGCGCCCACCAACACGATCGCCGCTCCCCGCGCCGGCAGTGGCGGGGCGACCGGGATGCGCCGCTTTAGGGCCTCGCCCACGGCCCTGCCGAGCGGAGTCCTCGGCGCCAAGGCCACGACATGGGCCAAAGCCGCGTCGATTGTCTCTTCGGCGAAGCTTTGGCTCGTGCCCAGGCTGACTATCTTGCTCTGGACGGTGCCCCGCGCGCGCGTGCGTGGCGGGGCTGTGGGTTGTCGAGTCTCCTCTCGGGAGGTGGCCTGCTCGAGTACCTTCGCAAATGGGTCCGCGGGCTCAAACGACGGTGGGGTCGGAATCTTCGGCGACTCCCGCACGGGGACTCGTGTGGTGCTCGAGTGGGCCAGCGCCGCCAAATGTCCGGTCACGTAGCGGGGGGCTTGGCTCGCGTGCGGTGGCTCGCGCTCGTAGAAGGGGGTGCGAGTCGGCGGTGGGGTGCGGCTGGGCGGCGAGGCGACAGCCGGCGGCAGGGCCGGATCTTCGTCATACAGGTCGATACGCGGCCCGCCCGGGATCGCGTCGATCTCCACGTAGGGGCGCTGGAAGAAGCCGGCGACGCCGCCGGTCAGCCCTTCGCGGCGCTGCACGATGATCGCGTCGGGGCCGAGGTCGTCTTGGATCTTGGGAATCAAGTCCTCGACCGTGCGTCCGTGGTAGGTGCGTACCGCGCTCGTTTCAAGCGTGGATGATCCCAATGGTCTCGACATTTATTCCGGGTGCGATCTCGTTGTAGGAGCAGACGGGGAGGTGGGGCTGGGCTTGGGCGATCAGCCTGCGCAGGTGCCTTCGAATGCGCGCCGAGCAAAGCAGGACGGGCCGCGCGCCGCGTCCGGTGGCGTGCTCTACCTGAGAGCGCAAGGCCCCCACGATCGCCTGGGCCCGGGGCGGGTCCATCGCCAAATACTCTCCGTCTGCCGTCTGGGTGATCGAGGTCGCAACCTCCTGCTCGATGGCGGGGTCCAAGGTGATCGCGCGCAAGCGCAGCTCCTCGTCGAGGTGGGGAGCTGTGATCGCCCGCCCGAGCGCCTGCCGCGCGTACTCGGACAATAGATTGGTGTCTCGCGTTATTCGCGCCTTGTCGCCGATCGCCTCCACGATCGTGCCCAGGTCCCTGATCGGCACACCCTCGGACAGGAGCAGTTGCAGGACTCTCTGGATCTCCCCGAGCGAGAGCGCCTCCGGCACGACCTCCTCCACGACGGCCGCGTTGGTCTCCTTGAGCTTGTCCAAGAGCGCCTTCACGTCCTGGCGGGTGAGTAGCTCCGAGGCGTGCGATCGGATTGTCTCGGTCAGGTGGGTCACGATCACCGACTCGGCGTCCACGACGGTGTAACCGAGCGCCTCCGCTTCGGCCCGCCCGGACTCGTGCACCCACATTGCGTCCAAGCCGAAGGCGGGCTCGCGCGTGGGGATGCCTTGCAGCTTGGGGATCGCGTCGCCCGGATCCATCGCGAGCAGGTGCCCCGGCATGATCCGCCCCCGCGCGACCTCCGAGCCGCGCACCTTGAGCACGTACTCGTGGGACTCCATGCCCAGCTCGTCATGGATCCTCACCGGTGGGATCACCAGGCCCAGCTCGCCCGCGATCTGCTGGCGGATCATGCTCACGCGGCGCAGAAGTGAGCTGGAGCGACCCGCGCCCGCGCCCGCCCCGGTCCCTGCGCCGGGACCGCCGCCCGTGCCCGCCCCGGCGCCGAGGCCCCCGCCGGCGTCCGTCCCGGGTCCACCTGCGCTCGCGCCCGCCCCGGCCCCGGCGGGGCTTCCCACCAGAGGCACCAGCCCGAAGCCGATCGCCAGCTCGAGCGCGTCGATCCCGACCTCGGCGATCGGTTCCCCCGGGGGCGCCGGGGCGGCCAACTCGGCGGCCTTGGCGGTGGCCGCCGCGGCGTCGGCTTGGACCTTGCCGGGCATCCCGTGGCGCACCGTCCAAGCGATCGCGCCGAAGATCGAGGCTATGAACAGGAAAGGTAGCTTCGGCAGGCCCGGGATCAGGGCGAACAGGCCGATCGCCCCGGCGGCCACCATCGGCGCCCGACGCTGGCTGAGGATCTGCCCGGCGATGTCGCTGCCGAGATCCTTGTCGGAGGCGGCCCTCGTCACGATGATGCCGGTCGCCACGGAGATCAGGAGAGCCGGGATCTGGGCCGCCAAGCCGTCGCCCACGGTCAACAAGGAGTAGTGCTGGGTGGCTTCGGTGAAGCTCAGGCCGTGCTGCATCATGCCGACCACGATCCCCCCGATCAGGTTGATCGCAGTGATGATCAGGGCGGCCATCGCGTCGCCCTTGACGAACTTGGAGGCGCCGTCCATCGCCCCATAGAAGTCGGCCTCGCGGGCGATCTCCGAGCGCCGTTCCCGGGCCTGATCGTCGGTGATGAGCCCAGCGTTCAGATCGGCGTCGATCGCCATCTGCTTGCCGGGCATCGCGTCGAGCGTGAACCTGGCGCCCACCTCGGCCACGCGCCCGGCGCCGTTGGTGACGACCACGAACTGGATCACCACGAGGATCAGGAAGATGACCAGGCCCACGACCACGTTGCCGCCCACCACGAACTCCCCGAATGATCTGACGACCGACCCCGCTTCGCCGGTCGTCAGGATCAAGCGAGTCACCGACACGTTGATCGCCAGGCGGAACATCGTCGTCAGAAGCAAGAGGCTCGGGAACGAGGCGAAGTCGAGCGCCTTGCCCAAGTACATGGTGGCGACCACGATCGTGAGCGCGGCCGAGATGTTGAGCGTGATCAGCAGGTCGAGCAGCTCTGAGGGCAAGGGAACGACGAGCATCGTGACCACGCACACGACCGACACGGCCGCGAGCAGATCGCTGTGCTTGAGCATGCGCTTGACCGTGTTGCTGTTCATGAGGCCAGCCTCCTATACGGGGTGCGGTTGGCGGCTGTTTCGTTCACGAGGCCAACTTTCTGCGTCCGGCGACGCGGTAGACGAAGGCCAAGACCTGGGCGACGGCCGCATACAGTTCTTGGGGGATGATCTGGCCGATCTCCGTGGAGGAGTGCAAGGCCCGGGCCAAGGGCGGGTTGGCCACGACGGGCACCTCGTTCTCCTCGGCGATGCGCTTGATCTGGAGGGCGATCAGGTCCTTGCCCTTGGCGATCACTTCGGGCGCGGTACGCGAGCCGTCGTAGAGCAGGGCCACGGCGTAGTGGGTCGGGTTGGTCAAGACCACGTCCGCTTTGGGTACAGCCGCCATCATGCGCAGGCGCGCGGCCTGCGCTTGGCGGCGGCGCAAGGCGTTCTTGACCTCCGAGGAGACTCCGTACTGGCGCATCTCGTCCTTGACTTCTTGCTTGGTCATGCGCAGGAGTCGCTCGTGGGTGCGCCGCTTCCAGGCGTAGTCAACGAGGCCCACGATCACGTAGGCGAAGGCGATGCGCTGGGCGATCGCGAGCGCGTTTTTGCTCATCAAAGGCCCGAGCGCCGCGGGCGGGATGCCTACTCGGGCCGAGAGCGTGGTCAGGCCGGGCAGCAGGGCGAGCGTGGCGACCGCACCCACGATGCCCACCTTGGCGAGCACCTTGAGTCCCTCGAAGACGGTGTTGGGGCTCAACAGGTTGCGTAGCCCCGAGGCAGGGTTGATGCGGCGAAAGTCGGGCTTGAGCCCTTGGATGCGGGGCTTGAAGCCGACCTGCGCGGCGCCGGTGGCGAGGGCCGCCAGCAGACAGGCGCCTGCGACGGGGGCGACCGCCAATGCGATCGTGGACAGGGCCGAGTGCAACAGCCCGTTGAGCCCTTCGGCGCTGAGGGCGCGGTCGGGCGTGGCGATCTTGGCGAAGATTTCTCGGAAAGCGGAGGCGCCCGCGTCAACGATTCGCGTGCCCATCAAGCTGATCGCGAACAGGCCCGCGACCAGGACTGTGGAGCCGCCCAGGTCGGGGGAGCGTGCGACCTGACCCTTCTCGCGCGCGCGCTCGCGGTGCTTGGGCGTGGCCTTCTCGGTGCGTTCCTCGCGTGCCATGTTTTACGCCACGTGCAGGGCGCCGAGGGCCGCGCCCACGCTCACCGATAGTTGTTCTGAGATCCAGTTGGCCACGAATGGCAAGGAGGCGGCCACGACCAGCAAGGTGACCGCGACCTTGGTGGGGAAGCCCACGGCGAACACGTTGAGCTGGGGCACCACGCGCGAGACGATGCCGAAGGCCACGTCGGTGATGAGCAATGCGATCAGGACGGGTGCGGCGACCTCCAAGGCGTCGACGAACACGTTCGAGAAGACCTCCACGGCGCCGCCGACCAGCGATTGGATTTCCGGGCCGCTGGTCAAAGGCACCAGTTCGAAGGTGCGGCTCAGCCCGCGGATCGTCCAGGCGTCGCCATTGATGACCAAGAAGATCAAGGTCCCCACGAGCGAGTAGAAGCGGGACATGACCGCCCCGTTGGCGCCGTTGAGCGGGTTGATGAGCTCGCCGTAGGAGAAGCCCGACACGACGTCGATCAGGGCGCCCGCCGATTCGACCGCCGCCATCAGGATGGCTAGAGAGAAGGCGAAGCCGAGGCCGACCAGCATGCCCTCGATCACCAGCCCGAAAAGAGGCACGGGATCGGTTGGGATGTGCTGGCCTTTCAAGGCGACCGGGGTCAGCCCGATTGCGAGGCCCACGGCGATGATGCCCTTCACGCGCGGCGGGATCATCGCCGAGGAGAACAGGGGCGCGATGAAGAACAGCGGCGTGATCCGGGCGAGCACCAGGATGAACCCCGCGAGCTCGCCGGTCGCCAGTTTGTGGAGCAGCTGGTTCAAGTGCCCACCATCGTCGGGATCGCGGTGTACAAGGCGGCGGTGTAGGAGACGATCTGGCCGAGCATCCAAGGCCCCAACAGCACGATCACCGCGGCCACGCCGATGATCTTGGGGATCAAAGTCAGGCTCTGCTCTTGGATCTGGGTGACCGCTTGGAAGATGCTCACCGCCAGGCCGGCGACGAGCCCCACGAGCAAGAGCGGCCCGGCGATCTTCAAGGCCAAGCTCATGGCTTGCGCGGCGAGGTTGACGACGGTGTCTTGGTTCATCGGCTCCTCCTCAGTAGTGAAAGCTCTGGACGAGTGCCTTGATGACGAGGTCCCAGCCGTCGAACGAGCACGAACAGCAGGATCTTGAAAGGCAGGGAGATGAAGGTCGGCGGCAGCATGATCATCCCCATGCTCATCAAGGTCGAGGAGACGATCAGGTCGATGATCAGGAACGGCAGGAAGATCAAGAAGCCGATCTGGAAGGCGGTCTTCAACTCGGAGGTAATGAAGGCGGGAATCAAGACCTCGGTGGGCACTTCGGCCCTCGTGTGGGGCGGCGGGTCGTGGGCGAGGCTCATGAACAGTGAGATGTCCTCCACCCGGGTCTGGCGGAACATGAATTCGCGCAACGGTTCCTCGGCGCGCTCCAAGGCGGTGATCGTGTTGATCTTGTGGGCGGTCAGCGGGTCGATCGCCTCTGTCTTGATCGCGCTGATCGTGGGGCTCATCACGAAGATCGTCAGGAACAGCGCGATGCCCACCAAGACCTGGTTGGGCGGCTCGGTGGTGGTGCCGATGCCGGCGCGCACGAAGCCGAGCACGATCAGGATGCGGCTGAAGCCGGTGACGGTGAAGAGGACCGCGGGCACCAGGGTGATGGCGCCGACCAGAAGCAGGATCTGGACGGCGTTTGAGGAGTTGAGGTTCAACGACGAACCGTCATTTCGCGCAGGCGTTCGATCAAGGTGGAGGCCGCCGAAGGCATCCGCATCGGGTCCGTAGCGCGCTCGCCCGACTGGAGTCTGGCCGGGACGCGGGCGCTGGCGCTCGCGGGCGAGCCGGGGTTGACGGGTCCTGCGGGGTCGAGCACCTCGGCGGGCGTCGAGCTCGCCCCGGCTTGGGGCGAGGGGGGCCCGGGCGGCAGGAGCGCGGCGGGCAGAGGCACACGCCGCCGGGGCTTCGCTTCGGGCTCCTCGTCGAACAGGAGGCCCGCTTCGTAGGCTTGCTGTTCGGTGTAGCGGTGGATCGGCGCGAGTCCCTGCTCGGCGGCCCCGAGCAGGATGTAGTCGTTGCCGGCCTTGACCAGGTGGACCGAGCGTCCTGAGCCGAGCGTGAGGGCCGCGACGCTGCTCAGGCCGGTGGCCGAGACGCGGGGGTCGCGTCCAGACTTGACTTGGCGCAGGATCCAGGCCAAGCCCCAGATCACGGCGATCACGATCGCGAGCCCCACGATCGTGCGCACGATGCTCGCTCCGCCGGAGCTCGTGTGGGAGCCGGTGGTGGGCGTGTTGAGGCTGAGCGGAGTGTTTTCGCCGGTGCCCGCTTTGGAGTGGGCGGAGTGCGCGGGCGTGAAGGCCGAGGCGCCGTCGGCCCACGCGAGCAGGCAGCCGCAGAGCGACGCAGCCGCGAGCGCGGCCGCACGGGAAGGGGTCAGCTTGGTCATCGAAGGGACGACTCCGAGGAAAGAGTCGCCCCCGGTTATCGGCGGGGGCGCTTGGGTCTTGAGAAGGCTGGGAGGAGAACCGGGGGCGGGCGCGACGGTCGGAGCGCCTGAAGCTGCCGCGCGGCTCGCAGTGCAGCAGACGGGGCGCCAAAGGCGGCTTGCGTGCGCGTGTGGCGCCCGCGCGTCCGCGCCCGCCCCCGTGCCTGCGCGCGTGCCCGCGCGCGCAAAGTGCACTCACACGAGTGCGGCTACCTCCAGGCCCCAAGTGCCCTCGCCGGTGATGACCAGCTTGCCGTTGGCGAAGCAGAGGCCGTTGACGAACAGCTCGATCGGCGCGTCGGCGGCTTGGTCGAGCTCGAGGACCGCTCCGGGAGCAAGCTCCAGAGCATCCTTGAGCGGTATGTGGGTGCGCCCGAGCTCGGCCCAGACGCGCACGAAGATGCTGCGCAGGACGGCTCGGCTTTGGGCCGACTCGGGAGACTGGCTGACGTGGGCACGGGCGCGTTCCAGCTCGGCGCGGCCGAGTTGGGCATAGGTGGCGGCCTTGGTGGGAGTGGGGCTGGTGGACTCGAGCTTGACCGCTCGTCTGGTCCCGGAGCGCCCGGGGTGGCCGCGTCCCACGAGCACGCCCTCGGCGTACAGGGACACGCCGTCTTGGGCGCGCCTTTGCAGGGGGGCGATCGCGCCGGGCACGAGCTCGAGCATCCGCTCGATCGGCATCTGGGCGGATCCGACCTCGGCCCGCAGCAAGACCTTCGCTGTGGCCAAGCCTCGCCTCAAGGCTTCGGGCCCGTGGGTGTCGCCGAGAACCGGCGCGGCGTCCTCGCCACGGATGTGCTCGGCGATCGGCTCTACCGCCGACCAAGGGATCAAGAGCGACATGGCCGAGGACTGCCCGTCGATCTCGCTGGCGATCTTCGCCGTGAAGGTTGGCTCGCCTACGGGCGTGAGCACGCCGGCGTCGGCCTCCAAGTCGATCTCACCGCAGGTCAGCTCGGGGCCTCCCAAGTCGCCCCAGGCGCCCGAGAGCTCTGTGGCGATCGCGGCGAGCACGCTGCGGGCGAGCACCCAGTCGACCTCGGTGAGGTGGCGCTCGGCGGGGGCTTGGGAGGCCTGGCCGCCCAACAGACATTCCAAGGCTTGCAGTAGCAAGGGCTGCTCGACGGAGAGCAGCATTTGACGGTCGATCGCCTGCGCGTCGATCGCGATGGCGATGGCGTCGGCGGGCAGCCGCGCCTTGGAGGCCGCCCAGGTGTGTTGGTCGACCTCGGCGACGCTCAAGCGTGCTTGGACCGCCAACTCGGCGGACAGGCGCCCGGAGGCCCCCTCGCAGAAGTGCTCGATCGCGGCGACGATGCGGCGGCGGATCTCGGTCGTGAACTTGGTGGGCTGGGAGAAGTCGAGCGCTCTTATGCGCGCGCCCGCGGGCACCTCGGCGGCCGCGCCCTTACCCCTGCTTGCGGTGAGCTCCCCGCCCGCGGCGGCGTTCGCCTCCGCGGCAGCGTCCCGGCTTGCGGCGGCGCCCCGGCCCGTGGCGGCGGCACGCTTCTTCTTGGGGGCGTCCTTCTTGGCGGCGTCGGCGCTGCCCTTGGGGCTCACGGTCGCGTCCCGGTCAGCTTTCGCTTGCGGCGATCTCGACGGCCGCGGCGTCACGGATGTCGGCCTGGGGGGCGTCAGGGGTTCCGAGGCTATCGCCTGGGCCGGGCGAGCAGGCGATGTCGTTGCCCTCGAGAATCTCGGTTACGCGCAGGCCGTAGCGCTCGTCGAGGACGATCACCTCGCCGCGGGCGATCGCGGTGCCGTTGACCAAGAGGTCGGCGGGTTCGCCGGCGGCGGAGTCGAGTGTGACGAGTGAGCCAACGCGTAGGTCGAGGGTCTCGCCGACGGTCATGCGGGTGCGTCCGAGCTCGACGCTCAACTCCATTGGGATGTCGCTGAGGCGGCGCAGATCGGGCTCGGCGCGGGAGGGCGCGGGGGCGGCGTCGGCGCGGGAGGGCTCGGGGCCGGGGGCGGCGTCGTCGAACTGCTCGTACTCGATCGCGTCGGCCACTGCGCCTCCTATTGGACGGTGAAGTCGGGGAACAGGACTTCTTCTACTTTGACGTCGGTGCGCTGCCCGATCGTGTGCAGAATCTGACGCTTGACGGCGTCGCGGCCGTGGGCGCTGATCAAGCTTTCCCCGCTTTGGCCGGTTATCGCGTTTGTGATGATTTCGCGCACGATCGCTTCCTCGGGCAGCGTACCGGGACCACCTTCGGAACTGGAGGAGGCGCCGTCCGCGGAGGCGCCGTCGCTCTGTCCGGGCGCCAGTTGGAGGGCCACGTCGAGCTTGGCGTAGCGCCCGTCGCTCAGATTTAGGAGGAAGGATTGGGGCATCACGTAGATGGTGCCCTTGATCTTGACCTTGGGGACGGGCTTGGCCTTGGTCATGGTGTAGCCGCCGAACAAGACGATCGGCACGATCAAAGCCAGCAAGATCTTCTTGTTTTTGAGCATCTTCCTAACCTTCGCCAGAGGAGGGGGCGGGGCCTTCTGGGCCGTAGAGACGGCGCAAGACGATCTCCACTCGGCGGTTGCGTGCGCGGCCGGCTTCGGTGGCCTCGGTGGCGACGGGGCGCTGGTCGGCGTTACCGCTGGCGGTCAGGCGGGCTGGGGCGATGCCGTGGGCGATCAGGAATTCGACGACCGAGGAGGCGCGGGCCGTGGAGAGCTGCCAGTTGGAGGGGTAGATGGAGCTATGGATCGGCACGTTGTCGGTGTTGCCTTCGACGCTGATGGGGTGCGTTTCGTCGATGTTGAGCAGTTGGCCGATCTCTGAGAGCAGGGAAGTCGCTTTGCTGCTGAGGGTGGCCTGACCGGAGGCGAACAGGAGGTCGTCGGTGAGCACTCTGATGACGAGGCCCCGGTTTTCGATGGAGGTCTTGACAGAGGAGCTGAAGCCGTGGGACTTGGCGTAGGCGTCGAGCTCGTGCTTGATCTGGGCGAACTCGTTGCTCTCGCGCTGGGCGGCGCCCTGTTGGGCGATGGCCGCTTGGCTTGCGGCGGAGCCCGCGATTGGGCTGGAGCGGGCAGTGCTGTTCTGCAAGGCACTCGAACCCTGGGTCTGGACCGGCTCGATCGCTTGTAGTTCGAAGGTGGCGGGCACGTGGCTTGAGTTGGCGGTTGAGCCCTGCTGAGAGATCGCCTTGCCCCCGGGCAGGATGTTGCCGGAGAAAGCCGCCTTCAGGGACTTTTGGAGGGTCTGGTACTTGGAGATGTTGACCGAGGAGATCGAGAACAGGACCATGAACAAAGCCATCAGGAGGGTGATCATGTCGGCGTAGGTGAGCAGCCAACGCTCCTCGCTCTCCTCGCCGTGTCCTGCGCCGCCTCGATGGCGTCCGCGCCCGCGTGCCATGGGTCAGGCCGCCTGGGGTTCGACTGCCAAGGGGGCCACCGTCCCCTCTTCTTCGGAGGCGCGCTCGGTCGGGGGCACGTAGGACATCAGCTTTTCGGAGACGAGACGGGGGTTGTCGCCGGCTTGGATCGAGAGGATGCCCTCGACGGTCATCATGCGCAGCTCGACCTCTTCGGCGGAGATCGCCTTGAGCCGGTTGGCGATCGGCAGGAAGATGACGTTGGCTGCGCCGACGCCCATCAGGGTGGCGATGAAGGCTGAGGAGATCGAAGGACCCAAGGTCGAGGGGGCGGCCAGGTTTTGGAGCACGTGGACGAGGCCGAGGACGGTGCCGATGATGCCCATCGTGGGTGCGAAGCCGCCGGCCTTCTCGAAGGGGGAGGCGCCGACGGCGTGGCGGGCGGCCATGCCGTCAACCTCGGCCTCGAGGATCGTGTGGACCATCTCGGGGTCGGTGCCGTCCACCACCAACTGGAGGGCGTTGCGGGTGAAGGGGTCCTCGATCTCAGAGAGCTGGGCGTCGAGCGCGAGCAGGCCTTCGCGGCGGGCTTGATCGGCCAAGCCGACCAGCTGGTCCAGGCGCCCGCGCATGTCGGGGGGTTCGGCCGAGATGACCAGTTTGTAGAGGTTGGGGATCTGCTTCATGGTCTCCATCCCGACGGAGGCCAAGGTCACGCCGAAGGTGCCTCCGATGATGATCAGGAGGGCGGGGATGTTGATGAAGGAGGCGGGACTGGTCCCGTCCATCATCGAGCTGAGCAGGAGGGCGCCAAAGGCAGCCCCGATCCCGATGGCGGTCGAAGCTTTCATTGTCCACCTTCATCGGCTGCGGGCGGGAATCCTTGAAAAATGGATGGGGCGGCAGATGGGGGTCTTAGAGCGTGCCGAACTCTGCCGGGCGTGGCCTCGGGGCCGAAGAGGGCTCCTCAGGCCGGGTCGTCCTCAACCGCGGACAGCCAAGGCCCGTCGGGGGAGCCGGGTGCGCTTTCGCGCGCGCCCGCGCGGGGGGCACGCCGTTGGCGCATGGCATCGGACAGCACATCGGCCCGGTAGGCCCTCACGGCGGCGGCGACCTCGGAAGGCGTCTCGGACACGACCACCTTGGCGCCGGTCGCCAAGGCTATGACCGTGTCGGGGGTGGATTCGACCGTGACGATCATGTCGGGGTTCAGTTGGAAAGGCTCGTCGCTGTGGCCGAGCCGGTTCAGGAAGATCATCGGCGGCTCCTCCGCTTGAGAATTGGTGTGGTTTCAGGCTAGGTCCAACAGCGGCGGACGGGGCGACGCAAAAATGCGCCGCCCCGAACGCGCTCCTCGGAGTGTCCCGTCGTATAGAGCCCCTTTGGTGGTTGAACGATTGGGGGCAGGGCCCGCCTGGGCGGGGCCGGCCCCAAAAGGAGAGGGAGGGCTACTGGACCATCGTGACCAAGGTCCCAAGCATTTCGTTGGCGGTGGTGATCACCCTGGAATTGGCTTGGAAGCCGCGCTCGGCGGTGATCATGTTGGTCATCTCCGACGCGAGATCGACGTTGGACATCTCAAGCTCGCCTCCGATCGTGGAGCCGAAGCCGGCTGTGTCGGGGGTGCCGACGATGGGGGTGCCGGAGTTGGCGGTTTGGGCCCAGAGGGAGCCGCCCAAGCGTTCTAGGCCGTCTTCGTTGGGGAAGGTGGCCAAGGAGAGGTAGCCGGCGGTGACACGTTGCTGGTAGGTGGGCGAGGCGGGGTTCTCGTCGGTGTAGGCGACCGAGCCGTCTTGGCCGATCGAGATGTTGGAGGAGCCGGGTGGGATGCGGATGTAGGAGTCTTCGGTGCCCGCCTTGTAGGTGGTGCCGGCTTCGGTTTCGGTGGCGATGGCATTGCGCCCGATCACGTATTCGCCGGCTTCGGTGGTGAGGAAGCCTTGGGAGTTGGTGGTCATGTCTCCCGCGCGGGTGTAGTTGACGTTGGCGGGCAGGCCGGCTGTGTAGGGGGGGCCGGCGGGCGGGGTGCCGGAGCCCACTCGCAGGAAGCCCTTGCCCTCGATTGCGACATCCAAAGGATTGTTGGTGGTTTGGAAGGAGCCCTCAGTCATTTCGTTGCGGGTGGCGCTCACCTGCACGCCCAGGCCGATCTGGACGGGGTTCGTGCCGCCGTTGGAAGCGGTGGGGCCGGAGGCCCCGTGCATTACTTGGGTGAGCGATTCGGCGAAGGTGACACTCGAGGACTTGTAGCCCACGGTGTTCACGTTCGCGAGGTCGCTCGCGGTGTCGTCGAGCAACGCTTGGTTGGCGTCGAGGCCGCTGATGGCGGCATACATTCCAGTCATCATCGTGACTGCCCTTCCTTTCGCGGCCCCCTCTTGGAGGTCCAGCCGCCGTTGGTGTGGTTATGCGATTGAGGCACTGCCGGTCATGCGATTACTACGGCACTTGCGGTCATGCGATTACGGCACTGTCGATGTTGGTGAATACGTTGTCTTTCATGTGTTGAGATCCCACGGCCGTGATGACCGTGCGGTTGGGGACGGATACCACGAAGGCGGTGTCGTCCACAAGAACAAGAGAGTCGCGCGAGCCCTTGGAGGCGGCGCGGGCGACGCCGTCGGAGAGGCGTGTGAGCGTGGGGGCGTCGAGGGTGATGCCGCGGCGCTGTACACGCGCGAGGGCGTGGCGGGAGAATTGGAGGCTGCCTGCCCCGGCGGTCTGGTGAGCGCTCGCGTCGCTGCTCGCGCCCGCCTGCTTGAGGGCATCGGCGAAAGTGGGCTCGCCGGACTTGGGCGGGGTTGTCCGGGCAGGGGAGGCCGGGGCGGGCGCGGCCGGCCCGGCGAGGCCGCCGGGCGGTACCAGGGCTGGGTTTGAGATGGGGCTCAATTGACTTGGGTGACGGAGGAGAGCTTGATGCCGGTGACGCCTTCGACGGTGACGGTGGGGCCGGAGGTGGCCGACTGGACGCTTTCGACGACACCGGTGGAGGCGGCGCCGGTTGTGGGGTCGGAGTAGGAGACGGTGTGGCCGATTAGCTGCACGGCTGAGGAGAGCTCGCCGGCGGAGGCTAGGTTGGTGGTCTGCTCGAGCTGGGTGAATTGGGCGAGCTCGGTTACGTATTCGTTGCCGTTGGAGGGTTCCAAGGGGTTTTGGGCTTGGAGTTGGGCGATCATGAGCTTGAGGAAGTCGTTTTGGCCGAGCTGGCCGCCCGGGTTTTCGGCACTGGTCTTTTTGGGGGGCGTTTCGGCGGTGGCGGCTGCCGCGGCAGCTTGGGCGATTGCGGGGGTGCTCATGGGAACAATCCTTTCGGGAATCAGGCCAAGACGTCTACGATTTCGCCCAAGGCTGGGCCGGGCGGTTGGGTTGAGGGAGTGTTGGCGGCGGGGGAGTCCTCTTCGGCGCTTGCGCCGAGGGGACCGGTGGTCGGCGAGCCGGATCCGGAGGGCTGCCCGGCGAAGTCGCGCCTGGCGCCCGCGGAGAACTGGCCGGAGGAGCCGATGTCCAGGTGTAGGAGCGATACGCCGAGAGTGCTCAGGGTTTGGTGGAGCTCGGAGCGGGCTTGGCTGAGGGCTTGGGCTCCGGCGGGGGTGTCGGCGTAGACGGAGGCGCGCAGGCCTTCGCTGGTCTGGAGCAAGCGAATCGTGATGTGGCCGAGTTCGTCGGGTTGCAAAGCGATGCGCGCTTGGGCGCTGCCTTGACGAGTGGCGATTTCGATGGTGGCTCGGAGTGCGTCGATCGTGTCTTGCATCGGGGCCGGGAGAGGGGAGGGTTGATTCGTCGTGCTTGCGCTCGGGTCGGTCGCGAGGGGGGCAGCGGGCGAGAGTGCGAAGACGGGGCCGGCAGGTTGTGGGGCGGATTGGGCGGGGGTGCCGGCTGGGTCCTCCGCGGCCGGGGATCGGTCGGGGGTGGCAGGGGTGGGGGGAAAGGCGTTCGTGGGGGTCTGGTTTTCGGGGGGGCTGCTCCCGGACCGGGGGCTGTCTCCAGGGACGGTCGAGACGGGGGCGGTGGCTAGGGCGGAGGCCGGAGCGGGGTTGGTCGCTTTGGGGTCGCTCAGGCCGGTCGGGGTGGAGGAGGACGACGCGGCCGTGGGAGAGGCGGGGGCGCTTGGCGTCGGGTCCTGCGGGGCGGGCGAGGCCGGAGCGCTTGGCGTCGGGTCCTGCGGGTTGGGTGCAGCCGACACGCTTGGCGTCAAGTCCTGCGGGTTGGGTGCGGCAGGGGAGGATGGCGCGAGGAGGGGCGGGGCTGGAGCTGCGGGTTGAGGCTGAGGGGCCGAAGCGGACGTAGCCGTTGGAGCGGCCGCGGCTGGCCCAGCCGCTGGAGCGGGTCCAGCGGCTGCAGCGGGCCCAGCGGCCGAAGCGGTTGCAGTGGGCGCGGCGAGCGAGGCTGACACGAGCAGGCCTGGACCCGAGGGTGTCGAGGACGCGGCGAGCAGGCTTGGACCCGAGGGTGTGGAGGATGCGGCGAGCAGGCTTGGCCCCGACGCTGTGGAGGACCCTTCGCCGGCGAAGGGGACCGGCGTGGTGGTTGGGAGCGCGGTCGAGGAGGGGGCCGAGGGTGTTTCGGCCGACGCGCTCTGGGATTCCAGGCGAGGGCTCGCCTTGGTGTTTTTGGGGTGGCCTTCCGCGGTGGCGGTCCGGGCCCAGTGTTCGTGGAGCGCCTGCTTGAAGGGCGGCGCGTTTGGCGGGGGCCCTGGTGGGGCGCCCCCGGGGGCTTCGGGCGGGGGCAATCCGACCGAAGCGGGCGAGGCTGGCGGGGGTGCCGCGGCGCGGGCCGAGGAGGCGGGCGACGCCGACGGGAGCGCTGTGGAGAGGCTCATGCGGCCACTCCGAGGGTGCCGGAGGAAGGATGGGCTTGGCGGTAGGCTTCGGCGTAGCCAAGCACCTTCTGGACGTAGCTTTGGGTTTCCGCGTAGGGGGGCACCCCGCCGTACTGTTGGACGGCTCCGGGGCCCGCGTTGTAGGCGGCCAAAGCGTCTTCGGTGTTGCCGCCAAACTGGCTCATCATCTGGCTGAGATAGCGCGCGCCGCCTTCGATCGATTCGGCGGGATTGAGGGGGTTGGCGACCCCGAGTGAGCTGGCGGTGCCGGGCATCAGTTGGGTCAGGCCAGCTGCTCCAGCGCTGCTTTGGGCTTCGGGGTCGAAGCCGGACTCTTGTTGAATCAGGCCGTGTAGGACGGCGGGGTCGATGCCGTAGCGGGCGGCTGCCTGCTCGATCAAGGGGTCGTACTGGCTGGTCGGTCCGCTGCCGCCCGGGCTTGACGAGCCCGCGGTCCCGATGCCGGCGGTCCCCATGCCGGGAGTCCCCATGCCGGTAGTCCCCATGCCCGCGGTGCCCTGGGTTCCGATCGTCCCCACCGGCGCGGTGTCGGCGGCGGTGGCGGCCTGCAGTGCCGCCGCAAAGCTCGTGGAGCCCTGTCCGGGTGCGCCCGCCGGCGAAGCGTTGTACGCGAGGACGCTGGCCGCGGCGCCCGACACGCCTGTCGCGCTCGCGCCGGGAGTGAGGTTGGGCGTGGCCCCTTCGAGGCTCACCTCGCGCGACTCTTCGATCAGGCTCTTCAGCCGGCGGACCCGCTGGGCCAAGGCCAGCTCGCCGGGCGGGATAACGCTGGTGGAGCCCACGGCTTCGGTGTTCACGCGCCGCTCCGGTGCGCGTGCGTGGCCGCGATCTCGTCGAGCACGCCCTGCTCGCGGGTGGCCGCCGCTCGTTCGTGCTCGATGCGTTGACGCTCAGACAGGCGCTTGAGCGTCTCGTGATCGGTCGCGGCGGCGGTCAGCTTGGCGCCGCGCTCGGCCACGGCCGCCTCGCGCCGCTCGAGCTCTCGAGCGTGGGCGCCCCGTTGCGCCTCGACACGCTCCAGGAATGCCTGACGCGCCACGAGTTCGGCCGCGTCAAAGCTCTGCTCCCGGCCTACTGTCGCCCTTTGTTCGGAGTGCGCCTGATCGAGTTCGGCTTCGGCGACACGCAGGTCGGCCTCGCTAATCGAGCGCGAGGCGATCGCCTGCGCCAGCTCTTGGCGGGCGAGCTGCTCGTTCTGCTCGCGAAGCGCGCGCACGCGCTCAAGGCGAAAGCGGAAAACGGGTCGATTCATGGCCCGGTAATCGGATGCGGCGCTTCTTTCTTTAGGCGGCAGGGTGGATTGTCAATACCTGCCTTCAGGAGTACGCTTATGAACAAGCTGGCTTGATCTGATCGGACAGATCCTGGGAGACGGTGACGTGGGTGACGTGGGGGGGCGAGACGCCGAGGAACCAGGCCATTGCGCGGCGATCTGGTCACGCTGGTCATTCGCTTTGACCCACTGGAGGGCGTTCGCGCTGCTGGCGGCGCTCGTCGTGCTGTTGGTCGCACACGGCACCGCCGTGGCCCGGGCGGTCGATGGTCTGCCGCCCGGCGTGCCGATACCGTCTTGGGCGAAGGGCAAGAAGGTGCACTTCGACCCGGCCGAGCCGCAGAGCCCACGCCTCGCAGGTGGTGGGGCGGATGCGTCCAGCGCCAAGATAACGCCGCTTACCTCCTCGCCTCCCCGGCTTCAATATTGGGGCGGTCTGGTGCAGAACGAACCGCGCCTGGTGCTCGTCTTCCTGGGAGAGGAATGGGAAAGCGGATCGGCTCTGGCCCGGCGCCACGAACTGGAAGCGACCGCGGAAAGCCTGCCCGGATCGGGCTACCAGAAGATCTTGACCCAGTACAGCGGCCTCGACGGCCCCATTTCATCGCCGCTCACAGGGTCGCCCATAGTCGAAAAGTATTACCTCAAACGGGCGATTACCTCCAAGATCGGGCACCTCGCGGTCACCAGTGCAGCCAGGGAAGTAATGATGCTCACGGGCGGCGAAAGTACCAACACCACCTACGCGGTCATGCCGGCACCGGGTACAGCCGAAGTAAGCCTATTCACCTGTGGCTATCACGAAGAGACCAGCGACGGCGGCGACAGTTGGGTTCCTGGACCGTCGATCGCCGCGGTTATGGATACGGAAGGGCGCATAGGCTGCAACTCCTCCAAGACGCTAACTCATGAGTATGCTGAGAGCGTCACCGATCCAGGGGGCGAAGGAGGCTGGAGCACGGGAGAAAGTCAGGGCGAGGTTGGGGACCTGTGCAACCAGATGGGGCCTGGGCGCCTTGCGGATGGCGCGCTCGTGGCGTTGCTTTGGGACGACTCCAAGGGCGCCTGCGAGGTAGAAGACGACAACCCGGGATTCGTGCCTATTGGTCCTTACGCCGAAACGTCAAACAGGAATCCCTCTCTGGAAGGTGCAACGAACGAGACCGTCGAATCAGAGGCTCTCGAAACCTCTATATATCCTTGTGACCTGGAAGCTCACTATTACTTCGAATACGGGGCGACTACCGCCTACGGCAGCAGGACCGCCGAATCCGTGACCCCGGCGGCTTGGGGCAAGGAGAAAGTGGCCACAACGATCACTGGGTTGCAGCACAGCACCCCTTATCACTGGCGGGTGGTCGTAACGACAAGCAACGGTACAGCCCACGGAGTGGACCACGAATTCACGATTCCCTACAATGTAGAAATAGCGGAAGGGGGAGTGAGTAATGTGGGGCTCTCGGAAGCGACGCTAAACGGCGAAGTGCGGCCGGTCGGGGTGGAAGCTAAATATTATTTTGAATACGGTGCGACCGAAGCGTATGGTTCCAAGACGGCGGAAACGAGCGCCGGATCGGGGAAGGCCTTTGTGAATGTGAGTGCCGTCCTCACCGGTCTTGAACCTGGCACGCTCTACCATTTCAGGCTTGTCGCATCCAGCAGTCGTGGGACGACCACGGGAAATGATGAGCGCTTCGAGACGTATGGCGGCAAGCCGGTGGTGGAAACCGCATCGGCGATTTTCGTCCACTACACAGAAGCCACGCTCGAAGCTGACGTCAATCCCAAAGGAGTCGCGACCGGTTTTTATTTCGAATACGGCACGACAACCGCGTATGGCCTGCGGACCGCCGAACAGTCTGCCGGGGAAGGCGCGGGCGCAGAAGAAGAGAGCGAACACATTTCCGGACTCGCCCCTGGAACCACCTACCATTTCAGGATCGTTGCCACGAACAGCTACGGAACCAGCTTCGGGGCCGACTGGACATTCTCGACCAAGCCGGAACCGGTCGTGGAAATCGCGAAGCCGTCTGTTCAGACAAACGCGCCGGCTAGCTTTGATTCGACAGACGCGACGCTGAGCGGCACGATAAATCCCCGTGGCACGGACGTAGCGGATTACTTCGAATACGGCCTCACATCCGGCTATGGCAAGAGCACCGCCCAGGGGAACGCCGGTTCGGGAGAGGGGGACGTGGAAGTGAGACAGGCGATCGTCGAACTCTCGCCCGACACCACTTACCACTACCGACTCGTGGCTGTGCAAGGCTCGGTCAAGCAATACGGCGGCGATGTGACGTTCACGACCGCGCCCGCTGCCCCGCTTGTCGAACCGGTCGGTCCGACGTCTCCGTTCACGCCGCCCTTCCCCCCTGGCAAAGCCGTCGATCCGGCGCCGGTCCAGACCCCGGGCGGCCCGCCGCCCGCCGGGCCATCGCTTCAGGGCGAGCTGCGCGGGAACTCGCTGTTGGTCTTGCTGACACTCGACGCCGGCGCTGCGCGAGTGGAGATGGAGGCGACCGTGCCGGAGGTGCAGCTCGGTGCAGCCAGGCGAAAGGGCCGTCGCGTATCGGCTGTGCTCGCTCGATTGGTGCGTAATAACGTCGAAATGGGTACCTCGAAACTCGTCTTGGCACTCGACGCCAGGGTCAGGCAGGCACTCAGACACGGGCGACGTTTGACCGTGACGCTTACGGCCACGGTTACTTCAGCCGGCGGCGAGCAGCAGAAGGTTTCTCGCCGGCTGATGCTGGGGGTGCACTGAGCAGTCGGGGGCGATCCGCGCAGGATCGCGTGCCCGCTCGCCGGACCGCACGCCCGCCTCTCTCCCGGGGCGCGCGTCTTCGGTTCTCAGATGTTCAGCCCGAGCGCCGGTATGGCCGGCACTTCGCCTACGCCGGCCGGGATGGACGCATTCGGAGCGACCGGCTCGGCCGTGACTTCCTCGACCTGCGGAATATCCTCGGCCGACAGCGTCGGCTCTCCGTCGAGCGAGGCCGCCAGTTCGAGCAGCTGTGCGTCGGCTTGCTCGGGGGCGCTGTGCTCTATCACGCTCTGGCGCAGAAAATCCTCGATCGGGTCGCGGTGGGCTAGTGCGGTGTCGAGTGCGGGGTCGCTGCCTGGCTGGTAGGCGCCGATCGCCACGAGGTCTTCCTTCTCACGCAAGACGGCCAAGGCCGACCTGAGACGCTGACCCGCGGCCGCGACCGGGGCGGGCACGATTTCGCCGATCAGGCGCGAGACGCTCTGGAGGATGTCGATTGCGGGATAGTGGCCGGCGTGGGCGAGCGCCCTGGTGAGGACCACATGGCCGTCGAGGATCGCGCGGACCGCGTCGGCTATTGGCTCATTCATGTCGTCGCCGTCCACGAGGACCGTGTAGAGACCGGTGATCGAGCCCGCCTGGCTGGTGCCGGCCCGCTCGAGCAGCTTTGGCAACAGCGCGAACACGCTGGGGGTGTAGCCGCGTGTGGCCGGGGGCTCGCCGATCGCCAAGCCAACCTCTCGCTGGGCCATGGCGAAGCGCGTGACCGAGTCCATCATCAGGAGCACGTCGTGGCCTGTGTCTCGGAAGTGCTCGGCGATGGCGGTCGCGGTGAAGGCGGCCTTGATGCGCACCAGAGCAGGCTGGTCGGAGGTGGCGACGACGACCACCGAGCGCTCCAAGGCATCGCCGAGGTCGCGCTCGATGAACTCACGCACCTCGCGTCCGCGCTCTCCGACGAGTGCGATCACGTTGACCTGGGCGGAGGTGGACTTGGCGATCATACCGAGCAGGGAGGACTTGCCGACGCCTGAGCCGGCGAAGATGCCCAGGCGCTGGCCGCGTCCGCACGGGACGAGCGCGTCGAGTGCGCGCACGCCGAGGCCGACGCGCTCCTCGATACGGGGCCTGGAGAGCGCGCTTGGGGGTGGGGCGACGGTCGAGCGCTCGATGCCGTGGGACCTGGGTTCTCCGTCGAGCGGGCGGCCCAAGCCGTCCACGACGCGTCCGAGCAGGTCGGGTCCGACGGCTACGCGAAACGGGGCGCCGCTCGCGAGGACGCGCGTGCCGGGCCCGATGCCTTGCATCTCGCCCAGTCCCATCAGCAAGGTGCGACCGTCCCTGAAGCCGACGACCTCGGCCGGGATGCCTCCCGCTCCCGAGGTGTCGCCTCCGATCGAGCACACCTCGCCCACCTCGGCCTGCAGCCCAGTGGCCTCGATGATCAAGCCGATCAGGTTGCACACGCTGCCATGGCGTCTGGCCAGGTCGGCCTCGCGCAGCGCTTGGGCGGCTGTGGCGAGCAGAGTGGGGCTCACGTCGCCCGCTGGTCCGCCAGGCAAGCCGCGACAACTTCGCGAGCCCGCTCCAGCTGAGTCCCCACGCTCGCATCGACCTCACCCGCCTCGGTCGCCACGATCGCTCCGCCCGAGGCGACTCGCTCGTCGGCCCGCACTTCGCACTGCTCGACGCCGCTCGTCTTTGCTTGCGCGATGATCGCCTCCTGGAACAAATCGAAGTCCGCTGGGTTCACAAGCACCGCGATCCGGTGGCGCTCGGCGATCCGCGCCAAGGCTCCGCTCAAGGCCTCGGCGATCAGCTCCTTACGCAGTTCGGCCACGCCCGCCACGATCTTCTCTGCCAGGTTCAGGCCAAGCTCCAAAGCGTCGTGTTCGGCCGCTTCGACGACCTCGCCGTGAAGGGCTTCGACGCCGGCGATGGCCTCTGCGAAGGCTTGCGCGAGGCGAACTGCTTCGGTGGCGCCCTCTTGGTGGCCGGCCGCCCGTCCTTCGGCATAGCCCGCGGCATGGGCGTCGGCTCGTATGTGGTCGGCTTCGGCGCGGGCTTGGGCGACGATCTGGGCGGGCTCTTCGGGAGCCGGCGGCGCAGAGGGCTCGAGCTGCTCGAAGTCGTAGCCAACCGCCGTCTCAGACAACGCCGTCCACCTCAGGCGACCCCTTCGCCCTCTGCTCAAGCAACCGCCTCGCCCTCTGCTCAAGCAACCGCTTCACCCTCTGCTCAGACAACCGCTTCGCCGTCGCCCTCGTCCTGCTCGCCCGCGATCACGATCGTGCCGGCCTCGTCGAGTTTGCGCACCACGGTCACGATCCTGCTTTGGGCCTCGTCCACGTCGCGCTGGCGCTGGGGCTGCTGGATCTCCATCTCCTCCTTGAGCATCGCGGCGCCGCGCTCGGACATGTTGGTGAGGACCGCGTCCATAACGTTCTCGGGCGCTCCTCTGAGGGCGAGCACGAGGTCCTTTTGGTTGACCTCGCGTAGTACCTGTTGGATCGCGCGCTCGTCGAGCTTGACGATGTCCTCGAACACGAACAGCATGCCTCTGACCTGGGCGGCGAGCGCCTCGTCGGCGCCTGCCAGGCGCTCGAGCACGTTGCGCTCGGTCGCGCGGTCGGCGTGATTGAGGATGCCCGCGAGCGCCTTGGCCCCGCCCTTGGCCGAGTACTTGCGCTCGACGACGGCGCCCAGCTTCTGGCGGATGACGGCCTCGACCTGCTGGATCACCTTCGTGTTTGCGTGTCCCATGCGCGCGATTCGCAGCGCGATGTCGGGCTGCTCGGTGTCGGGCAGGAGGGCCAAGACCCCGGCCGCCAAGGTCGAGTGCAGGCTGGCCAATACGAGCGCGGTCGTTTGCGGGGACTCGCCTCGCAACAGGCCGGCGATACGCTCGGCGGGGACCCGGTGCAGGAACTCGAAGGGTCTGGAGTCCGCGCCGCCGGTCAAGCGTCCCAAGAGGTCGGCGGCCCGCTCGGGGCCGAGCGCGCGCTCGATCACCTCGCGCGCGTAGTCCACGCCGCCGCTCACGTTGCCGGGACCGCCGGCGCCGGCCGCCAGTTCGCTGAACACCGAATCGGTCGTCTCCGTCCCGACGGAGCTGAGCCGGGCCATCTCGTGGGAGAGGCTCTCGATCTCCTCCTCCTCCAAGCGCTTTATCACGCTCGCGGCGCGCTCGGAGCCGAGCGCCGCCATCAGCACAGCCGCCTTCTGGGCTCCTGGCATCTGCCCGCCCGGCGTCTGCTCGGACGTGGACTGGGGCAGGGCTTGGACGGTCGGGGTGGCGTCGCTCGCCATCTAGCCTGCTCTCCCGGCAGCAAGGTGGGGCGCGCCCCCGACGGCATCTCGGGCGTCCCCGGCGGTGGCTTCACGGGTGCTCCCGCGCAAGCTCATCTCAGTCCTCCTGCATCCAGGTGCGCAGCTGTTGGGCGACCCGGTCAGGATCGCTGTCGGCGAGCTCCTCGATCTGCTTGCGCAGGTGATCGCCGTTCCCGTTCCCATTGCCCCCGTTGCCGTTGCCATTCCCGTTGCCGTTCCCGGACCCGTTGCCGTTACCGCCCCCGGGGGCCACCCCGGCCAAGGCGGGCGCCGGCTTGGGTGTTCCTTCGCCGCGCAGGTCAGACAGGCGCATCGGCGTCTCCAGTTGGCGCAACCACACGGGTTCCTCGATCGGTTCGCTCTCGCGGCGTCGCAAGGACCTGGTGATGAAGAACAGGAGCGCCAGCGCGCCGATGCCGAGCAACGCGTACTTGACGTAGCCGAGCATGCTGCTGGTCGAACTGCCCGCCGCCGTGGTTGGGCTGGCGAAGGCGATCTGTCCGATCGAGATCGTGTCGCCTCGCTTGGTTTGGATGCCGGCGGCGTTGGTGACGGCTTCGCGGATCGCGGGCACTGAGGCCGCGGGAACCGTATGGTCGAGCAGGACTGAGACGTGTTGGCTTTCAACGGTGCCGGGCGCGATCGTGGAGTGGGTCACGGTCTTGCTCACGCCCAAGGTGGAGCTCGTCGTTTCGTGCTTGTAGTTGGACTTGCCGGAGCCCTGGGCCGCGGCCGGTACATTGGCGGTGCCCGTCGCCGCGCCTGTGCTTGCCCCGTTGCCGGTCAGGGTCTCGATGTCCTTGCTTTGTTGCAAGGGCACTCCGGCCTTGCCGTAGGTGAGCTGTGTTTGGGTGGTCTGGTTGACGTTCATGTTGGCGTAGACCAACACCTGCGCCTTACCCGGCCCGAGCGTTTGCGCGAGCATCGCGTCGAGGCTCGCCTGGGTGCTCTGGTCGTAGCGTTGCTCGGTTTCTTGGACGCTGTTGCCCGAGCCCCCGGCGCCGCCCGAGGCTTGCGGCCAGAGCAGTTCGCCGGCGCCGCCGGTGATCGTGACCTTGCTGAGCTCCAGGCCGGGCACGCTTGAGGCGACCAGTTGGGCGATCCCCTTGACCGAGCTGGCGGGCAAGGTCGCGGTTCCCGAAAGCAGCACCGCCGCCGAGGAGGCGCCTTGGCTTTCGCCGAACACCTGGCTTTGGGAGTTGGGCAGGACCAGCTCCACTTGGGCGCCTGAGACGCCTTGTATCGAGTCGATCGTCTCAGCCAATTGGCCTTGCAGGGCGCGCTGGTAGGTGACCTGCTGTTGGAAATTACTTTCGCCGAGGTTCTGTTTTTCAAACAGCGAGAAGTCCGGTTGGGTGTTGCCGAGCTGTCCCGACCCGGCCAAAGCCACCCTTGCTTCGGCGCTCTGATTGGACTGCACGGCGATCGCGGTTCCGTTGTTTTGCAGCTCGTATTTGACGCCGTGCTCGCTCAGAGTGCTTGTCATCTTGCCGGTCTGCGAGGGGTCCAAGCCGCTCACGAGCGTGGAGTAGCTGGGCGCCGAGACCATGTGCAGGAAGATGTAAATGAACAGGATCGCCCCGACCGCCGCACCGCCGGCGATCAACCATCCGCGCGTGGTGAGCCTGGAGGCGAGCTGGTTCAAGGGCGGCATTCGTCAGACCCGCTCAAACTTGTGTCTGGAAGATGCTTTGGGCGGCTTCGGTGGCCTTGGTCCTTAGTGTGGCCGCCAAGTCCATCGCCATCTGGGCGTCTTGCACGGTCACAACCGCGCTCTCGGGGTCGGTCGCGGTGCCGGTGGCCAGGGATTCGGCGGCGCTCGCGGCGCTCTGCTGGGTGCCTTCCAAGGAGGAGATCGCGCTCGTCAGCGCTTTGCCGAAGCTGGGCGATTGTGCCCCGCCGGTCCCTTCCACGCCGCCGCCGAGCCCTCCGGCGCCTTCGACTCCGCTCGTGCCTTGTAGGCCACTCGCGCCGTTCGCGCCTTCGATTCCGCTCGCGTTTTCGATGCCACTTGTGCCTTCGAGGCCGCTCGCGCCTTCCAGGCCGTTCGCGCCTCCAAGGCCTCCGCTCCCTTCCAGGCCCGCCCCGGTCAAGCTTTGGCCGCTCTGGCCGAGACCGCTCGCTTGGGGACTCGCGGCGCTGTTGATCGCGCTTTCGGAAAGTTTCCCGGCCAAGCCGCCGACGGCGGGGACGATCATTTCAAGAGCCCCAAGGTGGTCGTGAACATGGACTTGGCGGTTTGCATCGCGGTCACATCGGACTGGTAGGACTGCGACTCGGAGATCAGGTCGGTGTTTTCTGTGACGGTGCTGATGTTCGGCATCTTCACGTAGCCCTGGGCGTTTGCTTCGGGGTTGCCCGGGTCATAGACCTCTTGGTCGGGGGTCGCGTCGCTGACGATCCCGGCTACCTCGACGCCGCCGGGTGTCGGGGCGCCAGACCTGTTCTGTTGCAAGGCTCCGGAGAGCGCGCCGCTGAAGCCGCCTTCGCCCGCTTGGGTCAGGACGACCTCTTGGCGCTGGTAGGGCTGCCCGTTCGCGCCACGAGTCGTTTCCGCGTTGGCCAGGTTCTCGGCGGTCACGTCCATCCTGATGCGCTCGGCGGTCAGTCCGCTGCCGGCGATCCCGATCGCTTCGAAGATGCCCATCAGCGTGTCCCGCCCGCAGCGAAAGGCTCGATTCCGCTTGCCTTGTCCGTCGCGCGCGTGTGGGACCGCCCGAAGCGACCCATCAGGCGGGTCCGATCGCGGTCGTGACGATGCTGTTGCGGGCGCCCGCGACCTGGGTCAAGGCTTGGTAGTCCAGTGCGTTTTCGGCCAGCTTGGTCGATTCCTGATCGACGCTGACTCCGGTCCCGTTGGGGCCGACCTGTTCGGGTTGGACTTCGGTTTGGAACTGGAGCGCTTCGGGGCTTTCGCCGCTGTTCATCGCGCCTTGCAAGGCCGACTCGAAGTTGACTTCCTCGCGCTCGTACCCGGGCGTGTCGGCGTTGGCGATGTTGTTTGTGAGCGCCGTCTCGCGCTGCCATGAGCCGCGCATGGCAGCCTCGAGCAGCTGCTGGGTCGAATCGACGAGAGCCATAGACCGTTCCCGTGATCGGCCGCGCCCGGCGAATCTTTAGGCGCTCGACCGGGCCCGATCGGCGGGCCGGGCCGCGACTTGGGCGCGGTCTGTGTGGCGGCCCAGGCGGGCCCTATGCGCGGCGGTCGAGACTCGGGCGTCGTGAGCGAGGTCCGCCGTAGCCCTCGGCGGCACGCTTGGCGCGCGTGTTGGACGACAGATCCGCGACCAACCTATCTCGCACCCGGTAGAGCTCGATGCGGGTTCGCTCGTGGATCAGCTTGGCCCGTTCCAAGAGCGGCAAGGCCTGCTCGGGCGGGCGTGGGGGCAAGCCCTCGGTGAGCTGCTCCCAGCGAGCGCCCAATTCCTCCAAGCGCTCGAGTTCGCCGCGACCGGCCAGTTCCAGTTCCAGCTCGGCGTGCGCGTGGATCGCTTCGTAGCGAGCGATCAAGTCGGCTGGGGCACTGGTGCCCGCGTCACCCTCGGAGTCGTCCTGCGGGTGCTCGCCGAGAGGCGCCGCCGCCAAACTCACGCGCGGGCGACCTCGTCGGCGGCTTGGGCCCAGGCCTCGCGCAGCTCGCCGAGCATGTCGCTGACCTCCTCAAGCTTGCTCGCGTCCTGGGCTAGGCGGGCGCTGTTTAGGTGGGCCAAGCAGAAGCTGTAGATCGAGTGCAGGTTCTGGGCGACCTCGCCTTGTTCGTAGTCGAGCACGCTGTCGAGGTGGGCGACGATCAGCTCGGCTCTGCGCAACGTGTTGTGGGCGCGCTCGATTTCGCCCTCGGCCATCGCCAGGCCCGCTTGGCGCAGGAAGCGGCGGGCGCCGTCGTAGAGCATCACGATCAGCTCGGCCGGGGTGGCCGCCATCACGGCGCCTTGGCGGTAGGCGGCGGGGGACGGGGCGAGGCTGCTCATCGGCCCCTCCCCCGCCCCGGTCGCGCGTGGGCGGACGGTGTGCGGTCGGCCGGGGCGGTGCGGGAGCGCACGGTCGCTCTCACAGCCCCGATTTGGTCAACGATTCGGCTTGACTGCTCAGCCATGCCGACTGCGAGCTGTTGCGCGAGAGCACGGCTTCCAGCTGCGAGTAGGTGGTCTGCAGCGCCTTTTCGCGTAGAGCCAGCATCTCGTTCATGTTGGCGATCTGGGTGGTCAGCGCGGTGACTTGGCTGGAGTCCCCGTTGATCCGAGCTTCGAGGGAGCCGCCCGGTTCGGCGACCGAATTGACCGCGCTTTGCAAGCTCTGGGACCAGCTCTGCAGCATCTTCTGGACGCCCGCCGGGTTGTTGTGGATCGCTTCGGCCAGCTTGTTCGCGTTGAGCGTGAGCTGCCCTTCGATCGAGGACTGCGAGGCTCCGCCCGCCGAGGCCGCGCCGGTGTCGATGCCCACGTCGGTCGGGCTCGACATTTCCGCGGACAGCCCCGCTATCGGTTCGTACATGGTCTGGCGCATCTTGGCGAGCAAGCTCTCCAGTTCGTAGTCCCCGAACAGAGACCCCGTCGCCGATTCGCCGGCGCTTTTGGCGTGGGCGATCGGCTTGGTCGTCACTTCTTTTTGGATTTGGGAGACGGTCGAGTTGTAGAGCTTGACGAACGCTTGGACCTGAGTTTCGATCGCGCTCAAGCTCGCGCCCGGAGGCTGCACGTTGACGGTCACCGGGCCCGTGCTCGTCAACCCGCTCAGGGTCAGGGTCACTCCGGGGATCGCTTCGGTGAGGATATTCGAGGCCGAGCTGCCTTTGACGCCGTCGATCGTGTATTCGGCGTTCTTGCCTTCCTTGGCGGTGCCTTCCTTTTCGACCAAGGCTCCGCCGGGGTCGCTCACTTTGATGAATTCGGCGCCGGTGTTGCCGGTTGCGCGGGTGGAGAGCACCACAGTCCCGCTTTCGAGCACGGCCGCGTAAACGGTGCCTTTGCTGTCGGAGTTGATCGCGCCGGCCACGTCCTTGGCGCTGGCGCCGGCCTTGATCGTGTAGCTGTTGCCGTCGATTTCGACGTTCTCTTCGGCGGCGGGGCTGGTGAAGGCGAAACTGCGCTGGGCCGAGTTGGCGAGCTGGGTGACTTCGACCTCGTGTCCGCCGATGCCGGCGCCGCTGGTGGTTGCCGCTCCCACTCGGGTGGGGTCGCTCGAGGTGACCGTCTGGGAGGTTTCAAACAGCGAAGGCAGGCTGAATTCCGAGGCGCTGAAGGCGAGCTGCTGGAGGCTGCTCTGCACGCTCTGCAGCTGCTGCTTGCCCCCTTCGAGCTTCTGTTGCTCGCTGGTGAGGCGGGTCAAGGGCTCGCGTTCGACCGTCATCAGGGCCGAGATGATCGAGCTGGTGTTCAGTCCGGAGGCGAGTCCGGAGACGGTGATCGGCGACCCCGTGGAGGAGCCCACTGACAGCGAGGACACGGGCCCTTACTCCAAGGACTTTCCGGCTGCTATGTCAAGCGCCTCGGTGGGCGAAACTGCTCGCATTTTTCCTTCGCGGTCGGCAACTTCGATCTTGACGCCGCCCTCCGGCTGGATGGAGAAGCGAAGTCTTTGTCCGCTTTCGAGCAGTTGCCTGCATATCCTGCCGGCGGCCTCCATCTGGTCGAGCACCTCGGCGGGCGGCGAGCCGGGCGGATCTTCGATCCCGAGCGTGTGCTCGGAGCCGGAATCTCCGATCCCGAGCGCGTGTTCGCCGCTGTGCAACTCGGCGGCGAAGCTCGACGTGTTTGGGCTTGCTCCGTCGGCCGGCGGGCTCGGGCTGGAGAGCCCGTGTACGGGCAGGGTGGGCTCATTGGAGCCCTGAATGGGCATGATCGGCGAGTGCATGTTGCGTTTTCTCCCTGAAAACGTGTGACGCGACCCTGTCCATGGGCCGCCTCGCGATTGACTTCTAAACGGGTGATCGGCCTCTCGTGGGAAAACTTTATTCGTGGTTCGCCCAACCGACGAACCATCTTGCTTGCACTGCCCTGGACCATCGCGAAGGCGTCCCGAAGACGGACAGTTACTTGCTACCCCGTTTCTTCGGTTACATGCATCTCCTCTGCGCGAGGCCGGCCGTCGGGGTCCCATCCTTGCGCTCGCTGTCAGGCGGCCAATGCCTGCGCTTGGGAGAGCAGGCTCGCGGCGAGCGCGTTCTCGGGGTCGCGCTGCAGGGCGGCGGTCGCGAAGTCCTCGGCCTCGCGGCTCATGCCGCGGGCGGCCGCCACGCGCGCGAGCCCGACGAGCGCGCGCGTGTCGGGCTCCTGGGCGCACACGGCCATCCACTCTTCGGCGGCGGAACTCGCAAAGCCGCGTCGCAAGTAGAGCTCGGCAAGCAACTCGCGCCGCTCGCGCTCGGACACGGGGGCGCGCTCCAGAGCGCCGACCAAAACTTCGAAGGCCTTGAAGTCGTGTACTCGCAGCAGCGCTTCGAGCATCACGATGAGCGGCTGTATGGCCTCGGCGGCCGGCTCGATTTCGGTTGTGCCGGTTTCGAGGAGATCGCGCCACGCGCGGAACAGCTCGATCTCGATATCGGCCATGCCCGCCGACTCGGCGCCCCTTAGCGCGCGGTCGATCTCGGGAGCTGCGTGGTTTGCGCGGGCTCCCGCCACCCCGTCTGGGCGCCCGCTCGAAGGGGCCGCGTCGGGGAGGCCGCTCGATGGGCCGTCGCTCGCGGCCCCCGCGATGCGCGCGAAGAGCTCGGTCCTGCGGGCTACTCGGCCCAAAGGATCGTCGTCGGCGAGCTGCGCGGCGGTGGCGGCCGCCTCGGGGTAGCGACGCTGGGCGAGCAAGGCCTCGCCGAGGGCCACCTTCGCGCGCGCGGAGTGGGGCTGGCGCGAGAGCACCGCCCTGAACTGGGTCTCTCCCTCGCGGGGCGCGCCTCCTTCAAAGAGGGCGCTGCCGAGCATGAATCGCGCGGCCGGCGAGAGGTCGGGCACGAGCCGCTCGACCTGCTCGACGACCTCGGAGGGCGGCCTGCCGGATGCAAGCAGGGCACTCGCGTAAGGCAACACCGAGCCGACGAATCTGGGGTATTCGCGCAGGCACCGCTCGAGCAAGTCGATCGCGGCGTCCAGTTTGGAGCCGTGGCGCTCCAACTCGGCCAAGTGGGTCATCGCGACGTAGCTGCCGCTGCCGACGGTCGCGGTGTAGCCGTCGCGGGCATCGCCCATCTGGAGGCACCGTTGCAGCAGCTCGCGCGCGAAGGTGGGGCGCCCCAAATCCATCTCACACAAGGCTTGCTCCAAGACGAGGTCGGTGAACCCGGGGAAGCGCTCCAAGCCTTCCTCGGCGCGCTCGATCGCCTCGACCGGCCGCCCGCCGGCGCGCAGGGCCTTGACGAGGCGGCTCGTGAGCGCTGGTGCGAACTCGAGTCCCCCGGCGTCGGCTCCGAGCATGCTCCAAGCTCGCTCCAGCTCGGGGATCGCGGCCGCGGGTTCTCCGGCGGCGGCGTACTCGGAGCCTAGGTTGTAGTGGAGGAAAGCGCTGTCCAGGCCTTCCTCTTGTTGCAGGCGCAGCAAATCGATGTTGCGGCGGGACTTCTCTCGACTGTCGCGCACGGCGCCCAGATAGCCGTAGTGCTCGATCCGCACGCCGGTCGCCTCGATGCGCTCGGGCAGGAAGGCGGGCAGGCGGTGGGCGATCTGCTCGTGCAGGCGGCCCTCGTAGCGATATTGGGGGCGGTTTCTGAAGAGGCGCAGGGCGTTGTGGGTCACGGCGGTGCCTTCGTCGAGGTCGCCGGTGTAGTTGGTCTCCGACAGGTAGAAGGCCTCTCGCCACGTGCGTCCGGTGAGCGAGCGCAGCAAAGCCACGTCCTCCGCCAGGAGCACCTCGTCGGCGTCGAGGACCAGCAGCCAGTCGCCGCAGGCGGCCTCCAAGGAGACGTTGCGGGCCTCGGCGAAGGAGCCGGTCCACTCGTGAAAGATCACCTTCGCCCCGAAGGACCGGGCGATCTCCACGGTGGAGTCGGTGGAGCCGGTGTCGACGATCACCATCTCGTCGACCGCGTCCTTCAAGGAGGCCAAGCAGCCCGGCAACATCTCTTGCTCGTCGCGAACGATCATGCACAGGCTCAGCTTCAGCTCTCGCGCCGGTTGGGCTTGTGCGGCGAGGTTCAACGCTCGCTCCTCCAGCTTCCTCGGCGATGGGTGTGCCGCGCGCGATTGACCCCACTCCACCTGCTCTAGGCCTGGGTCCAAGCGCTTGGCGGCTTCGAACAAGGCCTGGGCGGCCTCCAAGCTCGACAGTTCGGCCATCGCCACGCCCGCGAGGTTGAGCAAGGTCGGCTCACGCGGCTCGCTCTCCAGTGCGCTCAAGGCTGCAGCCGCGATGTTCGCTAGCAGAGGTGTGCGGCGCTTGGGCGAAGCTCCCGCGCCGGCGGCGAGTCCGCCTTCGAGCAGGTTGCGGGTCGCCCAATGGCGGCGTTGGGGGTCGGCGATCGTGGGCAGCTCTGAGAGGAGCCTGCCGTATCCGCCCAAGTCGCCCGCGGCGAGCAGTTTTTGGGCGCGGGAGACCAAGAGGACAGCCGGGGCCGCGGCGGCTTCGGTCGGCTCGGTCTTGGTGGGGGCCGCGGCGGCCTCGGTGGGCTCGGTCTTGGTGGGGGCCGTCATCTACACGCTTGGTGATCGACCGGCCTTGGCGATACCTGAGCGAGTCGGCTGAACGGGTGCGTCGTGTCAGTCAAACGGTTACGACCGAAGCAGACGATACGGTGCGCGCGCAATCTTCGGAAATAGCGCAATTGGGCAGCGGACGGGATGGGGTGGGGCTCGCTAGGAGTCTCATCCGGTCCTCGAAACGGAGTCGAAAGATGGAAACGATCGCTAGGGGGACGGCGCGGATATCGGCCGCTGAGTCCCTGCGCACTTGGCGCGAGTACAAGCGCTCCGGCGACCGCGCCTTGCGTGACCAGCTGATCTTCGTGTTCACGCCGATGGTGCGCTACATCGTCTATCGCAAGGTGCGCGAGGTGCCGGCCCAGTGCGAGGTCGAGGATTTCCTCTCGTGCGGGCTGGAGGCTTTGATCCGCTCGATCGAGCGCTATGACCCGGACAAGGGCGCCACCTTGGAGCAGTACGCCTGGACTCGCATCCATGGGGCAGTGTTGGACGAGCTGCGCCGCCACGACTGGGCGCCGCGTTCGTTGCGTCGCGACGAGCGTGCGATCAACCAGGCGCGGGCCGCTTTCTTGGCTACCCACGAGCGCTCGCCGACGCGCGAGGAGCTGGCGGCTTTGGTTGGGATGGAGCCGCACGAGTTGGTCGGTCGCTTGCACGATGTCGCTTTGGCCGAGGTGGGTTCGCTCAACCGGACGGTGCGCTCGGATGAGAACGCCCGCATCGAGCGGATCGACACGCTGGAGAGCAACGACTCCGAGTGCGACCCGATCTTGAGCGCCGAGCGGCGCGAAGCCAAGGCTCGTTTCCGTGAGGCCTTCGCCCAACTGCCGGTCCAGGAGCGCGAAGTGGCGGTGCTTTTGTACGTCGAGCATTGGACTTTGCGCGATATCGGGGTGCGCTTGGGGGTATCGGAGAGCAGGGTCTCCCAGATCCATACCCAGCTGCGAAGGCGTCTGTATGACCAGCTCTCGGACGAGTTGCCTTTGTTTAGCGCGGTAGGTTGAAGCCGTTCCGACCGGTACATGTACCGGTCGGCCTTACGGTGCATGCACCGTAAGGGGCCATGCCGCATGCGGCATGGCCTTCCCCCTTACCTAAAGAATTGGGATCCCCGGCCGAACACCCGAAGGCATGGATCTGGGTCTTTACATTGCCGCGTCGGGCATGGTCTCCGAGCAGGTGCGCGAGGGGCAGCTGGCCAACGACTTGGCCAATTCGACCACGCCGGGCTACAAGCCGGACGAGGCGCCCCAGCACAGCTTCGGCGATGTGCTGCTGGCCAACACTGCCGGTAGCGCCACGGTCGGAAACGTGGACGGAGGGGTGGCTTTGGGCAAGACCTACACCGACATGGCCTCGGGCTCCTTGCAGGAAACCGGCGAACCGCTCGACTTCGCGATCGAGGGGAGCGGCTTTTTCGCTGTGCAGACCGCCGGCGGGGTTCGCTACACCCGCGACGGGCAGTTCACCACGTCCTCCCAAGGGATCCTCACCGACGCAGGTGGCGACCCTGTGCTCGACCAGAACGGGGCGCCGATCAAAGTGGACGGGAAGGGCAGGGTGCCCGCGAGCGCGCTCGGGATCTATGAAGTTCCGGGGGCCGTCAAGCAGGGTGAAAACCTGTTTGCGGGCAGCGCTTCGGGCAAGCCGACCGGGACCGTCAAGCAAGGCGCCTTGGAGGGTTCGGGCGTGGACGCGGCGAAGGTCATGGTCGAGATGACCTCCTCGATGCGCAACTTCCAGTCGGGCCAGCAGGCGATCCAGACGATTGCCCAAACCTTGCAGACCGCGGCCGCGCAGGTCGGCTCGCTGAACTCGGCGGGCGGCTGATGGGCCACGGCCTGGACTGCTCCTTGGGGGGCTTGGTGGCGAGTGCCGGGCTCCTTCGCGCGGTGGGCGGCTGATGCTCGAAGGGCTCTACTCGGCCGCCGCGGGCATGGCCGCCCAGCAGGAACAGCTGGACGCGATCGCCAATGACTTGGCCAACGAGTCGAGCACCGGCTACCAGGCCGAGCGGGTCGGCTTCAAAGACCTGCTCTACAACGCGGTCGATGTGGCCGGCAGCGAAACGGACCTCGGTGCGGGTGCGAGCGCCCAGGTGATCGGGCGCAGCCAACTTCAAGGGACGATCAAAGAAACGGGAGATCCCCTCGATCTGGCGATCGAAGGGCAGGGCTACTTCCAGGTCAAGCTCGCCAATGGGCAGGTGGGACTCACACGAGACGGAGCATTCGGGCTGGACGCAAACGGTGCGCTCGTGGGCCCCGAAGGCAGCCAATTGGAACCGCCGATCAAGGTGCCCCCAGGGACCCCCGCAAGTCAGGTGAAAATCGCGCCCGACGGGACCGTGACCGCCGGCAAGCGGACAATCGGTCAAATCAAGCTGATGACGGTCGCCTCGCCCGATCATCTGCTCGCCGAAGGTAGCGGCGTGCTCATCCCCACCGCGGCCAGCGGAGCCCCCCAAGCGGCCGGCTCCGCGCACGTCCGGCAAGGCGCTTTGGAGGGGTCGAACGTGAACATGGCCAAGGAGATGGCGGCGATGGTGAGAACTCAACGCGCCTTTCAGATGAGCAGCACCGCAATCCAAACCGAGAGCCAGATGATGTCGATCGCAAACCAGCTGCGCCCATGAGTGCGGCAGGCCTGCTCACGCCCGAAATCGCCGCCCAAGACTGCGCGCTGGGCGCCGAAGTGTTGGCTCACCTGGACGCCCAGGTCGACTCGGCGCGACGGCTGCTTGAGGTGGTGCTCGAACAGGGGGCCGCGATTCGTGAGCGCGACGTGCACACGGTGGTGCGCTTCGCGGGCATCCTGCGCGGAGAGATGGGGCGCAGGCAGCTACTCGAGGAGCAGCGCGCACGCCTCTTGGCCCGCTGCGGCGAGCGTTTGGGGATACCCGCCGAGGATGTCACCTTGGCTCGCTTGGGCAGCTTGATGGAGCCGACCGCCGCCGAGCTTGCCAACGCCCGCAGCGCGGAGTTGAGGGGCTTGTTGGGAGAGCTGCAGCGCGAGCACACCTGCAACCGCGCCCTGATGCAGATCGAGCTGGGGTTCTTGGACCACCTGATGGGCATCCTCGCGATGGACGGCGTGAGTGGCTATGACACGCACGGCTCCTCCAAGCCGATCACGCGGGCGCGCCCCAATGGCGGCTTGCACGTCCTCGACCTGCACGCGTGAGGCCGATGTCGATCCCGAAACCTGCGCGCCTGAGGCCGATGTCCACTGCGAACGTGCACGCCTAGGACGAGATGTCGATCCCGACTTTGCAAGGACTGCAGACGGCGCTGAGCGGCCTGATGGCCCAGCAGGAGGCGCTCGATGTGACCGGCGAGAACATCGCCAACGCGAACACCGAAGGTTATTCGCGGGAGACGGTTCTCTTGCGTCCGAGCAAGCCGATCGACATTCCGGCCATCTCCTCGCGTACGGGCGAGGGCGCCCAACTCGGGACGGGTGTCAGCGTGGAGACCATCAGTCGCATCCGCAACACCTACCTGGATGCCCAGTACCGCACCCAGAACAGCGCGCTGGGCGCCGCAAACACCCAGGCCGAAGAGCTGAGCCAAGCCCAGTCGGCCTTCAACGAACCCTCCACCTCCGGGTTGGCCAGCCAAATCTCGGCGTTCTGGAGCGCTTGGAGCGAACTGGCCAATGCGCCCAGCGTCGCAACCAAGCAAGACGTGGTGGGGGCCGGTGAACAGCTGGCCGACATGTTCCACCAGGTCAGCGCCCAGCTCACGACGATCTCGACTCAGGCCGGCGAACAGTACGCGGCCTTGACCGGGCCGTCCGGGGAAGTCCAGCAGGACGCCAACCAGATCGCCCAGCTCAACGGGCAGATCAAGCTCGACGAAGAGGCCGGCGAACCGCCAAACGAACTGCTCGACCAGCGCGACTTGCTGCTCGACAAGCTCTCCTCCTTGGCTTCGGTGACGGTCCTAAAGCAAGCGGACGGCACCGACACGGTCAGCTTCGGCGACGCCGCCAAGCCACTGGTGGAAGGGGGCACGGTCAACTGGCCCCAAGAACTCACGCCCGCGGCGGGCGGCCGGCTGGGCGCCTTGCTCGGCTTGACGGCGCCGGGGGGTCCCTTGGCCTCCTACCAGGAAGCGCTCAACACCGTGGCCGGAGGCATTGCGAGTGCCGTCAACGCTCTGCACACCTCGACCCCTTTTTTTGCGGGGACCACGGCAGCCACTCTGCAAGTGGCGGTCGCGGCCGCCCAGGTGCAGACATCCTCGACGGAAGGGACGGGTGGCAACGACGTGGCTTTGGCGATCGCCGCGTTGCGGGGCGGCGCCGCCGAACAGGACTATTCGGGTTTGGTTGGAAAGGTAGGCAGTGACGTCAAGGGCGCCCGCGACGAGCAGACCAACTTGCAGAGCACGGTGACGGCGATCGGCAATCAGCGCCAGAGCGTCTCGGGCGTGTCTTTGGATGAAGAAATGACCAACTTGATCAGCTTCCAGCGCGGCTATGAGGCCTCGGCGCGCACGATGACCGCGATGGACAGCATGCTCGAAACCTTGATCGACCACACCGGCATCTAGCGATGAGCGCACGCATCACTCCCGCGATTTTGACCAGCTCGGTGCTCGACGGGCTCAACTCCTCGATGGCGGCCTTGGAGCGCAGCTCGAGCGAATTGTCCTCCGGCAAAAAGATTCTCGAACCGTCTGACAACCCGTATGGGACGAGCGAGTCGATCGACCTGCAGAGCCAGCTCGACGGCCTCCAGTCCTACACGACCGGCGCCCAAGAAGGGATCGCTTGGGAGAACACGGCCTCGAGCGCGATGTCGAGCATGAGTAGCGCACTTCAAAGTGTGCGCGAACTGCTCGTAAGGGCGTCCAACGGGACCTATAACGCGAGCGACTTGCAACACATGGCCGCCGAGGTCGATCAACTGACCGAAGCGGTCAAGCAGGACGCCAACACCCAGTACGCGGGACAGTATGTGTTCGCAGGCACCGACACCACAACCGCTCCTTATGAACAGGGAGCCGAAGACGCCTACAAGGGCAACACCGGCACGATCGCTCGCGCCATCGGTCCGGGCCTGTCGGTCGTCGTCAACACGGACATCTCCTCCTTGATGGGTAGCGGCCAGGGCGCCGCCGACGGCAAGCTGCTGGACACCTTGCGCACGATCTCAGAACACCTCAAGGGCGCCACCCCGGCCGATATCGAAGCGCTCGGCTCCACCGACATGCAGAACCTTGAAGGGAGCATCGAAACGCTCACTTCGCTTCAGGCCACGGCGGGCAGCGTGACCGACCAATTGCAGACCGCGATAAGCCGCATCGAAGGATTGCAGGGCACCATCTCCGCGGGGCTCTCGAACGTGGCAGATGTCAACGTGGCGGAAGCCTCGATCGCCTACTCGAACGAGCAAGCCGCCTATGAGGCGGCGCTGCGGGCCGGCGCTAACATCGTCCAAGAATCGCTGCTTCAGTTCCTCCACTAGACGGCCGAAGAGAGAGCGATGTCAGCAGTCACATTTCAAAGCATCCGCTTCGGCACCGTTGAAGTCCCGGCCGAGGATGTGATCGAGTTTCCCCTCGGCTTGATCGGGTTGGGCGGCCGCCACTACGCCTTGATCGACCGCAACCCGGGTACCGGCTTTTTGTGGCTGCACTCCACCGAAGACGAGGCTTTGGGCTTGCCGGTCGTCAACCCGAACTTGTTCTTCCCGGAGTTCGCTTTGCATCTGAACGCGGAGGACCGCCAACGGATCGGCCTGGAGGAGCAAGGCCCGCTCACTGGCCGCGAGGAGCCGGGTTCGCGGATCGGCAGCGAGGACGACCAAGGTGTGGGTGGTGAGGGCGGTGCCGCCGGAAGTCGGCCGGGCGTGGCGGTGTATGTGACGGTGAGAGCGACCCCCGATCCGTTCGACATCACCGCAAACTTGCGCGCTCCCTTGGTGATCCACGAAGGGAAGGGCTATCAGGTGATCAACACCTCGATGGCGGCGTCCTTGCAGGCCCACTTGTTCGTGCGCGCCGAGCAGGCCGAGGCCGAGCCGTCTCCCTCGGCCGACGCGGCCTAGCTCCTCGCGTCCGCCCCTCCGCCTCGTCCGCCCGTCGCGGGAGGCGGCGGGTTTCTCGAGGCGTGAAGGGCCTAGCTTCGCTCACGCCTGAGAATCTTCATAATCAGCTCCAATGCTGATCCTTGCGCGACGTACAGGAGAGCGCGTTGTGATCGGCGATGAGATCTTGGTCACGGTGATGGAGATCAGCGGGAGCACGGTCCGCCTCGGGATCGAAGCGCCGCAGGGGATCTCGATCTTCCGGGAGGAGATCTGGTTGGCGGTCAAGGAGGAGAACCGGGCCGCGGCCGAGGCGGCCGCGGACGCGCTCCCCGCGTCGCCGATCGGCGAGCCTACTGCCGACCCGCCGGAGCCAGAGCGGGACTAGACTGGAGACTCAAATGCGAGCCGTGGTGATTCACGAGACGGGTGGCCCGGAGGTCTTGAGCCTCGAGCAGGTCGAGCGACCGGAGCCGGGCGAGGGCGAGGTTCTGATCGCGGTGAAGGCCGCGTCGGTCAATCCGATCGATTGGAAGATCAGGCGTGGAGTGCGCGAGATTGCGATGCCGAAGATCTTGGGCAACGACGGGTCCGGTGTCGTTGAGGTCTCGCGCGCGGAGGGCTTCGTGGCTGGCGAGGAGGTGTTCGGGATCGTGCCGAGCGGCGGCTACGCCCAGTTCGCGACGGCCGGGGCGGGCACGATCGCAAAGAAGCCGGCCGGCCTCAGCCACGCGCAGGCGGCGTGTTTGCCGGTGGCGGGCATGACTGCTTGGCAGGCGCTTTTCGATCAGGGTGGGTTGCAGGCCGGACAGAGGGCCTTGATCGCCGGCGGCGCGGGCGGGGTGGGGCACTTGGCCGTCCAGCTGGCCAAACACGCGGGCGCCCACACGATCGCGACCGGCTCGGCCCACAATCGCGAGTTCATTTTGGGCTTGGGCGCCGACGAGTACATCGACTACACCAGCCAGGACGTGTCCGAGGTGGCCAAAGACGTGGACGTGGCCTTCGACGCGGTGGGCGGGGAGACGACCGCTTCTTTGGTGCCCACTTTGCGCGAAGGGGGCGTGCTGGTGACGATCGCCAACGCTCCCCCCGAGCAGGCGGCGGCGGAGCGCGGGGCTCGTGCCGTGGTGTTCTCGATGAGCCCCAAGGTCGAGCAGCTGGAGCGCCTCGCGGAGCTGGTGCTCCAGGGAACGCTGTGGGTGGAGATCGCCCAGACCTTCGCGCTGGAGGACGCGCGCAAGGCGCACGAACTGAGCGAAGCGGGTCACACGCGCGGCAAGATCGTGCTCACCGTGAGCGACTGAGGCGCCGGCGCGGTGAGCGTCGAAGGTGGCGGCAGGCGCGATCGCCGGATCCGATCGCTGAGGCTGGAGGGCCTCCTGGCGTGAAGCGGGGCAGCGGCTGGCGGGTGATCTTGCCCTATGCCTTGGTTTGCGCCTCGACGCAGGTCCTGTGGCTCACCTATGCGGTGATCACGACCGAGTCGGCGCGCCACTATGGCGTCTCGAGTTCTGCCATCGGATGGCTGGCCGAGATATTTCCGTTGCTCTATGTGGTGCTTGCGATCCCGGCCGGGATCTTGTTGGATCGCTGGTTTCGCCCGGTCTTGGCGGGCGGCGGGGCTTTGGTCGGGGCGGGCGGATTGTTGCGCTTGGGCGGCGACACGTTCGCTTGGGCGATGGCCGGGCAGGTGACTGTTGCGGTTGCCCAGCCGGTCGTGCTGAGCGCGGTGAGCAAGCTGGCGGGCGAGTACTTGCCGGTCGAGCAGAGGCCGGCCGGCATTTCGGTGGGGTCGGCGGGGGGCTTTGTGGGGATGGTGCTGGCTCTGATCTTGGGCCCCACCGTGGGCGGACACGGTCAATTGCAGAGGCTGCTCGAGCTCGAGGCGGTCTTGGCGGTGGTGCCGGCTTTGACGATGATCTACGCCTTGCGCCGACCCGGTTACGAGGGTGAGGAGTACGCGGCGATCGAAGGCAACGCGGCTCGCGCGCTGTGGGCATTGCCTTCGATGCGAACGTTCTGCGGACTCGCGTTCGTGGGCTTCGGGGTTTTCGTGGCGATCGCGACTTGGCTACAGACTTTGTTGGAACCGTCGGGGGTTTCGGAAACTACGGCCGGCCTGCTTCTTGTAGGGATGGTGGTCGCGGGCGTGATCGGCTGCGCCGTGCTCGCCCCGGCGGTGGTCTCGCGGGGGGCCGAGAAGAGTTTTTTGCGCTGCGCGGTTCTGGTCAGCGGCGCCGGTTGTGTCGCGTTGGGGGCGATGCCTTGGATCGGAGCGCGCGCCGCGGTGATCGTGGCGATGGGCTTGATCTTGCTGCCGGCGTTGCCCGTGATCTTGACGGCCACCGAGCGCATGGCCGGCCCGGCGGCGGGCACGGCGGGCGCCATCGTTTGGATGGCCGGCAACTTGGGTGGGCTCGTGGTCGCCTTGATCGTCCAGGCTTTGGTTCACGAGCCCTTCGCGGCGTTCATGGCGATGGCGGTGGTGTCTCTTATGGGATTGCCGCTCGTGGCTCGCTTGAGAACACTCGGGTCGGGCGACTCGCCGCTCGAAGATCTCGACTCGGGCTACCATGGGATGCATGTGCCGGAACATAAGGACACTCCACAACTTCGAGCCGGCGGCAACCGATGACGAGGTCCGTGCCGCCGCGCTTCAATATGTGCGCAAGATCAGTGGCTTCACGAAACCCTCCCAAGCGAACGCGGAGGCCTTCGAGCGGGCTGTCGAGGAGGTGGCGCTTGCGTCCTCCCGGCTCTTGGAGGAACTCGTGAGTGCCGCTCCGCCCAAGGACCGTGAGGTCGAGGCGGCCAAGCGCAAGGCCCGCAGCGCCCAGCGCTTCGCCGCTTAGGCTCGGCCGGCGGACCCGATCGAGGCGCGGCACAATGACGCGTGCGTGGGTTCGGCCGACGCGTGGGGCGCCTCCCGCCGCAGCCCGTGCGGGGCGTGGGGTCCGGCGCCAGATTCGGATGGACGGTTGTTCGAGTGCCGCCCGGTCCAGTCGAGTACGCGTCGAGGAAGCCCGACTAATGAGTTCAGGGTAGGCGCGCACGCGAACCACGAATGTGGAGCGCCCCGGTTGACCGGACGCAAGCGGATCGTCGGACGATCTCGCGGAGTGGGCACGCCGAAGACTTCGAAACCGGAGCGGTGATGATGTCCAACGCTGTGCAGTCCAGTTCGACGGGGTTCGGTATCTCGGTGCGTGAACTGAATGCCGACACGGGCATCGTCGCAATCGAAGGAGACCTCGACCTCTCCACGGCGCCGCGCTTGAAGTGGGTCTTGGTCGATCTGCTCGAGTCGGCCCACACGCGCTTGGTTGTGGACCTCTCGATGGCCAGCTTCATGGACTCGACCGCCCTCGGCGTGCTGCTGGCCGTCAAGCGGCGCGTGGCCAGCGAGGCGGGGCTTGCGATCGTGTGCACAGCGCCCAACGTCCTGAAGATATTCGAGCTCGCGGGGGTGGATGGCGCCTTCGCGATCTTCCCGGAGCTCGACCGGGCGCTTGCCCATCTGCAAGGCCCGGCGCCGAGCTGAGCCGATGGCGCAGCGTCTCCTGCCGATCGTCGTCTTGGCTTGCCTCGCGGTGCCGGCCGCGGCGCCCGCCGCGGCGAGCGCGTCCCCTCGCGGTCAAGCGGGCGCGGGCGGGGGCGTGCCCGACCACCACGAAGTCTCCAACGGGGGGCGCCAAGGCCAAGGTGGCGGCGAACCGCCCGATGGGGGGCGCGGGCCGCAGGGTGGCGGCGAACCTTCCGATCGGGGGCGCGGGCCGCAGGGTGGCGGCGAACCTCCAGATCGAGGCGGGCCGCCGAGCGGCGGGGAACCTCCACACGAAGGCGGCGGGAGCCCGAGCAGCGGCGGCCAAGCGCACAATCGAGGCGGCTCCCCGGGCGGTCGCGGCGAATCGGCCGGTCAGGGCCGCGGTGGTCGTGGCGGAGGCGGCGAATCGGCCGATCGAGGCCGCGGCGGTAGTGGTGGCAGTGGCGAATCGGCCGGTCAGGGCCGCGGCGCCGGTGAGTCTTCGCAGCAGAGCGATGCTGGCCACGGTCGCGTCCAATCGCCGGGGTCCTCTTCGGGGCGGCACGCCGGTGGTTCGGGCAACGGATCGTCGCATCGAGGCCACACCGGCAAGGGCGCGAGCGGAGTCGAATCTTCGGGGTCTGTGGGCGGGACAAAAGCGCAAGCGCCGGCCGTGGGTGCGCAGAGCGCCTCCACGGGCGATGGGAGCGCCTCGCAGGCGGGAGGTTCGCCCACTCCGGCGGTGGCTGCCCAGACAGCGCCCCTTGCTGCCTCCCCCTCCCAGGGCGCGGCGGCACCCGCTGTGGGTGTGGCCGCGCCGGTTGCGAGTCGCCAGTCGGCTCAGGCTGCGGGTCGGGTCGCCGACGCGGGGGGCCGCGCCGGGCGCGCCAGGCAGGCCGGGCAGTCCTCTCGTGGGCCGGGGGCTTCGGCTCTCGCGACTTCGCCGGGCGTGGCCGGCTTGGTCTCTGGTGTGTCGAACGGCGGGGTGTCCACGGGCGGGGCAGGGGGGCGCGGGGCTCATCGGGCGGCCGAGGGCGCGAACGCTGCTTCGGCGTCCTCTCCAATCGTGACGACGATCACCCGGATCGTCGGCGTCGTACCCACGGCCGTGTGGCTCTTGGTGGGGGTGCTGTGCGCGCTTGCTTTGGCCTTCGCCCTACGCGGAGCCCTCGTCGCAATGCGAGCTCGGCGGCTGGAGCGCCAGCGCGGAGAGCTGCTTGAGGATGTGGGTCTGCTCCAGGCGGCGCTGCTGCCGATTGCACCCGCGCGACTCGGTCCGGTAGGCACCTCCGCGGCCTATCGTCCCGCGGAAGGGCCCGGCGCCGGCGGGGATTTTTATGACGTGTTTGCACTTGCGGACGGTCAGGTCGGAGTCGTACTGGGAGACGTATCGGGGCATGGCAGGCAGGCGTTGCCCCATACCGCGCTCGTGCGCTTCACCTTGCGCGCTTATCTGGAGGCGGGCCTGTCTCCACGTGAGGCTCTGCGCACAGCGGGCACGGTGCTCGAGCGCCAGCTCGGTGGGTCCTTTGTGACGGTTGTGGCTGCCACCTATCAGCCGCGTGAACGGATATTGACCTACGCCACGGCCGGCCATCCGCCGCCGGTCGTGCTTGGCCCGGAGCCCCTCCCGACGGTCGTCGTGTGCTCGGCGCCACCGATCGGGGCCGGTATGCGCACCGGGACGCGCCAGACGGTGGTGTCGGTGCCGGGAGGCTCCCGGGTGTGCTTCTACACCGACGGTCTGACCGAGGCGAGAGTTGGACGCGATCTTTACGGAGCCGAGCGGCTGACCCGCGCCCTCAGCGACCTCGGACCCGGGGCGACGGCCTCGGAGGTGTTGGCGCGGGTTGTCGATGAGACGACGACGCGCCCCGACGACATGGCCGTTTGCCTTTTGAATGTGACTGGAGGCTCTGAGCAGAGCACGGTCTTGGTCGAGGAAATCGAGCTTGACCGCACGGAAGTGACCGCTGAGCGCGTGGAGCGGTTCTTGATCGCTTGTGGAGTCCAACACGGCGAGCTGGCCGCGCTCACAGCCTCGGCGCAGGCTGTTGCGGGTAAGGAGGGTACGGTGCTCATGCAACTGCGCCCCGCTGAAGGGTCTCCGGAGGTCACCTTGGTGCGCGACAACATCGCGCTTCTGCATGGCGCCCAAGCCAGGCGCGCGGGAGTTGGGGGATTGCGATGAGTTCTATCCCTGCTCTGGCTCCAGATACGGCGATCGCGTTGGGGATCGCTTCGACCGCGATGCCTTTTGCTCGCACCCAGGAGGAGGCGGTTGAGCGCTGGCTTCGGGTTTTGCGCTCAACCGGCGAGGCGGGGGCTGTGCTGCAGACCCTCGGAGTCAGCGAGGGGCCCCTCGATGTGAGCGGCGATCGGGGTGCCTCGGCGGACGTCGGTCCTGGCGCAGGAGCCTCGGACGTCGAGCGTCGCGGAGGCGCCTCGTCGGACCTCGATCCTCACGAAGTCGTCTCGTCGGACATTGGTTCTCGCGAAGTCCCAGGCGACGCGGTGACCTTGGTTGCCGAGCAGGCCGCCGGGATCGCCCGGGAGCGGGGGGCCGGCGATGTGGCGACCACGGACCTGTTGCTGGCCGTGATGGAGGTCTATGGGACCGACTTCGATCGCGTGCTTCGGGCGCACGGCACCGATCGCGACGACCTCATCGAGCGGCTCGCCGCTGGCTGAGGCGATCTACGCGTCGGCGCGCCCGATCCGCGGCTCGACAGCAGTGGCCGACCAAGCCACGAAAGCGAGCACGGACAAACCGCACAGAAAGTCGGTGAAGAGCGTCGCGTAGAAGAACGGCGGTACGTGGGGGTTGCCATAGGCGAAGTGGCCGAGAGTGACGAGGCCGGTCAGCGAGTACACGACCAGGCACACGCGGGCCTCTTGATAGCGCCTTTCGCGGTAGCGCCGGTAGCCGAGCAGCCCGATCGCGGTGAGCAGTGGCCAGGCGACGACGATCGCCACCCGCACGACCGTATAGAAGCTGCCGCCGGGTCCCGGATAGCTGCTGACCGCGACGAAGTTGTGGGTGTAATGAATCGCGGTGGAAAGCATGCTCGCCGCCAGGATCGCCTTGAGCAAGGTCAGTGTTTGTCGCTCATCTCTCATGGATACCTCCGCGGGTGAAGGCGCAAGGATCGGTGCTCCGCCGACGCTTGCCGTGTGCAAGCGGGCGCCATTTCGGCTCGGCGGCCCGGGTGCTCAGCTTGCTGCTCGTGGGCGGTGCCTGATCCTCCTGCCCTGCAGTTGATAGATCGTTCTAGAGAAGATAATGTCATACTCGATCGATCGTGTCGAGCCTCCCTACCAAGGACCGCATCCTCCAGAGCACCGCGGAGCTGTTTCGACGCCAGGGCTTCACCGGTACCGGCATGAAGCAGATCGCGGCCGAAGCCGCCGCTCCATTCGGCTCGCTCTATCACTTCTTCCCGGGCGGCAAGGAGCAACTGGGGGCCGAGACGATCAAGCTCTCGGGACGACTCTATGGGCAGCTTTTCGCTTCGATCGCCCTCCAAGCGCCCGACGTGCTCAGCGCGGTCCACGATTTCTTCGAGGGCGCTGGGGAGACTCTCCGCGACACCGACTATGCGGACGCCTGCCCAATCGCCACAGTTGCCTTGGAGGTCGCGAGTACCAACGAGTCCCTGCGCTTGGCCACCTCCGAAGTTTTCGAAGAGTGGATTCACGGCGCCACCGAGTACTTCACCCGCGCGGGGATACCCCGCGCCCGCGCGCGCGCGCTCGGATTGACGATGCTGTCCTTGCTCGAGGGAGCTTTCATATTCAGCCGAGCGATGCGCACCACCGAGCCGATGGCGATCGCCGGCGCCGCCGCCGTGACGGCCGTGCGCGAGGCGCTCGATGAGGCGCGTTCGGGTGAGGATGGCGAGGGCACCGCGGGTGGGTCAGCGTGAGCGCTCCGGGCGCGATTGTCTGCCGCCGGAGAGACCGATCGCGGGTGCGAGGCGATCGTGAAGCGTAGGGCGTTGCTGGCGGCCTCACTCGCGTTCATCGCTTTCGGCGCCAGCTTCGACCTGCTGCTGCTCACGGCCCGAGGATCGAAGGCACCGGCGTGGGCGCATCTTTGGTGTTCCCCTTCAACGAGGAGTCATAGCGGTGGAGGATCGGGCACGGGTGTTGGCGCTGTGCTCGGGTATGCAAAGGCCTTGGTACCCCATTGGCCCCACATCCTGCCGATCGTCGTGGCCCTGGCCACGCTTGTATATCTGAGGTGGGCCAACGCGCGCTACCACGCCCGAGCGGAGCAGTCGCCGATCCACGCCTGATCCTCCCCTGCGGGGGCCGGTGAGGAGCGCTGCGGCTGGGATGCGGGCGGGGGCGGGTGAGGAGCACAGCGCCCTGGACGTCGGCGAGGGGTGAACAGCGTGCCCCTTCTGCTTGTGCGGCGCGTCTCAATGAAACAGTTCGGTGGCCTTGTGGGTCGGTTCGGCGCTCCCGTCTAAGACCCTCAGGCTGAAGTAATAGTCGCCGTGCCTCGGCGGCTCGGGCGCCCAGAAGTTGCCAGACACCCCGACCGATTCGCCTGTGGGTACGATCTGCTTGACCACCACTTTGCGCCACCACGTTTTCGGCAGAGGCTTGCCCGACTGGTCAAGCGTCCATTCCAGCTTCATCAGCTGCCCCTCGTAGCCGACGAAGTGGATCGTGTAGTCCACCGTCACTCCCACCGGTTGGGGCTTTGCTTCGTAGAGCTCCACCCTCGATTCTCTGAAGGCTGAGGCCACAACCCTCGCGGCCTGGACCAGGTTCGAGGAATAGTCGGCCAAGGCCTTGTCGACGGTGGGAGCCAAGGCGCAGCCCGTGCCGCAGTGGGAAGGCACGCTGCCCGCAAGCGTCTGCGCTTGCACGCTCTCCGAGTCGGTCACGAGCGCCCGGCCGGGCGGCCTGGGGGCGAGATCCGATGCCGCCGTCTCCCCGAACTCCTGTGCGCGCCCTTCGAAAGCGGCATTGGCGCGGCCGCCGGCCTGGCTCAGTCTGGCGGCCCGCGCCCGCAGGATCGCCTTGGCGCGGCGAAGTACGGCTTCGATCTCCTTCGGGGGCGCCCCCGTCCCGATCGCCACCTTGGCGGCGCCTTGCTTGTGAAAGGACTTGGCCGGGGCGGTCGGCTCGGTGCTCGTCTTGGTTTCGGGAGTTGCGCCTCTGTTGTTTGTCCCGCCGGCTGTTCGGTGGGTCGGGTTGCTCTTTTTGGCGCGCGATGCCGCTCTTTCTTCGGCTTCCTGTTCGCGCTCGAGCGCCGCTTCTTCCTTGATTCTCAGCCTCGCTTCTTCCTTGGCTTCGTTTTCTTCCTTGAGCTGCTTGGCCGCTTCCTTGGCCTTCAGCGCTTCCCGCTTTCGCACTTCTTCTTCAAGCGCCTTTTCGCGCGCCAGCTTTTCTTCCTTTTCCTTGCGCAGCTTCGCTTCGACTTCTTCGGGCGTTTCTTTGATTGTTTGGGTGCCCGTGGTCTGGACGATCCCCGGTTCTTCGTTCGTGGAAGTCGAGGCGCTCGCGTCGGCCACGAGCGTGTATCGAATCGTCGCTCCCCCCGGCTCGGCGGCGTTGGTCGCGGAGGCCGGCTGGTTGTTGTATTCGTACTGCGCCAACACTATGCCCGGCTCCACCTTGGCTTCGGGGAAGCTCGCTTCCACCGCGGGCTTCGGGGTTGGGCCCTTGGGCAAGACCATGCCCACCACGGTCACGATCGCGACTATCGCTCCGGCGAGCGCGCCGACGGCGAGGACCGCGTTTTTGGTGCCGCCCACCAGATTCACGGTCATGTCCCAAGCGCGTCTGTGAGGGCGCCTTCGCGCGGGCGAACCAGGCTTCTGCGCAGGCGAACTTCGCCGCGGCCCTTTGCGCGCATGCTTGTCGCGCGTACTCATTTCCGCTCGCTTGCCCGCATATCGATTCGGATCGGCGCCCCGCTCGACTCGTTTGGCTCGCGGTCCGCCGCAGTACCCGTCGCGCCGGACCAGCAGGTCCAGATTATCGGAACTTTACGGTGGGGTCAACTTTGGCGCGTCGCGTCTCGATTGGCTACCGCGCTCGCCGCAATGTCACCCCAAGCAAGGTCTGGGCCTGCTCGACCACCTTGCTCCCACCCAAAAGCGGTGTGAGGGCTCGTCCCGCGCGGCTGAAGCTCATCGTTTCGCAGGGCGCGATCGGCCCGCTCGCCGAGACGGACTCGCTGGCCTGAGCCAGAGCGGGGCCGCGACGGGTGGCCCGGAAGGTGAAGGTGACAGCCGGCGCGTCAACCGGCATGTTGGGGCAGGCGATGGCGATCGGCTGCGCTGTCGGAAGGGCGTCGATGGCCTTCGCGAGCTTCTTCACCTTGGTCTCGTCGGTCACGGTGAGCGCAAGGGACGGGCGCGCATGGGCTCGCCCCACCGAGACGTCCAGCACAGACACCCGTGAGGGAATCCGCTCGAAACCAGGTCTTGGGATATCCCACATGTCCGCCGCGTCGGCCCTGATCGCGGTCGAGCCGCCGGGCAAGCCCACGAGGATCACCGACAGGGCGCGCGCATATAGCACGGACGGGACCGGCGGCCATTCGAATCGCAGGAGGCTCGAAGTCGTGGGTCCGCCTTGGTTGCCGCTGCCCGAGCTGCTCATCCCCGAAGTGACGGGCGGATGGGCTTCCACGAAAGCGAGCACTTCGGGCACCGAGGCGGGAACGATCCAGAAAGCGGAGCGGTCAACGACGTCGGGGCTAGCGACCCCGGATCCCGAGCCGGAAAGCCGCTCGCCCGCGCCGCGCGGCACCTCTCGTGTGCGCCGGGCTCCGGCGGGAAGCACGAGCTTGGCGAGGAGGGCTTGGGTGTCGCGGTTGGCCGCCAGCTTGTTGGCGCGCTCGCCCGCGGTCATGCGAGCGCTGGGACTCACGGAGCGCTTGGTGGACGCGGACGACCGGTTTGGAACCCATGCCAATGTCAAGGAGCCACCTAGCCCAATGAGACTCCCGACCAACAGCAGGGCACGGGGTGGCAGCATCGACCGACGGCGCATCCTCCGACCGTAGTCGATCGGCGCGCCCGTGGGGATGGTCACGCGTGGTGAGTCATAGCGTTCAGCGTCGTCGCAGCTGCTTGATCCGGCTGCGCATGAATGCCGGCCAAGTCTTGGGTCAACGCGTCAAAGCAAGGACGAGTGGCAGAGAGTCGAAGTAGGTGACCCTTTCCGTGGCCAAGCCGTCCTCGTCGAGCACGAAACGGTCGACCGACTCCCAGGAAATCGGCACTCCCATGGTCGTGCCTCGTACGGTGAACTCGATCAAGACGCCATCGGCGGTCGCGCCCCAGCGATGCACTTCGGCGGTCATGTCGCCGATCAACTCGAACAGGGCCGCGAATGCGCGCTTGCCGGCCTCCAGCCCCACGGTGGTTGGAATCATCGGCGCCGACAAGCGCGCATCACGCGCGATCAAGGAACCCAGGCGCTCCGGCGCGGGAGCCCGCCAGAATTCCGAGAAGCGCTCGACGAAGTCTGCGGCTACGTCTTGGTCCATCGCGCTGCCTGGGCTTACGAGTATGGTCGGTGCGCCGACGGGGTCAGGCGTCGAGCTCGAGCTTCAGCTCGCACATATCCACCGATGCCCGCGTTCCAGGAGTCTCGGAGGCGTCCATCGCCTCGAAGGTCTGGGCCGCGGTCTTCATGTCCTGCGCCGTAGCGAAATATTGGAGGACCACCGCCGTCCCCTGGGACTCGTCGAACATCATCCTCAAGCCTGTCGCGGGCACGCCGGGAGGCGGACCGTCGGATTCCTTGATGCGGGCGAGCGTTCCCTCGACTCGCTCGGCGGTTACGTCGGTGAATCTGACGACTCGTACGTACATGGGGCTCCTCCTCGTGTTGGGTGAAATCACGATACACCCCGGCTATCGGTTGGCATCTGCGATTCGTGGGTTACGAGGCGCCGCTCACACTGTGCGCCGAGCGACAGTCGGCGCTTAGCCATCGCGTCCGACTGGACGCGGTCCGCTGCACATGATCCGCAGCCAGACTATGTGCCCGCTCTGCTCGCGCACATAGGCCTGCTGCTCGTAGAGAAACGGGCCGTCGGCGCCTTGGCCTTGCACTTGCCAACCGATACTCAGCGTGTCCGCGACAGATGAAGACGCGATGGGCTCGACGCCTTCGACGTGTCGCTCGGGATGCTCAAACCAGGTGCGCAACACCTTCGAGACGTCGGCGGCGCTCTCGGCCTCCCAGATCCGGCTCGGAGTCATCGCGCGGAAGTCGATGTCCTCGTCTAGGAGGCCTTCGATCCGGGAGAAATCCCGGGCAAGAACAGCGTCTAGAAACTCGTCGAACGGCGCCTACGGGCACGGAACTCATGGCACGAGTTTGACACGTGGCGCGGTTAGGGTCAACGCACGCCGCGAAGGCGCCCATCGCTGCAGAAGGGTACGCCGATGCCCTCACTAGGATTGCCCGAGCACTGGTCCCGTGCCCGCATTGTTGGCTCGGCAGACCCTCAAGTTTCCCGCACACGGAGGACGTGAATGCGAGTCCGTCTCAGACTTCCCTCGCCGGCTATGGTCGTTGCTTGCGCCGCTCTATTCGTGGCGTTGGGCGGAACTGGATATGCGGCCATTCAGATCGCTCATCCGGCCGCTAAGCAAAAGAAAAAAGCGCCTTCCCAGCAGGCCCTTATCGGTGCGGCGGTCGCCAAGTACTTCGTCGCTCATCACGGACAGTTCGTGGGTCCGGCCGGCCCCACGGGCGCTGTCGGAGCGACGGGGCCTGCGGGTGTACCTGGAGCGAAAGGCGCGGATGGGGGGCCAGGCGAAAGGGGGGAACGCGGCGAAGTGGGCCCTGCCGGGGCGGCGTCCCAGTCGGCCGAGCTGGCGGGTCCCGTACAGACCGGCTCGAGCAGCCGCGTCGATCTTGGCGGTCCGAGTGTGACCGTCAACGTGGGGCCGAGCGGACTGGTGGCGTATTGGGCGAAGGCGAAGCTCTCGACGACCGGTGGCAAGGCGGAAGTGTGGCTGTTGATGCCAGGTGGCGAAGCCCCCCAGATCTCGAGTACGTTTGCCGACACCTTCTATACAAAGCCCGAAAGCGACGAAGGCACGTTCATCTTCAACCCGGGGTTGTCAACCGTATACGTGGGGCCCGGCAAAAAGACGTTCTCGCTTCAGTACTCCGACAGCGCCGGAACGGGGACGTTCTCGGAAGTCGAGCTGGTTGTAGTGCCGCTGTAAAGCGAGCTTCATCGACGAGGACCTGCCCGAATCCGAGCGCTTCTCAGACGCTGGAGCGGGACGTGAGCCCTGAATGAGGCCGGTGAGCCACTTTTGGACGGCCTACGGCCACTCGATCTGCCGAAGAAGCTCAGCGGGCCCCAGCTCGATCAGAGCACTGCGCTCGACCGGTCGGTAGTCCGGGCCAGCGAGTGCGAACCAGTGGACCGAGTGCGCGTCGGGATCGAGGATCAGCACCTCGTCCACGCTGTGGGCCGCGTAGAAGGGCAGCTTCTCCCAGGTCTCGTCGCCGGGCGAGAGGATCTCGACTACGAGTGCCGCCGTGGGGTGCCACATGTCGGCCGCGCCGGGACGGTGCAGCCCGCCGTCGGGCACGCGGAAGTCTTGCTCGGAGTTGCCCAGGTTGAACTCGGCTATTGTCGGCTGTAGACCGGCGGCGCGAGCGGGGCCGTCGAGGATCACCGCCAGTTGCTGGACCAGGTCGGCGTGCCTATGGCTGGGTGCGGGAACCACATGCAGCACCCCCTCCCAGACCTCGTCTTTGCGGTCTTGGCCGAGCTTGCGGCGACGCTCCAGCAGCGTTTGCAGCGCGGCGGGCGGTGGGTCGAGCAGCAGCGTCGGCATCGTTCAGAGCGTAGCGTTGGCGGCCGGTAGATCGTGCGGACATCCCTTCCCTGATCCGACGGGCGCTGCGCGATGGGACACGCCGCGCTAGGGGCCAAACCTCGCGCTACACGTCCCGCGCCGAGCGCGAACTGTCAAACGGCAGCGAGGCGCCGGCGTGTTTCCGCCGCCGCTTGCGCAGGTAGCGGCGGCCGAGCTTGACCCGAGCGTGGGGGAGAGCGCGCTCTGAGGGATGGCGATCAATCGAAGTCGACATTAGGGAGCTCTGACCAGCTCACCAGCTCGCCTGCGCTCCGCGCTTGGGTTTCCTCGCCTCCGTATACAACCGCGCGGCGCGTGACCCTCCAGCGACCGTCGCCTCGCGCGTCGATCAGCTCGGTGAAGTGGGGGAATGCCTTGAAGTAGTCGCCGTTTGGCGTGCGTCCCGCCTTGACCTCGATGAGTGTGAGCCGCTCGCCGCGCTCGACCAGGAGGTCGATCTCGACGCGGTCGCGCTCCCGATAGAAGGCGAGCTCGGGTCGCCGCGCGCGGTTGCGATGCCACTTGAGGATCTCTGAGATCACCCATCCCTCGAACAGGGCCCCTCGCAGCGGGTGTGTGGCGAGTTGGCGCGGGTCCTCGATCCCGAGCAGGCTTGCCGCCAAACCAGAGTCGTGGAAGTAGAGCTTTGGGCGCCTGGCTAGGCGCTTGCCGAGATTGGCGTGGAAGGGCGCCAGGCGAAAGACGATGAAGCTCGCTTCCAGCACCGACAGCCAGCTGCGGGCGGTGGGTTGCGCGACGCCGCAGTCCGCCGCGAGCGAGGCCAGGTTGAGCAGCTGCCCGGTGCGCCCCGCGCAAAGGCGCAAGAATGTGTGAAACGTCGCCAGGTCGCCGACACCGAGCAGGCTGCGGACATCGCGCTCCAGGTAGGTGGCGGTGTAGTCGGCAAGCCACTCGTTTGGCGGCAATTCGCGGTCGTGTATGCGTGGGTAGCCGCCCTCCCACAGGACGGTGTCGAGGTCTTCGGGTGGACTGGGGAACCGGCGAACCTCTGCCAGATCCAAGGGCAGCAGCTCGAGCAGCGCGGTGCGCCCGGCCAGCGACTGGTTTACCCGGTCGAGCAGCGAAAGGCTCTGCGAGCCGGTGAGGATGAACCGTGCCGGCGTGGGGTCCTCGTCAACGAGGCTCTGTAGATAGGACGGCAGTTCGGGAACGCGTTGGATCTCATCGAGGATCGCGCCCCTGCCGTCGAAGCGCGCAAGAAAAGCGAACGGGTCTTCGCTCGCGAGCGCACGCTCGGAGGGGGTCTCCAGGGACACGTAGGCATGGTCGGGAAACACCGAGCGGGCAAGGGTGGTCTTGCCGGACTGGCGCGGTCCAGTGATGGTGACGACGGGGTGGAGTGCTGCAAGGCGCTCCAGCTGCTCCTGTATCGTGCGGCGGACCACACATGGACAATATCAAGATTGAATCTTTAAATTGCCCACAGACGGAAGGCATCACACTGCCGCTGGCAACGGTAGATCCTGCGGGCTCATCGAGAACGCGGCACGCGACAAATCCTAACCACCTCATCGGCAGGTAGTGAGCTTTTGTTGGTCGCCTGACGCTGGCCCAGAGGGGTTGCGTGATCGTCACAAAGTGCTCCCATCGGCTAATAGGTGAGGACGATGGAGCGGGAGAGCCTCAACGGGGATGAGCTGCTGGCCGTGGCGCGCGCAGATCCAGAGTCCTTCGCGGCCTTCTACCGGCTCTTCGAGCGGCCCGTGCTCGGCTTCTTCATGAAGGCGACGGGCAGCCCCGAGCTGGCGGCGGACCTGGCGGCCGAGACGTTTGCAAGGACGCTGGAGTCGGTAGACGACTATGACACGGCCAAGGGGCGCGCCGATCAGTGGCTGTTTGGGATCGCCCGCAACGTGCTCGGCTCCAGCTGTCGCGCGGGACGGGTCGAGGCGAAGGCGCGCGAGCGCTTGGGCATGGATCGCTTGGTGGTCGACGACTATGCCGCCCTCGCGATCGCACATTTGAGTGAGGGCGGCGAGGAGGCGACACGGGCGTTGGCGGGCCTTCCCGAGGAGCAGCGGCGGGCCATCGAAGCACGCGTCGTCGAAGGCCTCGCCTACGGGCAGATAGCTGGCGAGCTGCGCTGCTCGCAGGCGGTTGTTCGCCAGCGGGTGAGCCGTGGGCTGAGCACACTACGAGCAAGATTGGCTGGTGGATGATGAGCATTCTCGAGCAGCTGGAGCGCGACCTGCTGGAGGCGGCTGACCGTAGGCTCGCGGCCGGCGCCCAAGGCGCGCCCGAACAGAGGGGCCGTGGGCGATGGCGGCGCATGAGGAGGGGGTGGCGCTTGTCTTTGATCGCTTGCGCGTGCCTGCTGGCGAGCGCCACGATCGCGCTGGCCGCCACCGGGGTGATCCTCACAGGGGCACCGGTTCGTCCCGAATCGCAGCCGAATCCGTCCGTTGGGCAAGGTGCTCCTGTGCCAGGCGCGTCGCGGTTGCTTTCGTTGCGGGCGCCCGATCCGGAAGGTGGTTTGGAGTGGGGGATGAAGGTCGTACGTACCTCTAGAGGGGAGCTTTGCGTACAGATCGGGCGTGTCCGAGGATCGCAGCTGGGACAACTGGGGATCGACGGGGTCTTCCACGACGATGGGCGCTTTCATCCGATGCCCGCAGACATCTTGCCGGGGAGCATCAGGCAAGGGGTAAACGGGGGGGAGAACGATGCGACGGCCACGGTCAGCTGCGCTTTGGCAGGGCAGGCCGTCGCGGGCGAGCACCGGGGCGTGGACCGCAGCGCGGGCGCGGCCAATGGACGCGAAAGTGCGCGCCCGAGGAACGAGCTGAGAAGCATCTATTACGGGCTGCTCGGCCCGCAAGCGGTGAGCGTGACCTTCCGGGCGGGCCGGACGCCGGTGACCGTCCCCGTGTTGGAGCCGCTAGGCGCGTATTTGATCGTGCGCCGGGCCGAGCCCCATGAGCAGGTGGGATTCGGCAGCGAAAGCATCGGCAGCGAAGGCGATCTGCCGGCTTATCCGCCGCTCACCGCGATCGTTTACCGGCTCCAAGGCAAGCTCTGTGAACGTGGCCCGGTCGTGGCGCCGGGTGGGCGCTCGGACGTCACCGATCCGTGCCCCGTGCCGCATTGGCCGGCGCTCAGGAACCTGACGCCACGGGACCTTCACCAGCCACTGCGCGTGCGCCTAGAGGTCGGTCATGGCCGGCTCGCGGGAGTGCGAATCAGTTTCAAGGCCCCGTTTGCGGTGCAGAGCGCCAAGCAGGACTATACGATCCGAATCCCGGGGGTCTCTTGCGGCCGTCAGACGTTTGCGCATCGCCGTCCAGAAGAGATCGCGACCGGCTATGACGAGGTCACCCTTGACCGTGACGTGGCCAAGGGGACCACGGTGACCCACCGGTTCTCGGCCGGGGAGCTGTTCGCGCCCGTGTGTGGTCTGCCTTCCCATCCCAGGGCGGTGCACAGGAGCGTCGCCACGGTAGAAGTCGTCTATCGGCCCTATCAGGGGGCGGTGCCAGTGATCCTGGGCAAGGCCCTCGTTAGAGAGCCGCCACAGGGGCGTCCCCGGTCGAGGGGTCGATGACGGTTGAGACCTTCGAAATGCGGTCTGCGGGAAAGGCTCCGCAACGGGCGTGCTCCAGCAGGATGTCCTCGTCGGGCGCGACGTAAACGCAGTAGAGCTTGTCGTCTGTGACATAGCTGGTGAGCCACCTTATGTCCGGGCCGAGCTCGCCGATGACGTGGTTTGACTTCGCTGCCATGCCTTGCAGCTCCTCAGGGCTGAGGTTTCCCGCTCCTGGTACATCACGCTCGATCACATACTTGGGCATCGTCGCCTCCTATCCAGTTTTCAGCTAACATACCGACGGTATACATGATGCATACTCTCGGTACGGATGTCAAGAGCAAGAAGGTTCAGCAGGGCGAGGCGACTCGCCAAGCGCTCCTGCTCGCCGCGCGAAAGCTGTTCGGTGAACATGGCTACGCGGCGACCTCCCTCGAGGAGATCACGAACGCCGCGAAAGTCACGAAGGGAGCGCTCTACCATCACTATGCCGGCAAGCAAGAGCTGTTCGGCGCCGTCTATGAACAGGTCAAGCGTGAGGTCTCAGAACGCGCTGCCACAGCCTTCTTGGAGCCCGATCCGTGGGAGGATTTGTGTGCAGGCTGCCAGGCAATACTCGACGCCCACCTCGACCCTGCGGTGCGCCGTATCCTGCTCCACGACGCCCAAGCCGTGCTCGACGCAGACACGATCCGTCGCGTCGAAAACCGTTACGGGGCAGTTGTCCTTCGCGGTGCCCTACGTCGTTCGATCCGCGCGGGGGTGATTGCACCCCTACCCCTGAAGACTCTCGCCCTTATGCTCACCGGCGCGATCCTCGAAGGGTGCATGGCCATCGCTCACGCGAACGACCCCACTCGAGAGCGAGAAGACGTCGGCAACGTGCTCACCAGGATTCTCGAAGGACTGCGACCACATCATGCAAAAGCGAATACAGAGGCGCTCCCGCGGCAAAGCTTGTCAACTTCCAAAACATCCCTGGTAACGGAAGGAACGCCTGCGGACGTTCCGGATTAGCTGCTCCTAGTGTTTCTTGTGGAGGTTGTGGCCCTTGGCCACGGGGGTGCGCTTGAGCGTGATGATCTTCACGTAGGAGCGCGGCAGGCCGCTCTTGTAAAGCATGCTCGGAAGGACCATGTTTCACGCGCACGCGCGCAACTGGCCTGGGCCGCGGCGAGAAGCGGCTGATCTCGTAAGCGGTCCTCGTCACAAATCCTTGCTGAGCTCCAATAACGAGTAGTGCTGTCAATGGATTGGTCGAGGTGCTCGGATGAGGAACTGCTCGAAATCGGTTTGGAGGACGCGCAGGCGTTCGCCGTCTTCTATGACCGCTACGAGCGGCCGATGCTTGCTTTCTTCCGTCGCGCGACGGGCCGAGCCGATCTCGCCGCGGATCTCGCGGCGGAGGTGTTCGCCGTGGCGCTCGCCTCGCTGGACTCTTATCGGTCGGAGCTTGGCAGCGCAAAGGGCTGGTTGTATGGGATCGCCCGCAACGAATTGGCGCAAAGTCGAAGAAAGGGGCGTGTCGAGGCGCGGGCCCGCAAGCGATTGGGGATGGAGCCGATCATGCTGAGCGACTACGACGTCGAGCGTATCGACCGCCTGGAGTCCTCGGCCCGTCTCGATTCGCTGACCTTGCTCGAGTCGCTCCCGGCCGAGCAGCGGGCGGCGGTCAGGGGCAGGGTGATCGAGGATCGCGACTACGAGGATCTCGCTAAGGAGTTCGGTTGCTCGGAGATGGTCGTGCGCCAGCGCGTTAGTCGCGGCTTGCGAATGCTGCGATTGTTGGCGGGCTACTCGCGATGAGCGAGCTTCCGCAACTGCGCCAGGCGCTGCTCGACGCCGCTGAGCGACAAGCGCGCGAGGCCTGTGCATACGCGAGTGGGAGCAGTGATCCACGGTCGTCCCACTCCGAGAAGCGCCGAGATCGTCCGCCCGGAGCGCGCAGGCTTCCTGGACAGGCGCGGGTCCCACTCGCTCGCCACGGCGGTCTTGTGGCGGTGTTGCTCGTGAGTCTGCTCGCGCTTGCGGCCGTGGCGTACGCGGCGACGCACCTGATCGAGACGGGGGCGCCGGTGCGCTCAGAAGAAAGCTTTTCCAGGACTGTGGGCGCGGGCGTGGCTATCGCAAAAACTGGAGGCCTGCTCGGGATCGCGGCGCCCGATCCTGCCGGGGGGCCACCGTGGACGATGCGTGTGTACAAGACCAGTCGTGGGCTCGGCTGTGTGCAGGTCGGACGGCTCGTGGGGGGGCGCATCGGGGTACTCGGTCAGGATGGGGCGTTCGGGGATGACGGGCGCTTTCACCCGTTGCCGGTGCAGGCAAGTCAGGCCGAAGGAGATTGTGTCCTGCTCGACGGTCACCGTCATGCGTTTCTGGGCGTCGGCAACTACGGCGTCCCGGCCAGCGGGCTGCCGCGCCAGTGTCACCTGCTTGGATCGCGGGCGGCGAGCGAGCTGTGTGGACGCAGCGACCCGAGGGACATCTTCTACGGCTTGTTGGGACCCCTGGCGCGCACGGTCACCTACATGTCTGGCGGACATCGGCGCACGGTCCCAACCGTGGGCAGCGAAGGCGCATATTTGATTGTGGCGAAGGCGCCGGCTTGGCTGATCGCGCGAGGCGTGGGGGCCGGCGCTTCGGGGGCGCTGCCGGCGGGTGGCGGGACGCTAGGCGGAGTACGCTTGCCACAGCCGATCACCACGGTCTCCTATACGGGCGGGCGTACTTGCGCGATCGCCTCGCCCGGCAAGCGGCGCGCTGACTGCCTGTCACCGGTGGGCTACGTCGCTCGAAGAATCGATGTCCCAAACGCCCGCGAATTGGCCTCCCCAATTCTTGTACGCCCAGCCCTGGGCCGGCCTGTTGAAGGCACCGCGCATACGGGTCCGGTTGCCGCCCTCACTGTCTCCTTTCGCGCGAGGGTCGCTGTGAGGAGCGCTCTGAGCGGCTACAGCGTGACGTTGCAGGCTCCCAGCACTGGCGCGTGTCGCGGTCGCCCCGAGCAGGCCAACGGACAACTTGGCCGCAATGTGAGGACGGGCGAACAAATCGAACTGAAGCTGCCCTCCGTGTATGCAGATGCCCACAGCATGTTCCCAGGCTGTCCGGGAGTCGCGCACGGCAGGGTCATCTACTCGATCCCCTCGTTCGAACTGCCCGCTATCAGCTCTTATGGGCCCTTCCTGCGCAGACATTCCGCCCTCGTGACGGTGGGCCGCTTTAGCTACGACAACTGGGGCTGAGGCCGCAAGCACCGGATCCGGCGTGACTACAGGAGACCTGTTTGTCTCGCGGGACATCTTCCGAATGTCGGGATAAGGGCGTACCATCGGAAGCACCACCGCGCTTCGCTGCGCTTGATGCGCGCGCACGCCCCTCTCCCGCGGGCGCACTTCGCTGCAGCGGACGCGGTGGTTGCGAAGCGGTGGACTCCTCAACGTCTGGCCGCACGACTCCCACGCCTTCCAAGCCCGCCTTCAGCACCCGTCGTTGAAGTGTGCGCCTGCCCCGGGTGTGGCCGGCCAGGGCTTTGGCTCGATCTGCACGATGATGTGTCCGTGCGATGAGAGGTTGGCGCCCCAGATGTAGTAGCTGGTGGGCGGATCGGTGACGGTCCTGGCGCGGGAGCTGACGTCCGAATGCCGTGAGGCGACTTCGATGTCTTCCATCCATTGAATCGTGAGTTTGTGGCGTTCGAGCGCGGGCAAGGCTTGCGCGACAGTGGCGCCGAGCAGTCCGCTGCAGTGCAGGAGTTCGCCCACGGCGAAGGCGCTGCCGCTGCTCTCATAGGTTTCTCCGGGTCGGGCGGGACGCCCGAGTCCGATGGTGGCGGTGGCCGTGAAGCCCTTGGGTATGCGCAATCCGATTGCGCAGTCCGCGTCGCCTGGGGTGCAGTGGTCGCCTTCTCGCAACGGCTCGATCTGTGGTCCGCGGGAGCTGGAGAGACTCATGTACACGACTCTGCCGACGGCGCTGGGCGAGACTGGAATGAGAAGGATCGTGATGTGGAGGCCTTGCTTGGCGAACGCGGCGTTCAGTCGTGTGCGAGTCGCGAAGGGGTCGGTGATGGAGGCCAGCAGGTCGCCGCTGGGGGAGGTGTGAAAGGCGACGGCGTCGGCGGGCGCGGGGCTGACCGCCGAGCCTGTGGCGAGTAGGGTGGCCAGGGTGGCACACGCCAACAGCGTTGTAGCGCCGATCGTTCCGATTATGAGTGGACGTCGTGGCCGGGCGGGTCGTTCGCGCCGAACAACCGCCACGGGGCGGTCCTCTGAGGTGATCTGCGCAAGCAAATCTGAGCGTTGCTCGGCGGAGAAGACCTCGTCGACGCGCTGAGCGTCACTGGGCCGTAGACCCTGCAAGAGCTTGTCGGTGTGATCGGTCATGGTTGTTCTCCTAAAGGTTCTCGCCGGTGGTGGGTGCGGGGCAGGGAAGTAGCTCGGGCTCGGTCGGGAACTCACGGCGCTCTTCGCCACTCTCCAGCAGCGCCTTGCGAAGGCTCGCGCGAGCCCGGTGCAGGCGCAGAGCGACGGCGCCTCTGGAGCAGCCGAGCGCGTCGGCGGCCTGCCGTTGGCTGAGACCGTCCCATGCGATCAGGAGCAACACTTCGCGCTGAGGGTCGCTGAGGCGGGCAAGCGCGGCGAGCGCACGTTGGCGTTCGGCGAAAGCGTCGAAATGGTCGGGCGCGGCCTCAAGGCCGGCCCCGATCCTCTCGACGAGCGCGTCGCGGCGCCCTTGACCGCGACGAGACTCGGCGAGCACCTTGCGCGCCACGCCGATCAGCCAAGGCAACGCTTCGCGGGGCACCTCGCCGATCCGCCGCCAGGCAATCTCGAAGGTTCTCGAGAGCGCGTCCGCCGCCAGGTCGCGGTCGGCGCGAGCCAACAGGTACGCCGCGACTCGTTCGAAGTGTTCTCTGTAGATCTCCTCGAAGCGCTCACGGTCGAGCGCTCGCGGGTCCCTGTCAGTCATCCTCACCTCCCGGTTGTTGATACCAGGAGAGTGGCCGGGAGGGCCCAGGATGTTACGCACATGTTTGGCAGCCGCTCGGTGGACCACCTGATCCGGGCGCTTGCCATCCGCTAGCCCGTGCCCGTCCATGCCAGCGCTCTCGAGCAAGTGTCCGGATGTCAGCACGCTCGTGTCGGTGCAGTGTCCTCGGACGCTGTGCGCTCCGACTCGCTGGACCCAGATCAGGTACAGGCTCGTTGTCAGCGAGAAGGCGGTTCGAGCTCGTCCTCGTGTCTGTAATTGCGGTCCTGACTTGCGCTCTCGCGCTCCGTCGGCGGAGGATCGAGTCGCCCAACCTCCTCCAGGTAGTCGCGATCCTTCTCTCGGTTCGCAAGCCGCTTGGAGTGCTCGACATCCTCGAGGCTGGCTATCGACACCTCGATCAAGGTTCGACTAGCCCGGCGTTGCCGAGCCCTGGGCGCGAGCTGCGTATAGCCGTCCGGGAAGCCGGCCGGTTCAAGCGTCAGATCGACCTTGCCGTGCTTGGTGTGCAGGTTCCAAACCATCGCCCGCTGCAGCGTCGCTGCGGTGAAGTAGTCGCTCGGCAGTTCGATCGCTGCGTCGGGATCGTCGGGATCCAGCTCCAACCGGCAATCGAGACCGTTGAGCACAGCGGCGAGCCGCTCGAGGTTCTCCTGCTCGCGGTCCGGGGTCACGTCGATGTCTTGGGTGGCGTAGTCCACTCCGTGGCTTTCGATCGCGGCGCCGCCGATCAGCACGAAGCGCACGCCATCATCGCTCAGCGCGCGCAACAGCGCGTCCCGTCCGCGGTCTACGCCGCCGTCTGCTTGGCCAGCCATTTCTCGACCTCATCTCGTGCCTCTTGCTCGCTCAGCTTGCGCTTCGCCGCCAAGTCTGGGCGCTGACGCATGCGTTCCGTCAGTCGCAGCGTCTCGTCGAAAGCGTGCGCGAACCTGCGGCTGTAGCGGCCGTTCTCGCTGTGTGCCACGCGCAGCAGATCGACGAGCGCCGCGACCTGTACGGAGACCCCGTTCACCTCCAGTGACACACAGTTGCGCGCCAGATCGCTATACCCCCAAGCGCCAGGCATCTCCGTCAGCACCCGAATCCGCCCGGGACTGGGCGTCGCGGCGACCACCTCTTGAGCACGCTCACGATCCTCGGCCCGTACAAGCACCTCAAGTCCACCTTGCCGCCCGAGCACCAGTGGCCACCCCTGCAGCGCCCCCGCGACCTCTCCGACGACAAGCGCACAGACCCCCGATTCGCCGATGGCCTGGAGTGTGCCGACGCGGTCGAAGTCGTCATGCGAGAGCTGTCGTACTCGATCCGCCGGGGAAAGCCGCAGCTGTTCATAGATCAGCGAGTTCCACGACCCTTCGTCGGCGTTGGCGAACCCAAGCGTCAGATCCAATTCGCACGCGACGGTCGCCTTCTGTACGTCGCGAAACTTGGGCTCGCTGAACCCGCTCTCCCACCGCGCGACGGTCGCCTGCGGCACGCCCATCTTACGCCCAAGCTCCTGCTGGGTGAGGCCTGCGCGCCTCCTGGCCACCACGATCACATCTCTCGCTCGCATAAGCGATCATTATAGCAAAATCGCTGTTGACAGAAGTCTCATGACCCCGCCGGATGCGGCACGTGCATCAGCCAGGCGGTCTTGGGCACGCTTCGACGCAGACCCTCGCGTTACCTACAATGTCCCTTGACCACCCTTCTCGTGCACCCAACATCGGAAAGCGCGGCGAGCCATCAGAAAAACGACGCCTGGCAACCTCCTACGAGGGGGCGTCACCTTGAGGTGGCGAAGGAGCCGGATGCGTGCTTCCTCGGCGTTGCGTCCGCCGCCCGCCACGACGATCCATGCGCGGCCTTCGCGTCTGGCGGTCATCGGCCCGAGCTGGAGGTCGCCGGGACCGTTGTAGAGGCTGGGCGCCTGCGGGATGTGCGCGAGTCCGGGTATCGCCGCAGGCGTGGCGTGTAGAGGATCGGCAGCGTCGAGCAGGACCGCCGCTCGTAGGCCGAAGCCGGGGATGAAGTACTCGGTGTTGACACAGGAGAGGAAGCCGCGTCCTACGATCGGTGCGGGATACGGGCGTATGGCGGTGGCGACCTGACCCCACTCGGGCGTGGCCTTCGCGAGGCCCACGACACGCAAGCGGCATGGTCCGCCGAGCGGGCGGGCGGGTGGATTCCAGTCGCGAAACCGGGACGCTCCATTGTCGGGAGATTCCGCGATGCGCTTGCCGAGGGCGTCGAGTGGGACAAGGGAGGGTGGCCTCATGGCAAAGCGCGGCCGGTCGGGCGATCCAGCGCTGTCTGCGACGCGCCTCTTCGATGACGCCTTGGTCGGGTCCAAGAGGCTCGCCGGGTGGGTGGTCGCGGGACGGCTTGTCGGTCAAGCGTGTGGGCATGTTCAGCGGATGCCTTGGATAATCGAGATCAGCTCCTCGGGCTGGTAGCCCTGCAGGCGCGCGAAGCCAACGAGCTCGCGTGCCCGAGCGATAACTGACGCGTGCTGGGGGGTGCCGCTCACCCGCACGCCGAGCCCGCGCCGGAACTCCAGAAGACCTTCCTCGCGCAGCGCACGTAGCGCACGCAGAGCAGTGTTGGTGTTGACGGCCATGACCGCCGCGAGGTCACGCGCGGGCGGCAGGCGCTCTCCTGGCTTGGCCTCCCCGTCGGCGATCGCACGACGGATCTGCGCCGCGACCTGGTCGTACAGGGCGGTGGGGTCCGAGTGGTTGACGCCGGGCGCCGGTCGAAGGCTCGATAGTGCGGCACTGATCGCTGATGGCAACCATGCCCGTGCTGATAGCTATGTGAGCCTCGCGGTAATCGCCTCGGCGATCGTGGTGGCGCTTGGCGCACCGATCGGCGATCCCTTGATCGGTCTCGCGATCACCTTGGTCATCTTGCGTATCACGTGGCAGTCGTGGCGTACCGTGCGCGGGCACGACCATCACCACTGAGCGACCGGCTTCGTGCTTGCGGGCCCCTGGCCGAGTCTTGCCCGCGCGATCCTTAGATCCTTGCTTCCCGGTGGATGTGGTCTGCCTGAAGGGCGCCAGGTGGGTTCGACCGCAGCCCCTCCTGCAGCAGTAGATCGTAGGATGCCTGCGACAGATGGACGATCCTTTCTATCCCAGTCATAGATGAGTGTAGGCCCGATCTGCGTAGCAGTGGCGATGACTGATCACGACGCCGTGCTGCTCGACCTCGACCGGGGGTGCTCACATGGCCGAGTATGTGTTGAAGTTCTTCGGGGAGGGTCATTGGGTCGAACGGCTTTGCGATCACTCCGCTGGCGCCCTATCCCCAGTGGTCCCTGAGGGAGCATCGTTATCGGTCGCTGATTGGGGATGGGCGGGGGAAGCTGCATTCTTGCCGTTCTGGCGGGAAGCGAGCTTGGTCGTCTTTGGCTACAGGAGACCTTCGGCGGCATGGCTGTCCTCTTTTGGTGTTTGGGGAGCATGTAGGGCCTGGTCGATCGCCTCCTGAAGCTGTTCGGTGGTGAAGGGCTTGATCAGGCAGGCGCTGAAGATGACGCCGAGCTCTTCGAGCTCAGCAGCCGGTTCACTGACGCTAACGCAGATCAGTGGCAGCGACGGGCGGGCGATAGACGCCGCCTGAGCAAGCAACGCGCCAATAGACTCAACCGGCTCAACGATAACGACATCAGCGCTTGCCAAATGATCGGTATCGGGCGTCCTGGCCACGACCGGCTCATGTCCCATGCGGGTGAGCATGCGCTCCAACAGACGCCGAACGTCTCGGTGGGACTCGCTGATCAAGATTCGTGCCATGCCCTGATGATCGGCGTGTCACGATGGATTCCCGGTGGTCAACTGGTACGAACAGCGTATGAGCTCCTCAAACCTGCACGACGGGCCTTGCTATCAAGCCGGCACGGCTGCCAGCGCATGGTCACTCGGTTGAGTACGCCGCGCATGGAGAGCCGGTGACAGGGCGCGTTTAGCCATTGGCTGCCTGTTGGCTCTGGAAGTGTGCGGCGACGGCGCTCAGGAGTCGCTCGCGGTCGAATGGCTTTGCGAGGAACGCGGCGCCCACCGGCAGCTCGCTTGCATTGGGCACGTATCCCGATGTGTAGAGCACCGGTAGCCCAGGAAGCAGCGATTGCAGCTCGGTGGCGAGCTGTGTGCCACGGGCTTCAGGCATGACCACATCGGTAATGAGCAAATCGATGCGCCCATCGTGGCTCTCGATTATCTCTCTAGCCTCACTGGGCTGGCCTGCACTGAGAATCACATAACCGTGTTCTTGCAGGATGCGCTGTGTCAAGGCGCGTAGCGACTGCTCATCCTCGACAAGCAAGATCGTCTCCCCTCCCACCAAATGTTGAGACGGGCCCGCATCCGAGGCTGCGTTCGGCGTCGCGACCTTGGCTGCGTGGGTCATCGGCCAGTAGGTTCTGACCCTTGTACCCTCCCCTGGTTGAGAGGCGATGTGCAAATGACCGTTTGCCTTGCTGATGATCCCGTAAACCGTCGCCAGCCCGAGACCCGTCCCAACGCCTACCGGCTTGGTGGTGTAAAAGGGATCGAGGGCCTTTGCGATCACCGCCGGGGTCATACCGCCCCCGGTATCTCCGACTGCCAGGCAGAGGTGCTGGCCCGGCTCGCCCTGACCGGTGTAGGTGTCCACCTGCTCTTGGTCGAGCGTGACGTTCTCGGTGCTGATCGTGAGAATGCCGCCGTCATTCATCGCGTCGCGAGCGTTGACCGCGAGGTTGACAATCACCTGCTCGACCTGCCCGCGATCAGCCTCGATCGGCCACGCCCCATCGATGAGTCCGGTGCGCAGAGTGATGTGCTCGCCGAGGGTCCGCGCGAGCATTCCGCTTAGTTCGCTGACGATCTCGTTCAAGTCGAGTGTCTCTGTCGACGTGGCGTCTTCTTGGCGTGCGAACAGCAACAACTGGCGTACCAACGTCGCGGCGCGATCTGCCGCGCCGCGTGCCTGCTGGATCTCCTCGCGCACGGGCTCTTCCTCGATGAGTGTGTCCAGCGCGAAGTCGGCGTGGTTGAGTATGATCGTCAGCAGGTTGTTCATGTCGTGCGCGACACCTCCGGCGAGCTGGCCGATGCTCTCAAGCCGCTCGGTTTGGGAGACGATGCGTTGCATCTGCTTTTGCTCGGTGATGTCGCGCGCGGTAGAGGCGATCCCCGCGACCTTGCCGTAAGGGTCATAGATCGCAGAGACACTCAACGACACCTCTACTTGTGTGCCGTCCTTGCGTATACGCGAGGTTTCGTGATGCTTGACGTTCTCTCCAGCCAACACTTGCGACAGCATCTCCGTCTCCTCACGATGCTCCTCTGGCACGACGAGTAACGAGGTCTCCGATCCCTGTCGGCCCACCATCTCCGCCGCTGTATAGCCGTAGATCTGCTCAGCGCCGGGGTTCCAACTGGTGATGACACCGTGCTCGTCGGTTGTGACGATCGCGTCGGAGGAGGAGCGCACGACCGCCGCCAAACGCTCGATATCGGTTGTGACGGTGTGAGCGATCGCGACGGCGGTCGCGGCGCTCGCGGCGAACGCTTCGAGCAATTGCGCATCCTCAGCTGAGAACTCTGGTCCGTCCTGCAAACGGTCGAGAGCGAGCAGTGCTCCATAGGAGCGGTCGTGAAACAGCAATGGAACGACCAACCCGGCACGCGTCTGGATGCCAAGGCGCCCAACGCCGACTTCGTTGAAGCGCATACGGCTCACCTCGTCTTCGACGCGCACAGCACCCCGAGTACGCACCACCTGCTCAGCGAACGTCCCAGCAAACGGCATACGCTTGCCCACCAGTCCGACAGGAACATCTCCCGCGCCAGCAGCGATCAACACCTCCTCGCCCTGGTGCAACTCGATCAACAGTACACGAGCGCTCACCAGAGCACGCCCGCGCTTCGCGACCAACCCGAGCACCGCATCCAGGTTGGTCTCATCGCCGATCGCCCGAGTGACCTGGGTGGTTGCCTCAAGCGCCGCTACCGTTCGCTCGAGTTCCTTGCGCCGCTCGTGCGTCTCGGTATAGCGTTGCGCGTTCTCAATTGCCACTCCCGCAAGCTCAGCGAGCGTCACGATCGCGTCCTCATCCCCCTGGGTGAACTGCTCACCATCGGCCTTCTCAGTTAGATACAGGTTCCCGAACGCCCGACCACCGACGCTCACCGGCACGCCAAGGAACGTACGCATCGGCGGATGGCCCGCCGGGAAACCATAGGAGCGCGGGTGAGCGCTCACATCCGCCAGTCGTAACGGCACCGGATCGCGGATCAACTCACCAAGCACTCCGAGACCACGCGGCAAACTCCCTATCTCAAGCCGTGTGCGCTCATCCAGCCCTACCGTGATAAACCGCGCGAGACCAACGCCCTCACCATCATCATGCTCCTGTCTTGCCAGGACCCCCAACGCCGCATAGCCGGCGCCCGTCAGCTCGCGTGCCGCCTCCAACACACCGTTCAGCACGACCTCGACATCCAGCTCGCCCAACAACTCGCGAGCGACACCAAACGCCATGTTCTCCGTACGATCCACGCGCTACCGCATTCCGCTCGATACGCAGAACCGCGAACTTCGAAACCGAAAAATCATCACTCGCGAGTCTATCCCCCAGATCAACCTGATACATGGACTTATATGCATTAATAAAATACGTCCCAGAGGGCCGTTGGACGTATAGGATTGGGTATCGGCGCGCGCCGCGAAATTGAGGCACCCGCCGCCTGTGAGGCGCGAGGAATGTGCACCGCGTCATAGAGAGCCGTCCGCCTCGGCGGCGAACACGGCCCTCATAGCGTGCGCTCGCCTGCACCCGCCCCGGCGCGTCGCTGACATGGCTCACCGCGAAATAGGAAAAGGAATCCCCTTGGTGACACTCCCGCTCGCGGCAGCGAACAATCCGACCGTCAGTACAGGTTGTCATTTTCGACGCCTGTTGACTTTGCAATCATCGTGATGTTCTGCTTGCCGTCAGCTTGCGAGCGGCAGCGTGAAGCAGATCCGCGTGCCTGTGCGCGCTTCGGCGAGCCAGATCCGTCCGCCGTGCGCCTCCACGATCGTGCGTGCGATGGCCAGACCGAGGCCGCTGCCCGAGCTGGTCCGGGCCGCCTGGTCGCCGCCGCGGTAGAAGGGCTCGAAGATGCGTGGCTGGTCGGCCGCGGCGATGCCCTCGCCCGTGTCTGACACCTCGATCTGGGCCGCGTCTTCGCGTTGGTGAGCGCGGACGAGTACGCTGCCGTCGGGAGGAGTGTGGCGGATTGCGTTGGTGAGCAGGTTCGCGAGCACGCGCCCCAGCTGTTCGGGGTTGGCGCGTGCCGGGTGGAGGTCGCTGGGGATTTCCGCGTGCACGGATACGCGACGCGCTTGCGCCTCCAGTCGTATGGCCTCCACCATCTCGGCGACGATCCCGGCGAGTGGCACCGCCTCGGTCGTCCATGCGAAATCGCCTGCGTTGAGTCGAGAAAACTCGAATAGGTCATCGACGAGTGCGCCCAGGGCGCGGACGTTCGCGCCGATGCTCTTGACGTACCTGCGGGCGGTGGCCGGGTCCACGAGGTCGTCGTCGAGTGCTTGGGCGAGCAGTTGCAGGGACGCCAGAGGGGTGCGCAGGTCATGGGATACAGCGGCGATGACCTGGCGGCGGGCGGCGTCCGCCTCGTCGCGCGAGCGTTCCTCCAGGCGCAGCGTGTCGATCATGGCGTTGGCCGAGTCGGCGAGGTCGCTGAGCTCCCTGCCCGAGCGCGCCTGCACGTGTACCTCGCGCTCGCCCTGGCCGACTGAGTGCAGACCGTGCGCGACCGAGCCCACATCGGCCACCACATCGTTCAGGAGGATCTGTGCCGCGCGCGCGGCGATGACCGCGGCAAAGATCAGGATGCCGACCGTCATCCAGGCATCGTGGGGAGAGACGAACATCACCGCGGCACCGATCAAGAGCGCCGCCAGGAGCTGGCCGAGCGCGAGTCCGATACCCAGTTGGAAACGGTGGCTCAAGCGTGCTCATCCGCAGCCTGCGAGCGTCGGTGGCATGGGCAAGCAGGAGCGCCACGAGGCCGACCGGAAGGAGGATCGCGCTCGTCAGCGCCACGGCGTGCGCGCCCCCGATGATCGCCATCACTACACAGGTCGCCACCAGGGCCGCCACGAGTGTGAAGAGCGATCGTCTCATCGCCTGAACCGGTAGCCCACGCCCCACACCGTCTGGATGAGCTCGGGATCGTCCGGGTCGCGCTCGATCTTGGCTCGCAGGCGACGGATGTGCACCGTCACCGTCGAGCTGTCGTTGCAGGAGGAGAGCTGCCACACCTGCTCCATCAGCTGCGAGCGCGAGAAGACGATCCCAGGGTGGCTCGCCATGAACCAGAGCAGGTCGAACTCGCGTGGGGTCAACGCGACCTCGTGACCATCGAGGCGAACAGTGCGCTCGCCGGGATCGATTCGCAGGCGCTCGAGCTGCAGCGGCGACTCGCCGGTCCGCTCGTTGGCGCCGCGGCGCAGCACTGCCTGAACTCGCGCGACGAGCTCGCCAGGCGAGAACGGCTTGACGACATAGTCATCCGCTCCACGCCGCAGGCCGGCGATCCGGTCTGACTCCTCGCCCTTGGCGGTGAGCAGGATCACCGCTGCTCGTCCGTGCTCGTCCTCGTGCAATCGGCGCATCACCTCGAGACCGTCAAAGCCGGGGAGCATGATGTCGAGGATCACGAGATCGGGTGAATGCTTGGCGCTCATCGCGACCGCCTCGGGACCGTCCAGAGCGACCCCTGTCTGAAAGCCCGCCCGCTGCAGGTAGCGAGCCACGATCTCGCCGATCGTCGGCTCGTCGTCGACGACCAACACGTACTGTCCTGGGGCGTTGGGGCTGGGAGGCATGACTCTGGTGATCATGGCAGCGTGGCGCTCAACCGAAGGTGAACGAGTACACGGAGACCCCGGGCGACGCTTGCACGGTCAGTACGTGGTGCTCCACCCGCGGCAGTTCCACGAGCCGGTAGAGCCGCTGGAAGCCGATGCTCGCGCTCCCGGCGTGCACGTCGCCTCCGGAGTCGGCCGCCGGGATCGGATGGCCGTCGAGCAGGATCCGCACCGGCCGTGCGCCAGACGCCGAGCCCGCGACGAGGAACACGCGGCGAGCGAAGAAGTTGAGCTGCAGCCTGCTGGCGGCGACGGCTTCTGCCGATTCGGCCTTCAGCCGCCAGCTGCCCTCGTAGCGCAGGTGTTCGTGCCCGGGCGTGGGCCCGGAGCCGAAGTCGTGCAGGCCCCGGCTGCAACGCCCCGTTCTCGAATCGTTCAGCCTTTTCAGCGCCGAGATAGGACTCAGGTGTGGTTTCGACCGCCGATGGCGCCTGGGCGGCTACTTTGGTGGCCTGCCCGAGCCCTTCGGCGCCGGCTTCGACGAGCAGGCTGCGAATCGCTCGCTCCTTGGCCGCGTATTCCCCCTCGCCGAAGTCGGTCAGCCGGATGCGACCCTTGCGCGTCGATCAGGTACTCCGCCGGCCAGTATTCGTTGTTGTAAGCGTTCCAGGTCTTGTAGTTGTTGTCCTGCACCACCGGGTAGCGGATGCCGTTCTGATGGATCGCTTCCTGCAACGTTTGCGGCGGAATGCTCGAACGGGAACTCGGGCGTGTGCACACCGACGATCGTCAGGCCCTTGGCGGCATAGCGTTCGTTCCAGGCGTTCAGATAGGGCAGCGTGCGGATGCAGTTGATGCAGCTGTAGGTCCAGAAGTCCACAAGCACCACGTGCCCGCGCAGAGACGCGAGGCTCAGCGGTCTCCCGCCGGGAGTGTTGAACCAACTCTGGGTGCCCACGAATTGCGGGGCGACGCCGAGCACCGGCAGCCGCTCGCCCGCGTCGGCCTCCTTCAGGCCGCCCGCCCGGCGTGCCTTGTGCCCACGCAGCGCTGCCAAGTTGTTCGCAGTCGCGCTGGTCGTTTCAAGGCCTTTGGCGGGGTTGACCAGGAACGACGGCAGGTCGGCGGCGATCGAGGTCTCAAAACGCGTGTCGTAGTTGCCGAGCATCAGCAGCGCGATCACCACCATGATCGCGCCCATCGACATCTGAAAGCGACCGCTGCGCCGCGCGAGACGGCCCGTCAGCCGCCGCCCACCGAGCATCAGCCCATAAAGGACGACGGCCGAGCCGATCCCGTAGGCGAGTGCAACGGCGAGGCGTCCGGCGCTGAAGCTCTGCGACGCCGAGACGGTGATCACGCCCGCGAGGATCGGCCCCGCACACGGCGCATACACGAAGCCGAGGCCGCCACCCACGAGCATGCCCGACCAGAAGCCGCCATCCCCGCCGGGGCGCGGCGAGCCGACGCCAAGGCGCGGGCCGATCGTGCTGAGCCGCGCCTCCAGGCGGTCTCCGAGCGCCGGCACGAGCAGCGCAATACCGAAGCCGATCAATGCGACGATCGACAGCGTGCGCAGCAACTGATCGGGGAGCCCGAGCGCAGAGATCAGATAGACGAGCGCCACGGTCGCGACCGTGAAGGAGAGCGCCAGCCCCGTGACCACTCCGAGCGGCCGGCGTCTGCCGCCAGTGACCCCCGCCGCGAGGGCGACAGGCAACACCGGCAGCACGCACGGCGACAGCGCGGTGGCGGCACCGGCGACGAACGCGAACACGATCAGGACGACCATGCAGCGACTTTGCACCCCAGATATTGCGCGTTCCTTACGGCGCGATCCGCGCGCACGGTAAGAAACTCGTAATACCTGTGCGAGACAGTCTGCTCCGGCCGAACTCTGCCGACCCTCAAATCGCAAACGGAGGATCACCGATGAAGATCAGCTCAAAGCCCGTCCGCCTGCTCGCAGTGACAGGCACGCTAGTCGCGCTCGCGAGCGTACCCGCAAGCTCGACAGCATCGAGCATGCACCACATGAAGAGCTGCACGAGCCACCAAATGATGACCCACCACACTTCGCACTGCTCGATGCATCACGCGATGAAACACACGAAATAGCGATCGGTCAACACCCGCATCCTCCTTCGCGCGCGCAGGCAATCCGTCGGCGCCCACTCACGACTGGGAGCGCGCTGGGAGTCTATGGTTGCTATGGGCGAGCAGACGCGCCTGCTCGCCCATAGACTGCCGGCGCCATGCGACCCCGCGCCAGCCGGGCGTCTTGCCCGACCCTCCCACTGTCGACGAAAGGGCTTCGCCTGATGCCTCTCCCTGACTCCATAGTGGCCTTCATCGACGCTCAGGCCGAGCGTTCGCCGGTGTCTTACGAGGATCTGCGGGTGGTCATCTTCAACGGCACGACGAAGCGCTCGCCCGAGCCGAGCCACACCGACGGCCTGCTTGCCATCCCGCAGCGCATCTTCTCGGTGCTCGGCGTGCGCTGCGAGGAGGTCCGCACCGTCGATCACACGATCCCCCCAGGTCTCTGGCCGGACATGCGCGAGCATGGCTATGAAGAGGACGAGTTTCCAGAGATCTATCGAACGCTGGTCGAGCCCGCGGACATCCTTCTGCTCGCCGGTCCGATCTGGCTGGGAGATCAGAGCTCGCAGACACGCGCGATCATCGAGCGCTTGTACGCCTACTCCAGCGAAGTCAACGATCGCGGGCAGTGGGCCTACTACGGCAAGGTCGGCGGTGTGCTAACGACCGGCAACGAGGATGGGGGCAAGCACGTCAGCGCCCAAGTTCTCTACGCCCTGCAGCACATCGGCCTTGCCATCCCGCCACAGGCCGACAGCTACTGGGTTGGAGAGGCCGGCCCCGGGCCGTCCTACCTCGATGAGGTGGGCGGCGGACAGCACAACGCCTGGACGACACGCAACACGGTCTTCATGACCTGGAACATGCTGCACCTAGCCCGCATACTCAAAGACGGTGGCGGCTTCCCGGCCTATGGCAACTCGACACACGACTGGGACCTCGAGCTCCCCAAGCACCCGAACCCCGAGTATCGATAACCCGCCGCGGAACGCGCTCGACACCGGCGAGCGCGCTAATGGACGCGGCGGGTTTCGAACCTGCGACCTCTCGCGTGTGAAACGGTCCAGGAAGGATACGAAGAAACCTTGAAAACGGCTCAAACAAGCCATGTGCGAAACGTGGCCGTATGCGTCAGATCCCTTTAGTTCCCGGTTCTTCCCGGTGGATTCTGCCCACCTGAGGACCCAGGTGGGCAGAAGTCCAGGGGCACCCTATATGGCGTCCCGCTCTTGCATTTGGAGCGAAAGAGCGGGGGGTATGCAGATGGCGGACGCGTGCCTCGGCGAGCTGGGCGTACCCGCGCGCACCGACAGGGTGACGCGGCGCGTCGGGCGTGAAGCACCCGCAGAGCACGAACTCGACATGGGCATCGGGTTGTAGGCATCACATCTGCTGGGCTGCGCAGCTAGGATGTGTAGAGCATGGCACGGCTGGAGCGAATAAGTACTGACCCCGATATCTGCCACGGGCAGCCTACGATCCGTGGTCTGCGCTACCCGGTCGAGAGCCTGCTGGAGCTGCTGGCCTCGGGCATGACGATCGAGCAGATCATCGCCGATCATTCAGACCTCGAACGCGACGATCTGCTCGCCGCTCTGGAGTTTGGGGCGCTGACCGCCGGCGGGCACCGGGTCGTCCCGCTCGCGGCGGCGTGAAGTTCCTCATCGACGCCCAGCTCCCGCTGCGACTCTCCAACCACCTGGCCGAGGCAGGTCACGACAGCGTCCACACTTCCGCTTTACCGGAGGGCAATCGCACCAGCGACCGTCAGCTTGCGGCCATCGTCGACATCGAGGACCGTGTGCTCATCACGAAGGACCGCGATTTCCGGGACAGTCATCTACTGCTGAGGCTTCCGCAGCGACTACTCGTGGTCGCCACCGGCAATATCGCCAACGACGATCTGCTCGCCCTGTTCGAGGCCAACCTCGCATTGATCGTCGACGCCTTCGAGAACGCCACCTTCATCGAGATCGCCCAAACGAGCGTCGTCATACACGACGATCCATAGTCGCCACCACTGCGACCTCCCCACCATCGTCGATCAGCATGCCGGCGGCGTGCCCAAATCAAACGGCGCTCAACACTTGTCTCGCTTGGTCGCCTCAGCGCGGCTCGGAGGGAGGGTCGTGCTCGACGCCGAGCGCTCGCTGCATCCACGCGACGTCGTGCCACGCGCCGTGCTTCCAGCCGATCCGCTGGTAGACGCCGACCGGCTCGAAGCCCATCGCTCGGTGCAGGCCCGCGCTTGCCTCGTTCGGCAGCGTCATGCCCGCGACCGCCATCAGGTAGCCACGCGTCGCGAGCCGCTCGAACAACGCCTCGTATAGCGCGCGACCCGAACCGGCGCGTCGCCGGCCCTGCTCAACGTAGACGCTGACCTCGCACGAGAAGCGGTAGGCCGCTCGCGCCTGGTGCGGCCCGCCATACGCGTAGCCGACGACGCGGTCGTCGTCTTCGAGCACGACCCATGCGTGCGTGCGCGTAGCCGCCGCGATGCGTTCGGCCATCTCCGCGGGCGTTGGCGGCTCATCCTCGAAGCTGATGGCCGTCTCGAGCACGTACGGCGCGTAGATCGCCGCGCACGGCGCATCGTCCTCGTTTGCATCTCTTACCCTCGCACCGGACACGTTCGGCCCTAGCATACGCGGGCGCTGACGAGGCGTTCGGCTCTGAGCACCGATCTTCGGAAACCGGCTGACTTGGGTCCGATTCGGCGGGGGATTTGTGCCAGTGAGCTGGTCCACTGGCTTAAACATTTGGAGGTTCTGCCGGGAGATCTGGGTGGGGTCGCCGAGAGTTTCGGTCGGCGAGGTGCGCTAAAACGCCAGCCCCCGGCTGCCCATCGCATCGACGAATCCTGGCACGTGGAGCGGTGGTACTGTCACAAATATGTGCGGAGAACGGGCCCTTCGAGCCTGCGTCTTTACACGAAGGTCAGGCAGTACGGCTACGGTAAGGCTGAGCGGATCTCGCTGACGGCGTGCTCTGTGTTGTAGACGAGCGTCAATGACTCTTTCTTGATCGCAGTTGCCGCCTCTTGCGCATCGACGACTGAGACAGAGCCGTTGACCAGCACCATCGCGCCGTTAGTCAGAGCGTTTGGATGAGCGTCGAGCTCAGTAGCTGCTTGGCCCAAGCGATCAAAGGAGACCCCAGACGAGCGCAGATCGGCGATCACCTTCGCCCGTACAGCATCCTCAATGCTGAAGAGATTCGGAACTCCAATGCCGCTGGATTCCTGCACGCTCGGACGAAGTAGCCCTCGCTGTAGCCAATTATGCAGCGTCCGATACTCGACGCCGACCATCTGCGCCACCTGAGGCAACGTCAGCAACCTTGGCGATGCCGTCATCGATCCCTCCCGCCTTGATTGTTGACTTTCAACGGCCCCAAGCCTACTGATCGCAGCGGACGAGCTGCGTCCCCGGACGCTTCCTAGCGACCAAAGAATGCGGATTCTGCGGGAAAAGGTTGGTGGGAGAGCCGCACTGAACCGCAGTCAACTGAAGCTGCATGCAGTTCTATCCGGACCGCCCCGTAGATTGCTCAGCACCAGTCAGACCTCGACTAAAACCCGAAAGGAACTAGGAGTAGCCAATGACCTGCGAGGTAGCACTCATACGCGAGCAGGGACAGGACTTCGCTGTCCTAGCCGTCAAGCCCCATGTCATCCAAAGCCCTCAAGAGCGCGAGGCGGCGATGGCCGCCGGCCGTCAAGCGTTCGGCGTGCGTACCGCTCTGCTCTCGGAGGACGGCCGCACATGGGGTCCAACAGACATTGTCCAGTGGCTTCGAGGCGTTGAACTAGTCCAGCTACCGTGGCGGACCTTCACCGCATAGCTTCGATCAAGAGATCAACACAAGAGATTGCACGCCCGCAGGTTGCATTTTTGCCCCGTATCGGCGCATTATGAGGTGAAGAACTAGATGTACACGATCGCATGACGTTGACTACACTTTCAATAGCCATACCTGCTGCCACTGCAATCGCGGTGGCCTCCCTGTCTGCTCTCGCGGCGTATCTTGCTAGTAAGCGAGAACGACGCCGTACGCTCTATAGCGAGGCGGTGAAGGCAGCCGTGGCTTGGGAGGAGATGCTATTCCGCGTTCGCAGGCGTAGCGCGGACCAAGAGCGAGAACTTGTTCAACACGTTCCACGCCCTGCAAGACGATCTCACCTATCACAGGGCATGGGTTGGCAGCGAGTCAAAGTACATGAAGCACAGCTACGACAAATTGACGACTGAAGTCAAGAAGGTGACGGCTGAGCTGATCACTGAGGCCTGGGCAAAGCCGATCCGCCCCGCACCTGGCAACGCCCTCCCGGACGAGGTCTGCCCCGAACTAGCGCCATATATAGACGCGTTCCTCTGCGACGTGCGATCACATCTGTCCCCGTGGTTCTGGCGAAAACTCGCAGTCGTATGGCGCAATTGGAGAGATAGTTAGATGCCAGCCGATTTGAGTACGAACTTCGAGCAGTTCCTTGAGAACATATCGCTAGGAGATCCGCAGGTATCCAGGATAAACAGTGCATGGCGGACGGTCACCGAGTTCCTGCTCGCCAGTTACGGCGTGCCCCAACAGGACATCTTTCTTCAGGGCTCATATGCAAACAGGACTGCGATAGAGCCTGTCAACGGTGGTGAGTACGATCTTGACGTAGTAGCTATCTGTGTAGACAGCGGAACAACTGCAAACAGGGCTTTGGACGATCTTGAGGCTCGCTTTCGTGCTGACGGCCGATTTCGGGATCGGGTGCACCGCAAGAAGCCATGCGTAAGACTTGAGTACGCTGGAGATGATGTGGGCACTTTCCACGTCGATATCGTGCCCGTTCGTCGCACGAGCGCCCTCCCCGCCCCCCTTGAGGCTCCTCGTCGAGGTGAGGGTTGGCGTGAAACTGCGCCTGCTGAGTACACCCAATGGTGCCAACAGCAGGGACACCTTTATTTGCGGACAGTCAAGATGCTGAAGCGATGGAGAGCAGAGCAACAATCGGTGCGCACTGCTATTAAGTCAATCGTTCTCCAAGTTCTTGTAGCGAGTTGGATGCCCCAGATCAACGACGACGCCACTCGGATCTCAGAGACCATCCGTGCGCTCCATTCCCGCCTCCGTGATCTAGCGCGCCCTCCAGTAATACAAAATCCAGTGCTCCCGACCGAGAATCTAGCCGCCAGTTGGAGCCAGGAGAGCTTTGATTCGTTCAAGCGGGAGCTGGCTGAGGCAAAAGAATGGGCAGATCTGGCCTTGGCAGCCGACGACCCGATTGAGACTGCCGATATCTGGCGAGAGCTGTTCGGTGACGATTTCCCGTCAAGCACTCCCGACGAACTGGGCCTCCAATTGGGAGACTTTAGCCATGCAGAAACGCCCGTCGAGAGAGGTTGGGTCGAGGCACCCAATCCGCAGTATTCCGTCAATGTCAAAGCGACAGTTCAACGGGGAAAGCGCCGTCAGAACCGTCGGGCTTACAAGTCGAACGACCCCGTCATTTTTGCGGGTCACCATCTGCACTTCAAGACGCGAATAGCCGCACCAAACCACGTTGACGTCTGGTGGCAAGTCGCTAACACCGGCGGACACGCACGAGCACAATCAGGTCTACGGGGAGAGATATTCAAGGGCCGGGGCCTCAGTGGAAATCAACTTACTGATCAGACCGAAAACTGGGAGAGCACGGCCTACACCGGCAGTCATCTAATCCGAGCATTGCTAGTTCGCAACGGAAGCGTCGTCTCAAAAAGTGACTGGTTCCGTGTGAACATATATGCCAAGGGCCGAGCCTTTCGACTCTAAACGTCAATCGGAGATCCTTCCTGTTTTCATGGAACTGTTTTACGGAGCATCAGGCGAGCGGATTTCTCTCAAGTTGACGTGCGGCGAGCCGCTCACGCGCGTAGAGCGTGGTTGCGGTCTCTCCCTGGCGGTCCGCGATCTTGGTGATGAAGGTCCAAGGGTCTTCGGGTGGCTTGGCCGTTGTGCGCAGCCGCCAGATCTGTGGGGTCTCTGGCCGGGTCAGACTGCATATGCCGTTGATGTGTGCGAGTACGAGACCGGTGGCCTTGATCGGATCGTGTCCTGCGGCGACTGCGATTATCAGGCTGAGACGGCTTTGGCATAGGACGGCAAGCTCCTTGGGGAGGCTCAGCATGTCGTGGTCGGTGGTGATGAGGCCATCCCAGGGGCGTTCATGGACGTGGAGCGCCTGTAGTACCTGCCAGTCATCGCACGTCGGCAAACGCTTGTCGATGTGCCGCAGCGGGACAAGCTCCACATCGTCCTCAAGGTAGCGTTGGAGCGCTACGACGATCGGCTCGGGAAAGTTCTGATCGAGCGCGAAAAGGTGCGGCATGACCGCTACGAATCAGGCTGCCAGCGCGAGGTCTGGCTGAAGTTCGCGCTCCAGGTCCAGCGCATCCTCGATGTCGGCAGTCTGGATCGCGGGGTAGAGCGCGGTGATCTTGCTGACGCTCAGCCCGCGCCGCTTGAGTGCGGCGAGTGCCTCGGTCTCGATGCGAGTGCGATGTATGTGGGGTGCGCCGGCAAGCTTTCCAGGGACGATGCGCAGCCGAGGGCGCGGGGTGACGAGATCGGGTCCGCGAACCAGGCGTCCGATGGCCAACGGGCGCAGAAGATCCAGCGCTTCGGCGGCGAGGACGGCCTGCCCATCGGGGTGCTCGGGCGAGGGGTTCGCGTTCAGGACGATTCGCCCACCGCGGTCTACAGCAACGTTTGGGCTCCCATCCTCGGTCCACAGCGCGAGGTCGATATTGGCCAGCTCGCGTAGCGCGGTGCGCACGGCATTCATGGCCGTGGGCGGGACAGCCTGTCCGTCGGGAGTGGTCTTGGTGGCGCGCAGCCAGGCGATGATCCGCAGCGCGAGCAGATCGCTGTAGGACCACAGCTTCACCCGCTCACCCGAGACGCTCGGGATGAGGATCTCCCTGCGCGCCCAGTAGTGCACGGTGGACTTGGGTACGCCTGAGAGGGCGGCTGCGCGATCTGCGCTGTATGCGCCACGTGGATCCATAGCTGAAGTATCGCTGTTGGTGCCGATGGATACCCGAGTTAGCGACTGTCCGGGGAAGCCAAGCCCGACCAGCGGCGTCCACGAAGCCGATGTCAGCGTCCTCCCGGCGCGCGGCCTCGAGCCACGGACCTCTCGTTGCCACGGCGAGGACTCGCTCACTTGAATATCTGGCGCGGTGCTGAGAACACGTGCTCCTGCGAGCACCAAAGTTCAATGTTGAAGCCACTTTGTTGGGGTGCAAAAGCTACGGGGAATGTCTCGCGCCTCACCAACGGGCAAGCCTTGATTCGATCTATTGGTACACATCCCCCGAAACGGGGGGCTATTTGGCACGCAATACGGGACTTTTGCCCACTTTTGCCCACCAACCGGCCGATATTAGCTCAGTCAGAGACCTGGACTGGTGGGCGGGATTGGCTTGAATAAAGAGGAAACGACCAATGGACGCGGCGGGTTTCGAACCTGCGACCTCTCGCGTGTGAAGCGAGCGCTCTCCCACTGAGCTACGCGTCCGGGTCTTCGATTCTATTGGCTACAGGCTGCCTCGCGTAGACGCGCGGGGGCGACAGCTTTAGCGAACATGCAACCCAACGGAGTTGTCCTGGCACCGATCGGGCGAAGTACCCGCTTCATCCTTCCCGGGCCGCCCCGGCCGGGTGCGGCTCCAAGCGCACCGCAGGGATCGAGTAGGCCGCGGCCAAGGTCGCCAAGCGCCCCGCTGGAAGCTGGCCCCCGAAAGCGGATGCTCCTCCCAGTTTTTCGTAGCCGGCCAGCAAACTCTTGCCGATCAAAGACAGATTGAAGTGACCGTCGTAGATCGCGTCTATATAGAACGAGGAGTTCGTCCGGGCGTACCCGGCGGCGGAGGACGGCCCGCGGGCGATCGTGTCGAGCGCAGCCGAGACGAGCCGCCACGAGCGGGGCACGAGTCGCTCGTAGCTTTCGTAGAGCCCGGCCACGCCCGCGGCAGGGCCGGTCAAGCTGCGCGGTTCGGCCAGGAAGGGGGGCACCGCAATCACAGCGGCCTTGGCGGTGGCTCGGGCCACGGCGCCACGCAAGGCCGGGGACGGGACGGGGGGCAAGCCGGCGGCGATCTGAGGCCAAGCCCCACGCGAGGCCGCCACCTCCGTTTGGACCGCCCCCTGGGCGGACGCCAAAGCGGAGCTGACCTGGACGAACTGGGAGTGCTCCAAGGCCAGTTCGCGCGCACTCGGCCCGTCCGAGGCTCCTGACCCGCACCCGGCGAGCACGCCGCCAAGAAACACGGCGAGCATCCCGACGGCAAGCCGACCAGGTGCGCCCACGCCGGAGCACCTGCGCTTATACCCGCGCGCGCGAGTCACCCCTCTACGGGATACCCAACCCCACCGGTCGAGCCAACCTCGATGCCCACGCCCGCACTTATACACGCGCGCGCGAGTCACCCCTTTCGCAACATCTTCCCCCAGGACCGAAGCCCACGGGACTCATGTCCGACCGGGACGCGAGGAAGCCTCAGACGGCGAGCAAGTCCACCACGAACACGAGCGCCGAGTTGGCGGGGATCGTGGGCGGCGAGCCGGTCTTGCCGTAGGCCAGTTCGGCGGGGATGATCAACTCGCGCCGGCCACCCACCTTCATGCCGGCCACGCCTTGGTCCCAACCCTTGATGACCTGGCCCTTGCCGAGCGTGAAAGCGAACGGTTCGGCGCGCTTCCAAGAGGAGTCGAATTCTTTGCCGCCCTTGTAGAGCACGCCGACATAGTTGACCGTGACCGGGTCGCCCGCCTTCGCTTCGGGGCCGGTGCCTTTGATCAATTCCTTGGTGACCAAGGTCGTGGGAGCGGCGCCCGGCGGGATCGTGACCGTGGGCTTGCTCGCCAAAGGACCGCTGGTGGGGGTCTTGGCGGCGGCGGTCGGCGCCGTGGGGGTCGTCGACGTGGGCGTCGTTTCGCCGGCGACCGTGGGCACGGAGCTAGTGTCCGACTCGTTGCCCACGCCGATCGAGGACGAGCCGCCGGAGGAGCCGCAACCGGCGATCAGCGCGACGAGGCCGAAGGTGGCCAGGGCCGAGCCGGCGCGGGCGCGGAAATGCTTGGAGGAATGCGAAGGAGTGAAGTTCATAACGGCGGGCAGCCTAACGCATCGGGGGTGCTTCGCGCTGCACCGTGCACCCTCGGCCGGGGTCCTGCCCGAATGGGTCGCTTTGCGGCGCGCGGCTCACGCCGTCTGGTGCGGCTCTCGTGAGTCTGGGCACCGTGCCCTGGCCCGGCCGGGGCCGGGCGATCGCGCTACGATCACGGCGGACCGTGCTAGGCGGGGATGTAGCGGCGCCCTGAATCCGCAATCCGCTCTAGCGGGGCTGAATTCCCTTCCGAGGGGGTCCGCTCCGGTCGCTCCGCCGCCGGGAGCGTCGATGGCTCGGGTCCCTCGCGGTGTCGGCTCGTGAACCAGGTCAGGTCCGGAAGGAAGCAGCCTTAAGCGATCACCGGCAGGCGCGTAAGGGAGCCCCCGAACCGGAGTCCTCGGTGGCGGCAGGCGCTCGGAATCCGGATTCTCGACGAGGGGTGCACGGTCCATTTATGGGAAGGGTCGTTCGTTCGAATCTCGGTTCGGACGCGTAAATGGAGTCCGGTCGCGATCTGCGCCTGAGCGCTTGTGGAACTCGTGGCGCTCTCGATTAGCCGCACTTCTGGAAGATCAGCCAGGACCGATTGCTTTGCGTGGCGGTGAAGCCGGGGGGGATGGAAACAGTGGCGTGGGGATCTTTCAGGTCGAGGATGTAGTCGCGTTCGACTTCGAGGCTTGCGGGGTCCACGTAGGTGCCGGTTTCGATCGGGTGGGCTTCGGCGCTCACGACCAATCCGGGGCGTCCTTTGAGGTAGAGCGCGAGCAGGGGGATCGGCGCGTGGTTGGGTACGCCGACGGGGCCGCACTTCAGGGAGATGGCTTTGCTTTTGACGAGCGCCAGGAGGTCTTCTTGGATGCTTTCTTGGTGGGCCAGTTTGGCGAGCTCTTGGTGGGCGGCTTTGAACTGCCCGGGCATGCTCGCCAAGAGCACGACGACCAGGAGGCTGCCGAGCACCATCCAAGGTGTGCGCCGGCTGTCGTCTCGGGCCAAGGCGATCCAGCCGAAGGCGCCGGCGCCGCAGAACAGGGCCAGGATCGCGGCGGCCAGGAACGCGTAGCGTGTGTCGATCGGCAAGCCGAAGCTCGCCATGAGGGCGAAGACGAGGACTGCAATGACTCCCGCGATCGCTCCTAGGCGGGCCCGGTCTCGCAGCCACAGCAAGGACAAGACCCCACCGAGCGCGGCGCCGGCGAGCACGGCGGGGCGCAAGATTTCGCCGATCCGCCGCGGGATGTATTGGGGTACGTCCCCGATCCCCTGCGCCCGGCCGAGCAGATGGGCTGTGTGTTTGGTGTTGGTGAGCGACCACATCGCATTGCCGGTCACCGCCAGATCGCTTGCGATCCAGAGCAGAGGGGGCGCGGCCACGAGCAGGCCAAGCCACGCCAAGTCCCGGCGCGAGCGCACGGGGTCGTCGTGTCTCCAAGCCGGCTCGGCGAGGCTCGCGGAGCTGGTGGTGTGCGGGGGATCGACAGCGCGCTCACCTGGCAGGCGGGCGACCTCGCGGCATGAGCGCTCTCGGGAGACGACCAAGTACAGCCAATAGATCCCCGCGAACAACCAGGCCTCGGGGCGCAACAGCCCGGCCAGGCCTAGCAGCACGAGCACGGGGGCGCCGGCCCGGCGATGCCTGGTCTCCACCAAGAGGGCTCCGAGCACGAGCAGGGTGTAGGGGATGTCCACGTAGGCCCTAACCCCGTAGGAGAGGACCGGCACCCGGGTCAAGAACACAAGCGCGGCGACCACGCCCGCGGCTCGCCCGAACCAAGCCTCGCCGAGCCGGTAGAGCACCCAACCGCAGGCCGAGAGGGCCAGGAAGCCCAAGACAACCACGATCGTGCTCTCGGCGCTCGCGCCGAGGGGAGCCAAGGGGATGCCCAGAAGCTCGACCAAGGGATGGGGTGTGGGAGCGATCGGCAGGCCGTATTCGGGCGTTTCGCCGCGGGTAATCTGCTGACCCCAAACAAGCGCGTAGAGGGTGTCGTAGTTGAGAAAGCCCACACCCGCGATCAGCCACAGCACGAGCGCGCCGCCGATGATCGCCACGGTGGCGGGCCCCCAGCGGGTTGTGTACCGCCGCAGGGCGTGACTCGCGCGCGCGCGTGGGGGGGCCTCTGCGGTGGTGCTCGCCACGCGGCGCACGCTACCTGAGCGGGCCGCGACCGGGGGTAGACTGGCCAGCGGTGGCCCCGCAATCGCTCTATCGCAAGCATCGTCCCCGCTCGTTTGCCGATGTGGTCGGCCAGGAGCCGGTCGTGCGCACCTTGCGCCACGCGGTGGAAAGGGGCAAGGTGCACCACGCTTACCTGTTCGTGGGCTCGCGGGGCACCGGCAAGACCTCGATGGCCAAGATCTTGGCTTCTTGCTTGAACTGCGAAGGGGGGCTCCCGCGTGCGGACGGATCGATTCATCCGGGCGGCCCCACCGTGGAGCCTTGCGGCGCGTGCGACTCTTGCCGCTCGATCGCCTCGGCGACCTCGCTCGACGTGATCGAGATGGATGCGGCCTCCAACAACTCGGTCGACGACATCCGCGACCTGCGCGACTCGGTCGCTTTTGCCCCTGTGTCGGGGCGCCACAAGGTGTACATCCTCGACGAGGCCCACATGCTCTCCCAGGCCGCTTGGAACGCGTTCTTGAAGACCTTGGAGGAGCCGCCTCCGAACACCGTGTTCGTGTTGGCCACGACCGAGGCTTCGAAGGTGCCGGCGACCGTGGTGGACCGATGTCACCGCTTCGATTTCCATCGCCCGACCGTCGAGCAGATCGCCTCGGTGGTGAGGCGGGCCGCCGAGGCCGAGTCGATCGTGGTCCCTCCCGAGGCGGTGGCCGCGATCGCGCGGTCGGCCACGGGGAGCTTCAGGGACGCTTTGGGGACCTTGGAGCAACTGGTCACCTACAGCGGCTCCACGATCGTTTTGGAGGATGTCTTGGCGGTGTTGGGGGTGGCCGACGAGCAGCTGATCTCCGAGGCTTTCGACGCGGTGAGGGCGGGCGACGCGCGGGCCGCGTTGCGCGCTGTGGCTCGTTGCGCCGAGGGCGGTCGCGACGCCACTTCGTTCACCCGCGACTTGGAGGGGCGGGCGCGCGAGCTGTTGGTCGTGCAGACCTTGGGCGAGGTCCCTGGCGAGCTGTCGCTTACGCCGGAGATCGACGAGCGCCTGAGCGCGCAGGCCGAGCATTTGGGCGCCGCCGAGGTGGTTCGGGTACTGGACCTGTTGGGTGCCGCTTTGGAGGCGGTGCGCGCCGGAGCCGATCCCCGCACCCAGTTGGAGCTGGCCTTGGTCAAGGCCGCGGTCCCGGCCACCGACGGCTCGACTAAGGCCCTGTTGGCGCGCATCGAGCGGCTCGAGCAGGCTTTGGCGGGCGCCCCGCCGCAGCCCGTCCCGACCCCGGAGCCACCCGTGACCAATGGTGCGCCCGCCGAGATGCGCGAAGCCCCCGCCGCCCCGCCGCCGGTCGACGTACCCGAAGCTGCGCCCGTCCCCGCGCGCGTGGTCGAGCCGCCCAAGGAGGTGACGGCCCCTGTGGCGACGCCACCGGCGGCGACACCAGCGGCGACACCAGCGGCGACACCTGAGCAGGCGCCCCCGTCGGCAGCATCCGAGCGGCCGCCCACGCTCAACGGGGATCTCGACGCGATCTGGCCGGCCGTGCTCGAGACGGTGCGCGAGCAGCACAAGCTGTTGCGTGCCTTCTTCAGCGAAGCGGCCCCGATGAGCGTCACCGAGGACCACATCACGATCGCCTTCCCGATGACGGCGTCCTTCAACAAGCGCAAAGCCGAGGAGCCCGACAACCGCAAGATCTTGCTCGATGCTCTGAAGGCGCTTACCGGGCGGCGCTACTCCGTCTCCTTCGAGCTCTCCGAGGACGCTCCCGTCGAGGTAGGTATCGACCTCCAGTCCCTCAGCGAGGAGGAGATCGTGGCTCGCCTGATGAGCGAGCTCGACGCCGAGGAAGTACCCCCCGAGCAGCTCGCACAACAGAAAGGCAGCGACCAGTGACCCCCCCACAGCAGCGACCCAACATGCAGCAGATGCTCAAGCAGGTCCAAAAGATGCAGCAAGACATGGAGCAGGCCCAAGAGCAGCTGGCCGAGGAAACGGTCGAGGCTTCCGCCGGCGGAGGCATGATCACCGTGACCGTGTCCGGGGACTTGCAAGTGCGCTCGGTCAAGATCGAGCCCAGCGCGGTAGACCCCGAGGACGTGGAGATGCTGTGCGACCTGGTCTTGGCGGCCACCAACGAGGCTTTGCGCTCGGCCCAAGACTTGGCTGCCTCAAAGATGAACGCCGTCACCGGCGGCCTCGACCCGGGCGCGCTCGGTGGCCTCGGTAGCTTGGGACTGCCAGGGCTGTAGCCCTTGAGCTCTTTCGCTCCCCCCGTCCAGCGGCTCGTCACCGAGCTCTCCAAGCTGCCCGGCGTCGGTTCGCGCACGGCCCAGCGCTTGGCTTTCCACATCCTCAGGGCTTCCAACGAGGACGCCTTCGGCTTGGCGGAGGCGATCAAGGAAGTGAAGGAGAAGGTGGGTCTCTGCGAGGTCTGCTTCAACCTGGCCGACGAACCCCGCTGTCGCATCTGCCAAGACCCTCGCCGCGACGCTTCGGTGATCTGTGTCGTGGAGGAGCCCTCCGACGTGATCCCGATGGAGCGGACACACGAATTCCATGGTCTCTACCACGTCTTGGGGGGCGCTTTGTCTCCGATCGACGGCGTCGAGCCCGAGGACCTCAAGATCGACGAGCTCTATGCTCGGGTGGGCGACGCGCGCGAGGTCGTGCTTGCCACCAATCCCACCACCACGGGAGAGGCCACCGCGTTGCACATTGCCGAGGAGCTGCGCCACCGGGCGCCTTCGCTCACCGTGACTCGCCTTGCGTCGGGGCTGCCGGTCGGCTCGGACTTGGAGTACGCAGACGAGGTCACCTTGGGCAAGGCCCTCGCCGGACGCCGCTCCTTGTAGTTCGGGCCGCATCGCTCTCGCGAGTCGGATGCGTGAAAACGTGCCCTATGTCCGGCCGTGAGGGCGTCGGCGGGCGCCTACTTAGAGGGCCGCGAACTATCCTCCGTGCGTGCCCGACATCGTGGTCATGAAGTTCGGCGGGACCTCCGTCGCCGACGCCGAGCGCATCAAGCGCGCCGCCCGGCGGATCGTTGCCAAGCGCGACGCCGGTTTCGGCGTGGTGGCCGTGCTCTCCGCGCGGGGCAAGACGACCGACGAGCTGATCGCCATGGCCGAGGAGGTCTCCACAGCTCCCGACCCGCGCGAGATGGACATGCTCCTTTCTACCGGGGAGCGCATTTCGTGTGCCTTGTGCGCCATGGCGATCAACGACCTGGGCCACCGCGCGATCTCCCTCACCGGCTCCCAAGCGGGGATCGTGACCGACACCTCCCACACCAAGGCCCGCATCCTCGACGTGCGTGCCGACCGCGTCCGGGCTGCTTTGGCCGAGGACAACATCGTGCTCGTGGCCGGCTTCCAAGGTGTCTCCACCGCCGACGACGTCACCACCTTGGGTCGCGGCGGCTCGGACACCACCGCGGTCGCGGTCGCCGCGGCGGTGGGCGCCCGCGAATGCGAGATCTATACCGACGTGCCCGGAGTCTTCAGCGCCGACCCCCGCATCGTGCCAGACGCGCGCAAGCTCTCGGTCGTCTCCTTCGAGGAGATGCTCGAGATGGCTGCCTCTGGAGCAGGCGTCCTGCAGCTGCGGTCGGTCGAGTATGCACGCAACGAGAATGTCCGTATTCACTGCCGATCGTCGTTTGACGACTGTCCCGGTACCGTCGTGGTGTCGGAAGGAGAGAACATGGAGAAGCCCATCGTCACCGCTGTCACGCACTCGACGTCCGAATCGATGATCACGTTGATCGGCGTCCCCCACGAGCCGGGCGTCGCCGCGCGTATCTTCGAGGCCTTGGAGCGAGCCAACGTCAACGTGGACATGATCGACCAGAACGTCCCCACTTCGGCCGGGGGCAGGGCGGAGATCTCCTTTACCGTTCCCCACGAAGACCTCCGTATCGCGACTGCCGCCTTGGAGGCCAAGGGCGAAGCCGTGTGTCAGCGGATGGAGACCCAAAGCGAGATGGGCAAGGTCTCGATCGTCGGCGCCGGCATGCGCTCGCACCCGGGTGTCGCCGCCAAGGTCTTCAGCGTGCTCGCCTCCGAGGGCATCAACATCGAGATGATCTCCACCTCGCCAATCAAGATTTCCTGTGTGATCGCGCGCGACCGGGTCGAGCGGGCGGTGCAATCGCTGCACTCCGCCTTCGAGCTGTCCGGCCCCGGCACGGTCGGCGTCGAGGAGCCTTTCAAGGCGCGCCCCACCGCTTGAGCGCGGGCGGGTGCTCCGCGGCCGAGCGCGGCGCGGCGCGGACGGCCTTCGAAGCGCGCCCAACCGCCTGAGCACGACGCCGCCGCAGGAGTCTCCTAAGGCACGCCCCACCGCTTGAGCGCCGGCGGGTGCTTCGCGGCCGAGCGTGGCGCGGCGCGGACGGCCTTCGAAGCGCGCCCCACGGCCTGAGGGTTGGCCATTTGGACAAATCGGGAGGGCATTAATTAGGACGCCCCGACCCACTGATCCGAATAGTGTCCGGGTCTCTTGACATTCGCAATGAGCGCGGCTACCGTGCCCCGAATCAACGTTAGATAAAGACGGAAACTGGGGAAGTTCGCCGACGAACATCACACGAAGGCACAGCACGAATCGTTGACGACTCGGACGGATACGGGTGTCGTGCTGATTTCGATTTCAACGCGAGTCACGGGAGACAAGGTTGGAGGCAACCAGCGGTCAGGTGGAACGAAAGACGGCTACCCAAGCCGGCTTCGACGCCCCGCCGGCCACAGGGTCAATAGCAGCGACGCCAGGCCGACGGGGAGGCCTTGGGCGGAGGATCGGATCGGGGCCGATCTTGGAGACGCGCGGGCCCGCCGCGAGCCTTGCGCGGGACTCGATCTTCAGACGGATGCTGCTCGGCGCCGACATCTTGGCGGTCGTGACCGCCTTCGCCGTCGCGATCGCGATCTCCGGCGGGCGCTTGCACCTGGGGCGCATCTGTCTCGTGGGGCTGCCTCTGGTCGTCTTGGGAGCCAAGCTGTTCGGTCTATACGACCGCGACGAGGCCGTGATCCGCAAGACGACCTTGGACGAGCTGCCCAAGCTGGTCCAGGTCGCCACCTTGTGCGCTTTGCTTGCTTGGTTGGCCGAGGGACCGCTCGGCTACGGGATGCTCTCCCACAGCGACGTCCTCCTGTTGTGGATCTCCTTGGTCGTGTTCCTATTCGTGGGGCGATGTTCGGCGCGGGCCCTCGCGTTGCGGGTCTCCCCAGTAGAACGCTGCCTGTTCGTGGGCTCCGCCGCCTCCGAACAGGGAATCCGCTCGCGGCTTGTCAAACACGGCGGCGTCAAGGCCGAGATCGTCGCCCACGTCGACCTCCACGAGATCGAGCCGTGGTCGGCCAACACCTTTTCCCAGCTCAAGCTCGAACAGATACGCGACATGGCCGCCAAGATGGATGTGCACCGGGCGATCGTTTCTCCCTCCGACAGCGAAGCGGGCGAGATGCTCGACCTGGTCAGGACTCTGAAAGCGGCCGGTATTCGAGTGAGCGTGGTGCCGCGCTTGCTGCAGGTGATCGGCTCCTCGGTCATCTTCGACGACTTGCACGGCGTCACCTTGATGGGGGTGCGCCGCTTCGACTTGACTCGCTCCTCGGCCCTGGTCAAGCGAGCCTTCGACCTCGTCGGCGCCAGTCTCGGCCTGCTCGTCGTCTCGCCCTTGATGATCGCGATCGCGATCGCGATCAAGCTCGATTCCAAAGGCCCCGTCTTCTTCCGCCAGATGCGGGTCGGTCGCGATGAGCGCCGCTTCGGCGTCTTCAAGTTCCGCACGATGGTCCCCGAAGCAGAGCAGCTCAAGCACACTTTGGTCGATCGCAACGAAGCCCAAGAGGGCCTCTTCAAGATCGCCGAGGATCCCCGCGTCACGCGTGTCGGGGGCTTCTTGCGCAAGACCGCCCTCGACGAGCTACCCCAGTTGTTCAACGTGCTGCGCGGCGAGATGAGTCTTGTCGGGCCGAGGCCTTTGATCCTCGACGAGGATCAGCGCATCGAGGGTTGGCACCGGCGGCGCTTGGCCTTGCATCCCGGCATCACCGGCCACTGGCAGATCCTCGGGCCGGCGACCGTGTCCTTGCGGGAAATGGTGGCGATGGACTACTTGTACGTCGCGAACTGGTCGCTATGGACGGACGTAAAGATCCTCGTGCGAACCGTCCCGCACGTGCTCTGTCGCCGCGGCCTTTGAGGCCTTCGAAGCCAAGATTTCGCCGATCGCCGCTTCGAAATCGCCACGGGCGTCCTTAAGCAGGCGTGGCGAGCGCTCCAAGCTGGTGCTTCCGCGCTCGGGACGGCTCGCCAAGCGCAACACCAGCGCCGCCAGGCAACCAAGCCAGATGAGTGAGATGAGCAAGATGGTCATTGGCATTCGGTCCTATTTCGCTTGATTCGCTTCGATTCCTGGTCTGGCCCTTGGCTGATTGGTTGTCGTGGCCTGTGCTCTTGGCCCCTACATGGTCCTATCTGCGCCCCTCAGGCACTACAGCGATTTGCCCGTTTAGGACGACACGCTTGCCCTTTGTGTCGGACGTAGTCCTCCGCAAGTTGATACTCCATCCTCCAGACCGAACAACTGTCCAATAACTTCGCGACCCCTGTCCAACTTGTGATTACCGTCTCTTTTTCTTCTAAACACCTAAATCGCGGCCACGGATCGCAACCTGGGAACTTTTTCTTGATGCCTGGGTCCGTGAGGGGGGCGGCCCCAGCCGGTCGATCGAGCCGTTGCCAGGGCGCTCCAGGGCGCTGGCCGGGGTTCACGCTTCGATGACGCCGAACGCCTGCGAGTAGATCGCGCCCGGCTGGCCTTCGGCCAAGGAGGTCGGGGCCTGAGGCGCCACGCCCAGCCCCGTTTCGGTGTAGGCCGCGTTGAGGATGTTGGCCTCGTGCTCGGGCGAGGCGATCCAAGCCGCCACGATCGCCTTGGGCGTCGCCAAGTAGAGGGTCCCCCAAGCGATGTTCTCGCCGAGCGTGTAGCCCACCTCGGAGTTGGGGATGTAGCCGCTCGCTTCGATGCGCCGCAGCGGTGTCTCGCCGCCCGGGGAAACGTGGCCGAAGTAGTCCTGGTCCACCATTTCCGCCGAGTGCCCTTCGGCGGCCTGTCCCAGATCGGCGTTTAGCCGAAGCGGCAGCTCGCCGTTGCGGGCCCGCTCCTGGTTGACCAGGCACAGCGTGGACTGCTCGATCGCTTCCAGGTTGCCTGCTCCGGGCATAAGTTCGGTGTTTTCGCAGGTAGCGCCCAGCACCTTCGCGATCGTGGCCGCGCTCGACGGGACGGCGCTCACCGTCGTTCCCTTGGGGCGGCTCGATTGATGGGAGGAGGGCTGGACCTGTTTGGTGTGCTTGTCCTTCTGCAAGGGATTGCCGCCGGTTGGGGAGCCGGTCGAGCGTGAGTGCTTGACGTGCTTTGTTCGGCGGACGCACTTACGAGCGCGCTTCGCTGGGTGCTTCGCCGCGTGACTGGCTTGACGCTTGGCTTTGGCCTTGACCGTGCACACCACCTGAGCGTGCCTGCCGTGGTGGTGGCCTCGGACGGGGCCGGCCGCGAGCGCGACCGAGGCGAGCATCGCGCATGCAATGGTCAAGATCGTGGCTGTCAAAAAGGTCCTCATGTGGGGCCTATCGGCCGAGCGGACCCCCTGTCTTAGGGTTTGAGCCCGATCTCGAGCGATTGCAGGGATACGCCCAAGCGGCCCCGCGGCTTTATGCTTGGCGCGATGGTGGAGGACTGCTTATGAGGTTTGCGTGGCTGATCGTCGCCGCGCTCCTCTTGGTCGGCTTGGCCGGCACCGTGGTGGCCGTCCACGGACGCGAAGCGCCCACCCAGTTCGTCTCGGCTCAGCGCTCGCTCGAACCCGTCGCTCCGACCCGGTTGGCGAGTCTGGTCGCGACCACCAGCGACCCCCGTCCCGGCTACTCCGGTCGGGCCCGCTCGGCGCATTGCGTGGCCGGTGGCGCAGGCGCTCTCGGCAACCCTTGGACGTGTGTGGTGCGCTATCCCCGCCTGCCCCGCGTCCGCTACCGCGTTCAGGTCCGCGCCGACCTCTCGATCTTCGGTTCCGGTCAGCCTCTGGGAGTGCCCGTGCGAGGCACCCTCACGATTACAGGCTGCTGTGTGGCCTCAGGCTAGCTCCCAGCGACGCCGGGCCGGGTGGTCCTGCGACCAGGTGCGGTGCGGGCGCAAGCCTTGGCGCGCGTACGACTAGGGCGCGCGGGTGCGGCGTCAGTCGAGCTCTTTGCGCAGCTTGCCCAAGGCCCTGTAGATGCGCCCCTCGACGGCGCTTTCGCCCTCGCCGAGCACGCCCGCGACCTCGCGCAGCTTCAGGTCGGCGCCGAAGCGCAGGGCCAAGGCCTCGCGCTCCTCATCGCCCAGCGCTTGCATCGCCCTCTGTAGCTCGTCTCGCTGCTCAACCGCGCTCAAGGCCGGGTCGGCTTGGTGTTCGGCGGTGCCCGCGCCCACGTGCTGCAATGCCCGCTCTTCATGGGTCTTGCGGCGGGCGTTGTCGCGCAACAGGTTCAAAGCGATCGTGTAGAGCCAGCGCCGCTCACTGCCCTTGCGAGGATCGAAGCGGGCGCGTGAGCGCAGCACGCGCTCGAAGGTCTCCGAGAGGAGGTCCTCGGCCAAGGTCCTGTTGCCCGTGTGGTAGGCCAAGAAGGCATACAGCCGCTCGGAGTGTTCCTCGAACAGCCTCTCGAAATTGTCCGCTTTCATGCGCAACCCCATTCTGGCGGGTTGGCCCGTACCGAGACGGGCTCGACTGGAGGATGTCAGTTCGTGGGCCATTTGCTCTCCTTCTTGGCCAAAGGCCCCGGGATGGGCTCCCGGGGCCTTTGCCTGCGTCTCATGTGAGCTTCCTGCTCACCTTTGCCTTGTGCTTGGCGTCTGCTCAGCTTGGCGTCTGCTAGCAGAGGTTGTACGTGTGCGTCTGCGTAACCGTTTTGCCGCTGGCCGTGACCGCGGTGATCGTCACCGTGGCCGAGCAGGGCAGGCTCACGAGCGTGATGTTCTTCGAGGCCTTTTTGCCCTTGAGCACCGACACGATTTTGCCGTTGACCTTGAGCGTGACCTTGCGCAGCTTGGACCTGTTGGGCACATTCACGTGGATTTTGATGTGCTTGCTGCTGGTCTTTGCTTTCTTGGTCGTGGTGGCTGCCAGCACGCCGCTGTTGGCCGGGCCGGCGACCGTCACGGTCGAGGAGTTGTAGTTGTTGGTGATGTTGTTGTTCGTCGTCGAGCTGTTGTTTTCGGTGATCGTTTCGGTGATGAACGTGTTTTCGTTGCAGGCGTTGTTTTCGGCGCCCTGGCCGTTGTTGTCGCCGACGTTGCCGCTGCCGTTCTGGATGTTGCATTCGCCGCCGTACTGGGCGTTGGCTGCGTTGCCGCCGCCATTGCCGCCTTTTTTGCCGTGACCGCCCTCACCGGCGAGCACGCCGCCGGTCGTGGCGACCAGCAGGCCCACGGTCAAGCCGGCCACAGCGAGCCTGCGGGCGCCCGCGCGGCCCTTGCCGGCGGACTTGGCGCGGGACATGGCCGTGGTCTTGATGCGGTCCAGATCGAGTGGGCTGGCCTGGGGGCGCTCGTCGCGCAGGCGCTGGGCGACGCCCTCCAACTCATCCTTGTGTGCGTCGTCTTTGCGCGGCATATTCGTCTCCTGGCCTCCTGAGTGGGTTTGCTTAGGGAAGTCTCGTTATGGCCCTATACGAACGAAGCCCGACTTTTCCGACATCCGCAACGAATTGTTTTCCCCGGCCGGGGTCGGCTGGGGGCGGTGTGTGCGCTGGGGGGTGCCACGCGCGCGTGCGCGCGCCCGCGCGTGGCACCCCTTTTGGAGCAACACACCCCGGCAGGAGCGCCCTCAGAGGTTGGTGATTGCGAACTTGCCGGAGCTGAGCGCTTCGAAGCGCAGGCGCGGGGCCGCTCTTTCCCAGGCGCGCGGGTCGTGGCCGCTCAAGACCCGCTTGGCGTGCTTGAGGCCGCCCTCGAGTGGGTTCAAGGCGATCGCCTCGGAGATCGCGGCGTGCGGGTCTTTGCCTGCCGCCGCCCGGGCGACCGCCAGCCAGAACCACTCTTCCCAGCTCTGTCCTTCCAAGCTCACGGCGCTCTGCATCGCCGGCGCCGCTGCTTGGGCGTAGCCCAGCCTCAGGTCGCAGATGCCCACGATCGCATACGCCTGGGCCCGCTTGGCCGACAGCGACAGCGATGAGAGGCCCTCTTCCTTGGCGTCCGCGCATTCCCCGTGCAGCATCTCCCGCCCCGCTTTCTGAAGGCGCGCATAGGAGGTGGCGGTGAGTAGTGGCGTCACGGCCAGCACGAGCCAGCCCAAAGCCACCGCGGTGCGCCCCAAGGGCAGCCCCGAGAGCCCCGCCCCGCCGTCCAAGCCTCGCGCCAAGCCGAGGCCCGCCAGCATGAACACGCCGAGAGTCACGGCCGGCATCTGCCAGTCCCAATCGAACCCTTGGTGGACCGCCCACGCCAAGACCAGCGCGAACAAGGCGGCCCCGATCGCCCGATCCGGCCCGCGGATGTGCGAGACCAAGCCCACGAGGGAGCCCAGCACGACGATCCCCATCAAAATGAAACCCACGATTCCGAGCTCCGCGAGGCTCTGCAAGTACAGCGAATGGGCATCGACGACATAGCCTTTTTCGGTCCGGTAGCGGGGGTAGTACTGCTGGTAGGTGCCCGCGCCGGTGCCTCTCAGCTTCTGGGTTTCATAGATGTCCAAGGCCGCGCGCCACAGCGGCAAGCGCCCATCGTTGGCGGGATCGGTGAGCCGGTCCCTCGTCTGCAGCTTGTGCGCTTCGTGGGTGCCTTTCACGAATTTGGAGTACTCCTTGTTCGCGAAGCCCCCCGCGCCCAGGGCCAAGGCCACGACCAGGACGATCAGGCAGGCGGCCGCCCCGATGCCTGCCCTCACCGCCAAGCGCGGCGGCCTCTGGACCACCCCCATCGCTTCGATTTGGCCGTCGAGGAGCAGCAACACCGCCCGCCAAGCGCCCGCCCCCACCACGCAAGCCGCCACCACGACCGCCACGTGGTGGCCTTGGGAGACCGCCAGCGCGTCGGTCGGGTGCTTGGTGGCCAGCTCGGTCGCATCCCAAGCCGAGCGCATCGCGATCGCCGTCGCCGGCACGGCCGCGATCAAGGCGCTCGGCAGGGTCGAGAACCTGGTCAACAAGCAGTAGGCGACCAGCCCGATCGCCGCCACGCCCAAAGCGCCTCTGGAGAAGGTCAACAGCAAGGTGGCCCCCACCGCGGGCAGGAGTGCCGCCGCGATCACCCGAACCGCCGGGTGCTCGCCCCGGTCGGCGCTCAGGTGAAAGCCCAAGATCAAGACGATCGCCGCGACCATCCCCTCCGCGTTCCAGTAGGTGAGCGGGTAGTTGAGCCGGTCCGCATAAAACGAGGTCGCGGTCGGCCACGTATTGGGAAGGACCCTCGAGACGAGCCCCACCAAGCAAACCACCGCAAGCCCGCCCGCCACCGCCTTGATCAGCCAAGCCGCCCGCGCGCGCGTGAACCTGACCGAGCCATACAACAAGAAGGCCATCGTGTAGAGCAAGACCCGCGAATAAGCGTCCAAGGAGTGGGCCGTGGCCTGCGACCAGCCTGCCGAAGCCAGCGTCCAAGCCGCATACCCGACGAGCGCGCCCAGAGGCACCACGATCCGTCGCCCGAGTCCCTCGAAGGGTCGCTCGGCCAAAGTCGTCCTCAACACGAGCGCCCCCGCCATCACGATCGCCACATAGCCGGTGGCGCTTGGGAAGTAGCCGCCCGCTTCGAAGCTCAAGTAGATGAGCGTGGCCGGGGCAAGCGCGATCAAAGCCACCCAGCCCACGCTTTCGAGCGTAGAGCGCGAAGCCGCGTCCTTCACAGGCGCATCGAGCGCCCCGGTTGTGCTGTCGAGCGCTCCCACCGGCACTCCGGCAGGTTACTCGCAAGGGTCTTCCGGTGGGCCCGGGCTTCGGCGGGGCGTGTCCCGGTAGGTCGGCTTCGGTCAGGCGGGCTCCGGTGAGACCGGGGCGTCGGCGGCCCGCAAGCTAGGCAGCCACCCGCCGAGCGCGGTCGGCGGATGACTGCCCTTGCTCCACTTGCGCCTGGGAGAGGGGTAGGCGCGGAGAGCGCTCGGCCGGCCTTGCGCCGAGCGCTCTCCAGTCGGAGTCACCCCGTCGGGCCGATGCGCATACCGTGAGCGTCAGCACGACCAAGGAGATCCAGACGGGGATGACTAGCAGGAGGATCATCATTCCTCACTAAGCTTATCAACAATCTGAGAAGATGCAAGGGCGGGGGCGTGGAGGCGCCGAAGAGCGCGGTGATTTGGGCGCTACACAATCGATATGTCGTGACGCTCGAGCCATCCTAGGTAGCTCTTTGCGAAGCGTCCGAGCGTCTTGACGAGGAGCACGATCTCCTCACGGACTTCGTCTGCTTGCACGCCCGGGGAGGCGTGCTGCAGCTCGTTGCGCATACCGTAAAGACGCTTCAGCACTTCGGCCTGGTTTGCCGTGAGGCCGCCGTCGTCTCGGACGCTGTCGAACAGAGCGGGGCCCGAAGGGCGATCGTTTCGCACAGCGATCTCGAGTCCGCGTAGACGCGCAGCCACGAAAAGCATCTCGACAAGATGGTTGACGAGCCCCTCGTAGAGGCCAGTGACGGCCTTGACGTCACGGATGTCTGATGGCTCTTGGGAGTCGAAGGCCTTGGCCCACAGGGCCCGATCGAACCGGCCACGCTCATCGTTGAAAGGCGCCAAGGCGAGCATGAGCGCAGACCGTTGAGGGCCCAAGCGCTTGACACGCTCGATCAGCCGTGCTTCGTCGGGCGTGCGCCGGGATCGACGGCGCGGCGCTTCAGAGGAGCGTTTGTGAGGTTGGCTCATAGTCATCGTCAAACAGCGAGGCCAAGCTTGCCGCCGCCTGCCTACGCCCCCGCTCCATCTGTCTGCGGCCGGCTCGCGCGATGCTCTCGCGAGCATGGCGAAGCTCTTCCCAGGTGTTCGCGCGATCGACGAGCACACGTCCCTCGTCGATGACTTGGCGGAGAAGCAGGGGCGAGGTCTTGCGGACGTACGCAAGCGACGCGACGTCCACGGCGATGCCTGTGCGCCCTTCGAGGCGACGGGCGAGCAGTGCGGCTGATGCTCGGGTGGGGTCGCGGAAAGCGACGAGGACGTCCAGATCGGAGCCGCGGTGCTCGGAGCCCCGGGCCGTCGATCCATACAGAACGGCAAGATCGACATTGGGCTCGGTGCGCAATGCCCGGGTGAGTGTGCCAAGCAAGTCCCAGTGGCTTTGCAAGTAGGCGAACTCTCCCGGGTCGAGTTCAAAGCTCCGGGGTCCCGGGCGCTTACAGCGGACCGTTCCGCGCTGGGCGGCGCGCCGTAGCGTCCGGGGGTCAGCGCCGAGTTCAGCGGCTATGTCCGGAAGGGTGCCAAGCATAGGTTCAGGGTAGCGCGCGCATCGCCCATCAGCCAGCACTTGTGTGACCGCTATATCTGGTTGATATGACCGCTAATTCTCACCCGTGATGCCCGCGAACAAGGCGCCGACGTCGAGATCGTCGATACCCGCCAGTGGCGCGGGGACCGTGTCGGCCTCTCCATAGATCTCGCACGTGCCGTAGCCCTCCGGTCCCGGCTCGCTGCGCACCTCGATGGTCCGGCTCGGCACATCGACCAGCCAGTAAGCGGGAATCTTCGCTCGCGCGTAAATGAGTGACTTCACGTTGCGGTCGACCAGGTGCGAGTTAACGCACACCTCGATCGCAAGCGATGCGGTTGTGGGGTGGCGAAGAGGCGAAGGCTCCTGCGCCAAGATCGCTAGATCTGGTTCGGGCACCGAATCGGTAGGCACCTCTAGTGGTGATTGCACCCGCAGCCACCACTCGCGCGTCTGGCTGAGATACCGGGTCAAGCGGTCGATTACAGCCGCGTGCGCGGGGGAGGCCCCGCCGCCGTCCGGCCACGCGGGGCGAGACGCAGGCCGCCGTTCGTCCAAGGCTTACCATCCAGCTGACACCAAGCGCGTGCATTTGCCATCTCCTCTTTTCCGACCGGTCCCCGGGGACGGGACGGTCAATCCCCGATGAATTTCACCGGGACGCCCATCGCTCGGTAGGTTGCGAGCGCTCGCCGGTCGGCGCTCAGCAGTTCGGCGTCGTGACCGGCGGCCGTTGCGGCGATGAGCGCGTCATAGAGGGCGCCGCCGCGCACCCCGGTGTCGACCGCTTGCCGTAGCGCGTCGCGTAGCGCGCTTGCGTCCAGGGCGAGCCACGGCTGGGTGAAGCCGCGTTCGAGGGCCTCCAGGACGATTGTCGGCGCTATGCGGCGTCCCTCGGGCATGCGACTCAGCGCCGAAGTCGTCTCGAATGCGACATGAGACGGCAGCTTGACCTCGTTCTCGACCAATGCGGCGCGCGCCAGGAGGTGAGCTTCGTGCCAAGGTGCGAGCGCCGCGATCACGACACTCGAGTCGGGTGCGATCACCGTCTGACGTGCTCGACCGCCGCGCGTGTCTCCGCCGCGCTCATCGGGTTCATGGCTTGGTCGGTCACGATCACGGGGAAGCCGTCTCGCTCCTCGACGCGAGCGGGAACGTCGGCGATCGTCAATTCGAGCCTGCCGTTGACGGCCGTCAAGTCCAGGTCGGTCGGACCCTCGATACCCAATTCCTCTCTGAGCGTCTTCGGGATAACCAAACGCCCCACCCCGTCAATGGCAACACGCATACCATCAGATTACCAAATGGACGATCGGGGACGGCATGGGCCATCGGCGGTGCCAACCCGGCAGTGGGCCCCCTCAAGGACGCCACACCGAAAGCGCCAAGGCCGTGCCGCCCGCGGCCGAACTCGTCCAAGCGGCCGCCACGGCGCGCCCGAAAGGAGCCGCCACGGTTTCGGAGGAGGGCGCGGATCCGCCGGGCTGGGGGGCGGGTTGGTCGGGACCGCCGCCGGCGGGACGCACGAAGACCGGTCCCCCTATGCCGCAGGCTGCAGTGCCTGGGCGAGATCGCCCTGGCTAACGTGCCCGGCCGGCAGGGTCACTGTGATCTCGCCGTCTCGCTCCAGCAGCCACGCCACATTCGTGAGGGTCATGCCGACAACACGTCCCGTCTCGTCGTACTCGATGTTGTGGCCCTCGGGCGTTGAGAGCGCCCGAGCAGGCGGCCCTTCGTATTGCTCGACATTGAGGTACAAGACGTCGCCACGCTGGTCGTAGTGGTGGTGCTGGAAGGTTGTACCGGCGATTGTGATGTTCATTGGACTCGCGGTCGAGGATCGTCGTCTTGGACGAGAGCCGTCACGATCCAGCCAGGGGTATCGTTGAAGTCTACGACGGTAAAATCGCTCGCGGCCCGGCCGTGGATCCTCGTCCCGAAAGTCGGGCTGCGCGACCGTTGTGAGGATCGTCTCGACGTGGTCTAGTAGCCAAGAACGCCGACCTTCGGCGAGATGCAAGTGGGAGCCAGCGTCGAATGCGACGAGCCGACCATCCGGGTCGGTGGCGATCTGCTCTTGAGTGCCCATCGCGACCACGATACGGACGAGTGGGGACGGCGATAACCCACCGGCGCCGTCGAGCTCGCCTGGTTAGCATCTGTTTCAAGTGGACGACTGCAGGACCCGAGGATGTCGAATCGTCGACTACCACTGACACGTACTGAGGAGCCATTGTGAGAACTGACTCGATCATGCCCCCCATTCATCCTGGCGAGGTGCTGATGTTCGAGTACCTACAGCCGTTTGAGATCACTCAACATCGCCTCGCGATTGCGATCGGAGTACCCCCGCGCCGAATCAACGAGATTGTCCACGGCAAGCGGCGCATCACTCCCGATACGGCGCTGAGGCTCGCGCGATATTTTGGAACCAGTGAGCGCTTCTGGCTGAATGTCCAGGACCGCTACGACATCGAGGTTGAACGGGACCGTCTCGGCTCGACCCTCGACCAGATAGAGCCGCTCGTGCACGTCTGAGGCGAAGAGAAGCGCCTCAGCGTTGTTTTTGGGTCGCATCCGCGCAACCCGTGGCGAGGTCCGGGCCCGCTGGGGCGGGACCTCCGTGTCCCGCCACGGGTCGTGTCTGGCGGTTAGATGTGGTGGGCGGCGCGTAGGAGCATGGCGGTGTAGTTCTCGGTGAGTGTTTGTGGGGTGTGTCGGCTGGCGGGCACGGTGATGCTGATTGCCAGTGGGCGGGATCGTCCGGGTCGGGGTATGTGGGTGGCGATCGATCTGATGCCCCAGGCTTGCTCTTCGTCGCAGGTGGCGATGCTGGTGGTGCGTATTTGGTTTAGCTCGTCTACCAAGGCCTTCTTGGTTTTGTGGGTTTTGGGTCCTTCGGGCTCGAGTGTGAGGATCGAGACGAGCGCTTTTTGTTCTGTTTGGGAGAGGCTTGCGAGTAGGGCCTTGCCGATTGCGGTGGAGTGAAGGGGGATGTGGGCGCCGATGCCGTGGTCGAGGTCTGCGGCGTATTGGTCGGGTCCGTGGGCGTGTAGGCGGTGGGTGTAGAGGGCGTGTGTGCCGTTGATCGTGGCCATGCTCACGGTGTGTCCTGTTTGGTCTCTTAGCTTTTCGAGGATGGGGCGCGCGTCGGGTGTCTCTGCGCGGAGCGTGTCGATGGCTTTTGTCCCAGGGTCGGCGGCGACGTGGGTGAGGCGGTAGCGGCGCTTGGGGTCTTGCTCGAGGCGGGCGAGCGCGAACAGTGTTTGGGCGTAGCGGTGCGTCGTGGAGCGGCTGAGTCCGAGCATGTCGGCTAGGTCGCTGATCTGTTGCGCGTGGTGCTCGGAGTCGAAGCTTTCGAGCAGCGTAAGCCCGTATTCCAGGGAGCGCGAGAACCTGGGGTCTGGAGCCGGTTTGATGCGACCGGCAGGATCGCTGCCCGTGCGCATGTGGTGGTCCTCTTCGGGGCGCATCCCCGCCAATCGTGGGCCGCGGCGCGGCGCTTGTAAAGGATTTGCTTCTTGTTGGAAAGGAATCGTTCAGATTGGAAAAGAAGCCACGCGGTCGACCGGGGGCTCAGTGGGAGCGTTGGGCGTAGGTCCAGCGCCAGAGGCGCAGGACCGGAAGCAGGATCCTCGTCAGCGAGCCCCCGGCACGGACCAAGTCGCGGGTTCTCGCTCGGCGCTCCGAAAGACGGGCGCTGTCCTTGGAGAGATACATGGCGATCATGCAGGCCACAAGCAGCACATGGCGCTCGCCTTCTGCAAGCCGGGCCGCTTCGAGCAGGCTGCGCTGGATCAGCCCCGCTATCGAGCGGTCGGCCGCCGCGGGGGAGCGGTAGTGCTCTATGTAGATGTGGTCGCCATTGGCGGTGTCTTCGACTTGGTCGACATAGCTGTCAAGCATCGTCGCAACCGCCGAGGCCCAGGGGAAGTAGGCGGCGTATACGCGTAGAACCTCGGCCTCGACCGGACAGGGTTGGGCCGCGAGCGCGAACAGCGCGTAGATCGAAAGCCCCGCGCCGGCCGCCGCCGCGAACTCGAACCATTGGGCGTCTTCGCGCCAGTACTCGCGCTCCACCCAGCTGCGCAGCTCTTTGGCTCGGCGCAGAGGTTCGGGGTCGTGGTTGATGGCCTGGACGGCCGCTCGGCCGGCCTCGCGTATCAAGATCGCGCGCACCGACTCATACGACGGCAGTCCCCTCGCGTACAGGCGGCATGTCTCGACCAGCGAGCGTAGGTAAGAGTTGTCCTCGCTCCAAGGATGCAACCTGTAGTAGTCGGCGAGCGGGCGCTCCCGATCGACCGCGTCGAACGAGGGCGAGGTGAAGCTGTCTGCCGTTTTCTTGACCGGCCCCGGCTCCGGTCTCGCTGACAGTGTCAAGAAAATCCCACATCACCTGATAGGTGACCAGGAGCTTGAGCAGACGTGGATCGCGAACGGGGGGGAGGATCCAGAAGAGGGCGGCGCCGTCGGTGTTGCCACGCTTTCGCTCGAGCGCGCTCAGCGCGTCTTGGCGTATCGCCCGGTCGGGGATGAGGTTCGCTCGACCGCGCCAGATGCGAAGCTCGCGAGCGGTGAATCTCAGACCCCAGGTGAGCTGGCGTGTCGCGCAGGACAGCAGGCGCGCCACCTGGCGGGCTGTGATCGGGGCCGGGTCGGAGGTGGCGACTGGGGTGCCTGGGTGCCGCTCAGTAGGCGGGGCTGACTGTGCTTGCGGGCACACGAACCACCAGGTAGCCGGGCATCGCGATGATCGCTGTGACGATTGCGCTGACCAGGAGGACGCTCGAGAGGGCGATCACCGTTTCGGCGCCTAGGGCGATCGGCAGCCCGGTCACGGTCGCGAGCGCGTGGCTGATCAGCAACTGGCCGTAGAGGCCGAACAGGGCGCCGGTGAAGCAGCCGGCCACGAGCATGATCATGCTCTCGCACAACAGCCATCGCCAGAGCACCCCGCGTCGATAGCCGTCGACCTTCATGAAAGCGATCAGGTCGCGGCGCTGCCAGATCATCGAGCCCATCGCGCCCGCGATCGCCAAGGCCCCTGCGATCAAGACGAGCAGTCTGATCTGGGTGAGCCGTGCGAGGCCTCCTTCGATCAGGGCGTAGTGACGCCGCTGGCGCTGGGTCACCGTTTCGATCGAGAGCCCCGTCTGGGGCTTGATCGTTTGCGCCAAGCGGCTTTGAACGGATGTCGGTGACACTCCGGGCTTGGTTTGTATCTCGTAGGCGCTCGGTTCGCTGCTGCCCCAGGCGGTCGCGTAGTCCTTGGAGTTGAGGATGATCGCGCCTGGGGGCCAGCCGAGGTTGGTGGTGAGCGCCGCTACCCGCAGCGATGTGGGGATCGGTGCGGGAAGCACGAAGCGGCTCCCCACCTGCAGGTGGTGTTCGGCGGCGAGTGCTCGAGAGAGAATCGCCCATCCTCCGGCCCTGACTCGCGCGTCGGCGAGGGCGATGTTCTCCTCGACGAGTTGGCTTGGGGGGACCGCCTGCGGGGAGTTGGTGGGTGGCGCCAAGATCCATAGCCGGCGCTTTTCCCAGTCGAGAAAGCTGCCGCGATAGACGCCCACGGCGACGACGCCGGCTGCGCGGGAGATGGTGTTCGTGTCGATGGCTTGGAATGGGGTTGTCGTCAGCAGGCTTGTTTGGCTTCGGGGGCTGACCCATATTTGGGCGCCCGAATCGATGTCTCCGGCGGATGCCTGCAAGCCGTGTCGAAGGTTCACCTGGGCTCCACCGATGGCGACGGTTCCGAACACGGCGATGGCGCCGGTCAAAGCTACCGCGAGGGAGCGGATGCGGGTCCGTGGATTGCGCAGCTCGGTGACCGCCAACACGGTCGCCGGGCCGTCCAGGAATCGCTCTTGAAAGCGGTCGAAGAGAAAGACGGCGATGTCGAACAGCAAAGGCAGCAGGCAGACGAGGGCGATCATCAAGGCGGCGGTCCCGATGAACCAGCTTTGGGTGTGTACCAACAAGACGACAGTGGTGATCAGCAGGCACACAAAGCCGATCGCGACACGGGCGCGTCCTTGGCCGTGAGCTGCCGGGCCCACCGCTTCTTGGCCTTGGGTGGGCGCGCGGGCGAGGACGTCGCGCAGTGGCCAAAGCACTCCCACGCACGCCGCTCCGAGACCGGCCGCGCATGCGAGCACGACGCTTTGCCAGGTGACGATTCTTTCGTTGCCTATGGGGAACGCCGCGGAGAGGTAGCCGGGCGTCGAGTGAAAAGCTGAGATAGACAGGAACTCTCCGAATGCGAGACCCAAGACACAGGCAAAGGCGCCGATGAGCAAGGCGTCGAGGAGCAGGATCTGGACGATCATCGCGCGGGTCGCGCCTTGCGGTCGAATGTCTTCGATCAGCCGGCGCCGGGCGGGCACGGTGACGAGCATCGCGTTGAGGGCGAACATGAATCCAACCAAGGCGCTGATCGCGGAGAACAAGGTTTCTCCCTGGTTCTCGGTGGAGGAGGCGACCGAGAAGAGGGTGGAGTCGAAGGTTGCGGGTTGCACGGTCGCCCCGGCTGCTGCGGCGAGGGCCCCTAGCTCGGCGCTCACTCGGTCGATTTGGTGGGGCTCGGTGCGCAGGAACACGCGAGTGATCCGTCCTTGCATACCGGCGAGCTGTTGGGCGTAGGCGACGGGCGCCATCAGGACCTCTCCGTTTGCGAGGGCGCCGATGTCGCGTGGGCCGAGCACGGCGCCGAGCAGGGCTTCTGAGACCCGCCCTCGGATCTGCACGTCGATGTTTTCAAGCGACCCCGATCCGATCGACTCAGCGACGTTCACCGGGAGGGCGACCGCGTGCTGGGCGGAGAGCTGCTTGGCCGAGAAGCGGCGCAGCACGGGGCCCCCGAAATGCACGGCTCGCGGATCGACGCCCAGCATCTCCACCGAGCGCTCGCCATGTGGGCCCCGCACGACCGCCTGTTGTTCGACGACCGAGAAGGCACCCTGGACGCCGGGCAGCTTGCGTGCTTGCGCGAGCACTCGTTCGTCGAAGCCGCGCGGGCCGCGGGCATCGAGCTGTAGTTGCGTGTTGCCGACGATGGCATGTGTGAGGCGTTCGACCGAGTGCGTGAGGCTCGTGCTGGCGACTTGTGAGGAGAACAGCAGGGCGACGCCCACGGCTATGCCCAAGACGGCGAAGATCTCCTGAATTAGGACCGCCCGGGCCGCCATGCGCGCTCGGTAGAGAAAGAGAATGTCTGCGAGGCTCATGGACTCTCTGCACCTTCCACGTGGGCGGCGAGCGCTTGGTGGTCAGGGCGGTGTGGCTGAAGGCGTCCGTCGCGCAGTTCGTGGACCTGGTCGGCGTAGGCGGCGGCTTGGGGGTCGTGGGTGGCGAGCACCAAGGCCATTCCCCGCTCTAGGCAGAGCTTGCGCAGCAGTGCGAGCACCTCGTGGGTGCGTTGGGTGTCGAGGTTGCCGGTGGGCTCGTCCGCGAGCACGAGCTTGGGATTCATGGCCAAGGCTCTGGCTATGAGGACTCTTTGGCGCTCTCCCATCGAGAGTTGCTCGGTGCGGTGCTGCAGGCGTCCCTTCAACCCGAGTTGCTCGAGCAGCGGGATCACGGTGCGCTTGGCCTTGCGGGTGCTGGAGAGCCATAGCTTCAGCGACGCGTTGTCGATCGCCCGGGCACCGGGTATGAGGTGGTGGGGCTGGCCTATGACTCCGAGTAGTTTCAGGCGGTACTCGTCGCTTTCCCGGCGCGACATCTTGGTGACGTCGGACCCTTCGACGAGGATGCTGCCGCTGTCCGGTTGCAGCAGCCCGGCGATCAGCTCGAGCAAGGTTGTCTTGCCCGAGCCGCTCGGGCCATAGAGCGCGACGAACTCCCCGGGGGTGACGGACAGGGAGAGACCGTCAACCGCCCGGATCGGCTCCTCGCCGCCGACCCGGTAGAGCTTGACGAGTTCGCGTACCTCCAGCACTGCTCAGGAGCCCGCGCGGCGCGACTCTCGGAGGGCCGTGGGGAACTCGACGACCTCGCCTCCGTTCGTGGTCTGATCGGACATGAGGCTGAGCCTGCCGTCTTCAAAGAGCCACACGGCGTCTGCCATCAACGCGGCCTCCATGCCGGAGGCGCTCATGAGAACTCCGCACCCCAATTCCTGGGAGAGCGATGTGAGAAGCTCGCCGGCGGCTTGCATCTTGGCCACTCCGAGGCCGTCGAACAGATCGTCGATCACCAGAAGTCTTGGGCGGCTCACGATTCCGCAGGCGAGGCCTACGAGTGTCCTCTGCCAATCCGAAAGTTCGGGCCAATGTTGCTCGGCGCATTTCTCGACGCCAACCCGTCGCAGCGCTGCGAGCGCTTGCGAACGGGCCTTGCGACGACCCTGTGAGCGTCCCATCGCCAAGCGCAATCCAACGTAGTCGCGTACTTCCCAGTTCAATCCGGGGCGCTCTCGGCTCGTCCACGCTATCGCCTCGCCCCATAGTCTCTCGCGTGCGGAATCGCCGAGGCTCCAGATGTTGCGGCCTTCAAAGAGCACGGTGCCTTGATCGGGCGCCAGGACGCCGGAGGCGATCTTCAGCAAGGTGGTCTTACCCTCGTGGCGCTCGCCCACGATCGCGACGATCGTCTCGGGCGATACACGCAGCGAGACATCCGTGAGCACCTCCAAAGGCCAGTCGCCGCGCCAGTAGGTCTTGCTCACCTCGCTGAGGAGGAGCAGGTCATCCATCGAGTTCTCCCGGCGAATCGTTTGTCTCGGCCAGCAGGCTCTCGAGTTGGCTGCGCAGGCTCGCCAAGCGCTTGGCTTGGGCGCCCCACAGCATCACTTCATCGACCATCTGTACTGCCTTGAGCTTGTGTCGCAAAGCCTGATCTGGGGTCGTCTCGCTTGAGCCCAAGCCGCCGAACGCCTTCCAGCGGCCGTGCGCGGCGGCGTATTCGGACCTGCAATCGCGCTCTGCCTTGCGAACCGTCTCGATGAAGCCCGTGAGTTCGTCTAGCTCGATGAACTTGAGCTTGGCCTGGAGGCCGTCGCGCAGCGCGGGGGGTAAGGAACTGGATCGGGCCAGCCATTGGCGGAACTCCTCGACACCGCGAGAAGTCGCCTCGTAGCGCTCCAAGGTCGGCTCGGGGCCGGCCTGTGCTACGCGGAGCAATCCTTGCTTGGCGAGATTGGGCATGTTGGTATGCGCGGCGCCCGGCGACCAGCGAGCGCGCGGGAACGTTTCGCTCAAGCGGAAGGCAACCCCGGCGATCGTGTCCGGCCGCTGGACGACCAAGCCGAGCACGGCCATGCTTGCCGACATCTCGCCAGTTCGTGGGAGTTGCATAGCTACGACATGCTAAACGAGTTTGTCCGACAAATCCCGAACTGGGGAATTGTTCTGGAGGAAGCCGATAGACCTACTCCGACGCCCCAGCCGACCGCATCCAAGCCGCCGAGCCTGGTCCATCGCCCAAGGCGCTCGCAACGAGCACCAAGTCCGGCCCCCCATGAAGTTGGCCGACGTGCTCGCGCAGGTCGAAGGCAGCGTTCATGGCGGCGATGAGCTCGGCCGCGTGGACGTCGAGGGTGATCTTGGCCTTTTCGTGTTCGGTCAGCCAGCGGGCGACGTCTGGCCAATGCCATAGCCGGGTCTTCTCGTCCACCTGGGCGATCGGGGCGGGAAAATTGCCCGGCCCGCGCTTGCCGGTCGAGAGCAGGCGGATGTACTCGCGCGAGAGTCCGCTCCGCGCGGCGATTGCGGCCATTGTGATGAAGTCATCTGGCTCTATCCGAGTGACATGAAGGCCCTCTATGGCGCTGGTGACATCTGCGATTGCGCTCGCCAGGGCTTCGCTGAAGCTGCCGGCTTGGCGATCGAAAGCTCCATACTGGGCGCCGTCCCGGACCCCAAAGAGGGCGTCGTCGCAGCCATTTTCAAATAGGGCGTTCAGATGCTCCTCCCGCAAGATGTCGGCGCCTCTGAAGAAGAGGGTGAAGCTGTGAATGTTGGCGAGGGTCATTGGTTTGCTGGTTCGCTGGCGGTGTGATCGCATTTCTTCACCGCCTCTCTGATGCGCTTCGCGATGTCGCCGGGTCTTCGGGGTGTGCTCCATATCGCAATTTCGCAGCCCTGGCCACAGGAAAGACTGCCCCAGCGATGGCCTCCTCCCGACGCATACGCGACTTTCCATCCTGCTTGTTCGGCATGGACGATGGCCTTGCCGATGTCCTTGTCGGGGTGGCGGCTACCGCTGGGCACAAGTCTACCAATCTGTTGGAGGTTGTCAACACAAGTCTAGGAACTGGGTCGCCTGGGAACATATGTTCGCCCCTGCTTCGGACGGAAGACGGCAGACGATCGTCAGCAATTGGTCCATACGCCTGAGGCCGATCGCGCTCATCGCGGCGTCGGCGACGGCGCGGTCGTTGCGTAGGATGCTTTGGCTGCAGTGTCGCGCTACCGTCGCGCGCAGAGACGAGTGCCTACGCGGAACTCTAGAATGCGACGATGTCTGCGTTAGACAGGTTGCGGCTTCGGGGCGCCGGGCTGCTCGCACTCGCGAACGTCGCGAAGGTGATTCGCGCATCTTGACCTCTCGCCATGTAGGACAGCACGCACTCTCGTGGAGTGGTGGCAAGGACTCGGCGCTGACACTCTGGACGCTGCGCCGTCAGGGGGTGGAGCCAGAGGCTCTGATCACGACCGTCACCGACACCTACGACCGTGTCAGCATTCACGGTGTCCGCCGTGAATTGCTTGCGTGGCAGTCCGACGCGGCCGGTATCCCGCTCGTCCAGGTTCGAATTCCGCCGGGGTGCGTCAACGACGTCTATGAGGCACGCCTGGCCCAGGCATTCTCCTCCGCACCTCTGTCCCATGTCGAGACGGTTGCGTTCGGAGATCTCTTTCTCGAGGACGTCCGCGCCTACCGCGAGGAGCGACTCGCGGCGAGCGGCAGGCGCGGTCTCTTCCCCTTGTGGGGGCGCGACACCGGCGCCCTCGCACGGGAGTTCATCGCCGCTGGCTTTCAGGCGACTATTGTCTGTCTGGACCCGCGAGCGCTCGACGCCTCTTTCGCGGGACGGCCATATGACGAGCAGTTGCTCGCCGAACTGCCCGCCAGTGTTGACCCCTGCGGTGAGAACGGCGAGTTCCACACTTTTGTCCATGCCGGCCCGATCTTCACCGAGCCGATCGCGTGTGACACAGGCGCGTTCGTCGAACGCGAGGGCTTCGTCTTCTGCGATCTGGTACCAGCCTGAGTGGTGACCTCGCGCGAATCGCGAACCCCCTAAGGTCGCCGCGATACTGTGCGGGTGCCGGTGCAGAGCACTATTCCCCGAGGAACTGGCTTCCCAGCTTGCGACGCAGTTTGAGCGCTTCTGGCTAAATGTCCAGGATCGCTACGACATCGAGGTTGAACGGGACCGGCTCGGCTCGACCCTTGACCAGATAGAGCCGCTCGTGCATGTCTGAGGCGAAGAGGGGCGCCTCAGCGTTGTTTTTGGGTCGCATCCGCGCAACCCGTAGCGGGCCTCGGTGCTTGTGGGGGTGGGACTTCCGTGTCCCGCCACGGGTCGTGTCTGGCGGTTAGATGTGGCGGGCGGCGTGTAGGAGCATGGTGGTGTAGTTCTCGGTGAGTGTTTGTGGGGTGTGTCGGCTGGCTGGTGTGGTTACGCTGCGCTGCTGTAGGTAATCGTCTCGTGAATCTGCACATTGAGTGCGTCGGCGATCTCTTGGAGTCGGACGACTCCCACGCCGCTGTACTCGTTGGCCTCCCAACGCTGAACCTGCTGTTCGGCGACGCCTATCCGCTTGGCCAGCTGTCGCTGGGTCAGTCGGGCGGCTATGCGGGCTTCGATCAGGGCGACAGGTAGTTCGTGCAGTGAGGTGATCTCGCGGCCAGTGATACGTCCGTCGCGCAGCTTCTCGTAGTGATCGACCTGGTCGCGCAGTGTTTCGATCTCGCTGGTGATCGCGTCGTGCATGATCTGCTCCATACGCGGGTTGACGTTCGGTGGGGGGGCCCGCTTGTCGTTGGCAGTCAAGCGCTTTTCGAACTTCGAGATCCAGCTCTTCGTGATGCGATATTGGCGGTCGTTCTGGATGATCACGGTAGTTCTGCCAGATCGATGGCGATGATGCCCTTGGGCTGCTTCGTCGTGCGGTCTCGTTGAAAGTATTCGAGGAAGGTTCTGCCGTCAGCACCTGCCTGCCAGTCGGCGGGATAGAGCTCGCCACCGTACCGCGCTCTTTGCGCGGCGCGGTTGTCACTGAAGTCCAAGAGCTCCGGGTCCAGTCGGTCGATGAGCACATCGCTTGCCTCCCAGCAGGCATCGAAGTCGCCCGGACGATGCTTGCTCGTGGCGAAGCTGCCATCGAGGTATGCGGTGGCGCACCCTGCGCCCTTCAACGACCGCAGGGCATCCAAGAGCCCGTCGAGAAGGTCTCGGCGCCGAACGCTGATCGCGTAGCGAGTCACGATCTCGTTCCAGGTTGCGTTGTGGATCCCCGGAGGGAGGTTCCCGCGCTCATCGAACTCCGGTATCATAACACAACGATATCGTTGGGTTGAGACGGAATCCCGAGCTGGCTCCAGGGTCACCGGATAGAGCGGGCCGGGGTAAACCTTTTTGGGTCGCATCCGCGCAACCTGTGGCGAGGTCCGGGCCCGCTGGGGCGGGACCTCCGTGTCCCGCCACGGGTCGTGTCTGGCCGTTAGACGTGCCGGGCGGCGCGTAGGAGCATGGTGGTGTAGTTCTCGGTGAGTGTTTGTGGGGTGTGCCGGCTGACGGGCACGGTGATGGCGATGGCGAGCGGTCGGGATCGTCCGGGTCGGGGTATGTGGGTGGCGATCGATCTGACTCCCCAGGCTTGCTCTTCGTCGCAGGTGGCGATGCCGGTGGTGCGTATTTGGTTTAGCTCGTCGACCAAGGCCTTCTTGGTTTTGTGGGTTTTGGGTCCTTCGGGCTCGAGTGTGAGGATCGAGACGAGCGCTTTTTGTTCTGTTTGGGAGAGGCTCGCGAGTAGGGCCTTGCCGATCGCGGTGGAGTGCAGGGGGATGTGGGCGCCGACGCCGTGGTCGAGGTCTGCGGCGTATTGGTCGGGTCCGTGGGCGTGTAGGCGGTGCGTGTAGAGGGCGTGTGTGCCGTTGATCGTGGCCATGCTCACGGTGTGTCCGGTTTGGTCTCTTAGCTTTTCGAGGATGGGGCGGGCTTGGGGTGTCTCTGCGCGTAGCGTGTCGATGGCTCTTGTCCCAGGGTCGGCGGCGACGTGGGTGAGGCGGTAGCGGCGTTTGGGGTCTTGCTCCAGGCGTTCCATCGCGAACAGTGTTTGCAGGTAGCGGTGTGTGGTTGAGCGGCTGAGTCCGAGGATGTCTGCGAGGTCGCTGATTTGTTGTGCGGGGTGCTCGGCGCTGAAGCATTCAAGGAGCGCCAGCCCGTATTCCAAGGAGCGCGAGAACCTGGGGTCTGGAGTTGGTTTGATGCGAGCGGCGGGATCGTCGGAGTGGGCAGGGGTCACCGCCTGCTCAGGATGGACGACGACGGATCCCGAAACAAGGGCAGAATCGAATGCTCTAACTTTCACTAGTTTCGGAGGTGGTATGTCGCGTCAGACGTCGGGCCATGTGTCTGGAGCGCAGCACCAGCAGTGCGGGCGTTGCGTGCGTTCCGCACGCCCCTAGAACACGATCGGCCGCCAGCCGCAGATGTTGGTCTTTCACTTGGCGGTCGGCTAGATAGAAGCCGATCATCGCCACGAGGATCATCATGTGATCCTCGGCTCTCGGTAGGGCCTGGGCGTGTGCTACCGCCTCGGCTGTGAGGCTTTGCAAACGATCGGCGGTTTCCCTGTGAGAGTCGTAGCGTGCGGTCAGGCGGTGCTGGCCTGTGAGTGCGTCCTCGTGGTCGTCTACGAGGCTGTCGAGCAGGGTGTGCAATGCGCCTATCCACGGAAAATAGGCGTGCTCCACGGCGTCGGCGTGACCCGCTTGGAGGCCGGGCTCGGCCGCGGCCGCGACAAGAGCGAAGATCGCAAGCGAGGAGCCTGCCGCTGCACCGGTCTCCCACCATCTGAGGTCGTTTCCGGGAGTGGCGTGTGAACGTGCCCACCGCGCGAAGCCGTCATATGAATCTGTCGGGCCTTGATGGTTGAGGCATTGGTAGGTGAGGATGCGATCTGCCGCTCTCCCCATCTGGTTGACCACCTGCGAGAGCGAGGGAAGTTGGCGCAAAGCCGCTTGGCATCGCGCGACGAGACGGTCGAGATAGCCGCCGTCATCTTGTCCTTCTTCGCTGTAGTAGTCGCGATGCGCCATGCCGGGATCCAGTGCTACACGCAAGGCCGTGTGGAGTCTTCGTGTGTCGTTTGAAGAGAAGCCGGGCTGCTCTGAAACGGCGTCGGCGAAGTCATATACGGCTTGGAAGGAGATTGCGGCTTGCACGACCAGGCAGCGGTGGCTTGGTCGAACGAACGCCGCGTAAGCGGCCGCCCCCTCCAGGTTTCCGCGCTCCTCGCGCAGTGCCAACAGGGCGATGGCCCGAAGACTGGGGTCAGGGATTATTTGGGCGGCGCGCCCACACTCTCGTATCTCACGGCAGGCGAGCGGGAACACTCCCGTCCAATAGCTGACTGCGGCGCGGATGAACGATCGGCGGTCGGCTCCACGCCGCCGGCTGGCGTTGTGTCGGCACACAGCATTGCCTGGATGACCCTTCGGCGAGGGCTCATTCCTGTAGCGCGACGCGCGAGGACACGCGCGCGGCCACAAGCCCTGGCAGCGCGATGACCAGCAAGCCAATTCCCGCTACGAGCCCCATGGCGAGCAGAACTTGGGGTGCGCCCAACTGAAAGGGAGCCGAGAAGCCTGTCGTGCGCTCCAGCCATCGGTTCGCCAACAGATGACCGTATACCCCGAGGACGGCACCGATCGCACAACCGAAGCCCAGAACAACGGTGCTCTCGAGGAGCAGTGCGCGCCAGAGTTGACGACGGTCATATCCCTGGATCTTCAGGGACGCGAGCAGGGGTCTGCGTTGCCAGATTGCCGCGCTCAGGGCCGAGGCGACTGCCAGCGCTGCGGCAATCAGAAGCAGCGTGGAGATTTGGTTGAGCGCTTGCAAAGCTTGGCGCGAGTTGGCCGCATATTGCGCTTGGCGTTCTCCTCGAGTTTGTGCTGCGAGCCCTGGATAAGCTGCGAGCACGCGCTCGACGGTTTGCTTGCCGGCGACCGGCGTGACGCCTGGCTTGAAGTTGACCTCCAGCGCCGAAGGTTCGCTGGTTTGCCAGTAGCTCTTGTAGTCGTTGGCGTTGAGGATGAGCGCCCCGGGTGGCCAGCCGACGTTGGTGATGATCGCGGCAACGCCGAGCCGTCTCTCGCCCGAAGGCGTGGGCAGAACGAACGTGCCTCCCACGCGCAGGTGGTTTTCGCTGGCGAAACTCGTGGACACAGCGGCCCAACCTCCCTTGCGCAGCAGGGCGTTGGCGCGTGCGAGGGTGCCGACCAGCAACTGGCTGGCGGGAATGATCGTGTGGTCTTGAGGTGGTCGCGCGATTATCCACATGCGCCGACCGCCAATGTCCATCAGCTCCCCTCGGTAGGCTCGCACAGACCCGACCCCGGGGGCGGCGGCGAGCTCTCGCTGAAGGCCGGGTGCTCGAAAGCTGTTGGTGGTCAGATCGTTACCGCCGGTCGTCACCCACACGTCGGCGGTGCTGAGATATTCGTTGAAATTGGCGTTCAGGCCGGAGAGCAGATCGTGTCTGGCTCCCCCGATGGCGACGCTCCCGTAGATGGCAAGCGCTCCGACTCCCGCCAGCGCCACCAGGGGCATGCTCGTTGTGCGCAGTTCGCGCACCGCGAGCACCAGGGCACTGCTTGACATGTTCTCGCTGACCCGGGACAGGGCCCGGGCCGCGCCCGTGAACGCGATCGGAATCAGGCAGAGGGTTGCGAGCACCAGTGCGACGCCACCGACGAGAATGAAGGTCGGTGCTGCGAACACGAGCACGCTGGCGAGTGCGATCAGTGTGACGCCGGCGATACCCAGGCGACGGGCGATTCGACCGTCGATGCCCTGCCCCTCGCCTGTGCCTTTGAGGACTGCGTCACGGGCGCGGCTTGGACGAAGATCGAGGACTGGGAGCAGGGACGCCAGCAGAGTCGCTCCGACACCGCAGGCAACAGCCAGCAGCACCAGCGAAATCGCGACGGTCTGTTGGTTGCCGACCGGAAACGCAAATGCCAAGTACACGGGGACTTGGTGAAACAGGGTGTGTGACAGCGTATAGCCGAGGGCGACGCCGACTATCGACGCGACGAGGCCAAGCGCGCACGCTTCGAAACCCAGGATCAGGAGGGCTTGGCGCCAGTCATAGCCCTGCATGCGCAAGTCGGCGATGTAGCGGCGTCGCTCCGGCACGGTCAGCAGCATCGCGTTGAAGGTGAGCAGGAAGCCAACCATGGCGCCAATAAGCGCGAACATTGTTGTCGCTTGGCCGCTGGGCTTTGCGATCGAGCGCAGCAAGCGCAATTCGCTGTCGGCCGCCACCACGTCCAGTCGACCGCGAGAGATCTGCTTCAACTCGCGTGCCACCATCAGGTCGTCGCCTGCGCGGGGCTGGATGTAGATCTGGGTCACGCGTCCGGTCCTACCCGTCAGTCGCTGCGCAAAGCCCAACAGCGAGACCACCAAGGGGCTCTCGGCTGCTGCGCCAACTGTTTCTTGGCCGAGAATCGCGCTGACCTTCACGTTTACGGCGCGACCGCCGATGAGCAGTGCGACGGCGTGTTCGGGCCTCGCTTTGAGGGCGGCGGCGACCGCGACGGGCAAGCCCACGCTTTCGCCGATCAGCGACGGCGTGGCTCCTACGTTGCGAGTGATCGAGCCGCCGAGAGAGACCACGCTTGGAGTCACGCCGATCAGGCGCACCGGCAGGCGTCCTTTGGCTCCGAGCACTGTGGCGTTCTCTTGAAGAACGGGAGCGGCCACCTGAACTCCTCGCAGCAGGGCGACGCGTTTGACCAGCTTTTCGTCGAAACCTTTGTCCGATCGGGATGCGAGCTCCAGCCGTGCGGCGCCGATCACGCCTTTGATCGTCTGTTCGGTCGATCCGAGCAGACTCGCGTTCGCGAGCAGGACGCCCAGGACCAGCGCCACTCCGACGGCAATGCCGCTGCCGGCCAACAGCTCTTGCACGGTGTGGGCGCGTAGGCGACGGACGTACAGGTGCACCAGAACGCTGAGCCGGATGTCGCAGATCGCAAGACGCATTGGATCGTCTAGAGCGACGCCGCCGAGAGATCCCTGTCCAAGCCCTCGCTGAGGCGCCCATCACGCAGCGTGTGGACTCGGTCGGCAAACGCCAGGGCCTCCGTATCGTGTGTGACAAGCAGACTCGGGATTCCCTGTGTGTGGCAGATATCGAGGATTAGGGCGAGTGTTTCGCGCGTGCGCTTCGAGTCCAAGTTGCCGGTCGGCTCGTCGGCCATCAGAAGCTTTGGTTCATTGACCAGTGCCCGCGCGATCGCGACCCTTTGCCGCTCGCCCATCGACAATTGGGCGGGCCGATGTTCGGTCCGGTCGCCGAGTTCCAGGCGCTCGAGCCAAGGTCGGGCTTGTCGCCGCGCTTCACGCAAGCTCATGCCTTCTCCTACGAGCTTGGTCGTGACGTTATCGAGAGCGGTGGCTCCGGCCGCGAGATGAAAGGACTGGAAGATGAAGCCGACGTCCTTCAGGCGGTAGCGGGCTCGTTCTCGCTCGGACATGGCGCCGATGTCTTGCCCGTCGAAATGGACGGTCCCGCTGTCAGGCTCGAGCAGCCCGACGGCCAGCAGGAGCAGCGTCGTCTTGCCCGAGCCGCTTGGACCGTAGAGAGCTGTGAGTTCCCCCGGTCCGATTGTGAGGGTTACGTTGTTGACCGCGCGCACAGGTTCCCGCGCGCTCGGATAGTGCTTGACCAGTTCGCGCAGTTCGAGCGCGCTCACGGCCGACGCTGAGCCGCGGGCGCGGGGCCGGGAAACCGAACGAGGGCGCCTCGCTCGTCGGTGGAGCAAAGCTCACCGTCGCCAACCGACATGACGACCTCGGCGCCGTGCAGTGGAGCCATCTCTTCGGAGGCGACCACGAGGGTCGTGCCAGCCTCTCGTGTCACCTCGCGCAGTAGACCGTATAGGGCGTCACGCTCGGTCAAACTTGGAATACACGCGGGCTCGTCTACCAGCAGCAGACGCGGCTCGCGGATCAAGGCCCGTGCCAGCATCGCGCGTATCCTCTCGGCCGATGAGAGCGAACCGGTCAGATCGTCGGCCTGTCCGGTCATGCCGACCCTCTCGAGGGCGTTTCTGGCTGAGCGCTTGGCCTCGGCAACCGAGATCCCTCTACTTGTCAGAGACAGCGCGACGTATGCGACGGTCGTCTCGTGTGGGCCGGGGTGCCAATCGCCGGGGTTCATCATCGCGATGTCCTCGCGCAGAAGCCTTTCGCGCCGCAGCGCCGAAATCTTCGCGAGGTCGTGGCCGTCGAAGCGGACAACTCCGGTGTTGGGGGACTCGATTCCGGCGATCAAGCGAAGCAATGTTGACTTGCCCGCGCGCCGTGCTCCCCAGACGCCGGTGAACACTCCTTGCTCAATCGCGAAGGAGGCGTTCTCGAGCACGACGGTTTCGCGCAGGCCGTCCGGGTAGCGCTTGCCGACGTTCTCGAAGCTGAGCAGTGGTCTCATCGCTTGATTCCGCGCGAGCTTTGCAGGTGCTCCTCGATCCGTCGGCGTGTGCGACGTGCCCATTCCACTTCGCAGCGCAGCTGTGCGTCGACCGCGTCGCGTGTGCAGTCGAGCAGGGTGCCCTTCCAGGAAGGTACGCTTGTGGCCAGGGGCGCGAGCTTCAGATGGCCCAGGCATTCTTGCTCGTAGGCGCGCAGTGCGAGAACCAGCGGGCGGGCGTCAGCTTCGCGGGCGAAGGCGACCTTGGCGCGGATGCCGACGCGCATCGGCTCCTTGGGGATCAGCGTCTCCATCCAGGTACTTACTGCCGAGGCCGTGAGCTCGGTTGGGTAGTAGACCAGCCGGACCTGACGGCGCCCTTGCTCACGCTCTTCGTTCAGTAAGAGCAGCCCGTCCTCTTCCAAACCTTCGAGTAGCCGGTAGACGTCCTTGGGCACGATCGACCAGCTCGAGCCGAGTCTGTCGGCTAGGCGGTTGGCTAGGTCGTAACCATGCGACGGGCGTTCGAGGACGAGTGCGAGCAGGCAGCCGCGTAGGGGCGCCGAGGAGCCTCGCATCCAGCCGTCATGCAGCTCGTTGGGAGTCCTAGTGCCGGGCATAGGTCCATTGGGCTTGCATTGAGGTGCGGTGAGGAGCCGGAACTCGCCGTCTCATTGCAGAACTTCCGATGGATTGATCGATCCGGCTCATGGGCGGATTCCAAACCGTAGCTGATTGTCGGTGCGCGGTCGAGTTCTTGGGTCACATCCGCACGGCCGGGCGGGGGCATAGCGGGACCGGCGACAAACTCGCGCGAACACCTACTCCGACGCCATGGCCGACCGCATCCAGGTCGAGACAGTTCCGTGTTCAGAGCAGCGCCAATCCAGCCAAACGCATGCAGCCCCCGAACGATAGGATCGTCCCGCCATCGACCGCCGGCAGCACGCGCCGCCAGCCAAAGGCCCCAGGAATGTCCAAAGAGAACAGCAGCCGCCCCACCGAACGTTCCCGCCGCACGGTGCGGGCAACACTGGCGGCGGCCTTGGCCCTCGTGGCCACGGCGGGCTCCCGGCGGCGTCTTTGGCCGAACCGCTCTCGCCTACCGATCCGCTCTACAGCCCTTCGGCGCCGCTGGTCGATGAAAACCCGTATGTGAGCGCTGAATACAGCGGCACGCTCACACAGGCGTCTTCGATCACGACGGTTCCAACTCACAGCGCGAACGCGAAACTGAGTTGGAGCACTAAGGTCAGCGGCCCAGTTGACCAGATCGAGTATCCGGCTATCTATGGCGAAAGCGCGATCCACTGGGAAGTGAGCGAACTCGCGGGCACGGTCACGGTGACCGACGAACAAGCAAAACCGCAGTCATGCACCGGGAGCTTCAGCGCGACGAGCAAAGACGGGGGCACGCGGGGCATCGAACTGCCGCTCGACGAGCCGGGTTTCCCGGCCGGTGGAGGAAACCCGACTACGAACCCCGACTATCGTGTCCAGCCGCCGCAGGGGATCCCCCTGGTTTTGCTGGCCAGCAGCGCGGGCACCTCCGGGGAATGCGGGACGAGCGCTTGGAACTCCTCGCAAGCTTGGTTCGGCGCTGCTTTGGCGCAACCGGGCTGGGAAGGAGGCGCGGGACCGGTCGTGTATTTTCCGCCGGGCGCGCCGTTCACCCACCAGATCGACCCACCCGCTTACGAATGCGCTTGTGGGGCTGGGCAGACGTTCAAGGTGACGCTGACTTCGACGCTGAAGTTCACCTCTCCGGTGCTTCCGGGTGGCTCCGCGCCGACGGGAGGCCCGTCGAGCGGGACAGGGCCTTCGCGGGGGCCTGGCCCAGGGGCGCCGGCGCCCCCGCTCCAGTGCGGCCCTGGGTCCAAAGTGTCGTGCGAAAGCAAGAAGGCGGCCCAGGAAGATATTCGCCGCGAGTTGCATCCCGCCACGTTCGAGTGCGAGCTCGCGGCGGTGGGGGTCGCCGGGATCGTCGCCGCGCTGGCCGCTCCCGAGGTGAGCGCCGCCGCGTTCTTGGCCGCGGAGGGTGTTGTGGGGGGCGAGGTCGGGGCTTTGGCGGGAACGACGTGTGGAGTGCCCAAGCAGGCACGTCATGCCGGACGGTTGCGCACACAGCTAGCGGTCCAGTATGCGGCCCAGCGTCGCGCCGGGCTTGCGATCTCGAGGCTCCTTGAAGGCGAGCATTTCAGGTCCTCGATCTCGGCTACGCAGACACAGGCAGGCTTGGCCGACGTGCTGTCCAAGCTTGGTGGGCACGGCATCTCGGCGGCTGGGCTCGCCAAAGTGGCCGCCACCACGCTCCCCGAAGGGCCGATGTCGGCCGAAGCTGGCTTCGCCGGCTGAGGCTCACGCCCACAGCGTTGCAAGCGGCCATGCTTCGAGGCGCTCACCGAAAGGAAGAAGCTCGCCTCCGGCATAGAACACGATGCCGCGGGCGAAGCGCTTGCCCAAGCGGTCGCGCATGCTTGCCAGATGCTTGAAGTCCTTGGAGCGAACCGTGGTCGTCGCCTTGACCTCGATCCCCGCGATTTGACCGTCGGCCTTTTCCAGTACGAAGTTGACCTCGGCTCCAGTCGCTGCGCGCATATGGAGTAGTGACGCACGAAGTCCGGAGGCGGACAGTTGCTTGGTGAGCTCCATCCCGACAAAGCACTCCAGAACGGTGCCGAGCAGCGCTTGGTCGTTGGCGAGGCGCTCGCGATCGGCTCCTAGGAGGTGCACTAGCAGGGCTGAATCGGAGAGTAGGAGCTTTGGCGCCTTGGCGATCTGCTTGATTCGATTCGTGTGGAACGCGGGTATCCGACACACCAGAAATATGTGCTCCAGCAAGGTGAGGTAGCGGTCGAGCGTCGTTCTGGGGATTCCGACCGAGCTGCCTACGTCCGTCTTGTTCAACGGCGCACGCACACGGGAGGCCAAGGAGGTGAGTATTGAGGGGATCTCCGTGAGGCGCTCGATGCTCGCGAGCTCACGTAGATCGCGCTGGACTATCACTGTCAGGTAAGCCGCGAGCCAGTCCTCGCGGCGATCGTCTTCTCGGGCCAATGCCTCCGGGAATCCTCCTCGTACGATTCTCGCGATGAGATCCTCGCGGGAGCTTGAAACCGAGGGAGGCGAGGGGGAGTGCTCGAAAAGCATCGTGGGCACTTCTCCGCTGACACCCTCAAGCTCTGCTTGGGAGAGCGGCCATAGTGTGTGAACCTCGACTCGTCCTGCGAGCGACTCGGATACCGCGGGCAGGAGCATGACTTGGGCGGACCCGGTCAGCAGGAAACGTCCTGGGCGCCGGTCGCGATCGATGGAGGCCTTGATTGCCAGCAGCAGCTCGGGTGCTCGTTGGATCTCGTCGATCACGAGCGGGCCGTTGACGCTCTCGATGAAATCCAGCGGGTCGCGACGTGCGGCGTCGAGGGTGCGCAGATCGTCGAGGCTGAGGTAGCGCGCCGGGTGCGGACCATCGGCAAGCTCGATCGCAAGCGTGGTCTTGCCTGCCTGTCTGGGGCCGACGAGCATCACGGCGGGCGTGTCGCCGAGTGCTGTGAGAATGCGTGGAGTGAGGGAGCGCGGGATCGTGTCCATGGTCAACCGTCTGTCTGTCGGTCATTATACGACCACCTAGTGGACGATATATGACCACATGACAGGCAAATGGTCGCTCAGGTCCAAAAGTGCCGCGAAGATTGGGCGCGCACCCTCGCCGCTTGGCAAGGTCCCGTCGAATGGACTGGACAAACGCGCATGTGAGAGTGGACGTCTACGCGGCTTGGTTTGGGCATTTACGCAGCTTTTGAATACGCCCACCACGGCGCATCATGCGCCAAATCTGGCGCATCACTATTCGAACAGACCAATCCCCGCCAGGTAGCGACGCAGCAAGGGGCTTGCGAATCGCCAATCGCCGCGCCCCCGGCTTTCGATGATCGCGGCTTCGCGGAGCGCCTCCAGGGCACGACGGACGGCTCCGCGGGGCAAGCCCGGGTAGACCTGCTCGCCGCGGGCCAGGCGCTCGGCCACCACCAGGCCCAGCTTGTGCAGGCGGCGGATCCGCTCGACGGTTTGCTCGTGGCTGACTCGGTCAGCTGCCAAGGCGCTCAAGAGGCCTTGGTCGACCAGGGCGAGGTCGATGCGGGGGGTGGCCAGTTCGACGCTTGCCAAGTGGGTCTTTTGGGCGATGAGCATGGTTGTGCGGGGGTGCAGCTCTCCGTACTGCACGATCCTTGCGAGGGCGCCGGGCTCGACCGAGCAAGCGTCGGCGTCGAAGCGTTCGGCCAAGCCCGCTTGCCAGGTCTCGGAGTCGATCGGGCGTAGGTCGTGGAAGCCGCCGAACTGGTGGAGGGCGCGTTGGGAGGGGGTGAACAGGTCGCGCATGAGGTGCTCGAGGCTGCCGGCGAAGAGGTAGGAGACACCGGTGGAGCGTTGGAAGATCGCGCGCATGCGCTTGGTGAGCCGGTCGGGGTCGCCGTAGGGTTGTTGGGGACTGGCGATCTCTTGGAACTCATCGAAGAAGACGACGGCCTGCTTGCGGTCGGCCTCGGCGATGCGGGCGGGGAGGGAGAGCGCGTAGTCGAGATAGCGCTCGGGGTCTCTTGCGGCAAGGCCCGGGTTGAAAGCGATCTCGAGCTCCTCGCCGAGTTGGGCCTTGGACTTCAGGACGGCCGAGGTTTGGAGCGCGTCGGCCACGAAACGTCCTGCTCGGCGGGTTTGGTGCATGGCCCGTCGCAAGGCCGATCGATTGGAGAGGGTGGCCGCGACCAGGGCTTCGGCGAACTCGGCTGTGGTGGCGATCCGGAAGAGGTCGATCGAGATCGTGTAGTGGCTTTGCTTGGCGAGACGGCCGAGCACGGCGTCGCAGACGCTGGTCTTGCCGGTGCGGCGTGCGCCCGCGAGGATGACGCTCGATCCGCCCTCCAAGGCTGAGGCGATCTCGCGCACGTCGCTCGCCCGGCCGATCATCTGGCTGGCGGGGATCGGCTGGTCGGTGGGGAAGAGGTCGCTGCTGCGCTGTCTGGGCATACGGCCCATTATAACCACTCATGCGCCCAAACCGGCGCATCATGCGTCGAGATCGGCGCATAGGCCCTGGGGTGCCGGGGCGATTTGGCGGCTATCTCCGTCGGGAATGTGCCGCTCTGTATACGGGGCTCAAGGCGAACAGCGGCGCGGATCCCTGGCAGCACCAGGATCCGTGGAGCTTGGTGTAGGCGCCCACACGATGGGCCGGGAGCGTCGGCTACCGATGCGTGCGCGAAGGCATGAACTTCGCAAGCCGCTCGCGGAAGCGGGCTAGTGCGAGGGCGCGGCGGCGCCGGCGGGCCTCCTCGCGTTCGAAGATCCACGGTCGCGGCGCGCCGCGAGTCTCCTCGATGCCGATGTCCCATGCCCGAAGTTTTTTGAACTTCTCTGGCGGGGTGGGTGAATACGCCATTAGTTCAGCCTACCAGTAGCGCCGACGAGGCGACGAGCGTTTGGGCAACGAGCAGCGTGCCGGTACGTTGCCGGATCCCGCTAACAAGCGACTCTTGGTTGGCCAATGCGCTGCGGCCGGCCTCATAGGCGATTTGCTCGAGCCTCTGCATCCGGCCGACCGTAGCGCGATACCGCGACGCTTTTTGGGCGTGTTGGCGGCGGTGGTGAGCGTGACGATCTTCGCTTGGGACCTTATTCCGCATGGTTGCAGGGGATCGGTCGATCCGGCCGTCTCAGAAGCACCGTCTGCCCGTCCGGAAGTTGGCGCGCAAACGCTCATCGGTGATCGGACGGACGACGGCGGGGCTAACGCCGGGACGGCGTCGCAACTGACTGACACGATGCCTCCGTGCCCCGCCGCGAGTGCGCGCGGCCTGTGAGCGCTTTGGGCGGCAACGCCCCCCGGGCGGTCGGGGCGTGCGTTTGTGACGGGAGTTTCTTTGCGAGGGCGTCAGATGACGACGAGCTCGCGCTGGGGGTGTGCTGGTGGGCCGTATTGCAGGCCGAGGATCGCGCGAGCGTCGAGTGCATGGGCGAGGCGCATGAGGGTGCGTGCGTTGGTGGCATGCTGGCCGCTCTCGATTCGTGAGATCGCCGAGGCTGTGGTTCCCATGCGGGTCGCGAGTTGCTTTTGGGATAGCCCAAGTGAGGGCGGCGTGGCGTTGTGTTCATGCGCCGCTGGAAGTCCTCCCATCGTGCTGTCGCGTCTTGATGTCGGTCGCCTGGAGTCTCGGCGCGTTCTTGCGGCAGGCGTGCAGCAGGACGATCAGTATTGCGAGCGGAGGCTGAATCGTGCGTGGCAGGCGGCGACCCCAGGATGGAGTGCGCTGCGACGACCGCCGGTCAGGAGCTTGTCTCGGTACCGGGGGGTACTGCCTCGGAGGCGGCGACTAGCGGTGAGGGCAACCTCATCGTCGGCTGTGACGAAAACTTTTGGTGCGCGTCCGCGCGGGCTGTGGCGGTTGGGCGTTCACGGGAAGAGGGAGCCGGACGCCTTCTCGCGCGAATGTGCGGAGTTCTGAACCTGGCCGAAAAACGCTCATCGCGAACTGCCGGTTTCAGTAGCGCGGTGCGTTCGTGGGGCATGTCCACAGCCAACCGCATGACCGCTGGCGTATAATCCTCCGATGCGTGTCGGACGCCTGATCATGATGGTCCTCGCGTCCGCCGTCATCGCTCCGGTGGTGGCGCTCGCGAGCTCGGCGCCCCCGCGTCCGGTGGCCGGCAAGTGGAAGATAGGGAGCACGGGTGGCTTCACCGTCAGTCGGAACCAGACGTCTATCTCGGGTCTCCATTTGACGCCGGGCCCCGAAGAAGGTTGTGGCACCGGCACGATCACAGTCTCCGGCACTCAGAAGCTGACTAGGACTAGCCGTGGCGGCTACACAAACTGGCTCGTCGGCAAGGGCACGCCAAAGACCGGCAGCGGCGTATCGATGGTCAAAGTGACGATCCACCAGGCGGGTCAGACGATGACCGGCGGGCTTGACATCGTCTTCGCTGCAGGTGGCGTTAAGCGCGATAACGACGGCGAACTGACTTTCGGCAGCTGCGTGCTGTCGTTCTTCGCCAACAGATAGCGCTTCATTCCAGCCTTCCTTCGCGTTTCGCTCCCACTCATAGGACGAGCGGCGCTGACTGGCTCAGTGGCCGCGGAGCTTGCCGGCGAGGCCGGCGAGGATCCAGATGAGTGTCCCCGCTCCGAGAAGACGGCGAAACCAGTTGGTCCCGCTCGTCGCCTCCTCCCATGCCCACACGGTTAGGCCGAGCGTGAAGATCGCGCGACCGACCTCGTGTGCGTTGCCAAGGGACTCGGCCGCAAGTCCCCACCCCGCAAACGCGACCAGCCAGCAGTGGCGGGTTCGGGAACTGCGCAACAGGAAAGCGTCGGGGAGCGGCAGTCGGTCGAGCGGGGTCGAGTGTTACGGGTCGGGGTACGACGGGGATTAACTGGCGGGTCAGGCCGTGGTGGAGCGGTGCCGGCCGAAACGTTTGACGATGGCGCTCATGAACCAGCTGCGCTTTTCCGGTAGGGCGAAGCCGGGAGGTGGAGTTGCGGACATATGGGTAGGGGGCCGTGGGACCGGACGGGTCTGCCTTGAATCTTGGACATTGGGATTGTTGGTGGCCATGGCTACGAGTTTAGTTGACGATGCTGAGGGTCCACAAGACGATCTCGCCAGTGAGCAGCAGGCCACCGACGGTGAGCCAGTCGGACAGCCGAGCGATCTCGTCGCGGTTAAAGTTGACGTGACGCTCGATCCAATGGCCCACCGTTCGGTATGCGTCTGAGATGTCGGCTGCCTGGCGACGATCGCTCTCGGCGAGCAGGGTCTGTCCGTCAAACGCGAATACAAGCTCATGTGCCATCAGAACCCACATGGTGCAGCCGAGACAGAGCAGGAACGAGATGAGCCCCAGTGCGCTCCACACGCTAACAGCCCTGCGTCCTGCCTCCGAGCCGAGCAGCGACCCTGCGATCGACGCCGCCGCGAGCACTGTGCCGGCACGGGTGCGCAGGCCGGCGAGCGCACGCTCCTGCTCAGCCAGCGCGCCCACAGGCGGATTGGATGAGCCTCCCTCGTCGTCTAATCCACAACGAGTACGACCTGCAGGACATCGCCAGCGACCGTCCTTCTGCGCTGTATTACTCGAGTCATGCCGCGGGGGCGATAAGGATGCAGTCAAAGCGCAGTAATGCAAATTACGTGAGTACTGTTACGCTCAGAGTAACGAGCTTGGTATAGTCTACACGCAACAATGATGATAATTCGACCTTTACATCGTTTTGACTGAACCGGCTGGCATAAGTCGCGAGAATCGCGTCTACCTTGAGCAGCTACACCGCGCGAGTGGCGATGCGTTTAGCGTCGGTGACGCAAGCGAGATTCTGGGCCTCGAGCGAGGGAGGACGGCGCGACTGCTGGGCTATCTGGCACGTCGCGGCTGGCTCTCGCGAGTCCGCCGTGGAGTCTACGTGCCGGTGCCGCTCGAGGCGCGGCGGTCAGGTGAGTGGACTGCGGATCCTTGGATTTTGGCCGATCTCGTGTTTCGTCCCTGCTACATCGGTGGTTGGAGCGCATGCCAGCACTGGGGGCTGACCGAGCAGCTGTTCCGCGTCGTGCTGGTGGTATCGGCCAGGCGCATAAGGGAGCGGGATGTGAAGATGAAGGGGATCCCCTTCCGTGTCACTGTCCGCCCGGCGGCGGCGCTGTTCGGCACCGTTCCGGTGTGGCGGTCCGATGTACGCGTCCAAGTGTCCGACCCGTCGCGCACGATTGTCGATGTGCTCGATGACCCGCGCTTGGGCGGTGGCATGCGGACCGTCACGGAGGTCCTTTGCGAGTACATGAGTAGCGAGCATCGCGACGAGGATCTGCTCGTCGCCTACGGCGACCGGTTGGTTCGCCGCGCGATGTTTAAGCGGCTTGGCTACCTCATCGAAGCGCTTGCGCTCGATGCTGAGGATCTGCTTGCTGTGTGTCGCGAGCGCCGCAGTGCGGGACTGATTGCGCTTGACCCGGCGGTCAAGGCGCGTGGTCGGATCGTGCGCCGCTGGGGTCTGCGCGACAACGTCGGGCTCGCCGAGGCCCGCGTGTGATCGCTCGCGCCGACATCATCGCGCGGGTCAGCGAGTGGCAACTGACCGAGGAGGTGGTCGAGAAGGACTACGTCCTCGGCTGGCTGCTATGGGGGATCGCCACCGATCCCGTGTTGAGCACTCAGTGGGTCTTCAAGGGCGGTACCTGCCTGAAGAAGTGCTACATCGAGACGTATCGCTTCTCTGAGGATCTTGACTTCACCGTCCTTCCTGGTGGACCGGTGCGGCCGGAGGAGGTAGCGTCGCTACTGCAGCGTACGCTCGCGCGCGTCAAGGAAGCCTCAGGGATCGACTTCTCCGTCCGCGACCCTGTGTGGCGGCTGCGGCCTGGCGAGGTGACCGCCGAGGGCCGGGTCTACTACATCGGCCCGCGCGAGACACCGGGGCCGGCGCGCGTCAAGCTCGACCTCGCGGCCGACGAGACGGTCATCCGACCGCCGGTCCTGCGCGAGATCGCGCACCCCTATCCCGACGGACCGCTCGACGGCAGGGTGCGCTGCTACTCCTTCGAGGAGGTGTTTGCCGAGAAGCTCAGAGCGCTCGGCCAGCGGGCGCGCCCCCGCGACCTCTACGACGTCGTCAACCTATACCGGCGCGACGATCTGCGCCTCTATCCGGACCTGATCCGCACGGCGCTCGCTGAGAAGTGCCAGGTCAAGGATGTGCCAATGCCAAGCGCCGCTCAGTTCACCGATGCCATGCTACATGCCACCCTCGAGGCCGACTGGACCAACATGCTCGCCCATCAGCTACCAGTGCTTCCGCCCGTCCACAGCTTCCTCGACGAGCTGCCCCAGCTGTTTGGCTGGCTCGACGGTACTGTGGTGTTCGAGGCTCTCCCTCCGGCGCCGGTAGCTACGGAGGAGGATTCGTCCTGGTCGCCGCCGCCGACCGTCGCGACCTGGGGCATGGGATTCCCGCTCGAGTCGCTTCGCTTTGCGGCCACCAACCACCTGCTCGTAGAGCTTGCCTACGATGGGCGCAGGCGGCTGATCGAGCCCTACGCGCTGCGTCGCTCGCGCGCGGGTTGACTCTTGCTTCACGCGGAGCCTGCGGACGGGTCGGGTCACCGGACCTACGCCGTCGAGAAGATCGCCGGACTACGGGCCACCACCACGCCGTTCCTGCCACGCTTCCCCATCGAATTCTCAGCCCGCGGCCCTCTGCATGCTCCAGCGCAGAGCGTGATCTCCAGATGGAGGCCTGCTGAAGTATTCTGGAGGTCGGGATGACCCTATCAGGCAGCGGTCCGACGGATGCGGTTTCCATCGCCGTTGTCGAGGACACACATACGTTCGAAACCGAAGATGGCACGAGTATCTGGTGTGGCGGATACACGCCTGTCGACGAGGATGGCCAGTTCCTCCGCGAGGGGGACCGCCAGACATCGGACCCGCGGTGCTTCTTCTGCCGTGTGGCCGGGACGTCATATCGCCGCGACGCGCTCCAGCGAGAAGACCTGAAGCCCGGGGTCCCAGTCCTCCTGCGTCCAGAGCCAGACAACGAGCGCGATCCCAACGCAATTGCGGTCTGGGATTCCGGCGCAACGGCGCATCTCGGCTACATTCCGGCTGACCTCAGTCCGACACTCCGAGCCCAAGTGCCCGCCGGCCGCGATCTGGGTGAAACGTTTGGCGGCGTGATCATCACCGAGTTTCGCCGAGGCTCAGGGGATGGTCCTCGGGTCGGTCTACGGATCCTCGTCGGCCCAGTGGGTGATCTCATGTTGCACGTACGCGAATCCGATGACGAAGACGACGACCCTTCGTTCGCCAAGGGAATCGAGGACTTCAAGGGGATGAACGTTCGACACACCGATACGTTTGACATGGTTGCCGTGACGTGTCCCGCCTGCGGCTCCGCCGAGCAGGCGTTTCCGGGGGTTGGCGGCTTTCGATGCAAGGTGTGCCAACGCGATGTCTGGGTGATCTCCTGTCACCGCTGTAAGCAGGCTTGCACGATCTTCGGCTCATCGACAGGTCCTGGCGCCGTTGAGTTCCGCTGCGGACAGTGCCACGCCAAGAGCGTTGTTGCAAAGCAAACGCTGCGTTCAATCTCAGCCGAAGCACGCAGACACGAGCGCCTCCAAGCAGCCGCGCGCCGCGAGGCCGCCGCGCGCGAGAGGGCAGCAAAGGCTTCACAAGCAGAGGCACTCCAGCAAAAGGCGGCCGCGAGCAACGAAGCCCTCGAGGCTCATTTGCAGGCCGTGGACAGCGCGCTCGCCGTGGCCATTCAAACGCCGCCGTTTGGGTTCACATCGCTGAAGACCTCACCTCGCATGCCGGCGTTCGAGCCAGGCTCGTTCGCGCAGCAGGAGGCGGCCCCTACGTTGGACTCGTTCCTTCCGGTCGAGCCGAAAGGGTTCGGTGCGCTGATCCCGGGAGCCAAGCGCAGGTACGAAGAGGAACGCCAAGCAGCTGAACGGGCGTTTGCTGAGGCCAGCAGCGAGCATGAGTCGCGCGAGGCGAAACGAACGGCCGACCTCACGAAGGCCGAAGCGGCTCACGCCTCAAAGCTCGCAGAGCTCGAGAGGGAGACGGCCAAGCAGCACGCGGAAGTTGACGAGCTGGAGCGGAACTTCAAGGCAGGCCAGCCGGAGGCGGTGATCGAGTTCGTCTCGGCGGTGTTGGCAACAGAGCCCCTGCCATACGAGCCGCCGGTGGCACCGCGCACAGCCTTCTCTCCTGAGTCACGGCAGCTGGTGATTGAGGTGCGGCTGCCGGGCCTAGACGTGATTCCCGACGCTCGCGCGTATCGCTATATCAAGACACGCAACGAGATCGTGCCAACGCCCATGCCGGCGACGGAGAGCAAGCGACGTTACGCGTCGCTCGTTGCCCAGGTTGCACTCATCACGACGCATCGCTGCTTTGCCTCCGATCCCTGCGGTGTAATCGAGACGATCGTCGTCAACGGGCATCTCGCGACCACCGACAAGCGCACCGGTCGTGACATTGATCCGTGCCTGGTAACGGTCAGAACCACGCGTGATTCCTTTGGCGAGCTCGATCTCGCAAGGGTTGACCCGATCGAGTGTCTGAAGGGGCTCAGCGCATCCATATCGCGCAGCCCGGCCGAGCTGGTTCCGGTCCGTCCGATCATTGAGTTCGACATGGCCGATCCCCGCTTCGTCAAAGAGGAACAGGTCCTCGATACGCTCGATACGCGCCCCAACCTGATGGAGCTGACACCCAAAGAGTTCGAGTCATTGATCACCAACCTCTTCGAAAAGATGGGGCTCGAGACGCGTCTTACGCAAGCCTCACGTGATGGAGGGGTTGACTGCGTCGCGTACGACTCGCGGCCGATCTTCGGCGGCAAGGTGGTCATACAGGCCAAGCGCTACAAGAACACGGTCGGCGTCAGCGCGGTCCGCGACCTGTTCGGGACGATGCAGAACGAAGGCGCCACGAAGGGCATCCTCGTGACGACAAGTGGCTACGGCCAGGCCTCACACGAGTTCGCGAACGGCAAGCCGCTCGAGCTCATTGACGGCAGCAACTTGCTGTATCTACTTCACGAGCACGCCGAAAATAGACGCGAAGATCGAGGTCCCCGACGACTGGGTAGACCCTCCACCGCCTTCGTAGATTCTCGCTCGCAAGCCGGGCAACCCGCGTATTGGCAGAGAAAGGTCAATCGCGGTGGTCGTCGTCACGCCACTTTGAACTGCGGCGAATGAAGCGCCCCTTGACGTGGCCAAAACCGCGCCAGAAGGCCACATTTGGGCGCCTATACTCGAATCTCAATGCGGTGTCCAGAGGGAGTTCGACCCGCTCCGTCCCGCGGCGTGGGCACGACGCCGGTGCTCGTGCCGATCTACATCTCCTGCTGAGACTCGCGTCGGCACGTTTGGGTTTTTTGGTTCGCATCCGCGCAGGTGTTCGCGAGGGCGGATACCCACAGGGGCGGGGCCTCCGTGCCCCGCCGTGGCAGCCGGGCTATCGACCTCGCGACTGAACTCTTTCATTTCAGCCTTCCTTCGCGTTTCGCTCCCACTCATAGGAGGAGCGGCGCTGACTGGCTCAGTGGCCGCGGAGCTCGCCGGCGAGGCCGGCGAGGATCCAGATGAGTGCCCCCGCCCCGAGAAGACGGCGAAACCAGTTGGTCCCGCTCGTCGCCTCCTCCCACGCCCACACGGTTAGGCCGAGCGTGAAGATCGCGCGACCGAGCTCGTGTGCGTTGCCAGAGGACCCGGCCGCAAGTCCCCACCCTGCAAATGCGACCAGCAGTGGCGGGTTCGGGAACTGGGCAACAGGAAAGCGTTGGGGCCAGCCCAACTGGCCACGACGCCAAAGCTCGATGACGGTCACCGCGCTCATGTTCGCACGCCGAAGGCTGGCAGTGCGGGCGGCCTCCTGCCGAGAAGGACTCTTGGTCGGCCAAAGCATTGCGGCCGGCTTACAGACGATCTGTTCGAGCGTCTGCATCTGGCCGACCGTACGGACCTAGGATATGTCTCGGCCCACCGGTCGGCGGGCCGAGAAGAGAGGGAACGACCCTCAAACGCCTGATAAGCCTTTCTAAGGGTAGCGCAGCTGCAATACCAAGATGCTCGCTGTGGACGGCCATCCTCGGGTTTGTTCAGTCGTTGACCCTAGATAGGCTGGTTCTGTGCAGCAAACTGCCATATTTGGCCCTGGTTATGTGCAGGTTTTTCCCGTTTGGGCTATGTTTTGGCCTATAGTGGCCAGCATATGAGGGATTTTGAGTGCCGCCGGCACCTGCTCGATTTCAACCATTGAAGACGGGCTCTCGGCGGGCCACGCGCGGGCAAACGCTCGCATGTAGCGAATGGTCTTTGACCGTACACTCCCCGGCGGGGGACTGGTTTTTGGGTCGCATCCGCGCAGGTGTTCGTGAGGCCGGGTGCCTATAGGGGCGGGGCTTCCGTGCCCCCCCGCGAGTGCTGGGCGGGGCCGGTCTCGTGGGCGCATGTCGAGAGGATCGGCTGCCGCGCCCCGCGCGCTCCAGGAGGCACGGCGCTCACGGCGTGACTCCCGGTCAACGGCACCGTTGGCCGTTAGCGACGCTCTTCGGGCTGTATTGAGCTGGGCCGGGTCAGCCCGCGGGTCTCGCCCACCATCGGACTGGGACGCAGTGGCTGGGGCCCTGGAGGCAGGGGTGCGGCTGGAGTGGGAGGGGCTGCTTTGTCGGCCATGCCTTGTCAGTCTACCCTCGGATCACCAGTGTCACAACCCAGGCAAGCACCTCGGCTATCAGCATCAATGCTCCGAGGCGAAACGCAATCGACAAGGTTCGTAGTTGTTAACGGTTGCGTTCTGCACTGCGACCCATGTGTAGTGCAAGATCCCGCTGTATGAGATGGGTTTCGAGTGGTTCACCGTCCACCGGCTCGAGGTAAGTAGCGATGAACTCGCGTGGAGCCAGCGAGAACTCCCATCGGGCGGCGGCCGCGCAGGCGGTGACCCCGGGGTGGGAGTGCATTCCGACGACCACAGGTCAGGCTGTCGTCTCGGGCGGGACCGGGGCCGCTCCGTCGGTACCACAGCGGTGCTTGCGCCGACCTATATCTCCTCGGGTGTGGGCGGCAAGCCTACGGTCCAGTTCTCGGCGCTGAACGTCCAGATCGTCAACGGGACAACTCCGGCGGGACGTTTGGGTTTTTTGGGTCGCATCCGCGCAGGTGTTCGCGAGGCCGGGTGCCTGTGGGGGCGGGGTTTCCGTGCCCCGCCGTAGCAGCCGGGCTATCGACCTCGCGGCGTGCGTCTCCAGGGCACGACGGACGGCTCCGAGCGCGCCGGGCTCGACTACACACTCGTCGGCGTCGAAGCGCTCGGCCAAGCCCGCTTGCCAGGCGATCCCCGCCGGCCCAATCAACAGTCCCTGCTGAAACGCGCACGGACCGAGGCTCGCTATGCCAACTTCACCGTGCGCGTCGCGACCACCTTGCCATCGACTTCGATGCTCAACACCACCCGCCCGTGGCCAAGCTGGCGCAAGGCGCGCTTGGACAGATGAACTGTTGTGGTGCCTTTGGAGGCGAGCTTGGACGTCACGCGTACACGATGAGATCCACGCTGGGCGCGCAGCACGATATGGCAGGCCGCGGCGCAGCTTATTGTGGCGCCGTGCGTTGAGAGCGCCGCGGTCACCCGCGGACGGAATTGTGAGGCTTGGGGAAGTGTCACCGGAGGGGTTGGCACAGGGGGGGTTGGCGCCGGGGGGGTTGACACCGGTGGCGCTGACACCGGGGGAATCGATACGGGTGGCGTTTCGGGTCGGTATTGGGCGAAGCTGGCGCTGTGGCGAACGCCACTCAGGCCAAAGTCAGCGCCACTCAGCGCCAGCGCGCCGCTGGTGCCGACGCTGAGCAATCCGACCGTGAGGAGTGTTGTGAGCTGTGACCGCATGATGAATCCGCCTTCTCGTAAAGGGCGTTGACGACCCCTTGGAGGCCATCCCGAAGCGTTCCGCCCGTCGCATACCGCTCATTGAGCTGATACGAACCAAGAGCTGGATCCCCGGCTCTTCATGCCCTCGGCTGGACGAATAGGCATTTGACCGCCGAGGCAGGGGGCACAGGACGAACCGGGGCGACGGTCAATTGTGCGGCGATCCGCCCCCGCGCCGTGGATGGGCCAGGCGGGGTGTGGCCCTGCGCCATGACGAGCTAATAGCACGGCCAGGTGGCTGCTTTGTGTCCGGCGCGGGCGGCGCGGCGAGCTCGCGGCGGGAAGAGACTCCGAGCTTGCGGTAGATGTTGCGCGCATGGGTACGAACCGTCTCGGTGCCAATCTGCAAGGTGGCAGCTATTTGAGCGTTTGAGCGGCCCAGTTGAAGCAGGGGAAGCACTTCGGCCTCGCGCTGGGTGAGCAACTGTCCAGCCGTGACCTGACCGCTGGCCGGGTCGGGCGCGGCCCGCGGAATCACCTGAAGCCCCCGTGAGGCGAGGTGGATCGCGTTGAGCACGTCGCGCGATTGCGTGTCTCGGCCGAGCACGGCGCTTGCTCCGAACGCGAGCATCTGGGCGCATTCCACCATCGAAGGGCCGTCCGCGAGCAGAACCAGTCGGGTGGACGGATGGAGGCGGCTGAGCTCCCGGACGTCGGCCAGCTTGGCCAGGGCGCCGGCGTCGAGGATCGCCACACCCGGCTGATGGGCGCGAAGGACGACGGAGATCCGGCTGTGCTCCACGCCGGCGGCCACGATCGCAAGGCTCCTATCGCTCTCGATCAGCTCTCGCAGCCCTCTGGTGAGGAGGTCGTCGAACTGGGCAAGGACGATGGTGATGGGGGCCTGTGGCGGCATCGGCGGTAGGGCGCCCGCGAGCGCCTACGCTCTCATCGGCAGGAAAGCGCGTAAGGGTGAGTTTCCCCTCACCCCTACTTCCCCCTGCGGGTCCCCCCAAAATCCCCCCGCGGAGGTGATGAGCCAGGCGGCTTCTGGCCTCAGCGTAATGGCATGGCTCGTCTTCTTGCTGCCGGCGTGCTTGCAACAGCGCTTCTGCTCGCCGCATCAGCCGGCGCTCATGGCCGCCGCCCTCTCCATCCTCACGCCTCGAGCACGGCGCACCAGCGGGCCTCAGCCCGTCGGGTAGCGCTTGGCAAGTCAGGCCCCGACCCGGTTACGCTTGCCACGGCGGTCGCGGAGCGCTTCTGGCGCGCGGTGCCCTGCGGCGGCCAGGTCACGGTCCTCGCCGACATGCCGCTCGTCCCCGGCCTCGACCCCACGACCGACGGTTGGGCTACGTTCAACTCGTCGCTTGGACCGAACGACCTGCAAGCACCGGCGAGCACCTATACGCAGTGCACGATTTCACTTGCCCACTGGCATTGGCCGACGTGGGCGGCCATCGACAGCGACTGGAACATGTTCTGTCTAACGGTCATCCACGAGATGGGTCACCTGCTCGGCCATCCCCACTCCTCAGCCCCGGGCAGCGTAATGGCGCCCGTGTTCACCGATGAATCGAACGTTCCCGAGATCTGCCGGGCCGCGAAGGCACGATAAGGCGACCCTTGCGGCCTCCCAGGAGTGGCCATGCTGCGGCGAAGCTGCGCATGTAGTGGAGGCTCGACAACGGTGCTACCGTCGGCCATGCCTTGTCAGTCTACCCTCGTAATCACGAGCAACAAAAGGAAGGGCCCCGTGAGATCCGGGGCCCCAATGTCGCAGGTGCTTCGATTGCATTCGGCCCACGCCTACTAATCGAACCTGAGACGCTGTCACTGTAGCACACACCAGGGCCCATGTTTAGAACACGGTGATCCAGTTCGTGTAGGGCCTTCCCTTCGAGGTCTGGCCGACCTCTGCTCCGGGTCGAGCAGCGGACAGGTTCAGATCGAGCCCCCTCAGATTTGCATCGCCCTCCGCCGAGCGACGGCGTATACCAGCGATGAGGTCCGCAACTTGAATGCCCTCGATCGAGTGGGAGCTACCGTAATAAACGGCCGGATGCAGGGCCAGGTTGCCGGAGGCTACGAAGCTTGCAACGCATCGACTCGCGTGCTGGTCGTATTGGTGACCGGACCAATCGGCGACGATCATGCCCATACGGCCAAGCGCTTGGCACTCCGCGTCAAAATGCTCGGCAAGAATCTGTAGTTGCAGTGGCATTGTGGTTGCCAACGTCATGGGATGGTTCATGTTGGACTTCAGGATCGTGGCGGCATACACAGTGCCGCCCATCGTTTTTACCAGTCGCTCGATCTCTTGACAGAAATGGCGGTTCTTTGATCGGTTCCATGGGTTTGGCTTGATCACTTGCGCAGACTTGATCTCCCATGCCTGGGGCAGGCCCCTGCCCGGATAGAATGCTTTCTTTGCTCCCAGGACCCGGCGCGAAAAGGTTGGATATGCGTCGGCGTCGATGGCAAAGCCTGCGAGGACTACCGCCTCAGAAGCGTGGCCTGGGTCGGGCTTACCGGAGTCGTCGAGGTAGAGAATTCGTGTTCGCATCCAGCAGCCCAACGCCATGGGTTGTGCGCGTACCAAGTCTTGTCATCGAACTTATGTTCGTCGATGCTCCGGACGGAATTTTGCAGACCATTGTCGTCCCTCGGCCGCCCGTGCGCCACCGCCCCGCCATGAGTGCTGGGTGGGCGGCCCGGTCTCGCGGGCGCATGCCGAAATTGTGTGGCCGCCAAATCGTTGCGGGCGTTGCTGATGTTGCGATCGTTGCTACAGTGGGGTCATGAATCTTCAACGTGTGGCTGCTGGACGGGCCGGTTCGGTGCGTGCCTCGGGCAGGTCGGGGAGGAGCGGGGAGGGGGAGTCCGATCTGCCTGTCGAGGCCTATCCCTCTTTGAGGGTTGCGGCGAAGCTCATCGGCGTCAGCCCGAGCACGCTTTCGCGTCGAGTTGACGTGGTGCGGGTTTCCGCGGCAAATCAGGAGCGCATCCCGGCGGGAGAGGTCGTTCGTTTGGCGGCTATATATCGGCGAGCGCGAGTGAGTCGCGTCGCCGCGGCGCTTGTGGAACGTGCGGCCAGTGCGGGCGCTGAGGCGCAGGAGCGTGTCGGCGCAGAGGTTGACCGTGCGATGGAGCGGGTCCCTGTGTCGTCACCGGGTGTTGGCGTGGCTGCTTTCATCATCGAGGCGCGGAGGCGGTTGCCGGAGGATCTGGCTGCGCAGGTCGAGGCGGCGTTGAAGCGCGATGTCGAGCCGGGGCGCAGCGCCGTGGGATGGACTCCGGGTGAGGATTAACTCGGCAGCACGCGCGGTGGCCTCCATTGCATGTATCGATCGCCGGCTGCACGATAAGCGCTCGGCGGCGCCGCGGCACGGAAGCCGAGACGATCGGCAAGAGCGGTTTCGGCTGAAGGAGGAGCGAATCCGAGTCGTGGCGGCAAGCCTCGTTTTTCGGCGGCGATGGCGAGATAGCAGAGAAGCACGCCCGCTAGCGCCCTACTGAGTTCAGCCTCCGCTGGATCAGCGTCGCCTTCGAGAACGGCGATCGCGGTCACGAGCAAGATCGCGCTGCCCTCCAGGTGGTAGGAGAGCGCCGCGACCGGCTCGCCGACGAGGAGACAAGTCAGTGTACGTCCGCGTCCGCGTGCTCCGGTCTTGTTGATCGTGGTGGCCACGGAGCCGAATCTGCTCGCGCGCAGACGTTCGTGCTTGCTCGTCACAAGGATTCGTGTCGCGCCGATCCGACGAAACGGCGGTCGCGGTATGGAGTCCTCCAGCTGTGGGGGCGGGGCCTCCGTGCCCCGCCGCAGAGGCTGGCCGGTGGGGATGATCTGTACGCGCTGGCGTTGACTACGCCAGGTGGCCAGTGTCGGCACAGATGTCTGGTCTTTGTTCTCGGGCTCAAACCTGGCCGAATAAAGCGCTGGGTGCATTATCGATTGCGGCAATGAGTGCTACCAGGGCCACCGCTGCTTCGTTGACGTCATCGGGCATGAAACGTTCTGGTGTGCCAGCGCGGCAAACGGCACGCGCCAGCTGTCGTATACGGTCAGGGTCGCCCATGGCGGGGCGCCTGCGGTAGGTGACGCATAGTGGCCAGTCGGTGTGCGGCTGCCTTGGTGATGAGCCCGCGAGCACGGGCCACGTCAATCGCTTGATCTATGAGCTGCCAGCCGAGCGCCTGTTCGATGCCGCCGAGTATCGCTCGCTCTGGGGTCACGATGGGGATGCCCTCGTGCCAGCCGATCTCGGTGGGGTCCAGATCGAAACGGTGCAGCCGGTAGATTTCTGGTACCGCCTTGCGGGTGCGGAAGCCGTGGGGGAGCGTGAGGTGGATGGCGCTCGGGTTTACGTCGCATAGCTCGTGCAGATCCAGGGCGGTCTCATGACTGAGCACGCCTCGCCGGCCGCTCCACATGACTGCCTCCATGTAGGCGTCGAGCTGCGTGACCGGCACCATCGGCATCCGGTACAGGCCGTGGCCGCGGTGCTCCAGCGTGTGGCGTGCCGCCATTAGACGCAGTTGGGTTGGGTCGATGTCAAGCTCTCGCGCATCAGATGGCGTGAGGTAGCCGTATTGATGCTGAGCTTGGTTGAGCAAAGCCATGAAAACCTTCCCGGGCATAGCACGCAAAGCGTATCATATTGATACGAATGGCGTTAGCAGAGTTCACGAGTCGTAACGCAACCCGCCAGGCCGCCCGCTCGCCACCGCCCATAGACTCCCCGCGACAGGCGCGGCCAAGCCCTGGGGGGGTGAGCGCAGCCGTCGCGCCGGATGGCCAATTGCGAACAGGAGGCTGAATCGTGCGTGCTCGTGTGCTGGTCGCCGGTGTGGCGACATTTGTGGGGGTATTGGCAATCGGGGTGGTGGCCGCCCAGGCTGTGACCCCGGGCTGGGAGTGTGTTCCGACGACCGCCGGTCAGGCCGTCGTCTCGGGCGGGACCGGGGGAGCGCCGTCCTGCGGCGCCGGCACGACCGCGGTGCTTGCGCCTACCTTCATCTCCTCGGGTGTGGGCGGCAAGCCTACGGTTCAGTTCTCGGCGGTGAACGTCCAGATCGTCAATGGGATGGCCTCGGAGGCTACGACTAACGGGGAGGGCAACCTGGTCGTCGGCTACAACGAAAAAGGGGGCGTGCAGACCGGCTCGCACAATCTGGAGCTGGGTGGGTCGAACTCCTACTCGAGCTATGGGGGGCTCGTTGGTGGCACGGGGAACTCGATCTCGAACTCATTTGCTTCGGTTCTTGGGGGGTCCCAGAACATGGCCAATGGACCTACGAGTACGGTCCTCGGCGGCTACGCCAACCGGGCGGCCGCCAGCTGGTCAACGATCGGCGGAGGCTGCTCTAATTTGGCGGGCTCGGGCACAGCGACGGCGAACGCAGAATGCACTAACACCGCCGCTCATCCCTACGGATTCGCGTCGGTGTTCGGCGGCGTTGCAGACCAGGCGGCAGGTACCGCGGCGAACGCCTCTGGAGGCGACTTCAACATCGCCTCTGACCCCTATGCGAGTGTCAACGGCGGCTGTCGCAACCTTGCTGGCAAAACCACTGCTCCGAGTGGAAGCTGTGTGGCCGGGGCCGAGGCCGTCCTTGGTGGAACCGAGAACACCGCAAGTGTCCTAGAGGCAACCGTCAGCGGCGGTAGCAACAACGGCGCCAATTCTAATGAGTCCTCGATCCTCGGAGGCGAGGGCAACACCAGCTCGACCACCTGCCAGGCGATCCCCGCCGCCCCCATCAAAAGCCTCTGTTGAGGTGCGCCTGGGGCTTACGTAGAACGCTTGAGTGCCGCTGCCGGACGGTCGAGTGCAGCCCCCAGCCACATGTTGGGTTTTGTGCGCATCCGCGCAGGTCGTGGCGGGGTTGGGTGCCTGCGGGGGCGGGGCCTCCGTGCCCCGCCCGATGGTTGTGCGGGCAACGCAACGTAGGTGTAGGCGACTGCGACTGCAGCTTCGGCTCCGGACGACGCCGGAGATCCAGGTAAGATTGCGCTTGGGCGTGAGTCGAAACGAACCGTGGGAGGGCGTCTGGTCGTTTTGAGCCTAGGCGCCTACGAGCGCGTGTCGACGACCTCGATCCTGTGAGGCAACGAATCGAGCTGTCTAGCTTACTTCGTGCGGAAAAAGTGACCTTTTGAGGCTGGTGTTCTGTCCGGTCTGACGGTCAGAATGTCCTGCGTATGAGCGGGTTTCTGGTCGATTGGAGGGTTTATGTTGACGCTTGTGGCGGAGCAGCCGGAGTCGTTGTGGGATGTCGTGTTGCCGGTCGAGGCGCGCGAGCTGCCGGAGGATTTGGCGCGGCTGGATGTGGTGTTGGCGCAGGAGGAGTTGTTGTGGCCGATCGTGGAGCGGTGGCGCTCAGAGTTCCAGCGGACTGGCCGGCTGGTTTTGAGCGATGGGCGCCCGACGATCGCGATGGAGACTTTCGTGCGGTTGATGGTGCTCAAGGCGCGTTATGGGTGGGGGTATCGAACGTTGGTGAGCGAGGTGTCCGACTCCCTGCATTTGCGTCGGTTCTGTCGGATCGGGTTGTCGGGTCGGGTGCCGGACGAGTTGACGGTTCGCAAGCTGACGCGCCGGGTCGGGCCGGAGATGGTGAACGAGATCACGCGTGCGTTGATCTCGAAGGAGTGTCGGGAGAAGCGTTTCCGTGCTCGTGCGGTGAGGATCGACTCGACGGTGATCGAGGCCGATGTGCGCTATCCGACCGACGCGAGCCTCGCGGCACACGGTGTGCGTGCGCTGGCCAGGCAGGCTCGCAAAGTGATGGTCCTGGTCAAGGAGAAGAAGATGGGGGTGCGGGATCGCTCACGGATGATGGGCCGAATGCTCCGCGCGATCTCGCGAACGATCCGCAGACGCAGTGGGGAAGCCAAAAGCGAGGTATTGGAGTTGACCGCCAAGACCGGCCGGTTGCTGGAAGCGTCGATCAAGGAAACCAGAGCGCTCGCTGCTCGTGCACGCGAACACTCACGCGGACGCGGCGCGAAAGCGAAGCTGACCGCCGCCTCCAAGCTGGAGGGGTTGGCGGATCGTTGCGAGAAGATTGCCCGGCAGATCAAACAGCGTGTCGCGGGCGAGGCGATCACCGACCGTCTCATCTCCCTCTCAGATCCCGACGCGAGACCGATCCGCAAGGGCAAGCTCGGCAAACCCAACGAGTTTGGGTATGTCGCACAGATTTGCGAGGTGACGGAGAACACAAAGCGTGGAGCACGCGGGCTCATCCTGCCGGCAGCAAGCGCTCCCGGGAACCCCGGGGAGAACAAGCTCCTGCCCACGACCGTCGCCGAGTTCACCCGCTTGAGGATCTCCCCGAGAGAGATCGCTCTCGACGGCGGGTTTCAGTCCGGCCCGACCGGCGAGGCGCTGGCGGATATCGCCCCCGAACGGGTGTTCATCTCCGGGCGCCAACAGCCAGGTTCCAAACGCACACAGCGTCGCCTACAGCGCTATCGCACTGGCGCCGAGGGCCGGATCAGCCACCTCAAGCGCGGCTACGGACTACGCCGAAGCCGGCTGAGAGGCCAGCAGGGACAACGCATCTGGACAGGCTGGAGCATCCTCGCCTACAACCTTGACACGCTCGCCATCCGGACCGGCTGAAACACTCCCATCGCTCTCTCGACCAGAGCAAACCACTCAGCCAAACGGCCGCGCCAAAATCCAGTCCGGCGCGGCCGTTTGCGCTCTCCCACCAAGACTTTTTCCGCACGAAGTAGCTTAAACCGTCGAGCGTGGCTAGAATGCGGCCTTCCCATGGGCACAGTCTCAACTCAGACGCAGGGATCTCCACCTACGTCGATCGCCGAGATGGATAGCGCAAGCTTCGCGGCTACCCTAAGCTTGCTGGCCTTCTCCACCGCAGTCCTGGCACTTTTTCTGCTTTCGGACGGCGTCCTGTCTCCGTCAATCGCATCTTATGGGCTGGTCGCTACGACTTGCTTGGTGACGGTTATCGTACTGCACGAGGCGTCCCTTCTCGCCGCGCTTGGGATCGTTGCGTTGGCTGGCGCCGCACAAGCTGCAGCGGCGATTTGGTTTCCTTTCTCAGCCACGCTGTACCTGGACAACTTGCCGTTCATCATTGTTGTTGTCTACACATGCGTGCTCGCAGTCCAATGGCGCCTATTAGCCGAGCTCACGGTTTTGGGACTCGTCCTGCTCCTTGTGGGCATCGCGTTGCTACGGGTGGGCACAACCAGTGCCGCCGTGTATCAAGCCAGGCAAATTCTGGCACCATTTTTTGTCGCCTTCGCAGCATTTGTCGCCGTCAGGCTGCCGATGAAGAATTCGCAATACAAGCCGCGCATCGACATTCTGACGGGGTTCGCGCTTATTATTGCAGCCGTGACATGTGCGTATATGTTCGCGGAATACCTATGGGGTCCGCCGCTGAATCCGCTGATTGCGTATCAGCTGAATCCGTATACAGAACATTTTGCGATTATCGACGGTCATCTTGGCAATTATCTCTTTTTTCCTGGCAACACTAGTTATGCGATTCTTAGGCTTGGCGGACCCCTCATGAATCCCCCAGTAACTGGAATCTTTACGGGGGGTGCCGCAGTCATTGCCTTTTGGCAATATTGGCATCGAAAGCACGTCGGTATGTTGGTACTTTGTGCGGCCCTGTTGCTGGCGACATTCGGTACGTATGCTCGCGGTGGCCTCCTTGTTGCACTTGTCGGGATCGGCTTTCCGCTGCTCATACGCTACACAAACAGAAAGATCGCCGTTGCAATCGTCACCCTGACTGCGATATATATAGGGGCAAAAATCGGACAGGAGGGGTCCAGCCTGAGGCACTACAATGGGCTCATGGCGGGCTTGACTAGGGCAATTCATTACCCGTTGGGTCAGGGGCTAGACACAATCGGTGATGTGACTAAGCGATCTGCCGGGTCTGGGGAGGGTGAGAGTCTGGCTGCGATTTCGTTTGCCGCCATCGGCCTTCCGGCCGTTGCGCTATATCTGGCGGCATTGTGGGTTTCATTTCGCGGCGCGAGCACAGAGAACTGGGGAGCGGCGCTAGGCTTGGGAATGCTTTTGTGTACACTTTTTACGGAGAGTGCGAGTTCACTCTCCGGCACAGTCGTTATCTGGAGCTTCTGCGGTATTGGGCTCGCGCTTGCCCTTCGACGGGAGCCTCAGTCCTCTAGGTATCAGGCGTCAAGTGGTATGGATGATGTGTCGCATACGCAGTCTATACGTAATCTTAATTAGCATACTAAGCCGACCAGTGTCGTTACCGCCGCAAGAACCCCAAAGATTTGCGCCTCGCAGGTTTTTCGACAGCCTTCAATACCGCATCATGTAGCTCCGCGCTCCCGGTCCCTATGTTGTCTACGCTGTGATCGGCAGGAGATGAAAGAAGGTGTGAGAGATCGAGACCTGGCGTCACAGTTCGCACGAGGCCACGCGTGGAAAACCTAGCGGCTATGTCAAGCTGATGATCGTCCACATGCTCGCCATATCTGGCTTCCCGAGGAACGACGATCGGCCTATGACCTAGCTTAAGGGCAGTCATGATAGTGCCGACGCCAGCATGACAAATCACAAACTCGGCGCAGGTCATGAGTTGTCTCACTTCATCATATGGCATGAATTCGACCCAAACACTGTTCGGGATTGTCTGTCTCGCGTGGGTATGGCCGTGCTGTATGACGAACTCTGTCCCGCTAGCAGCTAGCGGCTCGATTAGATCGAGTGCGCGCGGGAACGCCTGTTGATGAGTGCCAAGGCTAAGAAGGATCAAAAAGGGTTCCGAAAAAAACGCCGCGTTTGAAGTAATGTTGGAGTTCCGGCCACTGGATAATAAACGTTTCAGCAAAGGGATAAACAAGGCGGCCGGTGAGAGAGGGAGACGTAATGCGCGCTAGGGATTCGACATATACTGTTTTGATGCCGAACAGGCGCCCAAGAACTACGAATGGCACTCCGACGCCTGCCCCTGTTGTTACGATGGCCTGCACGTTGCGGCTCCGTACCATTTTGAGTGCCAATTGAAGATTGCGGATGAGGTTCGGGACACTGCGGTTTGTGGGATAATGCGCCCAGGTCACGCGCTCCTCTGCCAGTAGTGATATGGCGTCAGTCTCTTGAAATGAGACCCAATGGCGTGTCGCCTTGGGCCACAGATTGGCTAGCTGAAGAAGCTCCAGCAAGTGACCGCCGCTCGACGCAACAAGGAGGATCTCGGATGGCGCGTGACTTTGGAGCTTAGAACGCACAGCGGTTATAGTCGCATGTGATTCGGCGCGGTGCATCTACGCAGGCGATACCGGATGACGATTGAGCATTGGTTTGGTAAGGGCTCATCGATAGCTGGGCGCGCAAAGTTTAGCTCGAGGCAGGCTGGTCCGAGGTCGCTCGCACTAGGGTGACTATGACTGCGGTGGCTGGAGCCACACTCAACGGAGCATAGGAGGCACCTGTCAAAGCATACTTGCTCGTGGCGAGGTGTCCAAGGTTGGTCTCGTGAAGACGAACGTCGCGTCTAGCGCTGAGAGAGGGCGCCGTGAGCACTTCGTACGAGATAGCCCGGTAGGCCGGCACGGCGATCTTCACTGGCTGATTTGCACCCGTCGTGCGCAAATTCTCAAGCGCAAGCTTAAGTGTGCCCGTGGGGCTTACGGTCGCCCAAGCGACGAAACTTTGATGGGGACCCATGAGACGTGTACGGACGAATCGACCGCGCTCGAGCTGACGCGCAGCCAGTAGTCCGTAAAACTCGGGCTGTGCAGTCACGCGATTGCGTTGCTCGGGCTGCGCGCTCGAAACACAGATTGGACTCTCGCTTTTGGTTGCGCAGAGGCCGAGTTCGCCAGCAAAGTTGAGGCCCTGGACTCCGCTACTGGCCGCTCGCAACGACCAGTCTAGCGCCCAAAGAGCGCTCGCAAATGAGGAACTAGCGGAACTACCCAGGCAAGAAACCGTATTAGTCTCTCCAATCCTAATGGGACGACGAGCAATACGTTCTGCGTTCGAAAGCATGCCCAGCACCCGGTTCTCCAGTTGGCGCTCTCGCACTGAGAGTAGGCCGCCGATGGTCGGAGACACTATGGGTTGACTTCCTGGGCAGGTGCTGCTCGCATAGAAATGCTGCGTAATTCCCGCGAAAACAGTTGTAGCGACGCCCAACCTAGACAGCCAGGTTGTGGCTTGGGTCAAAGCTGGGCCATCAGTGGCCACACCTGGCGCGGCTGTCTGGATCGCGTGCACATATGCATTGGCTTCTTGGATATATTGGCCAACGTTATATGCCGGAGAGCGCAGATGAACTCCCGCTGCTCCAAAGTCGTTAGGCTCGTTGCCAATCTCGACTCCGAGAAGGCGCCGCCCAAGAATTTGGCTCGCGTAGCTCGCCTCATCAGCGGCCCGAGCTGGTTCGAATTGACCAAGATCGACGCTTAGCAGAACCTTCCACCCGGTCGCGACCAACAATGTATTGAGAGTGGCGAGATCAGCTGGTGTGGTGGTGTTGGTGGCCCAGTAGGGTGTCGGTTCGCCGTCGCTTGACCACCACGAGGAGTCAACGCTGTTACCCCCGATACGCAACACTGATGGGCCGAGGAGCTTCATCAGCTGCACGAGATTGCTGTTTGTCGCGCTGAGCCGTCCGCTTTCGAGTTCCTTTGTCTCCGTTGCGAGACCCACCGCGCCAGGTAGAAACGTCTCGTATGGTTGGCTAGTCGCTACATGAACAAACAAGGTAGGCGCGCGCTCCCGTGTAGCGTCCGACATGCTCCACACCCATCCTGAGAGCGCCGCGAGAACAGCGAGCGACATCACGAGTATATTGCGGACCTTTGGCATCTCGTCGTTATCGACTCGTCCTAGCGACGGTCGCGCACCTCGCCGGGGTGTCTGGAGCACCGGCGCTGCCACGGATAGATTCGGTGCTGTGCCGGTCTAGCCAAACAGAAGGGCGCTTCTCTATGCCCGGCGGTGGTATCCTGGCCGCGCTCAACTGTCTGATCCCCGGGCCAAGGTGCCGAACGCAAGAGTTGCTGTGACTGAGTCATCGACGAACACGAGATCGCGTTACTCTACTCAAGATCGAAGTACGCGTGGATCTATGGAGACCCTATCGCGTCGGTGGCCACGACGACGCCGTCAGGCCCCGCGAGACGCCGTCGTGCCTCCGACGAAGACTCTAGTGCTGACCTGGAAGCCAGACCAGAATACTAGCGAACTCGCACGGGCGCTCGAGGCTGGTCTCTTTGTTCCAACACCTGGACGCTCGTCTTTTCCTGCGCCCTTGCGCTATTCGATTCAGGCGCTACAAACGGCTGCAGTTATGCTTCACAAGAGACCGCGGGTTGTGATCTACCAGGACCCGCCGTTTGTGACAGGTGCTCTCCTTGTACTATTGCGGCCTCTACTGCGATTTAGGATCTGTGCGAGCGCTCATTCCGGACCATATAACGATCCGCGTTGGACGCGTTTCAGGCGCTTTAGCCGTTGGGTGTTTAGCCACTGTGCGGGAATGTTTGTCCACAATGAGTATATGCTGGGATGGGCATGCACTTTTGGCATTCCGGCGCTGGTCCTGCGCTACCCCGGCTTTGCGCTGGCGGCAGGTACGCAATTTCGACGCGAAAGTCCCGAAAATCATATTTTGGTTCCGCTAGGCTACGAACCTGACGAGCCGATCCGCGAGCTTTTGGAAGCGGCCCGTGCTGCCCCTCATATTAAGCTTTTGCTTACCGGCAAAGCGCCGAAGTGGGTGGTTGACGCTGCACCATCCAACTGCTATTTCACTGGTTGGCTCGACCGGGCTGACTATGAGCAACTTCTAGCCACCTCGCGTGGCGTCATTGCGCTGACATTACTCGAGGATACGGCACAGATGGCGGCATTCGAGGCGGTTGAGCACGGCGTACCTCTGCTGACGTCTGGGACCAAGGCGCTAAGACATTTCCATCAAGAGGGAGCAATATTCGTCACTAATTGCGAGCCGTCTACGTTGGCTTATGGGCTAGAAAGTCTGTGGGAGCAGCACGCGGCGCTTCGTATTGGTGCGGAGAAAACCCGCGAGACGGCGATACGTGAGTCGGTTGAACAGCTCGGACGCCTCAGACAAATGCTCGGGTTGGCTCCCCAGCAATGAGCGTTCGATTTTCGCTGCCAGTCTTTGGATCGCCGCATGAATAGCTCTGGATCAGATTCAGGGGTGTCCACGGAGTCCGACGGGAACGGGGGAACGGAGCAACTCATCGCGCTGTCTGGCGAAGAGGAAGCGACGACATCTAGATCGCAGCGGTCGGCGCTTAGGCGAATGCTGGTCAGTGCTTCGGCAACTGCAATCTTGCAGGGCGTATCGGGAGCGATGGCCTTCGTGCTTGCAGTTCTACTGGCCCGCTTTCTTGGTAGTAGGGACTATGGAATTTACGCGCTCGCGTACGCTTGGGCGACGTTGCTAACCGTTCCGGCCATACTTGGCCTAAACACTTTCCTAGTACGTGGTATAGCGGTGTACGAGGTAAGAGGTCAATGGGCGTTGATGAAGGGCCTGCTATTCCGTACAAACCAGCTAGTAATGTTGACCTCGACGGTCATAGCCCTTTGTGGGGTGGGTGTCGCACTGATGTGGCTATCGCCATCGTTTCGAGGGCCGTTTTGCGTTGCGATGCTGCTGGTACCTTTGACCGCGCTCACGCTACTGCGCCAGGGTGCAATGCAGGCATTTGGTCGTGTTGTACGAGGGCAGTTGCCGGAGTACTTGATCCGTCCTGTATTGATCATCGCCGGCGTAGTTGCGCTGGAGATTGCGGGCGGAGGTCTGCTCACGCCGACTACTGCACTTGCTGCAAACGTGACCGGCGTGGCGGTAGCATTCATCGTTGGGGCGCTGCTACTCAGGCGAGCACTGCCAGCAGCGTTGCTGTCGGTTCGCGCTGAGTTTGTTACGCGAGAGTGGCTTCGGGCTTCGCTGCCGATGATGTTGATTGCGGGGGTGTGGATGGCCAATAGTAACATCACGACTCTTGTAGTAGGATCGCTGGATGGCCCGCGTGCTGCTGGCGTGTACAGCGTGGTGCAAAAGGCTGCAGAAGTTATCGTGATACTGCTTTACGCAACCAATATGCCGCTTGCCCCGGCGGTCGCTCGTCTTTACGCACGCAATGATCGGCAGGGTCTTGAGCACACCACAGAACACATGGCGCGCGCCACGCTATTTGTCTCCGCCCCGATCGCCGTAGCATTTATGCTATTTCCCCATGTTTACTTGGATCTCTTTGGCCCGAGCTTCCAAGCAGGTGCGACGGCCCTTGTCATTCTCGCAATCGGCCAGCTCATCAATGCGGCGGCAGGGCCTTCGGGAAACATTATGCTTATGACTGGTCAGGAGCGCATAGCCGTAAGGGGTGTAGCGGCTGGCCTGCTCGCAAATCTCATACTTGCGGTGATATTGGTTCCTCCACTGGGTGTTACGGGAGGAGCCATAGCTTTTGCATCGGGCCTTGTGCTATGGAATGTGGTGCTTGTCGTGCTGGCGCGACAGCTTGTTGGCGTCAATGTCACGGCGTTTCGCTGGCTGTCTATGGCGCGACGACAGGAGGCTCCAGAATAGTGGCAAGCAAATTGAGTGCGGCATCGGGTGCTTCTTGGCAGCTTTCGCGGACGTTCTTGGTCGGGTGTCCGCGGTCTGGCACAACATTGCTGCAAGCGTTGCTCGGTGCGCATCGTGATGTTGCATCGTTTCCAGAGTCGCATATATTTACCAAGGGGCGCCTTGCGCGTATTGCGCCTGGATGGGTGGCGCGCAGAAGTCTGGAGCGGTTTATAAGGACTGTCGGAGTTGACTCGAGGTATTGTTCGACCGAAGTTTACCTTGGCCCCCGAACAGCACCGGCGGGACTTGATCGATCTTCTGGATAGACTCACGGTTGACGGTCAAAAGCGGCACTGGATTGAGAAGACGCCAGACCATGTGCTTTTTATTCCGAATATTCGTCGATTGGTGCCGTCGGGTAAGTTTATCCATCTGATTCGAGATGGACGTGCCGTTGTTTCATCGCTTTACGCGGTCACAAGGGAGCACGCCGACGTCTGGGGTAAGCCTTGGCGCGGACCGCTCACGCTTGAGCAATGCATCGATGACTGGAATCGAGCCGTCACTGCGTCGGGAGTCGCTATGGAAAGCTGCGACGACGGACTCGCGGTTGACTATGGAAGGCTAACGACAGATCCTGCATTCGAGTTGAAGAGGCTGTGCGATTTTCTTGAGATAGACTACGAACCGGGAATGCTTAGCTGCTACGGGGCGGTCACGTCTTCGATTGTGGAGGAGGGCGAAGAGTGGAAGGAGAGAGTCAATGCGCCTATTCTAGATAATGGACTCCGGAAGTTTCGGCAGCTTTTCTCTCTCGCGCAACAGGAGTTCATCGAAGCATCGCTTGTTGAGCTTCCAACGAGCCTTCGGGTCGAAGCTTAGGTCGGCTCGTTGGTCTTTTCGTCGCCGGAGAACACTTGTGCCCGTTGGTCGAACCGATAGCCTAAGCTCGTGTTCCGGGCGCATATTGTTGGGCTTGGGCCGGTCGATGATGGGCGAGACCTCGGTGGGTCCAGCCGAGGTGGAGCGGACCCACTGATCGATCGAGGCGACCCGGGAGTCGGCGGAGTGGGATCGGTATGGTGCTGGGCCCGCCAAAGTGGTCGCCGGCCGTGCGTCGGCGGTAGTTTGGTGCGTTAGGACGAATTTTGTCGTATTATGCGCCTCCAATGGCAATGAGGATCTCGCGCACGGAACGCGCCATCGTCTATGATGACCCGCCTATGACGCTTTCTCGGCGTTTGGAGGTTGGGCTGTTCAGTGTGTTTTCGGGCGGCAAGCCAGGCTACTAATGGACACGGAGCAGATCAATCTGAGCCTTGAGCAGGTTCTTGGCGTCCTCCGTCGTCGGGTGCTTTGGATCGTCATATCCCTTGTGCTCGTTGCTGCGGCGGCATATGGGGTTTCAAAGCATCAGACGAAGCGCTACACGGCGACCGCGTCGCTCGTCTTCAACAATAGTCAGAGTAATCAACAGGCTGCCGGCTTGCAGGCGGTGAGCGGTGGTAACAATCAACAGGCTCAGCAGAACACGAATCTCAAGCTTGTTCAGCTTGGCGATATGGCAGCCAAGACGGCTCTGCTTCTAGGGCAAGGCCTTACCGAAGAAGCCGTTCGTAAAGACATTGCCGTGAGTGCGCAGGGCGAATCGAACATTGTGAACGTGTCGGCGACCGCAAATGGCCCTAAGCTCGCTGCTGCCATAGCCAACACATATGCAGCACGGTTCGTTCATGAGCAGCAGAACGCTAATCACCGCTACTATGCTGCAGCACTCGCGCTAGTCGAAAAACAGCTCAAAAGCCTCACGCCGAAGCAGAAGTTGAGCCCATCTGGCATAGCCCTCGCGGGTCGTGCGCAGTCGCTCGGCGTACTTGCAGAACTGCACAACGGCAACGTCGAAATCGCCCAAGCGGCAACGGTGCCGACCTCGCCCTCATCGCCCAAGACCTCCCGCAACACTGCCCTTGGTCTGATTCTCGGCCTACTCCTAGGCATCGCCATCGCCTTCCTTCTAGAGCGCTTCGACCGCCGCATCCGCGAGCCCAAGGACCTCGAGAAGGTCTACGGCCTGCCCTTGCTCGGAGTGGTCCCCGAGAGCTCGGCCCTTCAGCGCTCGGGCGGCGGTCAAGGTTTACCCGGTGCCGCCCTGCCTTCAGGGGAGTCCGAGGCCTTCCACCTGATCCGAGCCCACATGCGCTACTTCAACGTGGACCGCGAACTGCGCACTCTCATGGTGGCCTCGGCCGCACCCGGCGACGGCAAGACGACCGTCGCGCGGCATCTTGCGGCGGCTTCCGCGCGCGTGGGGGCGCGCGTGTTGCTTTTGGAGGCCGATTTGCGCCGGCCCACGATCGCGCGCCAGCTGGGTCTCGTGTCCGGGCGTGGGGTCTCCGATGTGTTGATCGGCAGCGTGTCTTTGGCGGAGGCGACCCACCGCATCGAGCTTGTGGCGCCCACGACCGAGAAGCCCGACGGGCACGCCTTCGACGTCTTGGTGGCCGGTGCCACGCCGCCGCCGAATCCCGGCGAGTTGATCGAGAGCCGGGCGATGGAGAATCTGTTGGAGCAGGCCAAGGCGATGTATGACCTGGTTGTGATCGACACGCCGCCTTTGACTGCCGTCTCAGACGCTTTCCCTCTGCTCAAGAAGGTTGACGGTGTGGTGATCGTGGGTCGTGTGGGGCGCAATCGTCGTGATGTCGCCGAACGCCTGCACGAGACCTTGACGGGCGCCGGTGCTCCCTTGTTGGGTGTGATCGCGAACGGTTTCAAGTCCGGTCGTCGTGGGGGCTATGGGTACGGGTACGGTTACGACTACACGCCCGCCAAGCCCGAGCCGCCCACCGACACGCCCGCTTCGCCGAACGGCGCCGCGGCTCCCGACGCGCCGCCGGTGCCTTCGCCCGGCGGCTGAAGCGGGGTTCGGACGCGGGGCCGGACGCCCCGCGCCAGTGGGTTCGGGGGACCAGTGGGTTGCGCGGATGCGACCCAAAATGCACGCCCCGCTGTTGCGTTCCGTCCGCACTGTGTGGGAACGTGTGTTCGATGTTCGATGTAATCTTGCAGTCGAAGAAGGCGGACTGTCCAACGCCGAACTCATCCGACGGGCTTTTCGGCTATGGCGAGCTTTGAGGAACGTATCTATGAGTTGGGGGTCGCGGCGCTTTCCGACCAGGAGCGGCAGGTCGCGGAGGTTCGCGGGCGCGGAGCGACGCTGCTGGCCGCTGGTGCCGTGATCGCTTCCCTGCTTGCCAAGCCGGTGTTCCACGGTGATCACCCAAACGGCTATTGGGAGATTGCGGGTACGGTGGTCGGACTGCTTGGATGCGCTGACGTGCTTCTGTTTGTGGTGCTGCTGCTGCGCCCGTATCGGCTCGGGTTCAGCGTCAAGCCGGGAGTCACCTATCGCACGCTTTGGGATGAGGGCATCCTGGAGCAGCCGATGATCGACGTCGCTCTCGCCGAAGCATTCGAGGAGCGTGGTGACGAGAACGCCAAGGTCGTCAAGCGGCTGGTGTGGTTCCTTGCGTTGGCGCTTGCGTCGCTTTTGCTGGAGACGATTGGACTGGCCACCGCTGCCGCGCTAAGCTCGTAAGAAATGTCTGCTCCTCGTCCGAAAAGTCCTCCACCGCCGGCCAAAGCGAGCAACGTGCCTCCGCCGGGTTCGGTGCCCAAATTGCCGCAGACGATCTTCAACCTCGAGAAGCGAGGCGGCTCAGTGGCTCCTCATCGTCCCAGCTCGCCGAGCGGTAAGTAGCTGCCGCCCACGCGCGCGTGGGCGCGCGCGTCTTGCTTTGGAGGCCGATCTGCTGAAGAAGGTTGACGGTGTCGTGATCGTGGGTCGTGTGGGGCGTACTCGTCGCGATGCCGCCGAACGTTTGCACGAGACCTTGACCGGCGCCGGCGCCCCCTTACTGGGTGTGATCGCCAACGGTTTCAAGGCCGGTCGTCGCGGCGGCTACGGGTACGGGTACGGCTATGACTACAGCCCCGCCAAGCCCGAGCCGCCCGCCGACACGCCCGCTTCGCCGAACGGCGCCGCGGCTCCCGAGGCACCGCCGGTGCCTTCGGCCGGCGGCTGAAGCGTAGGGCTCGGACGCGGGGCCGGATGCCCCGCGCCAGTGGGCCTCGGAGGTCCCGTGGGCTGCGCGGATGCGAGCCAAAATGCTAGCCCTCTTGTAGCGTTCCGTCCGCATCGTGTGGGAACGTGTGTTCGGTGATTGGTCAAATTGGTCTCGTCGCATTGCGTGCCCTACCGACTCAGCTGGATCTGTTCACGGCCGTTGCCGGGGGTGGTGGCGTTGGTGGAATCATGGGCGGAGCGCTTGCCTGGCTGTTCGATGAGGACCTGGCCCAGGGTGGCGTGCTCGGTGGCGTGCTCGGAATGGTTCTCGGTGCTTTGCTCGCAATTCTCCAGTCGGCGGGTCTATACTCGTGACTGTGCGCCGGAGACTGCTCATTGCGCTGATTTTTACGGTCGGCCTCGCCTTCGTGTTGGGATTTGTCGCTTCCACCGGTGTGCTCGGTGTGCACGGTTGGGCTATAGCGCTGATCCTCGGCGCGGCCACATGTGCGTGCGTCGGCGTCGCGCTCGTCCCGTTGAGTCGCCGTGGGCATACCCCCAGACCGCACCTGCTGCGACGCTGACTCGCGCCGACGGCTCGTGATCGTCGGTCGCCTCGGGCGCAATCGTCGCGATGTCGCCGAACGCCTGCACGAGACCTTGACGGGTGCCGGTGCTTCCTTGTTGGGTGTGATCGCGGGCGGTTTCAAGTCCGGTCGTCGTGGGGGCTATGGGTACGGGTATGGCTATGACTACACGTCTTCCAAGCCCGTGCCGCCCCCAGACACGCCGGCTTCGCCGAACGGCGCCGCGGCTGTAGAGGCGCCGCCGGTGCCTTCGCCGGGCGGCTGAATCGGCGAAGCGACGGTCTCGTTCGCTACCGTGATGGCGTGTTCGACGAGGCGGTCATAGAGGAGGCTGGCCGGCGTTTGTTGGCGGCCGCGCCTGCCCAAACGCGCGTGATCTTGTTCGGCTCCCACGCCCGCGGAGATGCGGGCAAGCACAGCGATCTCGACTTTCTCGTGATCGAGCCGGAGGTCGAGGATTGGGCGAGTGAGTCGGTCCGTCTGGGCAGAACCTTGAAAGGCATGCTCGTTCCCGCAGACATAATTGTCGTCTCCGAGGAGAGCGTCCGTGAGTGGCGCGACGTGTACGGCACGGTGATCCATGCGGCGCTGTCCGAGGGTAGGGAGTTGGCGGCGTAGTGGCAACGCAGGTTGATCTCGCTCGCCAACTTCTCGATGCCGCAAGCAACGACGACGAGATACGTGCAAGGAATCCGAGATCGAGCTGCCCTCGACACTCGATGGGATGGAGGACTTGACTCCGTTCGCTGCAGCGGAGCGGTATGGATCACCGACGCCGATCGGTCTCGATCGCGATAAAGCCCTCGCCTGGGCCTCCACGGCCGTCGGGTGGGCGCGGCGGCAAGTCGAGCCGGTAGAACCTGCCTGCGAAGACCGAGGTTCGGACACGCCGCATCCCTGACGTCTCTCCGATGTGTTGATCGCCAGTGTGTCCTTGGCACAGGCGACTCATCGCATCGAGCTGGTGGTGCCCACGACCGAGAAGCCCGACGGGCACTCCTTCGATGTTCTCGTGGCGGGTGCTACGCCGCCGCCGAACCCCGGCGAGTTGATCGAGAGCCGGGCGATGGAGAATCTCTTGGAGCAGGCCAAGGCGATGTATGACCTGGTCGTGATCGACACGCCGCCCTTGACTGCCGTCTCAGACGCCTTCCCCTTGCTGAAGAAGGTTGACGGTGTGGTGATCGTGGGTCGTGTGGGGCGCAATCGTCGCGATGTCGCCGAACGTTTGCACGAGACCTTGACTGGCGCCGGTGCTCCCTTGCTGGGTGTGATCGCCAACGGTTTCAAGTCTGGGCGTCGCGGCGGCTATGGGTACGGGTACGGCTATGACTACACGCCCGCCAAGCCCGAGCCGCCCACCGACACGCCTTCTTCGCCGAACGGCGCCGCGGCTGCAGAGGCGCCGCCGGTGCCTTCGCCCGGCGGCTGAAGCGGGGTTCGGACGCGGGGCCGGACGCCCCGCGCCAGTGGGCTCGGGGGACCCGTGGGCTGCGCGGATGCGACCCTAAATGGAGGCCCTTCTTGTGGCGTTCCGTCCGCATCGTGTGGGAACATATGTTCGTATGAATCTACCCACGCCTCCACGCGGTTCCCGGACACTCGGCACTCAGCGCTGTGTTCCGCGCTGCGTGCTCTTGACATGCTCGCCGTCATCGATGGGCAGTGCGATTTGGTGGAGCCCACGCTGATGGCCGCCGGCGATCTCGTCGTGACTCCTCTGCGCGAGACCGTGATCATGTATCGGATCGTGCGAGGAGCCGATCGTAGTGCTCCGGCGGTGCTGGACTCCGTGCGATCGCACTATGAGAGAGGTGCGCCGCCTCGCGGCTACGAGCGACGCTTGGCGGTCATTCATATGGGCCTATCCGTCTTCTCTACTCAGGCCGCAACGAGAGCGATGGCCCTGAAGTGGCCGATGATCGGCACGTTCATCGCCGCATTGAACTTGGAGCCGGAGCATGGTTTCTGCCTCGCCGACACGGGCCAGCGGGAGCATTACACGCTATGGGGCCGTCCTCTACAGCTGCTCGACTCAATTGCCGATATCGTTCACGTGGAGGCGTGAATCGTGGATTATGCGATCTTTGACAGCACCGGCAATCTGATCGAGTCCTTTGAGGACGAGCATTCCGCTCGCGGCGCCCTCGGTCGCATCGTGGCAGGCGAGCCGGAGGCCGCTGAGCATGTCGCGCTCTTCGTTTATGGCGAGGACGGAATGCCAGTCGGCGATCCGATTTTCGCCCGCACCGTATCGGTCGTTCGCTGACCCCGAGGCGCCGCCGGCGCCTTCTCCCGGCGGCTGAATCGCAGGGTTCGGACGCGGGGCAGGACGCCCCGCGCCAGTGGGCTCGGGGGTCCCGTGGGCTGCGCGGATGCGACCCAAAATACTGGCCTCCCTCCTTGTAGCGTTCCGTCCGCATTGAGTGGGAACGTATGTTCGATGAACTGGTCCTTGCTTGCTGCATTAGGGGTGCACTACGATCGTGACACTTCTTCCCGCCGCCCCTTCATGGGGCTGGCGGGGTGTCCTGCGCTTATGCGCTTTTCCGAGGACAGTGATCACCGGTGAGCCCCGGGAAGCGGAAGCGTCGCTCAGGCCGCCGGCCGAAACCGGCCGCACGCCATCCAGGACACCTGGGAGATCCGGGACCGCTGTATGTGGTCCTCTGGCACCCCGAAGCCGAGGTCGAATGTGCGTCAGTCCAAGATCCGGCAGAGCGTATGGCTATCCAACACGCGCGGGACAAGCTCGAAGCGCTCGGGCCGACGTTGTCCATGCCGCACAGCAGTGCGATCAAGGGCAAGGACGGCGCGGGCCTTCGGGAGCTCCGCCCTCGGAGCGGCCGCAGTCGCTGGCGCCCGATCTACAAGCGCGTCAAGCCGGGGATCTTCGTCATTCTCGCGGTCGCACCGGAGGCACAGATCGACAAGCGCCGCTTCGATGAGTCGATCCGCCGTGCCAAGAGTCGCCTCGACGGTCTCGACGATTGACATGCTATCAGACTGTATAACAAGCTTGCTATCATCGTGTCCGGATTGAAAGGAAAGGATCGATGAAACTCAGCGATTTGATTTCGAGCGAGCAGGTTCTCGCCAATCAGCTACTCGACCCAGCCTTCAAGGCTGAGTGGGACCGAACTGCCGTGGCGCGTGCCGTGGCGCTGAAGGTCCTGGCCTATAGGACCGAGCACGGGCTTTCCCAACGGACGCTGGCGCAAGAGCTGAGCATGACCCAGCCACAGGTCGCGCGTATCGAGGCGGGAGAGCACAATCCCACAATCGATACCCTCGCGCGCATCGCAGACGCCCTCGACATGGAGTTTGCCATCGACGTACGACCGCATCGGCGCGAAGCCAAGCTCGTAAACAAGCGTGCCCGCACACGCGACGCTATCGCCTCCTACACCACCGGCGAAACCGTTGTCCTGCTGGCTGCAGGCTAAGAAGCGCCTCGATCGATCTATGACCTGGTCGTGATCGACACGCCGCCGCTCACCGTCGTCTCAGACGCCTTCCCCTTGCTCAAGAGGTGGACGGTGTGGTGATCGTGGGTCGTGTGGGGCGCAATCGTCGCGATGTCGCCGAACGTTTGCACGAGACCTTGACGGGCGCCGGTGCTCCCTTGCTCGGTGTGATCGCCAACGGCTTCAAGCCGGGTCGTCGCGGTGGCTACGGGTATGGGTACGGTTACGACTACACGCCTTCCAAGCCCGAGCCGCCGGCCGACACGCCCGCTTCGCCGAACGGCGCGGCGGCTCCCGAGGCGCTGCCGGTGCCTTCGCCCGGCGGCTGAATCGCGGGTTCGGACGCGGGGCCGGACGCCCCGCGCCAGTGGGCTCGGGGGTCCCGTGGGCTGCGCGGAGGCGACCCAAAATACCGGCTCTCTTGTAGCGTTCCGTCCGCATTGTGTGGGAGCGTGTGTTCGATCTTTGGCCGCAGCCACGATGAGGCGCCGATGAGTGCTCAGGCCCAGCTCCTGAACCTTTGCGATAGGCTGTTGTGTCAGACAAAATTGATAAGCTCGACGGCGCGAATGTGCGGTTTGCGCGCTCCGCGACCCGTCACCGCGTTTCAAGGGATCGCATCAGGCATGTCATCGCCAACTACAACGTCCGCTTCGAGCAGCCGCCGCAAAGCGGGCCGGGCGCGCGATCGAACCGGATCGTCTATCTCGGCGACGATCCTCAGGGTCGGGCAGTCGAGGTCATGGCGGTCAAGCTCGACGACGGCGATCTCTTTGTGATTCACGCCATGCCTATGCGCAAGAAGTACATGACGAAGTACAAGGAGGCCACCAAATGACCAAGATCAGAACCGCCGCCGGCGACGATCTCTCACAACGGGACATCGAGGAGCTAGCTGACGAGGCCGAGCGCGGCTACGACCTCGACAAGGCGATCAAGGTCACAGTCGGGAGACCCTCCCTCGGCGCCGGTGGGGCTTCGCTGCGTGTTCAGGTGCGCGTCGATCCAAGGCTCGCACAGGACCTGCAAGCGCGGGCCCGCCGGGAGCGTCGCTCCGTCAGCGAGATCGCCCGCACGGCCCTGCGCGAGTATCTGGACCGGGCTGCCTGACCCGGTTTTCCAACCGTGCACGTTTCGCGACACGCCCGCTTCGCCGAACGGCGTCGCGGCTCCCGACGCGCCGACACCCGTCTCTCACGGCGCCTCGTCCAGCGATTCCAGCAGCTTCACGTCCGCGAGATCCTGCGGGCGACCGTCACCGGCCGTCATGCGTCTGGCTCGCGGCCATCTTCATGCCGGCGCGAAGCTCGGCCGCGACGGCATTCCAACTCAAGGCCAGCTCCAACCGCTCAGACATGGAGCGTTCGCGGGCCGCAAGCGTCGCCGCGCGTGCGGCCCGCGGATCGCGCACGAAATCAGAGCCGGCCCCACTCGGTGTGGGGGCTGTGTCGTCGAGTGGAGTCACACGACCATCGTAGCCTAGGGGCGGGTCGGTATGTAGTTTTTCGTCCGCACCACGTGCGAACATATGTTCGATGCACTCAGGTTCATCCCGCTCCCCCGCACGCTCCACACCAAACCCTCCGCTGGTACCGTGGAACCCATGCGGACTTTGGTCTTGGACCCTTCCACGGCCGGCTTGCCGGCGCTCATGGAGCGCCGCCGCCGCTCCGGGCTTGCGCGGCTCGACGAGGTGTGGGGCGGTGTCTTGCACATGATCCCCGCGCCCAGCTTTGCCCACGCGCGTGTCGCCCAACAGTTGGCCGAGCTGCTCGGGCCTTTGGCGCGCGAGGCGGGCCTGGAGTGTGCGATGCACGAGTTCAACCTGGGCGACTCCGAGGCGGACTTCAGGGTGCCCGACGGGGGCCTTCTCCATCCCGGCGCCCGCGGAACGTGGCTGTCCACGGCGGCGCTCGTCGTCGAGATCGTCTCCCCGGGCGATGAGACGTGGGAGAAGCTGCCTTTCTATGCCGCCCACAAAGTGCAGGAGATCCTGATCGTCGATCCGCTCCAGCGGACGGTCAAGTGGCTTGGCCTTCGCAAGGCGTCCTACCGCGAACTCTCGCGTAGCGCCCTGATCGAACTCGACCCCCAGCAGCTCGCCGACCGGCTCGAATGGCCCGCCCACGATCCCGACCCGCCCTCTCCGACACATGTCCAAAACCTGTGAACGCTGTCGGAAAGGAGTGGGCGTGTTCGTATAGGGTTCTGTACGAGCCAACAGCTGCGCGGCCGCATACCCGATTGCGGTGAGCCCAGCCCGGGAAGGAAAAGGCAGAGCCGATGCTCACCAATGGCAAGCCAAGCGGGCGCGACACGCCGCACAGCCCCAACGTCAAGTGGCAGCGCTCGGCGCTGACCCGCCGAGAACGCTGGGAATCGCTCGGTCACGCCGGCGCCACCGTCTGGTTCACGGGCCTGCCCGCGGCCGGCAAGTCCACGATCGCAAGCGCCGTAGAGTGCCAGCTAGTGGGCGAAGGCAGGCCCGCCTTCATGCTCGACGGGGACAACCTCCGCCACGGGCTCAACGGGGACCTCGGCTTCGGCGAAGAGGCCCGGACCGAGAACGTGCGCAGGACCGCCCACGTCGCGCGCCTGCTCGCCGAGTCCGGCACGATCGCGATCGTAGGCCTCGTCAGTCCTTACGCCCGCGACCGCGAACAGGCCGCCTCCTTGCACGCCGCCATCGACCTGCCTTTCGTGGAGGTCTTCGTGGACACGCCTCTCGCGCTCTGTGAGGAGCGAGACCCCAAGGGCCTCTACGCGCGCGCGCGGGCGGGAGACCTCAAAGGCATGACCGGCGTTGACGCCCCCTACGAGCCGCCCGCTAACCCAGACCTCGTCCTGCACTCGGGCTTGGAAAGCATCGAGGACGCCGTCGCCAAGGTTGGCGCGACCCTGCTAGCGGCCTGCGCCGCCAAGCTGGCCGTCTGAGCCCCGCCTCGCCGCATTTTCAAGCGCGACGCGATCGCCTTCGCGACGCGATTTCCCCCTTGCGCCCGCAAGATCAGAGTCGCGCCGCGACTCTTGCCCACTTCCAGGGTTATTCCTCAATATGAAGGGCAATGTAAGAGCCATGAAACAGATCGCCACATTTCCAAAGGCCGCTGCCGCGCTCGTATCGACGATTTTCTTGACCGTGTCCTTGGGGGCCGGCGCTCTAGCCGCCTCCCCGCCACCCCAACCGACGGTCTACACAGGCGGCGTCACCAGTTTGACGCCCACCTCGGTGATCCTGCTTGGCGGGCTCAACGCCAAAGCGCAGCCCGCCAACTATCGCTTCCAGTACGGCACGACCGGGGCCTACGGCACCCAAACGCCGCTACAGCCCGGCGGGCGCTCCCCGGCGGAGATCCACGTCAACCAGCCCGTGGGCGGCTTGACGCCGAATACGCTCTACCACTACCGCCTCGTGGCCTTCGGCGCCAGAGGCGCGGTCATCGGTCGCGATCACACTTTCAAAACGCCCAAGGTGCCTCTGGCCCTCTCGATTGCGGCAAGCCCGACCCCGGTCCCCTTCGGCGACACCTTCGTGCTCGGCGGGACCTTGTTCGGCACCGGTCACGCGGCCCGCGCGATCGCCTTGCAGGCCAACCCGTTCCCCTATGTCCAAGGCTTCAAGACTTTGGGCAACCCGGAGCTCACGAATGCGACCGGAGCGTTCTCGTTCCCGATCGTGGGGATGGCCGTCAACACCCAGTTCAGGGTCGTCACGACCGGCGCGCCCTTCGTGGTGAGCCCAGTGTTCTTGGAGAGCGTGGCGGTCAGGGTCAACTTCCAGGTGCACCGGGTACACCGCCATAAACCGGGTCGCTACTACCGGATGTATGGCACCGTCGCCCCGGCCGAGGTAGGCGCCGAGGTGGGCTTCCAGTTGATTCGCCCCGGGCACTCTTCGGTCAACGTGGGCGGGACCACCGTGCACGCGGGCAGCGCCACGGTGTCCACTTTCAGCACGGTCGTGCGGATACGCCACCGGGGCGTCTACGAGGCGCTCGTGAAGATCAACGACGGCGCCCACGTGTCGGCCTACAGCGAGCCGGTCCGCATCGGCTGAGCCCGGCGTACTTGACGCTCCCCGCGTGGTCGGTTGCGCGACGGGGAGCGGGCGCCACAAGCCGCTAGAACACTCGTCCAGGCCTCGCCCGGACGGGCTTACGATGCGCGGGTGGCTACAGGCGCGACCATAGGTTTCGAGCTGCCCGCGGCGGACCGCGCCGCCGACACCCCGGCAACATGGGCCGGGGAAGCGGCGATGGTCGCATTGATGTTGCTGCCGGGGGCTTTGATCGTGCTTACCGGCTTCAACGCGGGCGGCTACTTTCCGGGCACGCCGGCGGTTGTGGCGATCGTCTTGACCCAAGTCTTGGTCGTCCGCATCTTGCAGGCCTCCGACCCGTTCGAGGGGATCGCCGCGGTCACGCTCGTGGCGATCGCGGCCTTGGCGGGCTATGCGGGGCTCACCTTGGCCTCGGCCTTGTGGTCGCACGCGACCGGGAGGGCCTTGATCGAGTTCGACCGGGCTTGGTCTTATTTGCTGGTCTTGGTCTTGTTCGCCACAGTGAAGGCCACCAAGGCCAACTTGGCGTGGCTGCTGAGAGGCTTGGCGGCGGGCATCGCGATCGTGTGCGTGGGGGGCCTCGCGACGAGGCTGGCGCCCGACGTGTGGCATACCGCGCCGGACGTGTCCAACCAGAGGTTGAGCTTCCCGGTCACCTACTGGAACACGCTTGGACTGCTCGCGGCGATGGGGATCGGGCTCTGCTTCCACCTGACCTCCAGCCTGCGCGAACGGCGGGGCGTGGCGCTGCTCGCGGCGGGCATGACGCCGCTCTTGGCGATCGCCTTGTTCTTCACCTTCTCGCGCGGATCGATCTTGGCGGGGGCGATCGGCCTGGCGGTGTACGTGGGGGTGGCCCGCCCGAAGGGGCTCTTGAGCGGTGCGATCGCGACGATCCCGGCCAGCGGGGTCTTGGTGGTGGCGGCCTACAAAGCGAACCTGCTCGACACCTTGGACCCGACGACGCCCGCGGCGGTCGCCCAAGGGCACCGGCTGGCATGGATCGCGGCCGGGTGCGTGGTGGCGGCGATCGTTTTGCGGGCGGCTTGCTCTTGGCTGCTCGATCCCCTGCTTCGCCGCGGCGGCGCGCTCGGCCGAGTCCCGACCAAGACCAGGCGCGCGGCGCTCGGCGGCGTGGGCGCTGTGGCGGTGGTGGCGGCCCTGGCCTTGGGCGCTCCCCACGCGGTGGCCCGCGAGTGGGACGGCTTCATCGGCGGCGCCCCGACCAAGCTGAGCGGAGGCGACCTGCGCTCGCGCCTGACCGACCCCTCCAACGACGGGCGCACCGAACTGTGGCAGGTCGCCTTGAAAGGCTTCGACAGGGCTCCCCTGAAGGGCGGCGGCGCGGGCACCTACCAGACGCTCTGGAACGTGGGGCGCTCGCGCCCGGCGTATGTCATCAACGCGCACAGCCTCTACCTGCAGGCGATGGCGGAGTTGGGCCTGCCCGGAGTCCTCCTGCTGGTCTTGCTCGTGGGCTCGATTTTGGGGGGGATAGCCGTTCGTGCCCGCGGTTCGAGCAGGGTGCTCTACGGAGCCGTGGGGGCTTTGGCGGTCGTGTGGATGCTGCACGCGGGTGTGGATTGGGACTGGGAGATGCCGGTCGTGACACTGGGCGTGCTGGCCGCCGCGGGGCTTGCGCTGAGCCCCCGCGGGTCAGGCCGCGTGCGGGGCTGGGTCCCAGGGCACCACGCGAGGATCGTGCTGGGACTGTTGCTCTTGGCCACCTTGGTCGTGCCGGTCTCGGTAGTGGGCTCTCAGAGCAAGCTGGGGGAGGCCGAGCATGGGCTGTATGCGGGCGACTGTGGGGCGGCGGCGCCGGCCGCGCTGTCTTCGATCGGCTGGCTTGACGTGCGCCCCGAACCGTATGAGGTGCTCGGCTTCTGCGACCTTCGGGCGGGGCGCCCGAGGCTCGCGATCTCGGCGATGGAGCGGGCGGTCTCCGAGGACGGGGGCAGCTGGGAGCCTTACTACACCCTCGCGATCGCCCGAGCCGCGGCCGGCATCGACCCGCGTGCCGACGTTGCTCGGGCCCTTCGCTTGGACCCGCTCGAGCCTTTGACGATCCGCGCGGCCAGATGGCTGGAGGGCTCCAGCCCCACCGAGTGGGTCAAGCGCGCAGGGATCGTGAAGTCCGAAGCGCTGGCCGGCAACCACCTGTCGATCGTTTCCTCCTGAGGGGTGCCACGCGCGCGCGGCTCTATTAAAGAACAGTCTTGTTAAGAAGACCGCGCGCACGCGCGAGTCATCGCTTGGGACATCGATCAAGACAAAACATCCCGTAGCTTCTCCAAAGCCCGCCTGACCCTACTCTCGACCGTCGTGAGCGGCTCGCCGCACAGCTTCGCGATCTCAGCCAAGGTCAGCTCGGCGCCGTAGCGCAAGGACACCGCCTCGCGCTCGGGCCCGCTGAGCGTGGCCAGAGCCTGCTCGAGCGAGCCTCCGCCTGCGAAGTCTGCGAAGCGGGGCTCGGCGAAGTGATCGATCTCCTCGAACTCCGAGGCGCCCAAAGCGCCGGCTGCCACCTGCTCCAAAGCCTTGCTCTCGCCGGCGCGGCGGCGGTGGTGGTCGTGCAGGCAGTTGAGCGCGATCGCATACAGCCACGTCTTGGCGCTGCCCCGGCGCGGGTCGAAGCGCCTGCGTGAGCGCAGGACCCGCTCGCAGGTGTCGGCCAAGAGGTCTTCGGCCAGGACCGGGTCGCCCGTGCGGTAGCGCAGGAACGCGTACAGGCCTTGGGCGTGCTCAGCGTAGAGCCGCTCGAATCCGTCCTCTTTGAACCCATGCACAGGCGAAGCATCGTCCGTTTGTCCAGACCGGCCAGCTTGTGCCTGGAATCTGGCCCTTCGTTCGTATCAGCCCACATGAGCCACTCACACGAAGACGAACACCTCACCGACGATCTGCGGCACGTCGCCGACGTGCTTCGCGACGGGCGTCCTTCGCTCGACCCGCTGGCACTCGACCGAGTGAAGCTGCGGGCGATGAAGGCAGTCCGTCGGTCCACCTCTCGACCAAAGGGATCTTTCATGAAGCAACGCCTCACAACCTTGTTCGCGGCAGGCTTCTTGGTGCTTGGCATGGGCGGCACCTTGGCCCTCGCCGGCGGCGGCGATGGCAAAGACGGGGGCGGCAGCGCCAGCTACCACCAGTACCGCCCCGAATGTCCGTCCGGCTATGTCCTCTCGGGCCGACACTGCATCCCGATTCCTCCGCCCAAATGTCCGCGCGGCTACGAAGTGAGCAACGGCAAATGCGTGCCCACTCCGCCTCCGACGTGCCCGCCCGGGTATGAACTGAAAGGCCGCAACTGCAATCCGATCCCGGTCCCCAAATGCCCGCACGGCTTCGTCTACGAAGAAGGTTCGTGCCACTACGTGGGCCACGAAAAAGGCGGCGATAAAGGCGGCGGCGGCTCCGGCGGCGACAAAGGCGGCCAGGGCTCCGGTGGCGATAAAGGCGGCTTTGGCGGGGGCGGCGGCTTCGGCGGCGGCTTCGGCAAAGGCGGCTTCGGTGACGGAGGCCACGGCAAAGGCGACCACGGTCACCGCTAGGCCCGCCGGTCCAGTCCGATGATGCGCAGGTTGACGGCGGCTGTCGTGTTCATGGCGATCCTCGTGGGGATCGCCGCGACAGTCGCCGTCCTGCGCGAAAGGGGCGGCGCAGGCCTGCTGCGCATCGAACAGTCGCGCGCCTTGGCCCTCAAGCCGCAGGCCACGGTCGTGGCGGCCGCCGAGGTGCAGGCCGTCGTGGCTGAGGCCCCCGAGCCGGTGGCGCCCGCCAAGCGGACCCGCCCGGCGCGGGTCGCTTGCAGGCCGCGGGGCGGGGGAGTTCTGCGCGACCCGTGGTCTTGCACGATCCGCTATCGCTCGGGCACCTGGGCGCACTACTTGGTCCAAGTCGAGCCCGACGGCCACTACACGGGTAGGGGCACCGGACGTATCGAAGGCTGCTGCATCAAGACCCCGACCCTCGATTGAGCCTCTCTCCACGCGAAATGTCGCTCCGAGCGCACGAATCGGCATCCCGATGTAGGAAGTTGAGTGCGTGGGACGTATTGAAATAGCGAAGGGCTTTGCGGGCGCGTGTAGGGGCGTGCTTGGGGCCCGGAGATGCTCGGAACGGAGGACTACAGATGCGCACTCAGCAACGCCCACGCCGCTATTTGGCGCGCCACTGGCTCGTGGCGCTCAAACCGGCCCTTCGCTACAGCGCCACCCGCGACGCTTTCGTGCTCCGCGCGATCGGCAACTCCAAGGGGCCGGTGCTGCGCGTCGACCGCCGCGGGTCCCGCTTGGCCGAGTACAGCGGCGCCGAGCGCCGCGGCGTCCGCACCGCCTGAGCGCCTCCCGTCGCGCGACGGCCCCGCTCCGGCTCCCGCCGTCCGCGCGGCCCGGCTCCGGCTCCCGCTTCTCATGCCCTTCCGCAGCCCCCATGACGGGGCGCCCCATAAGAGTTCCGCAAGAAACCCCGGAAACTGGGTGTCTGCCATCTATCATGGGGGTGCTGGCCGATCGATAAGGAGGTCTGGGTAGGCCCAGCTTGGAGTCCGCAATGTGCGGGAAACGGCGGATGCGTACCCTAAAAAAAGACCGCAAAATGCGGGACGACACCAAAAATATGTATGATTTCGGTTGCTTCGAATGGTTCAGAAGAATCGTCCGAGCTAATCGGATGTAGGGCCCGGAGAGCCAAAGCTAAGGAATTGAGGCGCGGACGCCGAGATTGCTTAGGCCAACTCTTATCGAACGGGCACCAAAGGAAGGGCATACACGGATGAGCACTAAGAGCAGGATCCAAGGATGGGTTCATGGCCGTATCGGCTGCCACTGAGGCGCGATCGGCTCCGGGGACGGGCGCCCGGGAACACACGATCGTTATCGCCGACGATCACCAGGTGACGCGCTTGGGCGTGCGCATGGCGCTGATGCGCGGCGGCTTTCAGGTGGTCGGCGAAGCCGCCGACTGCGAGGCCGCGGTCGAGGCAGTCGTGCGTGCCCATCCGGACGTGTGCCTGCTCGACGTGGGCATTCCCGGCGGCGGCATCGAGACGGCGCGCCGGGTGGCCGAAGCGGCTCCTGAGACCTCGGTTGTGATGCTCACCGTCTCCACGAACACTGAGGACTTGCTCGAAGCCTTGCGCGCGGGCGCCTTGGGCTATTTGCCCAAGGACACGAGTCCCGAGCGTCTCCCAGCGGCACTGCGCGGCGTACTGAAGGGCGAGGCCGCGCTTCCTCGCACGCTTGTGGGACGCGTCTTGAAGGAGTTCCGCGCGTTCACAGCCGCGGGCGCCGCCAGCCCGGTGAGGGTAGGCGCGGTGCAGCTGACTCCGCGCGAGTCCGAGATCTTGCGGATGTTGCGCTCGGGCCTCTCGACGCTCGAAGTGGCCGACATGCTCTCGCTCTCCCCGGTCACCGTCCGCCGCCACATCTCCGCCTGCGTGGCCAAGCTGGGCGTCGCCGACCGCGACGCCGCGATCCGCGCGATCGAGCCACGGGCCGCGGCCTAAACCAAGCCCGCGCGGACCGCATACACGGCCGCCTCCACGCGGGTGCGGACGCCGAGCTTCTCGAAGATGTTGGTGATGTGCTGCTTGACGGTGTGGGGGCTGATCGACAGCTCCAGGCCGATCGCGGCGTTGTCGGCGCCCCCGGCCAGCAGGCGGAGCACGTCGCGCTCGCGCGCGGTCAAGATCTCCTCGGCCTGCTTGGCCGTCTCCCGGGCAGCCTTGGCGTTGGGCGGTTCGGTGTGGATCACTAGCGACTCGATCGCTACGCGCGAGAGGACCACGTGGCTGCTGGCGGTCTGGCAGATTCCGGCGATCATCTCGTCTGCTTGGGCGCCCTTGACCACGTAGGCGCTGGCGCCGGCCTGCAGTGCGGCAAGGACCTCGGTGGCCTCGGTCGAGTGGGTGAGCACGACCGTGCGCGCTTCGGGACTCACCTCGGCGATGCGCTGCAGTGCGTCCGAGCCCGGAGAATCGGACATGTTCAAGTCGATCACGACCAGGTCGGGCTTGAGCTCCTCGGCCAAGAGGAGCGCTTGGGCGCCGTCCTTGGCCTCGCCGACGACCTTCAGGCCGGCCTCTTCGAGCAGGTCGCGCAGGCCCTCGCGGAAGAAGTGGTGGTCATCGGCGAGTACGACCCGCAGACCGGGAGCGGACGAGTCCATTGGCCGAACATAGCGAATCGGGCGTTTGAGGCATCTGAGCCGGGGCAACCGTGCGGAGACGGGTCGAGCGGGAGTCAGCCGTAAGCAGTCGTCAGTAGATATCCCCTACTCGGCCCGCGGCAGCACAACAAACCGTCCGTCGCGTTCTACGCGACTGTGTCCAGTCGGCCCTGAAACGGTCAAGTGCCGGTAGGCAGGAGCCGAAGCAACTGAGCACATGCCCACGCCCTTGCGGGAGGCCCCATGCTCAAGCTATTCACACGTACTCTTCTGGCAGTAAGCCTTTTGGTACTCGCTTACGCTGTCCCATCGGCGTTTGCGGCAAACTCCTCACACTTTGCAATATCTCATGCAAGTCGCCATCGCCATGGTCACAGCGCCGGTAAGGCGCGCCACGGCAAGGCCACAAGAAAGGCTCGTAACACGAGCAAGTCTGTGCGCGTGGTGGCTCTGGACACTTCGACTGTCTCAGCAGTGCCCCTACTGGGCGACGCGGCAATCGAATCGCATTTCGATTCTGTGAACGCCGGCGAAGCCGAAGCGTTTCGGGTTCAGGCCAACGCGTCCGCCGTCACGGGTGCGGCCCACGTCTACATAGATGCCCACAACCAAGCGCGGACGCTGGCGGTGGGTCTTTACGCCAACGCGAGCGGACACCCTGGCGCACTGTTGAGCGGCGGGTCTATTTCAGCTGTTCAAAATGGAACATGGAACTCCGTCACTTTGACGCCCGCGTCTTTGACCTCGGGCACCACCTACTGGCTCGCCATCCTCGGAGAGCGGGGCGCGTTGCGCTATCGCGACCGCCGCGGCGGTCCTTGCCCGAGCGAGACGGAGGCCCAAGGCCTCGGCTCGCTGCCCGCGACGTGGCGCACGGGCACCGTTTACGCGGATTGCCCCCTGTCCGGCTACGTGACCGCCGGCGAATCGATCTTGGGTCCGCCCACGCCGGTCGAACCGACGCCTCCCGTCACCGAACCCAAACAGCCTGTGGTGGAACCCAAACAGCCGGTGGTGGAACCGAAAGAACCCGTCGCGCCGGCCCCCCCGACGGCGAGCTTCAGCTTTAGCCCGTCTTCGCCCACGGTCGGTAAGTCGGTCAGCTTCAACGGCGACGCCTCGACCTGTGCGGACGCTCCGTGCACCTATGAATGGTCAGATGACGGCTCGGCCACCCGGCCCGCCACGGTGCTTTGGCCGCTGGGCAGCGGGGAGACGCTGTCTTTCGCCTTCCAAGAAGCGGGCACCAAGTACATCCGCCTGACGGTTACCGATGCTTCGGGCCGGAGCGCCACGGTGGAGCACAACGTGGTGGTGGATGCCGTGGAAACCAAAGAAGAAGTCAAAGAAGAACCTAAAGAAGAAGCCAAAGAAGAAACTCCGCCTCCGCCTCCGCCTCCGCCCCCGCCGGCCGCGCCCACCAACACGGCTCTGCCTGCGGTGAGCGGGACTACGACCGAAGGCGAAGCTCTGAGCACGAGCAAGGGCTCGTGGACGGGTAGCCCCACGTCCTATGCCTACAAGTGGCAGGACTGTGACTCCTCGGGCGCCAACTGCGCCGCGATCTCGGGCGCGAGCTCTGCTTCGTACACCTTGGGCTCGGGTGACGTCGGCCACACCGTGCGCGTCGTGGTCACCGCCACCAACGAAGGTGGCTCCACAGCGGCGACGTCCACCCAGACGGCAACCGTGGCCGCCAAGCAGTCGAGCGGCGGCGGCGAAACCGGCGGCGGTGGCGAAACGGGCGGCGGTGGCACCGGTGGCGGCGAAGCTTGCACCACCACGATCTCGAGCGCCTCGCAGATCAACGGCTCCCTCAAAGCGGGCGCCGTGGTGTGCTTGGCCGCGGGGACCTATGGCGCGGTGAGCATCACCACGACCCCGTCGAGCAACGCCACGTTGACCGCGGCTCCAGGCGCCCACGTGGTCGTGGGCGGCGTCAACATTGCCGCGTCGAATGTGACAGTGAGCCAGCTACACAGCACCGGCACGATCAACGTCGGCTCGGGCGGTCCCTATCCGGGCTTCAGCCACGATGTGATCGAACACAACGATGTCGGGCCGACCAACGGCTATGGGATCAGCGTGATGAGCGCCACCTCGACTCCGTCGAGCTACATCAAGATCGCCTACAACAAGATCCACAACACGAGCGCCACCGGCGAGGGGGATGCCCTGCGCTTCGACGGCTGGAACCACCTCACCGTCGAAGGCAACGACATCTATGAAATCAAGGAGTGCCCGGGCTCGACCTGTCACACCGACACCTTGCAGTCCTACAACGGTGGTGTGGCCACGACGGGCTTGACGATCACCAAGAACTACACCCACGACAACGTCGGCGCCCAAGGGCTCCCGTTCCTCAAGGATGGCGATATCTCAAATGTCACCATCTCGGACAACCTGAGCCTGCGCAACACGAACACCAATGGCCAGGTCACGGGCATTTGGGTGGACGAGAACATCCAAGGCCTGTCGATCACCAACAACACCTACCAAGGCACCTCCGGTTCGATCGTGCAGGCGGACGGCTCGACCGCCAACCCGGCGGTTGCGATCAACCACAACGTGTTCGACAACATCAACGTGAGGCCCGGCAGCGGTCCTTCGTATGCGACCACGGAGAACTACGACGTGTTCACGGGCAATGACGAGTACACGTTCAACGTCGGGCCCAACAGCCTGATGGAAACCAAACCGGTGTTCACGAACACGGCGATCAGCGATTACCGACTCGCGAAAAACCCGAACCACATCGGTGTCAACTGGAGCCCGGCCGAAGTCCAGTTCGGCCCGACCAACTGAGGCCCCGGCCCGCGCGCTCCACATGGGGCGTGCGGGCCTCTTCACAACGCGTTTGCAAGTTCCCCTGCAAGTTCCCGTGCGGGATTATGTATAGTGGCCGCCGGGTAGGGGCCTCGGCTACCGGCTAGGACCACGAGGACCGTCAAGCCGAAGCCTCATGACGAGGACAGGAGAGTTTTCGATGCGGTGGGCGTACTTGGGCGCATCAGGATCGAAGCGTGTCGCCAGATGGCCGACCGTGCCTTTGGTGGCGCTGATCGTGTTGCTGCTTGTCGTCTCGCCGGCGGCGGTTTTTGGCGCCGGCGCACCGCGCTCCGAAGCTGTGCCGTCGCGATCGGTGGAGGGCTCGGCGCAGGCGCTGCTTGGCGACTCCAAGGTCGAGGCCCGCCACGTGGCGCTTGCGGGCGGCAGCGTGGAGGCGTTTCGAGTGCATGCCCACGGCTCTGGGCGGGCAGCCACGTTGCTCGTGTTCGTGGACGCCCGTAGCGCGGCCGCAAAGCTGGTGGTGGGGCTGTATCGCAACGCCCACGGTCATCCCGGCGCGCTGCTCGGGACCGGCTCCGTGGAGCGCCCCACGGCGGGTGCTTGGAACGCGGCGAGACTGGTCCCCGCACCGCGACTGGTCGCGGGACGCTCCTACTGGCTGACCCTGCTCGGTGAGGGAGGCGCTTTGCGCTACCGTGCCCACCTCGGCGGACGCTGCTTGGGCGCGAGGAGCCTGAAGGCGCACCTCAGCACGCTCCCGGACGCCTGGGGCGCGAGCCGGGTGGTGCGTCACGCCCACTGTCCGATCTCCGCTTACGCGGTTGCGGCCTCGTTCTCCTCGGCCACGCCCTTCGGCGCCGCGCCGAACTCTCCCGTCGCGGGCGGTGCCCCCGTCAATCTGACGCCGCCCACGATCACCGTTCAGGGCCCAACCGGCTCGGGCTCGCCCCAGGCCTTCCTGCCGTTCCTGCCGCCCGCCGAACAGACTCCGGTTGAAAAGCCCGGCGAAACCCCGAAGGAAAAAACGACGGAAAAACCCGGAGAAGAAGGCTCCACAGAAAAAGGCAAAGAAGAAAACCCGGGCAAAGAAAAACCCAAAGAAGCGGCGCCCCACAACAGCGTGGTGCCTGCCATCGGAGGCACCTTGACCGCGGGCGACATCTTGAGCGCGACCAAGGGCACTTGGAGTGGCAACCCGACCTCCTTCGCCTACCAGTGGCAGGACTGCGACACGACCGGCAAGAACTGCGCCAACACCTCGGGCGCCAAGGCTGCCACCTACACCCTCCAGACCAGCGACGTGGGTCACACCGTGACGGTGGTTGTGACTGCCACCAACGCGGGTGGCTCTACATCGGCCGCCTCGGCGGCCACCGGCGTCGTGGCGGCCTATTCGAGCGGGCAGCCCTACCCGACCTGCACCCAGACGATCTCGGTCGGCGCCAATGTGGCCTCGACGGTGTCCGGCGCCGCCGCGGGCAGCGTGATCTGCTTGAACTCGGGCGCTTATGGGAGTCTCACACTCAACGCGTCCCACAGTTCCGACGTGACCCTTCAGGCGGCGCCACAGGCCCACGTGACGACGGGCAAAGTCCTCTTGGAGGGCAGTCACATCGTGATTCGAGGCCTGTGGGTCGATGGCGAAGTGGAACTCGAAGAAGGCGCCTCCTACATGACGATCGACCGTGACGACATCACCGGCGGGGGCGAGGGGATCGTGTTCAACACCTCCGACTGCACTGTGCCCAACGCCCCGACTTGGACAGGCTGCGAACCGCACAAGCCGATCTCCAATGTGGAGATCTCCGCAAACCACATCCACAACATCGGCGAAAACGGGACCGAAGACGCGATCCACCTCGACAACTGGCGCAACGTGACCGTGACCGGCAACGAGTTCGATCACATCATCGAGTCGGGCAACCACACCGACTGCTTGCAATCGGTCTACGGAGGGGAAGGCCTCGTGTTCGACCACAACTATGAGCACGACAACGACTGCCAAGGCATCTTCATCAAGGACGGGGACGCGACCAATGTGTCCTTCACCGACAACCTGTTCTTGCGCGACCAAGAAGGCAGCTACGCCAACTTCGCCCAGGTCTGGAACGTGAAGGGCCTCACGATTCAGCACAACACCATCTGGGACGGCAAGGGCTTCGCGCTGGTGGCCAACGAAGCTTCGTTCACGCCCACCGCCACGATCGACCACAACGTGATCAACATCTTCAAAGTCGAAAAACCGATCGGCAACGCCTTCTCGATCACCGAGGGACAGGACATCTTCGGAGAAGCCCCCACCAACATGAGCGAGGGCGCGGGCGACAGCGTAGTCTCTTCTCCCAAATTCGCCAATACCGCAACCGACGACTACCGCCTGGCCAGCAACCCGAACGGGATCGGCGTGGACTGGGAACCCTCAGAAGAGGCCTACGGACCGGCCAGTTGAGCCGGCGGCGCCTGGGCCGCTGGGGCGCGGTGTCGCCTGGCGGGGTCGTCTCACTGGCCCTGTTGGCGATCGCGGCGTTCTTGCTGCAAGCCTGTTCGGGCACTGCATCCGGGACATCGCCCTCCGACGCGTCCGGCAAGGCTGTCGGGGTAGCGATGCCCGCCGCTCTGAAGGCCTCGACCGCGGCGGTGCATTGCCGCGTTCTGGTCTCCGGCCTGGCCGGCGCGGAACAGGCCGTGGCCAAAGCGGCTCCCGGCTCAACCGTGTGCATGAAGGCAGGTTCCTACCTGGGCGCGCTCTCCTTGGATGCCAAGCCGGCCGGCCGGGTGACCTTGACGGCGGCGCCGGGGGCTCACGTGGAAACAGGCTCGATCCGGGTCTCGGGCAGCCATATCGTCGTGCAGGATCTGTGGGTTCACGGAGAGGTCGCTTTGGCGGCGGGCGCCTCGGACGTGGAGATCGTCCACGACGACATCTCCAACGCGGGCGGCGTCGGCGGGGAGGGCATCGTCTTTGAAACCTCAGACTGCACGGCCCCGGGTGCGCCGAAATGGGAAGGCTGCGAAGCGCAAGCGCCGATCTCGGGTGTGGCGATCTTGGCCAACCACATCCATGACATCGGCGCCGGCGGCTCCGAAGATGCGATCCACTTGGACAACTGGCGCCAGGTCAGGATCGAAGGCAACGAGCTGGACCACATCGTGGAGTCCGGCAACCACACCGACTGTCTGCAATCGGTGTATGGCGGGGAAGGCCTCGTGTTCGACCGCAACTATGAGCACGACAACGACTGCCAAGGGATCTTCGTCAAGGACGGGGACGCCTCGGACGTGTCCCTCGAGGACAACCTGTTCGTGAAGGACACCGTCGGTTCATACGCAAACTTCTCCCAGATCTGGAACGTGAAGGGCCTCACGATCGAGCACAACACGATCTGGGACGGAAAGGGCTTGGCTTTGGTCGCCGACGAAGCCTCCTTCCACCCGACCGCGACGGTCGAGCGCAACCTGATCGCCACGTTCACCTTGGAGAAGCCGACCGGGACTCCTTACGCGATGGTGGAGGGCCACAACGACTTCGGCCAAGCCCCTCGGTCGTTCGAGCCGAGCAGGACCGACCGCACCGTCGCCCATCCCCACTTCGTGGCCCCCGCCCGGGGCGACTACCGGCTCGCCCGCAACCGCCGAGGCGTCGGCGTGGACTGGACTCCGGCCGGGCAACACTACGGTCCGATTTCCTAGGACGGGCGCGGACAGGGCTCGGCTTGGGTCCCGGCAGGCTTCGGCTTTGCGTCATGGGCAGGTCCCGCGCGAGCAAAGCTGCTCGTGGATCGTTGAATAGGTATGTCCGCGACCCAAGTGAGCGCCTCGGTGAGCGATGTCCCGGCTCCTGTGACCGTGCCGCGGGGCGCCTCGGTGGCGCGCCGGTTGCGGTTCGTCAAGGAGTACGGGGTGTGGCGCAAAGCGGTACGCGAGCTGTGGCGCTTCAAGTGGCGCGAGCATCGGGGGCGGCCTGTCTTGGGCGCCTACCACACGCGCGGGGGCGGGGTGGGCTATCGCATCCGTCACGCGACCAGGGACGTGGGCATCTTCGCGGAGGTCTTCATCGCCGGCGAATACGATCCTCCGGCCGCGGTCGAAGCTCGCCTGGGCGAACTAGGTCGGGCGCCCCGGATACTCGACCTGGGCGCCAACATCGGCCTGTTCGCCGCCTACTGTCGCGAGCGCTGGCCCGAGGCGGCGATCACCGCGGTGGAGCCGGACCCCGAGAACTTGGAGCTGTTGCGGGCGACGGCTGTGGACGCCAAAGTCGTGGTGGTACCCGCCTGTGCCGGCACCCGGGAGGGCACGGTGCGCTTCGTGGCCGGCGAATTCGCCGAATCGCACGTCGCTGCCGACGGGTCTGGGGAGGACACGATCGAGCTGGCGTGCGTGGACACTTTTCGGTTCGCCGGGGCGGCGGACCTCGTGAAGATGGACATCGAGGGCAGCGAGTGGGAGATCCTCGGCGACCCCCGCTTCGCCGAGGTGGCCGCCGAGGCGATCGCGATGGAGTGGCACGACATCGGCTGTCCCCACCCCGATCCGCGCGGGGCCGCCCATGCGGCGCTCGAAGGGGCCGGCTATGAGGTGCTCTGCGAAAACAGGCCCGTCGCGAGCAACGGCACGATATGGGCGCTACGCAAGAGCTAGCCCCCGACCCCGCTCCGTTCCAGCCCCCGGCTCCGCTGCGTCGCACGGCTCGCGTGGGCGTGGCTCCCGCGCGGGCCTTCGGTCTGCGTCCGCGCCTGTTGGCAGCCTTGGAGGCGGCCTACCCGGTGCGCTTCGAGGCCTACGAAGCGGCCGACCCGAGCGAGCTCGACGCCGTCTTGGTGTTCGGCGGGCCAGCGCCCGAAGCGTCCTCCACCGGCCTCATCGAGCTTCGAGAGGGGGCTCGCCCGGGCGGCAGCGAGACCGTGCCGATGGGCCTGCCCGTTCTCCAAGCGATCGGCGAGGAGCGGGGTTGCGGTGGGGGGGATGGGACCGTCTTACTGGGCTCTTCACCCGAGCTCGCCAAGCCTTTGCGCGGCGCTCGCCTCAGCGACGCTTGGAGCGACCCACTTCCCGAGGCCGCCAGGTCTGAAGGCCAGAGCGTGCTGGCCCACCTGGGCGCGGAGCCGGCTTGGGTCTTCGATCCGGGCGCCCACCGGGGAGCGCCTCGGCAAATCGTCTCGGTCGCGCCCGCCGAGCTCGAGCAGGGCGAGGCCTTGCGTGAGCGTTTGGCGCCCGGGCGATGCTTGGCGATGCTTGTTTTGGCCAACTTCTTGGGCCGGCTCACCGACGAGTCCCCGGGCCGGGCGCCGGTTTTGGAGGCGGCCTTCGTGTTGGACGACCCCAACCTGCACTGGCCCACCTATGGGCACGTCCGTTATGGCGAAGTCGCCCGTCACGCCCACGAGCACGGCTACCACATGTCGATCGCGATGAGTCCGCTCGACGCTTGGTTCGCCCATCCCCGGGCCGTCCAAATCTTCCGGGAGCACCCGTCCGAGCTGTCGCTGTGCATCCACGGCAACGACCACTTCGGTGGCGAGCTGGGTCGTGTCGCGACCGACCGCCAAGGCTATGTATTGGCCCGCCAAGCCCTTGCGCGCGCCGCCGCTTTCGAGGGGCGCACCGGGATCGCTTATGAGCGTGTGATGGTGCCCCCGCACGAGCAGCTCTCCGAGCCGGCTGCCCGCGGGTTGCGCGCCGCCGGGTTCGAGGCTGTGTGCGTGTCGCGTGCCTACCCTTGGATCCGCCCGACCCGTCCAGGACCGGCCGCCGCGCTGGGCGCCGGCCCACCCGAGCGCGGTGCCTCGGTGGGCTGGTCCTCGCGCGAGATGCTCGTCGGCGGCTTGCCTTCGCTGCCGCGAACCGGCTTCAACGCGCCCGCCGAGGACTTGGTGCTGCGCGCCTTTTTGGGGCAGCCGCTGATCGTGTATGCCCACCAAGACCTGCTTCGCGATGGATTGGGAGTCCTTACAGCGGCAGTGACTGACATCGAGGCTTTGGGAGATGTGAGATGGGCCTCCTTGGCCAATATCGCACGCCACGACAATCCCCAAAACCCAAAGCCCGATCTCCCAGACCCCTCGGCGGCTCCCCGCCCGGCCCTGCGTCCACTGTTGCGACGCTGCGCCAGCGAGCTACGCGACCGCATCCGGATCGCCTGATTCGCGCGATCTACGCGAAGGCCAGGTCGAGCAAGGCTTCGTGGCGGCTGCGCCATGAGTTGGCTTGCACGAAAGCGATGCGCTCCGGCTCTGGGGCTCGGCCGAGTGCCAAGGCGTGGCGTGTGGCCGCCGCGAAGTCCCCGCCCTCCGGGACCAGCGTCACGCGCGCGTCGATTCCCCGCATCGGCGCCAAGTCGGTGGCCGCCACCGGCAGGCCACCCGCCAAGTACTCGTAAAGCTTGAGCGGGCTCATCGCCTCGGTCAAGGCGGTCCTCCGGTGGGGGATCAAGCCCAAGTCGGCTTTCCCGATCAGCGCGGCCAGCCCGGCGCGCTCCAAAGGCGCCTCGATGCTCACGTTCGGCTCTTCCTTCAGGGCCGCCAGGTGCGCCTCGGCGACGAGCGGTCCCACCAAAGAGATGTGGGCGTCGGGGAGGGCCCGGGCGGTCGTCCTCAGCCAGTCCACGTCCAAGCGTTCGTCCAAGGTCCCCACGTACACGAGCTTCGGTTTGTGGGTGTCGGCAATCGGGCTCGGGTCGAGCGTCCCCGGCTCGATCGGCTCCAGGCCGGCAGAGTCCAGGTCCTCGGGTTGTTCTCGCTCCTCGATCGATCCCAGCCACTCGGTCGGCTCCAGGCCGTTGGGCACGACCAGCCCCGGTCCCTTCGGGTCCAAGCGCTCGAGCAGCGCCGCGCTGACCGCGGCCACTCGCAGGCCCCCTTCGCGGATGCGTCGGTAGGCGGCCTCATAAGCGGGCCACCACCGCGAGTAGCCTTCGTGCACGGTCCAGTCGTCAAGCGCGTAATAGGTCACCGCCTTGGCCCACGTCAACTCGGCAAAGCCCGCCACGAGCGGATGGGTCGTGATCACGACCGGGTCCTCCAAGCCCATCTTGCGAGCGCCGCGCTCCATTGCGCGCCCATAAGCCCCCATTTCGCGAGCCACCCCCCTCAGCGAGGTGGCGTCCGTGCGTCGCGCCCGCACCGGTGAGAGCAGGCGCTTATTCGGATCCTGCGGGAAGGCCTCCTCCGGGCCGGCCATCCGATCCCGCAGCAGCTTCAAAGGAAGGCTGCGGGCCCGATCGCACACCAAGACCCTCTCCACCCTCTCGTGCTCGACCAAGGTCAAGGCCAGCCGGTCCTCCGAGCCGAACCAGCCGCGTTTCGCCGCCGCGCCCCAGCTGAGCGAGGAGAACGTGAACACCACCTCGCCCGAGGTGCCCTGCGCGCGCGTGCCCTGCGCGCGATCGGCCCGCTCGGACGGGTCGGCCAAGGCTGGTCCCGCTTCGCCTTTCATCCCCCAAAAAACGCCTGGCTTCAAGGGGAACTTGTGCCCGCAAGCCCCGCCTCGGGCCACCCGTTGATTTCCAGAGGATCCCCCATGCCCGAGGAGACGCTCAAAGAGACCACGATGCGCGGCCTACGTTGGCTTGCGATCACGCGCGTGTTCGGCGAAACCTTCGCTTTCGTGGCCGCCATCGCCTTGGCGCGCCTGGTCGCGCCTGCCGCCTTCGGACATGCCGCCGTGGCCTTGGTCTTCCTCCCCCTGGCCGGCATCCTCACCTTCGAGGGCTTCGCCTCCGCCTTGGTCCAGCGCGAGACGATCGACGAGGACGACCGGCGCGCCGCGGTCCTCATGAGCATCGTCGGCGGGGCCACTCTCAGCGCCCTCGTTTTTCTCCTGGCCGAGCCCGTCGGGCGGCCCCTGTTCGGCGCCGAGACAGCCTCCTTGCTGCGCCTCATCTCCCCGATCCTCTTCATCGCCGCCTTGGGCGGGGTCTCGCGAGCGACCTTGTGGCGTGCTCTGGACTTCCGCTCCACCAGCCTCATCGACTCGATCAGCGTGGTCGGCGGCTACGTCGTCGCGGTCGGCTTGGCTTTGGCTGGTCTAGGCGCCCGCGCGATAGTGATCGGCGCCTTGGTCCAGATGACGATCAGCTCGGCCTTGCTGTTCGCCCGCGCCCCCGCCCCTTGGCCGCGCTGGTCCTTGCACGCCCAAAGACGTGTAGGCGGCTTCGGCCTGCCCGCCGCTTTGGCCGGTTTGGTCGAGGTCATGTTCCGCAACGTCGACTACGTGATCCTCGCCGCGCGCCTCTCGGCCACCACGACCGGCATCTACTACCGCGCCTTCAACCTCGGCGTCGTCTACCAAGACAAGCTTTCCGGCGTCATGGTCCAAGTCGCCTACCCCGTCTATTCGCGCACCACCGACCGCTCCAAGCTGCGCGCCGTCCACGAGCGGGCCGCCCGCGTCCACGCCGCCATCATCTTCCCTTTGTTGGCCCTCCTGATGGTCTTGGCGCCCGTCTTGGTCCCTTTCCTCTTCGGCGCCGCTTGGAAGCCCTCGGTCGAGCCCACCCAGGTGCTCGCCCTCGCGGGCATGTTGGCGGCCGTGCTCACCGGCTACTCCCAAGTGATGCTCGCGATCGGCCGTCCCCGGCCTCTGCTCGCGTTCAACGTGGCCCGCCTGCTCGTCTACGCCGGCGCCGTCTTCCTCGCTTCCCGCCAAGGACTGATGGTGGTAGCGGTCGCTGTGGTGGTCGCCTACGCGATCATCCTGATCGGCGCCTACCACTTCCTCTTGAACCCCAACGTCGGAATCTCCATGCGCCGCCTCGTGCCCGAGCTAGGCCCCGCGGTGGTGGGCTGTGTGGCGCTCGCGGCCCTCACGGTGCCTTCGATGCGCCTGCTAACCGGCGAGATGCCTCGCATCCTTCTGCTCGCTTTGGTCGGTTCAGGCGGTCTGGCGGTCTATGCCTTGGTCCTGCGCCTCGCCTTCCCGGCTGCTTGGCAGGACGTGCGCCATTTGGTAGTCCAAGTGCTCGGACCTTTGGGCGAGCGTCTGCGCCGCAAGCGGCCGCCCAAGATCGAGCCGCCGGTCGAGGCCGTCGAGGTTGCCTAGAACAGGCGCCGCGCCGCCGGAGGCGGGAAAGCCGTCGCCGGGGGCTCGCCGAAGGGCGGCTCGGCGCGGCCGAGGAGCGTCTTGACGGCACGCTGCGCGGCTTCGCGATGGACCTCGGCGTCGCTGCCCATGACCGAGGCGATGCTCGCCCTGATCACGTGTCTGGTGCCGATCGCGCTCAGGTAAAGAGTGCGGTGCAGGCGCGCGAAGTGCTTCTGGGCGTACTGCCTGCGGGCGAAAGCGTCCTGGGCGATCATGCGCGGACGCACGCCGCCCTTGCAAGCGTGGTGGACGATCGTCATGTCCGGCAGATGGCGCACCTCCCAACCGGCCCGCTTCATGCGCAGGCAGAGGTCCGGCTCCTCGGCATAGATGAAGAAGCGCTCGTCCATGCAGCCCGCGCTCAGCAGAGCCTCCTTGCGGGCCAGCATGAACGACCCCGAAGTCCAGTCGCACTCGACCTCGCGCTCATACACCTTCATGTCCAGCACCCGCTCGCCCGCCCAAGCGGGGCTGAGGGGCCATCGCTCGGAGGCAAGGGCCTCGCCGAGAGCCCTCGAGGCGCTCGGGAAGCGGCGGATCGTGGGAAACAGTTCGCCGTCGGGAGTCAATTGGCGCACTCCGGCCAAACCGATCTCAGGCCGTTCGTCGAGCATCTCCACCAGCTCGCCGAAGGTGCCCGCCAAGATTTCGGTGTCCGGGTTCAAGAACAGCACGTAGCGTGCGTTCGTCGTCTCCAGACCACGATTGTTGCCGTGCCCGAAGCCCCGATTGGCCGAGGGAACCACGCGCGCTTGGGGAAACTTGGATTTGACGAGTTCGGGAGTGCCGTCGCTCGATTCGTTGTCCACCACGACCACGTCCAGTAAAGCCCTGCCCGCGCGCGCATACACCGTCGACAGGCAAGCCTCAAGCCAGTGCGCCTCGTTGGTCGAGACCACGATGATCGCCAGGTCGGCCACTATCGGCCCGCCCCTGGAGTCGGCCCGCCGGGACCCGAGCGCCGTGGGGTCGGCCCGTCGCGCATAGGCGGTGCCCATGCCATTGGAGCCGGCGCCATTGGATGCGGAGTGCTCAGACATGCTCAGCCATAAAACGCATCATCGGTGCGCCTGCTTTCGCTCGCGCAAGCGCCTTCCCTGACGCCAAACCGGCCGGCGCACGCGCTCCACCGCGCGGGCCGTCGCGCCCACGCCGCCCCGCGTCAATGGCGCTACCGGGCGCTCGCCGATCATCGCTCGGCAACGGCCTTGCAGCAGAGCCTCCACGCAGGCATCCACGGTGATTGGGGTCGCGTGCGGGTCGCCGTGCCGGCGCTGGCTCGGACGCTCGCTCGGGTCGCCGTGCCGGCGCTCGCGCGGGTCGCCGAAGGTTTGGGCGGCCGCGTCTTCGACCTCCAACTCCATGCTCAGCGGGAACATCTGGTGGGCCTTGTGCAGGTCGAGCGCGCCCACACCCACCAGCCCCGCCTCGGCCGCCATGCGACACGCGCGTGGGTTGGGCGCCCAACCGTCCCACTTCCTCGTCCAAATCTCGATCCCCTTGCTGAGAGCCAACCACTCCGGCTCAAAGGCCCGCCAAGCGTCCCTGCGCACCGGATGGGCCAGCACCGCCGCCCCCCCGTGTGCGTCAACCGCCCGCAACAGCTCTGTCGTCTCCACCCCTTCTCCCAAGAAAGGCACCCTTCCCCAAACGGGAACGTGCACACGGTCGTCCGGGCTCGCATACTCGATGCCCGGCACCAGCAGCGGACCCTCCGGCAGGCTGGCCTTGCGGCAGGCCTCCACATAGGCCTCGTAGCGCGCCGCATCGAAGCCGCGGTCGTGCTCGCACATGAAGACCGCCTCGCAGCGCCGGTCCCTGAACAGCTCGGCGATCTGCGCCAGCGGGATCCCGGCGTCATAGGACCACTCCGAGTGGACATGAAAGGCCGCTCTGATCGTCCTCACGAGCGCCTCCTCGCGAGGGCCTGAGCGATCGCTCCGGTCGTCCTCATGAGCGTCTCTTGCCCCACGTCTGAGCACCGACCGTCAGCAGGGCGTCGTCGAGGAACAGCTTGCGCGTCCCCGGTTCCAGGTTGTACCAAGCACTGTTGCGCCCGCCCCGCAGCAGATCCTTCACGGTCTGTCCCCGCCCCGGCCAAGCTCCCGGGTGTGAGCCCGGCCCGCGCAACACGAACATGAGGTGCACCAGCTCGCGTCCCAAGTGACGGCACACCAGCTCCTCGTCCATCGCCCGCCGCGGCGCCGCCGGTGCGGGCGCCTCCGGGTCGAGCGCCTGCGCGGCCGCCCAGGCCGGGTACTCGAACCCCAGGCGCCGGGCCAAAGCCATGCTTCCCCAAGGCCGCCCATTGAGCTCCATGAACCACCACTGCCCGTCCGCACGCAACAGCTCGACCATGAACAGTCCGCGCCAGCCGGCGTCCCCGAGCATCTGCTCGATTGGCCCCACGAGCTCCTGCGGCACGGGCGTGGAAGCGCAGGCGCTGGAGCCCGAGCCGGCCGGATTCATCATGCGCACGCGCCTGTGTGCGCTCAGATTGTGGATGCCGCCCGCGTCGGCGATCCCGAATATCCCGGCGCCCGTGCCGCTCACCCACCGCTGAACGATCGTCGCGGTCTGCGGCCCCCACGCCTCGCGCAGCTGCTGCGCTTGCTCGGCGTCGCGCACCAGCCGCGGCGCGAGTCGGCGCAAGTGCCCTTCGCACTGCTCGGCGGCAAGCGCCGGCTTAAGCACCGCCGGCAGCTCCAGCTCGCCCGTCAGGCTCCAGTCGGCGAGCCCCTCGCTGTGAGACGCGAGCAGCTGCCACGGTGGCACCGCCAGCCCGGCGGCTTCCGCGGCCAGCAACTGCATCCGCTTGTCCAACGCCAGCTTCGCCTGGGCGCCGCGGGGACCGGCCAGGGGCGTGTCTTGCCCGAGCGCCCGATCGCACACGAACACGGCTTGGTCGTCGAGCGGCATGATCAAGTCATGGGCGAGCGCCAAAGCGGCAAGCTCCGCTTCGCACGCCCCCAAGTCCTCCTCCGGTGCGGTCAACTCGACCAGCTCGAGGCCTCTCAGCTTGCGCAGCGAAACCTTGCGTCCCCGCCGCGCGAAGCTGGACACCGCGTATCCGGCCGCGATCAAGCTCACCGCGACCTCGGGGGCGGCCAGGGCATCGGCGAACCCGATCAAGACAGACTTGCCTCGCGCGCTCATCGCAGACGCTTGACCATTCGCTTGCCCGCCAACACCGGACTTCCCCAGCCCGGGGTCCCGCTCGCCCCGCCAGCGGCGAGCGCCAACCAGTGCTCGAGCGGCTGCTCGCGATGAACTGTGTTGCGAGGCAACAGCCAAGCGCCCACGCGCGCGCCGCCCCCGTCGCTGTTGTAGACCTTGCGGTAGCCCGCTTCTCGCAAGCCCCCCAGCACGCGACGGTCATAGGAGCCAAACGGACACGCCGCCTCGTCCACCTCGACGCCCAACAGCTCCTCCAGGGTCCGGCGCGAGCCGACCAGCTCCTCGCGCAGATCCCCTTCGTCCAAGCGGCGCCAGTCGCGGTGGCGCAGCCCGTGGCTTCCGATCTTCATGCCCGCCTCGTGCAGTTCGCCAAGCTGGCTCTCGCTCAGGTAGCCCGGCGAGCCGACCCGCTCGGCGAGCACGAAAAAGCGTGCCGTGCGGCCTCGGCGCCTGAGCACCTCCAGCGCGTGTTCGGCGTCGGAGGCGTTGCCATCGTCAAAGGCCAGCGTCACGCCCCGGCTCGGCAGCGCGCCCACGATCGCATCGAACCACTCGACCGGAACCCACACCTTGCGCTCGGCCGCCGTGGCGTCCGGCGGGATCCGGTCTCCCAAGCCGTGGAAGGTGAGGATCAGCTCTCGCTCGCCCACGGCTTCATCACCGCAGACGAACGATCGTGAAACCGTGTGAAGGGTTGGTGCCGCCGACCGGGTTCGCCAGCGTGCCGACCGTCTCGCGGCTCTCGGTCGCGCCTCTGATGTAGGCGCCGATCAGCGGGTTGTAGCTGACGCCGAACGTGGGCTTGCCCCAAATCGAAAGGTCCCTCGCGCCGAGCACCGCAAGGGCCGTTCCCTCGCCGCGCATGTGCGCCACGGCGGCGCGTTCTTCGGCCGGCGTCGCGATCAGGCCCGGCAGCACCGTCAGCTCGTAGAGCGCCGGCTTGCGGTCGCTCATGAAGTAGAGCCCGCCGTCGGTCGGCGCCGCCAGGATCGGTTGTCCCGGCTTGGTCTGAGCGTCGACCTGCCTGACCGCCGCCTGTAGCGCCGGGGCGGCCGCGGCCGTGGTCACGAAGCTGCCGCGCGGCGTGTGGACCGTGGTCGTGTCATGGATGTAAAGCCCGCCCAGTGCATAAGCGGCAAGGCCCGCAGCGATCAGTCCGAGCACGGCCAGCACCGCCGCGCGGGCCTGTGGCCAGCGTGCCGCCACCCTTTCGTGCAGGATGCCCAGCAGCAAGACCAGCGGGGCCGCGTAGTAGGGGGCATAGGAGCCCTCGGTGGTGAACGCGTTGTAGGCGCGCAGTCCGAGCCCCGCCGCCGCCACGATCAAAGCCAGGTCGGCCGGCCAGGAGCGGCCAAGCAGTGAGTCCTCTCCGCGTATGAGTCGCACCAGCGCCCACGCCGCGGCGGCCAGGCCGAGCGCCGGCAACCAGCTCATACCGAGCACCAGATGGCGCGACTCCAGCTCGATCGCAGAGCGTTGAGCGGTGAGGATCCCGCCCGCGCGCAACACTCCGTCGAGTAGCGCGATCGTCACGAGCGCGGCCGCCAAAGGCCACAGGCTGAGAAGCGGCTTGACAAAGCCCTCCTGGCGCCTGCGGCTGGAGCTCCAGCCGACCGCGCTCGCGACCACGCCGGCGAGCAGTCCGCAGTAGAGCGCCCCGCGGGCGATCAGCCCGAACAGGCTTCCGAGCGTGAAAGGCATCCAGCTTTCCTCGGTTTTGGCCCCCGAGCCGAGGAACTTGACCGGCCACAGGTTTTCGGTGAACAGCCTCGACGCGCCGGCCTGGGCGGAGAACACCGCGTAGACGACCGCCGGCAGGGCGATCGCGGGCAACGCCATGCGCCACGCCGCCCGCCAAGCGGCGGCGGGCCCGGAAACGCGCCACATGCCCACCACATAGGCGATTCCGGCGCCCGCCGCCACCGCCGCGAACTCAGGGCGCGTGAGCGCCACCAGTCCCGCGGCGAGCCCGGCCAGCGAGACGCGCTCGCGCGTGAGCGCGAGCAGCATCAAGAGCAAACACAAGATCCCGAAAGTGGCCGAGTCTGTGTGGGGCAGGATGAAGTTGAAAGCGGTGCCCGAGAAGCCGATCGCAAGCAGCACCGCGCTTGCCAAGCCGGCCACGAGCGGCACCAGCCACTGTCGCGCAAGCGCGTAGAAGGCAGCCACGATCGCCGCCGTCTGGATCAATCCGAACGCGAACGCGGTCGTGAAGCTTGAGCCGAACAACTTGAAGCTGAGTGCCAACGAGTAGAGCCCGAGCGGCCCGTAGTAGTAGCGCACGTCCTTATAGGCCACCGCGCCGTGCTTGATCAGATCGGCGGTCGTGAGCTCCGCGCCCGCGTCGATCTCCGGCACGCCCCACTTGCGCCACGTGAGCGCGGTAAGCGCCACGAAGCACACGCCGAGCACGCCCAGTACCGAGCGGTCGCCCGGCGAGCGACGCGCGCGCGTGGCGGATGTCGCGGCCGGGGCCGGCGGCGCGGAGGCGCCCGCCGAGGCCCGCAGCGGGGCGAGCGTCGCGCTCACGCCGGCGCGGGACGAACGACGAGGGTGCTCACGAGCATCTCCAGCTGCGGGCGTGCGATCAAGCGCAGGCCCAAGCCATAGAGCCCGCAGCCGACGATCCCAGCCAGAGCCGCTTGTGCGAACCCGCTCGGCAAAGCGCTGCTGAGCGCCCAAGCCGCGCCGAAGCAGACCGCCGCCAGGCCAAGGAAACGTCCCGCGTCTGCGGCCAGCTCACGCAGCAGCGCAGGCGCTCCGTCCAGTCCGGCTCCCGCGACGAGCAGCACCCCGGCAAAGAAGGCGGGCGCCACGAAGAAGGCGCCTACCGCGCCGTCGACGCCGAACATGGCGCTGGCGATTGCCGTGGCGGCGAGATGCAAAAGCACGAACGGCAGCGCCAAAATGTTCAACAGTCGCGAGCGGCCGATCGCGAACAGCATCGGCAACAGGAAGTTGACCAACAGCGCGCAAACCGTCCACGGCACCAAGAGCGCCGCGAAGGTCTGCAGCTCGCCCACCTCGGCGCTCGTCAAGCTCTTGGGCAGCACCGCATGGATCAAGGGTGCGCCTGAGACGATCAGGCCGGCAAGCGCGGGCGCCACGATCAACATCGCGTAGCGAAAGCCGCGTGGCACCGTGCTCGTCACGAGCGCCTCGCGCTGGGCTCGCGCGTCGCGGGTCATGTCCGGGATGTTGGACATGCCAAGCGCCATGCCCGTGCCCGCGACCAGGTAGCTGGCGAACAGGTAGGCATAGGACAGCACGGTGGTGCCGCCCGCCGAAGCGTGGCTGGCGAAAGCCAGCGTGATCACGAACAGGACGTTGAAAGCGAGATAGATAGCGGTGCGCCCGAGGATCAACCCGGCGTTCGCGGCCATCGAGCGCAGCTTGAACGAGCTGTGCTCGCGCCCCCCTGCAAGCCCGCCGCTGCGGCGCAGGCCGACGAGCATCCAGCCGCAGGTGACCAGGGCCATCGCCAGCATCGACCAGCCGAGTGTCTGCTCGCCGGCGCTGCTCATCAAGGCCAAGAAGGTGATCAGCCCCGATCCGGCGCCGGTCATGTAGGCGCCGGCAACCAGCGTGAAGCGGTCTCTGATGGCGAGCACCGTGGCCGCGCCCGCGGCCCACAGTTGCAGCACCATCGCGCAGCCCAGCACCGGCAGCGCCGAGGCGGTCACGTCGCGGCCTTGGGTGCTCAGGCCGGGGGCGATCAGGTGTGCGAGCGGCCCCGCCAAGGGTCCGGTGACGATCAGCACCGGCAGCCCCACGAGTCCGAGGGTCGCGGCGAACTCACGCACGCTCAGGCGCGCCCCCGGCTGCACCAGCAGCGGTACCGAGGTCAAGCGCAGGCTCTGGCTGAAGACGCCGAAGGTTGAATACAGGGCGAAGGCGACGAAGAAGCCGTCGGTCCGCACGTTGGTCCCGAAGCGCCCCAGGTACAGGACCGCTTGGATAGCCGAGGCGGCTGCCATCGCGAACGTCGCCGCCGACATGGCCATGCCGGCGCGCGCTTTGCGCGTGGTCGCTTGTGCGTCGGGTGCCTCGATGGGAGCCGGCGGCAGCCTGCTCGCCTCGCTGCCCAGGCTGATCGTTTGCGTGCTCATGCTTGAGAAACGTGCCGGTGTGGGCTTTTCTCGCGTGCTCCGCCGACCTGCAAGCGCTCTTTTAGAAGAGCCTGATGCTCGAGCTCGTAAAGCCGCTGGTGCTCGCGGTGTTCCCGTAGGAGTCCTTGAGCGCCGAATTGAGCGTGCCACTGACGGAGGCGGGGCCGCCGGCCGTGAGGTTGTTGCTCGGGTCGCTGATCGAGGTGACGGTCAACTTGATCGTGTTGGCGCTCACCGCGGTGCTCGCTGTCACGACCGGGTTGGTCCCACCGACGTTGGTGTAGTGCGAGTTGAAGGTGTCTCCACCCGACCAGTTGCCCGAGCCGATGCCCGACACGGCGACGTTGGTGGCGCCGACGATCGCTCGCGAGTAGGTGAGCGTTACACTCGCCGGGATGCTAGTGGCCGCGATTGGCTCGTTGAAGGTGAGCGTGATCGCGTCGCCGGCCTGCGGCTTGCCGGCGGTCGTGCCGGGCGTGGTGTCGGTGATGCCTGTCAGAGCCGGCTTGGTCGTGTTGACCCTGGTGGCGCCGAACGGTGAGGTTTCCGAGTTGCCGGCCTTGTCGGAGACCGTGTACTCGTACTCGTAGCAGTGTCCTGTGCTCACGGTGTTGTCGGTGAACGGCGAGGACAGCCCGGCCGAGCCGATGTTTGAGAAGAAGCTGAAAGCTCCGCAGGTGTTGCTGGTGAGCGTGAGCGTCGCGGTGGCGCGCTTGAGCTGCCCTGAGGCCGTGTTCACGCCTGAGCCGCCATCGGTGGCCGAGAATGTGACCGCATATGCTCCGGTGGCAAAGGAAGGCGCCGTCAGCCCCACGACTGGCTTGATCTTGTCGACCTCGATCGTGGTCGTCAGGTTGGCCGTGTTGCCGACCCTGTCGGCGCCGGTGAGCGTGTACTTGTAGCAGCCTTCCGCCAGCCCAGTCTGGGCCGGTGTGCCGGTCAGGGTGGTGGGGGTGCCATAGCTGCCGCACGCTCCGTTTGCAAGCGTGGCGCTCGAGCGCGTCAGTACCGAGGAGAGCAGCCCTGAGCCGCTGTCCGCGCTGAAGTCGGTGCGCGCGCCGATCGAGAAGTTGCCGCTCGTGCTGTAGCCGGTCGCCCCGCTCGCGGTGGCCGTCGTGCCGTTCACGCTGAGGGCGCCGCCCGTTGGAGCGCTGCTGTCGGCGATCAGGCTGTAGGTGGCGCTGGCCGAGCTGGCGCCCGCGCCCGAGGCCGCGAACACGGTCGGCGCGGTGGGCGGCTGGACGGCGCTCGCGCCGAAGGTGTAGAGGACCTGGCCACCTGTCTGGGTTTCGCCGAAGCCGCTGCCGGTGAGCGAGCTGAAGGTGTAGCTCTTGATGCCTGTTTGGGCGTCGGTCGAGCTGGCGGTCAGGGTGAAGCTACCGCCGGCCGAAGGCCTGAAGTAGAGGGCGTTGGTCGCGGACTTGTAGTAGGTGTTGGCCGAGAGCCCGCTAAAGCTCAGCGAGGGGGTGCTCGGGACCGTCGTGTCGACGATCACGGTCGTGGAGACGCTCGCCTGGTTGCCCACGTTGTCCACGCCGGTGAGCGTGTAGCGGTAGCAGCCGCTGGGCTCGCTCTGGCTGGGCGCGCCGGTGATCGCGATCGGCGTGCCGAAGCTGCCGCAGGCGTTGTTGGCAAGCGAGGCGCTCGCGAGCGTAAGCGTGCTCGAGCGCAGGCCCGACTGGCTGGCCGACTGGGTCTCGCTGTAGTCGGTGCGGATCGCGATCGGGTAGACGCCGGTGATGCTGTAGCTGGTGGAGCCGCTCGCGCTACCGGCGGTGCCGTTGATGTTGAGTGCGCCCCCGGTCGGTGCGGCCGTGTCGGGTACGACGTTGAAGTTGGAGCTGGCGCTGATGCCCGCGTTGTTGGTTGCCGTCACCGCTTGGGGGCCGGACGCCGTGGCGCCCGAGCCCGACCAGCTGTAGCTGCTCTGGTAGGGCAGGCTCGTGTCCGCGCCGCCGCCTGAGCCGAAGCCGGTCAGGGCGGGGAACACGACTTCCCTGATGCCCGAGGAGGAGTCGCTCGTGCTCGCGTTGACGGTGAAGGAGCCCGAGTTGCCGCTCTGCGGGTTGGTGTAGACGGTGGTGCCGTTCACATAGGTGCTCCCGCTCGCGCCAGAGACAGTCAGTTCGGGCGTCGAGGGCGGCGCCTGGGCGATCGTAAGCTTGCGCGTCAGCTTGGCCACGACGCCGTTGCTGTCGGTCGTGCGCAGGCCGATCGTGTAGGTGCCGGGCGTCGTGAAGGCGTGCGTCAAAGTCGGCGTGGAGCCGGTGTCGGTCGCGTATTTGCCGCTGCCGTCCAGGTCCCAGCTGTAGTCGACGATCGTCCCTTGGGAGTCGCTTGAGCCGGAGGCGTCGAAGCTCACGTTCTGACCGGTTACGGCCGGCGAGGGGTTGATGCTCAGCGAAGGCACCAGGGCGAGATTCACATCGCGCGAGTGGTAGTGCGCGAACACCGTCGTGGCGCTCAGCGGCTGGTCATAGATCGCCAGTTCATCCAGCGAGCCGTTGCCGAACAGGGCGCTGTCGTCGCGTGACATCAAGTACAAGGTCGAGTTGGCGAACGGGCCCTGTGCGGTGGCCGCGCTCTCCTGCTGGAAGCTGACCGGCTGGCCGTCCACGTAGGGGGTGACCTCGCTGCCGGCGGCCGCGGTGCTGTCGAGCACGAAGGCGTAGTGGTGCCACACGCCGGCGCTCGGGCGCTGGAAGAACACGCTGTTGCGGTTGGCGCCCGTGCCGATGCCCACACCGAAGGTGCCGCCGTACTCGCCGGCGTTGGGGTCGACGATGAAGCCGCCCGCGTTTTCGTTGAAGTTCGGGGTGAACTCCATCGCCAGGGCGTCGTTGTTGGCGTAGTTGTTCCACTTCAGCCAGAACTCGACCGTCACCTGGCTGGTGCCGGACAGGTCGAGCGGGATCGCTCCGGAGTCGCTTGTGCCGTTGAAGCCGACCGCGGTGCTCTGCTGGACCGGTCCCGGCTGGCCGAAGGAGCCGCCGATGATCGAGCCCGTCGAAAGGCCCTTGCTGTCGAGGATCGTGGGACCTTGAGGTTCGTCGAGCTTGTAGTAATCGATCAGGCCTGGCGTGGTCTGGACCGCTTCGGAGTAGCCGGCGGCGGCCTGTTCGAGCACCGTCACGGTGACCGTGGTGCGGGCGCTGAGGCCGTGGTCGTCGGTCGCTTCCACGCCGATCGTGTGCGTGCCCGGCGTCTGGAAGCTGGTCGACGCGCTCGGCGTGGAGCTGGTGTCGGTGGCGTATTCGCCGCTGCCGTTGAGGTCCCACTTGTAGTCGGTGATCGTGCCTTGATCGGTCGATTCGGCGGCGCTGATCGTCGTGTTCTGACCGACGATCACGGTGCTCGGGTTGGCCTTCGCCTTGACCGTGGGGGGCAGGTTGCCGACCGTCAGCGAGTGGCTTGTCGAGGCGCTCGCGTTGTGGTTGTCGATCACCCGCAGGCCCACGTTGTAGGTGCCTTCGGTTGGGATGTTCGTGGTGAGCACCGGGTTAGAGCCCGAGTCGGTCTCATAGGTACCGTCGCCGTTCAGATCCCACTGGTAGTCCACGATCGAGCCGGCCGGATCGGTCGAGCCCGACGCGTTCAGCGTGACGTTTTCCCCGGGCCGCACTGGATTCTGGGAGGTCGTGAAGGCCGCCTTCGGGGCCCTGTTGGTCCCATAGGAGTTGAAGTGCTGGAAGACGGTGCTCGCGCTCAGCGCCTGGCTATAGAGCGCCAGCTGGTCGAGCGTGCCGGCTCCGAACAGTGCGGCTCCGTCGCGCGACATCAGATACAGCGTGGAGCTGGCAAACGTGCCCTGGCCGCTGGATGTGCCCTCCTGCTGGTAGCTGACCGGTTGACCGTCCACGTAGGGCGTGATCTCGTTGGCTGACGCCGCGCTCGTGTCGATCGCGATTGCGTAGTGGTGCCACACACCCGCGGAGGGACGCTGGAAGAAGATGCTGTTGCGGTCGGATTCGCTGCCGATGCCGATGCCGAAGGTGCCGCCGAACTCGCCCGAGTTGGGGTCAACCAGGAAGCCACCCGCGTTTGCGTTGAAGTTCGGGGTGAACTCCATCGCCAGGGCGTCGTTGTTGGCGTAGTTGTTCCACTTCAGCCAGAACTCGATCGTCAGCTTGCCCGTGCTCGACAGGTTGAGCGGTACCGCGCCCGAGTCGCTTGAGCCGTTGAAGCCGATCGCGGTCGTGGGGTCTTCGGCGACGGCGCCGGGCAGGCCGAACGTACCGCCGCTGACGGTGCCGTTGCTCGAGCCCTTGCTGTCGGCGATCGTCGGGCCGCTGGGCTCGCCAAGCTTGTAGTAGTCGATCAAGCCAGGCGTGTTCTGGACGGCTTCCTCATAGGAGGTGACGCCCTGTTCGAGCACCAGGACTTTGATCGTCGTGGTGGTCGTGAGCCCTTGGCTGTCGGTCAGCTGAACGCCCACGGTGTGCGCGCCGACGCTCTGGAAGCTGGTCGTCACCGTCGGCGCGGTGCCGGTGTCGGTGGCGAATTTGCCGCTGTTGTCCAGGTCCCACTTGTAGTCGGTGATCGTGCCTTGATCGGTCGATTCGCTCGCGTCGAGCGTGACCGTCTGGCCGGTCAAAGCAGGGTTCGGGGTCGTCTTCACCTTGACCGTCGGCGGGAAGTTGCCGACGGAGATCTGCTGGGTCGTGGTGCCGACCGCGCCGTCGCTGTCGGTCACCCGCAGGCCGACCGTGTAGGTACCCGGGTTGGCGAAGGTCGTGCTCGTGGTCGTCGTTGAGCCCGTGTTGGTCTCATACGTGCCGTCCCCGTTCAGGTCCCATTCGTACTTGACGATCGAGCCGCCGGAGTAGTGCGAGCCGGAGCCGTTCAGCGTGACTTTTTCACCCGCATGCGGCTGGTTGGGCGTGGCCGCGATCTGGGCGACCGGGCGCGGCTCGGGGCCGTTTGAGTTGACCTGTTCTTGAATTGTCGAGGCACCCAGTTCGCCGCTGTAGATCGCAAGCTCATCGAGCGAGCCGCTGCCGAACAGAGAGGTGCCGCCGCGCGACATCAAATACAGCGTGGAGTTGGCAAACGCGCCCGCCCCGGTTCCGCTGCTCTCCTTCTGGTAGCTGACCGTCTGGCCGTCCACGTACGGAGTGATCTGCGACGCGGCCGGCGCGTTCGCGTTGAGCACGAAGGCGTAGTGGTGCCACACGCCGGCGCTCGGCCTGGCGAAGAAGACGCTGTTGCGTGAAGCCCCCGCGCCGATGCCCACGCCGAAGGTGCCGCCGAACTCGCCGGCGTTGGGGTCGACGATGAAGCCGCCCGTGTTTTCGTTGTAGTTGGGGGTGAGCTCCATCGCGAGGGCGTCGTTGTTGCCGTAGGCGTTCCACTTCAACCAGAACTCGACGGTGATCGTGCTCTGAGAGGAGAGGTTCATCGGGACAGTGCCGAAGGAGCCCGTCTCACCCTCGACGGGGTCGCCGTCGCCGGAGAACGAGACCGCCGTGTCGGAGTCGCCGTTGACCGCTCCGGGCACGCCGAAGGTCGTTTCATAAAGGGTGCCGTTGCTGGACCCCGCGCTGTCGGCGATGGTCGGGCCGGACGGCTCGTCCAAGCGGTAGTAGTGCAGCAGGCCAGGAGCCGCGGTGACCGCGTCGCTGTAGCGGCTCACCCCCTGGCTGAGGACCTTGACCGGCACGCTGGCGGTCGCGGTGGCGCCCTTGTTGTCGGTGACCTGCACGCCCAAGGTGGTTGTGCCGGTGCTCGCGAATGTCTTTGAGACGGTCGGCGCTGAGCCGGTGTCGGTCTCATAGGTGCCGTTGCCGTCGAGGTCCCACTTGTAGTTGACGATCGTGCCGCCGACGGAGCTGGAGCCGGCCGCGCTGAGCGTGTCTTTCTGGCCGACGCCGACCGGGTTCATCGACGCCGCGATGGCGGCCGTGGCGGTATTGGCGACGTTGACGGTGCGCGCTGTGGTTTCGCTCTGGCCTTTGCTGTCGGTCACCTTCAGGATCACGTTGTAGGTGCCCGGCGTTGCGAAGGCGTGGGTCAACGTCCGCGTGGTGCCGGTGTCGGTGGCGAATTTGCCGCTGTTGTCCAGATCCCACTTGTAGTCGGTGATCGTGGCGCTCGGATCGCTCGAAGCCGAGGCGTCGAAGCTGACGTTCTGGCCGATGTAGACCGAACTTGGCGTAGCCGTGAAGGACGGCCGCGGCGGGTTGGGCGGCGTCGTGTCGGGTGTGATGTCTTCGCCCGGCGTGGCCGCCTTGGCGCCCATTTCCGAGAGGATGTTGTAGGTCAACTGGTCGACGGGGCGTTCCGCGTCGAAGTCATAGGCCCACTCCATCGTGCCGGTTGCGAACACCAGCGCGCCACTGGGCGCCCGGTACTCGACCGCGCTCACGGTACTCGGCTCGCCCGGGGGCGGCGTCGTGGCGCGGGCGCGCCCGGCATCCTGCAGCCAGGAGTCTTCGGTGTTGGCGACGTTGGTCAGCGTCAACTTCTTCACGCCCGCGGGCTCCTGCGCCAGATAGCCGGCCTGTGTGGGGACCTGGTCCCACTCCCAGCCCACGTTTGCTTCGGGCAGGGTCGTGGTGGTCGTCGTCGAGATGCCCGCGTTGCGCCAAGCCGGGTTGGACGCGTATTCGCCGTTGGCGTTGCCGGCCGGAATCGCGAGGTGGAAGCGTTCGGAGTCGTTGTCGCCGACATACATCAGGCCGAACAGCGAGTTCTCCGGTTCGTTGGGTCCGATGCGTCCACCCGGGGGTGCGTTCGGGTCGCCTGCGGGAGCGCCTGGATCTCGGCGCGTGGTCGTCGCGTACTGAGGTCGCGCTTCGCCGTTTGGACCGATCGAGGCGGGATCGTTGGGGGTGGCGCCGGGGTTGCCGTCGCTGGAGCCCTGGATCGTCTTGTAGCAGACGAGCGTGCGATGGTTGTTTTCGTAGCGCGTCTGCCAGTAGGCCGTGTTGGCGCTCAGCGAGACGACATTCACGCCCGCGTCGCGCGCGGCCTTGAAGCCGTTGAACTCGTTGTAGGACCAGTACTCGGAGTGGCCCGAGACGAGGTTGACCTTGTGGCCCAGCAACTGACCGGCGTTGGAGTCGAGGTCCACGTCGGAGGTGTAGTCGAACTTCATAGCCCTGTTGCTCCAGCCAGGCCACCGTCAGGTAGTCGGGTCCGAAGAAGTGGTTGTACTGTTGTTCGCCTTCCTTCTGGGGACGGTCAAAGGAGACCGCTACTGCGCGCCCGTCGCCGGCGATCGTGTTGGCTCCGCCGCAGGCGTCGTAATAAAGGGACTTGCAGCCCCACGTGTTGTAGGCCTCGTAGTCGGCGCTCGGCAACACGTACAGAACCTGAGAGGGGCGCGCGTCGTTGCGCACCGGGAAGACGACGTAGTTTTGGATCGCGTTGTCTTCGGCGTCGGTGATCACGGCCTCGTAGATGCCCGAGACCGGCAGCTTGCTGGCAGGGACCGTGTAGCTGACGCTCCAGTTGGAGCAGTTCACTTCGCCCGTAGTCGTGTTCGCCGGGTTGCACTGGAAGGAGTTGCTCACTTTGACGTTGTTCGCGCCCGCGCCGGCGATCAGGCGGGCGCCGGTGCCGCCGTACCAGCCGATCCGGTACACCGAGATGTTGACGTTCGTCGCGGGGAACGAAGGCAGGTCGGTGCCGATCTTGATCGGCACGTTTTCGCCGAGGTTGTAGCTCGTCTGGGGCGTGAAGGCACCGAGGTCTTCGCTGTAGTTTTCGATCGCCGATTGGTTGGCGGTCGTACCTTCTCCCATGCAGTTGTTCTCGTTGACGACGGGGTTGGAGTTTGGACAGGACACTTCGGCTGCGGACGCGCCCGAGGGGCGGCCGAGCAGGATCAGGGCAAAGCTTGAAATGAGCAGGACGAAAAGTCCGACGACGACTCGCGTCGCCTTGGGTTGAGATATGGCGCGTTGTGTAGGCATCTGGTTAGCCAACGCACGGGAGCGGCGACTACTTTTGTGCGAGTTCGGAGAACGTTCGCGCAGGACGACGATCATCGCCCCGACGAAGAACAGCAGGTAGGGCACGTGCGGGAAGGAGAGCACGTCGAAAAGCCCGCTGGCAAGCGCGATCACGCCCACCGCGGCAAACGCCCCGAGCGCCACCGAGGCGCGCTTGGGGTCTCCTCCGCGGATCGTGCGATGGGCCGCGCTCATCATCGTCGCGAAGATCCCCAGGTAGGCGAGCAGGCCGATCAGCCCGGTCGTGATCAGGAGCCCGAGGAACTCGTTGTCAAGGATCCGGTACTTGTGCGGGTCATAGCTTTCATAGCCGCGCCCGAGCAGCAGTTTGCTGAGCACGTCCGGGCGCACCGCGTCATAGCGGGCGGTCCTGTCGGTCGTGCTGAGAACATTGTTGACGTGGCCGGGCTCCAGCTGGGTCAGCACCGAGCCGAGCGCTCCAGGCGAGGTGATGTGAACGAGCACGCCCAGCACCACCGCGAGTCCCAACAGCGAACGGGTCACCGTGCGCGGCCTGTAGGCGACCAGCAGCAGGATGGCGCCGATGGGAGCGACGATGCTGGTCTTGCGCGAAGTCGCGACGCCGCCGGCTATCAGCAGGCCGATCGCGATCGAGTAGAGGATGCGCTTGCGCCGGGTCGGGGCGTCGATCGAGCCCATCACGGCAAACGGCAGAACCATCGCCAGGAGCGCAGCGAGCTCGAGCGGCTGATTGGTGGGCCCGTAGACGGTCAGGCGCCCGATCGAATCGGGCATGTCCAGTTCGGGCGGCAGCGTGATCGGGAAGATCTTGCCCCACAGCGAGTAGAAGACGTTGTAGTGCATGCGGTACTCCACGACCGTGGCGATCGCGACGATCACACCGAGCACGACCATCATCGCCGCATAGCGAGGTACCTCGCGTGGTCGCATCACCGAGGCGACGATGAAGAAGAACAACAGGTAGGAGAACAGGAGCGCGAGCTTCTTGACCACGAGTGAGACCTCGTCCATGCTGGCCAGGACCTGACCGTCGATGCCGACCCCGATGCAGCAGATCGCAAAGAAGGCGAGCACCGCGAAGTGGACGCGCGTCAACCTGATGCGGGGGCGTGCCTCGCCGCTGACGATCGCCAGGCTCAGCAGCCACAGCGTCGCGATCGCGATCAGCAGGGGACGGTCCAAGGTGCTGCTCAGAGGCAGGCTCACCGGAAGGTCGATGGCGTCGAAGGGGACCAGGAACAGCATCACCACGAAACCGGCCAAAGCCCACGGCAGGATGCGCGTCGTGTGCGGCCAGTCGTCGCTGTCCAGTGGCTCGTCGTCGAGACGGTCGAGGCCTTCGATGCGTGCCTTGGCGCGCGCGGCCAGGCGACGCCGATTGCGCCGCGCGAAGAGCATGCTTGCGCCGAGCAGCAAGACGAACCCGAAAGCGAACAGCATCGCCTGCCAGCGAACGCCGCTGCCGACCAGTGCGCCGGTGGTGGGGCCCAGCGGCCGCAGCACGACCGCTTCTTCCTCGAACAGTTGGGCTGGCTGTTCTGCGCGTACGTGGCGCAGCAGGAGCGCGCGGGCCGCGTTGACCAGGCGCTTTGCGCTCGCGACCGTGGGCGCCTGCGCGTAGATGCTGAGCATCGGTCGTTCCCCGTCCACATCGAGCAACAGGCGGTAGTTGTGATCGACGAGGATCGGGTCGGGGGGAGTCGGACGCTTGGGACCCAGGTTTTCGCGGCCCAAGAGCAGCGTGAAGGGACCCGAAGCCGCCACGCTCTTGCCGTGCAGGTCGAGCTCCTGACCGAGGACCGAGGTGGCCGGGTCGCTCTGCAGGTAAAGCGCGTAGTTGACGGCCAGCTGGGCCGCGAGCGTGTTGGCGTTGACAGACGCGGGTGTGATGCCGGCGAGCTGGGAGGACTTGGTGTTGACCAGGACCTCCGCCTGGGCAGCCCCCAACGCCAGCTGGCGCGGGTGCAAGGCGGGCGGCGTCAAGGACGGCTTGTAGCCGACCAGTAGCGCCGCCAAGGCCGCGACCAGGGCGATCGCGGCGAGCGCGCGGGCCAGGGGCCGGCGGCTCGCGGGGTGCGCGCTCGCGCCCACGTCGCGCTCCGCGCTAGCGGCGCGGTCGAGCCGGCGAGCCGCCGGCGCTTACCGGAGCCGGCGAGTCGGAGTCGGATCCGCCGGTGGAACCCATGAACAGAGACAGCCGGTCGAATTCGGGCAGTTGCTCTGACTCGTAAGCCGCGGCCTCCTCGGCGCGCCGGCGCGTCCCTTCGACGCCGAGCAGAATGAGCAGGCCGAGCAGCAAGACGCCGATGAAAGCCGCGACCATCAACGTCGAGCGCGTGCTCGAGTTGACCGGACCGGCCTGAGGCGGGCCGAGCTGGCGAATCGTCACGCGGTGCTGGACGGGCGTGGCGGACTGCTGTTGCAGGGTCGAGACGTACTTTTGAACGCCCGGGAAGATGCTCGCCGCCACGTGCGCCGCCGCCGCCGCGGTGGGGGCCTGGACCGAAGCGGTCACGACCGGCTCGTTGGTCTGTGCGACGAACGTCAACTTGTACTTGACGGTCTGGGCCGGCAACTGGTTGGCGCGCGCCTCCGAGGGAGTGACGGTGTCCAGCGCCTGGCCCGGGCCGCTATAGGGGCCTTGGGCGGTGATCTCAGACGCGGGCACGCCTGCCGAAGCGGCGATGTCTTCGAGCACGGCAGCGCTGGTCATCACCTGCGCGAACACCGAGGCCCGCGTGGTCAGGGGCACGGTTTCCTGGGATAGGTTGGCAAGCGCCGAGTCGGGGGAGTCGACCAGGACCTGGACCGTGGCGGCGCCGGTGGGAACCGAGGTCACGCTCTCGCGCGCGGCGAAGGCCGCGCCGATCGCCACCACGACGATCGCAAGCGTTGCCCACCAGCGGGCTCTGAGGATGCGAAGGGCCTGGGCGAATTCCATTGCGATAACCCCCTAGCGAGCCAGGCCGCGGGAGGCAAGCTCGCGGGTCGCGTCATCGACGCGATCCACGGCCTCTTGATCTGAGAGCCACGCGAGCAAACCGGCCATGCCCTGCTCGAGCGAGGTCTTCGCCTCGAAGCCGAGCAGCTCACGCGCGCGAGTCGGGTCGGCCACGCAGTGGCGGATGTCCCCGGCGCGGTACTGCCCGTTGCGGATCGGCTCCACGTCGGACTCCAGGCCGGCGGCCAAGGCCTGTGCGATCTGCACAACGGTGCTTGGCCGTCCCGTGCCGAGGTTGATCGCGTGGCCGGTGGCCGCCTCGGACTCCAAGGCCAAGACGATGCCCTGCACGATGTCGCTCACGTGAGTGAAGTCGCGCGATTGCTCTCCGTCCTCGAAGATCACCGGCGGGTGACCGTTGAGCAGGCGCGAGGCGAAGATCGCGGCCACGCCGGTATAGGGGTTGGAGAGCGCCTGGTCGGGCCCATAGACGTTGAAGAAGCGCAAGGCGACGGAAGGGATGCCATAGGCGGCGCCGGTGACGAGCGCCAGCTCCTCGTGGTCGCGCTTGGTGATCGCGTAGATCGAAGTGGGGATCAAAGCCTTGGTCTCGCGCGTGCCGACCGGCGCAAGGACGGCGCCACAGTCGGGGCAGTAGAGCTCCCACTGGCGTGCCAGCAGCTGCTCCTCGGGTCGCGGCTGTGGCGCTGTACGCCCGTGCTCGGGGCACTCGTATTCGCCCTCGCCGTAGATCGACATTGAGGATGCGACCACCAGCCTGGTTGGCAGCGGGCGTTGGGCCACGAGCCGCTCCATGAAGATCGCGGTCTGCATCGTGTTGCGCTCGGTGTAGCGAGCGATCTCATACATCGACTGACCGACGCCGACGGCCGCGGCCAGATGCACCACGCGGTCGACCCCGCGCAGGGCCTGGTCGGCCTTGGCGACGTCCCCGACCTCGCCGACGATCAACTCGACCGACTCCGGCAGCTCGGGTGTCACACCGCCATGAACCTGCTCCTCCAGGCAATCGAGCACGACCACCTCGTCGCCGCGGGCGACAAGCTCGCGGACGAGATGCCCACCTATGAATCCGGCTCCTCCTGTCACCAGTGTTCTCATGCTCGCCCACCTCGTAGTGTCGGTCGTAGTCAGTGCTTCGTTGCTTGGCTAACTCACGAAACGCGGCGCCCCGACGAGTTCTTTCGTGCCTTGCGAAAGCCGAACGTGAGAGAACGTGAAGAAGATGTGGGGCGAACGTGAAGGGCCTCGCGAGAGGAACGATCCCGCCCGTGCGTTCTTGGGTGGAATGCCAACGAGCCCCACCCCAAGCCGCGAGCCTAGCCCGACCGCCGCCGACCAAGTACACGCGCGTAGCGGCCCCGAGCAGCCCCGCATCCTGATCGTCTCGCCGGTGCGCAACGAGGCTCGGCACATCGAGAAGGTGGCACGGGCGGTGGGCGCCCAGGAGCTGGCGCCGGCACGCTGGGTGGCGATCGACGACGGATCCACCGACGGCACCTATGAGCTGCTGAAGGAGCTCGAGCGCGAGATCGATCTGCTGAGCGTGATGCGCGCGCCCGCCCGCACCGAAGGGCCCGACGGACGCGGGCCCAAGGATCGTCTTGCCAAGGCGATCGAGGTTCACAACTTCAACCTTGCGCTGGCCGAGGTGGACGGCGAGCAGTACACGCACGTGATGAAGCTCGACGGCGACATCGAGCTTCCGCCCGATTATCTAAGCGTTCTGATGGAGCGCTTCGAGCGGGACGCCTCGCTCGGGCTCGCCGGAGGCGTGCTGGTGGAGCCCATGCCCGAGGGAGGCACCCGCAGAATCGCGATTCCCTCCCATCACGTCCATGGCGCGCTGAAGTGCTATTCGCGGGCGTGCTTCGAGGCGATCGGCGGCGTGCAGGAGCGCTTGGGCTGGGACACGATCGACGGCGCCTACGCGCGTATGCGCGGCTTTCAGACTCGCAACTTCCGCGACCTCGTCTCCGTCCACCACCGCCCGATCGCAAGCGCCGACGGGCGTCTGCGGGGAAGGGCGCGCCACGGCGAGTGTGCCTACATCACCCACTATGGACCGCTGTGGGTCGCTCTGCGCTCGCTCAAGGTGGCCCGCAACAACCCGGTCGGACTGTCGGGCATCGCCTTCCTCTACGGCTATGTGCGGGCCTGGGCGACACGTGTGGAGCGGGTCCCCGATCGTGAGTACCGCCGCTTCGTCCGTCACGAGATCAACCGCCGTATGTGGCGTGCGCTACCGGCGCTTGCGGGCCGAGCGAAGCAGCCACGCGAGCAGCGACCATTGTCAACCGTTGTCTAGACATGGTCCTTAATGGGCTGATCGCGTCCGGGCCCGCCGCAACCCACGGCGCGACGACGCCAACCGACTCCGCCAAGGCTGGGCTTCAACGCGTCGCAAACCGACCGATCTTCTGCCATGCGCTGGACAGGCTGCATGACGCCGGTGTGCGCGAGGCGGCGCTGGTCGTCCCGGTCGAGATCAAGGAGGAGATCGAAGCGTGCGTCGCCGCGGAGGGGCCCGATCTGACCGCGCGCTGCTTTGCCTACGAGCACGATGAGGATTGCGCGGCGCTTGCGGCGGCGATCGACGCGCTCGGCGAAGCGCCCTGCATCGTGCATCCGCCCGACGGTCTGCTGGTCGGGCCGATGACGGGTTTCGTGGAGATGTTGAGCATGGACGCTCCGGATCTGGTGGTGCTCGTGCGCAAGGGCTCGCCCGAAACCGACTCGATCGGCCTGGCCACACGCCGGCTGCTGCGCTTGGCCCGCAACGCCTCGCCGCCCGGCACGGTCCAGAGCCCCTCCGGTGTCTGCCTGTTCGGTCGCGGCGCGCTCGTGCGCGCCCGCGAGCTCGGGTGGAGCAGCGACAGCGAGCTGGCTCTGGTGAGCGTCGCCGAGCGGCTGATCGCCGACGGCGGCTCGGTGCGGGTGGAGTACGTGGAGGGCTGGTTGCGCAGTACGGGCAAGTCGGCCGATCTACTCGAGATCAACAGGGTCTTGCTCGACGAGTTGCGCCGCCAGAGCGAGCCGATCCAAGGTTCTGAGAACCGGATCGAGGGCGCCGTCTCGGTTCACCCGACCGCGTGCGTGGAGTCCAGCGTGATCATGGGGCCCGCCATCATCGGCCCGGGCGCGCTGGTGATCGAGTCCTATATCGGCCCCTACACTTCGATCGGCGCTCAGGCCCACATCGAGGGCGCCGAGGTCGAGCGCTCGATCATCCTCGCCGGCGCCTCGATCATGCATGTGGGTGGGCGTCTGGTCGCGAGCGTGGTCGGGCGCGATGCGCGCGTGGCTCGCGACTTCTCCCTGCCGCGCGCGATGCGCTTGACGGTGGGCGACGGCGGCGAGGTGGTGTTGTGCTGAGGGTGGCGATGATCCACCTCTCGGACTTCAGCCTCGACTCGCGCATCCAGCGCCAGGCGCGGGCCTTGGCCCAGCGCGGCGACGAAGTGGACCTCTTGTGCGTGGGGGCGCGCGAAACGGTGAATGTCGGCGACGGCGTGATTCGCACCCATCCGCTCGGGGCCACCAAGCCCCAGGGCGGCGGTCGCGCCTACATCCGCGGCTACGCCCAGTTCTTGGCGAGGGCGTTGTGGCGCCTGAGTGTGCTCGACGCTCGCCGGCGCTATGACCTGATCGAGGTTCACAACATGCCCGACATCCTCACCGCCGCGGCGCTATTGCCGCGCCTGCGCGGGACGCCGGTGATCCTCAACGTGCACGACACTTTCCCCGAGCTGTTCGCGACCAAGTACGGCTGGCCCCACGATCACCGCCTGGTGCGCCTGTTGGAGCGCGAGGAGCGTCTCAGTGCGATGCTCGCCACGCGCGTGATCACGGTCACCGATCAGGCGCGTCTGTGCCTGGAAGAGCGCGGCGTCGGCGTGAATCGCACCAGTGTGATCATGAACTCGCCCGACGAGCGCGTGTTCGGGCCTCCGCGCGAGCCCGTGGCTTGGCCCGAGGAGGGGCCGCTGAGGGTGCTCTATCACGGAGGCCTGGCGCCCCGCTTTGGCGTGGAGACTTTGATCTCCTCATTCGAGCGTTTGCGCGACACCGTGCCGCGCCTGCAGTTGCGGGTGTGCGGCTCGGGCGAAGACCGCGATCGCCTGGCGGCCCTGGCTGCCGAGATCGATCCCCAGCGCATCGACGTGGCGGCAGAGCCGGTTGCCTTCGAGCGCATTCCGGCCGAGCTTCAGGCCGCCCACATCGGCGTGGTGCCCACCTTGGATGACCGCTTCACGAGGCTGCTTTTGCCGGTGAAGCTGCTCGAGTACGCGCACATGGGGCTGCCGATCGTGGCCTCGCGCCTGCCGGGCATCGGCGGCTACTTCTCAGAGAGCGACCTGCACGAGTTTCGCGCGGGCGATCCGCAGGACCTGGCGCGCGCGATCGAGGAGATCTGCGCCGATCCGCAAGCGGCACGGGGGCGTGCGGCCCAAGCGACCCTGCGCTTGGAGGGCATCGCTTGGGAGCAGCAGCGCGAGCGCTATCTCGCCCTGGTGGACGAGCTCACGGCCAGGCGTTCGAGCGCCTCGCCGGCGACACGCTCGGCCAGGCCGACGACCGACTCTCCATTGAGCAGCCGTGGGTAGATCTGGCTGGCCGAAGCGAGTGCGAGGCCCTCGACACCGGTCCAGACGGGTGCTGTGCGTGGCTCGTGGCCGAGCGCATGGACGGGCTCGACGAGCGGCGCGCGTTGCACTGTCCAGTCGACTACGTCCGCGTCGCTGAAGTCGGGCACCAATCGCTTGAGCATCCCCGTGTAGTTACGGTAGACCGACTCGTCGTCCTCGGCGAACTGGGGCGAGTCGGGGTCGCAGTACTTGGGCAGGTAGGCCAAGCGCAGGCCGTCGGTGTGTTCGGTGCCGACCACATGCGAGGTCTCCACGACCGTGGTGATCGGCGTGGGGTCGCAGATGTTGATCGAGTAGTAGGGCGTCAAGGAGCGCTTCAGCTTGAGGATCAAGCACACGACGCCCAGGTAGCGTTCCGGATAGGCCTTCAGCAAAGGCTGTAGATCGTCGGGTAGCAGGTGTTTGAGCCCGGGCGGTTGCAGCGTGGGGATTGTCAGGTCGAAGTGCTCGGCTTGGCCATCCACCATTACGCCCTTCACCGCGCCGCCCGGCTCGTGCACGAGCCCTTCGACGCCGGCGCCGAGGCGCACATCGACGCCCAGCTCCGCGGCGCGCGCGGCCGCGGTCGCGATCAAAGTCTCGTGACCACCGCGCAAGCAGCCCATCCGCTCGCCGGAGCTGCCCTGCTCGCGGGCGGAGCGCATCCGGTTGGTGCGCGCCCACAGGTAGGTGGCGGGCAGCTCGGAGTGGTGTGAATTAAAGCGCGAATCGAGCAAAGGCCGCCAGATGCGCTGCACCACGCGGTTGCCGCAGTGACGGGTCAGCCACGCTTCCAAGGGCTTGCGCTCGAGCGCTTTGTAGTCGCGGCGCAATTGGCAATACAGCACGAACCAGGCCAGGCGGGCGCGGCCGAGCGGGGACAATGGCGGGAAGCGCAGGAAGTCGCCGATCCCGTTGAAGGGGTGCATCTTGCCGTCGATGAAGAAACCGACACCGACCGGTTTGAAGGAAAGCTCGTCGCTCAAGCCGAGCTCCTCGGTGAGCGCGATCATGCGCTGGTCGGAGGGCACGATCACGTGGTAGAAGCGGTCGACCCGGTGTCCGGAGAAGTCGATCGAGCCGGCCAAGCCACCCAGGGTGGGGGCGCGCTCCAGCAACGTGACTCTTGCACCCTGCTGGGCCAAGCGCAGGGCGAGCACCGTGCCGAGGATGCCGGCGCCGATGACGCCCACGTGGGGGGCCCCCTCGCGCGCGGACCCACCCGCGGCGCGCGCGGGCTCTCGGCTCATGACGCCACCCTCGGCGCTCATCGCTTCTCGGCAACCGCGTGCAGGTGAGCCACGGGGCGCTGGAGCTCTGCGCGCCCGGCCGAGTGCTCGCTACCGAGCGGCGAGATCGGGGGCGGCTGGATGCGGCCAACCAGATGGGCGGCCATCAGGCGACCGTAAGCGAGCAAGGTCGGCCTCAGGTTCATCTTGGAGGTGCCCAAGCGGCGCGACCAGTCGTTGACCGTCGGCACCTCGGCCACGGTGGCGCCGGCGTTGTAGAGCTTGAGCAGAAGCTCCACGTTGGCGGCGAAGCCGGGCTCGCGCACGAGCAGGTAGCCATAGGTTTCCGAGGCGCGTCGCAAGGTGCCGGCGCGATAGACGCGGTACAGCGAGGAGAGCGTGTGGATGTCGCGCAGACCGCCGGTGTAGCGGAATACGTTGGAGACCGATTTGGAGGCCGCCAAGCGCCACGGCGCGACACCGAGGATGCGACCGCCGGGTGCGTACACCGAGGCGAGCACCACGTCGGCGCCTTCGTGAAAGCGCTCGAGCATCCGCGGCAGGTCGCTGAGGTCGGAGGTGTTGTCGGCCTCCAAGGTCACGATCGCATCGTCGTCTTTGGACTCGCCCAAGGCGGCCCTCAAACCCGAGTTGATCGCGGTGCCAAGGCCGCGGTTGACCTCGTGGCGGACGATCGCCAAGTGCACGGCGTCGCTGTGGGCTTCGATCGCCTCGGCGGTGCCGTCGGTGGAACCGTCGTCGACGAAGATCACGCGCGCGCCCAATTCGCGGGCCACGGGACCGAGCTCGGCGAGTAGGTTGGGGATGTTCTCGCGCTCGTTGTAAGCGGGGATGACGAAGCGGATCATTGCGGCCTCCTCAGGCTGCGACTCGTACGGGTTGGACCATCGGCATGTCCAGCAGGGTGATCGGACGACCGTTTTCTGCCGAGTCCCTCACGGCGAGGGCGGCGGCAAGCGCGCGGCAACCCTCGCCCGCGCCGACCGGCTCGGGAGTATCGTCGAGCACGCAGCGGGCGAAAGCCTCAAGCTCTGCCTGAAGGGGCTCGACGCGGGGCAAGGCAAAGCGGATGGCCGCACCCTCGGCGTCGCCGCGGATGCGGGCCAGCTCGTTCCAGCCGGTCGTCGCGCCGGTGGACTCGGTGAACCAGACGTCCTGGGTCAAGTAGGAGGCGCTGAGCATCCCGCCCTCGCCGATCACCGTCATCTCGCGGCGCTTCTCGGGTGTGAGCCAGTTGACGTCGAGCAGACCTTGGGGGCCCTCCTCGCCGAAGCGCAGCAGGCAGGTGATGATGTCCTCCTGGGTGGGGTGCACGCAGCGGCTGCCTTCGGCATAGATGCTGGTGATGTCCCGGCCTAGCACGAACTGCATCAGGTCGAGGTCGTGAGTGGCCAGGTCGATTGCCACGCCCGTGTCTTGGATGCGCAGGGGCAGCGGGCCGACGCGGGTCGCGTGGGCCCTGAATACGCGGCCGATGCGTCCCTCCTCGATCAGCTCGGCGAGCTTGCCCACGGCGGGGTTGAAGCGCTCGACGTGGCCGACCATCAGCTTCAGGCCGGCCAGGCGCGCGGCGGCGGCCATGCGCAGCCCGTCCTCCAAGGCGGTCGCGATCGGCTTCTCCACGAACACGTGCTTGCCCGCGTCGATCGCGTCGAGCGCGATTTTGGCGTGCTGGGCGGAAGGGGCGCAGATGCACACGGCGTCCACGTCGGCGCGCTCCAGCAGCCAGCGGTAGTCGCCGACCCAGTCGATCGGGCGGCGCCCGATGCGCGCGCGCGCGTTCTGCTCGTCGGGCTCGGCGATCGCAACGAGGTTGCCGATCGCGATGCGCTCCCAAGTCTCGACGTGGTAGGCGCCCATGCGCCCCGCGCCGATCAATCCGACGTTCAGCTCGTCCATCTGTCGGCGCTCCTTCTGTTTGACGTGTGTGTGTTGCAATCGGTTCTCATGCCGCGGCTCCCACGCTTCTCCCGGCGGCGAGCGTGTCTGCCTCGCCGCCGGGTGAGATGCGTGCCCCCAAGAACGATGTGATGACCTCGGCGATCCGTTGCGCCGCGTGGCCATCGCCGAAGATCGCGGGACGCTCGTCGGGCAACGGGCTGCTGAGCGCCGCGGCGAATGCGTCGGGGTCAACGCCGACCACGGTGTTCCAGCCGGCCTGCACGGTGTCGGTCCACTCGGTCTCCTCGCGCAGGGTGACGCAGCGCACGCCCCACAGGTAGGCCTCGCGCTGGACCCCGCCCGAATCGGTCGCGATCGCGCCGGCGCCGCGCTCGAGCTCGAGCATCCGCGTGTAGGGGACCGGGTCGATGAGCTCCACGTTGACGGGGGCTTGCAGGCCCCACGAGTCGATGCAAGCACGGGTTCGCGGGTGCAGGGGCATCACGACCGGCAGGGGTGAGCGCGCCAGGCAGGCGAAGACCGCGCCGAGGCGCTCGGGCGTGTCGGTGTTGTAATTGCGGTGCACGGTGGCGAGCATGTAATCGCCGTCACCGGCGGGACGCACGCTCGGGCGCCAGCGTTCGAGCATGTCGCACAAAGGGTCGCCCGTGACGTGGATCTCGCCGCTCACGCCTTCGCTTTCCAGGTTGCGCTTGGCCCCGGGGCTGGGGGCGCAGAGGACCTGGGATAGCTTGTCGGTCTGGATGCGGTTGTACTCCTCGGGCATGTCCTCGCGATAGGAGCGAAGGCCGGCCTCGACGTGGATCAGAGGCACCCCGGCCGCGGCCGCGGCGCGGGCGCCGGAGAGCGTGGCGTTGGTGTCGCCGCGCACGATCACGGCGTCGGGCCGCTCGGCGGCGATCAACTCTTCGAGGCGCTCTTGGGCGAGCGCGACCTGCTCGGCGGCACCCCGCGAGCCGACGCCCAGGTTGTGGTGTGGGTGGGGCAGCTTGGTGGCGAGGATCTGCCCGTCGGACATCGCCTCGTCGTAGTGCTGGCCGGTGTGTACGAGGATCTCCTCGGCCACCGGGGCGAGCGCCTCGCAGACGGGGGCGGCTTGGATGATCTCCGGGCGGGCGCCGATCACAGACAGCACGCGTGGCTTGGCGGTGCGAAACACGGGGGGCGCGGCGCTTGGGGTGGAGTCGCGGGGGATGGTCAGCTCGGGCATCTCGGTCTCCTCAGGCGGCTGCCCTGTCAACCAGCACTGGCAGGGCTAGCGGGGCGCCACCACGGCGCATCGATTCCTGGGCCAGCTCGATCGTGGCGACGATCTCGATGCCCAAGGCCAGGCTGGAGCGCGGTTCCTCGCCGGTGCGGATCGAGTGGGCGAAGTCTTCGAGCTCCAAGCGCAACGGCTCTTTGGGCTCTACGCGCGGGATCAGGACATCGCCCGTGCGATAAATCAGCTGATGCTCGCCGAAGTTGGCGGGCGTGGGCGGCAAGATGTCCATGCCGCGGTCGTAGATCCGCACCGGTTCGTCGGAGGCGGTGTCGTCGTACTGGACCATCCTTTGGCTGCCGACAACGATCATCTGGCGGACCTTGCGCGGCGCCAGCCAGGAGATCTGCACGTTGGCGGTCTGGCCCTGCTCGAAGGTGAGGGTCATGAAGGCGGTCTCGGGCACGCCTTGGCGCAGCACGCTGGAGCCCGACACGGCGACCTCGACGACGGGCTGATCGAGCCAGTAGAGAAGGATCGAGAGATCGTGCGGGGCCAGGTCGCAGACGACGCCGTCCTCGTTGTACTTGCCCAGATTCATGCGCGAGGAGGTGATGAAGTGAACGTCGCCGATGACGCCCTCGCGCAACAGGTCGCGCACGGTGTTCACGGCGGGGCTGTAGATGAAGGTGTGGCCCGGCATCAAGACGCACTTGTTGGCGGCGGCGGTGTCGGCCAGGTCATGGGCGTCCTCCAAGCGTGTGGCCAGAGGCTTCTCCACGAGCACGTGCTTGCCGGCTTCCAAGGCTCGCTTGGCGAGGGCGTGGTGGGTCTGGGGGGGAGTGGCGATCACGACGGCTCGCACGCGGGGGTCGACCAGGATGGCGTCGAGGTCGCTCACCGCGCGAGCGTCGGGATGGCGCCGGCTGAAGGTGTTGCGGTTGGCGTCGTCCAGGTCGCAGAGGGCGTCCAGGCGCAGCTCGGGGCATTCGGCGACGTTGCGCGCGAGGTTGGGGCCCCAGTAGCCGTAGCCCACGACCGCGGTGCCGATCGGCTGCTCGCGTCGCAGGATGCTGTTGGTGGGCGGAAAGCTGTTGTTGAACATTCAAGCCACCCCTTGGCGACGTAGGACGACAGGCACCGTCTTCAGCAGGATGCGCAGGTCGAGCAGCAGGGAGTCCGCCTCGGCGTACTCGATGTCGAAGCTGACCATCTCGTCGTAGGTGCGCTCGTTGCGCCCGCTCACCTGCCACAAGCCGGTCAAGCCGGGCTTGACGGCGAAGCGCCGCAGGTAATCCTCGGGGTACATCTCGACCTCGTAAGGGATCACCGGGCGGGGGCCGACCAGGGCCATCTCCCCGCGCAGGACGTTGATCAGCTGCGGCAGCTCGTCGAGGCTCCAGGAGCGCAGGACGCGACCCACGCGCGTCACGCGATCGTCCACCGAGAGCTTGTACAGGCGGCCCCGTTCGGACTGGCTCTCGCCGCCGATCAGGGTTTGCACGTACTTGCGGTGACGGCTGGCGTCCGCGTCTTGGCGCATCGTGCGGAACTTGAAGATCGTGAACTCGCGCCGGTTGCGACCCACACGGCGCTGGCGGAACAGGATCGGGCCTTGCGAGTCGAGCTTGATCGCGATCGCGATCGCGATCAGAAGCGGCGAGGTGAGCAGCAGCGCCGAGGCCGCCACGGAGAAGTCCAAGGTGCGCCGCGTGGCCCGTACGAAGCTCGAGCGTGCGGTGCTCGTGTGACCCGAACCGTCCGCGTGAGGCCGCGCTCCCGCCGCGCGGAGAGCGGGGGCGCCCTCAGCGGTGGCGAGTGCGGGCTCCGCGCGGTCGAACACGGCCACAGCCAGCCCTTGGACCGGTTGTGTGGGCGTTGCGCTCATATCCGATCAACGCGTTGATGTGGCTGTGTCTTTCGTGAATCCGTCCACCGCATCCACGATTCGCTCAAGCTCGGCGTCGCTCATGCCCGGGAACAGCGGCAGGGAGCAGATCCGCTCGGCGTGGGACTCGCTCACGGGCAGGCTGCCCGGCCCGAGCCCGAGGTGGGCGTAGGCCTCGGTGAGGTGAATCGGGGAGGGGTAGTGAACAGCCGAGGCCACCCCGCACGCTTGCAGGTGCTCGCGCAGCTCGTCGCGAAACTCGCTCCGAACGACAAACAGGTGGTAGACGTGATCGGCCTCGGCGAAAGGCAAGTTGACGAGTTCGATCGCACGCTCGCCTTCGAGGGCGCCGGCGGCGGTGAGCCGGGCTCGCAGCTCGCGGCCGAGGCGGCGACGCTGCTCGTTGCGATCCTCCAGGCGCCCGAGCTTGCGTTGCAGGACAGCCGCCTGCAAGGCATCCAGCCGCGCGGTGGTCCCGACGATGCGGTGGTTGTAGCGCGGACGCTCGCCGTGGGCGCGCAGCAGTCGCACGCGCTCGTCGAGCTCGGGGACCGAGGTCACCACCGCGCCGCCGTCGCCCCAGGCGCCGAGGTTCTTCGTGGGGTAGAAGCTGAAGCAGCCCATCACCCCGACCGAGCCGCTGCGCCGGCCCCGGTAGCGAGCTCCGTGGGCTTGGCAGGCGTCCTCGACGACGTGGACGGCGGCCTCGCGGGTGAGCGCGAGGATCGGGTCGAGATCGACCGTCGCCCCGAACAGGTGCACCGGAATCACGCAGCGCACCTTGGGCGTGAGGTTGGCCGCCACGATCTCGGCGGTGATCAGGTGGGAGTCCGGGTCGACGTCGACCAGGCGCGGAGTCGCTCCGACCGCGCTGACCGCCTCGGCGGTGGCGATGAAGGAGTTGGTCGGCACGATCACCTCGTCGCCGGGGCCGAGCTCCAAGGCTCGCAATGCCAGTACTAGCGCCTCGGTGCCGGAGGACACGCCGATCGCGTGGTCGGTCTCGCAATAGGCGGCAAACTCGCGCTCGAACCGCTCGACGTGCTCGCCGAGCGTGAACGCGCCTCGCTCGGCGACTGCGCGCACGGCGCCCATCAACTCCTCCAGCAGTTGCGGGTCGGCGTGGTCGAGGCGCATCAAGGGCACGGCCTCGACTTGGGCCGCGCTCGGGGTTGGCGTGCTCGCCGGGCCCGCGCTCGCGGGGCCGGCGCTGGCGGTCGCTCCGGGCGTGCTCAACATGCGATCGCGAGGGCCGAGTTGGCAGTCGAGGGCGAGGAGCCCAGCCGCACCAGCTCTTCTTGGAGCGCACGCCGTCCGCGATGGTGAAGGCCGTGGATCGAGCTCTCGGTGCGGCCCATCTGCTCGGCGATCTCAGGCGGCGTGAGCCCCACGACGTGGCGCATCACCATCACGTCGCGCTGCTCGTCGGGCAGCGTCGCAAGCGCGGCGTGCAGGTCGCGGGCGCGGTCCTGGGACTCGGGGTCGGCGTGATCGTCGGGACCGAAGACCTCTTCGGTCGGCGTCGGACGGCGCCGGCGCAGGTGGTCGAGGGCAACGTTGCGAGCCATCCGCAGAAGCCAGCCCGAGAAGGGGACGCCGCAGTCCTTGTACTGGGAGATCACCGTGATCAGCTTCATGAAGACGTGCTGGGTGAGGTCCTCGGCCTCCTGCTCGTCGCGCACGATCGAGCAGATGTAGCCATACACGTTGTCCGAGTAGCGGATGTAGAGGAATCGCAGCGCGTCGCGGTCTCCCGCCTTGGTGCGTGCGATCGCCAAGCGAATTTCCTGGGCCGTCTCGGGCGACTCATCCAAGGTCGCGCGGCGACGGAAGCCTACGTGTCCATCCGTGACATTGAGGCGGCGGTGCATATGTGTTCCCCGTGGTTGGCGGTGAAATCCCCTCTGCGTGCATCCCGCCCGCAGCGGAGAACTGGAGTGATCCTGCGGCGTGGTTGTGTACGCCGGAGGTTTGTGAGCAGGGATGATGGGTATCCCCCTCCGGTACCGCAATGGCCCGGATGTCGCTACCTTCGTTCAGGTCATGAACGCTGCCCTACACCGCCGGGCGGGTGAACGCGGCTGATCGCAGCGACGGCGCCGGTTGCTCGGATCCCGCATGAATGCTGGGGTTTCAGCGAACCGAAGGGGCGTTCAGGTCGCCCTGCGGGGCGTTCATGTGCGCTGCAAGTTTTGGGCGGCAGCGACCGTTAATAGTTTGAGAAGCCGCGTCTTTCAGGCGGTCAAACGGGTCGGCGCAGGCGTTCGAAGGCGGGTCTTTCGGCGATCGAAGCTCGCTGCCTAAGCTTGAATGGGTTTCTCAGTCGGCCAAGGACCGCTGCAACTCCTCGAGCACCCGCACCACCCGCAACCCGACGCGCCCGTCCGAGCGCGGCGTGCGGCCCTCGCGGATGCACTCCACGAAATGTGTGCACTCCAAGCGCAAGGGCTCGGCCGAGGAGATCCGCGGCGAGAAGGACTCGCCGGCGCGCGCTATGTACTCGCCCCATGAGTTGGTGTCCTCGTCGAAGCCCTTGTCATAGACGGTGAGCTTTCCTCCGATCAGCATGTCGTCGAAGGTGGCCATGCGCTTGGCTCCGACCACCGTGATGCGTCGTTCCTTGTGGGGGTCGAGCCAGGAGAGGTGCAGGTGGGCGACGCGGCCCGAGGGGAAGCGCAGGTAGCAGAAGACCACGTCCTCGACTCCTCCCCGGACGTACGATTTGCCGTGGGCCGAGCACTCGACGGGCTCTTCGTCGATCAGGTGCAAGACGACCGAGACGTCGTGGGCGCCGAGGCTCCACAGGGCGTTCTCCTCGGCCCTGAGCTGGCCGAGGTTGACGCGGTTGCCGTAGATGTAATAGAGGGGGCCGAGCTCGTCGGCGTCCACCAACTCCTTTAGGCGGGTCACGGCTGGGTGGTACTCGAGCAGGTGGCCGACCATCAAGATGCGGCCGCTCGCATCGGCGGCGTTGACAGCTCTTTGGGCGTCGGCCATGGTGGTGGCGAGCGGCTTCTCCACGAAGCAGTGCTTGCCACCTCCAAGCACCCGGACGGCCAGGTCGGCGTGGGTGGGTACGGGCGTGGCGAGGATCACAGCGTCGAGTTCGGGGTCGGCGAGTAGGTCGTCCAGGTCCGCGGTTGTCTTCGCGCCCGGGAAAGCGCTCGCCAGCTTGGTGCGGGCGGGCTCGGACGCATCGCACAGCCAGGCCAACTCGCAGCCCTCGATCGCGTCGAAGTTGCGAGCCAGGTTGGGGCCCCAGTAGCCGAGGCCGACGACGCCGACGCGGACCGAGGCCCCGGCGCCGGGGGCCGGCGGCCGCTCGGCGGTCGGCGTGGTGCGGGTCGGCGGGGCGGGCGTGTCGCTCACAAAGCCCCGATCGCTTCGACGCAGTGCTCGGCCGCTTTGCCTTCGCCGTATAGCGGCGGGCGCTCGCACGGCAAGGGCTGCTCCAAGGTGGCGAGCACGCGCTTGACGTCGAGGTCGGTGAGGGTGTTCCAGCCGCCGTCCAAGGTCTCGACCCACTCGGTGGAGGATCTCAAGGTGACGCATGGGACACCCGCCAGGTAGGCCTCCTTTTGGACGCCGCCCGAGTCGGTCAAGACCGCCCTTGCTCCGCGCACCAAGGCGCCGAACTCGAGGTAGCCGAGCGGCTCGGTGAGATGGACTCCGCGGATCGCCTCCAGTTGCTCCCACAGGCCGGCCTCGAGGAGGCGGGCCTTGGTGCGGGGGTGTACTGGAAACACGACCGGCTTGGGCAGTTCGGCCACGATCCGCATCAGGGCGCGCAGGCGTGTGGGGTTATCGACGTTGCCGGCGCGGTGGGCGGTGAGCAGGAGGTATTCGCCCGGCTTGACTTCATACTTGGCGGGGATCTCGGTTTTGGGTGGGGCCAAGGCCTGCCACTTCAAGGCCACGTCCACCATCACGTCGCCCACTACCTTGATCTTGCCGACGACGTCCTCTTTGCGCAGGTTCTCGGCGGCGGTCTGCGAAGCACACAGGAGCAGGGAGCTCATGTGGTCGCACAGGACGCGATTGAGCTCCTCGGGCATCGAGCGGTCGAAGGAGCGCATGCCCGCCTCGATGTGGATCACTGGCAACTGCTGTTGGGCGCCGGTCAAAGCGCCGGCGAGCGTGGAGTTGGTGTCGCCGTAGACGAGCACCGCGTCGGGCTCGGTCTCTAACAGGAGCGGCTCCAAGGCGGCCAGCATGCGGGCGGTCTGGGAGGTGTTCGAACCGCCGCCGATCCCCAGTTCGCGGTCGGGCCGAGCCAAGCCGAGCTCCTTGAAGAAGACGGTCGAGAGCTGCTCGTCGTAGTGCTGGCCGGTGTGCACCAACAGCTCCTCGTGCTCGGCCCGCAGGGGACCGGAGACCGCGGCTGCCTTGATGAATTGGGGGCGGTTGCCTACGACGGTGAGGATCTTCACAAGTCACGTATCCTGGGGGCGAATCGGGGTGGCTGACAAGGACGCAGGGAGCGTAGTGTGCTCGACGCACATGAGCGACTGAGGACGAAGTCAGCCGCCCCGAGTCGCCCTCAGGCCGCGGCGCCGACTACAGAAGCGGACCAATCGATCACCGAAGTCGGTCGCACCACATGACGCGAAAGGCCCAAGTCCTTGGGCTCCAAGCCCAAGGCCAAGCCCACCAGCTGGGGCAGGTGGAGGACCGGCATCTTTAGCTCCCGGCCCACCTCTTTCTCGGCCAAAGGCTGCTGCATGTCCAAGTTCAGGTGACACAGGGGACACGGGGTTACGAGGCAGTCGGCCTCGGCGTCCACGGCGTCTCCGAGGTGGCGGCCGGCCTGCTTGAGCGAGGCTTCCTTGTTCATCGTGATGATCGGAAAACCGCAGCACTTGCGCATCCCGGCGTACTCGATGACGGTGCCGCCCAAGGCCTCGATCAACTGCTCGAGGTAGTGGTCTCTGGGGTGCTCATCGTCGATCCCCAAGCGCGCGCGGGGCCGCACGATGTAGCAGCCATAGAAGGGGCCCACTTTGAGGTTGGTCAAAGGGCGCTTGACCATCGAGGAGAGCTTCTCCAAGCCGATCTCCTCGACGAGCAGCCACAGGAAGTTCTTGTTGGTGAGGCCCTTCTCGTAACTTAGGCCCTCGTCGGCCAAGGTGGAGTTGACGTGGGCGCGGTACTCGGCGTTGGCGTCCAGGCGCTCTTGGCACTCTCCTTGGGCGCCTTGGCAAGTGGAGCAGATGTTCATCATCAACTCCGCTCCTTGGACCTGCTGGGCCAGGGCGAATGTGCGCGCGTTCAAGGTGTCGGCCAGCTCCTGGTTGTGCTCGGCGATGACCCCGGCGCCGCAGCAGCTGGCGCGGTCCAGTTCGACGAGCTCGATGTCGAGCAGTGGCGCGACGCGGGCCATCGAGCCGTGCAGCTCGGGTGTGAAGCCCCTGCTGACGCAGCCGGGCCAGTAGGCGACCTTCATTCGTCCTCCCCTGTCACATAAAGGTTCAGCTCGTAGCGCTCAGGCTTGCTCTCGACCTTCTCGTAGATCTTCTGCACAGCCTTGAGGTCTTGTGAGGGGATCTTGTGGCCGAACAGGGCGATCTTGATGCTCATCTTGCGTTTCGCGATCGCGCGGATCGCGACCGGCAGCGAGCTGAGCAGCTCCTTGCCGGCGGCCGGATGGAACTTGCCGAACCACGAATTGCCTCCGTATGAACGCGGCAGCATCTCGGCCTCGTGCAGGAGCCCGTAATCCTTGATCAAGGTGACGACCGTGGCCTCGTGGCGCTCGCCGTTGTTGCGATCCACGATGTGCTGGTCCGATCCGGCGATCCGGCGCAGCCTCATGATCTGGCCCATCGGGTTGACGTCCTTGGGGCAGGCCTCCACGCACTTGAAGCAGTGGGTGCAGTCATAGATCCCCTGGGGGTCTTCGGAGAGGTCGAGCAGGCGCTCGCGCTGCTCTTCATCGCGCGGGTCGCCCACGAAGCGGTAGGCCTTGGCCAGGGCGGCCGGGCCGATGAAGCCGGGGTCCACCTCCATCGCCAGGCAGTCGCTCACGCAGGCGCCGCACTGGATGCAGGCCATCGTCTGGGTGATGTCCACCATCGACTCGCGCGGCACGATGTGCTCGCGCTCGGGCTGGGGGCCCTCGTTGATCAGCCATGGGGTGACGCGCTGGACCTTCTTCCAGTGGACCGCGTCCATGTCCACGATCATGTCCTTGATCACGGGCATGTTGCCCATCGGCTCGACCTCGATCACGCCGTCCTTGGAGGAGGCCTTGGCGTGGTCCAGGTGGGTGTGACAAGCCAAGCCGGGTTCGCCGTTGATCCGCACCCCGCAGGAGCCGCAGATCGCGGCGCGACACGAGCAGCGGATGCCGATCGAGCCGTCGAACTTGGCCTTGGCCTGAAGGATTCCCTCCAAGACGGAGCGGTGGGGCTCGAGCTCGATCGTGTGCTCGTCCCAGTAGGGCGCCTCGCCCGACTCGGGGTTGTAGCGGCGCATCCGCAAGGTGAACTTTTCTGGAGGTCTGTGAGTCTCGGCCATCGGACTTGCTCCTAGCTCGGCTCGCGCTCGGGGGGCGTTTTTTTGGGGGACCGTTGTTCGTACATATCTAGTATTTCCGCTCCTCCGGTTGCCACTGGGTGATCGTCACACCCGAGTAAGTCACCTTTGGACCGTCGCCATCGAGGCTGATGTCGATGTGCTTGAGCCACTCCTCGTCGTTGCGCTCGGGGAAGTCGGTTCTGAACTGGGCGCCTCGGGACTCCTTGCGCTCGATCGCCCCCACCACGATCGCCTCGGCGCAGTCGAGCATGTAGCCCAGCTCGATCGCTCCGAGTACGTCTTGGTTGAAGACGGTGCCTCGGTCGTCGATGTAGGCGCTCTGGGACTCCTCTTTGAGGCGCTTGACGATCTCGTGGGCCTTCTCGAGGCCCTCTTGGTCGCGGTAGACGGCGACGTATTGGTTCATCGTCTCGCCCAGCTCCTGCTTGATCTCCGAGACCCGCCGTTTTCCCGTGTCCCGCCCGCCCCGGGCGACGATCGCGTCGATCATGGCCACGTCCTCGCGCAGCTGGGCGTCTGAGGGCTCGGGCATCTTCATCGCGGCGGCGCGGGCGGCGGCGTGTTCGCCGGCTCGCCTGCCGAAGATCAAGGTGTCGAGCAGGGAGTTGGCGCCCAGACGGTTGCCGCCGTGGACCGACACGCAGGCGACCTCGCCGGCCGCGTACAGGCCCTCGACGGAGGTGGCGCCGTTGATGTCGGTCTTGACGCCGCCCATGATGTAGTGCTGGCCCGGGCGGATCATGATCGGCTCGCGGGTGATGTCCACGCCGGCGAAGTCCTTGCCGATGTTGACGATCTCGCGCAAGGCCTCCAAGGTGCGCTTGCGGGGGACCTTCGTGATGTCTAGATAGATGCCGTCTTTGTTGGCTCCGACGCCCCGGCCCTCGAGGATCTCGGTCTGCTCGGCGCGGGAGACGACGTCGCGGGAGGCGAGCTCCATCTTGTTGGGGGCGTACTTCTCCATGAAGCGCTCGCCCTCGGAGTTGAGCAAGGTGGCGCCCTCGCCGCGCGCGCCCTCGGTGATGAGCAGTCCGTTCTCGACCAAAGTGGTCGGGTGGTACTGGACCATCTCCATGTCCATTAGGGGGGCGCCGACCCGGTAGGCCTGGGCGATGCCGTCGCCGGTCACGATCAAGGCGTTGGTCGTGGGGGAGTAGACCTGTCCGGCGCCGCCGGAGGCGAGGATCACGTTCTTGGCCGTCAAGACCTCCATCCGTCCGGAGCGCACGTCGCGGGCGACCACCCCGGTGCAGCGTCCGGAGTCGTCTTGGAGGAGCGAGGTGACGAACCACTCCTCGTAGCGCTCGACCTGTTCGTGGTGCTTCATCAATTGCTCGTAGAGCACATGGAGGATCGCTTGGCCGGTGATGTCGGCGACGTAGGCGGTGCGCTTCATCGAGGCACCGCCGAAAGCCCTCAGGTCCAATTCGCCGGAGTCGTTGCGGTGGAAGGTGACGCCGATGTGCTCCAGGTGCATGACCTCCTTGGGCGCCTCCGAGCACATGATCTCGATCGCGTCCTGGTCGCCCAGGAAGTCCGAGCCCTTGACGGTGTCATAGGCGTGCGATTTCCAGTCGTCGGCGACGTTGATCGCGGCGTTGATGCCTCCGGCGGCCGCGACCGAGTGCGAGCGGACGGGGTGGACCTTGCTCACGATCGCGACGCTCGAGCCGGCCTGGGCGGCGGCGAGGGCGGCGCGCTGGCCGGCGAGGCCCGCGCCGATGATCAATACGTCGTGTGCTGGCATGGCTCCCTGGAATCGTCGGAGAGAAGGAGGTGTGTCGGGCGAGACTCTATTTCAAAAACGGGGGGCCCGGCTCGCCGGGCTGGCGCCCGGCTGCGCCACCCTCTGAGCCGCCGGCCCTCCGCCGCGCCGAGCCGGGCGTGCGAACTGCAGCCAACCGGGCCTAGGAACCGCCCGCCGGGCTCAGCGCCTGGCGGATCTGGGCGACCGTGACCTCGCCCCGCAGGATCCCGTCGGCGTTGACGGCGACCATGCCGCCTAGGCGGCCCAAGCCCTCGCTCTTGAGCAAGGCCTCCAAGGGCTCGTGCTCGTCGATGCCCACTGCCAAGTCTTGCTCAAGCACGTCGCCCACCTCCAAGGCCGGGCGCCCGGCCGCGATCTCCGCGTCGATTCGCTCAGAGCGCACCACGCCCAAGAAGTGGCGGGCGTGGTCGACCACGGCAAACCAAGGGCGCCTGTAGTGCTGGAAGAACTGCTCTTGGGCGTCGAGCACGTTCAGCTCGGCCGGGATCGCGGGGGGCTCGCGGTCCATGATGTCCGACACCGTGACGCGCTGGATGCGTTGTCCGAGAGCTCCCTGTAGGACCGCGCCGCCGGAGGCTTGGTAGAGGATCAGGCCGAGCACCATCGTGAACAGGCCGCCCAGGCTGCCCTGCACGAACAGGGCAAGGCCGGCGATGCCGAGCAGGATCGCAAAGCCTTGGCCGGCGCGGCCGGTGATCCGCGTGCCCCGATTGCGGTCTCCTGTGCGCCACCAGATCGCAGCGCGGGCGATCCGGCCTCCGTCGAGCGGGAAGGCGGGGACGAGGTTAAATAGGAGCAAGAGCGTGTTGATGAACAAGAGCCAGCCGAGCAGGCCGAGCAAGGGTGTGGTGGTGGCCCCTTCCTTGGTGAGCGCCGCTTCGGTGAAGTTGCTGCCGCTCGCCGCGATCGCGATCCCGATCGCGCAAAGCACCACCAAGGCGAGCGTCACCGCTGGCCCGGCCGCCGCGACCTTGAATTCCTCGCCCGCGGTCTCCGGTTCGCGCGCCTGCTTGGCCATGCCGCCGAAGAACCACAGGTCGATGCCCAAGACCGGGATGCCCAGGCGGCGCGAGACCAGGGCGTGGCCCAGCTCGTGCAGGATCAAGGAGCCGAAGTAGCCAAGCGAGCCCGCCACCGCGACCACGTAGGCGGTGCTGTTCGATCCGCCGAGGATTTGGTGGAAGTATTCGGAGAGGATCACGATCAAGAACAGCAGCACGAAGAACCAGCTCATGCTGACGCCGATCCTGATGCCGAAGATGCGCGCCAGCTGAATCGAGCCGCGCGTGCGCATCGGTGCTCTCATGGCCATGTACTGATCTTAGGCTGTGCGGCCACTTCGATCGGGCGGACAGATGTCCGGTCGTCCTCGGCGGTGCCGCCGCTCGGGGCTTCTCGGCGGTGCGACGCGCGGGTCAGACCTGGGGGCGGTTGCGCTCCACGATCGCCCCGAAATCGGTGCCGGCGGGCAAGGTGCCGTACTCGAAGCCGCCGTCTCCGCCGAGACGTGACGCGCAGAAAGCGTCGGCGACCGCGGGATCGCCGTGACGTACGAGCAACGATCCCTGCAAAGCGAGCGCCATGCTCTCAACGACCCGCCGCGCGCGCGACTCCAAAGTCATCGGGTCCGAGAACTGGCCTTCCAGCTTCTTGACGTGAGCGTCCAGGCGCGAGTCGGCGCCCTCGGCGAGCTTGACCTCGTGCAGGAACACCTCGAGCGAGCGCGGGCTCTTGACCAGGGCGCGCAGCACGTCGAGGCTCATCACGTTGCCCGAGCCCTCCCAGATCGAGGCCAAGGGCGCCTCGCGGTAGAGGCGGGGCATCCCCGACTCCTCGACATAGCCATTGCCGCCGAAGCACTCCAAGCACTCGAAAGCGTGGTTGGGGGCGCGCTTGCAGACCCAGTACTTGCCGACCGCCGTGGCCAAGCGCTTGAACAGGTGCGCGTCGCCCAACTCGTCCTCGCCGACGGGGTGGGTGGGATCCAATCCCTCGGCGCCGGCCTCATCGTAGGCTCGTGCCAAGCGCATCGCCAAAGCGGTCGCCGCCTCGGACTCGATGCACAGGTCGGCCAACACGTTGCGCATCAGGGGCTGATCGATCAAGAGTTTGCCGAAGGCTGAGCGGTGGGCGGCGTGCCAAGTGGCCTGCACGACCCCGGCCCGCATCCCGGCGGCCCCGCCGATCACGCAATCCAAGCGCGTGTGGCCGACCATCTCGATGATCGTGGGCACTCCCCTGCCCGGCTCGCCCACCATGCGGGCGATAGCGCCTTGGAATTCGACCTCCGAGGAGGCGTTGGAGTGGTTGCCGAGCTTGTCCTTCAGGCGCTGCAGGTGAAATGCGTTGCGGGTGCCGTCGGGCAGGATGCGCGGCAGCAAGAAGCAGGAGATCCCCTCCGGCTCGCCGCTTGAGGACTCGGCCTGGGCGAGCACGAGGAAGAGGTCGGACATCGGGGCCGAGCAGAACCACTTGTGGCCCACCAGCTCGTACTCGGCGCCCGCCCCGCCGCCATTCAGGGGTCGGGCGAGCGTGGTGTTGGCTTTCACGTCCGAGCCGCCTTGCTTCTCGGTCATGGCCATGCCCGCGATCGCCGAGCCCTTCTCGCGAGCGTCGATCAGGCGGGGGTCATAGGTGGTGGCGGTCACGAGCGGGCCCCACTGCGCCAAGAGCTCGGGCTGGGCGCGCAGGGCCGGCAGGACTGCGAAGGTCATCGTGATCGGGCAGGCGAAGCCCGCCTCGGCCTGCATCGCGGTCATGTACATCGCGGCCCTCGCCGCGTGGGGCGCCTGCTCGGAGCTGGTCCAAGGCAGGGAGTGCAATTCGTGCTCGACGCCCATCTTCATCAGCTTGTGCCAGGCGGGGTGAAACTCGACCTCGTCGATCCGGTTGCCGTAGCGGTCGTGGGTCTTCAAGACCGGCTTGTTCTCGTTCGCCTGCTTGCCCCACACTTGTTGCGGCTCGCCGCCCACGAGCTTGCCCAGCCGGGAGGCCCGCTCGGCGACCCATCCGGCGCCCTCGCGCCGGGTCGCCTCGACCAAGGGCAGGTTGCTCGCAAACACGTCCACCCCTTCCAAGGGGGGTGGCTGGTTGGCGACGGTGTGGGTCTGCCATGCGCTCGAGCGAGTGGGGTCAGATACGGATGACATACCTGAAGGTTATCCCCTGGGGGTGCCACGCGCGCGCGTGCGGTCTCCTTAAACCAAGAGATCTGTTTAACAAGCCACGCGCGCGCGTGGCACCCTCTTGGGCGCAACCGACACACGAGGCCACGCGCGCGCAGGGCACCCTCTTGGGCGCAACCGACACCCGGCGCGATAGCATCGCCCGGCCCGCCCAAACCGCTTCCACTCGAAGGACCGCCCATGGCCAAGATCAAGGTGCACAACCCCGTCGTAGAGCTGGACGGCGACGAGATGACGCGCATCATCTGGTCGTTCATCAAGGAGCAGTTGATCCTGCCCTATCTGGACATCGACCTGAAGTACTACGACCTCTCGATCACCTCGCGCGACGCCACCGAAGACGCGATCACGGTGCAAGCGGCCGAAGCGATCAAGCGCTACGGGGTGGGGGTCAAGTGCGCCACGATCACCCCCGACGAGGCGCGTGTGCGGGAGTTCGGGCTCAGGGAGATGTATCGCTCGCCCAACGGCACTGTGCGCAACATCTTGGGCGGTGTCATCTTCAGGGAGCCGATCGTCATCTCCAACATTCCACGCTTGGTCCCCGGCTGGACCAAGCCGATCGTGATCGGCCGTCACGCCTTCGGCGATCAGTACCGCGCGACCGACTTGGTGGTGCCGGGCCCGGGCAAGCTGATGCTCACCTTCACACCTGAGAATGGAGACCCACACGCCCAGCCGATCGAGCTTGACGTGTACGACTTCCCGGGCGGGGGCATCGCGATGGCGATGTACAACCTCGACGCCTCGATCCGGGACTTCGCGAGGGCCTCTATGCGCTATGGCTTGGATCGCGGATATCCGGTGTATTTGTTGACCAAGAACACGATCCTCAAGCGCTATGACGGTCGTTTCAAGGATCTCTTCCAAGAGGTGTACGAGACCGAGTTCAAGGCCGATTTCGAGGCGGCCGGGATCTCCTACGAACATCGTCTAATCGACGACATGGTGGCCGCTTGCTTGAAGTGGGAAGGGGGCTATGTGTGGGCCTGCAAGAACTACGACGGCGATGTCCAATCGGACACTGTGGCTCAGGGTTTCGGCTCGCTGGGATTGATGACGAGCGTCTTGATGAGCGCCGACGGCCAGACGGTGGAGGCCGAGGCCGCGCACGGCACCGTAACTCGCCACTACCGGTCCCATCAAGAAGGCAAGCCCACTTCCACCAACCCGATTGCCTCGATATTCGCGTGGACGCGCGGCTTGCAGGCACGCGGGCGCATGGACTCGACACCCGAGGTCGTCGGGTTCGCCGAGACCTTGGAGCGCGTGTGCGTGGAGACAGTGGAGAGCGGCAAGATGACCAAGGACTTGGCTCTGCTTGTCGGTCCCGACCAGGAGTGGCAGACCACCCAGGAGTTTCTCGCCTCGATCGATCAGAACCTGAAGCAGGCGATGGCTTGAAGATTCGAGCAGGCGAGTTGAAAAATCCAGCATGCGATGGTCTGAACCTCCCCAAACCAGTCACTGAACCCAATCCCCAACTAGGAGCTGAGAATAAGTGAGCAATCCCGTACGAGTCACCGTCACAGGAGCCGCCGGCCAGATCGGCTACAGCCTCGTGTTCCGTATCGCAAGCGGCCAGCTGCTTGGCCCCGACCAGCCCGTGGACCTGCGCCTGCTGGAGATTCCACCGGCTATGGGTGCGCTCGAGGGAGTGGCCATGGAGATCGTTGACTGTGCCTTCCCCTTGCTCGCGGGTCTTGACCTGCACGACAACCCCGAGGACGCTTTCGACGGCGTCAACATCGCCCTGCTCGTCGGCTCGCGCCCGCGCACCAAGGGCATGGAGCGCGCCGAGCTGCTCTCGGAGAACGGCAAGATCTTCACCGTCCAAGGCAAAGCGCTCAACGACAAGGCCGCCTCTGACGTGAAGGTTCTGGTTGTCGGCAACCCCGCCAACACCAACTGCTTGATCGCGATGAACAATGCGCCCGACATTCCTCGCGAGCGCTTCACTTCGATGATGCGCCTGGACCACAATCGCGCTGTCGCCCAGCTGGCCAACAAGGTCGCCGCGCCCGTCACCGACGTGTCCAAGATGGGCGTGTGGGGCAACCATTCGCCGACCATGTACCCCGACCTGTTCCATGCCCAGGTTCGTGGCGAGCAGGCCGCCGCGGTCCTCGACGATCAGGCTTGGATCGAAAACGATTTCCTGCCCAATGTCGGCAAGCGCGGTGCCGCGATCATCGAGGCGCGCGGCGCCTCCTCGGCCGCCTCGGCTGCCAACGCGGCGATCGATCACATCCACGATTGGGTCAAGGGCACCGAGGGGTGGGTCTCGATGGGTGTCGTCTCAGATGGGTCCTACGGCGTCCCCGAGGGCCTCATCAGCGGCTTCCCCTGCACCTGCTCCGGCGGCGAGTGGTCGATCGTGCAAGGCCTCGACTTGGACGACTTCTCCCGCTCGAAGATCGACGCCTCGGTCGCCGAGCTGACCGGCGAGCGCGACACGGTTCAGAGCCAGGGGCTCATTTAGGCGGGCCTTCTCACCCGAGGCGGAGCGGAGATGTTGACTTACAAATGCGGATTCGTTCCGCGGTGGAACAATCTCCCATTTCTTAAACAACAACGGCCGGGTCGCTCGCGCAGACCCGGCCGTTGTCCTAAATCGAGACCGGATCAGCTGGCTGGATGCCAACCCCTGCCCGTCTTCTTGATCTTCTTTTCCTGCTCGAGGCCCGGCAGGACGCGGTACAGGTAGTTCTGCTTGATCCCCATCTTGGCGGCCAACTCGGGGATGGTGATACCGGGCTGACCCGTCACGTACTGCAGGGCCTGGGCGGCACGCGTACCGCTGCCCTTGCGACGGCCCGCGCGACGGGGCGCGGCCTTGGCGGTGGTGGCGGTCGCCCCGGCGGGTGCGGCGGCGCTTGTCGTGTTCTTGCGCCCAGGGGGACGTCCGCGACGCTTGCCGGTCGCGGTCTTCGAGCCGCGCGGGCGACCCGGTCCGCGCTTGGCGGGCGCGGCGGCGGGGGCCGCTGCCGCTGCCGCCGCCGTGCGGGGAGCGGACGCGGACCCGCGGACACCCGCAAGCGCCGAGGCCGCCGCCTCCAGGCGGTTGTACTCGTCGATCAGCGGCTTGAGCTCCGCCAGTCGCTGGTTGATCTCTTGGCGCTTCTCGTCAAGGAAGTCAGTCACGATTTGTGTCCTGTTCACTGGGAGTGAATGCGGCCCGAAGGTCGAGCTGCACGGTCTATTGAGCTTCACTCTACACAATTCTCAGGATAGTCCGCACACGGGCATGTTTTGCAACGGATTTACCGGGAATGGCTCTCCATCAATGCGCGTAGGCGTTCGAGCGTGTGTGTGGCCTCACGTTCGGGCATACCGCCCACCAGGGCGCGACTGGCAATCGCTCCGAGCGGCCCCAGGGGGGCGTGGAACTCGTTACGGTAGTCAAAGCGCGTGGAACCATTGGAAACAGGTGCCAAGGTGTACTCGGTGCGTGCGCGGGAGCGGGCCGGTCCGCGTCCCTTCCAGATAGCGTGCTCGCCGGGCACACACTCCACCAGAGTCCAGTGAACATCGACACTGACTCCTCTCAGGTGTATTTGTTGGTCCATGCGATAGCCGACCTTCACGGGTCCCTTGTCCCTGTGGCGCAGCTTGCGGTGAATGGTGACCCAGTCGCCGAGGCGGCTTGAATCCATGACCGTGTCCCAAACCTCGTGTGGCGGCGCCGCGATCTCGATCGAGGCAGTAACGGTGCTCATCGCGCGGCGAGCTCCTCTCGCTGTTCCCACTCCGCCAAAGCGTGTTCGACGGCGGCGTCGAATGAGTGCAAGTCCACACCAAGCAGCTCCGCCGGATCCTCGCCCGAAGGCAAAAGATCTCCGGTCAGGCTTTCCATCAGAGGCAAGACCAGCTCAGGGCGCTCTCCGGCGATGACGGCCGCCACGCGGGCGGCGATGGGTGTGACAGTGATCCCGATCGGAACGCTCGGGCGGCCGAGCATCATCAGCTCGGCGATCCGCTCCACGATTTCGCCGTAGGTCAGTATCTGCGGGCCACCCGCGTCCAAGGAACGCCCGCCGACGGAACTCACCGAAGCGCAGGCGGCCAGCATCTCGATGATGTCGCGCTCGTCGATCGGCCTGCTGCGAAACCGTCGCCACGCGGGCAGCGCCAAGATGGGCATGCGCTCGACGAGCCTCACCAAGAAGCGAAACGAGCGAGATCGTGCACCGATCACGATTGAGGCTCTGAGGGCCACCGAATCAGGAATCGCTTCCAACAAGATTCGCTCCACGGCGTTGCGGCTGGAGAGGTGGGGCGAGCCGCTTTCGGACCTGGGCAACGGACCGCCGAGGTAGACGATCCTGCGTACCCCCGCGGCGCGGGCGGCCTGCGCAAAGGTCTGCGCCGAGGCGCGCTCGCGGGCCGGAAACGAGTCGCCCTCCGGACCGCTGGGCGAGGGCTCCATGGAGTGGATCAGGTAGTAGGCGACCTCCACGCCTCGCAACGCCCCGAGCATGCCGGCGCCGCTGAGCGTGTCGCCGATCGTGAGCTCGAAATCCTCGAGGGTGACCAGGTCTCGGACGGGGGTGACGCTCGCCCTGAGCGCTTGCTCGACGCGGCCGCGGTCGCGGGCCAGGGCGCGCACCTCGTGGCCCTCCTCCAGTAGGCGTGGCAGCAGCGCCGCGCCGGCGAAGCCGCTGATGCCGGTGAGCAGGACACGCATTGCCTCCATGATGACGCACGCGGTTTTCCTTGCGATTTGCGGAGTCGGGTCCGTGACGCCCCTTGAGGGAGGAGCTTCCCAGTGCTTTGATCCTGCTCCCCCGCACCGCAATCGCAAGGAGAGTCAGTGCCGAAGCAGAGCAAGCGCGCCACCCGCAAGGTCACCTGCGAGGAATGCTTCTTTCATCGCAACCTGCTCTGTGCCTTGGACTTGGCCGAGCCGTGCGCGACCTTCCGCCCCGCCGAGGCCAAGCTTGCTCCACCGCGTCAACTGCGCTTCGAGTTTCGTCAAGAGCGTCGCTCGCGCGCGGCCTGGGCTTTCCCGTCGGCCCAGGAACAGGCCGCGCTTCACGCCTGAGGGCGATTTGTTTGCTCAGCGTGCTTGGCGATCCAGCGCGCGCCGGGTGTGTCGGTGAGGCCGTGCGCGACGATCGAGCACAAGACGACCAAGGCGGTCAGGTCGAAGATCTGCTCGCCGGCCGCGATGTGCTGGTCGAGGACCAATAGCGAGAAGGTCATCGTCGCGACCCCCTTGGGCCCGAACCAGCCCATGAACAGACGCGTCTGAGCGTCGGTGTCGGTTCCGATCAAGGCGATCCACACCGCCACCGGTCGCGCGACCAAGAAAGTGGCGGCGACCAAGCCAAGCGCTGCCCATCCGCTGCTCTCCAAAGCGTCGAAGGTGAGTAGCGTGCCGAACACCACGAAGATCCCCAGCTTGACGATCTCGACGATCTCATCCGCTCGCTGCTCGAAATGGCGCCTCAGGTCCGGCCTGCGTACCCCCAGCACGATCGCGGCCACGAACACCGCGATGAAGCCGTTGCCGCGCGGGGAGAGGACCGTGATGCCATACGTGGCAAATGCCACGCCGAGCGCATACAAGGACTTCTGGTGTGAGGGAATCGGATGCTCCAAGGGTCGCTTGCTCTCGCGAGGCATCAGCATCGATGCGCACCAGCCGAGCGCCAGGCCGTACAACAAGCCGAGCCCCACGTCTTGGAGCACGAAGCGCCACCACACGAAGTTCGAGGATTCGGTGGAAAGAGCCGCCAGGAATGTGAGCACCGCTGGCAGCGCCAAGCCGTCGTTGAGGCCAGACTCCAAGTTGAGTGAGTGTCTGATCAGACGTGGGACCCGAGGGTTAGTGACGATGCTCGAGGTCAACACCGGGTCTGTCGGGGAGAGCAAGGCGCCCAGCAAGAGCGACTCGGTCCAGGTCAAGCCCACAATCAGATGTGCCGCGCAGGCCACGATCCCCGCTGTGATCGGCATCGCGATGGCGAGCTTGCGCAGGGGCAGGTGCCAAGCCTTCTGCAGCATCTCGCCCTCGACCTCGAGCCCGTCCCGGAACAGGATCACGATCAACGCCACGAACGCCAGGTCCTCCACGAACCCAGACTGGGCTTTGAAGCTGACCCATTCAAAGCCTCCGTCTCCGACTATGAAGCCGGCGATCACGAACAACGCCGCCAAGGACAGAAACGAGCGCTGCGCCAGCCCCGAGGCGAGCGCCCCCACAATCAAAAGGCCGCCAAGGAAGGCGGCCGTGGCCTGAAAGGTCGCCACGTACCTAGCCGGCCGGGCGTTCGAAGCGGATCATCAGGGGTATATTGGACACCATCGACAAAGCTTTCCTTATAGGCGGTGCTTCCATGGCGGCAAAAGACAGGATCGGCAAGGCAAGCGAAGCGGTGCGCTCCAGCGAGTACATCAAACGCTTGATCGAAGACGAGCAGTTGCGGGCGAACCTGCTCGCGGCCTACGGCTCCGCGCGCAGCGCCTACGGGCGTGTCAACAACGGTAAGCCGGCGACCAAGGCCCTCTTTGAGGACCGCAAGCTGCAGAAAGAGCTGGCCGAAGCGGCCACCGCTTTGCGCGACGCGTCCTACGCGATCCGCGAACCGGCGCCCAAGCACAAACGCAAAGGCGGCTTCGGACGCCTTGTGTTGTTGGCGGTGGTGGGCACCGTCCTGGCCTTGGCCCTGAGCGAGGACTTGCGCTCCAAGGTGCTCGATCTCCTGTTCGGCGCCGAGGAGGAATTCGACTACAGCTCGACCACGATGCCCTCTCAGGAGGCCCCCACGCCGGAGAGCGCTCCCGCCGCGTGAGTGCCGCGACCGACACCGCGCGGGCCGCCGCCAAGCCTGTGGGCGCCGCCGAGGCACCCGCGGGCAGGGCGCTGTCGGGCGAGAAGGCCCAGCGAATAGTCGAGGCGATGCGTCACTCGGTGGCGCGTCGCGGCGTGGCGGGCTCGACCTTCGATCACGTCTCGCGCGAGGCCGGCGTCTCGCGCGGGTTGCTGCACTACTACTTCGGCACTAAGGAGCAATTGCTCGTCGAGGCGGCGAGGCGCGATTGCGATCAGCGCATCGAAGTGCTCGAGCGCCAATTGGCGGGCGCCCAGACGCCGGACGACTTCGTGGCGCTGTTGGCCCAGAACCTGCAGGAGACGATCCATGAGGACCCCGACTTCGTGACGCTCGTGTTCGAGTTGTTCACCCTCTCGCGTCGCAACGCCGACATCGCCGTCGAGTACGCCCGCCTGGTCTCCCTCACCCGCGACCGCCTCGCCAGTGTCTTGGCGGCCGCTCAAGAGGAGGGCGTCCTGCGCCTGCACGCCGAGCCCGAGGCGGTCGCCGACATCCTCTTCTCGCTCGGCGACGGGTTCGCGTTGCGTATGATCGCCGAGCCCGAGCGCGACTTCTCCGCCTCGATCCAAGCCGGCATCGAGTGCGCCCGCTCGTTGCTGGCCGATTAGTCCGCCCTCTCGGCGCGCGCCTTCCCTCAGACTGACAAATCGACCTCGTCTTATAATCAAGGCTCATGCCCATCTATGAGTACAAGCGTCCCGACGGCACCACCTTCGAGATCCAGCAGGCTTTCTCCGAGGACCCGCTGACCGTGGATCCCGACAGCGGGGTACCGGTCGAACGGGTGCTCCACGCCCCCGCCGTACATTTCAAGGGCAAAGGCTTCTACAACACCGACTACGGCACGCGCAAGCGCCAGCGTGAGAACGCCGCGTCGAGCGACAACTCGTCCTCGGGAGATTCGGGGTCGAGCGACTCCGCATCCTCCGACTCCTCTTCCTCCGGGGAGTCGGGTTCGAAAGGTGAGGCCAAGAAGAGCGAGTCCACTCCCAAGCCGGAGAAGAAAGCAGAGTCGAAACCCGTCGCCGCGGCGAAGTAGGTGTTGTGCTCCACGGCATGCCTACGCGCGCGCGTAGGGGGCCTTTGCGACTCAGCCCCCAAGGAAGCGGGCGGCGGCGGCGCGGCGCTCGCTTTCTGAGACCGTGAGGCCTGCCTCGCCGTCGGGCAGGGTGATCGCGCCCGAGGGCTTGAGCACGTGGGTGGGGGGTGTGCCACCGATCGCCAAGGCCCCGAACAGGCCGAGCAAGGTGGTGCCAGACATGTCGGAGATGATCGCGGGGGGCGCGTTCCAGGCGATCAAAGGCATACGCACGAAGCTCGAAAACGACGCAAGCCGGGACTTCATGTCGTTGAAGAGGGCCTGCTGGTGTTCCTCGCGCTGGATGTCTGTCTCGCTCGGTTTGCACAAGTTCTCCCTGGTCCGGGCGAGCGCCAAGGCCTGCTTGCCGTTCAAGCGGTGGGTGCCTTTGGAGAGGCGCAACGTGTAGCCGCCGTTGCGGGTGCCGCCGTCTAGGTTGGCCACGATGCAGCCGCCCGTGTAATCGACGCCACCCATCGCGTCGATCAGCTGGGGAAAGTTTTCGAAGTTGACTTCGACCAGGTGGTTGACGGGGACGTGGACCAGTTGTTCGACGACCCTGATCGACAGGGCCGGCCCTCCGTAAGCGTAAGCCGCGTTGATCTTGTTCAGGCCATGGCCCGGGATGTCCACGACCGTGTCCCGGGGGATCGACAAACGAGCGGAGTGCCCACCGCCGGTCCTGATCAGCATGATCGTGTCCGACCTGCTCGGCCCAGTCGTGTTGGCGCCCGGTTCCTTGGAGCCCTTGGGTCGGCGGTCGGAGCCGAGCACGAGGATGTTGTTGGGCGAGGTGAGCGGATACCCGGCCGGCTTGAGCGCTGCGGCCACGTCGGAGGGGGGAGGGGTGCGCTCGAAGTGGGCGCTGATCAGGAAGAGAGCGAGGGAGAGCGCCAGCCATGCCACGATCAGGCCGAGCAGGTAAAGGAGCAAGCGCCTGGGCTTGGTGTGCTTGCGCCAGTCGATGCCGGCTTTATCACCGGCGCCCCCGGTCCCCGGCGGTTCGCCCGGCCGGCGTGGACGGCGCGGGCCCTCCGGCGGAAGGTCGCCCACCAAGGTGTCGCTGTCGCGGTTGCCGCCTATGCGCGGGGTGGCGCGGTAGCGCTTGTAGTTGGGGGGCTGGTGGGGTTCGCGGGGCACGGGCCTATCTTTGCCGCACTAGGCACTGCGAGGAGGCAGTTGCAAGGGATCTCTCGCGCTGGGTTTACGAGCCGTCTTGCGGCGACAGCACGGCCAGACCGGCGGCGGTCGCCCGTTCGATCATCTCCTCGTCGTATGTGACGATCTCATCTGCGCCGACCCTGAGCGCGACGGCAAGGTGGATGGCATCGTTGGATCGCAGCGGCGCGTGGGTGCCGCCGGCAAGCAGATCCCCTCGCGTGAGGTCGATCAAGCTCACGGAGTCGAGCACGGTCCCCACCACGTCGAGGTCGACGTCTTGGGGGTGGCGGCCTGCGGCGCAATGCATCTCGGTGTGCAGCAACCACGAGGAGACCAGCTGGCGATCGTCCCGTCCTGCCAGCTCCGCGGTCAGCGCCTCGGATTGCGGCTCATCGAGGACGAGCTTCATCGCGGCCGAGGTGTCCAGGTAACTGAGCGTCACCAGCGGCCACGGACGTCGGCCACTATCGCCTTGCTGGTTGTGGTGCTTGGGCGTCGAGCGATCGACCGCAAGCTTGAGGTTGGGTTTCGCGCCAAGCGCACTTGGCCTCGGGAGACGAGGTCGGCGAAAGCGTCGGTGTGCGGCGGGACGATCAGCGCCGCCAGCCGCCCGTTATTGGTCACCTGGATCGTCTCCCCATCGGCGACGTGACGCAGGATCTCCCCACTCTGGTTGCGCATCTCGCGGTGCGTCACGGTCCTCATGTCGCACAGCGTAGCACGCTATCGCGGGACTCGGTGGGCTTGGGCGAATCGCGCCGGCAACGCCTATCCTCCAAGCATGATCCGCGACGGTGCAGGGCGGTTGGTGGTTTGCCCGACGCCGATCGGCAATCTGGGGGACATCACTTTGCGCGCGCTCGACGCGTTGCGCGAGGCCGACGCGATCGCTTGCGAGGACACGAGACGCACGAAGGTGTTGCTCGACCGTTATGAGATCGCGGGCAAGCTGGTCAGCTTCCACGAGCACAACGAATCCGCGCGCGCATCGGAGTTGGGGGGGCGGATAGAAGGGGGGGACGTTGTCGTGCTGGTCTCAGACGCAGGCATGCCGGTCGTATCGGACCCCGGGTATTTCCTCGTGCGTGCGTGTCTTGAGAGGGGGCTCCCCGTCGAGGTGTTGCCGGGGCCGAGCAGCATCGTCACAGCGCTGGTGGCCTCCGGGTTGCCGGCGGAGCGGTGGCGCTTCGTGGGGTTCTTGCCGCGTAAGCGGGGTGACTTGGAGCAGGTCTTGGGGGACGCGTCGGAGACGTTGGTCGCCTTCGAGTCGCCGCGGCGTCTCGGGGCGACGTTGGCGGTGCTCGCCGAGCGCGAACCGGACCGTCCGGTGGCGGTGTGTCGCGAGCTGACCAAGCTGCATGAGAAAGTCAGACGCGGGAGCGCATCCGAGCTGAGCACCCACTACGCGGAGCACGCTCCGCGCGGAGAGATCGTGCTCGTGGTCGGCGGCGCGCCCGCGGGCATCGCCGATCACGAGCAGGCCTTGGATGCACTGCGCGTGCTCACCGAGGCGGGCGCAAAGGCGAGGCCCGCCGCGGGCGTCGTGGCGAGGCTCACCGGGGTCGGCGCGAACGAGCTGTACCGCGAGCTCACGGGCTCGAAGGGCTCCTCGGAATAAGGGAAAGCGGCGGTGGGCCGTGCGCAAGCCGGTTCCGTATAGCCGACCCCTTGACATCTAAAGCAGAGTGCGCTATAAAGCTCCAATCGCTGTCATGCCTTTTGGTTTGACGGCCTCCGTGTTTGGGGGCGAGGCGAACATAGATACTGGGTTTGGGTTGGCTTTTGGGTCGAACTGCAGGCGTTTTTCCAGGGGACCTTGGGAGAGGGACCGGGTTTTAGTCCTGAGAGGGAGTTGTATTCGCGTGGTTTCGTTGGGGAATAGCGTGCTTGAGAGTCCGTGTGCTGTTGGCGGGTCCGTAATAGGACGCGTCAGCGTCGCTGACGCGTCTCTCTCTCTCTCTCTCTCTCTGGGATTGTTGGCGTCTAGGCGCTAGCAGTTTCCGCCGCGGTTTTGCCGTAGGCGTCGCCGGGCCGACGGTCCGGTTTAGCCGGACACGTGCTTGTGAGGCGTCTTCGTGTGAGGCGTCGCCGGTTGCTCGTCCGCATTTTGCGGGTCGTGAGTACACCGTTCGCTCGGGTCGTGCGCGCACCGTTCTATCGAGGGCGGTGCGTTGATGGCTTCGTTGTCTCGTACGCGTGGGGCGCCAGCGAGCCTGTCGGGACGGGCGCGGTCCTCCGGGCGCAGTGTTCGACAGGGTTCTCATGTTGCTGAGATTCAGCGTGCGCGTTTGCTTGCGGGTGCGGTTCGGGCGGTCAACGAGTTTGGTTATACCCGTACCACGGTTGGTGAGATAACGGGGCAGGCGCACGTTTCGCGGCGCACGTTCTATGAGCTGTTCGCCAACAGTGAGGACTGTTTGGCGGCGATGTTCGACGAGGCGGTCGCGCGGATCGCCGCTCACGTCGCCGAGCCGGGTTGGGAGGAGTTGTCGTGGCTCGAGCGTGTCCGGGCCGGCTTGTGGGGGGTCCTGTCGTTTTTGGATCGCGAGCCGGTGCTTGCGCGCGTGTGTGTGGTGCAGTCGGCGCGCGGTGGCAGGCAGATCGTGGAGCGCCGAGAGAGGGTGCTGAGAAGCCTTGCCGTTCTCGTGGACGAGGGTCGCGAGGAGGCTAATGCGAAGGCTGAGTGCTCTGAGTTGACTGCCGAGGGCTTGGTCGGCGCGGCGCTCTCGATCGTGCACACTCGTTTGGCGCGCGAGGATTCCGCGCCACTAACCGATCTGCACGGCGAGTTGATGGCGATGATCGTGCTCCCCTATCTCGGTCCCGCGGCGGCGCGCAAGGAGCGCAAACGCTCCACACCGGTGCGGGGAGCGAACAACGCTCCAAAGCCCGACCCTGATGAGGTCCAGGGCGATCACGAGCGTGACCGTACGCGAAGGGACGATCCGTTGCGTGGTATTCCGATCAGGCTGACCTATCGCACGGTGTGTGTGCTTGAAGCGGTAGCCGAGGAGCCGGGTCTTTCGAACAGGGCTGTGGGTGGCGCGGCGGGTATTTCCGATCAGGGCCAGATTTCGAAGTTGTTGGCGCGTTTGGAGCGCTACCGGTTGCTTGAGAACAGGGGCGAGGGAGGCCACGCCAAGGGCGAGCCCAACGCTTGGCATTTGACATCCGCCGGCCATGAGGTCGCGCAGGTAGTGGGAAGCGCGCGGGAGCGCGACTACGTCAGTACACCATCGGAGGGGACGATTCAATGAACGCTCGCAGACTACTCTGCTCGACGCTCACGACCATTCTCGGAGTCTTGGTTTTCGCGAGCGCCCCGGCGCTCGCGGCTGCTCCTGAAGCTCCGGTGACGGGTCCGGTGAGTGGGGTGACGGCGACCTCCGCGACGTTGGGGGGCACGCTGAATCCGGGTGCGAGCGCGAAAGCGGGCTGGTATTTCTTCTACAGCACCGAAATCTCGTGTCTGGTCGGCCAGGCTGCTACTGGCCAGGAACCCGAAGTCGAAGGCCAAGCGCTCGCTGAGCATGTCGAAGTGACTGGTTTGCAGCCGAGTATGACCTATCGGGTGTGCATGGTCGCGACCAATGAAGCGGGCGAAGCGACGCCGAGCGCTAACGAAGTGTCGTTCACGACGCCCGCGGCTCCTCCTGCCGTGGAAGGCGAGAGCGTCTCCGGTGTGACGACCTCCGAAGCCCACCTCGAAGCCACGGTCAACGCGAACAACCAGGAAGTCACGAAATGCGAATTCCAGTACGGCACTGAAGCGTCGCTCGCGACGTCCACGACCGTGGGTTGCGAACCGGCGACCCTCGCGGGTGTCTACGGGGGACAGGGCGTCGGCGTGAGCGTGCCTGTATTGCATGCGGATAAGACCTACTACTACCGCGTGATCGCCGAAAACGCCGCCCACGAAAAGACCGAAGGAACCATCGAACACTTCATAACCGCACCCGAAACCCCCGAAGGGTTGAACGCCGAACCGATCGGGAGCACCACCGCGACGCTAAACGGTGTGCTGGACCCTAAAGCCACGATCCCGGGCGAAGCCGGTACCTACGAATTCTTGTGGCGTTCAGCGATGACATGCGAAGGCGGGGAATCCTCCGGTGGGAGCTCGGCGGGCGGTGTCGCCGAAGCGGTCAAAGCCGAACTTACGGGTCTGTTGCCCGGTAGCACCTACACGTTCTGTCTGCGGGCTCGTAATGAAGCGGGAGCGGAAGCGTTGAGCGCGCCCGTGAAATTCGCGACCGTAGCTATCGCACCCGTGATCGTTGCCGAACGCGAGTCTGTTACCGAAGTCACAGCGATCAGCGCGAAGCTGCACGCCGAGATCGATCCTGGCGCTCAGGAAACGACCTACCACTTCGAATACGGCACGAGCAGCGCATATGGTCAGAGCACCCCCACGTCGGCCCCAATCGGCTCGGACAGCGAATCCCCGGCCACGGCCGCGATCCAGGGGCTGCAACCGGGCACGACCTACCACTACCATGTCCTCGCGACCAACTCGCAAAGCCCTGCCGGTGGCACGCCCGGTCCCGACCAGACCTTCACCACCGAGACGAAGGGTGAAGAATTCGCGCTACCCGATAGTCGTGCCTACGAACTGGTCTCACCACCACAGAAGGACGGCGCAGAAGTCCTCGGGATCGGCGGCGAAGCGCATACACTCGGTAGTGGCGGTACGACACAGGCCTCTGAAGACGGTACGAGCGTCACCTATATCGCGACAGCGCCAGTCGGTGCGAACCCGCCCGGAAACCTATTTTCAACCCTGATGTTCTCGACGCGCGACGCGGGTGGCTGGTCCTCCAAGGACATCTCCCTTTCACACGTGCACTCGATCAAAGGGAACGAAGTGGGCGGGGGCGGCCAAGAATACCTGAGATTCTCCCCCGATCTGTCGCGGGCGGTGCTGGTGCCGCTCAAGCAAACCTTTGAACCGTCGCTGGCGCCGGAAGTGCATCAGGAAGTGGCGTATGGCCAGGAGCTCTACCTTCGCGACAATGTCACCGGCTCCTTTCAGGCTATGGTGACCAACGAACCGCTGCCCACGCCGGGAAGTGGGTTGGGGTTGGGAGAAGGCAACCCCGTGGTGTTCGAGGGCGCAACTCCCGGCCTTGACCATGTGGTCTTCGAAGGGCCGGTCGGCTTGGATCCGCATTACCCGCATGGGGGTAGCTTGTATGAGTGGTCCAACGGGCAGGCGCAGCTTGTGGACGTGCTGCCCAAGCCCACCAGCGAGCCGGCCGGCAGCGGGAGCCAACTCGGCGGTGTTGTGTACGACTCTTTCGGTCGGGTTGACGAAGGATTCGCTGTCATGGAAAGGCACGCGATCTCGGACGACGGGACGCGAGTCGTGTGGAGTAACGGAGAAGGAAGTTTGTTTGCTCGTGATATGGTGACGGGGGAAACACTTCAAGTGGATGCGGTGCAGAGCGGTGGCGGCCTTGCGGGTGGAGGTGCCTTCAAGGTCGCGAACAGCGATGGCTCGCGCGTCTTTCTCACCGATGGAAAAGATCTCGTGAGTGGCGCTCACGAAGGCGATCTCTACATGTTCGAACCGGCCCGCCCGGAAGGAGAAAGGCTTACCGATCTAACGCTCGGGGTGGCCGGAGCAGATCTCGGACAGGTGAACTTTCTCGAAGCCAACGAGACGGGTACATCGATCTACGTGACAACGCCAGGTGTGCTCACCAGTGCACCGAATAGCCAGGGTAAATCGGCGACGCCATGTCCTCCCGAAGAAGAAGGGGAATACGGCGAACTTTTTGTGCGCTCCTGTAATCTCTATCTTCTGCGTGAATTCCCGGCGGGTAGTGGCTCATGGGGTGTGACATTCATCGCGGGCGGGGTGGCACAAGGCTTGGGCGAACAAAACGCGGAGAGCGCTCCCTTCGTCAAGCAGACGGCGCGGGTCTCGCCGAACGGAGGCTTCCTGGCGTTCATGTCGCGGGAGAGTCTGACGGGATATGACAGCCGCGATGCGAATAGCGGTCAGCCGGACGAGGAGGTCTATCTCTACGATGCGGAAGCGAACAAGCTGGTGTGTGCATCATGCGATCCCACAGGCGCAAGACCTGTCGGCGAATTCTCGGGGTCCGTAACCTTGGGGGGCTTCACGGATTTTGTTGCCGGGACGGTGCCGATGGACCCGTGGGGCATGTGGCACGAACACTGGCTCGCGGCCTCGATTCCGGGATGGACTCCTGATGGGTACGACAATACGACGGGGTATCAGCCGCGTTATTTGAACGACTCGGGGCGCCTGTTCTTCGATAGCGTCGATGCGCTCGTGCCACGCGATGTGAACGGTCGCGAGGACGTGTACGAGTATGAGCCCGTCGGTGTAGGCAGTTGCCGGCCACCCTCTTATGGTCAGGGTGCAAGCGTCGTGTTCAATAGAACGCTTAGTGGCTGTATCGCTTTGATCTCGGCCGGAACCGGTAATTCGGATTCGGTTTTCGTTGATGCGAGCGCGAGCGGAAACGACGTGTTCTTCGCGACCCAGGACGGCCTCGTTCAAAACGACAGGGATGGAGCGGCTGACATGTATGACGCACGGGTGTGTACGCAAACTGCGCCGTGTCCGTCCTCGTTGGCGGTCTCACCGGCTTGTACGACGACCGATTCGTGCAGGGTTGCACCGTCACCGCAGCCCGGGGTATTTGCGGCGCCGGCCACCGCAACGTTCGTCGGTGCGGGAAACGTGACCCCCACACTTTCCGCAACAAAGAAGGCCGCGACGAAGAAGACCGTCAAGTGCGCCAAGGGAAAAAAGCGCAGCCGCGGCAGATGCGTCAAAGCGAAGAAAATGAAAACTAGAGCTAAGAAGGCTCGCAACGACCGGAGGCTGGGCCGATGAGTGGCGTAGCTAAAAAAATCGCCATTCCGTTCATGGCCAGCCTGGTCATCCTTGCCTTCTCGGCTATGCCTGCCCTTGCCGCGAGTCCCGTGCTGACGGTCAACACCATCAGCCTCCCGACCAGCCTTCCGCCAGGTGGAGAAGGAGAACTGTTGCTGCAGATCAGCAATCTCGGCGATGCTCCGGCGAACGGTGAAATCAGCCCGATCGTGATCGCCGAGAAGCTGCCGCCCGGATTGGTCGCGACAGCGATCTCGGGTGCAGAATGCGAACTGGCAACGCTGCACTGCGAAGTTAGAGGGAGTCTCCCGCCTTATCGCGAAATTCAGATCAATATTGCGGTCAAGGTTGAAGAGGGTGCATCGAGCGCATCTGGTGCGCTGGTCAATGAGGTGGTTGTCAACGGTGGTGGTGCGATGCCCACGACGACTCGCCACGCGTTGACAGTGAGTCCCACCCAAGCCCCGTTTGGTGTGGAAGATCTTCGGCTTGTGCCCACCAACGAAGATGGCTCGATCGATACGCAGGCCGGTTCGCACCCTTTCCAGCTGACGAGCACGATTGCCCTAAATACATCGACCCAGCCGAGTTACTCGCCGCATGGGGAAGTGCAGCAGCCGCACGCTCAGCCGGTCGCGTTGGCGAAGGATCTGCACTTCAGTCTACCCGCAGGTCTGGTCGGCAACCCGCAGGTGATACCGCAGTGCACCGCTAAGGAGTTCGGCGCGCTACTTCCTAATTATCTTAATGAATGTCCGGCGGAAACAGCTATCGGTATTGCGCAGGTGCGTATCGACGGTCGGTCCATTATAACGGTACCGCTGTTCAATCTTGTGCCGTCGGTTGGTGAGCCCGCCAGGTTCGGCTTCAGCGTTCTCAGCGTTCAGGTGGTCCTGGACACGGCGGTTCGCACGGGTGGCGACTATGGCGTCGTTGTCAGTGTCAATAACATCTCTCAGCTCGACGGGTTCATCGGGAGTCAATTGACATTCTGGGGAGTGCCTGCCGACCCCAGTCACAACAATGTGCGTGGCTGGGGCTGCACCCCACTAGGCAGTGCGCTCTTTCCGTGTGTGGCGCCGGTGCATCCCAGGTTGATTCCGTTTTTGACTTTGCCGACGTCATGTTCTGGTCCTTCCGGTATGCAGGCGACCGTGGAAGCGGACTCGTGGGAGGAACCCGGCGTGTTCAAGAAGGGGGAATCTCTGTTGGAAGAAGATTCCGGTGGACCGCTGGGGTTGGTGGGCTGCAACCGATTGCCGTTCGAACCGTCGATCAGTGTGGCACCGGACGGTTCGGCGGCTAGTACACCGTCTGGGTTGACGGTGGGCGTTCACGTGCCCCAGGAAGGGGCATCAAACCCGACGGGCCTCGCTCCGGCTGACGTAAAGGACACGACCGTGACACTACCCGCGGGGATCCAGATCTCGCCTGCCGGCGCGGATGGTTTGGAAGCGTGTTCGCTTGGCGAGATCGGTTTGGAAGAACACGCGGATCCTTCGTGTCCTGATGGGTCGAAGGTAGCGACCGCTGAAATCCATACGCCGTTGCTACCGAACCCGCTTGTGGGCGAGGTGTATTTGGCTGCGCAGAACGCTAACCCGTTCGGTTCGCTGGTCGCGATGTATATCGTCGCGAAGGACCCGGTGTCGGGAGTGCTTGTCAAGTTCGCGGGCCAAGTCACCCTCGATCCGGTCACGGGCCAGTTGGCCTCGACGTTCAAGAGCACGCCGCAACTACCGTTCGAAGACTTGACATTGCATTTCTTCGGGTCCGCGCGGGCACCGTTGACTACTCCGGCGTTGTGCGGGACGTATACGACGCAGGCGTCGTTCGCACCATGGTCGGGCAACGCGCCGGCGGACTCGTCGTCGAGCTTCCAGATCACGAGTGGGCCGAATGGTGCTCCGTGTAGCGATCCGCAACCGTTTACGCCCGGGTTCCAGGCCGGCTCGACGAACTTGCAGGCTGGTGCGTTCACGCCGTTCACGTTGACGATGAGTCGTCCCGATGCGGATCAGACGTTGAGCAGAGTTGAAATGCGGATGCCTGCGGGCTTGTTGGGCACACTGTCGTCGGTCAAGTTGTGCGGTGAACCACAAGCTTCTGAGGGTACGTGTGGTCCGGAAAGCTTGATCGGTACGACCGTTGTCAGCGCAGGCTTGGGTAATGATCCCTATACGGTGACTGGTGGGAAGGTCTATATAACGACTGCGTACGGTGGTGGGGCGTATGGCCTTTCGATCGTGAACCCTGCGAAGGCTGGACCATTCGACTTGGGCTCGGTCGTTGTCAGGGCGTCAATCAGCGTGGATCCGCACACCGCGGCGCTGACGATCAAGAGCGATCCATTGCCGACGATCATCGATGGAATTCCCCTGCAGATTCAGCACGTGAACGTGACGGTGGACCGCGAAAAGTTCACGTTCAACCCCACCAACTGCAACAAAACAGCGATCAACGGGACGCTATCCAGCACTCAAGGCGCTCAAGCAGCAGTCTCCACGTCCTTCCAGGTCACGAACTGTGCGACCTTGGCATTCAAACCGAAGCTGACAGCTTCGACATCAGGGAAGACATCCCGAGCTAACGGGGCGAGCTTGCACGTGAAGCTCACCTACCCTGAGGGTCCTTATGACGCGAACATCAGCAAGGTCAAGGTGGACCTGCCAAAGCAACTACCCTCACGTTTGACGACATTGCAGAAGGCGTGTCCTGCGCAGGTCTTCGATGCGAACCCCGCTAACTGTCCGAGCGAGTCGAAGGTCGCCACGGCAACCGCTACCACACCGGTACTACCGGTCCCATTGACCGGTCCTGCGTACTTCGTGAGCCATGGTGGGGAAGCGTTCCCCGACCTGATCGTCGTCCTACAAGGCTACGGAGCAACCGTCAACCTCGTCGGCACCACATTCATCAGCAAAGCCGGGATCACCAGCAGCACATTCAAGACGGTCCCCGACGTGCCTGTCGGTACGTTCGAAATGACGTTGCCCCAAGGCAAATACTCAGCACTCGCCGCCAACGGGAACCTGTGCAACACGAAACTCAACATGCCGACGTCCTTCGTCGGACAGAACGGTGTCGAACAGCACGTCTCGACACCGATCGTCGTCACCGGGTGCGCGAAGCACCTGGCGGCGAAGGGGAAGCACAAGAAGGCAAAGAAGACCGGCCACGCAAAGGGCCACAAGACCAAGAAAGGCTAGACACGAGATCGCGCGAGTGGCCTGAACGCCTCTTCCTCGCGTGAGGGGAGAGGGCACAACGGCCGAGCTCCCGGCCCCGCGCCAGGTATCGTCTGTTCGGTGCCAAGTGGGTTCCGTATAGCTGACCCCTTGACATCTAAAGCGGGGTGCGCTATAAAGCTCTAATCGCTGTCATGCCTTTTGGTTTGACGGCCTCCGTGTTTGGGGGCGAGGCGAACATAGATACTGGGTTTGGGTTGGCTTTTGGGTTGAACTGCAGGCGTTTTTCCAGGGGACCTTGGGAGAGGGACCGGGTTTTAGTCCTGAGAGGGAGTTGTATTCGCGTGGTTTCGTTGGGGAATAGCGTGCTTGAGAGTCCGTGCGTCGCACGAGCGTCCGTTATAGGACGCGTCAGCGTCGCTGACGCGTCTCTCTCTCTCTCTCTCTCTCTCTCTCTGGGATTGTTGGCGTCTAGGCGCTAGCAGTTTTCGCCGCGGTTTTGCCGCAGGCGTCGCCGGGCCGACGGTCCGGTTTAGTTGGACACGTGCTTGTGAGGCGTCTTCGTGTGAGGCGTCTTCGTGTGAGGCGTCTTCGTGTGAGGCGTCTTCGTGTGAGGCGTCTTCGTGTGAGGCGTCTTCGTGTGAGGCGTCGCCGGTTGCTCGTCCGCATTTTGCGGGTCGTGAGTACACCGTTCTCTCGGGTCGTGCGCGCACCGTTCTCTCGAGGGCGGTGCGTTGATGGCTTCCCTGACTCGTACGCGTGGGGCAACCGCGAGTCTTTCCGCACGGACACGGTCCTCCGGGCGCAGCGTTCGGCAGGGTTCGCATGTTGCTGAGATTCAGCGTGTGCGTTTGCTTGCGGGTGCGGTTCGGGCGGTTGACGAGTTCGGTTATACCCGCACGACGGTCGGTGAGATAACTGGGCAGGCGCATGTTTCGCGGCGCACGTTCTATGAATTGTTCGCCAACAGCGAGGACTGCTTGGCGGCGATGTTCGACGAAGCGGTCGCGCGGATCGCCGCTCACATCGCGGACTCGGGTTGGGAGGAGTTGCCGTGGATCGAGCGTGTGCGGGCTGGCTTGTGGAGGATCTTGTCGTTTTTGGATCGCGAGCCGGTGCTTGCGCGCGTGTGTGTGGTGCAGTCGGCGCGCGGTGGTAGGCAGATCTTGGAGCGCCGGGAGCTGGTGCTGAGAAGACTCGCGGATCTCGTGGACGAAGGGTGCAACAAGAGCAACGCTAAGGCTGAGTGCTCCGAGCTGACTGCCGAGGGCTTGGTGGGCGCGGCCCTCTCGATCGTGCATACGCGCCTAGCGCGCGAAGATTCCGCACCGTTGAGCGACTTGCACGGCGAGCTGATGGCGATGATCGTGCTTCCCTATCTCGGCCCAGCAGCGGCGCGCAACGAGCGCAAACGCTCCACACCAGGACTGCCAGCGGCTAACCCGTCAAAGCCCGGCAGCGAGGCGATCGACAGTCACCGCGAGTCCGCGGGGATGCGACGGGACGATCCGTTGCGTGGCCTTCCGATCAGGCTGACTTATCGCACGGTGTGTGTGCTTGAAGCGGTAGCTGAGGAGCCGGGTCTTTCAAACAGGGCTGTGGGTAGCGCTGCTGGTATTTCTGATCAGGGTCAGATTTCGAAGTTGTTGGCGCGTTTGGAGCGCTACCGGTTGCTTGAGAACAGGGGCGAGGGAGGCCACGCAAAGGGCGAGCCCAACGCCTGGCATTTGACATCCGCCGGCCATCAGGTCGCGCAGGTAGTGGGAAGCGCGCGGGAGCGCGACTACGTCAGTACACCATCGGAGGGGACGATTCAATGAACGCTCGCAAACTACTCTTCTCGACGCTCGCACCCATGATCGGAGTCTTGGTTTTCGCGAGCACTCCGGCGTTGGCTGCTGCTCCTGAAGCGCCGGTGACGGGTCCTGTGAGCGGAGTGACCGCTACCTCTGCCACCTTGGGAGGCACGCTGAATCCGGGTGCGAGTGCGAAGGCGGGTTGGTATTTCTTCTACAGCACTGAAATCTCGTGTCTGGTCGGTCAGGCTGCTACTGGCCAGGAACCCGAAGTTGAAGGCCAAGCGCTCGCCGAGCATGTCGAAGTGACGGGTTTGCAGCCGAGTAAGACCTACCGGGTCTGCATGGTCGCGACCAACGAAGCGGGCGAATCGACGCCGAGCGCTAACGAAGCGTCGTTCACGACGCTCGCGGCTCCTCCTGCCGTTGAAGGGGAGAGCGTCTCCGGCGTGACGGTCTCGGAAGCCCGTCTGGAAGCGACGGTCAACGCGAATAATCAGGAAGTCACGAAATGCGAGTTCCAGTACGGCACTGAAGCGTCGCTCGCCACTTCCACGACCGTGGGTTGCGAACCGGCGACCCTTGCGGGTATCTACGGTGGGCAGGGGGTAGGCGTGAATGTGTCTGCCTTGCACGCGGATAAGACCTATTACTACCGTGTGATCGCTGAAAACGCGGCCCACGAAAAGCGGGAAGGAACCATCGAACATTTCATCACCGCACCCGAAACCCCGGAAGGCTTGAAGGCGGAACCAATCGGGACTACCACCGCGACGCTCAACGGGGTGCTGGACCCGAAAGCCACGATCCCCGGCGAAGCGGGCACCTACGAATTTTTGTGGCGGTCAGCGATGACATGCGAAGGCGGGGAATCTTCTGCTGGAAGTTCGGCGGGCGGTGTCGCCGAAGCGGTCAAAGCCGAACTTACGGGTCTGTTGCCCGGTAGCACCTACACGTTCTGTCTGCGGGCTCGTAACGAAGTGGGAGCGGAAGCGTTGAGCGCGCCCGTGAGATTCACGACCGTCGCTATAGCGCCAGTGATCGTTGCCGAAAGCGAGTCGGTCACCGAGGTCACAGCTACCAGCGCGAAGTTGCACGCCGAGATCGATCCTGGCGCCCCGGAAACGACTTACCACTTCGAATACGACACGAGCCCCTATACCACCAGTGGGCCGCATGGGCAGAGCACGCCCGAGTCGGCCCAGATCGGCTCCGCCAGCGAATCCCCGGCCACGGCCGCGATACAGGGGCTGCAACCGGGCACGACCTATCACTACCGTGTCCTCGCGACCAACTCGCAAAGCCCTGCCGGTGGCACGCCTGGTCCCGATCAGACGTTCACCACCGAGACGATGGGTGGAGAATTCGCGCTTCCCGACGGTCGTGCTTACGAACTGGTCTCGCCACCGCAGAAGGACGGCGCCGAAATTTTCGGGATCGGCGGAGGGGGTTTTTCGCTGGCTAGCGGTGATGCGACGGAAGCCTCCGAAGACGGGACGAGCGTTACATACATCGCGAGCGCGCCGGTCGGTGCGAACCCGCCCGGAAACCTAATGTCAACACAGATGTTGTCGACGACGCGATTCGGGTGGCTGGTCCTCGCTGGATATCGCCACCCCGCACAAGCACGACATAGGTACGGACGGCTTGCTCGGGGAGGGCGAAGAATATCTGCGCTTCTCTCCGGATCTATCGCATGCCCTATTGGTGCCGCGACATCAGCACGCTCGAGCCGCCATTGGCACCCGAAATTCATCAGGAAGTCGGGGGAGAAACCGAGATCTATCTTCGTAACAATGCGACTAATACGTTTCGGGCGGTAGTAACATCCGAACCGCTACCACAAGTAAATTTTGAAGGCGCAACGCCTGATCTCAGTCACGTCGTATTCGGCGGTCCTGTCGGCTTGGATCCAAATTATCCGAACGCGGAAGGACTTTACGAGTGGGCCGATGGTCAAACTCGTCTCGTGAGCGTGCTTCCCGAACATAAACCTGCAAGTGGGTATAAACCTGGACCTGGAGCTGGAGGACTGCCCGAAACTGCAGTACTGCTGGGCAGTAGTTCTTTTACCGCATCCCGCCAGGATGTGTCGGCTACCAGGCATGCGATTTCAGACGACGGGACGCGGGTCGTGTGGAGTGAGTGGAATAATGAAGGAGCAAATCTATTCACGCCCGGTCTATTTACGCGCGATATGGCGACGGGGGAAACGCTTCAAGTGGACGCGGTGCAGAGTGGTGGCGGGGTTGCGGGTGGAGGCGCCTTCAAGGTTGCCAACAGCGATGGTTCGCGCGTCTTTTTCACCGATGGAAATGACCTCGTGAGTGGTGCTCACGGAGGCGACCTCTACATGTTCGAACCGGCTCGCCCAGAAGGAGAACGGCTTACCGATCTAACGCTCGGCGTGGCTGGAGCCGAATTCGGAGGGGTAAATGTTCTCGAAGCCAACGAAGCGGGCACGTCGATCTACGTGAGAACGCCAGGTGTGCTCACTAGTGCGCCGAATAGCGAGGGTGAATCTGCGACTCCATGTCCTATCGGCTTCTGTAATCTCTATCTTCTGCGTGAATCCTCGATTGGTAGTGGCTCCTGGAGTGTGACATTCGTCGCGGGTGGGGCGGAAGAAAGCCCATCCGACAGGTCATGACGGAATCGGCGCCAATGAGACTCTTCAGCGCCAGGCGGCGCGTGTCTCGCCGAGCGGGCGTTATCTAGCCTTCATGTCGCGGCGCAGCCTGACTGGGTACGACAATCGCGACGCGATCAGCGGCGAACCGGACGAGGAGGTCTATTTGTATGACGCGGAAACGAACCGGGTCGTCTGCGCTTCATGCGATCCGACTGGCGCGAGGCCTGTCGGTCAATATGACACGGAAGAAGTCCCCGGGATCGCGATGGACCCGGCTGGAACCTGGCAGGGTCGCTGGGTCGCGGCTGTGATCCCGGGCTGGACCGAGGATGGTGGGTTTCGCAGCACCGGGCATCAGCCGCGTTACCTGGACGACTCGGGCCGCCTGTTCTTCACCAGCGCCGATGCGCTGGTGCCGCGTGATGTCAACGGTCGCGAGGACGTGTACGAGTATGAGCCCGTCGGTGTAGGCAGTTGCCGGCCGCCGTCTTACGGTCAGGGTGCGAGTGTCGTCTTCAATAAAACGCTCGGTGGCTGTATCGGGTTGATCTCGGCCGGAACCGGTAATACCGATTCGGTTTTCTTCGATGCGAGCGCGAGCGGAAACGACATGTTCTTCACGACCCAGGACGACCTCGTCCAAAACGACACGGATGGTACGGCTGACATGTACGACGCACGGGTGTGTACGCAAACCGCGCCGTGCCCGTCGTCGCTTGCGGTCTCACCGGCGTGTACGACGACCGATTCGTGCAGGGTTGCGCCGTCGCCGCAGCCGGGGATATTTGCGGCGCCGGCCACCGCAACGTTCGTGGGTGCGGGAAACGTGACTCCCACTCCCCCAGTGACAAAGTTGACGACGAAGGCGAAGAGGGCCGTGCAAATACGCGCAGAAAAGCTCTCAAGGGCGGTGAAGGCTTGTAAGAAGAGATCGGGGAGACGGCGGGCCGTCTGCGAAGCCCGGGCGAGGAAGAGGTATGGCAAAGTCAAGACGAGCGGCCGGAGGATCAAATGATGCGTAACTTCCGCTCGCTTCCACTGCTGCTGAGTATCCTGGTCTCAGTCATCGTATCGGCAGGATCGCTTGACGCCGCACCTGCACTTGCTTCGAATCCTGTGTTGACGGTCAACACGGTCAGCCTCCCGACCAACCTTCCGCCAGGTGGCGAAGGAGAACTGTTGCTGCAGATCAGCAATCTCGGTGACGCTCCGGCGAACGGCGAAACGAGTCCGATCTCGATCGCCGAGAAGCTGCCGGCCGGATTGGTCGCGACTGCGATCTCGGGTGCAGAATGCGAACTGGCAACGTTGCACTGCGTATTTAGGGGGAGTCCTCCAGCCTTATCGCGAACTTACACATCGGTATTACCGTCAAGGTCGAAGAAAGCGCATCAAGCGCATCTGGCGGGCTGGTCAACGAAGTGGTTGTCAGCGGCGGCGGTGCGGCGCCCACGACGACTCGCCACGCGTTGACAGTGAGTCCCACCCCAGCCTCGTTTGGTGTGGAAGATCTTCGGCTTGTGCCAACCAACGAAGATGGTTCGATCGATACGCAGGCCGGCTCGCATCCTTTCCAGTTGACGACCACGGTAGCCCTAAATACATCGACTCAGCCGAGCTACTCGCCAGCACTAGAACCGGGAGCTCAGCCGGTCGCGTTGACGAAGGATCTGCACTTCAGTCTACCCGCGGGTTTGGTCGGTAATCCGCAGGTGATACCGCAGTGCACCAGCCAAGAGTTCGACGCGTTGCCTTCCCGAAGGTCCTAATGCATGTCCGGCGGAAACCGCTATCGGTATCGCGACGATTCGTCTCACCGGCAAGCTCTTCTGACACGGTACCTCTGTTCAATCTTGTGCCATCGGTTGGTGAGCCTGCCAGGTTCGGCTTCAGCGTTGTCCATATTCCGGTGATTCTGGATACGGCGGTTCGCACGGGTGGCGACTATGGTGTCGTTGTCAGTGTCAACAACATCTCTCAGATCTTCGGGTTCCTTGGGAGCCAGGTGACATTCTGGGGAGTGCCGGCCGATCCCAGCCACAACAATATGCGCGGCTGGAGCTGCGTCTACGATACGGACATCTTTGGCTTTGAATTCTTTCCATGTGTGGCGCCGGTGCGTCCCAAGTTGGTTCCGTTTTTGACGTTGCCGACGTCGTGTTCTGGTCCTGCGGGTATGCGGACGACGGTGGAAGCGGATTCGTGGGAAGAACCCGGTGTGTTCAAGAATGGCGAATCGCTGTTGGAAGAAGATTCCGGTGGACCGCTTGGGTTGGTTGGTTGCAACCGTTTGCCGTTCGAACCATCGATCAGTGTCGCACCGGACGGTTCGGCGGCGAGCACTCCGAGCGGGTTGACCGTGGGGGTTCATGTGCCCCAGGAAGGGGCCTTGAACCCGATGGGTCTCGCTCCGGCGGATGTGAAGGACACGACCGTGACGCTGCCTGCGGGGATCCAGATCTCGCCGGCTGGTGCTGATGGTTTGGAAGCGTGTTCGCTTGCCCAGATTGGTCTTGAAGAACACGGGGATCCTTCGTGTCCTGATGGGTCGAAGGTAGCGACCGCTGAAATCCATACGCCGTTGCTACCGAACCCATTGGTGGGCGAGGTGTATTTGGCGGTGCAGAACGCTAACCCGTTCGGTTCGCTGGTCGCGATGTACATCGTCGCGAAGGACCCCGTCTCAGGAGTGCTTGTCAAGTTCGCGGGCCAAGTGACGCTCGATCCGATCACGGGCCAGCTCGTCTCGACGTTCAGGGACACGCCACAACTGCCGTTCGAAGACCTGACATTGCATTTCTTCGGGTCTGCGCGGGCGCCGCTTGACGACACCAGCATTGTGTGGGACGTACACGACGCAGGCGTCGATCTCACCGTGGTCGGGCAACGCGCCGGCCAACTCGTCGTCGAGCTTCCAGATCACCTCAGGTCCGAACGGTGCTCCGTGTAGCGATCCGCAACCGTTCACGCCCGGTTTCCAGGCCGGCTCGACGAACCTGCAGGCGGGAGCGTTCACGCCGTTTACGTTGACGATGAGTCGTCCCGATGCCGATCAGACATTGAGCAGGGTCGAAATGCAAATGCCCCCGGGCCTGTTGGGGACACTCTCGTCGGTCAAGCTGTGTCCCGAACCACAAGCCTCGCTGGGTACTTGTGGCGAAGAAAGCCTGATCGGGCACACGGTCGTAAGCGCGGGCCTTGGGAATGATCCGTACACGGTGACGGGCGGGAAGGTGTTCGTCACGACCGGGTACAAAGGAGCGCCATACGGTTTGTCGATCGTGAACCCAGCGAAGGCGGGTCCGTTCGATCTTGGTTCGGTCGTTGTGAGGGCGAGTATCAGTGTCGATCCGCATACGGCGGCGTTGACGATCAAGAGCGATCCGCTGCCGACGATCATCGATGGGATTCCTTTGCAGATCCAGCACGTGAACGTGACGGTGGACCGCGACAAGTTCACGTTCAACCCAACGAACTGCAACAAGACAGCGATCAACGGGACCTTGTCCAGTACTGAAGGCGCCAAAGCGCCCGTATCGACGTCCTTCCAGGTGACGAACTGCGCGACGCTGGCGTTCAAACCAAAGCTGACCGCATCGACCTCGGGTAGAACATCCCGGGCGAATGGGGCGAGCTTGCACGTCAAGCTCACCTACCCCGAGGGACCCTTCGATGCGAACATCGCGAAGGTCAAGGTGGACCTACCAAAGCAACTACCCTCACGCCTGACGACCCTGCAGAAGGCGTGTCCCGCACAGGTGTTCGACGCTAACCCCGCGAACTGCCCCCAGGAGTCGAAGGTCGCCACGGCAACCGCGACGACACCAGTACTACCGGTCCCGCTCACGGGTCCCGCGTACTTCGTGTCCCACGGCGGCGAAGCGTTCCCCGATCTGATCGTCGTCCTTCAGGGCTACGGAGCCACAGTCGATCTCGTAGGGACAACGTTCATCAGCAAAGCGGGAATCACCAGCAGCACATTTAAGAGCGTCCCCGACGTCCCAGTAGGCACCTTCGAAATGACGCTACCCCAAGGCAAATACTCGGCGCTAGCCGCCAACGGCAACCTATGCAAGACGAAACTCAAGATGCCGACGTCCTTCGTCGGACAGAACGGCGTTGAACAGCACGTCTCGACGCCGATCGCCGTCACCGGGTGCGCGAAGCACCTAGCGGCGAAGGGGAAGCATAAAAAGGCAAAGAAGACCGGTCACGCAAAGGGTCGCAAGACGCAGAAGGGCTAGACACGAGATCCGTGCGACTGGCCGCGCCGGGAAGCGGTGTTCGGCACGGTCAGCCCAGTAGCCTGGGAGGAGCGTGTCCTTCTACGTAACCACCCCCATCTACTACGTCAACGCGGCCCCCCACTTGGGCCACGCCTACACGACGATCGCCGCCGACGTCCTCGCGCGCCATCACCGCCAGCGCGGCGAGAATGTGTTCTTCCTGACCGGCACCGATGAGCACGGCGAGCCGGTCGCCGACGCCGCGCATGCGCTCGGAGTCGAGCCGCAGGAGCTGGCCGACCGCAACTCCGAGCGCTTCCGGGCCCTTGCGCCCCGGATTGAGGCCACCAACGACTTCTTCATCCGTACCACCGACCCCGCCCACATGGCCGTGGTCCAAGACGTGCTGGCCAAGGTGCGCGAGAACGGTCACGTCTACATGGGCACCTACGAGGGCTGGTACTGCCCCAAGTGCGCCGACTTCAAGGCCGAGAACGAAGTCGACGAGGGTGAGCTCTGCCCGATCCACCATGTCCCCCTCACGCGCGAGCAAGAGGACAACTACTTCTTCGCGCTGTCTGCCTTCCAAGAGCCCCTGGAACGACTCTACGCCGAGCGCCCCGACTTCGTCGCGCCCCGCACGCGCTACAACGAGGCGCTCTCGTTCGTCAAGTCCGGCCTGCGCGACGTGCCGCTCTCGCGCCACAAGCTGACCTGGGGCGTGCCCGTTCCCTGGGATCCCACGCACGTTTTCTACGTCTGGTTCGATGCTTTGCTCAACTACTACTCCGCGCTCACCTACGCGCCGGGGCCCTCAAGGGGCCCCGCGCTCGACGGGTCAGGCGCGAGTGGGGATGTCGATGTGGGTGGCACGGACCTCACCGCCGCCTTCTGGCCCGCCGACGTCCACCTGATCGCCAAGGACATCCTCCGCTTCCACGCCGTCTACTGGCCCGCCCTCCTGATGGCCGCTGGCCTGGACTTGCCACGCAAGCTGTTCGTGCACGGCTACCTGCTCATGGACGGTGAGAAGATGAGCAAGTCCCTCGGCAACGTGCTCGACCCCTTCGAGGTGATCGACCGCTTCGGCGCCGATGCTCTCCGCTTCTATCTCTTGCGGGACGTGCCCTTCGGTCAAGACGGCTCGGTCTCCACCGCCTCCTTCGAGCAGCGCTACGAGTCCGAGCTCGCCAACGACTACGGCAACCTCGCCTCGCGCACACTCGCGATGATCGTGCGCTACCGCGACGGGGTGGTGAGCGGTAGCCTCGACGATGTCTTGGCGGCCGATTTTCAAGGGCTTTCCGAGCGTGTTGGCGCGTTGCTCGACCTTGTGGAGCCGACCACCGCCTTGGACGAGATATGGCAGCGAGTAAGGCGGCTCAACCGCTACGTCGAGGAGCAAGCGCCTTGGCAGCTGGCCAAGGACCCCGCCCGCGCGGAGGATCTCGATCGTGTGCTTGCCACCTTGGCGGAGGGGCTCAGGGTGGTGTCGGTGCTCTTGCATCCCTATCTGCCGGAGGCGACTTCCAAGCTGCTCGCGGCCTTGGGGGCGTCTGACGTGTCCTACGAGGCCGCCGGATTCGGCGATGGCTCGATCGAGCGCGTTGAAAAGGTAGAGGTGCTGTTCCCGAAGACCATGGATCCGGCGTGATCGACTCCCACACCCACCTCTACCTCTGTGAGGAGCCCGACGCCGAGTTGGTCGAGCGGGCCGTCGCGGCGGGCGTCGTCAAGATGCTCGCGGTCGGCACCAATGGCGAGTCCTCGCGCGCCGCTTTGGCCTCGGCCGAAGCCTTCCCCCAAGTGTTCGCGGCGGTCGGGTGCCACCCCAACGAAGCGCACGGCTTCGACGACGCCGACCTGGCCGAGCTCGCCGCCCTCGCCGAACATCCCCGTTGTGTGGCGATTGGCGAGACCGGCTTCGATTATTACCGCGAGCACGCCGCGCGGGACGACCAGAGGCGCGCATTCAGTTCGCAAATAGCCCTCGCCCACAAGACGGGCGCGCCCCTGACCATCCACACCAGAAACGCCGACGAGGACACCCTCGCGACGCTAGCCGCCGAGGCCGAGGGGCTGAAGGTGGTGATCCACTGCTTCTCGATGCCCGACCGCCTGCAGGAGTGCGTGGACCGCGGTTACTTCATCTCCTTCGCCGGCAACGTCACCTACAAAAGCGCGGGCGATCTCGCCGAGGCCGCGCGCCTCACCCCCGCCGAGCGTCTCCTGATCGAGACCGACGCCCCTTACCTCTCGCCCCAGGTCGTGCGCAAGCACCGCAACCAGCCCGCCTACGTGGCCCACACCGCCGCCTTCATCGCCGAGTTGCGCGGCGTCTCCGTGGATGAGCTCGGCGCCTTGGTGGAGCGCAACGCCGAGCGCGTCTTCGGATGGTGAGCGCCCCTCCCGGGGGCACGCCCTCCCCGGCTAGGGGCAGGTCCACCCGACGCAGCCGCGAGCTCGGCCAGAACTTCCTGCGCGACCCCAACATCCTCGCCGTGATCGCACGCGAAGCGCAGGTCTCCCCCGAGGACATCGTCCTTGAGGTGGGCGGAGGCGAGGGAGTCCTCTCGGCCCATCTCGCCCCCCTCGTACGCCGGCTGCACGTCGTCGAGTTCGACGAGCGTCTGCGGCCCGCCCTGCAACGGAGCGTGGCCGATTTCGAGAACGTCGCGCTCCTGTGGGGCGACGCCATGCGCCTCGACCTCACCACGATCGAGCCCAAGCCGACGAAGATGGTGGCCAACCTCCCCTACGGGATCGCCGCCGGAGTGCTCCTGCGCACGATCGAGCAGCTTCCCTCGATCGGGCTGTGGCTGGTCATGGTTCAACGCGAGGTCGGCGAGCGCCTAGCGGCCGCGCCTGGCAACGGCACTTACGGTGTCACCTCCGTCCTGGCCCAGCTGGCCGGCGATGTCCGCGTCGTGCGCGCCATACCACGCACCGTGTTTCGACCGGTGCCCCACGTCAACTCGGTCCTGGTCCGCGTCGTGCGCACCGGACCGGCCCCCGCGCCGCCTATACGCAGGCTCGTAGGCGCAGCCTTCGCCCACCGCCGCAAGGCGCTAGCGCGATCTTTGGCGATCTCCGGCGTCGATCGTCCACGCGAGCGAATCCAGGCTGCCCTCCTCGACTTGGGCCATCCCGCCGACGTACGCGCCGAGCGGCTCGCGCCCCCAGACTTCGTCGCCCTTGCGGAGGCCCTCGCGCTTTGACCGATCTCCCTCTGCGCGCGCTCGCCCCCGCCAAGATCAACCTAGGCCTGTTCCTCGGCCCGACCCGCCCCGACGGCCGCCACGAGCTGGTCTCCGTGATGCAGTCGATCTCCCTCGCCGACGACTTGACCTTGGAGGAGGCGCCCGGCGCATCCGCCGACGAAGTCCTCTGTCCCGGCGTGCCCGGCGAGAATCTCGCCGCCCGTGCCCTCGCCGCCTTCAGGGCCGCCACCGGCTGGGACGCGCCGCCCGTGCGTCTGGAGATCGACAAGCGCATCCCCGTAGCGGCCGGCCTCGGGGGTGGATCCGCCGACGCGGCCGCTGCTTTGCGCCTGGCCCACGCGGCTTCAGGCTTGGGGGATGAGGGATTGTTGTTCGTGCTTAGCTCTGAACTGGGGGCCGACGTTCCAGCCCAGGTCACACCCGGGCGCTGGCTGGCGAGTGGCGCCGGCGAGGTTTTGGAGGCCTTGCCCGACCCTTTCACGCCTTTCGGGGTCTTGGTCGTGCCCCAGAAGGTCGCGCTTTCGACCGCAGATGTCTACGCCGCCGCCGACCGGCTCGGCCTGCCCCGCGAGCTGTCCGTCCTGCAAGAGCGTCGCGCCGCCCTCAGGGCCGCCTTCGAGCTGGCCTCTGCGCTACCGGAGGACCCCGGTCTGCTCCACAACGACCTCCAAGCCGCCGCGATCGAGCTGTGTCCCGAAATCGGCCCCGCCTTGCGCCAAGCGCTCGAGGCCGGCGCCGAGCTTGCCTTCCTCAGCGGCTCAGGACCCACCGTGCTCGGCCTGTTCGCCCGTGCCAACGGACTTGCGCGCGCCGAGCGCGCTCTCGCCGGTCTCGCCGGATTGGAGCCCGCGCCCCTCACGGCGACGTCGGTCGGTGCCGGTTTCGGGGCGGTACAACGGGTGCGTACGCAACAATGATCCCGGTGAGCGACAACACAGTCACCGATCTGGTCGCGGTCTGCGCCGGTGTATTCGGTTTGGCTCTCTATGTGGGCCTGATTCTGGTGCCCGCGTGGGGCTCCTACTCGCGCGTCTGGGAGCGCCTGGCGGCGACTGTCCTGTCCCTGTACGTGCTCGCGGTGCTCGTCGGCGCCGGTGTGCTCGGCGCCCTGCTCGCCGTCTACCTGTGGGGCTGACCCCGGTGCCCCCGCGCCGTCCACCCGCGGGGCTGAGCTCGGTGTCCCTCCTCGGTCCTTGGCTGGTCATCAGCCCCCTCCGCCATGTCTGAGCTCGTCGGGCTCGACGCGGTCACCGAGGCGGTCGAGTCCGGCGCCGGCCTGCCCGAGGTCGTGCGCGCCGCCTCGCGGGCCTTGGACGCGAGTCTGGCGGTGACCGACGCCGCCGGCGCCACGATCGCCGTCGCGGCCCGCTCGAGCGCCGACGAGCGCTCCCTGCTGGCTGGCGGCGACGGCATAACGAGCGTGCCTTTGCGTGTCGCCGATGCGGTCGTCGGCTCGCTGCATATGCGCGCCCGGGCCGAGCCCAGCCCCCTGGTACGGCGCCTCCTGGTCACGATGATCGCCTCGGAGGTCGAGCGCGTGCGCGCACCCGATCTCGCTTCCGAGACCGCCGCCGCGGATTTCCTGCGCCTCGCCTTGGGACCCAAGCCCGTCCCCCGCGACGAGCTGCTCGCGCGTGCCGCCGAGTTGTCGCTGGACCTGGCCGAGGGCGCCTCGGTGATCGTGGCGCGCGCGCATCCCCAGGCGCCCACCGAGGAGGGCTGGCGCGCCCGCGCCCGCGCTGTTGCCGAGCGCGGCGCCCGCGCGGTCGTGGGCAAGTCCCTGGCTGCGCTCTCCGAGCGAGATGGCGCCGCCGGCGTCGAGATCCTGCTGCTCGTGCCCGGCGGCGAGGAGACCGCCGCTGCGCGTGCCGCCGAAGGGGTCTTGCGCGAGATGGAGAGCGCTCTCGCCGGCTACACATTCGCGCTTGGGCGCTCCCGCCTGGCCGAGGATCCCGGGGAACTGTCCCGCGCCGCCGGCGAGGCCCTCTTGGCGGCCAATGTCGCCGAGGGTTCGGCTCCCGAAGGGGTCCTCTTGGCCTTCGAGCAGACCGGCGCCTACCGCCTGCTCTTGAGCGCCATGACCGAGAACCCCGACGAGCTGCAGCGCTTCTACGCCGAGACTGTCGAGCCCTTGGTTGCCTACGACGAACAGTACGAGACCGAGCTGCTCGGCACCCTGGGGACGTTCTTGGAGGCCGACGGCAACGTGGCCGGCACCGCCCAGCGCCTCTTCACCCACCGCCACACGATCTACTATCGCCTGGAGCGAATCCGCGAGCTGACCGGTTTGGATGTCAGCTCCTCCGACGGGCGCGAGAAGCTCAGCCTCGGCTTGAAGGCGATGCGAGTTCTCGGGATCTCCTCCGCGCGAGGCCCCGCCTCCGAGGATGGGGCGCGTGGGGGGCGGGTGCCGAGGCGGGGTTAGGCGCCGGGGTTGTTGTCTCTGGAGGGTGCCCCGCGCGCGTGCGCGGCTAGGTAACACGCTCTCCTTGTTAAGTAAGCCGCACGCGCGCCCGCGTACGCGGGCGGGGCGCCCCAAGGTTGGACTAACCCTGCGTCGCGAACTCGACCGTGTAGGTCGCGCCGGGCGCCCCGCCGGTGAGGCGTGCGGGAGCCGCCGGCGCCACGCCGATGCCGATGTCTCGGTAGCCGCCGGTCAACACGATCTGTCGGTGCGGGGGCGAGTGCATCCAGATGCTCACCATCCCCGCCGGCGTGGCCATCCGCTGGGTGCCCCAGCCGATGTTCTGGGCCGCCGCCACGCTGTGCGCGCCGACGCCGTAAGGCGAAGCGGCGATGCGCTGCCATGGAGTCGTCCCGCTGGGGGTGTCATCGCCGAAATAGTCGCCGACCACCATCGCCTTGGCCTGGCTCGCCGCGATGTGCTGCAGCGAGCCGTTCGCGCGCAACGCTCCCAGGCCGTACAAGGCCCGTTCGCGGTCGATCAGGCAAAGGGTCGCGGCCGTGATCCGGGCGATGTCCTTGCGGGTGGGTCGCAGGTTCGTGTCTTTGCAGGCCACGTGGCCTGAGGTTCGGGCAGACGTCGAGCTGGACGAGACCGCGGTCGCCGCGGATACTCCGCCGCTCAGCGCCCCGACCGGCGCAAGCAGACCGATCGCCGCCCATCGCCCCATGCGCTTGAAGTGGCCTGTGCGCGTCAGGCGGCCCGTGGGTCTCATGTGCGTCAAGCTCGTCAAGCGGCCCATGCGCGTCAAGCTGCCGATGCGCCTCAAGCGCCGCATACGCCACGCATCCCCGAAACGCCTCGTCGCCAATCCCCCGCCCCTCGGCACGCAAGCATTCTTGCAGGCGGGGCCGATGCAATGTCGCTGTCGTGTTACCGGGGCGCTTCGCTCATCGCTAAAGTCCTTCCCTGCTCCTTGGGGAGTCGTCCAATGGCAGGACATCAGGTTTTGGTCCTGAGAATCGGGGTTCGAATCCCTGCTCCCCAGTTCGCCTATAGAACCGCCACTCCGTCTGGAGGGCACCTACAGTCATGGCCTTGACCGCTCCCACCGTCCTGATTCTTGCCGCCGGGCAGGGCACCCGCATGCGTTCGGCCACACCCAAGGTGTTGCACGACCTGTGCGGCATTCCGATGGTGATGTGGCCCGTCCGGGCGGCCTTGGCGGCCGGCGCCAAGCGGGTCGTCGTCGTGGACTCGCCCGCCCACGCGCTCCAGGGCGTCTTGCCAGACAAGGTCGAGTTGGCGATCCAGCCCCAATCCGACGGTACCGGCGGCGCCGTGCGTGCGGCAGCCGGGCACATCGACCCCGGTGCGCCCGTGGTCATCCTCAGCGGCGACGTGCCTCTGGTGGGCGCCGAGGCGATCGGAGAGTTGGTCGCGGCTCACTCGGACGGCGCCGCCGCCGTGACGATGGCCACCGCACTACTCGACGATCCCAGCGGCTACGGGCGGGTCGTACGCGATCCCGACGGATCGGTAGCGCGCGTGGTGGAGACCAAGAAGCCAGGCGACGCCACCGAGGATGAGCTCCAGATTCGCGAGGTCAACTCCGGCATTTACGTGTTCGACGGCTCTGCCTTGCTCAGCGCTCTGCCGCGTCTCACCGCCGAGAACGCTCAGGGCGAGTACTACCTGCCCCAAGCCTTGGATCTGTTGCGCAGCGAAGGCGCCAAGGTCGCCGCGCACGTGGTCGAGGACGAGGGACTGATGCTCGGCGTCAACGACCGCGTGGGACTCGCCCGCGTGCGAGCGCTCGCGCAAGAGGCGATCGCCGAGCGGCACATGCGTGGCGGCGTCACGATCCTCGACCCCGCCTCCGTGCAAATCGACATCGACGTCGAGATCGGCGCGGACACCACGATCGAGCCGTTCACCACGATTCGCGGCGCCACCCGCATCGGCGCCGACTGCGTCGTGCGCTGCTCCTATCTCGTCAACTGTGTCCTGGAGGACGGCGTCAGCGTCGGCCCGTTCGCCTACCTGCGCCCCGGCACGGTCCTGCGCGCCGGCGCCAAGGCCGGCACGTTCGTGGAGATCAAGAACTCCGACGTGGGGCCCGCCGCCAAGATCCCCCATCTTTCCTACATCGGCGACGCCGACATCGGCGAGCGCTCAAACCTCGGCGCCGGCACGATCACCGCCAACTACGACGGTCGAGCCAAGCACCGCACCACGATCGGCAGTGGCGTGCGCGGAGGGGTCGACACCGCCTTCGTGGCGCCCGTGACCGTCGGCGACGGCGCCTACACCGCCGCCGGCTCGGTCATCACCGACGACGTGCCCGCGGACGCGCTGGCCGTGGCCCGCGCGCGCCAAACGAACGTCGAGGGCTACGCCAAACGGGAAAGTCCCGATGCCCCTCCTCCGGCAAGCCCCGCCAAGGACGCACACGACGCCCCGACGCCCGCGAGTCGCCCGGGGGGCGGTGGCGGGTCGTGAGGCTTGGCGCTCTACACTCTCGGGGTACATGAGCGTGATCGACGCGCGCACGCAGTCCTCGCCGGCCACGAGCCTGCCGATTGATTACAACAAGCGGCTGATGCTTTTCTCCGGGCGCGCCAACCCGCAGCTCGCGGTGGACATCGCCGACAAGCTGAGTGTTGACATCGGCCCGGTGACCTTGAACACGTTCTCAAACGGTGAGGTCTACTGTCGCTACGAGGAGTCGATCAGGGGCGCCGACGTCTTCATCGTGCAGTCCACGTGCGGCAACCCCGCCACCGGAGTGACCGCCAACGACTCCTTGATGGAGCTCCTGTTCATGATCGACGCCGCCGTCGGCGCCTCCGCGCACCGCGTGATCGCCGTTACGCCCTGGTTCGGATATTCCCGGCAAGACAAGAAGTCGGCCCCCCGCGAGCCGATCTCGGCACGCTTGGTGGCCCGCATGATCGAGGCCGCCGGCGCCGACCGGGTTCTCACGATGGATCTCCACGCCGGCCAGATCCAAGGCTTCTTCCAGAAGCCGGTGGACCACATGACCGCCCTGTTCATGCTCACCCAATACTTCGCCGACCTCGGCCTCTCCGACCTCGTCGTGGTCGCCCCCGACGCCGGACGGGTCAAGCTCAACAAGAAGTTCGCCTCGATCATCGGCGCCGAGCTTGCGATCCTGGACAAGGAGCGTCCCGCCCAGCAGGTCGCCGAGATCGGCTACGTGATCGGCGACGTCAAGGGCAAGACGGCGGTGATCGTCGACGACATGATCGACACGGCCGGAACGCTGAAGGCGGCCGCGCGCACGGTGCTCGACGCCGGGGCCAGGTGCGTGTACGCCGCCGCCACGCACGCCGTCTTCTCCGGCGCCGCCTATGAGAACCTGACTGAGGCGGGCTTCAAGGAGATCGTCGTCACCGACACGATCCCGGCGCGGCCGGCCGGAGCGGTCGGGGGGCCAAACATCCGCGTGCTCCCCTGCGCGGAGCTGCTCACCGACTCGATCCGCCGCATCTTCACCGACGATTCCGTCAGCGAAGTGTTCGGCGGCGAGAACCAGTTGTTTTGAGCGGCGAGCAGGGGGTGCCCGCCTCGCCGGCGGCGACGGGCACATCCGCCTCACCGGCGGCGACGGGGGCGTCCGCTTCACCGGCGGCGACGGGGGCGCCCGCCCAGGCCGGAGAGGGGGCGGCGGTGAGGCCTGGGCGGCCGTTGCGCGCTTGGCTTGCCTCGCTGCGTCCGATCCACTGGGCGTTGATCGCGCTCGTCCTGGTCCTGTTCCTCGCGATCAGCGGTCTGTTGGCGCGCTTCTTCGCGACCGAAAACATCGAACGCGACGACATCCTCGCGGTCCTGCGCGCCGAGGCGGTCGGCGACGAGCCCGGCATGCTGGCTCAGCTCTCCGGCTGTGCAAGCGATCCCAAGTGCGTCGCCGTGGTCAAGGCGGACGCCGCCTCCCTGCACCGCAACGGCTCGGTCAAGATCCTCGACCTCACCTCTGAAACCAACCACTCGCTCGGCTCCGCCACGGGTCCCACGCGTGTGGCCTGGACGGTGATCGGACACCTGCCGACTGTCCAATGCGTCACGGTCAGGCGCTCCGGGAACTTCTTCACGGGCATCTCGGTGGAGCTGCTCCGGATCGGCCGGGCGATCAACAGCGAAGCGGATTGCTAAAGTCCTCGGGCTTCTCATGGCCACCACGACCACAAAGCTCGACGTCGCAAGTCGCGACCCCTACGGTTCTCGCTCGGCAAGGCGCCTGCGCCGCACCGGACACATACCCGGGGTTCTCTACGGCGGCGGGGACGATCCCATCAGTTTCAGCGTGGACGCACGCGAGCTGCGCCTCGCCCTGGCCGGCTCGGGCGCGGTTGTCGATCTGAGCATCGATGGCGGCAAGGCCACCCCGGTGGTCCTCAAGGAGACCCAGCGCGACCCTGTGCGCGGCGAAACCACCCATGTGGACCTTCTGCGTGTGCGCCTGGACAAGCCGATCCACGCGGTCGTCCCGCTTGAGCTCACCGGTGTCGAGGACATGCCCGGCGTCAAGGAAGGCGGCATCCTCGAGCAGTTGACGCGCGAGCTCAACATCGAAGCCCTGCCAACCGAAATCCCCGAGTCGATCATTCACGAGCTGGGGGAGTTGAACATCGGCGACTCGCTTGCCCTTGAGGCGATCACGGTGCCCGAGGGCGTGACTCTGCTCGACGACCTCGCCACCACCGTTGCTTCGGTGTCTGCGCCGCGCCTGCAGTCAGAGGAAGAGAGCGAGCTGGAATCCGAGACGGAGCTCGTCGGAGAGTCCGGCGGCGAGTCCGGCGAGGCGGCCGCCGACGGCGGCTCCTCCGAGGAGTAGCTCCTGAAGCTGTTTGGCGGCGGCGCGGCCATCGACTGGCTGATTGTCGGCTTGGGCAACCCAGGTCGCGAGCACTCGCAAACGCGCCACAACGTCGGTTTCATGGTGGCCGATCGCTTGGCCGAGCGCTGGGGCTTTCCTCGCGTCAAGGACCGCTTTCGGGGGCGGATCGCCGAGGGTCGCATCGACGGCGTACGCGCGGCCTTGCTCTGGCCGCAGACCTACATGAACGAGGCCGGCCGCTCTGTTGGGCCGGCTCGCGGCTCGTTCAAGCTGCCTTTGGAGCGCGTTCTGGTCGTGCATGACGAGATCGACCTGCCCTTCGGCGATGTGCGCACGCGCCTGGGTGGCGGCTTGGCGGGTCACAACGGCCTGAAGTCGATCAAGCGCGAGTTGGGCGGCGCCGACTTCATGCGCGTGAGAGTCGGTGTGGGGCGTCCCAAATCGACCGACCCCGAGATCGTCTCCGCGTACGTGCTCGGGCGCTTTCGCGAGCCGGCTGACGAGGTCAGCGACCTGATCGACCGGGCATGCGAGGCGGTCGAGCGTGTCCTGCTCGGCTCGGGGGGTTAGGGGCGGAGATGTTTGTTCAAAATTGCGCGATCGTGTCTCAGCGGAATAGTTACAGACCGGAAGATTCGCAAAAAAATGTTCATATAACAGCAGCGCCCCGACCACCCGTCATCGGTTCCCGACCACACTCGATCGGTTCCCGACCACACTCGATCGGTTCCCGACCACACTCGATCGGTTCCCGACCACACTCGATCGGCTCCCGACCACACTCCATCGGCTCCCGACCACACTCGATCGGCTCCCGACCACACGCCATCGCGCTCCGCTCACCCGCCGCCAGATCTCACCCATGCCGCTGCGCTCGCTCCTAGACGCCTTCGACCAGGACGCCGGCGCCGTGCGGCTGGCCCGGGAGGGAGGGCATGCGTTCGTGTCTTCCTCGTTGCGTCCTTACGTCATCGCCGCGCTCGCCGACCGAGACGCTTCGCACCCGACGCTCGTAGTGGTCGGCGACGACCGCGCGGCCCGCGACCTCGCAAGTGACCTGCGCGCTTGGCTCGCGCCCAGGCGCGTGCGCTTCTATCCCTCGCGCGGGGTCGCCTACGAGTCGCATCTGACGCCGCCACCGCACCTGGTGGGCCTGCGAGTGGCCGCCCTGGATGCCCTGCTTGCCCCGCTGGACACGAGCGGCGAGGAGGATCGAGTCGCGCCGCAACGCCCCGGTTCCACAGGGACGACCACGGACACCGACGCGCCCGTGGTAGTCGTCTCGGCCGTGGCGCTCTCGGAGAAGGTGCCCGACCCGGCCTTGCGCCCACGCTCGTTCACGTTGCGAGTCGGCGAGCTGCTCGACCTCGACGAGTGCGCCCACGACCTCGTCGGCGCCGGCTACGAGCGGGTTGACCAGGTCCAGGAGCGCGGCCAATTCGCGATGAGGGGAGGCCTGCTCGACGTGTTCCCCGCCACCGAGGAGCACGCGGTGCGGGTGGACATGTTCGACATTGAGATCGAATCGCTGCGCTGGTTCTCGACGTTTACCCAGCGCTCGCTCGGCGATGTCGCCGAGGTCGAGATCGCGCCTGCCGCCGAGCTTGCCCCCGAGCACCGAGAGCTGGCTGAGATCGCCGCCGCCACAGGCGCTTTCAGCGCCGCCGAGGGGGACGGTGACGCGGGCAACGAGGGGCGCCCCGATATCGCCGAGCTGTTGCCGGTCGAGCGCTTCGGCGCCCTGCTCGACCTGATCGAGGCAAACACAGAACTGATCGTGGCAGCCGAGGAGGAGCTGGCGCCGGCGCTCAGCGACCATTGGACCGACGTCTGCGCAGCCTTCGCCGACGAGGACGCCCACCATCTCTACGTGAGCCCGGAGGAGATCCAAGCGAGCGTGGCGGAGCGCACCCGGACCTGGCTGTCCTCGATGTCAAGCGGACAGGAGATCGAGCTGCGGGCCTCCGCCGCCGACACGGCGGCGCGGTCGCTGGCAGAAGCCGAGCCGGAGCTCGAGAAGCTCGTGCGATCGGGCTATCGCACGGTCGTGGCCTTCCCCCGGCGCGGCGAAGGCGAGCGAGCCGCCTACAACCTGGGGCGCCTGAAAGCGGACTGGTTGGACGCCGACGTCGATATCTCCAGAGCGCCCTTGGAGGCGTCTCTGCGTTTCGCCGCCGCCTCTCTGCGCGAGGGCTTCGTCGCGCCCTCGTTGAAGCTGGCCGTCTACCCCGAGCACCGTCTGCTGCGCCGTCGCCGCGCCGAGCGGGCGGGAGGGGGTGGGGCCGGCGGGGCCGGGGACGGCCTCGGCGGTGGGCGTACCCGGCGCGGCGCCCTGCGCTCCTTCACCGAGCTGCGCACAGGCGACATCGTCGTGCACGAGGACCACGGCGTGGCTCGCTTCGCCGGCTTTGAGACCCGCACGGTGGCCGACGTCACGCGCGACTACCTGTATCTCGAATACCAAGGCGACGACAAGGTCTTCGTCCCCACCGACCAGCTGGCCAAGATTTCGCGCTACGTGGGTGGCGGAGGCGATGGGGGGCCGCCGCTGTCGAAGCTTGGAGGCACCCGCTGGGAGGCGATGAAGGCGCGCGCGCGCAGGGCCGCCCAGGAGCTGGCGGGCGAGCTGCTCAGCCTGTACGCCGAGCGTCGCCGCCGTGCCGGCCACGCCTTCGAGCCCGACTCCGACTGGCAGCGCGAGTTCGAGGAGCACTTCCCGTTCACCGAGACCGCCGACCAGCTGGAGGCGATCGAACTGGTCAAGGCCGACATGGAAGCGCCCCGGCCGATGGATCGCCTGGTGTGCGGCGACGTCGGCTACGGCAAGACCGAGGTCGCCCTGCGCGCCGCCTTCAAGGCCGCAAGCCAAGGCAAGCAGGTCTTGATGTTGGTCCCCACGACGATCCTCGCCCAACAGCACTACGGCACGTTCTCAGAGCGCTTGGCCGACTATCCGATCACGATCGAGCACGTCTCGCGGTTCCGCTCGACGGCCGAGCAGAAGGCGGCGCTCGCGGGGTTCGCAAGCGGCGCGGTGGACATCCTGGTCGGCACCCACAGGGTCCTCTCGCGCGACGTGCGCGCGAAGGATCTGGGGCTTTTGATCGTCGATGAGGAGCAGCGCTTCGGGGTCAAGCAGAAGGAGCTTCTGCGCCAGCTCAAGCTGAAGGTGGACGTGATCGCGATGTCGGCCACCCCGATACCCCGCACCCTGCAGATGTCGCTTGCCGGGTTGCGCGAGATCTCAGTGATCGAGACGCCCCCCGAAGGCAGGCGCCCGGTCAAGACGTATGTGGGCGAGTACGAGGAGGAGCTGGTCAAGCGCGCGATCCTGCGCGAGCACGGGCGCGGGGGACAGGCCTTCTTTATGCACAACCGCGTGGACTCGATCCAAGAGATGGCCGAGCGGCTGCGCGCGCTGTGCCCGGGGGTGCGCTTCGCGGTCGCCCACGGCCAGATGGGCGAGGGGGAGCTGGAGGCGGTCATGATGGACTACCTGCAGGGCGGCGCCGACGTGCTGGTTTGCACTTCGATCATCGAGTCGGGCATCGACATTCCCCAGGCCAACACTCTGATCGTGGAGCACGCCGACGCTTTCGGCCTGGCCCAGCTCTACCAGATCAGGGGACGCGTGGGACGCAGCCGCGAACGTGCCTACGCCTACCTGCTGTACGACTCGGCGGCCGCGCTCACACCCGATGCCGCCCAGCGCTTGTCGGCTCTCTCGGACTACACCGAGCTCGGCGCCGGCTTCAAGGTGGCGATGCGCGACCTGGAGATCAGGGGCGCCGGCAACCTGTTGGGCGACGAGCAGTCCGGCCACGTGGCTGCGCTCGGCTTCGAGCTCTACATGCAGATGCTCGACGAAGCCGTTCGTCAAGCCGGATCGGGCGAGGGCGAGGGCGGCGGCGAGGGGGCGGAGGATCTGCCGGAGCCCGTGCGCCTGGATGTCAACGTCAACGCGTACGTCCCGACCGACTACGTGCCCTACGAGCAGGCCAAGATCGAGGTGCACCGGCGCGTCGCCTCGGCCTTCGAGGTGGCCGACGTGGAACGCCTGCGCGAGGAGCTCGAGGACCGCTTCGGTCCGGTCCCAGAGCCGTTGGCCAACCTCCTGGCCCTACAGCGCGCCCGCATCAAGTTCGGCCAGGCGGGCGCTCAAGCTGTCAGCTTCAGGGGGGATCGTCTCGCCGTTACGCCGATCGAACTTGACTCGGTTCGGGCCAAGCGTCTGCGCGAGGAGCTGCCCGAGGCGTTGTACGAATCGGGCCGCTCGCAGGTCTCGGTGCGTGTTCCCAAGGAGGGCGCCGAGCGCTTCCCCACGGTGGTGCGGGCCGCGGACGTGCTCCTCGCGGTCACCCGCGAGGCCGCCTGAGCGAGCGCTTTTCGGGGCCCGTGAACGCGCTGACCTGAGGCTGGATCTCGCAAACGGGTGTCTTGCCGGCGTGCGGGCGTGAGGCTGGGTCTCGCAAAACGGGTGTCTCGCCCGCACGCGGACCTGAGGCTGGGTCTCGCAAAACGGGTGTCTCGCCCGCACGCGGACCTGAGGCTGGGTCTCGCAAAAATGGGTGCCCCGTGCGCGCGCGGGGGGCTACTTAGCCAGCTTTAAGGAACTCGTTAAGCACGGCTTGGGATGTTTCCGCTAGAGTGCCCGCGTCGTGTCCAAACTATCGGGTCAAATTTCGGCGCTGGGCGCCGTTTTGCTTACAGGGGTAACGCTCGCCGCGTGCGGCAGCAGCGGCATCCCGGGCAATGCCGTGGTCAGCGTCAACGGCACCCCGATCACGACGGAAACGTTCAACCACTGGATGAACGTGGCAGCAAGCTCGAGCGCCGCTTCCTCCACGGCTTCCGGTCAGACCGCGCCCAAAGCGGTCGTTCCGGATCCGCCGACCTACAAAAACTGCATCGCACACCTCGAAGCGACGGCGCCGAAGCCCGCCAAGGGGCAGGCCAAGCCGACGGCCGCCGCTCTGAAGAGTCAGTGCGAACAGCAGTACACCGCGCTCAAGCAACAGGTCCTCGCTTATCTGATCTCCGCAAACTGGGTGATCAAGGAGGCCGAAGAACGCGGCATCAAAGTTTCCGACGCCGAAGTCAAGAAGCAGTTCAACCAGATCAAGGCTCAGCAGTTCCCCAAGGAAGCCGATTTCCAGAAATTCCTGGCGAGCACCGGCTACACCGTGTCTGACCTCTTGCTGCGAGTGAAGCTGAACTCGCTCTCCTCCAAGATCCAGCAGAAGGTGAGCAAGGAAGCCGGCAAGAAGCCCGACCAAAAAGAAATCCAGAGCTACTACGAACAGCACAAGAGCCAGTACGGCCAGCCCGAAAAGCGCAACATCAAGATCATCTTGACCAAGACCCAGGCGCAGGCCGAACAGGCCAAGAAAGAAATCGAATCGGGCAAGAGCTTCGCCAGCGTCGCCAAGAGCTCCTCGATCGACCCGGTCAGCAAGGCAGCCGGCGGATCGTTGCCCGGCGTCGTCAAAGGTCAGGAGGAGAAGGCGCTCGACGAAGCCATCTTCAAAGCTCAACTGAGTGTGCTCGGCGGCCCGATCAAGACGCCTTTCGGTTACTACATCTACGAAGTCACGAAGACGATTCCGGGAAGCCAGCAGGCGCTCTCCAAGGTGCAGTCCACGATCTCCCAGCAGATCATGTCCGAAAAGCAGCAGAAGTCGCTGTCTGAATTCATCAAGAACTTCCGTAAGAAGTGGGAAGGTCGCACCGAATGCCGCGCCGAATACTCGGTCAAGGACTGCAAGGGCTACAAGGCTCCGGCCACCTCGACCTTGCCGAGCACGGCCACGCCGACGACGGCCACACCGACGACCGGCACGCCCACGACCAGCACCGGCACCACCACCAAGTAGTGCCGGCCCACGCGGCGCCGGGTTGGGTTCCTGGTAGCGAAGCGCACCCCGACGGGCACAGGCAGCGATGAGTCAGATCGAGAAAGTCCACGCCCGCCAGATCCTCGACAGTCGTGGCAACCCCACGGTCGAGGCCGAGGTCTCGCTTCGCTCAGGCGCCCACGGACACGCCGCGGTTCCCTCCGGTGCCTCCACTGGCGAGTTCGAGGCCACCGAGCTGCGCGACGGCGGCGAGCGCTGGTCGGGCAAGGGCGTCACCCAGGCCGTGGCCAACGTCAACGGCGAGATCGCGAAGGCCGTGGCCGGCATGGACGCAAGCGACCAGGAGGCGCTCGACGGGGCCCTGATCGCGCTCGACGGAACCCCCAACAAGTCGCGCCTCGGAGCCAACGCGATCTTGGGCGTGTCCTTGGCGGTCGCCCACGCTCAGGCCGCCGAGGAGGGGATGCCGCTGTGGCGCTACCTTGGCGGGGAGGCCGCGCGGGTGCTGCCGGTGCCGATGATGAACGTGCTCAACGGCGGGGCTCACGCCGATAACAAGGTGGACTTCCAGGAGTTCATGGTGGTTCCGTGCGGGGCCTCCAGCTTCTCGGAGTGCTTGCGCATGGGCGTCGAGGTGTTCCACGCGCTCAAGCGCACTCTGCACGAGCGCGGGCTCTCGACCGCCGGGGGGGACGAGGGCGGCTTCGCCCCGGACCTGACCTCCAACGAGGAGGCCTTGGAGATGCTTGTGGCGGGCATACAGGCCGCCGGCTACCATCCCGGGCAGGACGTGGCGATCGCGCTGGATCCGGCCACCAGCGAGGTGTATGAGGATGGCGCCTATGTGCTCGAGCACGAGGGTCGCACGCTCAGCGCCGCGGAGCTGGCCGACTATTGGGCGACGCTCGCGGGGCGCTACCCGATCGTGTCGATCGAGGACGGCATGGACGAGCAGGACTGGGACGGGTGGAAGACACTGACCGAGCGCGTCGGCGCGAAAGTGCAGCTCGTGGGGGACGACCTGTTCGTGACCAACACCGAGCGTTTGGCCCGCGGAATCGAGCTGGGCGTGGCCAATTCGATCCTGATCAAGGTCAATCAGATTGGGACCCTCACCGAGACCTTGGCGGCCATCGGGATGGCCCGCGAGGCCGGCTACACGGCTGTCATGAGCCACCGCTCGGGCGAGACCGAGGACGTCACGATCGCGGACCTGGCCGTGGCGACCGGCTGCGGGCAGATCAAGACGGGCGCCCCTTCGCGCTCGGACCGGGTCGCCAAGTACAACCAATTGCTCCGCATCGAGGAGCAGTTGGGAGCCGACGCCGAGTTTCCGGGTCGCTCGGTATTTCGCGGCTGACTTGCAGGAGCTCGCTTGCCGGGGGCGAATGCGAAGGGATGCCGATGGCCCAAGTACGCTGGGATCGTGTTGGCCGGATCGCGATGTTGTGCGTGATGGTGGCGATCGCCTATCTCTACCTGAGCGCCGGCCTGCGTGTGTTCTCCGCCTGGGGCGAGTCAAAGCGCGATGCGGCTCAAGAGCGGGTCTTGGAAGCTCAGAATCGGGCGCTGCGCCATCAGCACGCCACGCTTTCAAGCGTGGGGGCCGTGCAGGCCGATGCTCGCCGCTTGGGCATGATCCATCCGGGCGAGCAGGCTTACGTCGTAAGCGGCCTGCCCTCGAACTGAGCGGCTCCGGAGGAAGGCTCGACTGGACGCGTGGCCGGCGCAACCCCGGCGCTCGGCGCGCGGCTGAGGCCGCAGCGCGCTGCTAGCCTCGGCCCCGTGCCTGGATTCGACAACGCCCTATACCAGTGGCAGCAGGGCGAGCGCCGCCTCTCCCGGGCACCGTCCGAGCGCCGTCCCCGGCTACAGGGGATCGTCGATGGGCTCGTCGCGGAGTTGCGCAAACGCTTGGGCGGTCGGTTCACCGCCGAGGAACTGGCGGAGCTCTATGAACGCGGTACCTCGTGGTGCCTGCAGCTTGCGATGGACGCTGCGCCCGAGGATCCTTGGGCGTGGGATTCGGCTGTGGTGATCGACGCGGCCTTCGCGCGCTACCTGCGCGAGGCCACCGACTACGCGGGTGGTCGCTTGATCCCGGCGGAGTAGTTAGTCGTCGCTGCCGGCACGGCGGATCACGATCTGATCCTCTTCCACGACAACCTCGACCGGCCGGTGGCCCGCCCAATGCTCGGCGTAGACCGGGTTGTCTTGGATCGCTGGATCCAACCACAGTCCGTAGCCCTCTTCGCCATGGTCGAACGTCCCCTCCAAAGGCTCGGTCGCCTTTGTCGAGGAGCGACGCCCGCGGCGGCTGCGCCTGCGACGCGCGGGCGCGGGCGCCTCGTCGTCGTCCTCCTCGCCTTCGCCGGCGGCGGCTCGCTCGGCGGCTTCGGCGGCCTCGGCCTCGGCCTTGGCTCGATCGGCCTCCATCGCGGCCTCCAGTTCGGCGGCGATCAGCTCGTCGTCCTCGGCACGCAGATCGATCTCGTCGGGGTAGGCGGGTGTCGCGGTGGCGCCCTCGGGCGGGCTGTCCTCGCCGGAGAGGTCGTTTTGGCGCTTGAACTGCTCGATCTCCTGGACGGTGACCTCGAGCTGGTGGGCTACCCACGCGTCGGTACGACCCTGGCGGACCCAGCTTCGGATCTGGTTCAGGTGTGGGCGCAGCGATCTACGAGCCATGAATGGACCCCATAACGGCCCGGGAGACTAGCGCATGAGCCCGCGGTCCGCGTCGAGCGGCTCCAGATCGATCGATCGCCGCGAACTACGCGAAATCTACTGGCGATCGAGTCGAGCATTTGGGAGCGGACTCGCGTTCGGTGGGGCGGAACACTATGCTTGCTTTTGGCGGGGCCGGGGGCGACTTCGCCATCAGTCCATGGCCAACGAGAAGGGTGCACATCGATGCTGGTTCTGACGCGCAAGCCCAACCAGAGCATCATGATCGGCGACGAGATCGAGGTCTCGGTGCTTTCGGTGGTAGGCGAGAAGGTCCGCATCGGCATCCATGCCCCGCACGACATCCCGGTCTTTCGTACGGAGATCTATGTGGAGATCCAGCGCGACCGAGGGCAGGCCTCCGAGGACACGAAGGAGGCTGTCCGCGCCGAGGTGGACGACGCGCTCGGCAAGCTGGGCGAGGCTTAGCCCCAGGGCGGGACCGCTGCTCGGCCGGCCAAGCGCCGGCTACAACGAGGATGGGGCCGGACCGGTTGGCTCAGCCGAGCAGCAAGTACAGCGTTCGGAACATCACGACCGTCACGATCGCGGCGGTCAAGATCAAGGTCAGCACCAGCAGGACGAAGCGGACCGAGCCGCGTTTGTGGCGCTTGTCCATGTCGCGCTTGAGCGCGCGCTGCTCGGTGGTGCGCCTCAGCGAAGCACGCCGCCGCCGCTCCATCGAGATCTCGCGGGCGAAAGCCTGCTCGAGCTCGTTGATGCTCTGCCGCATCCTCATGACGACGCCCTGAGGGGCCTTTGTGCAAGGTTTGTTGGCACCACCGTCTTACGCTACCGGTGCCTTGCCCTCGGCGCGCTTATAGACCTCGACGAACCGCAGGTAGTTGGCGGCGATCCGTTGGGCGCCCACGGAGCGTTCGATCTTGCCGTTGACGTATTCCTTGAGCGGGTTCCACCAGATCGAGCGCCCGATCGCGAAGCCCACGAAACCGTCCACGGGGGCGGCCTGCTGGAGCCAGTGATCGACCTTGGCGTCGTCGGCGCCGCGGCCGAGGACGACGCAGACCACGCCGTCGCGTCCTCCGGTGCGGGCTTGGGCGGCCAGCATTTCGCAGTCGGAGCGCTCGTCCACGCCCTCGATCTTCCAGATGTCCACCTCGATGCCGGCGTCCTGGATCTCGGCGATCGCTCGGCGCATCAAATCGGGGCGAAGCTCTGAGTCATAGCGCTCCGTGGAGCCTTCGAGGAGCTGTAGCTGGGCGGTCTCGGCCGGCACCAAGAGCTCGAACAGGAACTTGCGCTGCTTGGAGTGAAGCCAGTCCGAGAGCCGCTTCAGCTTGCCCAGCTGCTCCTTGTTTTCGGCGAGGTCGCCGTCGGGGTTGTAGCGGACGAGGACCTTCGTGAAGTCGGGGTCGAAGCTCTCGATGTGCTCACCGAAATCGTCTCCGTATTGGAAGTCGAACATGTTCTGGCCGGAGCGCTCGGCTGGCATCGCCAGCTTGAGGCCTTGGGCCTTGGCTTCCTCGGGCACGGTTCCGCCGAACTGCTCGTTGACGAGCACGCCGGTGATGGAGGCGTCCGCTCCTTCGGCGACCGCCCGCTGCATGCCCTCGAAGATGAGGTGCTTGGCGTCGGCGATCATCGCGGTCTGCTCGGGGTCGGGCTCGCCCTCGATCCCGAAGAACTTCTTTTGGAAGGAGCCTCTGTGGTCGAAGGCCAGGATGTAGAGCTTCTTCTCGTAGCCGAGTTGCATCGATCGGTTTCCTTTGGCGTCGTGCCTGGGCCGACCCTGGGGGGCCGACGGAGATAGGCCCTTAGAATAGACCGATGACCTCAAGCGCCGATCTCTTCGTGGTCTGCAAGAAGTGCGGCTCGGAGGTCAGCCCCTACATTACGGAGTGTCCTTATTGCGGCAATCGCTTGCGAAGGCGGGCTCCGAAGCTGCCGCGTGAGCGCTTGGGCAAGCCTCGCACCGGGTTGTTGCGACGGCGCTCGTTGGGCCGGTTGCGCAGCGGTGAGATCGCCGGAGTTCGCTCGGACACGCCGCCTTATGCGACGTTTGCGCTCGTGTTGGCTTCGTGCGGCGTGTGGATCGCCACGCAGGGCGGCTATCTGAAAATCGAGAAGTGGGTCTTGGTGGGGCCTTTGAAAGGCGATTGGTGGCGCTTGTTGAGCACCCAGTTCGTGTACGGGCGGGGGTTCTCGGCAGGCTTGTTCATGTTCTCGACGCTGCTTGCGGTGGCCGTGTTCGGTGGGTTGCTGGAGCGTCGTCATGGGCCCATGGTCGTGTTGGCTTTGTTCTTCGCGGCCGGCGTCGCCGGCGGTTTGGCCGCGGAGGGGGTATATGCCCTGCCGATCGTGACCGGCGCGAACGCGGGCGCCTTGGCCTTGCTTGCTGCTTGGGCCGCTCCGAGCGTGTTGGCGGCGCGGGCGGGCGAGTACTACGAGGCCGATCTGCTCGGTACGGGGGCGATCGCGGCGGTGTTGCTGGCGATGCCTTATGCGCGCCCGGAGGTGAGCTGGTTGGCGGGTGTTGTGGGCGGGCTGCTCGGGCTCCTGTTCGGCCTGGGGATGAGTCGCGCGCGCCCGCAATGAGCGGCCTATGATGGGAGCGCCCCGAACAATTCCGACAGAGGAGCCTTGAACATGGAGATCCGCTTTCTCGGCCACGCCGCATTCGAGCTGACGGATGGCGAGACGTCGGTGCTGATCGACCCTTTCCTCACGGGCAACCCGAAGGCGGCCGCCTCTCCGGAGGACTTCAAGCCGGATGCGATCTTGTTGACGCACGGCCACGCCGACCACATCGGCGACACTGTGGCGATCGCTAAGAGCAGCGGCGCGGATGTGGTGGCGATCGTGGAGATCGCCAATGAGCTTGGCGAGGAAGGCCTCGAGAACGTGCATGACCCCAACATCGGGGGCACGGTGCGCTTGGATTGGGGGTCGGCCAAGCTGGTGCCGGCCTGGCACACCTCGACGACGCCCAAGGGCACGGTCAACACGCCGGCGGGGCTGATCGTGGAGATCGGGGGCAAGAAGATCTATCACCTCGGCGACACTGCTCTGTTCTCGGATCTGGGCCTAATCGCCAAACAGGCGGGGCAGATCGACGTGGCCCTGATGTGCATCGGCGGCCACTACACGATGGATCGCCACGACGCGGTCGAGGCGGCTCGCTTGATCGGGGCAAAGCAGGTCGTTCCGTGCCACTACGACACATTCCCGCCGATCGAGACCGACGCGCACGCTTTCAAGGCCGACGTCGAGGCTGGGGGCGTCTCCGAGGTGGTCGTGTTGGCGCCGGGCGAGTCGCTCTCGCCATGACCATGACTCACGCGGTCGTGTTGATCGAGGCCGAGCGCGACGCTCTGTCCACGCTCGGGTCCGAGCTGGCCGACGTGGAGGGTGTGGCGGAGGCCTATTCGGTGACCGGCCAGTGGGACTTCATCGCGATCGTGAGGGTGCCCGACCATGAGCAGTTGGCCGACGTCGTCACCGATGGGATCGGGCGGCTCGCGGGGGTGGGACGAACCCAGACGATGGTGGCCTTCGCCGCGTTCTCCAGGCACGACCTGGAGTCCTTGTTCTCGATCGGCGAGTAGGAGCGCGGTCGTGGACGGGAGGGCATGTTGCGAACGTGTGGGCTTTGACGGCTGTAGGGGCGAGCGCTGATGGCGTCGGTCCCGCTCAAGCCTCAGTACGGGCCGACCTTGGGGACAATGCTTGCCCCACGCTGGCACGCGGCGCGGCCGGCCTGGAGGGCGCTTGCGGTTGCGGCGGGCTTGGCGGTCTTGGCGGTTGTCGGGTATGTCGCCTTGAATCTGCTCGATGCCTCCTACTCGCACGGGGCGCCGGTGCCGTTCAGCTTCAAGTACAAAGGGCTCTACCGGAGCGCTCCGGACCCGGGCGGCTATGTGAAGGTGACGCGCCAGGCGGGGGGTCGCTTGGAGGACTCGTTCGCGGTGGCTCCCTTTCGCGTGGGCCCCTACGAAGGCAATGTGAGCGGGGAGCTGCCGGTGGCGGCCGCCCCCTACTTGCGCACGCTGGGGCGCCGCTTCGAAGGGTTCCGCTTCGAAGGGGAGGGCAAGACTCGCATCAGCTCGAGCTTGGGCGGCTATGAGGTGCTCTACAGCGCCACCGTCGCGGGGCGGACGATGCATGGGCGCGACGTCATGCTCCTGCCGGAACGGGCCGGCGTGCGCGAAGGGGTTGTGGTCGAGATGCTGACCGACGAACCCGTGACGGTGTCTGAGCCGGTGGCCAGCTCTGGTGTGCTCGAAGTGCCGCTGAAGAGCTTCTCGTTCGGGTAGGGTGCGGCGGCTATTTGGTGGGGTCGGACAGGCTCGGCGCCGGTGTGCCGCCTGAGGTGGGCTGGCCGCCGGCTGAGTCGCTGGAGGGTTGGGTTGTGACGCCGGTCACCGCGGGCGGCGTCGAGCTTTCGCTGGGAGCCGGCGTGGACGGTGGGGGCGTGGTCGGGGTCGGCGTTTCGACCGGGGTTGTTTCGGTCGTCGTCGGCGGCGCGGGCGCGGGCGTGGTGGATGTCGCGGTGGTTGTCGTTTCCGCGGGTACGGCTGGTGTGGTGGGGGTTTGGGTGGAGGGCAACTGGGTCGACTCGGTCGTGACCTCGGTCACCGGCTGGGCGACGGGCTTGGGCGCGACCGGCGCGGGAAGGGGGGCGGCGGCGGAGGAGGTAGTGTCGGGAAGCGTCGTGGGGTCGGCCGCGGGTGTGCCGACCGGCTTGGTCTTGCGTAGGAGGCGGCGCCGGTGGGCGACGGCGAGGCCCGCGCCGAGGCCGACAGGCGCGGAGGCACTGACCGGCTGGGAGACCGAGTGGGTCACCACGGGCGCGCTGCTCGGGGCGGTCGAGGCGATCGAAGCGAGGCCGGCCGCGTGATGGTGGTGGTGGGCGGGGGTGACGGCGTGGTCGGCCTCGACGGTGGAGGCGGTCACGATCGCGGCGACGGCGAGGCCGGCGACCGCCTTGGTGGCGAGCGCGGAGACGCCGGCGGTGACGAACCCGCCGCCGGCGCCGGCCCCTCCCACAGCACCGGCGCCGGCCGCGGCCCCTGCACCGCCGGCACCGGCGACGTGGCCGGCTCCGGCGGTTGACCCCAGCTTGGTAAGGACGAGCTTCTTGAGCAAAAGGAGGGGGCCCACGGGGAGCATCGCGGCGAGGGCTACGTTGTTGTCCTTGAGCTGCTTGCGGAAGCCGCGGCAGCGCTCGCAGTCGCGCACGTGGCGGCGCACCGCGGCTGTGGGCTTGGTCAGGCCCTCGGCTACTTCGCCGAGCTCCAGGCGGGCCTCGTCGCAGGTCAGCTTGCGTGCCTCGGCGGCCTCGGCCAAGGATATGCGGGCTCGTACGAGCAAGGACTTGACGGCGGGAACGGTCGTTTCCATGGCGTCGGAGATCTGCTCGTAGGAGAGGGCATCGATCTCTCGCAGGAGCAAGGCGGTGCGCTGGGTCTCGGGCAGCTGTTGGACGTCGCCGATCAGCTGGCGGAAGCTCTCGCGCTTGAGCACCTTCTCGGCGGTCGAGAGTCCGCCTTCGGCGTAGTGGACGTCCATCGAGTCCACCCCGATGGCGGAGGCCTTGCGCAGGTGGTTGAGCGAGCGGTTGCGGGCGATCCGATACAGCCAAGGACGCACGTTGATCTCGCGCTCGTCGGCGAGGATCGCGTTGAAGGCGGCGGCGAACACCTCTTGGAGGACATCTTCGGCGTCCTCCTTGGAGCCCAACATGTGCCGGCAGAAGGCCAGCAGGCGCGACTGATAGCGTGAGAACAGGGTTTCGAAGGCCGCGTGCTGGCCGCGCCGGATGAGCGCGATGAGGCGCTCGTCGGACTGCAGGCGCAGGAGGGCCGAGGGGCTCCTGAGGCCGGGCGCTGCTGGGGCTTTTAGGGCTGAGACCTCCACGGCGGTCCTTTCGCTGATCCACTCCTAGATACACCGTAGCGAGGGTGGAGTTGCGGTCTATTACTAAGTATCGCTGCCCTTGCACAAGGCCAGATAAACGCGGAGGCGCGGCTTAGGCGGGTGCGGCCGAGGGTGCGGCTTGGGCGGCGGACCCTTCGGTTGGCTGGGCGCGGCCGGCCCGTCTAGTTGATGTCCACTCTAGACAAACACACCAGGCGCTGGAATAGAGTGTCAAAGTGCGCCCGGGTGGCGGAATTGGAAGACGCCGTCGACTTAAAATCGATAGTCCGCAAGGGCGTGTGGGTTCGAGTCCCACCCCGGGCACTCACTGGCTCTTGTAGAGTCGCAACCCATGTCCACGCAGAGCACGCAGGCCCAAGACCAAGTCGAGGAGCTGCACGGGGGACGCTTGATCGCCCGCCGCTTGAAGGCGCATGGCGTGAGCACGCTGTTCACGCTGTCGGGCGGACACCTCTTCTCGATCTATGACGGGTGTAGGGAGGAGGGGATCGCGATCGTGGACGTGAGGCACGAGCAGACGGCAGCGTTCGCGGCGGAGGGCTGGGCGAAGGTGACTCGCGAACCGGGGGTGTGTGCGCTTACGGCGGGGCCGGGGGTGACCAATGGGATGAGCGCGATGGCCTCCGCGCAGGCCAATCACTCGCCCATGCTTGTGCTGGGCGGCCGGGCGCCCACTTTGAGATGGGGCCAAGGGTCCTTGCAGGAGATCGACCATGTGCCGTTTGTGAGGCCGCTTTGCAAGCTGGCTACGACCGCTCAAAGCACGGCGGAGATCCAGGACTTGGTGGAGGAGGCCTTGGCTGTGGCGCAGGCGCCGCATGGAGGGCCTACGTTCGTGGATCTTCCGCTCGATTATGTGTTCATGAGCGCGCCTGACACGGGCGACTCACGCGCCTCGCGCGCGCGCGCGAAGCAAGCGCCACGGGGAGCTGACACCGCCGACATCGAGAAGGCGGCACGCCTGCTCGAAGAGGCGGAGAGGCCGGTCGTGATGGCGGGCACGGATCTGTATTGGGGGCATGGCGAGACAGCTTTGGGGGAGCTGGCGGAGGCTTTGGGCATTCCTGTCTTCCTCAATGGACTTGCGCGGGGGTGCATGGCGGCGGACCACGAGCTGTTCTTCTCGAGGACTCGCTCTCAGGCCTTGAAAGGGGCCGACGTGGCCTTGGTGATCGGCGTGCCGATGGATTTCAGGCTGGGCTTCGGGGGCTCTTTCGGGGAGGACACGACGATCGTGACGATCGATGTGGCCGAGCCCCAGCGCCAACATCCGCGGGAGCCGGCGGTCGAGCTTTATGGGGATTTGGCTCCCACCTTGGAGGACCTGAGGGTGGCCGCGGGCGGCAAGGAACTGGCTAGCAAGGCTTGGGTGCAGGAGCTGAGGGGTGCCGAGACGGAGCGGCGCGAGGCCGAGCGGGCCGAGCTCGAGGACGGGCGCGCTCCGCTTCACCCGATGCGGTTGTACGCGGAGTTGGCGAAGGTGCTCGACAGGGACGCGATCGTGATCGGGGACGGCGGGGATTTCGTGTCTTATGCGGGGCGGGTGATCGACAGCTATGGGCCCGGCTGTTGGCTCGATCCGGGGCCTTTCGGGTGCTTGGGCACGGGTCCGGGGTATGCCTTGGCGGCGAAGCTGGCCCACCCGGAGCGCCAGGTCGTGTTGCTGCTGGGCGACGGGGCGTTTGGTTTTGCGGGGATGGAGTTCGACACGCTTGCCCGGCACGGCGTGGATGTGGTCGGCGTGATGGGCAACAACGGGATCTGGGCCTTGGAGAAGCATCCGATGGAGTTCTTGTATGGGTACTCGGTGGCGGCGGACCTGAGGCCGGGCACTCGCTATGACCGGGTGGTCGAAGCTTTGGGCGGGCATGGCGAGCTGGTGGAGCGCCCGGAGCAGGTGGGGCCCGCGATCGAGCGCGCTTTCGCCTCGGGCAAGCCGGCGCTGGTGAACGTACTGACGGACCCGACGGTGGCCTACCCCCGCAAGTCGAACCTGGCCTGAGCCGCCGCGGCCGGGAAGTCGCCCAACCGGGGCGGTTACGGCTGCGGGGCGGTCGCGGCGTGCGGGGCATCGGGGCGGGCGAGGATCCAGGCAATAAGGAAGCCGCCCGGGTGGACGGCTTCCTTAGGGGCTTGACCTCGAGGCATAGGCAGGGGTGCAGCCTCGAAGCCGGGGTAGGGTGACCCGAAACGAAGCGGGTCTATGGACCGGGGGTGGAGGGGCGCGACAGAGCTCGCCCTCCACTACCGATAAGGGCGTGTCGGCGTGAGTGGGGGAATTGGTTTAGGGGAGGGTCGTTCGTTCGTATTTGTGTCCACTCGGCTGTTCCACCGCAACAGTCGGCCGGGCGCCGGAAGGAAAGGGGCCGCTGGGGGTCGGCGGTTGTTCGTGCCGGCGGGGGAAAAGACGGCTTCGGCGGTCAGCCGAGTCCGGCGAGGCGGAGCGTGCCGCCGCGCAGGATGTCGTGCTCGGAGACCTCGACTTGGTCCAGGTCGAAGGCCTTCATGGCCTCCTCCAAGAGGATCATGCCGGCGACGATCGTGGGGGCGCGGTCGGGGTGCAGGCCGACGACTTCGCGTCGCTCGGCTTCGGTTAGGTCGGCCAAGCGCGCGATCAACAGTTCGACGGTGGCCCGGAGCAAGATGTAGCCGTGAACGCGCTCAGGGTCGTAAGGGTCCAAGGCTTGGTCGATCGAGGCGGCGGAGGTGGCGGTGCCGGCCACGGCGATCGCTTGTTTGACTGCCAGGCGCTGGGCGGGGGGGAGGCCGGCCAAGAAGATCGAGCGGGTGTCGGTGGCCAAGGCCTGTAGCTCGTGGGGGGAAGGGGGGTCGGTGTGGATGTGGCGCTCGGTCATGCGCAAGACACCCGCTTGGACGGAGACGTGGAAAGTGGCCTCGTGGTCGGATCCCACGATGAACTCGGTGGAGCCGCCTCCGATGTCGATCACGGCGGTCGGCTCAGAGGAGACGGGACGGTCGCTCATGGCGCCTAGGAACGTGAGCTGGGCCTCTTGGTCTCCTGAGAGCACTTGGGCGTCGAGTCCGAACCGGGTGCGCACGAGCTCGGTGAAGTGGGCTCCGTTGGAGGCGTCCCGCACGGCGGAGGTGAGCACGGCAAAGTTGGCCTCACACTGGTACCGGTCGATCGTGGCCCGGTACGCGGTGAGCGTCGCTTCGACGCGGCCGATCGCCTCCTGGGAGAGCTGGCCACCGGAATCGACCCGGTCCCCTAGCCGCGTGACCTGGGACTCGCGATGGAGCTCTCGGACGGCGCCGGTGGCCCGGTTGACCTCGGCCACGAGCAAGCGGGTGGAGTTGGTGCCGATGTTGACGACCGCAGTGCGCATGGCCGGGGATCGTAGAGGGTGGGGGCTGGGGTAGGAGTTGTGCGGTGGGGGGAGTTGTTCGGTGGGGGTGCCCTGCGCGGGCGCGCGCGCACGTGCGTGCCCGCCCGGGCACACGGGCGCAAGGGACGGCCGTGGCGAAGGACCGCATGGCCGAGACCTGTCAAGTCGGCGGGTCGGGTGTCGCCGGCCTTCAAAAGTTGCGGGCCAAGCCGCCGGCTCCGAGGACGCGCGATGCCGCCAAGCCTTCCGAAGGGCCCCGGTCTTTGCTAGAACATGGGTTGCGACGCGGGGTGGAGCAGTCTGGTAGCTCGTCGGGCTCATAACCCGAAGGTCGCAGGTTCGAATCCTGCCCCCGCTATGAAGAAAAGGCCTGGTAATCCAGGTCTTTTCTCGTAGGGATTGCGCCTATCCCTTTCCCAGTGGTTCCAATATGGTTCCAATTTGTTCGGAACTTTGCGTTGGACATCTCGACGGTGGCTGCTCTGAATAGCCAGGCAAGGTGGCTGCGAGTACTTGAGCGGCTGTACTGCGAGGCCGGAACGACATTGCGGTTTAGCTCGTCGGGGATCGTAACCGGGCCCGGGTCGGGTGGAGGCGGACTTTAGGCGCGATCAGGATCAGCGTCAGCCTGCGTCCGCAAGAAGAACTCCAACGTCTGCTTTGGATCGGTGTGCCGCGCGACGAGCAACGCCACACCCAGTGCAGGCGAGCCCATCACCTGCCATTGCGAGTGCGCGGGCAGGCCGAGCTCATCGCGGGCGACCGACGGAATCGTGATGGCCCCGGACGCCGTGGATCGAAGGGACCCGTAGTCCTTCAGGTCTACCAGCGCGTTGATCAGCTCCCTTGCCAGATCCTTCTGCACGTCGCTGTCGTTTGATCGTGCCGTCCGAACGCCTTTCTATTGTGAATCTATTGAACTATCGATCAATGGATCCAGGAAGACTAGTCCAAATGACGCACTCTCGGATCAAAACATTCAACGATGACAGGATCGACGGACAGAATGCAGTGGTAACCTGCCCCAGCCGCGGGGCCCGCATCCACGAAATGACGGACCCACCGGAGATGGCTCGGCTAGCCCGAGCCCGAGCGAACCTGCTGATCTGAAGATGGACGACGACACCACCACTCCTGCACCGAGCCTCCCTGCGGGTGATCTTGAGGTTGACTTCGGTCAGCCCGCTCCGGGCTCGTCGAACCCGATGTCAGACAGTCGGCGCCTGTCATACGAGAACCGCATAAAGAACTCGGTCGAGGCGCAGGCCGCTGGCGCTGAGAAGGCCTCCCATCTTTTCATCCGGTAGTGCTGCCGCCTGAGTGGGGGCGCGCCCACGCGGGCCCCAGAAGATTCGACCTCGTTAGTCAGGGCTTGGCGGTCCGAGAGCGCTACCGACCCCTTGGCAACTCAGCACAGCTGGACGAGGTGTTCGACGTGGCTCTCGGCGCAGGCGCCGATTTCGTCTACATCGACCGGCCCTACGTAGACTTCGACTATCGTGGCGACCTCTCGCATTTCTATGGGCGCTCCTTCAGGCCGCCACCCGAGACCACTGAGCGCCTGATCTTCGCGACCAAGGACCGGATCATCGGGATCTCGGCTATACGCCCGCTGCCACAGCACGTTGGCCGCACGATGCTTGCGCCGCCCGCCGAAGAGGCTCCATACGTTACGTGTGTCGCCAGGATGCCTGTCCATGCCTTCGGATTCGAGTGGACCGTCTCGGGCTACCCGTTCACAAGCCAGGACGGCGAGTATGGGGTCTGCGCGCACGCGGCGCTGTGGTCGATTGCCCGCTATCACCACCTCCGCTTCGGAACCGATCGGCACACGACCACCAGCATCATCGAAGCGGCGGGCCTCAAGGAGCGTCCCGACAAGACTGCGCGCTCCGACGGAATGTACGGCTTCGACGTCGTGCGAGCCTTCAGAGGCATCGGCCTACCAGCGCTTCAGTACGACGTTGACAGTATCCCTGCGACCTCCCACGGCACCGAGACCGCGGACAGCGTGATCTGCCGATACCTGAACTCCGGAATCCCGGTCGGCGTTCTCACCTCGGACCATATGATCGTCCTGATCGGCTACGCGGAGGCAGCAAACGGCGACATCACCTATGTCGTCAGCGACGACAACCTCGGCGCCTACCAACGGATGAACCTCGTCAGCGGCACCACACCTGACGCATGGAAGTTGCTCGTGATCCCTCAACCCGGCCGGATGCACGTCAACGGCGAGGCCGCAGAGGCACGGGCCGAGGAGACATTCGAGGACCGCGTGCGCGCCAATACCGGCCCCGGCCACCTCCTCCCTAGGTGGCTCGGCGGCGACCTTCGCGTGCGCACCTACGCCACGCCATCGTATGCCTACGTCAATAACCTGATCCGCCGTGGCGTGCCCGACGCCGTCAGGCATCACCATATCTACGCCCCTAAGGGCAACTGGCTCTGGATCGCCGAGTTCCAAGACATGAAGCTGGCGGAGGACGAGCGCGTCATTGGGGAGATCGCAATCGATGCGACAAGCTTCCAGTACGACCCGAGCCCCATCTTCGGGAACATCAACGGCTGGGCATATCTGTGGGCCGCTGGCGAGGAGGAGCCGTCAGTTGCCGAGCTTGCACCAGGCAGCTCTGGGTTTCGCAGCGCTCTCGGCGATCGAACCCTGAGACCGGCGCCCGCGCCTCGGTCGTTCACGCCTTACGCCGGAACGCCAATCCAGTAGACGGGGGCACGCTCGACGCTCTGCGAGCTACCGGTGCGTCGGCAGCGCGCGCCCGTCTCCAAGAGCAAACCTGCTGTGCTCGTGGGTGGAGCAGCACGAACACATCGGGTCCGGCTGGAATCGGGTCGGTGTGAGCTCGCGCTCGCGCGGCTCGTACATCTCGTGAAGCATGGGAGTGTCTCGGTGATGCAGGCCGCACACCATGAAGAGAAAGTCCGTGACCGCACGTCCCGCGACCTCGGTGTTCAAGGTGATCACGCTCGGCTCGGGAACGTCGGGATCGTCGATGTAGCGATGGCGTCGCCTCTCGTCAGGCTGGAGCGACTCGTTGTGCAGGAGCCGCTGACTGATCACGCCCGCGCAGTCCAAACAGCCGGCCTCGACCGTGATCGGCCGCACCGCCAGATGAATGATGCCCACCTCGCCGTCCCGCGATACTGGAACCTTCGTCCCGAGCTGTATCGCAGGCACCAGGTACTGGTGTGCAACAACGTTCACGAGCATTCGGCTCGCCATCGTGTCGGTCGCACAGAAGATGAAGTCTCCGCTGGCGAGCTCGCAAGCGACCTCGCTTGACATGACGTCCCCAAAGATCCCGCGATAGAGGCCCGTCGGGTTCGCGCGCCTGGCCTCGCGTCCGATGACACTCACCTTGGGACGGGCGAACCGGGCGGCGACCCGTCGTGCTACCGGCCACGAGGACGACGCGAGCCAAGCCAGCGCATCCAGTCTCCTGGCGCTCGGGATTCTCGACAGATTGCTCACCGAGACGCGATCTGGGTCGATCACGACGAGCTCTCCCACCCCTAGGCGCGCGAGCTGCAGACAGACGATCGAGCCGGCTCCCCCGCCACCGACGACAACGACCTTCATATCCCTGAGTATCTCCTGTCCGCGCGCTCCAAACAGCAACACCTGCCTGTCGTAGTACCTGGACGTCGTGGTGGGCGAGAAGGGTGGGCGGGGGTACAGGTGCTCGATTCGGTCTCCGACCGTGGTCACGCGGCGCAGCGGCGTCACCCTCCCGTTGAGACGGACCTCCCCGGCGGCCGCCCGATCAGCAAACACCAGTGCGCCCACGGGCTGGCCGATGTATTGCTCCAACGACGGATAGAGACGCCGGTGTGAGCGTCTATCGGGATCGGAGAAGCCGACAGAATCGCCGGGACCGTGATTGTGGACGGACAACCAAGCGTACCCGTGCTCCTGACAATAGTCAGACGTTTCGGCGACGAAGCGCGCGGACAGCGCCCGATGGGCATTCTCGGAGGCAACGAAGTTCGACGCCATCCGTGGCCAGGAACGTCTGACGGACGAGCAGACGAACGCCACGGTCTGTTCGCGCGATGCCGCATGCGAGAACGGCTCCGTGCTCCTCACCGTCGCCGCAGAACAGATGCTTGAGTAGGTGCTGTCGTTGAGAGGATGTCATTCGCATATCGAGGTTCATTGCCGCTCTCCCAACCATTGGAGGACCTGGATCAGCTTGCTCGTAACGCTGTCGAGGCCGGCGTGCCACCGCGGAGAGTTACGAGAGATCTTGATGGCGGGACGCTCTTCCCAGATCAGGCCGGCCTGCAGGCCTGGACCGGTCAAGGCCCGGCCGTCGACGTAGAGCAGGTCTGCGGGGACGAAGTGCCCGTACACCTGGACCTCGTCGTAGTTGTACGGGATCACGAAGCCGACCCACGCGTGGCTTCGGGTGAGTGACGGAGGCAGGGGAGCCTGCGCAACGGTCACGCGTGCTCCCCCGTCCCCCGTCGCAATGACATCTGTCGTACCGAACTCCTCGCGGAGCTCCGCGATGCCTGCGGCCACGGCGCCAGCGAGCTCCTCAGGCGACGTCATCGGGAGCCACCGCTCGAAACTTCTCGTTGGTGTGGACCTTGACCGTCTCGCCAGGCTCGATCTTCGTGTACTCGCCGTCCCGGCGCGCGTAGAGCACGAAATCCGTCTGGATCGGAAGCCCGGCGCCGATCCCCGCCTCGATGATCGCTGCGCCTGTGATCTCCTTCTCAGGCAGGGTGACCTTGGCGCCGTTGATGAGGACTGCGATGGGCTTTGTGACCGACTCGGTGTGCGTAGTGCTGCTCATTGTGAGGCCACTCCTTGTCTTAGTAGTGCCGCTTTGTGTTGCATTGACGAAACGGTAGCAGCAAAATCGGGAGCGTGTCAAGAGTGGGCCAGCCCGTTGCGTATATGCAACGGATGTGGTATCCTCGTGGCCGCATTTCTCGCCACGAACATCATCTGGGACTCCGGGCCTCAAGCGCCCGAGCCGATCGAAGGAGAGCCTTTGCCGGACCCCGACTATCAGCTGGTGCGAGAGCGCCTCGTCCAGACCCGACGCCGCCAGAACGTCACGTTGCGCCAAGCAGCTCAGAAGACAGGGATCAGCGCTGCCACACTTTCCCGGTTTGAGCGTGGAGCCGGCAACCCGGATCTGCCCACGATCGTCAAGCTCATTTCCTGGCTCGAGCTCGACCGCGCCGCCGTGTTCGCTCCCTCCGGCCGGGGAAAAGAACGTCCAACCAATACGCCGGACCAAGTCGCTGTTCTTCTACGCGCCGACCCCAAGCTTGACCGCGGGACCGCGCAGGCGCTTTCGAGACTGTTCAAGTCGGCCTACTCGGAGTTCTCCAAGATTGATCCTGACGGATGACTTCGACGAGGCCCACGTCGCGGTCGAGGAGGAATCACAGTTCCTCCCGTTCGTAGGCGGCGAGGCTGCCCAGATCGAGCTATGGGCGACCGCGGCGAAGCGTTGCCTGGGCCTGCCCGCCAGCGCCGCTCTTGGCCCACGGGCGGCCGCGACGCGTGCGGGAATCCGCGTTCTCGCCGATGAGTACTTCCAGACCCGCGAGCACGCGATCCGGGCGCCGTTGACCGCCGCTGCTGCCTCATGGTCGGGCGGCGCGCTGGCCGTGGGAGGCAACGACTATCTCGTCATCCTGAACCCGCTACACGACCGAGTCCGTCAGCGCACAACCCTCGCCGAGGAGCTGACGCACATCGTCATGGGTCACGAGCCGAGTCTGCTCGATCCGGTCGCCGGCACCCGCACCCACGATCCAGAGGTTGAGCGCCAAGCCTACGAAGTCGGCGGCGCGATGTTGCTGCCGTACAGCCAGCTCTTCTGGCGGGTCAAGCGCAAGGAGGCCTGCGCGAGCGTCGCCGACGAGTATGAGGTCTCCGAGCGCTTCGTGCGCTACAGGATCAACCGATGCGGCCTGCGGCGGATGTACGACAAGGCGCTCGCTGCCTAGCGCGCGACCGATCCCGCAGGGATCCTCCTAAGAGCGCACCGGCCGTCGCATGGCCGAACCCGCGTCTGCTTGCGACAGCTACAGCGGCTTACCGTCCGGCGTTCGCAGCCCGTCCATAGCTGGTCGTGGGAACGGCGGTCTGATCTGGCCCCACTGCGGCGGTCTCAACTGGCCCCACCTCCGTCCGACGGGCAGCCGACGGGCCGATCGACGGCCCTTTCGACCGGAACCAGCACCCGGTCTCGGCAGGCTGGCAGCCGACGGGCCGATCGACCGGCCCTTCCGACCGGAAGGAACCAGTACTCGGTCTCCACAGGCTGACAGGAACACACACCACACACACCACACACCACAGACCAGATACACGGCCATCCGCCCTAGCATCCGTTTGGCTGCTGAAGTTTTTGGATGCTTCTATGTTGTCAAGGGCGTTTTTGCGAGTTGGTTGTAGAGGTGGCGTGAGAGGTATCTCTTGAGCGAGCGCATGGACCCTACGCACGGGGCTGCGCTCGTGGAGCGGGCGTTTGGCCGGACGCGGCGGCGATGACACCGATCCGACGAATACCGTCGGTGCTGGCCGGTAGCGTCAAGGCGGTGTCCTCGTTTGCTCTACAGGCCTGGCAGCAGACACGCGGGCGTCAACTCGATGAGCTGGACGCCGCGCACGCTGCGGTAGGCGGCCATGGTCCCGGGAGGCGCTCTGCGACCTTGCAGCTCAACCACGCATACGCCGTTGTACTCGCCTCGCAGTTCCAGGGCTTCTGTCGAGACCTACATAGTGAGTGCGCCGATACCGTCACCGACGCAATCACTATTACGGGCGATGCGTCAATGGTGGACGGGTCGGCTCTGGCCGACATCGCGTTGATGGCGCTCACCCGAAATCGCCAACTGGACAGGGGCAATGCAAGTGCCGGAAGCATAGGCACTGACTTCAAGGCGTTCGACCTCGACATCTGGGATGCCGCGAGGCGGCTTGACGCTCGCACACCGATGAGGGCACGACGGCTTGATCAGCTCAACGTTTGGCGCAACGCAATTGCGCACCAGGACTTCGACTTCTCGCAGCACCAGCGTGAGATGGTGGGCGAGCCCGCTCGGCTTGGGTTGAGCGACGTGCGCGCCTTTCGCTCGGCGTGCGACGGATTGGCGGCGACGTTCGATCGGGCTCTCGCCGAGCACCTGCAAAGCATCGTTGGCAGTCGTCCCTGGTGATACCGTTGATCGCAAGATGAGTCGTCAGAACGGACATCGTCGGCAGCGCCGCGCCACCCCAAGGGTTGGTGCGTTCGTTGGTGTCCGCATGGGTGCCGAGGTCAAGCGAGCCCGCGTCATCGAGGACCGTGGCAACATCGGTGTCGGTGGGCGCCGCCTCGTTCGTCTTGAGCTGGAACAGGGCTCGATCGACGGCGATGAGCCCATCCGCTTTGAGCGGCCGGTTGAACGACTGCTCGACGCTCCTGCCTGAGACCCGGCGCGACGATCATCGGCGTCGGCTCTCTGCGCGTTGGTATACCGCCAGATGGAGTTTCTCGATAAGTTTCGCCTATGGCAACTCTCGGCGATGGGGCGCAGTCCGGTTCGGAGGCGAATAGCTGGCTGCATGCTCGCCTGATCCCGACCTACGGTATTCGGAGTCAGGACGAGCAAGAGAAGCGCGCGACCTCGTGCCTGCTGGCAGTGATGCATGGTGTTCCTGAGTTTGGTCACGCCCTACTCCGAGAGTTGGGTGCGCCGAAGTCGCCAAGCATCGGCACCTTTGCCGAGGTTCGCTTCAAGAACGCAGACGGCAAGGTAGACATCCCAGACGGAGCGATCGTGTGTCAACGAGGCGCAAAGCGCTGGACATGTCTGGTGGAGGTCAAGACCGGCTCCGCGACGTTGAAGGACGAGCAGGTCGGCAAATATCTCGACATTGCACGCGATCATTGCTTCGACGGTGTGTTGACGATCTCAAACCAGATCACCCACAGCGCCTCCGAATCCCCGGTGACTGTGGACGGCCGCAAGCTCCGCAAAACAGCCCTCTGGCACTTCTCCTGGTGGCGCATCCTGACAGAGGCAGTGGTGCTAAGCCGCAAAGGCGTGGCGGATTCCGACCAGGCTTGGGTTCTTCGAGAGTTGATCCACTACTTGACTGGTCAAGCGTCGGGTGTCGTCGGGTTCGAGGACATGGGCAAAGACTGGGTTCCGGTGCGCACCGCAGCTCACGACGGGACGCTGCGTAGCGGAGATCCCCGTGCGCGTCAGGTGGCCGAGCGATGGGACCAGTTCACCGAGTATCTGTGTCTCAGCTTGTCACAGGAACTTGGGCGCGACGTAGCGTCGGTGCGACCGCGCAAGCAGACGACTAGCGCCCGGCTTGACGAGTTGGAAAAGGCGCTGACTACCGACGGAGATCTTCGCGCGACTATCCGAGTCCCGGACGCCGTTGGTGATCTTCAGATATGCGCCGACCTCAAGTCTCGGCAAACATCACTGAGTGTGGATATGGCTGCCCCATCAGAGGGCAGGACGAAGTCCCGCATCAACTGGCTGCTACGCCAGCTTGCCGAGGCATGGCCTGATCTACGAGTCGAGGTCTGGTATCCGCGGGCGAGAGAGACTGTCGCGGCGACCCTTGAGCAGGCACGGGAGCGTCCAGAGATGCTGTCCTTCGCTGCTGATCCCACGCGTGAGCCCCGATCCTTCGTATTGACGCTGAGCCGACCGATGGGCCAGAAGCGAGGCCGGGTCGAGGGATCATTTGTACGCGAGACGCGCGAACAGGCGGTGATGTTTTACCGAGACCTCGTGCAGAACCTAAAGGCATGGCAGGTCCGCCCACCCCAAATCCGCACCGAGACCACCATTGTTGACGGTAGCGACCCCCCATCGCCGCCCGACCTCTTGCCGCTCACGCCTGCCGACCATATGCTGCCTGCTCCCGCCAACGGCGACGCGCCGGGCGATGATGCGGCTGACGGACTTGTGCCTGAGTCGCCGCCGATGAGCCCTCCCCAAGGTTCCATTCAAGGTTCCGTTTTGAGCAAGACCGACCCCGCAGAGCCCGACCCACCCCCAGCAGCCACAGGCAATCCCACCCTACCCGACCCCCTTGGGCGACCTCATAACCCGAAGGTCGCAGGTTCGAATCTGCCTTAGATCCGAGACCGTGCCGCCGGCCGCTGGCCTCGCCATGAACCTGGTCGGCGTACTCGCGCGGGTGACGCGGGGCGCAGTGGATGGCGGCGTGCTGGCGGAACTCTTCGATGTCTTTTACCCGTGCCGCGGCCTGCGCCTCAGGCGCAGCGCTGGCGCTGGTCGTCCATTGCTCAAGCGCGCCGCCGGCGGTGGTTGATGCTGGCGACGCGGACCGCACGGCGCGAATGGCGCGACCGGCGTATCGTCGCGAGGTCCGTAGTCAAACCGGATGAAGGGATCTGAACAATGGGAACAGAAGAGAACAAGCAGGCTGCGCAGGACGCCTACGCGGCATTCAGCAGGGGCGACGCAGAGGGCGCGATGCGTCGCATCGACGAGTCGATCAAATGGACCGTACGCGGCAACAACGCGCTGACCGGCGTCTACAACGGAAAGCAGGCCGTGGGCGAGCTGTGGGGAAAGTTCCTGAGCAAGGACTTCAGCACTGCCCCCCACGACTTCATCGCCGACGGCGACAAGGTCGTGGTACTCACCACGGTGCATCTCGAGGGCGAGACGACGGAGGGCGCGGACGTGCTCACCTACAGGGACGGCAACCTGGTCTCGTTTGACACCATCGGCGACACGCGCGTCGCCGACCGCGTCTTCGCCTCGTAGCGAGACGGCTTCAGCCGCCACTCAGCGGTGGGGCGACCGCTGAGCGGTGCTCCGCGCGACGCGTGGCCCAAACGATTTGGCGAGCTTCTTCGCACGGCGCTCGTTCGAGATGCGTCCTTCGCTGGGGCTGCGAGCGTCTCGGGCGAGCAGTCCGGCACTGTCGATGGACGACGAGCAAAAGTCACGATAGCGGCCTTTGACCGGCGGACCCTGCAAGCACCCCTCCGGCGCTCGTTGGCGCCAGAGTCGCAGCGACGCTACGATCCAGGCCAGCAGGGCAAGGTTCGTCCGAGCTGCACGGATAGGTCACTAATGGGAGCGGATCGGCGGCTCGGACCTTCTGGAGGCTCGCATCGTCTAGCTGGAGACCGGCGCCGAGCCAAAGCCCGAGCCGCTCAGCGCGACGTGCATCAGCTCACCGCTCATGGGCACAGCGGTACTCGTCGTTGCGTTCTTCGCGTCGGTATCCGCCTTCGGCGGGCACGTGGCGGTACAGCACGCAACCGGCACAGGTCTTGTGAGCGCGACCACGTTGGGCAGCTTCGTCTGCACGGCTCCGCTCGTCGGCGCGGGACTTCTCGCGTACCTGAGCGCTGTAGTTGATACTCATTGTGCCGTGCCCGACTGGACGATCCGACCCGCTTGTGAGCAAGACGTCGAGCCATTGCTCTCGCTATGGAGTGCGGCGGGTAGCGCTGAGACCGTCACGGACACGCGCGAGGGCGTACTCAGCCTGCTCGACGCCGATCCAGAGGCGCTGCTCGTCGCGGAGTCAGATGGCGATGAGATCGTCGGGTCGCTGATCGCCGCATGGGATGGGTGGCGGGGCAGCTTCTACCGGCTCGCCGTACACCCCGACCGGCGACGAGAAGGGCTCGCGACCGCTTTGCTGCACGAGGGGGAGCGTCATCTGCGAGCATGCGGCGCCGCCAAGCTCACGGCAATCGTCACCGACGAGGATCCCGACGCGATGGGGTTCTGGGCGGCGACCGGATACGAACAGCAGCAGAGCCGAGCACGGTTCGTGCGCAACGTCGCACCGCGAGCGCCAGTACGCAACAGCGGACCCGTGCGGTGATCGACAATCGCCCTGTGCCCGTCGATGATGGCGCGGCCGCCCATCTATATGGAGCGAGTACGCCGAGCGTGAACTTGCCATCCACGCTTGGAGGTCTGCTCGACATTCGCGATGCGGCTCTCCATCTGCTCGTCGTCTATGTCTACCCGCGTACCGGGCGGCCGGGTGAACCGCAGCCCGCCGGCTGGGACGAGATCCCCGGCGCTAACCGCTACGCGATCCGGCTGCTCGTAGGTGAGCTGCGGCGTCCTCGAGGCGGTCGTCGCCCCAGAACAGCTCACCGTCGATCGCGATGGTGGGCACGCCGAAGACTCCGAGCTCATGCGCAGCGTCTGTTGCATTGCGCAGGGCGAGCTTGACGTCGGGATCCTGGACTGCTGCGTCCACGGCAGTCGGATCGAGACCGGCGTCCCCGGTAGCTCGCAAGACTTCCGCGGGGATACTGATGTCGCTGCCTTCTTGAAACGCGTTGCGGAAGGCTTGCATTGTGAACTCATGGCCCCGCCCGTCTTGGTAGGCGAACGTGGCGGCTCGCATCGCCGTCAGGTAGTTGCCGGGCCAGGGATCGGGCCAGCGGAGGGGCGGCAGTCCGTATAGGCGTGCGCGACGCTCGACTTCGGCCATTCCGGCCTGACGACGCTCGGGATCACCAAGCGACCAGGAGGAACGGCCCGTGAGCTTGAAGAGCGCGCCGAGCGAGATCGGCTGCCACTCGACCTGCTCGCCGAGCACGTGATGTAGGCGCTCGGCTGCGAGATACGCGAATGGTGATCCGAGATCGAAGTAGAAGGTCGGCTTCAGCATAACGAGAGGATACTATACTGAACGTTTCGTTCGTTATGGTGCCAGACACGACAGCTACAGATGTGCGCGCACTGCTGGCGTCGAACCTGCGCAGGCTGCGCGTCGCGCGCCACCTATCCCTCTCGGAACTTGCGCGCGTGACGGGCATGAGCAAGGCCACGCTGTCGGGGATCGAGGCCCGCCGCGCAAACCCCACAGCCGAGACGCTCGCCGCACTCGCGGACGCGCTGCGTGTGCAGATCGCTGAGCTGCTGGAAACGCCCCCGGGCGGTGAGATACGGATCGTGCGTGCCGATCGCGAGCATCGCATACCCGATCGGGTGCGGACACGCATGCTCGAGGCCGCCACGCTCGAAGGAGGCGTCGAGGTCTTTGAACTGGGCCTGCCCGCGGGCAAGGTTCACGAGGCTCCCGCCCGCACCGAGGGAGCGCGCACCCTCCTGCTAGTGCTGCAGGGCAAGCTGATCGCCGGTCCGGTCGAACGCATCAGTGAGCTTGCCAGTGGCGACTACGCCTCGTTCCCCGCCGACGTTCCACACAGCTATGAGGCCGTGCGAGCACCAGCACGCGCGCTTGTCGTCGCCTACACGCCAAGCTAGAGATCGGGCTCCCGCTCCTCCGTCGTATCGCACGAACGCCGTTGCGCCTGGGCGCGGACGATCCGATCGGCGCCCGTCTGGGTTCGAGGCATACCTCAACGGCACGTGGGAGTACGGGTCGTCGCCCGAGCTCCGAGATCGAGGCAGGCCACCGGGCCGCTCAGGGCAGTTGGGTTCCTGGCGTCGGTAGCCTTGGGGCAGCATGGCAACGACCACGGTTCATGCTGGGTTCGTCTTCGCCCAAGTAACGATCTCGCGCCCTCCGGCGACGACCTTGCCATCATCGAGCGCCAGAACGGGCACGACGCGGCTTCCCGTGAGACGTTCGACCTCGCGCCGTCCCCGGGTCCGGTTGAAGAACTTAGGCAAGGACTTCGCTCCGTAGCAGCGGATGATCTCGGGCTGATAGCCAGCTGTTCTCAGGGCGTGGGCAGCGTTGTGACACGGGTGTCCACCAAGGCGTGGCACGCGATACGTGCCATAGCAGATGAAGAGCCTCACGACGATCCTTTCTCGGCATGGTTCAACACGGCGACGGTACCTCTTCCTGCACCACGACGGGACACGGACCACGGAGCCAACAGAGCAGACCGTCCCTGAGCCCTGGCGCTGCACTCGGGATCCTCGCGCTATGTCGCGTGACGGTCACAATGCGGCAGGTTCCTGCGTCAATATCGCTATGGACCCAATCCGTCCGACACGCGAATTGACCGACCGAGAACTGCTGGAGCAGGCGAGACTCGGCGAGGCGGAGTGCTTTGGCGAGTTCTATCGCCGTCGCCGCGGGGGAATCCTCGCCTTCTTGCGGCCCCGTGTCGCGAATGCAGAGCTGGCAGCCGATCTCATGTGCGAGACGTTTGCGGCTGCGCTTATCGCCGTCCACGAGTCTGACCGTGAGCTGCCGCGGGAGCCGATTGCGTGGCTGGTGACGATCGCGCGCAACGAGCTGCTGGATGCGCGGCGACGAGGCAAGGTCGCGGACGACGCTCGGCGCCGGCTCGCGCTTGAGCCGGTGTCGTTCGCCGACAAGGATCTGATCGCCGTCGAGGGTATGGCGGCCGACGCGGATCTGCTCGCGCAACTCGCGGACGAACTTCCACCGGATCAGCTCCATGCCCTGAGCGCCTACCTGTTCGACGAGCGCGGCTACCCAGAGATCGCACAGGAGCTTGGGTGCTCGCAGGCGGTGGTACGCAAGCGGGTCAGTCGAGCCTTGACCGTACTACGAGCCAACCGAGGAGCAACGTCATGAGCAGCGTCCTGGATCAATTCGAGGAGTCGCTCGTACGTGCGTCACGTACGCTCTACGAGCAGCACGCCAACAGCTCCCGGGCCGAAACGGTGAGCATGACGATCGGCCGACGGCGGTCGTTCCTAGGAGTGCGTTTGCATCGCCGTGGACGGCGTATGGCCCTGGGCGCGCTCCTGGTCGGGATCCTGGCGGCTGCCGGGACATCAGTGTTTGGGCCAACCGGCAATCCGGCAGAAAGCACACAAATCGACTGCGGCGAAGGAAGGACCGTGGCAAATGTGACGGGAGAACCTCTGCGCGACTGCACGACCTTGTGGCCGTCGATCTACCACCATCCCGCGCCACCTCTCGTCGCCTGGGTCTATGAAACCGGCGGCACCGTCGTGGTAACGCCCGCCGATCATCCGCCGTCTGGCCATGGGTGGCGGCGCCTGCCAAGCGGCTGGAAGGCCAACGCGGCCGTGCTTGGGCTCCACCTTCAGTTGGAAGACATCACTACCGGCCTTGAAGCTCACCGATGCTGGTCAGCCTCTGAAGCAAGTGCGCTCGTCACGTCGATTCTGCGCGCAGATGGACTGGACTCCTGGAAAGTTCGCGTCAAGACCGAAAAGGTAAACAGCGCGCATCCAACTTGTCTGACCGTTGCGGCCGTCACGGGGGCCGCAGCGCGATCGGTTCTGTTGGTAGAGCGTTCAGAGCCGGAGCCTCCCGGATGGTCGCGCCCGTTTCCCAGTGGAACAATCGAACATGCGCGTCTCACCTTCACGGAGACCCACGTCAACAGATCGCTGGCAGCCGACGGTCATTGCGCGAGCGTGGCACAAGCTGCGACGCTTTGGCGCTCAACTGCACGAGCCGCTGGTATTCCCGACGCGAGGTACGTCCTCTTCACACAGGCAGACGGTCCCAACACGACCACCGACTGCGCTCGCGTACTGGTCGATGCTCCTGGAGGTGGCGGCCCGGCCAATGTATATGCCGCAGACCTGCGCTGACGACAGGAAGCCAGCGTGAGCGCGCCAGATATCGTCGGCCTTGTCCGCCGATCGCGGTGGCAGCGCCACGCGAAGCTCGACAACGAACTCATCGGCCAGCGTCGCAATCGGCGGGAGAGCTCTGCGAAAGAACGCATCGATCTCGGAGTTCTGCCTTCAGCGCGTCCAGGTGATTCTGCTCCGTCCATTCCAGGATGCTGCCAGCCAGAACCAGCGCAGAGCCGTAGCGCTGCCGATCGTCGCGTGGCGGCTGGCCGCCTACGCCTCGCTGACGCGAGCCAAGAAGTCCCGAGGCGTCTGCACAAGGAGGCTGGATCAAGCCCCGCGGGGCTATAGGCGCGCGAGTACGAGTCCGGTGGCGAGCAGCACCATCGCCACCGCGCACGCTTGTAGGGCGCGCTCCATCGGCGCCGCCAGGCGCGCGGCGTCGAGGGGCACGGTTGATCCGTCAGCCAGTCTCTGCTCGCCGGTGAGCGAGACGGTTCGCCGGCGCAGCTCGCGCACGGGCGTACTGAGGCTCCGCTGAGCGACGAGCAGCATGGCGCACCCGCCCGCCGCCAGCAGTGCTGAGGGGCGGAGTTCCAGTGCGTTGACCCAGTACGCCGTCAGGACCGGGAAGACTCCCCACGAGACCGCAAGCCAGAACGTGGTGTGAAAGCGGCCGCCGAACCACTCAAGGTTGTAGGCAAGCACTATGAACACCCCTGCGAGTACGAACGGGATCAGGGTGAGCGAGATCGTCACGGCGCCTACGATCCCGATTGCAGCCGCTCCCGTCAGCGAGAGCACCGCGAGAACGACGAGCGTGCGGCTCGAGAGATGCGTACCCAACGGCCTGCCGCGCAGCTCGTCCAGCACGTGAGCGCCCACCCCAACCGCGAGGAAGAACGCTGCGAGAGCCGCCGCCAGCCGTCCCGGGTACATGTGCGGAGCGAGCGCGGCTCCAATCGCCACGTTGGCCAGATTCCACGCCGTGTAGGGAGGATGAAGCAGGGTCACGAAGTCCCGCCACCCACCCGGGCGCAGCGCGTAGAACGCCGGTCGCTCAAGCGGCGGCGAGACCCGTCGGATTGTTCGGCCCGTCGGCTCCATCTCAATGAATCCTAGACACGGAGTCAGACTGGCCTGCGCTACTCCCAGTTCAGATGCGAACGACGACCCCGCGGGTAACCGTCACCGTCGCGCCGTGCAGTGGTGTGAGCGTGATCTTCACGGTTAGCGCCAGGCGCCGGTGGCGGCGCAACGCGGCCTTGCCCTTCGAGTTCAGGGACACCGCGAATGTGAGCTTGCCCGCATGCAGTGAGGAGCGCACGAGCCTGCCGACGGGACCAGTGGTGCCTTTGGCTAGCAGCTCGATCTGGAGCCGGCTTTCAGGACCTGCTGAGGACACGAGGAGAGACCCATGCACGACTCCGCCGTGCTGAATGGACGTGAGCTCGACTGACCCAAACAGCGGCCCGGGGGCAGGTTCGGTCTTTGGCTGCCCAGACGGCGGTAGGCTCGATGTTGTGGCGGTGGGATTGCCACCGGTCGGGCTCGGTGTTGGTGAAGGTTCTTTCGCGGGAGGTTCTTGGGTTGGTTCTTTGGCCGGGGGAGACGCCGTCTTGAAACTGCGGTCCAGACCTTCTCCGGTAGGGCTATGTTTGTTTTGCGCGACAAGCCGGAAGTGGTATTCGGTGCCTGGGGTCAAACCTTTGAGCGTGGCGGAGACATCCTGGTTGCTACCGCCCCTCGCTTGGAGAGTCGCCGTTTCGGTCTTTTGGCCGTAGTGCGTATCTGTGCCGTATTCGAAGAAGTATTCGGTGTCTTCGCCTCCTGGATTGACGGTGCCCTTGAGCGTGGCTTCGGTTTCTTTGAGTCCTTCGGCGGCGAGCGTTGTAGCGGTCGGTGCGGTGACCGTGTGGGTCGTGAATTCCTGTTTCGTCGCGCCCGATACAAAGGTTTTCCCGACTCCGTAGGTTGCCACCAGCTGGAAGTGGTAAGTCGCGCCAGGCTCCAGACCGACCACTTGGGCCGACACGGGATGGCTCGTGAAGTCGGCTTCGCTCAACGTAGCTGTAGGGGTTGACTGTTTACCAGTCACGCCCGGGCCTTCATATTCGAAGTGATATTCGACGGTGTTTCCCTCTGGATCGATGCTGCCGTTGAGCATCGCTTCCGTCTGGGCTTCGCCGCTCGCGGAAGTCGTTGCGTCCGTGGGCGTGCCCTCGACTACAATTTCGTATTTGCGATAGTTGGCTTTGCCGTATAGGGTTTCTTCATTATCGAAAAGGGTGGCGCTTTCGAATTTATAGGTGCCCGGCGTTGCGAACGTGCACTTGCCTTCCCAGTTGGGCGTGGTGCTTGTAGGCACACCGGTGCAGGCCGGCGCAGAGCCCATCCAGACAACGGCCGCCGGGGTGCTCGCGTCGTGGTCGGTGAACATGATTTCGTCGCCGGCCGCGATTTTGACCGCAAGCGCTGGTTGCGGTCTCAACGCCGATCCTTCCGTGGTCCAGCACGGCCATTCGGGATCGACACAGTTTTGGTTGACTTCGAGCTTCACTTCCACAGCGTTGGCCAGCGCCGGGGATACGGTGGCCACCGCTCCCAACAGAACGACAAGGGCAAAAAGCAACGTCGTGTGTGGTCGCATGGTCTCAGCCTCCCGCGTGCAGGATCACGGATCTGGTGATGGTCAGCGTTTCGCCGCCCGTCGGTGTGAGCATGATCCTCACCTTCAGCGCCAGGCGATGGTTGCGTTTGAGCGCTCGCCTTGCCTTGGCGTTGAGCTTGACCGAGAAGGACCGTTGACCGGCGCTAATCGAAGCGCTCACGAATCGCCCGACTATCTGCGTTGGGTGCCCGGCCTTCGCCAAGGACGCGGCGGTGGCGAGGAGATCGACATCGAGGCGATCTCCTGCACCGGCCTTTGAGATCTGGAGCGAGCCCTTGACAGACCGTCCGCGCTGGCTTTTCGCGACCTTCACGGCTTGCGATTCCGAGCTGGCGAGAGGGGATTCGAGCGAGGCAGGCGACGTCGTCGTCGTCGTCGTTGGTGTTGTCGTGGTGCCGGTCGTGCCGGTTGTGCCCGTGGTGGTGGTCGAGCCTTCGACCACCACTTCGTATTTGCGGTAGTTGATGTTGGGGCCGTATAGGCTCTTTGGTTCTTCGAAAAGAGTGGAGCTTTCGAAGTTGTAGATGCCCGGCGTTGCGAACGTGCACTTGCCTTCCCAGTTGGTCGTGGCGCTTGTAGGCACACCGGTGCAGGTCGGCGCAGAGCCCATCCAGACAACGGCCGCCGGGGTGTTCGCGTCGTGGTCGGTGAACATGAGATCGCCGCCAGCGGCTATCGTGATTTTTAGCGAGGGTTCGGGATTCGCCCCCGAGCCGGATGTCCAGCACGGCCATTCGGCCTCGACACAGTTTTGGTTGACTTCGAGCTTCGCTTCGGACGGGCTGGCAGCGAGCGCGGGCAGCACGGCCACCGCCGCTCCCAACAGCGCCGCGAGGGCGAAAAGCAAAAGCGTGCGCAGCCTCATCGTGAACCCACCTTTCTCGTACTGGATATCCGTATGGCAAATCGCTGGGCGCCGTGCGTGCACGGAGGCATCCCGGCCGTCTATCCCCTCAAGACTCCCGCGCGCCGAGATCCTTCCCGCTGCGCTTCGCCGCTACCCTGACGGCGAGGAGGAGCACGGACCGGCGCTCGGGAAGGTTCGCGGCGCGGCGGTGTCTATAGCTAGAGATGACAGTCACGAGCCCGAGCACCCACACATTCGGAGGAACCATGAAGCGAACCTATATTTTCTTGGCCGTCGCCTTGGCAAGCGCGGCGAGCGCGGCGACGGTCGCAAGCGCACAGAGCAACCTCCCGGCCGCTCACTCGAGCAGCGTCGCAACGGTGCAGCTACGCCACACGAGCCTCGGCAGCATCCTCGTCAGCAGCTCGGGTCGCACGCTGTACGAGTTCACCAGGGATCACGCCAACAAGAACAGTTGCGCGGCGATCAGCGGGTGCTCGGCAGTATGGCCTTCGCTGAAAGCAAGCGGTCGCCCGACGGCCGGCTCGGGCGTCAAGGCTTCGCTTCTGTCCACGACCAGCGGCCATCAGGTGAGCTATGCCGGTCATCCGCTCTACACCTACAGCGGCGACAGCGGTCCCGGGAAGACCTCCTACGTCGGAGTCAAAGATGTTCGGCGGTACGTGGTATGCGATCAGCGCCTCTGGAGGCACCGTCAAGTAGGACCTCGCGCTGTGCCCGGCCCTGTTGTGCTCAGGGCCGGGCAGCATCCGCCGTGGTGGACTCAACATCGCGGCGGGTGCGTGTCACGTCTAGCTGCCGTTGGGGGATGGTGCGATCTCACCGCGGCCTGCTTGTTGGAGGTCTGCCGGCAGAGGCGCATCGGCGGCACGGGCAAGGACGGTCAGTTGGCCCCCTCCAGGAGCTTGTTGACCGCGAGTCTGATCGGCTCGACCTTCGCCCATATAGCGCTCGATCGCTGTTCGTCCAGCACGTTGCGTCCTGGCCGCCGACCCGGTTTGGCTCGCGTATCCCCCGAGCGCGAGGACGCACAAACAGCCGGCGGCCAGTGCCCGAGCCGGCTTGCCGCACCCGAGCGCTGCGCCCCTGATCCAGCCGCGATGGCTCAGTAGCCGTAGCCGCCCGAGGATTCTCCTGAGGAGCCGCCCGTGCTCGGGGCGGGTGTCGCCGACGTGCTGCTTGTGCTTGTGCTGGTTGCGGGGGTGCTGTTGGAGCTGATCGTGACGGCGCTCCAGGTGCCTACGTCTTTGATGCCCTGACCCTTGGTTTCACCGGCCTGCTGGTCTCCCGTGAACGTGTAGAGAGGTGTGCCCTTGTAGGTGACCTGCACAGTCCCGTCGGGGCGCTTTATCGTGCCGAGCGAGCTGACTTCGCCGCTGGGAGTGCTGGTGGACGGCGCGATCAGCGGATGCCAGATACCGACACAGGCCGTGCTGGTACAGATGAACTTGCCGTTCTGCTCGCCACTGAGGTGATACAGCGTCATCCCCTGGCTGTCGATGAGGATCGTGCCGAGCGGATTGGAGGCGCTCTTCACGAGCACGGCGCTTGACGTGCTGCTTGTTGGCGCGGCGGCCTGTGTACTGGCGCCTGAGGTGGTCGTGTTACTGGATGAGCTGCCGCCGCAGGCAGCTATCAGGAGCGACACCGCGATTGTTGGGATAGATAGCTTCAGTAGATGACGCATGTGTTCACTCCTGTCAGGAGGGGGGCGCGGTTGCTGGCGCGTGGGGATCCTGCTGTACTGATAAGGACTCCGAGTAGGAGCGTTTCCTTCCGGGCCCTTCGCCGACGGGTAACGTCCACCGTGCCCCGGTTCTCTAGTAGCTGTATTTTTCGTTGGGTGTTGTGGTGGCTGGTGGGGAGGGGGAACTCGGCGGGGTTTCAGTCATCGCCGGCTCCATGGGCGCATCGGTCGAAGCCGAGATCACGTGCCACGTGCCGCCGAAGCTTTTGACGTTCTCGCCGTTCGTTTCGCCTTTGGCGCTGTCGCCCGAGAAGCGATACAGCGGCAGACCGTCGAGCGTGACTTGAAACATTTTGTGGGCGCGTCGCAGGATGGCGAGATGGCCGTGTACGCCTGCCCCATTCTTGAGCTTGGTAGTGCTCGTGTGCACGGTGAGTGGCGGCCAGAACTTCAGGCATTCGCTGCTCTTGCATAGGAGATGATGCGTCGTCTCGGGGCTCAGCGCATACAGCGTCCGACCGTGTGCATCGACCACGATCTGTTCGCCGAACTTAGCGTTCGTCGCCGATCCGACTGTCGGGGCAGTAGAGCTCGAAGCGAGCGCCATCGCCGCGAACGAGCAGGTCAGCAACACCGTCACCACGGTCGCGCACACGAGCAGACCTGAAGGTCGCCCGCGCTGAGGCGACCGCGCTATCTGCTCGGACTCTCGATTGAACATGCTGCTCCCTCCGTCGATGGCCATTACTGAACCAGACGCCGCTAGGGCCATAAACTTCCGGTGGGCGACCAATTCGTGAGTCCAGGGCACGTCATTCAGGTAGTCAATGCGGAGATCGCGCGCTCGATCACCGAGCTCTCCTCAGCCCAGCGCGGGCTCAGAGCCGCACCAACGATCACCGACGATGCACGACGGCCATCCACGAGGCACGCAATCTCCACGTACCTGGTGTTCGTGGAGGTCGTGTAGGCGTCGCGGACACACGAGCCGTGTCCGCTGCGAAATCTCAGACCGGTGGCCGAGTTCATCACCGTCACATCCTTCTCTCCCTCGGCGGCATTGTGGCGCGGGCGGAATGACGCCCAGTTTGCTTGCGCCTCCTGGCCCTGACGTGGAGTCAGGTTGAGATATCCGAGATCGTGGCCATGAGCGTCGAGCAAGGCTGCGGTCGCGGTGTGCGGATCGCCGGGGAGCGCGTGCCAGCCGGGCGGATAGACCATCGTCGCGCCGCTACCCAACCGAATGTGAAGCCAAGTCGCCGGAGCCGGCGCCGGAGCAAGCCACGTGTAGCCCGTCCTCGCCGCGTTGGCCGAAGGACTCGCCAACCGAGTCGGGCGCTGCACCGGTGGTGGTTGGGGCCTATGGGCGCTCGCACCGCAGCCGCCTCCCGCGGCCGCCAATGCGAGCAGCCCGACCAGCAGCGTTCTAGAGGTTGCCATCCCCGTCGCTGGGTCCGCCGTTGTTGTCGCTGTCTTTATCCCCCGCGTTCGGTCCTTGCGGGATGCCGGAACTCGATTCCGCGGATTTCTTTTCTTCCGCGGGCGCACGTGTTTCCGCTGGCGCTTGTGTTTCCGCTGGCGCTTGTGTTTCCGCTGGCGCTTGTGTTTCCGCTGGCGCTTGTGTTTCCGCTGGCGCTTGTGTTTCCGCTGGCGCTTGTGTTTCCGCTGGCGCACGTGTTTCCGCTGGCGCTTGTGTTTCCGCTCGCGCCGCCGAGTGCAGCAGGTTGAGTGTGTTTTCGCCGTCGTCTACGAAGTAGATGCCTTTACCTTCGGGGGCGATCACGAGGCCGAAGAGCGATCCGGCTCCGGTCTTCTTGTCGGCGGTTTGTACGGCTACCTGCTTGCCGGCGGGTGTCGTTTCGACCATGTTGCCGTCACCACCGTTGCTTGTGATGATGTTGCCGTTCGGTGCGAGCACCATGCCGAGCGGTTCCTTGAGATGGCCGCCTTCGGTGAGGACTGTGCCGCCTTTCGCGGCGGGCGTCGTGCGTGTCATTGCTTCGGAGATCGCGAGGATCTTGCTGTCTTCGGTAGAGGCGACATACAGAGTCCCATTGGACGCAAGTGCGAGCCCGGTCGGACCGAGCACGAGGGCTTCCGCAGAATCGATCCAGGGGATGCCGTTGGCGATCACCGTTTCGTTCAGCACCTTCGGCGTCTGGTTTGCGCCGGATTCCAGTTCGATGCGCAGCACAGTCGAGTTGTCGATCGTTTTCTTGCCCTTCGCCGCGCCGCCATTGAGCGCGTTGCTGACGAACAGGCTGGTCTTGGAGCCTTCGTTCTTAGCGGTCGAATCCCAAGGACCCTGAATGTTATTGCTGGCGATCGTCTCGACCGCCTTACCTTCGCTGTCGAGCACAATCAAGCAACCGTACTTCGCGGTCGCCGTCTTACCGTTCGTCGTCGGCAAGCTACCCACTACGACATAGCCACCCGGCAGGACATTCAGCGCCGTCGTCAATCCAACACCGCCAGGACACGGGCCGGGGAGCGTCTTGGCATCGATGCTCGCGAACAGCGAGACCTTCCCGGCGGGGCTGACCTGCACAATCGTCTTGCCGGTGCCCTGACCGTTCTCCTTGGCGCTTTCCGCGGCGTTGAAATTGCTGATCAGCAATTGGCCCGCCTGCAGCTTGCCCACACTCGTGGGCACCATCACGATGCCATACGGATTGATATCGCCGTTGGCAGGGACCGTCGACGCTATCTTGCTGACGCTGGTGAAGTTGGCCAGGAACGGGCCGGAGCTTGATGTCGATTCAGTAGGCGTGCTGGTGCTCGCCGCGGCCGCTGTCGTGCTGGAGCTGGTGGTTTTGCTGGAGCTGCCACAGCCAGCGACAGCTAGCGCAACACCAACTAGAGCAAGGATCGACGTTCTAGGCACTGGGTGTCTCCTCTGGATCGGGGTATCGGATGAGATGGCTTTCTGACCAAGCGCTGCCCCGACGATTCTTTCGTCGGCTCTGCGGCAGCGATCAGCGCACGCCCCGCCGTCGCGCGCGCTTCCTGTATGACTCCGCCATCGCCCGATTCCTTCCCGGCGAGGTTGCCGACGTGCTTTAGGAGATCAGTTTGGCCAACGCCTTGTTGAAGCCCGGGAGCGTCGGTACTGTGGCGAAGCCGGTTTTCAGGCTCGCCGTCAGCGCATCAGCCGGCTGTGGCCGTGAGATCAAATACCCCTGCCCGGTATCGCAGCCCAATCCGATGAGATGGGTCAAGACCGCTTCGGTCTCGATTCCCTCGGCGACGACGGTGAGCCCAAGGTTCCGGGCGAGGTCGATCGTGGAGCGGACGATCGCATCCGCACGCGGGTCTTCAACGATGTCGGTGATGAACGAGCGGTCGATCTTGATCTCCGTCGCCGGGAGCTTCGCGACGTACTCGATCGAGGCGTTGCCCGTCCCGAAGTCATCTACCGAGACACCGACACCGGTGGCACGCAAAGCGGTCAGTACGGCAACCGCCCTGTGTGGATCGGCCATCGCGGCGCTCTCGGTGACCTCCACGATAAGCCTGTCGGGCGGCAGGCGGTGACGGTCGAGGATCTCGGCGACGCGCTGCGGCAGCTCTGTGTCGAGCAGGTTACGGGCTGACAGGTTGACCGACATCTTTATGTCGATCCCGAGACTTCGCCAGGTGACGAGCTGACTGAGCGCCTGGTCGATCAGCGCCAGCGTGAGGGGCCGGATCAGCGCGGTCTGCTCGATCGACGGAATGAACTCTGCCGGTGCCAGCACGCCGTGTTCGGGGTGATGCCAGCGCACCAGGGCCTCGACGCCCGTGATGCGGCCGCTCGCAAGTTCGATCTGTGGCTGGTATTGAAGGACGAACTCACGGCGCTCCAATGCGCCGCCGACCTCGGTGAGCAGCTTCAGGCGGGTCGCGTCGAAATGGTCGCACTCCGGCGAGTACACCTCGATCCCGCTGTGATGTGCCCGTGCGTGTGCGAGCGCTGCGTCAGCACGCGCCAACAGCACGTTGGGTGCGTCCGCGTGCTCGCCAATCACCGCGATGCCGATGCTCGCCTCGACGCGAACCTCGACATCGTCGAGCGCGATCGCGGATTCAAAACTCGCCTGTATCGCAGCCGCCGCGCTCAGTGCGTCAGGGACACCTTGGGTTCCATGTACGAGAACCGCGTACCCGTCGCCGGCGAGACGAGCCACGAGCGCGTCATCGCGTACGCTGCCTTGGAGACGACGAGCGACCTCGCAGAGAACGAGGTCTCCGTTGGCGGTGCCGAGGGTGTTGTTGATCTCGGTGAAGCGATCGAGGTCGATCAGCAGCACTCCGACAGTGTCGGGCCGGTGGTTGCTGCTCCTCACCGCATCTACGATCCCCTCGATGAAAAGCGTCCGGTTCGCCAGCCCTGTGAGCTGGTCATAGCGAGCGAGCCGATCATTCTCCTCGGCCTGTTGGCGTAGCCGCCGCGAAGCTCGCGCGACGATCCGGTAGAGAATTGACCAAAGGAGCACCAGCCCGATCGCAATGAGCAGCACGATCATTCGCTTGTCGCGGGTGAGCGCAACCGCGAGAGGCCGGTAGCTCAAATAGATCTCAAACACGCCGGCCGGTGGGCCGGAGGCTGCGAAGCGCAAAGGCACATACACCTCGACAAGCTGCCCAAGCCCAACCTCGCTAGCGGTCTCCGTATGCAAGGTGGGAGTCACCACCTCGGCGTCGTTTGGTCGTCCCGCCAACGCGTTGAGCAGATCGTCGCTGGGGGTCAGCGTGCGACCGATAAGACTGTGATCGTCGGAGTAAATGACCTGATCCTTGGTGTTCCAGATCTTGATTCGCGCTAGATCCTGCGTCACCGATCGTGCTCGCAACTGTTCATCCAGGCTCCGCACGCCCGCCGCGCTCAGGCCGTAGCGCAAGTCGCGGGGCGTGAGACGTGGCTGAATCCCGATCCGCGCTATCAGCTGCGCGGATTGATCGGCGTCACTCAACGCGCGCGAGACGATCTGGGCCTGAAGCACCCGCGCAAGGATGAACCCCAGTGCGACGATCGGGACCAGGCTCAAAAGCGCTACCTGTCGCGTCAGGGTCAAACGCCGCAGGAGCCTCCCATCTCGATGACGCGGACCCATAGCTCCACCTATCGGCCGTCGTGGCCGGAATCCTCAAGCGTGACAGCCAGGGACCGGACACACTGCCGCCGGCACCCTTTTCAGGCCCAACGAGGCGAACCGTACTCTCCTCCGTCACGCAGAGCCCGTCTCTAATCTCTGCGGATGGCTCACCCGGAAAGCAGCGAGAAGGAGTCCGTGAAGCAGCGGACGACGCTCGTGTCGATCGCCGCGGCCAGCTTGTTGGTGGTCCTCAAGCTCGGAGTGGGCTTGATAGCCGGCAGCCTCGCGTTGATCTCTGCAGGAATCGAGTCAAGCGGAGATGTCATTGCGGCGATCCTGACGTTCTTCGCGGTGCGCCTGGGCCGCCAGCCTGCAGACACCGAGCACCCCTACGGACACGCTCGCGCCGAGAACCTTGGAGCGCTCGGCGAGGCAGCCATCCTGATGGGCGGCGGGCTGATCGTCGCAGTCGAGGCGATCAGACACCTGATTAGTCCCGGCGGCACGCCTGACACCCACTGGTATGTGTTCGCGGTCATCGCGGTCGCTCTGGGCGTGGACCTCACCCGCACCGTCATCTCTATGCGCACCGCACGACGCTACGGGAGCCCCGCCTTGCGCTCGAACGGGTTTCACTTCGCCGGGGACATGGCAGGCTCAATGGCGGTCCTGATCGGGCTGCTGCTCGTGCGTGCCGGGTTCGCTGGAGGCGATGCAAGCGCGGCACTCGTCATAGCCGCGATCATCCTCGCCACTGCGGTACGGCTGATCGCGGAGAACGCGAACGTGCTGATGGACCGAACCCCGGCCGAGGCCAGAGAGGCAGCCGAGCGAGCACTCGCGCGCCTTGAACCCGACATCGAACTCGTGCGTCTGCGCCTACGTGAGTCCGCCGGACGCTACTTCGCGGATGTCATCGCCGCCGTCGCGCCCGGCGCAGCCGTGATCGAGGGCCACCAAGCCGCCAACCGTGTGGAGGCAGCGATCGAGGGAGAGCTGCCCGGCAGCGATGTCGTCGTCCACGTCGAGCCGCGCCGACACGGCCTGGACCTTCGCGACCGAGTACTCGCAATCGCGCTTGACGAGCCGCTGGTCAAGGAAGTACACGACATCACGATCTATGCGGAGAACGGGTCGGCCAGCGTCTCCCTACACCTGAAGTTCCCCGCCGACCTCCCCCTACAAGGAGCACTCGCGGTCGCTGAGCGCGTCGAACACGCGATCTGCGCCCGCCCCGACGTCAGCGAGGTACAGACACACCTAGAGCCGCTGGAGCGCCCGTTGAGCGCCAGTCCAGCCACCACGAGCACGGACATCGACGCGCTGGCCGAGATCAAGCGCATAGTCCTCGAGCGGACGGGCAAGGAGCCGCGCGGAACAAAGCTGCTTCGCACAGAAGCCGGTCGTGTCATCTTCCTCACGCTCGGCGTCGACGCCGAGGCGTCCCTGGTCGATGCCCACCAACTAGGCAGCGAACTCGAGGAGGAGCTACGCCAACAGATCCCCGACATCGCTGACGTTATCGTCCACACGGCAATTTAGCGAGGATTATGCGTGAACCTGCGAGAACAGCGGGACTGGGCTCAGCGAGCGAGGCGCTCGCCAGGGCGCCGGGGTCCGGGAGATCGCCCGTCGGTTGGGGCGCTCCCCGTCGGGTGGGCGACGGCGTGGAGTCCAGAGCAGATCTCCGCTCGGCTGAAGATCGACTTCCCCCATGATGAGTCGATGCGAAATCTCGCACGAGGCGATCTATTCAGGTGCTCCACGTGCCGTGCCGCGGCGCGCCGCGGCACGGCGCAGAGGAGCCGGCGACGCGGCAAAGGGCGTTGGCGATGGCGTCGCCACGCCAGCATCCTGTGCGGCTTGACACTTAGGCGGTCTATACATAGACTGTCGAGGTATGGGTTTTGGCGAGGTTCAGGGGCATGTTGACGGGATGCTGCTGGCGGTTCTGAGCGATGGTCCGTTGCACGGCTATGGGGTGACTGAGCAGCTGCGTCGCCGCAGTGGCGGAGAGTTCGATCTCGCCGAGGGCACGATCTATCCGGCTTTGCATCGTCTGGAGTCCTCGGGCTTGCTGTCCAGTCATTGGGAGATCCACAGGGGACGTCGCCGGCGCGTGTACGCGTTGTCGAGTTCGGGCAGGCGAGAGGTGGTGGATCGTCGGGCGAGCTGGCGGTTGTTTCGCTCGGCGGTAGATCGCGTATTCAATGGTGAGGTTTTGGAGACGGGCTAATGAGCGCATCCGATCCGATCGAGCGATACGTTCGCGAGTTGCGTCGCGAGCTGCGTGGCCGACGCGGCGCGCGCAGGCGGATCGTGGCCGAGGTGCGCACGCACCTGCTCGAAGCCGCCGACGCTGAGAGAGCGAGCGGCGCCGATGAACATAAGGCGGCTGAACAGGCGCTTGCGCGCTTCGGGTCGGCCAGGGACACGGCACGCCGGTTCGACGGGCTGGCCAGCCGGCGTCGCACGTTGTTGCGACGGGCGCTTGCTCCTTCTCTGGCCGTGATCGCGCTGAGCACGCTTGCAAGCGCAACAGTGTGGGCGTCGCGCCCGGGCACCAGGGTTCCGCACGTTCGACATGTCCTTCCCACGCACAAGCAAGCGGCACGTCATCCTCGCGAGTCTCGCTTGAGATGAGCCCCGCGACGACCAAGAATCAGAATGATGGCGTAAGGGCTACGGCGGTTGAGTCGAAATCGCGCGCAAGCTCGCTCGTGGAGCTCGTCTGGGTCGTCGCAGTGGCCGTGGCGCTTGCGCTGCTCATCCAAGCATTCGTGGTTAAGCCTTACAGAATCCCAAGCCGCTCGATGGAACCGACGCTTGTCGTTGGCCAACGCGTGCTTGTGAATCGCATATCGATGAACTTTAGCCAACCACACGTAGGCGGGATGTACGTGTTCCATCCTCCAGCCGACGCCGAACAGCAGTTGTGCGGGCCAGTTCCACACAAGGTGACTCCAGGTCGCGCGGCCTGCGCGATGTCAGAGCCGCGAGAGACGAGCGTCAACTTCGTAAAGCGCCTCGTCGCGGGGCCCGGCGATGAAATCTACGTGAGCGATGGGCATGTATTTCGCAAGGCTCCAGGCAGTACTCGCTTCGTCGCGGAGAAGGACTCCTACATTGCGGCTTGCGGGAAAAGCTCGGAGTGCAACTTTCTCGCGCCGATCAAGATCCCGGCGGAACATTGGTTCATGATGGGGGACAACCGTGGGGAATCGGATGACAGTCGGTTTTGGGGGCCAGTACCCACTGGGTGGATTATTGGTGAGGTAGTCGCTACTTATTGGCCCCCGAGTCGAGTTGGAATATTTTAGGATTGCGTCAGCCGTGAGTCTACGGGTCAGCCGAGCAGCTTCAGCAGGTCCTCGCGGCTGGGGCTCGGTAGCGCCATGCGCTCGTGCTGGCCCGCCAACTCGAGGATGCGCTCGGGCACGCCGTCTTGGGCGAACGTCTCGCTCAACGGGGTGAAGACGGAGCGCGACGCCAGGAAGGATCTGAAGAGATCGGGATCGTGCAGCGTCGCCGTGAGCAGCGCGCCCCGCAGGACCGCCAAGCGCTCGCTCGGCGGTGGGGGCTCCAAGCCGCTGCGCAGCGCCTCGATCTCGCGCAGGCGGTCGCGGTCCTCGTCGACCGTCTCTCGATACCAGGGAGTCAGGTTTGCCTCAGTGGCCGCATCCCATACCTCGGCGAACTCCAACAGATCCTCGAGGTGCGATCGGACCACCTCGCGCAGACACTTCGTGTGCAGCAGCTCGAGCGATATACCGCGACCGAGCGAGGGATTCGTGCACGCCCAGGCGTCGCCGAGCAGCGCAATGCCGGTGAGCAAGGGCTGCCCGTCGGAGACTGGACGGCGGTAGCGATCGATCATCCCGCCCATCGCTTCCAGGTCGCCGATCAGCTCGCCCTGGAGCCAATGCGCATGCAGCGGGCATGCCTCGATGACGGCGGTCCACAGGTCGGGGTCGCGCATCCGCGTCAGAGCGGTTGGTCCCCGCTGGAAGTGACGAGTGCCACCGCCCAAGTGCCGTTGTCCGCAGGGAGAGTCAGGATCGAGAAGGTCGCCATCGGCGCCAGCAGCGGGCCGAAGGGCTGCGGCGTCGTGCCGTCCGCTGAGCGGAAGTACCGGCCGTAGTAGATGAACCCGGAATCCTCGGACTCCTCGTGCAGGGTCCCGATGTTCGCATCGCTGCACCAGCGCGGCAGCCGCGAGCGCCGGCCCATCGCGTCGACCACGAGGTCGGCGTGCAGCGTCTCGCCCGAGTCCAGCCGGACGCCGGTCACGTGCGCGATTCCGTTGTCGTCCTCGATCGTCAGCTCATTCGCGGCGACGCCCCGACGTACCTCCACGCCGGGCTCAGCCTCCGCCGCCTTTCCCAGGACCTGCTCGAAGACCGGGCGGCGGGCAGTGTAGGTCACGAACCGCTCATCGCCGGCCCGCGGGCCACCCTCGGCCAGGTTGGGGGGAGCCAGTCCGAGCAGATCCAGGCGCATAGCCCCCGCCGAGACGAGCGCCTCGAGGACCTCGGGGAGCTCCTCTTCGAGCACCGCGCGGCCCGCGGGCTGCAGGAAGTGGGCCAGGCGGAACTGGGTCACGCCATCGCGCGACCACTTCTCCCACGCCTCCTCGACAGACCCGGGCACGGGATCCGCGTCGCGCTCGAGCACCGTGACCTCGTGCCCGTCGCGCGCCAGCATCATTCCGCCTGCCAGCCCACACACCCCGCCGCCCAAAACCACGAACCTGGCCATGCGTGAGTCCGATCCCCCTAATCGACGAGTGAGAGTACGTTGGCGGTCTTAGGGTTGACGCGACCCTCGAGCACATCTAGGTAAACGCGCTGAACCGCTTCGAAGCCACGGTCGTGGACAACATCGAGCCAACCCTCCGTCCACTCGCAGAATGGGTGCCAGGCGTTGGCGACCCTGCTCTGAAGCTCGGCGGGGCCCCAGTCCCCGGAGCGCTTGGTAACGCGATCGGGGGCAAAGAAGAGGGTCGGTGTTGGGCCAGGCAGCTCGCCCTGGCCAGCGCCCAGCTCCTCCCAGTGCGTGACCCCCACGGTCATGCTGTAGACGAGCTCGTCACCGTAGTGCGAATGGACGTCGAGGCGCACCTTGCCATCTCCCGCGATATCGACGAACGTGGCGGGTCCTTGCTCAAGCGACTGGATCGCGTCGTAGGTGACGATGCGGCCGTAGATCCCGAGGTCTTCGACGAACTCGACGTTCCGTGGCGAGGTCAGCCCCACCAGCTCGACTTCCTCGCGCTGCGCCAGCAGGAAGGCCGCGGCAATCGCGGTCTTGCTCGAGGCGCTCGAGATCACGATCGGCCCACGCGCAGTCAGCCCGTCGCCTGAGAGTTGGTCGTCGATCAGAAACGAGGTGAAGAACAACGGACGCAAGAGCATCTGCAACCCCTCGGTATCTGCTCGGTAGAAAGGGTCTGCATCACTCGCCAGGTAGCGCTGGTAGGCCGAGGGTAGCGCCGCGCGCTGCGGCGAGTCGTCGACGAACCCGTCCACACCGGCGTGGGTGGGCGTCACAACAAGGTATGAGGAAGGGGGCAGATATCCGTACACGCGCACGCCGGGTTCGACACCCTGGGTCTCGCTTCGCTCCACCTCGGCAAAGCCCCACATCGGGACGCGACCCCATCCCTCCTCCGCAGGAAAGAAATCCCAGTAGGACATGATCTGGCCGAACACCGCATACGTGACGTTGTTCGCTGTCAGCCCGAAGTGCTCGACCCGAAGCAGCGCCTGGCCATGCTCGAGCCCGGGCACCTCCGACTCGGCGATCCTGCACTCGCGAAGGTCGTCGCGCTTGACCAAGAAGTCGCTCATCGGCGAAATCCTCTCACGATTGGCATCGCGACGCGGGCACGAACGTTCTCGTGTGGGGCAGTCGGCGAGTTGCGGGAAATCTTTAGCCCTCAGTCACGGTCTGAGTCGGCCGTGTTGGAAGACCGGCCGGCTTGCGTGTCCTCGGGTCCTAGACCCCTAGCGCGAAGCCCTGCGGCTACCTTCGCGTCTTGGGGACCGAATCCAGCCGTCTGCCAGACGACCGCCTCCTCAGGGGAGAAGCCAGCGTCGCGCCAATGGGCGGCTGCTCCACACGCGGCCCGCCATTGTTTCCATTCGGCGTGCTCCCCCGACTGCCTTATCCGCCACGAGGGGCATCAGAGCCTCGCGCCAGGGCTTAGCCTCCTGCGGGTCGAAGAGTGCCTCGCCCCACACGTGTGCCTCCTCGGGCTCAAAGCCCGCGTCACACCACAGCCTTGCTGCAGGACCTTTGAACCATGCACGGAACCAGTCCTCCGCTTCATCCCGCGAAAAGCCTCGCGACGTGTATTCGCTCAAATAGTCATCCGTCGTCATCTGCTCTGTCGCGCCCCCCTGCCCTGGATTATCGAGTGATCGTCGGCGGGTCGATCACGCGACCACGCGCCACAACACGAAGCCCCTCGAGCACCTCGAACTCATCCCCAGCCTCCAGCGCCGGGAGAACCTCAGGCGCTGCCAACCTGATCCGAGCCGATGCACTGCCACCGGGCTCGACCCACTCGTCAACTAGGAACACCACTTCCACCATCCCGTAGAGCTCGCCCGCACTGGCGAATCGCAGCAATGGCCGGTACCCAGAACGCACAGGCGTTGCCCGGCCGCCCTCATCAGTTGACAAGAACTCTAGGCACACCTCCATCCACGCATCACTCATAGTCCTGATGGCGTTGGAGGCGGGTCTCGATGTGGGAGAGTTGCTCGAGCCGGCGCTTCAGAGGCGGGTGAGTTCGGAATAGGCGATGCTCGTCACCAACCGCCACGATGTGCAGCAGATTGAGGCTTTCGGCGCGGCGAAGGTCGACCGACGGAATACCGTCACTGGACCTGCTGCCTATGGCGATGAGTGCGGATGCAAGCGCAGCCGGGTTGCCTGTCAATCGAGCTGCTCCTGCGTCTGCCTCCATCTCCCGGGCACGAGAGAAGGACGAGGCGACAGCGCGACAGATGGAGCCCAGGCCAATGAGCAACACGCCGATGGGGATGAGCAGGATCGGCCACACCTGCTTCCACGCTTTCGTGGCATACATGTCAAAAAGCCGACCGAAGCCGAGCATCAGGGCTACCGGAGTGCTGACAGCGGACATGAAAGCCGAGTCCTTTTGAGCGACATGTGAGAGCTCGTGGGCGATCACAGCGGAGAGTTGGTGATCATCGAGGATTTCAAGCAGTGGTGATGTCAAATGCAATGTCGGGCGACGACCGAACCCGTTGGTCCAGCTATTCGCGTAAGGGGCTGTGTGGAGCACGATCTTTGGCTCCGCCACTCCTGCCATCATGCACAACGGCCCAACGATGGCTTTCAGGCGGGCCGCATCCCGCTCGTCCATCACCAGCGCAGGAGATTCCGGGAGGACGCCAATCAGTCCAAATCCAAGACCAACAGCTAGCACGATAAGGGGCAGGCCGATTCGGATCACGATCGCCAAACTGAACTGAGCAAGCGCCCATATGAGCACCGAGATAAGGGCCGCGAGCAGCACCGGCCCGGGTAGGAGACTCAGGATGCCAGCAAGCCGCACGCGGTAGCTGACGTGAAATACCCGGTCCTGGGACCCCGACGTGGCACCGCCTCGCGATGGACGTGACAAGCCAACTCTGGAAAGCGCGTGCGGGCGCACGACCACAGCATCGGCCCACCTCCGCAACCGCTTGAGCGCCGCCTGAGCGCCGTGCGGTGACTTGTAGGGACTAGCGACGTAGCTCTGCTCGTAGCCGGGTGGCGAGGCGGACGGAGGCGTCGATCTCGATTTGGCGGATCGAGACGCTCTCGACGCTGAGCCCAAATGGAACTCCCACACGCCGGCAGAATGCGATGAGCTCGACGGCCGTGGCGACGGCCTGATCGTAGGACGCGTCGAGAGTGTCCTCCGCGTGGCGCAGCTCATTCTCGATCCAATGCGGCACATCGACACCGAGCCACTGAACGAACTCCAGTGTCTTCAGCGACCCGCAGACCGAGAACGTGAACACGATCGGTGCTGGCTTGAGGTCACGAGCGGCACACTCGTAGTGATAATCGGAGACCAAGTTCTTCGCGGCATTGACGTCATAGACGATCTGGGTGACAAAGAACGAGCAACCTGCCGCCTGCTTCGCCAGCAGGCGGACATGCTCCCCGCGCCCGCGCGTGTGCCGCTCTGGGATCGCGACACCTCCGAGAAGGAGATCCGGGCGCACCTCGGTCCTGAGTTCGTAAGCCCGCGACAGAGAGGTTGCTACCGCCTTCCCACGAGAGGACGCACCTACGAACACCGACAACGCGTGGGTTGGGGCTTGTTCGCTGAGCCACGAGCGAAGACGTTGCTCTGGGTACTTGCTGACAGCGCGGTACACGATGGCCGGCACTTCCAGGCCGACGAGATAGCGAGCGAGGTAGTCGGCGGGGTCCATCGTGGGCAGGAACGGAAAGGGCCGTTCCTCGGGGTTGCGATCGCTCTCGTCATCAATGTCGTAGAGCACGAGGCCGTCGATGCCCACTGGGCGCAGGCGCTCAAGCGTCTTCGCGGCGATCTGACGGGCGTGCTCCAGTTCGGTCGTCAGGCGCGGTGGGGTCAGCGCGAACAGCAAGAACTCACCCGCCCCCTCCGCAATGCGCCGCTGCAGCTTCACGCGCTGAAGCGTAACCAAACGCCTATGCGCGACGGCTGGGCGGCTCGCGGTTGTGAGCGTCCGGTAGCAGCCGCGCCACGCGGCGTACTTGCGTCCACGTCGGGGATCGCGCCGCCGGCTGGCATATTCGTGGACGCCCCATTCGGTCGTTCTGGCGAGTTTGGGAAGGCCGAGACGCTGTTGTCAGAACTGGACTCTGGGTCGTGGCTGGTTTAGGGTGAGTTCTCGTGACATCGTCCCGGTTGCCCAAGCTGCTCGTCCTCAGCGTCCTCGCGGCGGCGAGCCTTGCGGCGGCCGGCACTTCGGCGGCGCTCGCGGCGAACGAAATCGCCTATGACTGCAGCAAACTCGACATCTGTCTGCTCGATCCGGCGAACCCGGCGGCGGTTACCAACCTCACCGACAACGGGGAAACGAGCATCGACGAAAAGCCGGTCTGGTCTCCCGACGGCAAGAAGGTGGCGTTCATCTCGAACTTCGGGGCCGGCGGGGGCACGAGAAACCTATTCGTGATGGAACCCGAAGCGCCGGAACAGGGATTCAACCTGGCGGTCCAGGTGACCCACTTCACGAGCGATGTCCCGCTCGAGGAACCGGTCTGGTCCCCGGACGGCACCCGGCTCGCCTTCGTCCTCGGCAACTCCGAATCGAACGACAAGATCGAGGTCGCGAACTCGAACGGCACCACCGCCACCCCGCTCGTCGTCACCGAACACGGCGTGCATCCGAGCTGGTCGCCCGACAGCGCCAAGATCGCCTTCTCCTACCTGGAACAGGTCTACACCACGGTCGCCGACGGCGCGGCTCCCGACGGCCGTACCCGGCGCCGCCGGCAACGAACCGGTCTGGTCGCCGGACGGCTCACGGATCGCCTTCGGCGAGCACGCGACCTTCGCAACCGTCAACCTCGGGATCATCAGCTCGAGCGGGGGGACGCCGGTCACCCTCACCTCCGGGGCGCAGTTCATCTTCGCCTCCTGGTCACCCTCGGGCTCGCAGGTCGTCTACCACGTGAGCGGCGGCGGCGAAGACACCCATTGGCGGGTCGCGAACGCCGACGGCTCGGGCGACCATGCCCTGCCCGAGTTCCCGAGCCTGAACCCGAACGGTCCGGCGCCCTCGTGGTCGCCGAACGGTAATCAGATCGTCTATCAGGGCTTCGACTTCGGCAGCGAACCGGACACGAACGCCGTCTATGTCGAGAACACCGACGGCAGCGGCTCGGTCACCCCGCTCACCGGCGACCAGGGCTTCTCCACCGTTTCCCGCCTGGCGGCCGAGCCCGAGCGCGGCGCGTCGCAGGTCTTCACGCCGACGAGCGCCTCTGGAACTCCCGCCGCCCAGGCCCTCCCAGTGACGCTGCCGAAGCCGACGACGGTCTGGATCACCAAACGGATCTTCGTGACCAAGGGGCCCGATCTGACCGTGATCATCGGCTCCTGCGGTTGCGGTGGCCCGAGCTGCGGGGTCTCCACCGAGGGCAAGGCGAAGTACGCCGGCTCGCCGGCGGGCCTCCTCGCGTCCGCGCGGGCGAAGACCGAACTGAAAAACAAGCGGCGCCAGGTCGTCGTCGCCAAGGGGAAGACGACGATCCCCGGCGGCCAATCGGGTTCGGTGGAGATGAAGCTGACCAAGACCGGGATCAAGCTGCTCGGAAAGCAGGGCTCGCTGAAGATCGAAGTCCTCGTCACCATCACGATCCCGGGGCAGAAGAAGATCGTCGAACACCGCCAGGTGACCGTCGTCTTGAAGAAAGCCAAGCAGAAGCGCGTCGCTGCCTGAATCCCTGCGGCTCGGTCTCAGTACTCCTTCTTGATCACGAAGAACGAACCGCGAATAGTTCCGGCCAGCTTGGATTTCTGTCGGGCGAATTTGAACTGCGAAGCGAGCTCAGCGGGGACTTCCATGCCGTCGGAGAGCTTGAGACCGACGGCGCGCTTGCCGCCGTCGTCGATCGTGTACATGACGTTGATCGACAGGCCGCTCTCATAGAAGACGTAGGCCATCCGGATGTTCTCGACCTGGAATGCGGTCGCCTCCAGTGGCGGGGACAAGATGACCAGGTCGCGTTCCTCCTTGAGGATCTGGTGCACCCAGTCGATCGTCTCCTGGGCCTCGCCGGCGGGCTCGACGGTGAACACATGGTCGTACTTGTTCTTGAAGTAGCGGGCCTCATTCGCGCGCAAACCAGCAAGCGCGGCCGCTACCGGCGAGGACTCCAAGCCGGCGGTCGAGACGGTGTCGAAATCCACGATGTAGGGCATAGCTAGGCTCGCAGGACGCTTGCGTCGGGCTGCTGGAGTGTCACGGCCTTGTTGGTGGTCATGACCGCCAACTTAGCGCTCCGGTCGCCACGTCGCTTCTCCATTTCTGCTCACCGGCCCCGGCGGTAGCAGATGTGCGTAGCCAGCGGAGAATGAAGAACCTCGGTGGGCTCGAAATCGAACTCGGCGAGGCCGTCGAATATCCGCTCGCCGGACCCGAGTAGAACGGGGGCGACGTCGAGCCAGAGCTCGTCGATGACGCCCGCCTGCAGCGCTTGGCGGACGGTCGAGGCACCGCCTGCGATGTCGACGCCGTCTGTGCCGGCGGTCTCGCGAGCCAGGGCGTAGGCGGCGTCGAAGCCGTCGGTAACGAAGTGAAACGTGGTCCCGCCCTCCATCTCGATCGGCGCGTGAGCGTGATGGGTAAGGACGAACACGGGCGCGTGGTAGGGCGGCTCGGGCCCCCACCAGCCCGACCACTCCTCGTCCCACTCGCCCCGGATCGGTCCAAACATATTGCGGCCCATGAGGTAGGCGCCGCGAGGGCGCAACAAACGGCGCTCCACGGTGGCGTCTGCCTCGTTCGCCCGCTCGTCGCCGAGGTGCCAGCCGTGAAGCTCGCGGCCTCGCTTGCCGAGCGGATTATTGCGGCTTTGATCCGGCCCGGCGACGAAGCCGTCGAGGGAAATCGACATGTGGCAAGTGGTGTCGGCCATGCCTGTCCTCCAAAATGATTGTGATTTGCAGTCCGCGGTCGCCGCTAGCTTCCGCCGTCACTCCTGGATCACCGCTCTCATTCGGCGACGTCGCTAGCTGGCCGGCGTATCGTCCATCGGCATGTCGGGTGGCTGCTCGCCCTCGTAATAGTCCACCGTGTCCACCGCGCGGAAGACCGCTCGCAGTCCGCCTCCGTCTGACAGGCGCTCGTAGGCCCCCAGCGTGCCAGAGTCGGGGCGGATCACGATGTCCGGCTCGCCGTTGGTGCTGAACGTCAAAAAGCGCACGGTGTCCTCGGTGCGGTTGACGAGCTGATGTGCGCCCTGCTCGCCGCGCAGGAACGGCACGACCTCTCCCTCCTGCAGATCGCGCCACCCGTCGGGTGTCCGCAGGCTCGGCTGACCGTCGAGTAGGAGCAAGAGCTCCTCCTCGACGAGGTGGTAATGGTAGGGGTAGGCCGTTTCGCCGGGAGGCAGCTCCCACAGGCTCAACCCCAGCCGGTCGCTGCCGGCCTGGCGGCTGAGACGGGCGCGCTGGCAGCGAAATCCCGGATGCTCGCGCGGCTCGTCGAAGATGGGGTCGTTGATGTTGGTCATGGGCGGAGGGTACCTGTAGCTCGCCCGTCCCGACGTCACGTTGCGGGAGAACCTGGCGGGAAGATGCGATGATCGACCTCAGCATGAGCGAGCCCGCAGAACAGCTGCTGCGCCGGGCCTATCAGGCGTTCAACGCACGCGACATCGACGGTGCCCTCGCGACGATGCACCCGGACATCGATTGGCCAAACGGGATCGAGGGCGGCCGCCTACACGGCCACCGTGAGGTCCGCGAATATTGGCGACGCCAGTTTGACCTGATCGACTCGCGTGTCGAGCCGCAGCAGATATGGCAGCGCTCCGATGGTCAGGTCGTTGTAACGGTCCGTCAGGTCGTGTGTGACCGCACGGGGAACGCGATCTCCGAGAATACCGTCGAGCACCGATACATGATCAGCGATGGATCGATTGAGCGCATGGACATCTACGAGCCTTGAAGATCCGTTGCGGCGGTGAAGGGCATCCATAGCGATGCGTAGTGCCAGTACTTCGTGTGGCGCACACGGTGAATACACTCGGCGAGTAGCCGGATCGCCAGCGACAGGCCGCTACTTGACGATCGTGAAGCTCAGCGACATTGACGGTGAGTGCTCTCCGGCGGAGTTGGTGGCCGTGATCACGAGCGTGTAGAGCCCTGGCTTGAGCCTGTTTACGGGCGAGATGCGTCCCTGGAACGCCACCTCGTTAGTGCCACTGTGGCCCGTGAAGGAAAGCGTGCCCGCCGTCACGGTGCGTGTACAGGCTAGCTTGCGGCGATTCTTCTTGGTCTGCGTGACGCACTTGCCGCTAACCTTGCGGCCGCTGACGCTCTGGGTGAAGCTGAAGGTCACGGTCGCCTGCTCGTTGAGCTGGAACGAGAAGGTTGTTCCTGTGGGAGGCTTCGCGTGGCTGATGTGAGCGAGCCGATTGCCCTCGCGCCATCTCGTCATGGATTGGCTTGCGTCCCGAACCGCGGGAGGAGGCAGCGGCGTCTGGCTCGGTGGCGATGGCGTAGAGGATGTGGTTTGGGTCGGCGACGTGGCGATCGTTGCGGTTGTGACGGTCGCAGCTCTTGCTTCGGTCGTGAACGTTTGCTCGTCGCCGTAGACCACTCCCTGGGAGTTTTCGGCGACGAGGCGGAAGTGGTAGGTCGTTTCCGGAGCGAGCCCACCGATGGTGGCCGCAAGCGGGCTCGGGCCGCTGGAGGCGCCCACGCTCTGGGCGGCGGTCGAGGACCCGTAGGCCGCGGTCGCCCCGTACTGGAAGTACGCCGTCCTCGAGCCTCCGGCCCCGAGGGTCCCGTTGAGGGTCGCGCTGGTTTCGCCGACACCCGTCGCGGCGCCCGTCGTCGCGGTGGGCAGGACCGCGTAAACCCAGGCCGCGCCCCTGCCGCCGTTGTCGCGCCAGGCGCCAATCATCGCCGTGCCACCGTCGGCAGAGAGCGCGACGTTTGTGCCGAATTCGCCTTCTCCGCCCTCGCCTTCGCCAGTGAACTTTTCGCCCTGCTGGGTCCAGCTGGAGCCCGAGCGTGTGAACACCCACGCCGCACCCCTGGTGCCGTTGTCGTCAATACCGCCGATCAGCGCCGTGTTGCCGTCGGCGGACAGCGCCTCGCTTACACCGAACCTGCCTTCTCCGATCTCGCCCGTACCCTGGTTGGTGCAGCTGCCGGTGCAATCTCCGACAAGCTTTTCGCCCTGCTGAGTCCAGCTGGACCCGGAGCGCGTGAACACCCAAGCCGCGCCCTTGCTGTTGTCGTCGTCCCAGGCGCCGATCATCGCGGTGTCGCCGTCGGCGGAGAGCACAACGCTGGTGCCGAACTTGCCCTCTCCGGTCTCGCCGGTGCCCTCTTTGGCGCAGCTGATCGTGCAGTCGCCGACGAGCTTTTCGCCCTGCTGGGTCCAGGTGGAGCCTGAGCGCGTGAACACCCACGCCGCGCCCTTGCCGCTGTAGTGTTGGTTGCCGAAATTCACGTTGTCGTCGTTCCAGGCGCCGATCAGTGCCGTGTTGCCGTCGGCGGAGAGCGTGACCATTGTGCCGAACATGCCTTCCCCGGTCTCGCCCGTGCCCTGGTTGGCGCAGCTGATCGTGCAGTCTCCGACAAGCTTTTCGCCCTGCTGGGTCCAGCTGGAACCGGAACGGGTGAACACCCAGGCGGCACCTCTCCAGCCGTTGTCGCGAAAGCCGCCGATCAGTGCGGTGTTGCCGTCGGCCGACAGCGCGACGTTGTAGCCAAACCAGGCGTTTTCGATCTCGCCGGTGCCCTCGTTGGCGCAGCTGCTGGTGCAGTCGCCGACGAGCTTTTCGCCTTGCTGGGTCCAGATGCCGTTCGAGCGCGTGAACACCCATGCAGCGCCCTTGCCGAACAGGCCGCCATTGTCGCCTGGAGCTCCGATCAGCGCCGTGTTGCCGTCGGCCGAAAGTGCGACGCTCACGCCGAACCCGCCGATTCCGCCGATTTCGGTCTCGCCCTTGCCGGTGAGCTTCGGCCCCTGCTGGCTCCACACTCCGCCCGAGCGCGTGAACACCCACGCCGCCCCAGCGTCGTCGTTGTCGCCGGGACCGCCGACCAGCGCCGTGTTGCCGTCGGCGGACAGCGCGACGAGTACGCCGAATTGGCTGTTGCCCTCTTCGCCGCCGGTGAGCTTCAGCCCCTGCTGGCTCCACGCTCCGCCCGACCGCGTAAACGCCCACAGCGCACCGGTCGCGGTGTCGTCTTCGGGCCCGCCGATCAGCGCGGTGTTGCCATCTCCGGAGAGCACAACGCTATAGCCGAATTCGCTGTTGCTCCCTTCGGCCCCGGTGAGCTTCTGACCCTGCTGGCTCCATATCGCGCCAGAGCGCGTGAACACCCACGCCGCGCCTTCGCCGCCATTGTCGGCCGGCCCGCCGATCAGCGCGGTGTCGCCGTCTTCGGAGAGCGCGACGCCGGCGGCGAACTTGCCTTCTCCGGTCTCTCCCGTGCCCTGGTTGGTACAGCCGCTCGTGCAGTAGCCGACAAGCTTTTCGCCCTGCTGCGTCCAGCTGGAGCCCGAACGCGTGAACACCCATGCCGCACCGTCGCCGCCGTTATCGGCCGGCCCGCCGATTAGCGCGGTGTCGCCTTCTGCGGAGAGTGTGACCATTGTCCCGAACATGCCTTCTCCACTCTCGCCCGTGCCCTCGTTGGCGCAGCTGCTGGTGCAATCTCCGACGAGCTTTTCGCCCTGCGGCGTCCAGCTGGAGCCCGCATGGGTGAACACCCACACCGCGCCGGCGCCGCCGGTGTCGCCCGGCCCGCCTACCAGCGCGGTACCGCCGTCGGCGGAGAGCGCGACGCTCGCACCGAACTTGCCTTCTTCGCTCTCGCCGGTGCCCTGGTTGGTACAGCTGCTCGTGCAGTCACCGACGAGCTTTTCGCCCTGCTGCGTCCAGCTGGATCCAGAACGCGTGAACGCCCACGCCGCCCCGTGGTGGCTGTTGTCGCGGGGCGCGCCGATCAGCGCGGTATCGCCGTCTCCGGAGAGCGCGACGTGCGCGCCGAATTCACCCTTTCCGCTCTCACCCGTGCCAGTGAGCTTTTCGCCCTGCTGGGTCCAGGTGGTGCCCGAGCGAGTGAACACCCACACCGCGCCGTTGTAATAGTTGTCGCGGGGCGCGCCGATCAGTGCGGTGTCGCCGTCGGCCGACAGCGCGACGCTCGCGCCGAATTCACCTTCTCCGATATGGTCGAACAAGGTTTCTCCAGCGTGGCCGGTACCGTTGAGCTTTCCGCCCTGCTGGGTCCAGGTGGACCCCGAGCGCGTGAACACCCATGCTCCCCCGGCTTCATTTTCGTTCGCCGTGTCATAGCGCGCGCCGATCAGCGCAGTGTTGCCATCTGCTGAGAGCGCCACGCTGTAGCCGAACCGGCCACTTGCGATTTCGCCCGCGCCGACGAGCTTTTCGCCCTGCTGGATCAACGGGTCGATCCGCAGCGGATAGAGCGCGCCCGCCGTGTCGACCCGCAGCACCACGCGATTCCTTTCGATGGCGAGCCAGCTGTGCAGCAGGCGCCCGTGCGAGTCGCTGGCCTGCAGGGCCGTATAGCGCAGAACGGGGCGCCCGGCGTGTGTCAGCACGAGCCCCCGACCGTGTTCGGCGAGTTTGGCGGACACGTTGCCAGACAGCGAAAGCGATACGGTCAGCGGCCCGGCAGCGCTTTTCGCCGGCGCGTGCGCCACCGTGAAGCCCTGCTCGATGCCGAGCGGTCCGTTCGCGTACCACTGATCCAGGTCAGCGTGCCGGTAGACGACCCGGTTCGCGTGAGCGCTCGGCGCGACCGCTGCCAGCGGAGCGAGCGTAGAACCATATCCGACCGCAACAAGACCGAGTCCCATCTTGCTGCTCCCTGAGCGCACCGACACCCCTGCGCGTGTGAAGCTCGCAGTCAGGTGCTGCACTGGACTCGACGCCGCGAATCCACTTCTCAGTCGGCTAACCCGGTATGCCTCACGGTCGGCCCCCAAAGCCGTGGACACGGGCACCTGGGCAGCTACGGGCAGACTCTCCAGACCGGCATGCGACAAGCCGTGGGCCCTCACAGCCGTAGCGGATGCCGCACGCCTACCGGGAGAACTCTCGCGCATAGCCAGTCCGAAAGCCACGGCCAGCAGTACTGTCGCGAGCAGCAATGGCCATGAGATCAACGTCAGAATCCGGGACACACCACGAGCGTGCACCGAGCCACCCGGCGCAGACCGCGCCGGCCCTGCCGATTCGAGCCTAATGGCCCTCGCTGATGGCCCCTCCATGATCCCCCGATCATCCGCCCTGCAAGCCGCGAACAACACAGTCTGTCAGATCCGGCGATGACTGGAGCGCTCGCGGGAAGTCCGGCACGGTCGCACTACACGTTGATGTTTCTGGTGTCGTGAAGGCTTCGCATTCGAGCCGAGATTTCCAATCGACCTCAAGCCCGCCGGCTCAGACTCCGATATATCTCTGAGACCCTCCAGTGCCAGCTCCGGACGACCAAATCACGCGACGCCCTCACCCTCAGATCACGCGACGCCCGAACAACGAGTTCGCGCGAAGCCCAGTCAGCGAGTTCGCGCGACGCATCGGAGTCGCGCTGGTGGCGCTTGCGGCTTTCGTTTCTCTGCTAGCGCTTACCGCCACGGCCGGCGAGGCGGCCGGGTACTCGCCTGGGTGCGGCCGGGTTCCGATTGTCTATGGCATCCCGCCTTGGGGCTTCCACACCGGTGCGCCAATCTCGGGGCCCACTGGCAACTTCGCGCGCGGGCACGGCGAAATCGACCTGGCGGACCACACGGTCTCCGGGATCCTCTGCCAAGAAGATCACATCCGTGGCCGGCCCACTCGCTCGATCACGATGACGGTCGAACACCGGCTCCTCTACCAGTCCCACTACGCCGTCCTGTGGGGGTTCCCCGGGAACATCATGAAGATCAAGGTCCGAGTGCGAGCGAGCAACGATCCGCTGTGCAGCGTCGGGACCGTAGGACGCGCGGTCCTGTTTGCGAGCTACAACGGCATTCGAAGCGACAGCGTTCGATTTCGCTTCCCGGCCTCATGCAAAGACCAAGACCACCTGTATCACGGTACCCAGGTCAACAACCAGGTCCCGCCCCTGTAGGACACCTGTCGCTCGGGCGGCGGCTCCCTTGTGAGGGAGTTCCCACCCGCCTTACCGTGCCGGCGGTGGGGTTAACCGTTTCCGGGTAGCTGGTGTCTTGGCCGCCGAACTCGGCGAGCGGCCTGTTCGCTCGGCGATCCGATCGGGGGCCTGGAATACTGGCGTGATGCTCGCTTCCAAAGTCCTCGACTCAACCGTGGCCGTCGTCACCGGCGCCTCCAGCGGCATCGGCGAGGCGACCGCGCTTGCGCTTGCCGCTCAGGGCGCGACGGTCGCGATAGTCGCCCGCAGGGCGGACCGGCTGGAGGACCTTGCCGAGCGGATAGCCGCGGTGGGGCCCACGCCGATGGCGATCGCGGCGGACCTGACCCACGCGACCGAGCCGTCCCGGGTAATGGGCGAGGTCGTGGCCAAAGCGGGTCGAATCGACGTGCTCGTCAACAACGCGGGCATGATGCTGCTCGGCCCGATCGTGGACGCGCCGATCGAGGAATGGGAGCGGATGATCGACATCAACGTTCGCGCTCTGCTCCATTGCGCGCACGCGGCCTTGCCCCATCTGCTCGAGGCCGCCGAGCAGGGCCCGCGCAAAGTGGCGGACTTGATCAACGTGTCCTCCGTTGCGGGCCGCAAAGTCAACAGCGGCTCGGGCGTCTACAACTTGACCAAGCACGGGGTGGGTGCTTTCAGCGAGTCCTTGCGCCAAGAGGTCACCCGTCGCTATGTGCGCGTCGGCCTGATCGAGCCGGGGGCCGTGGCGACCGAGTTGGTGGGCCACAACCGGCCCGAGGTCCTCCAGGCCTTGGCCTCTCGACCCGGCCTCGGGTCGCCGATGCAAGCGAGCGACATCGCGGACGCGATCCTCTACATGGTCACCCGACCGCGCCATGTCGCGGTGAACGAGATCTTGATCCGTCCTACCGATCAAGAGCGCTAGACCGGCCGCGGCACGTCCGCGTCCGGCTCGACGGTGCCACGGTCGTGGCGCTGTCGCCGGATCGGCGGCTGTGGCCCTCTTGTGCGGCGTCGAGGCCCGCTCAGGCCGGATCGATGTTCGCCAGGGAGCGTTGGCCCGGGCGGGAATTCTGGGTGGCCGCTTCGTGTGCGCTCAGGATGCTTGGCTCGAGCGTGGCCTCGAGGATCAGGACCGCGGCGCACAGCAGGACCCAGGCGATGGCAACGAACGCCCATATGCGCTCTTCGAGGCCCTCATACCCCGCAAACGAGTGGTGCTGCAAAAAGAAGGTGACGATCCCGGCGGCAAGGAGCACGAGGGCACCGCCCAAAACGAGTCGCCCGAGCCTGCTTGGCCAAGCCGAGCGGGCAAACACGAAGCCGGTCGCCAGCAGCGAGACCTTGATGCCGAGGCTGATCCACTCGTGTGCGTAGTGGTGCCCCGACAGCTCGCCCGCCGCTTCGCGCGATTTGCAAACCGCGCTGAGGATCGGCGAGCAGTCCATCTGAAACTGTCCCACCAGAATCGCGCATACCCCGGCGAGCATGAAGCACACCGGCATCGCCAGCGGCCACGGACGCGTGCGCAGCGACGGCACGATTGCCGCGGCGAGCGCGAACAAGCCGAGCCCCCAGACCGTCATGAAGGCCGTGAAGACTCCTGGGTTGGCCGCCCCTTCGCGCCCGAGTTCGCTGATGAACTGACTGGTCTGAGAGAAGTGGGGTTCCAACGCCCCGCCCACATACCAACCGCCGACGAATACCACCTGCGCGAGGATCGCGGCCCAAGCCAGCACCAGGGTTCGTCGGCGCGCCGCTCCTCCCAGAAGCGGCCATCCCTCCGGTCTCAACCAAAGCGCGAGGTCTCTTAGCATGGCTCTTTTGAGACTAACCCATTCGCCGTGGCCCGTCTGGCCACCCGGCGCATGCGCCAGGGGCCGAGCAGCCTGGACGGTTATTTCACGATGTGAATCGGGCGGGACCGTGTTGGCCGGTCCGGGCGAGCACTATGAGCTCGATTGCAACTGCGTATGGCCGCGGTCGTCTTGCGGCAGCGGCTGTCCCGTTGCTCGAGCACCGTCGGATAGATGTCGAGGAGCGCTCCGCGCTCTCCCGTCCCACGGTCCAGTTGCGGAGGTCAAATGTTTATCGACGTTCCCTTTCAAGAGAAGGATCAAGCAAAGGCGCTGGGCGCGCGCTGGGATCCCCAGTCGCGTCGTTGGTATGTGCCAGCCGGGATTGCATTGCTTGCCTTTGAGAAGTGGCTACCGGCGTTCCCCTCGCCGGATGACCCCGAACTGGCGGTCCTCGGGCTTCGCCAAGCTTGCTGGAAGTGCGGTGAGCGCACCACGTCTGTGGTGGCCTGCCGAGAGAACCCGGACGAGGCGCCCTTCTTCGCAGACTGCGACGTGCTCCGTGTCCTGGCAAGCCAGCTTTCGGCCAAGCAACTCGCTGCCGCGGGCTCAGGACCTTTGCGTCCGCGCTTCTCGTACACGATGAGACGCAGCACTTGGGCGAACGGGTGTGTCTCGTGCGATGCGCTCCTCGGGGGTTTTCGCTTGTATGAAGAGTTCGTCGCCCACTCGTCTCAAGGGAAGCCCAAGCTGCCCTTCATCGCCTACGCACGGGTCCCTTTGATCCTGCTCCACAGCGGATCGGACTCCTAGGTTTCGAGCTTCGGTCGAAAAAGTCCCCGCCCGTTAAAGGACGCGCGGCGATGAGACGATTTGCTGTGCATATGGCATCCCGAACATTGAAACTGCGCTGGCCCGCGGTGTGTGTGGAGTGTGGTTCTCCGCTGCCGCGAGGCTCCGTCGCCCAGTGGGATCCCGCGACCCGCGCCGTCAGTTGTGTCGCCTGCCCAGGTCCCGTCGAGCGAGTCACAGTGGGATCGAGGCTCGACCGCGGACACCCCGGCGCCAGCGTCGCGCGCGAGCATCTGCGGCGCAAGCGCAATCGCGAAGCCCGTACCCGGGCGCTTCATCCCCGCATCGGCGGCCTGTTGCTCGCGTTTCAAGGTGCACCGCGACACGAGTCGGCTTTCCGCCGAGGTGAGCTTGGCGAGAAGGCGGTCGCCCAGTCCTTGGAGCGGCGTACCGCCGATGGGCCGGCCGTCATCCTGCACGACCGCCGTATGCCTCGCGGTCGCGGAAACATCGACCACCTCGCGATCGCGCCGACGGGTGTGTTCGTGATCGACGCCAAGAACATAAGCGGCAAGGTGCGAGTCGCCAATCCCCTGTTCGGAGCCCCCAAGCTGTTGGTCGGCGGGCGCGATCGCACAAAGCTGATCGATGGTCTCGACCGGCAAGTCCATGCGGTGCGCGAGGCCCTTCTGGCGCGAGGTCAAGGTGACGTGCGCGTGCAAGGCATCCTGTGCTTCACCTCCGCGGACCTGCCTCTGCTCGGCAGGCCCAAGATGCGTGGGCACCTCTTGCTCTACCGCAAGGCGCTCGCCAAGAGGCTCAACGATCGCGGGCCGCTCGAGCCACCCGCGATCGCTGCGCTTGCCAAGACCCTCAGCGTCGCGCTTCCTCCGGCCTGAGTGCTCCTTTGACCGGTCGGCCTGCGTCAGGGCTGTCCGGCCTAGGCCGCGACCAACTCCGCCTCGCGGGCGGCCTCGAACTCCTCGGCCGCGACCGTCTCCGGCTGCGAGGAGGCGGGCGGGCGCAACACCAGGAACGCGGCCAAGATGCCCAGGCCGACGCACCCGGCCGCGACCAGGTACGCCAGGTGATAGCCGCCGGTCAAAGCGCTCGCCAGTGAATCGCCGCTCGCGCTCAGCGTCTTGGTGTGATCGGTCGCGATCGTGCCCAGCGTCGCCAAGCCGATTGCACCGAACAGCTGCACCGACACGTTGATGATGCCCGAGGCCAAGCCCGCGTCCTGCGGGGCCGAGTCGGACATCCCCATCGTCAGCAGCGGCAAGAACGAAGCCCCCGCGCCCAGTCCCAATGCCAGGAAGGCCAGGAACAGCCCCGGGAAGTAGCTCGCATGCAGGCCTTGCAAGGCCAGCAACACCAAGCCGACCGCGATTCCCGCCAGGCCCGCCATGAGCGTTTGCAGAGCGCCGAAGCGCTGTACCGCCCTCGCCGCGACGCCCATCGACATCACCGCAATCGAGAACGTCAGCGGCAAGAACGCAAGTCCCGTGTCGATCGCTTCGTAGCCGAGCACCTTCTCCAGATACAGGGCGCCCAAGAAGAACGCCGAGAACATCCCCGTGATCAACAGTCCTCGCACCAGGCTCGACCCCATCAGCATGCGCTGCCTCAAGATCCGCAAAGGCATGATCGGGTTGGAGATCCGCGACTCGAGCGCCAAGAAGCCGGCCAAAAGGGCCAATGAAGCTCCGCCCACGCCCAGTGTGCGTGCCGAGAACAGGCCGTATTCGCTGGACTTCACGATCGCGAACGCGCCCAGCATGGTGGCCAAGGTGATCAAGACCGACCCCGCCACGTCCACACCGCCGGCCAGGCCGAGTCCCTCGTTCTCCTCGATCAAGATCCAGCCCAGCACGAACGCGATCGCGCCGATCGGCACATTCACGAAGAAGATCCAGTGCCAGTCGAGCGACTGTGTCAGCGCGCCCCCGGCCAGCAGTCCCACCGAGCCTCCTCCGGCCGACACGAACGCATACATCCCCATCGCCTTCGCCTGCTCGGCGCGCTTGGGGAACTGGGTCACGATGATTGCCAAGATCACGCTCGAGGCGACCGCCCCGCCGATCCCTTGCAAGACGCGCGCCCCGATCAGCATCCCTTGGCTTTGGGCGAACCCGCACAAGACCGACGCGGCCGTGAACATCACGAGTCCGGTCAAGAACACCCGCTTGCGCCCCACCAAGTCGCCCATTCTGCCGGCCAGCAGCAAGAAGCCGCCGAAGGTGACCAAGTAGCCATTGATGACCCAAGTGAGGTTCTCCTGGGAAAACCCCAGTTCGCGCTGGATCGAGGGCAGGGCCACGTTCACGATCGTGGCGTCCAACACCATCATCAGCTGTCCCAAGCACAGCACCGCCAGCGCGATCCAGCGCCTGCGCTCGCTTCTGCGCTCTGCATCGTTTCCGGTGCGCTGAGCGTTTTCCAAGGTGGTGCGGGTGGCTTCTGTAGGGGCGGTAGCGGTACTCATGATGCTCCTTCCAGTCTTGGTCACGGGAACACCATAGCATGGATAATCCATCTTACAAGTATCATCTTGTGATCAATGATGGTTGCTAGGGCATGGTATAATTGAACGGCTATGGGCAAGCCCAATCAAACAGCGGACATCCACGCCGCCGACCTCGGCTCGATGGTCCTGCTCACGCGACTTGCCAAGCAGGTCTACCGCCGCTCCACCGAGGACTTGCTCGGGATCCACATGCGCCTGGTGATGGCCCTCAGCTACCTACGCGATCACGACGGCGCCCCCCAGCAGGAGCTGGCCGAGGCGCTCTGCATGGACGCCAACAACGTGGTGCTCTTGCTCAACGAGCTCGAGGACTTGGGTCACATAGCCCGCCGGCGCGATCCCGAGGACCGGCGACGCCATCTCGTCGAGCTGACAGACCGCGGGCGGCGCGCGCTTGTCAAAGCCGAGCGCGCCCAAGAGACGATTGAGGACGAGGTGCTCCAAGCGCTCGACGCCGAGGAACGGGCCACCCTCTGGCGCCTGCTCACGCGAGCCTTGCGGGGCGCCGAGCCCGAGGTCTTGCCTACCGCGGGGGCGTGACGGTAGCCCGACGCTTGGCCTTGCGCTCGGCAGAGTGCTCCGCCTTCTTCTCGCGCGCCTGATCGTAGGACTGGGCGACGAGCGTCTTTCCGTCGGTCCAGCCGAAAGCCCTGATCAGCAGCAGGATCGCAAACAGGATCCCCCAGGCGGTTGTGACCAGTTGCTGGGCGACCGAGTAGGCCGTCGCGTTCGCCGTGCTCGTGATGCCCTTCAGCGAAAGCACATTGAAGCCCTGCACAACCCCCGCGCCGCCCGGAGTGACCGAGCTGACGTTGGCGATCGAGTTGCCCGCCACCACCCTCATCAGAGTGTGAAAGCTGACCGGAATGTCATACGCAGCCAAGAACATCGCGATCACCCCCAGCATCGCCAGCCAAGCGATCGCCTCGGCGGCCACCACGCGCCCCAGGAAGGCCCGAGGATGGACCAGGATCTGGGCGCCCACCTTCGCCTGCGCCCACCACTGCTTCACCCGTCTGCGCAAGACGCGACCCACCAGCACCACCAGGGCCACGATCCCCACCGCCAAGATCGCGGTCGCCCAAGGGTGTTCTGAGACGAAGCCAAGCTGAAGCGAGAACGACCCACCCACCGTCAAGAACAAATACACGTAACAGAACGTGCCGATCGCCGTGAAGAAGATCTTCTGCACCGCCATGCCTGCCAACACACCCGCCAACGTGGCGCCCGCCACGATCGTCGTGAACATCAACAGCATCGCGAAGGTGCCCAAGTTCGCCGGCAACACCGAGTTGAGTGCCACCGCCGCCGCGTAGCAGGCCAGTACCTGTATCCATCGGACTTCGGCCTCCGGATAGCCGTAGCGCAGGATCGAAAACCAAGCGAACGCGGTCGCCGTGGTCTGCAGTGTGAGCAGCACGATCGCGGCCACCAAATAACCCAGCGAAATGCTGGTCAAGGTGTTCCAGATGTGTTTGAACCAGCTTGCGATGTCCCAGCCGGCGAGGGTTGCTCCTGCGCCGATCACAACGAGGACCAGCGCGCCGATCAGTAGCCCTCTCAGGTGAACCTGCCGTGCGGGCTTGGCCGCGTGTTGAGTGGTCATGCCTTCGTTGTGTGCGCTTGATCTGAGCGTTCTCGGGCTCGCGCTCTGCAGGATCGCTTGACCATTGCCGGCCGGCGCGCCGCGCGCCGGCCGCAGCGGTCGCTCAAGCCAGGATGGCCTTCGCGTCGGCGAACCCCTGGTCGGTGAGCACGCCCGACTCGCAGCGGTCGCTCAAGCCAGGATCTTGGCCTTCGCGTCGGCGAACTCCTGATCGGTGAGCACGCCCGACTCATGCAACTGGCCGAGCTCCTTCAGGCGCTCGATCGGATCCGTTTCAGGAGCGGCAGGCGCCGGCGGCGCATACGCCTGGGGTTGCGGTTGCGCTTCGGGCTGCTGCTGCTGTTCTTGGGAGGCCCAACGTCCCTGCTGACGACGGCTGACGCGGTTGGACACGGAGGTCGCTGTTCCGGCGATGACGGCCGTGCGGGCCATGGTGCGCATGAGTGGCATTTTCGATGTTTCCTTTCCGGTTTTTCAGGACGCGCTGTCGAGCGCGTCGAGCGTGTCCAACACGTCCTGCGCCGCGACCCGCTCGAAAGCGAGCACGCGGCCGCCGTTGCGGCGCACCGCTGTAGCAAACGGCGCCGCCCAGGTGTTCTCAAAGCAGATCATCACGGCCGCCTCGCCCGGCTCCAAGGCCTCGCCGGCTGTGCTCGCGTCCTCCTCGCCGAGCATGCCCGTGCGGGCGCCCGCGAACACGACCAGATCGTTGACCCCGTCGCCGTCGAGGTCGGTGATCTCGAGTCCCGAGATGGTGCCGTCATCGTCCTTCTGCACCAACAGCACATCCAACACCCTGACGACGCCTTTGTCCACTAGATCGATGAACAGCGGAATCGCCTCGCCCGTGCGCGGCGCATCCTTCGGATAGCCGATCACAACGACATCGACGGGACCCAGCTCCAGCTCCTCGTTGCTCACGACTGCTGCTCCTTTGTCGGCCCGTTGTCTCCGGACCGACGCGATCGCCTGCGCGCCGCATCGATTTTCGCCTCCGGAGGAGCCTCGGCTGGAGGCTCTCGCCGAGTGTAACGCCGTTTCCGCGCGTCGTCATCCCGAAATCAGCGTGACTTCCCCCGCTATGAATGGTTGGGCGGAGCCAGCTTTCCCCGCTATGAGCGGTTGGGCGGGGCCAGCTTTCCCTGCAATGAGCGGTTGGGCGGGGCCAGCTTTCCCTGCAATGAGCGGTTGGGCGGGGCCAGCTTCCCCCGCTATGAGCGGTTGGGCGGGGCCAGCTTCCCCCGCTATGAGCAGTTGAGCGGGGCCAGCGCTTTTTCGTAGCCGGACGCCAGCTGGGTCAGCGAGGATTTGAGCTGCGTTTCGAGTTTGCTCAGCGACGGTTTCGAGGTCAATTCCGACAAGATCGAACTGACCTGTGCTTCGAAGGTGTGGGTCGCTGCTTGGACTTCTTCCTTGCGCGCCGGTTGGAGGTTCGGCTGGGCGTCCTTGATCGTCGTGAGGTCTTTCGCGATCGCTTCCAATCCCGTCTTGGCTTCGGCGGGAGCGCTCAAGGACAGCGTTAGTTCGCTCAGCTTCTTGACCTGCGCCGAGATGTCCGTTCGGGCTTTGCAGACCTGGGCCTTCGCCTTTTCTTCAGACGATTCCCCGCAAGAGGCGAGCACCAGGGCGCCAACCAGGAGGCCGATCACGACGGGGGTCTTGCTTGCGGCTCTTGGCATCGGAGGCCTCTCGATCGGATCGCGCCGGTCCCACACGCCGACCGGCGAAAGTCTAGAGCACGGTGTCCCGTCCCGGGTCCAAGATTCGCACCTCCACATCTGGTGCCAAACGGGCGACGTGCTCAGCGAACAGGCGCGGCGGTTCGCTCAGCCGGCCGCGATGGCTTCGACCCAATCCGAGTGGCAACAGGGTGCCCCAGTGCACCGGGATCGCCAGTCTAGGGCGCATCAAAGCGACCGCTTCGGCCGCCTCGAGTGGGCCCATGTGCCCCGGACCCAGCTTCGGGCCCCAGCCCGCGACGGGCACCAGGGCAACATCGAGCGAGGGCGCCAGGTCGGCCATCGCCGGATAAAGGGCGGTGTCCCCCGCGAAGTAGATCTCTCGCGCGCCTTTCACCACGTAGCCCATTGCGTCGGCGCGCGGGCCGCCCGGACGGCGAGCATCGTGGTCGGCCCGGACCGCCTTCACCTGGAGGGAGCCGACACGCGTCATGCCTCCCACGCCCAACTCGGTCACGGTCGCGAACCCTCGATCTTCCACCCAAGGTCCTATGCCCCGCGGCACGATCAGGGGCGTGTCGCGACCCAACCGGCGCAGCGAGGCCAGGTCGAGGTGATCGTGGTGGGAGTGTGAGATAAGGACCGCGTCGGGGTCTGAGAACAGCTCCTGCCCCGGCATCGGCGCTTGACGGCGCAAATGCGCCACCCCAACACGCAACAAAGGGTCGGTGAGCAGCCGAACGCCCCCCAGTTCGATCAACACGGTGGCGTGGCCCAAGAACGCGATACGGTCTGCGCCCGTGTCTCTGCGGCGGGCAGCCACCGCGCCGTCAACCATAAGCGAGAACCTAGCAATCAGATGCCTTCACCGATCGATGAGCGCCCCCCCGCGCAGCGCCTGAGGCTCGTGCGCCAAATCGTTGGCTTCGCCTTGCGCACCCTCGCGATGCTCCTGGTCCAAGCCGTCGTGCTCGTTGCCCTCACGGCGCTCCTCTCCAGTCAGGACACGCTCTCCTTCGACGCCGCCATCCTGGTCGCGGCCGTGATGGCGATCCTCAACGCTGTCCTCTGGCCTCTCTTGATCCGCGTGGCCTTGCCTCTGACGATCCTCACCTTCGGGCTCGGCTCCTTGGCGCTCAGCGCCGGCATGGTCGCGCTCGCCTTCTACGCAGTAGACGGCAAGACGCCTTCGTTCTGGACCGACTTGGCGATCGCCTTCGGCTTGGCTCTGGTCTCGATGCTGGTCGCGCCCTTGCTCGACGTGGACGGCGACGCGCGCCACCTCAGGGTCGTGCGTCGCAGACTGCGAGGCTCCCGCCGCAAGCACCGCACGGACATTCCCGGAGTCATCCTGTTCGAGATCGACGGGCTCGGAGAGGGGGTTCTGCGCGAGGCGATCGGTGCCGGTCACGTGCCCACGATCGCCCGCTGGCTGGCCGACGGCTCCCACCGGCTGATCGGCTGGGAGTGCGACCTCTCCTCCCAGACGGGTGCATCCCAGGCGGGCCTCCTGTTGGGCTCCAACTGGGACATGCCCGCCTTCCGGTGGTACGAGAAGGAGTCCGGTCGCACAATCGTCTCCAACCACCCCGCCGACGCAGCCGAGATCGAGCGCCGACGCTCCTCGGGCGCCGGGCTGCTCGCCGACGGGGGCACCAGCCGCGGCAACATGTTCTCCGGCGACGCGCCCCGCTGCACCGCCACGATGAGCACGATCCGCGACCGTTCCCGCTCCAAAGCCTCGGATCTGTTCGCCTACTTCTCCGATCCCTACGGCTTCATCCGCACGATCGTCCTCTCCTTGGCCGATATCGCCGAAGAGCGCCGCTCCGCTCGTCGCCAACGCCGCGCCGGAGCCGCCCACGTGGACCGCAAAGGCGCCTATCCCCTGATCAGAGCCACGATCGCGGTCGTCATGCGCGACCTGGTCTGCGCCTTGCTCCTGGCCGACATTGTGGAGGGTGTGCCCGCCAGCTACGCGACCTTCGTCGGCTACGACGAGGTCGCCCACCACTCCGGCATCCGCGAGCCCGACGCCTTCGCCGTGCTTCAGCGCCACGACCGCCAATTGGCGCGCCTGGAGCGAGCCACCGCCCAGTCGCCCCGCCCCTATCGCCTAGTGGTGCTCTCCGACCACGGCCAAACCCAAGGAGCGCCCTTCCGCCAGCGTTACGGTCAAACGCTCGAGCAAGTCGTCTCCGACGCCTTGGCCCAAGGCGAGGTCTACGCCCCCGCGGCGCTCGACGAGGCCTGGGGGGACATGGGCGCCGTCCTCGCCGACGCGCGCCAAGAGGACAACGTGCCAGGGCGTGTCCTTGCCCGCGCCACCCAAGCGCGAGCGGTCGAAGGCACCGTTGCGCTCGGACCCAACCGCGAGGCCTTGGCCGACCGGGACGAGGCGGCCTCAAAGGAGGCGATCGTGATGGTGTCCGGCGGACTCGGCCTCGTATACCTCCCGAGCAGCCCCGAGCGGATGACCTCCGAGCAGATCGCCGAAACGCACCCCCGCCTGCTCGAAGCGCTCGCGAACCACCCAGGCATCGGCTTCGTGATGGTGCGCTCAGCCGAGCTCGGCCCGCTCGCGATCGGCGCTACCGGACAGCGGCGCCTGAGCGACGACACGGTTCAAGGAGAGGATCCTTTGGCTGATTTCGACGCCACCGCCGCCGACCACCTGCGCCGCCACGACAGCTTTCCCCACTGCCCCGACATCCTCGTCAACTGCATGTTCGACCCGGTCGCCCAAGAGGTGGCCCCCTTCGAGGAGTTCATGGGCTCCCACGGCGGGCTCGGCGGACCCCAGACCCGGCCTTTCGCGGTGATCCCCTCGGAGTGGAGCGAACCCGCCGAACCGATCATCGGCGTGGAAGCGATGCACGAGGCTTTGCGAGGGTGGCTCGGCGCGGGTCATGGCCGAGGGGGACAAGATGCTCCGCCCGCGGAGGGCCACACCCAGGCCGCCGCTTCGTAGTCGCCGCCCACACTCGAGGGCCGCGTCGCAATCGCCGCGCAGATCGAGGCCGCTTCGTAGTCGCCGACCACATCCGAAGGCCGCTTCAGTAGTCGCCGCGCACCACATTGACCAGCTTCTCCCCACGCACATAGCGCCCCACCTGCTCGCCCGCCAGCTCCCACGCACGTCGTCGCGCCAGCGGACTGTCGCCCGCGATGTGGGCGCTGATCAGCGCACCCTTCGCGTCCCACAACGGATGCTCCGGAGGCAGCGGTTCAGGGTCGGTCACGTCGAGCACAGCTTTCAACCGGCCTTCCCCGAGCAGCGCCACCAGCGCGTCGGTGTCCACCACCGCCCCCCTAGAAGCATTCACCAACAAAGCGCCTTCGGGTAGGCAGCCAAGCATCTCGGCATCCAACAAGCCTGTGGTCTCCCCGGTCAACGGCAGAGCTACGATCAACACCTCGGCACGCCCCAGCAGCCGCGGAAGGTCGTCCACCGGATGGACACCCGGACGTCCCTGTCGCGCGACCCGCACGACGGTCCCCCCAAACGGTTCCAGCAGAACCTCCACCGCCGCGCCGATCGAGCCATAGCCGAGGATCACAAACGTCTTGCCCGCCAAGTCTTCGGGTTCGCTCCACTCCCAGCGATGACCCCGCTGGCGGTCGCGCATCTCGCCCACCAGCTTCACCGAGGAGAGGATCGCCGCCATGATCCACTCCGCCACCGCCCCGTCCCGCGCGCCCCGCGCGTCGCAAAGCGTGACCTTCGGCGGGAGGTGCGGCGCGAGCCAGTCGATGCCCGCCGACAGTGCTTGTACCACCCTCAAAGACCCCATTCCCGGCAGCAGCTCCAGCAGCTCCTTCGAGTCCTGGCCCGGGACCAAGAACTCCGCCTCGGCTATCGCTTGGGGGAGAGGTCCGGACGCCGGGAACCTGTGAACGCCCACGCCCGCGACCTCCTCGCCCAGCGCCTCATGGCCCGGCTGTTCGGGGATCCACAGCTCCATCGCGCGCCCCTCCTCGCCAGCCGCCTAAGGCGCCTCGGAGACGACCAGCCGCAGCGAGCCTTCGAAGCTGTCCCGCGCGCGCAGATACCCATGCTCGGCCTCCCAAGCCCCCGAATCGAGCGCGCCCCTGAGCCGCTCCACGATCGCCCTTTCGGTGTCCGAGTCAAGCAAGGCCCACATCGACTGCGCGGCGCGCACCTCCGCGTCCAGCAACGCCTCCGGGCGCCGCCAAAACGCCTCGAAGAAGCCGTCCTTGCAATCGCCAGGTGTCGGCATCCGCTCCACCCTCGTCCGCCCGCCAAGCGCCTTCGCGACATCGTTGATCGCCGGGAACCTCGGTCGCTCCTCGGCCACACCCTCGCGCAGGTAGTCCAGCTGCCAAGCCGGCAAATGGTCCAGCTCGAACGTGAACACCACCACCGGCCCCTTCGCCACCCTGCGCAACTCGGCCAGCCCCCGCTCCGGCGAATCCCAGTGGTGAATCGTCACGCAAGCCATCGCCGCATCGAAGGTCCCGTCGTCGAAAGGAAGCGCCTCCGCGCGAGCTTCGATCGCCGGCGCCGCCTCCTTCGGTCGCTGTGCGCGCATCGTGGCGCTCGGCTCCACCGCCAACACCCAGCGATCGCGAGGCTCATAAGAGCCGCCGCCCGCGCCCACATTCAAAACGGTGCGAGCCCCGCCCAGCGCCGCATGGATGCGAGCTTCGATGCGTGGGTCCGCGCGCCGGTGCTCCGCATAGGTGCGACCGTGGCGCTCATAGTCGACGCTTCCCTTCACCCTCCGAACCTATCGAGATCGTCAAGGCGTGCGCTTCGTTCAACGCACTACTGTCATCGAGACCATGTCCGCGCAAGCCGAGCCTGCCGAGACGATCTCCAGCTCCAAGCCGGCCGACCGCGGCGAGCCCGCTCCCCGGCCGGAGCCCACCGCGCCACCCCGGCGCCCCGCGATCCTCGCCGTCGACGACGAGCCCGCGGTCTTGGCCGCGGTGGCACGCGACCTGCGCAGAGGCTTCGGCGAGCGCTTCCGCATCCTGCGGGCTTCGTCCGGCCCCGAGGCCTTGGAGCTCCTGCGCGAGTTGCGCTCCCGCGGCGAGGAGGTCGCGATGCTGATCGCCGACCAGCGCATGCCCGGCATGGCCGGCACCGAGTACTTGACCCAAGCCCGCCAACTCGTACCCGACGCCAAGCGAGTTCTTCTAACCGCCTACGCCGACACCGAGGCGGCGATCGCCGCGATCAACGAGGTGGCTCTTGACTATTACTTGCTCAAGCCGTGGGACCCCCCCGAGGAGCAGCTGTTTCCGGTCGTCGAGGACCTGCTCACCACCTGGGAGGCCGGCGCCGCCTTGGAATCGGGCGGAGTACGCGTCATCGGGCACCGCTTCTCGCGCGAATCCCACGACTTGCGCGACTTCCTAGTGCGCAACCGCGTCCCCGCGCGCTGGCTGGACGTCGAACGCGACGGCGAGGCCCGCGAGTTGCTGCGTGTCGCCGGAGTCGATTCCGAGCGCTTGCCCGTGGCGATGCTCGAGGACGGAAGCGTCTTGGAGCGCCCCACGATCCTGGAGCTGGCCGAGCGTCTCGGCGTCAGCGCCACCCCCTCCCAAGACCACTACGACCTGGTCGTAGTCGGCGGCGGTCCCGCCGGGCTCGCCGCCGCGGTGTACGGCGCCTCGGAGGGCCTGAAGACGGTCATGGTCGAGCGCGAGGCACCCGGTGGCCAAGCCGGCCAGTCCAGTCGCATCGAGAACTACCTAGGTTTTCCAGCCGGGCTCAGCGGCTCGGACTTGGCCCGCCGCGCCACCGACCAAGCCCGGCGTCTAGGCGCCGAGCTGCTCACGGTTCAAGAGGCCGTCGGACTGCGCGCCGAGGGCTCCGCGCGCCTGGTCGATCTCAGCGGCGGAGGCGCTTTGAGCGCCAGCTGCGTAATCGTCGCCTCGGGCGTCTCCTACCGCCAGCTCGACACCCCCGGCTTCCCCGAGCTGACCGGCGCCGGCATCTACTATGGCGCCGCCATGACCGAGGCGCGCGGCTGCGCCGACCAGCGCGTGGTCGTGATCGGCGGCGCCAACTCCGCCGGTCAAGCCGCCGTCTACTTCAGCGGCTATGCGGCCCAAGTCACGATGCTAGTGCGCGGTCCTTCACTTGAGAAGTCGATGTCCCACTACCTGATCGAGCAGATCGCGGCCCAACCCAACATCGAGGTCCTAACCGGCACATCGGCTACCGCGGCCGAGAGGGAGGCCGGGCGCTTGAGGAGCCTTCAGATCAAAACGCCCAACGGCAAGGACAAGCTGGCGGCCGACGCTTGCTTCGTGTTCATCGGGGCCTCCCCCCGCACCGACTGGCTTGACGGAGTCGTCTCGCGCGACGAGCGCGGCTTCATCCTGGCCGGCCGAGACGCCCAGGCCAACGGCTGGCCCCTGCAGCGCGAGCCCTATGTCCTTGAGACGACGGTCCCCGGCGTGTTCGTCGCCGGCGACGTGCGCGCACGCTCGATCAAGCGAGTCGCAAGCGCGGTAGGGGAGGGGTCGATGGCCGTGTCCTTGATACACGAATACTTGGTGGACGCGTGAGGCTCACCGCTGCCCCGCAACGCGAGACCTCGCGATGAGCGCCGCGCCCGAGCCGTCCGCCGACGAGCCGCCCGTCACGCTCGAGGAGCTGCGGGGCGTGGACTTGTTCGACAGCCTCAACGATTCGGCCCTCACCGAATGGGTCTCCCTAGCCCACCCCCGCCGCGTACCCGCCGGCGGAGTCATCGCCGAGCAGGGCGAGGAGCCGCCCGGCCTGCAACTGCTGCTAGAGGGTCGCGCCCAAGCCTTCATCCTCGCCCAAGGCAAGAGCGAGCCCGTCGGTCACCACACCGCCCCGACCTGGATGGGCGCCATCGCCGTCCTGACCGGAGGCACGCTCGGAGTACGCATGCAGGCCGAAACCGACTGCCGACTCGCCACCGTTCTCCCCGATGACTTCAAGCGGATGGCCTTCGCCCAGCCTGAGATCCACCAGCGCGTGATGCGCCAAGTCGCGCCCGTCATGAGCCGCATCACCGAGCGCGAGCAAAACCAAGAGCGCCTCGCCTCGCTAGGCACGATGGCCGCCGGCCTGGCTCACGAGCTCAACAACCCCGTCGCCGCCGCGCGCCGCGCTGCCGCGCAAATGACCGAAGCATTGGAGGCGATCGGCTCGGCCCTCGCTACGTTCGTGGAAGCCGGCGTCGAGCGCGCCGAGGCCGCGCAGCTCCTAGAGCTACAACAGCAGGCCGTCGCCCAAGCCGCTTCGGCCACAGCCTTGGATGCCTTGGACGCCTCCGACGCCGAGGAGGACCTGCTCGCGCGTATGCAGGATCTCGACGTCGAGGAGCCTTGGCGCCTGGCCGAGCCCTTGGCGGCCGCCGGCGTCGATCAAGCATGGCTCGATCGCGTCGCCGACTTGGCCGGTCCCGCGACGGGCGCCGCCCTGCGCTGGGTCGCGGCCACGCTCACGGCCGGGCGTCTCTCCGAGGAGCTGTGCGAGTCCACCGCCCGCATGTCCTCCCTGGTGGGGGCCGTCAAGTCCTACGCCTACATGGACCGAGGTTCCTTGGTCGAGGTGGACATCCACGAGGGCCTAGAGACGACCCTGACGGTGCTCGGCTACAAGCTCAAGCACACCTCGATCGCGATCGAGCGCGACTACGACCGTACCCTGCCCAAGCTGACCGTGCGCGGCTCCGAGCTCAACCAGGTCTGGACCAACCTGCTCGACAACGCGATCGAAGCTTTGGGCGAGCGAGGCACGATCCGCCTCTCCACCCGCCGCGACGGCGACTGCGTCTTGGTCCAGATCGCCGACGACGGTCCCGGCATTCCCGAGGAGGCCGCTGCTCGCGTGTTCGATCCCTTCTTCACGACCAAGGACGTCGGTCAAGGCACAGGCCTAGGCCTCGCGACCGCCCGACGCATCGTCGTGGACCGCCACGAAGGCTCGCTCAGTTTCGAGTCGCAGCCCGGTCGTACCGTCTTCAGTGTGCGTATCCCATTCGCCCAAACCCGAACGGAGTGACCATGGCCAATTGCACACACCTCGAACAAGTCCACATCACCCAGCTACCCGAGTCGGTCGAGGGCTGCGAGGACTGCCTGAAGATGGGCGGCAAGTGGCTTCACCTGCGCATCTGCCTGGAGTGCGGTCACGTCGGCTGCTGCGACTCTTCTCCCAACCGTCACGCCAGCGCCCACGCCCGCGCAAGCGATCATCCCGTCATGCACTCCTTGGAGCCCGGCGAGACCTGGTCCTGGTGTTTCATCGACGAGATCGCAATGCTGATCCCCGAGGTCCACGGGGAGACCCGCATCCCGCCTTCGCCTTTGGGTGGGTAGGCACGGACTCGAAACGTTGGGGCGCGTCTCATGAGCCGGGGGATTTGCCGCACCGCTGCATAAGGCGCCCGGCGGGTGTGTAAACCGCGATCCGCGCGAGCTACCGCCCGCGCGGCGGCAGCTTGACGATGCCGATGAAAAAATCGTCGATCTGGTGCACGATCTGCTTGAAGCGCTCGAAGTCCACCGGCTTGGTGATGTAAGCATTGGCATGCATCTTGTAGGAGCGCATCACGTCCTCCTCGGCCTCTGATGTCGTGAGCACGATCACCGGGATCATCGATAGTTCCGGGTCGCCCTTGATCTCGGCAAGCACCTCGGCGCCACTCTTGCGCGGCAGATTCAAATCGAGCAAGACCAGGTCGGGACGCTCCTGGCCGGCGTGCTCGCCTTCGCCGCGCACGAATCGCATCGCCTCGACCCCGTCGCTGACTACAGACAGCACGTTGCCGACCTTGTGCTCGGCGAACGCCTCGCGAATCAAGAGTACGTCGCCGGGGTCGTCCTCGACGAGCAGAACCGAGATCAGGTCGGCGTTCATATGGCGGTCTCCTTGGGGTTCTCGAGAATGGGCAATGTGAAGTGAAAGCAGGCTCCGTCCCTATAGCCGGTGTCGAGCCAGATGCGTCCCCCGTGATATTCGACGATCTTGCGACACAACGCCAGCCCGATGCCCGTCCCCCCGTAGGTCTCCCGCGAGTGCAGCCGCTGGAAGATCAAGAAGATGCGCTCCGCGTACTCCGGATCGATGCCGATCCCGTTGTCTAAGCACGTAATCTCCCACTGGCCGCCGTCGCGCGCGACCGTGATGTGCACCACCGGCGCATCGGCGCCGCGAAACTTCAGCGCATTGCCGATCAGGTTCTGAAACAACGAGGCGAGCTGTCCCCTGTCGCCCCGGACGGTCGGCAGCGCCTCCGCGGCGATCGTGGCCCGGGAACTCTCCAAGGCGCCGGACAACCCAGCTTGGGCGTCAGCAAGGGCTTCGTTGAGATCGACCGGTGTCTGTTCGCGACCGTCGCGGCCGACTCGCGAGAAGGCGAGCAGGTCGTTGATCAAAGTCTGCATCCGCTTGGCGCCGTCGACCGCGAAGTCGATGTACTGGTCGGCGCGCTCGTCCAGCTGACCTTGGTAGCGGGTCTGCAACGCTTGGCAGAAGCTCGCGATCTTGCGCAACGGCTCCTGCAGGTCGTGTGAGGCGACATAAGCGAACTGCTCCAGCTCGGCATTGGAGCGCTGAAGCTCGCGAGCCTGCCTCTCCACGCTCACACGCGCCGCCTCGACCGATGCCAGCTCCTGCACAATTCGCTCACGCATCGCCTCGATCTCGACGCCGACCGCCGTGACCTCCCGTGGCCCGCTGGCGACTCGCAGCGGCCTCGAGAACTCCCCTCCCGCCACACGCCGCGCTTCGGCGCCCAGACGCGCCAGCGGGCGTGTGATCGTCTGGCGTAGTACATAGCCGCTGCCGAGCACTCCTCCCAGGATCAGGATGCCGGCCACGATCAACAGCAATTGGAGGTTGGAAGCGGCGTTTTCGAGTTTGTCGCGAGTCTGCGAGTCCTCCGCTTCCAGCGCTCCCTGTAGGCGCCCCAACGAGACCCGCAAGGAGTCGAACAGGTGCTTGCCCTGTAGATCGACGGCGACAGAGCGGTGACTGCTCGGAGCGGCAAGCGCGGGCACCGCATAGCTGTGCTCCCAAGCTTGGGAGGCCGTTCGCACCATCACAAGCTCGTTAGCGACCGTTGGGCCGGTGGCCCGCTCGTTGGCGCGCAGCGTGGCCAGGGCGCTCGCTTCGCCGTGCAGGCCGTCGCGATAAGGCGCCAAGAAGCTCGGGTCGACCGTAATCACATAGCCGCGCACTCCGGTCTCCTCGTTCACCAAAGCGTTTTCCAGCGAAAGGGCGGCCCGTCGTGCAGGTCCCACCTGGTCGAGTAGGAGGCTGCGGCTGCGGTCCACCGAGCTGTTGGCGAACAGGGCGAGGCCGATCCCGACGACGGCCAGCGTCAAGAGCACGCCGATCGTGGCGGCCAAGACACCGCCCACGCTCATCGCGTCGATACGTCGCGCTATGCGCGCCAGTGGTTGACGGGCGGCGCTCAATCGAGCTGGAACTCGCCGTCCCTGTAGATCACGCGCTCCTCGCCGCCGCGCAGCTGAGCGGTGACCGTGCGGTCGGTGGTGGACACGATGTCGGTGTGCACGCTTGAATTGTTGAACCCCAAGCGCTCCCAGTCCTCGAGCTTCACCGCAGCCGGGTCGCCGGTGTAGGCGTCCTGATAGGAGCGGCCCAAGGCGATGTGGGTGTTGCCGAACGGGCCGCCCACGTTCTCGTCATAGAGCGTGTGAGCCATAAATCGTGTGATTCGCGAGAAGCGTTTGTCTGTCAAGGAGAACTCGCCCACCTTGTCCGCGCCCTCGGTGGCGATCATCTCGGTGAGGACACCTTCGTTCTCCTCGGCGCTAGCTTTGCTCACACGACCGTCCTCGAACTCCAAGCGGATGCCCTTCACCAGGTTGCCGTAGCGATACAGAGGCTGGTTGAACTCGATCCAGCCCTCCGTTCCGCGCCAGTCGGGGCTCGTGAAGATCTCGAAGCTCGGAATATTGCGACCGCGCCCGCCGAGCCAGCGGCGCTGCTCGCCGATCCCCACCCACAGGTCCACGTCCTCGCCCTGTACGTGAACCCGCTCGATGTCCAGCGCGTCCAGACGCTCCCTCGTCTCGTCCAGGCGCCTGCCGATATCGCGCCAGCGCGCGATTGGGTCCTCCACGTCCAAGAAGCAGGCGTGCACAATCTGCTCCCAGTACTCCTCCTCGCTCAGCCCCGCCTCAGCCGCCATCGCCGCGGTGCCGTACAGGCCCAAAGTCCAACTGAAGCGACCTTCGTTCTCCTTCTCGCTGCGCCAGTCCAGCAGCTTGCGCATCGCCTCCCCCCGACGCATGATCCGTGCCGGGTTGACCGTCTCCAGAGCGTGGGGATCGCTTTCGGCGAGCACCGAGACCTGATGATCCATCTCGTCGATCAGGCCCCGCATGTACTTGGCCGGAAAGTAGTCCAGCTGAGCGTCGCTTGTGGTCTCGAAGAAGTCCTTCGACAGGTTGGTGCGAGTGTCGTCGTCGGGCTCGTATGCGCCGATCACATGCGCGCCGGCACGCCACACCGCCTTGCGCAGCTCTGCATACAGTGGCTTGGCGCTTTCGGGCGCTGCGATCCGCACGACCTCGCCGGCTTGGACGCCCTCGCCTCCGCCCAGGGCGAAGTTCACGAGGACCGATGCGTAGCGCTCCAGGATCTCTTGGGGTGGCGTGTATGTCATGGGGGTGACCTTATACCTGGCGCTTCGGTCGCGCGTCGGGTTCTTGGCCGTCCGTGTGGTCGATGAGACGGGTCCGATCAACGAGGCAGGCCCTTGTCCAAATTGTGCGCAAAGGGGTGCCCCGCGTGCGCGCGCGGCTTTCTTAACAAGCGAAGCGTGGTCCCCAGCCACGCGCGCGCGCAGGGCGCTCATTTTTCTTCAATGGACTCCGCTAGCTCGAGCCACGAGGATTCCAAGCGTTCGCGCTCGGCCTTCAGCGTCTCCAACCCCCTCTGGAGCTCGCCCAGGCGCCCATGGTCGGCGGCGTTGGCGGCCATCTCTGTTTCCAGGTCGATCTCTTCGCTCGCCAGCTTCTCGATTGCCCGCTCCATGCGCTTGGCATCGATTTCACGCCCGCGAATCTCCTTGCGCGCCTGTCGCGTCGCGGCGCCGGGCGAGAGCTTTCCGGGCGCGGCCCCTTGCGCGGCGTCAGGGCGCCCGCCCGTGATGGCCCCAACTCCAGTCTCGCGTTCGCGCAGGTACTGCTCGATCCCGCCCGGCACGTGCCTCACGCCCCCCTCGTCGATCGCGTACACCTCGTCGCACACGCGCTCCACGAAGTAGCGATCGTGGCTCACCACCACCAAGGTGCCCGGCCAGCTGTCGAGCAGATCCTCCAAGGAGGTCAACGTCTCGATGTCGAGGTCGTTTGTGGGCTCGTCCAACAGCAACACGTTCGGGCCGCCCATCAAAAGCCGCATCAGGCCGAGCCTGCGGCGCTCCCCGCCCGATAGGTCGGACACCAGCGTGCGTGCCTTGGTGCCGCGAAAGCCGAAGCGGTCGCAAAGCAGCGAGGCGCTGATCTCGCGTCCGTCGCTGAGCACGGCGTGCCCGCGAACTTCCTCCAAGGACTCCAGCACCCGCAGCTGGCCCGGGATCTCGGTTGCGTCCTGAGAGAGGTGGGCCAACCTGACGGTCTCCCCGCGCTGCACCTCGCCCTCGGCTGGGTCGAGCTCGCCGGCGAGCAGACGCACAAGCGTTGTCTTGCCCGACCCGTTGACTCCCACCAGGGCCACGCGATCGCCTGCACCCAACTGCCAAATCACGTTGCTCAGCAGCTCCCGCTCGCCGAGCGTCAGAGACACATGCAGGACATCCAACACCTTGTTGCCCAAGCGGGTGCTCGCAAAGCGGGCCAACTCGACGCGGTCTCGCGGTTGCGGCTCATCGGCGATCAAAGCCTCGGCCGCGTCGATCCTGAACTTGGGCTTGGTCGTGCGCGCCGGGGGCCCGCGTCTTAGCCAAGCAAGCTCCTTGCGCAGCAACTGCTCGCGCCGGCCCGCCTGTGCCGCCACTTGCCGGTCGCGCTCGGCTCGCGCCAACACGTATGCGGCGTAACCGCCTTCGTACTGGTGGACGGTGCCCCCGTCTATCTCCCAGGTCGCGGTGCACACCGCGTCCAAGAACCAGCGATCGTGGGTCACGACCAGCATCGCTCCCCGGCGCGCGGCCAGGTGGCGCGCCAGCCAGTCCACCCCTTCCACATCGAGATGGTTGGTGGGCTCGTCGAGCAGCAAAAGCTCCGGCGGGTCCAGCAATAGGCGAGCCAAGTCGATCCGCCGGCGCTCACCGCCCGAGAGCTCTGCGATCGAGGTGTCCATGCCGGCCGGGAAGCGCTCCAGCGAGACGCCGCCCATCAAACCGTCGAGCACGTCCCTGAATGCCCGGTCGCCCGCCCACTCGTGCTCCGCGCGCTCGCCCACGAGCACCTCGCGGATCGTGGCGTCCCGGTCCAGCTCGTCCTGCTGGCCCAGCAACGCCACGCCGACGTCGCCGGTCCTGGTGAGCGTGCCCCCGTCCGGCTGCTCGACGCCGGCCACCAGCTTCAGGAGGGTGGACTTGCCGCCGCCGTTCTCGCCGACCACGCCGATCCGCTCACCGGCCGCAATGCCCAGCGTCACCTCTTTGAGGATCGTACGGCTGCCGAAGCCCTTCTCGACGTCCTTCAGGTTGACCAGGTTGCGCGGCGTCGCCATCCGCCCATCCTGGCGGATGTGGCCCGGTCAGGACTTGGCGGTGCGCTTCTTGGGCGCGGCGCCGGGTGGCGCCGCCGCCGATGTGTTCGCACCGGTCGCTGCGGCTGCCATCTGCTTGAGCATGTCGTCGTGGTCGAGGTCGATGATCGCCCTCGCCTCGGCGGCGGCCAAGGGCACGCGGCTTAGCGTCAATTGGTTGTCTTGTAGTTGCTCGCCGCCTTGGGACCAGTTGGTGGAGCCCGTGATCAGGTACAGGCCGTCCACGACGACCAGCTTGTCGTGGCTGATCGCCCCGCGCGAGGAGTGCCCGATCGCGATGCTGTTGCCGATCAGACCGTGGTTGAAGCGTTCGAGGATTTCTTTCTCCGAGGCGCCGCCCGCCTGACTCTTGTCGAGGCTGAGCGTGACCACGATGTCCGGGTTTTCGGTGTATCCCTGGATGATCGCCGCAACCTGAGGGTCGTCGAACCCGTACATGTTCACCGCCACCGTGTGGGTCGCTTGCAACAGTGCCCACACGATCACCGCGTGCACTCCTGGGTCGCGTGGGGCATAGAAGGTGAGGTCGGTTGTGCTGTAGCCGTCGGGGAAGCGCCCGGCTTGCTTGAAGCGGCCCAATTCCTCGAAGCTGAGGGCGCCCAGCTGCTTCAACGACAGGCCGCCCAGGTCGGGTCGCGCCTTGGTCATGTTCGGCGGGAATTCCCAAGCTTCGATGAATTTGGACATCTGTTGCTCCCTTGCTGCGAGTTGGCGGTGACGTTATGACCCTGGACAGGCGCGGGCAGCTTACCAGGATTTTGGTGAAGATTCAGTAAAATGGAATGTGCCAAATAATGGGCACTGGTGAGCGGGGTTTGCTCGACGTGCTCGTAGCGCCCGCCCCGCATCAGCGATGCTGCCGCGGCGATCAGGCAGGCTGCGATCGCGAACACGAAAGCCGCGTGCAGGCCTTCTCTGAACGGGGCCGATATCAGGTGTGGGAAGAAGGCGGGTCCGGTGAGGACCGCCTGGGCATGTGGGCCGACCGCCTGAAGCGCGTGGATGCCGACGAGGCTCTGGATTGGGTTGTAGCCGAGGAAGGCCGCGAACAGGATCGAGATTGGGGGCGCATGGGCCACGCGCCCGGCCACCTCGGCGGACAGCCCGTGTGCCTCCAGGCCGGACTGGGCGGCGGCCGGCAGGCTGGCCGACAGCCCGACTATCAAGAGCGTGAAGAAGATCCCGATCGAGAGCACTTGCGCGGAGTTCTGGAAGGTCTGGTTCATCCCCCCGCCCGCACCTCTCGCGTCGGGCGGCAGGCTGTTCATCACGGCCGCCCGGTTGGGCGAGGCGAACATACCCATCGAGACGCCCATCAGGAACAGAATGAAAGCGAACACCCCGAAGTCGAAGTCGGTCGGCAGCAGCATCATCAGGGCAAAGCTCAGCGCCGCCCCGAGCATCCCCCCGGTCGCGAAGGGACGCGCCCCGAAGCGGTCTGAGAGGAAGCCCGAGGTTGGTCCCGCGATCAGCATGCCCACGGTCAGAGGCAGCATGTAGATGCCCGCCCACAACGGTGTTTCGGTGAACGAATAGCCGTGCAAAGGCAACCAGATCCCCTGTAGCCAGATGATCAACATGAACATCAAGCCGCCCCGCGCGATCGCGGCGAGGAACGTGGAGAGGGTGCCGAACGTGAAGGCCCTGATGCGGAACAGGGCTAGGTTGAACATCGGAGCGGCCACCCTGCGCTCCACTGCCACGAACGCGGTCAAGGAGACAGCCGCCGCTCCAAGGAGGGCCAGCACGCGCGGCGATGTCCAGCCGGTTGCGTGGCCGCCGTAGGGGCGGATGCCATACGTGACGGCCACCATCACGAGGATCAGGCCGGCGGCGAACGTGGCGTTGCCCCACCAATCGATCGAGGCCTTTTTGGGCTGGCTGCGCTCCTCAAGCTTGAGGTAGCCCCAGACCGTCCCGAACAAGCCGACGGGCACCGAGATCAAGAACACCAGGCGCCAATCGATCGGGGCCAAGAACCCGCCCAAGATCAGGCCCACGAACATGCCGCTTACGCCGACGATGTTGTTTATGCCAAGCGCCATGCCCCGCTGGGTGATCGGGAAGGCATCGGTGATGATCGCGGCCGCGTTGGCCAGCAGGCACGCCCCACCCACCCCTTGGACGATCCGGAACACGATCAGGTAATCCGCGCCTGCACGGCTCTTCAACCAGTCCACCGCGAGCAGCAACGAGGCGACCGTATAGATAACGAAGCCCAGGTTGTAGATGCGTACCCGCCCGTACATGTCGCCGAGGCGGCCCAAGCTCACGATCAAAACGCTTGAGACGACCAAGTAGCCGAGGATCATCCACAACAGGTAGAAGCTGTTCGCGGGCACGAGCGGGTCCAGCTGGATGCCCCTGAAGATGTCGGGCATCGCGATCAGCGTGATCGAAGCGTCGAGGGTCGCCAAGAGCACAGCCAAGGTCGTATTCGAGAGGGCGATCCACTTATAGCGGTCGCTGCGCGAGGCGCCTCGGTCGCCGTTAGAGGCTCCTGTGCGGGCCGATGGGGGAGGGGAAAGCCGCAAGCCTTTGACTCTAGCCACGCCGGTCGATCCTCCGCGCGGGTTCCGTCGGAGCCTTGTTGGAGGGGCTCGTGGGTGGCGCTGAGGCGGCTGGAGCAAGGCACGCGCGCGGGAAGGAATGGGGCTGCGGGCGCGTCTGTGGTGCTAGTTTCGAGCTGCCATGTCCACGCCCGCATCTCCTCCCACCGAGCCCTCCCAGCCGTCCCCAGGCGGGGCTTTGAACCTGCGGATCGTCCTTTCGCTGGTGGTGATCGTTGTGATCGTTGGGGGCGTGGCCTTGCTCACGACCGGTGGCGGCAGCAACCGGCCCAGCTCGAGCACCGAGCACGGGGTCGCCTCGCCCAAGTACAGCGGTTCGCTCGCCTCGCCGGCCGAGCCCGAGCCGTCCCTGGACCTGCGCAACTACAAGGGCGAACGCGTCAACGTCGACCAGTACAAGGGCAAGGCCGTGTTGGTCACTTTCTTGTACACAAAATGTCCTGACGTGTGCCCCCTGATCGCCTCCAACCTGGGCGTCGCGCTCAACGAGATGGGTTCCGCCAAGGCCTCCAAAGTGCAGGTGATCGCGGTGTCGGTCGACCCTCGCGGCGACACCCCCAAGGCCGTGGCCGCGTTCCTACAGCGCCACGGGGTGGCGGGTCGCATGCAATACCTGATCGGCTCGGCCCACGAACTGGGGTCCGTCTGGAAAGCGTGGGGTGTGGGCGCCGAACAGGACGCCGAACAGCCGCAGTTGGTGAACCATTCGGGCCTGGTCTACGGGATCGACGCTCACGGCAAGGTCACGACCCTGTACGCGGCCAGCTTCACGCCAGCCGAAATTGTGCACGACGCGCCGCTACTCGCCTCGAGCTGACCCCTCCAGGCGCCGCCGCAACTCCGGTCCGCGACCCGCGCCGACAGCGCGCGCCGCGCGCTCGTCGCTCAAATGCATGCCCCGAGCCTGGGCGAACTCGAGCAGGTCCTGGCGTTCCTCGCTCTCGCGCGCCGTGCGCAGGAACAGCCAGCAGAACAGCCCCAAGGTGAGGATGCTCTCCTCGATCATCATGATCGCCCCGGCCAGGTTCTGGTCGGCCAGAGGCGAGATTTTCCAGATCCCGTCGCCATGCGCGTAGTAGGGGTAGAAGACGGTCCCCGACCACAGGAACACGTTGCCGAGCACAGTGGCGGTCAGGCGCACGGCGACGATGTAGCCGAGCTTGGCGCCGTTGCCAAACCACGAAGGCATCGGAAGGGGCCCGAACAGGCACATCCACATGTTGATGCCGAAGCCGAGAAACATCGCGTGCTCGAGCGCGTGCACCACGGAGTGCTCCAAGGCCGCTTCGTAGAAGACGGGTAGGTGCCACACGTAGAGGTCGATCGCCCATAGGGGAAAGGCGATCAGGGGATGGGCGAGGATGCGCAGGGGGTCGAACAGCTTGACCCTCAGGATCGGCGCGATCAAGGGCCCGGTTAGGCCGAGCACGATCAAGAGCGCCGCGATATCGCCGAGCAATAGGTGCTCGACCATGTGCGCGCTCAAGAGCTGCTGGCTGTCGCCGCCGAGCGAGGTGAGCGCCGCCCCGATCGTGACGAAACCGCCGTAGAAGCAAGCCTGCCGCCAGCCGGGGACCGGCCGTTTCTGGCGCCCGAGCGTTTGCACGCGCTTGGCGTAGGCCAGCCCGAACAGGGCCAGCGGACCGAGCTGGAGGAAGGCCTCCAGTATCGTGGACGTGGCGAGCAGGGGCATGGACCACAAGCCTGGCATAGACTGGCGCGCTCATGCTCTGCCCGCGTCGCCTGCTGCCGTCCGCGCTCGGTGGGCTGGGCCTCGCGGCGTTGCTGTTCCCGCAGGCGGCTTCGGCGCACGGGATTGTGGGCAAGGCCGACCTGCCGATCCCGGTGTGGCTGTTCAGTTGGACGGCCGCGATCGTGTTGGTCGTGTCCTTCGTGGCTCTGTCCACCCTGTGGACGGCCCCGCAGCTTCAGTCTGAGCACCGGCGCCGGCTGTTTGTCCTGCCGGCGTTCGTGGCTCGGGGGGGCAGTCTTTTGGGGGGAGGGTTGTTCGTGCTGGTCGTCTACGCGGGCTTTGCCGGGGCCCAGGTGCCGAACGCGAACTTCGCCGTGACGTTCATCTATGTCGTCTTCTGGGTGGGGATGCCGGTGGCGAGCGTTCTATTCGGGGACATCTTCAAGGCGCTCAGTCCCTGGCGCTCATGCGCTCGAGCGATCCGCTGGGCGGGCAGGCGGGTCGCGCCGAAGGCTTTCGCGCGGGCGCCTTTGCGCTACCCGGACTGGCTCGGCATGTGGCCGGCGGTCGCGCTGCTGATCGGCTTCGCGTGGCTTGAGCTCGTGTATGTGCCGGCCGATCGCGACCACCCAGCCACGCTGGCCGCTCTGTCGCTGGCATATTTCGCGCTCATGCTCGCCGGTACGGCCGTGTTCGGAGTGGATGAGTGGTGCGAGCGCGCCGACGGCTTCGGCGCCTACTTCGGTCTGCTCTCGCGCATCTCGGCGCTGTGCCAGGACGCACGCGGGGTCGTATATCGCCGTCGGCTGCTCAGCGGCCTGCCCGACCTGGAGATCAGGAGTGGCTCGATCGCTTTGATCTGCACGATCATCGGCACCACCACATTTGACGGGCTCTCCAACGGAGGTGTGTGGCGCTCGGGCGAGCCGCACCTGCAGAGCCTGTTCGCCGATTTCGGCTTCAACACGGCACCCGCGATCGAGCTTACCTATTCCCTGGGTCTGGTCTTGTGCGTGCTCTTGATCGCCGGCATCTACCGCTTGGGGATCGTGGGCGTGCGCAGCGTCAACCACAGTTTCTCCTCGACCGAGCTGAGCCACAGCTTCGCGCACACGCTTGTGCCGATCGGCTTCGCGTACGTTCTCGCCCACTACTTCTCGCTGCTCATTTGGCAGGGTCAGGCGATCGGCTACCTGGCCTCGGACCCGCTTGGCAACGGCGCCAACATCTTCGGCACGAGCGCGTATCAGATCGACTACAAAATCATTTCTTATGCCGCCATCTGGTACGTGCAGGTGGCGGCCTTGATTGCCGGCCACGTGGGCGGACTCGCGCTCGCCCATGACAGGGCCTTGGCGATGTATTCCAATGCGCAGGAGGCGATCCGCTCGCAGTATTGGATGCTGGCCGTGATGGTCGCTTTCACGAGCTTCGGGTTGTGGTTGCTCTCGGCGGTCGGCACATGACCGCGACGCGCGCGGACTGGGCGGTTCACTCCGCGGCGGGTGTAATCCTCACGCGAGCGGCGGTGTAGAGTGGGCGGCGTGTTGACGGGCATCCTGTGTCTGCTGCCGGCCTTGGCCTTGGCCGCGACCCTGCTCGCACGACGCTATCCGGGTGAGCGCAGCTTGGCTCGCCTGACCGCTCCCAGGCGCCGAGGGCGCTGGGGGCATCCGCCCGCAAGCGTGCCGCGTGCCGCCCGCTCTTTCGCGGTGGCTGCGCACGGCGGTCTGTTGATCGCCCGCTCGCTTGCCGTGCGCCCGCCGCCGGCTGCACTCGCCGCCGCCTAGAGCACCTAAGCCAGTCCCTGCGAGCTCCGAGGAGGAGCATCTATGTCACGCCGTCCGATCCTGGTCGTCGCGTGCGCGCTTGCAGCGGCATCGCTTGGCAGCGCACCCTTGTGGGCGGCGCTTGCGAGCGTGTCCGCGAGCGCCGCCACGGCGAGCACATCCACCGAGAGCGCCAGCCCGATCGCCGATCAGGGCAGTAACTACAACTATCGCTCGGAAATCACTTCGATTGTCCCCGACGTGAAGGGGCTGGGCATCGAAGTGCTCGAGTTCGCCGACCGGCTCGTCCTGACCAACCACACCGGCAAGACGGTCACGGTGTACGGCTACTCGGGCGAGCCCTACGCGCGGGTACAGCCGGATGGCAAGACTGAGGAGAACGTGCGCTCACCGGCGGTCTATCTGAACACGAACTTCTATGGCAACGTCACCGTGCCGGTCTCGGCCAGCGCTTCGGCGCCGCCCAAGTGGGTGACCGTGGACCGCACCGGATCCTTCGAATGGCACGACCATCGCATCCACTGGATGAGCCCGGTCACGCCGCCCCAGGTCAAGGACACGAGCAAGCGGACCTTGATCTTTCACTGGAGCGTGCCGATCGCGGTGGGCGCCCAGAAGGGCGTGGCGAAGGGCCAGCTCTACTGGGTGCCCGATTCCTCGAAAGCTCCGGTTGCGGCGATCGTGGCCTTGATCGCGATCGTGTTGGCGGCGATCGCTTTCGTGGTTTGGGTGCGGCGCAGGAGGGCGCGCAGGGACGGGCCGGGTGGCCCGGAGGTGGGCTCGTCTCCCGGCGAGGCCAAGGAAGCCTGGTGAAACGGACGCTCACGACGCTGCTTCTCGCAAGCGCTTTGGTCCTTGCCAGCGCGCCCCCGGCCTTCGCTCACGCCCAGCTGCTGGGCACCTCCCCGCTGTCGGGCGCGACGGTGGCCAAGCGGCCGAGCGAGGTGATCTTCAAGTTCAACCAGGCGGTCGGTGGCACGCTCGGCGCGGTGCGCGTCTACAACGCCCAGGGCCAGGAGGTGGACAACCTCGACGTCGGCCATCCCGAAGGCCACCAGCACTGGATGGGCGTGGGGCTGAAGCCAGGCCTGCCGGACGGCACCTATACCGGCACCTACAAAGTCATCTCCGCCGACACCCACATCGTCTATGGCGGGCTGGTATTCAACATCGGCCACGCTGGCGCCGCTCCCAAGTTCACCGTGGCGGGCTTGATCGGACGGGGGGAAAGCGGCGAGGTGACCAAGCTTGCGGTCGGGGCGGTGCGGGTGCTCGACTATGTGTCGCTGGCCCTTGGGATCGGCGGCCTGGTGTTCTTGGTGTGGAGCTGGCTGCCCGCCCTGGCGGCGGCGGCAGGCCCTCCGGTCATCGCGGGTGCGGAGACTGCTTCGGAGTCGGGCGTGGGTGCAGGCGACGCGGTCGCCCGTTCGGGTGAGTCGGATGAGTGGGCCGATGCCTCGGAGGCGTTTTTGCGTCGCCTGCGGTTGCTGTTTGCCGTCGCGATCTTGCTGGGCATCGCGGTCGGGGTGCTGGGCATCCTGCTTCAGGGCGCGAGTGCCGCGGGGGTGTCGCTGTGGGCATCGCTGAAGGGGTCGATCGTGGACAACACATTGGAAAGCCGCTTCGGAGAGGTTTGGGCTGCGCGCACGCTCGTGTGGCTGGCGTTGGGGGGTGTGTTGATGGCAAGTCACTCGCGGAGGTGCCCCGCGCGCGCGTGCATAAGCGTGGCGGCGGTGGGCGCGTGCTTTTTGGCGATCATGCCTGCCTTGGGCGGGCACCCCAGCGTGCAGGGGCCGCGGGGGGTTTTCTTCCCGTCCGACGTCTTGCACGTTCTGAGCGCGAGCGTGTGGGTTGGCGGGATTGCGTGCCTGCTGCTGGCCTTGCCGGCGGCCACCCGCAAGCTGGAGGGGCCCCGGCGCACGCGGTTGCTGGTGGCGGCGCTGGCTCGCTTCTCGCCGCTGGCTTTGGCTTGTGTGATCGCGATTGCGCTCACCGGCGTGGTGCAGGCATACATCGATGTGCGCAGCTTCGAAGGGTTGTTGCACACCACCTATGGGGCCCTTGTGATCGTGAAGGCGGTGCTGCTGGTTGTGCTGATCGGCTTCGGTTGGATCAACCGCTCGCGCATCCTGCCCGCCTTGCGCAGGCTGGCCAGTGGTGGCGAGTTGCCGGGGCGGGGTGGAGCGGCGGCGCGGCGCTCGATGCGGGGCGAGCTTGCCTTGATGGTGGGGGTGTTCGGGGTGACGGCGGCGCTGGTGGGCTATGCGCCCCCGATCGATCTCGCACAGGGCCCGTTCTCGACGACCGCCTCGCTCGGCCCGGCGGAGATGGAGATGACGGTGGAACCGGCCAAAGTCGGCCTGAACACGGTTCACATCTACTTGATCGACGCCAAGACGGGCGCCCAGTTCACGGCCACCAAGGAATTCACGGTGACGGCGAGACTGCCCGCCAAGGGGATCGGCCCGCTGCCCTTGAAGGCGAATCTGGCCGGTCCGGGCCACTACGTGTTCAGCTCGGTCGTGCTCAGCCCGGGCGGTACATGGCAACTACTCGTGACCGACCGGGTGTCCGAATTCGAAGAGTACTCGCGCACCGTCTCGGTGCCCGTCAAATGACCCGATCCAGGAGGACACATGAGGCCCAGGACTATCGCCGCTCTGCTCGCCACGGCGGGCTTGGTCGCCCCGGCGGCCGCGCAGGCGCACATCAGCCTGCACCCCAACACGATCCCGGCGGGAGCGTTCGTGACTTTGAACGTGAGGGTGCCGGGCGAGCAGGAAGGCGCCTACGCCTACAAGGTTGACATGCTGGTGCCGCCCGGTTTCACCGAGGTCGATACCCAGAACGTGCCCGGCTGGAGCGTCAAAGAGATAGTTGTCAAACCGGCGACGCCGATCCAGACCGACGAAGGTCCAGTCGACGAAGAGGTGTCCCAGATCGTCTGGACGGGCGATCGCTCCAAGCTGGGGCGCCTTGAAAATGGGAGCTTCATCCAGTTCCCTGTGTCGATTGCCATGCCCAGCGACATCGCCGGGCAGTCCTTGGGGTTCAAGACGATCCAGTACTACTCCAACGGCAAGGTCATCCACTGGATCGGGCCGCCGAGCGCCGAATACCCGGCACCCACGATCAACGTGACCGCGAAGGGCGGCCTGATCGAGGAAGTCGCGGGGGGCGAGGCGGGCCCCACGGCGGGGGAGTCCGCGTCCAGCTCGGAGACCGCGTCCAGTTCGGGCACGACCACCGCTCCTGCAAGCACCAGCGCCTCGGGCGGCGCCAGCAAGGGACTCGCGATTACGGCCTTGATCGTCGGCGCGCTCGGATTGATCGCGGGCATAGGTGGCCTGCTTGCGGCGAGGCGAGCAAGGAGCGCGGCATGAGGCCGATCTACGCATGGCTTGCCGGCGGGTGTCGCATTGGTGCGATCGATGAATGGATCGCGGGCGGGCGTGGTAGTTTGTGGGATAGCCCATGAGTGTGCTCGCCTGCGCAACGCACTGGTACGCCTCCGCGATGTTCGTGGTGCCCGTCGTGGCAGTGGGCGCCTGGAGCTGGTGGAGTTCTCGCCGCGGTCCTAGCAACCAAATCTGAGCTTGATCAGCGCCCCGCCCCCGGGCGCGTTCTCGGCCACAACCGACCCTCCGTGGGCTTCGGCCGCCTGACGCACAATCGCCAGGCCCAGTCCGGACCCGGGCTGTCCTCGGGCGGCATCGGCGCGGTAGAAGCGCTCGAACACGTGGGGGAGGTCTGCTTCGGCGAAGCCGGGGCCGTGGTCGCGGACCGTGAGCAGACCGTCTTTTAGGTCCACCTCGATGGAAGCGCCGGGAGGGCTCCACTTGGAGGCGTTCTCGAGCAGGTTCGAGACGGCGCGGTCGATGCGCTCAGCTTCGCCTGAGACGAGCGTGGGCTCCAGGTTCATTTGAAAAGCGACGTCGGAGCGTCGCTGTGAGCGCTGCACCGCGGCTCTCACGATCTCATCGAGGTCAACGTCTCCGACGGCGCCCCGGCGCTCGGCGCCTCGGGCCAGCTCGACCACATCGCCCACCAGGCGCGTGAGCTCGTCGAGCTCGCTGACGATGTCCTCACGCAAGCCGGCCTGATCGGCGGGCGGAAGGCGGTCCGCGTCGGCCAGGGTCTGGATGTTGGCCCTGAGGCTGGCGATTGGGGTGCGCAGCTCGTGGCTGGCGTCGGCCACGAGGTTGCGCTGGGCCTCCACCGAGCGCTCCAGGGCGTCGAGGGTCGCGTTGAAGGAGGCGGCCAGGCGCGCCAGCTCGTCGCGTCCGCCTGGGGGCAGACGCTCGGAGAGGTCGAGACCGCCGGCCAGCGTCTCGGTGCGCCGGGTGAAGCGGGCGATGGGAGCGAGCGCCGTGCGCCCCACCAGCGCGCCCAGGGCGGCCGCGAGGGCGATGCCGGCGATGGCCACGATCGCCAGGACCAGGAGCAGGCGGCTGAGCTCTTTTTCGACCTCGGTGAGGGGTCGCGCCACCAACACCGCGCCGCGGGCACCGGTGCCAAGCGTGAGCACACGCAAACGAGTGCCTTTGACGGTGCGGTCGCTGAGGGCATGGCCCCTACCGCTTTTGGCGAATGCCACGTCGGATGAACTTAGGGGGATTGCGGTGGAGGAGCCCTGGCCGCCGGGCACGTGGACGGTGCCGGAGGGCGCCACGAACTGGATGTAGCCGGAGGGGCCGCCTAGAGGCACGGGTTGGACGTTGCTGGGAAAGCCGCCCCCGTCGCGATCGCCGTCGGGAGGTCGGCCGGCGAGCGCCGCGGCACCGGGAGACCCGTCGGGTGGGGGCGCTTCGCCGCTTTGGGAGGCACCCGACGGAGGCGCTCCCCCGGCCTGCGAGCCGCCGCGCGAGCCGCCGCCGGGGACGAATGCTTGGGCGCGCTGGGTCAGGGACTTGTCGACTTCGGAGCGCAGGTCCGACCGCACGGCCACATACAGGCTGACGGCGGCGACGACCACGGCGACGGCCGCCGCGAGACCGGCTGCGGCGGCAATGCGCGCGCGCAGGGTCATCTTGGCCCCGCGCTCGCGCTTATACACGTGCGCGCGAGACACCCCTCAGCGCAACAACAAACCCACAGCCTCATGGCTCTCGCAACACGTACCCGACCCCCCTGACCGTGTGAATCAGGGTGCGCGCGTCGGCGGCCTCGAGCTTGCGCCGCAGGTAGCCGACGTAGACGCGCAACGCGTTGGAGGCGGGGCCGAAGTCATAGCCCCAGACACGGTCGTAAATGAGGCTGTGGGGAAGGACCCGGTTGGGGTTGAGCATCAACAGCTCCAAAAGCTGGTACTCGGTGCGGGTGAGCTCGACGAAGTTATCCTCGACCGAGGCGCCGTGACGGGCGCTGTCCAGGTAGATCTCCGCGAAGGACAGGGAGTCCGGGTCGCCTTGGGCGCTCGTACGTCGCAGCAAAGCACGCAGACGGGCCTTCAGCTCGTCGACGTCGAACGGCTTGACGAGATAGTCGTCGGCGCCGGCGTCGAGCCCGTCGATGCGGTCGGAGACGACGTCGCGCGCGGTGAGGATCAGGATCGCGACGCGGTTTCCGAGCAGGCGCAGTCGGCGGCACACTTCGAGTCCGTCGATCCCGGGCAGGCCCACGTCCAGAACCACGGCGTCGGGCAAGCCTTGGACGACCATGTCGAGCGCCTGCTCGCCGTCCTCGGCGAGCTGGACTTCGTAGCCGCCGAGCGTGAGTGCTCGCCGCAAAGCTTCGCGAACGGCACGATCGTCCTCTACGACAAGAATCCTCATGAGGCGATTCTGACGCTTGGGGGAGCGATTGCGGAGAACTCCTACGTTGGCCTTATACGGCTCATAGCGGAATCTTGGGCGGGGACTCGATGCTGAGGCGCAAGCCACCGAAAGGAAACGCATGTCAACGCCATCGATCAGCGCCCCGACCCGTAGACCGACCGACTGGGACGAGGAGGCCGCGCGCGCTCGGGCGAGCGGGCGTCGAACTGGTCCGCCGGAAGGAAACCGATCCGGCTTGGTCGCGACCGGCGTTGTGGCTGGTGGCGCTGATGGCGGGCGTGCTGACTTTGTGGGGCTTGACGAGGAGTGGGTACGCGAACACCTATTACGCGGAGGCGGCTCAGGCGGCCAGCCGCAATTGGACCGCTTGGCTGACAAACGCGCTGGACTCGAGCGGCACGGAGAGCCTGGACAAGGGGCCTTTGTCGAACATGCTGATGGGGTTGTCGGGCAGGCTGCTGGGCTTCTCAAGCTTCAGCATGTTGCTGCCGCAGGCGCTTTGCGGGATTGGGGCCGTCGTGGTGTTGCACAACACGGTCAAGCGCACGCTCGGACATAGGTCGGCGATCTTGGCGGCGGCAATGTTGGCGCTGACGCCGATCTTCGTGGCGATGAGCCGCTACAACAACCCGGACGCGCTGCTGGTACTGCTCGAGGTGGGGGCTGCTTGGGCGATGGTGAAGGCTCTGCAATCGGGGCGCACTCGCGAAGTGGTGCTCTGTGGCGTGCTGGTTGGACTGGCCTTCAACGTGAAGATGCTCCAGGCGTATCTGATCGTGCCGGCGCTGGCGGCGACGCTGCTGATCGCCGGGCAGGGCAACGTGAGGCGTCGCATAGGACAGTTGCTGGCGGGCGCCGCCGCGATGGTGGCGGTGAGCTTTGCTTGGTACGGGACGATGATGTTGATCCCGGGAAGGCCTTGGGTGGGGGACACGACTGACAACTCTTGGTTCTCGCTGATCTTCGGGGCCAACGGCTTTGGGCGCGTGTCGGGCGAAGGCGGCGCGGGCGGTCCGGGCGGGGGCGGCGGCGGGGCCACATTCGGTGGCGCGGCGGGACCGGGACGCCTCTTCAATTCGATCGTGGGCGGTCAGATCGCTTGGTTGTTGCCGCTCGCGGCGGTTGGGTTGGCGCTCGGCTTATGGACCCACAGGCATGCTCCCAGGAGCGACTCGGCTCGTTCGGCATACGTGTTGTGGGGGCTTTGGGCGGTGGTCTCGTGGGTGGTGTTCAGCTTCTCCAAAGGCATCTTCCATCCGTATTACACGACTGCGCTGGCGCCGGCTGTGGCGGTGCTCGCGAGCGGCGGGCTGGTCGTCTTGTGGGACCGTTCACGCGAGTCGATCGGGTGGACGGTGGCGCTGGGGGCGGCGGTGATCGGCACGGTGGCGCTGGGGGCTGTGCTGCTCGGACGGGCGAAGGACTTCGCACCGTGGCTGGCTCCGACGGCGATGGTTCTGGCGGTGCTTGCGACCACGGGTCTGTTTTTGGCCAGGGCAAAGGGGGTAGGCTCGGCGACGACCCGGGGGCGCATCGCTGCGGGCGTGGCGGCCCCGGCGCTCGTGGCCCTGCTCGCCGGCCCCGCGGCCTATTCGATCGCAACGGTGGGCAAAGCCCTTGACGGCGGCAACCCGCTCGCGGGTCCGGCATCCGCCCAGGCCGATCTCGGCGGCCCGGGCGGCGCGCCGGGGAGCGGGGTGGGGAGGGGAGGATTCGTTCGTGCGGGTTTCCCACCGGGGGCAATGGGGCCGAGCCCCCAAACCGGCGGTGCCCCAAGCGGGGGCGTGCCAGGCGGCGTGCTACCGGCTGGTGCCAGGCCAGGCGCCGCGGGTGGGCAGGCGAGCAAGGCGCTCGTGTCCTACTTGAAGGCCCATCAGGGCAAAGCCGCGTACATCGTCGCCGCGGTCGGCTCGGGCACGGCGGGACGCATTGCCGTGGAGAGCGGTCGCGAAGCGATCGACATGGGCGGTTTCATGGGCTCTGACCCGGCGCCCAGCCTGGCCAAGCTCAAGAGCTTCATCGCGTCGGGTCGGTTGCACTATGTGCTGCTGAGCGGGAACGGTGGTGGTGCGCAGGGCAACGCCGGCGGCCTCGGGAGCGCCGGGGGGTCTGGCGGGCCGGGGGGAGGACCCGGCGGTGGCTCGTCGGCCGCTGACAGGACCGAGGTGCAAAGGCGCGACGCTTGGATCGAAGCCCACGGAAAGGTGGTGCATGTGAGCGGCGCGAGCTCAGGCGGAGCGACGCTCTATTACTTCGGCTAGGCCCCGCGCAGGTAAATGACGCCGGCCCAAGCCTCCAAGGCGTAGTCCTCCTCGTCGTCGACCGGGCCTCCGGTGCGCAGCTTGGCCAAGGCCTCGTCGAGGCCCAAGGACAGCACCTGGATCGCCTCCGGGGTGGCCTGGCCGAAGACCACGACCCGGTGGGGTTCTCTCGGGGGGAGGGAGCCTGACTGGTAGGCGTCTCTCGGGGGGGACGGGGCCTTGCTCGTGCGCGACGCTTGGGGCATCGACCTACTCTCGGGCGCTACTCCGGTGGTGGGGGCGCCGCGGCGTCGGGCGCCCGGCGCGAACGCCCCGCGAAGTTGCCGACCAGCACGCCGATCACCGTGACGAGGTAGAGCTGGCCCAGCAGCATCTCCACGACCGCGAGCGATCGCCCCACATTCGTGGCGGCGGTGAGGTCGCCGAAGCCGGTCGTCGTGAGGACCGCGAAGCTGAAGTACACGGTCTGGCTTGTCGTGGGGTGGGCCGTCTGGGCGAAGTATTGGATGGTCTCGACCTGGTCGACGAAGCCGATCACCCATGCGAACAAGAGACCCAGCAGCAGATAGAGAGTGAGTGCGCCGGACACGGCTTGGGGCGTGACGCCATGAGCGCGCACCAGACGCATCAAGCCACCGATCAGGGCCAGCGGAATTGCAGCCGACAGGAGGCCGCTGATCGCGAACAGAACTTCAGGGGAGAGCGCTCCGGCAGCCTCGCCCACCACGGTGAAGCTGGTGAGGCCGAGAAGCACGATCGCGACCGGACGGCGCACGTTTCGGCTTGCACGCGAGGTTGCCACGACCGTCAGCAAGGCAAGCCACTGCAAGGCGCAACCGACGGCCCGCGACCAGTTCGCGGCGGGGGCCACGATCACGAACACGAGCAAGGTCAGCGTGAGCAGGAAGACGACGCCGTAGCGGAACCCGGCCTCTCTGTCCTCAGTGCTCGCCATCGCGACACATTGTCGCCTACTCGACGGCGGGGCTTATCAAGGCGACCGGCAAAGACAGGCCGGCCGAGCGTTTGACCGTGGCGATCCGGCGGCCGTACTGGACGGCGGGGCGAATCTCCCCGCAATGCTCTGAGAAGGCGCGTGCGGTGTGCTCGATGTCATCGGTCAACAGCGCAAGCCCCCAAAAACGGGCCGGACCGTCGGGGCCCTCGGGGCGGCCCTGGACCACCTCGGCGGGCTCTTGGACCAACTCGAGGATGACCGCTCCGAGCCGGAAGAAGGCTTGGCGGGGAGCTCCCGCCGGGGTCGGCCGCTCGCGGATGCGCCGCAGGTCGAGTCCCGCCGCCTGAAGCGCCTCGATCCCGCGATCGAGATTCGGCGACATCGCTACGACGTGGTCGATCGCCTGCACGCCATTTGGGTGGATGTTCCGAAGCGCGTCCTTCAGCGACTCGGCAGTGGTGGGAGGCGGCGCTGAGCAGATCGTGGTTGGCAAGCCGTCGAGTGCGGTGTGCGCGATCCCATGCAAAGACCATCCGAGTATGCCCCGGCCCGCCTCGCGCCCGGCCAGCACGACGCGCACGTCTCCGAGCCACATCTCCTCGTCTCTGACCGCGAAGCCGAGGGCCTCCCAGTGTTGGGGATCGTCGGCGAGCGTTATATCTGCGATGGTGGCTATGCGTTTAACCGGACCGGCAACGTCTTCAGCTGATTGATGAAGCCCGACTCGACCATCAAGGGCCGCCCGTCGATCTGGATGTCAGGGAAGCGGGCGAGGGTCTCCTCGAACAGGATTCTCAGCTCCAACCGTGCGAGCGCCGTGCCGAGGCAGAAGTGGCGACCGCCGGCCCCGAAAGCCTGGTGCTCGGTGGTTCGGCGCGCGTCGAAGCGGTCGGGGTCCTCGTAGCGGGACTCGTCGCGGTTGGAGGAGGCGTACCACATGACCACCTTCTCGCCCTCTTTGATCTGACGGCCGCCCAGTTCGGTGTCTTTGGTGGCGGTTCGCCTGAAGTGGGCGAAGGCCGGGAACATGCGCAAGGACTCCTCGACCACCCCGCTCGCGAGCTGGGGGTCTTCGAGCACGAGTCGGCGCTGCTCGGGGTCTTCCATCAAGGCCCGCATCCCACTGCAATAGGTGGCCTTGGTGGAGTCGTTGCCGGCCGCCACCAGCAGGAAGAAGCCCATCACGATCTCGTGTTCCTCGAGCTTGTGGCCGTCCACTTCGGCATGCACCAGCACGCTTGTGAGGTCGTCCGTGGGGTTTTGGCGTCGCTCGGCGATCATGTCCCCGCAGCGCTTGAAAATTTCGGGGATCTCTTTCTCCATGACCGACTCCACCCCGTCGGGGTTGAGGTCGGGATCGCCGGCGCCGAGCGTGGAGTTCATGAGGCGCGCCCAGGTCGCGTCGTCCTCTGGCGGGATGCCCATGAAGCTGCCGATCACCCGCGAGACGACGGGCTGGGCGACGTCGCCCACCAGGTCGCAGGTCTCGCGCCCATCCAAGCTGTCTAGCGTTTTCTTGACGATCTCCCTGATCGCGTCCTCGTGGGCGGCGATCCGCTTCGGGGTGAAACCGGCCTGGAAGAGGGCCTTGACGCGGTCGTGCTTGGGGGGGTCCATGCCGATGAACATCGCCCTCGCCAGCTCGATCGGAAAGACGGCTGAGACAACCGTGACGCCGCCCAGTTCAGAGGAATAGGTCTGCCAGTCGCGGCTCACCGTGTGTATGTCCTCGGCTCGGGTCACCGACCAGAAGCCGCCCTCCTCCGGGAATTCGTCGATCTCCCGCGTCCAGTGGACAGGGCAACCTCGCCGCAATTCTTTGAACAGGGCATGGGGCGGACCGTCGACCCAGTGTTCGCGCTCGAGCACGCACTGCTCTTCGAGCTTGGCGATGTCGGCCTGGGACAGTTTGGCCTCGGCCTCGGCGGTGTCGCCCTTGGCGGTGTCGCCGTCGGTGAGGGCGTCGGCCTCGATGGCGTCGCCGTCGGCCACGGGGGTGTCGGTGGCGTCGGCTACGGCTAGATCTACGTCGGCGAGGTTGGCTTCGGTTGCGCTCATCGGAGTCTCCAGTCGGCTGCGCGGGTCCAGGGCGGATCCGATCTTACTCGTGTTCAGCCGGTTTGGCTACACAGCCAGTTTGGGCCCATCGTGGACAGCGTCCAAGTTCTTCGAGGGGGGACTTGAAGAAAGTCTTGGCTTGCCTTATTCTAATTTGCATGGCCACCAAGGAAAGCGTTCGCTCAGTCGCGATCGAGGACTACTGCAAGGCGATCTATACGCTCGAAACGCGCGACGACGAGCCCGTCTCCACCAATGCCCTCGCCGAGCGCTTGGAGCTGACGACCGGCTCGGTCTCGGGGATGCTCAAGAAGCTCGACGAGCTCGGCCTGATCTCGCACGTGCCCTACCGTGGGGTTCGTCTGACACCCGAAGGCCGTCGCCTCGCCTTGGAGGTGATCCGCCACCATCGGCTGCTCGAGCTCTACCTCGCCGAGGCTTTGCACATGCCTTGGGATCGTGTCCACGACGAGGCCGAGGTCCTCGAGCACGTGCTCTCCGAGGAGCTCGAGGCTTTGATCGCCGCCAAGTTGGGCGACCCCACGATCGACCCGCATGGCGACCCGATCCCGAGTGTGGACTTGGAGCTCGAGGAGCACCCCACTCGCAGCCTCGACTCTTTGGATCCGGGCGACCACGGGACCTTCGTGCGCGTGTCCGACGCCGACCCCGCGATGCTTCGCTACCTGGCCGACCAAGGGATCATGCCCGGAGGTCGCATCGAGGTGCTCGAGCGCCAACCCTTCGGCGGCCCCCTGCGAGTGAGTGTCGACGGATGCGAGCACACCCTCGGCGGCGGCCTCCTGCGCGCGATGCGCGTCAACGCCGAAGCGGTCGAGCCGGCCGGCCTCGGCGGGGTGGACGGGCGTGGCGGGGCGGACCGGCGGGGTCGAACTGCCGCCGTCGGCGAGGGGTCCGCGTGAGCGAGACCGCGACAGCCCTGCGGCCAGCCGCCGCGATGGAGGGCGCGTCTGTTGCTCTGCCCGACGGCGCGGTTGTTCCCAGCGCGCTCGAGCAATTGCTTGCTCGTGGCCGGGTGCGGGCGACTTTGGCGATGCTCGGCCCCGCTTTCGTCGCGGCGATCGCCTATGTCGATCCCGGCAACTTCGCCACCAACCTCCAGGGGGGAGCCAAATTCGGCTATCTGCTCTTGTGGGTCGTCTTGGTCGCCAACTTGATGGCGATGCTGATCCAGTACCTCTCGGCCAAGCTCGGAATCGCCACCGACCGCGACCTGCCCGAGCTGTGTCGCGAACGCTTCCCGCGCGCGGTCACTTGGGGCTTGTGGGCCCAAGCCGAGATCATGGCCATGTCCACCGACATCGCCGAGTTCCTCGGAGCGGCGCTCGGTTTGAACCTCCTGTTCGGCGTGCCTCTGCTACCGGCCGGCCTGATCACGGGCGCGATCGCCTTCGCGATCCTGGAGCTCCAAACGAGGGGCTACCGCCGCTTCGAGCTAGCGATCAGCGCTCTGCTGGGGATCGTCTTCCTCGGTTTCCTCTATGAGGCCTTGCGCATCGGCCCTTCGGCCAGCGGTTCCTTGCAAGGTCTCCTGCCGGGTGTGCACGGCACGAGCTACATGTACTTGGCCGTGGGCATCGTCGGTGCGACCGTCATGCCCCACGCGATCTACCTGCACTCGGCTTTGACCAACGGCCGGATGGCGTGCCGCAACGATTCCGAGCGCCGCCGCGTCCTGCGCTTCGAGCGCATCGACGTGATTGTCGCCCTCGGATGCGCGGGGATCATCAACATGGCGATGCTCGCCGTGTTCGCCAAGCTGTTCCACACCCCCGTGTTCTCCGGCCTGGACTCGATCGGAGTGGCCCACGCCCAAATAGGGCACTTGGTCGGCGGGGGTGCCGCGCTCGCCTTCGCTGTCGCCCTGTTCGCCTCGGGTGCGTCCTCCTCCAGCGTGGGCACCTACGCCGGTCAGGTGGTCATGTCCGGTTTCATCCGGGTCCGGATCCCCTTGGTGGCCCGACGCGCCCTCACCATGGTGCCCGCGATCGCGATCTTGGCGGTCGGCATGAACCCCACGGCCGCGCTCGTACTCAGCCAAGTAGTGCTCTCCTTCGGCATCCCCTTCGCCTTGGTGCCCCTCGTGATGCTCACGAGCAACACCACCGTGATGGGCGCCCAAGTCAATCGGCGGCTGACGACGATCGCGTCATGCGTGATCGTCGTGCTCATCACCCTGATGAACTTCTTCCTGATCTACCAGCAGCTTTTCGCTCGCTGACCTCCAAGGCTGCGGGGGCCTTCACGGCTGCGGGGCTGCGGGGGCCCTCACGGCTGCGGGGGCCCTCATGGCTCGGGGCGCCGCGTCGGTGGCGACGCTCAGCCGGAGCGACGCCCTCGCTTCATTCCCAGCCAAAGCCACAACGGATAGGTGGCGAAGATCGCGGCCGAGATCTTGTGGGTGCGGGGGCCCGCGCCGCGCCAATCGAAGCGGAACACCCCCGAGTTGAGCATCCAGTCGCGGCCCGACTTGGCCCTGCACATCCTCCACACCGGCCGAGTCCAGCCTTGGTCGAGATAAAGCCCCACGCTCACGCCCCAAAAAACGACCATGTAGGCGGCGCCCACGGCCAAGTCCCGCTTCGCGCTCGGCCTTTGACCCTGCGTGAGCTTCGCATACGTGCGCCCGCCGCTGTACAGCAGGGGGGGATCTATCAAGAAGGACACGCCCATCACTCCTCGGGAGCCGATTGGAAGCTACGTACGAACAACGATCCTCTCATGCCGCCACCCTCACATGTCCGGTTGCGGATATGTCGCGGCCCGCCAAAGCAAAGGCCAATCGCGTGGCCAGCGCCATGATCGTCATCTGCGGGTTGACCCCGAGCGAGCTTGGCACGACCGACCCGTCGGCCACATACACCCCGCGCGTGCCGTGCGCCAGCAGGTCTCCGTCCACGACGCCCTTGCTCGTGCGAGCGTCCGCGCGAGCGCTGCCCAGCGGATGAAAGGCCATCAGCTTCAGGTCTCGCCTACGCGCCTTCCCCGGGCTAACCCCTTCTGGTAGCGGCAGGTACACCTCGCGCGCGCCGGCCGCCTCGAACAGCTCCCCGATGCGTGCTAGGCCGAGGCGAAAGCGCTCCACGTCCGCGTCGCTGAGGTCATAGCGGATCAGCGCCCGCCCGCCGACGCTGTGAATGCTCCCGCGCGAGCTGTCGCTCACCATCACCCCGCACTGGGCCAAGCGGGGATAGTCGGCCATCGCCTCGGCGTGACGCGCGCCCGTCAGCGGCAACGACATCGCCGCATAGGCCGGCGGCCCCGCCACGGTCTCGAAGATGACCCCCTCTCCGGCGAACTCGTCCACGTAAAAGCTCTGCGGCACCCCCTTCGCCATTTCCACGGTATCGGCCATACGCGCGAACACAGCCGTCGCCGGATGCAGCGACAGGTTGCGCCCCAGCTGGCCCGAGCCCGCCCCGATCCCGCTACGGGCCAGCAGCAGGGGAGTGTGAATCGTGCCCGCCGCCACGATCACCGTCGGCGCCCTCACCTCCAGGCGCGCCCCGCTGGCCATCCGTGCGCTCACCCCGATCGCCCGCTCCAGAGCCGCGCGTCTCGGAGGCGACGTGCTCGAAGCCGTCCCACGCCCGGTCCGTGCCGTGCGCCCCGTCGACCCGCCCGCGCCGGACCCGAGCAGGACGCGCTCCACCCAAGCCCCCGTCACGATCCGCGCGCCCGCCCGTTCGGCGCGCGGCACGTAAGTGATGCCCGTGTGCTGCTTGGCCGAAGTCGGACACCCGAACGCGCATACCCCCGAGCCCACGCACCCGCGCGCGTTGCGACTCAGATATCCGTGTGACCAGCCCAGCGCTTCCGCGCCCCTGCGCGCCACCGTGGCGTTGCCGCCCGCCAGCTGCGGCGTCACCTCGCTCACCGAAAGCGCTTGCTCGACGCGCTCGAAGAACGGACGCAGACCCCGCTCGTCAAGCTCCAAGCCGAACTCGCGCTCCCACCTCTCGAGCACCCGCGGCGGGGTCCTGAAGCAGGTCCCCGAGTTGACAAGCGTGGTGCCTCCCAAGCCACCGCCCAGCGGCAACAAGATCGGCGGCGCGCCCACCGTCATCGTCTGTCCCGCCTCGCGATACAGCCTTGCCAGCATCTGCGGGGGGCTGGCCGTGAACGAATCGGGGTCGTGCCAGTGGCCCTCCTCGACCAAAACCACTTTCGAGCCGCTTTCGGCCAGCTCGGCCGCCGCGACCGCCCCGCCCGCGCCCGCGCCGACCACGCAAACGTCGGCCTCCACACGCTCAGTGCGCGAGCCGCTCAAGGCCTTCCCTCCGCTCGGCGCAGCGCCTTCCCGCGTGCCACCACCGCCGCTCCGTCCCAACCGAGCGCCTCGGCAACCTTCGGGTCGTCATAGCGGCCGAGCGCGTAGAGCATCTGCGCGAGCTGGTTCAGCGCCGGCGCGTGTTCGAGCATCGACCTTCCACGCGGCCTGCGCCTAAGCGCCGCCAACACCCTCATCCCCATCCTCTGGGGCTGGGGGGCGGAGGCAATGAACCGCTCGAGGGTGTCGCTCATCGGCTAACCGTCCTCGAACGGGGCCAATTCGACGCCGTGGTCGCGCTCTCGCATCCCCAGCTCATAGGCCGCGCCGTGGGTCGTGTGCAGTGTGTGGGCGGCCTCCCCCTTCGGGCGCACGTTCAGCGCCAAAGCCGCCACCGAGCAGTTGACCACATCGTGCTCGCCGCCGTCCGGGTCGGCGTAGCGCCAGCCCGCGCTCGAGCCCGGCGGGACGTCCACATGCGCTTCCACCTTCAGCCCGTCCTCTCCCGGAATGCTCAGCGAGCAGCGAGCCACGTTCTCGGCCACCTTCAGCCCGCGTGCGCCCAAACCGCCCAAGCGACGGGTCTGCCCCTCCATGCAGATCGCGCCGCTGGCCATCCAAGGTGTGAGGCGGCCCGCCACGAGCACCCTGCCAAGCGCCACGTCAAGCCAAGCCCCCGGGTCCTCGGCAAAGCCGATCCCGTGCAGCCAGATCCAGCGCTCCGCGTGCTCGGAGCCCCAGTTGTGGCCGACCATTCCCCTCCATCCATCCAGGCTGAGCGTGCGGTCGGGCAACTCCAGCGTGCCCCCGAAGGTGGCGGCCGGCGCCGGACTGGTCAGCTTGGTGCGCGGCAGCGGCGCTTTGTACAGCCAGCTTTGGGCCAGGTGCCTCAGTTCCGGCGCGTCGCCGGAGAAGCGCAGCGACCAGCGAGCCGGCCCACACACGCCTTCCGCGATGCCCTCTCCCAGGCGGGAGTCTTGGCCGATCGCGATCCAAGCCCCTTGCGGCGCGGTGAGCTCCGAGGTCGTCTGCTTGTGCATGAACGGTCTGCCCCGCTGAGCGTCGAAAACGGTGCACCAGATCGAGCCTTGCGGACCCTGCCCCGGACGCTTGTGCACGGTGTATCTGATCCAAGCGCCCACCGGCTCGGTCGGGGAGACGGCGCGCAGGTAGAAGGACTCGTACATGCCTTCGCCTTGCTTGGCCTGCGGGAAGAGGGGAGTGACGGACATGCCGAGATCGTAACCCCCCGCGCGCCCCTGCCTGCAAGGATCTCGCCATGCAGCGCGAGCCGCTCGTCACATTGCCCGCCGCCCTGCGCGGTCCCCTGGCTGGAGGATCGGTGGCCAACGGCACGTCGGGCGCGCGCTTTCTGATGGGCGTCGACGGCGGCGCCACCAAGACGCTCGCCGCCGTCCTCGACTTGCAGGAGCACTGTGCCTATCTGGGTCACGGTGCCTCCTCCAACCCGGACGCCGTCGGTCCCCGCACCGCCACCGAGTCGCTCGTCAAGGCCACCGACGAAGCGATCGCCCGCGCCGGGATCGACTCCGACCGGCTCGACGCCGCCGTGCTCGCGGTAGCGGGCACCGACACCGACGGCGTCGCAGCCCGCCTGCATGCCTTGCGGCCACCTGACTGGCTTGTAGTCAACGACGTCGTCGGAGCCTGGGCGGCCGCCACCGGAGCCTGCCCCGGCGTGGGCACGATCTCGGGAACCGGCAGCAACGTCTTCGGCGTCGGCGCCGACGGGCGCGCGTGGCGAGCCGGAGGTTGGGGCCACGTGCTCGGCGACGAGGGCTCCGGCTACTGGTTGGCTTTGCAATCGATCAAGGCCGCCCTGCGCGACCGCGAGCGCTCCGGGCCCCAGACGGCCCTCAGCGCCGCCGCGACCGAGTTCTTCGAGGTGCCCACCGTCGAGGCTTTGGCCGCGTCGGTCTACTCCAAGCCGCTCACCAAGGGCGAGATAGCCGCCTTCGCGATCGAGACCGCCCGCGTCGCCCAGGCGGGCGATGAGGTCGCGCGCGGTCTGTACGATCGCGCGGCCTTCGAGCTGGGCCGGCAGGTCGCCGCGGTGATCGCCCAGACCGGACTCTCCGGCTCCTTCCCCGTCGGCCTGATCGGCAGCGCCTTCAAGGCTGGAGACCTGTTCGTGGAGCCGCTCGCGGCGGTCATCCACGAGCGCGCCCCCGAAGCGTCGGTGGCCGTCGTCGACATGGTGCCGGTCGGTGGCTGCCTCCTGCTCGCCGCGCGCCTGGCCCGCTGCGAGCAAACACTCGACCAAGCGCAGCTGAAGCCCATGCTCGACGCGGTGCTCGTGCGTGAGGGCGTCTTCAGAGAATGATCTGCTCGCGGGGTGCGCCCGGGCACCCCGATGCGGAGCGCATCAGAGAACGATCTCTTCGCGGCCTGCGATCGCGCCCGGGCCCTCGCCTGAGATGCGCTTTGAGGCAGCCACATTGGCGAACACCGCCGCCTCAACCGGAGCCTGACCTTCGGCCAAAGCGACGAAGAAGGCCGCCGCGAACACGTCGCCCGCCCCGATCTCATCGCGCACCGCCGTGACCGGGGGAAACGGGGTCTGTAGGACCGAGTCGCCGCCCGGCAGATGCACGGTGGTCGGCCGCGACCCCGCCGTGACCGCGATCGAAGCTCCATGGCGACGCGCCGCTTTGAACAGCTCGCGGCAATCCGGACACTCGTGCTCGGCGATCACGGCCGCGTCGAAGCGTTCCGGCAGCAGGTCCGCGTCGAGCGCCACAGCCGAGACGTCCTGCGGCGCGGCCTCCTTGGCGGGCGGCACCGTCGGGATGTCGCCCAACAGCGAGCCCGTGTCCAGCTGCACCAGCGGCGGCCCTTCTTCCCGAGACCATCGGCGCACCAGGCCTTGGGGTGTGAGACCCACGAAGTCGGCGCGTCCCCGCCAAGAGCGAGGCGTCTCGCGCGCGACCGGGGCGAGGTGCAAGATCCTCGTGTCCACCGTGAACGGCTGCTCGATCGGGCCCGCCCAAGCGAGCACGCTTTGGCTGCGCTCCGAGCCGGTCCCGCGCGTGCCCAGCGTCGTCGTCTGCTCGGCCTCGATCACCCGCAACTCCACCTCGTCGGAGTAGGGGGCCAACAACTCTTCGATCTCGCCAGGCACGCCCTGCGTGAGAATCAGGGTTCGAAGCCCCAGGCGCGCCGCCTGCAAGGCGCTGTAGAAAGCGCTCCCGCCGACCCGATAGAGCATGCCCCGCTTGGGATGCTCGATCGCATCGCGCGTCACATGGCCCACGGTCACATAGTCAAAGAGGGTGCCCCCGGAGCTGTCCATTTGCAGACCCTAAGGGCGAAGTGGGCAAGTGCCAAGCGTGAGGCCCGCACCAAGGATCACACGAGGAGGCCGAGCGCGGTGCATGGCTTGGCGCGGCTCAGCCGACGCGGGGCGGGATGCGCACCGGCAACTCTGCGCCTGCGATCGATGCCGCTGCGAGGCGCCCTGTGAAGACGCATCCGCCGAGGAAGGTGCCCTCCAGCGAGCGCTTGCCGTGCACGCCGCCGCCGCCGAAGCCCGCCGCCTCACCGACGGCATACAGGCCGGCGATCGGCTCGCCGCCGTGCCCGTCGCTCTCCGCGCGCAACACACGGCAGCTCAGGTCGGTCTGGATCCCGCCCAGGCTCTTGCGCGCCATCGGCTGCAACCGGATCGCCACCAGCGGCATCGCCTTGGCGTCCACGATGCGTTGGAAGCGCGAGGTGCGCAAGCGATCGCCGCGCCAGTTGCGAAGCTGGCCGATGCGTCTGAGCTGGTCGTCGTTGAACAGCCCCTTGCCGCGCGCGATCGTCTCGTCATAGCGGCCCACTTCGCGCTCGAGCACCGTCGCCTCGATCGGCCGTTCGCCCGTCAGCTGACCGGTCACGTCGTTCATCTTCTCGGCCAGCTCGCCGAGCGAGCCGGCCGCCACGAAGTCCGGCGAGCCCTCCAAGAAATGGTTGACCAGCCCTGGCTTTCCGAGCACGACGCTCAGCAGGAACGGCACCAGTCGCCGCTCTCTGAGGTGGGGGTTGTGCTGGGAGCCCGACACATCCAGCTCGCGCTTGGCGATCTTGAAGTTGCAAACCAGCCACGAATACTTGCGCTCGTCCTCGCACATGCGCTCGAGCGCCGCATAGGCGTCGAAGGTGGGCATCACCGGCACCGGCCCGTAGCGGTGGCCGTCCGGGTCCAACATCAAGCCCGACCGTGGCGGGATCAGCTTCAGCCCGTGGTGCTCGCGCTGCGGTTTGGGGTGGCGCACGGCGTCCGCGTAATTCCACATGCGCGAGAGGTGGGTCACGTTGCCGCCGACCCTCTCCACCTCTTCGTGCAAGGCGCCGTCGGCGTAGTAGTGCGAGCCCATCAACAGTCGTTTCGGCGCCGGACCAAGCCGATCGCTCGGCCATTCGCGTCGCACGATGTCCAGGTTGCCGCCGATCCCACCCGCCGCGATCACGACCGCCTTGGCGGCTCTGGCCTCGTACTCGTCCAGGTCGGCGGGCGAGCCGGTGACTTCCTCTCCGGGGTTGGAGTCGGTGTGCTCCGTATCGGGGGTGCCCACGCGCGCGCGCGTGGGGCCCCGTTCGTCGAGTACGCGACAGCCGACCACGCGTCCCTCCTCAACGATCAGACCGCTCACGCGCGAATGCAAGCGCAACTCGAGCGAGGCGCGTCGCGGGTGGGCCTCGATCGCGCCCCACACCGCTTGCACCAAGGCCTTGCCGGTGCCCCAAGTCAGGTGGAAGCGAGGCACCGAGTTGCCGTCGCCGAAATTGCCCCGCTCGGCCCAGTTGACGACCGGGAAGAACTTCACGCCCAACTCCCTCAGCCAAGCGCCCACGTCGTCGCGGGCGCGCGTCACGTACTGCTCGGCCCAGCGCCGCGGCCACACATCCTCATCGTCGAACTCGGCGATTCGCAGCCAATCCTCCAGCGCGAGCCGCTCGCTGTCGGGGATCCGCGAGCGGCGCTGCTCGGGGGAGTCGACCATGAACATGCCCCCGAACGCCTCCCTCGCCAGGCCCCCGATCTCCTGCGGTGCGCAACGGTCGAGCAGGAGCACCTCGTGCCCGCTGCGCAACAGCTCCAAGGTGCTGACAAGCCCCGCAAGCCCCGCGCCGACGACGATCGCATCGGCTTGCGTGCTCATGCCAAAGCCATCCCCGGCGAAACCTTCACTTCGACGAGCTCCGGCTTGCCCGAAGCGAGCGCCTTGCTCAGCCCCTCGCCGAGCTCCTCGGCGTCGCCGACTACACGCGAATTCACGCCATAGCCACGGGCCACCGCGGCCACGTCGAGCGCCGGCAGGTCCAAGCCCGGCGCGTCGACGATGTCCTCGAGCATCCCGAACCACTTGAGGATCGCGTACTCGTCGTTGCGCAGCACCAAGAACGTGACCGGCACCTCATACGCCGCCGCCGTCCACAGGCTCTGGATCGCATACTGGGCCGAGCCCTCGCCGATCACGCACACGACCGGTCTGCTCGGCTGGGCCAATTGCACCCCGATCGCGGCGGGCATCCCGAAGCCGAGGCCGCCGCCCGAGGAGAAGTAGTAGCTGCCGGGCGCCGACAGGCGCAACTGGTTGCGCAAAGCGAGTGTCGCCGAGGGCGACTCCAGCACGACCACGCCGTCTTGCGGGAACACCTCGGCCAAAGCGCGCACCGCCGTCGAGGGGCTGATCGGGTCCGCGATTGGCGCCGCCTCCGCGGGCGGGCGCACCGGCGGCGCGGGGCGCTCGGACTCGCCCACCGCGGCGAGCAGCGCTGCGAGCGTGAGTGCCGGGTCGGCCACGATCGCATCGCCCATCGGCGCGCGTGCGGCCTCTTCGGGGTCGCTCGTGACCGCCACCAGTTTCGTGCCCTCGGCCAGGAGCGCGCCCGGGATGTTTGGGTAGTAAGGGAACACCGAGGTGCCCACCGTCAAGACGAAGTCGTGGCCCGCCAACATTTCCCCGACAGGCAACACCGCCGGTGGCAAGATGCCTTGGAAGAGCGGATGATCCTCGGGGAAGCCGATCCGCCCGCCGCCTGGAGCGGGCGTCGCATACACGGCCAGGCGCTGGCGCTCGGCCAGGCCGATGGCGGCCTCCCAGCCACCCGAAGCGTCGATCTCCGGGCCGGCCACGAGCGCCGGGCGCTCCGCTTGGGCAAGCAGCTCGACGAGCCGGGCGACCGCCTCGGGGCCGGGTTGCGTGGCGCCGGACACCGAGCGAGCGCTCTGGTGGGCGACGGCTCCGTCATCCACCTGCGCACCCCAGTCGTCCATCGGGATGGACAGAAACGAAGGCCCCCTCGGAGGCAGCCCCGCCACGTGGATCGCGCGCGCCAAAGCATGCGGCACGTCCTCGGCGCGCGGCGGCTCATAGCTCCACTTGACCAAGGGATGCACCATGCGGGTGGCGTCCCTGTTGGTGAGATTGGCCTGCAGGGTCATGAGCGAGCGGTACTGCTGGCCAGCCGTCACGACCAAGGGGCTCTTGTTGGCCTGGGCGTTGAAGATCGCCCCCATCGCGTTGCCCACACCGGGCGCAGTGTGCAGGTTGACGAGCGTCGGGCGTCCGCTCGCCTGGGCAAAGCCGTCGGCGAGGCCGACCACGGTGGCCTCCTGCAGGCCGAGCACATACTTGAAGTCGTTCGGGAACTCGGTCAGCATCGGCAACTCGGTCGAGCCAGGGTTGCCGAACACGGTGGTCATCGACCGTTCGCGCAAGAGCTCGAACACGGCCTCTCTAACTGTGGTCAAGTCGTCTCCCGGAGTTGTCGCCCAGGCCGGGCACAATAGCCGCGACCGCATCGACCGCACACGCAGTTTGTTGGGGGGTCAGATTCAGGTGAGTCAAGGCGTGCATATCCCACAAATCAATACACCATCGCTCCGGGGTGGGCGCGTGACGGCTCGGGGCGGGCGCGTGACGGCTCGCGCGTGGCTCCTGGCGGCACTGCTCGCGATCGCTTTCGTCTGCCTGGCGCCGGCCGGCGCGATGGGCCGCGCGAATCGGGGCGAGGGCGCCGGCTCGGTCTACCCGGCCCAGGCGCAACGGCCCAGTCGGGTGGTGCGGCCAAGCGAATTCGCGCGCGGCGCGTCCAGCGGCGCCTCGGCAGGCACAGGCGGAGCACCCAGCCCGAGCACGCCCGCTACGAGCACCGCGAAAGCGCCATCCACGAAGACCACGCACAAGAAGCCCGCCAAGAAGAAGCCCGGCCTGCACGGCGATCCGGCGCGCGCGCTGCTCGCCTACCAGGCGATGCAACAGAACTTCTACATCCCCGGCACCGGCTTGTACGAGGGCGAACCGTACTCCTACCTTTGGTCTTTCTCGCAAGCGATGGCAGCGACCATCAGCGTGTCCTCGATCTCCGGCCAAGCGGCAAGCCAGGCCAGCGCCCACTCCCACGAAATCCAGGCGCGCCTGCTGGGCCTGGGGAAGTACTGGGCGACGCCCTCGCCGGTCGCGGGCAAAGCCCCCACCGGCGAGCAGCCCGAAGGCGAAGACACCGGGGAAGGCTCAGAACCCGCCGAAGCGCCCGGCATCGCGCCGCCCACGCTGCCGTCCTTCAACGGCGAGGTCGTGCCGCCCGGGGGCGCCAGCTACTACGACGACAACGAGTGGGTGGGGATCGAGCTGTTGCGCCTCTACAAACTGCGCCACGAAGCGCCCGCCTTGGAAAAGGCCGAGCAGATCATGGCCTTTGTGATGGCCGGCTGGGAGAACGACCCCAAGCTTGCCTGCCCGGGCGGGATCCCTTTCTCCGATGCGCCCTCCAACACCGACCGTAATACCGTGACCGACGCGCCGGCCGCCGAGCTGGGGGCGCAGCTGTTTCGGCTCACCGGCAACCTGACCTACCTGGGGTTCGCCCAGCAGGCCTACCAGTGGGCGCGCACCTGCCTGACCGAGTCAAACGGACTCTACGCAGACCACATCCGCCTGCACGGCGTGATCGACCCGACCGAGTGGAGCTACAACCAAGGCACCATGATCGGCGCCGGCGTCCTGCTCTACCAAGCGACCGGCAACCCCGAATTCCTCTTCCAGGCGCGCCAGACCGCCAAGCTGGCGCTCGCCTACTACACGATCCCCAGGCTGCTCGGCGAAAACCCGTTCTTCGCGTCGGTCTACTTCAGGAACATCATGTACCTCGACGCGGTCACCCACGATCCACCGGCGGGAAAGCTGGCCCAGAGCTACATCGACTCCGTGTGGGTACACCAACGTCTGAGCGACAACCTGTTCGCGTTCGGCGCGCCTCCCTCCACGCAACTGCTCTACCAGGCGGCCGTCGCCCAGATCTACGCTCTGCTGTCGATCTCGCCGAGCACCTACTTCTGAGTCAACCCCAGTAGGCTTGCAGGCGGATGAGCGCGGATGCCGCCAACATGATCACCGCCGAGGGGCTCGAGGAGCTCAAGGGCGAACTCGCCAACCTCGAAGGAGAGGGGCGTCGTGAGATCGCCGAGCGCATCAAAACGGCGCGCGAGTGGGGCGACCTGAAGGAGAACAGCGAGTACCACGACGCCAAGAACGACCAAGCCCACCTGGAGACGAAGATCGCCAAACTGCGCGAACGGATCTCAACGGCCGAGATCGTCGAGGCCTCCGAGGCGCCCGATGGCGCCGTGGGCTTCGGCTCGACCGTGGTGGTGCGCGACGAGGCCGGCAAGGAGCGCAGCTGGCAGATCGTCAGCTCGCACGACGCCTCCCCCTCAGAAGGACGGCTTTCGGCGGATTCGCCGGTCGCCCGGGCTCTGCTCGGACGCCGTGCCGGCGAGCGGGCCTCCGTCGTGCTGCCCAAGGGCGAGAGCGTCCTCACCGTCGTAAGGGTCTCCTGAGAGTTCCCTGGCCGCCTGCTCCGGGCTGAGCGAAGGCGCGATGGCCGACGCGAGCAGGGTGCCGGCGGCCTCCGCGTTCAACATGGCGCTTGCCCGTCGAGCAGCTACTTCCTCCTTGCGTCGGTAGAGGCGCTGGTCGGCCAGCTGCATGACCGAAGCCGGATCGTCGACCTCCTCCGGGATCTGGACGACTCCGTGGGAGGCGGTGACGGAGAAGCTGGGGCTGTGCTCGCACAAGGCCGCCACCGAAGAGTGCACGAAGCGCTCATTGGGCTGGGCGGAGACATCGAACAAGACGCAAAACTCGTCTCCGCCCATGCGGTAGGCGGTGCCGTGCGGCGCGACCACGCTCTGCAGGCGCTCGCTCAAACGCACCAGCAAGGTGTCGCCCGCCGGATGGCCGAAGGTGTCGTTGAACAGCTTGAAGCCGTCGAGGTCATACAGGACAAGTTCCCAGGGGGCCTCGGCGCCGGCGGTCTTGCAAGCGAGTCGCAGGTCGCTCATCAAGAGGCGTCGGTTGCCGAGACCCGTCAGGGGGTCGGTCAAGGAGAGGCGTCGCGAATGGTCGAGCAGGGTCAGGTTCTCGCGCAGGGTGACGAGCAGGTGGGCGCCCACGGCAAGGATCGTGGCCGCCGCCAGAACGAGGGCGGGCACGGTCAGCTGGGAGCCGAGGTTGCCGTACACGAGCACCCCGAGCGCGGCGAGCAAGGCGAGAGCGGGCACGGACATCATCTGCCAGCCCTTCATCCGACGTGGACGCATCCGAGCCGACGGTGTCCACGCGGCGATCGCAAGCAGGATCGCGGCCAGGGGCCACAGGCATTCCAGCCAAGTCCCGGCCTGGTAGGAGTCGGTGGCCGTCTGATAGAGGTAGATCGAGTCGGCCACGCCGCTCACGAGCATGCTGGCGGCGATCGGCAGCCACACACTGCTTCCCCGCCACCCGGTGATCGAGAGCGCACCGACGGCGAACATCATCAAAAGCAGGTCGCCGATCGGGTAGGCCAAGGACACGACGATCGAGCTGTGTACGCCCGTCGCGTTGCGCAAGATCGGGGGCAGCACGAAAGCGGCGGCCACGCAGGCGGCGCCGAGGCCCGCGATCAGCCCGTCGAGCCACATGCTGAGGCGCAGTTCGCGCAGATGGCGTCGCGCGAGCAGCCCGAGCGCCACGTAGAAGCAGGGGTACATCGTCAAGAACAGGACATCGGCGCCCGAGACGCTGCCGCCCGCTTCGGCAGAGGTGCCTTCGATCAAGAACGAGTAATACAGTTCGCCCAAGCCCCAGGCGAGCAAGCCCGCGCCCATCGTGAGCCACGCCGCGCGCTCCTCGCGTACCAAGGCGCCCCGCGCGAGCACGACCGCGCCCGAGCCGAGCATCAAGACGTTGTAGATGCCGTCCTGAAAGAGACCCTCGCCCCCGGGGCCGCCGAAGCCGAAAATGGTGTGCAGGGCAAACACGCCAAGCCCCCCAAGCAGGGCGGCGAGGACCAAGGTCGGGAGATGGAGTCTCAGGCTTGCGCGCATTGGCTTTGCGGGTCGCCAGTTACATCGGCTGCAGGCGTCAAAACCCTGAATGTTCAGCGCGAAAATGAGGTGCGCAGGCGAAGCGTGAAGCGGCTCGACGAGCGCTTGTAGAGGCGCGCGCCCAGCTTGAGGGCTCGTTTGCGCAGGCGCTTGCGCCGCCGGAGGATCAGCTCGAGCAGGTCTTCGCGGGCGCGGGCGTCCTCGCCGAACGCGTCCGGGTGCTTCTCGGCGTAGAGGCCGAGCATCCACAGATCGTGCTCTTCGCCGAGCAGGTCCCCCAGGCGATCGGCGCGACGTGTCGCCTTGCGGGCTCCACGGGCGCGCTTGCCGCCGAGCATGTCCAAGGCGTAATAGAGGCTCTTGACCCGCTTGCGCCAATCGTGCATGGCTTGGTCTGAGGGCACGTGCTCGAGGTCGCAGTCGACCTCGCGCTGCTCCCGCTTGGCACGCTCGTAGCGCTTGCGGCCTTCCTCATAGATGCGCTGTAGCCCTGGTGCGAGATCCTCAAAGTCGCGCTCCAGCAGGTTCCAGCGCGCGAGTTGCCGGCGCATCGCGGCGATGTCCGCCAGCACCTGGGCGTTGTTGGTGGGCTCCCCTTCGTGGGCTCGCTCATGCTCCAGGTGGATGCCGAAGCGGTCGATCCCTGCTCGCGCGAGCGCGTCGGGGTAGCGTTCGGCGAGGCTCGCCAAGGTAGCCAGGCGCACCTGGGCGTCGCGGGCGCTCGCCAAGCGCCGGCCCGCGTCGCGCAAAGAGTCGTTCACGCGTTCGAACTCGGCCTCGCCCATCTCCTCGCGAAACAGGCGTGCGAGCGCGCGCATCCGCTTGATCGCCTTGCGCGCCTCGTGGACCACATCTCGATCGCTTCCAATAGCCATAACCGGCAACCCCCACAGTGGAGGCTATCGCCGCGACAATACATCCATGCCCAAGTTGCCAGACGAGCGCTGGTGGACAGTGCGTCGCGCCCACAGCCTCAAGCCCGCGACCTACCGCTGTCCGTTTTGCGGGCGCCAGCTGGCGGCGATGAGCGAGCACATGCTGATGTTCCCCGAAGACGACAAAAGCAGGCGCCGCCACGCCCACACGCGATGCGTCTTGGCTGCCCGCGAAAGCCGCCGGCTGATGTTGCGCGAGGACTGGCTACGCACCCAGCCGAAGCCGCGATCTTGGTGGCGGCGGCTGGTCGGCCGTTAGTTCGGATAGACGTGCACGTACTCGGGGTCTACGCGCACGATCAGACGCTGTTCGCCGGGTTGGCGCAGGGGGTAGGTCTCGGCGCCCATGTACTTCATGGCGAGCGCGTCGATGTGGGCGTCGGCTCCCTCGTGGGTACGCTCGGCAACGCGACCGCGGATCGTGACGTACTCGTAGGGGTTCTCCAGGTTCTGCACGGTCAAGGTGACGCGCGGGTCGCGCTCCAGGTTGCGCGGCCAGGCGCGGCCCTCTGTGGTGTTGAGCACGGGCTGGCCATCTTGCACGTCCACCCAAGCAGGGGCGGCGTGCACCGATCCGTCCTCGCGCAGGGTCGATACGGTCACAAAGTTCTTGCCCTTCAAGAGCTCCTCGGCACGGCCTTCGATCGCTTGGCTCATCTGATTCCCCTTGCGGTTGAGAGTGGTGAGAAGAATCTACCCGCAACCGGGGTCCGGCTCGCACAAATTATTCGCCGCTGCGCGCCGCCGCGGAAGGGATCTGTCCGAGCGGAACCAGGTGCCCGTTGTTGAGTTGGAAGCGGACCGTCTTTTCGCCGCCGCTGGGTTTGCCTAGAGGATCGCCCGGTTTGTAGACCGGATAGGAGAGCGCGACTTCGGTGTCGCCTTGGCTCACGACCTTCACGGTGGCGCTCGGCTGGCTGGTGTCGGTGCCCAGGTAGTGTCCGCCCACGAAGAAGAAGGCTTGCTGGCCGTAGCCGTCGGCCGAGCCCGCTTTCGTGCCGACGAGCACTCGCAAGGTTTGATCGGGTCGGTACTGGGAGGTTTCGTTCGGCGTGTATCCGTGGGCCCGGACCACGGCCGCGGCGGCGCTCGCGCCTTCGGTGCTGGTCGATTCCTTGGTGAACGCGGGCGAGGTGCTCGTCCGCGTCGCTTCCGCGCCGCCGGTTTCGCTCGGGTGCGTGGTGGTGTTCGTGGAGCTTGTGGGTGGGGGAGAGGATTTGGTCGTCGTGCCGGTGCTGCTCGTCGCTTGGCTCGCAGTTTCGGAGGGCGTCGTGTTGGCCACGGACACTGTCTTCGTGCCCCCTGAGCCGCACCCGGCGATCGCTGCGGCGGCTGCCGCCGCCGCGAGAAGCATTGTCGTGGGTCGCTTGAGCATCGTCTCCCCTATTCGTCGTGACGAGACTTCATCCTCGCATTGGGAACCCCGTTGCGCGCCGTCATGTCCTCTCGGGACCGGCTGTGTTGGCGGAGCTGGGCCTGTTTTCCTGTGCGGGGGAGTCGGGCGGGACGTTTCGTACGAACGTCTTCCCTCTAGTTATTAGCGACTGCTAAGATAGGTCGATCGGATCGTCCACGAGCAGGGAGCGCAGATGACACGCAAGCGCAGGAACTGGACTTTGGGCATCGTCTCGGTGGCGCTGGTGCGTCCGGTGCTCGTCGGAGGAGCGGCGTGAGCGTGGAGCCCGATATCGGCGGAGAGGGTGCCCCGCGCGCGCGTAGGGGGGGCGTCGGTGGGGACGGCGTCGGTGGGGAGGGCGATACGGCTGGGGGTGCCCCGCGCGCGCGTGTGGGTGCTTCGGCGCGCCGGCGGGTGCCGGCCGCGGAGCGACGCGAGGCCTTGATCGAGGCGGCGGTCCACGAGTTCGCGGTGAGCGGCCTGCACGGCACCCCGGTCGACCGGGTCGCGCGACGCGTGGGGGTCGCCCAGCCGTATGTGTTCAGTCTGTTCGCCGGTAAGCGCGAGCTGTTCGTGGCGGCGGTCGAGCATTGCTTTGACCGGTTCGCCGAGACGTTCGCGGAGGCTGCCGCCGAGTACCGCGCCGGGCGGGCTTCCGCGGATTGCGAGGACGTGTTGATGGCGATGGGCAGTGCCTACAAGGACCTCTTGGCCACCGATCGGGCCTACCTGATGCTCCAGCATCAGGCCTATGCGGCCTGTGACGACGAGGTCGTGCGGGCTCACGTGCGCCGCCGCTATGCCGAGCTGGTGACTCACGTCGGCGAGCTCTCCCAAGCCGACGCGGAGGATCTGGATGACTTCTTCCGCCACGGCATGGCCCTGAACGTGGCCGCCGCGATGGGCGTCGCCGAACTGTCCGCGGGCTGCTCCTGGGTTCAGGCCGAGCTTGCCGCCTCCTCCAGCGGGTAGCATCAAAGCGTGGCGCAAGCGGACTCGACGCAGGAGCAGATTCAAAAGCGCAACCGCCGCGAGGTCGCTCGCACGGGGTTGCTCGTCGTGTTGGCGGTCCTGATGACCTTGTTCGCGGTGGTCAACCTCGAAAAGGTCGAGGTCAAATGGATCTTCGGCAAGACCTCGACTCCTTTGATCATCGTGATCTTGGTGTCTTTCCTCGCCGGCATCGTCATAACCCACTTCGCCGAGATGCGCTACCGGCGCAAGCGCTAGGACGCGGGCGAGCGCCTCGCCGTCGGCGATGGCAGCGCCTCGCGCGTCAACACGCGGGCGCTCCTCAGGTCACGATGCGGGCGGCCTTCTCGGCGCCCAGGTACGGAGCTAGGACCACGAAGGCGAGGTAGTCGGCGAGCGCCGGCAGGGCTCCGGTGGCGCCGTCGGTGGTCTGTGAGTAGATCGTGTGCCAGATCGCTCCCTCGATCCCCTCGCCGGCGAGCTTGGTGCGGGGCGCGCCCGGCGCGCCCGCGGTCAGCTTGGCGGTCACTTCGCAGGCCAAGTCGGCGCCCAGGTCGACCGCCCGCTGGCCCATCGCGAACACGCCGGTGGCGATCGTCTGGGCATAGGCGGGGCGGGCCGCGAAATAGCGCATCAAAGCATCCATGGCCCGGCGCACCGCCCGCGGCCAATTGGTCGGTTGCGCCAAGGCCGGGTCGGAAACAATTTCGCGAACCTCCTTGCCGAGCATCTCGATGGCGCCCAGAAAACAGGCCTCCATGTCGTCGAACAGTCCGAAATACGTGTCGATAGAGACACCTGCCTCGTCGGCGATCCGCATCGGCGTGAGGTTGCCATAGCCTTCCAAGGAGGCCAGCTCCAAAGCGCTGCGCATCACCTTCGCGCGCTCGTCCTCAGAGCCGAGGCTCGGCTCTGTCGAGACGGCCCGCAGGCGCACGCCCAGAGGATTCGGCTCGCGCATACTGAACGCGAACGTCCAGTTGAGCATGTCATCGACAAGTCCTTGCATCTCCTCGGTACGTCCCTCCAAGAGGCGCACGAACGTGACGCGGCGCAGGCCACCCACGATCGCGCGGGCGATCGGCTCGGGCAGCGCATGTGCGTCGGGCGCCTCGGCGAAGCTGGCCGCCAAGCGCTGCTCGAACACAGCCAAGGTCCCCGTCAGACGCTCCCACCCCGGGGGGCCGGCCGAAGGCGCCTCGACGAGCATCAGGAGGGCGCCCTTGGTGTTGCCTTCGACCACCTCCGCGAACTCCGTCAAGGCCGCCCGCAGGCGGTCCTCGAGCGGGCCGTCGGTTGCCGTGTAGGCCATAGCGATGCGGTCCATCGCCCGGCTTGCGACGAGGTCGAGCGTGGCCAAGAAGCATTCTTGCTTGTTGGCGAACTGCTCATAGAAAGCGCGCCTGGAAACGCCCGCCAAGCTCACGACCTGCTTGACGCTGGTGCGCCCGTAGCCGTTGGTTGCGACCGCCTCGATCATGGCCCCATACATGCGCAGCCTCTGGTTGGCCGCCACCTCGTCGGGGTCCATTTGGTGGGGCCCGCGCGGCAATCGCTTGTAAAGCGGGGCCATCCCCCCATTTTGAGGGGGTGTGCGGCTATGCGTTGAGGAAGTCTGCGTGGGCGAAGGCTTTCGGCGCGCCAAAGCGCCGCCGCCGAGGTTGTTCCCACCCACCTTCACTGCGTTCTATCTCCTCGAATACTTATAGCCCCTCGACTATCAAGGAGTCTTGAAAACAATATCATTCCATGTCAGAGATTTATTGTCTACGTACAGTTAGGGCGCTCAGGCTACGACACCCGGTCCGCTCCGCGCCGCCTCGTGGGTCAAATTCGGCCCCGAGTTCAATGCAGGAGGACTCTGAGCACGAGGATGCCCAGGCCCAAAGTCGTCCCCACAGACACGTCGATGGCGAGCTCGACCGGCTTGGCTTTGGAGCGCACGCCCGCCGCCAACTCGAAAGCGATCAGGCTCGCCACCACCGCCCACACGGCCGCCGTCAAAGCGTCGGCCTGGCTCGCGCCGAAGGCCCAAGCCACAGCGAGCGCCAGCAACGGCAGGCTAGCTCCCCTGACGATCGACCAGTCCTGGACGAAGGTGTGCCAAAGCTCCGTTGAGCTCACGCGCCGCTGCTCGGACAGGCGCAAGCCGAGCACATCCGCATAGGCATGCGCGAACCAATACAAGGTCATCGCGATCGCGATCGAGCCGACCGTCTCCGGGTAGGTGTCCTTCAAGCCGCTCTCGGCCGCCAACAGCGCTCCCACCGTGATCAACCCGTAAACGACCCCGGCGGGGTAGCGCTCGGGCACGACCCATCCGGCGATCTTAAAGGCCCAACTCGGCTTGGTGTCCGCCCGCGGCGCGACAGATTGGTCGGTTGGTCGCGGCTTTGGGTTCGGCTCCTGGGATTGTGCTCGCGCCATCGCTCGACTTCGCTTCGTCGAAGTCCCCGCGATGGTATCGACGGCACCCGGCCGCCTAGCGGTGCGCGGGTCTAAATGGTTTCTCATCGCCCGATCAGCGGCGGTTTAGGTGGCGCGTCGAGCCTCCACGCCATGGTTTTGCGCCGGCCCGGTCGCCTCGGCATGAGCGACAGCGTCGCCGCGGTCTCCGATACTTCGGGTCTGCACGAACCGGCCGCCACCGCGCAACGCCTGCCGGGTAGGCGCCTGCCCGGTGGCCGGCGCCTGGCCGGCACGCGGCGTCTGGCCTGGAGCGGGTCCGTCTGGCGATGGCTCGCGGTGGGGCTGGTCCTCGCGATCGCCTGCGCGGTGCGTCTGTGGAAGATCGGAGACGTGCCCGGCAACGTCTTCTATGACGCCGCCGTGCGCAGCATGGGCCTCTCCTGGCACAACTTCTTCTTCGGCGCGCTCGAGCCCTCCGGGACGGTTTCGATCGACAAGCCGCCGGTCAACCTGTGGCTGCAGGTTGCGAGCACCCGCCTGTTCGGCTTCGGCCTGTTCGCTCTGCACCTACCCGAGGTGCTTGGCGGGGTGCTCGCCTGCGGGCTTCTCCTCGGCGCGCTGCGGCGCCCGTTTGGCGATGCCGTGGCCTTCCCGGGGGCGCTCGCCTTGGCGGTGCTCCCGATCTCGGTGCTCACCGCGCGCAGCGACACGATGGACTCGGTCTTGGCGGCGCTTGAGGTGGGGGCTCTGTGGCTCTCTTGGCAAGCGCTGCAAAGCGGACGCCTGCGCTGGTCGGTGGCCGCGGCCGCGCTGATGGGCCTCGCCTTCAACGTCAAGCTCGCCGAGATGCTCATCGCCCTGCCCGCCTTCGCCCTGTTGTGGCTGTGGGCGGCCGCCCCCGGCCGGCGCGTCCGGGCGGCGCTCGCGACCGCCGCGACCTTCGTGGTCTTGGCGCTGTCTTGGTCGGCGATCGCCTCGCTCACGCCTTCCAGCCAAAGACCGTTTCCGATCGGCTCCTCCAACGGCAGCATCTGGCACGTGACGCTCGTCTACAACGGCCTCAGCCGCCTATCCAGCCAGGGCGCCAGTCCGACGGCGGAAGGAGGCCCCGGTCCTCTGCGCCTGCTCGGCGACGGCCCGCTCCAGTATTGGACGTTGATCGGGATCGCCCTGCTCGCCACCTGTCTGCTGGCGTGCGCGGCCTTGGCCGAGATCCTCGCCCGAGACGGAAGGGTCGCCCTGAGGGCCGCCTTCGGTCGCCCGCCGGGACGCTTCGCCATCGCGATCTTCGTTTGGTTTCTCACCGGCCTGGTCGCCTTCAGCGCGATGCACCGCTTGCAGCCGCGCTACTTGGAGGCTTTCGCGCCGGCTTTGTGCGCCGTCTTCGGCCTGTCGGTGGGTGTGCTCTGGCGCGGCGGCCTTGCGCGGAAGGGCCTCGGAGGTGGCGGCCTGGGGCGGGGTGGCCTGGGGCGGGATGGCCTTGAGACCGGCGACTCTGGGTCTGGGGGCCTCGGGCGGGGTGGCCTGGACGCCAATCGAAGCCCCGGCCGGCTCGCGCTTTGCGGCGCCTTGGTCGCTGTCGGGATCGTGCTCCTGGTCCTCTCGCTGGCGAAGGACTCCTATCTCATCAACCGCGCCCGCACCGACTCTCTGCTGAGCGACTTCAGCACGCCTTCGCTCAGCCGCTACCTGCGAGCCCATCGCGACGGGGCGCGCTACGAGGTGGCCGGCGCCAGCGTCAACGACGCGATCGGCATCGTCGTTCGGGACGGCTTGCCGGTGCTCATGCTCAACAGCGTGGACGGGGCCTTGACGCGGACCAAGCGTCTGCGCGAGGACGTGGCGGCGGGACTGGTTCGCTATTACTTCGCCCGGCCCCACGCCTGCCACACCGGAGTGCACTGCGCGGGTAACCAAGTGTGGGCCTACGCCCACAGCGCGCCGGTGGCGGGCCAACCGGGTCTGCGGCGCTTCACGGCGCGCTGACCCAGAAATTCCTACGCCTTCGGTGAGCTGGTCGGACGGTTTGCGTGAGACGGTCGGTTGGCTTGCTGCGGGCGATCGTGTGATGTCTCTCACCGGGCACACACCTTGCGCTAATGGGGTCCGCCCAGAATTGGAGGCATGTTCGGCGCATCGCATCGACGGCCGCGTCGAGGATTCTTGCCGGGGCTCCTGAGCGTCACCGCGCTCGCGGCGATCCTGCTGGCGACCCAAGACATCGATTTGCCGCTCGCGGGAGGAGCTGCCCGCGCTCCCGGATCGGCCGTCGGCGCCTCGCCCGGGGGGCCTTGCGGCGCGGCCAGCGCCGCGACGATCGCCCACGTCGAGGAAGAGGTTGCGCGACGCATCTACGTCGCGGAGCTGCGCGGCTACGAGGTGCGGGCCGATCTCGCTCACATCCAAGAATCCGCGGAACTGAGGACTGCACTCGCCAGCTCAAATCAGGCGGCCGTGTATGTGGCGGTTCACAAGATCGTCTACACCCCCCACTGGCACATCGTGCGCCTGCGGGTCACCCGTCTCGGGCACGTGCTCGCCGATGTGGGAGGCCCCGATGTGATCGCTCCGGTGTCCGGGGCCCTGCGCAGCAAAGGCAAGGTCGTGGGCCGCTTCGTGATGTCGGTCCAAGACGACCTCGGCTACACCAAGCTCGTCACCCGCTTCATCGGCGCGCCGATCGAGCTCTACCGGGAAGGCTCACCCGTGATGGGCGCCTTCCCCGTGCCGCTTGCCGCGCCCCGCAACGGGCAATCGCTGACCCTCGCCGGCGTTCGCTATCGGGTCTCGGCCTTGAACGCCACCGCTTTCCCGTCCGGCAAATTGGAGGCGGCCTTGCTTGTTGCCGACCCGTCTGGCGTGCCGGCCGCGGCCACCTGCGAGGCGGTGCGCACCGGGGCGTGGGGCCAGATAGCGATGCATGTGGCCTCCCGCTTCACGCCGCTCACGGCCCACTACGAAGATTTCGCTCACACCCTCCAAGGCGTCTCCGGTGGCCGCGTGTTCGTGCGCTCCGGCTCCGCGCGCCTCGCCGGCGGCGGCCCGCTCCGTCTGCCGCGCCAAGGCCTCGTCCGCTATCGCGGTCTCAGCTGGGACGTCTTCTCTTGGTCGGCCCCGGCATCGACTCGGATCTACTTCTTGACGCCGCGCGCCTGAGGACGGCGTACCGGATCTACCGGCAAGTAGCGGATCGACTGGCGATATCGCGATCCTGAAGTATCCTGTCTCAGCCGGTGCCGACGTAGCTCAGCTGGCAGAGCGCATCCATGGTAAGGATGAGGTCTCGGGTTCGATTCCCGACGTCGGCTTGTGACTTGGTCGCGGCCATGAGCGGCGCCGAGCTGAGCCTGACGGTTTCCGTGTTCCTGGCCTGCGCGGTCGAGGCGGTCGAGGCGTTGACGATCGTACTCGCGGTGGGCACCACGCGCAGCTGGTCCTCGGCGATTGCAGGCGTAGGTGCCGCGACGGTGGTGCTCGCGGCGATCGTGGCGGCCTTCGGACCGGCGCTCACGGCGCTTCCGATCGACGTCCTGAGGGTGGTGGTCGGAGGGCTGTTGCTGATCTTCGGCCTGCAGTGGCTGCGCAAGGCGATCTTGCGCTCGACCGGGCTCAAGGCAAAGCACGACGAGCTCCAAAGTTTCCGCGAGGAGGCCAAAGCGGCTCGCGTTGCCGCCAGCGGCCGAAGCTCGGGCTTTGACAGCTACGCCTTCACGATCTCCTTCAAGGGGGTACTGCTTGAGGGTTTGGAGGTTGTTTTCATCGTGCTCACCTTCGGCTCCAACCAGCACCGCATCGGGCTCGCCGCCGCTGCCGCCGCGGTGGCTGTGCTGGTCGTCTTGGCCGCCGGCCTGGTCGCCCGCGCGCCTTTGGCCAAGGTGCCCGAGAACACGATGAAGTTCGCGGTCGGGGTGATGCTCAGCTCGTTTGGCATGTTCTGGGGCGCCGAGGGGGCGGGCGCGAAATGGCCGGGCGACGATGCGGCTCTGCTGGCGATTGTCCCGGGAGTCCTGATCGTGGCCAATGCCATGGTCGTGATATTGCGCCGCTCGCTGCGCTCGACCGCGGTCGAGCGGGCACTCGCGACCGACGTGCGGGCCTGGCCCGGGACCAAGCCATGAGTCGCGATGTGCCGTACCTGACCGGGGACCGGGCCATGAGTCGCGATGTGCCGGACCTGACCGGGGCCGGGCGATGAGTCGCTTGAAGGCCCTGCCGATCGGTGTATGGGAGTTCGTGGTCGGCGACGATTGGCAGACCGCGCTCGGCGTGATCCTCGCCCTCGGGGGAACAGCCTTGCTCGCGGACCTGGGCACGGCGGCCTGGTGGTTCATGCCGCCAGCCGTGATCCTGGTCCTGGCCCTATCCTTGCGTCGCGCGGCGCGTGCCGTCGCTCGCGGATGAGGCCATGCACATCGACCCTTACATAGTCCTCGGCAGCGCGATCATCGGCTTCTTGGTCGGCATGACCGGGGCCGGTGGCGGGGCCTTGATGACGCCCATGTTGATCCTCCTGTTCGGCGTCCAGCCCGCCGCGGCGATCTCCTCGGACTTGGTGGCCGCCGTGGTGATGCGCCCGATCGGGGCGGCCGTGCATCTGCGTCGCGGCACCGTCAATCTGCGCCTGGTTGGCTGGATGGTGCTCGGCTCGGCGCCGATGGCTTTCTTGGGCGCCTATGTGCTTCACCTGATGGGAAACGCCAAGGCGGCCCAACAAAACATCGAGGTGGCGCTCGGCGCCGCGCTCCTGGTTGGCGCGACCGCGATGGTCTTGCGCTATGGCTTGGACCGCCGCGTGGGCTCGCGCCGGACCGCGACCGTCCACGAGATCGTCCCGCGGCCCCTGCCCACCGTGGCGATCGGCATGGTCGGGGGGATCATCGTCGGGATGACCTCCGTGGGCTCCGGATCCCTGATGATCATCATGCTTTTGTTTCTATATCCCTTGCTCAGCGCCGGTCAGCTGGTGGGCACCGACCTCACCCAGGCCGTGCCCCTCACCTTGGCGGCGGCCCTCGGCGCGCTCGTGTTCGGCCACGTCGTGTTCGGCGTCACCGCCTCTTTGATCATCGGCAGCGTGCCCGCGGTTTTCGTCGGCTCGCTTGTCTCCTCCAGCGCACCCGACCGGTACGTGAGGCCCATGATCACTTTCGTGGTGGCCGCCTCCGGCCTGAAGTACGTGGGTGTCGGCACCACCGCGCTCGGCTGGATCCTGTGCGCGACGCTGCTTCTCGGCGCCGCCGTCTGGCTGCTCTACATCCGCCCGGCCCAGCGCGCGGCCCTTGAGGAAGCCACCGAAGAGGACGATTTGGAAGGGCCGGCGGTCGAGCCGGTCGGCGTGGACTGAGCCAGCTCCTCATAGGTCACCGCCTCACGATTGGCCGCCGTGCGCTTGAGGACCCACTCCAAGGCCAGCATGTGCTTCGGGTCGTCCAGGTCGGCCGGGTGCAAATCCAAGCGCAGCGTCGAGCCCGACACGAGTGCGCCCGCGCGCAGCAGCGTCGGCGATAGCACCTTGCGCAGGCGCCCGCCGCTGGAGAAGGCGATCGGCGGACTCAGCCGCTCCCGGCGCTCGCCCTCGGCGCGCCCGCCCTCCGCCCAGGCCCCGCCGGCCGGGTGGGGAGGGCCCTGCGTCCCTTCGCGCCCCGGATGGGCTCTGTGCAGGCCCAGCAGAGCCGTCCACCAGTGGAAGCGCTCCTTCAAGGTCTCCCGCAGCGCCGGCGTATAGGCATAGCCCGGTGCCACGAAGCCGCGTGGCTCAAGCCCCGCCAGCTTCAGCACCCGCCGTCCCGCGTCCACGGCGCGCCTCGTCTCGACGGGATCGAGTCCCAAGAACTCCGTTTCGCGGTCGGCGCCGAAGGCGCGCGCGAGGCCGCCCACCCCCTCGGTCCGGCCCCTCCACGCACGCGTCCCGCGCGGGCTCAGATGCTGAAAACCGTGCTGGGCGATCGCGTCGCCGCCCCGCTCGCGCTCGATCAGCCACTGCACCATCTCCGGCGAGCGCTCGGCCAGCGGATGCAGGTCCCTCGCCGGGATCACAAGCAGCGTCACCTGTTTGACGCGATGGTCGTCCAGCCAGTCGCGGATCAGCGCGCAACGCTCGAAGGTTGCCGGCTCGATGTCGTGCAGGGCCACGGCAAGCGTGCGGCGCGGGCCGGCCGTGTGCCCCCTGCCGGTCATGCGACCAAGCGGTCCGTGTCCAACGCGTCGCGCGCCCCGCCCGCGAGCGCGCGCCGGTACCCCTCGGCCAGGCGCTCAAGCGCCCGACCCCAAGTGCGCTCGCGCGCCGCGCTGAGTCCCGCTTCGGCCAGCCGCGCGCGCAGCAAGGGTGCCGCGGCCAGCTCGACCAAACCGTCAGCCAGCGCGCTCGCGTCGGGCGCCCGCAACAGTCCGCTGACGCCGTCCTTCACGAGTGTCAGCGGCCCACCCGCGGCCACCGCCAGCACCGCCAGCCCCGAAGCCTGCGCCTCCAAGACGACCTGCCCGAACGTATCGGTCGAGCTCGGGAACAAGAACACGTCCGCCGAGGCATACACGCGAGCAAGCTCCTCGCCCTCCAACCAGCCCAACAGCGTCGCGTCCCCGCCGAGCCTCTCGCGCACCCGCTCCTGCTCGGGTCCGCCGCCCGCCAGCACTAGGTGCAGCCTGGGGTCCCGAGCCTTGGCCGCCGCGAAGGCATCCACCAATACTTCAGCCCCCTTCTCGTGGGTGATTCTGCCCGAATAGAGCACGAACACCTGCGGGCACGCACCAGACTCGCCAGGCTCGACCACGGCTCCGTTACCTTCGCGAGAGGCCCTCGCCGAAGCGTGGCACGCCCCTTCCCCCCAAATCCTTCGCACTTCGTCGCTGCGCAAGGCCGGGTCGAAGCGGTCGGTGTCCACACCGCGGTCCCACCGCACGATCTTCTCGGCCTTCGTCCCGATCGAGGCGAGCCCTTCGTCGGAAGCGTCGCTGGGCGAGAGCACCAAATCGCAAGCGTTGTAGAAGCTCGCGACCGCCATCGCCATCGCGTCAGCCAGCTCTTGGCTTTGGGAGCGCAGCTTGGCGTAGGCGGTCAGCTCGGTGTGGTAGCTGCCAACCAGCGGGAGCCCCAAAGCCCGGGCCAGCAGCGCGCCCGCGATCCCCACCGGACCCGGCGAGCAAACGTGCACCGCGTCGAAGTCGCCGTCGGCCAAACTCTGGGCTGCGGCCGCAATGCTCGGCACCCCGATCGTCAAGCCCGGGTAGTGGGGCACCTCCAGCTCGAGCACCGCCGACAGGCGCCGGTCCACGTCCGGGTCGGTCGCCACCACCTCGACTTCGTAGCCCGGTACGCCCCGCCGACGAATCTCTTCGATCGTGCGGCTCACCCCATGGGTCGAGCCGATCCCGTCGGCCAAGATCGCCACCTTCGGCAGCTCGTCCTCGGAGTTTGCCGTGTAGCGAGCCAGCTTGGCTTGCTCTTTGCCCAAGAAAGCCGTCGCCGGCGCATACGGGATCGCCGCGATGCAACTTTCGAACAGCCCCGCCCCTGCGTCGGCCAGGCCGCGCCCCTGCGTTGTGCCCGGGCGTTGCTCCGCGGCCTCGCCCGGTCCGCGCCCCTGCGTGGGCGCCCCGATCGCGCGCACCGCCGCTTCGACCGCCTCGCGCAGCTTGCGCTCGTGCAGCCTGCACGCCTTGCGGTACAGGTCGGAGTGACTGAAGCCCTCCTCCTGCATGTAGGCGATCAGCCCGCCCTCATCCAGGTGATCGAGCTCGACCGCCGCCAGCCAAGCCCTCAGCAGGCAGCGCGCGTCGGCGGGGGCCAGGTCGGCCGCGGTGGCGCCTTCGCGCGCGTCGCCCTCTTCGAGCAGCCGCTGGATCATCCTCATCACCCGTATCGGGTCGGGCTTCGGCGGATCGCCTTCGAGCTCCGCGTGGCCCAGCGAGCGCGCGGCCAACGCGATCGCGGCGTGCGCCCACTTGGCGGCGCTTCCCTGTTTGCCTTTGGGCGCCACGTTCCCCGCCCGCATGTGCGCCAAGAACTCCTCCGGGGTTTTCGCCGCCGGCGCCTCGGTCCAAGTCCGCCCGATGTCAACTCCGGCGTGATCGTCGCTGCCGCCGATGCCTGTGCCGTCGAGCGTGGCCACGTACATCGCGGCCGGCCTGTTCAAATCCTTTGCGCGAGCCCCGTTGCGGGTCTCCCAAACCTCGAACAGCTCGGCCAACCTGCGCCTGTGGCGGGCGCTCAGCGGGGCGCCCACCGCGTAATAGGGGTGGGCCAAAGCGCAAGCGATGTCCCGGTCGTACATATACATCGCGCAAAGCTCCACGTCGCCGCTGTTGGCTTGCAGCCATTCGTGGTCCTCAACCGTGATGCCGTAACAAAGCACATGTACTGCCTGGGGCTCGCCCCTGAAGTGTGCGGTCAGCTCCTCTGAGACGAACACGTCCGGGCGGTCGGCGATCTGAAGCACGCCGTCGATCGTGTCGTGATCGGTGATCGTCACGAAATCCATGCCCCTGCGCTTGGCCAATTCGTAGACCTCCTCCGGAGGCGTCGCGCACTCCGGCAAGCCCAGCGCTCTCTGCACGCCCAGCTTCGAAATCTCTGAGGCGGTCGAGTGACAGTGCATGTCGACCCGCGTCTTCTCCGGCGTGGTGCCGGTCCGCGGGCTCGGGTCCTGTGCATCGACCCGTGTGGTCGAGCTTTCCATTTCTATTCCTCTCGGTCTTTTCTCGTATGACTAAGAGGTTCTCCCTGCAAATGGCCAGGTTTGTGACCAGTCGGGGACTTTCGTGTAAACGATTGGTGAACGCTTGGCGGCCCAACCCAGCTCAGGAGCTGACAACCCGAGTCATTTGCGCGCAAACATCGCCAAGTTCACCCGGGTAGCGGTGCGCCGAATAGGGCCGCCGCCACGCCTGTCAGCCCGGCGGCCAACAGGGTAGGAACGACACCCACGCGAAACGCGAGCAGCGCGACCGCCGCGGCCGCGAGCACCGGGTATTGCCACCCCTCGGCAATGGCTCCCGCCAAAGGGATCGCCGAACCGACGATCGCCCCCGCCGCGGCCGGCGCCGCGCCCGCCAAGAACGCGAGCACGCGCTCGTCGACCAGCAAGCGCTCGAAGCGCGCCGCGCCGATCAAGATGAATGAGAAAGAGGGAGCGAACGCCACCAATGCGGCGAACAGACCAGCCGCGAGCCCACCGGCCGAGTAGCCCACCGCGGCGACCGTCTGCGTGACCGGCCCCGGCGTCACCTGGCCGAGCGCGACCGCACTCGAGAACTGGGTATTGGTCATCCAGTGATAAGTGTGGACCGCGTCGGCCTGCATCAGCGGGACGATCACAAAGCCGCCGCCGAAAGCAAGCGCGCCGACCTTGAAAGCGGTCCACGCAAGCGCGCCCGTGCCGCCCGGGTCGGCGGCGCTGCTCGCAAGCGAGGCCAGGTGGTTGCCGCCGAATCGCGCCGCCCCCACCAGCCAAGCGTGTGCCCCGAGCCCGCCACGAGGGCCGTCGTGAGCGCCGGGAGGGCCGCCACGATGGCCGCCGCGAATGCCCCCACGCCAAACAAGCTCGATCGCGCCGCAGCCGAGCAGAGCAAGCACCACGCCCGGGCCGAGTGTCGCCGCGGCCGTGCCTCCAACCAACGCGTACAAGGCGACACGCGCCCGCGCGCGCCCGCGAGCGCGCGCGAAGATCGGCCCCGCCACGCCCAGTCCCGCCCGCAAAGCCACCGCCGCCACCGCCGCGCCCGCGCCCATGCCCGCGCCCCGCACCCACCTCGGCGGCGAGCCCGCCAAGAACAGCACCGAGAGCGCGAGGATCAAGACGAGTCCCGGCAAGATGAACGATGCCCCGCCCAGCACGGCCCCGCGAGGCCCGCGCAAGCGCCAAGCGCAATAGATCGCCAACTGGGTCGAGGCCGGCCCCGGCAGCAGGTTGACCGCAGCCAGCGCTCGCTCGAATTGGACCTCGGAGAGCCAGGCCCGTCGCCCCACGCACAGGTCGCGAAAGAGCGCGATGTGGGCGGGCGGGCCACCGAAGCCGATGCACCCGATCCGTCCCCACTCGCGAACGATCTCGCTGAGCGAAGGCGGGTCCTGTTGTCTTGCGGAGCTCACCGCGTGCAGGGTATGTCGTGGGTGGGTTGCGCTCGTTCACCCCTAAATTAAACGGCAACCCCAGCGCGAGACACGCACGCGGCTGCGCACCTTGTCCCACGGCTCGCATATGCTCTCGCCGCAGTGCACGAACCGATCTCCTACTTCCAGGCCATCGTCCTCGGACTCGTTCAGGGCGTCGCCGAGCCTTTCCCCATCTCAAGTCTCGGGCACGGCGTAGTCCTGCCGACCCTGTTCGGGTGGAACATCCACCAGAACGACAAATACTTCCTCACGTTTCTCGTCGCGACCCACATCGCCACGGCGCTCGTCCTGCTCGCCTTCTTCTTCAAGGACTGGGTGCGAATCGTGACCGGCATCCTGCGCTCGTTGCGACTTCGCGAGATACGCCCCGACGACGTCGACGCGCGCCTCGGCTGGCTGCTCGTGGTCGGCACGATCCCGGCCGGCATCATCGGACTCGTGCTGGAGAAAGCGCTCCGCTCCTTGTTTGCCTCGGCCTCGTTCGCGGCGGCCTTCCTGATCGTCAACGGTATCGCCCTGCTCCTGTTCGAGCGCCTGCGCAAGCGTCCCCCCCGGCCCGGCGATTATCTCGGCGACGCCGACGTCCGCATCGCCAAACTCAAATGGACCCAGGCGATCGCGGTCGGGACATCCCAGGCTGCCGCGCTCATCCCAGGCATCTCCCGCTCCGGCTTCTCGATGGGCGGAGGACTGCTCGTCGGGCTCTCAAACGAGGACGCCGCCCGCTACAGCTTCCTGCTCGCCACTCCCATCATCTTCGCCGCAGGCCTGCTCAAGCTGCCCGAACTGCTCGGCTCGACCGGCAACGGTGTGCGCGGCCAAGCGCTCGTCGGGGGATTGTGCGCGGCGCTAACCACGTTCTTCGCGGTCAAGTTCCTGCTGCGCTGGTTTCAAACCAACACGCTCACCCCGTTCGGCGTCTATTGCATCGCGCTCGGCCTTGTAGCGACGCTGACTATTGCGCTGTAGCGCTCTTCGGTCCGCTCTGAAACCAGGCGAAGGCGAAGCAGCCCAGCGCGACCACGAGCGCGGCGATCCCGTGCTTGCCGTGGTGATGGCCCGCTTCCTTGTCCCCCGCCGACACGTGTCCCGGGAAGAATGAAGGCAGCGAATGGGCGGGCTCCACGAAGTACACGATCGCCACGATCACGAGGACGACGCCGAGGATGACGGCCGGGACCACGAGCTTTCGTAGGGTGGTAGCGCTCATCGCCGCTGAAGAGTAGATCATTCGCCCGATGGTTCCCCGCCCAAAGACCCCTCCCAAGATGTTCGAGACCCGCAGCCAGGCGTGGAGCGAAGCCGGGCTGATCAACCAGGTCAGCCCCGGCGCGGTCAGGCGCGCGCGCTGGGAGGCCTTCCTGCTCGTGCCCCTGTTCGTGGGCGTGGTCGTGCTCTACGAATACCGCTACAGCCTGCTCGGCCTGGACAAGTACGGGCACGGCGACCTGCAATGGCTACTGACGCCCGTCACCTTCGTCACCGTCGTGATCCTGATGATCCTCGGCTGGGCGATCGCCAGGGACGTCGGGCGCGCCTTCGGGCCGGCCTTGTTCCGTCGCATGGATCCGGCGGCGGCCGGCACCCTCGGCTTCGTGATTCGCCTGCTCACGGTCGCCGTCGCGTTCGTGGTGGCGCTCGGGATTGCGGGCGTCAATCCCCGCACGCTCGCGCTCGGCGGGGCCTTCACCGCGGTGATCCTCGGGCTGGCCGCCCAGCAGACCTTGGGCAACATGTTCGCGGGTACCGTCCTTCTGAGTGCGCGGCCCTTCCGGGTGGGCGACCGAGTGCGCTTGCAAGGTGGGCCCCTGGCAGGCCAGGTCGAAGGCACGGTCAGCTCGCTGGGCCTGCTCTACACGACGTTTGCCACCGAGGAAGGGCCGATCATGGTCCCCAACAGCCTCGTGCTCAACGTGGCCGTGCTTCCGCGCGGGCGCCGCTACGACGGTCGCGGCTGATCGGGCCGGGCGTTCGCGACGCCAGTGCCGACCATCCACCGCGTGTTTGCGGCCGTCGGCGCGGCGAGTTCGATCGCGGCCGCGAGCTACCGGGCGAATACCACTTGCTAACACATAGGCATATCGACCTGCTACGGTCGTGCGGTCTGGCCGGCTAAAAAAACCCGGCGAAAAGTAGTGCAAGCTCTCGCAGGTCGAAGCTCTAGAAGCATCCTCCGCGTAGTAGCACGCACATATCGTGGAGGAAAATCACATGCCCACCGGCACCGTGAAGTGGTTCAGCGACGACAAGGGGTTCGGCTTCATCACCCCCGATGATGGCGACAAGGACCTGTTCGTGCACCACACAGGGATCAACGGCGAAGGCTATCGCTCGCTCCAGGAGGGCACCAAGGTGTCCTATGACGCGGAGCAGGGCGACAAGGGCCCCAAGGCCGTCAACGTCACAACCATCTGAGTCGCTGAAGCAGGAAGGCTCCACCTTTAGTGGGCATCCGGGCTGATCCCGTCGCGGAGAAGCGTCCATGACGGGATACGCCCATAGTGGCGAGCGTGTCATCGGGGCCCTGCGGGGCCCCGCCGGCACTTCGGAGCGCGAAAAGTCGCCGGCGGACTCCCGGGCGCGGCCGAGACGCTTGGACCTGGCGCTGGGAGTCGGGGCGCTGGTTGCGATCTTGGGCTGCGCCTTGGTCGTGGTGCTGGCGGCCGCGGACCGTCCGAGCATCCTCGCGGCGACCACCACGCCGCACTTCTTCCCGCACTGGATGGCGGGCCCGCTTGGCGGGTTGTGGCCGTCTTTGACGCGCTCCACCAAGGCGCTGCGCTATCTGTTCAGCGGCGCGATCATGCTTATGTATGTGAGCTACTTGGTGGGGCTGAGGTACGTGCCGCGCCTGTCGCCGGCCTGGGCGATCGGAGCCGTGATCGGGGTGCACCTGATCATGTTCTCGGCGCCTCCTTTGGCGCTCACCGACGTCTTCAACTACGTCAACTACGGGCGCATGGAGATCGTCCACCACCTCAACCCTTATACAACGGTTCCGGTGCTCGAGCCTCACAGCGACCCGAGCTATTCGCTGAGCAACTGGCATCAGCTGCTCAGCCCCTACGGGCCGGTGTTCACGCTGATCACGTTCGCGGTCGTGCCGCTTGGCGTGGCGGCCTCGTTTTGGACGCTCAAGGGCCTGTTGATGTTGACGAGCTTGGGCATCGTCTTCTTGGTGTGGCGGGCCGCGCGCCTGCTCGGTCGCGACCCGGTAGCGGCGATCGTGCTGGTGGGGCTGAACCCGATCGTCTTGATATGGGGACTGGGCGGCGACCACAACGATTTTTTGATGATGTTTTTCGTCGTGCTCGGCTTCTACCTGTTGCTGGGAGCCGGGACGATGCCCGGGGCGGTTCGTGGCGGGACGAGGCGTGCCGGTGCCGATCCGGATGGCTCGCAGCCTGCCGGAGAGGACATCGAGAAGCCCGAAGCGGCGCTGTGGTCGCCGGCCCTGCTCGGCGCGGGCGCGGCGTTTGTGGTGGCCGTGGCGATCAAGGCCTCCGCGGGCATCCTGCTGCCCGTGGTGCTCGCCGCATTGCTGCCCAGGCGGCGGGATCTGATGCAGGTCGTGCTTGGCATAGCCGTCGGCGCGGTCGTACTGGGGGTGTGCAGCGTGGCGGCGTTCGGTCCCCACTTCCCCGACTTGGCCACGCAAGGACGCTTGGTGACGATGGTGAGCATGCCCAACCTGCTCGGACTGGCGCTCGGCCTCGGCGGTGAGACCGAAGCGCTGCGCGTCGTGCTCAGTGGCGTGCTGCTGGCGTGTGTGGCCGCCTGCTCGGTGCTCGCTTGGCGGCGGCGCGAGTCCTTGACGTGGGCGGGCTGGGCGTCGATCGCCCTGCTCATCACGCTTGCCTGGGTGCTGCCGTGGTACGTGCTGTGGGTGTTGCCGCTCGCGGCTCTCTCGACTTCGACTCGCCTGCGCACCGCCGCGCTACTGATGGGCGTGTATTTCATCGTGGCCTGGGCGCCGGTCACCGGTTATGCATTCGACGCGATCGGCTTCCATCCCGAAAAGACCGCGCTCGGGCGCCTGCACCAGCGCTACGTCAAGGAACTTCTGTACTGATGGCGGTGCGCACGCCCAAGACCTCCGACGAGGAGCTCTTGGGAGCACTCGAGCAGGCTGTTGGGATCGTCGAGCGTGCCGCAGCGCGTCAGGGGCGCGGCTGAGGTGCGAGCATCGTCGTAGGGGTGCCCCGCACGCGCGCGGTCTAATTAAAAGACAAGCGTGGTACCCCGCCGCACGCGCGCGCGGGGCACCCCAAACGCAATACTCAAGCCGCCCCGGGAGGGCCGCTGACCCGGCTTTGGCCATCGGGCATTTTGCCGTCGCGCCCGACATAGCCGTCCTTGCCGCCGACGCACAGGTAGACGGCGTCGCCGTCGCCCACGTTGCGGATCTTGCGCAGGGTGGCGGCGTCCACACGCGCCGAGCCTCCCTCGGAGAGGCGCTGGATGGAGCCGTCGCCGAACTCCATCTCGATCGTGCCACGGTGCACGAAGTAGAGCTCCTCCTGCTCGTCGTGATAGTGCGAGCCGGTTTCGTAGCCGGAGGGCATCGCGATCACGTTGACGCCGAACGCGGTCACGCCCAAGCCCTTGCGCAGCTTGCGAAAGCCATAGCCCTCGCCAAGCGCGTCGAGATCGGGAGCGACGGCATAGCCCTCGCCGGCGATCACCTTGGGGTACTCCGACGATGCCTCCATGGGGTCTCCTTTGGTCTGTGTGAAATGGACTGCGGAGTTGCGAGCCGCGAACAGGGCCCGTCAGTGGTCCGCCACGACTCCGCCCTCGGGGGAGAGCGGCCTGTTCTCACCGGCCCAGCGAACCAAGCCGCCTTGCATCGACTTGGCCTGAAAGCCAGAAGCCCGGAAAGCCTGGGCGGCCATGTCCGAGCGCGCTCCGACTCGGCAATAAAACACGACCGGGAGATCCCGGTCGAGCTCGGCCGCGCGCGAGCTGAGTTCCACCATCGGAATGTGGCGCGTATCGGCGATGTGGCCGGCCTCGCGCTCGTAAGGCTCGCGTACGTCCACCACCTGCACCGCCTCGCCACGCTCCATCAGATCGGCGAGCTCGGCCGGGTCGATGTCGGTCTCAGGGCTCTCCATCGGAGCATGAGACTAGCGGGATGACTAGGATCAAACGATGCAAGAGACCCTCACCGACACCTACACCATCCCGCAGGAGCACCTCGACTTTTGCGCGACGATCAAACAGATCGCCCGGGAGAAGATCGCACCGCGCTCGGCGGAGATCGACGAGCAGGCTGAGTATCCGTGGGACATCCGCAAAGTGCTCGCCGAGCAGGACATCTTGGGATTGCCGTTTCCGACCGAGTACGGCGGCACCGGCACCGGCACTTTGATGCTCAACATGGGGGTCGAGGAGATCGCCAAGGTGGACGCGGCCTGCGCCTTGATCTTGATGGTGCAGGAGCTCGGCACCCTGCCGATCCAGCTGTTCGGCTCGGAGGAGCTCAAGGAGCGCTTCTTGCCTAAGTGCGCCTCCGGCGAGTGGTCGCCCGCCTTCGCGCTGTCCGAGCCCGAAGCGGGCTCCGATCCGGCGGGGATGCAGACGACCGCCGTATGGGAGGGCTCGGGGGCTCCGGGCGAGGGCGCACTCTCTGGGGCACAGGCGGGCGAATGGGTCATCAACGGCACCAAGAACTGGATCTCCAACCTGGGGATCGCCGACTTCTACATCGTCTTCGCCGTGACCGACCGCGAGAGCAAAAGGATCACCGCGTTCGTCGTCGAGTCCGACCGTCCGGGCTTCAGCGTGGGCAAGCTCGAGCACAAGCTCGGCATCAGGGCCTCGCCGACCGGCCAGCCGATCTTCGAGGACGTGAGGGTGCCCGCGGCGAACGTGATCGGCGAGGTTGGCCGCGGACTGCGGGTTGCCTTGGGGACGCTTGAGCGCACCCGACTCGGCGCGGCGGCCCAGGCGGTTGGCATCGCCCAAGGAGCCACCGACTATGCGGTCGCCTACGCCCGCGAGCGCAAGCAGTTCGGCCAGGCGATCAACGAGTTCCAAGGCATCCAGTTCAAGCTCGCCGACATGGAAATCAAAACGGCGGCGGCGCGCGAGCTGCTCTACAAGGCCTGCGCGATGGCAGACCAAGGACATCCCGAGCGCGCCAAGTACTCCTCGATGGCCAAGGTGTTCTGCTCGGACACAGCGATGGCGGTCACCGTGGAGGCCGTCCAGGTCCTGGGCGGCTACGGCTACGTCAAGGAGTACCCGGTGGAGCGCATGATGCGCGACGCCAAGATCACCCAGATCTACGAGGGCACGAACGAGATCCAGAGGCTCGTGATCGCCCGCACGCTGAAGTAGGAATCGGGATGCGCGCGTCGAGGTCGCCAGGCGCCTTCGGCAACACTCGGCGTGTCGCGATTGCCGCGTTCGTGGCGCTCGCACTGGGCTTGGTCGTACTGGTCGTGGGCCAGGGCTTCAGCAACATCCCGTTCGTGCGGGGCGTCGAGGAGATCATGTTGGGCGCCCTGATGATCGCCGTGCTGACGGGCGCGGTCGCCTTCGTGGCGGTGCACCTGGCCGGCTGGCACGACCCGGAGTCCGAGGACGAGTTCGAAGAGCTGGTGCGCCACTCCGAGGAGTTGGCGCGCGAAGGGCTGATCGTCGACCCCGACGAAGAGGAGTTCATGGCGCTCGACCCGCTCAATGACGAGGACTTCGAAGAGCTTGTGCGCGACGCTCTCGACGACCTGCCCGATCTGTTGCGCAATGCCTTGGCCCATGTGGCGGTCGTGATCTCCGACGGAGGCCGGGCACGCGGCGCCTATGGCCTCTATCAGGGGGCGACGGTGGCGCGCGACGATGTGCACGATCGCATCGTCATCTTCAGGGACACGATCCGTCGCGACTTCGGCCACGACCCCGAGTTGCTGCGCGAACAGGTCACCAAGACGGTGCGCCACGAGCTGGCCCACCATGTGGGTTTCGATGAGCTGGGCGTATCGCGCCTCGATCTTTAGGCTCATCCCGATCTCGCATAAGATGCGCCTTGCTCCCGCGCCGTGCGGGGCGGGTGGGAGGGGTCCGTCCCCGCAAACGACATATCAAGGAGAGCACACATGCCTGAAGCTGTGATCGTCGACGCCATCCGCACGCCCATCGGGCGGGCCGTGAAGGGGTCGCTCAAGTCCGTGCGCGCCGACGACCTCGCCGCGATCCCGCTGAAGGCGATTGTGGAGCGCAACCCCAAGGTCGAGCAGACCTCGATCGGCGACGTGATGATGGGCTGCGGCTACGGCGAGGGCGAGCAGGGCTACAACGTGGCTCGCATCGCCTCCCTGATCGCGGGCATCGACTACCGCGTTCCGGGCACGACCGTCAACCGCTTCTGCGCCTCCTCGCTGCAGACGATCAGGATGGCCTTCCACGCGATCAAAGCGGGTGAGGGCGACACCTACATCTCGGCTGGTGTGGAGGCCGTCTCGCGCGCGGGGCGGGGCTCTGCGCAGTTCGAGTTCCATCCTTTGGTGGACGGCTCGGAGGGCTCGCTCTACAACGTGTACATCCCGATGGGCATGACCGCCGAGAACGTGGCCGACGAACGCAAAGTCTCGCGCGAGGCCCAGGACGAGTGGGCGCTCATCTCCCAGACGAGGGCGGTCGAGGCCCAGGCCAGCGGGCACTTCGATAGGGAAATCGTTCCGGTTACCGTGCCGGCCCACAAAGACACGGACAGGGAGGGCAACGAGATCGACGTGCCCGAGACGGTCATGACCAAGGACGACGGTCCGCGCCCGGGCACGACGCTCGAGAAGCTGGCCGCGCTCAAGCCGGTGTTCAAGCCGGACGGGAGTGTCACGGCGGGCAACGCGTGTCCGCTCAACGACGGGGCCGCCGCGGTCTTGGTCATGTCCGAAGAGAAGGCGTCGGCGCTTGGCCTTGAGCCGAAGGCGAGGATCATCGCCTCCACGGTCGCCGCGATCCGCCCCGAGGTAATGGGTCTCGGCCCGATCCCGGCGATCAAACAGCTCCTGGAGAACACGGGCAAGAAGATCGAGGACATCGACGTGGTCGAGATCAATGAGGCGTTTGCCGCCCAGATCGTGCCCTGCATGGACGAGCTGGGCATCGCCGAGGAGCAGCTCAACCCGTTCGGCGGAGCGATCGCGCTCGGCCACCCCTTCGGCATGACCGGCGCCCGCATCATGACCACCCTGCTCAACAACCTGGAGACCAAGGGCGGCAAGTTCGGCATCGAGTCGATGTGCGTCGCCGGCGGCATGGGCATGGCGATGCTGGTGGAACGGCTCTCCTAGACGGATACGAGGACCGGCTCGCGATCGCTGAGCAGCGGGCCGGTCCCCGATTGGAGCCGGGCGGGGCAGAGTAACGCTCTGTCCCGCATTGGCCGGCGGGTCGGATAAGGGGGTGTGGAAGCACGGTCATCCGCATCTGAGAATGAAGTCTCTTGTCTTCAGTCCTGTCTGGCACTAGACTCGGCGCTATGCCGCTTGTTGTGCTCGATCCGGTGCCCGTGGAGATCGAGTCGCTGCTCGAGCGCCGGCGCCGTCTGGGCCAGGACCGGGGCGATGAGATGTGGGACGGGGTGTTGCACGTGAATCCGAGCCCGCATGGTCGCCACCATCGGATTCAACACCAGCTCGCGGTCTTGCTTGATGCACCGGCGCGGGCAGCCGGTTTGGTGGCCGCTCTGGGGGATTTCAACATCGGCGACGAAGACAACTATCGGGCGCCCGACGGGGGTCTGCATCGCCCCGGCCCCGACGAGCTGTTCTATCCGACTGTGGCGCTTGCGGTGGAGATCGTCTCACCGGGAGACGAGAGCTGGAAGAAGCTGCCCTTCTACGCTGGCCACGACGTCAACGAGGTACTGATCGTCGATCCGTTGAAGCGCGAGGTCCACTGGCTCGGTATGCGAGAGGGGGAGTACGAGCCGATCGAGCGCAGCGCTCTGATCGACTACGGCCCCGCGGAGCTCGCAGGGCGGATCGACTGGCCGGAGCTTCCCGGCTGAGGTTCAGCTCGGCGCACCCGCAACGTGCCGTCGAGCCCAGCTGAGGGTTCAGCGCGGGGGCATCCGCAAAGCGCCGTCGAGCCGAATGACCTCGCCGTTGAGCATCCGGTTCTCGACGATGTGGCACGCAAGCTGGGCGTACTCGGCGGGAGCGCCCAGGCGCTGGGGGAAAGGCACGCCGGCGCCGAGCTTCTGGCGCGCATCCTCGGGCAGGGCCGCGAGCAGGGGGGTGTCGAACAGGCCGGGGGCGATCGTGTTCACGCGGATGCCCTGTCCGGCCAGGTCGCGCGCGGCCGGCAGGGTCATTCCGACGATCCCGCCCTTGGAGGCGGAGTAGGCGATCTGGCCGATCTGCCCGTCATAGGCCGCGATCGAGGCGGTGTTGATGCACACGCCCTTTTCGCCGTCCTCGGCGGGCTCGGTCGCGATCATGGCTGTCGCGGCGAAGCGCAAGACGTTGAAGGTGCCGATCAAGTTGATCTGGATCGTCGTCTCGAACGGAAGCAGAGGGTGGGGTCCCTTGGAGCCGGCCAGCTTCTGAGCCCAACCGATGCCCGCGCAGCACACCGCCACGCGCAGGCCGCCCGGGGTCGCGGCGGCACGCTCGACCGCCGCCTGGACCTCGCTCTCCTCGCGCACGTCGCACGGCGCGAACTGGATGCCCAGCTCGGAGGCGAGCGCTTGGCCCTTCTCGGCGTTGACGTCGGCGAGCGTGACCAGGGCGCCCAGCTCGTGCAACCGCCGGACAGTCGCCTCTCCAAGACCCGAGGCGCCTCCCACGACGAGAGCTCCGCTTCCATCGATGCGCATGGCGCAGACCCTACAGGCGGGGCGAGGGACGCGACAGGGTGATCGCGAACAGCTGCTCGGGGTCTGTCAGCCAGTCCACGATTTCCAGGCCCGACGCGGCGAGGTCGTGCTCGACGCGCTCCTGGGTGAACTTGGCGCTGATCTCGGTGCGCATCTCCTCGCCCTCCTCGAAGTGCACCGACAGACCCAGGTCGCGCACCGTGGTGGTGTGGGCGCGGCGAGCCCGCAAGCGCATCTCGATCCACTCGTGCTCGCGGTCGAACAGCGCCACGTGCTCGAAATCGTCGGGGTCGAAGTCGGCTTGAAGCTCGCGGTTGAGGACCCTCAGCAGATTGCGGTTGAACTCGGCGGTGACCCCTTGGGCGTCGTCGTAGGCCTGGGTCAAGATCTCCGGGTCCTTGACCAGGTCGGTGCCCATCAGCAAATGGTCTTCGGGTCCGAGCAGCTTTGCGATCTCGCGCAAGAAGCGCCGCCGCGAGCCGGGGGGAAAGTTGCCGATCGTGCCGCCCAAGAACACCACCACCCTTGGTCCCTCAGGGGCCGGGACGCGGTCGAGGTGACGTTCGAAGTCGCCGATCACGCCGTGTACGCGCAGGCCCGGGAACTCCTCGGTTAGCTCATGAGCGCAATCGCGCACCATGCTCTCCGTCACGTCTACCGGGACATACAGCTTCAGCGTGCCCGCCCTGTGCAGCGCGTCGAGCAGCACTCTCGTCTTGGCCGCAGTCCCCGAGCCGAGCTCCACCAACTCCTCCGCGCCTGTCGCGCTCGCGAGCCGCTCGGCCGCCTCCTGCAGAATCGAGCGCTCGGTACGCGTCGGGTAGTACTCCGGCAGCTCACAGATCTGGTCGAACAGCTCGGCGCCGCGCGCGTCATAGAAGTGCTTCGGAGGAAGCTCCTTGAAGGGCTTGGTGAGACCGTCGAGCACGTCGTCGGCGAGCGAGCGCTCCTGGCCCTCGTGCAGGTAGGAATCGATCGTGATCGTGCTCTGCGGATCGGCTACGGGCTCCATTGTCGTGTCCTTTCGGGCCGCGGCCCACTCCCTCGGAGTTCCATCCGCGCCAGGCTGTGCAGGGGCGAGCCCCAGGGGCGTCTCATCGCGTCACGTCCCTGGCCAAACGCACGCCGCTGAAGATCTGGCTGCGGATCGGCAGATCCCAGTTGCGGAACGTGAGCGTCTTCACGCGCGGACTGGTCGCCCAGGAGCCGCCGCGAAGGACGCGGTAATCCTCGCCGAAGAAGACCTCCGAGTACTCCTTGTAGGGATGGGCCACGAAACCCTCATACCCGTTAAAGCAACTGCCAGTCCACTCCCACACCTCACCCAACCCCCCGAGTAGCCCAAGCGTCGCCGCCTTCTCCCACTCGGCCTCGCTCGGCAGTCGTGCTCCTTGAGCCTGCGCGAACTGCTCGGCTTCGAACCAGTTCACGTGACAAACAGGCGCGTTTGGGTGTCCTCGCGGTGAGCCGCCCATGACGCGCTCCCAGCTCGAGTTGGTCACCGGGGTAGCGGCGATTTCGAAGCTGAGCAACTCGACGGTGTGGCGCGGGCGCTCGTTGTCATAGGCAAATCCGCCCGCCCCGGCGCCCATCTCAAACGGGCCGGCTGGCACCGTGACCCAAGCGCCCACCTGCTCCGCTGCGCCGGCGAAGGCGGCAAGCCCGTCCTCGGCCTCCGCGGCTCCGAGCGGGGGCTCTCCTGGCGGCAGCAGGTCGACGAGCGCCATCGTCTGGCGCATCGTCTCGGTGTGCTGGAGCTCGTGGCGCAGCACCATCTCATAAACCGTGCCGTCACCGACGCCGATCTCCGCGATGACCTGTGCGGTTCGCTCACGCACGTCCTCCAGGTAGCGGCGTGCCTCGCGGGGCACGAGCAGCTCCACCTCGCCCCTCACGGCCCTCGGCGTCTCAAAGGCGTCGTACAGCTCGGCCAGATCTGGTCTGAGTAGCTCCAGGCCGCCGTGGCGGTGGACCATCCACAGGTCCTCGTAGGCCGCGATGTGCGCGAGGTCCCACACGAGCGGGCTCATGATCGGCGAGAGGACCGCCTGCAGCTGTGAGTCGCTCAAATGAGAGACGAGCTCGAGCGTGTCGGTTCTGACGTCGTGCAGCGCCGCCAGCGCCTCCTTCGGCTCGGGGCCGACGGGCGGTGAGGGAGCGATGGGGTCGCGGGGCGCGATCGTTGCCATAGCTTCGCTTCGCCACTGTAGAAGGTTGAGCGCTCAAGCGAAGCGATCCCTGATATCGGAACGCTTGCCGGGTCAACCTTATGGCGTCATCGCCTCGGCGGCCGCCAGGGCGGGTCCGTATGTGGGGTCGCGCAACAGCGATTGTCTAATGCCCTCGCCGAGGATGCCGCTCTCCCCGCGCGAAGCACCCACAATCGTCCATTCGCGTTCGCGTCCGTGCTCGTCGCGGCTGCGTGCCCGCAAACCCCCGGTGCCCCGCTTGAGCCCCACGCGTCGGCCGCTGGCGGTGCACACGGCCAGGCTCTCGATCCCGGGGACCGTCTGCTCGGGCGCTTGTTCCAGTTTGATCGCGATCGTGTGGCCTCGCTCGCGGCACTTGTGTGCACTGGCGTCGTCTGAGTCAACCTGGCCCGCGGAGGGGCCCGTGGCGCCGGCCGTCAACTCCCCGTCGGATGGGGCGATGGCGCTCCCCGTCAACACTACGCCCTTCGCCGTGAGTGGGCTCATCTGCCAGCCCAAACGCGAACCGAGCCAGCCGACGAGCATCATCGCCGCGACCGTCGAGTCGGGGTGGTGGCGTACCGACACCGCGTCGATCCTCCTGAGCTCCGCGCGCATCGTGGAGGAGTCGAAGGCCGCCGCTACTCGCTCGCGCCAAGGGGTGCTGCGAAGCCAGGCCAGGTCCACGACATAGGCCTGCTTGCGTAGCGCGCAGGCGCGATCCAAGGCCGCGCGCCAAGAGGGATCGTCCAGCGAGTCAAGCAGCACCGACTGGGAGAGCTCCAGCAGCTCGTCCTCGGCCTCGGGGTGACCATGAGGGGACCACAGCAAAGTTGCCAGATCGGTCACCACGAGCGGGTCCACGATCGTCACGAGGTCGTCCAGATGGCGCTCGCCGATCTCGACGGTCACCGTCTCGCGCAGCAGCCCGAGCTCGCCGTGTTGAGGTTCGGTGTCGGTGGCGACCACTGCCCGCGCGTCCAGGCGGGTGCGGCTCGCCTCGTAGGAGAGCACCACCAGACGCGAGGCGTGATAGCGACCGACAGCGGCCAAGCGGTTGGCGATCTCGCCGCTGTAGGCGCTCTCCACGAACACGATCATGTTCAAGGCCCGCGAGGGCGCGAGCGTACCGCCTTCGCCGTGGCGCTCCTTGACCAAGTCGCGCAACGCGCCTTCGATTGCGTCAGGCGTGGTGCCTTCCGCACTCCACACCGCGTCCGGGAGCGATTCCAAGGCGCCACTCACCGTCAGATCGCTCGCCAAGCCTGCTCTGGGAGCAGGATCTCCTCGGCCTCGGCCGGGCCTTGAGAGCCGGCCTCGTACTGTGCGATCCGTGCGTTCACCGGTCCCGACGCGTCAGGTCGGTTGGCTTCCCAGTATTTGAGGATCGGGTCGCAGATGCGCCATTGCGCCTCGACCTCGTCGTCCCTTGTGAACAGCGTCGCGTCGCCGCGCATCGCGTCGGTGATCAGACGCTCGTAGGCCTCCGGCGATTGGGAGAGGAACGCGGTGCCGTACAGGAACTCCATGTGCACCGGCCTGATCACCATCCTCGACCCCGGGATCTTGGCGCCCAGGCGCAAGGACACCCCCTCGTTGGGTTGCAAGGTGAGGATTAGTTGATTGGGCAGTACCCCCAGCGAGCCGTCCTGGCTGAAGGCCAGGTGCGGCACCGGCTTCAAGGTCACCGCGATCTCGGTCACTTTGCGAGCCAGGCGCTTGCCGGTCCTCAAGTAGAAGGGCACGCCTGCCCAGCGCCAGTTGTCCACTTCCAGGCGCATCGCGGCGAACGTCTCGGTTGTCGAGTCGGCGGGGATGCCCGGCTCTTCCAAGTAACCCGCCACGTCCTCACCGCCGGCGTGGCCCTTGGCGTACTGGGCCCGGACCGCCATCTCCGGTATCTCGGACTCGATCGGCTCGGCGATCGACTGCAAGACCTTGACCTTCTCGTTGCGGACCTCATCCGCGGTGAAGCTGACCGGCGGCTCCATCGCGACGTGGCACAGCAGCTGCAACATGTGGTTCTGGATCAGGTCCCTCAGCGCGCCCGCATGGTCGTAGTAGCCGGCCCTGGTGCCGATGCCGATGTCCTCGGCCGCGGTGATCTGGACCTGGTCGATGTAGTTGCGGTTCCAAAGCGGCTCGAACATGCCGTTGGCGAACCTGAACGCCATCATGTTCTGGACGGTCTCCTTGCCCAGGTAGTGGTCGATCCTGAAGACCTGGTGCTCCTCGAAGACGCTCAAGACCGTCCGGTTTAGCTCGCGCGCCTCCTCCAAAGACTCTCCGAAAGGCTTCTCGATCACGACCCGCACGTCGGCGCCCTCGTGGCGGTCAAGGCCCTGTTTGCCGAGCGCCTGCACGATCACAGGGAAGAAGGAGGGCGCGGTCGAAAGGTAGAAGGCCCTGCTCAGCGGCTCCCCTGCGTGCTCCTCGAAGCGGTCGAGCGTCTTCTCGAGCTTCGCATAGACCTTCTCGTCGTCGAAGGTGCCTTGCACGTACTTGACGTCTTCGAGCAGTCGCTTGAGCACGTCGGGGTCCGGGGGGCGGCGCGAGAACTGCCTGATCGCCTGCTCGCACTCCTCGCGGTAATCCTCGTGTTGCTTTTCCCGGCGCGCGACGCCGATCAGGTGAAAGCGCTCGGGCAAGGCTCCCTCGTGGGCCAGGTTGTAGAGGGCCGGCAACAGCTTGCGCCGAGCCAGGTCGCCCGTGGCCCCGAAGATGACGAGCGTGGTCGGGGCTACCGGCAAACGCTCCAATCCGGCCGTGAGCGGGTTCTCCGGCTCGACGGCTACGGCGCTCACTTCTTCTGGGCCTGCTTGACCGCGTGGCCCCCGAACTGGTTGCGCAAAGCGGCCAGCACCCTGTGTGCGAACTCCCCGTTGCCTCGCGAGGACAGCCGCTCATATAGCGACGCCGTGATCACCGGGGTGGGCACGTCGTTGGCGGTGGCGTCCTCGATCGTCCAGCGCCCCTCGCCGGAATCCTCGGTCCAGCCCTCGATCTTCTCGAGCTCGTTGCCGTCGGCTTCGAAGGCCCTCGCCGCCAGTTCGCACAGCCAAGAGCGCACGACCGAGCCTTGGTTCCAGAGGTGGGCGATCTTGGCATTGTCCAGGTCGTACTCCGAGGCGTCGAACACGTCGAAGCCCTCCGCGTAGGCCTGCATCAGGCCGTACTCCACGCCGTTGTGCACCATCTTCACGTAGTGCCCCGCACCGGGTCCACCGAAGCGAAGCCAGCCCCGCTCTCCGATCGCCGCCACGCTGTCCTCGCTCGTCTCAGGGGCCAGCACATCCAAGATGGGGGAGAGCTGCTTGACCGCGGCCGCGGGCCCGCCCACCATCATGCAGTAGCCCACGTCGATGCCCCACACGCCACCGGACACGCCCACGTCGACGTAACGGATGCCCTGCTTGGACAGTTCCTTGGCGCGGCGCTTGTCATCGACCCACTTGGAGTTGCCGCCGTCGACGATCGTGTCACCCTTCTCCAGCAACTTGGCGAGCTTGTCTACGGTTTCCTGGGTCGGATCCCCGGCCGGCACCATGATCCAGACCATGCGCGGGGCCTTCAGCTTTTTGACCATGTCGGTCAGCGAAGTCGCCCCGCGTGCGCCGTTCTTCACGGCCTGCGCGACGGCGCCCTTGTCGAAGTCGAAAGCGACGACCTCGTGCTCGGAATCGCGGCGGATGCGGCGCACCATGTTTCCGCCCATCTTGCCCAGTCCGACGAATCCGATTTCGCTCACGTCGGCATCCTAGCCTGCTCGTGTAGGTTTTCGTCTCGATGAGCCCAGATTCTTCTTCGGCTGCCTCGACACGCCCCGACCGCAACCTCGCGCTAGAGCTGGTCCGCGTGACCGAGTTCGCGGCCCTCGCCGCCGCCCCCCTTGTTGGCATGGGCGACAAGGAGGCGGCCGACCAGGCCGCGGTCGACGGCATGCGCTACGCCCTGCACTCGGTGGCGATGAACGGCACCGTGGTGATCGGCGAGGGCGAGAAGGACGAGGCGCCGATGCTCTACAACGGCGAGCGCATCGGCGACGGGTCCCCGCCCGAGGTGGACATCGCGGTGGATCCCTTGGAGGGCACGACCTTGGCCGCCCACGGCATGCCCTCGGCCCTGGCGGTGATCGCCCTGTCGAGCAAGGGCTCCATGTTCGACCCGGGCCCGTGCGTCTACATGGAGAAGATGGCGGGGCGGCCCGAGATCGCCGATCTGCTCGACCTCGATCGTCCCCTGTCAGAGACGGTGAAGCTGATCGCCGAGCGCAAGGGACATCCCGTGGGCGATGTGATCGTGGTCGTGCTCGACCGCCCCCGCCACGAGGAGACGATCCGCGAGATCCGCGAGGCCGGCGCGCGCGTGCGCTTGATCCCCCACGGCGACGTCTCCGCCTCGCTGTTGGCGGTCACCGAGCGCTCTGCTGGTCGACTTGCTGTGGGGGATAGGGGGTACGCCCGAGGGGGTCATCTCCGCCGCCGCGATCAAGTGCTTGGGGGGGCAGCTTCTTGGGAGGTTGTGGCCGCGCAACGATAAGGAGCGCTCGGCCGCCTTGGACGCAGGCTATGACCTGGAGCGCGTCCTCACTCGCGACGACCTGGTCGCCGGCGACGACGTCTTCTTCTCGGCCACCGGCATCACCGACGGAGACGTCTTGCAGGGGGTGCGCTATCCGTCCGCGGGGGGCGCCACGACCGAATCGCTGGTCACGCGCTCGCGCTCAGGCACCGTGCGCCGGATTCGAGCCACGCACGACCGCGCCAAGCTGCGCGCGCTCAGCGGCGACTCTCGCTTCGGCTAGGCACGAGACGCCCCACCCTCGACTCGGCCAAGTCAAGGCGCGCCAGCGAGCGCAGGAAGCCGTGGGTCACGACCAGGTGGATCTTCGCCTGGGTGGCGTTGTATACGCGCCGACCGAGGCTCGAGGCGATCGCCGGATGGAAGTTGGCCACTTCGACCTCCACCCGCAACTTGCCCTCGCCCGGCGTCGCGTCTGGGAGCCTGCGCACGTCGATCTGCAGGTGGCCGAGGCCGCCGCGCCCGCTGCGGGCGACCAGCACTCCACGCTTGATGCGCCAGCGCACCCGACCGTGTTCGCCGTCCAAGTCGTATTCAGGGGCATCGAAGGTGAGCAGCTTCAAGGGAGGCACCAGAAGTACGACCGAACGCTCCGACTCGCTGTAGATCACCCTCACGAGGCCGAGCGTGGCGCGCGCGATAAAGCGCCAGTAGGTGCGCGCCAGCCGCTCCAGGTGCGGGGGAGTCCACAACCGCTCGAGCTCCACCTCGGGCATCCTCATCTCGGCCCCTTGGACCGAGCGCATCGCTCCGCTCTCGGGGTCCTCGATGGTGCGGTCCACCAAGTGCGACACCTCCGCGATCTTCGGTTTGCGCCTCACCACCCCAAGGCTATACGCACGCAGGGGGGCCTCTGGCCCGTTGATTGGATGTGCGCTGTTTGCGTAAAGAGCGTCCCCGCGCCTGTCGATGAGGCTGGGTCTTGTCCTTCGCTGCTGATATCAACGTCCTGTGAGAGACCCGTCCGATCCATCCGTTGACGTGGCCGCGCTCGAGCGGCTGAGACGTGGTGCGCGCGCCGCTCAGCAGCTCTCGGAGGTGCTCTGGGAGGCGCTGCACGAGGAGCTGCTCGACCCCGACTCCGCGCGTTTGGCGGATCTCTCCGAGCGTCTGATCGAGGTGACCTCGACGGTGGCGATGCTCGCGCCCGCCGCCGACGCGCCCGCGCCACCTACCCGGCCCCCGGCGCCCGAGGCCGCGCCCGCGGTGGGACGGCCCGCGGGCGAGCGGCGCACCCCGCCCGCTCCTTCGGAGCCGCCGGCCCGCGATCCCGCGGCCGCCTACCCTCCGGGCGTCGCGTCCTTGGGTGGGCAGGCGCCCACCAAGCTCGTGGACGAGCAGGCGCCCGAGACCACCCCGGAGCCGATGGCCACCGTACAGCCGCTCGCGCCCGAGATCGAGATCCGCGATGTCCGCCGCGAGGAGGGCCCCTCCGCCTGGGTCTCCTCGGTCGGGCGGCTGCTCGCGCGTCATGCCGAGGACGGCCTCCCTTTCGCCGTGCTGCTCGTCGAGATCGTTGACGTGGCCCAGTTGGAGCGCTCGGAGACTCCCCATGACCTGCACGGTCTCGTCGCCAAGGTCGAGGCCGCGCTGGGCGCGGGCATGCGGGCCTCCGACCACCTCTCCCGCGAGACACTCGGTCGCTACTGGCTCGTGGCGCCCGAGACCAACGGAACCGGAGCGCGAATGCTCGCCGAGCGCTTGGCGCGGCTCGTGCGCACTTCGGCCTCTCACCGCGGCGTCCCGATGGAGGTCGCGATCGGCATCGCAGTGTGCCCCGACGACGGCACCGAGGCCCCCGCCTTGGCTGCCCGTGCAGATCTGGGCGTCTACTCGGCCCGGGCCACAGGGCGCTCGATCGCCCACACCGATCCGCCTTCCGCTTGATCCAGCGTCGCTGAGCGCCGATCAAGGGGCCAATCGGCCAAAAACTATGGTTTTTCGCCAACTGTGCGCCGGATCGGGCCGGCCTTCAGCCCGCGCTGGTGCCGCCCGCCGCTACCGCTTCGGGGCTCGGCACGACTTCGGCCGGCACTCCGAGCAGCGGCGTGTTGGGCGCCTTGCCCACGACCTTCGTCTTCACTCGGACCGTTTCGGCGATCGTGAGCGCGCTCGCGGCGCCCCACGTCAAGTCCCAGGTGGCGCCGTTGGAGTAGGGCCCCCGGTCGATCACCGGGACGGTGAGGCGGTGGCCCTTGTAGTTGACCAGCACGAGCGTCCCGCAAGGCAGTGTGCGCGAGGCCACGCCGACGATGACCGGGCTCATCGTCTGTCCGCAGGCGGTCTTCTGACCATAGAAGCCGGGTCCAAACCAGGTCGCGATCTGCGCGCCGTGGCGCGTCGTGGGCGGCGTGCTCGGGGTGGTTCCGGGCGCGGAGGAGCCTCCGGTCGCGCCCAGCGCAATGCAGGCCTGTGCGCTCGCGCTCAGGAGCGCGATGGCCACGGCAAGCAGCGTCTTGTTCGCAAACGTTCGGTTCATTTGAAACGTCGCCTACGGGGTGAGCTGACGGGCTCGCGCGACTGCCGCGCTACGACCTGAGATCAGGCCGATTCGCCCCCGCACTCCGCCTGCTCAAGGTCGAGCTTTACGGTGTGCATTGGGTCCCCCGTTCCTCGCAGCCAGGGCTTCGAGAACTCGGCGTCCGGGCAGTATACAGACTCGCCGGACGCCTTCAACGGGGCCGGCGGACGTCTCAAATGGGCTGACCGGACGGCCTCGACGGGACTGACCGACGTCTCCAACAGGCTGGCAGGACGCCTTCAAACAGGCCGGCGGACGTCTTCTATGGGCGGCGCAGCAACGAGAATGCGTCCTTCAGGATGCGCCCGCCCGCCGCCAGGCTCGAGTTGGCGAGCTCGCCGAAGATGTCCGCGACCGACTCGACCAGCTCCACGCCGCCGGGCGGGTTTATGGTCTTGCCCAGCTCGACGTCCTCCTCAGGCTCATAGCCCTGCTTCGGGGCGGGCGCCTCGGCGGGCTTCTTGACCGGGGCTGGCTTGGCCTTGGAGGAGGCGGCCTTCGTCTTCAAGGGAGTCGGCTTGGCCTCGGACGACTTGGCCTCGGACGACTTGGCCTCGGACGACTTGGCCTCGGACGACTTGGCCTCGGACGACTTGGTCTTGGTGATCTTGGGCTTGGCCTTCGCCGTGGATGGCTTGGCTTTAACCTTGGTTGGTGTCACCTTGCGAGCGGGCTTCGTCCGGCGATTGGTCTCGGAAGGGCTTTTGCTGGTGCTAGCGCTCGCGGGCGCGTGCGTGCCGGTAGCCGTACTCGCGTCAGCCGACTCCGACGAGGCCTTGCCCGCCCGCGTACGCGCCGCGGCTCGGCGCGGGCTGGCCCGCTGCGGCCTGGTGCGCGGGAGCGCCGCCAGGACCCCGCCCTCGACAGGGTTTTCCGATTGGGCGTCGGAGCTGTTGGTCTCGCGCGTGCTCAAGGTCTCGCAATCATCGCGCACCCGCCCCGATCGTGCACGGCGCATACTTTTCCGCCAAGGTGCGCGCTTTTTGGTCCCGTCGCCCGTCGGGAAGCGTTAGGATGGACGCGTACATCTGAGTTGTACTGTCGGGAGGGTTTCGGCCACTTCCCGGCTAAGGTAGTCCTCGAACAGCACCCTGAGGCGACCCGTAGCGGGTGGCGATCTCGGGTGTCTCCCGACGGAAACGGAAAACGCATGTCAGTGGTGGAACTGCAAGAGCTGGAAGAGGTCAAGAACCTGCTCACCAAGGGTCAGCAGGTTGGAGTGCTCACCTTCGCCGAGATCTCGACGGCGACCTCGGACCTCGATTTGGACGAGTCCGACGTGGAGGAGCTGCACGGCTACCTCGAGAAATCGGAGATCGAGCTCGTCGAGGACATCGACCCGGCCACCGCGGCCGGCTCCCAGGTCGAACGCGCGCCCGACAAGCGCGGCCGACGCAAGGCCAAGACGGCATTGGACCTCAAGCCGGACATGACCACCGACAGCTTGCAGCTGTTCCTCAAGGACATCGGCAAGGTGCGCTTGCTCACCGCCCAAGAGGAGGTGGATCTCGCCAAGCGGATCGAGCGCGGAGACCTCGACGCCAAGCAGAAGATGGTCGAGTCCAACCTGCGACTGGTGGTCTCGATCGCCAAGAACTACCGCAACCAAGGCCTGCCTTTCCTCGACCTGATCCAAGAGGGCACGCTCGGGCTCGTCAGGGCCGCCGAGAAGTTCGATTACCGCAAGGGCTTCAAGTTCTCCACCTACGCGACTTGGTGGATCCGCCAGGCGATTGCTCGCGCGCTCGCCGACAAGGCCCGCACGATTCGCATCCCCGTGCACGTCGTTGAGAAGCTCAACAAGATCGGTCGCGCCGAGCGCAAGCTCGTCACCGAGCTGGGTCGTGAGCCGACAGCGGATGAGATCGCCGAGGTCACCGGCATCGACCCCGAAGAGGTCAACTCGATCAAGCGCTCCGCCCAAGCTCCCGTCTCCTTGGAGAAGCCGGTCGGCGACGAGGAGGAGTCCGAGTTCGGCCAGTTCATCGCCGACGAGCGCGCCGAGTCGCCGTATGAGCGCGCCGCCGAGATCCTCACCAAGGAGGCCTTGCGCGAGGCTCTTGAGAATCTCTCATATCGCGAGCGTCGGGTGCTGGAGCTGCGCTATGGCCTGGGCGGAGAGCATCCCCGCACGCTGGACGAGGTGGGGCGCACGTTCAACGTCACGCGAGAGCGTATCCGCCAGATCGAGAACCAGTCGCTGAAGAAGCTGCAGAGCCTCGCGGAGGCCCAAAAGCTGAGGGACGTCGCGTAGGGGCGAGGACCGCCTCGCCCGCATCGCGTCGCATCCTCAGGCGATACTCAGCAACTCCTCGCACAGATCCGCCAGACCGATGGCCTCGGTCTCGCGCGTTAGACGGTAGCGCTCGGCACCGGGATACACGACCCACGCGCGTTGCGGCGCGAGGTCGGCCAGTGCGGAGTGAGTTCCCCGCTCGAGTGACGGGGCGAGCCTGCGCTTGACCTCGATCGCCCACAACTCACCGCCCGGGAAGCTCAGCACGAGGTCGATCTCCACTCCGTGGGCGGTACGGTAGAAACTCGCCTGCACGCGTGGCCCGGCTGCGGCGAGCAGGTTCTCGATCGCCATGCCCTCCCAGCTCGGTCCGGCGACGGGATGGCCGAGTACTGCCTCCTTGTTGGAAAGGCCGAGCAGCGCGTGTACGAGGCCGCTGTCGCGCACGTACACCTTCGGGGAGCGAACCAGCCGCTTGCCGACGTTTGCCAGGTAGGGGGGGAGCCGCCGGACCAGCAGCAGGTCCACCATCAGGTCCAGATAGTGGGCCACGGTGGCGCCGCTGACCCCGAGTCCGCGCGCGAGCTGCGCCGCGTTCAGAAGGCCGCCCTGGTGGTGGGCGAACATCGTCCAAAGCCGCCGCAACGTCTCGGTGGGGATGCGTGGGCCGAGCGCCGGTATGTCGCGCTCCAGGTAGGTGTGGATGAAGTCCTCTCGCCAGCGTAGGCTGGTGCTCTCTGCGGACGCCAGGAAGCTGTTGGGGAAGCCGCCGCGTACCCACAGCTCATCCATCCGGTCGGCGCCCACCTCGGTCAGATCGAACGGCGCCAGTTCCACGAACGCAACCCTGCCCGCGAGGCTCTCCCCCGACTGGGCCAGCAGGGCGATCGCGGCCGATCCGAGCAGAAGAAATCGCCCTGTGCCCCGGCCTTCTCGTCTACCGGTGTCGATCACACCGCGCAGCGCTTCGAAAAGGCCGGGCGCCCGATGGATCTCGTCTAGAACGACAAGTTCGTCGATGTGGTCGAGCAGATACAGCGCCGGATCGGCCAGTCGCGCCCGATCGGCGGTCGAACTCGAGGTCGAGGTACACCGAAGGACGCGTCTCGGCGATCTCCAGCGCCAGCGTGGTCTTGCCGGCCTGGCGCGGCCCGATCAGAGCCACGGCCGCGAAGTCTTTCAGCAACGACTGGACCTCAGGGCCCACACGACGCTCGAGCATTTGTGCAATTCTATAGTAAGTCTTCAGATTTGCACGCTTAGGATTTCCCGAAAGGTCGTTCGCGGCGCTTGGGAAGTCCTTGTCTGAGGCTGTCGGGCGCTCGGAACCAGCCTCCGCGCGAGTATTCGCTCAAGCGATACGGGTCTTGAGCCGATGCAACGTGCATGTTCGACGTGCACGCGGCCTTGCGCAAGCTCGTGGCCGAAAAAGGATCCGACCTGCACATCAAGGTCGGCTCTCCGCCCCTGTATCGCATCCAAGGCTCGCTCGGGCCCGACACCACGGCTCCCCCCTTGAGCAACGAGGACAGCGAACACGCCTTGCACGAGTTGCTCCACGACCAGGCCAAGCTGAAGGAGTTCACCGACGACCACGAGGTCGACTTCTCCTTTGAAATCGAAGGCCTCGCCCGCTTTCGGGTCAACGCCTTCCGCCAGCGCGGGCTGATCTCCCTGGCCTGTCGCGCGATCCCCGCGAAGATCTCCACGATCGAGGAGCTCGCCCTGCCGACCGTCGTGCGCGATTTGGCCGAGGAAGAGCGCGGCATCGTCCTGCTCACCGGCACCACCGGCTCGGGCAAGTTCGACGACCTTGGCCGCCATGATCGACCACATGAACGTGACCATGAACAAGCACATAGTCACGATCGAGGACCCCATCGAGTTCGTCCACGAAGACAAGCGCTCGGTCATCAACCAGCGTGAGGTCGGCATGGACACCAAGTCCTTCGAGCGTGCCCTGCGCCGCGTCCTGCGCCAGGACCCCGACGTGATCCTGGTGGGGGAGATGCGCGACGAGGAGACCGTCCGCACGGCCTTGTCCGCCGCCGAGACCGGCCACCTCGTGCTCTCCACCGTCCACACCGTCGACGCCGCCGAGTCGATCAACCGCCTGCTCGATTTCTTCCCACCCCACCAGCACAACCAAGCCCGCTCGATGATCGCCGGCACGATCAGGGGGGTCATCTCCCAGCGGCTGGTACCCGGCGCCCAAGGCGGGCGCGTCGCCGTTTGCGAGATCCTGCGAATGACCGGCCGGGTGCGTGACATGATCGTCGACCCCGACCAGACCGGACAGCTCGGCGAGGCGATCTCCTCAGGCGCCTACTACGGCATGCAGACCTTCGACCAAGCGCTCTTCCACCACGTCAAGGCCGGTCGCGTGACCACCGAGGAAGCCATCAAAGTGGCAAGCAGCCCCCACGACTTCAAGCTGCTCCTACAGGCGGACGGGCGCCAGGGTACGACGATGGCCGACGTGGCCCAAGCCCAGGCGCGCCGAGAAGGCGCCGAGGCGCCGGGACCGCACATTCCGCCTCAGCCGTCCGCGCCCGTGCCGGGCGCCCCGGCTGCTGTTGGCTAGAGGGCGGCGGAGCCAAATTCAGATCATCGCTCGCGCTTGACGCCCTTAAATGTTCCGCCGCTCTTCTTGACGTTCATGAAGCGTCCGGAGGCTGTGTCTCGCTTGGTCCAAAGGCCCGTTTTGGCATTCTTGGTTTGGCTTCGCCCTCTCACTGCTCCGGTACGTCCGGCACCTTTTGGTCCGTTGGTTGCCATGTCAATGACCTCCTCTTGAGACGATAGCGTGGTGAGTCTGACGGGTCGCCCGGTTGGACGCTGCGTCGGTATGGCGCCAAGGCGGAAGTGTGGCGCCTGCCCACAGGAGGCGAACCAGAACGGCGGTCCAAAGGAGCGCGGTAGTTGCGACCACGACAGAACGTGGCCATGCCTGAAGACGCGAGGCAAGCGCCGTCTGCTCTCGTACGGCCAGCAGGGCCGCAGCGACGGTGATCGGCACGGCGATAACGGTCAGGGCCGGGATGAGATCTGAGCCTGCTGGAAGAAGCAGCGTGACGATTGTAGCGACGGCCCCCACCGCTGCAACAAACAGTGGGATCGCTCGCAGGTCATTCGTCAAACGCAACTGAATTTCGACATCCGCGAAGCGAGGACGCTCACGCACAGAGCTGTAGAGTGACGTTGCCTCATTGGTAGATCGAATAGCCTCAAGGTGGCCTGGGCCGACCGGCTCACCAACGGGGTCTCTACAAATAGGCTCGCCGTGGAGATGGACATTTGCATCAGAAACACGGACCTCCAAGTGGGCCCTGTCCGCGTCCCCCAGCGCAAAGCGCTGCCTTGAGTATCCGTTGCGCTGCAGCTCGAGCGGCCTATCTTCCGATAGCGCCACGGCAAATCGTCTGCCGACGGGCACGTCAAGTTCCGCAATGACCATCCATCGACGTCCGCTATCGGCCAGTGCCCTTAGCGCGTCGGTTGCCTCCGCGGTGTGTAGATGCCGGACCATGCACGTATATCTGTGCAGCAACGCTGTGATCTCGTCCGTGTTGCTTGGCGGCTCATCCATGCCGGGCAGTGCGAGTAGGACGTTCTCGGAGGAGCTGGCGTCGCTTGGCGGCTCTCGTAGAGAGTTGGTGAGTGGCTCGCGAACTCCTTCAGTCAGCGCATCCCACTCTGCGACATGTTTCTCCCCAACCTTAACGGCTTGATCCACGGAGGAGAGACCATCAGAAAGGTACGTGGCGATAGCACGGTTGCGATCGTCGCCGGCCGCTGCCAGGAAGTGGCTGAACAAGGTCGGCGAGAATGTGCAGATTGCTTTGAGCAAGTCGAGCATGGAGGCGGCCTTCGCACGATTCAGTCCGGCATGGCAGAAGGTGTCGATCAAATAGTTCGCGCGTAGGACTCCGATCTGGTCTCGGGGGAGCAAGAAGCCATCCTCTCCCGATGGGCCGCGGAGGCTGAAGTTCAACAAAAGGCTCTTCTCGCGTGTTGTCACCGGCAGGAATAGCCGGACTTGATCTTCGGCCTCGTCACCCAGATATAAACGCAATAGTTCCTCGGAGAGTCCGAATTGGAATGTTGACGAAACGCGGACGTGCTCCCCCGCTCCAAAGACGAACTCCTCCACAACGCGCTCACGCCAGCCATTCTCGCTCAGGAGCGCCGAGAGGATGGCTTGACGACTGTCTGTTTGGTCCATGTGACCAGTTTCGTGCGGAATGCGGACGGAACGCCACACAGGGGGTGTGGGGACGCCACACAGGGGCTTTGGTGTCTTCGCGGCTGCGTCGCCCCCAGCCTGTCGATCCGCGACGCGGGGCTTGTCGATCGGCGACTCGGTTAGCCTCCGCTACTTCACTTGGTAAAGTAACGGTTGAAATGGCCGTTGATGACACCTGCCCCGTTTGCCGCACCGCAGAAGTGGTGTGCGGCAAGTGGACGCTCTTGCTTGTGCGCGACCTGGCCGAGGGGCGTTCGCGCTTCTGTGAGCTGGAGCGCTCCTTGGCGGGGATCAGCCCTCGCACCCTGTCCTTGCGCCTGCGGGCGCTCGAGGACGAGGGCATAGTCGAGCGCCACACCTTCCCCGAAGTGCCGCCGCGCGTCGAGTACGCGCTCACCGAGAAGGGCCTCGCCTTGCTGCCGATCATTGAGGGCATGCGCTCCTACGGGGAGTGCTGGCTCGGCGCTGAGTGTGAAGACGCGGTGGCCTCAGCGCTTGCCGTGGCCGCGGTATAGCCCGCAAGACTCCCTGCGCCAGCAGGAGCGCTCGCGCTCGCGGCGAACAGCCATCCGTGCGATCCCTCCAGCTGCAAGCCGCCCTCACCGAGTTCCTCGCTCAAGCGACGGCCCGCCTGCACTCAGACGTGCTCGCCGGTCAAGAGGTCCCCTTCGAGCTGGCCGCCCAGGGCGGCCGCGGGCGGCGGGGAGCCTCGCCGCTTTACTGCTATCAGCCACTCACCGACGCTTACATCGCCGAGCGCTTCCCGTCGCTGCGCGCACTCGACTCCTATGGGCCCGCGGTGGCCTCGCTCGAGACCTTCGACGGGCTCGACCGCTACCTGCTCGCCCGCGGCTTGCTCGACACGCGCGATCGTCGCGGCGGCGGCGGCCCGGGTAGGGGGCGTCGCGACGCCGCTCTCTTGGCCCTCCTGCAAGAGGTGTGCGCCGAGCAAACCGATTTCGACGGCCTGCTAGATCGCCACCCCGAGCGCCTGAACCGAGCCTTGGAGCGCTTGGAGGACTCGACCTTCGCCGCCGGAGCCGCCGAGCTGACGCTCGTGGCCACGCTCCACGGTCTGACCATCTCCTCGCCCCAAATCGCGCTCACGCGTGGCCTCACGATCGCCCAACCCGACGCCTTGCAAGGTGCTCCCGAACAGGCCTCCGGCGAGCTAGGGGTCGAACCCAAGGACCACCTTCTGATCGTATTCGCCGCCGAAGACCCCGACCCCCGTTCCGGCTTGGATCGTGGGATCGAGGTCGTGCGCGAGCTGCTGCGCGCCCTGCGCCTGTTCGGCGACGGACGCATCTCGCTCGGTTCGCTCGCCTGGACCCGGGTCGGCTCGGCCCCCTGGAGTCCGCTCGCTCTAGGCGGCGGAGGGCGCCCCCACGGGATGTTGCTCGTGAGCGCCGAGCAGGAGGACGAGTTGCGCGGTTTCTGCAACCTGGTGTCCCGTCGCGCGCCCCACGAGAACGAGATCGCCTGGGCTCTGCGCCGCTTCGAGCTCGGTTGCGAGCGAAGCTCGGAGTACGAAGGCATCAGCGACCACCTACTCGCCCTGCGAGCACTCCTCGGAGGAGCTTCGCAGGCAGAGCCCCAAGGAACGCCCGACGGCCTCCTCGCCGCACGCTTGGCCGCCCTGTGCGCCACGCCGGACAGGCGCACCGCCTTGACCGAGCGAACCCTGCGAGCGATCGCCCTCGAGCGCGAAGCGCTCACCGGAGCCGCTGTGGAACGCGCCAGTGGCCTGGCCGTGGCGCGCGACCTCTCCGACAATCTACGTGCGCTCTTGCGCGACGTGGTGTGTGGTCACCTCCCCGCCGACCTGGTCACGCTCGCCGACGAGCTCCTGCTCTCAGGAGAAGAGCTGCCCGGCGAGGAGCAACAGGCCGGTCAGGTCTTGCACGTCGCCGTCTAGTTGACGCACCGCCACCGGGCTCGGTTCATCCAAAGCCTCCGCCAAGGCCTTCACGCTCTCGCGGTCGCGTCGCGCCAACACGTCCAGGTCGGCCAAGTTCTGCGCCACGCGCTCGGCCAAGCCCCCGTCGAGCCGAGCCGCGAGCAAGTCCGCCACCTGCTCGCGGCTGGCTCCATCGAGCCCGTGGTCGTGAAAGCGATTGACGATCAGCCCCGCAAAGCGCATGTCTTGGCGCGCCAGTTGCTCGTGCAGAAAGCCGGCCTCGCGCGAAGGCTCGTGCTCCGGTGAGGTCACGATCAAAAAGCCCGTTTGCGGATCGCGCAGCAGCCTCTCCACGCCCCGCGCGCGTTCTGAGAACCCGTCGGTGAGCCCGGCGAGCGCACCGAAGAAGCCCGAGAGTTCCTCGATCATGTTCACGCCCGTGACCTTCGCGAACATCGACAACATCAGCCCGGCGCCGCGCCCCAACAGTCCGCGTGTCACGTTCGTCGGGGCCATCAGCACCTTCAAAGCCCTGCCCTCCAAGAACCGTGTCAGCCGATCAGGGGCGTCCAAGAAATCCAAAGCGTCCCGCGAAGGCGGCGTGTCGAGCACGATCGCGTCCCACTCGCCGCTCTTGTAAAGCTCATAAAGCTTGGCGACTGCCGTGAACTCCTGCGAGCCCGCCACCGCCGAGGACAGTTCGCGATAGATGCGGTTGGATAGCACTTCCTCGCGCGTTCGCTCATCAGGAGACAGGCGGGCGATCAAATCGTCGAAGGTTCCCTTGGAGTCGAGCATCATCGCCCACAGCTCGCCCTCCAACTCGATCCCATGCTCGGCCAGCGTGGCTTCATCGAGCCTGCGCGGCTCGCCCGTCAGCTCCTTCAGGCCCAAAGCGTTCGCCAGGCGCTTGGCCGGGTCGATGCTCACGACCGCCACCTTCTGGCCCCGCGCGGCGAGCCCCAGCCCGAGCGCTGCGGAGATCGTGGTCTTGCCCACGCCCCCCGCGCCCACGCACACGCACACCCGCGTGTCTTCCAGGCGCTGATCCAGCGTAATGCGGCGACTCGAAGGCACCGGGGGATCCAAGCAGGATTCGTGGCTTGCCGTGCGAATAGTGAAGCTCGACACCGTTCCGTCGCAAATTCGAACATCGGAGCCTGCCGTGACCGCACGGGCCAAGGTCATCGCTTTCGCCAATCAGAAGGGCGGCGTGGCCAAGACAACGACGACACTCAACCTTGCCGCCGCATTCGCGGAGGAGGGACATCGCGTGCTGTGCGTCGACATGGACCCACAGGGCAACCTCACGATGTCCCAAGGCATCGACCCCGACACGCTGGAGCTGTCGATGTATGACGTGCTCACCCAGCGCGCCACGATCAGAGAGGTGATCCGCAAACGCGAGATCGACGTCGCCTGCGCCTCGATCGACCTGGCGGGCGCTGAGATCGCGATGTCCACGATGATCGGCCGCGAGCGCTCTTTGCAGAAGGCGTTCGAACCGATCAAGGAGGACTACGACTTCATCTGCATCGACACGCCGCCAAGTTTGGGTCTTTTGACCATCAACGCGCTTACCGCCGCCGACAAGGTTATTGTGCCCGTGCAGTGTGAGTACTTGTCTATGCGTGGGCTCATCCAGCTGCAAAACACCTTGGCGATGATTCGCGAGAACCTCAACCCGGACGTCGATATCGAGGGTATCCTCCCGACCTTGGTTGATTCGCGCACGATTCACGCCAAGGAGGCGATCGAGATCCTCGAGGAGAACTTCGGCGACCGCGTGTTCGCTTCGCGTATCCGCAAGACGGTGCGCTTCGCCGAGGCTCCCGTGAAGGGGATGTCGGTCCTCAAGTACGAGCCGGATGGTGTCGCTGCGCAGTCCTATCGGCAGCTGGCACAGGAGGTCTTGGCTCATGGCAAACCCTAAGCGAGCATCGATGCGCGAAGGGCCTTTGGCGGCCCTGTTTCGCAAGACCGAGGACTTGGAGAAGGACACCGGCGAGCAGCCCTCCGCGCCCGAGGCGGCCACCCCGGCCGGGGCTGGAGAGCCGGTCGCCCAGGCAAGCGCCTCGGAGATCGCGCCGTCGAGCGCCGGCGCGGAGCCGGCCGCCGCTTCGCCGACTCCCGCAGAGACCGCGCCGTCGGTGCCCCACCCTTCGCTGGACCCGAGCCTCGAGGCGCGTGAGCCTCGCATCCCCACACCCCAGGAGCGCCTGCGCCACGCTTTCTCCTCGGAGATTCCCGACAACGTGATGGACACGCCGGTCCGCCAGGGCGCGCCTGCGCCGTCCGCGCCGATGGCGCCAATGCAGGCTCCTCGCGAGAGCTACCGCCACGAAGAGTCGCGCCCCTTCGGCGAAGCGATGCCGGTCGCTCAGCCGGTGATCCGGGTGGTGGGGGTTGGCGGAGCAGGCACCAACGCCGTCAACCGCATGGTCGAGGCCGAGGTCGAGGGTGTCGAGTTCCTTGCGATCAACACAGACCTGCAGTCCTTGCAACAGTCCACCGCCGACATCACTTTGCACATCGGTGCGGAGCTGACAAGGGGTCTCGGCTCGGGCTCTGACGCCGAAGTTGGACGTCAGGCCGCGATGGACGACTATGACCGCATCAAGGCCTTGCTCAAGGGCTCGGACATGATCTTCATCACAGCGGGAGCAGGCGGCGGCACCGGCACGGGAGCGGCCCCGATCGTGGCCCGCATCGCCCGCGAGGTGGGAGCCTTGACCGTCGCGATCGTGACCAAGCCCTTCGGCTTCGAGGGCTCGCGCCGCGCCGCCCAAGCTGAGCGTGGCGTGGAGACCTTGGCGGAGGAGGTGGACACCTTGATCGTGGTGCCCAACAACCGCCTGCTCAGCGTTCTCGACAAGGCGACCGCCATGGTCGAGGCCTTCAGGGTCGCCGACGACGTGCTCCGCCAAGGCGTGCAAGGCATCTCCGACTTGGTCACCTTGCCCGGCTTGATCAACTTGGACTTCGCCGACGTGCGCACGATCATGTCCGACGCCGGCAACGCTTTGCTCGGGATCGGCATGGGAGTCGGCGAGAACAGGGCCCCCGAGGCCGCCGCCCAAGCCGTCGCCTCGCCGCTCTTGGAAACCTCGATGGAGGGAGCGCGCTCGATCCTCTTGTCGATCACCGGCGGGCGCGACCTGTCCTTGTGGGAGGTCAACGAGGCCGCCAAGGCAGTCTCAGAGGCCGCGCACCCCGACGCCAACATCATCTTCGGGGCGATGGTCGACGAGAAGCTCGACGATCAAGTCTGGGTCACCGTCGTGGCCACCGGCTACGGCGTGAAGAGCTCACGTCCCACTATGCGCGAGCCCGACGGAGAGCCGCGCGTCAAGCGCACCGGGCCCTCCGCCCGCGACGCGAGGCCCGCGCGCGGCGAGCGCCAGTCGCGCCGGGGCAGTCTCGCCGTGAGCGACATGGACGTGCCTGAGTTCATCCCTAATTTTTGACCTTCTGAGTACCGTCAACGCTTCGCATACCGGCGTCCTCGCTCGTTTGTGTGCGTAGCACACGGCACTCGCTGCGTCCTTGGTCTGCTCGGTTGACGGCACTCAGAAGGAGACCGTGTCAATCTGGCGGTATGAGTACTGGGGAGAAGGGGGTCGTGGCGGCTGGGCATCCGCTCACCGCCGAGGCTGGAGCGCGGGTGCTGCGCGAAGGCGGCAACGCGGTGGATGCGGCGATCGCGGCGATGCTGACTTCGTTCGCGGCCGAGCCTCTCTTGACCGGGTTGGGCTCAGGCGGCTACATGATGGTCGCGGGCGGGGGGCAAGAGCCGAGCCTGCTCGACTTCTTCGTGGCGGCCCCCACGCGCGCAGGCGACGGCAGCGCGGCCGAGCTCGACGCGGTCGACGTGTCCTTCGGGGACGCCGTCCAAGTCTTCTACATCGGGCCGGCCTCCTGCGGGATCTATGGGGCTCCGGCCGGGGTGTGTGAGGCCGCCAAGCGATGGGGCACGATCGATTTGGCCGAGCTCGCCGCGCCCGCGGCCGAACTGGCCAGGGAGGGGGTCCGGATCAACGCGGGGCAGGCCTACATCGTGGAGATCTTGGCCGACCTGTTGCGCTCCACGCCTGAGTGCGCGGCCTTGTGGGCACCCGACGGGAGGGTCTTGCGCGAGGGCGAGCTGTTGCGCAACCCCGATCTCGGCGATGCCTTGAGTAGGCTCGGAGAGGAGGGCGCGCGGCCCTTCTACAACGGCGACATCGCCGAGGCCGTGTGCGCTTGGCTGAAAGAGAGGGGAGGCTCGCTTGATGCCCGCGAGCTGTCCGCTTACGAGGCGATCGAGCGCGAGCCGCTGCGCATGAGCTATCGCGACCGCGGGGTCTTCACCAACCCGCCACCCTCGGCGGGAGGCACCCTGCTGGCCTACTCCTTGGGCCTGCTCGACCGTAAGCCGGGGCCACCGCCGCTACAGGCCATCATCGGCGCTATGGAAGCGGCGCAGGCAGAGAGGACGCCCGAGTTCGTCCAAGGCTTGGATCAGGAGGGGTTTGGGGCGTGCTTCCTCTCGTCACGACTCGGGGCGACGACCCATATCTCGGTGTTGGACTCGCAGGGGCGTGCCTGTTCTGTGACGTGCACCAACGGTGAGGGCTCCGGGGTCGTGGTGCCGGGTACCGGCATCCATCTGAACAATGTGATGGGCGAGGAGGACCTCAGTCCGCTCGGCTTCCACAGTCATCCCGCAGGGCGGAGGATGCCGAGCATGATGGCTCCCTCGGTGGTGATGCGCGAGGGCGAGGTGGAGCTGGTTCTGGGCAGCGCCGGATCCAACCGGATCCGCTCGGCTCTCTTGCAGACGATCGTGGGTGTCGTGGACCGCGGCTTGAGCGCGCCCGAGGCAGTGCGTGCTCCGCGGGCGCACTTCGAGAAGGGGATCGTCTATCACGAGCCGGGGCTCGAGCCGTCGGCGGGAGCCGCGGGGGAGGACCGCGAGGTGGTGCGCTTTCACGACCTCAATCTCTTCTTCGGCGGCGTCCAGGCGGTCGAGCGGCGCGAGGGGCGCTTGAGCGGGGCGGGCGATCCGCGTCGGGGTGGCGTGGCGGTGGTGGCTTGATCGCGCACGGTGGTGGCTCGACCGGGCACGGTGGTGGCTGGGCTGGGCGAGGTGGTGGCTCGATGGCGCGAGGTTGTGGCTCGAGTGGGCGAGGTGGTTTGATCGCGCAAAAGGGTGCCCCACTCGCGCGCGCGCGTACGCGCGTGGGGCACCTCCTGCGTGTTGGGTGCACCCCGCGCCTTCTCTCTTTGGCGGCTCTTTGCACGGGGGCGGCACTGCTGGGCGGCGGGTGCGGCGGGGTCGTCTCGCCCGACCTGTTCATCGTCTATCGCAGCGGCAGCTCACCTGGAGCGAAGCTGACGATGCTGGTCAGCGAAGAAGGGGTGGTCCACTGCGACAACGGGCCCGCGCACCACCTCAGCGACCCGCAGATCATCGAAGCGCGCACGATCCAAGAAGGACTCGAAGGCGCCACCTCCCAGCACGAGTCATTGCCGGCCCAGCCGGGCTCTGTGCTGAGCTATTACGTGCGCGACGCCAACGGCGACGTGCGCTTCAGCGACAACTCGGCTCACCAGCCCTCGGCGACGCGCAAGCTGGCCGCGTTCGTGCTCACAGTGGCCCAGGGCGTGTGCGGACTCTCCCAACAGGGGGCTTGAGGCACGAAGCTAGGCCCGGGCTTCTCGAAGGAGGCGCAGGCCGCTGGTGAAGCGTCGGCCCAAGGCCTCAGGTGAAGTGGACCTTGCCGTTGGAGTGGGCTCGCTCTTGGGCTCGCTCGCTCAGCTCAAGCTGCTTGATCGCGGCCCTGAACAGGAGCGAGAGCAGGCGCAAGCGGGCGTTCTCCGAGCGCAGCTCCAAGAGCTCCTGCTTGGCCTCCACGCCGAAGTCGACCGTGGCGGCCATGCTGTAGGCGCCGAGCGCCTCCAGTTCCGGTTCGGAGAGGGTGCGATCGGTCGCCGTCTCCACCAACTCGCCATAGAGCTCTCGGGCCTCCTGGGCCGCGTCCTCGTCGAAGTGCTCCTCCTGCTCTTGCAAGAACTCGACGATCCCGGCCGGGTAGGGCAGGTCGTCCTGGCGCTCGAGCAGGCGAAAGGCACGGGTTCCGCGCACCAAGATCGTGAAGCGCCCGTCGTCCTCGCGATCGAGCACCCGCTCGATCTCGCATGCGCAGCCGATGGGCTTGAGCTCCTCCTCGGAGAGCCACACGATCCCGAACTCGCTCTCGCCCTGCAGGCACTCCGCGATCATCGTGCGGAAACGATGCTCGAAAATGTGCAAGGGCACGCTCTCGGTGGGGAGCGCCACGATGCCGAGCGGGAACAGCGGGAAGTCCTGAACGGGCACCTCAGCCATCTACCCCAGTCTAGGTCGAAGCAGACGTCGTCCCTGGCGGTCACTACACTGCGGCGGATGGAGAACGAGCTTGTGAAGAAGATGATGTGGTCCGGCCTGCTGACGGCGGTGGGCGCCATCGCGAGCATCCTCACGCAGCGCACGGCGAGCGCGCTGTGGAGGCGTCTGTTCGACGAGGAGCCCCCAGAGTGAGTAGCGCAGGCGCGGGCCCCGGAGGGGGCGGGCGCCCTGTAGGCGATGCGGCCCCCGGCGGGGGCAAGCCGGGACAGCCGGGGATCGCGGCGGCGATCACCGAGGTGACCGAACGCGCGAGCGTGTTGGTCCGCGAGGAGATCGAGCTCGCCAAGACCGAGATGACCGAGAAGGCCACGCGTCTTGCCAAGGGCGCAGTCGTGGGCATCGTGGCCGGCGTGTTCTTCTTCACGGCCCTCTTCTTCGTCTTGATCGGGTGTGCTTGGTTGCTCTACTACGAGCTGCCGATCGGCAACGAGTTCACCTACTTCTGGGGCTTCTTCGCGATGGCCCTCATCCTTGTCTTCCTGGGCGTGATCGCGGGCCTGCTGGCCGCGAAGGCGGTCAAATCGGGCGCGCCTCCGACGCCGAACATGGCGATCGAGGAGGCCCGCAAGATCCGCGAGACCGTGAGCGCCTCCTCTGAGGCCTCCACCAAGGCAGCCGCGACGCCGTCCATTCCAGTGCCGCCGCCAGTCGGCGCCGTCTCGCCCGCTTCGGGCACCGATGCGACCGGCTCGCCGGCGCCGGCCGCCCCTGTGTCAAGTGGATCGGACCTTGGAAGGGGGACCGTCGATGGCGGCGCGCACAGCAGCTGAGATCCGTGACTCGATCGAGTCAAATCGCGCCGAGCTGGCGCTCTCTCTGGGCACCCTGCACGGTGAAGTGGCGCGCATCACCGACTGGCGCGGTCACATCGAGCGACACCAGCGCGAGATCGCGGTCGGCGTTGGCATCGTCGGCGTGCTGCTGGGCCGCCGCCGGCGGCGCCGCAAACGCCGCTCCTGACGCCGGTTCAGGAGACGAGGGCGTTCGGCAAGGCGCCGACGCCGAGCAGGCCCGGCCCCGTGTAGGTGCCGATCACCGGTCCCACCTCCGAGGTGAAGATCGGCTCGCAGTCGAAGATCTCCCGGCAGCGCTCGATCAGGCGCTCGGCCTGGTCGTGGGCTTGGATGTATTGGACCACCCAGCGGTCGGCGCCGCTGTCCTTGAGTTCGTGGGCATATTGGACCATGCGCTCGAAGGCCCGCTTGGACGTTCGGACGCGCTCTACCGGTGTGATCTCGTACTCCAAGGAGAGGATCGGCTTGATCTTCAGCGTTCCCCCGATCCAGGCCTGCGCCTTGCCGATGCGCCCGCCGCGCTTCAGGTACTCCAAGGTGTCCACGCAGAACCAGATTTTCAAGGCCTTGCGCGCCTCGAGCACGCGGGCGGTCACCGCCTGCTTGTCGGCCCCGCCACGCGCGGCGGCGGCGGCGGCGAGCAGCAGCAGGCCGAGGCCACCACACGCCGTTTCCCCGTCAAGGACCTCCACGCGCGCGCCCAAACCCCGCTCGACCAGCAGGCCGTGCGCTTGGCGGGCGGCTTCGCAGGTGCCCGATATGCCGCCGGCGAGATGGACCGAGACGATGTCCTTGCCTTCGTCGAGCAAAGGCTCCCAAACCGCCAAGAAATCGCCGATCGAAGGCTGGGAGGTGGTGGGCAGCTCGGGGTCGGTGCGCAGGCGCTCATAGAAGGCATCGAACGAGTCCAAGTCGAGCTCGCGCTGGGGGGCGTCCTGCCAGCCGACATATAGGCTGACTTGACGGATGCCTTCCCTGTCCGCCAGCTCGCGCGGCAGGTAGTTGGTGGAGTCGGCGACGACGGCAACAGAAGTCATGCGGCGCGGGGGACCCTAGCGCACCGATGGGCGCAGCCTTCGGGCGCGAGCCTTCGGGTGTCCGAGCCGGGCGACGGCTGCCTCGGCCGGTCGGCGAGCCGCTTCGATCCGACCGGCGGCGTCTCGCGCGGGCAGCTTGTTAGGAGAGGCGATTCTCGATCGGTGTGAAGCCGGCCGGCTGCCTGTGCCCTTCAGGGTGCGGCTCGCTTGCGACGGGCTGCGGGGCAGGCGCGTCCTCGCCGGCCTCAAGTCCGAGCGCCTCGGACAGCTCACCCGACTCGTACATCTCGGTGACGATGTCGCAGCCGCCGATCAGCTCACCTCTGTAGAACAGCTGGGGGATCGTGGGCCAGCCCGAGATCGCCGAGAGCTCCTGGCGGATGCGCGGGTCGGGCAGGATGTCGACGGCCGCGAAGGGTGCTTGCAGGGACTGGAGCATCGCGACCGTGCGTGCCGAGAAGCCGCACGCGGGCGCGTCAGGGGTGCCCTTCATGAAGAGGATCGTCTCGTGCTCTGAGATCGCCTGCGCGATCGCGTCATGGATGGGGTTGGAATCGCTTTCAGACATTGACTGCTCCTGACGTCGCTTCGTCGGCTTGCGGGTGGGGGGACGCTTCGGCTTGCGTGCCGGGCGAGGCTTCGGCTTGCGTGCCGGGCGAGGCTTCGGTCTTCAGCGACAGCGCATGGATCGCGCCGCCGATTTCCTCGCCGAACACCTCATAGACGAGCTTGTGCTGCTGGATGCGGCTGCGCCCGGCGAAGGTCTCGCTCACCACGGTAGCGCGGAAGTGGTCGCCGCCGCCGGTGTAGTCCTCGACCTCGGCTTTGGCGCCGGGGATCGAAGCCTCGATTCGCTGCTTGATCTCCTCGGCGGTGGGCATCGGCTTCCAGCTTAGCCAAGAAACGAGGTCGCTATACTTTGGAAAGCAATGATCTCGATCACGGACAAGGGTGCGGAGAAGGTGCGCGAGTTTTTGGAGGCCCAACAGGCCGACGTCGCGCTCGCCGGTCTGCGCGTCGGGGTGCGTGGCGGCGGGTGCTCCGGCTTTCAGTACCAGCTGGCCTTCGACGAGCAGCGCGACAGCGATCTCGTATTCGAAGACCAGGGGCTCAAGCTGCTGGTGGACAAAGAGAGCCTACAGTTCGTGAGTGGCTCGATCATCGACTATCAAGAAAGCCTGCAAGGTGCCGGCTTCAAGGTCGAGAACCCCAACGTGGTTGCGGCATGCGGCTGCGGGTCTTCCTTCCGCGTCGCCGAGGAAGAGCAGGTCTCAGCCGTCTGACGGCCGGGGAGCGGCGCGATGCTGCGTCCTCCCTCCCTTATGTGCTGGAGCACCGCGGTCGGTGCGTCCTTGCCTCGCTTGCTCCCCGGCCGTCAGACAGGCCCGTCTTTATTTGGGTGAGGACCTGACGCTCTTCTTGCCTGGGTGTCCAGTTGGGCGCGCCACGGGTTCGTTGTTCAGCGAACGCCACAGGTAGCGGCAGGCCAGGGTGCGGTGCGGGCGCCAGCGCTCGGCCAGGCGCTCCATCGTCTCGCGGTCGGGGTCTTCCAGGCCATAGGCCTTTTCGATCGCCCGCTTGATGCCGAGATCCCCGGGCGCCATCACGTCGGGGCGGTGCAGGTGGCTCATCAAGAACATGTGGGCCGTCCACTCGCCGATGCCCTTGACCGCCACCAGCTCGGCCATCACCTCCTCGTCTGAGAGGGAGTCCAGGCGCTCCAGCTCCAGTTCTCCGGAGAGGATGTGCTCGGCCAAGGAGCGCATGAAGCCCACCTTCGAGCGCGACAGGCCGACCGCGGCGCGCAACTCTTCGGGGTCGTCGGCCAAGAGCTCCTCGGGCTTGGGGGTGTGGCCGAAGCGGTCGGTCAGCCGGCCATAGATAGCGGCGCCCGCCTTGACGGAGAGCTGCTGGTTGACGACCGCATGGAGCAAAGCTCCGTAGTGCTCCTCGGGATCGGCCTTCTTGCGTGGGGGGCTCGAGATGACGCCGCACATGTCGATCAGGCCGGCCATCGTGGGGTCGGAGGCGCGCAGCTCCTCGACCGCCGCCTTCTGAGACCTCGCTTTGCGCTTGGGCGAAGCTTGAGGCGCCGGTGAGTTTGTTCGGCTTGGGCTCGCGGCTGAGGTCGCTCTGTTGGCAGCGGGACTCATCCGCTCAACCACGCAGTGCCTGCGTGTCGAGCGCCACCGGCTCGCCGTCGAGCGCATTCAGGGCACGCTCCAAGGAGCACGCGATGCAGGTGAAGCTGGGCGTGTCCCTGACCGTGAAGCGTGAGGCCTCGGTCGTGCGCAGACGCTGGACGAGGTCCAAGAACGTGCCCACGTCGTCGGTGTCGAAGGCGACCACGAACTCCTGGTCGTCCAGACCGAAGGAGTAGGTGGTGTGGTTGTCCACTCCCGGGTATTCGCGACCGACGGTGATGTGGCCCTGCATGATCCGCCAGCGCTCCTCGGCGGGCAGCGCATACCACTCGCGCGACTTCACGAATGGATACACGAACACGTACTTGCCCCTGAAGCCGCGCGGGTTCACGCGCTCGTCTTCGGAGTATTCCGAGCTCTTGCGCATCCCCAGGAACGAGTAGGGCTGTGAGGCCCACTTCATCAGGCCGCTCTGCGCGAGGACCACATGGAACTCATGGATCCTGTCGAGGTTCTCGGCCTCGGAGATGAGAAGCAGCTCGGCGTCGCCGCGAGTGCCCACAAGTGAGAAGGACTGCAGCAGGTGGCCGTCGGCGAAGTCCTCGCAGGCGGCGGCGAACTCTCGCTTGCCCTCAGCGCGGGTGTCATCGTCCAGGCGGCGCCAGGCCGGGTCTAGCTTGAGGAAGGTGTACTTAACGAAGTGGCGGTCGCTCATGACGGTCGATCCGAGTATATGCGTGGCAATCCGGCCCACGCGCCCGATACAGTTCACCCCGTGCGGATTGCCCTAGTTTCGCCGTACTCATGGACCTACCCCGGCGGCGTTACGCGCCACATCGAGGCGCTCTCGGCCGAGCTGGTCGCTCAGGGCCACGAAACCAGCATCCTCGCGCCTTATGACCCTGACGACGCCTTCTCGCGTCGCGTCCACCGTGGAGCCCGCCCGCAGCGGCTCGATCCGCCCGAGAACTTCGTCTCCTTGGGGCGCACGTTCGGAGTGCCCGCCAACGGTGCGGTGTCCAACCTCACAGGCCTGCCAACCGCGATCCTCGCCTTGCGCCGCGAGTTGCGCGACGGCGCTTACGACGTAGCCCACATCCACGAGCCGATCGTCCCCATGATCGGCTGGGACGCGCTCATGTCCAGCGGCGACTTGCCCCTAGTGGGGACCTTCCACACCTACTCCACCAACCAGATCTCCAACGGTCTAGGCGCGCTCGTGTTCGACGGACGGCGGCGCATGAACCGCCTGCACGCCCGTATCGCGGTGTCCGAGGCCGCCGCCTGGACGGCTCGGCGCTTCTACGGGGGTCGCTACCGCATCGTGCCCAACGGGGTCTTGCTCCACCCCACGGCCGACGAGGAGCGCCTGGGCGGGGAGCAGCGCCAGGGCGAGGAGGAGCACCCGAATCTGTCGGCGGCGGGATCGAGTCTCGCCGGGCTTGGCGAGGCGCGCGTCTTCGCCGACCCGCACGAACACGGATCCCCTCTCCAAATCCTGTTCATCGGCCAAGCCGTCGAGCGCAAGGGCCTGCCGGTGCTCCTGCGCGCGTTCGAGGCCCTGCGCGAGCAGGTGCCCGCCAAGCTCACCCTCGTCGGCGCGTCCGCCTCGGAGATAGCGCCAATGCTGCTGGACGACCGTGGCGTGCGCGCGCTCGGGAAGGTCTCCGAGGAGCGCAAGCTTCGCGAGCTGCGCCGCGCCGAGGTCCTGTGCGCGCCCTCGCTCTCCGGCGAGAGCTTCGGGATGGTGCTCACCGAGGCTTTCGCCGCCTCCACGCCCGTAGTCGCCTCTGACATCCCCGGCTACCGCGACGTCGCGCGCGAGGGGATCGACGGCCTGCTCGTGGCGCCCGGCGACGCGCTCGCCCTCGCCCAGGCCCTGCGCACGCTCGCGCTCGATCCCGCTCGGCGAGTGGCGATGGCCATCTCCGCGCGCGAGCGTGCCGAGCGCTTCTCCTGGACCCACGTCGCCCAGGAAATCTCCGAGGTCTACGCCCAAGCGATCGCCGTGGGCCGCCCCGCCACGCGCCCTGCCCGCTTCGCCGTACGCCACGGCCTCGCGCCCGCCGACCTGCTCCCGCGCGAGCCCGCCCGGCGCCTGCCCAGCCTGGAGCCCGACCAGTCCGGCGAGCGCCACGCCCTGCGCGCGCTCTCCCGCGTGGCCCTGCTGGCAAGCTCGCTGGTCGGGATCGCACTCGCCTACTTCGCCCTGCAAAAGATCGGCGTCACCAACGTGGCTGCGAGCTTGGTCGCCTCCTCGCCTGGCTTGGTCGCGGCCGGAGTGGGGGTGATGTGCGCCTCCATGTTCATGCGCGGCATCGCCTGGCACGCGATCCTCAAGGCCGCGCCGACCTGGCGTGTGGCGCGGCGGCGCGATGCCTTGCAGGGGACCTTCATAGGCGTGCTCATGTCCGCCACCTTGCCCGCTCGCTTGGGGGAGCCCTCGCGTGCCTTGATCGTGGCGCGACGAGTCGGCCGTGCGCGCGAGACTTTGCCGGTCGTGCTCGGCACGATGGTCTCCCAAACCTTGCTCAACCTGCTTGCTTTGGCGATCCTGGGCGGCGTGACCCTCTCAAGCGTCAGCTTCGCCGGCAACCACACCAACGCGCTCTTGGCTGTCGCCCTCGCGCCCTTGGTTGTGCTCCTTGCTCTGCTTGTGGCGCCCGTGCTCGTCCCGGCCGCCGCCGTCTCGCGCTCGCGCCGACTCGCGAGTTTGCTAGCCAACGTCCGCGCCGCCTTGGTGCGGGTGCGAGCGGGCCTGCGCGTCTTTCGCAACCCCCGCCAAGCCTCCGCCGCGACCTTCCTGCAATTGTCGGCCTGGAGTCTTCAGTGGATGTCCTGCTGGCTTCTCCTGATGGCTTTGGGGATCGACAACCGGGTCGGCTTCGGAGCCGCCGCAGCGGTCCTCTTCGCAGTCAACGTCACCGCCGTCATCCCCGCCACGCCCGCCAACGTCGGGGTCTTCCAAGCGGCCTGTGTCGCTGTCTTGGCCGGCGCCTACCACGTCCCGACGGCCGATGCCCTCGCCTACGGGATCCTCCTGCAGGCCGTCGAGGTCGCCACCGCGGTGATCATGGGCATGCCCGCCCTCGTCGGCGAGGGCCTCTCCTGGAAAGACGTACGCCTGCGCACGATGCACGCCTCGCCGGTCAAGCTGCCGCCTTTGCCTGGGGCCGCGCGGCGGGCGCCCTCGCGCGTTCAGTCCTGATCACGCAGGACCGTCGCTCCTCGCGCAGAATCGAAAGCGATGGATGCCTGGGTCTACATGTTGCGCTGCCGCGACGGGTCGCTCTACACCGGCTGGACCAACGACCTCGAACGGCGCGTCGCGAAGCACTCGGCGGGTAAGGCGAGTCGCTACACGGCAAGCAGGTTGCCGGTCGAGCTCGCCGCCGCTTGGGTGATGCCGGATCGCGGGTCGGCCATGCGGGAGGAGATGCGCATCAAGCGCCTTCCGCGCGCCCAGAAGTTGGCCTTGGTAGATCAGGCGCCGCTGCTGGCCCTGGCCGGCTGATCCTCGGCCTCGACCGCGCCGTCGGGCGGATCGACGTCGTCGAGCTCACCGAACAGAGACGGATCGCGGTAGGAACCCTTGATCACGTCATCCGGCGAGCCGTCCGGCAGCAGCCGGCCCTGGCGCGTGCCGAAGTAGATCGCCTGGGGGTGATGGGCGACCAAAGCGAGCGTGGACTGCTCGGGGATTGGTGCGTAACCGTCACTGATGGTCATACCGATCTGCTCCAAGCCGAGCAGCTTCTCGACCTTCAGGTGCTCGGCCTGCTCGGGCACGGCCGGATAGCCCCACGAGTAGCGCCGGCCTTGCGTCGATGGGATCGCGAGCATCTCGCGTGCCTTCCAGTGCAGCCACTCGGCCAAGCCCTCGGCGGTCTGCACGCCTAGGCCGTGCACGAACAACTGCTCGGCGAACTCTCCATCGGTCTCCAGCTTGGCCATCAGCTCGGTCACCTCCGAGCCGACGGTCACGGCCTGCACGGCGATCACGTCGAGTTCCGCTGGTGGCTTGCCGTCCTCGGCGGGCCTAAAGAAGTCAGCCAGACAGATGCGATCGCCCTTTGGCTGGCGTGGACACACAAATCGGGTCAGCTCGGTCGTGCGGTCCTCGGGGTCGAGCACGACGATGTCATTGCCCTGGGCGTAGCACGGGAAGAAGCCGAGCAGGGCCCTCGGGTGCAGGTAGTCCTGCTCGCCCCACATCCGCTCCAAGCGGGGCCTGAAGTTCTCATCGACGAGCTCGCGCCACGCCTCGCCCTTAACGCCCTTTCCGCCCCAGTGCAACTTGAACAGAACGTGGGTGTCCAGGTGTGAGTAGACCTCGTCCATGTCCACCGGCACCTCTTGCACACCCCACCAGGGAGGCGTGGGAACCGGCTGGTCGGTACTCACGCCGGAGCGCACCGAGTCATCGGCGAAGTTGAGAACCTCCTCCGGCTCCTCGCCCTTCTCCCTGAAGGCGGTGGCGCCCGCGCGGAGCTTCTCGAGCAATGCCTCGTGTGCGCCGTCGTCGATCAGCTGGTCCATCACCGACAGGCCCTCGAAGGCGTCCTTGCAGTAGAAGACGCCAGGCGAGTACTGCTCCTCGGATTCCTTGCCGCCCGGATACAGGGCCCTATAGGAGAAGGCCCGGTTGATCGCGGCCCCGCCGATCAGGACGGGGTAGCTCATCCCCTTTGAGTGCAGCTCCTGGATGCAGGCCGGCATCTGCTTCGAGGTGGACACGAGCAACGCGCTCAAGCCGATCGCCGTCGCTTCGTGCTCCTGGGCGGCGTCGAGAATCGTCTGGATCGGGACCTGCTTGCCGAGGTCGATCACCGTGTAGCCGTTGTTGGTGAGGATCGTGTTGACCAGCGACTTGCCGATGTCGTGCACGTCGCCGAATACGGTGGCCAGCACCACGGTGCCCTTCGTGTAGCCCTCGATCTTGTCCAGGTAGTTCTCCAGCCTCGCAACCGCCTTCTTCATCACCTCGGCGGACTGCAACACGAACGGAAGGATCAGTTCTCCGGCGCCAAACTTGTCGCCCACCTCCTTCATCGCCGGCAACAACACCTCGTTGAGCGTGGGCACCGCGCCGATCTTCTCGACGGACGCGTCGATCCAGTCCTCCACGCCCTCCTTGCGCCGGCGCAGGATGTGGAAGTGCAGCGCCTCCTCGGGCTCCATCCCCTCGGTCGGGTTGGCCGTCGTCTGTGCCTCCTCCTCGCCCTTGGACTCGAAATGGGCGATGAACTGCTCCAGTGCGTCCTCGCGGCGGTTGAACACGAGATCGTCGGCCAGTCCCCGCTCCTCATCGCTTATCTCCGAGTAAGGAGTGATGTGGTTGGGGTTGACCATCGCCAGGTCAAGGCCCGCCTCCACGCAGTGATGCAAGAAGACCGAGTTGAGCACCGCTCTTGCCCCGGGGGACACGCCGAAGGAGACGTTGGAGACCCCCAGCGAAGTCTTCACGCCCGGGATCTCGGCCTTGATGCGCCTGATCCCCTTGATCGTCTCCACGGCCGACGGACGCCACTCCTCGTCGCCGGTCGTGAGCGTGAAGGTGAGGCAGTCGAAGATCAAGACCTCGGGGTCAAGACCATGCTCATCACAGCACAACTGCTTGATCCGCTGGGCGACTTCGACCTTGCGCTGGGCGGTCTTTGCCATGCCCACCTCGTCGATCGTCAGTGCGATCAGGGCCGCCCCGTGCGCAAGTGCGCTCGGCACGACGCGGTCGAGCTTGTCCCGGCCGGCCTCCAGGTTGACCGAGTTGACGATCGCCCTGCCCGGGATCTGCTCGAGGGCTCGTTCGATCACCTCCGGCTCGGTCGAGTCGATCTGGATCGGCGGCTCCTGGGTGAGGGAGATGCGCTTGGCCAGTTGCCTCATCTGCTCGTCCTCGTCGCTTCGCTCGGTCAAAGCCACGCACAGGTCGAGCACATGAGCGCCGCCTGCCACCTGGTCCTCCGCGATCTGTACAAGTCCGTCGTAGTCGTCGGCCAGCAGCAGCCGCTTGGCCTTGCGCGAGCCTTGCGAGTTGACTCGCTCGCCCACCATCGTGGGGCGCGGCTCCTGCACGAGCGGGGTCGCGGCAATCATCGAGGACACGTGGGGTGCTCGTCGGTCCGGACGTGGCTGGACGGTCTTTCCAGCCACCCGCTCGGCGATCGCTTGGATGTGTCCCGGTGTGGTGCCACAGCAGCCGCCAACCACGCCCACGCCGTAGCGCTCCACGAACTCGCCGAGCGCCTCCGCGAGCGGTCCGGGCTTCTCCGGGAAGATCGTCTCCCCGTCGGGCCCTTGCAGGGGCAGCCCAGCGTTGGGGATGCAAGCGACCGGAACCGGACAGAACTCGCCAAGGAAGCGGATCGCGTCCCTCATGTCCTGCGGGCCGGTCGAGCAGTTCAGGCCGATCACGTCAACCTTGAGCGCCTCCAAGGTGCACAGGACCGCGGAGATGTCGGTGCCGAGTAGCATCTTGCCGCCGTTGGGCAGCAGTGAGACCGAGGTGTGGATCGGCAACGTCTTGCCGGTGCTCTTGAAAGCGGCGCGCGCCCCGAAGATGGCGGCCTTGACCTCGAGGATGTCCTGGGCGGTCTCGATGATGATCAGGTCTGCGCCCCCGTCGATCAAGCCCGCGGCCTGCTCGGTGAACACCTCCACCAGCTCCCCAAAGGAGATCTGCCCCAGCGTGGGATCGTCGGAGGCCGGCAAAAAGCCCGTAGGTCCGATGGACCCGGCCACGAAGCGATGTTCGCCGGCGGCTTTGCGTGCGATTTCAGCCGCCTTCGTGTTGACCTCGACGGTGTAGTCGGCCAGGCCCCACTCGTCCAGCTTCAGGCGCGAGGCCTGGAAGGTGTCTGTCTCCACGACTTCGGCGCCCGCCTCCAGCATCGAGGCATGCACGCCTTCGATGACATCCGGGCGGTTGAGGACGAGCGCCTCATGGCACTTGCCTTGTAGGCCGCCGTAGTCCTCGGCGGTCAGCTCGAACTGCTCCAGCGTCGCGCCCATGCCGCCGTCATAGACGACGACTTTCTCCTTGAGGGCCTTCAGGTAGTCGCGCATTCGCTCGGATGCTAGCAGCGTTCACGGCAACCTTGACACACCTATGAGAACGTTCGGCGGCTGGTGCGGGGTACTACGAAATGGGGTGTCCCACGCGCGCGTGGGGCCTACTTAAAGACTATGCGTGGAGTGCTCGCCACGCGCGCGCGCAGGGCACCCCCACGCCGAACATCCAAGCCCAGCCCGTCGGCGAACGGATCTGGCCGCCGCCGAGGGCTGGGGGGGGTCACTACTTGATGAACAGCATCTCCGAGTACTTCGGCAGGGGCCACAAGTCGTCGGCCACGAGCTTCTCCAAGCGGTCGGCCACCTCGCGCACGTCGTCCATCGCCGGGATCACCGTGTCGCGCATGTACGTTGCCCACTTCATCGCCGAGCTGTCGGGCTGGTTGTCGCTCAGATTGGCGTCCTCCAGCTTGACGATCGCGAACTGGAACTCCTTCACGAGCGGCTCCACCTCCTCGACGAGCTCGTCGAGGCCAGTGGCCTTGAGTTCATTGAGGTGACGCACCGCCGCCGGAAGCAGCATCGTGCGCGCGATCTGTGCGGCCGTCTCGGCCTCGATGTTGAGCTTCACCGCGTACTGCTCGGTGAACACCTCATAGCGCGACTCAAGCTCGCGCTTGGAGAGGACCTTGTACTTCTTGAAGGCGGCCACCGTCTGCTTGTCCACAAGCCACGGCAGTGCGTCCGGGGTGGTGCGCAGGTTCGCAAGGCCCCGCTTCTCGGCCTCCTTGTGCCACTCCTCGGAATAACCGTCGCCGTCGAACACCACCTGCTTGTTCGCAGACCAGACATCCTTGACGATCTTCGTGACGGCCTTCTCAAGGGTGGCCCCTGATGCTTTGAGGGCCGTCTTGAGCTTGTCAGTCAGATCGTCGATCGACTCCGCCACGATCGTGTTCAGCACCGTGTTGGGCAAAGCCGGCGATTGGCTGGAGCCAAGCGCCCTGAACTCGAACTTGTTGCCGGTGAAAGCAAACGGGCTGGTCCTGTTGCGGTCGCCTCCGTGCAGCGGCAGGGGCGGCAAGACCGGCGTGCCCAACCCCAGGAACGATCCCGGCTTAGACGCCTGCACTTTGCCCGCCTCGATGGCCGTGAACACCTTCTCCAAGTCGGCGCCCAAGAAGATCGAGATGATCGCCGGCGGGGCCTCGTTTGCGCCGAGCCTGTGATCCTGGCCGGCATTGGCAATAGACGCACGCAGCAGTGCTTGGTGCTTGTTGACCGCCTGGATGACCGCCGCGCAGAAGAACAGGAACTTGAGATTCTGCTCGGGCGTGTCGCCCGGGTCGAGCAGGTTCAGGCCGGTGTCGGTGCCCATCGACCAGTTGTTGTGCTTGCCCGACCCGTTGACGCCCGCGAAAGGCTTCTCGTGCAGGAGACACACCAGGCCATAGCGGCGCGCCGTGTTCTGCAGGATCTGCATCGTGATCATCTGGTGGTCGGCGCCCACGTTCGAGTTCTCGAAGATCGGAGCCACCTCGTACTGGTTTGGCGCGACCTCGTTGTGGCGCGTCTTGATCGGCACGCCCAGCTTGGCCAGCTCGACCTCGCACTCGAGCATGTACGCGAGGATGCGCTCAGGGATCGAGCCGAAGTAGTGGTCGTCGAGCTCATGACCCTTGGGCGGCTTGGCCCCGAACAGCGTGCGCCCGGTCGTCAAGAGATCGGGGCGCTCGAAGTAGTACTGCTCGTCGATCAGGAAGTACTCCTGCTCACAACCGATCGTCGTGAACACCCGCCCGGCATCCTCGATGCCGAGCAGCTCCAGCGCGCCAACCGCCGCGCCGGATAGCGCGTCCATCGAGCGCAGCAGCGGAATCTTGTTGTCCAGAGCCTCGCCGGTCCAAGATGTGAACGCGGTTGGGATGCACAAGAGCGCACCGTTGGGGTTCTCCAGGATAAATGCCGGTGAGGTGGGGTCCCACGCGGTGTAGCCCCTGGCCTCGAAGGTCGCCCTGATGCCACCCGTGGGGAAGCTGGACGCGTCCGGCTCGCCCTGGATCAGCTCCTTGCCGGAGAACTCCGCGATCGCGGTGCCGTCGCCGGCGGGTCCGTAGAAGGAGTCGTGCTTCTCCGCGGTGGAGCCTGTCAGCGGCTGGAACCAATGCGTGTAGTGCGTGGCGCCCTTCTCCATCGCCCATTCCTTCATCGCCTGGGCCACAGCGTCGGCAAGCGTAGTGTCGAGGGCCTCGCCGCGCTCCAAGGTGCGCTGTAGCGCCTTGAACACGTGCTTGGGCAAGCGGCGACGCTGCACGGCGACGCTGAATACGTCCGAGGCGAAGATCTGGTTTGCGGGAAGCGTCAGGTCCATCGCGCCGAGCGCGCTCCCATTGGCGCTCCACTGCGCGGCTGTCACATTCTGCTGGCGGCTCTTTGGCATGGGTGGGCTCGACTCCTCCTGTTTTGTCCTGAGCGATAGGCGGTCTCGCATCGTAGCCCCCCGCACGCGTGCGAGTGTCGCTCAAGTGGCGAAAGCTGGCGCGCTTTCTTTCGACAGTCGTCCAAATCGGGAACGACACCGCACATGTGCGGTGTCGCCGACCGGCGCATGCGCCGGTCGGGACATCGGTGCATGCACCGATGTCAACAACAAGCGTGAACTACGGCGAGGCCGATTCCGTCGCGGCGGACCGCGGGACTGGGCCGCGTACGACTTCGCCCGTTTCCGGGTTCACGTGGGTCGGCGGAGGAGCGGGAGCGATGTGAGCCACCAGCGCTCCGACGGGCCGGCGACCTCCCGGAAGGTGGGCGATCGACTTGCCGTCCAAGCCGGCCGAGATCGCGTAGTGGACGACATGCAAGCCGGCCTTGACCGGCGTCACGTGCCAAAGGAACAAACGGTGCTGGCCCGGGCCGAGCGCGCCCAAAGCCCAGGTGTTCACGAACGCCGTTTCTCCGCCTCCGGGCGGGTTGACTTCCTCGGTTGCGACCGGCGGGTTCCTCGCCGTCGCGCCCGGCCCGGTGTTCACGATCCAGATCGGCCGCTTGCGGGAGGACAGGTTGGCGTAGTTGCTCGTATATGAGAAGGAGTCGAGCGTCACCGCCACATTGGGGATCGTCTTTACGCCCGCGTTGCGCACGATCATCCCGAGATAGGTGTCGTGGGCGACCGCCTGCTTGACCGGGAAGTGCACGCCGACCACTTCGACCGTGTAGAGGCCCTTCGGTTCGTGCACGTTGCGTTCAGAGCCGCCGCACCCGCTCAACAGAGCGCCGACCAGCACGCCGCACACAGCGAGCGCCCATCTCGCAAGCAACTTTCTCCTCCCCACAGCGCTGGCCACGATACCAGTGCGGGTGGCGCTCTGGGCAGCGGGCTCCTGCCGGCCGTACCGACGTCCGAGGGGTTCCCGGCGCCCACCGGGTCAGGCGTTTCGGGTGTGCATCCGCGGCTTTCGGCGCCCGGATGGCATAGAGTGGGAAACGCCTCAAAGGAGGTTGGGTCGAAGTTGGAGGTCGGGTCAGTACAGTTTGGAGGCGCGGTTACGATCGGTCCCTGAGCCTGGGCCGTTCCCCGAGGAGGGGTTGAGATGGTGCGCAGTGCAGCCGAGCGAGCTTTCCTACCGACTAGGAACCTGCTCGAGGAAATAGGGGACATGATGATCCTGACCGGCAGGACCATCCTCTCTGCCCTGCGCCCGCCCTACCCCTACGGCGGAGAGTTCGTCTCCCAGTTCCTGTTCGCCCTGCGCCTGTGCTGGTTTCCGCTCCTGATCTCAACGGTGGCCATTTGCTACGCCGCGCCGGGCCTTCAGGCCGCCAACTTCCTGACCTTGTTTGGCGCCCTGGATCGCCTCGGCGGAATCTTTGTGCTCGCCGCGATCCGCGAGATCGGCCCCAACGTGACCGCGATCGTCTTGGCCGGCGTGGCGGGCACCGCGATCACCGCCGATCTCGGCGCTCGCAAGATTCGTGAGGAGCTCGATGCACTCCAGGTGCTCGGCGTGGACCCCGTCAAGAATCTTGTCGTCCCGCGCTTCTTGGCCTTGATGCTGGTGACCGGCCTGTTCAACGTCTACGCGATCCTGTTCGGCCTCTTCGGCGGCATCCTTGCCGAGCTTGTCAACGGCCAACCTTTGGGTCCCTTCTGGGACACCCTGTTCGCCAACGCCTCCACCACCGACTTGTGGGGCTCGGCCCTGAAGACCACCATCTTCGGAGCGATCATCGCGATCGTCTGCTGCTACAAGGGCATGACCGCCTCCGGCGGCGCCGAGGGCGTCGGTCGCGCCGTCAACCAAGCGGTCGTCGTCACGTTCCTGGCGATCTTTGCCTTCGACTACGCCTATACGCAGCTACTCCTGGCCACGCATCCCAACATCCTCGTAATCAAGTAATGAACGAACTGCTCGTCACACCGCGCGAATGGCTCGCCGCCACCGGCGAGATCGGCCGCTTCTCGGGCAACATCGTGCGCGACGTCTGGGGCCTGCGCGTATTCCGGTTCTTTGGCGAGGCCTTGCGCCAGTCGGGCATCCTGATCGTCTCCTCGACCTTGATCATCTGGGCCTTGATGTTCGTCCTCGGCCTGGAGTGCGGCATCGAGGGCGCCTACTTCCTGGAGGCCCAAGGCGCGCCCGCGTACGCGGGCGTATTCACGGCGTGGTGCGACCTGCGTGAGATCATCCCCTACGCGTTCGGCTACATGATGGCCGCCAAGGTGGGCACCGGGATCGTGGCCGAGCTGGGAGCGATGCGCATCTCCGATGAGATCGACGCCCTCGAGGTGATGGGCATCGACTCCCTCACCTTCCTTTGCGCCACGCGCCTCTTGGCGGCCTGGGTAGTGCTTCCGTTCATGTACTTGGCGGGCGTCGGAGCGGCTTTCCTGGCCTCCTACATCGCCGTCGTGCAGCAGGTCGCCACGGTCTCCTCAGGCGGTTACCTCTTGGTCTTCTGGCAGTTCCAGAACCCACCGGATTTCCTCTACAGCCTGATCAAGGCCATGTTCATGGCGACTGCGATCGTGCTGGTGGGCTGCTACTACGGCTACAACGCCAGTGGTGGGCCTGTCGGCGTGGGGACGGCGACGGCCAAGTCGATGGTGTTGAACATAATCTTGGTCCACTTGATCGGGATGCTCGGCACCCAGGTCTTCTGGGGAGCCAACCCGAAAGCGCCGATCGGGGGGTGAGCGTGGCCGACAGCGATCCTTCTGCTTCCTCCCCCTCTGGGGGTCCGTCCCCGCGGGGGGGCGGGGGGGATACCGAGTTCGAGTTCCATACCGGCACCAACCGGCCCACCGGGGTGCCCGACGCGATTGAGTTCGTGGGCGTCCACAAGTCCTTCGGCTCCAACCACGTCCTGCAGGGCCTCAACATGGGCTTGCCCGAGGGCCAGATCTCGATGATCCTCGGTCCCTCCGGCACCGGCAAGTCGGTGTGCATCAAGCACATCGTCGGCTTGCTCTATCCCGACGAGGGCGACGTGATCGTGCAGGGACGCTCGATCCCCAGCCTGCCGGACGCCGAGCTGTTCGAGATTCGCAAGAAGTTCGGCGTCCTCTTCCAGGACGGCGCCCTGTTTGGGTCGATGAACCTGTACGACAACATCGCCTTCCCCCTGCGCCAGCACACCGAGAAGGGCGACGAGGAGATCTCCGAGATCGTCGATCGACGCATGCGCGAGGTGGGACTCGGCAACGCCGGCGAGAAGATGCCAAACGAGCTCTCCGGCGGGATGCGCAAGCGCGCCGGCTTCGCCCGCTCGCTGGTGCTCGACCCCGAGATCGTCCTCTTCGACGAGCCCGATTCGGGCCTGGACCCGGTGCGCACCGCCTTGCTCTGCGAACTGATCAAAGAGGTCCACGAAGAGAACGGTGGCACCTACGTCGTCATCACTCACGACATCATGTCCGCCCGTCGCGTGGCCGAGCACATCTCGGTCCTGTGGCGCGGACGCATCGTCGAGTCCGGTCCGGCGGCTGAACTGTTCGACTCCGAAAATCCGTTCGTCCGCCAGTTCCTTTCCGGCGAGTCCCAAGGACCTCTGGGCATGGAGTGAGCCAGGCGGCCGCCTGGTGGCCGATGGCGACCCGAGATTGACTAGCCTTTGAATGTGACTGCGGGGAGGCTGTTCTCGGGTTTGGCCGTGCGTGCCGGGCGTCGGCCCCTGCTCACGATCTGTCTGCTGGGCCTGCTCGCGCTGGGGTCTGCGATCGCCGCGCTCGGCTTGCGCCCGACCGCGGCCACAGACACCTTGGTGGGGCAATCGAGCTCCGCTTACAAAGAAACCCAGCGCTTCTACGCTCGCTTCGGCGAAGAGCCCGTCGAGGTCCTGGTCGCGGGCGATTTGCGCAAGCTCGTGCTCAGCTCGGACATCGATCGCCTCGTTGGCCTGGAGGGGTGCCTGTCGGGCAACCTTCCAACGGCCGCTCTGGCCCAGGAGGGAGGCGCTGGCGGTCCTTGCGGTCAGCTCACACGCCTTAAAGAGGTCAAGGTCGTGTTCGGGCCCGGCACCTTCCTCAACGAGGCCGCGCTCCAGGCGGTCAACTTGCTCGGCGTACGCGGCAAGCAGGCGGAAGCGGAGGCCAAACAGGCCCAGAGCGCGGTCTACCGCAAAGCGATCGCCCGCGGACTTCCCGCCAGCCAAGCCTCATCCCTCGGCGAGGAGGCGCGCAAGGCGACGATGGCGGGCTTCGCCGCGGAAATCAGTGCGCTTGCCATTCGCTACGGGCTGAAAAGCACCCCCAGTCTGGACAACCACGAATTCGTCTCGAAAGTCGTGTTCGACCCCAGCAAGTCCTCCGGCACGCCAAAGCAGCGCTTCGCCTACCTGTTCCCGAGTCCCGACGCCGCCCTGGTCACCGTTCGCCTGAAGGCGGGCCTTTCCGAAGCGCAGCGCTCGCACACGATCTCCCTGATTCGCCAGGCCACCGCGATGAGTCAGTGGCATATGGCGAATGGCGAGTCCTACTCGGTCACCGGCGAGCCGGTCATCGTGAGCGATCTCACCCATTCGATCACCAGTTCCATCGAGCTGCTGCTCATCGCCGTCCTACTGGTCATGGCCGTCGTGTTGAGCCTCATCTTCAAGGGGCGCCCACGTCTGCTGCCGCTGGGGATAGCCCTGCTCGCGACCGCCCTCACGTTCGGAGCGCTGGCGCTTTCGGGCTCGTCGCTGACGATGGCTTCTGTCGCGGTGCTGCCTGTCCTGGTGGGCCTCTCGGTCGACTATGCAATCCAGTTCCAGTCTCGCGTCCAGGAGGCGCTCCAGGACGGCGCCGCCAGCGTGCTCGACGCGATACGCCAAGCCGCCGCTCAAGGCGCTCCCACGATCGCCACCGCGGCGCTTGCCAGCATCGGCGGGCTGCTGGTCCTGATGCTCTCGCCGGTACCGATGGTTCGCGGCTTCGGCCTGCTGCTCGTCTTGGGGATCGCACTTGCCTTCCTGTGCGCACTCACCGCCGGCTCGGCGGTGCTGGTGCTGATGGGCGCCAGAGGAGGAACGGGTCCGAGGCTGGAGGTGGAGGCCTTCACGCGACCCGGGGACGCGACCCAAGGGGGAGATGTCGTGTTTGCAAATGAGGGTGCCCTACGCGCGCGCGCGCGGGGGGCCTTCGGGGATGTCGCGAGGCCGGTCTCCTCGGCATGGCAAGGCGCCCGCGAGCTACTGACCGACAATCCCGCGACCCGCTTCGTGTCCGGCGCGGCGCTCGGCTACGCGGTGCGCCGTCCCCGTCGTGTGCTCGGCGTAGGGTTGGCTCTCGCCGCGCTCGGTTGGGGCTTGGACACCCAGACGCAGGTCCAAACCGATATCGCCAAGCTGGCGCCTCAGAGTCTCTCCTCCCTGCACAGCCTGAGCGCCCTGGAACGAGCGACCGGGGTGGGAGGCGAGATCGACCTGTTGGTCAACTCCAGCGCGCTAACCAAGCCCGCGACGGTCGAATGGATGAGCCGCTATGAGAGCGCCGTGCTCAAGCGCTTCGGCTACAGCCAAGGCAAAGGTTGTGGTCACGCCCCATTGTGCCCCGCCTTCTCTTTGCCGGACCTCTTCCAGTCCGAAGCCGGCGCCTCGGCCAAGCTCACCGAAAAGCAGGTTCACGGCGTGCTCGCGGCCATACCCACATATTTCTCACAGGACGTGATCAGCTCCGACCGCCGCTCGGCGACACTCGCGTTCGGCATCCGCGCGATGCCCCTGCAACAACAACAGCAGGTCATCGAAGGGATGCGCGCCGAGTTGAATCCGCCTCGCGGTGTCAGCGCCCACCTTGTCGGCCTGTCGGTCCTCGCCGCCCAAGCTGGAGCCCAGATCGCCTCTCCATGGCGACGCGTGCTCACGCTGATCGTCGCTTTGGCGGCCGTCGCGATCATTCTCCTGATCGCGTTCAGGGGCCAGACGCGCCGGGCCCTTGTGCCCTGCGCCCCGATCGTCCTTGCCACCGGCTGGTCGGCCTTGGTGCTGTTCGCGTTGCGGATCCCGCTCAACCCGATGTCGGTCACGCTCGGAGCCCTCGTGATCGCGATCTCCACGGAGTTCAGCGTGCTGCTCTCCGAGCGTCAACTGCAGGAGCGAGTCGCCGGTTACTCCACGGCTCAGTCCCTGCGTCGCGCCTACAGCCACACTGGCGCTGCGATCGCCGCTTCCGGGGTCACCGCGATCGCCGGCTTCGGCGTGCTCACGCTCTCGGAAATCGCCATGCTGCGCGACTTCGGCTTCGTCACGCTTGTGGACCTGTCGGTGTCCTTGATCGGAGTGCTTGTCGCCTTGCCGGCCGCGATCGCGATCGCCGAGGGGAAGGAGCGTCTATGGGTCAGAAGAACTACGCGGGCTACGTCGCCCTCCTTGGGCTGATCGCGCTTGCGGCGTTCACCGTCCATGTCGCGCTGAGCCCACGCAAAGGCAGCACGGCGATACGTCCCGGCACGGGCATTCCGCCGTTCGCGGCACCCTACGCGATCGGCGGGCCGTCCGGCGAAGTCGACGTCGCGACGCACGCCAACGACGGATTGGCGGGAAGGGTGGCGGCGTGTGGAGAGCGCGGCCCGAAGATCCTCAACATCTGTCAGCTCTACGAACGCGGTCCGGTGGTGCTTGCGCTGTTCTTCAAAGCCGGCTCGTGCCCCACTGTTCTCACTCGGATGCAGGAACTGGCATCCGAGTTTCCGCGGGTCAGCTTTGCTGCGGTGGCCGTCAAAGACGATGCCTCCTCCACGGCTGCCCTCGTTCGCGCCAAGCGCTTGAGGTTCCCCGTGGGGGTGGACGGTGAAGGCAGATTGGGGCAGCTCTACGCGATGGTGAGCTGTCCCCAGGTCACTTTCGTATATCCAGGAGGAATCGTGCAGAGCCCCTCGCTCCTGAACACCCCCTCGCTCGCGACCCTGCGCGCGCGCGTCGGCGCGCTTGTGGCGGCCTCGCGTGCCCGTGGCTGGCGGCCGCCCGGCGCATGACCGGCGCGTGTCTGGCCCGCTCGCGCAAGTGCGCTTCCGCTCCTATCGCCGCAGCGGCCCGCGCGAGCACGATCCCATGAGCGAGCAGCCTCTGCGTGGCTGGTGCGAGCGCGAAGTCCAGCAAGAGCTACCCGGGCTTGGGCTGATGTCGGTCACGGTCGAGCTCGACGGCTCCCGTTCCTTGACGCGGGCCTCGCCGCCGGCGGTGCGCTCGCGCCTGCGCGAACTGTCCAATCGCTGGCGCGGCGCGCGCGCGGTGCACGTTCGCCAGGAGCCGATACCCGCCGCCTACCGGGTCTTCTTCCGCCAGATCGGCCTCGACCCGGACATCGCCAGAACCCCGATCGAGGCGGCCGTCTTGGAACGGATGATCGACGGCGGGTTTCTCTCTGAAGGCCTGCTGGCAGATGTTCTAACCATCGCCTTGATCGATACCGCGGTGCCGGTGTGGGCGCTCGACGCCGACCAGGTCAACGGCCCGCTCGGAATCCGCGTGAGCCGCGCCCAGGAGCGTTTGGGGCGCAGCGCCGAGGGCCCCGGCCTGGGCGCCGGCCGCTTGGTGGTCGCCGACGCCGAGTGTCCGCTTGCGATCCTCTTCGGCCAGCTGGGTCCCGGCCACGAGCCGTCATCGAGTACGCAACGCTTGACTCTGTTCGCGGTGCAGGTCGCCGGCGTGCCCGCCCTACACGCCGAAGAGACGCTGTGGGCTTGTCGCTCCGCGCTCGTGGGCGAAGGCTGAAGCCTTTACCGCGGCCTCTTGGCCAGCTAAGATCGGGTTGGTCAAAGCGGGAGGAGCAGAGGATGGCCCATACCGAGCAGCTCGCCGTCGATCGCCAAGGGCGTGGTCTCGGGCCGAGCGCATCGGACGCTTGCTTCGAGCAGGCGCGGCCGACAGCCGATCGGGCGGCGCGCGAGGCGCTTAGGGGTCAAATCGCCAAGCTTGAGCGCGAGCTTTCAGGGCTGGTGGCTCACACGTTCCCGCACATCTCGCCCCACGATCAGGCAGGCGAGCTGCTCAGTGGTCCTCGCCTGCTCTCATTGGGCGACTTGGAGCGTGTGCGCGACCGGCTCGCCCTGCGTGTCGGCGAGGTCCAAGGCGAAGTCGGCGAGCGGGCAGCCTTGGAGCGTCGCTCGCGCGAGCTGTTGCGTCGGATGAAGCTCGAACCGGGCCGCTACAAGTGCGTGCGCGTTCCCGTCGCCGACCTGGGCGACGGGCACTGCGGAGTGTGGGAGGTGCGACCGCGCCTCGGCTTGATCGGGATGCTCGCCGGTTGGTGGCAGGTCAAGCTGTCATCCGGCTGCCCGTAGCTGCGCCAGGGCGCATACGGCGGGCGGTGACCCAAGGGCTCGGCATTGTCTCCGGTCCCGTGGCGGTGAGCATCGCGGCAAGCGTGCGACGCTGGCGCTCGGTCATCGAGCCGACGGTCTTCTGCTCGGACATGGGAATCTGGGCGAGGAACTTGCGGCACCGCGTCTGGCCCCAGCGGCGCTGGCTCATCAAGAGGTCCGAGACGGCCATCGAGTCCGCCTCCCAAGGGCACTCCAAGATCACCTCGGCGACGGCGATCTCGCCACCGGCGATCCGTCGCTTCAGTTCGGCGCGCGCTAGGCGAACCTGATTGGCGCGTTCCAGGGCGCGCATGTGCTGAGGACCGGCAGGGGCAATAGTCGCTGTCGCGTTCATGTGTGCTCACTCCCCGTCGCCGCCGCGGGTCTTCCCGGGGCGTGCAACAAGCTTGGCTGGTTGACGAGTAGCGCGTCCGCTCGACCTCCTTGGCTCCCCTCGCGAGCTGTCGCGAAAGCCTTCGGCACCCCTCTACCGGCGGCCTGCGGGTGAGCTTCGGACGGTCGTGCTTTGCGTTCTGAGAAGCTAGCCAGCCAAGGCCATCCGGTCAACAGTGTTCCGCGCAAACGTTCGCTAGAAGCGGGCTTTTTTAAGGCCGCTTGGACTTGTGAAGATGTGTACAAGCCGTTAAGGGTCTTTACGCCGTTCCGGTTAGTCGAAGCGCTCGTCGGGGCGCCTTCGGGGTTGCTCAGGACTTGCCGGGCGGCGACAGCGGGCCGTGCTCGCTCTCGAACTCCCGCTTGACCTGCGCGAACACATCCAAGGCCCGATCGAGCGTGGCGCGGTCGTGGGTCGCCATCACGCTCGTGCGCAGCAGGGCGCCCCCCGGAGGCACGGCGGGATGAAGCGCGCAGTTGGTGAACACGCCCGCGTCGTACAAGGCCCGCCAAAGCAAGGCGGCCTTCCAGTCGTCGCCGACGAGTACGGGCACGATTGGCGTGGCCACCGAGCCCGTCTCGCTGTCCGGTCCGGGGCCAAGGCGCACCGGCTCGCCGCTGAGCGTCTGAAAGCCGAGCGAGCGAAGGCCTTCGGCGAGGTAGCGGGCGTTCGCGAGCACCGCCTCCAGCAGAGGCGGCCCTTCGGAGGAGCGCACGATCCGCAGCGCCGCCAAGGCGGCGCCCAGCGCCGCGGGCACCGCCGAGGCGGTGAACAAGAAAGCACGGCTGGAGATGCGCAAATAGTCGATCACCTCGGCCGGACCCGCCACGAAGCCGCCGCACGCGGCGAGCGACTTGGAGAAGGTGCCCATCCTCAAATCGACTCGCTCCTCGACCCCGAGCAGCTCCGCGGCGCCGGCGCCCCGCGCGCCAAGCACACCGGCCCCGTGGGCCTCGTCGACCATCAGCCGCGCACCGTGACGCTCGCACAGCTCGACGATGTCCACCAGCGGCGCCACGTCGCCCTCCATCGAAAAGACCCCGTCAACGACCACGAGCACGCCGCCCCCGTCGCCCTCGGCGCGCTGCAGGGCGCGCTCGAGCTTGTCCATGCGGTTGTGTCTGAAAGGCCTCATCTTCGCCTTGGAGAGCAGCACTCCGTCGAGGATCGAAGCGTGATCGGCGGAGTCCACGATCACCGTGTCGTTTGCTTGCAGAATCGTTCCGAGCGTGCCCACGTTGGCCTGATGGCCGGTCGTGAACACGAGCGCATCCTCGGCGTCCATCCATTCGGCCAGCTCGCGCTCCAGTTCCAAGTGAAGCGGCGTCGTGCCGTTGAGCAGACGAGAGCCGGTCAGTCCGGTTCCGTAGCGACTGAGCGCGTCGCGCGCGCCCTGCATGACCCGCTCGTCGGCGGTCAAGCCGAGATAGTTGTTGGACGCGAGCATGATCCGCGGGGCGCCCTCCATCTCCACGACCGGCATCGCCGGCGACTCCACCGTGCGGAAGTAGGGCATCAGGTCGGCTTCGCGCGCCTCGCGCAGAAGCTGTTCGCGCTCGTGACCGCGGACCTTGGCAAAGACATCTGTTGAGGTTGGCATCAGCTCTCTTCCTATAGGGTGCGCGGCGATGGCTGTCGAGACTTCGGAGAAGACGATGAAGGTCGAGGTTCGCCCCGTCAGGACGCGGAGCGAGTTGAACACGTTCATCAAGCTGCCGTGGCGCCTTTATCGTAACGAGCCCAACTGGGTCGCACCGCTCTTGATGGACGTCAAGAAAAGGCTCGACCAGAAGAAGAACCCGTTCTTCAAGCACACCGACGCCCAGTACTTCCTCGCCTACCGGGGATCCGAGCCGGTGGGCCGCATCAGCGCCCACATAGATCGCAACCTCAACGAGTTCCAAGACAACGAGTGGGGCCTGTTCGGGTGGTTCGAGTGCGAGGACGACCCGGAGGCGGCGCGCGCCCTATTGGCCACCGCCGAGCAGTGGTTGCGAGAGCGCGGACGCGATCGGATGGTCGGCCCGATGGACTTCACCACCAACGACGAGTGTGGCCTGCTCATCGAGGGCCACGAGCGTCCTCCGATCATCCTGTGCCCGTGGCACCACCCTTACTATCAGCGCCTGTTCGAGCAGGACATCGGCATAGCCAAGGCGATGGACCTGTACATGTGGAGCCTGCACGTTACCGGCCGCGAGAACGTGCACCCCGCGATCTGGGAGATGGCCGACAAGCTCGAGTCCGAACACGGAATCGTGTGTCGCAACTTCCGCAAGAAAGATCTCCAGGAGGAGGTCAGTCGTTTCCTTGAGGTCTACAACGCCGCTTGGGAGCGCAACTGGGGGTTCGTGCCGCTGACCGAAGAGGAGGTGCGCCACTATGCCAAGGATCTGGGTCCAGTCCTGGATGAGAACTGGGCGATGGTCGCCGAAAAGAAGGACACCGGCGAGGTCGTCGGGGCGGCCCTGACCCTGCCCGACTTCAACCAGGTCCTGGCGAAGATGAACGGTCGCCTGTTGCCCTTCGGTTGGATCACGGCTCTGCGTGAGCGCAAGAAGATCGATTCGGTGAGGGTGTTCGCGCTCGGCGTGAAGCCCGAATATCAACACACGGGGGTCGCGGCCCGCTTCTACCAGATGCATTTCGATGCGGCCGAAAGCACGCCCCAGAAGGGCGGGGAGATGGGTTGGATCCTCGAGATCAACAAGCCCATGAACCGTGCGATGGAAGGCATGGGCGGCAAGATCGTGCGCCGCTACCGCGTCTACGAGCGCGAGCTCTAGCGCGAGACCGGCCGGCCGGGCCTGGCCGCGTGGACTGGGCCCGTGCATGTGAGGCGAGCAGTCCGCCCCCATGCCTACACTGCTTGGCGTGAGCGAACGGCTTGAGGAGGAGGTTCTAGACGGGGTGCCCGTCCTCGCCGAGGAGGTGCCCTCGAAGGCTATGTTCGGTGCCTCCGAGTCGCGCTCCTTGACCCTCGCCCAAAGCGCGCCGGTACAGACTGCCGCCGTCGCGGCCGGCAGCTTTCTGGCGGGAGCGGCCTTCCTCGGCCTGGTGCGTCGCCGTCACAATCGCCACGTTGCGTCTGCGCGCGCCGCTGCGCCGCGGCGGCGCGGAAGGGCTCGCAAGCGCTCCAAGCAGTCCGGGGAGATCGCGATCGTGGGTTCGCGCTCGCTGCTGGTTGACGTGCATCTGCTTGGGGCTCCGCTCAGGGGCCGTTGAGCAAGTCCGTCGAGCTGCGAGTCGAAGTCAAGCCGGCGGGGCCGTTTCGCCTGCCGCGCGGTGGCGGTATGGACGGAGTGCTGCGTAGCCGCGCGGGGCTGCTCGAAAGGTTGCTCCATCGCGACGGTGCGCCGGTACACGTACGAGTCGCCCAAACCGCGCCGGACGCCGTCCTGTTCGGGGCGCGGGCCGCGAACGAGCAAGCCGCGCGCCACGGGATCGAGCGGATGCGCTTTGCGCTGGGCGTCGATGAGGATCTGAGTGCTTTCGAGCGTGAGTTCGCGCGCGACCCCTTGATCGGTCCATCGATTCGTCGCCGCCCATGGTTGCGACCGAGAAGGCGCCCCGAGCCCTTCGAGGCGCTCGCCTGGGCGATCTGCGAGCAACTGATCGAGTATGAGCGCGCCGCCGCGATCCAAAGGCGCATCGTGGCGTCGATGGGGTCTCGCTGGAGCGCATGGCAGAGCTGTGAGCGTCCCTTGCGCGACGTGCCCAAACCCGAGAGGCTCGCCGGTGTCGCCCCGGTGCGGCTCGAGTCCTTCGACCTGGCGGGGTCCAGGGCGCGCCTGCTGGTGAAGGTCGCACGCGAAGTGGCAAGCGGTCGCCTGGATCTGCATGGCCACGAGCACGAGCGGGCGTGGCGCAGGCTGCGCGCGATCCCGGGCATCGGGCCTTGGACTGTGGAGATGCTCGCCCTCCGCGGCCAAGGACGCTTGGACCAGCTACCGGCTGGTGATCTCGGTCTGCTCAAGTACGTCGGGCGTAAGCTCAGCGGCGGCGATCCCCGCGCATATGCCGAGGAAGAGGAGGTGCGCTCTTTCTTTGCGCGCTACGGGCCTTGGCAAGGCCTGGCGGCGGTGCACGTCGGCGCGATTTGAGGCCGGTCCACGCGGGCAGGACTTGAGCCGCTCCGCGCCGGCGCGATCCGAAAGCTAGCGGCGGGAGCGTTCGCGCTCCACGAGCAACGCGAACGTCGGGCAAGCCTGGGCGGCGCGCTGTGCGTGGGAGACCAGCTCCGGGGAGAGCGGTCGCTCGTCGACGATCGGGTAGCCCCACTCGTCCAAGCTGATGCGCTCGGGCAGCAGCTCCGCGCACATGCCGTGGGCCTCGCAAGTGATTGGGTTCACGCGCACGCGCTCGGCCATCCTCAGCCGACCGCCGCCGTGCGGGGAAGATGGGGGAGAGGCATCTGCGAGGGATGCGCACACGCCTCGCAAGCTCCGTGGCGCGCGTGATCAGCAAACTCATCGGCGAACACGTCCAAGGCGCTCATCGCAAAGCGCGCGGTGCCGTCGGGGTGAGCGCAGGCGCCACGTCTGCTCACAAGGTGCGCCAGTTGCTCCACGCGGGCATCCGCGTGCTTGGGCGCCATGCCAGCGCAAACTCGCTCGAAAGTCTCGGCGAGGGCGTCCAGGCCGTGTACGCAGGGCCCGCACTGTCCGGCGCTCTGGGCCGCGAGCCAGCGTGTGACGCGTGCGCTCTCGGCGACGGGACACGCGTGCTCGGCGAGCAGCAGCACAACGCCGGCTCCCAAAGTGGCCCCGAAGGGCGCCAGGTGCGGGTTGGATAGAGCCAGCTCCGAGAGCGCGCCGCCATTGATCCAAGTACCGGCATACCCGCCGAAGAGGGCCGCGCGCACACGACTGGTCGTCCCCCCGGCGGCCTCGATCAGCGATGAGAGCGAAGCGCCGTACTCGACCTCGTAGACCCCCGGATACGCGACCGGCCCGGTCAAGGTCAACAGCGTCGAGCCGGGCTGCTCGGCGAGTCCGAGCTCGCGAAACCAGCGCGGGCCGTGGCGGTCGATCAGGGCCACGTGTGCCAAGGTCTCGGCGTTGTTGACGAGCGTCGGGCGTCGCCGCACGCCACGCTCGAAGGGCATCGGGGGCGAGAAAGTCGGCTTGGGTGCGCCACCGTTGAGGTGATTTACGAGCGCCAGCTCCTGGCCGCTGACATAGCCGGCGGGCACCACGCTCAGCGCCATGCGAGGCCAGTTGCCTGGAAGTCCGCGACGTTCGGAGATCGCTCGTTCGGCGCGCTCGATCGCCACACCCGCCGACTCGCAAACGCACAGGATCGCTTCGTCGGCTCCGATCGCACGGGCCGCGAAGGCGGCCCCGTCGAGCACCAGATGAGGCAGTGTCTCCAGCAAGGTGCGGTCCTTCAGGCTCGCCGGCTCGCCCTCGGTGGCGTTGACCACGACGATCGGCTTGCCTTTGCCCGCGGCCACCGTGCGCATCTTCTTGGCCATCGGAAAGGCCGCGCCTCCGCGCCCCCCCAAGCCGGCTTGTTCGATCCGGTCGATCGCAGTGCTTGCGCCACGTCGCTCGCGTCGGCGTGGCACGGGGGGAGGACCGTGGGTGTCGATGTGGGTTTGCAGGTCCATCGCGCCGCGCGCCGGCACCGCCTCCAACAGGCGCGGCAATCCGCTCGTCGGCGTGCGATCGTTGCCCACAGATCGCTCGCCCGCTTGCTCCTCGGCGCGCGCGCCCGCTTGCTCCTCGGCCCGCGCGCTCACTTGCTCCTCGGAGCGCGAGTTCGCGGCGAGAGCGCCCGCACCGTCCAGTTCCGCTGTGTCTGTGCCCGGGCTCATCGACCTGTTTCTCCCGAGCCGGAAGCCGAGGTGGAGGACTGTTTGGAGGCCGAGCCGAGCAGGGATGAAGGGGTTCCCGAGCGACGCGCCCATTCTTTGCCGAGGGGCCCGCTCGGCAGCCACAGGATCAGGCCGAGCGTGAAGATCGCCGCGCCGCCCAGAGCCGTCCCGCGACGAGCAAGTCCCTCGGGCCAGCCGGCTGCGACACGCACCCCGATGGCGACCAGGACGGCGAGCAGACAGCCCACGCTGAGTGCCAGCATCCAACTGCTTTTCACATCCGAGCCGGTGCCCAACCCGTGCAAGAGGGCAATCGGCCAGCTGGCGTAGGAGAGCCAGTGGACCGCCCGCCAAGTCGAGTGGCCGATGCGTCGGCGCAGCAGGCTCGTGAGGATCACCGCCAGCATCAAATCGAAGGAGAGGGCACCCAAGCCCAACCAGAACGGTCGGTAGGAGCCGGTGAAGGGGACCACGGCGTTGATCAAGGAGATCGGCGCGAAGCTGTCGAGCACGGCCGTCAGGATGTGCATCGCCAAGAACGCGAGCGCCAAGAGGGACACGTTGCGATGCAGCGAGTCCACCACGAAGCGGGGCCATCTCTCGGTGCTCCAGCGCTGCACGTCGGCCACCCCGAGCACCAGCGCGAGCGTCAGCAGGATCAACGCGACCGCCCCGCTGGAGCGTGTCAGGTACCAGTAGGCGCTCGGTCCCGTGCTTGCGAGCAAGGCGCTCATGCGCACGCCTGCCGGGGCCAGTCTCCAACCGTGCGGACCTCTCCGCCGTGGGCGACCAGGCGCGCCGGCAGACCCAGCTCCTCAAGCCAAGTCGGGGCGCCGGGCCCCTTCACGATCGCCGCTGTGGCTGCAATGTTGGCATCCGCGCAGTCGAGCGCCGCGACGCTGACTGTGCGCCACACGCTCCGGGTCGGAGCGCCCGTGGACGGATCGAGGATGTGGTGCATCGCGTGCCCTTCGTGGCGCCAGTGCCTCACGGTCGTGCTGGAGGTGGCAAGGCCACCACCCTCGATCGCGATCGTTTGTCCCGGGGCCCGCGGTCCGGCCCTGTGGTCGTCGGTCACGTGTATGCGCCAGCCTCGGGCGGGCGCCGGGCCGGCCGTGGCTATGTCGCCGCCGAGGCTCACCAAGACGCCGCAGCCCGTCGCCTCGTAGACGGCTTGGCTGGCCCGGTCGGCGGCCCAGGCCTTCGCGGTGGCGCCGAGGTCCAGCTTGACTCCGGCGGGAATCCTCAACGTGGCCCGTGCGCGGTTGACTTCGACCGTGCGCCAGCCCGAGCGAAAGCGGGCCCGCAAAGGCCTCGGAGGCGCGGTGGCGGTGGAGGGGGGGCTCGTCTCGGTGGAGGAGCCTTGGTCGAGCAGGCGCCAGTCGCGCACGTAACCGGCCAGCTCGAGGGCTCTGCCGAGGGTTGGATCGACGTCCCCGTCGGTCAGCTCGGCGGCGCGCAGGGCAACTTCGGTCGCTTGCACCAGCAGCGGCCCGACGCGGACGGTCCGCCCCGCGTGCGCGTTCACGCGAGTCAACTCGGAGTCCTCGCGAAAGCGACTGCAAGCTCGGTCGATCCGATCGAGCTCTTGCTCGACGATCGCGCGGGCCTCGGCGAGCGCATCGGGCTCGCCCACGACCAGCACGGCGCTCGTGCCGAGCGCCTGCCAGCTCGCGCGAGCGAGCGCCTGATCGGGCTTCTCAAGACCCACCGGAGACCACCGGCGCCGAGGATTCTTGGGTCGGCGCGCTTTCCTGGGTCGGGGCGGACTGTTCGACCGGCGCGGATTCTTTGCTCGGTGCCGATTCTTCGGCGGGCGCGGATTCTTTGCTCGGCGCGGATTCTTTGCTCGGCGCGGATTCTTGGGTCGGCGCGGATTCTTCGGTGGGCGCGGATTCTTTGGCGGGCGCCGCTTCTTCGGAGGGTGCAGATTCTCGAGCTGGCGATTCGGGCGTCGTCGTGGGTTCGGGGGTGGTGCTGGCTTTGGGCGCCTGTGTGGGCTGCTGGATCGGTTTCGCCGCGGTTTTCGGGGCGCTGGTGCCGGCCTTCTTCGATCCGCCGGCGCTGCTCGCCTTCACCGTCTTGCCGGGGAACGCGCTGGCCGCGACCTCGGCGAAGACTCCCGTCAGAGCGACCGATCCGGCAACCAGCCAGCGGTTTGCTCTACTGAGCCTGCGTAGGGCCGCGTCTCTGGCGTTGGTTTGTCTGGGAGACATACTCAGTGGTGGTGGAAAGCCTCGAAATTCGACCAGGCTCCGTAGTGGGGGATCAACAGGATCGCGAGTACCGCCCCGGCGATCAGTACGCCGGCGATCGATATGGCCCGACCTGTTCTACCGGCGGCAAGTTGGTTGTACTCCAAGCGCCCCCCTCGTTCGGTGAGAAATGTCTTTTGCAGGTCGGGCAGGTGTCCGAGCACGTGCAGGGCGGTGAAGGCGACCCACACGATGAAGCTCAGCTTGTGCGACTCGCGGAGCAGCCCCCCGGATTCGGGGCCGACGAACAGCAGTGCGACGCCGGTCCCCAGCACCGCGAGTGTGGAGGCCACCACGAGCGGCGCGCTCACCCGCAGCAGGATCGGGGGCGCTCCGCGCTCGCGATACTCGGGATTTGAGGTGTAGTAGCGCACGAAGCGGTAGCCGGTGCTCGCGAGCTTCAGGGCGATTGGGGGAATCAAGAGCAGCCCGACGAACAGATGTACCGAGATCAGCGAATGCATGCGCAGCAGAGTCACGCCGATCACCGCCAACAGCACGATCAAGAGCGTGCCGGTCGACGCGGTGAGGCGCTCGTTGCCCAAGGTGCCGCCGCCGGTCAGGCGCCCACCGGCTCCTGTGGCGCCCACCGGGACTTGTGGTGAGCTCATCGGGCCGGACGCCATCGCGCCGTCGTAAGGCGGCGAGCCCGAGATCGGTGAGAGACCGCTCCTGGTACGGCTTTGTCGAGGCGTTTGGCGGCTTGCGGACATGCAGCCAGTGTGTGGCGGGTTGCTAAGGATCCCCTAACAGCAACATGAGAAAAATCATCGAATCCGGCGGTAGGTCAAACGCCGCCTGCCTCGACGCTCCGCGGGCGAACTCGGTGCGGCAGGCGGGGTGGGGAAGTTCGCCTCCGTTGGATCTATCCTCATGGAATGTCCGAGTTGGCCGAGCCGCTGGCGGATTCCTCGCTTGCGCCGTCGATCCTGTTGGTCGAGGACGAGCCGGGGATCGTCGATTTCCTTACAAGGGGCCTGCAGGCCGAGGGCTTCATCGTGCGCTCGGCGCTCGACGGGCGCGAAGGCGAGCGGATGGCGTTGCGCGAGAGCTTTGACATGGTCGTGCTCGACCTGATGCTGCCGGGGCTCCCGGGCCTTGATGTACTTGCCAAATTGCGCGAGCTCAAGCCGGAGCTGCCTGTGATCGTCTTGACCGCCCGCGGCGAGATCGAGGACAGGGTGAGTGGTTTGGACGCGGGCGCGGTCGATTATCTGGTGAAGCCGTTCTCGTTGGCCGAGCTGCTTGCGCGCGTGCGCGCTCAGCTGCGTGTGGCCGCGCAGACTTCGACGACCACGATCGCAAGCGGCGATATTGAGGTGAATCTGCTCACCCGCAAGGTGCGTCGCCAGGGAGTCCAGGTCGCGCTTTCCACCACGGAGTTCGAGCTGCTGGTTTATTTGATCCGCCACCGTGGCCAGGTGGTCACGCGCGAGCAGATTCTGAGTTCCGTGTGGGGCTATCAGCACGATCCGGCCACCAACGTGGTGGACGTCTATGTCGGTTATCTGCGTCGTAAGCTCGCCCGCCCCGAGAACCCGGCGCCAATCTTCACCGTGCGCCGAGTGGGCTACCGGCTCGGCGAGGGAAGCTGAGGAGCGCTTTCCGTCCGTCCGGGCGGTCGGCGCGGTGATGGCGGCTCGAGGAATCGTTCCCGGCGGCCTGCGCTGGCGCCTGGGCGCCTGGGTGGCGCTCGTCGTGCTCATCTCCTCGGCTGTCACCTTCGTGGTTGTCTACCGTCGCACCGGCAGCGAGTTGCGACATCAGATCGACCAGGAGATCCACGGTGACGCGAGTGACCTCTCGCACGCCTTGATCGCCTCCGAGGAGGCCAAACCGGCGCAGGTGGCCAAGCGGGCGACACGCGCCTCCGACGAGGCCACGCCCGCGCGGGTGGCCGAGCGGGCGACACGCTATATCCGCGCGCAGCCCTTCAGCGCCAGCTCGACCTTGCTGTTCGTGAAGGTGCCCGGAGCGCCAACGAGCTCCAACAGGCCCGAGCTGTTTGCGAACGCGCGCGCGGACAACGGCGAGTCGCCGGCTGAGCAAGCCGCCGAGAACAGGCTTGCGGCCAAGTTGCGTGAAGTCCATGACGGCTACACCACGCTGGACCTCCCCGATGTGGGCGACCTGCGACTGCTCGAGCGCAGCGTGGTCCTGCCCGGCGGGATGCACGTCCTCGTCGCCGCGGGCGAGCCCTTGGCTGTGGTTGCGCATGCCCAGGGCAGCGTTGCGCGCGCGTTCGTCTTGGCCGGCATCCTCGCTCTGCTGGGCGCGCTGGTGGCGGCCTATGTGGTTGGCGCGCGCGTCTCGCGTCCCCTCAGGAGAATGGCGGCGGTCGCCGCCAAGGTTGAACGCGGGAGATCTCCATCCGCGCATCCACGACCTTTCGGGCGAGGCGGTCGAGTTGAGGGTGCTCTCGGATGCTTTCAATCACATGCTCGATCGTCTGACCGAGGCGTTCGCGGGCCAGCGGGCGTTCGTGGCCGATGCTTCGCACGAGCTGAGGACTCCCTTGACGGTGATCCGGGGACAGATGGAAGTGCTCGCGGCACAGAGCGATCCCTCCCCGCAGGAGATCAGGCGAGTCGAGCGGCTGGTGGCGGCCGAGATAGGTCGTATCGCCCGCTTGGTCGACGACCTGCTGCTGCTTGCCAAGGCCGAGCAAACCGAGTTCTTGCGCGTGGAGGCGATCGACGTTCCCGACTATGTGCGCGGCCTGTGGGACGGAGTTCGTGTGCTTGCCCCGCGTCGTTTCGAGCTGGGGGCTGTGCCTGAGGGGCGTTTGCGAGCCGACCCGGACCGGCTCACTCAGGCGTTGCGCAACCTGATTGCCAACGCCGTCGAGCACACGGCCGAGGCAGATGGGCTCGTGCGTCTAAAGATCGAGACCCCGGGGGGAGGGCGGGTGCGCTTTAGCGTGGAAGACGACGGGCCCGGCATCGACCCGGACCAGCGCGAGCGCGTCTTCGATCGTTTCCATCGCACCGATACCGCTCGAGACAGGGCGTCGGGGGGCACCGGTCTCGGGCTCGCGATCGTGCGGGCTATCGCCGAGGCGCACGGCGGCTCGGTTGTCGTCGCGGCGTCCCCGGAGGGCGGCACGGGCGCGACACTCGAACTCCCTGGCTTCGTCGCCGAAGCCTCCGAAACCGGGTCCGGCGGGGTGGCGCCGGGACGTGGCCCAATCGCGGCTCATTGAAATTGTTCGGCACAAGGACACATTTGCGCTGGATCTTGCATACTGTGTCGGTGATGTCAGCGGACGTTTTGAGCTAAGGGGCGATTCGAGCGATGTCTGCCAAGAACGCTGTCTTGGGGCTGGTGATAGAGCGACCGGGCTACGGCTATGACCTGGCGCGGCGCCTCCAAGACAGATTTGGCTCATCGGGCTTCGCTCCCACGGGGGTCTATTCGGCGCTCGACCAGCTCAGTGCCGACGCGATGGTGCGCAGCGTGGGGCAGCGCAGAAACGCGGGCAACGAGCGGGCGGCGCCGCGCACCATCTACGAAGCGACTCTCAAGGGCGTCGATCACTTCGAAGCTTGGATGCTCGGGAGCTCCTCGCTGGCGCCTGTGCGCGACGAGCTGTACATGAAGATCGCGCTCTCCAAACCCGATAACTTGGCTCGTCTGATCGAGCTGGCGCGCAGCCAAGAGGAGGATTGCCTGGCCCGGATGCAGAGCCTCAGGCAACCCTCCGAGGGACGGGGTGGAGCTCCGAAAGCCTGGTCGGAGGTGGCCGGCCTGCTGGTTCGCGACGCCGAGATCAAGCAACTGCAAGCACGTGTCGAATGGCTGCAGAAGGCGCGCGCGATCATGACCAGGCTCAATCTCGCCCACGCGCGAGGAGGCCCCGCACGAGGAGATCGGGTCGCTTGAGTTCGAAGGCTCGCCTGGAACTGGACCGAGTCAGCAAGAGCTACTGGCGCGGTCCCCATGAGACGGCGGTGCTCAAGGACATCTCCTTGTCTGTATTCGCGGGCGAGTGCGTCGCGGTGTGGGGACAGCGCGGCTCTGGCAAGACGACCTTGCTGAAGGTTGCGGCCGGTTTGGAGTCGCCCGAAAGCGGCATCGTGAGGTTCAAGGACCAGAATCTGGTGGGCATGTCCAGGGCCGGGCTCGTGCGTCTGTTGCGCGAGGAGATCGGTTGGGCCAGGCGCTCGGGGCCCGAGAGCAACGAGCTGGAGATGCTCGACTATGTTGCCCTGCCGCTGCTCAAACGCCAGAACATGCGCCGCGCGCGACGTCGCTCCGCCGCGGCGCTGGCGCGCGTCGGCGTGGCCGAATGCTCGAAAGGGCGCTGGGAGGATTTGACCGACAGCGAGCGCACGCTGGTCTCGGTCGCTCACGCGATGGTGCGCCAACCCAGCCTGCTCGTCGTGGACGACCCCACCGCCAATCTCGACGTGCTGCAACGCGAGGAGGTGATGGGGTTGCTGCGCAGCACCGCCGAGGAGGATTGGTTGGCGGTGCTGATCACGGTGCCCGACATGCCTTCGATGGTGCACGCCCATCGGATCGGATCGCTCAGCGACGGTCGTCTGCTGGTGCCCACGGGCGCCTCGCCAGAGCGCGACAATGTTGTCGATTTCCCCGCCCGCGGACGGGCGGCTCCAGGGGGTTGATGTTGTGAATCGCGAATCTTCGATAGACCCGGATTTCCAGCCGGACGGCCTGCCCGACCGAGGCGCCTCGGGGTCTGTGCCCTCCGGCGGCGGCGGACAGTCAGGAGCTCAGCCGCGTTCGGAGCCACCGCGCGAGCCACCCGTCTCGATCACGCTGTCGCGCAACCAGGTGGACCACGTCATGCGAGCGGCGCTCGGAGACGAAGCCGCGCCGAGCCTCTCGGGCATGGTTTCCGGCACCGGCTTTCATGGCTCTCACGCGCGCGACATGCTCAACCTCAGATACCGCGACCTGCAATCCAACCGTCGTCTGTCTCGTTCGCTGCTAGCCGGCCTGCTCGTGCTCTCGTGTTTTCCCCCGGAAGGGATGGATATCGGGATCAAGGACATCTCCGAGCAGCTCGAGCTGAACACGAGCACGGTTCATCGTTACGTGCTGACCTTGGTCGCCGCTGGACTGCTCGAGCGCGATCCGGACACTCGTCGCTACAGGCTGCTGCCCGAGTAGCCGTCGCGGCGGCCGCCCCTGTTTGGGGGCGTTCGATCCCATACACTCAGCTGATGAAGGCTCGCGTGGTCGTTTTGGGCGCCGGTTTTGGAGGGCTTGAGCTGGTGACGATCCTTTCGCGCACGTTTGGCGAGGAGATCGAGCTGACCTTGATCGACAAGAGCGACTCGTTCGTGTTCGGCTACTCCAAGCTGGACGTGCTGTTTGGACGCACGACGCTCGACGCGGTCCGTCTGCCCTACCGCGAGATCGCCAAGCCGGGGGTGCGCTTCCTGCAAGAGGCGATCGTGGCGATCGATCCGGAGACTCGTCGCGTGGAGACCGACGCGGGCGTCCACCAAGCAGATCACCTGGTGGTCGCGCTCGGCGCCGACTACGACATGGAGGCCACTCCGGGGCTCTCCGACGGGGACAACGAGTTCTACTCGGTGGGGGGCGCGGCGCGACTGGCCAAGGCACTGCCGGCCTTCTCGCGAGGACGGGCGATCGTGGGGGTCTGCGGAGCCCCTTTCAAGTGTCCTCCGGCGCCGAGCGAGGCCGCGCTGTTGTTGCACGACTACCTGACTGCTCGCGGCGTGCGGGAGCAGTGTGAGATTTCGTTTGTGCTGCCCCTGCCAAGTCCGGTCCCGCCCTCGCCTGAGACCTCGCGCGCGTTGCTGGCGGCTTTTGCCGAACGCGACATCGAGTTCGTGCCAGGTCGTCGCATAAGCTCGCTGGATGGCGAGCGTCGCCTCGCCGTGCTCGACGACGGCAGCGAGATGCCTTACGAGCTGTTCCTGGGTGTCCCCAAGCATAGGGCTCCCGATGTCGTGCTTGCGAGTGGGATGGCCGAGGACGGCTACATACCCGTCGATTCGCGGACCTTGCGCACTCGCTTTCCCCAGGTCTACGCCGTCGGTGACGTGGCCACGGTAGGGGTGCCCAAGGCGGGTGTCTTCTCCGAGGGCGCGGCCCGCGTCGTCGCGGCCGAGCTGACGGCGAGGCTGCGCGGCGAGCCCGAGCCGGAGGGGTACGGGGGAATGGGCTCCTGCTACATCGAGTTCGGCGCCGGGCGTGTGGGGCGCGTCGATGTCGATTTCCTCTCAGGTCCCAAGCCGACCGGCACCTATCGGGAGCCCTCGACGGCGCTCGTGGCCGAGAAGGAGCACTTCGGAGCAAGCCGGCGCGCGGCCTGGTTCGGCGAGGAGGACCAGTCCTCGGCCGGCCGATAGCTGCTCACAGTTGCAACTCACCCCAGACGACCTTGCCGTGGGCGGTGATGTCGGCGCCCCAGCACGTGCAGAGCGCGTCGATCAAGCCGAGGCCTCGTCCTTTGCGGGGCGCCAAATGCCGGCTGGTCGCGGCGGTTGCGACCGGACCGTTGTCGGCCACGACGATTCGCAGGGTCGCCTCACGCAGGCTCACGGACACCGAGAACGGTGATCCGGCGTGAACCACGGCGTTGGCGGCCAGCTCGGTGACGACCAGCGCGGCGTCTTGGACCAGAACCTCCCCGCAGCCCTGACGCCGCAAGGCGCGGACGATTGTGCGGCGCGCTTCTCCCGGGGCGTCGCATTCGGCGGCAAGCTCGCCGGTCTCGCAGATGGGAAGCTCCCGGGCCGTTGAGGTTCGCTGGGCTTGGGCCCCGGACTGCTTGAAGGGGGCTCGTTCGCCTTGGAGCCAATCGTCAATGCCGTCTTCGCGATCGTCAACGCGGTCTTCGCAGAACATCTCCGAGTCGTGCGAGGCGGAGGCTCTTCGCATGCTCGCAATGTTGCTTTGAGTCGTTGTCGGCATCCAATACCTCGGGGGGAGACCCCGCTACTCGATCCACAGCTGGCGCGTGCGTGATCACTACCCAGTTGGCGGCGAGCCAAACCGAGGGCGCTCGCTCGGCCGAGCAGCGCGCACGAGCGTGCGGTGGGAGACTGCGGTGTCTGGATGGTTGATTCCACGGCGGTGTGCCGCTTTCCGGTGGTGCGGATGGTCGAGCCTGCCGCGGACGCAGGCCGCAGCCCTTGCTGGAGGCAAGGGCAAGGCCGAGGACAAAGGCAGGCGAAGGCCAGACGTGCCAGCGGCGGTGCTCCGTCGTGGAACAACCATCTAGCTGGCGAGGCCCTCCACGACCATGTGCAATCCGGCGTGGCGGACGCGACCAGGGGTGAGACCGGCCTTCGCCATCAGCTCTTGGATCTGCTTGGGCGAGCGCTCCCGACCACCCTCGCACTCCACGAGCATCAGCAGATCGACCATCGATGTGACCGGGCTTGGGCGCCCGGGCTCGAGGTGTTGGTCGATGGCGATGACCTTCGAGCCGCTTGGCATCGATGAGCGCAGGCCCGCGAGGATCTCGACGCAGGCGGTGTCGCTCCAGTCGTGAAGGATCCACTTGAGCACATAAACGTCCGCTTGGACGTCGATCTGGCCGAAGAGATCGCCGGGGCAGCGCCGTACCCGGTCGGCGAGGCCTTGCGAGCGCAGGAAGCCCTCGGCCTCGGCCAGCACCTCGGGCGCGTCCACGAGAATCCCCCGCGCGTGGGGTCGGCGCTGGAGAATCGCGGCCAAAAGCGTTCCGATTCCGCCGGCCATGTCGCAAATCGTGCCTTCGCGCGGCCAAGGGTATCCGCGCACGAGCCCGGCGAGGTCGATCGCGGTCAGCTCACGCATCGACGCGGCGAAGCGGGCCGCCTCGTGGGGGTGCTCGCCGAAGTACTCCCACACCGAGTTTCCGAAGGCGCGCCGGTGGCCCGATGGCTCGGCGCCCTCGCGCAGTTGGGCGTCCAGTTCGGCGTGGGCGGCCGCGTTGGCCGGCGCCGCCTGGTAGGCGGCCCAGGAGGCGAGCGAGTTTGGGTGATGATTGCTCAAGGGGGCGCCCAAACGGGTGAGGCGTGCCCGGCCGCGTCGGTCCAGGCGGACCAACCGCGAGGCCGCCGCGGCGCCGAGCACGCGCAAGGTGACATCCTCTGAGAGGCCCAGCTCCCGGGCCACCTCGTGCGCGTCGCGCCCTTGCCCGCTCAGAGCGTCCGCGAGGCCTGAGGTGACGAGTACCCCCGCCAGCTTGGTTCGTGCCATCCCGGCGGTGAAGTCCCACAGGGCGGCCTCCGCCGGCAACACGCGGTCGGCGAGATCGAGGACGGCGCTGCGCAGGGCCAATCCGGCTCGCATGGCGCCACGGGGGATCGGCATCGGTGGTAGTGGCATGTCGAAAGCCTACGCGAGCGTCGGCTGCCATTCGAGGGTGGCGGCCGGCGCGCGCCGGTAGAGTTCTAGAACATGACACTCGTCCTGCTCACCGGCGCCACCCGTGGCATAGGGCTTGCCGCCGCCATCGAGCTTGCGAGCCAAGGTGCCGAGGTCGCGCTTGTGGGGCGCGATCCCGAGCGCGTTGGAGAAGTAGCCGAGCAAGCCAGGGCGGCCGGGGGAGGGGCGCCTGTACACGAGCACGTGGCCGACCTCACCTCGATGGCCGAAGTCCGGGCCTTGGCGCGGGAGGTGCGTGAGAGCTATGAGCGCATCGACGTTCTTGCCAACAACGCGGGGGCGCTGTTCGCCTCGCGCAAGGAGACATCGGAGGGTTTGGAGCGGACTTTCGCGCTGAACCATCTTGCGCCGTTTCTGTTGACCAACCTGCTGCTCGATCGTCTCGCCGGTGGGCGCGTGGTCACGACGGCTTCCGACGCACACGAGCAAGGACAGTTGGACCTCACGGATCTGCAGTCGCAGAGCTCCTATAGGGCGATGCGTGTCTATGGGACCAGCAAGCTCTGCAACATCCTCTTTACCCGCGAGCTCGCCAAGCGGGCGCCCGAGCTGCGCGCAAATTGTTTTCACCCGGGCGTCGTGCGCACCGGCTTCGGCAAGAACGAGAACGGAATCTGGAAGATCCTCACGACCGTGGCCGGACCTTTCTTTCGCTCGCCCGAGCGAGGCGCTCGCTCGCTCGTGTGGCTTGCCCTCTCCGAGCAGGCGGTGGGCCTGACCGGCGAGTATGTCCAGGACGAGAAAGTCCTCGCGCCCTCCGCTCAAGCCCAGGACGAGGTGCTTGCCGAGCAACTGTGGCAGCAGAGCGCACGACTGGTCGGCTTGCCCGCCGAGGCGCCCGCCGCCAAACCACTAGCCTGAGAGGGCCCGCGCAGGTCGCATCGGCGGGGATCTCGACTGGAAGGGGTCGGCTGGTCCTATCGGCGGGGACTTCGACTGAGAGGTGCCTTCTCGGGTCGGCCTCAGCGACGAGCTCTGCGCGAGGACGAGCGCGGACAGGGCACCGTCGTGCCCGCGCTGGCGTGACTTCCATCTTCGAATCCGAACGTTGCCGCGAACCGGAAGCCCCCGCTGGGACACGAGTCGGGTAGCAGCACTCCGCGGGGGTGGTAGCGAAGCGTTTTGCCGCGTACGCGTTCGTAGTAGAAGATCTTGCTCGTGGGGCCGACCGTCATGGCCAGCTTCACCACCGCCACATTCGGTCCGAACGGCAGGCCCGGCACGAGCGGAACTTTGATGTCGATACTGCCGGCGAAGGGCGGTGCCGCTGAGAGCAGCACGCCCGGGAACACCAGTTCCGCGCTGACCGGGCTCGTGGCTTCCACGTGGAAGAGCAGACCAACCTGGCCCGGTTCGGCGGGGGCTCGGAATATCGTGACGCGCGCCTTCTCATAGAAGATGCTCGGGCCGATGGGAATCTCGGCGGTGGCTGTGCCATAGCCCATGAGGGAGTTCGCCGGGCATGCCGCGCTCCCGTCGGCTTCTAGGCGCGCCGGAGCGCAGCTGGCGAAGCCGAGGCCGCTCAGGGCCAGTCCAAGGTGCTCGGGATAGTGCACTTCAACGTCGGTGAGAGGCGATGGCGCCCGACCGTTGCGACCGCTGATTGCAACGCCGAAGCCGACCGTGGTTTCGTGTCCAAGGTGCTCGGGGTTCAAGGCAGCTTCGAGTTTCACCGCGGGCGCTGCGTGTGCGCCCGGGCATAGCCATCCGCAGAGTATGAGCGTGGCAAGCAGGCTTTGAAATCGGTACAAGGCCGGCCGTCGCACTCAGCGGCAGTCAGTAGAGCAGCCGGCCGGTTGTCTGCACCGTCAACGCATAGGTTTGGCGGTCGAAGACGCCGTAAAAGCCAGCGTGTCCGTGAGCGTGAGCGTAGCGTCCCGTACCGCCCGTAACCGCGAGCGAGCCCGCGAAGCTTTCGTATCTGCCGGTTCCGTGCGCCTTGGCGGTGCCGCGGCCGTCGATCGTGCCGCCGCGCACATAGACGGTGAAATCGGCGGTCAGGGTAGGGCCCACTTCGCCGTGCAGCCGCATCTTGCCGGGCAGGCTGCCCGCGGCCGAACCTTCCTCGAACAGCTCCGCTCCCGAACTGTTGACGTAGTGCAGGTGCGCGGTGTCGGTCGCGTTCAGGACGCGTGAGGCGATCCTCGCCGCACCGCTTCCCGCGCGACTCGCGCCGGGCGGCTGCGCGGCGGCTCCCAGCGTGCCGGCGAGAACGCTCGCGAGGCTGAGGCCGGCGCATACGAGAAGCCTCCCTGCCAGGACCCTCCGCTTACGTGAGGCGGTTTGCTTGGCCATACAGCTGATACCTCCACAATCCCCAGGAATCGTTCTATAGGACAGTATATGCTGATCTGCTTGCGGTGATTTCATTCTTCGGATCGTGTTCGTCGGGCTCAGCTCTGACGATGCGCGGGCGCCCCGAGCTGTGTCCTTGCAAGGCTTGCGCGAACGCCGCGCTAGTGAAGTCGGGCCACATCTCGTCGCGGAATACCAGTTCCGCGTCGGCTCCCTGCCAGGGCAGGAAGTTGGACAGGCGCTGCTCCCCGCCGGTACGGATGATTAGGTCGGGATCGTTCATGTCAGGCGTGTAGAGGCAGTTGCGAAACTCCGCTTCGCCTCCCTCGCTGAAGCGAGTTGCGGCATCGAGAATCTCCGCTCGCCCCCCATAGTTGAGCGCGATGAACAGGACCAGGCGCCGATTCTCGGCGGTCACGGCTTCTGACCACTGCATCTGCTCGACCAACTTTCGCGGAGCCCCCTGGCGGCGTCCCACAAAACGCAATCTGATTCCCGCTCGACTCAAACGCGGCGTCTCGGTGGCGATGCGTCGTGTGAGCATTGCCATCAAGCCCTGCACCTCCTCGGCCGGTCGCGACCAATTCTCGGTCGAGAAGGAGTAGACCGTCAGCTGGCGCACTCCGAGCGCAATCGCGTCGCGAAGGCGCGCTTTGAGTGTGTCCGCTCCCGCCTCATGGCCTTCGTTGACCGATAAGCCGCGAGTCTGTGCCCAGCGTCCGTTGCCATCGGTGATGATCGCCACGTTACGTATCTTGCAACCTCCTCATCGTGCGTCCGGGAGGACGCCCCTCATCGACGACCGGTCATGCTCGCTATCGCGTGACTGAGACGCTTTGCGGCGCGCCAGGTCCGCATGATCGCGAGGACGGGCACGATCGCCGGCGCGAGGCGGCGAGTCACCCGGCCGATCGCGGGTCGCGCGAACTCGTCGCGGGCCGTGGGCGCCGAGGCGTAGTAGGCGACGATCCCCACGAGCGTCACCAGGTGGTGGGGAGCGTCGGGGCTTGCTCGTGCTTGGCGCGCGGCGAGGTCGATGGCCCCCACGAGGGCTCGCGTGAGCGTTTCGCGATCGGGGTAGTAGCGAAGATACCCCGGCTGACCGCTGCTGAGCAGGTCTTGACGGTGGTCCACGAGTCCGTCCAGCAGCGTCGTCACCGAGCACAGCGAGAGGTAGGACGCGTCGAGGGCGAGCGCCTGCTCATGTGAAGCTTGGGGATCCCCGGCCAGGGCGATCAGGGCGTGCAGAGCCAGTCCCGAAGAAACGGCTCCGGCGAGAAACTCCCGCCAACCCAAGGAGGTCTCGGCCGCGTGCTCGCGCGACCATCGCTCGAGCTCCGGGTCAGCGGCGTGGGCGCGAACCTGCGCCTCCGCGCAACGCTCGGCGGTCGCGGTGCCCACTGGCTCGATCTCGCCCCAAGAGGGCAAGCGCTCCAGTGAGTGGCGGACGGCGTGGACCAACTCGTCCAGGTAGCCGCCGTCGGCGGCGAAGTCCGTGGGCGGGTAGTACCGACCAGCGGGTTCGCGCCGCAAAGCGATCGCGTCCAGAAACGCTCGATACAGTCGCCGCCCGTCCCCGAGCGGGTCGGCCAAGGGACACTCCACGAGGCTGTCCAAGTAGTCGTAGAGCACCTGGAGCGCAACTATCGCTTCGGCGACCGGTGCGCGGTAGCGGCGGGGCGCAAGCGTGGCAAGCGTGGCGGTCGCCTGGGCGTTGAAGCCCTCCTCTCTAAGGTTGGCGAGCGCCAGGAGGCGCAGCCTCGGGTCGGGAATTCCTTCGGCGCGCCGTCTCCAATGGCCGAGCCGGTCGCCTACCAGTGGCGCGACAGCGGTCCAGTAGCGGATGTTTGCGAGTGCGAGTGCCTTGCTCATCCGCGCCAAGAGCCGATGGTCGCCAAATGAGGGCATCGCGGTCGAGCCTATGCCGTTTCAGAGGCGCTCGTGCGCGCGACCAAGCATCGTTTCGTCTTAGGACTCGCTCAGACCGAGCACGGGGCGGACACGCGAGGCGCGCCAACCGGGAATCGACACGAGCAAGAGCACCGCGGCGATGACCAGCGCGAACAGCGCAACCGGACGGGCCAACGTGGCGATGCTTGCCACCGGAAAGCCCGTTATGTGCTTCAGGTAGCTGTCGATCACGAACTGGCCATACACGCCGATCACCGCGCCGGCCAGGCAGCCCGCGCTGAGCATCAGCAGCGATTCGGTGAGCAGTATGTGGCGAAGGCGTCGCCGCGAGGCCCCATCCAGAAGCAGCTCGGCAAGCGATGCTCGACGTTGCCAGATGTTCGAGCCCAAGGCCGCCGTCATCGCCATGATCGCGGCCAGGATCAAGAGCGTCGATATGTCGCCCAGCTGGGCCAGTCCCTCGCCCGCGAGGGTGTCGAAACGATTGCTCCAAGTGGCCGCCGTGATCGTTTCCAAGCCGCTGTGCGCGCCCAAGGAGCGTGCGATCGCGCGCTGGGCACTCGCCACGTCGGTTCCCGGCGCGAGAGAGATCGCCAGTGCGCTTGGCGCCTGGGTTGCCCAGCGGCGACTGTAATCGCTTGAATTCATCAGGACGGCGCCGCCTGGCCAACCGAAGTTGGTGGTCAGCGCCGCGAGGCGAAGCCGAGCGGCTCCGGTCGGCGTCGGCAGTGCGAGCACACCGCCGAGGCGGACGTGTTGTTCTTCGGCTATCTGCTTGGAGACAGCCACCCAGCCGCCTTCCGCCAGGCGCTGGCGGGAGCTCGCAAAGTCTCCGCTGAGGATCTGAGTGCGCAGGACTTCGCTGCCGGAGCCCGGCGGGCGGGCGACGATCACGATGCGGCGGTTTGGCATGTTCATGAACTCGCTCTGCAGCACATGAACTCCGGTGACTCCCGCCACGTGCGAGATCCGTGCCGCGTATCCGTCGGCGAGAAAGCTCGTGGTCTCAGGGATGTAGCCGGGATTGACGACCCAGACCTCGCCGTCGGTGGCATAAGCCTGGGCAAAATTGTTGAGTCCCCGCAGCAGGTCGTGTTGGGCGCCGCTCAGTGCCACGCTTCCGAACAGAGCGACGGCGCCGGTCGCGGCGAGCGCCAGGGAACGCATCGTTCGGGCGCGCAGCGAGTCGATCGCCAGGGGAAGTGTCGTGAGTTTGTGATTGCGAAGCGCCAGCGTCTCGGCTGCTCGCAAGACTCCCGAGAGGATAAGGGGCACGGCCAGGATCGTGGCTAGCGCGAGCAGTACGCACGCCGCTATCGCCGTCGAGGGAGCCAGGGCAAACAGGCCCGTCGCAAGCACCAGCAGGCAGGCCGCCATCGCCAGCAGCTTCAGCTGGGTGCCGCGACGTGGCGCCTGGTCGCGCTCGCCCGCTCCGACCAGAACCGAGTCAAGGCGCCGCCCACGGCGGAGGTCTCCCAGTGGAACCGAGGAGGCCAGGCACGTGGCGAGGATCCCGCCCGCCAGCGACAGCACGATCGGCTTCGCTCCGATCACGGTGTTGCCGCCCAAGGTGAAGGCCTGAGCGAGATAGCCCGGGCTCGTTTGAAAGATCCCCAGCGCCAGCGCGTAGCCCGCAAGAAGTCCGACCGCCGAGGCGACGATGCCGAGGCAGAACGCTTGGAAGAGAACCATCTCGACGATCGCCCCGCGCCTGGTTCCATCGAGGCGCAGGTCGGCGATTGCGGCGCGTCGTTCGGGGGCCGTCAGCAGGATCGCGTTGAACGCGAACAGGAATCCGAGCAATGCGGCCAGCCCGGCGAACAGTGCGCTTGCCTGGTTGCTGGGGCGCAGGGCTTGGCGCAGGAGGTTCACTTCTTGGTCGGCCGGCGCGACCGCGAGACCGCCACCCACCAGCGCTTGTAGCTCCGAGCGCACGGCTGCCTGCTTGCCCGGGGCGCTTTGGACCAAGATGCGGCTCACTCGATGAGGCAGCGCCGCAAATGCCTGCAGGCGGGAGAGCGGCATGAAGGCGACCTGGGCGAGAGACAGGGCACCGGCTGCTTCGTGTCCCAAGATCGCCGAGACCTGTAGACGCTGGGCTCGTCCGCGCAGGGCGACCGTCACTTCGGTGGGGGCGCTTAAGTTGAGTCCGCCGACGCCGATCGCTTGGGCGCTTGCGGTGCTCAGACCGATGCCTCCGGCCGAAAGCACGCCACCCGGCAGGGTGTGGGCGAGACCGTCCATGAACGCCAGGCCGCTGGTGGCACCGGCGATCGTGACCGTCGCCCGTTGCCCGTTGGGGCCAATGATCGTGGCGCTCTCTTCGAGCAGCTGTGCCGCCTGCTTGACGTTGGGCAGGCGCTCGATTCGAGCGAGCAGGTGTTCGTCAAATCCTTCGGGGCCGCGAGTGTGGACCTGTAGGTCGGCCGGACCGGCGACCGTGCGGACTACGTTGGCGGCCGAGTTGGTGAGGCTGCTCGCCGCGACCGTGACGGCGAACACGAGCGCCACGGCCACCGCGACCCCGAGGCCTGCGAGCAGCTCTTGCACACCGTGGACCCGCAACCGTCGACCATAGAAATAGACCAGCGTATAGGGCCTCATCGATCCGAGCTCGCGCCGAAGCGCAAGGACCCCTCTCGACTGTGCGGGCTTCTCGGGGTGCTCGGCAGCGCTTGCAGGGGTGCGTCCTCCACCTCCTCCTCGAGAGCGTCCTCGACGAGCTGGCCGTCGCGCAGGGTGTAGCAACTGTCGGCGAGCCCTGCTGCCTCACGATCGTGGGTCACGAGCAGCACACCCGCCTCGCGCTCGCGGGCGACCGATCCAAGCAATTGCACGATCTCGTGGCTGCGAGCGCTGTCCAGGTTCCCGGTGGGCTCGTCGGCCAGGATCAAACGCGGCTCGCCGGCGAGCGCCCGAGCTATCGCGACGCGTTGACGCTCACCGCCGGAGAGTGTCTCTGGCGTGTGCTCGAGCCGTTCGGCCAAGCCAACGCGCTCGAGCCACGGAATCGCCCGGGCCTGGGCTTCACGCAATCCGAGGCCGCCGATGATCAGCTTGCGGGCGGCATTGTCGACCGCCGAGACCCGCGGCATCAGGTGAAACCCTTGGAACACGAAACCCACGTCGCGCAGCAGGTACTGGCTCGCCTCGGACTCCGAGAACGAGGACACCTCGCGACCGCGGTAGCGGATGGTGCCGGCTTCGGGCTTGAGCAACGCGGCGATTAGCAGCAGGAGGGTGGTCTTGCCCGAGCCGCTGGGGCCGAGCACCGCGCACATTTCGCCAGGGGCGATCGTCAAGCTGACGCCGTCCACGGCCCGCACCTCCTCTGCCGCCCCGCGATAGTGCTTGACGACGCTTTCGAGCTCGAGCACTCGCGTCGGTCTCCCGCTACCCGCGAGCCCGCCGATGACGCTCGAGCTCGGTGACCGGCGCCAGGTCTGGGTCGAGCTCGCCACGCAACGTGCCTTTGTCGAGCGAGAGCACCCGGTCTGCGCCCAGCAGGGCGGTACCCTCGCCCGCGCTTGCGAGGATCGCGATGCCCTCGTCGGCCAGCGAGCGAAGCAGCCGGAGGATGTCGTCGCGTCTGAGCGGGTCCACGCCGATGGTCGGCTCGTCGACGATCAGAAGGCTTGGGTCGCCGGTGAGCGCTCTGGCAATCGCCACGATGACAGTTTCCTCGGTCTTTAGGTCTTTGGCCGACAGCTGCGAACACGCACCGGCTCCGACGCGCTCCAGCGCCTTACAGGCACGTGTCAGCGCCGCCTCTTGCGAGACTTTGCGAGCGATTTGGCTGGAGATCAGCTGATCGAGCACGGTCACCCCGCGCTCCGGGCGAAAGCCGAGACGGCAGTAGCCGATCTCATCGCCGAGCATCTCCGCTCCGCGCTCTGTCAGGTCGCGACCGTGGCAGCGAACGACGCCTCGGTCTGGCGGCTCGATGCCGGCGGCGATGCGCAAAAGCGTGGAGCGGCCCGAACGACGTTCTCCCCAAACGACGACCATTTCGCCCGCGTCGATCGTGAGCGACACGTCCTCCAAGGCGGCGCGCGAGCTGCGAGAGCTGCCTACCCGATCAAGTTCGAGCAGGCTCATCGCCGTCGCCGCTTCCGGCCAGCGCCTCGAATCTGGCGCGCGCATAGCGCAACCACGAAAGCATGCCGCCGACGGCCACGCGCCTCTGCTCGGCGACGAGTCCGTCGATCAATTCCTCGCGCGAGTCGAGTCCCGAGCCGGTGGGCTTGTAGCCGGTCAACCCCGCGTCCTTGAGGAATCGACGTTCGTAGCGGTCGAGCATCCGCAGCGCCACGTGTGGGTCGTGGGCGAAGATCGCCAGTTGGCGGACCCACAGCTCCTGTGTGCGCGTCTGGGCGTCGATCTGCTCCACCAGCCAGTCTTCGTAGCTGCTCACGCCCAGCGGCGTTGCCCGGTAGTGGGGCTTGGGTTGGCGGTCGACTTTGGTGCGCGAGACGATCTCGATCATGTCGCGGCCTTGGAGCATGTTGAGGGCTGAATACACGTGCGAGTCTCCGCTCAACGGAAGCACGTCGGCGTAAACACGCTGGAAGCGATTGGCCAGCTCCAGCCCGTAGCTCGGACGCTCGATAACCAGGCCCAAAATCGTCCAGTTCACAGGCGAGGTCATCGCCCGACTGGTCCTCTTGCTTGCCGATCTAGCAGACACTCCAAGCGGAAGCATAGTGGAAGTTCGTGCCAATAGAAACGAACCACTCCGGTCCCGAAATGTCATCCAAAGCTTTGAACCCTCAAAGCATGCCTACCCAAGCGAGCGCCGGAGGCCCATCATCCTGACGGTGGAATACGGGGAGGCAGGATACGCGGGCGGGATCGACGCCGGGGGGATCGATCAGGGGGACGCGTGTCAGGCCTCCCCGCGCTTAATGGCCGGGGCCGCAGACCAGCGCAAGCCCACCGCCAAGCGCAGGCGCAAGGACGATTCGCAGCCGTCCGAGGCGGGTTCCGGCTCGGCGTCGCAGAAGTCCGAGGCCACTTCCAGCTCGGCGTCGCGGAAGTCCGAGGCCACTTCCAGCTCGGCGTCGCGGAAGTCCGAGGGGGCTTCCGGCTCGGCATCGCGGAAGTCCGAGGAGGCTTCCGGCTCGGGGTCGCAGCGGTCCGGGGGCGGCTCGGGCTCGGCATCGCGGAAGTCCGAGGAGGCTTCCGGCTCGGGGTCGCAGCGGTCCGGGGGCGGCTCGGGCTCGGCGTCGCAGAAGTCCGAGGACTCCTCGAGCTCGACGCCGCGGATCAAAGAGTCGCCCGATCCGCGCATGTCGCGCTCCTTCGAATACAGCGTTGCGGTGCTCGAGTCCTTCTCGCGCGAGCGCCGGCCGCTTGGCATTTCAGAGCTGGCGAACATCATGGGCCTCAGCCGCCCCACCACTCATCGCTACGCAGTCACCTTGGTGGCGCTCGGCTATTTGGAGCAGGACGGCAAGCGCCGGTACGGGCTCTCCACACGGGCGTCCGGGCCCGGACGCTCGGCTATCGGCGCGGTCCGCCGACAGGTCTCGGCCGGCGTGGCCCTCGAAGAGCTGCGCGACAAGGTCGGCCATACCGTCAGCATGGGCGTGCTCGACCGCGATCGGGTCGTCTACGTTCATCGCCTGTTCGGTCATCGCCGCGGTCAATATGCGATCGACCTGGAGCTCGGGGTGGGAGCCAGCGTGCCGGTCTATTGCAGCGCGCTGGGGAAGGTCCTGTTGGCAAGTGTCTCCGACGCCGAGCGCAGCGAGCTGCTGGAAGGGTTGCAGCTGGTCCCGCACGGTCCCAACTCGATCGTCGCCAAGAGCGAACTTGCCGACGAGCTCGCCCGCATGAACCCGCGCGAGCCGACCCTCAGCGACGAAGAGCTGACCGCTGGCTCGCGCTCGGTCGCCGTTCTGCTTCCGCGCCCGTCCGGCGAGTATCCGCTGGCGATCGAGGTGACCGTTCCGTCGAGCGCCTACACCGCCAAGCAACTGCTCGAGCAGGTCGGCCCGATGGTTAAGCGCACCGCCGCGCTCATCTGCGAGTCCTGAGCACGCTTCAGGTCTGCGCCGGCCCGCCCGCGGCGTGAACTCTCAGCTTTGCCCGTGCTCGCGACGCGGACACGGCAGCGGTCAGGCTCGCGACGTCATAGGCTCCGTGGTGGCGACGACCGTTGATGAAGAACGTGGGTGTGCCGGCCACGCCGCTTGCGTCCGCCGTGGCCACATCATCGTCCACCCGGGGCGCGTACTCGCGGTGGCGCAACTCCTCCCAGAAACGCTCCACGTCGAGGCCGAGTATCTCGGCGTCAGCCCGCAACGCGGTGGGCATCAGCTCCTGCTGGTGGCTCAGCAGAGTGTCGTGCAAAGCCCAGAATCGACCTTGGGCGCCGGCCGCCTCGGCGGCCTCGGCGGCCATCTGGGCGTGCGGGTGGACATCGCTCAAGGGCAGGTGCCGCCACACGTACCGCAGCTCGTCGCCGAAGGAGTCCAGTAGCTCGCGGACGACGAGCTCGGCGCGCCCACAGTAAGGGCACTCGTAGTCGCCATACTCGAGCAGCGTCACGAGCGCTTCCGCCGAGCCGCGGATGTGATCGCGCGCGGGGTCGATCTCGTCGGCGAGGTCGAGGATCTCCTCCTCGGTGTGAAGCAGTTGGCGCGCCCGCACGGAGCTGGGCAATAGCCGGATGGCTCGAAAGACCGACAAACCGCAAAGCGAGGCGAGCACGCCGGCGGCGAGCACGCCGAGCGTGGCCTCCTGTAGCTCCACTCCTTTGAAAGCCAGGCTCACGATCAAGAGCGCCACGGTGAAGCCGACTCCCGCAACCGCCCCGTCGCCGGCGATCCCGGGCCAGCTGAGCACGCGCGGCAGCCCGCCCAGGCGGGGCCTCGTGGCCAGCCACGAGGAGCCCAGTATCCCCAAGGGCTTGCCCACCACATAGCCAAGCACGATCCCCAGCACGATCGGCGAGGACACCGCGCGCGAGAGCAAAGTGTCGCTGATGTGCACCCCGGCGTTGGCCAGAGCGAACAGCGGCACGATCAAGTAGCTGGTCCAAGGGTGAAACAAGTGCTGGAGGCGCTCGTTGGGAGAGATCGCCGAGGAGAGGCCCAGTTGCGCCGAGCGGGCCAGCTCGGGCGTGGGCTGCTCGCGAAAGGAACGTGTCAGTTCGCTCACCTGCTCGAGCTCGTCGCGTACCGGCGGATAGGCGCTTGTGGCCAGGCCCAAAGCCAAGCCAGATATGACCGGATCGATGCCCGACTCATACAGCGCCACCCAGATCGCCAGGCCGAGCACTGGGCGCAGTCGCCTGCGCCAGAGGCGGGGCACGTATCGCAACGCCAGCAAGGCCACGAAGAAGCCGATCGCGAGCGCCAAGGCCCACAGGGAGACGTGCGCCGTGTAGGCGGTGGCGATCACCACCAACGCAACCAGGTCGTCGGCGATCGCGAGCGTGAGCAAGTACACCCTCAGGCGGGTGCCTCCGGGAGCGACGAGCGCCAACACCCCAAGCGCAAAAGCTGTGTCGGTGGACATGACCGCTCCCCATCCGTGCGCACCCGGGCCGCCGGCGTTGAGGGCCAGGTAGAGCAGAACAGCCGCCGCCGCGCCGCCCAGCGCCGAGATCGCCGGCAGAGCTATGCGGCGGCGCTCGCGCAACTGTCCCATGTCGATCTCCCGCCGCGCCTCCAAGCCGGTGACCAAGAAGAAGAAGGTCATCAACCCGTCGTTGATCCAGTGGCGCAGATCTTGAGAGATCCCACTGGAGCCGATTTGAATCGACAGCTTGGTGGTCCAAAACGACTCATAGGAGCTCGACCACGGCGAGTTCGCCCAGATCCAAGCGAGGAGCACCGCGCCCAGGAGGACCGCGGCGCCGCCGGTCTCGGTCGTGAGGAAGTCGCGTACAGGAGTCGCCAGGTTGCGCGCCCAAGCGGTTCGATCGGTGAAGCTCGCAGACCGCGGGGCAAGTCCCCCCGAGGCTTCAGATGCACCGTCCATCGCCATGGGCGCGAGCCTAGTGGACCCGGCGTTCTCGTTGCGCTCGACTCGTGCTCTGGGTCTCAGAACAGGCGACCTTGGGGCGCAGCCGGCTTGCTCGCCGACTCGCGCTCGGGCTCGCGGGGGCGCGACCATCGCTTGAATCGGCTTGGTGGGAGACGCCCTTGCACGAGGCCGGACAGTCGCTTGCGCTCGTGGGCGGGGGCATACGCTCGGTTGTGATAGAGCTGCCCATAGCTCTCCACCAAGTCCGGACGCTCGGCGCCCAACCACTCCATGAAGACGTCTTTGACCTCGCCGCGAAGATGCAATGCCACTCCACCGATGTGCGTAGCGCCGGCGTCCACGGCGCCCTGGAGGAGCGGCTCGAGCTGAGCGGGAGCGTCGTTGATACCCGGCATCAAGGGCGCCACCAGGACACCGGTCGGGATGCCCGCCCGATTGAGCTCGGCGACCGCCTCCAGGCGCGCGCGCGGGTTGGGGGTGTGAGGCTCGGTGGCCCGCCACGCGCGCTCGTCCAAGGTGGGTATCGAGAGGCTCGCCGTGATCGTGGTCCTGCGCGCGACTTCCAGCATCAGGGGCAGGTCGCGCAGCAGGAGCGGCGACTTGGTGAGCACCGAGCACGGGTTCGCGGCATCGCGCAGCGCTTCCCAAATGCCCACCATCAAGCGGTAACGGCCCTCCACCCACTGGTAGGGATCGGTATTCGTGCCGAGCGCGATGTGCTCGCGCTTCCAGGAGCGGCGCGCCAACTCGATGCGCAATACCTCGGGCGCGTTGACCTTCACCACGATCTCACGCTCGAAGTCCCGTCCCGCGTCGAATCCCAGGTAGCGGTGGGTTGGGCGGGCGAAGCAAAAAACGCATGCATGACTGCAGCCCCTGTAGGGATTGATCGTCCAGCCGAAGGGCATCCGCGAGCTCGCGGGTACACGGTTGAGCACCGAGCGGGCGCGGACCTCATAGAAGCGTGTCTGGAGTGCCTCGGGCGCGTCGAAATGGCGTACCACGGCTTCGTCGCGGTAGCCCGGCAGGTGCCTCTGCTCGTCGTCCTGCTCGCTCAGGTTGCTCCAACGCACGAACATATGTTCGCATAGGACCAGGACGTTCGGTTTTTAGGATTGAGAGGCAACCATCGGGGGCATGTATGGCGGCGATGACCTTTGGAAGCTCACTCATATTGATCGCGGTCGGAGCGATCTTGCGCTACGCGGTCACGGCGACAGTCAGCGGCATCGACCTGCACGTTGTGGGTCTCGTGCTCATGATCGTCGGCGTTGTCGGCCTCGTGTTCTCGCTGCTCTGGTTCGGCGTATGGGCCGGGCGCAGGCGCGAAGTGCCGCCGGTCGAACGCGAAGTCCGCGATCGCAACATCTACTAGAGAGCGCCTCCTCTAGTAGCCGGCCTCCCGGGCAGCCCGTGCCCGGGAGGCTTCTACGCGCTCGTCCTCGTCCTCGGGCCCGTCGGCCGACGTGGTGGTTCTCGTCGCCCGTTCGCGCTCGTCCTTGTCCTGCTTGTCGCCGGCCAGCGTGCCATCTTCGTCGTGCTGGTCTTCGTCGTCGCGTGTTTGCGCTTGTCCTTGTTGTGCTCGCACTTCGCTCTCTCTGGTACTCGCGCGCACGTGAACGCGTCCCGGGCGGCTCCTGTCCCCCAACAGGTGTTCCCCCTGCCGCCCGAGATGCGATCTCACTCCAGGTGGCTCCCCGTCCCCCAACAGGGAGCCCCTTCCACCTGGATGTACCCCGCCTCAGTCTGTCTGCCCGATCATTTCTTCGGGCAAGGAACCTTGATGCTCGCGGTCGAGGTTTCGCCGCTCAAGAATTTCAGTTCCGTCTTGGCCGGGAAGCCTCCCTTGGGGCACTTGGTCGGCACGGTCCCGTATGAGATCAGCTTTTTGCCCTTCAGATAGGCTGCACCCACCTTGATCTTGATGGCCTGAACCGACGCGTAAGGTGCGCCCGGGACTGTTTCCACAAGCGGCACGACGGCCGTCAGCTTCTGTGAGAAGGCGCCCGAGGCACCTGCGAAGCGTCCCGTGGAGAGAATTTCGATCAGCGTGGGCGAGGTGCCTTCGGTGAAGAACGCCAAGCCGCCACCGGAGGTGAAGAACGCCTGCACGCTGGCTTTCTCCTCGACGCGTGTGCCGCCGAAGCTGACCACGCCCAGCACTTCGCCCTTCGGGCTGGCGATCGATTTCTTCGGGCACTTCTGCACTTCGTGGCTTTCCAGGGTTCCGCTCGGGCACGTCGCAAAGCCCTGGGGATGCAGCTTCGTTCCCTTAGGCAGGTATACGACCACACCGGTGAGCGGCGACGGATAACCGCCGTATTCGGTGCCGCTTATCGTGAATTGTGTTTCCACTGAGGCGCCCGCGCCCAAAATGTTGCCCGTTTTCGGATAATTCTTGCTTTTCGCCGAAGCCGGATTGATCGGTACCGGCAGGATCTTCGCTTTCACTGCCACCACCGGTGCGGCGCCCGCGATCGACGGCAACGCGACGGCCGCCAATGCGAGGCATGCGAGCAAGTAGCCGCATATCGACGCACGCCGACGATTTCGCGTCTCATGTTCTGCGATCGCTACAGGTCCATCGCCGTATTCAGATCTGCTCATCGTCGTCTCCTTGCTTGCTTATCCCTAGTAACAGTTGCAACGTCAACAAGTAGCGGTGGAGCTCGCGCGAGCTCCAAGGCGTGGGTGCTTGGACTCGTCAAGCGGCTAACGTCGCCTGCGTGAGCCCCACCCCCTCCGAGGCCGAGCGACTGGAAAATTTGGGCGTACTGCGTGTACGCGCCGAGAACCCGGGGCCGCTCACGATGTCGGGCACCAACACCTGGGTCTTTGGGCGCGATCCGACCTGGGTCGTTGACCCCGGACCCGAGCTGTCCTCCCACGGCCGCGCGCTCGACGCGGCGATCATCCAGCGCGGCGGACTCGGCGGGATCGTGCTGACCCACGACCACATCGATCACTGCGAAGGCGTCCAGTCGCTGCTCAAGCGGTTCCCGGCCCCACTCGCCGCGGCGCGCGGACCGGCCGACATCGCACTCACCGACGGTGCCCGGGTTGGTCCCTTCGAAGCGATCCACCTCCCCGGTCACGCCCCCGACCATTTTGCCTTCATCGCCGGCGCCATTTGCTTCGTGGGCGACGCTGTGCTCGGCGAAGGCAGCGTTTTCATCGCTCCCGACCCGGGCGCTTTGGCGGGATATCTGCAGGCGCTGCGACGGTTGCGCGAACGCGACTTGCAGTTGCTCTGTCCCGGCCACGGGCCGCCGATCTGGAATCCGAGAGAGCGTCTGGAGCAATACATAGAGCACCGACTGGAGCGCGAGCGTCGCTTGGTTGTGGCGCTCGAAGAAGGGCGCCGCTCGACAGAGGACTTGCTCGACGCCGCCTGGGGAGACGTGCCGGGCGCCCTGCGTCCGGTCGCGGCCATCAGCTTGACCGCTCACCTGGACAAGCTAGGCGAAGAGGGACGGCTGCCGCTACCGTTTGCGCGATGAGCGCTCCCCCGTCCAAGCCGGCGCGCGCGGGAGCCAAGGCGCCCGGGGTGCAGCCAGGAGGTGTGAGAGCCGCCCTGCCTGCCCACGACTCGCCGTTTCCGCCGATCGCCGATTACGGTTTTCTCTCGGACTGTCACACCGGCGCCCTGGTTGCCTCCGACGGCTCGATCGAGTGGATGTGCCTGCCCCACTTCGACTCCCCTTCGGTCTTCGCTGCGATGCTCGACCGTGGCGCCGGCAGCTTCAGGGTCGGCCCCTACGGCACATACGTACCGGTCGGCCGGCGCTACCTGCCGGGCACCAACGTGATCGAGACGACCTGGATGACCCCCCAAGGATGGTTGCGTGTCGTAGACGCACTCACGATCAGCGACTGGCACGATGAGGATCGCGAAACGAGCCACACACGCCCGCCCACCGACTTCGACGCCGACCACCTGCTCGTGCGCGTGGTCGAGTGCATCCAAGGACAGGTCCAGGTCGAGATGGTGTGCGAGCCGATGCTCGACTTCGGCGCCACCGCCGCCCAGTGGAGCCACGTCGAAGACGATCAAGGACACGGCCTGGATGCGACAGACGGCACCACGGCCTTCCGTCTGTTCAGCGACACGCGTATGGGCATCGAGGGCAACCGCGCCCATTCGCGCCACACGATGAGCGAGGGCGAGACGCGCTTCTGTGCGCTCTCTTGGACACGGGAGCTGCGCGGCCCGCGCACCGCCGAGCAGGCTCAGGCGCGGATCGAGCGCACCTGCCACTTCTGGCGCACTTGGCTTGCCGAAGGCAACTATCCAGACCATCCTTGGCGCGCCCACCTGCAACGCGCGGCGCTCACTTTGAAGGGGCTCACCTTCATGCCCACCGGCGCCCTCGTCGCGGCGCCCACGACCTCGTTGCCCGAGACGCCGAGGGGCTCTCGCAACTGGGACTACCGCTACTGCTGGATGCGCGACGCTTCGTTCACCTTGTGGGCCTTGCACGCATTGGGCCTCGACTGGGAGGCCGACGACTTCATTCAGTACGTCGCCGACATGGAGCGCAACGAGGATGGCTCCTTGCAGATCATGTACGGGATCAAGGGCCAAAAGGACCTGAGCGAGTCCACCCTCGACCACCTCAAGGGCTACGAGGGCGCGCGTCCGGTGCGGATCGGCAACGGCGCCTACAACCAGCGCCAAAACGATGTCTACGGAGCTGTGCTCGACTCGGTTTACCTGCACTCCAAGCAGCGCGATCACATCCCCGAGCGGTTGTGGCCGATCCTCATCGATCAGGCCGAATGCGCCGCGCGCGTCTGGAAAGAACCCGACCAAGGCATCTGGGAGGCGCGCGGCGAGCCGCGCCACTACGTCTCCTCCAAGCTGATGTGCTGGGTCGCCTGCGACCGAGCAGCGCGGCTGGCCGAACGACGTGGCGAGGACGAGCACGCCGAGCGCATGCAAGGCATCGCCGAGGAGATCAAGGCCGACATCCTCGAGCAGGGCGTTCGACGAGAGGGGCGTGTTCCGCCAGCACTACGACACCGACGCGCTCGACGCCTCCAACCTCTTGATCGTGTTGATGCGCTTCCTGCCACCTGACGACGAGCGTGTGCGAGCGACCGTCATGGCGATCCGCGACGAGCTCACCGAGAACGGCCTGGTAATGCGCTACCGCACCGATGAGACTGACGACGGCCAGAGTGGGGAGGAGGGCACCTTCCTCATCTGCTCCTTCTGGCTGGTCTCGACCTTGTGTGAGATCGGCGAGCACGTCCAGGCACGACGCCTGTGCGAGCGTCTGCTCGGCTACTCCTCGGAACTGGGCCTCTACGCCGAGGAGCTCGAGGCCTCAAGCGGCCGCCACCTCGGCAACTATCCCCAGGCCTTCACCCACCTCGCCCTGATCAACGCCGTCACCCACGTGATGGACGCGATCCGGCCCTCCTAGCGAGCGCTGTTCCGCGCTACTCGTAGCCCGGCTCGCCCGGCAGGGCCACGCGAGCGACCTCTCCGTCGAACCACACCTTCGGTTGCACCGGCAGAACCTCGCGCCCGCCGGCGTAGTCGAGCAGTTCCTCCACGCTGCCAAAGGCCTCCAGCTGCTCCAAGTGCTTGATCGTGGGGAAGACGAGCACGATCTCCTCCCGCGCGAACGCATCCAGAGCGCCCCGTGGCGTGAACCAGCCTTGATCGACGCACTCCTCGCCGTCGACTTCGGGTTCCTCTCCCGCCGGAAGCTCGGCCAAGAAGAAGCGGGTGTCAAAACGGATGGTCACCTCTTCCGGGGTGATCCACCGCGAAAACTCCACCAGCGACTCTGGACCGGAAAGCGTCACCCCGGCCTCCTCGGAGAGCTCCCTGGCCGCCGCCGCGCGGTGCGCCTGCCCACCAGACCCGGGATCGGCCTCATCCACCGCGCCACCCGGGAAGACCCAGACGCCGCCCATGAACTTGGCCCGCTCGGTGCGCTTCACCAGCAGCACTTCGAGCGCTTGCGCTCCGCCGCGCAACAAGATCACCGTGGCGGCCTGCCTCGGCGGTGTCGCCGGGCCCACGTTCAATCCCTGGCCGGGCTCCTCGGCGCCGCCCAGATTCAACGTCTGGCCCGGCTCCGGTGTGGTCCCCGGATTCAGAGCTTGGCTCGGCTCTTGTGTGGTCCCCCGATTCAGCGTCTGGCCCGGCCCGCTTTGACCGTCGTGATCGAGCTCACCTTCGGATGCGTCGTCTTCGCTGGGGGACCGGGCGTTCATCCAAAGGACCCTAGCGGCCGGTAGTCTTAGGTGCATGAGCACCACCCAAACCTTGCAACGCTGGATCTGCGAGTCCTGCGGCTACATCTATGACCCCGAGGATGGCGACCCCGACGGCGGCATCCCAGCCGGCACCGCCTTCGAGGACATCCCCGACACCTGGTTCTGTCCAGTGTGCGGCGCCCGTAAGCGCGACTTCACCCTGTACGAGGACTAGGACGTCCGCTGAGCGGCGCGATACTGCGTCCTCGCTCGCGTATGGGCTCAGCACACCCCGCTCGCTGCGTCCTTGTCTCGCTTGCCCAGCGGACGTCCTAGTGAAGCCCGACTGGGCCGAGCTTTCAGAGCTCGACAGGCGCCACGTCTGGCATCCCTACTCGGCCTCGCCCGGATCGCCCGCGCCCCTGCCGGTCGTCTCCGCCGAAGGCGTCCGCCTGCGCTTGGCCGACGGGCGCCAGTTGATCGACGGGATGTCCTCTTGGTGGTGTGCGGTCCACGGCTACCGCCACCCTTCGCTCGACGAAGCCGTGCGCGAGCAACTGGGGCGCATGGCTCATGTGATGTTCGGCGGCTTGACCCACGAGCCCGCGGTAGGTTTGGCCGAGCGCCTCTTGCAAATCGCCCCGCCAGGCCTCGACCGTGTGTTCTTCGCCGACTCCGGCTCTGTCTCGGTTGAGGTTGCCATCAAGATGGCCTTGCAGTACCAGCGGGCGATCGGGCGTCACGAGCGTACTCGCTTGCTCACGGTCCGCGGCGGCTACCACGGCGACACTTTCGGCGCCATGGCCGTCTGCGATCCGGTCGGCGGGATGCACTCGCTGTTCACGGGCGTGCTCGCCGCTCACCTCTTCGCCGAGCGACCACCGCTCGGCTTCGAGGCGCCTCTGAACGAAGCCTGGGCCGAGCATCTCCGGAGCCTCCTCGACCGCCATGTCCACGAGTTGGCCGGTGTCATCCTCGAGCCGATCGTTCAGGGCGCCGGTGGGATGCGCTTCTACTCACCGGCATGTCTCTCCGCGGTGCGCGGGTTGTGCGACCAGTACGAACTTCCTCTCCTCCTGGACGAGATCGCGACCGGCTTCGGACGCACCGGCGCCATGTTCGCCAGCGAGCACGCGGACATCGCCCCGGACATCATGTGCGTCGGCAAGGCGCTCACCGGCGGCTATCTCACGCTGGCCGCCACGCTCTGCACGAGCGCCATCGCCGAGGCCATCTCCGCCGGTGAGGGTGGGGCCCTGATGCACGGCCCGACCTTCATGGCCAACCCGCTCGCCTGCTCGGTCGCCTCGGCTTCGCTTGACCTGCTCGAAGGCGGCGCTTGGCGCGATGACGTAGCTCGCATCGAAGCCGGCCTGCGGGAGGGTTTGGCCCCGGCGAGCGACTTGCCCGGAGTGCTTGACGTGCGTGTGCTCGGCGCTATCGGCGTCATCCAGTTGGATCGTCCCGTCGATATCGCCGCCGCGAGCACCCTCGCCGTCGAGCGCGGTGTTTGGCTGCGTCCCTTCCGCGATCTGATCTACACGATGCCTCCGTACGTGATCGCCGAGGAGGATCTCGCCCGCGTCACCGAAGCGATGGTGGCGGCGGCTTCAGAGCCAGCTTCGCCACGGTAGAAGCCCGCCCGCGCTCGCCAGCCCGGCGATCTCAGGAGAGGAGACCTCTCCGAGCGTGGCGACTTCGACCGCCCCCAGGCCGGCGATCGTCTCGCGGTTGGAGTGCTCCATTGGACCCGGGTCGGCCGGCCACGGCGTGAGCACCACCGCTGCGACCTCAAGCCCCGCGGCTCTGGCCGCCTCGATCGTGAGCAGCGTGTGGTTGATCGTGCCCAGCCCGGGCGTCGCGGCGATCAGCAGCGCCAAGCCTAGCTCGACCGCGAGATCTCGCACCGTGAAGTTCTCGGCGAGTGGCACGAGCAGACCGCCCACGCCCTCCACGATCAGCGTCTCTCCGGCGCTTGTGCGAGTGCGCGCGTTCCCGATCAAGTCGACCGGATCGATCTGCTCGTGGGCCAGCGAGGCAGCCAGGTGCGGCGACACCGCCGGCCCGTAGCGCAGCGGCGCGACCTCCTCAGGCTCCATGCCCGCGGCCAGCCCCAGCAGCTCGTGGTCGGGCGGCCACTCGCCGGCCGGCTCCTCGAGCCCGGTCACGACCGGCTTGTAAGCGCGTGCCGGCTCGCCCGCCGCCCGCATCGCGGCTAGCAAGGCGGCGCTCACGATCGTCTTGCCCACGCCGGTGCCCGTGCCAGTGACGAACAGTCCCCGCAAGCCCGCCTCTAGGAGATACCTACGAGTCGGCGTGCTGGCATCGAGCTGGGCTCGCCAAGCTGTGCCGGGTCCAGTCCCACCTCGCGCGCGGCCTCGGCCAGCGCTGTCGCCGCCAAGCCCAGTTCGTCTGTCGAGTGCGAAGCCATTACTGCCAGGCGCAGCCTCGCGGTGCCCTGCGCCACCGTTGGCGGGCGGATCGCCTGGGCGAACACCCCACGCTCAAGGGCCGCTCCGCACAGGCGCACGGCTGCCTCGCTGTCGCCGACCACGAGTGGCACGATGTGCATCTCGTTGCGCTCGACCGCAAAGCCCTGCTCGGCAAGCGCTCCCCGCAGGCAACGGGCCGCCTCGTGTAGGCGCCGCACCCGCTCCGGCTCCGCTTCCAGCAGCTCAAGCGCCGCCAAAGCGCCCGCCGCCGACGGCGGCGAGGGAGCAGTCGAGAAGATCAGCGGCCGGGCAGTGTTGACCAGATAGCGCACCGTCTCCTCCGTCGCGCACGCATAGGCGCCGTATGAGCCGAGCGCCTTGCCCAACGTTCCGATCGACACGTCCACCTCGCCTTGCAGGCCTGCGTCGGCCCGCGCCCCGCGCCCGCCCTCGCCAAGCGCGCCTATCGCATGCGCCTCATCCACGACCACACGCGCCCGATATGACTTGGCGAGCTGCGCTATCTCTGCCAATGGCGCCACGTCGCCGTCCATCGAGAACACCGAATCGGTCACGACCAGTCTTCGCCCCGAGCCGCTCTCTTCGCGCAGGCAGCGCTCCAGATGGCTTGTGTCGAGATGGCGATACACGACCACACCTGCCCGCGAGGCCCTGCATCCGTCGATGATCGAAGCATGGTTCAGCTCATCGGAGAAGATCGTGTCGCCCGGTCCGGCGAGCGCTCCGATCACGCCCATGTTGGCCAGATAGCCGGCGCCGAACAGGACGCACGCCTCGCTGCCCTCGAACGCCGCCAAGCGCCGCTCCAACTCGAGGTGGATCGTCATCGTGCCCGACACCAGCCTCGAAGCGCCCGCGCCCACGCCCCACCGCATGGCCGCCTTCGCCGCCCCTTCGCGAACCTGGGGATGGTCTGCCAGGCCCAGGTAATTGTTCGAGCAGAGCAGGATCACCGGCTCGCCGTCCAGCACCACCCTGGGTCCCTGAGCCCCCGATACGATGCGCAGACGCCGCTCCAGCCCGAGCTGCTCGATCTCACTCAGGCGCCGTCCGATCTCGCCCGCGAACTCGTCGTGGGAATCCTTACTCGGCTGATCCGCGCTCATTACCGTGCTCCATCCTTGCACGGCTCCGGCTCGATCAATCGCCCCAACCTGCCGGAACCGCATTGCGCGCGCCATCGGGTCGCGGCGGGACGGTCTGCTTGGCCTTGAAGCGCAGCTGCGTCGAGGGGTCCCACATGCGCACCTCGATGCCTTCCGTCGATCCTGGCTTCACCGCCTGTCCCGGCACGTCCCCAAGCAGATCCTCCACGAGGTCGGGCGTCTCGCCGTCAAGCCAACCCGAGCGGTTATCCGGGCGGGGGTTGGAGCCGTTGTCGGCCTGACGCCCCACATTCAGGCCCAGCTCCTCGAACATCGAGCGGTCCTCCTCCGGAGTGGAGCCGAGCGTGGTCAAGAAGTTGCCCATCATGACCCCATTGAGCCCCGCCTTGACCGCCAGCGGTTGCAGCTCGCCCAAGTTCTCCACGCGCCCGCCGCACAGCCTGAACAGAGCTTCAGGCAAGATCAGCCTGAAGATCGCCACCCACTTGACCGCCTCCCAAGGGTCGATGTAGTCGCGGTCTCCGAACTTCGTGCCCGGCCTAGGGTTGAGCAGGTTGATCGGCACGCTCGTCGGATCGATGGCCGCCAGCTCGAAAGCCATCTCCACGCGCTGCTCGCGGGTCTCGCCCAAATTGAGGATCCCGCCCACGCATGTCTCCAAGCCTGCATCGCGCACCGCTTGGATCGTGCGCAAGCGCCCCTCATAGCGCACCGTGGTAGAGACCTCGTCGTAGTAGCTCTCGGCCGTCTCCACGTTGTGGTGGACCCTCTGGATGCCCGCATCCTTCAGCGCCTTGGCGCGAGCCGGAGACATATGACCGATCGAAGCACACCGCTTCAAGTTGGTCTTCTCGGAGACCAGCTTCGCGCCCTCCAAGATCTTCTCGAAGTCGCGTTTGGAGAGACCCTGACCTTGGGTGACCATGCAAAAGCGATGAGCGCCCGCCGCCTCGGCGGCCTTGGCGTGTTCAAGGATCTGCTCGGGATCCATCATCGCGTGCATCGGCGTCTCCGCCTCCGCAAAGCGAGACTGAGCACAAAAGCCGCAGTCCTCCGCACAGCCGCCCGACTTCGCGTTGACCAGCGAGCACATGTCCGTCGAGTCCGAGAAGCGCTCCTTGCGCGCCTGCCATGCGCGCTCGACCAGCGCTTCGATCGCGGCATGATCCTCGACTTCGCCCAGCTTCAAGGCTTCCTCGCGAGTTATCAAGGGCGGCATCTGGCGGCAACCTCCGGTCGTGCTCGGACGGTGAACGTGGTGGAGCGGTGCTGACAGTACCGCAAGAATCGAGCTCGGGCAGGCGTGCGGCCACGGCTAAGATCGCGCCGATGACCCTCCCCGAAGCTGGTCACGGGCGCCTGCTGGCGGTGAGCGACCTACACGTGACACATCCCGAGAACCGGGCAATCGTCGAAGGACTACGAGCCGAGTGCGACGATGACTGGCTGATCGTGTGCGGCGACGTGAGCGACACCTTGGTCGACGTCGCATGGGCCTTGGGCCTTCTTGCGGATCGCTTCGCCAAGGTGATCTGGACGCCCGGCAACCATGAGCTTTGGAGCACCCCCCACGAGGAGCCCCCGCTGCGCGGCGAGCAGCGCTACCAACGACTGGTAGAGATATGCCGAGCCGCCGGAGTCCTAACGCCCGAGGACCCCTATCCGGTGTGGTCCGGACCCGGTGGTCCGCTCACAATCGCACCGTTGTTTCTGCTCTACGATTATTCCTTCTCGCGCAATATCGCCTCCACGCCGGCCCAGGCCCTCGCGCTCGCCCATCGAGCCGGCGTGGTTTGCAGCGACGAGTTCCTCTTGTATCCCGACCCCTACGAGAGTCGCGCTCAGTGGTGCCATGCCCGCGTGCGCGAGGCCGAAACCCGCCTCCGAGCCTGTGGCGAGGACCCGCTGGCGATCGTCAACCACTTCCCCCTGACCGAAGCTCCCACCAAGGTGCTCACGCATCCAGAGTTCGCGCAGTGGTGTGGGACCACCTTGACCGCCGACTGGCATGTCCGCTTCAAAGCCGAGGTGGTGGTCTACGGGCATCTGCACATACCCCGCACCACCTTCCAAGACGGAGTCCGCTTCGAGGAGGTCTCCCTCGGCTATCCCCGCGAGTGGCATCGCCGACACGCCCGCAAACCAACACTCCGCACGATCGCGCCCGCGGAGCAGCTCGCATGATCGAGGAGTTGCTGCCCGCTTGCGTGGCCTGCGCCGAGCGGCGCACCGACTCCTATGACGCGCTCCTGTTCGCCGAGGAGCAGGCCCTCATCGCAAATTCCGTGGAGAAGCGACGCAACGAGTTCACGACTGCGCGGGTGTGCGCCCGGGAGGCCCTCCAAACGCTCGGCATCGCGCCCGCGCCCATTCTCAGCGGAGAGCGCGGCGAGCCGCTCTGGCCGAGACAAGTGCTCGGCAGCATCACCCACTGCGAGGCCTACCGCGGCGCGGCCGTCGCGCGAGCGGAGGAAGTCCTCGCGCTCGGCATCGACGCTGAGCCCAACGCCGCCCTGCCCGACGGTCTCATCGCGGACATAGCGAGGCCCGAGGAGATCGCGCATCTGCAACGACTGCAAGCACACACGCCCACGGTGCATTGGGACCGTCTGCTGTTCAGCGCCAAGGAGTCCGTCTACAAGGCTTGGTTTCCGCTCACCCGGCGCTGGCTCGGTTTCGAGGATGCGACCGTCGCGATCGATCCCGATGCGGGCACCTTTCAAGCGCAGCTGCTCCTCGCTCCCGTTCCCACCGCAGGCGGGCCGCTGAGCGCTTTCTCCGGCAGGTGGATGCAGCGTGACGGGATCCTTCTCAGCGCGATCGCCTGGACCCGGCCCCCGGCTCGCTGATCGACGGGCATTGGCCGGACCGCGCCCCCCGGATGTGGAGGTCGTCTGGCATGCTTGCGCGTCGATGGCTGCTCAGCTCGACCCCGACGCCCAAGCGCTGCTTGACGTGATGAGCGCCATGGGCGCGCCGCAGGCCTATGAGCTGACGATCCAAGAGGCTCGCGAGCAGATGCGCGCCGCGCTCGTCGGACGAGCAGACACGATCGCGCTGCACGACGTACGAGACGTCTCGCTGCCCACGCCCCACGGCCCGCTCGCCGTGCGCCTTTTCCGACCCGCCCAAGGACGACTGGCTGCGGCCCTGTTCCTGCACGGAGGCGGGTGGAGCGTCAACGACCTCGACACCCACGACCGCCTCTGCCGGCTGATCGCTCGCCGTTCAGGGTGCTTGATCGCGGCGCTCGACCATCGTCGAGCCCCGGAGCACAAGCATCCCGCGGCGCTCGAAGACGCCCACCTCGCCTATCGCTGGCTGCTCGACAACGCCGAGGGACTTGAAGTGGATGCATCGGCCTTGGCCTTGATGGGGGAAAGTTCGGGCGCCACCACAGCAGCCTGTTTGAGCCTGCTGCTTGCTGACCTCGGCGCTCCCGCACCCGCATGTCAGATACTCGCCTACCCGGTGGCGGGCATGTTCGAGCAATGGCCCTCCTACCAAGAGCGCGCAAGCGGCTACACGCTCGACCTGCGCTTTGCAAGGTGGGCGCTTGAGAACTACATTCCGACCGGCCAAGAGCTGCGCGACCCCTATCTCTTCCCGCTAGCAAGCGCCGAGCTCGGCGGCCTTCCGTCCACGCTGATCATGACCGCGGAGTTCGACCCCCTGCGAGACGAGGGCACAGCCTTCGCCGAACGCTTGGCAAGCGCCGGCGTGGATGTAGAGCACGTCCACGCAAGCGATCAGATGCACGGCTTTCTGCTGCTCGACCGGGCCCTACCGAAAGCCGCGGCACTGATCGACCGTTTCGCCGACGGCCTTGCGGAGCGTCTCGGCGCCCGCGCGGCAGGCCGCGAGTCGACTAGGGCAAGTTCTTAGGCGTCGATGGTCATCGCCGAGGCCCCCTCGCGCGCCTTGCGATGACCGGCCCGCCGGCGCTCGCCGCGCTTGGCGCGATGAGCCTGCTCGACCTCGCCCCGACGGGGCTGCTCGAGGTCCGCCAACTCGGCGCGCGCTTGCGCAAGCTTCGTGTCGATGAACTCGTTTGCCTGCTCGACGCCCAAGAACGGCGCCAGCACCAGATAGGCGGCGTGGCCTGTCAGACGCGGAAGCAGATGGACCTCACGCCTACGCGCGTGGCGGTAGCCGATCTCGAAGATCGTCGCCGACAGCGCATCGAGGGTCGCAGCGGGTGGCGGCTCGGAGGTGTATCTGACGCCTTCTTGGGCGAAAATGTTGAAAGCCGCACGACTGTCGTCCAAGCGCTGAATGGCCGGACTGCCGACGGCATGGGCTTCGACGTAGCCGATGTGGGCCACGACCGGGTGGGTCGCGTTGAAGTGCGCTCCCGCATGGAGCCCCTCCCAGATTCGCTCCGGCCAGTCCTCGCAGCTGAAGTAAGCCCTCGCGGAGACCGCCATCGTCTGCTGGAAGCCAAGCTCGTGCGCGGCCAGGAAAGCCTCCTGCTTGTCCCTGAAATGGACATAGAAGACACGCCGGTCCACACCCGCGGCGGCGGTTATGTCCGCGATCGTGGTGGACGCATAGCCCTTCTCCGAGGCCATCTCGCCCGTGGCATAGACGATCCGCTCGCGCTGGTGAGCCGCGATCTCTGCCGAGGAAAGGCTGGGGCGGCCTCGCGGCAGCGCCGGCGGAGGACCGAGCGAAAGCTCGGAAAGGTGGCGGGGCGTGGGCATCGCGGGTCCCGGGTCCAGGGCGCGCCAACGATGTTCTCCGGTCGGCCTCAGGTAGCTGTCGATCCACGCACAGATTTCGTCCGCCAGGTCGGTCAAGTCGTATTCGTTGCGGCGCAAGCGTGGAGCCAACAATCCACAGATGCCACCAAGCAACGCTTGGGTAGGCAGGTCCGGGGTGGGTGTGTGAGGCGAGGCACGGGCTCGAGCCCGCTCGATGACCTGCTCGATCCGGTCGATCAGGCGATCGCGCTGGTCGAGCGCGCGATTGCCACCGGCCAAGGTCTCGTTGACCAGGAATCGAGCCCGATCGGGCCGGGCTTGGGCGCGGATGAAAAGCATTCGCACGCCCGCCTGCACAGCGCGCTCCGGCGGCGCGGCACTCACCGCCTCCTCGACGTGTCCCAGCAACTGTTCGGAGATATCTCGATGAACAGCCAAAAAGCAATCGTCGCGGTCAGCGAAGTACTCGTAGAACGTTGGTCTGGAAACGCCCGCATGTGCGATCACCTGCGCGACATTGGCGCCGCCATAGCCGCGACGCACAGCGGCTAACAGCATCCCGTCGAGCAGGCGCTCGCGCTGGGACCCCTTGCGAGCTTTTCTAGCGATAGACATTGCGTTTATCGTGCTCTTGACTCAACCTTGTCGTCCCCGGCCGCATACGCCCCACCTCCAGCCCGTTCGCCCTCAGCCTAATCGTCAGGACGGCATCGTGTCTTGTGGGTGAGCATATTGACACTGTCGGGCATGCGAGATACTCCCTCCGGCTAATCAACTACGCGCGTTTATTGCTCCGCGAGTGTTTCGAGGGCGCATCGGTAATTGGCCGCGGCCCAGAACCGTCGGTCTCTCAAATCCCGCCTGTTGGACGGATGTTTGAGCGATTTGGGCCGCCCGCAAAGTCTTGGTTGACAACTGTGCTTGGCTCGTCTTAGTATCACTGGCGATGTTTCTGACTGGCCCGATGGGGGGCGCGCCGCAGGCGGCGGGATGAGCGATGGGGGAGAGGCCGTGCAGGAGCTGGGACGTCTCGCGAACCGAGGGGTCTCACGGTGGCCCAAGGCCGACCCGGGCATGAGTCCCTCCTACGGAAATCCTCTGATCAAACGCTCGTGAGCCGAGGCCATGTGTCAGCACTCCCGGCGGGCGGCGCAGAGCGGTGAGCGATGCCCCGCACAGCGCCGGCCCTCCCGGTGTCGTGTTCGTCTTCTCCGGGCACGGCGCCCAGTGGCCGGGGATGGCGCGCGAGTTGCTGGACACATCGCCGCTGTTTGCGCGTCATATCGAGGCGTGCGAGCGGGCGCTGGAGCCCCATCTGCGATGGTCGTTGACCGACGTCCTCAGGGGTAAGCCGCGCGCGCGCCGTCTGCAACGCGTCAACGTGGTCCAACCGGCGCTGTTTGCGGTCACGGTCTCTTTGGCACATCTGTGGCGCGCCTGCGGGGTCGAGCCGGAGGCGGTGATGGGCCACTCCCAAGGCGAGCTCGCCGCCGCTCACTTCGCCGGCGCGCTCTCCCTGGAGGACGCCGCAATGGTCATAGCGCGCCGAAGCCGACTCCTGGCTGAGCTCTCGGGCAAGGGCGCCATGGCCGCGATCGCGGGTCCGCGAGAGTGGGTCCACGAGCAAATCGATTCACTCGGGTCGCTGGATGTAGGCGCGATCAACGGCCCCGACTCGCTTGCGGTGGGCGGTCCCCTCGCCGACGTCGAAGAGCTGCTGAGGAGGTGCAAGGCGCATGATCTGAGGGCAGGCAAGGTCGCGATCGACTACGCCTCGCATTCCCGTCAGATCGAGCCTCTGCGAGAACGAATGCTGGCGGCGTTGGCAGACGTTGCTCCTCGCACGACGGAGCTTCCTTTTTATTCGACCTTGACCGGCGGCCGCTTCCAGGGTGGCGGCTGCGATGTCCACCATTGGTATCGGACTGAGCGTGGCACGGTCGAGTTCGAGCGTGCCACGCGTGAGATCCTCGCCGACGGTCTCACCGCTTTCCTTGAGATCTCTCCGCACCCGGTGCTCGCCGGAGCGATGCAGGAAACCGTGGACCACGCGCGCGGAGGAGGGGCCGACGTCTTGGTCTCCAGCGCCTTGCGACGAGGCCAAGACAGTCCGCTGCGCCTCTGGAACGCCCTCGCCGAACTCTCTGCCCACGGTCTCGCGGTCGACTGGGAGGGCGCCCAAGCCGTACTCGGCTCGACCCGACCCACCGCCGGCGAGGGTGCGAGCGAACCCAGGCTCTCGAGCGGCACGCCAGCCGCATCTCGGCGCGGAGAGGGACACGAGCAAGGGCTGCAAGGTTCGTCGTCCTCGCCGCCGGCTCAGGCGGATACGCTCGCGGGCCGCATCGAGGGTCAAAGCCAGTCCGAGCGCGAGCGCATCGCGCTCGATCTCCTCGGCGCACAGCTCGCCGCGGTGCTGGGCCTCTGCGCATTCGACCGCTCGATGGCGCAGCGGCCATTCAAGGAGCTGGGCCTGGATTCCTCCGGCGCCGTCGAGCTGCGTAACCGCTTGCGCGCGATCACCGGGCTCCCAATCCCAGCCACACTCATCTTCGACCATCCCAACCCGACCGCGCTCGCGCGGGGCCTGCTCGACTTGGTCCGTGGCGGAGACCCCCACACTGCTTTCGCCACTCCTACCGCCAACTTCGCCTCCCCGCGAGCGGGGGCGAGCCCGGAGGAGCCGATCGCGATCGTCGGTATGAGCTGCCGTTTCCCCGGCGGAATAAATACACCGCAAGAGCTCTGGGACCTGGTACTCGATGGTCGCGACGCGATCGGGGACTTCCCGTCCGATCGCGGCTGGGACCTCGATGGCCTTTACGACACCGATCCCGACAGGTCCGGAACCAGCTACTCGCGTCAAGGAGGCTTCCTCCACGACGCAGCCGACTTCGACGCGGGCTTCTTCAACATCAGTCCGCGCGAGGCGCTCGCTATGGATCCACAACAGCGCCTGTTCCTGGAAGTCTGCTGGGAGGCATTCGAGCACGCGGGCCTGACGCGCGAGTCGGTGGCCGAGAGCCAGACGGGAGTCTTTGCGGGTATCAACACGCTCGACTACAACGCCCGCGCCTGGCTCGCTCCAGACGGTCTGGAGGGCCACAACATGACAGGCGCGATCGGCAGCGTGATCGCCGGTCGAGTGTCCTATGTGTTCGGCCTGCAAGGGCCTTCCCTGACGGTGGACACGGCCTGCTCCTCCTCGCTGGTGGCCACACATCTCGCCTGCTCGGCCCTCAGACGCGAAGAGTGTTCGATGGCGCTTGCGGGGGGTGTCAGCGTCATGGTGAGCCCCGGTCTGTTCGTGGCCTTCAGCCGTCAGCGCGCCCTTGCGGCAGATGGACGTTGCAAGTCATTCGCGCGCGCCGCCGACGGCACCAGCTGGGGCGAGGGCGTCGGCGTGTTGCTGCTGGAGAGGCTTGCCGACGCCCAACGCCACGGCCATCGCGTGATCGCTGTCGTACGGGGCAGCGCGGTCAACCAGGACGGCGCAAGCAACGGCCTGGCTGCTCCCAACGGACTGGCCCAACAGCAGGTGATCCGCCGAGCGCTGGCCACTGCCGGGCTCTCTCCCCAGCAGATCGACGTGGTGGAGGCGCATGGCACAGGGACCCGGCTCGGAGACCCGATCGAGGCCAACGCTCTGCTCGCCGCCTACGGTCAAGGACGCCCTCCAGGCCGGCCTTTGTGGCTCGGGTCGATCAAGTCCAACATCGGACACACCCAGGCCGTCGGTGGCGTGGCGGGCGCGATCAAGATGGCGATGGCCCTGCGACACGGGGTCATGCCCAGGACACTCCATCTCGGCGAGCCATCCCACGAAGTCAACTGGTCCACAGGAGATGTTGCGCTGCTGAGCGAGGCAGTGGACTGGCCGGCCGGGGAGGAACCCCGCCGCGCGGCCGTCTCCTCCTATGGCATCAGTGGCACCAACGTCCACATGATCTTCGAGCAGGCTCCGCCTGAGCCCGCAACGTCCACGAGCGGCGACACGCCCTCGCCCTCGCCTCGCCCCGTTGCGTGGGTGCTGTCTGGCAGAAGCGCGCAAGCCCTAAAAGCCCAGGCGGCTCGACTGGCGGCCTTCGCGGCGCAAGAGGAGCCGCGCCCCCAAGACGTCGGGCAGTCGCTCGCTCATAGAACAGCCTTCGAGCACCGTGCCGCGATAGTCGGGGAAGACCTCGACGGCCTGCGCGAAGGAGCGTGGGCTTTGGCGCGGGGCGAGCTCGCGCCCGGACTCACACAAGGCCTCGGGCCAAATAGCTCCGCACGACTGGCTTTCCTGTTCACCGGGCAGGGCGCACAGCGGGTGGGGATGGGAGCCGAGCTGTATCGGTCGCTGCCGGTATTCGCCGCGGCGTTCGACGAGGTCTGCCTGCACATGGACGAACTGCTAGGCCGCTCCTTGCGCGAGGTGGTGTTCGACTCGTCCGCCGAGCCGGAGGTCGAAGCGCGAGGCCTCCTGGATGAGACGATGTTCACGCAGGCCGGCCTGTTTGCGCTGGAGGTCGCGCTGTACCGGCTGCTCCAGGCTTGGGGCCTGGAGGCGGATTTCCTCATCGGCCATTCGATCGGCGAGCTCGTTGGCGCTTTTCTCGCGAACGTCTATTCGCTGGAGGACGCTTGCCGTCTCGTGGCCGCTCGCGGTCGCTTGATGGGCGAGTTGCCGCCGGGCGGCGCGATGGTCGCGATCCAGGCCTCGGAGCTGGAGCTAGCCGAGACGCTTGCCGGCCTGGACGGTCGAGTGGCCCTCGCCGGGATCAACGGTCCTCGCTCGGTCGTCATATCGGGAGAGAGCGAGCCGGTTCTGAGGGTCGCCTCGCTCTGGCGCGAGCGAGGTCGCAAGACCAAGTCGCTGCGCGTGTCGCACGCGTTTCACTCACCGCTCATGGAGGGCATGCTCGAGGACTTCAGGCGCGTGGCCGAAACGGTCTCATTCGATCGACCTTCGATCCCGCTGGTGTCAAACCTGACCGGCGAGCCGCTCTCGGAGGAGCTCTGCACAGCGGAGTACTGGGTGCGCCAGGTGCGCTCGCCCGTGAGATTTGCCGAGGGCGTCGCATGGCTGCGCACGCAGGGCGTCGCCAACTTCCTGGAGCTCGGACCCGACGGCGCGCTCAGCGCGATGGTTCAAGAGTGCTTGGCGGAGATTCCCCTCCCCGAGGATGAGGCTTCGGTCCATGAGGGCGCCGATCTGGGGTCGCCCGCGCAATCGTCCGTCGCGGTTCAGGTCGGTCCGGTGTTGCGACGCGGACGCTCCGAGGTCTCGACGCTGTTGGAGGCACTGGCCGGCATCTGGACCAACGGCGCCGATGTCGATTGGGTCGAGTGCTATCGAGGCTCCGGCGCGCAACCGCTGGAGCTGCCCACATACGCATTCCAGCGAGAGCGGTTCTGGCTCGAGCCGTCCACTCACGCGGCCGGCGATGTCGCCGCCACAGGGCAAACGCCGGTCGGCCACCCCCTACTGGGAGCGGCGGTTGCTCTGGCCGACAACGGCGGCTGGCTGTTCACCGGGCGTTTGAGTTCGCAAGCCCAGCCATGGCTCACCGACCACGCGATCCTCGGCAAGGTGCTGCTCCCTGGCACGGCCTTTCTCGAGCTTGCCCTGCATGCGGGCGATCAGCTTGGCTGCCCGATCGTCGGCGAGCTGACGCTCCAGAGCCCACTTGTGCTCCCCGACGAAGCGGCGGTCCAGCTGCAATTGTCTCTCGACGCCGCCGAGGAGACCGGCGCCCGCGCGTTTACCATCTACTCGCGCCCCGAGCACGGTACCGACGAGGGGTCCAAAGCCGAGTGGTTGTGTCACGGTAGCGGCTCGTTGATCCCGGCCCGCGCCGACCGAGCCGGACGCCACGGGATTGGCTCACCCGCCGAAGAAGAGGCCTGGCCTCCCAACGCGGCGGAGGAAGTCCCGCTCGAGGACTTCTACGAGTCCTTGATCGAGCAGGGACTGGACTATGGACCTGTCTTTCGTGGACTCCGCAAGGCATGGCGGAAGGACGGCGAGCTCTTTGCCGAAGCGGCGCTTCCGGACACCGAGGTCGATCGAGCCCAAGCTTTCGGGCTGCATCCCGCCCTGCTCGACGCGGCCCTGCAGGCGACCATCCTCACCCGCCCGTCTGCTTCGAACGCCGAGGGGTCCCCCGAGGATGTTCCTCCTGGCGAGCAGGTGTGGTTGCCATTCTGCTTCAGCGACGTCGAGCTGTTGGAGCACGGGGCCTGCACGTTGCGCGTGCGCTTCTCCCCGACGGAGGGCGACTCGCTGCGGATTGCCGCTGTCGACGAACGTGGCCGGCGACTCGCGTCGGTCGGTGCGCTCGTCCTGCGCAGCGTCTCGGCCGCCGGGATCGCCGGGGCGAGTGCCGGCCACGACGGGCTGTTCCAGCTCGACTGGAAGCCGCTCGCAAATCGCGGGGGACAGGCGAAGACCAAGCCCTCCCAGTGGGCGCTCGTGGGTCTCGCAGATCGCGACGGTCCGCCGGACGCCGGGCTCGATGCGAGCCTCGTTGAGGACCTCGGCGGTACTTACGCCGACATGTCGTCTCTGCTGACGGATATGGCCTCCGGCGGCGAGGTTCCGCGACAGGTGCTCCTCGACTGCACCGGGGTCGCGAGCGAACTGCCAAACGGGGCCCATCGGGCGCTGAGAGGGACACTGGGCGCCCTCCAAGAATGCCTCGCGGACGAACGCCTGGCAGAAAGCCGGTTGATCCTGTTGACTCGCGGTGCTGTGGCCATCGGGCCCGGCAAGGATGTCGCTGACTTGAGCGGCGCGGCCATCTGGGGCCTGGCGCGCTGCGCTCAGTCGGAGAACCCACAAAGGGTCGTCTTGATCGACCGCGATCGTGTGACGCTCGGCGAGCAGGAACTGGCCGCGGCCCTGGCGAGCGGGGAGCCCCAGGTGGCGATACGCGACGGTCGCCCCCTGCTTCCAAGGCTGGCACGCTCCGGCGAGGACGGAGCGCTGGTCCCACCCCCGGGTGACGGTGCCTGGCGGGTTGGTGAGAGTCCCGACAACACTTTTGAGGGGCTGTCGTTGGTCGCCTCTCCCGAGGCAGATCGCCCGCTCGAGCCAGGCGAGGTCAGGGTTCGGCTGCGCGCGGCCGGCGTGAACTTCAAGGACGTGCTGATCGCGCTCGGCGTCTATCCCGGCGCCGCGACGATCGGCAACGAGGCCGCGGGCATCGTCTTGGAGGTCGGCTCGGCGGTTGCAGGCATCGCGCCGGGCGACCGTGTCATGGGCCTGTTCCCAGGCGCCTTTGGTCCCGTGGCGATCGCCGACCGGCGACTCCTCGCGCAGATGCCCGAAGGATGGTCCTTTGCGCAAGCGGCGTCGATGCCGCTGGTGTTCCTGACGGCCTACTACGCGCTTGTCAACCTGGCCGACGTGCGTCCGCACGAGCGCCTGCTCGTCCACGCCGCGAGCGGCGGGGTCGGCACGGCGGCCGTACAGCTTGCGCGCCATCTCGGCGTCGAGGTATTCGCCACGGCCAGCCCCGCCAAGTGGAGCGCCCTCGAAGCGATGGGGATCGACGCGAGCCATATCGCTAGCTCGCGCGAGCTCAGCTTCAAGGAGCGGTTTCTGGGAGAGACCGGCGGAGGCGGAGTGGACGTCGTGCTGAATTCGCTCGCCGGCGATTTCGTGGACGCTTCGCTTGACCTGCTCGGCCGGGGCGGTCGCTTCGTGGAGATGGGCAAGACCGACGTACGCGACCCGGTCGAGATCGCCGCCCGGCGAGCCGGAGTCAGCTACAAGGCTTTCGACTTGATGGACGCGGGGCCGGTGCGCATCGAGCAGATGTTCGAAGTGCTTACCGATCTGTTCGAACGCGGAGAGCTAACGCTGCCTCCGGTGCGCGCGTGGGACGTACGCCGAGCTCCAGAAGCGCTCCGTTTCATGAGCCAAGCCCGTCACGTCGGCAAGCTCGTTCTGACGATCCCCGCTAGCGCGATCGACCCCGACGGGACCGTCCTCATAACAGGGGGTACCGGTGGCTTGGGATCGGTTCTCGCCCGTCATCTGGTGAGCGAGCACGGCATTCGCAACCTGCTGCTGGCGAGCCGCAGCGGCGAGCAGGCTCCGGGGATCGCGGAGCTGGCCGAGGACTTGACCGCGCTGGGGGCAAACGTCGTGGTGGCAAGCTGCGACGTCTCTCAACGAGAGCAGTTGCGCGCGCTGATCGACTCGATCCCCGAGCATCGACCGCTACGGGCGGTGGTGCACGCCGCCGGCCTGCTGGACGATGGATTGGTCCAATCGCTCACGCCGGAGCGCATCGACCGAGTGCTGGCGCCGAAGCTGGACGCGGCATGGCACCTGCACGAGCTGACCGAGCACATGGACCTCGACGCGTTTGTCCTGTTTTCCTCGGTGGCGGCCACACTTGGCTGGTCGGGACAAGGCAACTACGCGGCCGCCAATTCGTTCTTGGACGCCTTGGCGACCCACCGCAGGTCACGCGGTCTGCCGGCTGTGGCCATGGCTTGGGGCCCATGGGAGCAGACGGTTGGCATGACCAGTTCGCTCGGCGCCTCCGATCTGGCCCGGATGGCGACGTCGGGGATGCTCACGCTCACGCACGCGAAGGCGCTCGAGCTTTTCGATCTGGCGTGGTCGGTAGATCGTGGATCGGTGGTGCTCGCACGTCTTGACGTCTCCGCATTGCGTGCACGCGCCCGCACAGAAGATCTACCCAGCCTGTTCGACGGTTTCGTACGCAGACCCACGCGCGAGCAAACCGCCGAGACGACGGTCTCCGCGTCGCTGCGCGAGCGGCTGCTGGGGACCGCATCGAGCGAAAGCGGTCGGATCGTCGGGGAGTTCGTGCTCTCCCAGACGGCCATGGTGCTCGGACACGCCTCGGCGGAGGCGATCGACGCGACGATGAGCTTTGCCGATCTCGGCTTCGACTCGCTCGCCTCGGTCGAACTGCGCAACAGGCTTGGCGCATCGACGGGCATGCAACTGCCCGTGACTTTGGTGTTCGACCATCCCACGCCAGGCGCGCTCGGCGCTCACTTGCACAGCGTGCTCTCCTCGCAGGCCGACCAGCCAGACGCGAGCGCGCCGAGCGACATCGAGGAGCTCCTCGAGAAGCTCTCCGCGATCTCCGCCGAGCGCGCCTTGGAGAGCGGGACGGCCTCGCGCTTGCGCGAGATCCTGTCCGGTTGGACGGCCCCAGAGGAGCTTCGGGACGCCGATTTCCGCGACGAGGAGATCTCTTCGGCCGCCGACGAGGAGATCTTCGAGTTGATCGACCGCGAGTTTGGGGTCTCTTAGCGCGCCATGGATTTGATCGGCTCACTCCGACAGAAGGCGAGCTGAGGTGTCCGAGGAGAAGCTTCGCGACTACCTCAAGCGTGTCACTCTCGACCTGCGCAAAGCGCATCGCGAGATCGACGAGCTCAAGCGTGCACGCAAAGAGCCGATCGCGATCGTCGGGATCGGCTGTCGCTTCCCGGGTGCGGTGAGCTCGCCCGAGGGGCTTTGGCGGCTCGTCGAGGGCGGAATCGACGCGATCGGTGACTTCCCCCAGGACCGGTCATGGGATCTGCGCCAACTCTTTGCCGACGGGCCTGAGAGCGTTGGCGGCAGTTATGTGCGCGAAGGTGGCTTCATCGAGGACGCCACCGCGTTCGACGCCGATTTCTTTGGCATCAGTCCGCGTGAGGCGCTCGCGATGGACCCTCAACAGCGAGTACTGCTGGAAACCTCGTGGGAGGCATGCGAACACGCCGGCGTGGATCCCCACTCGCTGCGGGCGACCCCCACGGGAGTGTTCTTGGGCGTCGGCAGCTATGACTACGGCGCCCTGGTGGCCGAGCGCATGGAGGACCCCCACGGCTATCGCGTCACCGGCAGCGCCTCAAGTGTGGCCTGCGGACGCATCGCCTACACGCTCGGGCTCGAAGGACCGGCGCTCGCCCTGGACACCGCATGCTCCTCATCGCTTGTCGCGCTGCACCTTGCCTGTCAGGCTCTGCGCAGCGGCGAATGCACGCTTGCCCTAGCGGGCGGCGTCACGGTCATGGCCTCGCCGCACATGTTCGTCAACTTCAGCCGCCAGCGCGTGCTTGCGCCCGACGGACGTTGCAAGCCGTTCGCGGACTCAGCCGACGGAACCGCCTGGAGCGAGGGTGTCGGGGTGCTCCTGGTCGAGCGCCTCTCGGTCGCTCGCCGGCTCGGTCACCGAGTCCTTGCATTGGTGAGGGGAAGCGCCGTCAATCAAGACGGGGCCAGCAACGGTCTTACCGCGCCGAGCGGATCCTCCCAGCAGCGGGTCATCGAAGAGGCACTCCTCGACGCCGAGATCGCGGCGGGCGAGGTCGAAATGGTCGAGGCGCACGGCACCGGCACCGTGCTGGGCGATCCGATCGAGGCGCACGCGCTGCTTGCAACCTACGGGCGTGAGCGAGATCCCGAGCGTCCCCTACGGCTGGGCTCGATCAAGTCGAACATCGGTCACGCCCAGCTGGCGGCAGGGGTGGCCGGGGTCATCAAGATGACGATGGCCCTCCGCCACGACGTCATGCCCAAGACGCTCCATGCCGAGCGGCCCACCTCGCGGGTGGACTGGTCGGGGGGGTCCGTTTCGCTCTTGAACGAGCCCCTGCCATGGTCTGCCGGGGACCTGCCTCGCCGGGCCGGCGTGTCCTCGTTCGGGATCGGGGGCACCAACGCTCATGTGATTCTCGAGGAGGCGCCGGACTCGCCGAGCCGAGACGCGACAAGCGACGCTCGCCGACGAACGATCGAGGGTCGGGAGTACACGACCTTTCAGTCCAGCTCGAGTGCGGCTTCGCCGATCACGCAAGCGGGCTTGCTGCAGAGAACGCCTTGGATGGTGTCGGCTGATAGCGAAGCGGCGCTTGGCGCGCAGGTAGGCCGTCTCTCTGAACACCTGCAAGCCCACCCTCATTTGGGTTTGCTCGAGGTGGGTGTGGCGCTGGCGGCCAAGCCGGAGCTCTCGCATCGGGCGGTTGTGTTCGGCGATCGGCGGGAGCGGATGCTCGAGGCGATGGACGCGATCGTCGCGGGTCGCCCGTCGGCGGACGCGGTGCGAGGAGCGATTCAGCGTGAGGGAGTCGTATTCGTATTTCCCGGGCAAGGCTCGCAATGGGTCGGCATGGCGGCCGATCTGCTCGCCGGATCGCCCGTGTTCGGCAAGCGAATGGCTGAATGCGAGGAGGCGCTGGCGCCATTTGTGGATTGGTCTTTGCATGAGGTGCTGCTCGCCGACGCCGACGCGTGCTGGCTGGAGCGTGTCGATGTGGTGCAGCCGGCCTTGTTCGCGGTGATGGTCTCGTTGGCCGAGCTGTGGCGCTCCTGCGGTGTTCGCCCCGATGCCGTGGTCGGCCATTCCCAGGGTGAGATAGCGGCCGCTCATGTCGCTGGTGGGCTGTCCTTGGAGGACGCGGCCCGCGTCGTGGCATTGCGCAGTCGTGCGCTCACTGCGCTTGCCGGTAAGGGCGGGATGGTGTCGATTTCCCTCGATCCGGATGCCGTTGCCGCGCTGCTGGAGCCCTGGGAGGCACGCATCTCCGTCGCCGCTGTGAACGGTCCCACGACGGTTGCGTTGTCGGGTGAGTCGGACGCGCTCGCGCAGCTACTCCAGCGCTGCGAGCAGGACGGGATCGAAGCGCGGCGGATCCCTGTCAACTATGCCGCTCATTCGGCCGCCGTCGAGGCGCTCCGACCGCAGCTGCTCGAGGGGTGCGCGCCGATCTGTCCGCGCGAAGGGGAAATCCCGTTCTACTCGACGGTCACCGAAGGTCTGCTCGATACAGCGCAGCTGGACGGGGAGTACTGGTTTCGCAACCTGCGCGATCCGGTGAAGCTTGTCCCTGTTGTGCGGGCGTTGGTCGAACGAGGGAACGGGACCTTCATCGAGATAAGTCCTCATCCGGTCCTGTCGGTCGGCGTGCAAGGCGCCGCCGAGCAAGTGCGGGTAGATCCTCGGCCGGTTGCGGTGCTCGGTTCTTTGCGTCGCGAAGAGGACGGATGGAGCTCCTTCTGCCAAGCTTTGGCCCAAGCCTGGGTTCGTGGGGTCGCGAGCGACTGGGGAGCGGTCTTCGCGGCGAGCGGCGCGGAGCACACCGACCTGCCGACATACGCTTTCCAGCGTGAGCGCTGCTGGTTGGGGACCCCGCTTCGCGCTGGGGATCCGTTGGAGCTTGGTCAAGCTCCGACCGGTCATCCCTTGCTCGGCTCGGCGCTTGCGCTCGCCGACGATCGGGGGTGGTTGTTCACCGGCCGTCTCTCACTGAGCTCTCAGCGGTGGCTTTCCGACCACGCGGCAATGGGCACTGTGCTGCTGCCCGCGACGGGGTTCGTCGAGCTTGCGCTTCAGGCGGGCCAGAGGCTCGGCTGTGGTCATCTGGCGGAGCTGGTGCTTCACGAGCCGCTGATCCTCGGGCGCTCGGAGACGACACAACTACAGGTTCGGGTGAGTCCCCTGGAGGACTCAAGCGGGTGGGCTCTGGACATCCATACACGAGCACAGCCGGAGCTTCAGGACAGTCTGCTCGACGGTGGATGGAAACGTAACGCGTCGGGGATCTTGCACACCGACGCGTCTGGCGTCGAGACGCCGGTCGCGGAGAGGCTCCCATGGCCGCCCGAGGCAGCGGAAGAGCAAGAGGCTGACCGTGTCTATGAGAGGCTGCTGGACGCAGAACTCGAATACGGCCCCAGCTTTCAAGGTCTGCGCCGCGTTTGGCGCTCCGGGGCGGAGGTCTTCGCCGAGGTGTCCCTTGCCGAGTCCGACAGCGGTCACGCTTCTCGCTTTGCGCTGCATCCGGCGCTGCTGGACTCGGCCCTGCAGGCCGCCGCGCTGCTCGCGGGCGACGAGTACGGCGGCGTGACGCTGGGCGCGCTGCCGGTGGGCTTCGAGGATGTGCGTCTCGCACGCCACGGCTGCAGCGCCCTGCGAGTGCACCTGTCGTCTCGGGGCGAGGGAGCGTTCTCCCTACAAGCATTCGACGAGACGGGTGCTCCGGTCGCGAGGATCGGATCGGTGGCTATGCGTTCGGTCACGCGTGAGCAATTGTTGGCGAGCGATGTAGGCGATTGCCTGTTCCAGCTCGACTGGAACCAGGTCCCCGTCGAGGTCAACCGGTCAGTCAAAGACGGCTGGGTCGTGCTTGGCGAGAGCGGCGGTCAGCTGGCGGGGAGATGGCGCCAGCTGCATCCTGGCGCAGTCGTGCACCCGACTGCGGGCGCGTTGGCCAACGCGGTCACGCTTGACGCCGGCGCCCCCGGCAAAGTCGGAGCGCTGAGCACTGTGTGTGAAGCGATCGATTCTCCGGAATCCCTGCTGAGCGAGGCGCATGCCGGCGCGCGGCGCTCGCTCGAGTTGATCAAGGAATGGCTGGCCGAGGATCGTCTGGACGGCCCGCTTGCGATTCTCACGCATAAAGCGCTGTCCGCATCCGAGCAAGACGATGTGGACGGTTTGTCCTATGCGCCCGTATGGGGTCTTGGACGAGCCGCTCAGGCGGAGTGCCCGGGGCGAATCGTCCTGGTGGATCTGGATGGGGATCCTCGCTCATGGGAGGCGCTCACCGCGGCACTCTCCTCTGGAGAGCCGCAAATGGCCATCAGGGAGGGTCGCGTTCTGGCGCCTCGCCTGAGGCGGACGGCAAGCGCCCCGCCGGCTGATCCTCCATCTATAGATCCCGACAGAACCGTTCTGATCACCGGTGGCACAGGTGGCTTGGGCGCGATCGTGGCAAGGCATCTAGTCGAGCGACACGGCGTGCGCTCACTGGTGCTGGCCAGTCGGAGTGGGCAGCGAGCGGGTGGGGTCGCGGAGCTGGCAAATGAGCTGGGCGGACTCGGGGCGCAGGTCCAGGTGGCGGCCTGCGACGTATCCGACCGTGCACAGGTACAAGCCCTCTTGGATGCAGTTCCAAGCGACCGTCCGCTCGGCGGGGTGGTGCACGCGGCCGGAGTGCTCGACGACGGACTGATCGAGGGTTTGACGGCCAACCGCCTCGACGATGTGCTGCGCCCGAAGCTCGACGGAGCTATCCATTTGCACGAGCTGACCGAGGGGTTGGACCTGTCTCTGTTCGCGATGTTCTCTTCGGCAAGTGCCACCTTGGGAGGCGCGGCGCAAGGCAACTACGCCGCCGCGAACAGCTTCCTCGACGCCCTTGCCGCTCATCGCCGCTCGCGGGGCCTGCCCGGACTTGCGATCGGATGGGGGCTGTGGGACGCGGACGTGGGCATGGGGGCGACTCTGAGCGACGGCGATCGCAGGCGTCTGGCGCGTGGCGGAATCCGGCCGATGAGGATCGAGCAAGGCCTCGATCTCTTTCAAGCGGCAGTCGAAAGCGACGCTCCCTACCTGCTTGCCATGTCGCTTGACGCGCGTGAGCTCAGGGAGCGCGCCGGCTCGCCCACGCTCTCGCCTGTGCTGCGTGGACTGGTACGGGTCCCAGGTCCTCCCGCGAGCGGTTCGCGGGAGCCGTTCCTGATTCGCATGGACTCGCTCGGGGTTTCCGAGCGAGAGCGACTGGCGCTTGACGTGGTGCTCGCTCATACAGCCGCCGTCTTGGGTCACGCCTCGCCCGCCTCGATCGAGCCGACGCGGTCCTTCAAAGAGCTGGGGTTCGATTCTCTGACGGCGGTCGAGTTGCGCAATCGTCTCGCCGAAGATGTCGGTTTTGCGCTGCCGGCGACTTTGGCCTTCGATCGGCCAACGCCCACAGCGGTCGCGCAACATGTGCTCGAGCGGCTCGCCGAACAGGACGCCGGCGTGACCGCAACGTTCGAGGAGCAGCTGGCCGAGATCGAGGACCGCCTGTTCGGGCTGGCCGGCGGGGAGTCGGCGCAGATAAGGATCGCCGATCGGCTGCGCGCGTTGCTGGTCAGACTGGATGGTGGCGAGAAACCCATGCAGGACGTGGATGTTCACGCGGCAAGCGCGGTGGAGGTTCTGGAGCTGATCGACCGCGAGTTCGGATCGCCGCGGCCGCTTGGATCGGCGGCGCGCTCAGAGGAGCAGGCTCGCAATGGCTGACGAAGAGAAGCTGCTTGAGTATCTAAAGCGCCTCACGGTGGATCTACGCCAAGCCAACCGTCGCGTGGCGGAGTTGGAAGCGCGTGAGAGCGAACCGATTGCGATCGTCGGGATGGCGTGTCGCTATCCAGGGGGTATCGGCTCGCCTGAGGATCTGTGGGAGCTGGTGGCTGGCGGTGTCGATGCGATCGGAGAGTTCCCTCGCAATCGTGGCTGGCCGCTCGAGTCGCTGTATGACCCCGACCCCGATCGTCCAGGAACCACCTATGCGCGCGAAGGAGGTTTCGTCTATGACGCGGACGAGTTCGACGCCGAGTTCTTCGGTGTCGGTCCTCGCGAGGCGCTTGCGATGGATCCGCAGCAGCGCCTGCTCTTGGAAGTCTCGTGGGAGGCGCTCGAACACGCACGTATGGATCCCAACTCTCGGCGTGGCACTCGCACTGGAGTGTTCGCGGGCGTCATGCACCACGACTACTGGGCGCACGTGGCGGGAGCCGTACCCGCGGAGCTCGAGGCATATCTGGGAATGGGCAGCGCGGGTAGCGTTGCCTCGGGACGAGTCGCCTACACGCTCGGCTTGGAGGGACCGGCCGTCACTGTCGATACCGCCTGCTCGTCCTCGATGGTGGCGCTGCATCTTGCCTGCGGCGCTTTGCGAGCGGGCGAGTGCGAGATGGCATTGGCGGGCGGCGTCACGGTGCTCTCGACGCCAAGCCTGTTCGTCGAATTCTCCCGCCAGCGCGGGCTGGCACCCGACTGTCGCTCCAAGTCGTTTGCCGACGGGGCAGACGGCGCCAGCTGGTCGGAGGGGATCGGCATGATGGTGCTCGAGCGTCTCTCGGAGGCGACACGTCTAGGTCACAGGGTGCTCGCGGTGATTCGTGGCAGCGCGGTCAACCAGGACGGCGAGAGCAACGGTTTGACCGCGCCCAACGGGCCGGCGCAAGAGCGGGTGATCAAGCAGGCCCTGGCGAGTGCCGGTCTCAGGGGTCCGGACGTCAACGTGGTGGAGGGCCACGGCACCGGCACGCGCCTGGGCGATCCGATCGAGGCTCAGGCGTTGATCGCAACCTACGGCCAGGGGCGCACTGAGGTCACGCCGCTGTGGCTGGGATCGATCAAGTCCAACATCGGACATGCTCAGGCCGCTGCGGGCATCGCGGGCGTGATCAAGATGGTCATGGCGATGCGCCACGGGGAGATGCCGAGGACTCTGCATCTGGGCGAGCCCTCCAAGCAGGTGGACTGGTCACAGGGTGAGGTGGCTTTGCTGGAGAGTCCTCGAGCTTGGCCGCGCGGTGAGCGGCCGCGCCGCGCAGCTGTTTCCTCTTTCGGGGTCAGCGGCACCAACGCGCATGTGATCCTCGAGGAAGCGTCGAGCGCGACCGATAGCGCCAAATCGGACTCGGCGGCCAAGCCGGAGCGGGTTGCATCGGCTTGGGTGCTCTCGGCCAAGTCGCCAAGCGCGCTGCGCGAGCAGGCTGAGCGTTTGGCTGCCCACCTGAACGCCGAAGTGCGGGTCGAGGTTGCCGATGTCGGTCTGTCGCTTGCCGGTAAGCCCGTCTTCGAGCATCGCGCTGTCGTGCTCGGCGAGGAGCTTGGAGCCCTGAAGGAGGGTCTGCTCGCGCTGGCCCGGGGTGAGAGCCGGAGCGCCACGACGCAAGGCGTCGCCCTGCTGGGACGCACTCCTGTCGCCTTTCTGTTTGCCGGCCAGGGCTCCCAGCGCGTCGGCATGGGCGCCGAGTTGCACGGCCGCTTGCCGGTCTTCACGGGGGTTTTCGACGACGTGTGTGAGCGCTTGGGCGGACTGCTGGAGCAACCCATCTCAAAGGTGCTGTTAGCCGAGCCGGGATCCTCTCACGCGGAGACGATCGATCTGACCTCCTTTGCTCAAGCTGGACTGTTCGCGCTGGAGGTGGCCCTCTTCGCTCAGCTCGAGCACTGGGGGCTCACGCCGGACTACCTGCTGGGCCATTCGATCGGCGAGCTCGCCGCCGCGCACGTCGCCGGCGTGTTCTCACTCGAGGACGCCTGTCGGTTGGTGGCGGCGCGCGGTCGGCTCATGGCCGAACTGCCCGGAGACGGGGCGATGCTGGCGATCCAGGCGACAGAGCAGGAGGTGCTCGCCGAGCTTGATGGTTTTCAGGATCGCGTTTCCCTGGCGGCGGTCAACGGCCCCGACTCGGTCGTCGTGTCGGGGGAGCGACAGGCGTTGGAGGAATTGGCGAGGAGCTGGGAGCGCGATGGGCGCAAGATGCGTCGCCTGCGCGTGTCCCACGCTTTCCACTCCGCCCAGATGGACGGCATGCTGGAGCGCTTCGGTGAGATTGCCGCGGAGGTCTCTTTCGCGCCGCCACGCATCCCCATTGTCTCCAACCTCACGGGCGAGCTCGGCGAGCCACACCTCATCTGTTCGGCCGGCTACTGGGTCGAGCACGTGCGCCGTACGGTGCGCTTCGCCGACGGTGTGCGCTGGCTCGGCGCGCAAGGGGTCGCTCATTTCCTGGAGTTGGGACCAGATCGCGTGCTCAGTGCGATGGTTGGCGGTTCTCTGCCCTCCGGGGAGGCGCACGCGACGTCCTCGCTGCGCGCGGGTCACCCTGAGTTGCAGACGCTGCTGGCCGGCCTGGCAGAGCTTTGGACAAGTGGCGTCCCCGTGAACTGGCAATCGGTATGGAGCGAGCGCGGGGGACGGCGCGTGGACTTGCCCAACTATCCGTTTCAACGTCAACGCCACTGGCTGGAGGGCGCTCCGGGTTCAGGCGGCGATCCCGTGGCGCTAGGACTGAGTTCCGCCGAGCATCCCCTGTTGGGAGCGGCGGTCAGTCTCGCCGAGGGCGGTGGGGGGCTGCTGACCGGCAGGCTCTCGCTCGAGTCCCATCCCTGGCTGGGCGATCACAGCGTGATGGGCGGGGTCTTGATGCCCGGCGCCGGCATGGTCGAGCTGGCGCTGCACGCCGGCGTCGGCGTCGGCTGTCCCTCGCTGCGCGAGCTCGTGCTGGAGACGCCGCTGCTCCTGCCGGAGCGCGGCGGCGTACGAGTGCAAGTCTGGCTCGGCGAGCCCGACGCGTCGGGCTCGCGTTCGCTCAGCATCCATTCTCGCCCGGACGAGCCCGCCCTGATCGAAGGCGGGTCCGAGGACCAAGGCGGCTGGGCACGCAACGCCACCGGATCGCTGCAACCCCACCCGGTCGGTGTCCATGGCAAGCCCGTCGAGCTCCCCGACGCGGAGGATCAGTGGCCGCCCGCGCACGCCGAGCCACTGGACATCGCCGATCTCTACTTCGATTTGGCTGAACGAGGTCTCGACTACGGGCCCGCTTTTCAGGGCGTGCGCGCGGCATGGCGCTCAGGCGAGCGGCTGTTCGCGGAGGTGGCGCTCGACGTCGCACTGGAAGACCGTGCCGACTCGTTCAACTTGCACCCGGCTCTACTCGACGCCGCGCTGCACCTCTCTGCTCACCTGCACATGTCGGCCGGCGCGAATGGCGAAGGGCAGGTGCAACTGCCATTCGCCTGGCGAGGGGTCGAGCTGTATGCGCGCGGCGCAAAGAAGTTGCGTGTCAGTCTGGCGCCCGTCGCGGAGGACTCGATCTCCGTAACTCTCAGCGACGAGTACGGCGTGGCAGTCGCACACGTCCAGGAGCTGCGCTCCCGAGCGGTCTCGGTCGAGCAGGTCGGCGGGCTGACGCGAGCGGCAACGAACTCTCTGTTCGAGGTGCGCTGGAGCGAGATGCCCTCAGCTGCGGGTAGGGCCGCCGACCAACCTGTCGGCGACTCTCAGGCGCTGCCGTGGACCCTGCTCGAGCAATTCGCCGGGGACGTCGGTGATGCTCCCGCGGAGGTTCGCGCGCTGCTCGGTAAGGCGCTTGGATGGATCGGTGGGGAGGAAAACGACTGTGCGCCCAGGGCTCTTCTCACACAACGCGCAGTAGTCACAGATCCCACGGAGGGCGCCCCCGACCTCGCCGGAGCGAGCGTATGGGGACTGCTCCGTAGCGCCCAGCTGGAGAACCCGAACCGCTTCCTGCTGGTGGACATAGATGACGCGCAGGAGTCCTGGGAAGCGTTGCCAAGTGTCCTCGCGAGAGCCGCGGTCCTCGGAGAGTCTCAGCTGGCGATACGCGCCGGCCGCGCGCTGGTGCCGCGCCTTGCGCGATGGGAGGAGGACTCGACGGACGACACCCGCGAGGGGACGATGTTCCCACCGGAGGGCACCGTGCTGCTCACGGGCGCCACCGGGGGTGTGGGAGCTTTGCTGGCAAAGCATCTGGTGCTCGAGCATGGGGTCCGCCATCTGCTGCTCGTGAGCCGGCGAGGGCCCGATGCCCCCGGCGCCGACGAGTTGGCCGCGGAGCTCACGCGGCTGGGAGCGCAGGTGCGCGTCGTCGCCTGCGACGTCGCCGACAGGCCACAGCTGGAGGACGCGATCCGCTCGATCGGGACCGAGCATCCGCTGCGAGCGGTCGTGCACGCAGCGGCTGTACTCGACGACGGTCTGCTCGACTCCATCACACACGAGAGTTTGGATCGTGTGTTGGCGGCCAAGGCGGACGGGGCGTGGCACCTGCACGAGCTGACTGCCGATCTTGGACTCAGCGCCTTCGTCCTGTTCTCCTCCATCGCGGGAACGCTGGGGAGTCCCGGCCAGGGCAGCTACGCCTCGGCCAACGCGTTCCTGGACGCACTCGCGATGCATCGTCGCAGCCTGGGCCTGCCTGCGATCTCGCTGGTGTGGGGCGCCTGGTCAAACGAGATCGGGATGACTTCGCGCCTGGGCGAATCCGCCCTCACGCGCCTCGCACGAGCGGGTGTCCGTCCGCTTTCGCCCGAAAGCGGTCTCGACCTGTTCGATGTCGCCCACACTGCAGACGCCCCGACGATCGTGGCGGCGCGCTTGGACCGCCAGGTATTGCGAGCCCAAGCCGATGCCGGCGGTGTGCACCCTCTGCTGCGCGGGCTCGCTCCCGCCCCGTCGCCAAAAGCCGGGGAGGCGGCGGCCTCTTTCGCGCGGGCCCTTGCTGACACCAGCGGCCCACAGCGCCGGCGCTTGACGCTCGAGCTCGTGTGTGCCCAGAGCGCGACCGTGCTGGGACACGATTCCGGCGAGGCGATCGAGCCGCAACGTCCTTTCAAGGAGCTCGGCTTCGATTCGCTCGCGTCGGTTGAACTGCGCAACCGGCTCGACGCGCTGACCGGCCTGCGTCTCAGCCCGACGCTCGCCTTCGACTATCCCAGTCCGGCCGCGCTCGCCGACCACCTGCTGGAGGTCCTCGCCGGCGGACTGCGTGAGCGTGGAGCGTCGCTAGCGCCACGAACGGCCGGACGCGACCAGATCGCGATCGTGGGCATGAGCTGTCGCTACCCGGGCGGTGTCGGCTCGCCCGAGGATCTCTGGCGAATGCTGGCCGACGGCAGCGACGCGATCTCTGCGTTCCCAGGCGATCGCGGGTGGGATCTGGAGGGGCTCTACGACGCCGATCCCGACCATCCGGGAACGAGCTATGCGATGGAGGGCGGCTTCGTGCGCGACGCGGCGCTTTTCGATCGCGAGCTGTTCGGCGTCGGCGCGCGCGAGGCCCTCGCCATGGATCCCCAGCAGCGCGTGTTGCTCGAAGCTAGCTGGGAGGCTTTTGAGGACGCCCGTATCGACCCACACTCCTTGCGGGGTAGTGCGACCGGGGTATTCGCGGGCGTGATGTACCAGGACTACGCCAGCTCGATCGATGCGTCCTCGGCGGAGGGACTGGAGGGTTATCTGGGGACCGGCAGCGCGGGCAGTGTCGTGTCTGGAAGGGTTGCCTACACATTTGGTCTTGAGGGACCCGCGGTGTCGATCGACACAGCTTGCTCGTCTTCTCTGGTGGCGATGCATTGGGCCGCCCAAGCTTTGCGCAGCGGAGAGTGCGATCTGGCGCTTGCGGGCGGTGTGACGGTGATGTGGACGCCCGCGGCCTTCGTAGAGTTTTCGCGTCAGCGTGGACTTGCCCGCGACGGACGCTGCAAGTCTTATGCGGACAGTGCTGACGGCACGGGCTGGGGTGAGGGCGTTGGGCTGTTGGTGCTCGAGCGTCTCTCCGATGCCCGTCGCAATGGTCACGCGGTGCTCGCCACCATCCGGGGGAGCGCGGTCAATCAGGATGGCGCGAGCAACGGCTTGACCGCGCCCAATGGTCCTTCCCAGCAACGGGTGATCGTCCAAGCGCTGGCTGATGCCGAGCTTCTTGCGGTCGAGGTCGACGCGGTCGAGGGTCATGGCACCGGCACCGCGTTGGGCGATCCGATCGAGGCGCAGGCTCTGCTCGGTGTCTACGGTCGCTCGCGCCCGCCCGAGCAGCCGCTGTGGCTGGGCTCGATCAAGTCGAACATCGGTCATGCCCAGGCCGCCGCCGGGGTTGCGGGCGTGATCAAGATGGTCATGGCGATGCGCAACGAGCTGCTGCCGCGCACCTTGCACGTCGATCGCCCCTCCTCGGCGGTGGATTGGTCGAGCGGCGCGGTGTCGTTGCTGCAAGAGGACAGACCGTGGCCGCGAGGGGAGCGCCCCCGGCGAGCCGGGGTCTCCTCCTTTGGGATCAGCGGCACAAACGCTCACGTGATCCTCGAAGAACCACCGGAGCTCGACGCGGCTTTCTCGTCGGAGCACCAGAGCCTGGCCGATGGTCTGCGGGCTCATGGGGCGCTGCCGTGGGTGCTCTCAGGCCAGGGTGAGACCGCGCTTCACGCTCAAGCGCACCGAATGAGTGAGCATCTGCGAGCGGCTGAGGAGTTCGACGCTCTCGACGTCGGCTGCTCGTTGGCAAAGCGCGCGAGGCTCGAGCATCGCGCCGTTGTCCTGGGAGGCGAGCGCGAGCGCTTGCTTTCAGGGCTTGCCGCGATCGGTCGAGGCGAGGATGCGGATCGAGCGATCTGGCTCACCCACGGCGAGGATGGCGCGCGGGCAGGCATGGTCGCGTTCCTGTTCTGCGGTCAAGGCGCCCAGCGAGTGGGGATGGGCAGCGAGCTGTATCGCGCCATGGCTCCCTTTGCGGATGCTTTCGACGAGGTGTGCGCGGCGCTTGACGAGCACCTGGCGGCGCCTGTGCGGGAAGTGCTCTTCGGGCATACGCCAGATGCGTCGGAGCCTCGCCTGGGCGGCGAAGATGTCGATCTAGCGCCCTCGCTCGATCACACCACCTATGCCCAGGCAGGCCTGTTCGCGCTCGAGGTGGCTCTGTTCAGGCTTTTGCAGAGCTTTGGTGTGCGACCGGACTTCCTGATCGGCCATTCGATCGGCGAGCTTTCTGCGGCCCACGTGGCAGGTGTCTTCTCGCTGCAAGATGCCTGCCGGCTGGTTGCCGCTCGTGGGCGTTTGATGGGCGAGCTGGCGGGCGGTGGCGCGATGGCGGCTGTTCAGGCCTCAGAGGACGAGGCGCTGCAATCGCTGGAGGGCTTTGACGATCGTGTCGCGCTGGCGGCCGTCAACGGGAGCGCCTCGGTCGTGCTCTCGGGAGACGAGGACGCGATATCGGAGCTGATCGGGCTGTGGGAGGGTAGATCGCGCAAGGTCAAGCGGCTGCGTGTCAGCCACGCTTTTCACTCCTCGCAGATGGACGGGATGCTCGCGCAGTTCGCGCAGATCGCCTCAGAGATACCGTTCGCGGCGCCGCAGATCCCGATCGTCTCCAATCTGACAGGCGAGCAGGCCTCCTCGCAGGAAATCTGCTCAGCCGAGTACTGGGTGCGGCATGTGCGCGAGACGGTCCGTTTCGGCGACGGTATCGCGTGGTTGGGCGAGCGGGGCGTTCGTCATTTCGTCGAGCTTGGCCCCGACGCGGTGCTGAGCGCCATGGCCAAGGAGATCCTGGGCGGGGACGGAACGGCGCAAGGCCGTGGCGAGGCGCGCTCGATCACGGCTGTCTCGCTCCTACGCGCCGGGCGCCCCGAAGCCCCAGCGCTGATGAGTGCGCTGGCAGAGGCTTTCGTGGCGGGTGTCGAAGTGGACTGGACATCGATGTTCGCCGGGCACGACGCCAACCCGGCAAAGCTGCCGACATACGCTTTTCAGCGCAAGCCTTATTGGCTGACTCCAGGGTCGGGCTCGGCGGACATGGCGACCGTGGGTCAGCTCTCGGCGGGCCACGGCTTGCTCGGCGCGGCCGTCGAGCTCGCAGGCGATGGCGGGGCGATCTTCACAGGCCGGCTGTCGGTTGCGGCGCAGCCCTGGCTGCTCGACCATCTCGTCATGGGCGTATTGGTGCTGCCCGGCACCGCTTTTGTCGATCTCGCTTTGCACGCCGGTAGGGAAATGGGTGTCGCGCACCTGTCTGAGTTGACATTGCAGGCGCCGCTTGCGATGGCTGAGGGCCAAGCAACGTTCCTGCAAGTGGCGGTTGGTGCGCTCGACGAGGAGGGACGCCGGTCGATCGCGATCCATTCGCGCGCCGCGCAAGCCGCGGGCTCGGCGCTTGGGGAGCAGGCCTGGACATGCCACGCCACAGGAACGCTCGGTCCGGCGGACGCGGCTTCGGCGCCCACTTTTGTAGAGCAGAGGATCGAGTCGCTGCGCTCGAGCTGGCCGCCCGACGGCGCGGACGCTGTCGAGCTGGACGGCTTGTACGAGCGCTTGGCCGAGCACGGCTTGGAGTACGGGCCCGCGTTTCGAGCTGTGCGAGGCGTGTGGCGACGTGGCGGTGAGCTATTTGCCGAGGTGTCGCTGGCCGAGACGGAGTCCACCAGGGCTCACGCGTTTGCGATCCATCCCGCGCTGCTTGACGCCGCCTTCCATGCGGTGATCCACGAAGACGCGGGCACCGGCTCAGGGCCTGCTCGCCTCGCCCTGCCGTTCTCCTTTGAGGGTGTGGGCCTTGGCGTCCCCGGTGCGCGGACGCTGCGAGTGGCGCTATCGCGCGAGACCGCCGGCTCGGTCTCGCTGGTGGCTGTCGAGGAGGGCGGCAGACCGGCGGTGTGGGTCGATTCTGTGGTAGCGCGCGAGGTCTCCTCCGCGCAGCTGTCGAGCTCGGCCGGCGCCTTGCGCGATCCGCTGCTCGGACTCCAGTGGAAATCGGTTGACGCCCTCCCGCTGGCAGAGGATCTTCTCGACTGGGTCGCGATCGCAGAGCATCCGTCCGCGTCGCTTGAGGAGCTGCGCGGCAGTGGGGTGTCGCTTGAGACTCATCGGACCCTCGAGCTCTTGAGCGACGCGGTGGCGCTGAGGGACGCGGCGCCCCGTGTCGTCCTGTTGGACTGCGCGGTTCTCGCGGATGAGACGAGCCTCGTGTTGTCACTGCGCGCGGGTCTGGGTCGAGCGCTTGCCGCGGCGCAGAGCTGGTCGGCAGACGAGCGTTTGGTTGACAGCAGGCTCGTATTTCTCACGAGCGGGGCGGTAGCCACGCGCAGTGGAGAGGACGGCTCGGGTTTGGCGCAGGCTGCGATCTGGGGTCTCGTGCAATCGGCCCAGGCAGAGTGCCCGGAGAGATTTGTCCTTGTCGATCACGACGGGGACCCCAGCTCGCTGCGGGCGCTCCCGCAGGCTCTTGCTCTGGGAGAAGGTCGGCTTGCGTTGCGCGCGGGCAAAGTCTTGCTCCCTCGCCTCGAGTATCTGCCCGTCCCGCCCGCGCCCGCCACCCAGGCGCACTCGCCCGCAGGTGAGCGCAGGAGCTCGTTTGAAGCTGAGAGGACCGTCTTGATCACCGGCGGCACCGGTGGGCTCGGGGCTTTGTTCGCGCGTCACCTCGCAAGAGAGCACGGAGTCCGTCATCTGCTGCTTGCCAGTCGTTCAGGGCCCCAGGCGCCCGGAGTTGACGAGCTCGCGGACGAATTGAGCCAGATGGGCGCTCGGGTCGGGATCGCTGCTTGCGATGTGAGCGACCGTGAACAGTTGGAGGGGCTATTGAACTCGGTCGATCGGGCGCACCCTCTGGGTGCAGTGATACATACCGCCGCTGTCATCGACAACGGCTTGCTCGACTCGCTGACATCCGAGCGGCTCGATCGCGTGCTCGCGGCCAAGGCCGATGCCGCTTGGCATCTGCATGAGCTGACCGCGGACTTGGACCTTTCGGCGTTTGTCGTGTTCTCTTCGATCGCCGGGCTCTTCGGTGGGCCCGGACAAGCCAATTACGCCGCGGCGAACGTCTTCCTGGACAGACTGGCGGAGTACCGCACCGCCTGCGGCCTCAGTGGTACCTCGCTGGTCTGGGGTCTGTGGGGCGAGGTCGGGGCGGGCGCGCAGATGGGCGCCATGGAGCTGCGGCAGGTGGTCGGGAGCTCAAGCCTGCAGCCGCTCACCGTGAAGCAGGGTTTGGCGCTTTTCGATCGGGCCCTCGCGGCCTCCGTGCCTACTGTTCTGGCCGCGCCCCTGGACCGTTCGATTCTGCGCGCCGAGGCCAGGCGGGAAGCGCTTGTGCCGCTGTTGGGTGAACTGGTGGGTGCGCGCGAGCTCGCGACTGTTGAGCCCACAGTCAGCTCCTTGCTGGACCGGCTGGCCGCAATGGCTCCCGAGGAGCAGGCAGAGGCGCTGCTTGAAGCGGTCCGCGTGCAAGCCGCCGGGATCCTGTGCTTGACCTCGCCCAAGGCAGTCGGCCCCGACCGGCCGTTCAGAGAGATCGGCTTCGACTCCCTGGCGGCGGTCGAGCTACGCAACCGACTGGGGACGATGACCGGGCTTCGTCTGCCGGCGACGCTTGCCTTCGATCATCCGACACCGCGCGAGCTCGCACGACACTTGCTAGAGGGGTTGGAGGGAGGAGGCGTCTCTCGGCAAGCGCCGGTCGATCGCGCGCTGGAGCAGATCGGGCGCTTCACCGACGAAGTTGCCCAGGAGGAAGACGAGCGCAGAAGGGTCGCGGCGCGCCTGCGCATCTATCTCTCGACGCTGGAGAGCGCCGGTCCGGCGGAGGACTTCAGCTCGGCGAGCGACGATGAGATATTCGAGATCCTCGACACGGAGCTGGGGGCGCTATGAGCCTTGCGGATGCTCAGGCGACGGCCGGTGAGGGAGGGTGTCGATGAGCGACGAGGAGAAGTTGCGCGCTTATCTGAAGCGGGCGACCGCCGATCTGCGCAGTTCGCGCAGGCGCCTGCAGGAGCTCGAAGAGGAGCAGCGCTCTCCGCTTGCGATCGTCGGAATGGCCTGCAGATACCCCGGCGAGGTGAGCTCGCCGGATGAGCTTTGGGAGCTTGTTGCCCAGGGGCGAGATGCGATCGGCCCGATGCCGAACGATCGTGGCTGGGACCTCGAGCGGTTCTATGACCCCGATCCAGACCATGCGGGCACCAGCTACGCCCGCGAAGGCGGGTTCTTGCGGAACGTGGCCGAATTCGACCCCGGCTTCTTCGAGATCGCGCCCAGGGATGCGATCGGGACCGACCCACAGCAGCGTGTGTCGCTGGAAGTGGGCTGGGAGGCGCTCGAAGACGCCGCAATCGACCCTCACTCCCTCAGAGGAACCCAGACCGGCACGTTCATGGGCGTGATGCATCACGACTATGCGACGGGATTGCGCGGTCCGGTGGATCTCGGGCTGGAGTCAGGGCTTGGATCTGGGAGCGCGGGCAGCGTCGTGTCCGGGCGCCTTGCCTACACGCTCGGTCTTCACGGTCCGGCGGTGTCGGTTGATACGGCGTGTTCGTCTTCGCTGGTGGCGCTGCATTTGGCTTGTCAGTCTTTGCGTAGGGGTGAGTGTTCGTTGGCGCTCGCCGGAGGCGTCACGGTGATGTGGACGCCGTCGCTGTTTGTGTGGTTTTCGCGCCAGCGCGGTTTGGCTCCGGATGGCCGGTGTAAGTCATACGCCGACGCCGCCAACGGGGTCGGTTGGGGCGAGGGTGTTGGTGTTGTTGTGTTGGAGCGGTTGGGTGATGCTGTTCGTTTGGGGCATCGGGTGTTGGGTGTGGTGCGTGGTTGTGCTGTGAATCAGGATGGGGCTAGTAATGGTTTGACTGCTCCTAGTGGTCCTGCTCAGCAGCGTGTTGTGCGGGCGGCTCTTTTGGATGCTGGTTTGTCTGTGGGTCAGGTTGATGTGGTTGAGGGTCATGGGACTGGGACGAGGTTGGGCGATCCGATCGAGGCGCAGGCTTTGTTGGCTACGTATGGGCAGTCTCGCGAGCGTCCGTTGTGGTTGGGTTCTGTGAAGTCGAATATTGGGCATACCCAGGCTGCTGCGGGTGTGGCTGGTGTGATTAAGATGGTGATGGCTTTGCGTCGTGGTGTTTTGCCGCGGACTTTGCATGTGGATCGTCCTTCGGGGGAGGTCGATTGGTCTGCTGGTGCTGTGTCTTTGTTGCGTGAGGAGGTTGCGTGGGAGGGTGTTGGTGAGCCGCGTCGTGCTGGGGTGTCGTCGTTTGGTGCGAGTGGGACCAATGCGCATGTGATTTTGGAGGAGGCGCCGCTGGTTGGTGGTGTGGGTGTGAGTTTGAATGGTGTTGAGACTGGTTTTGGGGATGATGGTGTTGTTGGGGGTGATAATGGTGGGGGTGCGGTTGAGCCTGGGTTCGTGGTTGGTGTTGGTGGCGGGCAGGGTGTTGGGGGTGTGTTGGGTGGTGGTGTGACGCCTTGGGTTTTGTCTGGTAGGGGTGTGGATGGGCTTGTGGGTCAGGCGCGGCGTTTGTTTGAGTGGGTGGACGCGGATCGTGGTTTGGGTGTGGGCGATGTTGGGTTTTCGTTGCTTTCGCGTCCGGTGTTCGAGGATCGTGCTGTTGTGGTTGGTGGCGATCGTGATTGTTTGTTGGAGGGTTTGGGTGCGCTTGGCGATGGTCGTTCTTCGGGGAGTGTGGTTCGTGGGGTCGCGGGCGATGGTGGCGGGGCGGTTTTCGTGTTCCCTGGTCAGGGTTCGCAGTGGGATGGGATGGCTGTCGAGCTGCTCGATGGTTCTGAGGTGTTCGCTGAGGGCTTGAGGGAGTGTGAGCGTGCGCTCGCGGCGCATGTCGATTGGTCGCTTGAGGGTGTGTTGCGTGGTTTGTCTGGTGCTCCTTCGCTTGAGCGTGTGGATGTTGTGCAGCCGGCTTTGTGGGCGGTGATGGTTTCTTTGGCTGGGTTGTGGCGTGCGTGTGGTGTGAGTCCGGTCGCGGTGGTCGGTCATTCTCAGGGTGAGATAGCCGCGGCTTGTGTTGCGGGGGCTCTGTCTTTGCAGGATGGGGCGCGTGTGATCGCGTTGCGAAGCCGTGCTCTTGGCGAGCTGGCCGGACAGGGCGGGATGATGTCTGTCGCGCTGGGCGAGAGCGAGCTGGCTGAGCGCATCGAAAACCATCCGGATGTCGTGATAGCCGCGATCAACGGACCAACCTCCGTCGTACTCTCAGGCAACCTCGACACCCTCAAAGAACTACACACACAACTACAACACGAAGAGATTCACACAAGGGGCATAGCCGCCGCCGTGACGGCCGGGCATTCGCCGCTGGTGGAGAAGTTGCGAGAGAGGATGTTGGAGGAGTTCTCCTCGATCGCCCCGGCCCCGAGTAGCGTCCCGTTCTATTCGACCGTCACCGGCCAGGCACTGGATACGACGCGACTGGACGGCGAGTACTGGTATCGCAATCTGCGTGAGCCGGTGCGCTTCCAACAGACGGTGAGCACCCTCCTGGAGGAGGGACGCCACACATTCGTCGAGATCAGCCCCCACCCCGTACTGACCACGGCTATCGAAGCGATAGGCGAGCAGGTACTGGAGGACTCCGAGGAGCTTGTGAGCTGCGCTTCGCTGCGGCGCAACGAGGGTGGCGCAGAGCGATTCATGCTTTCGCTGGCGCATGCCCACGTCTGCGGTGAGCGAGTTGACTGGCGCGCGGTGGTCGGGGACCGGCAACGGGCACCCCTGAAGTTGCCGAGCTATGCGTTTCAACGCAACCGCTACTGGGTCGAGCCGCCTGCGGAGCTCGGCCGGGTCGGCGCCGCGGGGCTCGACCCGCTCGACCATCCCTTTCTGGGTGCTTCGGTGAAGCTGCCCGGCGAGCGAGGATGGTTGTTCACTGGGCGGCTCTCCTTGGAGGAGTATCCGTGGCTGGCCGACCACGCTGTGATGGGAGTCACGATTCTCCCTGGCACCGCCTTTGTCGAGCTTGCTCATCGCGTCGGTCGAGAGGTCGGCGCCGAGGTCATATCGGAGCTGGTCTTGGAAAGCCCTCTGGCGCTCGCCGAGCGTGACGCTGCCGAGCTGCACATCTGCGTGGGCGAGCCCGGCGAGCTGGGCGAACGGGCTATCTCAATCTACTCACGGGCCAAGCGTGACACTCAAGACGGCGAACGATCGTGGGCGTGTCACGCAAACGGAGTGCTCATGGTGGAGGAGACGTTCGAGCAACGCGAGGGCAGAACCGACATCACACCCGTCGCCGGCGCCCAGCCATGGCCTCCCGCCACGGCCGAACCGATCGATCTGGCGGGTTTCTATGACGCCGCGGCGGAGCTGGGCGCGGATTTCGGGCCGGCCTTCAACGGGCTGTCGGCGGCCTGGCGTTTGGGCGAGAGACTATTCGCGGAAGTGACGCTGGCGGAGGACCAAGAAGCCGAAGCTTCGCTCTTTGCGATTCATCCGGCCTTGCTCGACGCCGCCTTGCACGCGATTGGGATGCTCGAGGGGCCGGCACAGGAAGATCGGGTTCTCGAGCAGGGCTCGCGCGCTTTGCGTATGCCGTTCTCTTGGAACAACGTCCGGTTGAGTCGCGGTGGGGCATCCCGTCTGCGCGTTGAAATGCACGCGAGGACGGACGGCTCGGTCTCTTTGGTTCTCCTCGATGAGTCCGGTGAGTGTGTTCTCACCGTCGGCTCGCTGGCATTTCGGGAGCTCTCAGAGGATCGTCTGCGCGCCGCCGGCGAGCGCGAGCGCGACTCTCTCTTCTCGGTCGAATGGACAGCGGTTCCCCTTGGCCGGACGGCGGCGCCTTCGATTGAGCGCCCTACGGTGATCGGACCGGCGCAAGGACGAGCCGCCACGGCGTTGCGAACGGAGGGCGTCGAGCTGGACGTGGTGGTTGACATGACTGAGCTTCGCGAGCGTTTGGATGCGGGTGCCCCCATACCGGAATTGGTGCTGCTGGACTGCCTCGAGCCGGCGCCGCGCATCGAGCAGAGCCCCGAGGAGGGCGAGCGGCTCCTGTCGGTGGTTCATGCGGGCGCTCACCGCGTACTGGATGTGCTGCAGGCATGGCTGGCCGAGGAGCGACTCGCACACTCGCGCTTGGTGATCCTCACGGCCGGGGCGGTCGCCACCGGACCACAGGAGGACGTGCGTCATTTGATGGCGGCGCCGCTCTGGGGCATGGCTCGCTCGGCGCAATCGGAGAACCCAGGGTTCTTCACGCTCCTCGACCTCGACGAGCACGACACATCCGCGGCGGCTTTGGGTCGGTCGATCGAAAGTGAGGAGCCGCAGCTCGCGATCCGCGCCGGAGTTGTGCTGGCGCCGCGCCTGCTGCGCTTCTCCGAGGGGAGCGATGGCGCAAGCGCGAATCCAACCGCGGCAAGCCGACCCCACTTCGATCCAGACGGCTCGGTCCTCATAACCGGTGGCACCGGCGACATCGGTCGCTTGCTGGCCAGGCACTTGGTCGACCACCACAAAGTCCGCAGCGTCATCCTCGCAAGCAGACGAGGCGCCCAGGCGCCGGGCGCCGCCGACCTCCAGGCCGAACTGGTCGAGCTCGGGGCCGAGGTGAAGCTGCTCGCGTGCGATATCGCCGACGAAGAGCAGGTCGCCGCTCTACTGCGCTCGGCCCCGGAGGCTCATCCCGTGCGCGGCGTCATACATGCGGCCGCGACGCTCGAGGACGGCGTGATCGCTTCGCTTGACAATGAGCGTCTGGACCGAGTGTTCGCTGCCAAGCTCGATGCGGCATGGCACTTGCATCGCTTGACCGAGGATCTCGATCTCACCGCCTTCGTGCTGTTCTCCTCCGTGATGGGCGTGCTCGGTGGCCCAGGTCAAGCCAACTATGCGGCGGCAAATACGTTCCTCGACGCGTTGGCGGCTCATCGGCGGGCACGGGGTCTGCCGGCCACCGCGATCGCCTGGGGAGGGTGGGCCGACAGCGGCATCGTCGATCGACTCGAGCAGGCGGACCTGGCAAGGTCGGGCCGACTCGGCATCGGTGGACTGTCCTCGCGAGAAGGCCTGGAGCTGTTCGACCTGGCTCTGAGACTGGACCGGGCACTGCTGGTGGCGATGCGCCTGGACGTGGGCGCGCTGCGTGCGCAGGCCAGGGCCGGCGTGCTCCCTCCGATGATGTCCGCATTGATGCCCGCCTCTCGCCGTGAGGCGGGCCGCGGAGAGGGTTCACTGCGCAGGCGCTTGGCCGCCGCACCCGAGGATCAGCGCGGGGAAGTGATCCTCGAAGCCGTGCGCGCGGAGGCGGCGACAGTGCTTGGACACACCTCTGTGCACGCGATCAATCCGAAGAGCGCCTTCAAGCAGTTGGGCTTCGACTCACTCGGTGCGGTCGAATTGCGCAACGCCTTGAGCCTGCTGTGCGGTTTGCGCCTGCCCTCAACACTCATATTCGACCACCCGACACCCGCCGACTTGGCCGCATTTCTTGCGCAACAGCTGCTCGACGCGGGCAGAGAGAGCGGATCCGATCCTGAGCAGGAACGAGTGCGCCATGCGCTCGCGTCGATTCCCATCGAGCGCCTGCGCGAACTGGGGATGCTCGATGTCTTGCTGGGACTGGCCGGCGAGGATGCTCGACCGGGCGCGGCGGAGCAGCGCTCGGCGATCGATGCCATGGGTGTCGAGGATCTGGTCAAGCAGGCCTTGGGGCAGCCCGATGACTCGACCGCCCTGGCGGAGTCCACGCCATGAGCGCCTCCTCGGAGCAGATAGTGGAGGCTCTGCGCTCCTCTTTGAAGGAGACAGAGCGCCTGCGCGAGGAGAATCGGCGGCTCGTGGCGGGCACGCGAGAGCCGCTTGCGCTGGTCGGTCTCGGCTGTCGCTTCCCCGGCGAGGTGAGGTGCGCCGATGATTTGTGGGAGCTGGTCGCTCAAGGGCGGGACGCGATCGGTCCGATGCCCGCTGACCGAGGGTGGGATCTGGAGGGTCTCTATGACCCCGATCCCGACCATCCAAGAACAACCTACGCGCGCGAAGGCGGCTTCATTCACGAGGCGGGCGAGTTCGACGCCGACTTCTTCGAGATGAGTCCGCGCGAGGCGCTTGGAATGGACCCTCAGCATCGACAATTGCTCGAAGTCTCCTGGGAGGCGTTCGAAGACGCGAAGATGGATCCGCTGTCTCTGCGCGGTAGCGCGACAGGCGTATTTGTCGGGACGATGTATCACGACTACGGCGCCGACTCGAGCAGGCTGCCACCTTCGATGGAGGGTTACCTGGCGTCAGGCGGGAGTGGCAGTGTCGCCTCGGGATTGCTGTCATACCAGCTCGGCCTGGAGGGTCCGGCGGTGTCGGTTGATACGGCGTGTTCGTCTTCGCTGGTGGCGCTGCATCTGGCTTGTCAGTCTTTGCGTAGGGGTGAGTGTTCGTTGGCGCTCGCCGCAGGCGTGTCCCTGATGGCAACCCCTGGTGTGTTTGTGATGTTTTCGCGCCAGCGCGGTTTGGCGCCCGACGGTCGCTGCAAGGCCTATTCGGACATGGCCGACGGCACCGGCATCTCCGAGGGTGTTGGTGTTGTTGTGTTGGAGCGGTTGGGTGATGCTGTTCGTTTGGGGCATCGGGTGTTGGGTGTGGTGCGTGGTTGTGCTGTGAATCAGGATGGGGCTAGTAATGGTTTGACTGCTCCTAGTGGTCCTGCTCAGCAGCGTGTTGTGCGGGCGGCTCTTTTGGATGCTGGTTTGTCTGTGGGTCAGGTTGATGTGGTTGAGGGTCATGGGACTGGGACGAGGTTGGGCGATCCGATCGAGGCGCAGGCTTTGTTGGCTACGTATGGGCAGTCTCGCGAGCGTCCGTTGTGGTTGGGTTCTGTGAAGTCGAATATTGGGCATACCCAGGCTGCTGCGGGTGTGGCTGGTGTGATTAAGATGGTGATGGCTTTGCGTCGTGGTGTTTTGCCGCGGACTTTGCATGTGGATCGTCCTTCGGGGGAGGTCGATTGGTCTGCTGGTGCTGTGTCTTTGTTGCGTGAGGAGGTTGCGTGGGAGGGTGTTGGTGAGCCGCGTCGTGCTGGGGTGTCGTCGTTTGGTGCGAGTGGGACCAATGCGCATGTGATTTTGGAGGAGGCGCCGCTGGTTGGTGGTGTGGGTGTGAGTTTGAATGGTGTTGAGACTGGTTTTGGGGATGATGGTGTTGTTGGGGGTGATAATGGTGGGGGTGCGGTTGAGCCTGGGTTCGTGGTTGGTGTTGGTGGCGGGCAGGGTGTTGGGGGTGTGTTGGGTGGTGGTGTGACGCCTTGGGTTTTGTCTGGTAGGGGTGTGGATGGGCTTGTGGGTCAGGCGCGGCGTTTGTTTGAGTGGGTGGACGCGGATCGTGGTTTGGGTGTGGGCGATGTTGGGTTTTCGTTGCTTTCGCGTCCGGTGTTCGAGGATCGTGCTGTTGTGGTTGGTGGCGATCGTGATTGTTTGTTGGAGGGTTTGGGTGCGCTTGGCGATGGTCGTTCTTCGGGGAGTGTGGTTCGTGGGGTCGCGGGCGATGGTGGCGGGGCGGTTTTCGTGTTCCCTGGTCAGGGTTCGCAGTGGGATGGGATGGCTGTCGAGCTGCTCGATGGTTCTGAGGTGTTCGCTGAGGGCTTGAGGGAGTGTGAGCGTGCGCTCGCGGCGCATGTCGATTGGTCGCTTGAGGGTGTGTTGCGTGGTTTGTCTGGTGCTCCTTCGCTTGAGCGTGTGGATGTTGTGCAGCCGGCTTTGTGGGCGGTGATGGTTTCTTTGGCTGGGTTGTGGCGTGCGTGTGGTGTGAGTCCGGTCGCGGTGGTCGGTCATTCTCAGGGTGAGATAGCCGCGGCTTGTGTTGCGGGGGCTCTGTCTTTGCAGGATGGGGCGCGTGTGATCGCGTTGCGAAGCCGTGCTCTTGGCGAGCTGGCCGGACAGGGCGGGATGATGTCTGTCGCGCTGGGCGAGAGCGAGCTGGCTGAGCGCATCGAAAACCATCCGGATGTCGTGATAGCCGCGATCAACGGACCAACCTCCGTCGTACTCTCAGGCAACCTCGACACCCTCAAAGAACTACACACACAACTACAACACGAAGAGATAAGAGCACGGATCATCCCGGTTGACTACGCCGCCCACTCGAAGCAGGTCGAGGAGATCCGTGGCTCGCTGATCGAGGGTTGCTCGGGCATCGTCGCGGCGCCGAGCAAAGTGCCGTTCTACTCGGCCGTCACCGGCCAGGCACTGGACACGACCCGACTGGACGGCGAGTACTGGTATCGCAATCTACGTGAGCCGGTGCGCTTCCAACAGACGGTGAGCACCCTCCTGGAGGAGGGACGCCACGCATTCGTCGAGATCAGCCCCCACCCCGTACTGACCACGGGAATACAGGAGACGGCTGAGCGTGTGCTCGACTCACAAGCGGACATTCGCCGTGGAAATGGACGATCGAGCGCCGGCGTGCCACCGGCAGGCCCACCAGCACAAGTCTTCGCCTCGTTGCGCCGCGACCAAGGCGGTGCGGCGCGTTTTTCCAGTTCCCTGGCCGAGGCCTGGGTGGCGGGGGTGGACGTCGACTGGTCTTCGATCTACCGGGACTCGAGCGTGCGAGCGGTGAACCTGCCGAGCTATGCGTTTCAGCGCCGGCGGTATTGGCTGCAAGCCGAGTCCGGCTCTGGAGACATCGCCGCGCTTGGACTGCGCGACGCACAGCACCCGCTTCTGGGTGCCGCGATCGCCCCGGCGGACGGCGGGCTGATGCTCAGCGGGCGCATTTCCCTGACAGGTCATCCATGGCTTGCCGACCACGCGATCATGGGCGCGGCGGTGCTACCGGGCACCGCGCTGCTGGAGATGGCGCTGCACGCCGGCTCGCTGGTCGGTTGCCCGGATGTGTCAGAGCTCACGCTCGAGACTCCCTTGATCCTGGGAGAAAGAGACACGGTCGAGATGCAACTGTTGGTGGATGAGCCCGATGAGCTGGGCACGCGCGCCGTGACTGTCTATTCGCGAGTCGTAGGCTTGATCGGGGACTCCCAGATCTCCGCGCCAGAGTGGACCCGTAACGCAAGCGCAACGCTGCGCGAGCGTGGGCAATCGAGCCATGAGCAGATGGACGAGTTGACCGCAAATCAGTGGCCGCCGGCGGGCGCCGAGCGCGTGGACCTCGGAGGCTTCTACGAGCGTTTGGCGGACCTCGGTGTGGACTATGGTCCGGCTTTTCAGGGTTTGCGCGGGGTGTGGAGCGAGGGCGATCGGATCTTCGCGGAGGTGTCGGTTGCCGAGGACCAGCGCTCGGACGCGTCGCGGTTCTCGATCCACCCGGCGCTGCTCGACGCGGCTCTGCATGGCTGTGTGGCGAACCTGCGCAGGCAGGACGGGAGCGGCGCGCAGGAAGAGGTTCGCCTGCCGTTCGCATTGAGCGATGTGTCACTCGATCTGGCGGGTGCGAGGACGCTGCGCGTGTGTGTGGAGTCAACCGGGCAGGATGTCGTGTCCTGCGTAGCGGCAGACGAGGCAGGCGCGATTGTTCTTCGCATCGGATCGCTCTCGCTGCGAGCAATTTCCAAAGAGCAGTTTGCGGGCGCTCGCCACAGCAACGACGAGTCGCTGTATCGGCTTGACTGGGCCGTCCTTCCCCTCGACGGTGAGCGTGCTCGCGAGGGCTTGGCAACGGTGGGTCGGCAGGCGGCGGTCATCGGGGCAGCTCTGGCCAGGGTGGAAGATGAGGGCCCAACGCAGTGCAGCGCCTTCCAAGACATCGCAGAGCTGAGGCGTGCGGTCGAGCAGGGGAAGCACATGCCAAGCACGGTCGTTGCGTGTATGTCTGGAGCGTCTGAGCAGACATCCGAGGATGTGCTCAACCGCGTGCACAGCTCGGCCCATGAGGCGCTGGAGTTGGCGCGCGTCTGGCTTGCCGAGGAGTGTTTCAGCGCCTCGCGCCTGGTCCTGCTGACAGAAGGGGCGATCGCGGTACGTCCAGGCGACGACGTCGAGCCGGCCTACGCGTCGGTGTGGGGACTGATCCGCTCCGCCCAGGCGGAGGACCCCGGTCGGCTGGTGCTTCTAGACAGCGACACAGAGCCGACTTCGATGAGGGCGCTGGCGGCGGCCGTGGCCTGCGGCGAGCCCCAGCTGGCGATACGAGAAGGGGTCGTGTATGGCGCCCGGCTGGTTCCTGCCGGTTCAGGGACTGCGTTGAAGCGTCCCGCCGGAGCGTCCTCGTGGCGTTTGGAGGTCGGAGCGGCAGGAACGCTCGAGCAGCTTCACCTGGCAGCGTCGGATGCGGCGAGCGCGCCGCTCGGCCCCGGCGAGATTCGAGTCGCCGTGCGCGCGGCGGGTGTGAATTTCCGCGACGTGGTGACCGCCCTCGGGCTCGTCCCTCGACGGCGAGAAGGCGAAGAGATGATCGGCAGCGAAGGCGCCGGAGTGGTGTTGGAGGTGGCACCGGATGTCACCGATATCGCGGTTGGCGAGCGGGTGATGGGATTGCTGTTCGACGCGTTCGGCTCGGCGGTCGTCGTGGATCGCGGGGCGATTGTGCCGATTCCCGCGGGCTGGTCGTTTGTGAAGGCCGCGTCGGTTGCGGGTGCTTTTTTGACCGCCTACTACGGACTGGTGGATTTGGCCAAACTGGGCCAGGGAGAACGAGTACTGGTGCACGCCGCCACCGGCGGAGTCGGCATGGCCGCGGTACAGATCGCTCGATACTTGGGCGCCGAGGTGTGGGCAACGGCAAGTCCTCGCAAGTGGGACACGCTGAGAGACATGGGCCTGGAGGACGATCACATCGGCTCCTCGCGCGATCTGGATTTCAGAGAGCGCTTCCTGGGAGCCGGCGACAGCAGGGGAGTGGACGTGGTGCTGAACTCGCTTGCGCGCGAGTACGTCGACGCCTCGCTGGAGATGCTGTCCGCGGGCGGGCGATTCATCGAGATGGGCAAGACCGACATCCGCGATCCCAAGCAGGTCGCGGCCGACCACGACGGAGTCCACTATCGCGCACTCAACCTGCCCGACGCAGGGCTCGAGCGCATCCAGGAGATGCTCGTGGAGATCGTCGAGTTGCTTACCGATGGCGTCTTGGAGCCGCTCCCTGTCCGATCGTGGGACGTGCGGCGCGCTCGCGATGCGTTTCGCTTCATGAGCCAAGCCAAGCACGTCGGCAAGATCGTGCTGAGCTTGCCCGCCGCGCCGCTTCAGACACAGGCCACGGCGCTGATCACGGGTGGGGCAGGCGAGCTCGGCGTGGCCGTGGCGCGGCACCTGGTGGTGGCCCACGGTATGCGTCACCTGGTGCTTGCGAGCAGGCGCGGCCGGCAGGCGGCGAGCGCCGTAGCGCTCGAGGCTGAGCTGACGGAGCTCGGCGCGCACGTGACGATTGCGGCGTGCGATGTGTCCGATCGCGACCAGCTGGCGAGTTTGATCGACTCGATTCCCGAGGCCTGGCCGCTCAAGGTCGTGATCCATTCGGCCGCGGTACTCGACGACGGCGTGATCGAGTCGCTCACACCGGAGCGAATCGACGCGGTGTTCGCACCCAAGGTCAACGCGGCCTGGTATCTGCACGAACTGACCAAGGACATCGATCTGCAAGCGTTCGTCATGTTCTCCTCGGTCGCCGGGACTCTGGGAACAGGCGGCCAAGCCAACTATGCCGCCGCCAACGCTTTCCTTGACGCGCTTGCGGCTTACAGACAGACACGCGGCCTGCCCGCGGTCTCGATGGCGTGGGGAGGGTGGGAGCAACGCAGCGAGCTCACCGAGCGCTTGAGCGAGGTGGACGTCATGCGCGTGCAGAGAGCCGGAGTGGGCGCTTTTTCGGCCGAGGAGGGGGTGCGGGCGTTCGATGCGGCCCTCGATGCCGGCGAGGCCGCGGTTCTTCCCGTGCGGTTGGATCTCGCGGCGCTCCGCGCTCAAGCCGGGAACGGAACGTTGCCTGTTCTGTTCTCGGATCTGGTGCGTTCGGCTGTGCGCCGGGCGCCGGTCAAGGCCGGCGGATCGTTGCGCGGACGTCTCGCCGACGTCTCCCAGAGCGAGCGTGAGCGTGTGGCGGTTGCCTTCGTGCGAGAGGAGGTGGCGGCCGTGCTGGGACATTCCACGGCGGAGGCGGTGGACCCCAAGCGACCCTTCAAGGAGCTCGGTTTTGACTCGCTGCTGGCCGTCGAGTTGCGCAACCGCATGAATGTCGCGACCGGGTTGCGTTGGCCCGCGACGCTCGTCTTCGACTATCCCACCCCTTCGGCTTTGGCCGATCATCTCGTTGACGAACTCGGGGGAGATCGACCCGTGCCATCGACCGCGCGGTCAACCGGTCTCCGCGAACAGGTGGATGAGCCCGTGGCGATCGTCGGCATGGCCTGTCGCTATCCAGGTGGCGTGCGCTCTCCCGAGGATCTGTGGGAGCTGGTCGCCTCCGGCCGCGACGCCGTCGGAGCCTTCCCCGCCGATCGTGGCTGGGATCTGGCGGCGCTTTGCGACACCAATCCCGAAAGCGTCGGCAAAAGCCACGCGAGCGAGGGCGGATTCCTCTATGACGCGGCCGATTTCGACGCCGCGTTCTTCGGCGTCAGTCCTCGCGAGGCGCTCGCGATGGACCCTCAGCAGCGGCTTCTACTGGAAGTCTCATGGGAGGCGCTCGAGGATGCCGGAGTCGATCCACGCTCTTTGCGCGGCAGCGACACCGGTGTATTTGCGGGAGTCGGAACGATCGCCTATGGCAGCGAGGCCGCCGCCGAGGCGGAGAACGTGGCCGCCTTTCGCCTGACCGGCGCACTCGGAAGCGTGGCCTCCGGGCGGATCTCCTACACCTTCGGCCTGGAGGGGCCGGCCCTGTCGATCGACACAGCCTGCTCCTCTTCACTGGTGGCGATGCACTTGGCTTGCGGCGCTTTGCGCACAGGCGAGACTTCGCTGGCCCTGGCGGGAGGGGTGACGGTGATGGCCACCCCCGATCCGTTTGTCGAGTTCAGCCGTCAACGGGGTCTTGCCGCCGACGGTCGCTGCAAGTCCTTTGCCGACGCGGCCGATGGCGCCGGCTGGGGTGAGGGTGTCGGCATGCTCGTCTTGGAGCGTCTCTCCGACGCGCGGCGTCTGGGTCATCGCGTGCACGCGATCGTGCGTGGAAGCGCCGTCAATCAGGATGGCGCCAGCAACGGCCTGACCGCGCCCAACGGACCGGCCCAGCAGCGGGTCATCCGTCAGGCCCTCGCCAATGCGGGCCTGAGCTCCGAGGAGGTGGACGCGGTTGAGGCTCACGGCACCGGTACCGTGCTCGGCGACCCGATCGAGGCCCAAGCGCTGCTGGCCGCTTACGGTCAGGGGCGCGAGCGGCCGCTGTGGTTGGGTTCGATCAAGTCGAACATAGGCCACACGCAACTCGCTGCCGGCGCGGCCGGCGCGATCAAGATGGTGATGGCGCTGCGCAACAGCCTGCTGCCGCGCACGCTGCACGTACAGGAGCCCTCTCGCGAGGTCGATTGGGCTTCCGGGTCGGTGGCGCTGCTGACTGAGGAGCAAGCTTGGGCAAAAGAGGGCGAGCCGCGTCGTGCCGGCGTGTCTTCGTTTGGCGTAAGCGGCACCAACGCGCACCTGATCCTCGAGGAGGCGCCGTCGGCACCCGAGGAGGCCAACCTGCCTGAGCAAGCCGGCCCGCCCGACGACGGGCTCGTGTCGTGGGCGCTCTCGGCGCAGGGCCCGCAAGCTCTGCGCGATCAAGCCGCGCGCCTATACGACTTCGTCTGCGCCGATCCAGCTCTTGGTTTGCGGGACGTCGCGACATCGCTCGCTCGGCGTGCGGCACTTGAGGATCGCGCCGTGGTGCTCGGCGAAGACCGCGAGCAGCTGCTCAGCGGGTTGGGGGCCATCTCCTCTGGCGCATACGCCGCGCAAGTCAGGCAAGGCAAGGTCAAAGCGGCCGGGGGGACGGTGGCGTTTCTGTTCACCGGTCAGGGCGCCCAGCACGCGGGGATGGGTCGTCGCCTCTACGAGAGATTGCCCGCGATGCGCGAGGCTTTGGAGGAGGTCTGTGCCCAGCTTGACCCCCATCTGGGTAGATCCCTGCTCGATGTGCTGTTTGCCGAGCCCGGCTCGCCCGAAGCGGGGCTCCTGGATCAGACGATGTTCACCCAGGCAGGCATGTTCGCGATCGAGGTCGCCGTTTGCGGGGTTTTCGACAGCTGGGGCATGCGACCGGACTATGTCACCGGCCACTCGATCGGGGAGCTGACAGCCGCCTACGTGGCTGGTGTCTTCTCGCTGCAAGATGCCTGCAAGCTCGTGGCCGCGCGCGGTCGCCTCATGGATGAGCTGCCCGGTGGTGGGGCGATGTTCGCAGTCCAAGCCTCAGAGTCCGAGGTGCTCGAGTCGCTGGCCGGGTACGAGCAGACGGTTGCGCTGGCGGCGGTGAACGGGCCCTCGGCAGTGGTGCTCTCGGGCGACGAGCAGGACGCCTCGGTCATAGCCGAGTTGTGGCGGACGCGCGGGCGCAAGGTCAAGCGACTGCGGGTAAGTCACGCCTTTCACTCGCCCCGGATGGAGGCAATGCTCCCAAGTTTCGCCGAGGTGGCGGGCGAAGTGTCGTTCTCAAGGCCCCAGATACCGGTGGTCTCGAACATCAGCGGAGAAGCCGCCCTCGAGGAGTTGTGCACTCCCGAGTACTGGGTGAGACACGTGCGCGAGACCGTGCGCTTCTCCGACGGTTTGCGTTGGCTCGCCGATCAAGGGGTCGGCAGCTTCCTGGAGGTCGGCCCGGACGGGGTGCTCGCCGCGATCGCCGAGGAGTGCTTTTGCGAATCGGAGCCCCGACAAGCAGTGGATCCTCCGACGGTCCTGGCCACGATGAAGGCAGGACACGCCGAAGTGGACTCACTGCTCACCGCCTTGGCTGAGTTGTGGAACAACGGAGCGCACGCGGATTGGGAAGCGACGCTTCACGGATCCCACGCCAAATGGGCCAAGCTTCCCACCTACCCGTTTCAGCGCCACCGCTACTGGCTGGAGAACCGTCAAGCGGACACGGGTGTCGATCTCGGCGGTAGCCCACTGGAGAGATGGAGCTACGAAGTGCGTTGGAAGCCGATCGTCGTGGCGCCTTCTCCCGACGCGTCGGGCGTATGGCTGGTTGTGGCGCCGGCAACCCTTGGCGAGCAGGGCTGGATGGCTGGCTTGATCGAAGGCTTGGAGCGGCGAGGTCTTGTGGTTGTGAGCGTCCGTTGCCACCCCGGCGAATACTCGCGTGAGCGTCTGGCCGAGCGTCTGAGGGAGGCCATCGAGGGCCTAGCCGGCGCGCCGGCGATAGCCGGCTTGGTTTCACTGCTGGCCTTTGGCGATGAGGGTGAGGATGGACGCCGGCTCGCTTCCGATGGCCTGATCGGCGCTCTGGCTCTGGCACAAGCTCAGGAGGACGCCGCCGTGTCGGCGCCGCTCTGGTTGGTGAGTCGTGCGGCGATGTCGGTCTCGCCGCTGGATGCGATTGGCGACCCTTCCCAGGCGCAGGTTTGGGGTCTGGGCATGACACTAGGGCTCGAGCACGCCGAGCGCTGGGGGGGACTGGTCGACCTGCCCGAGGCTCCGCAAGGGAGATCGGGGTCGGCGCTCGCCGGGGCGCTGGTCGGCGCCGGCGACGAGGATCAGCTGGCGATTCGCGACACCGATGTGTTCGCAAGGCGCCTACACCGAGCGGCGGGCAGACGCACCGTCCGCGGCGGCTGGAGTCCACCAGAAGGCACCGTTCTGGTCACCGGCGGCACAGGAGCGCTCGGCGGTCACGTCGCCCGTTGGCTTGCACGAGGAGGGGCCCGGCACCTGTTGCTGGTTGGTCGTCGCGGCGCAGAGGCCCCGGGCGCGGACGCTCTGCAAGCGGAATTGAGTGCTCTGGGCGCGGAGGTCACGCTCGCCGCCTGCGACGTGACAGATCGAGAGCAACTGTCGGAGCTCATCGGGTCTGTACCTGAGCGGTGGCCGTTGCGGGCGGTTGTGCATGCGGCAGGCGTGGGTCGTCGGTGTGTAATCGAGTCGCTCACCGTCAACGCGTTGGAGCAGGATTTGGCCGCGAAGGTTGAGGGCGCTCGGCATCTGGATGAACTCACCAAAGAGCTCGAGCTCTCGGCTTTCGTTCTGTTCTCCTCAATTGCCGCCACCTTGGGTTCGGGCTCGCAGGCCGGCTATGCGGCGGCCAATGCTCACCTGGACGCGCTGGCGCTGGCACGCCGCGCGAAGGGCCTTCCCGCAACCTCGATCGCCTGGGGCCCGTGGGAGGGCGGGGGGATGGCTGCTCACGAGCAGGCACACGAGGCCCTGAGTCGCCATGGGCTGGAGTGCATGGATGCCGATCGAGCGATCGACGCTCTGGAGCAGGCGCTGTTGCGTGGCGAAGCGTCCGTGTCGGTAGCCGACATTCGCTGGGACATCTACGCCCCGCTGTTCGCGTCGGCTCGTCCGCGACCGCTGATCGAAGATTTGAGCGAGGTGCAGGCGGCGCTCGCACCTGACGGAGAACATGAGTCGAGTGCTCGACTGCTGGCGCGTATGCAAGGGCTGCAGGAGCGGGAGCGTCGTCAGATCCTGCTCGAGACTGTCCGCACCGAGGTGGCGCGCGTGCTTGGATACGACTCGCCCGCGAGCGTCAACCCTGAGCGCGCATTCAAGGATCTCGGCTTCGACTCGTTGATGGCGGTCGAACTGCGCAACAAGCTCGGTGTCGCCACCGGTGTGCGGTTGGTGGCCACGGTCGTCTTCGATTACCCCACGCCGGCCAAGGTCGTCGAGCACCTGCTGGAGGAGATCGAACAGGGAGAGGGCTCGACGGGTGTCGGGGTGGATGCCGGGTTGACGGCTTTCGAAGCCGTCCTCACTGGAATTGAAGACCCGGAGCAGCGCATGAGCGCCGTGGCTCGCGCGCAGGCTTTTCTGGCGGGTCTGGACGCGGATGACGACCAGGTATCGCGGCGTGAGGAGGGTGAACGGGTGGCTGTCGGCGAGCGCGTTCGGAGCGCCTCCGACGAGGAGATGTTCGAGTTCATCGATCGCGAGCTCGGGTCGCTCTGAGCGGTGGAGACGACTGTGTGTGTAACGCAAATACAGGAGATGCTCGATGAGTGACGACGAGAAGCTGCGCGAGTATCTGAAGCGCGTCACAGTCAACCTGCACGATGCGCGCCTGCGTCTGCGTGAGTTGGAACAGCAAGGAGGCGAGCCCATCGCGATCGTGGGCATGGCTTGCCGCTACCCCGGTGGCATCGACTCGCCAGAGCGACTTTGGGAGATGGTCCGGGATGGTCGCGACGCGATCGGCGAGTGCCCCGCGGATCGCGGTTGGAAGCGAGAAACACACAGATCAGAGCTCGATCGGGCGGATGGTGGACACGTACGCGACGGAGGCTTCCTCGATGACGCGGGCGAGTTCGACTCCGACTTCTTTTCGATCAACCCCAGGGAGGCTTTGGCGATGGATCCGCAGCAGCGACTGCTGCTCGAAGTCTCCTGGGAGGCGATCGAACGCGCGGGCATAGACCCACTCGCATTGAAGGAAAGTGAGACGGGGGTGTTCGTGGGCGGGGCGACCAACGGCTACGGGCTGAATTTGCCCGAGGTCCTGGCCGAGAGGCTTGCCGGCTATCACGGCAGTGGGACGCTCAGCAGCGTCATGTCGGGACGCATTTCCTACACACTCGGTTTGGAGGGGCCGGCTATGACACTCGACACTGCGTGCTCCTCGTCTTTGGTGGCGCTGCACTTGGCGTGTGGGTCGTTGCGCTCACAGGAATGTTCGTTGGCCCTGGTCGGCGGAGTTAACGTCATGCCCACCCCCGCGACGTTCGAGGAGCTCGCGCGTCAGGGTGGGCTCTCGCCCGAGGGGCGCTGTAAGTCCTTCTCCGAGTCGGCCGACGGCACGGGCTGGGGCGAGGGAGCCGGGATCCTGCTGCTGGAGCGTCTCTCAGACGCGCTGGAGCAAGGGCATCACGTGCTCGCGCTGGCCCGCGGCAGTGCCGTCAACCAAGATGGAGCCAGCAACGGTCTGACCGCTCCAAACGGTCCCGCCCAACAGCGTGTGATACGTCAGGCGCTGCTCGATGCGGGACTCGTGGCCAGTCAGATCGACGCTGTCGAGGCGCACGGCACCGGGACCACGCTTGGCGATCCGATCGAGGCCCACGCGCTGTTGGCGACATACGGCCGCGATCGTGCCGCGGAGCGTCCGCTCTGGTTGGGGTCGATCAAGTCGAACATCGGCCACACCCAAGCGGCCGCAGGTATCGCCGGCGTGATCAAGATGGTTATGGCTCTGCGACACGAGCTGCTGCCCGCCACGCTGCACGTCGGCGAGCCAAGCCGGCAGGTGGACTGGTCGAGTGGCTCCGTTGAGTTGCTGCGCGAGCAGGCGCCGTGGCCACGTTTGGCGGAGCCGCGACGAGCCGGAGTGTCCTCGTTTGGGGTCAGCGGCACTAACGCCCACGTGATAATCGAGGAGGCGCCCCGTTCGGAAGTCGATTCCAACGGTCCCGACGAACATGTTTCGCCCGGGTCGCCCCGCACGCGCGACGAAGTCCCGGTCGCCGCCGGGCATGTCGCGAAGACAGGCCTTTTGCGCAACGGTGTCCAACCGCTGATCCTCTCCGCGCGAGAGGACGTGGCCTTGCGAGGGCAAGCGCACCGCTTGGTGGCTTTCGTGGATGGGGGCGGGGCCGATCTGGAGATGGTGGATGTCGGCCGCTCGTTGACGCGGCGATCGGCATTTGAACACCGCGCGGTCTCGACAGGAGCAGATCGGTCTGAGCTGAGGGCCGGTCTTGAAGCGATTGCGGGAGGTGTGTCTGGCGCAGGCGTGATCAAAGGAAAATCCCGCGCCGACGGAGCCGGTGGGGCGGTGTTCGTATTCCCCGGTCAAGGTTCACAGTGGACCGGCATGGCACTCGAGCTGATGGACTGCTCGAGTCTGTTCGCGCACGTGTTGAGCGAATGCGGAGAAGCGTTCGAGCCGTATATCGACTGGTCGGTACAGGACGTATTGCGTGGGCTCCCGGGTGCGCCCTCGATCGAGCGAATCGAGGTGGTGCAACCGGTCCTGTTCTCGATCATGGTGGCGCTTGCCAGGTTGTGGGAAGCATGCGGAGTGCGCCCCCAAGCGGTTGTCGGACACTCTCAGGGTGAGATCGCCGCCGCCCACATCGCGGGAGGCCTGTCTTTGCCGGACGCGGCCAAGGTGGTTGGTCTGCGCAGTCAGATGTTCACAGCGCTGGCCGGTGCGGGAGGCGTGGCGTCGGTCGCGCTGGGGGTCGAGGAGGTGCGCGCGCTGATTGCGCCCTGGGAGGACCGAATGTCGATCGCCGGAGTCAATGGGCCTCGCTCGGTCGCGGTCGCCGGCGACCGGGAGTCCCTCGCTGAGTTCTTGGGTAAGTGCGCCTCCGCCGAGGTGCGAGCGCGCGAGGTGCCCGCGACGGTGGCCTCACACTCAATCCACGTGGAGGGCTTGAGGGACGAGCTGTTGGAGGTTCTCTCGAGCATCACACCCGGCTCCGGCGAGATCGCGTTCTACTCGACCGTCACCGGGGGCTTGTTCGATACGGCTCAGCTGGATGCCCAATATTGGTATCGCAACCTCCGGGAGCCGGTGGAGTTCGAGCGCGCGACACGAGTATTGCTTGCCGACGGCTACCGCACGTGGGTCGAGGTGAGCGCTCACCCGGTATTGACGATGGGATTGCACGAAACCGTGCTCGACGCATACGGACAGGACACCGGCTCGGAGACTGCGGGCCCGGCAGGAGACCTGTCGGCCGACGCCGGCCAGTCCACAGGCATCGCGATCCAGGGAACGCTGCGTCGTGGCGACGGCGGCCCCCAACGCTTTCTCAGGTCCCTGAGCGAGCTGTGGGTGGGCGGAGTCGAGGTCGATTGGAACTCGTTGTTTGCAGAGGTCGGCGCCAAAACGGTGCAGTTGCCGACCTACGCGTTCCAGCGAAGGCGATACTGGCTCGAGCCGGCACATGCTCGCGGCGATCTGACCAGTGTCGGGCAGCGCTCGATTGGACATCCGCTTGTGGGCGCCGCTGTCGCGCGCGCCCAAGACGGTGGCTGGCTCGTGACCGGACGGATCTCCCTCCAGGACCAGCCTTGGTTTGCGGACCACGTCGTCAGCGGACTTGCGGTGGTGCCCGGCACCACCTTCGTGGAGGTTGCTCTGCATGTCGGCGCGGAGCTCGGTTGTGGAGCCCTTGAAGATCTGGTGTTCGAGACGCCGCTCGTGCTGCGGGCCGATGGGGGCGTCCAGCTACAGGTGACGCTCGAGGCGCCGGATGAGTCGGGCCGACGGGCGCTTGCGATCTACTCGCTCGCGGAGGGCGAGGCCGGCGATGAAGAGGACGAGAGCTCCTGGACTCGTCATGCTCGCGGTCTGCTCGGCTCCACCTCGCAAGATCCGCGCGAAATGGATGCCGAGCTCGAGCGGCAGGAGTCGAGCTTCGCCGTCGGCGCATGGCCACCAGCCGGCGCCCAGCCGGTTGACGTCGATGAGCTCTATGACTATTTCGCCGGAGTGGGCCTTGAATATGGCCCCAACTTTCTCTGCGTGCAGAACGCCTGGCGTCGCGGCGAGGAGGCCTTCACAGAGGTTCGTCTGGATGAGAGTCAGGACGACAGCGCTGGGCTGTTCGGCATCCATCCAGCTCTGCTTGACTGCGCGCTGCAGGCGGGCGGTGTTTTGATGCGTGGCGACCATGCCGCCACGCCGGAGAATGCGGTCTTGCCCTTTGCATGGAGTCGTGTACGTCTCTACGCTCGCGGGCACCGTTCGCTGCAAGTGCGCTTGGCGCGGCTGAGAGACGGTGGGTTCTCGCTGCTAGCGAGCGACGAGCAAGGTCGTCTGGTGCTCTCGGCGGAGTCGGTCGTCGTACGGAAAATCGTCCCTGGGCAGCTACCCGGCCAGGCCGGAGGGGCTCATCGCTCGCTGTTTCACCTCGAGTGGGTGCCGGTCCAAATCGCTGAGCCGCACGCCGAGCCGATGGCGGGGCGCAAGGGCGTCGCGGTGCTTGGCGATCGAGCGTTGGCGCTGGTCGGAGGGCGCGGCGAAGGCCCTGGTGAGCACGATCTTCCATTGATCGCTCATGCCGATCTGAGCGCTCTCTCGGAAGCGATCGAGGACGGCCACGAGGTGCCCGAGCTTGTGCTCATGTGGCTGGGACAGGACGAGCCGGCAGGTAGCTCCCAGGCTCAACCGGCGCTCACCCGCGAGCTGGCCGAGCTTGCTCTGAGGAACATCCAGAAATGGCTTTCAGACGAGCGCCTGTCAGGCTCGCGGTTCGTCTTGCTGACGAGTGGTGCGGTGTCGATCGGGGAGCAGGACGAGATAGGGGATCTGGCCGCGGCGCCGCTTTGGGGCCTGATCCGCTCTGCGCAATCCGAGCACCCAGGGCGCTTCGTGTTGGCGGATCTCGGGGATGCGGAGAGCGTCTCCTTGGATGTGTTGCTGGGGGCACTTGACAGCGACGAGTCGCAGTTGGCGCTGCGTGGCGAGCGCGTTTTGGGGGCGCGCTTGACGCGCGTTGCCGGGCAGGCGAGCCGGCCCACCCGATTCGCCCCGGGCACGGTCCTCGTGACCGGCGGCACGGGCGCCTTGGGCGCACTCCTGGCCAGACACTTGGTGGAGCACCATGGGGTGTCCAACCTGGTCCTGGTCAGCAGGCAGGGCGAGCAGGCGCCAGGCGCCTCCCGACTGAAGACAGACCTTGCCGCGCTTGGCGCCGAGGTGCGGATCGCCGCGTGTGACGTGTCCGATCGCGAGCAGCTTGCCAAGCTGATCGACTCGGTGGGCAGCGAGCATCCGCTGAGCGGTGTGATCCACGCTGCCGGGGCTCTGCAAGACGGCTTGATCGATGCGATGACCCGTGAGCGACTGGCGCAAGTCATGGCGCCGAAGGCTGACGCGGCGTGGCACCTGCACGAACTGACCCAGGAGCTCGAGCTGTCAGCGTTCATCCTCTATTCCTCGAGCACGGGCACGCTCGGCGGTCCCGGCCAAGGCAACTATGCAGCTGCCAATGTCTTCCTGGACTCGCTGGCGGCCTACAGGCGGGCGCGCGGACTGCCGGGCGTCTCGATCGGGTGGGGACTTTGGGCCGACGCCGGCAGCATGGCGAGCGAACTGAGCGACGCAGACCGGGCTCGAATGCAGCGCTCGGGGATGCTCGCGATGTCCGCCGAGGAAGGCCTCGCCCTCTTCGATTTGGCTTGCGAGATGGGCGAGCCATTGGTGATTCCCGCCCGCTTGGAGGCAAGCGGCTTGCGTGCCCAGTCCGGCGGCGGCCCAATCCCCTCGCTGTTGCGTTCGCTGGTGCGTCCGAGGACACGCGGAGGCGGAAATCAAAGTGGATCGCTCTCCCGCCGTATTGCGGGTACTCCGGAGGAGGAGCGTGAGCGCGTGGTGCTCGATCTGGTTCGCGCTGAAGTAGCCTCGGTTTTGGGCCACGACTCGCCCGAATCGATCGATGTGCACAGAGCGTTCAACGAGCTCGGCTTCGATTCGCTGACGGCGGTCGAATTGCGAAACCGCCTCTCGGATCTCAGCGGGATACAGCTTCCCGCGACGCTCGCCTTCGACTATCCCTCGATCGAGGCCTTGAGTCGATTCTTGCTTGAGCGTGCAGAACCGCGGGACGGACTGTCTGTCGAGCGCGACCTCGAGGAGGCGGACGTGCGAAATGCCATCGCCTCAATACCGCTGGGGCGTTTGCGCGAGGCGGGCATAATGGACACGCTGCTGGCGCTGGCGGGGCTCGGTGGCGACTCGGGCTCCTCGGCTGAGGCTGAGTCGCCGGATTCGGTTGACGAGATGGATCTGGAGAGTCTCGTCGAGCTAACGCTCGGCAGCGAGCAAGCAGTCGGCGAGCCAGTGGAGGGAGGTTGAGGTGAGCCCCTCACCCAAGAAGCTCGCTGAGGCATTGCGCGCCTCAGCCAAGGAAGCGCAGCGCTTGCGGCGCGAGAATCAGCGCCTGCTCGCCGCTGCCGCCGAGCCGGTGGCGATCGTCGGCATGAGCTGTCGTCTGCCCGGTGAGGTTCGCTCGCCGGCTGATCTGTGGGGTCTCCTCACCGCCGGAGATGACGCGATATCCACGTTCCCGAGCGACCGCGGGTGGGACATGGAGCGGGTCTACGATCCCGATCCTGAGCATCTGGGGACCAGTTACGTGCGGGAAGGCGGCTTCCTGCATGACGCGGGAGAGTTCGATGCTGGCTTCTTCCGGATCAGCCCACGCGAGGCGCTCGCCATGGATCCCCAGCAGCGGCTGTTCCTGGAAGCGGTCTGGGAGGCGATCGAAGACGCCGGCATCGACCCACTCTCCCTGCGTTCCAGCAAGACTGGCGTATATGCCGGGGTGATGCTGCAGGACTATGTGGCGGAGTCGAGCTCGGCGAGCACGGATGGTGCTGGAGGGGCAACCGGCAATGGCCCGAGCGTCGTCTCCGGCCGGGTCGCCTATGTGCTCGGCCTGGAGGGGCCGGCAATGACAGTAGACACAGCCTGCTCATCCTCGCTTGTCGCGATGCATCTGGCTTGTCGGGCACTGCGAACAGGGGAATGCTCGCTGGCGCTGGCCGGCGGCGTCAGCATCATGGCCCGTCCTGACTTGTTCATCGGTTTCAGCGCTCAGCGGGGTATAGCGCTCGATGGACGCTGCAAGTCATTTGACGACCGCGCTGACGGGAGCAACTGGGGAGAGGGCGTCGGCGTCCTGCTGCTCGAGCGCCTGTCCGACGCACGCCGTCTCGGTCATGAGGTGCTCGCGGTAATACGTGGTAGCGCCGTGAACCAGGACGGCGCCAGCAATGGCTTCACCGCTCCTAACGGGCCTTCTCAGCAACGCGTGATCCGTCAGGCACTGGCCGACGCGGGTCTCGCCGCAAACCAGATCGACGCCGTCGAGGCCCATGGAACCGGCACGGTGTTGGGCGATCCGATCGAGGCGCAGGCGCTGTTGAGCGTCTACGGTCAAGATCGCGCAGAGGACGCCCCGCTGTGGCTGGGATCGGTGAAGTCGAACATCGGTCACGTTCTCGCGGCCGCCGGTGTGGCGGGAGTGATCAAGACCGTGATGGCGATACGCCACGGCGTGCTCCCGAAGACACTGCACCTTCAGACGCCCACCAGCCATGTCAACTGGTCTGCCGGTTCCGTTTCGCTGCTGGCTGAGCCGACACAGTGGCCGCAGACCGGTGCGCCGCGTCGAGCGGGAGTGTCGTCGTTTGGGATAACCGGCACCAATGCCCACCTGATCCTGGAGCAAGCTCCGGCTGCTGACCTTGCCCCCGCGTCGGTTGGGCCGGACAGGCGGGCTGCCGAGGCTGCCTCTGCTTCGGTTGGGCCTCCAGTCCCGTGGATTGTGTCGGGGCGCGGTGAGAGCGCCTTGCGAGCCCAGGCTGAGAGGCTCTCAGATCACCTCTCCCGCGGCGAGCTTGACATCCGCGATGTCGGCTTCTCGCTTGCCGGTTCGCGCTCGGTGTTCGAGAACAGGGCCGTTGTCATCGGGGATGAGCCGCAGGAGCTCTCCGCCGGGCTCGGGGTACTTGCCGAGGGCGGCTCTGCTCCAGGGGTGGTGGAGGGTGAAGCTCGCCCAGGCACCAAGCGCCTCGCGCTGCTGTTTACAGGCCAGGGCGCCCAGCGTGTGGGCATGGGCCGCGAGCTGTATGACCGCTTCCCCGTTTTCAAGGCAGCGTTCGACGAGGTGTGCGATGGCTTTGACGAGTTGCTTGGCCAGTCGCTGCGCACGGTCGTCTTTGGGCAGGAGGCGCTCACTGCTGTCGCTGGGGACCGCTCGACTGCGCGGACGCACGTCGATGAGACGAGCGCCGATCGCTCGACGGTACAGGGCGCGCTGGATCAGACCATGTTCACCCAGGCAGGTCTGTTCGCGCTGGAGGTGGCGCTCTTCAAACTGGTCAGGTCGCTTGGGGTTGCCCCCGATTACCTGATCGGCCACTCGATCGGTGAGCTCGCGGCGGCGCATGCGGCAGAGATGCTCTCGCTCGAGGATGCGTGCACGCTTGTCGCGGCCAGGGGCCGGTTGATGGAAGCTCAGCCAGAAGGCGGTGCGATGGTTGCGGTACAAGCCTCCGAGCAGGAGGCTCGCGCGGCACTTGCGGGCTGTAAGGACGTGGCTCTTGCGGCGGTGAACGGCCCGACTTCGATCGTGCTCTCAGGGGATGAGGATGCGACTCTCGCGCTGTCGGGCGAATTGGCCGAGCGCGGGCGCAAGACCAAGAGACTGCGTGTGAGTCATGCGTTTCACTCCCATCGCATGGACGGAGCTCTCGAGGAGTTCGCCCAGGTCGTGGAGCAGGTCTCCTTCTCCGAGCCGAGGATCCCGGTTGTGTCGAATCTGACCGGGGAGGCGCTGTCCATCGAGCAGGCGAAGGATCCCCGCTACTGGGTCGACCATGCACGCCAGACGGTGCGCTTCGCCGACGGTATCCGCTGGCTTGGCGCGCGGGGAGTGGACAGTTTCTTGGAGTTGGGTCCCGACGGGGTGCTCAGTGTGATGTGTCCCGATTGTCTCTCAGGCGACTCAGATGCCGAGGAGGATCCAGGGGATCAGAGGGGAGCAGACGGGAACGAGGCGTCACCTGGGGGCGGCCCTTCGATCACCGCTGTCCCCCTCCTGCGCGAGGGGCGTCCTGAGGCACATACGCTGCTGGGCGCGTTGGCCGAGCTATGGGTAGGCGGCGTCCGGGTCGACTGGGCCGCTTTCTTCGAGGGATCCGGGGCACGGCGTGCGCGACTTCCGACCTACGCGTTTCAGCGACAGCGGTACTGGTCACAGGCTGCGGCGTCGGACACCGGAGGTGTGTCGGTCATTGCTCGGATCGAGCCCGGGGTCGACGGCTCGGTGCGGCCGAGCAGAACTGGCTCGCTTGCGCGGCGCTTGCGCGATCTGACCGAGAGCGAACGCCGGGCTGCAACGTTGAAGGCTGTGCGGGAGGAGGTTGCCACCGTGCTTGGGCACTCATCGCCTGCTGCTGTGGATTCACAGCTCACTTTCAAGGAGCTCGGTTTTGACTCTCAGACGGCGCTAGAGCTACGCAACAGGCTGAGTGTCCTCGCCGATTTGCAGCTGCCACCCACGCTCGCCTTCAATTATCCGACTGCCGGCGCGCTCGCCGAGTACCTACTCGAGCGGATCGGTCGGGAGAGGACTGTCGAGACCTCTTCGGTGCAGGGGGAGATCCACGAGTTGGAGCTGGCGGTGGCAGCATCCGGGATGGACGAGAGGGAGCGGGCCGCCGTGCGGGATCGCCTGCATGTGCTGATCCTCCAGCTGAGCAGTGCGCTTCCCGCCGAAGAGCGGCAGCCGGCTCAGGTCGCTGATATTCGCTCAGCCACGGCTGAGGAGGTAATCGATTTCATCGACAGCCAGTTGGGGGCGCTTTGACCGTAGACCACCCCACCCGGAACGTGAAGGAGCGATCGTGACAGTCGATGACGAGCAGCTGCTCGACTATCTGAAGAAGGTCACCATCGAGCTTCAGGCCACTCGCGGGCGGCTCGAGCAGGTGGAACGGGACGCGCGCGAGCCGATCGCGATCGTGGGTATGGGTTGCAGATATCCGGGGAGCGTGTATTCAGCCGAGCAGCTATGGGAGATGGTTGCCCGCGGTGGCGACGCGATTTCGAGCTTTCCCACCGATCGGGGGTGGACGCTTGATGGCGCCCTCCAGAGCAACGGCGGCTTCGAGGGCCGCGCCGAGGTCAAGAGTGACGCGTCCAAGCAGGCGGTCAACTATGCCCAGGAAGGTGGCTTTCTCTACGACGCCGGAGAGTTCGACGCCGGCTTCTTCGGGATCGGGCCCGGCGAGGCCATGATGATGGATCCCCAGCAGCGGCTGATGCTCGAAGTGTCATGGGAGGCGATCGAGAGCGCGCGCATCGATCCGACGTCTCTGCGCAACAGTCAGACCGGAGTGTTCGCGGGCATAGCCGTCCAAGATCATGGCTTGCGCTTGGTGGGTGCTCCGATCCCCGAGGAGCTGCTTCCGTATCTGGCCGTCGGCAGCACGGCGAGCGTTCTCTCCGGCCGCGTCGCCTATGCGCTCGGCCTCGCAGGCCCCGCGATGACGGTGGATACGGCATGCTCCTCCTCGCTCGTCGCACTCCATCTGGCCTGTAACGCGCTGCGGGCGGGCGACTGCTCCATGGCTCTTGCAGGCGGGGCGACCGTGCTGTCAACGCCGAGGGCCTTCGGTGAAATGAGTCGCCTCGGAGGGATGGCGCGCAACGGTAGATGCAAGTCTTTCGCCGAGGCGGCCGATGGCACGGGATTCTCTGAGGGCGCCGGCGTGCTGCTGCTCGAGCGTCTCCCTGATGCGCTGACGCTCGGACATCCGGTGCTGGCCGTGATACGCGGCAGCGCGGTCAACCAGGATGGCGCAAGCAATGGACTGACCGCTCCGAGCGGGCTGGCCCAGGAGCGCGTGATCCGCAAGGCGCTTGCCAATGCCGGCCTCGATGCCGATCAGGTCGATGTCGTTGAGGCGCATGGCACGGGAACGACGCTCGGCGATCCGATCGAGGCGGAAGCGCTGCTGTCCACCTACGGCCGTCGGCGGCGCCCTGGTCACACGCTGTGGCTTGGATCGATCAAGTCGAACATAGGCCACGCCCAGGCAGCCGCCGGCGTTGCGGGTGTGATCAAGATGGCGATGGCTCTGCGACATGGAAGCCTTCCGAAGACCCTGCACGTCGATACGCCGAGCGCCAAGGTGGATTGGTCCGCGGGCGATGTCTCCCTACTGACAGACCACGTTGCATGGGTATCAAACGGCGAGCCCAGGCGTGCGGCAGTCTCCTCGTTCGGTGTCAGTGGAACCAACGCGCACGTGATTGTCGAGGAGCCCCCCGGCACGACCGGCGACGGCGGACAAGCGCCGCGAGGGGCACCGCCAACACCATCGAGCGACCGGCCCGACGTGAGTTTTCTGAGGCAAGACACGGCGCCGTGGCTGCTCTCGGGCGCCAGCGGCGACGCGCTGAGCGATCAGGCGAGGCGGTTGGGAGACTGGGTGAAGGACTCAGATCTCGACGCGCACGACGTGGGGTATTCACTGGTGAGCACACGCCCAGCGCTCGAGCATCGTGCGGTGGTCATCGGCGGATCGCCCGAGCAGATGCTGGACGGGCTCGAGATTCTGAGAAGTGGAGAGAGCGGGGCTGGCGTCGTGCGCGGCGTGAGGCGCTCTCACGATGGGAGTGTCGTGTTCGTCTTTCCGGGCCACGGTGCTCAGTGGTCGGGCATGGCGCTCGAGCTGCTCGAGGTCTCACCCGTGTTCGCCAAGAGCATGCGGGAATGCGAGCAGGCGCTCGCCCCGCACATCGACTGGTCGCTCGCCGACGCGCTCGAAGGCGTCGAGGGCGCGCCGTCGCTCGAGCGCATCGACGTCGCTCAACCGTTGCTGTTCGCGGTCATGGTGTCGCTGGCCGGCTTGTGGCAAGCTTGCGGAGTGCGCCCGCAGGCGGTGGTGGGTCACTCCCAGGGAGAGATCGCCGCTGCGTACGTGGCGGGCGGGCTATCGCTGCAGGACGCCGCGCGAATCGCGGCTCTGCGCAGTCGTGCAATCGCGACCCTGACCGGATCTGGCCGCATGGCCTCGATCGCGCTCCCGCAGCGCGCGCTCGTCGAGCGGCTAGAGCCCTACGAGGGCCGGATCGTGTTCGCCGCCTCGAACGGGCCGTACTCGACGGTCGTCTCGGGAGAGGATGCTGCACTAGCGGACCTCGTGCGAGGGTGCACGGCCGACGGCGTGCGCGCAAAGGAGATCACAGGGGCGCTCGGCGCCGGGCATTCCCCGCAAATAGAGCCGCTGCGCGACGAGCTGCTGCAGGCGTGCGCTGGCATCGTCCCCAGATCCAGCGAGATTCCGTTCTACTCGACCGTCACCGCCGAGCGGCTCGACACGGACGAGCTCGACCCGAGCTATTGGTATCGCAACGCTCGCGAGCCGGTCCAGTTCGAACGCACGATCAGAGGGCTGCTCGACTGCGGGTACCGGACATTCGTCGAGGTCGGTCCGCATCCTGTGCTCTCGCTGGCTATCGGAGACACGATCGACGAGTCCTTGGAGGACCCGGGCGAAGCTCGTGTCGTCGGCTCGCTGCGTCGAGGCGACGGTGGCGTACGGCGCTTTCTCACGTCGCTGGGAGAAGCGTGGACGCATGGCGTCGATGTCAACTGGCCGACCACGTTCCCAGCCGACACCGCCAAGGTCGCCCTTCCTACCTACGCGTTTCAACGCCGACGCTACTGGTTCGCGACGTTCCCAAGCGGTTCTCTGCAGGCGTTTGGGGCTGGGGGGCTTGCCGGTGACGCATACGGCCCCTACGCCGACGCGCAGGCTGGCCCAGACGGGTCCGCTCTCATGCGAGCGCTCGCCGAGTGCGAGCCGGGGGACCGCCACACGCTGCTCCTGCAGGTGGTGCGCGAGCAGGTGGCGGCGGTGCTCGGGGAGGGCTCGCCGGAGCAGATCGATCCCGGCAAGGGCATGCTCGAGCTCGGCTTCGATTCGGTGGCCGCCATCGAGTTGCGCAGTCGGTTGAACGCGCTCACGAAGCTTCGCATACCAGCGAGCGTCATGTTCGATTGCCCGAGCTTGGATGCGCTGGTGACTTATTTGGACACCGAACTCGTCGCTCTGCCGGGGGGTGGGCTCGCGGAGCCCGCACCCCAAGGATGACTGATGAGCACTGTCGAGAACAAGGAGATGGAGGGGGTTATGTTGAGTGTTGGTAAAGCGCCGCTACGCGGCGGCACATCCCAGGCAAGCTGTCCGAGCGCCGCGCGAGTGCTCGGCCAAGGGGTGCCCTCGACGTACAGGGCGGCCCATCTGCTGCGCGAGGACGAGGGCATGTTCGCCGAGGGCGAAGAGAAGGACGTGAGGCGCTCACTGCGCCTCGGCGAGGTCCCGATGCCGGAACTCGCTCCCGACGAGGTTTTGCTCGCGGTGATGGCAAGCTCGATCAACTACAACACCGTCTGGTCGGCGATGTTCGAGCCTGTATCGACGTTCCGGTTCCTCGAGCGGTTGGCCCGGCGAGGGGGATGGGATGAGCGTCATGACCTTCCCTACCATGTGCTCGGCTCGGACGCTTGCGGGATCGTCGTGCGTGTCGGCGCCGGCGTGCGCAGGTGGTCGGTGGGCGACCGAGTGGTCGCCCACCCGGCGTGGCTTGACGATCAGGATCCGATCTCCCAAGTCGATGGGATGCTCTGCGAGGAGCAGCGAGCTTGGGGTTTTGAGACCAACTTTGGAGGGCTCGCCCAATTCGCGGTGGTCAAGGCAAACCAACTACTGCCAAAGCCCGCGCACCTCACGTGGGAGGAGGCCGCGGCAAACACGCTCTGCGCCGTCACCGCCTACCGCATGCTCGTGGGAGCGAACGGCGCCCAAATCAAGCAGGGCGACATCGCCCTGATCTGGGGTGCGACGGGGGGTCTGGGCGGTTATGCGCTTCAGTTCGTGCGCAATGGTGGCGGTAGCGCAATTGGGGTTGTGGGTTCAGCCAGCAAGGCGCGGCTGCTGGAAGCGGCGGGTTGCGACCTTGTGATACGGCGTGACGAGCTTCAGCTCGATGGGCTCTCCGAAGTGGAGATGGGTAAGCGCGTGGGCGCGGAGATCAGGCGACATTTCGGCGAAGACCCGCACGTCGTCTTCGACTATGTCGGTCGTGAGACCTTCGGCGCATCGGTCTACATCGTGCGCCGAGGCGGCACGGTGGTCACCTGCGGGTCGAGCACCGGCTACAGCCACCAGTACGACAACCGCCGTCTGTGGATGAGCATGAAGCGAATCGTGGGCAGTCACATCGCCAACTGGCAGGAGTCGTGGGAGGCAAATCGGCTGATATGCCAGGGGAAGATTCTGCCGACCCTGTCGTCGGTCTATGCGCTGGATGACGTCGGCGAGGCGGCGCGTGAGGTCCAGCTGAACCGGCATATCGGAAAGGTCGGCGTTCTGTGTCTTGCCGAGCGAGAGGGTCTCGGGGTGGAAGACCCGGAGCTACGTGCCTCGATCGGCGAGCAACGCCTCAGGCTGTTCCGAGATGCATGAGCGGCAGCTTGCGCTCACGTTCCCTGGTCGGGTGCTCGGCTACTTCGTGTGCTCGGTTACTCATTGACGCGCGGGGCCTACTCGCCGCGCCAGCGCGGCGTGCGCTTCTCGGCGAACGCCGCCATCCCCTCGCGCAGGTCGTGCGAGGCGAACGAGGCACGGCGCAACTCAATCAGCTCGGCTTCGACGTCGGCGGCCAGCGTAGCCTCAGCACGGAGCAACGCCGCTATGACGCGCTTGTTGCCGAGCTGTGACAGCGGTGCGTTCGCGGCCAGCTCACCCGCGAGATCGAGCGTCAGTGGCTCGATCTCGGCTGCTGGAGCGACCCTGTTGACGAGGCCCCACCCGAGTGCGGTGCCGGCGTCGATGTAGCTGCCGAGCAGAAACAGCTCGCGTGTGCGGGGGACGCCGACGGCATCGATGAAGCGGCGCAGGCCTGTGTGCGAATAGACCAAGCCAAGCTTGGCGGGCGGCATGCCGAGCTTGATGCCCTCGGCTGCCACGCGCAGGTCGCACGCGAGCGCCAGCTCCAGGCCGCCACCGATCGTGTGTCCCGGCAGCGCCGCGAGTGTGGGGTAGGGAAAAGATTCCAGCGCATCGATCGCTTCGGTGAACGGGTGGGCGACGAGCCGCTCGGCCTCCTCCTGGAAGCCCCCGTTGGTGATCTCGCCGATCTCATACCCCGCCGAGAACATCCCGTCAGAGCCGGTCACCACCACACAGCGCGTCTGTGAGCGAGAGCTTGCCAACTCGTCCAGCACCGTCGAGATCGCGTCGAGGATCGGATGGTCGAGCGCGTTGCGCTTGGCGGGGTTTGAGATGGTGAGGCGGACAACGCCGTCGGCGGGCTCGTCGACGAGCAGCTTGCCGCCGGCGAGCTCACGGCGCTGGGTGTTTTGAGACATAGGGCAGCACAGGCTAACCGCGCCGCGCTGTGTCTGCGCTGCGCACCGCGGCTACTCCAGTATGACCAGCGTGTCGCCCTCGTTGACGGCTTGGCCCTCCTGGCAGAGGATCTCAACGACTCTCCCGGAGTCCTCAGCCTCGACCGGCATCTCCATCTTCATCGACTCGAGGATCGCCACCGTGTCGCCCTCGTCGATCTGATCGCCGACGGCGCACTCGATCTTCCATACCGTGCCGGTGATGTGAGCCTCTACGTCAGCCACGTGCAACCTCCGAGAAAGCCGTTGTCGATAACGGTGGGAGACAATAGCCGTCGCGCCCGACCGAGGATGGCGCCGGCGCGCATCAGAGATGGCCAGCTACACCCCACCAACGAGTACCGGCGCCGATGTGCTCGCGATCGTGGCCGCCTACAACGAGGCCGATCGGATCGAGGCGACGCTGGTGGTCCTGGCGGACAGCTTTCCGGGTCTCGCGGTGTGGGTGGCCGACGACGGCTCGACCGATGGCACGGCGGCCCTCGCCGAAGCGGTTGGCGCGAACGTGGTGCGAAGCGAGAGTGTGATTGGCAAGGGAGGGGCGATGACGCTCGCGGCGCGCGCCGTCCTACTGGCGATTGAGGCGGACGCCGCCAGGAAGCCCTCACCGCAGTCGGGCGACCCGTTGGCGGGAGGGCCGATAGTTCTACTGTGCGATGGCGACCTCGGCGACTCCGCCGCGCGACTCGGACCGCTTGTAGAGGCCGTCGGGCGGGGGGAGGCGGATCTGGCGGTGGCGGCGTTTGCGCGGCGCGTGGGAGGGGGCTTCGGACTGGCCCTCGGCTTCGCCCGCTGGGCGATCAGACGGCGCTGCGGGCTCGAGTTGAGCGCGCCGATCTCCGGTCAGCGGGCGCTGCGGTCCGGCACGCTCGCGCGGGTGCTCCCGTTCGCGGATGGGTTTGGCATGGAGATCGGCATGACGATCGACGCCGCGTGTGCCGGCGCGCGTGTCGCGGAGGTCGAGCTCGACCTGTCCCACCGCGCCACGGGCCGCACGCTCGGTGGATTTCTCCATCGTGGCCGTCAGCTGATCGACTTCATGCGCGTGTACCTGGCGCGCAAATAGCCGTGGCGCACAGGTAGTCTCGAGTCGTGTCCATCCGGTTCACAGCTTTAGTGGAAGACGTGGTGCGATTTGGAGGATGGGCGCCGCGATGATCCTCGCGATCGACCAGGGCACGACGGGCACCAAGTGCATTGTTTTCGACGAGCGCTCCGAGCCGGTGGGGCGGGCCTATCGCGAGCACTCACAGCACTTCCCCAAGCCCGGCTGGGTGGAGCACGACGCGCACGAGATCTGGGAGGTCACGCAGGCTGTTGTGGGGGAAGCGTTGGTGGACGCACAGGTGCGCCCGGGCGAGCTCGAGGCAGTGGGTATCGCCAACCAGCGCGAGACCGTGTGCGTGTGGGACCCGGCCACCGGTGAGCCGCTGCATCGCGCCATCGTGTGGCAGGACCGGCGCACGGCTGAGCGCTGTGAGCAATTGCGCGCGGCCGGGCACGAGCGGCTGGTGCGCGAGCGCACCGGACTGGTGCTCGACCCCTACTTCTCAGGCACGAAGATCGAGTGGCTGCTGCGCAACGTTGAGGGGTTGCGCGAGCGCGCGCACGAGGGGAGCGCCCTGTTCGGCACGATCGACGCATGGCTGATCTTCAAGCTGTGCGGCGAGCACGTCACGGATCCGTCGAACGCGTCGCGAACGATGCTCTATGACATCTCCGTTGGCCGCTGGGACCCGGAGCTGCTCGCGCTGCTGGACATCCCCGAGCAGGCGCTGCCGCGAGTAGCGTCGAGCGCGGGCACGCTGGGGATGACGCGGCCCGAGGCGCTGCACGGCCACGCCGTGCCGGTGGCGGGTGTGGCGGGCGACCAGCAGGCCGCGCTGTTCGGCCAGGCGTGCGTGGATCCGGGGATGGGCAAGAACACATATGGCACGGGCTCGTTTGCTCTGCTGAACACGGGCTTCACGGCCCCCGCGCCGGCTACGGGGCTGCTGAGCACGGTCGCATGGGGGATAGGAGGACTGGGCGTGGGAGGACCGGGCGGCGAGGCGGACATCAGCGTGGTCCATCGGAGCACGAGTTACGCTCTGGAGGCCTCGATCTTCGTGACCGGGGCCGCCGTGCAGTGGCTGCGCGACGAGCTCTGTGTGATCGAGCGCGCCAGCGACACCGAGGCGCTCGCCGCCTCGCTGCAGAGCAATGATGGGGTGTACTTCGTGCCGGCGCTCACGGGTCTCGGCTCGCCGCACTGGGACCCACACGCGCGCGGCACGATCCTCGGGCTGACGCGCGGTACCGGACGCGCCCACCTGGCGAGGGCGACGCTCGAGGCGATCGCCTACCAGAGTGTTGACGCCCTGTGTGCGATGCAGGAAGCATCAGGTGAACCGCTGCGTGAGCTGCGCGCCGACGGTGGCGCCACCGCCAACGCGTGGCTGATGCAGTTCCAGGCCGATGTGCTTGGCACGCCGGTGGTCGTGCCCGAGGTCGCCGAGACGACAGCGCTTGGCGCGGCCTACCTGGCCGGTGTGGGCGTGGGCGCCTGGACGGTGTCCGATGTATGCGACAGCTGGCGAGAGGGAGCTCGTTACGAGCCACGCATGCACGCGGATGAGCGCAACGCGCTACTCAGCGGGTGGCACGACGCGGTTGCCCGCGCTCGCGGGACATGAGACGCTGTTCGGGTCGTTCCCTCTGCGCGCAGAAAGACCTATACGAGACCAGGAGAACAGTGATTTTGCGGGTTTCCGTCAGCTTTGGGCCTACTGTCATCTCTTGACATCTCAAGCCCCATATGGGAGTGTCATAGCAGGGGAATGCAAGCTAACCATGCCGATATGCCGCCGGGTCCGCGCGCGCCTCGCGCTGTGCAGAGCCTGATCTGGTACCGCAAGGCTCAGTGGCTGCTCGATACATGTCAGGCTCGCTACGGGGACATGTTCAGCTTGAAGCTGATCAACGAAGGTACCTGGGTGATCACCTCCGACCCGGAAGTGATCAAGCAGGTATTCACCGCGGAGGCGGGATCGCTTCACGCGGGCGTGGCAAACCGCGGCGGGAGGCCTGTGTTCGGTCCCAACTCGGTGGTCCTGCTCGACGGTAGTGATCATCTGATACAGCGCAAGCTGTTGCTCCCTCCCTTCCATGGTGCGCGCATGCAGCGCTACGGAGAGCTGATGGCGGCGGTGGCGAGGGATGAGATCGAACGCTGGCCCGTCGGGGAGCCCTATCGGCTTCGTCCCCGCATGCGGGCAATGACGCTCGAGATCATCCTGCATGCCGTGTTCGGCTTCTCAGAGGGACCGCGTTTGGAGCGCCTGAGAGAGGCGCTCCATCGCGTGTTGGATCTCACGATGAGTCCTTGGGGCGGCGTTTTTGTGATGGTGCTCGGGCCCGATCGGGTCAAGCGCATGCATCGCTCGATGCGTCGTTACATCGAGCCCATCGACCGCCCGATCTATGAAGAGATCGCCGAGCGCAGACAGGCTGTGGACCTGGCTGAACGCGACGATGTCATGTCGCTGCTGTTGCAGGCCAGGCACGAGGACGGCAGCCCGATAAGCGACGAAGAACTGCGCGATGAGCTGGTTACGCTGCTGATAACCGGACACGAGACGAACGCCAACGCGATGGCGTGGGCGGTCGAGCGCCTTTGTCGCCATCCCGAGAAGCTGCGGCGGCTTACGGAGGAGGTGAGCGCCGGCGAGAACAGCTATCTGGAGGCTGTGGTGCGAGAGACTCTACGCCTGCGACCTGTGATCCCGGTCGCGCCGCGACGCCTGATGAAGCCGATGGAGTTCGGTGGGCGCCTGCTGCCCGCGGGTGTTTCGATCGTGCCCTCGATCTATCTTGTCCACCGTCGCGAGGACCTCTATCCTGAGCCACTCGAGTTCCGCCCAGAGCGTTTTCTCGAGGGGATGGGTGGACGGGTACCGGGAACCTACACCTGGATTCCGTTCGGCGGTGGCGTACGTCGTTGCATAGGAGCTGCTTTCGCACAGTTTCAGATGGAAACAGTGCTGCGCGAGCTTGTCTTGCGACGTACGTTCGTTCCCACGCGGCCCGAGTCCGAGCGCACCTACAGGCGTGCGATCGCCGACACGCCGGGCCGCGACGCCGAGGTGCTGCTCGGTACCCGTTCGATCGACTCCCGCGGGCACGTGGGGGACGCCGAGACAGTGTCGGTCTGAGCCCACGCAGGCCTGTTGCGCCCAACGGGCCCTTGTGCCGCGAGCGCCAGTCGTCATGCCGATCGAGGTTCCGGCGTAACTTTGCGCGGCGTGTGAGGTAAGCCCTCTAGATGACCGATCTGGCACCGATGCGCGAACAGGTCTACACCGACCCGCGCCCCAAGGAGTACTTCGACCGCTTCCACGAGCGTGCCCGCACGCGCGAACCAGATTGGACCTACGACGTCACGCGTCTGCTCACATCCATCTACGCCTACACGTTCTTCCGGGCGCGTCCGATCTCCACCGAGAAGGTGCCCGGCTCCGGCGCCGTGATCCTGGCGCCCAACCACTTCTCCTTCATGGACCACTTCCTGATGGGCTGCTACATCAGGCGCAAGGTCAGGTTCATGGCCAAGTCGCAGCTTTTCAAGCCTCCGATGCAGTTCGTCTACACCCATGGCGGCGTCTTTCCGGTGCGCAGGGGCGCGCGCGACGAAGAGATGTTCATAACCGCCAAAGCGATCCTGACCCGCGGCGGGGCGATCACGATGTACTGCGAGGGAGGTCGCTCGCGCGACGGCAAACTGGCAGAGCACGCCAAGACGGGCATCGGGCGCCTCGCCCTGGAAACGGGCGCCCCGATCGTGCCGATCGCCATTCACGGCTCCAGCAAGATCCGCAACTGGAAGCGCTTGCAGTTCCCGCAGGTCACGATCCAGTACGGAGACCCCATCCGCTGGGAGCCGATCGAGAACTCAACGCGCGAGCAGCAGCAGGCGGTCGCCGACGCCGTGCTCGACGAGATCAAGGTTCTCTACAACGGCTTGGAGGAGCACGGCCGCAAGAAGACGCTCCAGAAGGCGCGCGAACTGCGTCGCGCCGAGCGCCGCGCCCGACCGAAGGGTCCCGCCACGGTTTAGCGCCGATGAAGCGTCTGGGGCCAGGCCGGCGGCCCGACCCCAGACAGAAGCTGACTAGGAAGTCATCCCGACGAACTGTCCGCCGGTCACGTTGAGGACCTGCCCGTGCACGTAGTTGGACCACGGCGAGCACAGGAAGAAGACGCCACCCGCGGCCTCCTCGGGCGTGCCGGGGCGTCCGAGCGGGATCAGCATCGAGGCCATGCCGCGCATCTGCTCGGGGATACCCAGCTGGACCTTCTCGCCGCCGATCTCCATCGTATTGTCCTCGACCTTGGCGGCCGTCAGGCGCGTCTCGATGAAGCCGAAGGCGACCGCGTTGACGTTCACCTTGAACTGGCCCCACTCCTTGGCGAGGGTCTTGGTCAGGCCTACCACGCCCGACTTGCCCGCGGAGTAGTTGGCCTGTCCGGCGTTGCCCATCGTGCCCGAGATCGAGGAGATGTTGACGATCTTGCGGAACACCTCGTTGCCTGCCTCGCGCTCCTTCTTGGCGGGCTCGCGCAGATGCGGCGCGGCGGCGCGGATCACCTTGAACGGCACGATCAGGTGGATGTCGAGCATCTTCTGAAACTGCTCGTCGGACATCTTGTGGATCGGCGCGTCGATCGTGTAGCCGGCGTTGTTGACGATGATGTCGATCTTGCCGAACGCGTCGATCGCCTTCGCGATCAGCTTGTCGGGCGCGTCGCCGGCGGTCAGGTCGCCGGAGAACACCGCGGTCTCGCCATTGATCTCTTTGGCGGCCTGCTCGGCGACGTCGCCGTCGAGGTCGTTGATGAGGACCTGCGCGCCCTGCGAGGCGAGCAGCTCAGCCGTCGCGCGTCCGATCCCGCGCGCCGAGCCGGTCACGATTGCTGCCTTGCCGTCGAGTACTCCCATAGCTTCGATTCTCCTTGTAGTGGTCGGTCGCGGGAGATTATCCGCCCGGCCAGGAAATCGTCAGCCGATGATCGTGCCGAAGTCCTGCGTATACATCCCGCCGGCCTGCCCGCTTGACATCGAACGCGGCAGGTCCGGGTTGACGCCGACGCCCGTGTAGCGGAAGGAGCCGTTGAGGATGTTGGCGCGGTGGCCGGGCGATTCCATCCAGGCTTTGACGATGCCTCGCGGAGTGCCCAGCCAGAGGGTGCCCCAAGCGATGTTCTCGCCGAGCGTGTAGCCCACGTTGCCGTTGGGGATGAAGCCACTCGCTTCGATGCGCTGCAGGAGCGTTGAGCCGGTCGGGCTCACGTGGGAGAAGTAGTCGTGGGCGTCCATGTCCTTGGAGTGCCCGAGAGCGGCGCTCGCCAGGCGCGGGTCTTCGATCAGGGCCGACTCGCCGATGCGGATGCGTTCGTCGTTGACCAGGCACAGCGTGGCGGCGACTACGCTTGGAAGGTCGCTCGCAGTCGGCGTCATATTGGCGTTGGGACATTCGCCGGCGGCGGTCGCCGGGCGGGTCCGTCGCGCGTGGTGCACGGTGCGCTTCTGCGTGTGGCGTTTGCGCTTGTGCTTGTGGCCGTGTTTGGAGTGTTTGCGCGGTGCGCGATGGATCGTCTCGTGACGAACGCGTCCGTTTCCGGCTCGCGAACGCGTGGCCGAGGCTCCCGCGCCGACTGGCGCGACCAGCAGCAGGGCGGCCGTTGCGAGACCAACAAACAGCTTGAGGCAGCGGTTCACCCTTGACGTATCGGCACGACCCCACGCTTGCTTGATGCCCGGGCACAGTCGCTGGACCGAACGTTGCATCGCATACACCGCATAGACTCAGCCTCCTATGGCAAGCGATCCGGCAACTCAGCCGACCGGCTCGGAATTCGAGGCGAGCGGCGCAAGCGGGGTGCTGCCGGCCCAAAGCTTGCGCGAGGCCGTCGCTGCCGGCTGGATAACGGCCGGCGACTGGCGCGTACCCCTGGAGCAGGTCCAGCCGGCTAGCCTCGACCTGCGTCTGGGCAGTTCGGCGTGGGCGTTGCGCTGTAGCTTCCTCCCCGACTCCGGCTCGACCGTCGAGGAGAAGATCGAGGACCTCGCTTTCGATGAGATCGATCTACGCGACGGGGCGACCTTGGAGCGGGATCGTCCCTATCTGGTGCCCCTGATCGAGGAGCTGCACCTGCCCCAAGAGGTGCGCGCCAAGACCAACCCCAAGAGCTCGACTGGCCGCCTTGACGTGTTCACCCGCGTCATCACCGACCGCAGTCACCGTTTCGACGAAATCGCCGCCGGCTACCACGGCAAGCTCTACCTGGAGGTAGTGCCGCGCTCGTTCGCGATCCGCGTCAAGCAGGGTCTCTCGCTCAATCAGGTGCGCCTCAGCCACGGAGACGCGCGCTTGAGCGATCGCGAGCTGTTGACCGTGCACGAGGAGTTCCCGCTCCTCTACCTCGATAGCCACGCCTTGCGCGCCTCCGAGCTGTCGCTTGCCGACGGCTTGTTCTTGAGCCTGGACATCCAAGGCAGTCCCGAGAACATCGTCGGCTATCGCGCCAAGCGCAACAGCCTGCCGGTCGACCTGGAGCACGTCGGCAAGCTGGGGTGGCAGGACTACTGGGAGCCGGTGCACCCCGAGCGCGGCGGGCGGATTGTGCTCGAGCCCGAGGTCTTCTACCTGCTGCTCTCGGCCGAGGGCGTCAGCATCCCGCCCTCTTACGCGGCCGAGATGCTCGCCTACGATCCGACGGCAGGCGAGCTGCGCACCCATTACGCGGGCTTCTTCGACCCCGGCTTCGGCTACTCCCCGGACGAGCGCAGGCACGGGTCGCGCGCGGCGCTCGAGGTGCGCGCGCGCGACGTGCCCTTCATGGTCGAGCATCGCCAACCGGTGTGCAAGCTGGCTTTCGAGCGGATGGCCGCCGAGCCGGACGTGCTGTATGGGCAGGACATCGGCTCCAACTATCAGGGTCAAGAGACGATGCTCAGCAAGCATTTCGCCGAGCAGAAGGCCAAGCAGGGACCACAGGGGGCTTGACAGGAGAGCAAGGCTCGGGTATAAAGGAGCCATGTCCTGTCATTCCGCCTTGGAGTGGCGGTCGAAATAAGGTCGGGTTTGGGTTGGTCTCTGTGGTTGACACTGAACTTTTCAGCAGGGCCCTTGGGAGAGGGACCGGGTCGTTTTTGAGAGAGGGTTGTTTTTCGCGTGTTTGCTTTGGGGAATAACGTGCTTGAGAGTCCGTGTGCTGCTGGCGGGTCCGTTATAGGACGCGTCAGCGTCGCTGACGCGTCTCTCTCTCTCTCTCTCTCTCTGGGCCGGCCGGCGTCTAGGCGCTAGGTCTTCTCGCCGCGGCTTTGCCGTCGGCGCGGCTGGACGTAGGGTCCGGCTTGGTTTCCTGTGCCCCAGAGGGTACTCGCGCGCTATAGGTGCGCTTTCGGCTTCTCGGTCTCGCCACGGTTTGTGTGCTCGTGGTGGCCTGGCATTGTCTGTGGGTCGGGTTCCTTGGCGTCTTATCGGTGAGGGGCGCTCCCCTCTTTTCTTGGAGGGGATGGTTTGATGAACACTCGTGGGTTGCTCTGCACGCTTGCTGCCGTGGCGTTTGGTGTGTTGGCGTTTGGGAACGCCCAAGCGTTGGCGGCTGCTCCTGAAGCTCCGGTGACGGGTCCGGTGAGCGGGGTGACGGCTACCTCTGCGACTTTGGGAGGGACGCTGAATCCGGGTGCGAGCGCGAAGACGGGTTGGTATTTCTTCTACAGCACGGAAATCTCGTGTTTGGTCGGGCAGGGGGCTACTGGCCAGGAACCCGAAGTCGAAGGTCAAGCGCTCGCCGAGCATGTCGAAGTGACGGGTTTGCAGCCGAGTATGACCTACCGGTTCTGCATGGTTGCGACCAATGAAGCGGGCGAAGCGACGCCGAGCGCTAACGAAACGTCGTTCACGACCTTGGCGGCACCACCGGCCGTCGAAGGCGAGACGACATCCAGCGTCAACTCGACCGTGGCGACGTTGGAAGGTCAGGTCAACCCGAACAATCAGGTCACCTCGTGCGAAATCCAGTACGGCACAACAACCTCCTACGGTACGAATGCTCCTTGCGAACCCCCGAGCCTTGAAGGGTTCGGTGACCAGCGCGCTGCACTGCTCGTTACCGGATTGACGCCAGGCGCGACCTACCACTTCCGGATCGTCGCGGAAAACGCCGGGAAAGAAAAGGAAGAAGGCGCTGACCAGTCGTTCACGACGGTGCCCACACCAAACACGGACCCGATGAGCGCGATCACTCCGACCACCGCGACGTTCAACGGGCATCTCACTTTGGATCCCGTCGATACTCAGTACTTCTTCTACTACAAAGTCGGCACGGAATGCGCAGGCGAAAGCCAAACCGCCCAAGAAGACGCTGGTAGCGGCGCGGGCACACTTGCTTCGCCGAGCGCGGCCGTAACGGGTCTGCGACCGGCGACACAGTACGCCGTGTGCATGGTCACCACGAACGCTTTCGGGTCAGAACAGGCCGCCCCGGTCACGTTCACGACGCTTCCCACCGCTCCGAAGGTCGAAGGCGAGTCTTTCGAAGACAGCGGCGAGCAGGTGTTGTTGAACGCGCATATCATCCCCAACGGGGGCAACACGACCTACCAGTTCGAATACGGCGAAACGTCCTCCTATGGTTCGAGTATTCCCGTCTCCGCCGGGAACATCGGCTCCGGTAACGAATCGGTCGCGGTACCGGCAGCCGAACCCGCCGGACTAAAGACCAGCACAACCTACCATTACAGGGTCCTCGCTACCAACCAATACGGCACGACCGACGGCCCCGACCAGACATTCTTGACACCACCCGTCCTCGGCGCGTCCTCCGTGCCCGGCCCTACTGGCCTACCCAACGGACGAGTGTACGAAGAGGTTTCTCCTTCCTACAAGAACGGAAACTTCTATGATTTGCTATCCAATATTACGTTTGGCCTTGCGTCCGCTGATGGTAACGCCGTTGTCTACCCGATGAGTGGCCCAGTTGGCACCGCGTATGTGGGCATATTCAACGAGTACGTGTCCAGACGCACCCCGGGCTCAGGGTGGCGCACGGAATCGGCCACTCCCCGTCCGTTGAGCAACGAACTGAGTCCATTTACCGGGCCGCTTGCGATTGTACCGTCGTCTGATTTTTCGCGGTTCTTGTTTACGGCTCTCCTCAGATATGTAGCAGAGGCCACCCAAGGCTATAACGAAGCGGGAGGAAAATCGAGCGTAAATATCTACCTGAGCGGCAACCCGGCGGTAGAACCGGCGTGGTTGGGTAGGCCGCAGATCGATAAACCTCAGCCCGCCTTGGGCGAAGTGCCGTTCAATGACTTCCTAGTAGCCGGTGCCGCATCAAACCTGGACACCGTCTACTTCACGTATAAGGGTACCTTGCTTCCGGAAGATGCCACTCGGACAGAAGGCAGCTGGGGGTTCTACGAATGGAATGACGGCAAATTGGTCTCGGCTGATGTGTTGCCCAACGGTACGGAGAGTCCATCTGGGGCTCTGCCAGCGTCCATCGCAAACGAGCCTAATCTCGGGAGTCTCTTTGCTGCCGAAGCCCAGGCGCAGGCACTTCACAACGAGGTCTCCGAAGACGGTTCGCGGGCGTTTTTCGTGAGCGCCGAAGGTCCCTCCGATCCGCGGGAGTTGTACGTCCGTGAGCCGAGTCCCGACGGCCACAAGATTTCGATCCTGGTTTCGCGTTCTGAGCTGCCTGGCCATGAAGGCGAACCAGCTCCTAACGGTGGGAGCTTTGCTTATGCCGCCCCTGACGGTTCGCAGGCATTCTTTGCGAGCACCGACCGTCTCACGCAAAACGCTCCGGAGAACGCTGAAAGTAAGGTGTACGACTTCGACGTCGATAAGGATACTCTCACGTATCTTCCAGGCGTATCGAGCGCGATAGCGACCGTGTCGCAAGATGGCTCTGAGATGTTGTTTGAGGACGCCTCTCAGCTCAAGCTTTGGCGAAACGCACCTGGAGGCGGAAGCGTCACCCCGATAGCCGAAGGGGGGGGCGTCACTGCTGCCCACATTAGTGCCGACGGCTCAGTGGTCGTGTTCAGGACGGCCGCGCCTATCCCCGGCGGGTTTAACAACGGCAGTGGCAATGAGGTTTATCGCTATGAGGTAGATACGCATGACCTAGTGTGTGTTTCATGCCTACCCGTCGGAAGCGCACCTAGCGGAGAAGCGCGCATGTCCTATAACAACTACGAAATAGGTATTAAACAAAACGGCACCGACTCTGATCCGTTGACGACCATCGAAACGCGTGGCATGTCCAGTGACGGCCGCCAAATCTTCTTCGATACGACTTCGGCGCTCGTGCCACAAGACACAAACGGCCAGAGGGACGTGTACGAGTGGGATGATGGCGCGATATATCTGGTCTCCTCTGGCTCGAGTCCAGACGAATCACAGATTCTGGACAGCAGCGAGTCGGGAGGAGACGTCTTCTTTGCCACGTCCTCTGGACTGGTGCCCGGCGATACGGACGAAGCATATGACGTCTACGACGCCCGCATCCCCCGCCCAGGCGACAACCCACCGCCGCAAGCCGTTCCGTGTCAGGGTTCGGTATGCCAAGGACCACCCAGCGTGCCGGATTTGCTAGGCGCGCCCGCCAGCGCCAGTTTCTCGGGCGCGGGAAATGTGACGCCGACAGCCGAAGCAAAGCCTAGGTCGAAGCCGAAGGCGAAGCAGCTGACGCGCGGGCAGAAGCTGGCGAAGGCGCTGAAGAGCTGCAAGAGGGAAAAGAATAAGCAGAAGCGAGTCGCCTGCAAACGCCAGGCCAGTCGTTCCTTCGGGTCCAAGCAGAAGGCCAAGAAAAGCGCAAAGGGGGGCAAGTGATGCCGCACACGATTACAAGCAGGCGTAGAAGTGGTGCGGTGGCCGTTCTGGCTCTAGCGACGGCTCTTCTGTTTGCCGTTTGCGCTTCTGCGAGTACGGCCTTTGCGGTTGAAGCGCCACGATGGATCGTGACCGCCGTCCCAGACCCGAGTAACATTGAGGCTAATTCACCTCGAGATGAGGTGCAAAGGTTGACCGTAAGTGCCACCGGAGGCACGTTCAAACTCGGCCATTATCTATTTAACAGTACCACTTTTGTGAGCACCGAAGCGCTTTCACACAATGCCACCGCTGCCGAAATAGAAGCCGCATTTGGGTTCGGTATGACGGTGACCGGGGGGCCGGGCGGATCCGCGCCTTTTGAAATCACTTTCCAGGGAGAACCCGACGACGCCGAACTCGAACTGCTTCACGTCGAAGGGAATGGACTAACAGGGGGCTCGGCGACAGTCAGCGAGGTCCAGAAGGGCGCTTTCCCCCCTAGGCTGATGGTGACCGCGACGAATGTTGGCGGTGTCGCCAGCGACGGTAGCGCCGTGACAATGCGCGACGTGCTTCCTTCATGGCTAAAAGCTACCGGCGTTACAGGCCGAGATAGCTATACGGGTGGGCCTATGACATGTTCGACGGTCTCGGTGAGCTGCGCGTATGCACAACCGGTGGACCCGGGCGATCAACTTGCGATGACGATAACGCTGGAAGCGGGGAATGCTCCTCCCGCGGGTGCCTTCAATGTGGCGGAAGTGTCCGGTGGCGGGGCGCCCTCAGCAAGTGTTCAACGCGCATTGGAGTCGGCATCAGTGCCGGCTGGTTTTGGACCAGCGCGCGGGAGTGTCTTTGCGGCGGTGTCTACTAGTGCGGCGGGCGCCCATCCAAACGTGACGACATCCTTTGAAATGGCGACGATGGAAACCGACCGTATCGCCGGCGATCCGAAGGACATTCGGTTCGACCTCCCCCCGGGGCTCGTCGGCAGCACTGTGGGAGTGCCCAGATGCAGCGCCAGCCGCGTCGTCGAAGTACTCTTGCACCCAAGTAGGGAATGTCCGCGAGACACGATGGTTGGAGTTGCCACCATCCAGATCGGTTTTCTCGGTGGTGAACCTCAGCGTTTCGTGGTGGCTGTGCCGGTGTACGACATCGCTCCCGCTCCAGGCGAGCCGGCCGCGTTTGCGTTCGACGCGCTTCTCTTCCCTGTGCGCTTGGACACAAGTATACTTTCCAATGGTAATTACGCTTTGCGTGTTACCGCACCAGACATACCTGAGTCCGCGAGCGTCCTCGGAACTAGCATCACGATCTGGGGAGTGCCAGCCGAACACAGCGGACCGGGTAGCAATGGCGAGACATCGCTCCTGCCGCCACAGACGTTTGGTGGCGTGGATCCGGGCCAGTCGTCGGCACCGTTGTTGACGAGTCCGCAGCAGTGTGTGGAACCGTTGGTGGCGACCATGTCGACGGATCCGTGGAGGGAACCAGGTATATTCCGCTCTGAAGAAGCGCCGATGGGCATGCTGACGGAATGTGGGCTCGTGCCGTTCGGCTCGTCATTCACGTTCTTGCCGGATACGTTGGAAGCGGGTGCGCCGGCTGGTTATACGTTCAACCTGACGATTCCACAGAAGAACGAACAGAACACCCTGGCGACGTCGAGCTTGAAGAACTTCACGTTGAAGCTGCCAGTGGGTGTTGTTGTGAACCCTTCGGCGGCGTGGGGCCTGAAAGCGTGCGGCAGGACGCAGTTCTACGGTACGAAATACCCGTCGCAGGATCCGGCGGCGCTGGCGCAATGCCCCCGTGAAGCGCAGGTCGGGGAAGTCGAAGTTGAAACGCCTGACCTCGAAAAGCCTCTGAAAGGGCAGGTGTTCCTGGCCGAACCCGAATGCAGCCCGTGCACGCCCGCGGACGCGGAAAGCGGCAAGATGGTGCGCTTGTACGTGCAGCTCGAAGGGGAGGGCGAAGCTGGCATCGTCGTCAAGCTCGAAGGTCAGGGTCACGTCGATCAGAAGACGGGCCAGATCACGACGGTGTTCGATAACAATCCGCAGGTCCCCTTCAACAAAATGCGTTTCGTGCTCGGCGGCGGCCCCAGAGCTGTGCTCGCCAACCCGAGGACCTGTGGGACGGTCACGGCAAATGGAGATCTGACGCCGTGGAACACCGGTCCCGGTATATCCGATTCGTTGCCGTTCTACGAACTGGAAATCAACCAGGGTTGTTTTGGGCCACAGTTCGCTCCGTCGTTCATGGCGGGTATGACTAACCTTCAGGCTGGGGCGTACAGTCCGTTTACGCTGTCCTTCGGTCGCTCCGATCACGACCAGTTCCTGGCGGGTATCTCTACCCAGCTGCCGCCGGGTCTGCTCGGCAAACTCTCCGGTGTCGAACTCTGCAAAGAACCACAAGCAAGCGTTGGTGCGTGCGGACCCAACAGTCTGGTCGGGCACGTGCAGGCGCTCACGGGACCTGGAGCCGACCCGTTCCTTGTCTCGGGCGGACAGGTGTTCATCACCGAAGGGTACAAGGGAGCGCCGTACGGACTGTCGATAGTGGTACCCGCGGTCGCTGGCCCATACACGCTCGCGGGCACAACCGGTCGGGGCACGGTCGTGGTCAGGGCGAAGATCCTGGTGGACCCGCACACCGCGGCGCTTACGGTGGCGAGCGACCCGTTGCCGACGATGCTCGACGGGATCCCGCTACAGCTCAAAGCGGTCAACGTCACGATCGACAAGCCAGAATTCACGTTCAACCCGACGAATTGCAACAAGACTGCGATCAACGGGTCGCTCTCGAGCGCCGAAGGAATGAACGCGACGGTCTCGACTCCGTTCCAGGTGACGAACTGCGCGAAACTCGCGTTCAAACCGAAGCTGACGGCGTCAACATCAGGGAAAACGTCCCGGGCGAATGGAGCGAGCTTGCACGTCAGGCTGACCTACCCGGAGGGACCGTATGACGCGAACATTGCGAAGGTCAAGGTGGACCTACCAAAGCAACTACCCTCACGCTTGACGACGCTACAGAAGGCGTGTCCCGCACAGGTGTTCGAAGCGAACCCCGCCAACTGTCCGAGCGAGTCGAAGGTCGCTACTGCAACGGCGACCACTCCGGTCCTCCCGGTCCCGTTGACGGGTCCAGCGTATTTCGTGTCGCATGGTGGTGAAGCGTTCCCCGATCTGATTGTCGTGTTGCAGGGCTATGGGGCGACGGTCGATCTTGTCGGGACGACGTTCATCAGTAAAGCGGGGATCACGAGCAGTACGTTCAAGAGCGTCCCCGATGTGCCTGTCGGCACGTTCGAACTGACGTTGCCGCAAGGCAAATACTCGGCGCTCGCGGCCAACGGGAACCTGTGCGCTACGAAATTGAAGATGCCGACGTCGTTTGTGGGGCAGAACGGTGCCGAACAGCACGTCTCGACACCGATCGTCGTCACGGGGTGCGCCAGACACAAGAAGGCCAAGAAGGCTGGTCATGGCAACGGACACAAGCACAAGAAGAAATGAGATGGGCGGTAGGCGGAGGGCTGCGTCGCCGTCGAGCGTGGCGGCGCTGGCCAGGCTGACGTCCGATGGCAACGGTCGTGGCGTAGCGCGGGAGCAAGTCTCCGATATTCAGCGTGTTCGTATTCTCGCTGCGATGGTCAAGGAGGTTTCTGTGCGTGGTGCGGCGAACGTCACGGTTGCGCATGTAGTGGCGCGCTCGGGTGTATCGCGGCGCACGTTTTATGAGCTTTTCGAGGATCGCGAAGATTGTTTGCTCGGAGCGTTGGAGGACGCGATAGACAGGGTCGCGCGCGAGGTCGTCCCCGCGTATGAGCATGCGGCCGACTGGCGGGAGGGTGTGCGGGCCGCTTTGATCGAGTTGCTCTCGGTGTTCGATAGCGAGCCTAGTCTCGCGCGGCTGCTCTTGGTCGAGTCGTTGGGTGCCGGTCCAAGAGCGCTCGAGCGCCGCCGAGTCGTGCTTGGGTATCTGATCGGCGCGGTCGAGGAAGGTCGTAAGGATTTTGGGAAGATGACGCCTCACGCGGAACCGGCTTCGTTGACTGCAGAGGGCGTTGTGGGTGCCGTGCTCGCGGTGCTGCACGGACGTGTCCTCGAAGGCACCAGCGGGAAACTGGTGGAGCTGGTCAATCCTTTGATGGCGATGATCGTGTTGCCCTATCTCGGTGTCGCGGCGGCGCGCAGGGAGCGTGAGCGGACAGTCCCCAAAGCGACGGTCCGTCCGCCCGTCTCGACTGGCGATCCGTTGCGCGAGCTGCAGATGCGCCTCACCTACAGGACCGTCAGGGTGCTCTTGGCGGTAGCAGCCAACCCAGGATCCTCAAACCGTGTCGTAGGCAACGGGGCGGGCATTGCCGATCAGGGCCAAATATCGAAGCTACTAGGCCGCCTGTACGGCCTCGGCCTAATCGAGAACGCCGGAGCCCCCGCTGCTCGCGGCGGACCCAACGCATGGACACTCACCAACACAGGATGGGAAGTACACACGACCATCACACACAACAACAACTGAAGACGGCGGCCCAAGCCCAACGGGGCCGTCATGTAGCGTGATTTGTAGTACGGGTGCGGGCAAGGGGGCCTCGACGATGCGCTCGCGCTCGTCCACGGCTCGCGGATCTGAGCAAGGGGCTTGACAGGAGGACCAGGGTCGGGTATAAAGGAGCCATGTCCTGCCATCCCGTCCCGGGGCGGCGGTCGAAATAAGGTCGGGTTTGGGTCGGTCCCTGTGGTTGACACTGAACATTTCAGCGGGGCCCTTGGGAGAGGGACCGGGTCGTTTTGAGAGAGGGTTTTTCGCGTGGTTTCTTTGGGAATGAACGTGTTTGGGAGTCCGTGTGCTTCTGGCGGGTCCGTTATAGGACGCGTCAGCGTCGCTGACGCGTCTCTCTCTCTCTCTCTCTCTCTCTCGGGACGGCTGCCTTCTAGGCGTTAGGTCCCTCCGCCGCGGTATTGCCGTCGGCGTCGCCGGGCAGAAGGCCCGGCTTGGCTTCTCGTGCCCTAGAGGGCACTCGCGCGTAATAGGCGTGCCTTCAGTTTTTTGTTCTCTTGCCGTCACGGGCTTCCCGCCCGGGGCGGTCTCGCCCTGTCCGCTTGCCGGCAGGGTTCGTGTGCGCTTCCTAGAGGAGGGAATGTGTCAATGAGTCTTCGTGTTCGCCGTCGCACCACGGCCGATGAGGCGCATGTCGGCGCCTGGGGGCGGCTTGCGCCTGTTTCGATCCGCCCGCTACTGGCCGGGCTCTGTATAGCGGGGAGCGCACTCGGCATGAGCGTCGTATTGCCGTCGTTGGCCGCCGCCGAAGCGCTGCCGGGACCCGCGCCGCAAGCCGGCTCGCCCGGGCTGCCCGACGGGCGCCTCTACGAGGAGGTCTCGCCGGCGAATAAAAGTGGCAATTTCATCCTCAGCGGTCAAGCAGGGAGAGCACTCAATCAAGACGATTCCTTCGGCGCCGCCTCCGCGGACGGCAATGCACTGGTGTTCGTTGCCAGTGGGGCGATGGGGCATGCCTCTTCGAGCATGATACAGCCTCTTGTCGCACGGCGAGTTCCCGGCTCGGCCTGGCTGACGGAATCGGCCACGCCCACCGCGCTTGGCCTCATCAGCGTCTACGGTGGTCCTGTCGGCCTGCTCGAGTCCTCTGATTTCACGCGTTTTGCGTTCATGGGCGCCCGCGCCTATTCACGCGAACAGCCGCTTACGCCCGAATATTCTAGGTCAGAGTTTACGATTAGCGGGGATGTGAATATCTTTCTGAGCGAAGATCCGTTTGTTGAACCGGCCTGGCTTGCCAAGCCCACGATCACCAGCCCGATCCCCGCCCTTACCGAAAACCGAAATGCCGACTGGCTACTGGTGGGTGGCTCGCCTACTCTCAACACTGTCTACTTCACCTATTCGGGAACGCTCGTCGCGCAGGACGCGCCGCGAGCTCCGCACGTCGGCGACGGACTGGGCCACCAGGGTCCTTGGGGTCTCTATGAATGGACCGCGGGAAAACTCGAGTCGGCCGGTGTGCTGCCGGATGGCACGACCAGCGCTGGGGGTGCCCTACCCGCCGCGATGGCCGGCGACGATCCGTTCAACCGCGACTTCGCGGGGCAAACGCTCCAGGCCGCGGACTTCAATAACGAGGTATCGATGGACGGGTCGCGCTTGTTCTTCGTGAGTCCAGACCCGGCTTTCAACTCTGGCACGCCCCCCGAGCTGTACGTGCGCGAGACCGCGCCGGACGGGAGTAAGCGCAGTGTGCTCGTCTCGCAGTCACAGCTTCCGGGCCAGGTCGGCGATCCCGCACCCACTGGAGCGGTGGCGGTCGGGGATCCGCAAGTTGGTAATAAAGAATTTGAAGAAAGCAAATCTTACGACAACAGCTACGTCTACGCGTCCAAGGACGGATCGCGAGCGTTCTTCCTCAGCAGTGACAGGCTGACCGTCGCTGCGCCGGAAAACTCCGAAGCTAAGGAGTACGAGTTCGACATCGACAGTAAAGTGCTGACGTACCTGCCGGGCGTGGTCGGACCGATAGTCGCAGCCGCACAGGACGGGTCTGATTTTCTCTTTCAGAATTCTGTCACGGGTAAGCTCGAACTGTGGCGTCAGGGAGCGGCAGGCGGGCAGGTCACCCCGGTGGCGAGTGTCGGTCAGAATCTCGAAGCGAGAGCCAGTGCGGACGGGTCCGTGTTCGTGTTCGATACGGCGTTGTCTGCGCCCGCAGGGTTCAATTCCGGTGGCTACAAGCAGGTGTACCGTTACGACGCGGCGCGCAACGAATTGATTTGCCTGTCATGCTCTCCGGCGGGAGTGACCCCGTCGGGCGGTGCGAGCATCTCCTATGACAACACGGGGGGCGTCAACAGCGATCCGCGCCCGGAAAAAGATTCGCGTGTGATCGCGGCTGACGGCAGCAGGGTGTTCTTCGACACACCGGATCCCCTTGTGCCGCAGGACACAAACGGGAAGCGCGACGTCTACGAGTGGGAGGCGGGCAGGGTGTATCTGATCTCCTCCGGTTCCGGCGGCGAAGATGCGTTCTATGTCGATAACAGCGAATCGGGTAGCGACGTGTTCTTCAATACCGGTGCGGGCTTGGCGCCCGGGGACACCGATGGGTCTTATGACGCCTACGACGCACGGATACCCCATCCCGGAGACAACCCGCTGCCGGCCGCGGTGCCATGTCAGGGCGATGTCTGCCAGGGTCCGCCGAGCGTGCCGCAACTGCTGGGTTTGCCGCCGAGCGCGACCTTCAACGGCGTCGGCAATCTCTCATTTGAAGTCACACCGGCGATGAAGCCAAAGCCCAAGGCTGCTGTCAAATGTGTCAAGGGCAAGCGACTGACCAGGGGCAAGTGTGTGAGACGCAAAAAGTCAAAGAAGGCAAAGAGAGCCAGTCGCGACCGGAGGGGAAGCTGATGAGGACCCATTTGCAACAACGTGCAGCGGGCGCCAGGCTCACGGACCATCGCTCGCGGCTGATTGGCGCGCCGTCGATCCGTAGCTTGACGCTCGCCGCGCTCCTGATCCTGATCCTCCTGGCAATGGGTGCGTCTGATGCGGCGGCCGGCGAAGCGCCGCGCTGGGTGCTCACGGCTACTTCCGATCCGACGAATATTGCGCCGGCCAGTGCCTTGCCGTCGGGATTGATTGTTACGGCGACGAACGTCGGCGGCGCCTCGACGGATGGGAGCAAGATCACGCTAGAAGACTCGCTGCCGCCCGGGTTCACCGCGACCGAAGTGGCCGGTGATGACGCGTATGGCAGTATCGTTGCCAATGGCGGCCAAGGTAGTGCGGCGATGAGCTGCTCGCAGTCCTCCCCAATTGTGTGCACGTACAGCGGAAGGGTCGATCCGGGTGACAGGCTGTCCGTGTGGATCGGGTTGGGTCTCGCCTCGGGCTTGCCCGCGACTGTGGTCAATCAAGCGAGCGTTACCGGCGGAGGCCCTGAAAGCGTTTCACGCAGCACCCCGATCACGATCAGCGACACGCCGGCGGCGTTCGGTCCCGTGCCCGGGAGCGTGTTTGCTGCCCTCTCCACCACCCAGGCGGGCGGGCATCCCAACGTCACAACCGCTTTTACGATGGACACCGGAGAAGAGGACGTCACGCCTTATGCGAAGGACTTCCGTTTTGATTTTACCCCCGGCCTTGTTGGCACGGCTGTCGGGATGCCTCAATGCACAATGGTGCACGTGGTCTTGTATGCGTGCCCTTCGGGCACGATGGTGGGTATGGCGATCCTCACCATCTCTCTTGCGCCGGGCGGGCTACCGTTTACTTTGGTTACTCCGATCTATAACATTGCGCCCGCCCCCGGGGAGCCCGTGGCGTTTGGATTTGACGCGCTCTTTTTCCCGGTTCGCCTGGACACGAGCGTGCTGTCCGATGGTAACTATGGTGTGCGCGTGACGGCGCCGAATGTTCCGCAGGCGGCGATGACGCTCTCGACATCTATAACGATCTGGGGGATACCGTCCGACCACAATGGACCCGGCGAAGACAGCTCGCTTGTGACATTCTTCTGCGGATGTAAGGTTGGAGGTCCCGATACCAGCCAGCCGCGTGTGGCGTTGCTGAGTAACCCCCAGCAGTGCTCTGAACCGCTCAACGCGGTGATGGAAGCGGATGCATGGTCTCGCCCCGACGTGTTCGAAAGCGAAGAAGTTTCGATGGGCTCGCTGACGGGGTGTGGCTTGCTGGGCTTCTCGGCTTCGGCGTCGATGTTGCCCGATACGCTTCAGGCGGGCGCGCCGGCGGGTTATTCCTTTGATCTGAACGTGCCGCAGAAGAGCGAAGCGGAAGGGTTGGTGACGCCGACGGTGAAGCGAGTTGTGACGACGCTGCCGATGGGGACTGTGGTCTCACCCTCCTCGGCGTGGGGTTTGACCTCTTGTTCTGACGCGCAGTTCGGCTTGCATACCGGTGTGCCCGGTGGGTGTCCGCGCGAATCGCAGGTGGGGACTGTGTCGATCACGACTCCCGCGCTGCCACAACCGTTGACCGGCGAGGTGTTCCTGGCCTCCCCCGAGTGCGGTGTCTGCTCGCCCGAAGACGCGCAGAGCGGCAAAATGGTGCGGCTGTTCGTCCAGGTCGTCGGCGAAGGCGAATCTAGGATCGTGGTGAAGCTGGAAGGCACGGGTCAGATCAACCAGCAGACGGGTCAGTTGTCTGTCACGTTCGACAAGAACCCGCCGCTGCCGTTCAGCGAGTTCAAGCTCACGTTGGGTGGCGGCTCCAGGGCGACGCTTGCGAACCCAAGAACGTGCAATGTCGCTACGACCACTGTCGACCTGACGCCGTGGAGCAGCCCGTTGACGCCGGACGCGACCCCGACGAGTTCGTTTGAACCAACCGGCTGTTATGCCGCGCAGTTCAATCCGTCCTTCGTAGCCGGAACGACGAACATTCAGGCGGGGGAGTATTCCCCGTTCACGGTGTCGTTCGGACGCGGGGACCCGGATGAGTTCTTGAACGGTCTACAGATGCAGATGCCGCCGGGAATGCTCGGTTCGCTGTCGGGGATCCCGCTGTGCAAAGAACAAGAAGCATCGATGGGGACTTGCTCGCAGGCAAGCTTGATCGGCCATACCCAGGTGTTGACCGGTCCCGGACAGACTCCCTTCCTCGTGACCGGCGGCCAGGTGTTCTTGACCGAAGGGTACAAGGGCGCTCCGTTCGGGCTGTCGATCGTGGTCCCGGCGAAGGCCGGCCCCTATACCCTTTCCGGTACCACGGGAACGGGAATGGTGGTCGTGCGCGCAGCGATCAACATCGATCCTCACACCGCGGCGCTCACAGTCACGAGCGACCCGTTGCCGACGGCGCTCGACGGCATCCCGCTGCAGCTGCGGGTGGTGAACGTGACGATCGATCGTCCCGGGTTCACATTGAACCCGACGAGCTGCGCGAAGATGGCGATCACCGGCACGCTCTCGAGCAAGGAAAGCCCGGGGGTGACGGTCTCCAGTCCCTTCCAGGTCACAAACTGTCAAGGCTTGGGCTTCAAGCCACAGTTCAAGGTTGCGACCTCGGGACATACCTCTCGTGCCAACGGGGCGAGCCTGGATGCGAAGGTCATCTATCCGGCGGGCGCGAAGCTGGCGAACATCGCGAAGGTCAAAGTCGATCTTCCCAAGCAGCTGCCGTCCCGGTTGACGACACTACAGAAGGCTTGTCCTGCGGCGATTTTCCAAGCGAACCCAGGGGGGTGCCCGTCTGGTTCGGTTGTGGGCACAGCGCGGGCAAGCACCCCGATCCTGCCGGTCGGACTGAGCGGACCGGTGTATTTTGTGAGCCATGGTGGAGAAGCCTTCCCGAACCTGATCGTCGTCCTTCAAGGCTACGGAGTACGAGTAGACCTCATAGGGGATACGTTCATCAACAAAGCGGGAATCACCTCGAGCACGTTCAATCAGGTCCCCGACGTCCCGATCTCGAGCTTTGAGCTGTACTTGCCCGAGGGTCCGCATTCGGCGCTGGCCGCGAACGGGAACCTCTGCAAGAGCCATCTGGCGATGCCGACACTGTTCGTCGCTCAGAACGGGATGACGATCAAACAGTCCACGAAGATCGCCGTCACAGGGTGCGGAAAGACCAATACCGGGCGGAGGGCAACGAAGGTGCGAAGAGCCAGAAAGGCATCGAGAAGGGTGAGGATAAAGGCTGGTCAGACGACCAGTAGCTCTCACGGCGGGCATGGGAGGGGTAACCGATGAGGAATCGCAAGCTTCTATCGATCGGTGCAGCGCTCTGCGCGCTGGCCTGTGGTCTGTTCTCTGGCGTCGCGTTGGCCGCGGGTCCTCCCGCAGCCCCAGTAACCGAAGCGGCGAGTGGCATGACGTCCAGCTCAGCAGTGTTGAACGGCACCCTGAACCCCAATACGAAGGCGCTGACGGGCTGGTATTTCGCATACAGCACCGAACCCGCATGCACCGGAGGGCCTACCACACCGCTTGAACCGGAAGTCGAAGTGCAAGCTCAACAAGAGCATTTCGAAGTGACGGGCCTGGAACCGCACAAGCAGTACTCATTCTGTCTCGTAGCGGCAAACACTACGGGGGAAACGACCGAAACCACAGCTGGATCGGCCCTCACCTTTGACACGCTCGACGCCAAACCCGCAATAGACAGCGAGGGAACCTCGAACGTGAGCTCCTCTGGTGCGACGCTGGAAGCGCAGGTCAATCCGGAGAACGAACAAACCAGCTACTCGTTCCAGTACGCGACAGGCGCGAGCGGTGAAACGCTCACGAACCCCACGAATCTCTCCGGCGGGACGCTGTCCGCCGGCTTTGGCGATCAGCTCGCCAGCGCGAGCATCGATAGCGGCCTGTCGCCCGGGATCACCTACTACTACCGCGCGATCGCTGAAAACGCGACAGGGAGAACCGCAGGACCGGTCCAGGCGTTCACGACCACGGCCCGTCCGCTCGTTGGCGCCGGTGCGGCGGAAGATCCGACACGCACCACGATTCTTCTGTCGGGCAGCGTAAACCCGCAGGGGGCTCCCACTATCTACCATTTCGTGCTGATAAGCGACGCGGCCTACCAATCAGCGCTCCGAGAAGGCTCGACAAACCCCTATGCGGCTGGCCGCAGCACGCCGCGCACCGAAGTCGGGTCCGATTTTGCATCGCACCCGACAGGCCAGGTCCTCGTCACGGAATTGGCCCCCGCCACGACCTACCACTACGCTCTCGTCGCTATCAACCAGGATGGCACAACGATCAGCCCCGACGATACGTTTACGACGAGCCCGCCAACACCCCCGCTCATCGAAACCGGTGGCGCGAGCAATGTGTCGCAGAACACGGCGACCGTTGCCGGCACCGTTAACACGCAAGGACTGCAGACCACGTACGGATTCGAAATCGGGACGAGCACGAACTACGGTCCCCCAACGGGTTTGGGGGGCGTGGGAGCAGGCGCGGCCGAAGCGCCCATCGCATTGAACCTGACGGGATTGCAGCCCGGCGTCACCTACCACTACAGGATTACCGCGACCAATATTGACGGTACGTCCTACGGTGTGGACCATACGTTCACTACCAGTGTGTTCGCGAACGTGCTGGCCACACCGCCCGCACCATTGCCGTTCCTGTCGGTCCCCGCGATCGCGTTCCCCGCGGCTGATAAGGGCACGGGCAGGGTCACGGTCAAGACGCTCACCAGGGCGCAGAAGCTCGCCAACGCTTTGAGAGCGTGTCGCAAGAAGCCGAAGAGCGGGCGCGCAGCGTGCGAGCGGGCGGCTCGGAGCAAGTACGGGTTGGTCAAGAGGAAGAAATGACATGCGTGGAATACGAGGGTCATACCGTCAGATAAACCCTCTCCCAACACACGATCCTGCGCTCAAGGGTTTGGCGCGCCGGCAGCCTGACGGGCACGGGAAGGTCTCTGATATTCAGCGTGTTCGTATTCTGGCGGCGATGGTCAAGGAGGTTTCTGTTCGTGGTGCCGCGAACGTCACGGTCGCGCATGTGGTGGCGCGCTCGGGTGTGTCGCGGCGTACGTTTTATGAGCTTTTCGATGATCGCGAAGACTGTTTGCTCGCCGCGTTGCAGGACGCGATAGATAGGGTCGCGCGCGGGGTCGTCCCCGCGTATGAGCATGCGGCCGGTTGGCGGGAGGGTGTGAGGGCGGCTTTGATCGAGTTGCTCTCGGTGTTCGATAGCGAGCCCAGTCTCGCGCGGCTGCTTTTGGTCGAGTCGTTGGGTGCCGGTCCAAGAGCGCTTGAGCGCCGTCGAGTCGTGCTTGGGTATTTGATCGGCGCGGTCGAGGAAGGTCGCAAGGACGCCCAGAAGACCGCGCCCGACGCGGAGCCGGCTTCGTTGACGGCAGAGGGCGTTGTGGGTGCTGTGCTGGCGGTGTTGCACGGGCGCATCCTCGAAGGTGGCGGTGGGGAACTGGTGGAGTTGGTCAATCCTTTGATGGCGATGATCGTATTGCCCTATCTCGGTGTCGCGGCGGCGCGCAGGGAGCGCGAGCGGACAGTCCCCAAAGCGACGGTCCGTCCGCCCGTCTCGACTGGCGATCCTTTGCGCGAGCTGCAGATGCGCCTCACCTACAGGACCGTCAGGGTGCTCTTGGCGGTAGCAGCCAACCCAGGATCCTCAAACCGCACCATCGGCAACGGGGCGGGCATCACAGACCAAGGCCAAATATCGAAGCTACTAGCCCGCCTACACGGCCTCGGCCTGATCGAAAACGCCGGAGCCCCCGCTGCTCGCGGCGGACCAAACGCATGGACACTCACCAACACAGGATGGGAAGTACACACCACCATCACACACGAGAACGTTACGACCTGAACACGCTGCTCGAGTGACACGCGTGTCCGCGGGGGAAGCGGCATGGTGCCGGCAGGTTCAGAGCCCCAGCAGTCGCCCCAGGATCTCCCGCATGATCTCGTCAGACCCGCCGCCGATCGGCCCAAGCCGGGCGTCGCGGGCGGCGCGCTGGGCCCAGTGCTCGCCCATGTAACCCATGCCACCGTGGATTTGCAAGCACTCGTCCATCAGCTCGAAGGAGGCGCGCTGGGTCAGCAGCTTGGCCATCGTCACCTCCTTGAGCGGTTCCTCACCGGCGACGAAGCGGCGCAAGGCGTCATAGGTGACGCAGCGCGCGGTGTAGGCCTGGGTGGCGAGGTCGGCGAGCTTGTGCCTTATCGCTTGGTGCTTTGAGAGGGGACGCCCGAAGGTTGTGCGCTCGCGCGCGTACTCGGCTGTGCGCTCGTAGGCGAGCTGCATCGCACCGACCGTGCCGAGCGCCATCGCTAGGCGCTCCCACTGGAAGTTGGCCATGATCAACTTGAAGCCCTCGTGCAGCTCGCCGAGCAGGTTCTCCTCCGGCACAAACACGTTCTCGAAGGAGATCGTGGCGGTGTCGGAGGCGTGCCAGCCGAGCTTCTCGAGCTTGGACGAGTTAACGCCCTCGCCGCGATCGATTATGAGAAACGAAATGCCGTGATGACCACCTTCTTGCGTGGTCTTCACCGCCGTGACCATGAAGTGCGCACGCACACCGTTGGTGATGTAGGTCTTCTCGCCGTTCACCACCCAGCCACCGTCGACCCGCTCGGCCTTCGTGCGTAGCGCGGCCACATCCGAGCCGGCGTCGGGCTCGGTGATCGCCAGCGCCCCGATCTTCTCGCCCTTGATCGCGGGCACGAGGTACTGCTGCTTGTGCTCGTCGGTGCCGAACTTCCAGATCGGGGGCGTAGCGATGTTGATGTGTGCGCCGATCCCCGCGGCGGTCCCGCCCGAACCGATACGCGACATCTCCTCAACCAGCACCGCCTCGTGCAGGTAGTCGCCTCCTTGGCCGCCCAATTCGGTCGGGTACTTCAGACCGAGCAAGCCCTGTACAGCCAGCTTTGGGAAGACCTCGTCCGGGAACCAGCGTTCGGCCTCCCACTGCTGCGCGTGCGGGGCCAGCTCGCGGTCGAGGAACCCGCGAACCGACTCGCGCAGCGTTTCGTGCTCCTCCGTGAACGGAGGGGTGGGGGAGGAGATCGTGAAAGCGTGAACGATGCTTGGATCAAAGGCCGTAAGAACGCCCGATGACATCGAGCATGATCTCGTCGGTCCCCGCGCCGATCCTGTTCAAGCGCGAATCGCGCCACGCCCGCTCGACGCCGTACTCCTTCATGTAGCCGGCGCCGCCGTGGATCTGGATGCACTCATCCGCGACTTCCACGGCGATGCGCGAGGCGTGCAGCTTGGCCATCGAGATCTCCCTGACGGGGTACTCGCCGTTGGCAAAGCGCCACGCTGTCACGTACACCATCTGGCGCGCCGACTCGATCTTGGTGGCCATCTCGGCGAACTTGTGCCTGATTACCTGGAATTTGCCGATTTCACGGCCAAACGCCTTGCGCTCTTTGGCGTACTCGAGCGTGCGCTCGAAGCATTTCTGCGCGCCTGCGACCGAGCCCGCCGCGCCGATCAAGCGCTCGCCCTGGAGCTCCCACATGATGTGGTAGAAGCCCTTGCCCACTTCGCCGAGGACGGCCGTGTCGGGCACCCGCACGTCCTGGAAGGCGAGTAGCGCTGTGTCAGAGGCATGCATGCCGAGCTTCTCGAGCTTCTTCTCCCTGATGACGCCCGGTGCGTCCATCGGCACGAGAAACAGCGTGAAGCCGCCGTAGCCGGCATCGGGGTCGGTCTTCGTCACCAGCACGATCACGTCGGCGCGGTGGCCGTTTGTGATGTAGGTCTTCGAGCCGTTGATCACGTACTCGTCGCCGTCCTTGACCGCCCGCGTCTTGATGCCCGCGACATCCGAGCCGGCGTCGGGCTCGGTGATGCCGATGCACAGGATCTTCTCCCCTTTGATCGCAGGCACCACCCATTCCTGCTTCTGCTCCTCGCTGCCGAACGCGAGGATCGGGGGCATCGCCATATCGGTGTGTACCGCCACGCCCATCGCCAAGCCGCCCGAGTTGGCGCCCGTCATCTCCTCGCCCAAGACCAGGCTCGTGAAGTAGTCGCCGCCCTGCCCGCCGTAGGCCTCGGGCTTGTCCAGGCCGAGCAGGTCGAGCTCGCCCATGCGCCTGAACACCGAGTCGGGGAACGTCGTCTCCTCCCACTCCATCGCGTGCGGCGCCAGCTCCTTGCTGACGAACGCCCGGATCGACTCGCGCAGCTGTTCGTGCTCGTCGGTGAAGATGAAGTGCTTGCGCTTGCTCTGATGGTCGGGCTTCAAGACGGTGTCGGTGGCGGCCATTTCGGCTGTGGCTCCTTGGTTCGTTGGCCCACACAGGCTACCGGTTACTGGCTGGGCGGCCAGGCACGAGCGGCGGAGATCGGCGGCCGGTTAGGATGCCGAACGTGTCCGAGCAGTTGACAAGCCAATCCGGCTCCCCCGACGGCGCCGAGCAGACTCCGGCCAGCGTCGTCCTCTACGCCGTCGCCGATGGCGTCGCCACGATCACGCTCAACGAGCCCTCGACGCGCAACGCGCTTTCGGCCGAGGTGCTGGACGGGTTGATCTCCTCGTTTGAGCGCGCCCGCGACGAGCAGGCCGTCCGGGCCGTGGTCTTGGCGTCCTCACACGAGACGGTCTTCTCCTCCGGTGCCAACCTCGGCGGCTTCGCGGGCGACGTTCCGCTTGTGCACAAGCACTTCGGCTCCGAGCGCTTCGTCTCGCTCTTCAAGCTGATCGGCACGCTCGGCAAGCCGACTCTGTGCGCCGCGCGCGGTCACGTGCTCGCCGGCGCCTTGGGGATCGCGCTCGCCTGCGACCTGATCGTGGCATCCGAGGACGCCACCTTCGGAACGCCCGAGATCAATGTCGGCGCCTTCCCTTTCATGATCATGGCCTTCATCTACCGCAACGTTCCCCGCAAGAAGGCCAACGAGCTTCTGCTGCTGGGCGAGCGCTGGTCGGCTGAGGAAGCTCTGGCGGCCGGCCTCGTGAACAAGGTTGTTCCCGCTTCCGAGTTCGACGCTGCCGTCGCCGAGTGGGCGGCCAAGCTTGCCTCCAAGTCGCCCTTGATCATGCGCTTGGGCAAGGAAGCGATGCGCCGCCAGTTGGACATGCCCCTCGATGACGCTTTGGATTACCTGCGCGCCCAGCTCACCTTGGCGATCTCCACCGAGGACATCGTCGAGGGTGTGACCGCGTTCTTCGAGAAGCGCGAGCCCGAATGGAAGGGCCGATGATTTTCATTATCGCTCGCACGAGGATTGGGGACTGGGACCGATGAGCGACGAGACCACGACCTCCTTGCTGCGCCCGCTGGTCGAGGATCTGGCCGAGCGGCGCGCGCGCATCAAGCTTGGTGGCGGCCAGGAGAAGATCGACAAGCAACACGAGAAGGGCAGCCTGACCGCGCGCGAGCGGATCGCCCTGCTCGTGGATACCGATCCCAGCACAGGCGAGCCCACGTTCGTCGAGCTGGGCATCCATGCCAAGCCCCACACCTCCCAGCGCGCCATGGACGGCGTTGACGCGCCGGCCGACGGCGTCATCACCGGATACGGCAAGGTCGACGGTCGCCTCACCGCCGTGTGCGCGTATGACTTCACCGTGATGGCGGGCTCGATGGGGATGACCGGCGAGTTCAAGGTCACTCGCCTGCGTGAGCTTGCCCTGACGAAGCGCATCCCGTTCGTGTGGCTGCTCGATTCCGCCGGCGCTCGCGTACAGGAGGCCGCCGGCGCGATGTTCGCCGGCTCGGGCCACCTGTTCCGCGAGGAGGCGATCATGAGCGGCGTCATCCCGCAGGTGGCGGCTTTGCTCGGGCCGTGCGCCGCCGGCACCGCCTACATTCCCGGCCTGGCCGACTTCGTGCCGATGGTCAAGGGCCGCGGCTCGATGGCCCTGGCCGGACCCCATCTCGTCAGGGCCGCCGTCGGCGAGGACGTCACCCAGGAGGAACTCGGCGGCTCGCGCGTGCACTGCCGTAAGTCGGGCGTGGGCGACATGGAGGTGGCATCCGACGAGGAGTGCATCGATGCGATCAAGCAATACCTCTCGTTCATGCCCCAAAACTGCGAGGCGCCGGTCCCGATTAGGGTGGGTGGGGCCGAGTCGGACCCGATCGAGCGCGGCGACGAGGACCTGCTCGACGTCCTGCCCGAGTCAAACCGCAAGCCCTATGACATGTATGAGGTGATCAAGCGGATCGTCGACGACGGGGAGATATTCGACATGAAGGGTCAGTGGGCCAAGACGATCATCACCTGCTTCGCGCGCTTCGGCGGGCGCCCCGCGGGGATCGTCGCCAACCAGCCCAAGCAGCTCGGAGGCATCCTCGACAACAACTCCGCCGACAAGGCCGCGCGATTCGTCAACCTCTGCAACGCCTTTGGCATCCCGCTCGTCTTCATCCAGGATGTCCCCGGCTTCATGGTGGGAACGAAGGTCGAGGCCGAAGGCATCATCCGCCACGGCGCCAAGATGCTCTACGCGGTCGCCAACGCCACCGTCCCGAAGATCACGGTCATCACGCGCAAGGCCTACGGCGCCGGCTACTACGTGATGTGCGGGCGCGCCTACGAGCCGGACCTGATCGTGGCGTGGCCGAGTGCGGAGATAAGCGTCATGGGGGCCGAGGGGGTCGTCGAGATAGCGTTCCGCAAGGCCGTCGACGCGGCTGAGGACCCGGCCACCAAGAAGGCTGAGCTGATCGACAACTTCAAAAAGATGTTCGACGTCTACATCGCCGCCGGCAACGATTTGATCGACGACGTTATCGACCCGCGCGAGACCCGCCTCACGATCTGCCGCGGCTTGGAGCTGGCCGAGGGCAAGAAGATCGAGCGGCCTTACAAGAAGTCGGGCGTCGTCCCGGTATGACCGTGGCGGCCATGTTCATTTCCACGATGTTGCACCTGCGGAGGGCCAAATGAGTTTGGAGGATCCCGTCGTCATCACCTGCTCGATCTCCGGCGTGATCGCCAACCGCGAGCAATGCCCGGCGATCCCCTACACGCCCGAGGAGTACGGGGCGGAGGCCAAGCGCGCCGTGGACGAGGGCGCGTCGATGATCCACATCCACGCCCGCAAACCCGACGGGACTCCAAGCTATGAGATCGAGGACTTCAGCGCGATCACAGAGGCGATTCGCGGGGCAGTGGACGATGTCATCATCAACTACTCGACCGGCACGATCGGCGTTCCGACATCGACGCGGATCGAGTACCTGAAGGCCTGCCGTCCCGAAGTGGCGGCTCTGAACATGGGTTCGATGAACTACGCCAAGTATTCGCGCTCGCGCAAAGAGTTCGTCTTCAAGATGGTCTTCCAGAACCCGTTCGAGGAGATCGTGGAGCTATTGCAGGCGATGAATGAGCTGGGCATCAAGCCTGAGCACGAGTGCTTCGACCTAGGACACGTCGGGTCCTTGACGCCGCTTGTGGACATGGGCGTACTCAAAGCGCCGCTGCACGTCGATTGTGTGATGGGTGTCGTCGGTGGCATCCCGCCTACGCCCCGCAACCTTGCCGCGATGGTGGACAACATCGCAGACGTTCCGGGAGGCGGGCACGTCAAACATCACTGGGGGGTCATAGGTATCTCGCGCGACCAGTGGACCCTGATCGCCACCGCGCTCACCCTCGGCGGCTCGATCCGCGCAGGCGTCGAGGACAACCTCTACCTGCCCGACGGCTCGATGGCCCGCTCCAACGGAGACCTGATCGCCCAGGCACGCAAGATGACCGAAGACGTCGGCCGGCGTCCTGCCACGGTCGCCGAGGCACGCGGGCTACTTGGGATCGCCTGATGAGCTGCATGGCGACTCGACCCGAGGCGTCGTGGAGTCTGTGATGGGTCTGCCGCTTGAGGGAATACGCGTGCTGGACCTCTCGCGCCTGCTCCCGGGGGGATTCTGCTCGTTGCTGCTCGCCGACTTCGGCGCGGAGGTCTTGAAGGTGGAGGACACGGGCGCGGGCGACTACATCCGCTGGGCGCCGCCTTATTACGAGGGCGCCGAGGACTCCGCCAAGTCCGCCCTGTTCCTGTCTTTGAACCGCAACAAGCGCTCGATCCGGATCGACCTGAAGACGGAGGGCGGGCGCGAGGTCTTGCTGGCGCTAGTGCGCGAATACGACGTCGTCCTGGAGTCGTTCAGGCCAGGCGTGCTCGACCGACTCGGCGTCGGCTACGGACGCATGCGCGAGGAGAATCCCGGCCTCGTCTACTGCGCGATCACCGGCTACGGCCAGACCGGCCCCAAGCGCGACTCCTCCGGGCACGACATGAACTACCTGGGCTTGATCGGGTTGCTCGGCCTCTCCGGCGAGGGCGACGAGGTGGGCGGGCATCCCACGCAAGCGGCCGGCCAGATCGCCGACCTTGGCGGGGGCGCCCTGATGGCGGCGTTCGGGATCCTGGCGGCCCTGCGCGAGCGCGACGGCGCGCCAGGCAGCCCCGGGTCCGGCCAGGGGCAGCTGGTTGACGTGTCGATGGCCGACGGGGCTTTGTCCTGGTTGGCGATGGTCGCCGGCCAGTACTTTGCCGACGGAGCCGTCCCGCGCCGAGGCGAGCAGATGCTGGCCGGCTCGGTCGTCTGCTATCGCCCCTACGAGTGCGCCGACGGCTGGGTCACTTTGGGGGCCTTGGAGCCCAAGTTCTGGCAAGCGTGGTGTCGGGGCGTTCAGCGCGAGGACTTGATCGAGAAGCAGTTCGAGAAACCGGGCTCTGAGGCGCACGCCCAGGTGGTCGACCTGTTCAAGGAGCGCACGCGCGCCGAGTGGAGTCAATTCGCCGGCGAACACGATTGCTGCCTGGAGCCGATACTGAACATGGACGAGGCGCTCGCCTCGGATTTGGTGGGCGAGCGGGACATGGTGGTAACGCTCGACCAGCCCGGCGTCCCGGACGGTGTGCGCCAGCTCGGCATCCCCGTCAAGCTCGACCGCACGCCGGGCGAGCACAACCGCTTGCCGGGACCAGGTCTCGGCGAGCACACCGAACAGGTCTTGCGTGCCGCGGGCTACAGCGATGAACAGGTGGCCGAGCTCGTCGAACAAGGGGCGGTGGCGGGTACGCCCGACGACGCCAACCAAGCCCCGTTTCTGGGCTGATCCAGCCTTTCGGCGCTATCCTTCGACGATTGACTGACCAGTCAATCTACTCGGCTGCGATTCAGCTGAACTCGGGTTCGGACGTGGAGGCGAACATCGCCGCCGCGGACACGCACGTGCGAGCGGCCGCCGCGGACGGCGCCACACTGATCGTACTGCCCGAGAAGTGGACGGTCATGGGCAGTCCCGACGAGTTGCGCGCGGGCGCGCAAACGCTCGACGGCTCCGCGATTTCGTGGGCACGCGAGATCGCGGCCGAGCTGAGACTAGACCTCGTCGCGGGCTCGATCGCCGAGCGCGTCGAGGGCCGCGAGAAGTTGGGCAACACCTCCGTCCACGTCGGCCCCGACGGTGAGATCAAGGCCGTCTATCGCAAGCTGCACATGTTCGACGTCGAAGTCGAGGGCAAGCGCTATTGCGAGTCCGACACCGACGAAGCCGGGGAGGAGGTCGTCTCAAGCGTTCTTGCCGACAACTCCAATCTGGGCATGGCTATCTGCTACGACCTGCGCTTCCCCGAGCTGTTCCGCGTGCTCGCCTTGCGTGGCGCGCGCGTGGTCTCGCTGCCCGCCGCCTTCACCTTGCCGACCACGCGCGATAACTGGGAGCCGCTCTTGCGCGCCAGAGCGATTGAGGACCAGGTGTTCATGGTGGCCGCCAACCAGGTCGGTTCTCATCCCGGCGGTCACCATTCGGGCGGCGCCTCGATGATCGTCGATCCCTGGGGGACCGTGCTCGCGCGCGCGGACGGCGAGACGCCTGGCTACATCCTCGCCGAGCTCGACTACGCCCACCAGGACGACATCCGCAAGCGCATACCTTTGCTGGCGCATCGCCGCCCGGAGGCCTACGCGTGAGTTCCACCCGCGCCAAGGCAGTTCCCGACCGTCGCCGCGCGATTCTCGACGCGGCCGTGCGCGTGTTTGCTCGCCAGGGCTTTCACGCCTGCCGGGTGTCGGACATCGCGGACGAGGCCGGCGTTGCGTATGGCCTGCTCTACCACTACTTCCCGTCCAAGGACGAAGTGCTCAACACCCTCTTCCTCGAGCGCTGGGGCGTGATGCTCGAGATGATCCGCGAGGTCGACCGCGAGCCCAAGCCAGTGCGCGAGAAGCTGGGCGCGATCGCCTCATTCATCGTGGACAGCTACCGCCACGACCCCGACATGATGAAGGTGATCATCGTCGAGGTCACGCGCGCGGCCAATTCGTTCGGCCAGACCCACCTCGGCCAGATCAGGGAGGCCTATCGCCTGATCGGCGAGATCGTGACCAAGGCTCAAGCGGAAGGCGTCTTCAAGGCAGAGATCGACGCCGAGTTCGCCGCGATGACCTTCTACGGGGCGATCGAGCAGGTCCTCACCGGCTGGATCTTCGGCCTCTTGCCCCAAGGGGACGAGGAGTTCGAGCGAGCCAAGCAGATGGTCGTGGAGACCGTGTGCGGCGGCCTCGAATGCGCGCCGCCGGCCCCGTCCGCCTGAGGTCAGACAGCGGCCTTCGGGCGCGCCGCGCGGCCCTACCAGCGGGCGCGGTGGTGCTCGACCACGCCCAGGGCGTGCTCCAGCGCGATCCCGCCCGGCAGCGTGCCCTTGAACGTGCCGAACGGTGCCCGGTAGTCGCTGCGCACCAGCACCAAGTTCTCTTTGCGGCTGCGCTCGGCCTCCGGGGAGAACGCCAGCCGCGAGCCATCCTCTGATGAGATCGCTCTCAAATCGCCCGAGAAGCGCACCGGCGCCACCTCATGGGGCACACCCGCGACCCACGCCGCCCGCTCGCTGCCTTGCGGCGGGTCGTTGATGCCCTGCACCAGGTTGAACGCCAGCGGCGTCCCGTCCGGCCCCACCCCGACCCCGGCCGCCCACCACCACTCGGTCACGCGCGCGTGGTAGCCCGCCGTGTCGTCGATCGCCGCCCGCGCGTCGATCTCTATCGGCGGGCTGGCACCGAGCGTGAGGGTGCCCCGCGCGCGTACGCCGGCTTGCTTGCGCGTCCACACGTAGGCCCCGCCGTTGGGGCACCGCGCTTCGATACCCCCGTCTTCGTCGAGCTCCAGCTCGAGCGAGACCTCCCCGTCGCGGATGCGCAGCCGCCCTGGCTCCAAGTCCAGCGCGCCCCGGCGAGGGATCAAGCGGGTGCGCTCGATTACCGCGGCGCCGCCCGGCGTGCTGCCGGCACGAACGTAAATCCCCCAAAAAGTCTGTCTCGCGGGCCCCACTTGGACCGAGGCCGCGCAGATCATGACCCGCTCGTCGAACACCCCCACGTAGCGCCACCGCTTGAGCGGGCGGGTGCCCTTGAACAGCGGCATCGGGTCGGATGGACGCGCCATGGACCCCCTCGGGCGACGGCTTCTCATTACTTCCTCTCGTCAAATGGGGTCCACCGGACCCCATTTGCCTTTCACGGCTTGGAAGCCGAGACTATGAGGTTGTAGAACATCGCCGCGGGCAACCGCGACTCAAGGAGCGTTCGGTCCACCTTCTGCAAGGCCAAGTAGCCGCGATAGGCATAGTTGCGCCAACCCCAAGGCACGTCTTCGGGGTGGGCGGTGGCCTCCAAGGTGCGGTTGGTCCAGCCGAACCAGTTGGCCAAGAGCTCCTCGCCGGTGACCCTGATGTCGGTGAAGCCCGCCTCGCGCGCGAAGCCCGTCAATTCGCTCGGCGCGAAGGCGTGCACGTTGACGAAGCCCTCCAAAGAGGCCTCCGGCGCGCCGCCGTCGGCGGGCGGGGCGGGACGGGCCCCGATCGCGCGGCGCCACACCGGCGCCACCGCTCCAGCGGCGCGCTTGGGCACTTTGGCGAGCTGGTCGCCGTAGCGCGAGGGCTCGCCCGCGAACAGGACCGTGCCGCCGGGCGCCAAGACCCGCGCGAACTCCTTGAAGGCCTGCCCCAGATCGGGGATGTGGTGCAGGATCGCGTGGCCGATCACCAGGTCGAAGCTCTCGTCCTCGAATGGCAATCGCTCCGCGTCGGTAGGGACCGTCGTCACGTCCAAGCCCAGGCGCTCCGCGTTGGCCTCCAGGGTGGAGAGCATCCCAGGGGAGATGTCGGTGCAGGTCGCCTCCCCGATCGTGCCCGCCAGCATCAGGTTGAGCGTGAAGTAGCCGGTGCCCGAGCCGATCTCCAAGGAGCGCTCGAAGCGGGGAATCTCGCGGCCGAGCGCCTTGCGCACCTTGGCCAACACCTGAGCCTGGCCCACATCGCCGAAGTCGATCCCCCACTTGGCGTCGTAATGGTCGGCCGCCACGTCGTGGTAGCGGGTGTTGACGTCTCTGATCTCCTCGGCGTTCATCGTCTCAGCCACGGCGGGCACCATATACTCGCCGGCTTGTCCGTGCCTCCAGCGCCGCTCTACCTGCAAGACAACCAGCCCGAGGGCGTGCCTCCGCTCGCGCTCACGGGCGAGCGCACCTTGCCGGATGTGCCCGAGGAGAACTATTGGTTTCGGCGTCATCTAGCGGTGTACGAGTGGATCGCGGTCCGCGTGGCGGGCCTGCGCGCGATCGATATGGCCTGCGGCGAGGGCTACGGCTCGGATGTGCTCGCCCAGCGGGCCGCCTCGGTAGTCGGCGTGGACGCCAACCCCGAGGCCCACGAGCACGCCCGCCTGCGCTACACCCGTCCCAACCTGCGCTTCGCCCGCGACCTGGTCGAGACGTTCGCAGAGCCCGCCGACGCGGTCGTGTTCCTGCAGACGATCGAGCACCTCCAAGATCCTGCGGCGGTCCTGCGGCACTTCAAGTCGTTGGTGGGGGGCACACAGCCCGGAGGGATGGGTCGCGGCGTCGTGTTCGTGTCCACGCCCAATGTCCTCACCCTCGCCCCCAAGGGAGCCGAGCGCTCGGACAACCCGTGGCACGTGCACGAGTACCGATCCGAGGAATTCGAGATGCTCTGCCGCGACACCTTCGCCCGGGTCGAAATGTATGGGCTGTTTCACGCCCGCAAGCTGCATCTGCACGCGCTTGCCTTGAAGCTGGGTTGGGACGCGATCCACCCGCGCCTGCGCCTCACAAAGCCGTTCTACGACCGGTTCACGCCCGCGATCGCGGCCGGCGACTTCGCCTTGCGGGCGGCGGACGAAGCGGACCTCGACAAGGCGCTCGACTTCATCGCCGTTTGTAGGCCTTGAGCCGCGCGTCTCACTTCTCCCAACGTCTCAAGGCCGATAGGCCATGAGACGTTCTTCCCCCGCAGGGGAGCTGGCGATCGTCCTGCACACGCACATGCCCTACGTGGAGGGCTTCGGCACGTGGCCGTTCGGCGAGGAGTGGCTGTGGGAGGCGATCTCAGGCAGCTACCTGCCCTTGCTCGACCTGCTCGACGAGGGCGCGCCCTTGACCGTGTCCTTGACCCCGGTCCTGTGCGACCAGCTCGAAGCGCCAGGGGTTGGGGAGCGCTTCGAAGCGTTCGTGGACGAGGTGCGCAGGCGCACGCACGCCGAAGACATCGAGGGCTTGCGCGGCAACGGTTTCGAGACGCTCGCACGCGAGCTGGAGCGTTCGTGGGCGGAGTACGAGGGCGCTTTGTCCCGCTTCAGGGGGCGCGGGGGAGACCTGCTCGAGGCGTTCGCGCCGCACGCCCAGTGGACCTCCAGCGCCACCCACGCGGTCCTGCCACTGCTGGCGACTGACGCCGCCGTCCGCGCCCAGGTCCAGACCGGCGTGGACTCCCACCGCGCCCGCTTTGACCCCACACACGCCCGCACGCGCAACGCGCGCGCGGGCGGGACGCCTCCCGACCCTCACACACGCCACGCGCGTGCGCGCGAGGCGGGCTGGCAAGGAGGCTTTTGGCTGCCCGAGTGCGCCCACGCCCCCTACCTGGAGCCGCTGCTCGAGGAGGCCGGCGTGAGGACCACCTGCGTCGAGTTGACGAGCCGTTTCGGGGTGGGCTCACGCGAGCACCTGCGCGCCCATGTGGGCGAGGCAGGCGTGGTGCTGGCGCCGATCGACAGGGCCACGATCGCACGCGTGTGGAGCGACTCGGGCTACCCGGCCCACGGCTCCTACAGGGACTACCACCACCACACCGTCCACCACCACAATCCGTGGGCCAACGACGGCTCCGCCTACGAGCACGATTTCGCGCTTGCTCTCGCGCGCGAGCATGCGCGGGAGTTCGTGGCCGCCACGATCCAGCGCCTGCGAGCCGCGAACGAAACGGACGATGGCGCGCCCTCGCTACCCGGCGGCGGGCTGGTCGTGTGCGCGCTGGACACCGAGTTGCTGGGGCACTGGTGGTACGAGGGCATCGCGTGGCTGCGGGCGGTCGTCGAGGAGTGCGACAGGGAGGGATTGTCGCTCGTACGTATCGACGAATCGAAGGCGCTCTCGGACCCGGCGCCCTTGGGAGCCCCCGAGTGGGAGCCGAGCACGTGGGGCACGAACGGCGATCTGTCGACCTGGTCGGGCGCGGACGTAGCGGACATCGCCTTTCAGACACGCGCCGCGGAGCTGCGCACGGTCGCCGCCGGTCATGGGGCGGGGGAGGCGGCGGTGAGGGAGCTGTTGGCCTTGCAGGCCTCCGACTGGGCCTTCATGGTCTCGCGCGGCCTGGCCGCGCCCTATGCGCGCGAGCGCTTCGAGGGTCACCGCGACGCGCTGGAGCGCGCTCTCGCCGTTGGTCCGGACGCGGCAGCGGAGAGCGTGCGCAACATCGCCACGTACGCCGAGGCGAGCGCCCTGCTCGGGCCCTGAGAGCTCACTCCCAGCGCAGATCCTTAGGCGCCTCGCGCATTCGCAACACTTTCGCGGGCACGCCACCCACGACCGCGTTCTCGGGGACGTCTTTGGTCACGACGGCGTTGGTGCCCACAATGCTGTTGTTACCGACGCTCACTCCCCTCAACACGCACGACCCATAACCCATCCAAACATTGCTCCCGACGCGCACGTCGCGCTTGTAGATTCCCTGCAACCTGATCGGACGCTCCACCTCCACCACGCCATGGTCGAAGTCGATCAGCATCACCCGGTCGGCGACGATGCACTCGCGTCCGATCGAGACGTGCTGGTAGGCGGAGATCGTGCACTCCTGGCCCATCACCGTCTTTGCGCCGATCGAGACTTCGCCCTCGTGCACCCTGATCTTCGTGCCGTGGCCGACCCACGACCAGCGTCCGATCCGCAGCGTCGCGTTCCTGCCGATCTCAAGCTTCACCCCTGGGCAGAAGAAGCAGATGCCGTCGGTCTGCAGGCGCCCGCGCCAGCGCAGCTTAAGCCACAGCAAGCGGGCGCCCAGCAACGCATAGTGGCGGTTGAGCATGTTGTTGGCGCGCATGAAACCCAGCAGCGCAAGCACGCCGCCGCGCCCCGGCGGAGCCGGCGGTCTTGGCGCTGAGGCAAGGGGTCGGTCTGGTGGCTGGCGTGCGATGTCGGCGGTGGTCATCGGGTGGGTTGCTCCACGACGCCAATCGTATTCGGCGCGCCTGTAATGATTGCGCCCGCATGACCGCCACGCTTGCCCAACGCCTGCTCGACGGCGACCGCCGTGCCCTCGCGCGCGCGATCACCTTGGTCGAGGACGACCGCCCCGAGGGCTGGGAGTTGGTGCGTGAGGTCTATCCCCACACCGGCAAAGCCGCCGTGTACGGCTTCACCGGACCGCCCGGGGTCGGCAAGTTGACCTTGATCGGAGCCTTGACCAAGGCAAGGCGCGAAGCCGGGCGCTCGGTCGGGGTGCTCTCGATCGATCCCTCCTCGCCCTTCACCCAGGGTGCCTTGCTAGGCGATCGCATCCGCCTCACCGAGCACTTCCTCGACAGGGGCGTCTTCATCCGCTCGATGGCCAACCGCGGGGCGCTCGGCGGACTCTCCGAGGCGGCCCTACAGGCGGCCTTGCTGCTCGACGCGGCCGGTCGCGAGGACGTGTTCGTGGAGACCGTCGGCGTGGGGCAGGCCGAGATCGACATCATCGACCACGCCGACACGATCGTGCTCGTCCTGATGCCCGGCTCCGGGGATTCGATTCAGGCCCTGAAGGCCGGCGTGATGGAGATCCCGGACATCATCGTCATCAACAAGGCCGATCATCCCTTGACGGACACGATGGTGCGCGAGATTCGGGGCGTCCTGTCCTTGGCAAACCTCGACAGCGACGACGCCCACGCACCCTCCTCCGGGGCGGGGCCCGGCGCGCCCAAAGCGAAGCGCTGGCGCGTCCCGATCGTCAAGACCGAGGCCGCCCACGGCAAGGGCATCGACGAGTTGGTCGCGCAACTCGACGCCCACCGAGTCCACATCCTGGGGGAGGGCACCCTGCAGGAGCGGCGCGGGCGCAACCTGCGCAACGAGGTCTTGGCGATAGCGACCGCCCGCATGCGCCGACGCCTGGAGGACGAGTTGCGCGAGGACGCCGAGTTCCAGAGGCTCCTGGACGAGGTCGTCGAGCGCCGCCTGGACCCGGCCAGCGCGGCCACGGCGCTGCTGGAGCGCCACCGAGGCTGATTACGCGAGGTTGCGTTACGCAAACTTGCGTAATGGGAAGCGGGTCCTCGCGTGTAGAGTCTCACCGGTCATGAGCTTCGACTATCTCAAAATCGCCGACCGCACCTGGCCGACCCTGATCCGCCTGATGGGCGGCCACGCCAAGGTCTACCGCGCCACCAATGGTCTGATCGGCCATCGCGTGCCGGGCGCCCCGGAGATGCTGCTGCTCGACCACGTAGGCGCCAAGAGCGGCACCCACCGCTACACCCCGCTCGTGTTCGCCCGCGACGACCAGAACGTCATCCTGATTGCTTCCAAGGGCGGTTATCCAAAGAATCCGGCTTGGTACTACAACCTCAAGGCCAACCCCGACACCACGATCCAGATCGGGTCCAAACGGATCCCGGTGCATGCACGCGAGGCCGCGCCCGAGGAGTACGACCGCCTGTGGAAGCGTGCGGTCGATGTCTACGGCGGTTACGAAGAATACCGGCGGCGCACTGACCGCCAGATACCGCTCGTGGTGCTCGAGCCGCGGTAGAAGCACGCAGCGCCCGTTCATGGCCGCGCGGTTGTTGGCACGTCGCCAGGCCAACCCTTGACAGTCATATCTGGCTATGGGTCTTGACAGACTCCTGTGAGTCGTATACAGTCTGCTCCAGTTTCGGCAACCAGTGTTGGTTGTCGGGGAACATAAGGTCGGGTTTGGGTCGGTCCTCGTGGTCTGACGCTAACCGGTTGTAGTGGGGCCCTTGGGAGAGGGACCGGGTCGTTTTTGAGAGAGGGTTGTTTTTCGCGTGTTTTCTTTGGGGATTAACGTGCTTGAGAGTCCGTGTCGCAATGACGGGTCCGTTATAGGACGCGTCAGCGTCGCTGACGCGTCTCTCTCTCTCTCTCTCTCTCTGGTCGAGCCGGCGTCTAAGCGCTAGCTCTCCTAGTTCGGTCCTCGCGGGCTGGGCGGGCGCCCCCGTAGGGGGGTGGGGATCGTGATGGCCGCTCGGAGAGCCGTTGCGAGCCTTGACGGCGCCGCGCGTCCCGTCTCGCCACGTGTGCGTGGGGAGTGTGTCGCGGAGGTTGAGACGCCTGGGGCCGGTGTTCAGGTTGCTGAGATTCAGCGTGCGCGGTTGTTGGCGGCTGCTGTGGGTACGGTCGATGAGCTTGGCTATAGCGAAACGACCGTCTCGCATATAACGAATCGTGCACGGGTGTCTCGGCGCACGTTCTATGAGTTGTTTGAGAATCGCGAGGATTGTTTTGCCGCGATGTTCGAACGTGCATTGGAGTTGATCCGTAGCGAGATCGCGCAGGCCGGTCTTGAGGGATTGTCCTGGCGTGAGCGTGTGCGCGGTGGGCTGTGGACGATCCTGTGTTTTCTGGAGCGTGAGCCGGCGCTCGCGCGTGTATGCGTTGTGCAGAGCCTGCGCGGCGACCGGCGTATGCTCGACTTGCGCTCGGACACTCTCGCTCGGCTGGCTGATGTTCTTGACGGGGGTCGCGCAGGGAGCACAAGAGGCAGCGGTTTGCCTGCGCTCACCGCCGAAGGCCTCGTTGGTGCGGCTCACTCGATCGTCTATAAGCGCGTACTCGACGAAGGACCCGAGCCGTTGACTGGTCTGTTGAGCGAATTGATGGGGATGATCGTGCTGCCCTATCTCGGACCAGAGGCGGCACGCCGCGAGCAGGATCGACCGGCACCCTCAGCATCGCCGAGCCCGGCCAGTCCCGTGGAGGTGGGGGTTGAGGGCGCGCAGGCCGATCGCAACCCGTTGGAAGACATACCGATGCGTATCACCTATCGCACCGCGCTTGTCTTGCAACACATCGCTGAGCGGCCTGGGATCTCCAATCGCGAAGTGGCAGACCTTGCGGGCGTGTCCGATCAGGGCCAAATGTCGAAGCTGCTGTCTCGTCTACAGCGTCTCGGGTTGATCGACAACGCGGGTATGGGGCACAGCAAGGGTGAGCCCAACGCATGGACGCTGACTCATACCGGACTGCAGGTCGCGCGGAGCATTCTCGCGCACAAACCCGATGACGCGGTGGTGCCATGACGGTCCGAAAAAAAAGCTTGATGAAGGTGTCTTTCTTATTTGTTCGAGGAGGGGAATGTGCTGATGAGTGCTCGTAGGTTGACGTTCGCGACATTGACCTGGCTATGCGTGCTCACTGGCGGACTAGCGCTAGCTGTCTCCCCGGCACTGGCGGGGGAGATCCATATTTTCAGCGGCTCGTTTGGTAGCAAAGGCACCGGTCCAGGCCAATTCGAAGAACCAACCGGGATCGCCGTCAACGACACGACACACAACGTTTACGTCGTTGACACGAACAATAACCGCGTACAAGAGTTCAACGCCACGGGCTCCACTGTCCTCGGCGAATTCAACGGTTCGGCCACACCGAGCAAAGCGTTCGTATCACCGGGAGGGACGAGCGGGATCGCGATCGACAATTCAGGTAAGACACCGCTCGAAGATCCCTCTGTCGGGGATGTGTACGTCATCGACCGGGGTAACAAAGCGATCGACAAGTTCTCCGAAAACGGAGCTTATCTCGGCCAGTTGATAGGGACATGTCCCTCAGAAAACGAAACCGAGCCCGCCGGGACGTGCGAACCCTCAGGCGTCCCGGTGACCCCGTTCGGCGAACTCGACGGGGTCGCCGTGGACACGAATGGTGTGCTGTGGGTATCGCAAAGTAACGGTGAACCCGGCGGCCAAATCAACAATTTCAGCGACGACGCAGCAAACGACTTCCTCTCAGGGCGTCAGTTGCAGGGAGGTCTCGTGGCTTGCTGTGGTCAAGCGATTCAAGAGGGATTCGCGGTGAACTCCGAAGATTATTTGTATCCCATATTTTCTCAAGGCAAGGTCCCAGAGTTCAACAGCACCGGAGAAGCCTTGAGCGATCCCTTCAGAGACGCTCAGATGAGCGGCAAGACTGGTGTATCTGTGGATCTCGCGAACAACGAGGTGTATACAAGTAGCCCGACCAACGTCGAAGCGTTTAATGCGGAAACGGAAAAGATGTTTATCGAAGCGTTCGGCTCCGGGCATCTGATTGGCGGCACCGGTGTCGCGGTCGACGCGAGCAATGACACGGTGTACGTGGCTGACTCGATTGCCGACACGGTCGAGTTCTTTGACGAAGTCCCGGTGCCGGACGTCGCCACCGAACCGCCTTCGAACATGCAGACGACTAGCGTAACGCTTAAAGGCACCGTCAACCCCGGGGCCACAGTGCTGACGAGCTGTGAGTTCGAATACGGTAGCGAAGCCGGCTCGTATATCCACACGGTCGAATGCTCGCCGGCGGCGGGAGCTATCACGGGCACAGAACCGGTTGCGGTTGAAGCGAACGTTGCCGGGCTCACACGGTACACCACATACCATTACCGACTTGTTGCCGCAAATGAAAACGGGAGCGCCCCCAGCCCGGAGGCAGAATTCCTGACAGCCGGGGCTGGAGTCCCCAGCGAGTCGGTGAGCGATGTGACCGCGAGCAGCGCGACGCTGGAAGCGCGGGTAGACCCAAATGGTTTGGACACGCACTATTACTTCCAGTACGCCACGGAAAGCACCGAAGGCTGTATGGAACACCCGCCCTTGTGCGTCGATGGGCCTGTTCCTCCTGGAGCGGACCTTGGTGCGGCCAGCGGCGTTCAGAACCTGAAGCTGCCCATCCAGAAGCTTCAACCTGGCACGACCTACCACTACAGGGTCGTCACCTTCCAGGGCAGCGAAGTCTTCGCCGGTCCCGATAAGACGTTTGTGACGCAGGCGTTGGGCTTGCCGCTTTCTTTGCCTGACGGTCGTGTGTGGGAACTGGTATCCCCGGCCAACAAGGAGGGTGGACAGGTCTTCGAGGGGATCCCGGAACGCGGTGCTGACCTGCAGGCCTCAGAAGATGGTAGAGCGATCACGTATGTCACAACGGCGCCGGTCGGGACGGGGCAGAGCAGTCCGTACATCAACCAGATCCTCTCCGAGCGTGGTCGTGATGGCTGGTCGTCGCAGAATCTCGATACACGCCACGAAGAAGCGTCTAGTCTTGAAGCGCCTGGAGAGAGCGGCGTTGCTTTCTTCTACGGGGAATATGAGATTTTTTCCCCCGATTTGTTGCTTGCTTATGTGCATCCGGAAGGGCATACGCCTTTGGCTGGTGTTGTGCCGGAACGCAATGCCGAACCCTATGTGCGTGATAGCAGCACCGGCACATTCACGCCAACCACGTTGACGAGTGCCGAATGGTATGCCGAACAGGTAGCGCACGCTCGAGGCGCGCAGCGTTGCGATCCGAGCACCTCGCCGGCGAAAGGGAAAGGAGTACATGAGGTCAGTCGTGATGGCTGCTATGTGTATTTCAACTCCGAATCGATTCTCGCGCCAGGGGCCGTTGGTCCGGATCCGCTGTATGTCTCCCAATATGACGGAGGGAAGTGGACGACCAAGTTCATTTCGAGCTTCTTGGGCAAGGCGCCCGTCTGGGGTCATGGCGAGGAGCTCTCTCCCAACGGACGGTATTTGGCGTTTATGTCAGAAGCCAGCTTGACTGGTTATGACAACGAAGATGTGACGAGTGGCAGCGCCGGCGAACGAATGGATGAGGAGGTGTTCCTGTACGACGCCGCGACGAACCACCTTACGTGCGTGTCGTGCGATCCGACCGGTGCTCGCCCGGCGGGCGTACTCGACGGCGGCCTTGGCCGTACGCTGGTCGATGCGAGCGATGAATGGGCAGGTCATTGGCTGGCTGGGAGTGTCCCCGACTGGGTGAGAGCGAGTACAGCTAGGGACAGATCTGACATTGCAGGGCCCATATATGAGCCTCGTTATGTTTTCGACGAAGGTCGCGTGTTCTTCGACAGTCCCGACGCGCTGTCTCCAGAGCATGTCGATGGTCTGGAGAATGTGTATGAGTATGAGCCGGAAGGCATCAACTGCTCTAAGAGCGCCGGTTGTGTATCGCTGATCTCCTCGGGAACTAGCCCTCAGGAATCGGCGCTTGTGGACGCGAGCACTAGCGGCAACGACTTGTTCTTCATGACTGCCAGCAGGCTGGTGTCGCAGGACTATGACAACAACTACGACATGTATGACGCGCACGTTTGCAGTGCGAGCGTGCCGTGTTTGGCGCCCGCGGTCGCAGCGCCGCCACCGTGCGAAACGGGCGACTCGTGTAAGACGGCGCCGACGCCGCAACCGGCGATCTTCGGCGCGCCGCCGAGCGCTACGTTCGTTGGCGCCGGCAACGTCGCGCCTGCGCCAGCGACAGTGACGTCGAAGAAGGCAAAGAAGAGAGCGAGCAAGTGCGCTAAAGCCAAGAAGCGCAGCCGCGGCAAATGCGCGGGAACGAGGACCAAGAAAAGTAAGGGCAAGAAGTCAAACCGGAGGGCAAAATAATCATGTTCAAGCGACTCATACCCGCCCTCGCGGCTCTTTCTGCTCTGGCCGGCATCCTGGTCTTTTCGGTGTCTCCCGCGCTCGCGAACGTCCCGGCATTCTCGGTGAGGTCCTTCGCGGCGCCAAGGAACTTTCCGCCGGGCGGCACCGGCACCATCGTCGTGGATGTAACCAATCTAGGTGACGCTGATACGAACGGAACCAGTTTGATCGAGATCAATGACAAGCTTCCGCCTGGGTTGATCGCTACCTCGGCGGAATTTCAAACAACTTTTGACAATTTCGGGGGTTTCAAGATCTGCAATGTGGGACCTGGACCTGTCGTCAGCTGCTTGGTGGCCGGAAAACTCAAGTCGTACCAGACCCTGCAAATCGCAATCAAGGTGAGCGTCGGAAGTGAAATCGTGTCCCCCTCAAGTGCGACGAACGAAGTTAATGTCTCGGGTGGCGGCGCGCTACCGGTGTCCAACAGTGAAATAGTGAGCTTCAACTCTGTGCCCGCCGGTTTCGGGGTGGATCAGCTCGAACAGGTCGCTACCAACGAAGACGGTTCGCTTGACACTCAGGCGGGCTCGCATCCGTTTCAGTACACCACGACGCTTCAGCTGAACGAAGGCGCGTCACCGCTGCCACACGATCTTCGTTTCACCTTGCCGCCTGGAGTGATCGGCAATCCGACAGTGATCCCACAATGCTCTTTCGAAGCGTTCGAGCAGTTTGTGCCACATACCTTCTTTGGTATCAATTTGTGTCCCGACAATACCGCGCTCGGAGTTGCCAGGATATGGATCGTCGGGGCACCGAACGCATTGGCAGTGCCGTTCCTCGCCCCGCTGTTCAATCTGGTGCCGAATGTCGGTGAGCCCGCGAGGTTCGGTTTTATCGTTTTGGGTGTTCCGGTGATTCTGGACACGTCGGTCAGGACTGGTGGCGATTACGCGGTGGTAGTGAGCGTGAACAACATCAACACCGATGTCGCGTTCGCTGCGAGCCAGGTGACGTTCTGGGGCGTGCCGGCGGACCGTCGTCACGACGAGTCGCGTGGGAACGACTGCCTGTTCCCGAATGAACCGGGATTGGGTCCGTGTCCGGTTTCGCCTCCCGAAGGAGTGAAGGCGCCACCGTTTTTGACGTTGCCGACCTCGTGCACGGGTCAGCTACGCTCGACTGTCGAAGCGGATTCGTGGAAGGAACCGGGTGTCTTCCGGTCCGGTGAATACACGTTGCATAACAGCGCGGGCCCGCTGGAAATGGATGGTTGTAATAGGTTGCCGTTTGAACCGTCGATCAAGGTCACGCCGGATGGGCAGGCTGGTAGTACGCCGACGGGGTTGAATGTCGATGAGCATGTGCCCCAGGAAGCGACGTTGAATCCGGAAGGGTTGGCAGAGTCCGATGTGAAGGGTTTGTCGGTGACGTTGCCTGAAGGTGTCGTGTTGAATCCCGCGGCTGCGGATGGGTTGCAGGCGTGTTCTGAAGAACAGGTCGGCTTGTTGAATGGTGATGCGGTGTCGTGTCCTGGCTCGTCGAAGGTTGCGACGGTGAAGATCAAGACGCCGCTATTGCCGAATGCGTTGACCGGTGCTGCGTATCTTGGGGCACAGACCGCTAACCCGTTCGGTTCGCTGGTCGCACTGTATGTTTACGCCGAAGATCCGGTATCTGGTGTGCGGGCGAAGGCTGCGGGCGAAGTGTTGGAGAACCCTGTGACGGGCCAGTTGACCGCGCATTTCGAACAGGATCCAGTGTTCAGTGGTCAAGGCGAAACGTCACAGTTCCTGCCACAGCTTGCCTTTGAAGACATTGAACTGCACTTCTTTGGTGGTGATCGAGCGCCGTTGGGTACCCCGGCACATTGCGGGTCCTATACGACGACGGGATCGTTTACGCCGTGGTCTGGGAACCCTCCAAGCGAATCCTCCTCTACGTTTGACATCACCTCTGGTCCCAACGGGAGTCCATGTCCAGGGAGTGCGTTGCCGTTCGCGCCGTCGTTGACTGGTGGCACCACGAGCATTCAGGCTGGGGGGTTCACACCGTTTGAGATGACGATGAGCCGCGAAGATGGCCAACAGGACTTGAAGAGTGTGCAGCTGCACATGCCACCGGGCCTATTGGGACTCGTATCTTCAGTGACGCCGTGCGGTGAAGCGGCTGCTAATGGAGGGTCGTGTGGTCCAGAGAGCCTGCTCGGTCATACCACGGTGAGCGTCGGGTTGGGAGGGGACCCCTACAGCGTGACCGGTGGACAGATCTTCTTGACCGGTCCGTACGAGGGCGCCCCGTATGGTTTGTCGATCGTGGTTCCCGCTAAGGCCGGCCCGTTCGATCTCGGCCAGGTTGTTGTGCGAGCCAAAATCGCAGTCGATCCTTTGACAGCGAACTTGACCGTCGCGACCGACAGCACAGGCCCGTACGCGATCCCGCACATACTCGACGGTATCCCCCTGCAGATCAAGCATGTCAACGTGTCTATAGACAGGCCCGGATTCATCTTCAACCCCACCGACTGCAGCAAACTGGCGATGACCGGCACGCTGGAAAGCGTCAACGGGGCATCCTCGGCGCTTGATGTGCCGTTCCAGGTCACCAACTGTGCGGTCCTTGGCTTCAAACCTAAGCTCACGGTCACGACCAGCGGCAAACCATCACGCAAAAACGGGACCAGCCTCACGATCAAGCTCGCATACCCGAAGGGCTCCCAAGGCAAAGAAGCATGGTTCCGCTCGGCGAAGTTCGCGTTCCCAAAGCAACTACCCGCACGCCTATCCACCCTGCAGAAGGCGTGTCCTTCAGCGACGTTCGAACATAACCCGGCGACGTGTTCGCCCGAATCGCACGCCGGTACCGCGATCGTGCACACCCCGATTCTGCCCGGGGTCTTGCAGGGCATCGTGTATTTCGTCTCCTACGGTGGTCTGAAGTTCCCAGAAGCGGTCATCGTGTTGCAGGGCGATAACGTCACCGTCGATCTGCACGCCGAAACGTTCATCAACGAAAAGACCGGCGTCACGAGCGCGACACTAAGAACGATCCCCGGCGTCCCCTTCGAAAACGTCGAAGTCAACCTCCCCGCCGGCCCGTATTCCGAGTTCGCGTCCACAAGCAACCCATGCACCACCAAACTCAAGATGCCGGTCGCGTTCACAGCACAAAACGGCTTGGCGCTGCACCAAACCACGGCGGTCGGCGTGACCGGGTGCCCGAAGAAGAAGCCGAAGAAAACACACGCGAAAAAGGCGACCAAGCACCGACACAAGAAAAAATAAGCGACTCTGCGTCACGGCCGCGCGTTCGCGCGGCCGTGACTGCCGCGGATTCGAGGAGTCCCTGCCCGCTCAGGCGCCCAGCGCCCGGGCGATCACCATCTGCTGTACCTCGTCGGTGCCCTCGCCGATCGTCAGGATCTTCGCGTCCCGGTAGAAGCGGCACACCGGGTACTCCTCGATGAAGCCGTAGCCGCCGTGGATCTGCACGGCCTCCTCGCTGCACTTCACCGCCAGACGCCCCGTCTTTAGCTTCGCCTGGGCGGCCGTCAATGTGAAGTTGCGTCCCGCATCCTTCTCCTTCGCGGCCTTGTAGACCAGCAGTCGCGCCGCCTCGATCTCCGCCGACATGTCCGCCAGCTTGGCCTGGATCGCCTGGAACTTGGAGATCGGCTTGCCGAAGGCCTTGCGTTCTTTGGCGTAGGCTAGGGCCTCGTCCAAAGCGCCCTGGGCGAGACCGACGCCCATCGCGGCCACGCCGATGCGACCGATGTCGAGGATGTGCAGGAACTGCTTGAAGCCCTGGCCCCTCGGGCCCAGCAGATTCTCCTGAGGCACCCTGCATTCGGTGAACGTCAGTGGGCGCGTGTCCGAGGCGTTCCAGCCCATCTTCCTGTAGGGCTGGCCCTGCTCGTAACCGGGCGTGCCGTTGGCCACGATGATGTTCGAGATCTCCTTCGCGCCACCCGGAGTATGAGAGGAGTCGCTGGTGACGGCCGTAATGCACACGACACCCGAAATCTCGGTGCCCGCATTCGTTATGAACTGCTTGGCGCCGTCGATGACCCATTCGCCGTCCTTCAGCTGCGCGCGCGTGCGTGTGTTGCCGGCGTCCGAGCCCGCCTCCGGCTCGGTCAAGCCGAACGCGCCGAGCTGCTCTCCCGCGCACAGCTTCGGCAGCCACTCGCGCTTCTGCTCCTCTGAGCCAAACAGGTAGATCGGCTGCGTGCCAAGCGACGTGTGCGCGCACAAAGTGATCGCCACCGAAGAATCCACCCGCGTCAGCTCCTCCACCGCCAACGCGTAGGCCAATGTGTCGCCACCGCCCCCACCGTACTCCTGGGGGAAGGGGATCCCCATCAGCCCCAACTTGCCCAGCTTGGCCACGATCTCATACGGAAACGACTTGGTCCTGTCGAGCTCCTCCGCCACCGGCGCAACCTCGCCCACGGCGAACTCGCGCACAGTGCGCCTGATCAGCTCGTGGTCGGGGGAGAGGTCGAAGTCCATGGCTACCGGTCAGGACGTTCGTTGAGCAAGCGAGGCAAGGACGCAGCGAGCGCGGTGTGCTGAGCACATAAGCGAGCGAGGACGCAGCATCGCGCCGCTCAACGGACGTCCTCGCAGCGGGCACGCGCGAGGTCTACCAACAGGCGCACGCCGTAGCCGGAGGCGCCCTTGCCGACGTAGGCACGCCCCAACTCCCATGCCGAACCCGCGATGTCCAAGTGCGCCCAGGGGGTATCCCCGACGAAGTGAGACAAGAAGGTGGCGCCCACGATCGTGCCCGCCTTGCGGCCCTCCGGGGCGTTGTCGAGGTCGGCGTAGCGGCCTTTGATCAGCTCGTCGTACTCGGGGTGAAGCGGCAACCGCCATACGATCTCGCCGCTGCGTCGCCCCGCCTCGGTGATCTGGCCGGCGAGCTCCTCGTCGTTTGAGAGCAGACCCGCATAGGTGGAGCCGAGCGCGATGATCACAGCGCCCGTCAAGGTCGCCAGGTCCACGACCCGCTCGGCGCCCGATGCGATCGCGTGGCAAAGACAGTCGGCCAGCACGAGTCGCCCCTCGGCGTCGGTGTTGTTGACCTCGATCGTCTTGCCGTTGGACGCCGTCACGATGTCGCCCGGCTTGACCGAGCGCCCGCTCGGCAGGTTCTCTGTCGCGCCCACGACGCCAACGATCCGCAGCGGAAGCCCGATGCGAGCGATCGCCGCAATCGCCGAGATGACCGCCGCGCCGCCGGACATGTCGAACTTCATCTCGCTCATCTTCGGTCCCGGCTTCAAGGAGATGCCGCCGCTGTCGAATGTCACCGCCTTGCCCACCAAGCCAAGCGTCGGCTGGGCGGCCTCGGGCAAATTCGGGGGCTCGTAGCGCAGCGTGATCAGCGCCGGCTCCTGCTCGCTCCCCTGCGCCACAGCGGCGAAAGCCCCCATGCCGCGCTCCACGATGCCCGCGCGTCCCTCGACCTCGACGGTCAGGTGCTCGAGCTCCTCGCCCAGCTTGCGCGCATGCGCGGCGAGTGCGCTCGGAGTCAGGTCGTTGGCCGGCCTGTTTTGCAGGTCCCGAGCTTCGTTGGCGGCCTTCGCCACGATCCCCGCCTGCGCGACCGCCTCTCCCAGCTCGCCCTCGCCGGCCAGGATCAAGCCGTCCAGGTGCTTGGGCTTGGCCTGAGGATCCCCGGCGCCCGCCCCGGCGTCAGCGGCCTTGGACCTGTGCATGTCAAAGCTGTAGTCCGCCAAGATCGTGCCCTGCACAAGCGCCGCAGCAACCTCGCCCGCGCTCTCACCGAGGCCGTCCGGCAGCTGCCAGCAGAGCGTCTTCGTCGAAAGCTCCTTCGTGCGCTCGCGCGCCACGGCCGCGGCCACACGCGCGCGCTCGGGCGTGAAGTCCTCGCGCTCGCCCAAGCCCACGACCAGCCAGCGCTTGCCCTGTGCATGGGTCAAAGCCAAGGACTTGGGTGCACGTCGAGCCTCGCTGCTGGCCAGTAGCTCTGCCACCTCGCCCGGTGCTCCCGTGAGCGTCTCAGACCCCGCGAACACGCCCACCGCGACCGTGTCGGCGTCGTTTTGACCTGCTTCGCGGCTGCTCCAAGACACGTTCACGATCCGCGCACGATAGCTGCCCCGCTAGCATTCTCGTCCCCAGGTCGTTCATCCCCCAGGCCGCTCACCCCCGGCCGGGCGGACCAATCCAAACCAGGAGAATCCCCCAGATGCCCAAGACCGTGATCCTCGGCTCCGCGCGCACGCCCATCGGCAAGATGGGCGGAGGCCTGTCCACGCTGGGAGCCCCCGAGCTCGGCGCGATCGCGATCGAGGCTGCCTTGGAGCGCTCCTCGGTCGAGCCCGGCCAGGTCGAGCATGTCGTGATGGGCCAGGTCCTGCAGGCCGGCCAAGGCCAGATCCCCTCGCGCCAAGCCCAGATCAAGGCCGGCATCCCCAAGGAGGTCTCCTCCGAGACGATCAACAAGGTGTGCGCCTCCGGCGTGCGCGCCACGGTGATCCTCGACCAGGCGATCCGCGCCGGCGATGTCCAGGTGGGCGTTGCCGGGGGGATGGAGTCGATGTCCCAAGCTCCCTACCTCTTGCCAGGCGCCCGCTTCGGCTTTCGCATGGGAGACGTCAAGGCGCTCGACGCGATGGTCCACGACGGCCTCACCAACCCCTTCTCGGGCAAGCAGATGTTCGTCGAGGCGACCGAGGTCGGCGACGAGCTCGAGCTGACGCGCGCCGACTTGGATCGCTGGGCCTTGCGCTCGCACGAGCTGGCGATCAAGGCCACCGACGAGGGTCGCCTGCCCGAGGAGATCGTCTCGGTCACGATCAAAGGCCGTAAGGGCGATACCACCGTGGAGGTTGACGAGGCACCCCGCCGCGACACTTCGCTTGAGCTGCTCGCGAAGCTGCCGGGTCTCGTTGGCAAGGAGGGCACCCACACGGCCGGCAACTCACCCGGTGTCAACGACGCGGGCGGCGCGCTCGTGGTTGCCTCTGAGGAATGGGCGTCGGCCAACGGCAAGGAGGTGTTGGCCGAGATTGTGACCCACGCCCAGTCCGCCGACGAGTTTGCCTATCTGGCTCGCACACCCGCTTCCGCGGCCAAGAAGGCCTTGGAGAAGGCCGGCTTGAAAGCCGAGGACATCGACCTGTGGGAGATCAACGAGGCCTTCGCCTCGGTCACGCTCAACTCGATCCGCGTGCTCGGCATCGACGAGGACAAGGTCAACGTCAACGGCGGCGCGGTTGCCCTCGGGCACCCGATCGGCGCCTCCGGCGCGCGCATCATCGGCACGCTCGTCTACGAGCTGCGCCGTCGCGGCGGTGGCTACGGCTGCGCCGCGATCTGCTCCGGCGGCGGGCAAGGCGACGCAATCATTCTCAAGGTCTGAGGTCGTGTCCGCCGAGGCGCCCGCCAAGGGCAAGATCCGCGTGGTGGTGGCCAAGCCCGGGCTCGACGGCCACGATCGCGGGGCCAAGATCATCGCGCGCGCTCTGCGCGACGCAGGCATGGAGGTCATCTATACGGGCCTGCACCAGACGCCTGAGCAGATCGTGGAGACGGTTATCCAGGAGGACGCCGATGCGGTTGGCCTCTCGATCCTTTCCGGCGCCCACATGACTTTGGTGCCGCGCGTGGTCGAGCTCTTGCGCGAGCAGGGCGTTGACGACGTCGTCGTGACTGTCGGCGGCACGATCCCGGCCGAAGATATCCCTGAGCTGAAGGGCCTGGGCGTTGCCGAGGTGTTCACCCCGGGCGCCCCCACTCAGGCGATCGTTGATTTCATCCGCGAGGCCACGGTTGACCGCGGTGCCCAGTAGTCCGTTTGCGCCTGCCTCACACGCGCGCGCACGCGAGGCCTGATTGACTCGTCAGTCAACTCAGGTAGGATTGCCCCATCGACATCCCTGAAGGAGTTAGCTGAATGAAGATTTGCGTCCTGGTGAAGGAGGTTCCGGACGCCGCCGTCGAGAAGCGCATCAACAGCTCGACGGGGCGCATGGACCGCAGCGGTGAGAAGAACCTCAACCCGTATGACACGCATGCCATCGAGGCTGCGATGCAGGTTCGCGAGGGCGGTGTCGCCCCCGTGGAGGAGATCGTGGCTGTGACAATGGGCCCGGAGAGCGCCGTGCGCGCTCTGCACAAGGCCGTCTCGCTCGGAGCCGACCGCTCCGTGCACCTCTCTGATGAGGCCGTCGCCGGCTCGGATGTGGCCGCCACCGGCTACGCCCTGGCGCAGACCTTGGATCGCGAGAAACCCGATCTGGTGTTGCTTGGCCAGCAGTCAGACGACGGCGAGTGCTACACGATCGGTGCGGTCGTCGCCGAGCACCTCGGTATGCCCTCGCTCACCCAGGTCATCAAGATGGACGTCGCCGCCGACTCCCTGCGCTGCGAGCGCCAGGCCGAGTATGGCTACGACACGGTCCAGATCAGCCTGCCCGCGGTTATCTCCGTCGGGGACGCCATCAACGAGCCGCGCTACCCCTCCTTGAAGGCGATCATGGGGGCCAAGAAGAAGCCGCTTGACACGGTTACCGCAGGCGACGTCGGCATCGACGCCTCCAAGGTCGGCGGCGATAATTCCGCCGCCCAGTGGGTGGCGGCGAAGGCCCCACCGGCCAAGGCCGCGGGCGAGATCATCGAGGATGAGGACACCACCGAGACCGTCGAAAAGATCGTCTCCTGGCTCGACGAGAGGAAGCTGATCTAGATGGCCAACATCCTGGTCTACGCGCTCCATTACGAAGGCGCGATCAACAAGAACTCCCTGGGTGCCGTCTCCGAGGGCGCCAAGCTCGCCGCCGAGCTCGGTGGCGAGGCACACGCGATCCTCGTCGGTGAAGGCGTCGATCAGTCGCTCGCCGCCTCGCTGGGCAACTACGGCGCCAAGAAGGTGCTCATCGCCGAGGGTCCCGAAGGTCTCGCCCAGCCGGTTGTTGACGCGATGGGCGCCGCCATTTCAAACGGCGACTACAAGTACGCCCTGTTCGGCGGAGGCCTGCTCGGCTTCGAGATCGGCGCCGGCCTCGCCGCACGCCTCGGTGCAGGCGTGGCGATGGAGGTCACCGCCGTGCGTGCCGAGGGCGGCGAGCTGATCGCCGAGCGGCCGATCCTCGGCGATTCGGCCATCTCTGAGATCAAATACCGCTCCCCGGTGGGGATCGTGATCGGGCGCCTCAACGCGTTCGAGATCAAAGAGAGCGGCGCGGGTGCCGCGCCGGTGGAGTCCGTCAGCTTCGAGCTCTCAGAGCACGCCAAGCAGGCCACAATGGTCACGCGCGGCGAACAGCGCGGCGCCGACGTCGACATCGAGGGTGCTTCGATCCTCGTGGCCGGCGGTCGTGGTCTCGGCAAGGCCGAGGGCTTCCAGCTCGCCGAGGACCTGGCGGCCGCTTTCGGCAACAACGCCGCCGTGGCTGCCACCCGTGCGGTCGTGGACGCCGGCTGGTATCCCTACGCCGCCCAGATCGGACAGACCGGCAAGACGGTCGCCCCCAAGCTGTATTTGGCGGCGGGCATCTCCGGCGCGATCCAGCACAAGGTGGGAATGCAGTCCTCGGAGAACATCGTCGCGATCAACAAGGACTCGAACGCGCCGATCTTCGAATTCTCCGACCTCGGCATCGTGGGCGATCTGAACAAGATCCTGCCCAAGTTGACCGAGGCGGTCAAGGCAAAGAAAGCGTCATAGGAATTGATTCCCACCCACCCTGGGCGGATGCGCGAGCGAAAAGGAGCGGCAAGTCATGTCATCTCATAACGGCTCAAGCAATGGGAAGGTCGTTCCTGCGGCCTTCCCACCGCCCGTGGATCCCCAAAAGGAGTTCGTCAAGCACGGCCTCGACCCCGAGGACGAGCTGATCGAGGTAGGCGTTGCAATCGTCGGTGGCGGCACCGCCGGCCTTGCTTGCGCCAACCGGCTGTTGCAACTGCTCGGTGACGATCCAGAGACGATGGAGCGCCTCGGCGAAGTGCCGGTCGCGGTCGTCGAGAAGGCCAAGACCTGCGGCGGTCACAACCTCTCCGGCGCGGTCGTGCGCCCAGGTCCCTTGGAAGAGCTGTTCCCGGAGATGACCCGCGAGCAGTGGCGCCAAGAGGGCTTCGCCTTCGGCGAAGTGACAAAGGAGGCCGTCTACCTGACGCCGACCTCGAAAATGTCGGTTCGCATCCCCACGCCTCCGCCGTTCAAGAACCACGGCAACGAGGTCATGTCCGTGTCCGCCCTAGCCCGCTATCAGCAGCAGCAGGCCGAGGAGGCCGGCGCCTACATCCTCACCGAGACCGCGGCCACCCAACTGGTGGTCGAGGACGGTCAGGTCGTCGGCGTGCGCTCGGGCGACAAGGGCCGCGGCAAGGACGGGGAGGAGCTCGGCAACTTCGAGCCCGGCACCGACATCAAGGCGCACGCGACCGTGCTCGCCGAGGGCTGCTGGGGGCATTTGACCGGAGCCGCGATCCGCGAGTTCGACCTCGCCAAGGGCCGCGAGCCCCAGGTGTGGGAGCTTGGCGTCAAGGAGGTCTGGAAGGTCCCCAAGCCGCTGGATCGCTTGATCCACACGATGGGTCCTTGGCCTTTGAAAATCTCATCGAAGTACGGTCAGATCGGCGGCACCTGGATCTACCCGATGAAGAACGAGAAGACCGGCGAGGACATGGTCTCGATCGGCTTCGTCGTCGAGCTCGACTACGCCGACGCGACAACCTCCGCCCACGATCTCCTACAGACGTTCAAGACGCACTCGCTCGTGCGCGGGATCCTCGAGGGCGGCGAGCGCGTCGCCTGGGGCGCCAAGGCCCTGCCGGGCGGCGGTTACTGGTCGATGCCCAAGCTCTCGATGCCAGGCGCCGTGCTCGTGGGCGACGCGGGCGGCATGGTCGACACAATGGCGCTCAAGGGCGTGCACCACTGCATCAAGTCGGGAATGCTCGCCGCCGAGTCGATCTACGCGGCGATCAAGCGTGGCTCCAGCGACTTCTCCGACTATGAGCAGGCGATCGAGAACTCCTCCGTCGGCAAAGAGCTGTGGGAGGTCCGCAACGCCCGCCAGCCCCTGCAGAAGGGTCTGCTTGTGGGAGGTCCGCTGTCGGGCATCCAGCAGATCACCAAGGGCAAGCTTCCTGGCCGCGCCGACTGGCACCGCAACGACTCGATCCCCGTTTTCGTGGGCAACACGAAGGACGTGTACGTCAAGCCGGACGGCAAGTACACCTTCGACAAGCTCTCCTCGGTGTTCATCACCGGCAACGCCACGCGCGACGACGCCCCCAACCATATTCGCGTGCAGAAGCACGTCCCGCGCGAGGTCGCCGAAACGTGGCGCTGGATGTGTCCGGCAGGCGTGTACGAGATCCCAGAGGATGCGCCGGAGACGGGTTCCGTGGACGTGATCGTCAACTACACCAACTGCGTGCAGTGCGGCGCGATCACCGCCAAGGGCGGGCGTCTCACCACGCCAGAGGGTGGCGACGGCCCCTTGTACCAAATAACCTGAGATCCGAAACACCTTTCCCCCCAAATCTCACCAATTGTCTGTGGTTTCCGAAACCACAGACCCCTATCGGTGTTAGGGGCTTTTGAATGGCAAGGACGTTCCAACTCATGCGGGCCGCTCGGGCGGCGCTGATCGGCGGCTGCTTGCTGGCTTTGTTGGCCTGCGGGCAGGCTGCTTTGGCGAGCACGGTCACCGACGGGGCCGCCACCGTCGGGATCGAACAGTGCGTGACCTCCACCGTGCAGTTGGAACGCTCGGCCACGTTCACCGCGCAGATGACCGCCACCGCCGCGACCCAGAAGATGGCGATGCGCCTTGAATTGCAGCAGCGCCTGCGCGGGGAAAGCGAATTCCACACGCTTACGGCCCCCGGCTTCGGCGTGTGGCGCGTCTCAGAACCGGGCGTGAAGATCTACAAGTACGTCAAGCAGGTCACCAACCTCGATTCCCCGGCGGCCTATCGGGTGCTCGTGCGCTTCCGCTGGAGCGGGAAGGGGGCCACCTGCTCAAGCGCGACGAACTGCACACGCCTCGCTGCGTCGAGCCGACCTTGCCCGGGCAGGTCACGCAGACCCCGCCGGCCCCCGGCGCTTGAGGTCGCTAGAATGCTCAGACGATGAAGTCGGAGATCCACCCAAACTACGTCGAGGCGCACGTGCGGTGCATGTGCGGCAACGAATTCACGACGCGCGCCACGCAGGATGAGATCCACGTAGAGGTCTGCTCCAACTGCCACCCGTTCTATACGGGGCGCCAGAAGCTGGTGGACACGGGTGGACGCGTCGAGCGCTTCCAGCGCAGGGTCGCCAAGGGTCGCCAGCACAAGGCCCAGACGGCCGGCACTCAGGCGCAGGCACGCCCCCAGTAAGACGATGTCCTCTCGACCGGCTGCCGGTGGGAGGGTGTACCCAGAGGGCACGATGCAGGTCAGCAATCTGCAGGCGACCGCGAGCGCGCACGCAACCCGCTCCGCAACGGACACGAGCGCGGTGGGGGAGCTGCCCGACGGCGAGCTGACGGCACGTCGCGACGCTCCGCTCGGGGGCCAAGCGGTGCTCGAGGGCGTGATGATGCGCGGCGTGCGCCACTGGGCGGTCGCGGTGCGCAAGCCCTCGGAGGAGCAGCTCGGCGAGATCGAGGTTGAGACCTTCTCGCTCACCTCGGCTCTGGCGCGACACCGATGGCTGCGGATTCCAGTCCTGAGGGGGATCGTGGCGCTCGGAGGCTCGCTGGCGATCGGCTTCAGGGCGCTCGGGATCTCCGCCAACGCTCAACTGCCCGAGGGCGAGGCCGACGAAGACGCCCAGGAAATCGGGGCGGGCGTATGGGCGGGCACTGTGGTCGTGGCCTTGGTCTTCGCGATCGGCCTGTTCTTCCTGTTGCCGCTCGGCCTGACCAGCTTGATCAAGGGGCAGTTGAATTCTTCGGCCCTGTTTTGGATCGTGGAGGGCTGCGTGCGCACCGCGATCTTCTTGGGCTACATGTTCGCCCTATCGCGCATCAAAGACCTCAGACGCGTCTTCGAGTACCACGGCGCCGAGCATAAGACGATCTCCTGCTTTGAGGCCGGGTTGCCGCTCACGCCGCAGAACGCGCAGCGCTTCTCGCGCCTCCACCCCCGCTGTGGCACCAGCTTCCTGTTGATCGTGATGGTCGTATCGATCTTCGTGTTCGGCGCGGTTGGCCTGCCGGCTTGGTATCTGCTCGTGATCTCGCGCATCGTGGGCGTCCCGATCATCGCCGGCATCTCGTTTGAGATCATCAAGTTCGCGGGCCGCAACCGCAACCGGGGTTGGGTCAAAGCGATCATGTGGCCGGGCTTGAAGCTGCAATTGCTGACCACGCAGGAGCCGAGCCTCGACCAGCTCGCGGTCGCGATCGCGGCCTTGGAGGCCGTCTTGGCCCTGGAGACGCCTGGAAGCATGGACGCCGCCGACCTGGTGGGCGTGGAGGTCGTGGCGTAGGGACGTGTCGTGCCCCGTTTGGGGTGTCCCGCGCGCGTGCGCGCGCGCACGGAAGGTCGTCCATTTCGCTTGACAGCGTCCGACCCTTCTGGTTTGGTTCGGCCCACGAGGCGACACAGAGCGCGTGATGCGCTCTCGCGAGCAAAATGACCTGGGAGCGGTGACATGAGCGCGGAAGAGGCAAGCCGGATAGCGCGGGCGGTACAGCGGATGAAGCACTCCAAACGAGCGGTGCAGATCGCGCTGCCCACTGCGGCCGCGCTAGGGGCTGGGGCGGCTATCGCGGCAGGTTCGATTCCGGGGAGCGACGGAACAATCACTGGGTGCTACGCGGGCCCTAACGGTGCGGTGCTAGCTGTCAACGGTGACGGGACCGTTACTGAGCCTGCTGGCGCCCTCCGTGTGATCGATCCTACGCTGACGGGCGCCGGGGGTCCTGCTGGCGCCCCGCCTGATCCGTTGGCGAGCAAATGCGAACCACAGCAGGAGACACAGATCACCTGGAACCAGAAAGGTCCAGCCGGCCCTGTGGGCCCACGTGGGGAAGAAGGCAAAGCTGGCGGTCAAGGCGCAGCCGGCAGCCAAGGCACCCCCGGTACGCCCCTGATCGGCGGAACGACCTTCGGTGTGAGCGGCGGCGGCAGCACCTTCCTGAAGATCGACGGCATAGAGGGCGAGTCGACCGCGAAGGACCACAAGGGCGAGATCGCGATCGGCGGCTTCGCTCTCAGCGCTCAGGGCTCCCAGAGCATCGGCTCGCAGTCCTCGGGCGCGGGTGCGGGCAAGGTGAGCATCCAAAGCTTCACGATCACCAAGACGCTCGACAAGTCCTCGCCGCTGCTATTCCAGGCGGCGGCCACGGGCAAACACTTCAAGGACGCGACGCTCTCCTTCACCCGCAAGGCCGGCGGTAGAGAACAGACCTACCTGAAGTTCGACTTCCAGAACGTCTTGATCTCCTCCGTGCAGGACGGCAGCTCCGGCGGAGGTCAGCCCACCGAGCAGGTGACGTTCGCCTTCCAGAAGGTCTCGGAGGCATTCGTCGAGCCGAACGGCAAGGTGGGGGCGACCGTCAACTTCAACGTTTCGACAAACCTGAAGCTCTGAGCGCCGCGGAGGCCTACGAGCGACTCTCCTACCCGGGCTTCGCCTACCCGGCGACCCACCCGGGGCGCTCGGAGGCGATCGGCAGACTGTTCGGGCTGAACCCGGCTCCGGCGCGCTCTTGTCGCGTGCTCGAGCTTGGTTGCGGCGATGGCGGCAATGCGCTCTCGATCGCCCAGACCTTGCCGGATGCGCAGGTGCTCGGCGTGGACGCCTCGCCCGGCGCGATCGAGCGCGGGACCGAACTGGCCAAGGCCGCTGGGCTCGGCAACGTGGAGCTGCGCTGCGCCACCTTCGAGCAGCTGGAGGCGCCGGGCGAGTTCGACTACATCGTCGCCCACGGCGTCTACTCGTGGGTGTCGCCCCAGGCGCGCGGCGCGCTCTTGGATTGCGTGAAGCGCTGCTTGGCGCCGGAAGGGATCGCTTTCGTCAGCTACAACGCTTATCCGGGCAGCTACCTGAGGGACATGGCGCGCGACATGTTGCGCTACCACGTTCAAGGGGTGACCGACCCGGGCGATCGTTTGTCTCGCGCGCAGGAATTGATGAGGACGATCGTCGAGATCGAGCAGCCGAGCCCTTTCGCGCGGGTATTGCGCGAGCAGATGGAGCGGATGCTTGGCTACAGCGACGCCCTCCTGTTCCACGACGACCTGGCCGACGTCTCCACGCCCTTCTACTTCCACGAGTTCGTCGAGCACGCCCAGGCACGCGACCTCCAGTTCCTGTCGGAGGCCGACCTGTTCGAGAGCCAGATGCGCGAGGTGCCCGAGAGCGCCGGACAGCTGATGGCGAATCTGCCGCAGGACGCGGTCGTCAGAGAGCAGTACATGGACTTCTTCAAGAACCGCATGTTCCGCCAGAGCCTGATCTGCCACGAAGCCGCGCCGCTTGACCGCACGCTCGACGACGCGGCGATCGAAGGACTCTGGATCTCATCGAGGGCCCGTCCGGAAGAGGGTGCGGGGGGAGCGGGGGAGGAGGGGCGTGCCCGCGGCGAGAACCCGCCCGTCTCGCACATCCCGCTGCCCGGGGAGGACCCGGTCGAGCGTACGTATCTCACGCCCGAGGGCTTCTCTATGACCACGAGCGAGCCACTCGTGCAGGCCGCGATGGGCGCGCTCGGGGAGGCTTGGCCCCGGTCGGTGGCATTCCCCACTCTGCTGGAGCGCGCCCGCGAGGCGGCTGGACCAGAGGCCCCGCCTCAGCTGGTGGAGGCTCGGTTGCGCTCAGTTCTGTTGCAGGCCTACCTGGCCCGGATCGTGATGCTCCTAGGCTGCTCGCCGGCGGTGACCGGCGAGTTGGGCGAGCGCCCCACCGTCAGCCCCCTGGCGCGCGCCCAGAGGGCGGCCGGCCTGAAGGCGCTCAGCTCGCTGCTGCACGCCAACGTGCGCCTCGACGGCGAGCTCGAAGCGGGCACACTCGAGCTGCTCGACGGCACGCGCACGCTCGCCGAGGTCGCGGCCGAGCTCGTCGCTCCCACCGAGCAGGTCGTGGAGTGCGCCCGGCGCCTGGCCTCGGTGGGGTTGCTCTTGGCCGCATAGACTGGCCTTCATGATCGAAGACTTGGTCGAGCAGATCGAAGCGCGCTTTGCCGAGCTGGGCGAGCAGATGACCGACCCCGAGGTGATCGGCGATCGCGAACGCTACGCCGAAGTCGGCCGCGCCTATCGCCAGCTCGAGCCCGCCGCCAAGCTCGCCGCGCAGTGGCGCCTGGCAAGCGACGACGCGGCCGGTGCGCAGGAGCTGATCGCCGAGGGCGGCGAGGACGCCGAGTTGCGCGAAATGCTCGAAACGGCACGCGAGCGGATCGAGGCGCTCGAAGAGGAGATCCGCTTCGCGATGGTCGAGCGCGACCCCAACGACGAGAAGAACGTGATCGTCGAAATCCAAGGTGGCGCCGGCGGCGACGAGGCCGGCTTGTGGGCCGGCGACGTCTATCGGATGCTCACGCGTTATGCCGAGCGTGCCGGCTTGAAACCAGAGCCCTTGGAGATCGGCGAAGGCAAGTACACCTTCGCCGTCAAGGGCGAGAACGCTTATTCGATCTTCAAGTTCGAGGGGGGGACCCACCGCGTGCAGCGGGTGCCCCAAACCGAGTCTCAAGGACGCATCCACACATCCACCGCGACCGTTGCGGTCCTACCCGAAGCCGAGGACGTCGACGTGGAGGTCAACCCGGGCGACCTTCAGATCGACGTCTACCGCTCGTCGGGTCCGGGAGGCCAATCGGTCAACACGACCGACTCCGCGGTTCGCATCACCCACAAGCCCTCGGGGATCGTCGTCTCGATGCAGGATGAGAAGTCACAGTTGCAGAACCGCGAGAAGGCCCTGCGTGTCTTGCGCGCCAGGCTCTACGAGCGGGCCTTGGCCGAACAGCAGTCCGAGCTCGCCGCCGACAGGCGCTCCCAGGTCGGCACCGGCGACAGGGCCGAGAAGATCCGCACCTACAACTACGGCGAGCGTCGCGTCACCGACCACCGCATCAAGCTCACCGTCCACAACCTCGACCAGGTCCTCGAAGGCGAGCTGGGGGAGATAACGGCCGCGCTTCAGGCGGATGAGAAGCGCCGTCGCCTGGAGGCCCAGACGGCCGTCTGAGCGCGGCAAGGCGTCGCTCGACAGTGCGCGGGTTCGACTGCGCCCCACTCGACCGTGCCCCGCTTGACCGCACCTCTGGAGAGAGCGCCCATGTCCCCGTCCCCAGCCCGACCACTCCCACGCGGGACCTCGATTCGCGACGCGCTCGACGGCGCCGTCACCGCCATCGCGGCCGCGGGCTGCGAAACGCCGCGCCTTGACGCAGAACTGCTGCTGGCCCAAGCGCTCGGCGTCTCGCGCGAGCGTGTGTTCTTGGCGGCCGGTCACAATGAGGACGAGCTGACCGTCGCCGGCCCGGCCGTGCGCACATTCCAGGACTTCGTCAGGCGTCGCGCGGTGGAACGCGAGCCGGTCGCCTACATCCTCGGTCGCCGCCACTTCCGCCGTCTGGAGCTGGCCGCAGATCCGCGTGCCTTGATCCCGCGGCCTGAGACCGAGATGCTCGTCGAGGTCGCGCTCGGGCTGCCCGAGGGGGCGCGCGTGCTCGACGTGGGCACCGGCAGTGGAGCCGTGGCGCTCGCCCTCAAAGATGAGCGCCCCGATCTCGACGTGACCGGCAGCGACTTGAGCGAGGCGGCTTTGGCGCTCGCGCGCGCCAACGCAGAGCGGCTCGGCTTGGACGTGCGCTTGCTCGCGGCGGACCTGTTGGAGGGCGTGGGCGACGACTACGACGCGATCCTCTCCAACCCGCCCTACGTGCCCGATGGCGACCGGGCCACGCTGGCGCCCGAGATCCTGCGCCACGAGCCGGCCAGTGCCTTGTTCGCCGGCGAAGACGGTCTCGACGCGATCCGTGCTCTCGTGCTCCAAACGTCGGCCCGGCCGAGCCTGTGTCTGCTTGCACTGGAGGTCGGGGCGGGTCAAGCGGGGGATGTAGGGGATCTGATGCGGGCCGCCGGCTTCTCCGACGTGCGAGCCGAACGCGACTTGGCTGGGATCGAGCGCGTCGTCATAGGGCGGCGGGCATGAGCGGCGCAGACGATCGGTCCCTCCGCGAGCCGAGCCGGCCCGGCACGAGCACGCGCGCGGAGATCTCCGCAGAGGACGTGGCGCGGCTACGCGCTTGCCTCGCGGGAGACGGCGTCGCGGCGATCCCGACCGACACCGTCTACGGCCTTGCCTGCAACCCCGACAGCGAGCTCGCGCTGCGCCGCATCTACGAGCTCAAGCGCCGCCCGCCGCTCAAGCCCGCGGCGGTGATGTTCTTCTCGCTGGCCCCGGCTCTCTCCTCGCTGCCTGAGCTAGGCCCGCGAACCCGGACCGCCCTGGAAGCGCTGCTACCCGGACCGGTGACTTTGTTGTTGGCAAACCCCGAAGGTCGCTTCCAGTCCGCCTGCGACCCGGCCAGGACGGGCTTCGCCCTGCTCGGGCTCCGTGTGCCCGCGCTCGCCGGTCCGCTCGCCCCGCTTGCGGCCGTCGATCTGCCCGCCGCCCAGTCGAGCGCCAACCTCTCCGGCTCCCCAGATCCCCGTGGCCTCCAGGACGTGCCAGCCGAGCTGCGCGAAGGCGTTGATCTCGCGATTGACGGCGGAGATCTGCCCGGCGTCGCATCCACCGTGATCGACCTGTCCGACTATGAGCGGGGTGGACGACGGTGGCGCATCGTGCGAGAAGGGCCGCTCGATGCGGCATTCCTGCAAACGGCGCTGGGTGGCCCCTGCTAGCCTCACAACACAGCCGCGACTGGCGCGATAGGTGGACATAACCACCGGGGAGCGGCTCGTAGATTCTGCCGCGCGCCTGGGCACCCATAGCTATTCACAAGCTCCAGGAGCGCGCCCATGTCCGACCTCAGCCCCGACTACTTCAACCGCCCGCTGGCCGAGGTGGACCCCGAGGTCGCCGCGGCGATAAACGGCGAGCTGCGCCGCCAGCAGCAGACCTTGGAGATGATCGCCTCCGAGAACTTCGTGCCCCAAGCGGTGCTCGAATGCCAAGGATCGGTGCTCACCAACAAGTACGCCGAGGGCTATCCCGGACGCCGCTACTACGGCGGGTGCGAGTGGGTCAACGTCTCCGAGCAGCTTGCCATCGACCGCGCCAAGGCCTTGTTCGGCGCCGAGCACGCCAACGTCCAGCCCCACTCCGGCGCCCAAGCAAACACCGCCGTCTACCACGCCCTCCTGCAGCCCGGGGACACGATCATGGGTCTCTCCCTCGCCCACGGCGGCCACCTCTCGCACGGCATGAAAATCAACGTGTCCGGCCGTCTGTATGACATCGCCGCCTACGAGGTGGACCGCGAGAGCAGCATCATCGACATGGACGAGGTAGCCCGCATCGCACGCGAGCGCCGCCCCAAGCTCCTGCTCGCCGGCTGGTCCGCCTATCCCCGTCAACTCGACTTCGCCCGCTTCCGTGAGATCGCCGATGAGGTCGGCGCCCTCTTGATGGTCGAACATGGCCCACTTCGCCGGACTGGTCGCCGCGGGTCTTCACCCCAACCCGATCGCCTTCGGCGCCGACGTGGTCACCACCACAACCCACAAGACTTTGGGGGGCCCGCGCGCCGGGATCATCCTGTGCAAGGCCGAGCACGCCAAGAAGATCGACTCCGCCGTGTTCCCCGGCCAGCAGGGCGGACCTTTGGAGCATGTGATCGCCGCCAAGGCCGTGGCCTTGAAGATCGCGGCCTCGGAGCTCTTCGCCGAGCGTCAACGCCGCACGATCGACGGCGCCCAAGCCCTCTCCGAGCAACTGATGAAGGCGGGTCACGGCGTCAACGTGCTGACCGGCGGCACCGACGTGCACCTCGCCCTTGTGGACCTGCGCGCTTGCGAGCCCGAATTGAGCGGGCGCCAAGCCGAGGACCGCCTGCACGAGATCGGCGTCACCGTCAACCGCAACGCCGTCCCCTTCGACCCGCGCCCGCCGATGGAGGCCTCCGGTCTGCGCATCGGCACCCCCGCCTTGGCCACTCGGGGCGTCGGCGTGGAGGACTTCTCTGAGGTCGGCGCGATCGTCGCGACCGCCCTCACCCCCGAGTTCGAGGCCCGCAAGGGAGAGCTCTCAGAGCGTGTCCAAGCGATCGTCGAGCGCTACCCCTTGTACGAGCATCTGAGCGTCCCAGCAGCCGCGTAGCGCCGCCGGCCGGCTGTGGGATGTGTGTTGCAAAAAGGGGTGCCGCGCGCACGCGTAGAGCACCCTTCCGCGGACATACGCACCCGTCCGGCACTGCCGACGCCCGCGCCTGCGATGCTGTGCGCGAGTCGATGGCCCATCTCAACGAGCTCGACGCCCTCTACGCGTTCCTGGCAGCCGCGGCGGTCACCGCGGTCTTGACCCCGTTCACGATGCGCCTCGCCAAGGCCATAGGTGCGGTGGACGAACCGCGCGAGCGCGGCCTCTCCGACCGTGCCACGCCCCTGCTCGGGGGCCTTGCGATCTTCGCCGGCGTGCTCGTCGCCGTACTCGCCTTCCTGCCCGCCGGTTACGGCGAAAGCGCCCAGATGTGGCACGGCGTGCTCATCGCCGCCGCCCTGATCACCTTCGTAGGGGCCCTGGACGACCGCTTCGACCTGCCGCCCATCGTCAAGCTCACCGGTCAGATCGCCGCCGCCGTCATCGTCGTCCACTACGGCGTCGCCGTCAAGGCCGTCACGCTGCCCTTCGCCGGGACCCTGCACTTCCCCAAAGCCGGCCCCACCAACGCCGGTCCCGCCCTGACCGTGGTCGGTCTCGTCGTGATGATGAACATCGTCAACCTCTCCGACGGTGTCGACGGCCTCGCTGCGGGCGTATGCGTGATCATCGCCGGCACCTTGGCGATCATCGCCTTCGACCTGGACCGCGCCGAACCGGGAGTCTTGGCCGCGATCACCGCCGGCGCCGCGCTCGGTTTCCTGATCCACAACTTCCCGCCCGCCTCCTCCTTCATGGGCGATTGCGGAGCCAACCTGCTCGGCCTGTTGATGGGGGTGGTGGCCGTCGAGGCGGCCGTCAAGACGCCCGTCGTGGTGTCTTTCGTCTTGCCTCTGATCCTGCTCACCGTCCCCTTCCTTGACACCACCTTCGTGGTGCTAAAGCGCCTGAAGTACCGCCGCCCCATCTACGCCGCCGACAGTGAGCACTTCCACCACCGCATGGCCCGCATCGGCTTCTCCTCACGGCGCACGATCGCCTACCTCTACGCCTGGACCCTCCTGCTCGCCGGGCTTGCCCTGGCGCTGCGCTTCATCCCCTACTCAGACCACAAAGGCCACCTCCACACCGGCTGGCTGCTCGTCATGGTCGCGTTGGCCCTGCTCGTCGGCGCCGCCTCCGTCTATCTCGTATACGTCCTTGAGATCCTCAAGTTCCGTCGCCTCGACGCCCTGCGCGTGCGCCGCCTGCGCCCCGACGCCACGCCCGCCGAAGTCGAACGCTCGATAGCCCACGACCTCGAGACCGGCGAATACGACGCCGTGCTCGACGCCTCAACGGCGGGCGACGCGACGGTCGCCAAAAGGCCGGACGACGCGAAGTTGGGAGACAGGGCGGGCGACGCGACGGTGGGCGAGGTGTCGAGCGGGGCTGAGCACCGGGTCGGCCAAAGGCAGATGGATCAAGATCGCATAGGCGCAGAACACGAGCGTGGCGACCCGCAAGCGGCGGCTGTCGGCGAGAGCGGCCAGCGGCAACACCCATATCGCATACCAGGGCAACAGCCACGCGGTCGATAGCAACAGCGCCAGCGTCGCCCACCCCGCCATCGAACGCCAATCCGCGCCCCGCGCGGTAAGCCAAAGGGTTGCCGCCAGCACTGCCCCGAAGCCCACCAAGAACACCTCGCGCCACCAGCTCGGCAGCCCCGTCAGCCCGACCCACCGCGCCGTCTCCGCCGGCAGACTGTGCGTAGCAATCAACTGCTGCTGCTCGCCCAGCGCGCCCACGAAGCCGAAAGCGTGCGACCCGAAGCCGAGCACCGCGACCAGCGCCAACACCACCAGCGCCGCCACCGCCCCGCCCGCGACCCGAGCCCGCCCCCGCCAGTCCCCCGGGGCGAGGACCATAAAAGGAAGCGCGAGCCCAGCCGAGGCCTTCACGCCCACGCCCACGGCCATCAGTGCCGCCGCCGAGCGCAACGGGTAGGACCCATCCCTCCCAAACCGATCCCCTCCCTCCCGCCGATCCCTCGCCTCAGGCGCCCCCCGCCCGGCGGCCACCGCAAGCGCTCCCGCCGACACGAGCAGCACCAAAGTGTCGTTGTGCGCGCCCGCGGCCGCCAGCTCCAACAGCACCGGATTGAGCCCCACGAAGACCGCCGCCGCCCGCGCCGAGCGACCCATTCGGCGCGCCGCCAGCGCGAGGAGCCCAATCGCGCCCAAGCATGCGCCCACCGCAACAGCCTTCAGAGCCCAAAGCCCTCCCGCCAAGCCCAGCGGCGCGATCGCATAGGAGCCGAGCGTGAACAGCGGTCCATACGGCGAATGCTGAAACGGCCAACCGATGAACGGAAAGCTCGCGTCCGTTGGGGCTTCCGCGGGCACATGCGTGTACGGATCGAGGCCGTGCAGCGCCCCCAACCGCCCGAACGACAGATAGCCGAAAACGTCCTGGGAAAGCAGGGGCGGCCCCACCAGCACGAGCGCGTAGGCGAGCACGATCGAGACCCCAATCGCCCTGCCCGAGAGCCTGTTCGCGCCCACCAGCACCGCCGCATAGCTCGCGCACATCGCCAGCGTCCACGCTTGAAAGCTCGAGGAGGAGATCCCCACGCCCAGCCCCTGCAGCGGCCCCGATAGCCACCCCGGCCAACCGCCGCTGCGCCCCGGCACGTAGGAGGTGGGCGTCCCCGCCGCGCCCGCCATCACGCCGAACACGCTCACCACCACGCCGACCAAGCCCACCCGGCCGAGCGCCGCAAGCGTTGCCTGGGAGCGCTCGCCCCGGCCTCTATGCGTGCGACCGTTCGCCACGACCGCTACGCTTTCCATGTCTTCGTGCTCTGCGAGCATCTTCCACCTTGCGCACGCGCGGGCCTCACCGTCCACCGGGCGGGCGGGGCTTGAACTGTATGCCACGCCGCCACCGCACACCTTCATCGCGCCGTACCCCCGGCCCCAAGCGCGTGCTCATCCTCTCCGCCGACGTCGGCGAGGGTCACGCCGCCGCCGCCCGCGCGCTCGCGCGCCAACTCGACGCCTCCCCCGAACACACCCAGGTCACCGTCATCGACGGCCTCGCCGCGATGGGCCCCCTGCTCCAGCCGGTGGTCGAGGATGGCTACCGCGTGCAGCTGCGCTTCTTCCCCTGGACCTACACCGTCGTCTACCTCCTGCTCGAGCGTGTAGCCCCCATCCGTGGCCTGGCGCGCAAGCTGCTCTGCCTGCTCGGCTCGCGACCTTTGGCCCGGCGCATAGCCGAGCACGAGCCCGACGTCGTCGTCTCCACCTACCCCGCCGTCACCGTTGTACTCGCACGCCTGCGCCGCACCCAAAAGGTCCGCTGCCCCACGGTCGCCACGATCACCGACCTAACCGGCCTGTTCTTCTGGGCCCAACCCGGCATCGACACCCACCTCGTCATGTACGGCGAGTCGATGGGCCCTGTCGAGCGCATCGCCGGGCGCGGCTCCGCGCGCCTGGTGCGCCCCCTGATCTCCTCCGAGTTCCTCGACGAGCGCCCCCAAACCGAAGCGCGCCACCTGCTCGACCTGCCCGAGGACGGCCACATGGTCGTCGTCTCCGGCGGCGGCTGGGGCGTCGGAGACGTCGAGGGCGCCGTGCGCGCGATCGCCTCGATCCCCGACGTCTCTTCGATCGTCTGTCTAGCCGGACGCAACGAACAGTTGCACCAGCGCCTCTCCGAGGACTTCGCCGCCGAGCCGCGCGTCCACGTCTACGGCTTCACCGAACGCATGCCCGAGATCCTCGCCGCCGCCGACACCTTGGTGCACTCCACCGGAGGCGTCACCTGCCTGGAGGCCAAGGCGACCGGCACCCCCGTCGTCTCCTACGGCCTGCCCGTCGGCCACGCCCGCCTCAACACCCGCGCCATGGCCGACCTCGGACTCCTGCGCCTGGCCAACGACACCGCCGAGCTGCGCGACCAGGTGCAGGCCTCCTTCGCCGAACACCACGCCCTGCGTGGCCGAGCTTCCCATCCGCGCGAAGGCCTCGTCGCCGTCGCCGGCCAAAACACCGTCGCCGCGCCCGAGCTCGCCGACGAGGTCCATCCCTCCGAGCCCGAGCCGGCCGCACCCGACCCAAGCGCCGTCGAGCTCGTGCTCGATGCTCCCCGGCGCGTGCGCCCGATCCCGCTATGGCGTCTGCGCCTGGTCGCCTTCGCCACCCAATTCGTGTTGCTGGTAGCGATCAGCACCTGGCTGATGAGCACCGACGAGGTGACCGCGTTCGCCGGGTTCTTCCTGGGAGTGCATCCGCTCAAGCGTGTCGAAACAACCACGCCCGATGTTGGCCTGGTCCTACGGGCGCCCTCAGGCGAGGTGACGCTCCTGGCGAGGGAGTTGTCAAACGCCGGCATCCACGCCTCGTTCACCGATGGTGGCCTCGACGCCTCCTCGACGATTGCCGGTCTACGCGCTCTGCACGACGAACTGGTCCCCGAAGTCCCCCACTCCGGCTCGCCCCTGCGATGGGTGCGAACGCGCGGGACTTTGCGCTCCCAAGCCCGAGCCTTGGGTCTTCACCACCGCTTCTACTTCCTACAGCCGCCGGGCGGCCTGACTGTAGGTCAGCTGGTGCTTGCTCGTACCGCGGGAGCTTTGCCCGTGGCGGGGGCAGAGCGCCTCTCCGCCACCGGGTCGATCCCTCATCAGCGGCTGCGTGCCGGCGACGTCTTGGTCGTCTCGGTGGACGGCAGCCCATCCTCGGTCGTCGGGTTGGAGCGCATCGTCTCCCGGTTGCGCTCCGAGGGACTCTCGGTTGAGCCCTTGGGTTCGCTCACGGACTCACCTCCCATCAAGGCGAGCAAAAGCGGCGAGCGCGCCAGTGCGGCGGCTCCGGTCACAAGGACCGCCAGCGACAGCGTGAGCGGCACCCCGCCAAGCGGAGTCGAGCTGAACGATTCGCCCAGCAACACTGGCGCCAGCATCACCGGCACGATCGTCTGAGTCACGAACACCACCGGCGCCACCTGGATCGCTGGGCGCATCTGAAGCGCGCTCATCTCGCTGAGCGCGGCAACCGCCGACGCCGCGGCTGTGCCCACGCCCCAAGCCGCCGCGAACCAAAGCCGTCCTTGGGAGAGGTCGTCGGAGAACAGCTTCGTCGCCACTCCGCTCCAAGCAAAGCCCAGCCCCGCCGCGACCATCGTCAGCGAAGCGGCCGGTCTGCGCACCCGGTTGACGATGTACGGCGCCGCCGTCAACAGACCCAGTCCCACCAGGACGAGCGTCACAGTCAGGTTGTTGGTGTGCGTGCTCGATCGCGCCGGCGCACAAAGCGCGGTGCCCGCCACACCGACGACGATCGCCGCCATCGCCAAGTGCTCGCGCCGCCCCGCGCGCTCGCCAAGCATCCGCTCGCCAAAGAACAACAGCACCAGCAGCCCCATCGCCATCGTCGGCTGCACGACCACCAGCGGCGCCAAAAGCAGGGCCACCACCTGCAGCGGCCACCCGAGCATCGACAACCCCGTTCCCGCCAGCCAGCGGGCTCGCCTGAGGAGCGTCAACGCCAGCGCCGGGTGCAGGTGCTCGGTGTGCGGCGTGCGCTTGGCATCCATCGCCTGCAGCGCGACCCCTAGGCTGTAGAGCGCCGATGCGGCCATCGCCGCCACGATTCCCAGGAAGAGCGTCATCTCAGCCACCGATCATCGCAGTCCTGCTCCTCGCCTCGCGGGTACTTTCGCGGCCGTCGCGATGGCCGGCTACCTCACGCCCGCCTTGGCCTTCTATTCGCGGACTCTGCGCCAGGCCCTTGGCGTGGAGGACCACACCGCCTCCGGCCTTGGCGTCGCGCTCACCTTCGACGACGGCCCCCATGCCCTCGGCACCCCAGCCGTGCTCGAGGTCCTGGCCGCGCACGGCGTGTCGGCCACGTTCTTCCTCGTGGGCGAGCAGGTCCTGCGAAATCCGGGCTTGGCGGGTGAGATCGTCGCCGCCGGCCACACGATCGGCCTGCACTGCCATCGCCACCGCAACCTCCTGCGACTGGCCCCGTGGCAGGTGCGCGAGGACATCGCGCGCGCCCAGGCCGCGATCGAGGACGCTGTGGGCGTGTCCCCGGGCCTGTATCGGCCGCCCTACGGGATTCTCAACGCCGCGGCCCTGCGCTTGGCCAAGCGCGCCGAGCGGCGTACTTTGCTGTGGACGCACTGGGGTCGCGACTGGCGTGCCCGCGCCACGCCCGAGTCGATCGCATCCGAGCTCACCGACGGCGTGGGGGAGGGCTCTGTCCTGTTGCTCCACGACGCCGACGATTACGGCGCGCCCGGCTCCTGGCGGGGCACGGTCGCAGCGTTGCCGCGGGTGCTCGACGTCCTCGCGCGGGGCGGCTTGGCCACCGTAGTGCCCTGAGGATTGGCGGGCCGTTTCCGGCTTCCGCGTGTCTGCGGGGATAACATCGCTCGCTTGTCCTCTGTTCCGTCAAATCCGTCAGAGCGGCGTGGCTCCTTGGTCGCGGCGTCCACAGTCGGCACGCCCTCCGCGTCGGGGGAGGGGGTGGTGTCCGATACAAAAATTGGGGTGCCTACGCGCGCGCGCGGGGGGCCTTGGGAAGAGGCCTTGGCGCCGCCTGTCGCCCCAGGGCTGGCCGTGCCGCGCGCCGTGCCGCGCGAAACGGCGCGTCCGCGCTGGTGGGGCGAGCTGTTGGTGATCGTCTTCCTGGCCTGGGCCTACGACACGATCGCCAACCTCGCGCCCTTGCGTGAAAAGCTGGCCGTCGCGCACGGGAGCGAGATCCTCAGCTTCGAGCGCTCCTTGCACATCGCTCCCGAGGCGGCCTTGAACAGCTGGCTGGTGGTCCACGCCACCCTCGGGACCTTGCTCTCCTACTACTACGACAACGCCCACTTCATCGTCACCTTCGGCCTGCTCGGGTGGTTGTGGTGGAAGCGAGCCGACATCTACCGGCCTTTGCGCAGCTCCCTGGTGGCGATCAACGTGATCGGCCTGCTCGTGTTCTGGCTCTACCCGGTCGCCCCGCCCCGGATGCTGAGCGGCTTCACCGACGTGATCGCTTCCTCGCACACGTTCGGCTCCTGGCACACCGGCAGCCTCGCGGCCGACGCCAACCAGTTCGGCGCGATGCCCTCCTTGCACATCGCCTGGGCGGTGTGGTGCACCGTCGTCCTCTTCCAGATCTCCGCCGACGCCCGGGTTCGAGCGGTGGCCCTCGCCTACCCCTGTCTCACCGCGTTCGCGGTGCTCGCCACCGGCAATCACTACCTGATGGACCTCCTCGCGGGTCTCGCGACCGCGGCCTTGGCGTTTGCGGCCGTGCCCTTGGTCCGTGGCGCATGTCACAAAGTTGTTACTAAGTCCCAGAACAGGTACACTGCCGGCGGCTTCTGAAGACGCGCTCTGAGGGGAGTCGTAAGTCCGCCGCGAAAACACGAGCGGGCTTTTGCGTCTGTAGGGTGGCCCAACACTATGCTCACAATTGCTCGTTATCTTGACCTGCTCCTGGTCGCGCTCGCGCTGCCCGTCTTCTTGGTGGCCGGCTTGCCTCTGGCCGGGTGGGCCGTTGGCGGTGGCGCCTGGGTCGCCCAGCGCGGCCTGCAGGAGTACTTGGAACGCCGTGCCGGCGCCTCCACCGACCCCCGTACCGTGGTCGGGCTCCTGGCCGGCTCGATGATCGCCCGCGGCTGGTTCGTGGCGATCGCCGTCTTCCTGGTCGGCCTCAGCGACAACGAAGCCGGTCTCGCCGCCGCCGTGCTCGTGATCGCCCTGTTCACCGTCTATTTCAGCGTCCGCATGATCCTGCGTCCGTTCGAAGTGACCCCGCCCGGAGCCGGAGCCGGAGCCGGAGCCGGCGTCGGAGCTGGAGCGGGAGCCGGCGTCGGAGCTGGAGCCGCGGGAGCCGCCGGTCAAACGCGGGTGGCGCCGAGCGACTCGTCGCCGGCCAGGGGCGAGTCGCGATGAGCACGCGCGCCAAGGCGCTCCTGGCGGGGGCTCTCCTGCTGGCCGTGATGATCGCCCTGTTTGCGATCACCGGCTCGCACGGCATGAACACCGAGTACCAGCCCCAAAACGAGTTCAAGCTCGAAGACTGGATCGCGATCCACGCAGGCTCGGTCAACCTGTCGATCAACAAGGCGGTCCTCTACCTCCTGCTCGCCTGCGGGCTCACCGCAAGCACGATGATCTATGTGGCGCGGAGGATGCAGGAGCGCCCCAACAAGGTCCAGACCGCGGTCGAGGTTTTGTGGGGTGTGATGCGCGACAACATCGCCGGCCCCAACAACATCGAACGCCAAATGGCTTTGAGGTGGTTCCCCTTCATCGGCGCCCTGTTCCTGTTCATCCTCTATTCCAACATCCTCGGCTACCTGCCCCTGCCGGTGAACAGTGGCGAGACCTTCCGCCTCTTCGGAGTCAACATCCCGGCCTTCCAGATTTACGCGGCGACCGCCAACATCTCGGTGACGCTCGTCTTGGCCCTGATGGTGTGGGTCAGCTACCACGCCGTCGGCGTGCGCCGCAAGGGCCTGATTCCCTACTTGAAAAGCTGGCTTCCGGCCGGCATGGACAGTGTGCCGGCACGGGCGTTCATGGTGCCTTTCGTGTTCTCGATCGAGGTCATCTCGCACTTCGTGCGCATCATCTCTCTGTCGGTCAGGCTGTTCGCCAACATGCTCGCCGGACACCTCTTGATCCTGTTCATGGGCGGCGGCTTGGTCGTCCTGGTCGGGGTCGCGGCGCTCGGTCCCTTGACGCTTGTCGTCGCAACGTTGTTCTTCATCTTCGAGGTGGTCTTGATTGCGGGCCTGCAGGCCTTCATCTTCGCCACCCTCACGGCCATCTACCTCGGCGGCGCGGTCGCCGAGTCTCATTGAAAACAAGGAGCGTTCGTGCATTTCCTACTTGCAACAACAGGCAGCGAAGAAATGGCCAAGTCGATCAAGGCCATCGCCCTCGGCGTGGGTGCCGGCCTCGGCACGATCGGACCGGGCGTGGGCGTCGGCTACATCTTCGGCAAGGTGATCGAGGCGATCACCCGCCAGCCCGAGATGCGCGACGAGATCACCTCCATCCAGTGGCTTGGCTTCGCCCTCACCGAGGCGATCGTGTTCTACGCGTTCATCTTCGGCCTGATCGCATTCTTCCTGGGCTAATCGATGGCATCCACGATCATCGCTGCCTCCAGCAGCGGAAATTTCCTGGTATCGCCCAACGTGGGGGTGATGCTGTGGACCTTGGTCGCTTTCGGGATCACCGTGGTGCTGCTCGCACGCCTGGTGTTCCCGCGCATCTCCGAGGCTTTGGAGAAGCGCCAGAAAGCGATCGAGGACTCGATCGACAGCGCTCAGCGCACCCGCGAGGAAGCCGAGAAGCTGCTCGGCGAATACCGCGAGCGCCTGCACGAGGCTCGCTCTCAGTCCGATGAGATCGTGCAGCGTGCCCGGCAGACCGCCGAGGCGCACGAGCGCGAGGTCAAGGAGCACAGCCGCCAGCTCGCCGCCGAAGCCTCAGCTCGGGCCGCGCGCGACATCGAGGCCGCGACCGCGCGCGCTCTCGGCGAACTGCGCCAAGAGGTAGCCGACCTGACCGTCATGGCGACCGAGAAGGTCACGCGCAAGGTGCTCGACAGCTCCGACCAGAAGCGTCTCGTCGAGGAGGCTTTGGGCGAGCTGGACTTCTCGGGCATCTCCTCCGGAGCCAGCGAAAACTAAGTCCATGCAAGATCCACGTACAAGTCAGGGTGAGCGGGAGGCGAGCCGATGGAGGAGCTAGCCCAGGTATACGCGCGCTCCCTGTTCGAGGTTGCCCGCGAGCAGAACAAGCTGGACGTGCTGCGCGAGCAGCTCGGTCAGTTCGCTGACGCCATGAAGCAAAACCGCGAACTGGAGCTGTTCTTCTTCTCGCCATACTTCTCGACCGCCGAGAAGCAGGACGGCTTGGACAAGCTGCTTGACGGCGCCGACGATCGGCTCATGAACTTCTTGAAGCTGCTGGTCGAGAACCACCGGATGCCAGTCATCTACCGCCTGCGCCGCGAGTACGAGCGGCTGTGGGAGCGCGAGAACCGGCTCCTGCCGGTCGTGCTCACCAGCGCTGTGGAGCTCGACGAGCAGACGGTCAAAGATCTTGGCGAGCGGATCGGCGAGCGCACCGGCAACACGGTGGTTTTGACCACCACGGTGGAGCCGGACATCATCGGCGGGATCGTCGTTCGGGTCGGCAACTCGATCCTCGACGCCTCCATCCGCAATCGACTGGAGCAGCTGCGCACGCAGGTTGCTCAAGGCGCTGGCTGAGCCGCCACCTCAGCTCATCCGACCAGCGACTTCGACCACGAACGACTAGGAAACACTTGCAGATCAACCCAGACGAGCTGAGAGGGTGGCGAAATCGGCCCAAAGCCGATGAGCCGGGCCCCTCTTCTCTGAATAACGGAGAACCAACATGCAGATCAACCCCAACGAGATAACCAGCATCCTCAAGAGCCGCATCGAGGGACTCGGCGCCGGCGAGGCGCAGCTGACCGAGGTGGGCACCGTCCTGTCGGTGGCTGACGGCATCGCGCGCCTGCACGGCCTTGAGAACTGCATGTCCTTCGAGATGCTCGAATTGCCCCATGGCGTCACCGGCCTGGCTTTGAACCTGGAGTCAGACAACGTCGGAGCCGTCCTGTTCGGAGATTGGGAGCGAGTCGCCGAGGGCGACACCGTCAAGCGCACCGGACGCCTGCTCGAGATCCCCGTGGGTGAGGCCTTGCTCGGTCGCATCGTCGATCCGCTCGGGCGCCCCCTGGACGGCAAGGGCGAGGTCAACACCACCGAGCTGCGCCCCGCCGAGTTCAAGGCTCCCGGCGTCGTGCAGCGCCAGCCGGTGACCGAACCGATGCAGACCGGCCTGAAGGCGATCGACGCGATGATCCCGATCGGCCGCGGCCAGCGAGAGCTGATCATCGGCGACCGCCAGACCGGCAAGACAGCGATCGCGATCGACACGATCATCAACAACAAGGACACCGGCGTTGTGTCCATGTACGTGGCGATCGGTCAGCGCATGTCCACCGTGGTCGCTTTGGCCAAGACGCTCGACGAAGCGGGAGCCCTCGACAACACGATCATCGTCGCCGCCCCCGCGGACGAGGCCGCGCCGATCAAGTTCATGGCGCCCTATGCGGGATGCGCGATGGGGGAGTACTTCCTCTACAACGGCAAGCACGCTTTGTGCGTGTACGACGACTTGACCAAGCACGCCTACGCCTACCGGCAGATGTCTTTGCTGCTGCGTCGTCCGCCCGGACGCGAGGCCTACCCGGGCGACGTCTTCTACCTGCACTCGCGTCTTTTGGAGCGAGCGGTCAAGCTGAACGACGAGCTTGGCGGCGGCTCGCTGACCGCACTGCCGGTCATCGAGACCCAGGCCGGCGACGTGTCCGCCTACATCCCCACCAACGTGATCTCGATCACCGACGGGCAGATCTTCCTGGAGCCGAAGCTGTTCAACTCGGGCGTGCGACCCGCCATCAACGTCGGCATCTCCGTCTCGCGCGTCGGCGGGAACGCCCAGATCTCGCCAATGAAGAAGGTGGCCGGCAGGATCAAGCTCGAGCTCTCCCAATACCGTGACCTCGAGGCCTTCGCCCAGTTCGGCTCAGACCTTGACGCCGACACCCAGCGCACCCTCGCCCGCGGTGAGCGGATCGTCAAGACGCTCAACCAGGGCGAGCGCCAGCCCCTGCCCGTCGAGGATCAGGTGATCCAGATCTTCGCGGCCACCAGTGGCTTCCTCGACCGTATTCTCGCCGATCGCGTACCCGAGTTCCTGGCCGAGCTGACCGAACGCTGCCACTCCGAACATGGCGAGTTGCGCTCGAAGATCGCGGGCGGCGACTGGTCGGAAGAGGTCCAAACGCAGGCGCGCTCGGCGATCGAGGCGTTTGCCGGCGACTTCGGCCACGACCTCGACGAGGAGGGCCAGCCCCTGGAGGACGATCGACCGCTTGAGGGGGCCGTCGCGGCCTAGCGGCCCGAACTCACGCTCATGGCTTCCCAGCGCGACGTCAAGAACCGGATCGCTTCGGTCAAGAACATCCAGAAGATCACCCGTGCGATGGAGATGGTCGCCGCCGCGCGCCTGCGCCGCGCCGAGCAGCGCATCGCTCGCCTGCGGCCCTACGCCGAGGCGATCAGGCGCATGACCTACCAGGCGGCCCAAGCCGCCGGCGCGGAGGCCGCCAACCTGCCCCTGCTACGAGAGCGCGAGCAGGTCCAGAACGTCGGTCTCCTGCTCGTGACCGGCGACCGCGGCCTGGCGGGCGCCTTCAACTCCCAGATCATCCGGGCCGGGGTGCGTGGCGGCGCCGAGCTCGCCGATCAGGGTCAGCAGACCGTCTGGTACGCGACCGGGCGCCGTGGGGTCTCGTCGCTCACGTTCCGCGGGCGCGAGCTGGCCGGCAGCTACACCGGCTTTGCCGACCGGCCCGCCTACGCCGACGCGCGAGGGATCGCCGACGACTTGATCGCCGCCTACGTCGACGGCAAGCTCGACAGGGTGGACATCCTCTACAACGCCTACGTCTCGCCGCTGACTCAGCACGTCACGCGCGAGACCTTGTTGCCGCTGTCTCAGGCTGCGATCATGGGCGAGGGTGCCCAGGGCGACGCCGCACCGGGCGAAGGGCAGGGAGGCTCGGGCACGAGCGACCGGCAGGGCGCCTCCGGCACCAGCGACCGGCAGGGCGCGTCCGGCACCAGCGACCGCAAGGATGCCTCCGGCGCGGGTTCCCCCGAGGGTCACGGCGGCGTCCCGCACGCGCTCGTCGAATACGAGCCTGGCCCCGAGGAGATACTCAAGCGACTCGTGCCCGACTACGTGGAGATCTCTATTTACCGCGCCCTGATCGAGTCCACCGCGGGTTTCTTCGGCGCCCAGATGACAGCCATGCGCAACGCCTCCGAGAACGCCGGCACCTTGATCGAGGACTACACCTTGCAAATGAACCGGGCTCGCCAAGCCGAGATCACGCAGGAGATCATGGAGGTAGTGGCGGGTGCGGAGGGATTGACTTGAGCCGGTATTTGCGGGGCTGGGCCGCGTGGGGGGTACTTCATTTTTTTGAAGATCTTTCAACTTGAAACTATTCCTTCATGAAATGAACTCAAATTTTTGTAACTACCTCACAGCCCACCCCAGCCGCGATCGCGAGATGCAACCGGAAGACGGCTTCGTAGCCGGTTGCCGGCAGCAGGGGCATCTCGACCAGACTTGATAGACCACTAGGAGAAATGAAAGAGAAATGGACGCCAGCATCGCAACCGAGCCGACAACCGAAGTGAGCACCGCCGCAGACGCCGGCGCGCGCAACGTCGGGCGCATCGAGGAGATCCAGGGCGTCGTGCTCGACGTCGTCTTCCCCGACAAGCTGCCCGAGATCAACCACGCGATCACGATCGCCCGCCCCGCCGCCGCTGACGCGGAGGAGGCCGAGGGCATCAGCTCCGAGGCCGGCGGCGACGTGCTCGTATGCGAGGTCCAGCAGCACTTGGGCGACGACCGTGTGAGGGCGGTCGCGATGGACACCACCGACGGTCTGGCTCGCGGCGCCGAGGCGATCGACACGGGCGGCCCGATCACGGTGCCCGTCGGCGAGGCCACGCTCGGACGCATCTTCAACCTGCTCGGCGAACCGATCGACCTCGGCGAGGACTTGCCCAAGGACACCCCCCGCCGCCAGATCCACCAGCCGGCGCCGAAGGTCGAGGACCTCACGCCGACCACCGAAATGTTCGAGACCGGCATCAAGGTGATCGACCTGCTCGCCCCCTACGCCAAGGGCGGCAAGGTCGGCCTGTTCGGCGGCGCCGGTGTCGGCAAGACCGTCCTGATTCAGGAGCTCATCCACAACCTCGCCAAGGAGCACGGCGGCCTGTCGGCGTTCTGCGGCGTGGGCGAGCGCTCGCGCGAGGGCAACGACCTGTGGCTGGAGATGAAGGAGTCGGGCGTCATCGACAAGACGATGCTTGTCTTCGGCCAGATGAACGAGCCGCCAGGAGCCCGTATGCGCGTGGCGCTATCGGGTCTGACGATGGCCGAACACTTCCGCGACCAAGGCCAGGACGTGCTGCTGTTCGTGGACAACATCTTCCGCTTCGTCCAGGCCGGCTCCGAGGTCTCGGCCCTGCTCGGACGCATGCCCTCCCAGGTCGGCTACCAGCCCACCTTGGAGACCGAGATGGGCCAGTTGCAAGAGCGCATCACCTCGACCAAGCAGGGCTCGGTCACCTCGGTCCAGGCGATCTACGTGCCCGCCGACGACTACACAGACCCGGCCCCGGCCTCGGTGTTCGCCCACCTCAACGCCACCACCGCGCTGTCCAGGGCGATCTCCGAAAAGGGGATCTACCCGGCGGTCGATCCCTTGGACTCGACCTCGACAATTCTCAAGGCGGACATCGTCGGCGACGACCACTTCCGGGTCGCCAACCAGGTCAAGGAGATCCTGCAGCGCTACAAGGAGCTGCAGGACATCATCGCGATCCTCGGCATCGACGAGCTCTCAGACGAGGACAAGCTGATCGTGCAGCGAGCACGCAAGATCGAGCGCTTCCTCTCCCAGCCGTTCTTCGTCGCCGAACAGTTCACAGGCACCCCCGGTGCCTACGTGCCGATCGCCGAGACGATCCGCGGCTTCGAAGAGATCATCGCCGGCAAGCACGACGACGTGCCCGAGCGCGCTTTCTTTTTGAAGGGCACAATCGAGCAAGTGCTCGAGGACGCCGACAAAGGCTGATCGCCGTGGCCCGTACGAAGTTTCCAGTCGAAGTGCTGACCCCCGAGGGGGAGGTATTCAAGGACGAGATCGAGATGCTCTCCACGCGCACCTCCGTCGGGTCGATCGGCGTGCTCGCAAACCACGCGCCCTTGCTGGCGCAGCTCGAACCGACCGAGCTGCGCTTGTATCGCTCGGAGTCGGAGATCGTGCGCTTCGCTCAGGCGGAGGGGTATCTACAGTTCTCCGAGAACCATGCCCTCGTCCTGGTGGAGGAGGCAATCGCCCCAGACGCGCTCGACCGCGCCGCGTTCGAGGCGCGCCTCGGCGAGTCCCGCGCGGCGGCCGAGCGTGCCGAGGACGGCAGCGAGGAGAAGGCCCGCGCTCTGCGCGACGCCAAGCGCTACGAGGCGTTCCTGTCGGTCGCAAGCTAGGCTCCGTCGCGCATGAGCGCTGAGCGTGAACCGATAGGAGTGATCGGCACCGGCTACGTCGGACTCGTCACCGCGGCCGGCTTCGCCGCCCTGGGCAGCGAAGTGTGGTGCGTGGACATCGACGCTGCCAAGATCGATCGCTTGCGCGCAGGCGAGGTGCCGATCTACGAGCCCGGCCTGGAGGAGCTCTTGGTTGAGCACTCGGGACGTCTCCACTTCTCCACCGATCTGTCCCAAGCTCTCGAGCAGGCCCGGCTGCTGTTCGTGGCGGTCGGCACCCCTCCGACCTACTCTGGCGATGCCGACCTGTCCGCGGTTCACGCCGTGGTGGACGCGATCCCTGCCTCAGAGCACCACGCCCTGGTGATGAAGTCCACGGTGCCGTGCGGCACCGGCGCTGCCATCCAGCGCATCCTCGGCGAGCGAGGCAAGGACGGCTTGGCCTACGTCTCCTGCCCCGAGTTCCTCAAGGAGGGCTCCGCGGTCAAGGACTTCATGAATCCCGACCGTGTCGTCGTGGGCGACAACGGAGATTGGGCCGGCGACGCGGTCGTTGAGCTCTACTCGCCCTTGGACGCGCCTTTGGTGCGCACCGACATTGCCAGCGCCGAGATGGTCAAGCTCGCCTCCAACGCCTTCCTGGCCACCAAGATCTCCTTCATCAACGAGATCGCCAACGTCTGCGAGGAGACCGGCTCCGATGTCGTCGAGGTCGCGCGGGGGATGGGCTTGGATGAGCGCATCGGCCCCAAGTTCCTGCAGGCCGGGATCGGTTTCGGCGGCTCGTGCTTCCCCAAGGACGTCAACGCGCTCAAGCAGTTGGCCGGCAACTCCGGCTATCACTTCCAGTTGCTCACCTCCGTCATCGAGGTCAACGAGCTACAGAAGCGTCGCGTCATCGCCAAGCTCCAGAAGCACTTGGGGGGCCTCGTGGGCAAGCGCATAGCGCTGCTCGGCCTGGCTTTCAAGCCGAACACCGACGACATGCGCGAGGCCTCCTCGCTCGTGCTCTCGGCGCGGCTGAACGCCGACGGCGCGCTCGTCAGCGCCTTCGACCCGGTGGCCGAGACCGAGGCGCGTACCTTGATCAGCGGGCTTCGCTTCGCCGAATCCGCTATGGATGCACTCACAGATGCCGATGCCGTCGTGCTTGTTACGGAGTGGCCCGAGTTCCTCGAGCTCGACTTCTCCGAGGTCGCGGGTGCTATGAGCGGCGATCTGGTGATCGACGGGCGCAACGCGCTGGACCCGGCCACGGTGCGCGGCGCGGGGCTCACCTATGAGGGAATCGGGAGGGGCTGATGCAAGCTGTGATCCTCGTTGGCGGCGAGGGTACCCGCCTGCGTCCGCTCACCTCTACGGTGCCCAAGCCGGTCGTCCCGCTCGTGGACAGGCCGTTCATCTCCTACATGCTCGAGTGGCTGTGCTCGCACGGGATCGACGACGTGATCATGTCCTGCGGCTTTCTCGCCACCAGCGTGCGCAACGTGCTCGGCGACGGCTCGGCCTACGGGATCAGATTGCGCTTCGTCGAGGAGCCCGACCCGCGTGGCACCGCGGGGGCCTTGAAGTTCGCCGAGTCAATGCTCGACGAGCGCTTCCTGATGCTCAACGGGGACGTGCTCACGGACATCGATCTCAGCGAGCAGATAGCCCAGCACGAGCGCACGGGAGCCAAGGCGACGCTGGCTTTGGTCCCGGTGGACGACCCAAGCGCCTACGGCTTGGTTCACCTGGACGACGACCGCGCCGTGCGCGACTTCGTGGAGAAGCCGAGTCCCGATCGCATCGACACCAATTTGATCAGCGCCGGCGCCTATGTGCTCGAGCGCGAGGTTCTCGAGCTCGTGCCTCCCGGGCGCAACGTGTCGATCGAGCGCGAAGTGTGGCCGCGCTTGATCGGGGAGGGCCTGTACGGGTTTCCCTCGGAGAGCTACTGGCTGGACATCGGCACCCCGGCCCGCTACCTGCAAGGCACCTTCGACATCCTCGAGGGCAACGTGAGTACCGCCGTGGGGGAGCGTCTCGGCGAGAACTACATGGCGGTCGCGCCCACCGCCGAGGTGCACGGACGAGCGATCCCGCCCGCCGTGATCGAGGCGGGCGCGGTTGTCGCCGAGGGCGCCCACGTCGGCAGCTTGGTGGTGCTCGGCCATGACGTCCACATCGGCGCCGGCAGCTCGATCGAGCGGGCCGTGATCCTCAATGGCACCCACGTTGGCGAAAACTGTGTCTTGCGCGACTGCATCGTCGCGGGCGGCTGTCGCATCGGCTCGGGCACCCACATCGGCGAAGGGGCGGTGCTCGGCGAGGGCGTCACGATCGGCGCTGAGAACGCGATCGCCGGAGGCGCGCGTATCTTCCCTGGTGTGACGCTCCCTGACGGCGCGATCAAGTTCTAGTCATTACACCCACCTGGAGAGCCAACCTATGAGCGACGGCGCCACAACACCGACCACAGATTCGCTCTCGCGTGAGGCGATCGCCGCGGTCAACGCCTCCGGTCAGCTCGACGACGTGCTCGCCCTTCCCGAGCATCTGCGCGACGGGCTGTGGCGGGTGGAGTCGGCGATCATGGCCGAGTGGGACACGCCGGCTGGGCTGGTGGTCGCCGGCATGGGTGGCTCAGCCATCGGCGGCGCCTTGGCACGCGCGGCGCTCGGCGACCACGCTTCCCGACCCATCTTCGTAACGCGCGCCTACGGCTTGCCGCCGTGGACCACCCCTGACACGACCGTCCTGTGCGCCAGCTACTCGGGCAACACCGAGGAGACGCTTGCGTGTTACGAGTCGGCCGGTGCGCTGGGCGCTCAGCGGGTGGCTGTGACCACAGGGGGACGGCTTGCTGAGATGGCGCGCGCCGACGGCGTGCCCGTGATCCCGCTCCCGGGTGGCTTCCAGCCACGCGCCGCGGTGGCCTACATGACGGTTGCCGCACTGGAGGTGGCCGCACTGTGTGGAGCCGGTCCGCGCCTGACCTCGGAGATCGACGTCGCCGCCTCCCACACTGAGCAGCTGGTGGCGGAGTGGGGCCCCGACTCCTCCGAGGAATCGCTTGCCAAGCAGACGGCCCGTGCCCTGCTCGGCACAGCCCCGGTGATCGCCGGGGCAGGCCTGACCGTGCCGATCGCCTACCGCTGGAAGACCCAGATCAACGAGAACGCCAAGCAGCCCGCCTTCGCGCACGAGCTGCCCGAGCTCGACCACAACGAGCTCGAGGGGTGGGAGGGAGCGCGTGATCAGGACCCACCCGCCCGCTTCTCGGCGGTGTTCCTCGACGACTCGGATGCCCATCCACGCGTCAAGGAGCGCATGGATTTGACCGAGAAGTTGATCGCCGGCAATGCCGCCGTCAGCCTGCGCTTGGAGACACGAGGGCAGACCACGATCGAGCGGGTCATCTCCCTGGTGTTGCTTGGGGATCTGGTCTCGATCTATATGGCGGCGCTGCGCGGCGTCAACCCGGGCCCCGTCAACTTGATCCAGCAGCTCAAGGCGGATCTCGGCAACCGCTAGAACCTTGACACGGTCGTGATAAGGTCTGCTCGATGCAGGCTACGGCTGTAGATGCGCTGACGATCAACGAGGCTGCCGAGACGACTGGCTGGTCGGCGCGGATGTTGCGCTACATCGAGAGCATCGGGCTCGTCGAGCCGGGTCGCTCCGGCTCGGGCTACAGGCTCTACGGTCCCGCCGAGTTGCAGCGGCTGAGCACTCTGCGCGAGCTCTTGGAGGAGCGAGGGCTCGACCTGGGCGAGGTCGGCTTCGCACTTAGACTCGAGCGCGAGGCGGGCCTGCGCGAGGCGATAGCGGGCTGGCTCGCCGCCGAGCCTGCGCGCCCACAGGATGTAAGCGCGGCCGATTGGTTGCGCTTCGAGCAGGAAAAGCATGAGCGTCTGCTGGCTACGGTGCGTAGAACCACTTCCCGAGCGGACAGTCATCTCGCCCCGGCGAAGAGTCCTTCGGCCGACGTCAAATCTGAGACCACGACCATGGAGATCGCATGACCCCCACCGCCACCCTGACCGACACCGACTTCAAGGTCGCCGACCTCTCGCTTGCAGAGTTCGGGCGCAAGGAGATCACACTCGCCGAGCACGAGATGCCTGGCCTGATGGCGGTTCGCCGCGAGTACGCCGCCGCCCAGCCGCTCGCGGGCGCCCGCATCACCGGCTCCCTGCACATGACGATCCAGACCGCCGTGCTGATCGAGACGCTGACCTCGCTCGGCGCGCGGGTGCGCTGGTGCAGCTGCAACATCTTCTCCACCCAAGATCATGCCGCCGCCGCCGTGGCAGTCGGCCCGGACGGCACCCCCGAGGACCCGCGCGGTGTGCCCGTGTTCGCCTGGAAGGGTGAGAGCTTGGAGGAGTACTGGTGGTGCACCGATCGTGCGCTGCGCTGGCCGGGCGAGGACGGTACCCAAGGCGCCTGCGGCCCCAACATGATCCTCGACGACGGCGGTGACGCGACGCTGCTCGTGCATAAGGGCACCGAGTTCGAGGCTGCCGGGGCCGTACCCGATCCGGCCGGGGCTGACTCTGAGGAGTTCGAGATCGTGCTCTCGCTTCTACAGCGCTCCCTGGGCGAGGACGCCCAGCGCTGGACCAAGATCGGCGAGGGCATCAAGGGCGTCACCGAGGAGACCACTACCGGCGTGCACCGGCTCTACCAGATGATGGAGGACGGGGAACTGCTGTTCCCGGCGATCAACGTCAACGACTCGGTCACAAAGTCGAAGTTCGACAACCTTTACGGTTGCAGGCACTCCTTGATCGACGGCATCAACCGGGCCACCGACGTGATGATCGGCGGCAAGATGGCCGTCATCTGCGGCTTCGGCGACGTCGGCAAGGGCTGCGCCGAATCCTTGCGCGGGCAAGGCGCTCGAGTGGTGGTCACCGAGATCGACCCGATCTGCGCGCTACAGGCAGCGATGCAGGGCTATGAGATCCGGACGCTCGACGAAGTGGTCGAGAGCGGCGACATCTTCGTCACTTGCACCGGCAACAAGGACATCATCACCGCCGCCCACATGGCGCGCATGAAGCATCAGGCGATCGTCGGCAACATCGGCCACTTCGACAACGAGATCGACATCGCGGGCCTTGCCAAGACGCCGGGAATCGAGCGCATCAACATCAAGCCGCAGGTCGACGAGTGGGTCTTCTCAGACGGCCACGCGATCATCATGCTCTCCGAGGGACGCCTCCTGAACCTGGGCAACGCCACGGGGCACCCCAGCTTCGTGATGAGCAACTCGTTCACCAACCAGACGATCGCCCAGATCGAGCTGTTCTCAAAGAATGAGGACTACGAGAAGCGGGTCTACGTGTTGCCCAAGCACCTCGACGAGAAGGTCGCCCGCCTCCACCTCGACGCGCTCGGCGTCAAGTTGACCGAGCTCAGCAAGGAGCAGGCCGCCTACATCGGCGTGCCTGTGGGCGGACCGTACAAGCCCGACCACTACCGCTACTAAAGACGGCGGGCGCCGGCGGGGAGCCTGAGATCTCGGCCGGCGCCGACAGCGGTCTGGCTCGCATCGAGTGGGCCGACTCGCAAATGCCCGTCTTGGCCCAGGTGCGCGAGCGTTTCGCCAAGGAGCGCCCGCTCGCCGGGGTTAGCGTCGCGGCTTGTCTGCACGTCACGGCGGAGACCGCCAACCTCGTGCGGGCTCTGATCGCGGGCGGGGCGCAGGTGGGGTTGTGCGCGGCCAATCCGCTCTCCACGCAAGATGACGTCGTCGCCTCGCTCACCGAACGCGACGGCGCGACCGTCCTGGCCGAGCGCGGCGAGAGCGCCAAGCGCTACGCCGAGCACGTGCAGGCTCTGGTGGCCGGCGCGCCCAATGTGACGATCGACGACGGCGCCGATCTGATTGGCGCGATCCACGAGACCGACCCCGCCAGGGCCGCCGACATGCTGGGCGCCACCGAGGAGACGACGGCCGGTCTTCTGCGGGTGCGCGCGTTGGCCGAGCGGGGTGTGCTCGCATGTCCGGTATTGGCGGTCAACGAGTCGCGCACCGAGCGCGCGTTCAACGACAGGTTCGGCACCGGTCAGTCCACGATCGACGGGATTCTGCGGGCCACCAACCTGCTGTTGGCGGGGCGCACCGTGGTCGTGTTCGGCTACGGATGGACGGGTCGCGGGGTGGCCCTGCGCGCGCGGGGGGCGGGCGCTTCGGTGGTCGTCTGTGAGGTCGATCCTCTGCGTGCCTTGGAGGCCAGGATGGAGGGCTATGAGGTGATGGGCTCGCTCGCCGCGTCCGAACGCGGAGACGTGTTCGTGACAGTCACCGGCGGGCGCGACGTGTTGCGGGGAGAGCACTTCGAGCGCATGAAGGACGGCGCGGTGCTCGCCAACGCGGGGCACTTCGACGTGGAGATCAAGCTCGATGATTTGCGCGCCCTGGCGGTGGGCGGGCGGCGCGAGGTGTTGCCCCTTGTGGAGGAGCACCGGCTCGCCGACGGGCGCCGCTTGAACCTGCTCGCCCAGGGTCGCGTCGTCAACCTGGCGGCCGGCGAGGGTCATCCGGCCGCGGTGATGGATGTTTCGTTCGCTGCCCAAGCGCTGTGCGTGGAGTACCTGGTCGCCCACGCCGGCGAGCTCCAGGCGGGAGTCCTGCCCGTCCCGGGCCGCATCGACGACGACGTCGCGCGCTTGAAGCTGGAGTCTTTGGGGATCGAGATCGACCAGCTCAGCGAGGATCAGCGCGTATATAGGAGCAGCTGGGAACACGGCGCGTAGGCGACCGTAGACGCGGCGCGATACTGCGTCCTCCCTCCCTTGTGTGCGTAGCACACTGCGGTCGGTGCGTCCTTGTCTCGCTTGGTCTACGGCCGCCTACGGGGCGTCTTGGTTTCCTATAGGTTGCGCGCCATGCGAGCGATGGTTTTGGCGGCGGGTCTCGGCACCCGCCTGCGTCCCCTCACCAACGAGATCACCAAGCCGATGGTGCCCGTGCTCGACCGGCCGGTGATGGCGCACATCCTCGACCTGCTCGACGGGCACGGCTTCGAGCAGGTGATCGCCAACCTGCACTACTTCCCCGACTCGATCAAGCAGTACTTCGGCGAGCGCCTGAGCTACCGCTACGAGGAGGAATTGCTCGGCACCGCCGGTGGCGTCCGAGCCTGCGCGGACTTCTTCGGCGACGAGGCGTTTCTGATTATCTCCGGCGACGCGCTCACCGACATCGACCTGGGCGCTTTCGTGGCACGCCACCGCGAAGCCGGGGGAATCGGCACGCTCGCGGTCAAGAAGGTGTCCGACACGCGCGAGTACGGAGTTGTCTTGCACGACCGCGAGGGACGTATCACCGGCTTTCAGGAGAAGCCCAGTCCCGAGGAGGCGCTCTCGGATCTCGGCAACTGCGGCATCTACATCTTCGAGCCCGCCATCTTCGACTACTTCCCGGAGCGCCCCTTCGTGGATTGGGCCCAGGACGTGTTCCCGGCCCTCTTGGAGCACGACGTGCCCTTCCACATTCACGAGGTCCGGGACTACTGGAATGACGTGGGCTCGCTGTCGGAGCTGCGCCAAGGCACCTTCGATGCCCTCAACGGCGAGTTGCGTCTGCGGGTCGAGGGCAGGGAGGTCGCGCCTGGCGTGACGGTGGCCGAGGACAGCGCTTTGCCGGACAGTGTCCAGATCGACGGAGCGGTGTGGATCGGCCAGGACGTCCAGCTCGGCGAGAACGTGCGCTTGACCGGACCGATCGTGTTGGGCGACGGGGTTCGCGTGGGCGATGGAGCGCAGCTGCGCGAGAGCATCGTCCTGCCCGGCACCGAGGTCGCCGCCGAGGCGATCCTGATCGGAGCGATCGCCGGGCACGCGGGCATTCTTGAGAGTCTGCGAGCCAGATAAAGAACCGGGGGACCCGCATTCACGGGCCCCCCGGAACGCCAATCCAGCTGGAAAAGCAGGTCCAGCGCAGTTGGCGACACTTTGACGGTTATAAGTCTAGCCCACGCTGGCGACGATTTTGACGCCCCCGCCGGGATTCGAACCCGGGATCTGCAACTTCGTCAAAGTGCCGCTCTATCCACTGAGCTACGAGGGCAACCGCGTCCCGTGGGACGCGCGGCCGAGGCTACTCAGGACTTGGGACGGTATCCGGCGCGGCCATGAGAACTACCCCTCGAACATCCGTGCAAACCCAGTGGACAGCCGCCGCGCGGAGGCGTACGATGGATCTATAAGCGTCTCCGAGTGAAGGGAGTCCCTGATGCAGATTGACATCAAGGGCCGCAATGTCCCGGTCACCGACGATATGCGTGAGCATCTGGAGCGCCGGCTGGAGAAGATCTCCCGCCAGGTGTCCGAGTTCGCCCGCTTGGAGTTTGAGATATTCAAGGAGCCCAATCCGCGCGTGGCCGACCACGATGTGGCCGAGGCGACGCTCTATCTGAAGGGCGTCACCTTGAGGGCGCGCGACGCCTCGCCGCAGATGCTCCACTCGCTCAACCTCGTGGTTGACGAGCTGGCGCGTCAGGTCAAGCGTCATCGCGACAAGCGTCGTCGCCGCCGCGAGGCCCATGCGGCGGCGGCCGCCAGGGCCGTGCCCGCGTCCGCGCCCGGGGCTTCTCCCGCAGCCGGGTGAGTCGCGCCCGCGTTTGCGCCGGCACCTCTCCCGTGGCTGGATAGCCCGCGAGAGGCCGAGCGCCGGCTTGGCGCCGACCGGTACGCGCGAGGGGCAGTTGTCGGTACCCTGGGGGCATGTCGATCCTCGATCGTGCGCTCAACATCGGCGAGGCCAAGAAGTTCAAGCAGTACGAGAAGCGCGTGGCGCTGATCGGTGCCTATGAGGCTGAGCTGGAACTGGAGAGCGACACGGAGCTGCGCGAGCGCATGGACGTGTTGCGAGAGCGCGCCGCCGAAGGCGAGTCCTTGGACGACCTGTTGCCCGAGTGCTTTGCGATCGTGCGCGAGGCGGGCAAGCGCACGATGGGGATGCGCCATTTCGATGTGCAGCTGATCGGCGCGATGGCCTTGCACGAGGGCTGTATCGCCGAGATGAAGACCGGCGAGGGCAAGACGCTCACCGCGACCTTGGCTGTGGTGCTCAACTCCTTGGCGGTCCGCGATGGCCAAAGCGCTGCGAGCACGAGCGAAAGCGGGGCCGAAAACGGTTCTGTTGTCGGCAGCGAGAACGGCAGCGGGCCGGCAGCGCCCGAACGCAAGGGTGTGCACGTGGTCACCGTCAACGACTACTTGGCCCGCCGCGACGCTGCGTGGATGAGCCCCCTCTACAACGCTTTGGGCGTGAGTGTGGGAGTGCTCCAGAACCAGCAGGCCTATGACGAGAAGCAATTGGCCTACTCCTGCGACGTCGTGTACGGCACCAACTCGGAGTTCGGCTTCGACTATCTGCGCGACAACATGGCCAAGGACCTCACCGAAAAGGTCCAGCGCGGGCATCCGTTCGCGGTCGTGGACGAGGTCGACAACATCCTCATCGACGAGGCACGAACACCTCTGATCATCTCGGGCGCACCCGAACAGGCCGCCGATCTCTACGCCCGGTTTGCGCGTCTTGCTCCGCGGCTCAAGGCAGGCGAGACGCCTTTGGGCATGGACCCTCGCGCCAAGAAGGATTTCGTGGCCGACTTCGACTACGAGGTCGACGAGAAGCAGAAGACGGTCGCGATCACCGAGCAGGGCGTGGCCAAGGCCGAGCGCTTTCTCGGCATCGACCACCTGTATAAGGCCGAGAACGGCCACCTCGTCAACCATTTGATCCAGGCGCTGAGGGCCGAGTCGCTCTACAAGCGCGACGTCGACTACGCGGTGATCGACGGCGAGGTGAAGATCATCGATGAGTTCACCGGCCGCATCCTCGACGGGCGGCGCTGGTCTGAAGGCCTTCACCAGGCGGTCGAGGCCAAGGAGGGCGTGCGGGTGCAGGAGGAGAACCAGACTCTCGCCACGATCACCTACCAGAACTTCTTCCGCCTCTACGACAAGCTGTCGGGCATGACCGGCACCGCGCTGACCGAGGCGACCGAGTTCATGAAGATCTACGAGCTGTCCGTGGTCCAGGTGCCCACGAACATGCCGATGGTGCGCGACGACCGCAACGATCAGGTCTACAAGACCAAGGATGGCAAGTGGGAGGCGGTCGTCAAAGAGATCGTCGCCCGCCACGAGAACGGCCAGCCCGTGCTTGTGGGGACCATTTCCGTCGAGGTCTCCGAGTTGCTGGGCGATCGCCTGAAGGAGAGGGGCGTCGCTCATACGGTGCTCAACGCCAAGCCCGAGCACGCTGCGCGCGAGGCCGAGATCGTCGCTGAGGCCGGCCAGCCCGGAGCGGTCACGATCGCCACGAACATGGCCGGGCGTGGGGTGGACATCAAGTTGGGAGGCAACCCCGAGCACCTCGCTCGCCTCGAGCTCGCCAAGCGGGACGTCGATCCCGAAGACCCGGCCTATGAGGAGCGCATGAAGGAGCTCCTGCCCGGCATCGAAAGCCAGGTGGAGGCCAACCGTGAGCGCGTGATGGCCGCCGGCGGACTTTTCATCTGCGGCACCGAGCGTCACGAGTCGCGGCGCATCGACAATCAGCTGCGCGGACGCGCCGGACGTCAGGGCGATCCCGGAGAGAGCCGCTTCTTCCTCTCGGCCGAGGACGATTTGGTGAGGCTGTTCGCGGGCGATCGCATCTACAAGATCCTCGATCGCTTGGGCAGCGTCGACGAGGAGGGCAACGAGGAGCCGATCGAGGCGGGGATGCTCTCCAAGCAGATCGAGAAGGCCCAGAAGAAGGTCGAGGAACAGAACTTCTTGATCAGAAAGAGGGTGCTCGAGTACGACGACGTGATGAACGAGCAGCGGCGCATCATCTATGCCTACCGCGACGAGGTGCTCGAAGGCAAGGAGATGGGCGAGGAGGCGCGCCAGCAGGTCGCATCCACGATCGAGCGCACGATCGAGCAATACACCCCGGGCGACTACATGGAGGACTGGGACCTGGACGGCCTGTTCACCGCGCTCGGGCAGTTCTTCCCGGTGGACATCGAGCAGGAGGACCTCGACCCCGAGACGGTGGACAGCGGCTACCTGACCGACACGATCACCGAGCAGGCGATCGGGCAGTACGAGGCGCGCCAGCAGGAGCTCGGCGATGAGCTGATGGGCGCCTTGGAGCGCTTCTTGATCTTGCAGATCATCGACGAACGGTGGCGCGAGCACCTGTACGACATGGACTATCTGCGCGAGGGCATCCATCTGCGCGGCTTCGCCCAGATCGACCCGCTCGTCGCCTACAAGAACGAGGCCTTCGAGCTGTTCGGCGACCTCATGAACAGCGTCTGGGTGGACTTCACCAGAATGATCTTCAATGTCCAAGTTTCGGTGGACGGACAGAACGGGGGAGGGGGCGCCGTTCCGAGCCCGGCCTTCGCGGCCTCCGGCAACTCGACCAGCGCCGGACGCGTGTCCTATTCCGGCGGCTCCTCGGCGATGGGCGCAGGCGCCTTGGCGGCAGCCGCCGCCGAGGCCGGCGCCGCGGCCTATGCGGGCGAAGGCGAACCGGTCGAGGCTTTGCCGGTCGTCGAGCAGCGCGTGACCGACTCAGAGCACGAGCTGGGACGCAACGACCCCTGCTGGTGCGGGTCGGGCAAGAAGTTCAAGAGGTGCCACGGAGCTTAGCTTCGCGACGGGCTATGAACGCCTCGGTCGCCGCGGGCCCCATGAAGGGTGTCAGGATCGTGCGGACCAGCTCAGGCAGGATCGTGGGGACGCTCTCGGTCGAGTACTGGGTGATCTGCAGGTAGAGCAGTTCGAAGAAGCGCTGGGTGACGGGCTGGTCGAGGCTACCCGCGACCGAGGGGTCGAGCAGGTCGTAGCCGGGCTGGAGGAAGATCGAGAAAGCGTCCATCACGGAGCGCGTCAGCTCCAGGGCGGACGGCCCAACGGTGAGCAGCTCGACGATGCCGGTGCGCGCGAAGGCGGGCTCGTTGCGAATCCATTCGGCGTAGGCCTGCATCCCGTCCCAGACCGCGTCGGGCCAATTGGCCGAGCGCTTGTAGACCTCTTGGCAGAAACCCATGACGTGGTCCACGCCGGCTTCCACGCCCGAGAAGACGGCCTCTTCCTTGGAAGCGAAGTGTTCGTGGAAAGAGCGGGCGGAGATGTTGGCCTCCGCACAAATGTCCTTCACGCCGGTGTCGTGGTAGCCCCTGGCGGCAACGACCCTCACGGCAGCCAGTTGGATCTGCTCGTAGGTGTTGTGGACTACGAAGCGTCGAGGAGCCTCGCTGATTCTTGCGGCATCGCGCATGACAGCTATGACCAGAGCGTACACGACCTGGCTGTGCCTGAGGGAAGGAGTGGACAGAAGTACCGGACTTTCAAGTAAAGGATCCGCTGATAAGGTGGGCCGCGATGGCGACCACCGCTCCCAGCGAGTCCACACCGCAACGCGTCGCAGCCGTCCGGGAACAGCTTGAGCTGCTCTCGGACTATCTTTGACCCAGCTGAGTTGGAGGAGCGCGCCAAAGCGCTCGAAGGGCAGTTGCAGGCGCCCGGCTTCTGGGACGACTCCGAACAGGCCGCCAAGGTGTCCGCGGAGCACGCCAAGGCGAGCAAGCGATTGCAGATGTTTACGACTTTGCGCTCCGACGTGGAGGATCTCGACGGACTCGTGGAGATGGCGGCCGAGGAGCCCGGCCTCGAGGAGGAGGTCCAAGAGCACCTGGCCTCCGTCGAGCAGCGCTTGGCCGAGCTCGAGGAGCAGAGGCTTTTCTCGGGGCCCTATGACGCAGGCGATGCGCTCGTCAGCGTCAACGCGGGCGCAGGCGGCACCGATGCCCAGGACTGGGCCGAGATGGTGTTGCGCATGATGATGCGCTGGGCCGAGCGGCGCAGTTTCGCGGTCGAGCTGCTCGAGGCCAGTCCGGGCGAGGAAACGGGGATCAAGTCGGCCACCTTGAAGGTCTCCGGCGAAAACGCCTATGGCCTGTTCGGCGCCGAGCGGGGGGTGCACCGGCTCGTACGTCTGTCCCCGTTCGATTCGGCCAAACGCCGCCACACGAGCTTCGCGGGCGTTGAGGTCGCGCCCGTCGTGGAGGATGCCGGGGAGGTCGAGATCGACGAGGACGACCTCCAGGTTGACACGTACAGGGCCTCGGGCGCGGGCGGCCAGCACGTCAACAAGACCGATTCGGCCGTGCGCATCACCCACAGGCCCTCCGGGATCGTGGTGCAGTGCCAGAACGAGCGCTCGCAGACATCCAACCGGGCCACCGCGATGGCCATGCTGCGCTCCAAGCTGGTCGAGAAGCAGGAGCGCGAACGAGCTGAAGAGATCGCCCGCGAGAAGGGCGAGGCCCAAGACGTCAACTTCGGCTCGCAGATCCGCTCGTACGTGTTGCATCCATACTCGATGGCCAAGGACCACCGCACCGGCCACGAGATGGGCGACGTGCAGCGCGTTTTGGACGGGGATTTGGATGGGTTCGTTCGTGCGTATCTCTTGAAGTCGGCCTCGTCAGGATCGTGAGCGAGGATGCGCTGACGAGCCTTGCTAGGCGTGCTCTGCGTGAGGACGTGGGCGAGGGCGATGTAACGACTGAGGCGACGGTCGCCCCCGACGCGCGTGCGCGTGCGCTGATAACCCAGAAGGCCGCGGGCGCGATCTTCGGGCTGGAGGTGGCGGAGAGGTGCTTTTCGCTGCTTGACCCGGACGTGCGCTTTGAGCGGCTTGTCCACGAGGGGGCTTGGCGCGAGCAGGGCGGGCCCGTACTGTCGATTGAAGGCTCGGCCCCCGCCCTGCTCACGGGCGAGCGCACGGCGTTGAACTTCTTGGGTCGCTTGTCAGGGATCGCGACGCTCGCGGCTCGCTTCGTTCGCAAGGTGGAAGGCACGGGCACGGTCGTGCTCGACACGCGCAAGACGACCCCCGGCCTGAGGGACCTGGAGAAGGCGGCGGTCGCGGCCGGCGGCGCCACCAACCACCGCGTCGGCCTGTTCGACGCGGTCCTGATCAAGGAGAACCACATCGCCGCCGCCGGCGGGATTGCACAGGCCGTGTCGCGCGTGCGCGAAGCTGCGCCTGAGTTGGCGGGCACGCTGGAGGTCGAGGTGCGCAGCATCCAGGAGATCGACGAGGCGCTTGTCGCCGGTGCGCCGCGCCTCTTGCTCGACAACATGAGCGTCGCGGAGCTTTCGGCGGCCGTAGCCTGGGTGGGCGGGCGCGCGAAGCTGGAGGCGAGCGGCAACGTGACGCTCGAGAACATTCGGGAGCGCGCCTTGACCGGGGTAGACTTCATATCGGTTGGCGCGCTCACCCATTCCGCGCTGGCGCTCGATCTGTCCCTGATCCTGGAGGTGACGAGATGAAGACGTTGCCGATGATCCCTACCCAGGGGACGCTGCCCTCGTTGAGCCGGGATGAGGTGGCCGAGCTGCACGACGAAGTGCGGGCTTTGGCGGCTGAGCGCAACGCGACGATCCTCGCGCACAACTACCAGGTGCCCGAGGTCCAGGACGTGGCCGACTACGTGGGCGACTCGCTGGGGCTCTCGCGCCAGGCGGCCGCCTCCGACACGGAGACGATCGTGTTCTGCGGCGTGCATTTCATGGCCGAGACCGCCTCGATCCTGTGTCCGGAGAAGACGGTGCTGATCCCCGATCTGGACGCGGGCTGCTCGCTGGCGGCGTCGATCGACGCCGAGCAGTTGGACGAGTGGCGGGCGTCATATCCGGGGGGCGTGGTCGTCATGTATGTCAACACGACCGCCGAGGTCAAGGCTTTGACCGACTACTGCTGCACTTCGGCCAACGCGGTCGACGTGGTGCGCCACATCTATGAGACCCACGGTCCCGACACCGAGATCCTGTTCGGGCCCGACATGTGGCTCGGGGCCTATGTGGAGAAGGAGCTTGGCAAGCGCATGCACGTATGGGACGGCGAGTGCCACGTGCATGCGGGCATCCGCCCCTCGGACATCGACGCCACGCGCGCGGCTCATCCTGACGCCGATTTTCTGATCCATCCTGAGTGCGGCTGCACGACTTCGATCATGGAGTATGTCGCCGCCGGGGATGTCTCGGCGGAGGGGGTCCACATGCTCTCCACTGGGGGCATGCTGCGCTACGCCGATGCGCTTGAGAAGCTCGCCGGGGGCCGAGTGGACGGTCCCGGCGGCGGGGTCGAGGGGGATGCTCCCGGAGCGCCCGATGGGGCCGCGGCGCGGCCTGGATCACAGCGCGAGGCTGTCGTCGCCACCGAGACAGGCATGCTCTACCCGCTTGAAATGGCCGCGCCCGACGTGAAGTTCATCCCGGCCAACGCAGAGGCCAGCTGCGTCTACATGAAGATGATCACCCTGGAGAAGCTGCGCGACTCCTTGCGCGAGATGCGGTTCGAGGTGCGCGTGGCGCCCGAGATCGCCGAGCGCGCGCGGGTGCCGATCGACCGTATGGTCGCACTCGGCTGACCCGCACGCCACGCGAACTGCTTGCGCTCCAAATGGAGCGCGTCCTAGCCCGCTTGGTTCAGGGTCGTCTCAGCGTCCGACTCTTTCGCGGAAGCCCGTGACGGTGCGGGACGGCCTGACACGGGGGATTTGCGCCGTCTCCCTGGCACACGTCTACTTTTGCCATTGACAACTAGACTCATCTTCAGCTAAGGTTATCCGCAAGCGGTCGGCGGGAGAGGGAACCACACATACGCCGGCGCGGGTCAACTGTCGCAGCCCAGAGGAGGGGAACGGCCTGATGAGAAACGTGCTTGAGAGATGGCGCAGCGTCGCCATGGCGGTGCTCGGCGTGCGCGCCGAGATCGCAACGAGGTCGATCGAGTCGGGGAGGGGGCGGCCAATCAACGCTCGGAGGTTGACCTTGGCCGCTCTCGTCTCCATGTGCGCGTTGACCGGTGTGCTGCTCCTCTCAAGCGGATCGGCGTTGGCGGCTGCTCCTGAAGCTCCGGTGACGGGTGCGGTAAGCGGGGTGACGGCTACCTCCGCGACGTTGGGAGGCACGCTGAATCCCGGTGCGAGCGCGAAGGCGGGCTGGTATTTCTTCTACAGCACCGAAATCTCGTGTTTGATCGGCCAAGCGGCTACTGCGCAGGAACCCGAAGTTGAAGGCCAAGCATTGGCTGAGCATGTCGAAGTGACGGGTTTGCAGCCGAGTAAGACCTATCAGGTCTGCATGGTCGCGACCAATGAAGCGGGAGAAGCGACGCCGAGCGCCAACGAAGTGTCGTTCACGACGTTGGCGGCTCCTCCTGGCGTTGAAGGGGAGGGCGTCTCTGGTGTGACGGTCTCGGAAGCTCGTTTGGAAGCGACGGTCAACGCGAACAACCAGGAAGTCACGAAATGCGAGTTCCAGTACGGCACTGAAGCGTCGCTTGTGACGTCCACGACGGTGGGGTGTGAACCGGCGAGCCTTGCGGGTGTCTACGGGGGGCAGGGTGTTGGCGTGAGTGTGTCTGTTCTGCACGCGGATAAGACCTATTACTACCGCGTGATCGCTGAAAACGCGGCCCACGAAAAGACCGAAGGAACCATCGAACATTTCATAACCGCGCCCGAAGCCCCGGAAGGCTTGAAGGCGGAACCGATCGGGACCACCACCGCGACGCTCAACGGCGTGCTGAACCCCAAAGCCACGATCCCGGGCGAAGCCGGCACCTACGAATTTCTGTGGCGATCGGCGATGACATGCGAAGGCGGGGAATCCTCTGTGGGGAGTTCGGCGGGCGGTGTCGCCGAAGCGGTCAAAGCCGAACTTACGGGTCTGCTGCCCGGTAGCACCTACACGTTCTGTCTGCGTGCTCGTAACGAAGTGGGAGCGGAAGCGTTGAGCGCGCCCGTGAAATTCACGACGCTCGCTATAGAACCAGTGATCGTCGCCGAAAGCGAGTCTGCTACCGAAGTCACAGCGACCAGCGCGAAGTTGCACGCCGAGATTGATCCCGGCGCCGAAGAAACGATCTACCGCTTCGAATACGGCACTAGCAGCGCATATGGTCAGAGCACCCCCGAGTTGACCCCGATCGGCTCCGACAATGAATCCCCTGCCACCGCCGCGATCCAGGGTCTGCAACCGGGCACGACATATCACTACCGTGTCGTGGCGACCAACTCGCAAAGCCCTACCGGTGGCACAGACGGCCCGGACCAGACCTTTACCACTCAGACGACAGGTGGAGAATTCGCGCTACCGGACGGTCGTGCCTACGAACTCGTCTCACCGCCCCAGAAGGACGGCGCAGAAGTCCTCGGGATCGGCGGCGGTGGCGAGACGCCGACTGGCGGAGATGCGACGCAAGCATCTGAAGACGGGACGAGCGTCACATACATCGCGAATGCTCCGGTTGGTGCGGCGCCACCCGGGAATGTTCTGTTCGACACAGATCTTCTCCACCCGAGACGCGAATGGCTGGTCCTCCCGTGACATCTCCCCGCCGCACAAGCACGCTATACCGTACGACAAAATACTGAATGAAGGGGAAGAATATCTACGATTCTCCTCAAATCTAGCAAGAGCGATACTGGTGCCGCTACACATAACGTTTGAGCCCTCGTTGGCACCGGAAGTTCATCAAGAAGTCGCTGGCGAAACAGAGATCTATCTTCGTGACAACACGACCAATACGTTCAGGGCACTGGTGACGGTCGAACCGCTGCCGCCGATCGTCTTCGAAGGCGCGACACCTGATCTCAGCCATGTGGCTTTCAGCGGGCCGGCCGGCTTGGATCCGAGTCGTCCTAGCGCCGGCGGGTTGTACGAGTGGGCCGACGGGCACACCCAGCTTGTGAGCGTGCTGCCCAAAGGTGAAGTGGCAAGCGGTCTTGCGTTGCTCGCCGGTCAATCGCGTGGTGGTGTCGGGGAACCGATCATTGCTCCCACGCAAAATGCAATTTCAGAAGAAGGAGCCCGCATTGTGTGGAGCAACGAAGGTGATCTGTTCACGCGCGATACGGTGACTGGCGAAACCCTTCAGGTAGATGCCGCGCGTGGTGGCGGAGGCTCTGGCGGAGGCGGCGTTTTTCAGTATGCAAGCGGCGATGGCTCCCGTATCTTCTTCACGGATCCAAATGAACTGACAAGTGGGGCTTCCGGAGGAGGGCTTTTCATGTTTGAAGCGACTACCCAGAAGCTCACGGATTTGACGCCCGGTGGCGGTGGAGGGTCGTTCTTGGGAGCGAATGAAGAGGGTACGTCTGTATACGAGAAAACTGGAGCGGGCAACACCTATCTGCTGCGCGAAACGCCGGTTGGAGGTGGCTCGTGGCTCGCGACCTTCATCACGGCGGGAGCTGAAGAAGGTTTGAATGAAAATCCGCCTCTTGCCCGTCAGGCGGCACGCGTCTCGCCAAATGGGCGCTTTTTGGCGTTTATGTCACAGCAGAGTTTGACTGGTTATGACAATCGCGACGCGAACAGCAACGAACCGGACGAGGAGGTCTATGTGTATGACGCAAAGGCCAACAGGCTGGTGTGCGCATCGTGCGATCCTACGGGCGCAAGGCCTGTGGGTCAATTCGACACCAATAAATTTCCTGGGATTGCGATAGATCCCATGGGGATGTGGACGGGGCGTTGGGTCGCGGCGACAATTCCAGGTTGGACACAGGCCGGCATCTACCGAAGCACAGGACATCAGCCACGTTATCTAACCAATTCAGGAAGCCTGTATTTTAACGGTGCCGGTGGATTGGTCCCGCACGATGTCAATGGCCGGGCAGACGTGTATGAGTTCGAGCCGGCTGGTGTCGGTAGCTGTCAGGCGCCGTCTTACGGGCAGGGGGCAAGCGTTGTCTTCAATAGAGAATCGGAAGCGTGCGTTGGGCTGATATCTGGCGGGACCGGTAGTGGGGACTCTGTCTTCTTCGACGCCAGCTCGAATGGAAACGACGTGTTCTTTACGACCCAGGACGGGCTTGCCCAACAGGATGTCGACGGCACTAGGGACATGTATGACGCGCGGGTATGTACATCAGCGGCGCCATGTCCGTCATCGTTTGCGGTCTCACCGGCGTGCACGACGGCGGACTCCTGTCGTGTTGCTCCTTCGCCGCAGCCCGGAGTGTTCGCCGCACCCGCAAGCGCGACATTCGCGGGGGCGGGCAATGTGACTCCCACGCTTGCACTGACGGCAAAATTGAAGACAAAGACAAAGACGGTTGCTCAGATGCGTGCTAAGAAGCTGGCTCGCGCGTTGAAAGCTTGTAAGAAAACGTCTGGGAAACGACGAGTTCGGTGCGAGATGCGGGCGAAGAAGAGGTATGGCAAAGTCAAGACGAGCGGTCGGAGGGTCAAGTGATGCGTATCAATAGACCGCCTGCAACGATGCTCAGCATTGTTGTGTCAGTCGTAATGATGACGATGGCGGCCGGCACAGCGGCGGCGCTAGCCGCGCCGCCGCCGGTGCTGACCGTTAAAGCCATAAGCCTTCCGACAAATCTTCCTCCTGGTGGAGAAGGAAAACTTCTCCTTCAGATCGACAATCTCGGTGGTTCTCCGGCGAGCGGGGAAACAAGCCCGATCGTGGTTGTCGATAAGCTACCGAGTGGATTGGCCGCGACGGCCATTTCAGGTGGAGAATGTGAATTGGCCACACTGCGATGCGTGTATCGAGGGGTGATACGTCCGTTCAGGATCGTTGATACCGAAATCACTTTTAAGGTGGATGAGAAAGCGCCTCCGCGACTGCCCAACGAGATGACTATTGGCGGGGGCGGCGCTGTCAGTGCCACCGTGCGAAGTGACTTGACAGTGAGTCCCCAGCCCGCGGAATTTGGCGTAGAAGATCTTCAGCTGTCGCCGACCAACGAAGACGGTTCGGTCGATACGCAGGCCGGGTCCCATCCTTTCCAGCTGACGACGACATTCGAGGTGAATAGTTCGCTTCAACCTGAGTTGGAAGAAGGACCGCCGCCGCAGGTTGGTCCGCTTGTAGACCAGCCCGCGGCGTTGACGAAGGATGCGAACTTCGATCTACCCGCGGGTTTGGTTGGTAACGCGCAGGCCATACCGCAATGCACCAGTCAAGAGTTCGATGCGTTGCTTCCAAATGCCCACAATGCCTGTCCCGACGAAACTGCTATCGGTGTAGCGACGATAAATCTAGACACTCGAGAAAAGCTCGAATCCTTCTTGGCCGTCCCGATATTCAATCTAGTGCCTGCGGCTGGTGAGCCAGCCCGATTCGGCTTTGATTTTCAACATGTGCCTGTGATTCTCGATACGTCGGTGAGGACAGGTGCCGACTATGGCGTGGTGGTCAGCGTCCACAATATCTCTCAAATCTTTGGCTTCTTTGGCAGTCAGTTGACGTTTTGGGGTGTGCCAGCCGACCCGAGCCACAACCTGTTGCGTGGCTGGAACTGCCTTACGGATACGTCTGTCATTGGCTTCGAAGTATTTCCGTGCGTCTCTCCTACACGGCCAAGGTTGATCCCGTTTTTGACGTTGCCGACGTCGTGTGCGGGTCCGGCGGGTATGCGTACGACGGTGGAAGCAGATTCGTGGAGTGAACCGGGTGTGTTCAAGGAGGGGGAATCGCTGTTGGAAGAAATTCCCGGTGAGCCGTTGGGGCTGGTGGGTTGCAACCGGTTGCCGTTTGAACCGTCGATTAGTGTCGCGCCGGATGGTTCGGCTGCTAGTACACCGTCTGGGTTGACTGTGGGTGTGCACGTGCCACAGGAAGGGGCCTTGAACCCGACGGGTCTAGCTCCGGCGGATGTGAAGGACACGACCGTGACACTCCCGACGGGAATACAGATCTCGCCTGCCGGCGCTGACGGTTTGGAAGCGTGCTCGCTCGCCCAGATAGGTCTTGAAGAACACGCGGATCCTTCATGTCCTGACGGGTCGAAGGTAGCGACCGCTGAAATCCACACGCCGTTGCTACCGAACCCGCTTGTGGGCCAAGTGTATTTGGCGGCGCAGAACGCGAACCCATTCGGGTCGCTGGTCGCGATGTACATCGTCGTGAAGGACCCCGTGTCGGGCGTGCTTGTCAAGTTCGCGGGCCAAGTAACCCTCGATCCGGTCACGGGCCAGCTCGTCTCGACGTTCAAGGACACGCCGCAGCTACCGTTCGAAGACTTGTCATTGCATTTCTTCGGGTCTGCTCGGGCACCGTTGACTACTCCGGCGTCGTGTGGGACGTATACGACGCAGGCGTCGATCTCACCGTGGTCGGGTAACGCGGCGGCCAACTCGTCTTCGAGCTTCCAGATCACCTCAGGTCCGAATGGTGTGCCGTGTAGCGATCCGCAACCGTTCACGCCCGGGTTCCAGGCCGGCTCGACGAACCTGCAGGCTGGCGCGTTCACGCCGTTCACGCTCACGATGAGCCGACCCGACGCCGATCAGACGTTGAGCAGGGTCGAAATGCAAATGCCTCCAGGCCTGCTTGGGACGCTATCGTCGGTGAAGCTGTGTCCTGAACCGCAAGCCTCGCAAGGCGCGTGCGGTGAAGAAAGCCTGATCGGCCACACGGTCGTCAGTGCTGGATTGGGGAATGATCCATATACGGTGACGGGCGGCAAGGTGTTCGTCACGACCGGCTACAAAGGCGCACCCTATGGCCTATCGATAGTCAACCCAGCCAAGGCTGGACCGTTCGATCTTGGTTCTGTCGTTGTCCGGGCGAGCATCAGCGTCGATCCTCATACGGCGGCGCTTACGATCAAGAGCGATCCGCTACCCACGATCATCGATGGGATCCCCTTGCAGATCCAGCACGTGAACGTGACTGTTGACCGCGAAAAGTTCACGTTCAACCCGACCAACTGCAACAAAACAGCAATCAACGGGGTTCTGTCGAGTACTGAAGGCGTCAAAGCGGCGGTATCGACATCCTTCCAGGTCACGAACTGCGCAACTTTGGCGTTCAAACCGAAGCTGACTGCATCGACGTCAGGCAAAACGTCGCGTGCTAACGGTGCGAGCTTGCACGTCAAGCTCACCTACCCCGAGGGACCGTACGACGCGAACATCAGCAAGGTCAAGGTTGACTTGCCGAAGCAACTACCCTCACGCCTAACCACATTGCAAAAGGCGTGTCCTGCACAGGTGTTCGACGCTAACCCCGCCAACTGCCCACAAGAGTCGAAGGTCGCCACAGCAACAGCGACCACACCAGTACTACCAGTCCCGCTAACAGGGCCCGCGTATTTCGTGAGCCACGGAGGGGAAGCGTTCCCCGACTTGATCGTCGTCCTGCAGGGCTACGGAGCCACAGTCGATCTCATAGGGACAACGTTCATCAGCAAAGCCGGGATCACCAGCAGCACATTCAAGAGCGTCCCCGACGTACCAGTAGGCACATTCGAAATGACGCTACCCCAAGGCAAATACTCGGCTCTCGCCGCCAACGGGAACCTATGCAATACGAAACTCAAGATGCCAACCTCGTTCGTCGGACAAAACGGCGTCGAACAACACGTCACGACACCGATCCTCGTCACAGGATGCGCACGACACAAGCACAAGAAGGCCAAGAACGCCGGTAAAGCTGGCAGTCACAGGCACAAGGGGAAATAGGCGCCGAGCGCGGCCGCGGTTTCCCTTCGGCGCAGTACAGTCGCTCCACAGTCACGCGAGGGAGAGATGAACGCAAGCGAAGACACGCCTTCCTCTCCGGTCGGGGTTCGCGCCGCCCGGGGACGCTTCGCGGGTGACGAGGTCGATGAGATCCAGCGCGCTCGGATCCTCTCCGCGATGGTCGAGGTCGCCTCCGAGGCGGGCTACATCGGGGCGGCCGTCGCGCCGGTGGTAGCGCGTGCCGGGGTCTCGCGTCGCACGTTCTACGAGCTGTTCGACGGGCGCGAGGACTGCTTCCTGGCGGCGTTCGACTGGGGCATCCGGCAGGCCCGGGAGGCGATGGCAGAAGCGTACGGCTCCCAACGCTCGTGGCGCGAGCGCGTCCGCCACGCCCTGGCCGCACTGCTCGCCTTCTTCGACGCCGAGCCCGAGCTTGCGCGTGTGTGCATCATCGAGGCGCTCGCAGCTGGACGGCTGGTGCTCGAACGTCGCGCTAAGGTGGTGGAGTCCCTGACGGCCGCGCTCGACGCCGACGCGCCCGCGGGACGCAGCGCTTCGGCGCCGCTGCTCACCGCCGAGGGAATCGTCGGCGGTGCACTGTCGGTGCTGCATGGCCGGCTGCTCGAACATGCCCACGCCGCGGCTCTGGCTCAGACACAGGACGACGGGGGCGAGCCCGGGCCGCTTATCGAGATGCACGGCCAGCTGATGGCCCTTGTCGCGCTGCCTTACCTGGGACCGCGGGCCGCGGGCGAGGAACTCAGCCGAGCCGCTCCACCCGTGAGCACACGCGAAGCCACGCGCTCATCTGGCGCCGGCAATCGCGTGTTCGAACGCCTCGACATGCGGCTCACCTATCGCACGGTGCGCTGTTTGATCTTCATCGGCGAGCACCCAGGGTCCAGCAACCGCGAGATCGCCCAGGGTGCGGAGATCGCGGACGAGGGTCAGGCCTCGAAGCTGCTCACGCGGCTCACGCGGGTGGGCTTGATCGCCAACACCAAGCCCCACGGGCCCGGCTACCCGAACTACTGGGTCCTGACCGCTCGCGGGCAGCAGGTCTTGGGCGCCGTTCAGGCTCGCTGAGACGCTTCTCTAGAAATCGCTCGCCTCATGGGGGCCCACGCAAGCGACCGCGAGGTCGTCGGCCACGTTTGCAGCGACCTCACGGACCTCCTCGAAGGTGACCGCGTCCAGGGCCGCGATCGCTCTGTCCGGGTCGATGTCCTCTTTGTAGACGATCTTCTGACTCGCGCCGTAGCGTGCCACCGCGTTGGTGTTCTCGAAGGCCAGCACCATCCGGCCGGCCGCGTATGCCCGGGCGCGGTGGACCTCCTCCTCGGTCGGGCCGTCCTTGCGCAGCTCGTCCACGATCTCCCGCATGCGCGTGTAGGCCTCGATGCACTTTTCCGAATCGAGGCCCGAGCCAAGTTGCAATATCGGCACGTCCGCGAAAGCGTGCGCCAGCGCATAGACCGAGTAGCAGAGCCCCCGCTTCTCCCTGATCTCCTCGAACAGCCTCGAGCCCATCGAGCCGCCCAGCAGCGTCGAGTAGATCGCAAGCGCGGCCCTTTCTTTGGTGTCCTTCACGCGCACCTTCGGCCTGTAAATCATGCGCAAGTGCGACTGGTTGGTGTCCCTCTGCTCCACCATCGTCTGCGGCGCGAAGTCAGGCGCTGCTACGTAAGGCTCGGGAGTGGGCAGGGAGGGAAAACGGCCAAACAGATCGGCCAACTCATCGCCACCAGGCACGAACGTTGTATTCCCCACCAAAAATGCGCCCCCGTTCGCGCCGGCCCAGCGTCTCTGCCTGAAGCTCACGATTGCATCGCGAGTAAAACTCTTCAGGTTCGCCTCCGGGCCGAGAACAGTACGCCCCAACGGGTGCTCGCCAAAAGCGGCCTTGTCGATCAAATACTCGGCCACCGTTGAAGGCTGGTCGTATGCCCGGTTGATCTCCTGGATCACCACGCCGCGCTCCCTGTCGAGCTCCTGCGCGTCGATCCTCGGCCGTCCCACGAAGTCGCTCAACAGGTCGATCGCCTCCGGCGCCGACTCCGCCCTCACCGTGATGTGGAAAGCCACCAGGTCATGGCTCGTATAGGCGTTTAGCACGCCCCCCAGTCGCTCGGCCGTCTCGTTGACGTCCTTGTAGGTCGCGTACTTCTCGCCGCCCTTGAACACGAGGTGCTCGAGGAAGTGGGCCATCCCGTTCTCCTGCACCTTCTCTGTGCGAGCCCCCGCGTCGAAGGCCACCAGCGCAGTCAGCGCCCGCGTGCCCGGCAGCCCCACGGTGTAAACAGGCAAGCCATTCGCCGCCACGGTCGTTGCTGCGATCTCGGGCACGCGTCAACCTTATTGCAAATCCCATTGCATGCAGGGAAAAGTGCGGCCTCCCTGCTCGTCGCTCGCTACTGTGCCCCGCCATGGCAGAGCCCGACAAAGGCGCCCGTCCGCCGCGCGTAATCCCGCGCCGGGCCTTGGCGCGCCACGTCAACCCCACCCGTCGTCGCGTCGTCGCGCCAAGTGTCGCGCCAGGCTCGGCACCCCTCGGAATCGAGTCTGCCGGAGCGGTGCCGGCTCGGCCCGTGGCGGCCCCCCAGCCTCCGGCCAACACCCCGGGCGCCAACACCGTCGTGGACTTCCGTCGCGTCACCAAGACCTACGACTCCGGCGACACCGGCCTGGAGCGCGCCACGTTCGCGATCGACCGCCAAGAGTTCGTCTTTCTAGTCGGCTCAACCGGCTCGGGCAAGTCCACGATCATGCGCTTGCTCATCAAGGAGCTAGACCCCACAGAGGGCATCATCCGCGTCGCCGGACGCCACCTCGGCGAGATCGACCACAAGCGCGTCCCTTACTACCGGCGCAACATCGGCATCGTCTTCCAGGACTTCAAGCTCCTGCCCACGCGTACCGTCTACGACAACATCGCCTATGCCTTGCAGGTCACCGGGGCCTCGCGCAAGCAGATCCGCGCCTCCCTGCCCGACATCCTGCGCCTCACCGGCCTCTCCACCAAGCTGCACAACTATCCCCACCAGCTCTCCGGCGGTGAGCAACAGCGTGTGGCCGTCGCTCGTGCATTCGCCTCCCACCCGCCTTTGCTGCTGGCCGACGAGCCCACCGGCAACCTCGACCCGCACACCTCGATCGGGATCATGCAGTTGCTCTACCGCATCAATCGCGCCGGCACCACCGTGATCGTGGCCACCCACGACAACGAGATGGTCGACAAGATGCGTCGCCGCGTGATCGAGCTCAAGCGCGGGCGCATCATCCGCGACGAGGCCACCGGCTCCTACGCCCAGGATGAGACGACCGGCGACTTGGCCGAGCGTCTGAAGCGCGAAACGGCCGCTGAAGTGAACTTGCGCCCGTCCGGCGGCGCGCGCCGATGAAACTCGGATTCTTCCTCAAGGAGGCGGTTCGCTCGATGCGCCGTAACCCGGCGCCTTCGTTTGCCGCGCTCTCGTGTGTTCTGGTGACGACGCTGGTGCTCGGCGTGTTCATCCCCGTGGTCCAAGCCACCAACGGCGCCGCCAACTCGATCCGTGGGCGAGTCGTGGTGGACGTGGACCTCAACACGACCGCGACCCCGGCCGAAACCGCGCGGGTGCGCCATGAGGTGGAAGCGGCCCGCTATGTCGGCCACGTCGAACTGGTCTCAAAGCAGGCCGGCTACGAACAAGAGCGCAAGATCGACCCCCAAGCCTTCCAATTGATCGGCTACAACCCGCTGCCCGACATCTTGCGGGTCACGCCGTCCAACCCCTCCGACGCGGATGCCCTGCGCGCCGAGCTCGACCAATCGAGCCCTGTGGGAGTGCGCCTGGTCACCGACTCCGCGATCGCCGACGTCCAGAACCGCCAAGCCCAGACCGACAAGATCCTCTCCGCGACCCGCATCGTCAAGATCACGATGGCCTTGCTCGCGGCCCTGTTGATCTTCTCCTCGATGCTGCTCATCTCCAACACGATCCGTCTCTCCCTGTTCTCGCGCCGGCGCGAGGTCGAGGTGATGAAGCTGGTCGGCGCCACCGACTGGTTCATCCGCTGGCCCTTCGTGCTCGAGGGCCTGTTCCTGGGTGCCCTCGGGGGTTTGTGCGCGATCGGCCTGCTTGCGCTCGCCAAGCTGACCTTGATCGATCCCCTCGCCTCGACGGTCAAGCTAATCTCCCAACCGGCGATGATCGACTTCCGCCTTCTGATCGTGATCCTGATGGGCTGTGCCATAGCCGTCTCGGCCGCCGGTTCCGGAATATCCCTCCGGCGCTTTCTTCGAGTCTGAACCCCTAGGGTGGGGACATGCAGTCCCTCAAGCGCCAACCGCTGTTCGCCCTCCTGGGCGTGATCTTGGCGATCCTGCTGCTCCTGGTGGGCGTCTGGCTCGGCGGCCATCCCGCCAAGCTGCCCGCCTTCGTGCGCAACGCGTTCGTCGCCAACCACGAAACGCAGGTGGTCAACGACGCGATCGAACGAGTGGCCCACGACTACTACCGACCCGTCTCCAAGTCCGCCCTGTCGAGCTCCTCGATCGGCGGGATGATCTCGAGCCTCAAAGACCCCTATTCGACTTATCTCTCGCCGCACGAATACAAGAGCTTCGACCAGCCCGCATCGTTCGCGGGGATCGGCGTCTCGGTAGACCCGAAGCCGGGCGGTCTCGAAGTGGTACGCGTGTTCGATACCAGTCCCGCCCAGCGCGCCGGCCTGAAGGTGGGGGACATGATCGTGGGTGTCAACGGACGGTCTTTGCACAAGCTGCCCCCCAACACCGCGGTGGCCTTGATCAAGGGTCCTCCCGGCACCAACGTCAAGCTCACCGTCAAGCCGCCCGGAGCGTCCCCGCGCACGCTCACGATCACACGCGCCACGATCTCAGAGCCGGTAGTCGCATCGGAAATGCGCACCGTCCACGGCGTCAAGCTCGGTTGGGTCTATCTGGCCACCTTCTCAGAAGGCTCCCACGGCGAGCTCTACGACGCCGTCCAAGGCCTGCTCAAGCAGGGTGCCCGGGGTCTGGTCTTTGACCTGCGCGCCGACGGCGGCGGTCTGGTTTCCGAAGCGCGCCTGGTCGCTTCCATCTTCGTCCCCTCCGGCGTGATCGTGACCACGCGCGGACGCTCCCAGCCGACGACCGTCCTCACTGCCGCCGGCGGTGCGATCCCGACTTCGATCCCGGTCGTCGTCCTGGTCGATCATGACACCGCCTCGGCCTCTGAGATCGTCACCGCCGCGCTCCAAGACCACCATCGCGCCACCGTCGTCGGCACCCACACTTACGGCAAGGGTGTCTTCCAAGAGCTCGAGCCGCTCTCCGGCGGCGGCGCGATTAAGATCACCGTCGGCGAGTACTACACCCCCAACGGACGCAACCTCGGTGGGGGAGGGGTCCACGAGGGCGCCGGCATCACCCCCGAAGTGCTCGTCCCCCACGACATCGACACCGAACACGGCCTTCAGGTGGCGCTTCACACCCTGCTGCTGAAGGTCCGATGAGTCCACCGCGCGGCGGCCGTCCGCGCAAGGGGACGGCCAAGAAGGGCGAAGGGAAGAACGGCAAGGGGTCGGTCAAGAAGGCGAAGCCCACAAGTGGGCGCACGTCAAAGTCGAGCGCTTCGCGAGACAACGGCGCCCCTCCTCGCAGCGGCAGGCCTGGCGTCCGAAAGTCCTCCAACACCCGCGTCGTCTGGCCTCCGCAGGAGCGATCGGAGACCGCGCGAGAGGCGATCGGGCAGATGCTGAGCGAGGCGGGCCTGGCAGCCCGCTTCGAGGGGGCAGTCGAGCGGGAGGCGAGGGCTGCCGGCGAGCGCGCGTGGCGTAAGGCCGAGACGGAACTGCAAGACGGTCGTAGGCGCGACCTGCGCGAGCTGCCCACGTTCACGGTCGACCCGGCAACCGCCCGCGACTTCGACGACGCGATATCCGCCGAGCGCGTCGAATCGGATGCTGAGGGTCCCGCGGTGCGCGTATGGGTGCATATCGCCGATGTCGCCGCCCACGTCTCTCCCGGCTCGGCGATCGACCAGGAGGCGCGCAGGCGAGCCACCAGCGTGTATGTGCCCGGAATGGTCGTGCCGATGCTCCCGCACGCGCTCTCAAGCGACGCCTGCTCGCTCGTGCCCGGCGCCGAGCGCTTGGCGGTCACAACCGAGCTTGTGCTGAGCGGTGCCCAGGTCCAGTCCGCCGCCTTCTACCGGTCTGTGATCCGTTCGGACATGCGCCTGGACTACGAGCAGGTGGACCTCGTCTTCGCGGGTTCCTCGCCCGCGCCCGAGCCCTGGGGTCGTTCCCTGGCGGCCGCCCGGGCCGCCGCCGCCGAGCTTCAGGCCGCGCGCGAGTCGAGCGGCGCTCTGACGATCGACTCCGAGGAGCCCGAGTTCTCCTTTGACGAGCGCGGCAACGTGTTGGCCATCGTGCCGCGCGTGCAGACCGAGTCCCACCTCCTGATCGAGCACCTGATGATCGCCGCCAACGAAGCGGTCGCGCGCCGGCTTGCCGAGGCTCGCGTTCCGTGCCTCTACCGGGTCCACGAGCGCCCCGACCCCGAGCGCATCCGCAGGCTCGTCGAGCAGCTTGCTTCGCTTGGCGTGTCCACGCCGCCTGTGCCCGATCCCTTGTTTGGAGCGCAGGCCGCGGAGTTGGTGGGGGAGATCTCCCGTCGCGTGGATGCCCACGTACGTCGCACCGGCGCCGGTCGCGCGGCGCTCTCCTCGCTTGTGTTGCGCTCGCTCAAGCAGGCCTGCTACTCGCCGGTCAATGTGGGCCACGCCGGCCTGCATTCGGCCTGCTATTGCCACTTCACCTCGCCGATCCGCCGTTACCCCGACCTCGTCTGTCACCGTGCCCTGCTGGAGTCGCTCGGGACGGGGGAGAGGGGCCGCAAGCGCGCTCCCGGGGCGAAGCTGGCGGAGCTCGGCGAATGGACCTCCGAACGCGAGCGCGAGGCCGCCAAGCTCGAGCACAAGGGCGACGACATCGCCGCCTGCTTCTTGTTGGAGCAGGTCCTGCTCGAGGACGGCTATGACCAGGTGTTTCGCGGGGAGGTCACCGGCCTGATCGGGGCGGGGGCCTTTATTGGATTTGGACCCCCACCCACCCATGACTCGCGCGCGCGCGCGAAGACCGCCCTCGGGAAGAGAGTAGAGGCGGCCCCGGACGGCGAAGCGGGGCAGACCGAAGCGCAAGAGTTCGAAGCTCGGCCGGTCTACGAGGGCATGTTGCCGGTCCGGATGCTCACCCTTACGGGTACAGGCAGCGCCGGGGAGGAGCGCGACTGGTGGACGCTCAACGAGCAGTCCACGATCCTGCGCGCCGAGCGCTCGGGGGCCACTCTTCGGCTCGGTGACCCCGTGGATGTGAGGGTCGTGCGCGTGGATGCCGCCGCCGGACGCGTGGATCTCGCCCCGGCTCGTTAGGCTCGATCGGTGGCCAAAGCCAAGACAAGCAAGCGCAAGATCGGTGCGGGGGACGTGGCGAGCAATCGCTATGCCTCCTATCGCTATGAGCTCACGGAGCGGATCGAGTGCGGGATTGCGCTGCAGGGCAGCGAGGTCAAGGCTCTGCGCGCCTCGGGTGCCCAACTGAAGGATGGCTACGCGGCCATCCGCGAGGGCGAGCTGTGGTTGCAATCGGTCCACATACCGCCCTACCTGCCGGCCTCGCGCGAGAACCACGATCCCGAGCGTCCGCGCAAGCTGCTGCTGCACCGCAAGGAGATCGAGCGGATCGCCGGGCGCGTCTCCGAGCGGGGACTGACCTTGGTGCCGACGCGCGTCTACTTCAAGGGATCCCACGCCAAGGTCGAGATCGCTTTGGCCCGCGGCAAGGATCTCTACGACAAGCGTCAAACCATGCGCGAGCGCGACTCCAAGCGCGACATGGAAAGAGGTCTGCGCGAAGCTCGTCGCTAGTCGCCCCGGCGGGTGCCACCAGCGACGGTGGGGCGGCCTGGCCTGAGGCGTTCAGGCCCCGCCGGCGGCTAGGCGACCTGCTCGCAGGCGGTGAGCCCGTCCCGCTTTGCGATCACGACCATCTGCTTCTGAGTGTTCTCGCTGGTGAGGATCAGAGCTTTGCCCGCCTTCAGGTTTTTCGAGCTTGCGTATTCGCCCAGCTTGGCCGTGTTTTCAGCCAAGGTCTGGGCGCCTGAGACGAACTGTTTCCAATCGGCTTCCAGTTCGGCGGGAGGTACAAGTTTGCTGAGATCTACGAGCGCCGTCTGCTCGAAACCGGCCAGTTCGCCGGCCACGCGAGCTATCTGTTGTTCGTTGTTGGCCGACTTCGAAGAGATCTTCGCCGCCACGGTCTTGCAGATCGCGTTGGCCTTCGCCGTCAATTCGGCTCGGGTGAGCGGCTTGGAGGAGGAGCCGCAGCCGGATGCGACGAGCGCGACGGCTGTGAGCGCGACACCTAGCTTGCTTCTATATCCCATGTCCCTCTCCCGGTTCCAAGTGCCAGAAATACCCCACCCAGCGGAGCAGCCTACAGGGTCCTCAGATGGAGCGGAAGCTGTGGCCCGCGCTGACCAGGATGTGGGTCTGGGACATCCCGAACGCGAGCACCACGATCAAGGCGATATACACGGCGCCGATCGCGATTCGCGAGCGGCGCGGCACGCGGTAGTAGGCGGCCTGCGCGATCGAACGCGACCTGAGCTGGCGCCAGCGAGTCGGCATCTCGCGCAGGGCGAGCAAGATGAAGATCAACAGAAACGGGTTGCCGAGCAACAGGATCATCGCCACGAGGCCGCCGATCCCCAAGAACCACATCGAGGGTGCCACGGCCGCCATCGCCCGACCGCCGTCGAATGGCACGACCGGGATCAGGTTGATCAGGTTCAAGAAGAAAGCGAGATAGGCGAGGGCCAGCAGCAGGTCGCTTCCCGTGATCGCCCCGGCGATCGCCACTGCCACCGCGCCGAGCGTGCCGAGTATGGGACCGGCCAAGCCCACCCGCGCCTCAGCCAAAGCGTTGTCGCCGAGCGAGCGCGAAAATATCGCGGCTCCCAAGAAGGGGATGAACATGGGCGTGCTCGCCTTGATGCCCTCGCGTCTGAGCTGGATCACGTGGCCCATCTCATGCACGAACAGGAGCGCCACGAACCCGGCCGCGAACTGCCACCCCCAGAACAGGCTGTAGGCCGCCACCGACACCAAAGCGGTGGCCCCGGTGGTCAAGAACTTGGCGTTGCCCAAGAGCAAGGCCCCACTCTTGATGTAGGCGCCGAACTTGGCGGCAAGCGCCGCCAGGCCGGCAAGGACGCTGCCCGCGCGCTTGCGCAGCGAGCGGGCTGGTCTGCCGAACGGTGCTTCGCCTCCGTGCGGCTCACCGGCGCCTGGCAGGCCTCGCGCCGGAATCGCCGCCGAACTGCTCGCTCCACCGAAAGGGCTGTCGCTCACCACCGGCAGATCGCTGTCCATACACCCATTGTGGCAGCTGCGATAAGCCTCTCCTAAGTCGGCTTCGCATGCCCTTAGATCCGATTTTTGCGCAATGTGCGGGGATGTCGCGAAAATGCCCTTGACGGGGTCCAGGGACAGGCGTACGTTGAATGAAGACGCGGACCCCGAGCCGCAAAGAGCGAGGCCACTGAGGTGTGAGGCCGCGCCACCAATCATCGGAAGGCTTTCGGGCCAACCGGCGTGAGGTTCCTCGAAGCGGCCCGGGACCGCGTTCAACTTACTTAAGTCCGGCTACACTGGACATGCAGGACATCCAAGGGGACGACAGGCTTCGACGCAGTCGGCTCGTGTGGATGGTGGCGAGTCGAGGTCCCGGGCGGCCTCGTAAAACACCCGGGAAAACCATAAGTGCGGACTCTCACGAGTACGCCCTCGCTGCTTAGTCAATAGCTAAGGCACGAGGTCTCGAGCCCCGCTCGCCTACGGCGGGGATCCTCGGGATCAGAAAGTAGGCTCACCCGGGAAGGCCCGCCTCCGCTGACCCGGGAACACTTCAGGAGGCTGGTCCCCCACAACCCGGCCGGCGAGGCGAGCGGGGGACGAGACTAGAGCGCCGGCTACGCTCGTAGAAGCCATTCTCACGCGACCGCGGACCCGGGTTCGATTCCCGGCGTCTCCACTTTCGACAACCGACTGTGCATCGCGTGTTCCCGCTCGGCGTCACGCTGGCCCACAGACGCAATAGACTTATGTGCCGAATACGGGCGAACGAGACTACACAGGGGTTTGACATGACTATGGCGCGTGATTTGGGCAGGCGGCTTTCTGGCATTGGTGCGCTCGCGGCGGTTGCGACGCTGGCGGTCGCGTCAGTCGCGATCGCCTCCCACGCGGTGAAGGGCGCGTCCTACATCGGCTCCTACTCGGATGGTGCGACCGATGCAATTTCCTTCAAGGTCTCCCCGAATGGCAAGAAGGTCGTCGAGCTCACAGTGAGTACGCCGATCACCTGCCAAGGTGGCTGCGGTGGGATCGGGAGCGGGAGCCCCGCGTCGGCGAAGATCTCCAAGAAGGGCGCGTTCAAGGTCACCCTGAACCTGGACTTCCCTCCCGGCTCGAACAAAAGCGAGGGCACCGAGACGGTTACCGGCAAGTTCCTCAAGCAGGGCTTTGCGACGGGCACCGTCAGCTCCCACTTCAAAGGCGGCACCAGCAGCAACCGCACCGTCCACTGGACCGCAGCCCCGCTCACCACGGGCTGACCCGCTCGGACATCTCCCCGAGCGCAGTCAGGACCTGCGAGCCCATCGGCGTGGACCTACCCAAGGTCCGGGTCGATGGGCTACCCTGGATGGTGGGATGAAGGGACGCTTGGGGACTCTGGCAGCTGTGGCCGCGCTCGCGCTTGGCGTCGCGCCTGCGGGCGCGCAGGCCTCGGCCAAAGACATCGCCTCCACACACGCGTACGCTGTCGCCGCGTATGCGGCCCTGCACGAGGTGGTCACCAAATGGTCGACCGTCGAAGCGGGGATCCACCGGCTGGACGTCAAGTTCCAGGCCGAATGTCCCAAGGTGGGGGCCGGCTCGCCCCAAAGCGAACAGGAGCAATTGCTCAGCTCTGAGGTCGCCGGGGCCTTGTGGGCTACGGGCTATCGCACCGAGGCCAAAGTGGTCCAGAAGTTCGTCAAAGCGGTGGGCTCGCTCACCTGGAGCAATCCCGCAATCACGCGGGCGGCCCGCAAATTCACCAAAAGTCTGCACGAAATGACTCTGCTGCCCATTCCCGACCTGTGTGGGGACGTGCGCGCGTGGACGGCGAGCGGCTACAAGACGATGCCCGCCAATGTCGCCCAATACGACCGCCGGGTGGAAGCGATCGAAGTCAAAGAAATCCCCCGCAAGCTGCTCTTGCCCTATGCCCAGTCCTCCGACCGGTCCTTGATTGCGGCCGACGTGCGACTCGACACTCGCTTTGGGGAACTCGAATTCGAACGTGGTCAAGACGATTGGGATCACCTGCTCGAAGTGCTCGCCTTGAACCAGTAGCCACATCCGGGCCGCCGCCCGAAATGGCCACATCCGGGCCGCCGCCCGGAATGGGTCCCGCGCAGTCTCGAAAAGCCTTCGGGGGGATGACCCAAGCGGCTAAGGTGGGTCTCCGTGACCTACACCGCCGCCGAGGGCCGACAACAGATCTTGGACGCCTTGGGCGCCGCCGCCGATGAGATCGCGGTGGCCTTGGCTTTGCTGAGCGAGGCCTACGAGCACCTCGACGAGAACGCGGCCGAGCGCTTGGAAGAGGCCCTCTTCCGGCCGACCCAGGCGGCCTACGGTCGCGCCAAGCGTGTCTACGCCGGCTTCGCCGAGCGCCACGCTTTGCCGCCGCGCGAATTCGCAACGCCCTCCCAAGTGGCTCCGGCGAGCGGCACCAAGGGCTTGATCGACGCCGCGGTGGACGCCGCAGCGAAGGCCGACGGGATGCTGGGCGAGCTCCAAGACTCGATGCTCCCAGTAGAGGTGGGCGACCCCGAGCTGCGCGCCGGCCTCTCCCAGGTACGCGAGCTGGTGGGCGGCCTACGCGCCCGCGCGCGTGAGGTCACCCGTACGTTGGGTCGCTGAGAGGGCGCCCTCGGGCGGGGCACGTTTGCGCCTCGGGGCGGGCACGGTAATGGCCGGAAATCGGTGCCCGGGAGCGGGGCTCGGTGCTAAGCCACCGCGTGCGGCGCCACGCGCTCGTGCCAGCGCTCGACCTGCTCGACTTCGGCGGCGAGCGAGAGCAGAGTCGCTTCGCTGTTGGCGGGTCCGAGCAATTGGACACCGAAGGGCAAACCCTCTTCGGTGAGCCCGCCGGGAACGCTCACGCCCGGCCAGCCAAGCACGTTCCAAGGCCACGCATAAGGACAACTCCCCGCGATGACCTGCTGGGTGGACCAACTGGACATGCCGTCCGTCTTGCCGATCGGCAAAGCCGCGGACGCGCTGGTCGGGGCGATCAGAACATCAAACTCGTGAAAGACCGAGCCAACCCTTCTTTGGAAGCGTCGCTCCAAGCGCCGGGCCACCGGCAGCAAGGTCCGTGAGAGGGCCCCTCCGATCTGGGCGGTCGAGCGCGTGCGCTCGTCGAGCAAGGACCGGTCGGGTACGCGCTGGACCCATCCGTGCACGCCCGACTCGCCGCGAGCGATCAGCGTCAATCCCATCAAGCCGAAGCGGGCGTGGCGCTCTTGCACTGTGTGTCCGAGCTGGGCCAAGATCCCGCCGAGGCGGCGCACGCCCGCTTCGATGTCGCGGTGCAAGCGCACCGGCGCTCCGCTGAAAGCGTGGCGCAAGGACAGGGCGATCCTCAGGCGGGGCCCTCGGCGCTCGATCGCCTGGGAGTAGGGCTCGGCGGGAGCGGGCGGGGCGTGCAGGTCCTCAGGATGGTTGCCCTTCAACACGTCCATCATCAAAGCCGCGTCGGCCACGGTCCGGGTCAGCGGCCCGATGCAAGTCAGGCCGTTGAAGGACTCGGGGTCCGGCCATGTCGAGATCCGTCCGCGCTGGGGCTTGACGCCGACCAGGTTGCACCAGCCGGCCGGAATCCTGACCGAGCCCGCGCCGTCCGAGCCGACGGCGCCGGCCACGATCCCCGCCGCCACGGCCGCCGCGGAGCCGCCGCTGGAGCCGCCCGGCGTGTGCTCCAAGCTCCAAGGGTTGCGGGTGGCGCCGAAAGCCGCGCCCTCGGTGAAGGGGTACAGGCCGATCTCGGGCGTATTGGTCTTGCCCACGATCACCGCGCCCGAAGCGCGCAGGCGGCGCACCATCTCGCAGTCCTCGCGCTTGACCTCAAAGGGCCGTCGCACCCGAACGAGGTGGGGTGCCCCGCGAGATCCACATCGTCCTTGATCGCGACCGGCACCCCGAGCAGGGGCAGGCGCTCGCCGGCGGCGATGCGCCGATCGGCCTCGGCCGCTTCCTCACGCGCTTGCTCGCTGCGTAAGACCCGAAAAGCGTTGAGGGTGGGCTGCGTGGCCTCGATGCGCCCGAGCGCCTGCTCGACCATCTCGACCGAACTGGACTTGCCTTCGCGCAGCGCGCTCGCGCAGGCGCTCAGCTCGAGCGGTTGGGCCTCCAGTTGGGGTGTTCCCATCCTCCAAAGGTAACGCCCTGCGGGTGCACGAGGTTGGGCGCCCGTAAACTCGGTCTGTGCTGAGCGAGGTCCCCGCTTCGGATACCGCGAGCGTCGTGCGGCGCTTCCATGAGGCCCGGCGCGGCGAGGGCTCGGTCGTGTTGCAGGGCTTTCACGCGCTCAAGCACGCCATCAGGTTCGGCGCCTCGGTCGGCTTGGTCGCATGCAGCGATCCGGCCGAACTGGAACGCTTGGCGCTCACCCTGGCGCCCGACTTGCTCGAGCGGATCCAGGCGCTCGCGGTCGTCCTGCCGGCCGAGGCCTTCAAGCGACTCGGGCCTTATGTGCCCCACACCGGCGTGGTCGCCATCGCTGAGCGTGTTCCCGCCGATCCCGTGGCTGTCCTCGAAGGAAAGGGGGAGGGGCCCATCGTGCTGCTCGAGGACCCCCGGCACTTCGGCAACCTCGGAGCCGTGATTCGGGTCGCCGCCGCCGTGGGCGCGCTTGGCGTGTTGACGACCGGCCGACAAGATCCTTGGGATCCGGTTGCCGTGAGGGGTTCGGCCGGCCTGCACTTCGCCTTGCCCGTGGCACGTCTACAAGCTCTGCCCGAGCCGTTGCCCCGACCTCTGCTCGCCCTGGACCCCGAGGGCGAGGACCTGCGTCCCGAGGCGATCCCCGCGCGTGCCCTCTTGGCCTTCGGGACCGAGCGCGACGGGCTCAGCGACGAGCTCCTGGCGCGCGCCGATGCGCGCCTGCGCTTGCCGATGCGCCCAGGCGTCTCCTCGTTGAACCTGGCGACCTCGGTCGCGGCCGTGCTCTACAGCCTGCGCCTGCTGCGCTCCTGAGTTCGGTCGCGCCGCAGGGGCCCATGCGCGCGCGTGGGGCGAGACGGCCTTCAGTCAAGTGGTCTCGGAGGGCATATAAGGCGCGAGCTCGCGCCTTGCGATCGAGAGCTTGTGGACCTCATCGGGCCCGTCGGCCAAGCGCAAGGTCCTCAGGTGGGCATAGGTCCAGGCCAACGGGAAGTCCTCGGAGACGCCGCCCCCACCGTGCACTTGGATCGCGCGGTCGATCACCTTCAGGGCGATATTGGGCGCCGCCACCTTGATCGCCGCGATCTCGGTGCGTGCGTGCCTGTTGCCGACCGTGTCCATCAGCCAAGCCGCCTTCAGCGTGAGCAGCCTGGCCATCTCGATCTCGATCCGGGCCTCGGCGATCCAGTCCTGGATGTTCGCCCGCGAAGCCACCGTTTGGCCGAAGGTGCTCCTCGCCACGGCCCTTTCGCACATCAATTCCAAAGCCCGCTCGGCCGCGCCGATCGAGCGCATGCAGTGATGGATCCGTCCCGGCCCGAGCCTGGCCTGGGCGATCATGAAGCCGTCGCCCTCGCCCGCGATCACGTTCTCGGCCGCAACCCTCACGTCCTCAAAGACGATTTCGGCGTGACCCTCCTGATCTTGGTAGCCGAACACCGGCAAGCCTCTCACGATTTCCACGCCCGGGGTGTCGATCGGGACGAGGATCTGGCTCTGCTGGCGATGGCGTGGGCCCTCCGGATTGCTCTTGCCCATCACAATCATGATCTTGCAGTGGGGATGAAGCGCCCCGGAGATCCACCACTTGCGTCCGTTCAGCACATAGTCCTCGCCAGAGCGCTCGATCCGAAGCGAAATGTTGGTGGCGTCCGACGAGGCGACCTCCGGCTCGGTCATCGCAAAGCACGAACGAATCTCACCCTCAAGTAGAGGGTAAAGCCACTGGGTCTTTTGCGAATCGGTGGCGAACTGGTGCAGCACCTCCATGTTGCCCGTGTCCGGCGCCGAGCAGTTGCATGCCTCCGAGGCGATATGGCTACGGCCCAAGATCTCCGCAAGCGGCGCATAGTCGCTGTTGGACAGCCCCGCGCCGTGCTCGGCGTCCGGCAGGAACATGTTCCACAACCCGGCCTGCTTGGCGCGGGTCTTCAACTCCTCCATGACCTTCGGTTGGTGGTGCGGGTCGCCCGACTCGGCGAGTTGGCGCGCATACACCGGCTCGGCCGGATACACGTGCTCGTCCATGAACGCCTTCAGGCGCTCCTGAAACTCGACGCACCGGTCGCTGGCTTGGAAGTCCATTTGTCTCCTCCTCGGCAGTGGGGACTAGGATCATCGCCGATGAGCGACGCCCCAGCCACAGACTCCTCGCCCGGCGACCCCCCGGCCGGGAGCTCGTCCGCCTCCGACCGCCCGGCCACAGCCCCCCCGACCACGGACTCCTCCGCCAGCTACAAGGCGGCGGGCGTCGACTACGACGCGCTCGACGCCGGCAAGCGCGCGGCGATGGCCCGCGCCTTGGCCACCTCGTCGCTGCTGGCCGGGCGCGGGGGACAGGCGCGCGACGCCTCGCGCGGCGAGCCCGCCTTCGTGTTCGATCTCGACGGACGCAGCTTCGCCTTCGTGGTCGAGGGCCTCGGCACCAAGTCGATCCTCGCGCGCCTCGTCTACGAGCGTCACGGCTCCAACCGCTTCGCCGACGTCGCCTATGACACCGTCGCCGCGATCCTCAACGACCTCGCCTGCGTCGGCGCTCTGCCCCTGGTCGTGAACGCCTATTTCGCCACCGGCGCCTCGGAGTGGTACCTGCAAAGCGACCGGGCCGCGGCCTTGCTCGAGGGCTGGCAGCAAGCATGCCTGGACGCCGGCTGCACCTGGGGCGGAGGAGAGTCCCCCTCCTTGGCCGGCCTCGTGTCCGCCGAGGACATCGAGCTCGCGGGCGCCGCCGTCGGTGCGGTGCCTCCCGGTCGCACCCCGATCCTGGGCGAAGACCTGCGCGCCGGCGATGAGATCGTGCTCGTGGCCTCAAGCGGCCTGCACGCCAACGGCGCCTCCTTGGCGCGCTTGGTGGCCGATCGCCTGCCCAAGGGCTACGCGACCGCGCTGCCCGGCGGGCGCGCGCTCGGCGAGGCCCTGCTCGACCCCAGCGTCATGTACGTGCCTTTGGTGCAAGCCCTGCTCGAGTCCGAGTTGCGGATCTCCTACCTGAGCCACATCACCGGCCACGGCCTGCTCAAGCTGATGCGCCCGCCGCGCTCCTTCAGCTACCGCGTGTCGGCCCTGCCCCCGGTCCCGGAGGTCTTGGCGTTCCTTGCCGATAAGGCTGGGCTCGACGCACACGCCGCGTACTCCACCTTCAACATGGGCTCCGGCTACGCCGTCTACTGCGGCGCCGGCAGCGGTGGAGAGGTCGTTGCGATCGCCCGCCGCTTGGGCCTGCAGGCGCTCGTGGCCGGCTCGGTACAGGACGGCCCGCGCCGCGTGATCGTCGAGCCGATCGGCGTCCTCTACGACGGCTCAGAGCTCGAATTCGCGGCCTCGCCCGCCCCGTCTGGTTGAACCCGTCTCACGTTACGGCTAACCTTGCGGGCAAATCGCCAATGCTCTTCGGACGGCTGAGACGCCCGAAGACTCGATGTCGCCGGACCGTCAAGGATCCGGAGCTACCCGGATCGTAGGCGCACCTATACAAGACAGAGGAGAGAAGCTGATGCGCAAAGCATCTATCCGTTTGGCCTTGCTCGGCCTTGCCGTAGCAACCTTGGGCCTGCCGGCAGCCGCGGGGGCGGCGCCGAGCGTGACGCTCAAGGTGAAGGCCGTGCCGATCCCCAAGAACCCCAGCTCAAGCGGTGGCCCGACATACCCGGGCACCGGCAACTTCTTCGGTAAGGGCGCCGCCCTTGAAACCGAATTCACGATCGCAGGCACCGAATACGGCGGTTTCCCCTCGCCTCTGGTGGGCGTCACGGTGACCCTGCCGGCCGGGACCAAGGTCTCGACCAGCGGTTTCACGACCTGCTCGAACGCGATCCTCGAAAGCCACGAAGTGCAGAAGTGCCCCAAGAAGTCCGCGGCTGGGCCCAAGGGCGAAGCCAAGGGCGTGGTCAGCTTCGGCGGCACCCGGGTACACGAGACGCTGTCGGTGCAACCGTTCTTCTCGGCCGGTGGCGGTCTCTCCTTCTACGCCGAAGGCACCTCGCCCGCGGAGATCGAACTCCTGTCTCCCGGCAAGGTAACCCCCGCCGCTTCGGGTCCTGTGTTCACAGGCACCGTGCCGCTTGTGGAAACCGTCCCCGGCGCGCCGTTTGGGTCGGTCGAATTCATCAAGGTCAAGGTCGGCGCGGCCTTCATGAAAGGCAAAAAGCTCGTCTCCTACGGCACGATCCCAACCAAGTGCCCCAAGGGCGGCTTCCCCGTCAAGGCCGAACTGAAGTTCTACAGCGGCGAATCGGTGGCCGTCACCGCCAAGCCGCCGTGCCCCAAGAAATAGTGCGTCGACGGAGTTAGTTGCGAAACACTGCCGGTGGCGGCCCCAGATGGGCGGCCACCGGCAGGACTTCGAGAAGACCAAACGTAAGACATAGCTCAGAGATTGTGCCTTGCAGGTAAGGTCTGAGCGAGAGCGGGAAGGGCGGCCCGTCTGAATGGACGGAGCCGCTCTCTTCTCGTTATAAACACAGAGGTAGGGTCGCGTTGAGGACGCAAAGCGAGGGGTTCAGGAGGGGTAAGACCGCTATCGCGGGCGCAGCCTGCGTGGCCGCGCTCGTGCTCGTCGTTCTGCTCGCGACCTCCGCCGGGGGGTCCTCCGGCGGCTATGCGGTGCGCGCGATCTTCGACGACGCCGGCAACCTGACCGTTGGCGAGGACGTCAAGATCGACGGCGTCAAGGTCGGAACCGTGGGCTCGGTCACGCCCACCCCCAACGCCAAGGCTGCGGTCGTCCTGAACATCAGTAACCCCGGCTTCCAAGACTTCCGCGAAGACGCGTCTTGCGAAATTCGCCCGCAGGCCCTGATCGGGGAGAAGTTCGTCGAACTGTCTGCCCACCCAGCCGCGTGTCGAAGGCACGCCCCTGCCGCCGCCTCTGAAGACGATCCCAGCGGGCCACGAAGGCGCCGGCCAAGTGCTCCTGCCGGTCGCCAACAACCACAGTCCCGTCAACCCCGACCTGCTCGGCGACATCACGCGCCTGCCCGAGGCCCAGCGCCTGACGATCATCATCAACGAGCTGGGCGCCGGCTTCGCTGGGCGCGGCTCGGACCTCAACGCCGTCCTGCGCCGCTCCAACCCAGCCCTGCAGGGCCTCGAACGCGTCTTTGCGATCCTCGCAAAGGAGAACAAAGTCCTGACCGACCTCGCGGTCGAAGGCGACCGCGCGACCGCGCCCCTGGCGGCCGAACGCGAGCGGCTCGTCGGCTTCGTCAAAGAAAGTGGCAAGGTGGCCCGCGCGAGCGCCAACCAGCGTGGAGCGATCGCCCAGAACCTCGCCGCCTTCCCGGCCTTCCTCGAACAGCTCGGTCCGGCGATGGAACGGCTCGGCCGCTTCGCCGATCAGACGACGCCCACCCTCACCGATCTCGGCATCGCCGCGCCCGGGATCAACAAGACCTTCGAGAACCTCGGTCCCTTCTCCAAATCCTTCGAAGGCTTCCTCAAGACCTTCGGCAAGAACTCCAGGACCACCTCCTCGGCCCTGGAGGCCGTCGAACCTCTACTGCCGCTGCTGAAGAACTTCGGCAAGTCGGCCAAGCCCTTCTCAAGCAACCTCTCCGGCCTGCTCACCAGCGTCAAGACGACCGGCGGTCTCGAGCGTCTGCTCGACTTCATCTATCTCGGCGGCGGCAGCATCAACGGATACGACGCGCTCGGGCACTTCCTGCGCGCCGAACTAGTCGCAAGCGCCGGCTGCATCGGCTACGCCGTCACCACCAACCCGCTCTGCTCCACCGGCAAATTCATCGGCGGCGGCTCCAGCTCCGCCAGCGCCACAGCCAGCGCAGCCTCCACGAGCTTCGTCATGCAACGCACCTTGGCCGTCCTCAAAGGCATGACCCCCGCGCAGGCGATCGCCAAGTACCCCGGCTCCTTCAAGTCCGAGACCGCCGCCGGCTCGACCACGCAGGCCACCGGCTCCGGCGCGACCTCGGCCGCGCAACCCGTCGGCGGAGCGGCGGCCGGAACCACCTATTACTCGCCCGAAGAAAGCTCCGAAGCGAGCGGCATGCTCCTCAACTACCTGCTCGGGAACTGACCGACCGTGCCCAGACCGCTCACACTCGCCCCCCTCGCACTTCTCGCGGCGCTCGCGATCTCGTCGCCCGCCAGCGGTCAAACCGTCGTGCCCGCCTCCGAAGCCCCGGCGTCCACCTCGGAAGTCACGACCGTGCCCGCTCCGCCCACGCCCGAACCCACCCAAGGGTCCACCGCGACCGCCCCCGCGAGCACCGTCCCCGCCGCACCCGCCGGCTCGACCGTGCCAACGCCCACCACATCCTCCTCGACGCCTCCCGCGCCGACGACGACCACGGAAACGACCACCGTGCCCGCCCCCGAAGTCTCCGCCCAGCGCTCCCAGCACCCCACGGTCATCGCACCGGCACCGACCACCAAAACCAAGGCGCACGCCAAGAGCCCGACCGCCCCCGAAAAGAGCGGCGAAGCCGGCTCGCACAAGCCCGCCGTCTCGCCCTCCTCGATCACGCCGCCCCTGCCCACCAGCCTCACCGGCCAACTCTCGGGCGTGTCCTCCTTCTTCATCGACAGCTTCTCGATCCCGCCCTTCCTGCTGCCGATCTACCAAGCCGCCGGAGCCGCTTACGGCATCCCGTGGCAGATCCTCGCCGCGATCAACGAAGTCGAGACCGACTACGGACGCGACCTGTCGGTCTCAAGCGCCGGCGCCGAGGGCTGGATGCAGTTCCTGCCGAGCACCTGGGACCAGTACGGGGTGGACGTCAACAACGACGGCTTCGAGGATCCCTACAACCCGGCAGACGCCGTCTTCGCCGCCGCGCGCTACCTCAAGGCCGCCGGGGGGGACACCGACATTCGCGCCGCGATCCTCGCCTACAACCACTCCCAGGCCTACCTCAACTCCGTGCTCCTGCGCGCCCGCCTGCTCGGCGGCACGCCCCCCGAACTGCTCGGCGCGATCACCGGCCTGACAGAAGCCCGCTTCCCCGTATACGCGGCCTCCCACTACGACGACTCCTTCCCCGCCACCGAAGGCTCCTCGCCGCACACGGTTCCCGGCACCACGATCGTCTCCCAAGACGGCGCGCCCGTGATCGCCGTCCAAGACGGCACGATCGTCCACATCGGCCAAGCCGGCCCCTTCGGGCGCACCATCTCCCTCAAGGACGCCTACGGCAACACTTACATCTACTCCGAGCTCGGCTCAACCGCCACGCTCTATCCGATGCTCGAAGCGATCGAATCGAAGCCCCGATCCTCCAGCCACGCACGCGCGGCTGCTTCTGAGACCGCCCCCGGCGCAACGAGCGCCCGCCGCGGCCCCTGGGCACCGACCGCCGCCGCCTCCGGCGCCACGCGCATGTTCCGCGCGGGCACGGACAACGTCTATCTCCACCCCCTCCAGGTCGGAGCCCACGTGATCGCCGGCACCGTGCTCGGCCACGTCGGGCCCGGGGCCGAACCGCACATCGTCTTCCAGATCAAGCCCGCCGGAATCGGTACAACCCTCGTGGACCCCAAGCCGATCCTCGACGGCTGGGTCAAGCTGCAGAGCTCCTCGGTCATCAAAGCCAAGGGTCGCGACCCCTTCGCCAAGATCTCGGCCACACCCGGGCAGACCTTGCTCGAGTCAAAGACCCAGCTCGAGCAACAGGTTCCGCGCGAGACGCAGGTCCACCTGCCCGCCTGCGAGCGGCGCCTGATCGCCGACGGTCGCGTCAACCGGCGCGTGCTCGCCACGCTCGCCTTCCTCGCCGCCTCCGACCTGCGCCCCGGCGTCTCCTCGCGCACCTGCCCATCCGCCGCCGCGCAGCCGACCGCCGGCGCCGCGACGGTCAGTCCGCTTGCCGCCTCCTCCGTCTCCGACACGCTCGACATCTCCACGATCGACGGCACGCCCGTGGTCGGACCCGCCGGGGAGGCTCCTTCGGCGCGGCTCGCGCTCGGCAAGCTGGCGGCCCTCCAAGGCCCCATGAAGCCGCTCCAGATCGCCGGAGCGATCCACCTCGCCGGCGGGTCCCACACCGTCGTCCTGCCCGGATACGCCGGCCTGATTCACATCTCCTTCGCCCCCTCCCAAGGCACCCAAGCACACGCCGCCTCCTCCTCCGCCGGCCTCACCCCGGCCGAGTGGCTGCGTCTCGTGGCCCGCCTCGGCCAGGTGCCCGACCCCGCCGTCGCGACCAAGCCCTCGCCGGCGGCGGTCCCCGACCACTCCCCCTCCGCATCCAGCTCCGCGGCGGAAGGCAACTAGCGATGGCCACCACGGTATCCCCAGGCGCTCCCACATCGCCGCCGCCGCCGCCCGCCTCGCCGCCACCGCTCGGGCCGCCGCCACGGCGTGCGCGCAACATGCGCTTCATCGCCTTCGGAGCGCTCGCCGCAGTGGTCGTGATCGTGCTCCTGCTCGTCTTCGCCGGCAAAAAAAGCGCGACCTATCAGCTGATCTTCCCCGAAGCCGGCCAGCTCGTACGCGGCGACCAAGTCCAGGTCGGAGGCGTGCCCGTCGGGTCGATCAAGGACATCACCCTCCTTCACAACTACAACGTGCGCATCACGATCAACGTCGAATCCTCCCTGGCCCCCCTGCACCAGGGCACGACCGCCGAAATCAGGGTGCCTTCGCTCTCAAGCGTGGCCAACCGCTACATAGCGCTCTCGCCCGGCCCCAACAACCGTCCCTCCCTCCCGTCCGGCTCGACCCTTCCCACGACAGCCACCCACGGTGTGGTCAACCTCGATCAGCTGTTCGGCATCTTCAACGCCAAGACCCGCGTCGGCCTGCAGCGCCTGATCAAGGGCTCCGCCGAACAGTACGACGGCGTCGCGCCTCAGCTACAAGAAAGCTCGACCTACTTCCCGCCCGCCCTGGCGGCCCTCGACCACGTCCTCGCCCAGATCGGCGGCGACCAGAACACCTTCTCGAGCTTCCTCGTGGAAAGCGCCAAGGCCACGACCATCCTGGCCGCCCACAGCCAACAGCTGACCGAACTCGTAAGCCACGCCGACACCACCTTCGGAGTGCTCGCCTCCCAGCAAGCGAATCTCACCGCAGGCCTCAAGGAGCTCCCCGTCACCTTCAAAGAAGGCACCCGCACCTTCGAAGAGCTCCCCGCCACGCTCGCCGACCTGACCAAGCTCGTCAACGCCGCCAAGCCCGGGGCGCCCCTGCTCGGCCCGTTCGTCACCAAGCTGCGCCCGCTCGTGATCGCCGCCACCCCGGTGGTCGGCGACTTCAGTGAAGCGCTCTCAAAGCCCGGCTCAAGCAACGACCTCACCGAAGCGGCCCTGGCCCTGCCGGGCCTCGCCCAAGCGCTCGTCACCGCCTCGCCCAACGGCGTGCGCGCCGCCGAAGAATCCCTGCCGATCACCGCCCTGTTCGGCCCCTACAGCCCCGACCTCCAAGGCCTCGTGCGCTCCTTCGGCCAAAGCACCGGCTACTACGACGCAAACGGCCACTACGCCCGCGTCTCCGGCCTGTTCCCCGACTTCGCGCTCGGCTCCGAAGAAACACTCAAACCCGCCAACCCCTCCCAGGTCGTGGGCAGCCTGAAGACCGGTCAGCTGCGCCGCTGTCCCGGCGCCGGCACCCAGCCCGCCGCCGACGGCTCCTCGCCCTTCGCCGACAACGGCCAATTGGGCTGCGACCCCTCACAGACCCCATGATCCTGAACACGTATGACGGCGCCGGAGCTGCGTCCTCCCTCCCTTATGTGCCAAGCACACCGCGGTCGGTGCGTCCTTGTCCGGCTTGTCCTACGTGCCCAGGATCAGCTGGTCGGCGTAGAGCGGAGCGCGTGCGATGAACCGGCGTCGCTCCAATTCACTCGCTGGCAGCCCGCTCCTGATCGGCGCGGTCACCACCTTGATCGTGGTCGTGGCCGTGTTCCTCTCCTACAACGCCAACAACGGCCTGCCCTTCACCCCCACCTACGACATCAAGGTGCAGCTGCCCGAGGCCTCAGGCTTGCAGAAGGGCAACCAGGTGCGCATCGGGGGCGAGCGAGTCGGCGTGATCAGCGGACTCAGCCCCTACCAAGACCCCAAAACCGGCACGGTCACGGCGATCGTCTCGCTCAAGCTCGAAAAGCAGGTGGAACCCCTGCCCGCCAACACCCACGCCTTGGTTCAATCGGTCTCCACGATCGGCCTCAAGTACCTGTCCCTGGAAAGAGGCAACTCCACCCAAACCCTCAAAGCCGGCGACACGATCCCTGTCTCCCAGACTAAGGAACCGGTCGACCTCGACCAGTTCTTCGACATGTTCGACGAAAAGACCCGCCACGCCAACCAGGTCAACCTCACCACCTTCGGCAACGGCCTGGCCGGGCGCGGCATCGGGCTCAACGAAACCATCGCCACCCTCAAGCCCTTGGTCACCAACGCCATCCCGGTCCTGCGCAACCTCGCCTCGCCCCAAACCGGGTTCGGCCAGCTGTTCATAGCGTTCGATCGCGCCGCCAAAGAAGTCGCGCCCGTAGCCCAAGAACAGGCCGACCTCTACAGCAACCTCGACACCTTCTTCACCGCCTGGGCCAGCGTCGCGCCCTCGCTCGAAAAGGCGATCGCCGAAGGCCCCGCCACGCTTCACCAAGCCACCTACTCGCTGCCCTTCCAGGCCGAATTCGTCAACAAGAGCGCCGACTTCATGCGCCTGTTGCGACCCAGCGCCAAGATCCTCACGACCGTCGCCGCGCCACTCGGCCACGCCTTCGAAGTCGGCGCCGTCAACCTCCGCGCCGCCACCGCCCTGAACCGCGAGGTCGCCGAAGCCACACAAGCGATCGCCGAATTCGCCAAGAACCCAGTCGTCACCAACGGCCTCGAAAGCTTCACCCAAACCCTGACTCTCGGCAACCCCTTGTTCGCCGGGCTCGCCCCCGCCCAGACGACCTGCAACTACGTGACGCTCACCTTCCGCAACATCGCCAGCCTGCTCTCCGAGAGCGTCGGCGTCGGTACGCTCGGCCGCGCCATGGGCGTGCTCTCGCCCAACGGGCCCAACAACGAGGGGGCCCCCTCCTCCTCCTACGCCAACGGTCCCTCTGTAGACCACTCGCCCGGCCCCACACCCGGCACCCTCGGGCCCCTAGTGGACAACAACCACGTGCACGTCAACCCCTACCCCAACGTGGCCGGCCCCGGCCAGACCCACGAGTGCGAAGCCGGCAACGAGCCTTACAAGATCGGCCAAGCCGTGATCGGCAACGTGCCCGGCAACGTCGGCACCAAGACCGAAACGACCGAACGCAAGAACGACCTCTTCGGCGAACCCTATCCCTCCTCCACGGCCCAAGCGCTCGGCCTGACAAGCTCGAAAGGGTCCTCCAAATGAGTCGCGTGCGCTGGTGGAAACGCTATGACGAGATGCCCGTCCCCGAGCTGCAAAAGTCAAACCCCGTGCGCTTCGGCCTGGTCGTGATCGTGCTCACCGCGATCGTCGTCTACTTCGGCTTCACCAAGCACATCCCGTTCAAGCACGGCTTCCGCCTGAAGGCCGCATTCGGAACCGCGCTCAACATCAGCCCCAAATCGCCCGTGCGCATCGCCGGCGTCAACGTCGGCACCGTCACCTCGGTCACGCGTCAAGGCAACACCGGCGTCGTCACCATGGAAATCACCAAAGGCGGCCTGCCGATCCACCGCGACGCCACGCTCAAGATCAGAGCGCGCATCCTCCTGGAAGGCAACTGGTTCGTGGACCTGCAACCCGGCACTCCGACCTCGCCCACGGTCTCCTCCGGCTACACGATCCCGATCACCCAGACCTCCGACCCCGTCCAACTCGACCAGATCCTCGACGCCCTGAACACCAACACACGCTCGAACTTGCAAACCTTGCTCTACGAATACGGCACCGCCCTGACCGCCAAGCCAACCCCCGCCGAGAACGCCGAACAGAACCCCGCGGTGCGGGGCCTCAACGCAGCCCAAGCGCTCAAAAAGACCTACTACGACTCACCTCAAGCACTCAAGGGAGGGGCGATCGTCAACCAGGCGCTCGCCGGCGTCAACCAGAACGACCTCTCCAAACTGATCTACGGCGGCAACCAGCTGTTCGCCGCCCTCAACCAGGACGAACAGCAGCTCGGCGAATGGGTCAACAACTTCAACACCTTCCTCGGCGCCCTCTCCAATCAGTCCACCAGCTTGACGGCCACCCTTGCGGTCCTGCCGAGCACGCTCCACAATGCCTCCAGAGCGTTCGCCAACTTCAACGCCGCCTCGCCCGCGATCCGCAAGTTCTCCCTCGCCTTCATCCCCGGAGTCGAACAGACCCCCGCGACGATCCGAGCGGCCTACCCCTGGATCGAACAGACCCAAGCCTCGCTCGCGCCCAGCGAGCTCGGCGGCGTCGCCAGCGGCCTGCGCGAAGCCGCCCCCACGATCGCCGGCCTGGTCGTGCCCCAGCCCGCCTTCTTCAAACAGGTCAACCTGTTCTCCCAGTGCCTGTCCAAGATCTTCTTCCCGGCCGGCAACACCAAGCTGCAGGACGGCGCCAACACCTCGGGCGTGGAAGCCTACAAGGAGTTCTGGTATTCGATGGCTGGCTTGGCCGGGATCGGGCAGAGCTTCGACGGTAACGGCCAAACCACCCGCTTCCTCGTCGAGACCGGCGACCAAACGCTACGCTCCGCCCCCGCCACCGTCGTCGGTAGCTCGACCCGCGGCAAGAAACTCCCCTTGCTGGCCCACACTTCCCAGGCACCTTTGGGCACGAGCCCCGCCTTCCCCGCCAGCGAGCCCCCCTACAAGCCGCTCGTGCCCTGCTACACCCAGAGCCCCCAAAACTTCAACGGCCCCCTCTCGCAAGGCCCCGCCGACGGGAGCCAACCGTGAGCCGGCCGACGAGCGGCGCGAGACTGCGTCCTCCCTCACTTATGTGCCAGGCACACCGCGTTCGGTGCGTCCTTGTCTCGCTTGCTCCTCGGCCGGCTCAAATGCTTAACGTCCTTCCTGGGAGCCAACCGTGACGCCCGACCAAGAGCACCAGGGCGAGCGCGGCCTGGGCGACCAGATCGCGCGCTACCGCACCGCCTTCATCTCGGTCGTAGCGATGGTCGTGATCGCCCTGTTCGTCGGCGGCTACATCCTCTCCAACGAGCGCCTCTCCCTGCCCGCTTGGGTCCCCGTCCTGGGCAAGGAATACGTCACCCTGAAGGCCGACTTCCGCACCGCCCAAGCGGTCACGCCCGGCCAGGGCCAGGCCGTCACGATCGCGGGCGCCAAGATCGGCGAAATCGCAAGCGTGAAGTCCAACGGAGGCGACGCGCTCGTGACGATGAACATCACGCCTAAGTATGCCCGCTACATCTACCGCGACGCCACCATGCTTCTGCGTCCCAAGACGGGCCTGAAGGACATGACCGTCGAGGTGGACCCCGGCAATCCGCGCGCAGGTCGAGTCCCAAGCGGCTTCCTCGTGACCCAGTCGCACACGGCCCCCGACGTCAACTTCGAGGAATTCCTCGCGGCCCTGGACGGTGAAACCCGCGCCTACCTGCAAGAGTTGATCGCCGGAGCCGGGCAAGGCCTCAAGGGCAACTCCGCCAACCTCTCGGCGACCTTCAAGCGCTTCGACCCGATCTCCCTGTACGCGCGCAAGATCACCGCCCAGCTGCAACTGCGCCACAAGAACATCGAACGGGCGATCCACAACTTCCAGCTGATCGTCAACGCGCTCGGCAACAAGGACACCGAAATCTCCCAAGCGATCGACGCCTCCAACGCCGTCTTCAAGACGTTCGCCGAACAGGACCAAAACTTCCAGCAGACCCTGCACCTCCTGCCTGGTGCACTCACCAAGACCCGCAACGGACTCGGCAAGCTGGCCACCGCCGCCGCCGTCACAGGCTCCACCCTGACCAAGCTCCAGCCGTTCGCCGCCGCCCTGGCCCCCGCCCAGGAAGCCAACCGCTCCCTGTTCAAGACGACCACGCCGATCATCAAGAACGAAATCCGCCCCTTCGCGCGCAAGGTCCTGCCGATCGTCAACCAGCTCAACCCCTCCCTCAAGGAACTAGGGGAAGCGTTCCCCGGCCTGGAAAAGAGCTTTGGCGTGTTCAACGAACTCCTCAACGAGCTCGCCTACAACCCCGGTCCCAACCAGGGCGGCTTCCTGTTCTTCCTAGTCTGGGCCAACCACGACCTCAACTCCGTGCTTTCCACCGCCGACGCCCACGGTCCGGTGGGCCGCACCGTGCTCTACGCCAACTGCGAAGTGCTGCCCATCTTCAACGCCGTCGGCACCGTCAACCCGACGGTGCGTCTGCTGATCGCGCTGCTCAACCCGCCCAACGAAGCCGAATGCGCCGCCCAGGGGCTGAGCTCCGGCGCCGCGGCAACCACCACCACCGCGGCCGCCGCTCGCGTACGGGCTCACACCAAACGCGCCAGCGGATTCACCCTGAAACTGCTCGGCTCCAAGCACAGCGCCTTCGGGCGGATCGCCACCGCGAGCGAGGAAGGTCGCTAATGCAAAAGCGCGCGCCCACCCTCGCCAACATCCTCGTGATCGTCCTGTTCGCGCTCAGTTGCTTCGGCTTGCTCCTGTTCCTGTGGGAGTCCTTCGGCGGCCCCGTCCCGCTCAAGCCCAAGGGCTATCGCTTCACGATCGCCTTCCCCCGCACACTCGCCCTGGCCGAACAGTCCGACGTGCGCATCAGCGGCGTCAACGTCGGTCACGTGATCAGCCTCGCCTATGACAAGGACGGGCGGGCCCACGTCACGATCGAAATCGCCAGCAAGTACGCGCCGATCCCCTCCAACATGAGCGCCATCCTGCGTCAAAAGACCCTGCTCGGCGAGACCTACGTCCAGCTCAAGCCCCAGGCCTTCCGCGGTCGCCCGCTGCCCGACGGAGGTGTGCTGCCCAACGCCCACATCGAACCGGCGGTCACGCTCGACGACATCCTCTCCGCGCTCACCCCCGAAACGCGCAAGAACTTCCAGATCTGGATGCAATCCGCCGCCGAAGGCCTCGGCGGCAAAGGCGAAGAGATCAACTCCTCCTTCGCGGTCATCCAACCCTTCGTCGAAGACGCCAACAAGCTGACCGAAGTCGCGGCCTCCCAAGAGGGTGCGCTCACCGCCTCCATTCACAACACCGGCGCCGTCTTCGATGCCTTGACCGCGCGCGAGGGAGAGTTCCGGGGCCTGATCACAAACGGCGCGCGCGCCTCCCACGCGCTGGCCGAATCGAGCCAGGCCTTCGCGCAAGCCTGGAAGGAACTGCCCGCCTTCCAGCGCAACACCCGCACCGCCCTGCGCAGCCTCGACGCCTTCGCCACCAACACCGTGCCGCTGTATGACGCGATCCGTCCCTTCGAGGAAAAACTCACCCCGCTCTTGGAAGCCGTCAAGCCGTTCACGCCGCCCTTCAACGCGCTCCTGACCTCGCTCGGACCGTTCACCAAAGCCGCCAAGACGGGCCTGCCCGCGGTCAAGAAGGAGCTCGACCTGACCACGCCGCTACTGGCCGCCACCTCCTCCGCGCTGCACAACTTCGACCCGTTCTTCCAGTACGCAAGCGATTACGTGCCCGAGATACAGGCCCTCTTCGCCAACGCGACCGCCGCCACCCAAACCCACGAAAAAAACAAAAACGTCGCGGGTGGCCCCCAGCAGCACGTACTCAAGGTGATGAACACGATCACGCCCGAAGGCCTTGCCGTCTATCAGCAGCGGATCGGCACCAACCGCGCCAACGCCTACCCCTTGCCGGGCGCGTTCAACTCGATCGCCAGTGGCCTGTCGGTGTTCAGCAGCTCCAACTGCGCCAACTCCGCCCCGTCCCTGAGCGGGCCCGCACTAGGGACGATCAGCGAAGAAATCATCGAACAGCTGGTCGGACTCGAACCCGGCAGCCGCAAGAAGGGCGCCCCCGTGGAAAACCACAACCTGTTCGCGCCCGTCGCCAACAACCCCGAAAAGCCCGGCAACGCGATCCCGGCGCCCGCCTGCAAGCAACAGGCGCCGTTCACCTTCAACGGCGAAACCAGCCAGTACCCCCACGTCACGCCTTCGAAGTAGGCTTCAGCTCAGGCCCGCAACGGCTGGGTTCAGGCAGGCCTCACGCCGGCTCGCGGCCTCTCATCTCAGGCCCGCGACGGCTGCGGCGCGCTCATGGTCCACGTAGGGCAGCAGCGCGAAATACGTGAGGTCGCCGTGCAGGGTCGGCAGTTCGGCTAGCTTCCCTTGCAGCGCCCTCCGGTGCACGATCGAGGCGATCCCCCCGACGATTGCCTCGGAGGTCTGCTTCGGCAGGTGTGCGTCTTCGGTGCACAACTCACGGCCCTCCTCCAGCAGCGAGGCGAACAGGCTCATGGCTTCGCGATGGCGCTCGCCGGCCGCCGGACCGGCTCCGAGCATCTCCACGAACACGACATCCGCCGCGTCCTGGTGGAGCGCAAGCGCCGCCAGCAGCCCCTCCAGTGCCCGGCTGACGCGTTCGGGCCAAGGTGTGGTTTGAGCGAACAGCTCTATCGCCGAGCTCTCGACGCGACCGATCACCATGTCGATCGCCTGCATGAAACAGTCGTGCTTGTCCCTGAAGTGCTCGCTGAACACCGCCTCGGGAACGTCGGCTCGTGAAAGCAGGCGGCTGATCGTGGTGCGGTCATAACCACGTTCGGCCACCACTTCGATCATCGCTTCAAGCAGACGCCCGCGCGGATCGTTGCGGGGCCGATTCGCGACTGCCGTGGCCGCGGTCTTCGTGGCATCGCTCGGGGACGAACCCTCCGTCCGCGGGCTCTCTGTCAACCCAGCTTCGGCGCCATAGCGCCTGTAATCGAACATCTCCTACCTCCCAGATCCCTGATCGTAAACCCACCGGACCCGGCATGTCAAGGGGATGTGTATGAGCCGGTACCAAAGCCTCGGTTGATTGGGCCCGCGCCGGTCACTAATATCCAGGTCGTGGAGGGTGTCGAGGGGACCCATGGGGAGGATTTGGCGGACGAGCCTTTGGCCGCTCCCGATGCGCCGATGAGCGTCGAGGACGAGGACCACGAGGATCACTTCCTGTACCACTCCGCCGCCGACCTGGACCTGGCCGGAGAGGCAACCGACCGCGAGTGGTCGATTCGCTGCACGGACGTGGTCAAGCGCCTGGCCGGGATTCCCGTGCTCAACGGCCTCAACGTGGCGATCCCCGACGACATGATCACGGTGGTCTTGGGGCCTTCGGGCACGGGCAAGAGCGTGCTAATCAAGCACCTGATCGGGCTCATGTTCCCCGACTCGGGCAACATCGAAGTGCTTGGCAACTCGGTGCCCAAGCTGACGATGCCCAAGCTCTTGGAGTTGCGTCGCAGGATCGGTGTGCTCTTCCAGGACGGCGCCCTGTTCGGGTCGATGTCGGTGTTCGACAACGTGGCCTTCCCGCTGCGCCAACACACCGACATGTCCGAAGGCCAGATCGGCGAGCGCGTGCGTCGGCGCTTGGCGGACGTCGGTTTGGCCGATGCGATGGACGACGCTCCCTCCCAGCTCTCGGGCGGAATGCGAAAGCGAGCCGGCTTCGCGCGCGCCCTGGTGACCGAGCCCGACATCGTCATCTTCGACGAGCCCGATTCGGGGCTCGATCCGGTGCGCACGGCACTCCTGTGCGACCTGATCCAGGAGATGCACGAAGCCAACGGTGGCACCTACATCGTCGTGACCCACAACATCGCCTCGGCGCGCCAGATCGGCCAGTACATCGCGCTCCTGTGGCGTGGGCGGATCGTCGAAGCCGGAGATGCCGAGCGCATGTTCTCCTCGGATAATCCCTTCGTGCGCCAGTTCCTGAGCGGATCGGCCAGCGGCCCGCTCGGCATGGACTAGCAAGCAAAAAAAGGGGTACCCTGGGCGCGTGCGGGGTCGGGGTTGTGGGCGAAGGTGCCCCGCTCGCTCGTGGGGCCGGGGTTTGTGTGGAAGGTGCCCTGTGCGTGCGTGCGTGCGTGTGTGCGTGGGGGGGTGTTGGGGTGTTGTCTGCGAAAAGGGTGCCCTACGCGCGCGCGGGGGGTGTTCGCGTCGGGTTGTCGGCGGGTTGCGCCCAACTGTCTGTGGTGGCATCCCGGTCATATGCGAACATGTGTTCGTATGATCGTGTGTGTATGCATTCCCCGTTTTGCCCTGACCGTTCTCGCGGGCGGAGCCGAGGCGCTCGCGGGTAGGGAGCTGGCCCTTGCGCCGATGGTCGGAGCACAGTTGCGGGTGGGGGAGGCGTCCGGCGCAGCCGAGGCTTTCGGCGTGAGCGAGGGTATGCCCCTGGGGGAGGCGCTCGCGCGCTGCCCCCAGCTCGGCTTGATCGAAGCCGATCCACTTGCCGTGACGCAGGCATGGGAGGAGATCTTGTGTGCTTTGGAGGGCCTCGGCGCGGCGGTCGAGTCCGCTTGTGAGGGACTCGCCTATTTCGAGCTGGACGGCTTGCGAGGCCTTTATGGCTCGGACACCCACACGCTCGCGGCCACGCGCCGCGCGCTCGCTCGACCCGCGCGGATCGGGGTCGCTCCGACGCGTTTCGCTGCGATGGTCGCCGCGCTCGGAGCGAGAGCTCGACGAGCCAAGATCCTCCAAGCCGAGTTCGCGGTGCGCTATCTGGCCGCTCAGCCGGTAAGCGTGCTCGGTCTCCGCGAGGACACCGAGAGCTTGGTCGAACCGCTGGAGCGGCTTGGTGTGCGTACCTTGGGTGAGCTGCGCAAGCTCGGCCCTCACGCTTTGGCCGACCGCTTCGGTGAGGCGGGCACGCTGGCCCATCGTCTCGCCCGCGGCCAGGATGGGCCGCTCGCGCCTCGCGCGGTGGAGGATCGCTTGGAGGAGTCCCTGGAGATCGGCGATGCCGGCAGCGGGCCGATGCTCGAACGCGTACTCGGGGTGCTCGTGGACCGCCTGCTCGCGCGTCCCGAGCGCCTCGGCAGGAGCCTGCGAGCGGTCGTACTGTCCGCGCGGCTGGTGAGCGGTGGCACCTGGCGCGAGCGGGTCATCTTCCGCCAGGCCCTCGGCGACAGCAAACGCATGTGCCTGGCTTTGTCGCTTCGCTTGCTGCTGTTGCCCGCCCCCGCGGAGTCCTTGAGCCTCGGCGTGGAGCGCTTCGGGCCCGGGGGCGGAGAGCAGCACACGCTCCTCGAGCAGAGCCGCCAAGCGCGCCACGAGCGCCTCGGCGAGGCCGTCCGCCAAGTGCGCGCCGTGGCGGGGAGCCACGCCGCGCTACGAGCCGTGAGCATCGATCCGGACTCGCGCGTACCCGAGCGCAGGGTTGTGCTCACGCCGCTGCCGGGATGAGGCTCTCTGGGGGCGCCACACGTTCGCGGGCTCCGAGCTCTCCGGAGGCGGCTGGGCGTCCCCGTCCGCTGAATCTGCCGCGAGCGGCGCGCGTCCGTTCGCGAGGCGGAATCCCCGGGGAGGTCAACGGCGAGCCGGTCGAGGCGGTGAGAGAGTCATGGCTGGTCGAGGATCGCTGGTGGACGGACACGCCTCTGCGCCGTCGCTATTGGGAGCTGGTGAGTGTGCGCGGGCGCAACTCGATCGTCTTTCACGACCTGTGCGCCGGCGGCTGGTTCACACAAGGCTCTTGACGCTCAGCCATGTCGGGCACCCCGCCATACACAGAGCTGCACTGTCATTCGGCTTACTCGTTCTTGGACGGCACCTCCTTGCCCGAGGAGCTCGCTCTGCGAGCGGCCGAACTCGGCCACGTCGCCCTGGCGCTCACCGACCACAACTCGGTGTCGGGCTCGATGGAGCTGGCACAAACGGCCCCGCATGCAGGCCTGAGGGCGCTCCACGGGGCAGAGATCGACCTCGCTTTGGGGCACGGCAAGGAAGGCGGCGAGCCGCGTGCGGGGGTGGGGCGGCAGGCAAGCCGAGAGCCGGGTCGCGCCCACCTGACCTTGCTCGTAGTCGACCACCACGGTTGGCGCAACCTGTGCCGGATTCTCACACACGCCCATGCGCACACCCGCGACGGGGTCGCTCGTGAGCGCGGCGAGCCCTCGATCGACCTTCCCACCCTGCTCGATCACTCGCGGGGGCTGGTCTGCCTGACCGGGTGCGCCGAGCACGGCATCCGCGACGAGCCTACGGCGCGACGGCTGCTCGACGCCTTCGGGCCGGGGCGCCTGAGAGTCGAGCTGCAGCGACCCTACGCCCGCCACGATCGGGCTCGCAATCGCGCGCTCGCCGCGCTTGCCCGCAGGCTGGGGGTCCCGTGCGTGGCCAGCGGCAACGTGCATGCCCACGACCACTCGCGAGCCGAGCTACAGGATGCCTTCGTCGCGCTGGCCCACCGCACCACGCTCGATGCCTCAGAGCCCTTGCGGCGAGGCAACCACAGTCACGTCATGAGCACTCCCCGGGCGATGGCCGCCCGTTTTGCCGACCACCCCGAAGCGGTGGGCGAGACCTTGAACCTGGCCGAGCGGCTGCGCTTCGATCTGACCAAAGACCTCGGCTACAGCTATCCCGGAGCCGAGGACGGGGACGCCGGGCGCAAGTTGGCGCAACTGTGCAGGGCGCGCTTGGAGGAACGCTATCCGGACACCCGCGCCAAGGTCACGGGGCACGCCGATCGGGGCACGGGCGCGTGCGCGTGCGGCAGCGGCGCGCGCGCGCAAGCGCTGGCTCGCCTCGAGGAGGAGCTGGGCGTCATCGCCAAACTCGGCTTGGCCGGTTTCTTTTTGCTGCACCACGAAATGTTGGAGCTGGCCCGCGAGGTGGCCCACGAGGTACGCGATCGCGACGCGGCCCGGGCATTGCTGGCGCCCGGCCGGGGCCGGGGATCCTCGGTCTCCTCGATCGTCTGCTACCTGACCGGCCTCTCACACATCGATCCGATCGCCAACGACCTGCTGCTCGGGCGCTTCCTGCACGAGGACCTGCGTGGCCTGCCCGACATCGACCTCGACTTCCCCCGCGAGATCCGAGCCGCCCTGATCCCTCGCGTGCACGAGCGCTTCGGGCGCGACCGGGCCGCCTTGGTGGCGGCCTTTCCCACATTCCGCGCGCGCGGAGCGATCCGCGAGCTGGGCAAGACCCTCGGTCTGCCTCCGGGTGAGATCGAGCGTGCCGCACGCACCTCCGACGGTTGGGAGCGCAAAGCCCCGCACGACTTGCCCGACGGGTCACCGCGCTGGTGTTGGTTGGCGCGCCTGGTGGAGCAGGCCTATGGGCTGCCCCGCCACCTATCCCAGCACCCGGGTGGCATGGTGGTATCGACCAAGCCTTTGATCGACTGCGCTCCGATGGCGCCGAGCGCGATGGAGGGCAGGCAGATGGTGCAGTGGGACAAGGACTCCTGCGCCGACGCCGGTTTCTTGAAGATCGACCTGCTCGGGTTGGGGATGCTCTCGGCGGTCGAACGCTGCGTCGATGAAATCGACCGTGTGCGCGGAGAGAGGATCGACATGTCGCGCATACCTTTCGACGACCAAGCCACATTCGCGGCGATCAGGCAGGCCGACACCGTCGGGGTCTTTCAGATCGAGAGCCGCGCCCAGATGCAGTCCCTCAAGCGCACCAAGCCCGCCAACCTGCAAGACCTGACGGTCCAGGTCGCGATCGTGCGTCCCGGGCCGATCCAAGGCGGAGCGGTCAACCCCTACATCGAGCGTCGCTCGCGCATGCTCGCCGATCCCTCCTATGAGCCGCCTTACGAGCATCCTGCCCTGAAGGAGGTCTTGCGCGAGACGCTCGGCACGATCATCTTCCAGGACCAGGTGATGCTCCTCTCCGAAGCCTTTGCCGGGTTCACGCCCGGCGAGGCCGACGGTTTGCGCCGTGCGATGAGCCGCAAGCGCTCCCAAGAGGCGATGGACTCGCATCGCAAGCGCTTCCTCGCCGGAGCGATGCGCCGCAGCGGCGCCAATCCGCGGACGGCCGAGCGCATCTGGGAGATGGTCTCGGGCTTCGCCGGTTTCGGCTTCCCCAAGGCCCACGCCACCGCCTTCGGCCTGCTCGCCTACCAGTTGACATGGCTGCGCGTCCATTACGGCCCCGAGTTCTTGTGTGCGCTCTTGAACGAGCAACCGATGGGCTTCTACGCCCCCGACAGCCTCGTACACGAGGCGCAGCGGCGGGGGATACCGGTGCTCGGGCTCGACGTGAACGCCTCTGAGGTGCTGTGCGAGGTGGAGAGGGTGGGCGGCCCCGATCTGAGGGGATCCTCCGCGAGCGACGAGTCCGAGCCTGGCGTGCGAATCGAGCCCGGCGTGGGACCCGCGCTCGGTGTGAGGCTTGGGCTCGGCTACGTAAAGGGCGCTGTCGCCGAGGAGGTGCGCGAACTGGTGGCCGAGCGCCATCGAGGCGGCCCGTTCGGTGACCTGGGCGAGTTGGCGGCGCGTACGCGCACCGGCCGCGACACGCTCGAGCAATTGGCCTGGTCGGGCGCCTGCGACGGAATCGCCGGCGGGCGACGCCAAGCGCTCTGGCAGCTGGGGGTCGCCCCCACGGGAAAGAGCGCCCAAGAGGGGGTGCAGCTGGCATTGCCAGTCGAGCTTCCCGTCACCCCTGGCCTGCGAGCGCTCGATCGCTGGCAGCGGGTGCTCGCCGACTACGCCACCAGCGATGTGAGCGCCCACGACCACGCGATGGCGGCCTTGCGAGCGCACCTGCGCGTGCCGATGCTCAGCACCAGTGCTCAGCTGGCCCGAATGCCACACGGCTGCTCGGTCACGGTGGCGGGCTTGGTGATCGCACGGCAGCGACCAGGGACGGCCAAAGGCACGATGTTCCTGCTGTTCGAGGACGAGTGGGGGGTCCTGAACCTGATTGTGCCCAAGGCCGTATACGAGGCCCATCGCGCTCTGGCCCGCTCCGAGCCGCTGCTGGTGGCGCGCGGACGCCTGGAGCGCCACGACGGCGTCACCAACGTGATCGTGCGCGAGATCGAGCCGCTCGAGCGCTTTCTCGCCGCGCCCGAGGGGAAGGAGGCCGTGCCGATCGGCGCGAGCATGCGGGCTGTGGCGCCGCCCGTGCAGAGCTTCGCTTCCGGGCGGCGACGATAGGACCGGCGCCGAGCGGGTAGTGTGCCCTGCGTGAACTTCCGCAAGCTCGGCTCAAGCGGTCTGGATGTCTCAGAGATCAGCCTAGGTTCCTGGCTGACCTACTCGGGCGGGGTCGAGCGCGAGCAGGCCCAAGCGTGCGTGAAGGCGGCCTTCGAGGAGGGGATCAACTTCATCGACACCGCCAACGTGTATGGACAAGGGGCAGCCGAGACCTTGCTAGGCGAAGTGCTCCGCGGGCACGAGCGCTCCTCTTACGTGCTCGCCACCAAGGTTTATTTCCCCATGTCCTCCACCGACAAGGGCCTCTCGGCGGCTCAGATACACAAGCAGATCGACGCTTCGCTGAAGCGCCTGCAAACCGATTATGTTGACCTCTACCAGTGTCACCGCTACGACGAGGAGACACCTTTGGAGGAGACCATGCAAGCCCTCACCGAAGTGGTCGAGGCGGGCAAGGCAAGACATATCGGCTTCAGCGAGTGGCCCGTCGAGCGCATCGAACAGTCCCTTGCGTTGCCCAACACCGCGCGCTGGGTCTCGAGCCAACCCCAATACTCGATCCTGTGGCGCTCGCCCGAGACCGAGGTGATCCCCTTGTGTGAACGCGAGAACATCTCTCAGATCGTATGGTCGCCCCTGGCCCAAGGCGTGCTGACCGGCAAGTACCGCCCCGGTGAGCAGCCTCCTGGAGACTCAAGGGCCGCCAGCGAGAGCATGAGCGGCTTCATGGACCGCCTCATGCAGGACCCCGTGCTCGAAGCGGTCCAGCGCCTCCAGCCGATTGCCGAGGGCATCGGCCTCACGATGGCCCAGATGGCCCTCGCCTGGGTCCTGCGCCAAGCGAACGTCGCCTCGGCGATCGTCGGCGCGAGCCGACCCGAGCAGGTGCGCGCCAACGCCTCCGCTTCGGGTCTCTCGCTCGACGCCTCCACCCTCGCCGCGATCGACGAGGCGTTGGGCGGGGTTTTCGTTCGCTGAAGCTGCCGGGCGGCGCACACGCGAGAAGTGTCCCGCTGGACCCGCCGAGGCGCTCGATTAGCGAGTGCTACCCCTGCTTGACCGCGCTCACCTCGATGAGGATCTTGACCTTGTCGGAGACCACCAGGTTGCCCGAGCCGAGGGCCGCGTTGAACTTCATCTCGAAGTCCGAACGGTTGATCTGAGTGCTCGCGGACACGCCCACACGGTCGTGGCCTTGGTGATCGGTCTCGGCGCCCTCGAACTCCGCCTTGAAAGTCACCGGACGGGTGACCCCGTGGATCGTGAGGTTGGCGTCGATCTCGAACTCGTCCTCGTCGAGCGGCCTGATCGCGGTGGACTGGAACTCGATCTTGGGGAAGCGCTCGACCTCGAAGAAGTCGGCTGAGCGGAGATGCTCGTCGCGCTGGGGCTCGCGGGTGTCGACGCTGGCCACATCGACCGTGCCGAAAGCCCGAGCACCGTCGGCGCCGACCTCGAGCGCGCCCTCGAAGGTTTTGAACTGGCCCTTGACCGTGGCGATGCCCAAGTGCTTGACATGAAACTCGACGCTCGAATGGACCGGATCGACCTGCCAAGTACCCTGGGGGAGAGGAGTCGTGGCTGCTGCTGGTGTGGTTGAGGTGGTGGACATCGGAATCTCCTTTGATCGCTTGGACTTGCGGGTTACCCCGTCACTGGTTGTATACGCAACTTATAACAGATGATTGCACACGCAACTAATAGCGGAGGTTCCCACTTCGGCTGGGCGACCAGCACAAGATTGGTCCTGTTCGACATCGACGGCACCTTGATCGACACGGGTGGCGCCGGGGCGCGCAGCTGGACCTGGGCTTTCGAGCGGCAGCTCGGCCAAAATGTGGACATCGCCGAACACTCGACCGCAGGCATGACCGACCCGGCGATCGGGCGGGTCACCTTCAGCGAGGCGATGGGTCGTGAACCGAGCGCCCAGGAGTTGGCACGCTTGATGGCCAGCTATCAGGCGGTTTTGCCCGATTTCGTGGCCTCCTCGCCGGGCTACAGAGTGCTAGAGGGCGTCGAGGTCCTGCTCCAGCGCCTCACCGACGAAGGGGTCCTCTTGGGTTTGACCACGGGCGGCCTCCAAGCCGCCGCGCACGCCAAGCTGGGGCGCGGCCAGCTCAACCACTACTTCTATGTCGGCGGCTACGGCTCTGATTCCGAGGATCGCGTCGAGCTGACCCGCGCCGCGATTACGCGCGGCAAGCAGATGCGGGACGGCATCGCGATGGGCGATGTCTACGTCGTCGGGGACACGCCCCTCGACGTTGCCGCCGCCGAGGGAGTGGGCGCCGTCTCGGTGGGGGTCGCCTCCGGGCGCTACGACGTGGACGAGTTGGGCGCTGCGGGCGCCGACCATGTGCTGGCCTCGCTGGCCCACCCGTTTCCGGTCTGACCCGTCCCCCCGAGCCATTCGCTCCGGCTTGACGCCCGACCCACCAGCCATTCGCTGCGGCTTGACGCCCGCCTCCCAGAATCCGCTCCGGCTTGACTCCCCGCCTCCCAGCCATTCGCTCCGGCTTGACGCCGGGCCGGGCTTTAGCGTTAGGCGGCTGTGGCCCAGCTTTCGATCGAGACGATTCCCGAGACTGCTGCCTCGGTGGCGCAAGTGGCGGGACGTATCGACGGAGCGTTGCGCCGTCTCGGCGACGGTTGGATCGAGGGCGAGGTTACTCAGATCAGCGTGCATCGCTCTTCTGGGCACGTCTACCTGACGCTCGCCGACGAGACGGCCAGCCTCGACGCTTGTATCTGGAAGGGGCGTGCGGCCCGCTGCCAACCTTTGCCAACGCAGGGCGAACTCGTCCAAGCCCACTATGAGCGCATCAGCTTCTATGCGCCGCGGGGCGCCACCAAGCTGGTGCTCGACCAAATCCGTCCCACCGGCGACGGGGAGCTGCTGCGTCGTCGCGCAGACACATTGCGACGCTTGCGTGCCGACGGCTTGTGCGACCCCGAGCGGCGCAAGGCATTGCCCGCGTTTCCCCGGCGAGTTGGCGTGGTGGCCGCCCGCAACGACGCCAATGTCGACGTCATTCAAGCTCTTCGCAAGCGTTTTCCGCCTCAGGACATCGTCTTCTGCGCCGCTTCGGTCCAAGGCGTGCACGCGGTCGGCTCGGTGATCGACGCGCTTGGCCGTCTGCAGTCGGTCGAAGGTGTGGACGTGATCGTGGTGGCGCGCGGAGGCGGCTCGCCCGCGGACCTGCTCGCCTTCGACGACGAGCGGCTCTGCCGCGCGATCTTCGCATGCGCAGTGCCCGTCATCACAAGTATCGGGCACACCAAGGATCGTCCCAACTGCGATCATGTGGCCGCCGCTTTCGCGCCGGTCCCCGCCAAGGCTGCGGAACTCGCGATCCGTCACTCGGCCGCTGAGTTGCTCGACGAGCTCGAGCGCCACCGCGTCGCGCTCGCGCGTGTCCTTGACCGTCCGAAGTTGATGGTGGAGCGCATGGGGGAGCTCTTGCAGGCTTCGCGCTCGCGGGTGACACGCAGGCGGCTCGACCTGCTCGCCGCCTTGGACCGGCGCTCCGGCGAAGCGATGCGCGAGCTGCGCCGGCGGCTTTTGAGCCAAGGCGAGGCGGTCGATCGCGACGCTGCACGGATCGCCCCGGCGGCCGAACGTGCCTTGGCCCGTCATGGCGAGCGGCTCACCGCGCTCGGCGCCGTGACCGACGCCAAGGACTTCCGCAGGCGGGGCTGGGTCATGGCAAGCCAGGCGGGCCAACCCGTCAGAAGCGTGGGCGGCCTATGTGCCACCGAGACGCTAAATCTGAGCTTCGCCGACGGCGAGGTCGCCGCCACAATCGATGAGATCCAGCGAGAGGAGCAACAGTGAGCGCCGAACGAATCACTTTCGAGCAAGGCTATGAGGAGCTCAAGCGGATCGTCGCCCGGCTCGACGATCCCGAGCTGCCGATCCACGAGATGTTCGAGGGCTTCAGGCGCGGCAAGGGCTTGGAGAAGACCTTGCGCGCCTACCTGCAAGAGCGCGAGGGCGAGCTTGCCGACCTCGAACAGGGCAACAACCTCGCCGAGTTCGAGATCGTGGCCGCGTCGGGCGGCGCTCAGGGCGTCGCCGCCTCGGCGGCGCCTCAGATTTGAGAACGCTGGCCGTGTGACGGGCCGGTCTCCGACGCTCGCGCGCTCGCTTTATCGGGGCTGAACGACGAGCGCTTGCGTTGCCCGCCCCACGGGCCCCAGCTCGTCGTGAACGAAGCTCTCGGCCCATCCGACCCCTTCGGGATGAAGCAAGGTGCGGGCGTCCAAAGCCACCCATTCGCCCTGCGGTCGGCGATCCAAAAGGATCGTGAGGTCGGCGTTGATGAACAAATACTCCTCGAAAGGGAGCACAGTGGCCACGCCGTTGCCGAAATCCGAAGTCGCCGCGAGGCGGGCCAGCGGTGTCAGCGGACGATCCGGGAGCACCGGATGGAGCAGTCTCATCCACACCTGAGCTGCGCCGCTCGGCACGTGCCTGGAGCCGCTGTCCAGCTCCGGTAGCTCGCCGGTCAGTGGCGCGCCCTGAAGGAAGCGCATCTCCATCGCGGTCGACGCGAAGCTCTTGTGGTCCGAGTCGTCCAACGCAAAGCGCACAGGCTGTCCATCGGCCGGCGGCGCGAGCCCCCGCGCTCGAGCCGCGGCCACCTGGGTCAAGGCCAGCTCGGGCAGCTTCGGCGGGACGGCGACCAACCGCAAAGCGCCGGCCTTGCACACGGTCACGCCGTCTGCCTCAAGCTCCGCTTGCAGGGCCTGCACCCGCCGTCCCGGGCGCGAGATGCGAGTGGTCAGCTTCAAGGGGGCCATCGGTACCGGGCGCAAGAATTCAAACGACAAGCGAGCAAAGGAAAGCTCCTCACCCGGCTGCATCCGCTCGAACTCGGAGGCGATCAGCGCGGCCGGGGCGCCGCCGTGCAGGGCGCCCGGATCCCAAGGGCCGCGAGCGTGCTCGGTTGGGACGAAGTGCTCGCCTTCGGCCACGAAAATTGTGTCTCTCATTTGGATCTGGACTCGAGCGGGAGGGGGAGAGGGTTGGGACGTCGGAGGGGTAGCGGTTGGCGGACCGTGGAGGGGGTGGCGCTCGGCGGTGTAGACGGTCAGGCGGGAAGCCGGGCGGCGAAGTCGGCCAGCTTATCGGGGTCGCGCAACGGGGCGCCGTGACCGAAGCAGACCAAGGCCGGTCTCAGCGCCGCCAGACGACGCGCCGAAGCCCGGTTCTGGGCCGGGTCGATCGCAAACATGTGCGGCGGCTCGTGCAGTCCGGTGACGCCGGTGAGCATGTGCACGTTGTTGAGCACGTCGCCCAAGATCAGCACCCTGTCGCGCTCGCGCCAGAGGGCGACATGCCCGCGGGTGTGGCCCGGCGTCTCGAGCACCGTGAAGCCCGCGACCTCATCGCCCTCGCTCAGAGCCTTGGCGACTGGGTGGGGCGGCCCCACCCAGAAGCGCTCCTGGGCGCGTTTCGCCCAGGCGGGCACGCCAGGCGCCGTGACTTTGCCGGGACTCTCCATCGCCGGCACATCCTCCTGACCACACCACAGGGGAATGCCCAGCCGCTCGCACACGACGTGGCTACAGCCCTGATGGTCGGGGTGCACATGGGTCAAAGCGTGCGCGGCCAGCGTGCGGCCTGAGATCTGCTTGAAGATGCGTTTCTCGGCCTGCCTGGTGGCGGCGTCGATCAAGACATCGCCCACCACGTACACATTGATCGCGTTAGGCGGGAAGCCATCCAGCATGTACACGTCCTCGGCGAGCTGCTTCATCGCGTCCCTCCTACGGTCGGTTGCACGCTCTCGGCCGCGGTGGCTCGGGTGCGCCAGGTCTTCCTCGCTCAGTCGCGCGACTGCTCCCAAGAGAACCCGCGCACCGCGAAGTAAACACCGAACACGCCCCACAGCGCGATCACGGCAAGCGCCGACAGGTTCGAGCTGAGGCTCTCGCCGGTCACCATCGCGCCCGAGAGCCCATCGATCAAAGGCTTCAAAGGCAGCGCTTCGGCGATGTGGCGCACGAACGCGGGCGCGCTTGTGGAGTCGAACACATAAAAGGACACGAACACCACCGGCAAGAACACCGCGTTGACATAAGCGGCGGTCGACTCGAAATTGGGGATCACATGCGCGAAGGCCACGCCGAGGGCCGCGAAGCAGACCACCCCCACGACCACGAACACGATCAGCTCGCCCCAATCCACCGGCCAGCCCAGCCCGAAGAACAACTTGCCGGCGATCGTGATGATCGCGATCTGCAAGGCCGTGTTGGTGACGGCATTACCCGCCACGCCTCCGAAGTAGGAGATGCCGGGCAGAGGAGTGCCCCGGATCCGCTTGAGCACACCCCGCTCGCGCAAGAACACGATGTTGTAAGCGAGCGCCGTGAACGTCGTGGACATCACGCTCATCCCCGCGATCGCCGGCACCAAGAGGTTGAGATCGTGCTGATTGCCCGCCAAGATCGCCCCGCCCGCCGCCAAGAACAGCAAAGGCAAAGCGAAGTTGAAGAAAGCCGCGCTCGGGTTTCGCCAGAACATGTGGCGCTCCAAGCGGTACTGGCGCCAGGTGAGGACCAAGGCGTCAGGCATCGGCCGTCAGCTCCAAGTACACGTCCTCCAAGGTGGGCCGTCCCACGCTCAGCTCGCCGAGCTGCTCGCCGCGGGCAAGTGCCTCGCCGGTGAGCTCGTGCAAGGTGCGCGTGGGATCCTCGCTCTCGACCTCGACCAGCTCACCCTGCGAGTTGCGATAGGCGATCCGGTAACGAGCGGTCCCCGAGCTCGGCTCGCTCGTGCCCCTCAGCGTGCGCGGAGGCCCGATGGCGAGCACCCGGCCGTCCTTGACGATCGCCACCCTGTCGGCCAAGGCTTGGGCCTCGTCGAGGTAGTGGGTGGTGAGCAGGATTGTCTTGCCCAGCGCCTTCAGCGAGCGGACGGTCTCCCACGCTGTGCGGCGAGCCTCGGGGTCAAACCCGGTGGTCGGCTCGTCCAAGAAGATCAACTCCGGGTCCCCGACCAAGGCAAGCGCGAAGTCCAAGCGTCGCAACTGTCCGCCCGAGAGCTTGCGCGTGCGCACGTCGGCCTTCTCTTGGAGGCCCATCAAGCGCAAGACCTCCTCCACGTCGCGCGGGTGGGGATAGAAGCGCGCCCAGTGCCTGAGCGCCTCGCGCGGTGTCACCTGGCTGTAGATGCCGCCGCTCTGGAGCACGATCCCGATGCGCTTGCGCAATGCCGGCTCGCGCCTCTGTGGATCGTGGCCCAACACCGAGACCGTGCCCGAGCTGGGCTGGCGATAGCCCTCGAGGATCTCCACGGTCGTAGTCTTGCCGGCGCCATTGGGTCCGAGCAAGCCAAAGACTTCGCCTTTGCGCACCTCGATGTCGATGCCCTTCACGGCCTCGAAGGAGCCGTAGCTCTTGTGCAGGTCCCGGACCTCAATCGCGGGACTGCTCACCAATGAACGCCCCGCATGAGGTTCGCCATCGCCAGCTGCTCGAGCGAAGCGCGCTCCTCGCCGCCAGTCTCCCCGCGCGAGGCGGCCGAATCGGGGAACACCTTGTAGGCCAGGTGCAGGATGCGATCGACCACGCCGGGCGCCAAGGCATAGAGGACCTCGCCAGTTGTACCCAAGGTCGTGCCCATGTGCTTGGGCCGAGTGCGCAAGGCCTCGCAAATCATGTCCGCCGCCTCCTCCGGGGTGATCGTCGGGAAGGCGTCATACAGCTTGGTCGGCGCGATCATCGGGGTCCTCACCAAAGGCATGTGGATCGTGGTGAAAGTGACCCCGTCACCGATCACCTCGGAGGCCACGACCCGCGTGAAGGCGTCGAGCGCGGCCTTGGAGGCCACATAGGCCGAGAAGCGCGGCGGGTTGGTCTGCACGCCGATCGAGGAGATGTTCACGATGTGTCCGAACCCCCGTGCCCGCATCTGGGGCAACAACCCGATGATCAGCTTGACCGCGCCGAAATAGTTGAGCTGCATCGTGCGTTCGAAGTCGTGAAAGCGCTCATAGCTGAGGGCGATCGAGCGTCTGATCGAGCGTCCCGCGTTGTTGACGAGCATGTCTACGTAGCGATGGTCGTGCTTGACACGCTCGATCAAACGATCGATCTCATCCATGTCGGAGATGTCGGCCGCATACACATAAGCCACCCCGCCGGCGGCCACGATCTCAGCGCGCGTCTCCTCGAGCTTCTCCACGTTGCGCGCCACCAGCAGGGGAACGCCGCCAGCCGCCGCCACCTTGATGGCGGTCGCCCTGCCGATCCCCGAGGAGGCGCCGGTGATCAGGATGCGCTTGCCCTTGATCGCCTGGCCCAAGGTGCGCCCGCGGCTGATGCTCGGATCCATCTCGCGCTCCCAGTAGTCCCACAGATGCACGGCGTACTCGCGCAACGCCGGAGGATGCTCCCACTCCGAGCCGGCCAAAGCCCTCTCGGCTTGGCGGGTGTCGAAAGTGGGCACCAGATCGAGGTGCTCGAGAACCTCGTCTGGGATCCCCAACTCGCGCAAGGTCAGCTTGCGCGCCTGGCGAAGCGGGGGTACCTTCATCAGCAGCGAAAGCGGGGCGGTCGGGATCGCGTCGAGCACCCTCTTGTCCACGCTCACCGCGAAACGGGGAGCGTGCGCGGCGGCCGCCAGCTCGTTGATCACCTCGTCCACCTTCTGGGGGCTTTGATAAGTGAGGTGGAAAGCTTGACCGTCGAGGTTGGGCCGATGGGCGATGTGGTCGAGCGCCCCCGCGACCCAATCGACCGGCACGATGTTCGTCTTGCCCAGGTCCAAACCCACCAAGGGCATCCACTGGGGCACGACTTGGCGCATCTTTTGGATCGCCTTGAAGAAGTAATAAGGACCGTCGATCTTGTCCATCTCGCCGGTCCTCGAGTCCCCCACCACGATCCCCGGCCGGTAGACGCGCCAAGGGATTAGCCCCTGTTCGCGCACCGTGCGCTCGGCCTCGAACTTGGTGGCGTGATAGGGCGAAGGCAGGCGCTGGCCCTCGTCGAACTGGTTCTCGCCGAACACGCCTTTGTAGGCGCCCGCGACCGCGATCGAGGAGACGTGATGGAAGCGCTCGGCCCTGATCGCCACGGCCAGCTCCAAGGCATGGTTGGTGCCACCCACGTTGACCGCCATGTCGAGCTCGACCGGCGCGGTCATGTCATAGACGGCGGCCAAGTGGAAGAAGTGCTCGACGGTCCCTTCCAGTTCTGAGATCCGCTCCTGCTCGAGTCCCAACAAGGGCATGCGCAGATCGCCGACGGCCGGGTGGATGCGCCTGCTCACGGTCGCCTCGCAGACCGCTTCCCAGTGCTCGATCAACTCGTCCAAGCGCCCCAGCGAGTCCTCGCGCACAAGCACATGGATCTTGCCCTTGCGCTCCAGCAAGCGCTCGACCAGTCGGCGGCCGATGAAGCCGGTCGCTCCCGTCACGAAGTAGGTCATTTCGTCTCCCGCGGTTCGATCAGCCGAGGATAGGCGCTATGCGCCCGCTCCGGCTCCCCCGCGTCCCTCGACCCCGGCAAAGCGCGCCGCTCCCGCGACGGCGTCCGCGAAAACATCCGGGCCAGCCCGGGACTCCAAGGCCAGGCCCTCCTCCAGAGTCATGCCCAGCCCTTCGATCGCGGCGCGCCTGTCGGCGAGCATCGTGCGCTGAGGGAACTTCGCCAAGTTGTTGGCCAACTCGACGGCCCGCTCCAGGTGCTCGCCCTCGGGCACGACCTCGCTTAGCAGACCCATCACGTGGGCCTCCTTCGCCTCGATGATGCGTCCGGTCAAGATCAGGTCCAAGGCGCGGCCGAGCCCCACGATGCGGGGCAAGCGCTGGGTGCCCCCGTCGATCAGGGGCACGCCCCAGCGACGCTCCGGATAGCCGAGCTTGGAGCCTTCGGTGGCGATGCGCAAGTCACACCACAGCGCCAGCTCCAAGCCGCCGGCCAAGGCATAGCCCGAGATCGCCGCGATCGTCGGCTTGGAGGGTGTCAGGCGCGTGAAGCCCATCGGTCCACCTTCGGCCATCAGGCGATCGCCGAAAGTGTCGATCGCCTTCAGGTCGGCGCCGGCGCAGAAAGCGAGCCCGCCCGCCCCGCACAAGACCATCGCCCGGGCGTCCTCTTCGCCCTCGAAGCGCATCAATGCTTCGTGCAAAGCCACGGCCGTGGGTCCGTCCACGGCGTTGCGCCGCTCCGGGCGCTCGATGCTGACGAGCGCCGCCTCGCCGCGGCGCTCGTAGGAGACGGGCCCGCCCTGCTGTGGCCCTCCGGCGACGCTCGGGTTCGGCGCCTCGGGCTCGCTCATCGATCTCCGTCCTGAGGGTTGCTACCAGCCGCCGCGCCAGCGGGCATCGCCCACATGAGCTTTCTGGGCGGCTTTACGGGCGTCTTTGCGCTTGTCCAAGCGCCACTGCAACAGGCTCATGAGCAGCACGAATGTCGGGAAGAAGATGATCAAGATGAAGCCCGCTTTGGTCACCACCTTGTCGTTGGTGGCCCCATAGAAGCCGCGCCCATCGTTGTAGGCCAGCGCCGCCGGGGCAAGCGCGAGCAAGAGGAAGGCGGAGGTGAAGAGGGTGGCGAGCAGGCGGCGCATGTGGGGCCAATCTTACTTCAGGCGGCTCCCGACTTGCTTCTCAACACGCGGACCCGGGCTTCGCCACGTTGCTCGCGGTGGCCTCTGCGCCGAACCGGTGGTGGCCTCCGGGCCGAACCGGTGGTGGCCTCCGGGCCGAGCCGGTGGTGGCCTCTGGGCCGAACCGGCGGAGCCCTACCATCCTTCGCGTGGCACTCCTGATCGCCTCAGACCTGCGCAAGGACATGGCCGGCAAGCCCCTGCTCGGCGGCGTGTCCTTCAAGTTGGAGCGTCGCGAACGCCTCACGATCGCCGGGCGCAATGGCGCCGGCAAGACGACCTTGCTGCGCATGATCGCCGGCGAGGAGAGGATCGACAGGGGCGAGTTGAGCGTGGCCAAGGGCGTGCGTATCGCCCTGCACGACCAGCGGCCTCCGCGGGAGCGGGGGATGTCCTTGCGCGATTATGTCTTGTCCGGGTGCGCCGAGGAGCTGGCCGTCGAGCAGCAACTCGCGACGCTTGAGCGGCAGATGAGCGAGGGCGCCGGCGATGATGCCCTGTTTGACCGCTACGCCCGCGCCCAAGCGCGCTTGGAGTCCTTCGGCGGCTATTTGTGGCGCGATCGCGCGACCGTCATGACGCGCGGCCTGGGCTTCTCCGAGGCCGACTCCGAACGTGGCCTTGACACCTTCTCCGGCGGTCAGCTCACACGTGCCTCGCTGGCTCGCGCCTTGGCCACCAATGCCGATGTGTTGTTGCTGGACGAGCCCACCAACCATCTCGACATCGAGTCCTTGGAGTGGTTGGAGCAGACGCTCGTTGACCTCGACGCGGCGATCATGTTGATCGCTCACGATCGCTGGTTCTTGGAGGCTGTGGGTAACGCCGTGTTGGAGCTCTACGGTGGGGCGGGCGGGGCACCTTCGCGTTCGCGTTTCTTCGCCGGGACTTGGCACACCTGGCGGCGCGAGCAGGCCGCCCGCGAGATCGCCCTGGGCAAGGCGATCGACAAGCAGCAGGCCGAGATCGCGCGGATGGAGCGTTTCGTGGAGCGCTTCCGGGCCAAGGCCACCAAGGCTCGCCAAGCCCAATCGCGCGTGAAGAAGCTGGCCAAGATCGAGCGCATCGAGCGCGACTCGCGCGAGGCGGCCTCTTTGGAGTTCTCATTCAAGGCGGCGGAGCGCACCGGGCGTGTCATCTTCGAATTGCAAGACGCGAGGATCGAGGTGGGAGGGAAGGGGGAGGGCTTCGCGGCCACTGGCCGCTCAGCCGACGGTCGTGCGCTTCGCGAGCCGCCGGCCCCCGGGGCAGACGCCACCGCTGGGGTGGGTGGGGACCCAATCGTTTTGCTCGAAGACGCCGAGCTGTGGCTAGAGCGCGGCGAGCACGTCTCGCTGGTTGGGCCCAACGGGGCGGGCAAGACGACCTTGATCGAGACCTTGGCGGGCGTGCGCGCGCTCGCCGCCGGGCGGCTCTCCACCGGTCACAACGTGTCCGTCGGCTTCCTCTCCCAGCACGCCGAGGAGTTGGGCGCCGGCGGGGCTCCGGGACAGACCGTGGCCGAGGCCGCAGCCCGCGCGACCGGCCTCTCGCCGAACAAGGCGCGGGCTTTGGTGGGGCGCTTCCTGTTCTCCGGCGAGGATGCCGAGAAGCCTTTGGACGGTCTCTCCGGCGGGGAGCGCCGTCGCCTGTCCTTGGCGATCTTGATGAACGGTACGCCCCGCCCGCCCAACGTTCTGATCCTCGACGAGCCGACCAACCATCTCGACCTGGAGAGCCGCGAGGCCTTGGAGGACGCCCTGCGTGCCTTCGAAGGAGCGATTCTCTTGGTCTCCCATGACCGGGCCTTGCTCGACGCGGTCGGGACGAGGACCGTCGCGATCGAGGACGGTTCTCTGCGCAGCTACGAGGGCGGCTGGCCCGAGTATGTCCGGATACGCGAGGAACGCTTGGCCGCGGGTACGGGGCCGGGTGCCGGCGCGAAGAGCGCGGCCCCTCCAAGCTCGGGGGCCAGTAGCCCGCAACGAATGGTCAACGGGGCCCAGGCCCCTGTAGTGGAGCGTCCCCCGGCAAAGAAGGCCAAGAAATCCCCCAAGAGCTCCGGTGAGCCCGAGCGGAAAGGGCCTTCCAAGAATCGGCTGCGCGAGCAGGACAAGGCGGAGTTGGCAGTCGAAGAAGCCGAGGCGGCTTTGCAAGCCTTGGAAGACGAGCTGGCGGACCCCGCAGCGTGGGCCACCAAGTACGACGCGGCCAAGTCGGAGGCCCGTCACACCGCGGCCAAGCGTGCTGTCGAGGCGGCCTACGAGCGACTCGGCGCCTTGGTCGACTAAACGCGAACGAGGATCCCCTTAGATGGATCTCCGCCCGGTCCGGTGGTGGATCGGGGAGGGTGGCTCGGCCTTGGTCCTTAACAAAAACAGGCGCCGGGGCTCTCTGACCTGAATGACGAGTACCCCGGCGCCTGCCAACCAACCCTCGTTTCGGTCGGGTTAGGACCGAATGGGCTTACGCAGTATAGCGGAAAAATGGTCAGCTGTGGGAAACGTTGCATGACTTCTTGCAGGACCCCGCATATTGCGGGTTTTTGTAGGTTCGACGGTTCGTTTTCGGCGAGCTTCGGTTCGTTCGGCTGTAGGTAGGGGGAGGACTATGTGCGCTGGTCGGGGTGCCCCGCGCGCGCGTGAGGCACCCCCGTGCGGCATCACACGAGACCAAGACACGAGACCAAGAGAGCGGTGGGGCGGCCAACTAGACTGGGTGGCTCATGAGGAGCTCCCCGTGGACCGCTTGAAGACGCTGCGTAACGTCGCGATCATTGCTTTGATCGCGGCCGCCGTCGAGTTTTTGCCAGGCGGAGGACAAGTGGCCGAAGCCTTCGCGGCGGCTCTCTGGGTGGTGTTTGCCGCCGGCTTTGGCTACTTCGCATATCGGCTCTACCGCGAACGACGCGTCGACCTCTATGGCCTCGGCGACCGGCATCGCGCCGCCCTCTATGGTGCTTTGGCCTTGGGCATCCTGGTCGTTGCGGCGCGCACGCGCATGTGGCTGACCAGCTTCGGCGAGTTCGTGTGGTTCGTCTTGGTCGGGCTCGTCCTCTACACCGTGCTGGCCGTTTACCGCTACTCGCGCACCTATTGAGCGCCCCGGCCGACCAGGGACCCAGGAGCCCGGCCGACCAGGGACCCAGGAGCCCTGCCGAGCAGGGAGCCACGAGCCTGGCCGAGCAGCGGCGCGCCTTGCCGGGCCGGCCCGGCGTCTACCTCTTCCGCGACAGTCGCGGACGGGTCATCTATGTGGGTAAGGCCAAGTCGATCCGCAAGCGGGTGGCGTCCCACTTCTCAAAGGCCCAGGTGCCGTCCAGTCCCGGACACGCCGAGATGGTGGCGGCGGTCGACGCGATCGAGTGCATCGTCGTGGCCAGCGAGGCCGAGGCGCTTCTGGCCGAGCAGAGCTTCATCAAGCAGTACCGCCCACGCTTCAACATCCGGCTGCGCGACGACAAGTCCTACCCTTTCATCGCGATCTCCTTGGACGAGGACTACCCCCGCGTCTACTTCACCCGAGAGCGCCACCGCTCCGCCCGCGCCTATTTCGGTCCCTATTCCAGCGCCAAGCGCGTGCGCTCCACACTCGAGGTGCTCGCCAAGGTGTTCATGTACCGCTCCTGCACAGGTCCCGACCCGGGCCGGCGCAGCGGCAGTCCGTGCCTGGACTACTACATCAAGCGTTGCGAGGCCCCTTGTGTGGGCTATGTCTCCAAGGAGGACTACCGCCACAGCATCGACGGCGTGATCGACTTCCTCTCCGGTCGCTTCAGCTCGATCGAGCGCGACCTCGAGCAACGCATGCTCGCGGCCTCCGAGGCGCTCGACTACGAGCAGGCGACCTTGGAGCGCAACCGTCTGCGCGCCGTGCGCTCCCTGATGGAACGCCAACGCGTGGCGAAGGAGTCGATCGGAACCTTCGACGCCGTAGCGGTTGCCGTCAACGGGCGCGACGCCAACGCCCAAGTGTTCCAAGTGCGCGACGGCGTGCTCTCAGACCGCCACTCCTTCTACCTCTCCAACGAGACCGAGCGGGAGATAGGCGAGGTGGGGGAGGAGTTCATGCTCCAGTACTACGGCGGGCCCACTTCGATCCCGGCCCTCTTGATCGTCCAAGGCGAGTTGGCCGAGCGGCAGGTCCTCGCCGAGGCTCTCTCGCGCAGGCGCAGCGGGCCGGTCGAGCTGAGGGCCTCCGAGCGCGGCGACAAGCACCGCATCCTCGAGCTCGCCCACCGCAATGCCTTGCTCGCCTTGGACCAAGAGCGTCTGCGCGACGAGCGCCGCCATCAGCGTCGCGCCGAGGCCTTGGAGGGCTTGCAGCTCGCGCTCTCGCTCGACGCCGTGCCGGTGCGAATCGAGTGCTTCGACATCTCCAACCTAGGCGGTACCCACACGGTCGCCTCGATGGTCGTTTTCGAGGCGGGAGCGCCCAAGAAATCCGACTATCGCCGTTTCAAGATCCGCAGCGTGGCGGCTCCAGACGACTACGCCTCGATGGGCGAGGTGCTCAGCCGGCGTGCGGATCAGTGGCACCGCCAAGCGGATATATCCCCGCACGACCCTTCCTATGACCCCAGCTTCGCCTCCCTTCCCAATCTGATCGTGATCGACGGCGGCAAGGGACAGTTGGCCGCCGGCCTTGAGGCTCTCTCGGGTTTTCGCGAACGAGGCGTCGCCGTGATCTCGCTTGCCAAGCGCCTGGAGGAGGTGTTCCTGCCGGGATGCTCGGAGCCGCTCCTGCTGGCCCACTCCACACCGGAGCTTCAACTGCTGCAGCGCATCCGCGACGAGGCCCACCGCTTCGCAATCACCCACCATCGGAACCGGCGCGACAGTGCGATGACCGGCTCCTTGCTCGACGGCCTGCCCGGCATCGGCCCGGTGCGAAAGCGCGCCCTGCTGAACCACTTCGGCTCCCCCGACGCGATCCTCGCCGCCTCGCGCGAGGAGCTGCAAATGGTGCCCGGCCTGCCTGCCAAGACCGCCCGGGACATCCACGCCTTGTTGCATCGGGCCGGCTGAGCCGCCGCACACCGGCGGCATGAGCGTCGCGCATCGGGCCGGCTGAGCCGCCGCACACCGAGCGGGATGAGCGTCGCGCATCGGGTTGGCCGAGCCGCCGCGCGGTAGGTCTCGCGGTCGCCTTCCCCACGTCTCGGCAGGCGTCGGTGGCCCTTTCCCCCGGCGCAAGCTGCACAATGGACTGGAGATGGCCGCCACAAGGCCCGTGCCTCCCAAGCCGGCAAGCGGACCGACGATCGTGTCGCGTCTGCAAGACCTCGTCGTCATCACGGGCTATTCGGGCGCCGGCAAGTCCACCGCGATGAACGTCTTCGAGGACGCCGGCTACTTCTGCGTGGACAACCTGCCCCCGGAGATGATCCGCTCCCTGGTCGAGTTGTTCGTCCACGAGGGCTCCAAGGTCGAGCGCGCCGCCGTTGTCTCCGACGTGCGCGGAGGCGTCTACTTCGAGGCGCTCACTGCCGTGATCGAGGACCTGGAGGCGCTCGGGATCACCCATCACGTCTTGTTCTTGGAGGCCAGCGAGCAGACCTTGTCCACCCGCTACAAGGAGACCCGCCGTCGCCATCCTTTGGCGCCCGAGGGGAGCGTCGCCGCGGGCGTAGCCTCCGAGGGCGCTTTGCTCGAGCCTCTGCGCTCCCGCGCGGACTTGGTGATCGACACGACCGGCATGTCGGCCGCGATGCTGCGCTCGCGCATCGCCGACGAGATGCTGCCCCGCCAAGCCGCCGGACGGCTCGCGCTCACATTCATGAGCTTCGGCTTCAAGCACGGTCCCCCCCGCGAGGAGGACCTCGCCTTCGACGTCCGTTTCCTGCCCAACCCGCACTACGAGCACGACCTGCGCCAGCTGACCGGCCACGACGAGCGCGTCGTCGCCTACATCGGTCGCGATGGTCGCTTGGAGGAATTCTTGGAGCGCCTGCACGCCTTGCTCGACTTCCTCCTGCCCGAGTACATCGCCGAGGGCAAGGCCCATCTCGTGATCGCGATCGGCTGCACCGGCGGGCGCCACCGTTCGGTCGCGATAGCCGAGCACTTGGCCGACCGCTACCGCGACCGCGACGAGCTGACGGTGGCGGTGGCCCACCGCGACATCGACAAGCGCTCCCGCGACTCCTAGAGCCGGCGCGAGTCAAGCGTCGGGGAATGCGTTGATTGGTTGGCGGGTAGGCGTTCAGTGGCCATGGAGTGAGCCGCTGATAGCCTTCCCCGCCCATGCCGGGCAACGGAGCGATCCTCCTGAGGCCCGGCATCATTCATTACATAGAGGGTGGCGCAGCCGGCCGTAGGCTGGCGAGCCGGGCCCCTCGTTTATTGCAATCGGGGTGGCGCAGCCGGCCGTAGGCTGGCGAGCCGGGCCCCTCTTCATTAATTTTCTAGGAGGCCATGAATGTCCGTACGCGTGGGAATCAACGGATTCGGTCGCATCGGCCGAAACGTGTTCCGCGCCGCTATGGCTCGGGAGGACGCGCACGAGATCGAGTGGGTGGCGGTCAACGATCTAACCGACTGCCGCACGCTCGCCCACCTGCTCAAGTACGACTCGATCCTCGGGCCTTACCCCGGGGATGTGGAGGCCAAGGACGAGCGCACGATCCTCGTCGACGGCCGCGAGTTGAAGGTGCTGGCCGAGCGCGACCCCGGCGCCTTGCCGTGGCGGGATCTCGGAGTGGACGTGGTGATCGAGTCCACCGGCCTGTTCACCGACCGCCCCAACGCCGCCAAGCACTTGGCCGGCGGCGCCAAGAAGGTCGTGATCTCCGCGCCCGCCACCGAACCTGACGTGACCGTGGTGCTCGGCGTCAACTTCGATCAGGCCTACGACCGCGCCTCCCACGATGTCATCTCCAACGCCTCCTGCACCACCAACTGCCTGGCTCCCGTAGCCAAGGTCCTGGTCGACACCGTGGGCATCAAGCATGGCCTGATGACCACGATCCACGCCTACACAGCCGACCAGCGCCTGCAGGACCTGCCCCACAAAGACCTGCGCCGCGCGCGCGCCGCCGCCATCAACCTGATCCCCGCCTCCACCGGCGCGGCCAAGGCGATCGGCCTGGTCGTACCCGAGCTCCAAGGCAAGCTGCACGGCTTCGCGGTGCGGGCCCCGGTGCCCACCGGCTCGGTCGTCGATCTCACGGTCGAGTGCGAGCGCCCCACGACCGTCGAGGAGGTCAACGCCGCGCTCAAGGAGGCCTCCCTCAGCGGTCCCATGGCCGGTCTGCTCGCCTACACCGAGGATCCGATCGTCTCCAGCGACATCGTCTCCTCGCCCTACTCCTCGATCGTCGACTCGCAGTTGACGGCCACGATCGACGACACCATGCTCAAGGTAGTCGCGTGGTACGACAACGAGTGGGGCTACTCCAACCGTCTCGTTCGACCTCGTCCAGCGGGTCCTGTGAAGTCGATCGACCAACTCGACGTGCACGGCAAGCGCGTGCTCGTGCGCGTCGACTTCAACGTGCCCATGCGCAAAGAAGGCGACGGCGCTTGGGTCGTGGCCGACGACACCCGCATCGTGCAGGCCTTGCCCACGATCGAAGAGCTCCGCGCCGCCGGTGCCCGGCTCGTGCTCGTCTCCCACCTCGGGCGCCCCGAGGGCAGGCCCGAGGCAGACCTCTCGATGGCGCCCGTCGCCGAGCGTCTGCGCAAGCTCACCGGCGCCCAAGTGACGCTGGCCCCGGAAGTCGTCGGGCCACGAGTGCGGGCTCTCACCGAAGCCCTCAAAGAGGGGGAGATGCTGTTGCTCGAGAACGTCCGCTTCGAGCCCGGCGAGACCCTCGACGACCCCGACTTGGCCCTCGCATTGGCGGACCTGGCCGACGTCTACGTGAACGACGCCTTCGGCGCGGCCCACCGCGCCCACGCGAGCACAGCCGGTGTGGCACACCTCCTGCCCTCGGCCGCCGGGCGCCTGCTCGAACGCGAGGTGAGCACTTTGACTGCGATCTTGGAGAATCCCGAGCGCCCACTCGTGGCCGTCATCGGCGGCGCCAAGGTGGCCGACAAGATCGGAGTCATCGACCGCTTCCTGCAACTGGCCGACGTCGTGATGATCGGCGGCGCCATGTGCTTCCCGTTCCTGTGCGCCCAAGGCCACACCGTCGGGGAGTCCTTGTGCGGCGAGGAGGACACCGAGCACGCCCGCAAACTGCTGGCCCAGGCTAGCGACACCCATTCCCCCCAGCCCGGCCGCGCCCGCCTGCTCGTGCCCAGCGACCTCGTCATCGGCGATCGCCTCGCCGAGGACGCCGAGCACCGGATCCTCGCCGGCGTCGAGGTCCCCGCAGGCTGGATGGGACTCGACATCGGGCCCGACACGGTCGAGCGCTACGGCACCGAGATCGCACGGGCCGGGACGATCTTCTGGAACGGTCCGATGGGCGCCTTCGAGTACGAGCCGTTCGCCCAAGGCACCCGGGCGATTGCCCAAGCGGTCGCACGCGCCCCCGGCATCACGGTCGTCGGTGGCGGCGATTCGGCCGCGGCCCTCTCCCATTTCGGCCTAGAGGACCAAGTCGATCACCTCTCGACCGGAGGCGGCGCGACCTTGGAGATGGTCGAGGGTCGAGTGCTGCCCGGAGTCCAGGCGCTACAGGGCGCCGGGATCCTCTGATGGCGGAGTCCCGGCGGACCCCCCTCATCGCGGGGAACTGGAAGATGTACAAGACCGAGGCCCAAGCCGAGGAGTACATCCAGGCCTTGCTTCCGCGCGTGTCCTCGATCAGCGGCGTGGACATCGCGATCTGCGTGCCTTACACCGACCTGCGAGCGATGGTGGATAGCGCCCGCGGCTCGCGGGTCGAGGTGTACGCCCAGAACATGCACCAAGACCCCGAGGGAGCCTTCACCGGAGAGGTGTCCGCCGCGATGCTCTCAGAGCTCGACGTGGGCGGCGTGGTGCTCGGTCATTCCGAGCGTCGCGAGCTGTTCGGGGAGACCGACAAGGCGCTCTCCTCGAAGGTGCCCGCCGCGCTCGCGGCCGGATTGGCCCCGATCCTCTGCGTCGGAGAGACCGAGACCGAGCGCGAACAGGGCGAGACCGAGCGCAAGCTGCGCCACCAGATCGGTGAGAATCTCGTCGGCGTGCCCGAGGAGCGCCTCGCCGAGGTGACGATCGCCTATGAGCCGATCTGGGCGATCGGCACCGGCCACGTCGCCACGCCCGAGCAGGCCCAAGAGGCGATCGCTTTCGTGCGTGCATTGGTGGGAGGTCGCTCCACCGAGGCGGCCCAGCAGGTCCGGATTATCTACGGGGGCTCGGTCAAGCCCGAGAACGCTGCCGAGCTCTTGGCCTTGCCCGATGTGGACGGCGCGCTCGTGGGAGGGGCCTCCTTGCAGGCCGCTTCATTCGCTGAGATCGTGGCCGCCGCACAGTCATGAACGCCTCGCCGGGGCACCCGACCGGCGTTTGCCTGGTCGTGCTCGACGGGTGGGGCTTGGCCGAGCCGGGCCCCGGCAATGCCGTCTCCTTGGCCGACACGCCCATATTCGACAAGCTGTGGGCGAGCTACCCCCACACCACCCTCGCCGCATGCGGGGCCGCGGTCGGCCTGCCCGAAGGCCAGATGGGAAACTCTGAGGTCGGCCACCTCAACCTCGGTGCGGGCTCGGTCGTCAAGCAGGACTTGGTGCGCATCGACGAGGCGATCGCAGACGGCTCCCTGGCCGAGAATCCGGTCCTGCGCGAGGCCTTCGTCGGAGCCCCCCGCGTACATCTCATCGGCCTAGTGTCCGACGGTGGCGTGCACTCCTCGCTGGAGCACCTGCGTGCCTTGATCGCCTTGGGCAAAGATCTCGCGCCGGAAGTTGACCTCGTGGTCCACGCTTTCACCGACGGGCGTGACACCTTGCCCCACGCCGGGGCGGGCTACCTGGCCGAGTTGGATCGAAGCGCCGGGATGCGCGTCGGCTCGGTGATCGGGCGCTACTGGGCGATGGATCGAGACCGCCGCTGGGAGCGCATCCAACGCGCATACGACATGCTCGTCCACGCTCGCGCCCCCCACCGAGCCGCCACCGGCGAGCAGGCCGTCCTGGACGCGTATGAGCGAGGCGAGACCGACGAGTTTCTCGAGCCCACACTCGTCGGCGAGGAGGCCCGCATCCGTCCCGGCGACAGCGTGCTGTGCTTCAATTTCCGCCCCGACCGCATGCGCGAGATCGTCAGGGCCCTCGCCGAGCCCGGCTTCGCAGAGCCGGGCTGGCAAGGACGCGGAGGCGCCGAGCCCGTGGCTCGCCTGGCGAGCTTGACCGAGTACGAGGAGGGCTGGCCTTACCCGGTCGCCTTCGCCCCCGCGCGTCCCCAGATCACGCTCTCCAGAGTGCTCGCCCAAGCAGGCGTCCGTCAATTGCACGTGGCCGAGACCGAGAAGTACCCCCACGTCACCTACTTCTTCAACGGCGGCGAGGAGAAGCCGTGCGAGGGCGAGCGGCGCGAGCTGGTGTCCTCGCCGCGCGACGTCCCCACCTACGACCACAAGCCCCAAATGAGCGCCCGCGAGGCCGCCCAAGCTTTCGTCGAGGCGTGGAGCGAACCAGCAGCCGGGTTTCGCTTCGGCGTGATCAACTTCGCCAACGCCGACATGGTCGGTCACACCGGCGTGATCCCCGCGGCGGTGCAGGCGATCGAGACGGTCGACGAGTGTCTCGGCAAGATCGTCGAGGTTCTCGCGCGTACCGGGGGCGTGTGCGTCGTGACCGCCGATCACGGCAACGCCGACCACATGCTCGAGCCCGACGGGTCGCCCAACACGGCCCACTCGCTCAACCCGGTGCCTTTGATCGTGACCTCCCCCGAGGTCGAATTGCGCGGCGAGGGCGGTATCCTCGCCGACGTGGCGCCAACCGTCCTTGCCCTGCTCGGGATCGACCAACCCGCCCAAATGACCGGGACTTCGCTCCTCTCCGGTCGACAATCGCCCGCGCAATAGCCCCCACAGGAGAGAAATGGACACCGACACCAAGGACCCGCTCAACGCCGCCCTCGACACGCTCATGGGCGGCTCGGCCGCGCAGAGCGCCGGCCCACACCCATCCGATCGCTCCAGCCGGCGCGGGCGATCGCGCGTGCTGCTCGGCCTCGCCTTCGTCGGCGCCGGCATCAACCACTTCCTGATGCCCAAAGCCTACGAAGGGATCGTGCCCCCGAGCATGCAAGGACGCGCCAAGGACCTCGTCGCGGCAAGCGGTGTTGCGGAGGTGGCGGGCGGCCTCGGCGTGCTGCTGCCTTGGACACGTCGCCCCGCCGGACTCGGGTTGATCGCATTGCTTGCCGCAGTGTTTCCAGCGAACCTCTACATGGCCCGTAACCCCGAGCGCTTCGCCAAGATCCCCCGCTGGGCCTTGTACGGGCGCCTACCGCTGCAACCGATGATGATGTGGTGGGCTTGGAGGGCCACCCAACGTCGCAGCTGAGGCGCCCCCAAGCGCTCGGTTGACCGGGATTTCCACCTCTGACGCTGCTATGTTCGGTTCAGCACGCAGCTAGTGTCGATTGCCATCATGTCAACCGCAACCGCAACCGCGACGGTCCTCAAGCTCGCTCCAGGCAAGGAGCAGGGGCTCGGGGAGCAGGACTCGCTCAGCGAGGCTGAGCTTCGCGCCTGGCGTGGCCTGCTGCGGGCACACGCCTCCTTGGCCAAGCGTTTGGAGAGCCGGCTCGAGCGCGAGCACGGACTGCAGCTCAGCTCCTATGAGGTGCTCCAACACTTGATGGATGCTCCGGCCGGCAAGATGCGCATGTGCGACCTGGCCGAGCACGTCCAGCTCTCGCGCAGCGGACTCACGCGCTTGGTCGATCGCCTGGAGCGCGAGGAGCTGCTCAGCCGCTGCACCTGCCAACACGACGCTCGCGGCGCCTATGCGTGCCTCACCGACACCGGCCGGGAGCGGCTCGAGGCCGCGCGCGGCACCCACAGGGCGGTTGTACGAGAGCACTTCCTCTCCCACTTCTCAGAGCCCGAGCTCGAAGCTCTCGGCCACATGTGGGAGCGCATCACATCCGAGTGCTGTCGCGCTTGACTTTGCGCCCGCGGAAGTGGGCCACCAGGAAGACGACGATCGCGATCAGCACCGCCGCCACGCCGTAGAGACCGAAAGCTTCGATCGCGTTGCCCGCGGCATTGCCCAAGAAATAGGCGAGCAGGCCGATCGCCGTCGCCCAGCAGATTCCGCCCAAAGCGTTCCACAAGAAGAAGGAGCGCCACGGCATGTGGGTCGCGCCCGCTAGCCAAGAGGCCCACACGCGCAAGCCAAGCAAGAAGCGCCCGAAGAACACCGCCTTGGGTCCGTGACGCTCGAAGAAGGGCTCGCCCGTGACGAGCACCTGACGGCGCTGGCTTTCAAAGCGCCCTGGCCGCTCCAAGATCCAGCGCCCCCCCTTGCGCCCGATCTGATAGCCGATGTTGTCGCCCACGATCGCCGCCACCGCCGCGAGCGCGATCACCAGCTCGATGTTCAACTTGCCTTGGCTGGCCGCCACCGAGGCCGCGATCAAGCCGGTCTCGCCCGGCACCGGCACGCCGCTTGACTCGGCCATCACCACCAAGAACAGAAGCGGGTAGCCAAAGACTTCGATCAAGTGGGTGACGTCGATGAGGGAGGCGAGCATGATCGGAGGCTTCTAGGATGCCCATTCGTGGCCCTGACCATCCAAGCGCGCGACGGCGCCACGAACGCTCGCGCCGGCAGCTTGGCAACGACGCACGGCGATGTTCGCACACCGGCCTTCGTGCCGCTGGCCACCAAGGCCACCGTCAAGGGTCTCTTGCCCCAAGAGGTCAAGGCCTTGGGCTATGACATGGTGCTCGGAAACACCTTCCACCTGATGCTCAATCCCGGCGCCGAGTTGATCGAGCGCTTCGGTGGCCTGCACGGCTTCATGGATTGGGAGGGGCCGATCGTCACCGACTCGGGCGGCTTCCAAGTCTTCTCGATGGGCCACGGCACCGTGGCCGATGAGATCAAGGCTCGGCCCTCGGGCCCGCGCGCGCCCCAAGCCCAAGCGCGCCCCCGCGCAACCCAAGTCCATGCGCGTCCCCACCCGACCCAAATTCCAGGCCAGCCCCCGCAAGCTGGCCCCGAGCGCGAGGGTTCGATCCTCTCGATCGAGGAGCAAGGTGTGCGCTTCCGCTCCTATGTGGACGGCGCCGAGCGCTTCATGGGACCAGAGGACTCGATGGCCGTGCAGGCCTCGCTACGCTCGGACATCGCACTCGTGTTCGACGAGTGCACTCCCTTCCACGTCGATCGCGCCTACACCGAGCAGTTGACCGAACGCACCCATCGCTGGCTGGAGCGCTGCCTGGCTTGGCATGCCGAGCACGGCCCCGCCGGTCAGCTGGTCTATGGGATCGTGCAGGGCGGTGTCTATGAGGACATGCGCCGCGCTTCGGCCCGCGTAGTGGCCGCGAGCGGTTGCAACGGAGTCGCGATCGGGGGCTCGCTCGGGGCGGAGAAGGCACAGATGTATGAGGTCGTCGGGTACGCTGTTTCAGAGCTGGGCGGCGAGTACGAGGCCTTGCCGCGCCACCTGCTCGGGATCGGCGATGTGGACGACCTGATCCGGGGCGTCGAACTCGGCATCGACACGTTCGATTGCGCGATGCCCACGCGCTTGGGTCGCCACGGCACCGCACTGGTCCCCGACCCGTCTAACCGCTGGCGTCTCGATCTCACGAAAGGCATATGGCGCGACTCCGAGGAACCGCTGATGGAGCACTGCGCCTGTCACGCGTGCGCTCACGGCCTTTCGCGCGCCTACCTGTGCTACCTAGTTCGCGCCCGCGAGCTCACCGGCATGCGCCTCCTGACCGAACACAACCTGGCTTTTATCGCGCGGCTGATGGCGGACTTGCGCCAGGCGATTCACGACGGATGCTTGCCGTATGTGGCGGATTTACTACGCCACACCGGATATCGTCCCTAGCATGCCTTATGCTGACAATTGTGTTCCGATGTGGTGTAAGGGCAACACGAGTGACTGTCACTCACTAGCTGTCGGTTCGAGTCCGACCGCCGGAGCCACGTTGAAAGGCGACGGTGGAGACTGCTAGCCTGCGGGGTGAGTGACAGTCACCCCGTCTGAAAGGGCGGTAAGCCTTACCGGGGGTCCGCGCAAGCGGGCCCCCCGCCTTTTGTTACTTGGTGTTTTCTTCGACCAGTCGCTTGAGCGTTTCGGCCGATTCCTGGGCGTCTTTGGCGACGACATTGCGCAACGTGATCTTGGTCGGCGCCGGTGAGCTGAGCACGACTATCGCCGCGATGACCCCTCCCAGGGCCAGTAGCCCGATCAGCAAGCTCATCAGTCGCCTGGTGCCCGACCCCCGACGGGGCGCGACACCGGCAACGACTGAGGGGGCGCTGCGAGCGGGTCCGCGGCGCGGCTGGCGTGGAACCACAGCCGCTTCGCGCCCGCTCGAGCCCTTGTGGGCGCGGGTGGGGCTCGCCAGCACGCTCGTGGCTTCGGTCGCCGGGCCGCCCGCGCGCGACGGTTGGCGGTGCTCGACGGGTGAGACGCCGAGCGCGCCGTCGTTGATCGCGCGACCCATCTCACGTGCGCTCTCATAGCGATCGCGCGGGTCGAGCGCCAAGGCGATCGCCACCGCCTCGGCCAGCTCGGGCGTCACCGCGGCCACGAGCGAGTCGAGCATGGCCGGCTCTTCCTGTTGCTGTTTGAGCGCCAACTCGGTCAACGAGGCCGCTTCGTAGGGCAGCCTGCCGGAGATCAACTGGTAGGTGACCACGCCGAGCGCATACAGGTCGGCGCGTGGCCCTGCCTCCTCGCCCCGGGCCTGCTCGGGCGCCAGGTAGGCGGCGGTGCCGAGCACCGAGCCGACCTGGGTGATGCTCGACTGCTCGGTCGCCTTGGCGATACCGAAATCGGCGAGCTTGACCTCGCCGTCGCGCGAGCGCAACAGGTTCCCCGGCTTCACATCGCGGTGCACCACCCCGTGGCGATGCGCGTAGTGCAAGCCCTCACAGGCCTGCTCGATGATCGCCACCGCCTCGTCGACCTCGACCCAGCCATCGTCGCGCAGGATCTCCGCGCACGATTGACCCTCGATGTACTCCATCACGATGAAGTACTGGCCCGTGCGCTCGTCCTGGCCGGAGTCGAAGACCTGCACGATATTCGGATGGATCAGCCGCGCCGCCGATTGAGCCTCGCGCTGAAAGCGCGACACGAAGGTGGGGTCCTCGGCCAAGTGCTCGGCCAGCAGCTTGACCGCCACGCGGCGCTCCAAGCGCAGGTCGAACGCGAGGTGGACCTGGGACATGCCGCCGAAGCCGAGCCGGTCTTCCAAGCGGTAGCGCCCCGCGATCTCCAGCGTGCTCACTGACCGCCTCCCGGGCTCGCTCCACCCACGGCTCCGGAGTTGTTTTCGCTTTCGACTTTCCCGTTACCTTCGCCTTTGCCGTTCCCTTTGCCTTTGCCGGTTTCTTCGGCTTCTCCCGCTTCGGTGCCGCCGCTTTCGCTTGGAGGCGTGGTCGCGGTCGGCGTGCTCGTGGTGGGCGTCGTCGTGGTCGGGGTCGTCTGGGGGGGAGGGGTGGTTTCCGTGCCGGTCGAAGGCGTGGTTGTCGAGGTCGTCGAGGTCTGTGTCCCGGTGGTCTTGGTTTCAGCCGCTTGCTCGCACATCGTCAAAGCCTGTTTGCGCAGGTTTTCGATGCCTTCTTGCAAGCGCGCGTGCAGACCCGGGTCAACGGTCGTCGGGAGCTTCAGGAAATCCTGCTCTGTCTTGCCAAGCGCCGATTCGGTTTCCGCGCAGCTGCCGTCGCCCGTTTCAGCGGCGCGGGCGACGGCTTCGAAATCGCTCTGCAGCGGCGTCGCGTCGGCGGAGGGGATCAACCCCTTGCCCGTGCTGCCGCACGAGACCAGCGCGGCTGTCGCCACGCCAAGCAGAGCCGCCACGGTGAGGCGGATGAGGATTCGCATGTTCACTGGCTTCACTGACCGTACTCCAAGCGCTCGGCCAGAGAGTCTGGCAGGCGCGCCGCACGGATCGCGGCGGCCGCGCCCGAAACATCGTAGGAGGTGCGCCTATAGGAGACGGTTTGCGCGTCGAGATCCAACATCATCCAAGCGGCGCGAGGGTCGCCGTCGCGCGGCTGGCCCACACTCCCCGGGTTCAGGAGCCATTCGCCGCTGGATATGTCCAGTTCGACCCCCTCGCGACGAGGCTCGCCGGTGGCCGCCTCGCCCGGGTAGCGGACAAACGAAGACGCCACGTGAGAATGGCCGATCAAGCACACGCGGCCGGTTTGGACGTCGAGGCACAGCTCGGCCAAAAGCGCCGAGAGCACGTACTCCCAGACCGGGTCGCGTGGGCTGGCGTGGTAGAGGCCCAGGCCGCTCTCCTGCGCCTGCGGGCTGAGTCGGGCCAGAAACGAGAGGTTCGCCGGTTCGATCACCTCACGTGTCCACTCGGCGGCAAGGCTCGCGCCTCGCGTGAACTCGTCCAAGGGGAGCTCTCCGGCGACGGCGATGTCGTGGTTTCCCGCCAAGCAAACCGCCACATGGCGTCGCACCAGCTCCACGCAGGCGTCCGGGTTGGCTCCGTAGCCCACGATGTCGCCCAGACACCAAAGCTCCTCGGCCTCGCTGGCGGCGACCGCTTCGAGCACGGCCTCGAAAGCCTGCAGGTTGGAATGGATGTCCGAGACGACTGCGACCTTCATCGCGCGAAGCTTTCGCCGGGCTTTCGCTCGCACCTAGCTTGGCGCGAGCGTGCGGGAGCGCGCACCTCACGGGCGCAACCCCGCGCAACTACTCGTCGGATTCTCCGGCCTCGGCGCCGCCGTACTCGGGCAGATTCTTGATGCCCTCGCGAGTGCGCCACTTCGAGTAGTTGTCCTCCATCGCGTCGATCAGCTCGCGCATGAAACGCGGCGAGAGGTTCACGCGCGATACGACCACACCCGGAACCTCCTCGGACTCGACCTCGTGGTCGACTCTGGCGAAGGTGACGGTGAACTCGTAGTCGGAGTGGCTCACGTTCGCGAAGTTCGCGTATACGCCCCCCATGATCTCCGGGGAGAGATGAATGTTTATGTGGCGCTCGGCGCCTGGGTTCTCGTCGTTCACAAGCCTAGTATCGCAACCCGGGCGGGGGACAGTGCGCGGACGGCGCATAAGATCCTCGCCATGAGCCCGATAACCACCGAGACCGGACTGCGCGAGACCGTCCTCGCGATCGCCTCAGAAGTCGCCGAGGGGCACACTGGCCGGCAGGCGATCACGCTCGAGCGCCCACCGCGGTCGGACTTCGGCGACTACTCGACCAACGCCGCGCTGCTGCTAGCGCCGACGGCCGGCATGCCGCCGCGTCAGCTCGCCCAGCGCCTCGGCGAGACCTTGGCCCAGCGCCTGGGCGAGCAACTGGAGCGCTTTGAGGTGGCCGGTCCGGGCTTTCTCAATCTGTTCCTCGCGGATGCTTGGCACCGGGCCGCGCTCGCGGCAGTGCTCGACGCGGGCGAGAGCTTCGGTCGTGCGGGAGCGCCCACGCCCGAGCGGATCATCGTCGAGTTCGTCTCGGCCAACCCGACCGGCCCAATGCACGTCGGGCACGCCCGCAACGCCGCCTACGGCGACGCATTGGCTCGCGTGCTCGCTTTTCATGGGCATCAGGTCGAACGCGAGTTCTACGTCAACGACGCCGGCTCGCAGGTCTTCAAGCTCGGCCAGTCGATCCGTGCGCTGGCGCGCGGGGAGGAGGTTCCCGAGGACGGCTACCGCGGCGAGTATGTGGGGCCGCTCGTGGCCGAAGTCGAGACTGAACTGGGAGCCGCCCCAGGAGCAGCCGAGCTTGACCCGGGCGCGCTGGGGGCTGCGGCCGTCAGGGTGATGGTCGGGCGGATGCAGTCCTCCCTGGAGGCTTTTCGCGTTCAGAGCTTTGACCACTGGGCCTATGAGAGCTCCTTGCACGCCCCCGACCCGAACCTGGCCGCACCGGACCTGGCCGGCGTGGACACCCAGACGGCCAGTCCGGTCGAGCACGCCCTCGCGCTGCTGGAGCAGAGCGGCCACACCTATCGCAGCGAGGGCGCCCTGTGGCTGCGAACGACCGACTACGGCGACGACAAGGATCGTGTCCTGGTTCGCTCAAGCGGCGAGCACACCTACTTCGCCTCAGACATCGCCTACCACCAGGACAAGCGCGAGCGCGGCTTCGACCGCCAGATCGACGTGTGGGGCGCCGACCATCACGGCTATGTGGCTCGCATGAAGGCCGCTTATGAGGCTCTGGGCGGCGATCCCGGGCACCTGGAGATGTTGATCATGCAATTGGTACACCTAGTGCGTCGCGGCGAGCGCGCCCAGATGTCAAAGCGGGCGGGCGAGTTCGTCACCTTGGAGGACCTGCTGGGAGAGATAGGGGTCGATGCGGCGCGCTGGTTCTTGCTCTCGCGCTCGCACGACACCACGATCGATCTCGACCTCGATCTCGCCCGCGAGCAGTCCAACGAGAACCCCGTCTACTACGTCCAGTACGCGCACGCGCGAATCGCCTCGATGCTGACCAAGGCCGGGGTGGAGCGCGTCGAGGCGTCCCTGCGCACCGTCGGCGAAAACGGGGAGCCCTTGGAGGCGCCCGAGCGGGCCCTGATCAAGAAGCTGCTCGCCTTCCCGGGCGAGGTGCGCGAGTCGGCGACGCGCAGGGCCCCTCACCGGATCGCGGCATACGCCTTGGAGTTGGCCCAGCAGTTCACCGCCTTCTACCGAGACTGTCGCGTGCTCGGAGCCGAACCTGAGACGCTCGAAACCCAGCGGCTTGCCCTGTGCGTGGCGTGCCTGAACACGATCGCCTGCGCCCTGGAGTTGCTGGGAGTGCAGGCGCCGACGGAGATGTAGGTGCGCCGGAGCTCGCCTTCGAGGTCGCCCGACACCATGGCGAAATGTGGGGCCGCGGGTCAGTCGAAGCGCTTGAGGTCGGCGTCCAGCCGCGCCGCGTCGCCCTCGCTCAACACAGGTGCCTTGGGTGCCGAGCCCGCGCGCTCTCGCGCCTGGCGCCGCCAGCTCGGAAGCAAGAGGGCCAGCGAGAGCAGCAAGGCCAAGACCACTGCCACAGGGACCAGATAGGCGGTCAGGTCGAAGCCTTTGGAGGCCGGCAAGCCGAGCACCGCCGCGCCGTACTGTTCTACCAGCGCGTTCTTCACCTGCGCTTGGCTCTTGCCTTCGGCAATCAGGCGTCGTATCAACACCCGCTCGCGGTCCGCTTGAGGGGATTCGGCGACGTTCAACGGGATCTTGCAGGTCACGCACATGACTTGACGTTCGATCACAGGCAGACTCGTCCCGGCCGCGACGGTGCGCGAGGCGGGGGGGAGGGAGTTCGCGTCGGTGGGGCCGGCACTCGTGTCCGTGGGGCCGGCACTCGCGCCAGGGGGGGCCGCAGTCGCGCCCACGGGGAGGGCGCTCGCCATCAACGCCACCGCCGCGGCCGTGGCCAGGGCCAGGACGCGCATGCTCACGTGCTCTCCGCCAGCTTCACGGCTCGGTTCAGCCACGCTTCGCTGACTTCTTGGCGCGAGATGGCCACGACGTGACCGTAGCGGTCTATCACGAACGTCTCCGGGATCTCGCTGGTGCCGTAGGAGCGCGCAAATTCGCCGCTGGGATCCCGCAGCATGGGGAAGGTGAGCTTGTGCTGCTCGACGAATTCCCGCGAGTCCGAGGAAGCGTCCCTGAAGGTGACGCCCAGGACAGTCCCGTTGTGAGCGGCAAGCGAATGCTGGGCGCGCTCGAGGATCGGCGCCTCTGCCTGGCACGGTTCACACCAAGAAGCCCAGAAGTTCAAGACGACGACCTTGCCACGATAGGAAGCAAGCGTTTGCTCGCCCGTTCCCGAGAGCAGAGGCAGGCGGCTCGCGGCGGAGGGCGCAACGGGGCGAACCTCGTGCGCGATCGCATCGTCGAGCGTGCGGGTCGGCGACTGCGTGGAGATCCCATACACGAGCAGCCCAATCAGGGCCGCTCCCAACAGGCCGATCGCGAAAGGCATCAGGGGGCGTTTGGACATCGACGGCCAAGCGTAGTGCGGACGCGCTCCGACGGCGTAATATCTGCCTCAGCGCGGTGGTAGCTCAGTTGGTAGAGCGCAAGCTTCCCAAGCTTGAGGTCGCGGGTTCGAGGCCCGTCCGCCGCTTGGTTTGATCGGGTCTTCCACGGTTTGTCGATGACTGGTAGCGGCAGGTCTCGTCGAGTTCGTGCGAGTTATAAAGACTTATGCGGTATCGGTTATAAACGTGTCGCAGGCGCCGCTTGCGAGCTGGTTTTGACCGTCCAGGTCAACGTTGACCAAAGTGGTCTACGGTGCTACGATCGGCGGTATGGTCGAGGCTCCTTTGAGCGATCTTCTGCGCGACCTGCGCGAGCGACGGGGGAGGTCTCTGCGTGAGGCGGCGCGAGCGCTGGATGTCGATCCGGCTCACCTCTCGCGTGTGGAGCGCGGCTCAAAGCCCGCGTCCTCGGCGATCCTCGAGCGCGCCTCCACCTACTACGAGGTGCCCCAGGAGCTGCTTGCCCTCTCGCGGGGAGTCGTCCCCGAGGATGTAGTAGCGGTGCTACAGCGCCATCCCGATCTGCTCGGCGAGCTCAGGAGCCGCTATGGACCGGGATGAAATCGAACTGTTCCTCTCTGAGACGCTCTCGGGCCGCTACCGACCCACCGCGTATCTGGGCTCCGGCGCGTTCTCGGGTGCCTTCCGAACGCAGGACGATCGCACTCAAGAGAGCTTCGCCACGAAGATCCTCAAGATCTCCCAGTGCCACAGCGAAGACGCGCTGCGCGAGTTCCGCGACGAGGTGGGCATGCTCGGCAAGTTGCGCGGGTGCGACCGCGTGATCGGACTCATCGACAGCGGCCAGCACACGGTCACCTTGCACCATTCGGCCAGCGGCCGCTCCATCTCTGTCACCACGCAGTTCTCGGTGCTCGAACTGGCTGCGGGCTCGCTCGCCGAGTTGCTCCTGTATGGGCCGAGCTTCTCCTGGCCGGACCGGCTGAAGCTCTACCGCGATGTCGTCAAGGGTGTGCATCAGATGCACCGCCACGGCATAGTCCACCGCGACATCAAGGCCGAGAACGGACTCGTCACAGAGAGTCGGCCCGGCGCAAAGATCTCAGACCTGGGCCGCTCGCACGACACCAGTCAACCGCCGCGCTTTGCCATCGACGCCTACCTGTGCGGACGTGGCGACACGCGCTTTGCGCCGCTTGAGTTCCTCTGGTTGCAAGGTACCCAAGAGCCCGAGGACCAGGCGCGAGCGGACCTCTACCTGCTCGGCTCGCTGCTGTTCGAGATGGCCACCGGGGTCGCGCTCACCACGCTCATCACGGCGAGTCCGATCGCCGTGATCAACACCAAGGCAGCGCTCCCTCCGTCCGATCGAGAGCGCGACTGGCAGGCGAACATCCCGCTGCTCAGGGACTCCTCGCGCCTTGCCTATGAGACGTTTGCCGCGGAGGTTCCCCCTGCGATCGGGGATCGGGCGGTGAGCCTGCTCGAGCAGCTCACAGATCCCGACCCGGCCCTACGCCTGTCCCGCCGGCGCGGTGGACACGGTCCCCAGCCCGACGCTTGGGACTTGCAATGGCTGCTGCACCGCATCGACGGACTGCGCCACGCTGTCGATCCATCCTTGCGCAAGCGCTACCTCGCGAGCAGGCCCGCTCGCAAGCACGGCCGCTCTCGCGCGCGAACGCCATGACGATGATCCTTCAGCTTCGATCCCAGCTCGCGGGCGCCGCCGTGCCCGAGGTGCTGGAGCCCTCGTGGACGCCCCTGCCGATGGGCGATGTTCTTGTGGCCGAGCAACCCGTGCCGGGCTATCTGGCAAGAGCCAGGGACGCGGTCGCATCCCATCCCCACAACGCGCTCGCATATGCCCGTCTCGCGCAAGCCGCCCAAGCCAACCTGCTGGAGGGAGAGGCTCTGGACGCCGCCACGCATGCCCTCGACCTCGCGCTCGATCAAGGCCAGTCCCCGGCGGCGCACGCGGCGATCTCGGTGCTCGCCACGCAAGGCCGACGCGTCGAGCTTGGACGCCTGCTCGACGATCCACGCAGCACACGCCTACCCGTGGGCATCAGATCCTACGCAGCCGTAGCGGCGGGTCAGACGGTGGCCGCCCACACCCTTCTCTCAGACCCGCACACCGCGGCCGACACGCGCGCCGAGGCGCTGTTGGTGCTCGCTTGGGTTCAAGTGGAGCGGGGCGAATTCGCACAAGCGATCGCGACCGGACGGCGAGCCCAAGCATTGGGCGGTGCGGGTGTGGTGCTATATGCGAACCTCGGTTACGCCCACGCCGCGCTCGGCCACCTCGCCAAGGCGATCAAGCTCACAGGTCAAGCCTTGGCGCTCGCTCCCCGGCATCGCGGAGTGGCCCTCAACCTCGTACGCTACCTCGTGCTCGACGGCAAGGTCGCGCAAGCACTCGACTTACTGGAGCGCTTGCGCGCCGACGCTCCAACCGACATCCAACTGGCGCTCGCGACCGCCAACGTACTCAGTTACGACGACCGTCCAGTGGACGCGCGGCGAGTGCTGCAACGCGTGCGCGCCTCCGGGGAGTGGGCGGTGGCCGCGACCACGCCTCGCGCCGAGTTGGACGCAAACCTGGCGATGCTTCGTTGGAAGACCTCTCAAGCCGACTCCGAGGGCACGATTGCCGCTGTCCGCCGCGCGCTCGCCGCGTGCGACTACGAAAGCCTGTCGATCGCCTACCTTCTCACAAATCTCGTGGTCCGCTCCGATCAAGACGGGCTGCTCGCCGCGGTGATAGACCGGCTGCAAGCACGCCACAGCAGAGCCGAGCTTGGCGGCATGTTGATGTTGCTTGCGGTGCTCCGCCACGACTCCCCCGAAGCGCTGCGCCTCGTCAAGGCGTGGACCGACGACGACCCGCTCAACCCGAGCGCTGCGGCGCTCGCGGCGCTGCTCGTCGGCGACCTCGAGGGAGACTACGCCCAGGCCACCGAAATCGGTCTTCGCGGTCTCACCTGTGCCCCCCGCCACCCGATGCTGGTCAACAACACCGCCTACACGATGGCGCTCGCCGGAGACCCGACCCGGGCCAAGCGGCTGCTCGACCGCCTGTCCGATAGCGGCTGCGAGCGGGTTGAGGTGATCGCCACATATGCGCTCGCGGAGATGCTCCTCGGGCACACCGAACAAGGACTCGACGGCTATCGCCGGGCCTTTGAGATGGCGCTCGCAAGCGGCGATGAGCCCCTGGCCGACCTCGTCGCCGTCAACTCGCTGCTCGCCTGCCATCGCGCCGGTCTGCAAGTCCCAGAGCACGCGCTCGAGGGCCCGCTGCTGGAGCGGCTCGCCTCGGCGGCCTCGGCTCGCCCGATGACATGGATCGTCTGCCAGCGACTCGCACGCGAACTCCACGTCGATCCTGCCCTAAGCGTCTCGGATGCATCGCACGAATTCGGTCTAACCGGCGCCATCGACGCCGCGCGCATGTCCGCGCAGCTGTTCCCCGCCAAGGACTCCAAACCGCGCAGCCGCCCTCAGCTGCCGCCATCCTGCGAGAGCTGACCGGGTATACCCGGTCACCTCGGGTGACGTCTACCCGCTGCAAACACCTTCCTTGGCTTCGAGGATCGGGTGCGCGCCCTCCTTGATCAGACGGTTCGGGCCCTCAGCGCCTTCGTCGGTGATTCTCCCGGGGACTGCGACCACGTCCTTGCCCAGCTCCAAAGCCGCTTCGACGGTTTGAATCGCCGCCGCGCCCTTGGTTGCCTCGACGAGGATCACCACGTCGAATCTGTTAGCGCGAAGGGCCACTCGCACAGGCATGCCGGCCATCGCCACAAGGCACCGCCAACAGCGCTAACAGGGCCCCGCACAACGAGGTCCCTGGATTTTCCGGGGCCGATCAAGTCCCGTGCGTGGGCGGCCGTAGGGATCCGGTGACGGGAAAGGTACATTGATGTCCGAGACCTCGGTGATCGACGCCTTGCAGGGTGCCCTGCGGGCAGCGCCCAACGACGACGCGATTCGACGGCATCTCGCCGACCTGTTGATGGGGGAGGGTCGGGCTGGGGAGGCGCTTGGCCTCTACCAGGACGCTTTGACTCGGCATCCCGACGACGCCGAGCTCGTGAGTGGAGCGGCGCTTGCGGCGCGTTTGTGTGGGCAAAGCGATGAAGCGCAGGCCTATGAGCGTGTGCTCGGCCAGCACGACGGTGCCGCGGCAGCGGTGATTGTGGGCCCAAGTTCTCCCGACCCGTCCGCCGCGGTGTCTGCGCGGCGCGATGAGGACGAGGATGGTGGTGTGCCTTCGATGACGCTCGCCGATGTCGGTGGACTCGCCGAAGTGAAGGCCCGCTTGGACATGGCTTTCCTGGCGCCCGCCAAGGACCCGCAGTTGAGTGATTATTTACGGCAAGTCTCTGAATGGTGGGCTGCTGCTCTACGGGCCGCCCGGTTGTGGCAAGACCTACATTGCGCGTGCTTTGGCCGGCGAGCTGGGCGCCCATTTTCACACGCTCGGTCTCAACGACGTGCTCGATGCTTATGTCGGTGAGAGCGAGCGCAGGCTACACGAAGCGTTCGCAACCGCCCGGCGTCAGCGACCGGCGCTCCTGTTCCTCGATGAGATCGATGCGCTTGGACGTAAGCGCAGCATGATCCAAGGCGCCGCTCGCACCGCCGTAAACCAGCTCCTCACCGAGCTCGATGGCGTTGAAGCCGACAACGAGGGCATCTACACGCTTGCCGCCACGAACTGTCCGTGGGACGTTGACGCGGCGCTCAGGCGTCCGGGTCGCTTCGATCGTACGGTCTTCGTCGCTCCTCCCGATGGGCCCACGCGCGCGGAGATACTCTCCCTTCACCTGCGCGGGCGCCCGGTGGCGAGCATGGACGTCGCCCCGCTCGCCACCTCGCTCAACGGCTTCAGCGGCGCCGACCTGGCTTACGGGTGCGAGAGCGCGGTCGAGCTTGCGATGCAGGAAGCGCTCAGAACCGGCGAGCGCCTGCCGATCTCCAAAGAGCACTTGGAGCAGGCCGCCCGGGGGATCAAACCGAGCACGACCGCCTGGTTTGACGCCGCCCAGAACGTTGCGCGTTTCGCAAGCGAAGGCGGCGAATACGACGACCTGCTCGCCTACATGCGCGACCATGGGCTGGCTTGAACGCAGGCTCGGGCGGTCCGGCACACCGCCGGCACCAATAGGAAGTCCCGCCTCTCGGTCGTCCCTCGTAACATCCCGGCGGCCCAGCGGTGGGCCCCCCACAGCCCGTGAACTGGCGATGCGAGCGCAGACGCCTGGCAGATGGGTCGCCCCGCGGACGCAATCAAGTTGCTGGGGCCCGCGATCGCGAGTACGCCCGACGATTACGTGCTGCACGATGTCCTGGCAACGGCATACGCGAAGCTTCAGCGCTACGACGAGGCCATCGCCTGCGCGCGACGGGTCATCGAGCTGAATCCCCAGGTCGGGCGATCGCACAGGAGGCTGGCCGACCTCCTGGGGAGCGCCAACAGATCCCGCGAGGCTCGCGAGCCGGCGCTCACCGCGGTGCGGCTCGAACCCGAGAACTCATCGACGCTCGCGACCGCCGCGAGGCGCTGCGACGCTGCGGGGAACTCGCCCAGGCTACCGAGCTTGCAGAGCGAGCGATTCAGATCAATCCGGACCGTCACCTGCTGCTCATGGGAAGGCTCCTTTTGAGCTCTGGGCGATGGGAGGAGGCCGAGGCCCAGTTCAAGCGGGCGCTCCCGGTCTACGCCGATGCCTGGGACACCTATTTCTATCTCGCCCTCTCCCTTGTGCCGCAAGGGCGCCTCAGCGAGGCCAAGACCGTGCTCGAGCGCTTTCTCGCAGCGCATCCCGACGACAAGGTCGTGCCGCTGCTCTGGGAGCGCCTCGCGCAGTGGGATAGTGAAGAGAGCGCGCTAAGCAGACGCATCTCCGTTGGAGAGGGATCGACCGACGACAAGCTCAAGCTTGCGTCGCTGCTCATTGCCCAGGACCGCCTGGCCGAGGCGGCCGAAGCACTCCGAGCTCTTGTGGGGATCGAGCCGCTCGACGAGGAGACCGCCGCCGAGCTTCGCCGTCTCACCGCACGCTTGCAAGCCCGGGAGCCAGGCGCAGAAGACGAACCACCCGCCATGATCGTCCTCGAGCAGGAATCGCGCGACAAGTACCAACAGCGCTGGGAAGCGGCTTTGGCCAGCTGAGATCATCACCAGTGTTTTAGGCGTGGGCAGACTGGTCGCTTGTGCGATCAGGCCGGAGTAGGCCATTGGACGAAGGATGTCCAGCATGAGGCCTTCTCATCTGCACGTCCGATGTTGAGTCGCAGAACGGTCTTTATCTGCGTTGGTTGTGGCTGGTTGAGCCGCAGCGATGAAGGTTCTACTCGTCCGGCGGCGCAAACACTGAGGCGCACTGGACCAAGCATTGGTCAGTCGATTGGACGGTCCTCGCTGCGCAATTCCTCGCGCAACATGTCCATCAGCAGGTTGTCGTGCCATTGTCCGTCCGCATCGCGCTCGTAGCGGCGCATCGTCCCAACCGGCCGAAATCCCACCCTTTCATATGCACGAATCGCGCGCGTGTTCTCACAGGCAGGGTCGATCGTGAGGCGATGATGTCCACGCTGCTCGAACAGCCATTTTGCTGCGAGCCTCAGCGCACCGGGTCCAATCCCACGGTCTTGGTACTCCGGCGCCAAGAAGATGTCAAGGCTGGCATAGCGGTGCTCGGGGTCGGTCTCTTCGTTGTAGCCGAGCCAGCCCGCCAGCACGCGATCGACCTCGATCGAGAAGGCGGCTCCCTCGTTGTCGAGGCCTTCCCTCACGTACGCGGTGTCCTCCAGCGATCCCCACCACTCCCTTACTCCTTGACGGTGCAGAATGCGCATGAGCTCGTCGATCTCGCCGTCTCGCTGAGGGCGTAGCGTAATGCGTCCACAGTGCAGGCTCGGGAGCACGCTGCAAGTGTGTCAGCCTTGGGGATCGAGGCGTCCTGGTGGGTGCGCGGGCGCGGAAGTTCGCAGCGCCCCTGAGCTTTGTCTGGTCCTGGGCACGCGTCCCGCCGACTCGAGTTGACCCACAAGGTGGACGGTCTGATGGTGCCGATGTTGCTGGCGGTCGTGGAGGCGACCGTCGTCTCGCGGCGGTTGCGGGCGCGCTCGATCTACTCCGCTCGGCTGCCTGACGGCTCCGTGGACGGAGTAATCTGACCCCAGCGATTCGCCAACGGCAGTGTGACTTCGAGGAGGACGACTGTGCCGCCCAGGGACCAGACAGCTGATCAGCTCACCGACGAGGGCCCACCCGACCTGCGGGGCAAGCGCATCGCAAAGCTTGAGAGCGAGTACGGCAACCGCTATCGCTTGGAGCCGGCGCCCGATGGCAAGCTGCCAAGGAGCGGGATGCCGGCCGAGGACGCGCTTGGATTGGTGGGCGAAGAGGTGTTGCTCGATGGCCAGCCAATGCGCAATCTGGCGACGTTTGTGACGACCTGGATGGAGCCTGAGGCCGAGCAGCTGATCGCGGGGTCGCTGCACACCAACTTCATCGATCACGCCGAGTATCCCCAGACGGCCGAGATCGAGCAGCGCTGCATCCGGATGCTTGCAGACCTCTTTCACGCCCCCGGCAAGACGACCGGCGCGCGCACACAGGGCTCCTCCGAGGCGATCATGCTCGGAGCGCTGTCTCTGAAGTGGAAGTGGCGCGACCGGCGCCAGTCCGAAGGCAAGGCGGTGGACCGTCCCAATCTAGTTTTCGGCGGCGACGTGCACGTGGTGTGGGAGAAGTTCTGTCGCTATTTCGACGTCGAACCGCGCATCGTGCCGCTGCAGCCCGACAAGTACACGATCGGCCCGGAGGACGTCGAGCCTCATCTGGATGAGAACACGATCGGCGTGGCAGCCGTCCTCGGAACCACATTTACCGGGCACGCCGACGACATCCGTGGCATCAACGACCATCTCGTGCGCCTCAAGGAGGAGAAGGGGTTGGACGTGCCTCTACACGTGGACGCCGCCAGCGGCGGTTTCGTGTGGCCGTTCCTCTACCCCCACACCGAGTGGGACTTCCGCCTGGAGCAGGTTCGCTCGATCAACGTCTCCGGTCACAAGTTCGGGCTCGTCTATCCCGGTATCGGGTGGCTCATCTTCAGGGACACCGCGGACCTGCCCGAAGACCTTGTCTTCTATGAGAATTATTTGGGCAAGCGCGACGCCACGTTTACGCTGAACTTCTCCACAGGCTCGGCGATGGTGTTGGCCCAGTACTACAACTTCGTGCGCTACGGCCACGACGGGTATCGCTACATCATGGAGACGATGCAATACAACGCGCGGCTGCTCGCCCATGAGATAGTCGACTGCGGCAATTTCAAGCTGATCGGCTCAGAGGAGGAGGAGCAGCTTCCGCTCGTCGCCTTTCAGCTTGAAGGCGAGCACAGCTACGACGAGTTCGACGTCGCCTCTCAGCTGGCCGCCGAGCGTGGCTGGATGGTCCCCGCCTACACCTTGCCGCCCAACGCCGAACACATCAAGATCATGAGAGCCTTGGTCAAGCAGACGCTGGGGCACTCTCTGGTGGCGACGCTCGGCGAAGACATAGTCGAAGCGTGCGACACCTTGGAGAAGAAGGGCCGTTTGCACGAGTCCGACCGCAAACGGGTCAAGACGAACACCGGATATTGAGGGACAGGATTCCGGCCGCCGCCCTCGAACATGTGACAGGTGTCACAAGGCACCCTAACGGAAGGAATGCATATGCGAGGAGTCGGTAGTGCGTTGTTCGCGGGCATCCTGTTGCTGGTCGCGGGCACGCTCAACATCATCTACGGCATCGCCGCGGTCGGGAACTCGAGCTTCTTCGTCAACGACAACCGCTACGTGTTCGCGAGCCTCCACACATGGGGATGGATCACGATCATCCTGGGCGTCATCCAGTTGACCGCTGGTCTCTCCCTGTTCGGCGGAGGCGCCTACGGTCGTGTGGTGGGGATCATCGCCGCCACGATCGGAGCAGTGGGGGCGTTGCTGTCGATCGGCGGGGCCTATCCCTTCTGGTCGCTGGGTATTTTCGCCATCTGCCTGATCGTCATCCACGGACTGGCAGTGCTCGGCGAGCCGGAGACCGTATAGTCAGCTCAAGGTCGAGGTTCTCGCCGTCAAGACTACGGACCGGCCGGCGCGCTGTTCGGCGCGCCGGCGTCAGGTCCATATCGGGCGCGTAACCGGCCTCCTGTAAAGGGGGCGGGTCTCGCTAGTCGCCAAGGTCGATCTCTTTCGCGAGGATATCTCGCAGCTGTCGATCCAAAGTCATCGGATCGAACGGCTTGGCGATCACACCCTCGGCGCCGAGCGAAACCAGTCGCCGGCGTTCGTCCTCGCCCGCCTTGGCCGTCATGAAGACGACCGGCACGTGATTCGGCAGCGCCCCGTCACGCATGCGCTCGAGCGTCGCGGGCCCGTCAAGCCCCGGCATCATCACATCCATCAGGACCGCGTCGAAGGGTCCGTCGTCCGCGGCCGCTTCCAGACCGGCCTTTCCCGAGGAGGCTCCGATCACCGTCCAGTCGCCGATCCGCTCCAGGCTGATCGTTGCGATCGTGCGGATCGCGTCCTCGTCCTCTATGAGCAGCAGACGCAGACTCATGACGCCAGTGGGAGCGTGAAGCTGAATGTGCTGCCCCGCCCGACCTCGCTGTCCACATCGATGTGGCCTTCGTGCTGGTTGACGATGTCGCGCGCGATAGCAAGCCCCAGGCCGCTACCGCCCTTCTCGCGCGCATCGGAGGAGTTCAACCTGATGGAAGCGCTCGAAGATCGCCCCCAACTGATCGCTTGGGATGCCCCGCCCGCTGTCTTTCACCGCGAACGTGGCCCACCCATTCTCGCTTGTGAGGACGACGCTCACGGTGCTCCAGCGGGAGGAGAACTTGACGGCGTTGCCTAGCAGGTTGACAAGCACTTGCACGATCGCATCGGCGTTTGCCAACACCGTTGGCTGCGTTCCAAGGTCGGCCCTCAAGGTTACTTTGGCCTCCGTGGCCGTCATCTGGACGATCTGCATCGCGTTGCGCACCAAGCTCGACGCGGAAACCGGCGCTAGCTCGAGCTCCATGCGCCCGGCACCCATGCGCTCGATGTCGAGCACGTCATTGACCAGCTTCACCAATCGATCGGTGTTGCTCACCGCGAGCGAGACCATGTCCTTGGCCTCCACGGGCAGCTCGCCAAAGACCCCGCCCTCCAGCAGCCCAAGCGAGCCCCGGATCGAGGTGAGGGGTGTGCGCAGCTCGTGGCCCACAACGGAGATGAACTCGTCCTTGGTGGACTCGCTCTGGCGCAGACGCGCCTCGGCGCTGGCCAGCTCGCGCAGCGCAAGGTACTGCCTCACGGCAACCAGCCCTCCGATGATTGTCAAAATCAAGATCAGGCTCAGATCCGGAAAGAAGGGCCTGCTGGACTCGACGCCGATGACCAGTCCGAAGCCGATCGGTGCGGCGACATATGGCAGCCAGCTCGCTCGTGGCGCGGGCTCGGTCCACTCCGCTGTGGCCATCACGCGCGTGTTTGAGTCGATGGCGGGCTGGGCGAGGCCGGCCAGCGCAAACAGGACGAACGCGAGCAGGTACAGCGTGTCGATTGGATCCCCCCCGGTGTAGGTGCCGTTCAACACACCGTTGCCATAGACCACGTCGGCCACGATCGACGCGAGCACGCCGGCCGCGATCAGCAATAGCGGCGTTCTCATCAGTGGGGAGCTTCGACGCAGCAGAACAGCCGCCAGTCCCGCAAGCAGAATCAAGTCGCCTACCGGGTAGGCGACCGAGACGGCCATCGCCAAGGCGTCATTTCCCCCGGCCCTGGCGGTGGGGCCGAGTACGAAATACCACACCACGACGCCTCCTCCCAGCACGACAACGGCTCCGTCGAGCAGTACGCGCAAGCGCTTTTGGGCGGTCACCGGAGCAACCGGTACACGCAGCAGCGCGAGAAACAACAACACGAAGAAGGCGAGAAAGAACGCGTCGGCCAAGGTCGGAAACGGAGCCACCCGATAGTCGATGTCGGTCCGCAAGAGCAGGATGTCGGCGATCGTCTCCGAGGCGATCGCCAAACTCATCAGCAGCCAGAACGAGCGTAGCTGCGCAAACTCCCAACAGCGCCGGGCGGCCAGCAGAGCTGCGCTCAGCGCCGCCAGGTCGGCCGGAATCAGGAAAGCCTGTCCCAACTGCTGCTTGCCCGGCAGCCAGTGAAACAGCTGCCAGCTCAAATACAGGAGCAGATATCCGGCAAGCGCAAGCGCACAGATGCTCGCGCGCCCATGCTTGAGCTTGACGCCCGGGGCCATCTGGAGTGGGCTATCGATGTTGGTTGTGCTCACCGCGGCTCTCGACGCGTGCGCTCGTTGGAGGTCCATTCCCGGCGGCCAAGACCCGGATTCGTCCAGCCTGCTTTGCGCTGTAGAGCGCTTCGTCGGCGGCCTGCAACAGACTCTCCAGGTCCCGCCCGTCAGCTGGATACTCAGCGATGCCCGCACTGAAGCTCGCGCTGAAGTCGCCGCGCCCGGCCGTGAACCGCAGCGCCCTGAAGTCTCGCAGCGTCTCAGCGAGACGGCGCACACCGTCGCCGCTCCGCATTCCATACATGCCGATCACGCACTCCTCGCCGCCCCATCGTCCAACGACGTCGTTGCCACGAAAGTCGCGCCTCAGGCGCTCGCCCAGGCCACGCAGCACCGCATCGCCCGCCGCGTGGCCGAAGGTGTCGTTGACCTGCTTGAAACGGTCCATATCGAGCATCGCGACAGACACAGGTTGGGCAAAGCGATCGCCGAGCGAGAGCAATTGAGCCAAGCCCTCGGCGGACCTCCCTCGACTGTCAAGGCCAGTGAGACTGTCGGTGTCGGCCTCGGCCCTATGCGCGCGGATCCGCTGCAGGCGGTTGGCCACACGCCCGAGGAGATCGTTCTCGACGACAGGCTTTGTCAGGTAGTCGTCGGCGCCCGCCTCGAACAGTTCGCGAATAGTGCCCGGGTCCCTGTGCACCGTCAGGAACACGACCGCGACCCGACTCCAATCGGGGTTTGCGCGAACCACGCGGCACAGTTCTCTGCCATCTATCTCAGGCATGTTGACGTCCAAAATCAACAGCTCCGGAGCCGCCCGTTCCAGTGCGCTAGTGAGGTCTCTCGGATCCTCAAGCGTGGAGACCTCGATTCCCTCGCGCTCGAGCAACGCTCGTACCGTGGCCAATACGAGCGGGTCGTCGTCAACCACCACAGCTCGCGTGGCTCGAAGTGCATCACCCGCGAGACAGTCCATCGCGCGCTCCAGAAGCTCGGAGGGCGAACCGGCCTTCCCGGGAAAGCCTCGCGCCTAACCAACCGGCCATGACTCGATCTTACCGGCGACGAGCTGCCAGTACATGAAATCATGTCGTCTATCGGGATACTCGCCTGTCCAGTCGCGCAGAGCGGGTCTTCACGAGGCCGGACTCGCAAGAGGAGCAGGCCCGGTCTCTGGCGCGCTGGCCCCCTGGCGCGGCGACCCTTGCTTCCCCGCCGCCCTAGATTGGTTGACGCGATGAGTTTCCACGCGCGCCGCAGTCTGTACAAACAAAGCCAACTATCCAGGAGGACACGATGAGCGAGACTTCGACCACGACCCACATCTCCCAGGTCGGGACGGTGATGATCCCCGTCAGCGATCAGGACCTTGCGCTCGACTTCTATGTCGGCAAGCTCGGCCTGGAGAAGACCGCGGACACTCCCTTCGGCAGGGGTGACCGCTGGGTGGAAGTGACCCCCCGGGGCGCCCAGACCTCCTTGGCGCTGATTCTCCCCCAGGAGGGAGAAGAGGTTGGGATCTCCACCCGCGTGGCTTTCGCAAGCGACGATATCGACGCCGACCACGCCGCCCTGAGCGAGCGCGGCGTCGACGTGGACGAGGAGGTCATGCGGATGGGCGACCCGATACCGCCAATGTTCTTCTTCCGCGACCAGGACGGAAACCGTCTGCTGATCGTCCAGCGCAGCTGAAAGAAAGGGTCGAAATGGGAAGAATTGTGGTAACCGAGTTCGTGTCGCTTGACGGCGTTATGGAGGACCCCGGCGGCGCCGAGGGTTTCAAGCATGGTGGATGGACATTCAAGTTCGCTCGCGGCGAGGACGGCGACAAGTTCAAGGTCGAGGAGCTCGAACGCGCCGAGGCGCAGTTGCTCGGCCGGAGGACCTACGAAGGTTTCGCCGCCGCCTGGCCCTCGATGGATGGCCCATTCGCCGACAAGTTCAACTCGATGCCCAAGTACGTGGTCTCAAAGACGCTCAAGAACCCCGAGTGGAACAACTCGAAGGTGCTCGACGGCGACATCGCCACCGAAGTAGCCCAGCTGAGGGACCAGCTTGACGGCGACATCCTCTTGGCTGGCAGCGCCCAGCTCGCCCAAGGTCTGTTCGAGCACGATCTCATCGACGAATTGCGCTTGATGGTGTTCCCGGTCGTCCTCGGCGAAGGCAAGCGCCTATTCGGCCCAACAAGCGACCTCAAGCGCCTGCAACTCACCGACAGCGCGGTGGTCGGCGAGGGTATAGCCGCACTGGTCTACACCCCCGCGCCTTAAGGATTGGCCACTGGCAAACCTGGCCTTCCCAATCGGCGCCCCGCTCGAGCGCACGGCTCTGCCGGCGCTCTGCGGGCGCCTGGGCGCACTCTTGGCCCAGGAGGAGGTGGACCTTGCGGTGCTCGACGTCGGCCACTCCGCGCCCGACGCCGTCACCCTCGACGCTCTCGCTCGGCTACACCTGGTCGCACGGCGCCACGGCTGTCCGGTGAGCCTGCGCGGCGCTTCACCGCAGCTACTGGACTTGATCGCCCTCGCCGGGCTCGCCGACATCCTCCCGTGCGAGTCTCGGCGGCAGCCCAAACAGCGGAAATAGCCGCTCGGTGCTCAAGAAAAAGGTCATCTCGCCAATTCCACCAGCCGCCGGCTCGATCACCTGAAGCGCCCACGGCTCGTAGCCCGAACCATCGGGCGCGGGCTTGTATTGGCCGAAGGCGAACGACCCGCTCGCGCTCACCGTGGGCACGAGCTTTGAACCCCTACATTCGATACCCGGGCCAAACCACCAAGCCAAGATGTCCTCGCGGCCGCTCAACCACATGTCATAAGGCGGCATCGACTGGCTAGCGTCCTCCTTGATCAAGCTCGTCAGCGAATCGAGATCGTATGCCTCGAATGCCTGCACGTAGCGGGCCAGCAGCGCCTCTTGGACGGTGTCCATCGGATCGCTCGCGGCCTGCTCGGCGTTCGCATTCTCAGCCTGCAAGGTTGCGCGCGCGCGCTGCAAGGCACTGTTGACGGCCGCCACGCTCGTATCCAGCAGCTCGGCTACCTCCTTGGCCTGCCAGTGCATCACCTCGCACAACAACAGCGCCGCGCGCTGACGGGGCGCCAAGCGCTGTAGAGCGGCAACGAAAGCCAAGCGCACCGTGTCGCGCTCGATCGCGCTCTGCTCCGGATCGTCCTGGGAGGCGACCATGCTCGCCGGGATCGGCTCGATCCACGTCACCTCCGCCAGCGTGTTCAGGTTCGCCGCCTCCGGCGTCTGGGCGCTGCCCAGATCCATCGGCCGCGCCCGCCGCGCGCGACCCGCGGTCATGTCGAAGCACACGTTCGTCGCGATCCGATAAAGCCAAGAGCGAAGCCCCGAGCGACCTTCAAAGCGCTCGTATCCCCGCCAGGCCCGCAGCAGCGTCTCCTGGACGGCGTCCTCCGCTTCAAATGGGGAGCCGAGCATGCGGTAGCAATAGCCCGTCAGCTCGCGCCGATACAGCTCGAGCTCGCGCTCCAGGTCGGCCGGTATCGCGGTAGATGCGGACTCCGCCACGGGGATCATGGTAGGCGACGACGCTTCGCGCCTCCGTTTAGGAGAGAATCTCCCGCAATGCACGTCACCGCCAAGGCCGACTACGCCGTTCGTGCCGTCGTGGAGCTGGCCGGCTCAAGCCAAGAGGCCCCCCGCAAGGTCGATCAACTCGCCCAGGCCCAACAGATCCCGCTCTCCTTCTTGGAGAACATCCTCACCCAGCTGCGCTCCTCCGGCCTGGTCCGCTCCCAACGTGGGCCCGAGGGTGGCTACTGGCTCGCCCAGCCGGCCGAGGAGGTCAACCTCGCCCAGGTGATCCGCGCCGTCGACGGACCTTTGGTCGGCGTGCGCGGACAGCGTCCCGAGGAGGTCGAGTACGCCGGTTCGGCCGAGTGCCTGCAACAGGTATGGCTCGCCCTGCGCGCCAACCTGCGCAAGGTCTTGGAGCATGTCACGGTCGCCGACGTCGCCTCCGGCAAACTGCCCAAGGAGATCGTCGCCTTGACAAAGCAAGAGCAGGCCTGGGAAACCCGCTAGCGGCTCGCTGGGCGGCGCGAGGCGGCGTCCTCAGTCGCTCATGTGCTGAGCACATTTCGCTTCTTGCGTCCTTGCCTCGCTTGCCCAGCGAGCCGCTAGACGCTTAGGGTTGTAATCGCTGCGGTAGCGGTCGCTCAGCAGTTAGGCGAAGACGCGCGGCGGGGGTAGACGCGCTGCGAGGATCTGGCCCTCGGCCAGCTCCAGCTCGGAGGCGGTCTCGCGGGTCACCTGCGCCCACACGTCCCGACCGTCAGGCAGAGTCAGCTCGACTCTGACCTCGAAGCCGAGGTGAACGACTCGGCGCACGAGCGCCTCCACGGTGCTTTCGTCTGAATAGAGGTCTTGGCCAGCACCCAAGATCTGGATGTCGTGGGGTCGCAGGAGCGCGTCTCCCAAGCGGTTGACAGGTCCGATGAAGGACATCACGAACTCGTTGCTGGGGTGCTCATAGAGCTCGTGAGGGGTCCCTGTCTGCTCGACCCGGCCACCGTTCATCACCACGATCTGGCCCGCCACGTCCATCGCCTCCTCCTGGTCGTGGGTCACGAAGATCGTCGTCACGTGGATCTCCTCGTGCAACCGCCTCAGCCATTCGCGCAACTCGCCGCGCACCTGCACGTCGAGCGCGCCGAACGGCTCGTCCAAGAGCAACACCTCGGGTCGCGGCGCAAGCGCTCGCGCCAAGGCCATTCTCTGCAGTTGGCCGCCCGAGAGCTGGGAGGGATAGCGCTTGGCCAAGCCGTCCAAGCGCACCAGCCCGAGCAACTCCTCCACACGCTCCTTCACTTCTTCCTTGGGCGCGCGACGAACGGTCAATCCGAACGCCACGTTGTCATAGACGGTCATGTGCTTGAACGGGGCATAGTGTTGAAAGACAAAGCCCACTCCTCGCGTGCGCGCGGCCGCGTGAGTGACGTCCTCGCCCCCGATCGACACGTCGCCCTCGTCCGGAGTCTCAAGCCCCGCGATGATGCGCAGCAGGGTCGACTTGCCGCCGCCGCTGGGGCCGAGCAAGGCCATGAGGGCTCCGTCGCGGACCGTCACGCTCACGTCGTCGAGCGCCAAGAACTCGCCGAAGCGCTTCGTCACATTTTTGACTTCGATCGCCATCAAACCACCTCGTCTCGATGTGTCCGCTTTGCGAGCAAGTTCATTCCAAGCAGCGTCGCGAACGCCAACACCGCCAACACCACCGCGGCCGCATAGGCGCCGGTCGTGTCGAAGTTCTCAAAGCGGTCCTGCACATACAGGGGCAGGGTCTGGGTCTGCCCCTCAAGGCGCCCGCTAACGATGCTCACCGCGCCGAACTCGCCCAGAGCGCGAGCGGTCGTCAGCACGACTCCATAGACCACGCCCCACCTGATCGCCGGCAGGGTCACCTTGCGAAACGTCTGCCAAGCATTCGCCCCGAGCGTCGCCGCGGCCTGCTCGGCGTCTTCGCCCAGCTCGTGCAGCACCGGCACCGTCTCGCGTGCCACGAACGGCAGCGACACGAACGCGGTCGCCAGCACCATTCCCGGGATCGAGAAGATCACTTCGATGCCGTGGGCGCTCAGCCAGTCTCCAAACCAGCCGGTACGCCCATACACGAGCACCAGCGAAAGTCCCACCACAACCGGAGAGATCGCGAAGGGAAGGTCCAAGATCAAGCCGAGCAGCCATTTGCCGCGAAAGCGCCCCCGCTCGATCAACAGCGCGATCCCGATGCCGAACACGGTGTTCAAAGGCACCACGATCGCCACCAGCTCCACCGACAGCCAGAAGGCTTTCATCGCATTCGGTTGAGTCACCGCGTTCCAGACCGGTGCGAGCCCGTGTTCGAAGGTCCTGTAGAAGATCATCGCCACCGGCGCGCCCAGGAGCGCGAGCAGGTAGCCGAGCGCAACAAAGCGTAGCCCGAGACGTCTGGCGGTCTTTGCCCTCTCGCCGTCGCGCTCGCGCGCGTGCCGCGGCTCGCCCGAGTGGGCGCGGGATGCCGCCGAGTGTCCGATCAGTGCCTCGCTAGCCGACATCGGTCGACCTCACACGAGCCGGGCGCTCACGAGACATGACGCGAACTCCTGCGCGAGAGCCAGGTCATCCCGCCGAGTACGATCAGCGCGCATATGAGCAAAACGACCGACACCGACGCCGCGGCCGACACGTTGTCGTTCTCGACCTGGTTGAAGATGTAGACCGAGCCCACTTCCGTCTTGAAGGGCAGGTTGCCCGAGATCAGCACGACCGATCCGAACTCGCCAAGCGCGCGCGCGAACGAGAGCGCCGCTCCGGAGAGGATGGCAGGGGTCAGGTTGGGCAGCACGATCCGCCTGAACACCGTCAAACCGCCCGCTCCCAGCGAACTCGCGGCTTCCTCCATCGAACCGTCGAGCTCCAGCAGGACCGGCTGCACCGAGCGCACCACGAACGGCAACGTCACGAACAGCAGTGCGAGTCCCACCGCCGCCCTCGTGAATGTGATGTCGATCCCGGTCGGCCCGCCCTTGCCATAGAGCGCGAGCAGGACCACGCCGGCGACCACGGTCGGCAGGGCGAAGGGCAGGTCGATCAGGGCGTTGATCGCGCCCTTGCCCGGGAACTCGTCGCGTACCAGCACCCACGCGATCAAAGTGCCGAACAGGGCGTTGATCGCGACCACGATCGCCGAGACGATCAGGGTCAGCTTCAGCGCCGCAACCGCCTCAGGGCTCGACACCGCGTGCCAGAAGGCGGTCGTACCACCCTTGGTGGCGCTGTCGAGCAGGGCGGCGATCGGTAGCAGCACGAGCACCGACAGATACACGCCGAGCAGCCCCACACCCAGCGCCGTCCCGGCGCGGCCGCGCAGGCGTCCCCCGATCCCTCCGGGTCCGCCCCGACCGAGCCGGTCTCCTGAGGAGCGTCCAAACGGACCGCGCCGAGGCCGTCCGCCCGCGACGCCCGGAGCGAGCGCCTGCGATGTCGGCTGCGGGCTCATTTGCTGGTGGACACCCCGAGCGATTCCTCGATCTTGGTGACGATTCCCGGGGTGCCTTCGGTTTCGAAGAATTCCTTGCCCACTTTGCTCCACCCGCCCAGATCGTCGATCGTGAACAGGCCGGCGGGAGTCGGAAACTCGCCCGGCTTGGCGACGCCTTCGATGACCGGCCGGTAACCGTGTTCGGCCCAGATCTTCTGACCGGCGGGGGAGAGCAGGTAGTTGACGAACTTCTGCGCCCCGGCGGTGTTGCCGTTGTTCACGATCGCGATCGGGTTCTGGATCAGGATCGTGTACTTGGGGATCACGTATTCGATCGGCGAGCCCTTCTTCTCATCGGCGATCGCCTCGTCCTCGTAGTCGATCAAGGCGTCCCCGCGCCCCGCCAAGAACGTTTGTAGCGCGTTGCGCGCCGAGCTGTCCTGGCTGACCACGTTGTGGAACAGCTGCTTGAGATAAGCCTGCGCTTCAGCGGGCGTCTTGCCTTCCTTGATCTGGGCTCCATAGGCGGCCATGATGTTCCACCGCGCGCTGCCCGAGGTGAACGGATTCGGTGTCACCACTCCCACACCGGGCTTGACCAAGTCGCTCCAGCCGGTGATGTGCTTCGGGTTGCCCTTGCGCACGATGATGACCGCAACCGAATTGGTCACAAAGCCGTGCGTCGCGTTCTTGTTCCAGTCAGAGGACACGAGCCCCGCCTTGACCAGGCGCGTCACATCCGGTTCCAGCGAGAAGTTCACGACATCCGCTTTCAGACCCGCCGCAACCGAGCGGCTCTGGTCGCCGGAGGGCCCATAGGACTGGTTGAACTTGATCCCCTTGCCTTCGCTAGTGGCCGTAAACGCGGGAATCAGGTCGGCATAGGCGCCTTGCGGCGTGGAGTAGGCGACCAGCGTGAGTTCTTTGCCCCCGCCCGAAGAGCCGCAAGCGAGCAGGCCGAATGTCGCGGCCCCCAGCGCGATCAGCGAGAGGGTCGAGCGAGCGGTTCGGCGGATCGGCAAAGACGGACGAGTGCGTGTGCGCATAGCCACTTTCTGCATCGGAGACATGAAGATGAGCGACGCAGTCTAACACCACAAACTGGATCGGGATTAGCGATTTAGGCGATCCGCCGGCTTGAGGCTAGTGCTGGACGGCTCGCCAGTAGTGCTGGACGGTTTGCCAGCAGCCGGTCTGAGACGCGCGGCGGACGACGCGGCGGACGTCCACTCAGCAGTGGCGGTGGGCGCCGACCGACGCCAGCACCGCGTCGATGCACGCGCGCTGTACGCGCCGCGGGTCGATCTCGAACGGCTCGGGAACGCCGCCGTTGGTGGTGCGCACGCCGACGCCGACGCGCGCAAGCTGCATCGAGCCGAGCGTCTGGGCATAGAGCTGGTTGGCCGTGAAGTCGGGGTCATCCACCTCAAAGACTCCCTGGGCTGCGCCCTCGGCGAGAATCCTCGACAGCTGTCCCAGGCACGCCGCCATGTTCTGTCCGAGGCGAATCCACGTGGCGTCGGAGATCGTCTCGCGCAGCTCCTCGCCCGAGCGGCGCATCAACGACAGGCCGCAATCCAAGAAAGCCGGGTGCTCGAGGCAGAACTCGGTGTAGCGCACCAAGCCCTCCTCCAAGCGTGCCACCGGATCGAGCCGCAGTGGCACCTCCTCGAAGCGCTCTGCCAAGTCGGCCAAGTAGCTGGAGAGAGTGAGCACATACAGCTCCTCCTTGGAGGCGAAGTGCCTGTAGATGAGAGCCTTGTTGATGCCCACGGCGCGCGCGATGCTCTCGATCGGAGCGTCCTGCATGCCGCGTTCGTCAAACAGACGACGTGTGGCCGCGACGATCTCGCGCTCGCGCTCCCTACGACGAGAGGCACGGCTGGGTGGGGAGGCTTGGTAGCTGGGCGCGATCGCCATCTCGATCGGACTATATCGCGAATGTAAACGCCGTTCAATCTCGCATTTGACAACCGTTTACGCTTTGCTAGCATGAAGCCTGTCGAGCTTTGGCCCGTCCGTCCTTGCTCGACCTCGGGTTCCCTGTTGCATGGTGTCCCGGGTCAGGCGACCGCCCAGCGGCAAGCCTCACGGGCAAGACTTCGATTTCAGCCCCACCCAGTCACCAAGCCAGCAAAGGAGCTTTCGTCCCATGTCAGCAACCGACGTAACCGCCAGCGAGGCGACCGAGGCCGCCGAGGCCGCCGTCGAGGCGATCACGAGTGCGGCCGGCAAAGACGTCGCCTTCTCGATGGCTTTGAGCCAGGACCAGAAGGACATCCGCGACTGGGTCCACGGTTTCGCCGCCGACGTGATGCGCCCTGCCGCGCACGAGTGGGACGAGAAGGAGAAGACTCCTTGGCCGATCATCGAAGAGGCAGCCAAGATCGGGCTGTATGGCTTCGAGGGCCTGGCCCAATTCTTCGCCGATCCGACCGGCCTGACCCTGCCGATCGTCAACGAGGAGCTGTTCTGGGGCGATGCCGGCATGGGCATGGCGATCATGGGCACCTCGCTTGCGGTTGCCGCGATCTTCGGCCAGGGCACCGGCGAGCAGATCGGCGAGTGGATCCCGCGTTGCTTCGGCACGCCTGATGACATCAAGGTCGCCGCCTTCTGCTCCTCAGAGCCCAACGCCGGCTCGGACGTGAGCGCGCTGCGCACCACCGCCAAGTACGACGAGGCCACCAAAGAGTGGGTGCTCAACGGCCAGAAGGCCTGGGCGACCAATGGCGGCATCTCCGACGTTCACGTCGTGATCGCGACCGTTGACCGTTCGCTGAACTCGCGCGGTCACGCCGCCTTCGTCGTGCCCATGAGCGAAGCCAAGGGCATCTCCGAAGGCGCCAAGGTCTCAAAGCACGGCCTGCGCGCCTCCCATACCGCCGACGTCTACCTCGACGACTGTCGCATCCCCGAGAACTACGTGCTCGGCGGCAAGGAGAAGCTCGACGAACGCCTCGCCCGCGCCAAGGAGGGCAAGAAGAACAAGTCAAACGCCTCGATGGCCACCTTCGAGGCTTCGCGCCCCACGGTCGGCTCGCAGGCGCTCGGGATCGCCCGCGCGGCGTACGAGTACTCGCTCGATTACGCCAAGGAGCGCGAACAGTTCGGCAAGAAGATCATCGAGAACCAGTCGATCGCCTTCACCCTGGCTCGCATGAAGATGGAGATCGACGCCGCCCGCCTGCTCGTATGGCGCGCCTCCTGGATGGGCCGCAACCAGGTCCCCTTCGAGAACGCCGAGGGTTCGATGTCAAAGCTCAAGTCCGGCGAGGTCGCCGTGTGGGTGACCGAGCGCGCGATCCAAATTCTCGGCGGCAACGGCTACACCCGCGAGTTCCCCGTCGAGCGCTTCCACCGCGACGCCAAGATCTACGACATCTTCGAGGGCACAGCCGAGATCCAGCAGCTCGTCATCTCGCGTGCGATCTCGGGGATGCACATCAAGTAACGCGGACTCGTAGCGAGCCAGACGGCGAGACGGGCAGTCGAGGTGGCGCAGGCGACTTTCTACTTCGACCTCGGCTCGCCGTATGCGTACCTCTCCTGCGAGCGTCTCGGTGAGGTCCTACAGGGAGAGGTTGCGTGGCAGCCGGTGTCGCTGGGCGCCTTGTTCAAGCTCACACTTGCTACCAGGCTTGCGTGGTACCACAGTGCGGACAGCGCACGCTGGTCGAGACCGGCGCGATGAAAAAGAAGCCGCACGAGCACGGATAGCAAGCTTCGTCGACCGGGCCGCCGGCGTCTCGGTTGCGCCGCACCGCGATGTCGGGCGCGATCGTCGCGGAGGACGCCTGCTCGTGTTGGCGCCAGGCTGTAAGTGGATGTAGGAGGCTTGCTCTCATCGATCTCTAACTCTTATGACGCGCCCGATGCCCAAATGTTTCGGTGCGGCTCGGAAAATTCCTGGCCGAGCGACCAAAGCGCTCGCCGCGCAGCCGCGACTCAACCCGAGCGGGCTCGATCGACCAGCCCGGTTGGCGGCCTGGCAAGCGGGCGCTTCTGTGATAATCAGGGCCGATGAATCCCGCGCGCAAGCGAACGGTGCGGTTGGTGGTGGCCCTGAGTGCGGCCGTGATCCTGGCCAGCGCCCTGATCTACACCAGCTTCAGTGCCGCCAGCCCGACCGTCACGCCGAGTCAACTCGTGCATGAAGCGGTACCGGGACACGCCTACCAGCTAACCGGCAAGGTCAAGCCCGGCTCGGTGCGCCACGAAGAGCAGACGCTCTACTTCGCGATCCAGGACCGTACCGGCGAAGCCTCGGTCCCGCTCAGCTACACCGGCGAGGTGCCCGGTCCCTTCCGCGAAGGACGCGAGGTGATCGTGACCGTCGAAAAGCAGGGCACGCGGTACGTGGGACAGCAGGACTCCTTGATCACGAAGTGCCCATCCAAGTACAAGGAAACGCCGAGCAACACCACGAGTTCCTGATGGCCCTGCTCGGCGGCGCGTGCTTGATCCTGGCGCTGGGCCTGTGCGTGTACGGGATCTGCGCCTCGATCTACGGCGTGCGTGCCCATCGGCCCGAGTTCTCGGAGTCCGGACGGCGCTCGGTATATGCCCTGGCGGGGGTCCTCACCGTCGCCTTCCTGGTGCTCGAGCTGGCGTTCCTGCGCAACGACTTCAGCTTCAACACGGTCGCGGACACCTCCAGCACCACGACGCCAACCTTCTACAGGGCCGCCGCGGTGTGGGCCTCCCAAGAAGGCTCTCTGTTGCTGTGGGCATGGCTGCTCTCGCTGTGGTCGAGCCTCGTTCTCTTCTTGACGCGCAAGCGGATGCACGACGTGAGCGCCTATGCCACCGCGATCCTGCTCGGCTTCGGCGGCTTCTTCATCTCCCTGATGATCTTCTACGCCACGCCTTTCGCCACCACCAACCCGGCCCCCGCCGACGGTGTGGGGCTCGATCCCCTCCTGCGCCATCCGAGCATGATGATCCACCCGCCGATGCTCTACTCGGGCTACACCCTGTGCATCGTGCCGCTTGCCTTCGGCATGGGTGCGCTGCTGGCGCGCAAAGTCGACGCCGAGTGGATCAGGGCCACGCGCCGCTTCGCTTTCGCCGCCTGGTTGTTTCTCGGAGTAGGCATCATGCTCGGCGCGCGCTGGTCCTACTCGGAGCTGGGGTGGGGCGGCTATTGGGGCTGGGACGCGGTCGAGAACGCCTCGCTCATGCCTTGGCTGACCGGCACCGCATTCCTGCACTCGCTGATGATCCAAGAGAAGCGAGGGATGCTCAAGGTGTGGAACGTGTCCCTGGTGCTCGCGACCGGCACGCTCGCGATCATGGGGACGTTCCTCGTGCGCAGCGGCATCCTCAGCTCGATCCACGCTTTCGGCGGCGCCACCCTAGGAGTGCCTTTCGTCGTCCTGATCGGCGTGCTGATCATCGGCTCGATCTACCTGGTCAGCTCGCGCCGGGAGATGTTGCGCAGCGAGCACCGCCTGGACTCCCTACTCTCGCGCGAGTCGATCTTCCTGGCCAACAACCTGGTCCTCGTCGGGCTCTGCTTCGTCATCTTCTGGGGCACCTATTTCCCGCTCATCTCCGAAGCGCTCACCGGACACGAGTCCTCGGTCGGGCCACCTTGGTTTGACCGCTACACCGTTCCCCTCGCGCTCGTCCTGGTCTTGTTGAGCGGGATCGGACCCGTAATCGCCTGGCGCCGGGCGACGTGGGCCAACGCGCGGCGCAATTTCGTGGTGCCCGTGCTGGCGGCCCTGATCACCTTGGCCGTGCTGCTCATAGCGGGCGTCTCCGCCGGCAAACCGGCCGCGATCGCGATGTTCTGCTGCGCTGCCTTCGTCCTGGGGAGCGTCGGCCAGGAGTACTGGCGCGGGGTGCGAGTGCGCCGGGCTATCGCCGGCGAGCCGGCTCCCACCGCGCTCGTGGCGCTAGTCAAACGCAACCGCAGACGCTACGGGGGCTACATCGTCCACATCGGCATCGCCGTCCTGTTCGTCGGCGTGGCCGCCTCGTCCTCGTTTCAGCACGTCTCCGAGCTGAGCCTCTCGCCCGGCCAGGCGACCAAGGTGGGCGCCTACACGGTGCGCTATCTCCGCCCGACCGCGACGATCACCTCTCAGTCGGATACCGCCCACACCGGGGCCACGATGAGCCTCGGCGCGCTGCTCGACGTGAGCAAGGGTGGCAAGCACGTCGCCACCCTCTCCCCGAGCGAGGGCTTCTATGACTCCGGCGATCCCAGCGAAGGGTCGGTCAGCCACCTGATCGGCGGTCAAGCGGTAAGTCACGTCAGCATGAATTCGGGTGTGACACGCGACGTGTGGAGCGCGATCGCGCCCGACATCAGCACTCCGCGGCTGCAACGGATCATGACGATCGCCAACAGGACGATCCCCTACATCCGACCCGACGAGGGCATGATCGCCCTGGCCGTGCTCGAGCGCGAATACCTCAAGGCGCCGCCGCCGGCCCAGTTCAAGCTGATCGTCTCGCCCTTGGTCCTGTGGATATGGATCGGCGGCGCCATCGTCCTGGGCGGCGGTCTGATCGCCCTGTGGCCGTCCCCAAGCGTCGTGCGCCAGCGCGTGAAGGTACGCGCAGCCGGCCGCGCCGCGCGCGATCTGGTTCGCGCTTGAGCGGAGGATGAACATTCTCCTCGCCGTGTTGACGCTCGCTCTGCTTGCCGCCGTGATCGCAGTCGTCAGCAGACCTTTGCTCAACCCGCGCACACCGAGCGATTCCCGCGAGTCCTCATCGTCCGCGCGCAGCGAGCTCGAGCTGGAGCGAGAGGCGAAGTACCGCGAGATCCGCGACGCCGAGCTCGACTACCGCACCGGCAAGCTTTCCACCGAGGACTACGAAACAGTCAACGGAGCCCTACGGGCCGAGGCGGTCGAGATCCTCGACCGCCTCGAGGTCTCCGAACAGGGCGAGCCAGACTCGACCGAGCGGCAGGAGCTCGACTCGACCTCGCCGAAGTAGTCCCGGTGCGTCCCCTACCAGGGTTTCTTGAGCCCGTTCTCGATCCCGTGCAGGCCGCTTGCCGGCGTGTGCGTCCCCTACCAGGGTTTCTTGAGCCCGTTCTCGATCCCGTGCACGCCGCTTGCCGGCGTGTGCGTCCTCTACCAGGGTTTCTTGAGCAGCAGGATCGTGTTCAAAGCGAACAAGATCGCAAAGCCGACGGTCCAGCGGTTGAGGTTGCGCTCGACCATCGAGCCGCCGCCGAGCGGGCCTTGACCGCTGCCGACGCCGAATGCGCCCGAGAGCCCGGAGTCCTTGCCCGAATGCATCAGCACCAGGAAGATGAGGCCAACCGCGATGAAAACCTGGATGATCGAGAAGATCGCTTCCATCGGCGAAGCGTAGCTTCTTTTGCAAGAAGGCGTGCGTCAAGTCGGTCAATTCGGCCAGGTTCGGGGTTGGCGCCTCGCGTATCTGTACAGTCCGGTCGCTCTCCCGCTGTGGTGCTTTCCATGCCCAAACATCGCGCGATCGCGCCGCTCGATCGCAACTTCGATTACGAATCCTTTACCAAGTCGTGCTTCTCTGCCGATATGAATTGCGTCAGGGGGCGCTCGGGGCGTTTGGGTGCCCTGCTCCAACGCGACCATGGGACGAGACCACTATGAGCAGGGGCCAGCTATGTCAGGCGTGAACGAGCCTCGCGCGGACGCATCCGAGCGCCGGTTCGCCTCCGCGCCCCAGCCTGGGAGCGCGCCCGTATGGGTGCGTCGAGCGCTCGTCTCCGCGCTCGCCGGGGGCGGTTTGACCGTCGCCGGACTCGGCGGCCCGCTAGCCGCGGACGCGCCTGCCGCGGGCTCCCAGGGCACGGCCGGCCCGGCGACGGAAACCACCTCCACCACGCCCGCACCGGAAACGCCTACCCAGTCGACGACGAGCACCACACCCACCACGACGACCCCGGCCCCGACCGAAACCACCACGGCCTCCACTCCAGTCGCGAGCACTCCGCCCTCGAGCACTCAAAACACTCCCACCCAGACCGCAGCCACACCGAGCGCGCCGGCGCCCACCAGCACTCAGACCACTCCCGCGAGCACGCCGGCGCCGCATCGCGGCGTCAAGGCCCCCCGCGTCGTCGTCCAGCAGAGCCAGCAGTCGAGCGAAACCACGCAGACGACGACAGGCGCCACTACGACCACCCCCGCGCCCGCGAGCACTCCGGCAAACAGCTCAGGCAACATCGCGGTGGCTCCGCAGCTCGCGGCGGCCCAGCAGAGCGCGCTCGCCGCGGCGATCGCCGGTTCTGCCGCCTCGGTGCGCGCTCTCGACTTCTACCGCATCCCGCTGTTCCTGCTTCCGATCTACCAGGCAGCCTCGGTTCAATACGGCGTGCCTTGGCCCGTATTGGCTGCGATCAACGAAGTGGAGACCAACTTCGGCACCGATCTCTCGGTGTCCACTGCCGGCGCCGTCGGGTGGATGCAATTCATGCCCGAAACGTGGCTGCAGTACGGGGTAGACGCGCTGGGAGCGGGCTATGCCGACCCATACAACCCCGTCGACGCGATCTTCGCCGCCGCGCGCTATCTGCATGCGGCGGGCGCCTCGACCAACCTGCGGACCGCGATCCTCGCCTACAACCACTCCGAAGCCTACGTCGAATCGGTGCTCCTGCGCGCGCGTCTGTTCGCCAGCTATCCACCTTCGGTGATCGCCACCTTGACCGGGCTCACCGAGGGCAGCCTGCCAGTCGGCGGCGCGGTCCTGAGCCCGACCGCGACGATTCCCAAGGGAGTGTTGGCGCCCTCACCGACGGGTGCCGCCAGCGACACCTCGGGCGCGGCGACCACCGCCTCGACCGCTGCCACGGCTCGCCCCGGCGCCTCCACGCCGTCCACCGCAACGGCTCAGAGCGCACGCACGGCCGCGCTCCCCGGCTCAACCCCGGCGCCCTCGCCGGCCGCCAGCGCCGCACGCGCCGAAAGGGCGCTCAACGCCGCCGCGCCACCATCGCAGCTATCGGAGATGCTCGCCCGCGAAAAGGCTCCGGTGCTGGCGGTCGAGGACGGACGCATCGTCGGGATCGGCTCCTCGCACAAGCTCGGCCACTACGTTGTTCTGCGCGACACCTACGGAGACCTGTTCACCTATGCGGGGCTCGGCAGCGTCGCCACTCGCTACCGCCTGCCCAAGCCGACCCAGCTGAAAGTCGCAACCGGCTCGCTCCCGAGCGGCGAATCGGCCAGCGATCCGACGCCCAAGCAGGCGGCCACCGCCGGGCGCCAACTCCCGGTCACGCTGCACGTGGCCGCCAAACGCAAGGCCGGCGCGAGCAAACTTCAACAACAATCCACCTCCGCGAGTGCCTCGGGCCAGCAGGCCGAACCTGGCGGCGAAGCGAGCGCGGCGGCCGGCAAGGTGCGAGTCTTCGCCCACCCCGGCAACCCCGACGCGCTTGCCGCGGCGCGAATTCGAGCCAGCAAGCGCCCGGACAGCGGCGGTTGGAAGAAGCTCGCTCGCGGCTCGGTGGTGGCACAGGGCACCGTGCTCGGTCACCTCGGCACGGGCGACGAAGCCAAACAGGCCGGCATGCGCTTCGCGATTCGCCCAGCCGGCGCCCAAAGCGCGATCGACCCTCGGCCGATCCTCGCCAACTGGCGCCAGCTGGACGCGGCTCTCCATCCCCAGGGCGCCAAAAACGGGCCCGTGCTCGATGGTGCGACGGCGAGCGACGCCTTCCTACTCTCCCAACCGGAACTGGAGCGCGCCGTCCTGGCCGATCCGGGCATCGAGTTGGGACACTGCGACCGGACACAGGTGGCCGCCGGCAAAGTGAGTCGTCAAGCGCTTGCCCTGCTCGTGTTCCTCTCGCGCAGCGGACTCAAGCCGACGGTGGGGGAGTTGCGGTGTGGCCATGTCGCGTCCACACCGAACGGTCCCCGCACAGTCTTTCCGTCCGCCGGCACGCTCGACATCGCGGCCATCAACGGCGTCGCGATCGCAGGCCATCAAGGGTCCGGCACGGTTACCGACGTCACGATCCGCACACTGCTCACGCTCGGCCACAAGTTCGCGCCCGAGCGGATCCTCAGCTTGATGAAGTACCCCGGCGCGCCCAGCACCGAGGCTCGAGCAGACCACTCGACCTACATTCAGATCGACCTGCCGCGCCACATCGCCAAAGCCAAGGTCAGCAAGACCGCGGGCGCGCATGCGGCCGGCTCAACCACCTCAGCCGCGGCGGGCGCCACCGCGCCGGCCGACCTCGTCCTGAACTCCCTCGAATGGCAGCACTTGGTCGTTCAGGTCGGGACCTTGCAACAGCCACACGTGCCTCACAAGCCGACCTCGGCCGCGATCCGCGACAAGCCCGTCGCGGGCAATGGCGGGTCCAGCGCCCGCACATTGCCCTAGCCGGGCCGCGCTTCTAGCCAGAGGCTTCCGCGCTCTTGGGCGTCCCACCGGCGGGCGGCGTTCCGGTGCCGACACCTCCGTTGGGCCGCACGCTCCGGAATGCCCCGATCAAGGTGGCCCGACACTTCATCGTTGCGGCCTTGAACTTCGGGCTGGTGGTGTCGATGCCCTTGGTGCTGAAGATCGGACCTTTTCCGGAGGTGTTTGGCGCAGGGATGTTGATCCCGTTCTGGCGCAAGCATTCCCCATACTTGGAAAGAGCCTGTCTGAAGACAGGGCTGTTCGCGCGCCGGAAAGCGCCTGCGCCGGCCCCAAAGCCTCCGCCGCCGCACTTCTTCACCGCGGCCTGATACTGCTGGGCCGTCACGCCCTTAGGCAGACCCAAACGGTTCGTTCCGGGGGGAGGACCCGAACCGGGTGAGCGCTTGGGAAGTGTGATGCCGCTCTTCTGTAGGCATTCGCGGATCGCCGCAAAGCGCTTGGGCACGGCGCCAGACGCTGCCGGGGCGTTGGCGGGGGCGCCTGTCGAAGAGGTCCCCTTCGCACTGGCCGCACTAGCTGTGGTACCTGTCGTCGCGGCCGCGTCGGACGAGGTTACCGACGAGCCTCCGCCACAGGCTGACAATCCAAGGCACGCAAGTCCCACGATCGAAACCGTGAGCGCCGCCCACTGCCGGGTCTGGGCTCGGCCTCTGGCCGGCTGTCGCCCGGTGCGATGATTCTGGGCCCGGGCGCTCCCCGGCTCGCGTTTGACATCTTCGAAGTTGCGCATCGAGCTCCTTGTCTGCAGGTCTATTGGTCGCTGAACTGTCGCATGTTTACTTCCCAAACAACGCTGGTTCGCAGCGAACTGGCCGCCGGTGTGCTCACCGTCAGCTTCGCTCTGCGCGCGGAGCGTGAGCGCGGGCGAAGAGCCCCATAAATATGGATAAAGTCCTCGCGATGCCCACTTACGGCGGGATCGACCTCGGGGGGACGAAGATACAGACGATCGTCACGCATGGCGACGATCGCTCTGTGCTCGGACAGGCGCGCAGATTGACCCCACACGAGGGCGGTCCCCCGGCGGTGATCGACGCGATGGTGGCCTGCATGTCAGAGGCGGCGGCCTCCGCCGGCACCGACGTTGCTCATCTGGACGGCATCGGTGTGGGCGTCCCCGGCGAGGTGGACACGGCCTCCGGCAGCCTCGCCAGTGCGCCCAACCTGCCCGAATGGGAGCATCCCGTGCCCTTGGTGGCGATGCTCGGCGAGCGCCTCGGTCCGCCGATCAAGCTCGGCAACGACGTGTCGGTCGCAGCCCAGGCCGAGCTGGTGCTTGGAGCCGGTCGCGGCGCCGATTCGCTACTGGCGGTCTTCTGGGGGACGGGTGTGGGTGGTGGCGTCGCCTTCGAGGGCGAGCTCTGGCACGGTCGCGGCGATGCGGGGGAGATCGGCCACGTGGTCGTCAAGCAGGGCGGCGCCCGCTGCGGCTGTGGACGACGCGGATGCATGGAGGCCTACGCCGGCAGGCGCTCGATGGAAGGCAAGGCCAAGCGCCTGATGGAGGAAGGCCACCACACAGACCTTTTCGAGATCATGCGCGAGCGCGGGCGCAACACGCTCTCAAGCGGTGTATGGGAGCACGCTCTGCACCACAAAGACAAACTCGCCGAGCGCCTGATCGAGCGCGCGGTTCAGGCGCTCGGCAGCGGCGTCGCCTCCGCGGTGAACCTGCTCGATGTGGAGTTGGTCCTGGTGGGGGGTGGCTTGGGCTCGCGCTTCGGCGAGCCCATGCTCGAGCGGATTCTCGCGGCGATGAGGCCGCACCTGCTCAAGGACGGTCATCCGCCCGTCTTGCGCATGGCCGCCCTGGGAGACCTCGGCGGGGCCATCGGCGCCGCTTTGCTGTGTGAGTGACGCGGCGCAACGCCGCCTCGCCGCGTGAGTGACGCCGGGCAGCCCGCTTCGCCGCGTGAGTGACGTCGGGCAGCCCGCTTCGCCGCGTGAGCGATGCCGGGCAGCCCGCTTCGCCGCGTGAGCGATGCCTGGCAGCTCAGGCACGCACGGTCCTCGCCCGGCTGGCTCAAAAACCGGTCAGCGTGATCGCGACGAGCACCAGCGACAAGGTCGAGGTGACCGCCACCGTGATGCCGGCCACGCCGTCGAGCATGCCCTTGCTGCGCCGCTCGCCCATCACTCTGCGCGAGCGCGACAATCGCCAGATGAAGAACAGGTTGATCGGAAGCAGCAGACCGTTGACGACCTGCACACCCACCAGCAGCGAGATGACCGGCACGCCCGGGACCATCGCCACCAAGGCAGCTATCGCGATCATGCCGGTGATCAGGGACATGAACACCGGCGCCTCCTCGCGGCGGCGACCGATCCCCTTTTCATAGCCGAGCGACTCGGAGACCACATATGAAGTGGCGATGGGCAGGATCGCGCACGCCAACAGGCTCGCTCCGAGTAGACCAACGGCAAACAAAACCTCCGCATAGGAGCCCGCGAACGGGCTCAGCGCCCGCGCCGCGCCGGCCGCGGAGTTGATTTCGTGGACGCCATGCTTGAACAGCGTGGCGCCGGTCGCGATGATGATGAAGCACGCCACCAGGTTCGCGAAGATCGCGCCCGCCACCGCCTCGCGTTCCTCGTGGGGGAGATCCTCCTCGCGCGCTCCCCGCTCAACCACGGCCGACTGCAGGTAGAGCTGCATGTAGGGGGTGATCGTGGTGCCCGCCGTGGCGATCACCAGCAGCAGGTAGGTGCCGCCCGTCTGGATTTCCGGGGCAATGATCGCCTTGCCCACTTCACCCCAATCGGGGTGGGCCAGGATCGCCGCGATCGGGTAGGCGAAGAAGGGAATCGTCAGCCAAATGAAGGTGCGCTCGGCCGACTTGTAGGAGCCCCTCACGATGATCGCCCAAATGCCCACCGCGACGATGGGCACCGAGAGCTGCACAGGGATACCGGCCAATCCCAGCGCGGCGCCGACACCCACGAAATCGGAGATGCAGATACCCATGTTGGCGATCAAGACAGCGGTCGTGGCAAGCACCGACCAGCGGATGCCGTACTCCTCGCGAATCAGCTCCGCCAAGCCCTTGCCGGTCACCACGCCCATGCGTGCGGCCAGCTTCTGCACGATCGCCAATGACACCGTGATCAAGACCATCACCCAAAGCAGCTGATAGCCATACTTGGCGCCCACCGAGGAGTAGGTGGCGATGCCGCCCGCGTCGTTGCCCGCGTTGGCGGCGATCAGGCCCGGCCCGAGCAGGGCCAGTACGGCGAACAGGCGCGCTCGGCGAGGGTTAAGCCGGGCAGGCAGCCGCGGTCGGCCAAGCGTGGCCGAACGGATGCGGCGAATGACGGCCGGTACTCGGACCGCCATCGAACTGTGTGCTGGGGCCGTTCACGGCGCAGAGTCTAGTTGTCTGCGCCTCGCTCCGGCGGGCGCCTCGCAGAAATCAGTCCTCGCCCAGCAAACCGAAGCGCCGGCGCCAGCCGCGCGGAAGCATCGCCTCAAGCACGTCGTCAACCGTCACGATCCCGAGCATATGCTCGCGCTCGTCCACGACGGGCACGCAGGTGAGGTTGTAGTCGGCCATCACGCGCGCCACTTCTTCGAAGGAGGCGTCGGTCCGAAGCGAGGGGAGCTCGTGCTTGACCAGCGCGCTCAGGCGACGATCCGGCTCCGCTCGCACCAGTGCCGCGACCGGAACGCTGCCCTCAAGGGCCCCCTCCGGCGAGCACACGAACACAGCGGTCAGCAGTTCCGCGGAGATCTTCGACAGGCGCACCGCATCGAGCGCTTCGCCGGCGCTCGTCGTCCGCCTTAGCGACACGAATTCGGGGCTCATCAAGCCGCCCGCCTCGGCCGGGTCATAGCCGAGCAGCTTGCGAACCTTGATCCTGTGGCTGACAGGCAGCAGGGCGAGCACGCGTTCGCGATGCCCCTCCTCGAGCTCGCCCGCCACGTCGGCCGCGTCGTCAGGTGCCATCCTGCTCAGGATCTCCGCGACCTGCTCGTCGGGGCGATCCTCCAAGAACTCGCGCTGGTGGTGATCGTCGAGCTCCTCGAACACGTCGGCCTCGAGCTCCCGGTCGTCCTCGCCGACGGCCTGGATGATCTCCTCGCCCTCGCGCCTGGAGGCGGCCTCGACCAGGTCGGCGATCTGGGCAGGGTGAAGCTTGGCCAGCTTGGGGTGGGGGACCCTCAGGCGCACGGTAGGTACGTGCCCCACGAAAGGCTCGACCTTCGCCCAGTCCAAGAAGTCGCCCGTGGCGATGCGCTGTCCCAATGGTTTTGGCAGCAGGCGACGCAAGCCTCCACGTGGCCCTGTGTCCACACCGACCACACGCCAAGAGCCCGCGATGTCGGCCAGCTCGATCTCGTTCGCCCGCACCAATCGCGCCCCGTCGACGTTGATCAACTGGCGGTCGAGCACGTCGCGCCCCAGCAACACCTCCTCCTCGCGGCGCTCGAAGTGCCTCAAGTCGAGCTTGGCCTTGCGCAGAGTCACCCCGCCATCCTCGATGGCCGATATGCGGTCCACGCCCAGGTAGGAGGTTCGCCCCGCGACCTTCACCAAAAAGCCGGTGATCGGGGGATAGCCGACGCCGCCCAAGCGCACGATCACATCCTCGACCCGGCCCAAGCGCTCGCCGTCGCTGTCGCGCAAAGGACTGCCCACCAACGCGGACAGATGCAAGATCGGCGGCGCCTTCTGCGCGGATGCGCTCACCCGATCATCCTACTGGCGTGAAACTGCTCTACGAAGGCATCTGGTCCTGGTCGTAGCTTCACCGCGGCCCCGTGCCGCGTGGGGCGAGCCGCACAACCGCTCGCGGTCCTTCGCCGGGCGGGGCGAGCGCTCAGCCCCCGGTCAGGCTCGTCGGGATCGGCTGTCCGTGTGGCGGCGGGTCGTCCTCGAGCAACTGAGGAATCGTCACCGGGCGCAGACCCCTTTTGAGCAAGCCTTTGACGATCGCCGGCAACGCGGCGATCGTCTCTGAGCGGTTGCCGCCCGCGTCGTGCATCAGGATGATCGCGCCCGGCTTGGCGCCCGCCAACGCCCTTTCCACGATCGCCTGCGTTCCCGGCAAGGTGTAGTCGGCGGTGTCGACCGACCACAAGATCGTCAACAGGTGCAGGTGGCGTAGCTCCTTGAAGGTGGTCGGATCGAACGAGCCGTAGGGCGGCCTGAATAGGCGCGGTCGCTTGGCGCCGAGCACCTCCACCTGGACCATCTGTTCAAAGAGCTCCTCGTACTGGTCGTGAGGGGAGAGGCTCGCCATCATTGGGTGGGTCTCGGTGTGGTCGCCGACCACATCGCCCGAATCCACCTCCGCGACGGTGCCCGCCGAGAAGTACTGCTCCTGGTTGCCGATCGCAAAGAACGTTGCGTGCACTTTCAGGCGGTTCAGCTCGGCCACCAACTGTTGGGTGTAGGGGCCGGGCCCGTCGTCGAAGGTGAGCGCCACCTCGTTGCCCTTGGTGCCGCCGCTGGTGACCGCCGGGGTGTAGGCCAAGACGGAGTTGATCGCCTCTTGTTCGGCCTTGAAGTCGGCCGCCGCCCGTTCGGCCTGGTCGGGCGAGACGGCTGCCACGTGCGGCTTGTTCGCGTGCGCCGCCGGCTGTGGGTTTTTGTGTGAAGTGAGCGCCGCGATCAAGAGAGCCACTACCACAATCGCGCCGATACCGGCGCCCGCGCGGCGACGCCTGAAAACCTGATTCGTACGGCGTCCCTGGCCCCCGACGCCGTCCTGCGGCGTGTCGCTGCTCGCCTCCGGCTCGACCGTGGGGGTGCGGTTTGCCTGGGAGCGCTCCTCCCATGTCCAGTCGTCCCAGCGAGTCATTCGTCTCTATTTTGACTATGTGATTCCGTTTTGGCTCTCGATCGGCGTGCTTTCGCTCTGCCAAGGCTTGGTGGTGGCGCTCCCGCGTGGCTTCTCGCCAGCTTGGATCGAGCGTTTGCACAGCCGCCTGTGGGCCTTGGTCCCGGCTCTCTCGGTGATCGGCTTCGTCGCCGTCGGTCTCGTTGCTGAACAAGCGAGCGCGCAGGCGCTCACATATATCGCGCTGGTCGGTGTGCCCCTGCTCGCCGCGCTGGCGCTCGGCTGGCTCATGCACGGTGCCAGGGCCCCGCTTGCCCTCCTGGTGATACCGCTGTTCGCCCTAGCTTGGGCCGATCGTGGTGCGCTCGCCGGCCAGGGCGCCGCGCTCGTGCTCTCGGCGCTCTCGTGCGTGGCCCTCGGTGGCCTGATCGCGGGCGTCACGCCCGCCCGCTGGCTGGCGGTGGGAATCGTCGCGATGGCCCTTGCCGATTCGGCCTTGGTGATCTCAGACCTGTTGCAAGCCCCCAACAACGCCCTCAACGTGGCCCACCCGGTCGGGGGCCTGCCCCGTCTACAGGCCGAGGTGTTCGGCTCGGCGGTCATGGGTTATGGAGACCTGTTCGTGGCCGGCGTGTTCGGCGGGCTCTTGGCCTGCGTGGCCGCGCGCACAGGCAGCGCCCGCGGGTGGACCTTCGGCAGGCCGGGCGCCGCAACCGGCCTGGCCGGCCGCGCTCGCGCGCTTCAGTCCACCGGGGCTTTGCTGGCGGCGCTGCTGGCGATCGCATTCGACACGCTGTTCTTCGCCGTGGGGGAGCTGCCCGCGACAGTACCCGTGGCGGCGGCCTTGGTGATCCTTTTGAAGATCGGCTCCTCCTCGGGCAGGTCCTCAAGCGCCAATGCCTGCGAAGCGAGCGGGCGGGGCCCGGCCTCGACCGGCGCCGGCGCGCTCAGCTCGCGCTCTGACTTGGCGCCCGCCTCCTCGACGCGACGCAATTGAGGCATCACGCGACTGTCGAACGAGCCGACAGCTTCGTTGTAGGCGCCCACCGCCGAGCCCAATTGGCGCCCGACCTTGGCGAGCGGGTCCACAAAGCGACCGATGCGCCGGTGCAGCTCGCGCGCGGCCTCCGCGATCTCGCGCGCGGACTCGGCGATCAGCTCCTGGCGCCAGCCATAGTGGACCGCCCGCAGCAGCCCGATCAAGGTCGTGGGTGTCGCCATCAGCACCTGTTGGTGGACGCCGTACTCGATCAGGCCCGGGTCCTCGGCCAAAGCCGCGTGGTAGATGCCCTCCGAGGGCACGAACATCACGACCAGGTCCGGGGTCGTGTCGAACTGGCGCTGGTAGCCCTTTGAGGCAAGCTTCGTTATGTGGTCGCGAGTCTGTCTTGCGTGACGCGCCATCTCGGCCTCGCGCTCGGCGTCGGTGTGGGCCTCCAGATGAGCCAGGTAAGCGTCCAGCGGCACCTTGGAGTCGACCACGATCACCTTCTCGCCCGGCAGCTTGACCAGCACGTCCGGGCGCAGAGGTCCATCCTCGGAGCGAATCGTGCTCTGCTCCAAGAAGTCGCAGTGCTCGATCATCCCGGCCATCTCGATCACGTTGCGCAACTGGATCTCACCCCAAGAGCCGCGCGTGGAGGGCCGCTTCAAAGCCGAGACGAGGTTGCCGGTCTCCTGGCGCAATCCGCCCACGCCCTCGTGCAGTTGGCGCACCATGTTCGCCAGTTCGCCCTGGGCCTGCTTTCGCTCGCGCTCGAGGCGGCCGATCTCGTGCTCGACCTTGCCCAGCTTCTCGTTGACCGGCCCCACCATGCCCTTGATCTCCTCTGCGCGCCTGGCCATCTCGCCCGCCGCACGCTCCTCCTCGGCGCGGCGCTGGTCGGCCAAGCGCTGGGCCAGCGAGTCTCCGGTCTGCTTGAGCACATCCGCGGAGATCGACTTCATTTCGTCGCGCATCCGCTCCCTGCCCTCGCTCGAGAGCGCCTCCAGGTCGGCGCGCAAGAGCTCCCGGTCCGAGCGGGCCCTAGACATGGCTATCAGGGCGCCCGCGAGGGCGCCAACCGCCAGCCCCACTATCAAGACAAGTACGAACAACGGTCCTCCAAATCTGTGAGCGAGTCCTACAAGGTGACACCGGTTTCGGACGGTGCCCTCTAGGATGTCCTTCGGTGAGTACCGTCGAGGTTCAGATCACGCATGGCAAGGTCGACGTGGGCGCGGGCATACGCTTGCACTACGTGGAGGCCGGCTCCGGTCCGCTAGTGATCCTGCTGCACGGCTTCCCCGAGTTCTGGTACTCCTGGCGCCATCAGATCGGACCCCTCGCCGACGCCGGCTACCACGTCGTGGCTCCGGACATGCGCGGGTACGACCTCTCCGACCGCCCCCAGAGTTGGCGCTCCTACGACGCCGGTCTGATCGCCGAGGACATCGCCGGATTGATCAAAAGCTTCGGCGAGGAGCAGGCCTATGTCGTCGGCCACGACTGGGGCGCCGCGATCGCCTACACCCTCGCGATGTCCCACCCCGAGGTCGTCAGGCGCCTGGCGATTCTCAACGTGCCCCACCCCCAGCGCATGCTCGAGGGATTCAGGACCTTCAAGCAGCTGCGCAAGAGCTGGTACATGTTCTTCTTCCAGATCCCGCGCCTGCCCGAGTACCTGATCGGGCGCGACGACTTCTCCTTCGCCAAGCGCTCCTTGCGCTCAGACTCCAAAGACGCTTTCACCGACGAGGACCTCGAACGCTACGTCGAAGCTTGGTCACAGCCGGGCGCTTTGACTGGGATGATCAACTACTACCGTGCCGCCTTGCGCCGCACGCCGGGCAAGGCATTGGCGCAAATGCGGCCTATTCCGGCCTCCACGCTCGTGATCTGGGGCATGCGCGACCGTCACCTCGGCAGCGAGCTAGCCGTGCCGGCGCCCGAGTGGGTGCCTGAGGTGCGCTTCGAGCCGATCCCCGAGGCTACGCACTGGGTGCAGCACGATGCTCCACAGCGGGTGAACGAGTTGCTGCTCCAGTTCTTCGGCGAAGAGCCATCAGACCCAAGCCGGACACCAGCAGACAAGTAATCGAGCCCACGCCCAGGCCCGCACGGGCGCCCGCCCAGGCCATCACCCAACCGATGAGCGGCCCCCCGATCGGCGTGGATCCCTGGAAGGCCACGAACCACAGACTCATCACCCGGCCCCGCATCGAGGGCTCCGCGCCGAGCTGCAGCGTCGAGTTGCCGGTGGCCATGAACGAGATGCTCGCCCAGCCCACGAGCGCCAGCGCCGCCAGCTCGATCGGCAAGGTGGGGGCCAGCGCCGCGAGCATGATCGCCGCCCCGAAAGCGACCGCCGCGAGCACCAGCGGGCGCAATCCGGTGCGCCCGATCGCAGCCACCAAGAGCCCGCCCGCGACCGCCCCGGCGCCCATCGCGGCCGTCATGAAGCCATAGCCGGTCGCGCCCACATGCAAACCTTGACGAGCCATCACCGGCAAGGTGACTTGGAACTCGTAGGCGAGCGTCCCCACCAAGGCCATCATCAGCAGCGGGATCGCCAGTTCGCGCTCGCCTCTTATGTAGCGCAAACCCTCCCTAAGTTGGCCGGGGCCGCGCGCGGTTGGGGGAGAGGGATGGATCGCCGAGCGGTCGAGTGTCACCAAGGAGAAGATCACCGCCACGAAGCTCGCGGCGTTGACCAGGAAACAGACTCCCTCGCCGACCGTCGCGATCAGAATCCCCGCGATGGCCGGACCGATCGTGCGGGCCACGTTGACCAAGACCGAATTCAGGCTGACCGCGTTGCGCAGGTGCTCGGGCCCGACCATCTCCAGCATGAAGGACTGCCTGGCCGGGTTCTCAAACGCGTTGTTCAAGCCCAAAAGAACCGCCAAAGCCCCGATCTGCCAAACCTCCACCTCGCCCGTCACCGTGAGCGCGCCCAAGATCAGCGCCTGCACCCCCATCAGCCCCTGCAGCAAGATCATCGTGCGCCGCTTGTCCACGCGATCGGCGATCACGCCCCCGTAGGGGCCCAGCAGCAGGATCGGCAAGGTCTGCAAGGCCACGATCAGCCCGAGCGTGGTGGCAGAGCCGGTGAGTGTGAGCACGAGCCACGCCTGCGCCGCCATCTGCATCCACGTGCCGCTCAGCGAAATCGCCTGTCCAGCGAAGTAGCGGCGGTAGTTGGGGACCTCGAACGCCTTGAATGTGGCGCGGCCCGCTGAGAGCAGGCGCGTCATATGTTCAGCATAGAAGGCGGTCACGCCGCCAGTTCGTCCTCCACAAGGTTCTCCGCGATCGCATGGGCGTTAGGCTGGGGTGCGGTGACCAAGCAGACGACGGCGTCAACGGATGATTCGGGAGTGGCGTTCATGGGGAGGGATTCGCATGGCTAGCGTACCGTCGGGCGAGCAATTCGAGATCGTCCTCGGTGCCCAGCGCGCCGTGGTCGTCGAGGTCGGAGGGGGCGTGCGCGAGTACACGGTCGCCGAGCGCCCGGTGTTGCACCCCTACAGACTGCACGACATGTGCGACGGCGCCCACGGCACGCCCCTGATCCCGTGGCCCAACCGCCTGGAGGACGGCAGCTACGAGTTCGACGGCGAGCGCCACGAGTTGGCGCTCAGCGAGCCTGCCAAGCGCAACGCGATCCACGGGCTCCTTCGCTGGCGGCCCTGGGCATGTCTGGAGCGCGAGCCGAGTCGGGTCGTCTTGGGCACCCGTCTGCATCCCTCGCCCGGCTATCCCTTCACGTTGGACGTCTCGGTTTCGTACGCCCTTCGGGAGGACGGCTTGACTGTCACCATGAGTGCCCTCAACGTCGGCGAGCGGGCCTGTCCGTTCGGCGCCGGCCAGCATCCCTACTTTTCGCCCGGGGAGGGCACCGTGGATGAGTGCGCCTTGGAACTGCCGGCCGCCACGCGCATCCTCACCGACTCCGAGCGTCAGCTGCCGGTCGGGCGCGAACCCGTCGAGGGCTCCGACTATGACTATCGCGCCGGTCGCTCGCTCGACGGGGCGATCATAGATTCGGCTTTCGCCGATCTCATTCGGGAGCCCGTCTCCGGCCGGGCCGTCGCCAAGCTGGCTCGTCCAGATGGCTCTCGCCTGGAGATTTGGGTGGATGAGGCCTACCCCTTCCTGGAGGTGTTCACCGCCGACACGCTTGCCCCTACGCGCGCGCGCAGGGGGCTTGCGATCGAGCCGATGAGCTGCGCCCCGAACGCGTTTCGCAGCGGGGAGGGTTTGGTGCGCCTGGAGGCGGGGGAGAGGTGGCGCGGGATTTGGGGGGTGGGGGTGGTCTGTACGGGAGCTGGCACGTTGCCTGGGCCGGGTATGGCGTCATTGACTTGAGCACGCGCACCGCGTTGATAGTTCTCGCCACGAGTGGCGCCGCCTAGCGTGGAATGGGCATGCTCCGGAGCGGGTAGGTTGGGATGACCAACGGAAACGAGGAGCGGTTATGGCTGTAGGAATTCGCATCAAGCTCGCCGGGGTGGACGCCGAGCAGTTCGACAAGCTCGAGGCGGCGGTCGGCGCGCGTGCAGATCACCCCGACGGGCTTATTTTCCACGCGTCCGGTCCGATCGACGGGGGTTGGGGCGTGCTTGACTTTTGGGAGTCGCGTCCACAGTTCGACAGTTTCGCGGCAGGGCGCATCGGTCCCGGGGCTCAAGCTGTCGGGCTGAGCGCCGAGCCGGAGATACACGAGTTCGTCGTTCACGAGCACCTCTCGCGCTAGGACGGCGCATCCAAAGGGCCGCGGTCCATTTCTCCGCAGGCCTCTCAGACTCTGATGGTCCGACGGGCCATACCGGCTCGCGCGTATCGAGCACGCTTGTCAATAACGAAGGGGAGCCATGAGTGACCAGAGCATCGAGTTCGTCAAGGATGTATACGGGGCGTTCGCGCGAGGCGATGTGCCGGCCGTGCTCGGCGCGTTCGCCGAGGACATCGAATGGTACGAGGCTGAGGGCATGCCATACGGGGGTCTGCACCGTGGCGGCGAGGCCGTCGCGCAGAATGTGTTTGGCCCGATCGCCGAGGATGTCGCAGGCTTCGCGGTCGTACCCGAGGAGTTCATGGGATCCGGCGATTCGGTCGCTGCGGTCGTTCGCTATCAGGGGACCGGCAAAACGACCGGGTTGGCCCTGGACCTGCCCGTCGTCCACGTCTGGGACATCCGTGACGGCAAGCTTTCACGCTTCCGGCAGTTCATCGACACTGTGAAGTTCGCTGAGGTCGTGCCCGTTTCGGGCGGCGCCTGATTCGGCAAATTGTCCGGTTGGGCCAACGGCGCAAAGCCGAATAGTTGCTGTCGCGTGACGTCGCGTTTCTCCTCAGCTCCCCCGCCAGCCACCGGGAAGACGCCGGTCCATGAACGTGAAATGATTGTTGTGTGCCCTCTGGCGAAGATACGCCGCGTGCGCTCCGGTCGCTTGGCACTTCGCGCATGGAAGCATTCAGCGACGGGGTATTCTCGATCGCCGCCACGCTGCTGGTACTGGACATCGCGATTCATCCGCCAGGTACAGCATTTGAGCAGGTGCTTCACGCGTGGCCGTTCTATCTCGCCTATGTCGTCAGTTTTCTGACGATCGGCGCTGCCTGGCTGGGCCACTCGCAGCTCACGGAGGGGCTCACTCGGACAGATCCCTTGTTGTTGAGGATCAACCTGCTCGTATTGCTCGTGGTCGCGTTCCTGCCGTTCCCCACCAGACTTGTCGCGGACGCCCTGCACTCCAGCTCAAGCGAGCGTGTTTTCGTAACGATGTACGGGCTGACGCTGCTGGTCATCCGGGCCCTTAGTTTCGCATTGGACGCCTATGCTCGGCGCGAGGGCCTCTCCTCACCTGCGGAAGCGGGCGAGGAGCAGCAGGATGAACCACTCGAACTGCTTCCCGTGCTCGGCGGATACCTGCTCGCAATCCTGATCGGGCTCGTTGTACCACTGGTGGCCGTGACGGTCTACTTTGCCGTCGCGCTTTACATGATCTTCTTTGAGGACCTGGCACGACGTCGGTCGCGTCCCCGTCGTCTCTGCCGTGAGCGCCAGTCGCCGGGCTGATCTGCTCAGGTCGGACCTGTGCTCACGCCTCCACGACGGATTGGTTGCCGTGTAGGGCGCCAGGGCCTCTCGCCCGATGCTCGTGTGCGGACTGGCTCTCCATCTCGGGAGCGCGCCCGCCCGTGGTAGCGCGATACCAGGCGGCGTAGCGGCTCACGAGCGGCGACGCCGAGAGGCCGTGGAGGAGGACCGAAAGGCCCACGGTCAAGTAGCAGACGGTGAGGATCGTCGTGGCGTGAGCCTGATGTGTGTCCTCGACGATCACCGCAAATACGATCGATGCGAGCCCGCGCGGACCGAACCAGCCGATGAACGCCACGGTCGGGCCGCGCGCTTTGGTGCCCAGTAGACATAGGGCTACGGGCAGCATGCGAACGATCGTCAGACTCAAAACGCCATAGAGCGCGATCTGCCAGCTCACGTGCTCGAGCGCGGGGCCGAGCAGTATGGCACCGAAGATCAGGAACGTGACGCTGTCCAGTAGCGCCCCTGTCTCCTCGGTGAAGCGCATCGATGAGGCCGCGTTCTCGCGAGCGATCAGGCCGAACAGTGCGCCAGCCGTGAAGGCCGCGATGAAGCCCGACCCGCCTAGAGCCTCCGCGATCCCGTAGGCGAGCACCGCCCCCGCCACAGGGACGATCTGGCGCCACTCATCGGCTATCAAGCCTCTCGCGCCGGCGTTGTTCACGATCATGGCGGCGATAGCTCCCGCCGCGATGCCACCGGTGAGCCCGTAGCCGATCTCTTCGCCAATCACCTGCCCCGGATGGACTCCACTACCGGTCTCAGAGGTCGCCAGAACGATCAAGAGGATCGGTACGCAGATACCATCGTTCAGCCCACTCTCGACGTTCAACGACTGCCGCACACGTTGGGGAAGGCTCCTGTCGGTCACGACCGCACTACCGAGTCCGGCGTCGGTCGGCGCGAGGATCACAGCCAAGATCAAGGCATCGCCAAGCGAGAACGATCCGAACAAGGCAAGCGCCAGTACCGCGCCCAGCACAATCGTCAGCGGCAGGCCGACGCCAAGCAGGCGCACCGGCATCGCGGATTCCTGCCGCAGCGACCTGAGATCGATGAATCTGAGAACAGCACCACCGCCAGCGTCGCTTCGGCGAGCTCGCGCACCGTCGAACTCGTCGGTCCCACGGTGAGATCTGCGAACACCAGCGGGCCGGCGAGAACGCCGAGGGCGACCACCACCATCGGCGTCGTGATCGGCGTGCCTGACAGCCGCCGAGACACGGCCGCGACGAGCAGCAGCGCAAGTCCGACCGTCGCAAGGCCCCAGTCCACCACGCCACCATAACCGGGCGCGGCATTTCGCTGATTTCAGACGCAAGTCGGTCCATGCGGGCACGCTGGGCGGATCCCGTGGATCGCCGGCAATGTGGCAGCCGATGTGCGGGGGACTACCGATGGAGGGCAGTTCGCTCCGTTGGAGGATGTCCGCGTTGCTGCGTTTCGAAGTTGGTCACTGACGCCTTAGAAGGAGGCCCAGATGTCATCACAGCTCGCGTCAGTCATGGTGTTCAGAGCCTGTAGGGGCCCAGCAGCCCTAGCGGCGATCCTGCTCGCTCCCATAGGGCTGGCCGCGTGTGGCGAATCCTCTGAAGAAAAGGCGACCGCGCAAGTGTGTTCCTCCACCAAGGCAATTCAGGCGGAACTCTCGAAACTCTCTGGGCTGTCGATCTCCACGAAAGCTCCGGAAGAAATCAAAGCCGCCGCCACCGCGATGGGCAAAGAAGTAGCCAAGATCAAGGAATCCACGGCAAATCTGCCCGCGGCGAGCAAGGCTCCAGTGCAGACCGCGCAAACCGCCCTCCAGGCCGAGCTTGCCGGACTCGCGAAGACCCTCGTCTCCACGGCGCGGTCTTCGGGAGACATCGAAGCGGTGCTCAAGCAATCCGAGCCCCAGGTCAAGACCGCAATCGGCGGACTCACCGCCAGCTACAAGCAGGCATACGAATCCCTCAAATGCTCCTAGGCCGGGCATTCTGAAATTGGTTCCCGGCGGGCTGAGGGGGTAGAGGTACTTCTCAGCTACCGAAATGAGGTTCCAATGGATACCGATAAGAACGTGGACGAGGGCATGGGTCGTCTCAAGGAGGCCGCGGGCAGCTTGACCGGCGATGACGACTTGAAGAACGAGGGCAAAGTCGACCGGGCCAAGGCCTCGGTTAAGGACAAGATCGACCGCGCCGCCGACAGAGCCAAGGAGGCGCTGCATCGAGATGAGAAATAGCTGCGGCGGCCGCGTCGCATCAGCGCCTGTACGCGGCTCTGGGCTCGAGCGGGCGATCGGGATAGACGAGCAGCTGTAGTGGCCGGCACCCCGATCGAGCGAGTGGACGGCCTGATCGGCGACGGAATCGAGGCCGCGCTCGGCGCCCACCACCGCCGCCGGCTCCGGCGCATCGGGCGGATCGAGCAGCTGGACCCGTCGCCCGACGGGTCGCTGTGGGCGCTTGGCGATCCGCCTCCACGGGCCGGTGGCACACTTGAGGTCTTGGTGGACGGGGGAGAGGCTCTGCCGCAGCTCGCCGAGGCGTTCGCCGACGCCCGTTCGTATGTACACATCGCCGGGTGGCACATCGCACCCGACTTCGGCTTGACGCGCGATAGTCAAGCAATGCGATTGCGCGATCTGCTGGGCGAGTTGGCCGAGCGGGTTGAGGTGAGGATCCTGCTGTGGGGCGGGGCGCCTCTGTACGCATTCACTCCGTCTCGCGCGGCCGTGCGCGAGGTACGCGATCGGCTCACACGCGGTACTCGAGTGCGGTGCGCGCTCGACACGCACGAGCGCCCGATGCACTGCCACCACGAGAAGCTCGTCATCGTCGACGGCGAGGTGGCGTTCGTCGGTGGGATCGACCTGACCTCGCTCGGCGGCGATCGCTTTGACACCAGCGAGCATCCGATGCGCGGGAGGCTGGGATGGCACGATGTTGCCAGCCGAGTGCGAGGGCCGGGCGCGGCCGACGTGGACGCCCACTTCGTGGCGCGCTGGAGGGAGGTCACCGGCGAGCGGGTCGAGCAGGCGCTGGCGCCGGGTTCGGCGGGCGAGGTGGAGCTTCAGGTGGTGCGCACCGTCCCCGAGAAGATCTACGACTTCGCGCCCCGAGGCGACTTTCGCATCCTGGAGGCCTACACACGAGCGTTGCGCTCGGCACGGGAGCTTGTCTATCTCGAGAGCCAGTTCCTGTGGTCGGCGCAGGTGGTGGAGATCCTCGCCGCCAAGCTGCGCGAACCGCCGATCGATCGCTTTCGCGTCGTGGTCCTGTTGCCGGCGAGACCCAACAACGGGGCCGACACGACCCGTGGGCAGCTTGGAGTTCTCGCTGGCGCCGACAAAGGCGCCGGTCGCTTTGTGGCGAGCACTGTGTCGGCTCGCACGGGTGAGCTGGGCGGTCCACTGTATGTCCACGCCAAGGTCGGGATCGTCGACGACGGTTGGCTGACCGTTGGTTCGGCCAACCTCAACGAGCACTCGTTCTTCAACGACACGGAGATGAATGTCATCACCTGCGATGCCGCGATTGCGCGCGAGACGCGGTTGCGGCTGTGGGCCGAGCACCTGGAGCGTTCGATCGCCGAGGTCTCCGGCGAGCCGGCTTCGGTGATCGACGAGTTGTGGCGTCCGATTGCGACCGAGCAGCGCGAACGCCACGAACGCGGCGAGCCGCCCACCCATCGTCTGCGAGAGCTCTCCGGCGTATCGCGACGGTCGATGGCCTTGCTCGGGCCGATCGACGGTCTGCTGGTGGATGGGTGAGCGCAAGCTTCGCAGTTGGATGGATCGCCAGCGCCGCTAGGATCTCGCGCATGGTCGAAGTGTCAGGAGACTTGCCCGGAAACGAGATCGTGAGCCAGGGCATTGAGGATCTCGCCGCCGGTCGTGACAGCGAGTCGGCCTTGCTGGTTGCGATGGCGGCGCCGCGCCTGAGGAGCCTTGGCTTTGGGGTACCGGCGGGCGGGGGCGAGCGGCCTTCACATCGCCTCTACGAGATGCTCTCCGACGACGGCGATGGATCCCACAGCCGCTACAACGCGCTCGTGACTCGCGTCGTCAGCTTCGCCCGGGCGGCCGAGCGTGCGTCCGCCGGTTGACGAGGCTCGTCTGCGCGAAGGTTGTTGCAGCGTTGGCTTCGATCCCGCCCGAAACGCCGATTTCGGGCGGTCTCGCGGACGAAGGCGCGCCCTGATGGGTTCCATCCTAGAGGACGGACTCGGGAATCAGTAGATCTTCACCGGGGTACCAGGGCCGATGCGGGCGGCCAACCAATCGATGCTCGGAGTGGCGAGCCGCACGCAGCCGTGGGATTCGGCCTTGCCGAGCGTCCCGCCGAGGCCAACACGGCCATGGATGCCGATCTGGCCCGGGCCGCCTTCGAATTCCTGAAGCACGTTGGAGCGTGCGCTGAGCGCAAGCGCGAACGGACCGTCGGGCTCCCCGGACGCCAGTTGCACGGTCTCCTCCACGAAAAACTGGCCCGCCGGGGTCGGGGTCGAAGGCTTGCCGACCACCGCTTGCATCGTCTCGACCCTGCGTCCGTCGCGATAGACCGTCAGGCGGCGTGCGCCGAGATCCACGAGGATGCGCCAGCCGGTCGCGAGCCTGCGCGTGCCGGCCTGGACGATCCATCCCGTCGACCCGTTGGGGCGGCCGGGAAGCATGACCTTCAACCATCTCTTGGCGTCCGTAGCGGTGAAACTGCCGATCACCGGCAGCGTCGTGCGCTCGCCCGTGATCGGCCTACGAGCCGCGACGAATGCCACCTGAGGCGAGCTGCCCGACGGCGCGCCATGTGCGCCATGGCCACTCAGCAGCTGTACGAGCCGCTGAGTGGCCTGTACCCGCGCCGGAGTTCCCGTCCCGAGCGCCGGGCCTGCCGTGAAGCCGAGCAGGCACACGGCCAGCCCGACGATGCTCAGCCGGTGAATGCGCCGGGCCTGTGGGGGAGCGCCGGGCGGGCCGGTGTGCGCGGGGTGGAGGCTTTGCGGGCACGGTGGCGCCTATGGCGTCTGTGGTGCTTGGCGGTCGTCCTCGACGCGATGGGCGCCGTCGGGGTCGTCGTACCGACGCCAGTACTGGAGACGAGCGCTCCCGCGCCCGGTGTCGTCACCGCTGAGCCGCTGCCGCTGCCGGTGGTCGTGCCAGGGCCCGTGGTGGTCGTTGTTTCTCCCCCCGCGGTCGCCTTTTCGATCGCGGCGGTTTCTTGCGGGGTGGTGGTTTCGGTGCCGCCGCCACTCCCGCTGGCGCTGGAGGCACAGTTGGACGTCGTGATGGTGTTGTTTTCGAGGGTCACTGCGGCGGTCCGGGCGAGCAACCTGCCGTGGATCGTCGCGCCGGTGTTCGCAGTGATGCTGTCTGCAGCCATGATCGTGCCGACGAAGTGTGTGCCGCTCCCGAGCGTCGCGGAGGAGCCGACCACCCAGAAGACATTGCACGCCTGCGCCCCGTTGATGAGTGAGACGCTGGTGTTGGAGCCTGTCGTCAAGGTCGTGCCGATCTGGAATATGAACACAGCATTCGGGTCGCCTTGGGCGTTCAGCGTCACGCTCCCGGAGGAGACGAGCAATGATGAGCTTGCGGTGTAGACGCCTGGCAGGAAAGCCTGCCCGGCGAGCTCTTCCCCGGCCGAGCCGCTGCTGGCTTCGTTTGCGGCTGTCGTCGCTGCCGTCGTGAGAGCGCTCTTGGCTTCAGTTGCCACCGCGTCATCGACATGTTCTGAGCCGAGCACCACCGGGGCGCCGGTCACAGAGGAGCCGGGAGCGAGACCGAGATCGCCGAACATCGTGGTCGCGCCAGTGTTGGTGATCGTCGAGCCGCCCAACACGGAGAAACTCGCGGCCTTGCCCAACCCCACGGTTGTGGCACCGAGCGCGCCACTAGCGAAGATCAGGCTGGACAGTGAGCCGAGCAGGATCAATCCCACTCGAAGCGTGCCTCCCGTTTTCCAGGGCAAGTGACGTTTTGCTGCCGAGGAGCCGCGGGTTGACGGCTCGTGCTGCTCAGAAACGCCGCGATGCATGGGCGTCTGGTGCTGCGGTGGGACGCCGCTGTTCATAGGGCGTCTCCTGACTGCGGCTTTGACTCGCCGCGATAGAAGGGGAATGGCTCCCCGGTCTCTTTCGACCTGTTTGTTGTATCGACAGGCGCTAGCCGCGGCATGAGCGATACGTGGGCCTCTCAACTTATGTCGAGCATGGTTTAGAGCGCGAGCGGAACGGCAAGCTCGCGGCGCGTACGAACGCCGAGCTTGCGATAGACGTTGCGCGCGTGCGTGCGCACCGTCTCGACCCCCACCCCGAGGGCGAGGGCAATCTGTGCGTTGGAGCGGCCCTGCTGGAGCAGGGGAAGCACTTCGGCCTCCCGCCTGGTCAGCTTGCGTAGTCCGCCGGCGAAGAGATCGTCGAAATGGGCGAGAACTACGGTGATGGGGGCATGTGATGGCACAGGCGGCCCAGGCGTGGGCCAGCGCACGTATTCATCGGCAGCAATCGATGCAAGGGTGAGCCCCGTCTCACCCCCGGCTCCCCCTGCCACTCCCCCCAAGACCACCCTCCACGGAGGAAGAACCGGGCGCCCGCCGGCCTCAGCATGGAAGGCGTGGCTCGTTTTCTACTCCCTGTCGTCCTGGCTTTCGTGCTGGCGACCGTGCTTCTGCCGTCTTCGCCGGCAGGAGCTCACAGTACCCCGCCTCGCGTTCTCAGAACCGATCCGGTGGCACTTTCGCTGAAGCTTGCCGAGCGCTACTGGCACGGAGTGCCAGCTTGCGGGACTCCCACGATCCTGACCAGTGCCCATCAACTCCCCAACTCCGCCTACGAAGCCGTCACGAGCCCCGAACCGGCGAATTCCGTTGTCGAGATGTGGACCGAAGTCCAGCGGTGCACGATCACGATCAACACCTCCATATGGCCAAGTTGGCGTCAGGACGATGAATTCTTCCAGTGGTTCTGCGACGCGATGACGCATGAGGTAGGGCACCTGTACGGGCACCTGGACAGCGGACAAGCGAACCCGTCATCGATCACTTATCCGTTCCTCAATTCAACAAGCCCCAACTTCAGCTCGGTCCCCGAGTGCAAGAACGTTGCCCTGCGGTATGGCTTGCAGGAAATTCGCAACGAAAAAATGCATACCCGTCACTGACCGCTGGGAGAACCGACGTCAGCCCAGTTGTTGGATCACAATAGAAGCAACCGCGGGATGCGTGCCTCCGGCCAGCGGTGTGATCGTAAGCGCCGGAGTGTTTCCCGCCGGGTTACGAAGCTCGACCTTCGAGTTCGCGGCGCTGGTGGTGATGAGTGCATCGCCGGCAATCTGGCTTGTGCCGGTCGCTCGACCATAAACCGTGTAGGCCAATTCGACCATTCCGCTCCCAGAATCCAGCGCGATTCCCACCTGACCAGGCTCGCTGACGGATACCGAGAAATCGACGCTGTAGGTGCCCGCGCCTGGTAGCACGAATTCGCTCGCGTTGAGACGAGTGATCCCACCCGAGGCGGGACCGTTTTGGGGAAAGGAAACCGGGGCGCCGGCCGCAACCGTCGCCGCATTATCAGGCGGCGTCAGCGCGTAGAACTCTGCGTAAACCGTCGATCCAGAGGAGCCTCCAGGACCAGCCGGCCCGGCAGGCCCGGTCGCACCGTTAGGCCCGGTCGCACCAGTAGGCCCGACCGAACCGGAGGGACCCTGTGCGCCTGCTTCGCCCTGGGATCCTGCTCCCCCCGTAATGCCCGCTGCGCCAGTTTCGCCCCTGGGTCCGGCTTCGCCCTTGGGTCCGGCTTCGCCTTTAGCTCCGGCGACGCCCGGAGGCCCGGTCGGCCCCACAGATCCCGTCGCGCCCGCTGCGCCGCTGAGTCCTGTGAGTCCTATCAGCCCCGCAAGTCCGGGTGCGCCTTCGTTGCCGGTGAGTCCCGCGGATCCTGTAGAGCCAGTCGCGCCGGTGGCGCCGCTGAGTCCGGTTGCGCCCGGGACTCCCGTCGAACCCGAAGCGCCTGTAGCGCCTTCTTGACCGGTCAGCCCATTCGCGCCGGCTACGCCCGTGAGCCCGCCTGGCCCTGCTGGGCCAAGTGGACCATGGGGCCCTTCTGACCCGTCCGGGCCGGGTAGTCCCGCGAAACCTGTGGGGCCACGAACGCCCGCGTGTCCCCGCTGCCCGCGTGGTCCTGCAGTCGGCGATGGCTGGCGGCGGCACCGTGATGGACGTGCAGGACCAACCCGCCCCGTAAAGGCGGATGGCGTGCACGATCGAGCGGAAGTCGATTGACCTAGCGCTGCGTCCGGAATGACGGCCACAATGCCTGACAGCGACCATGCGAAGCCCGCCACCGCGAGCATGCCGCAAACGTGCTGCCGTGTCGGCAGAAAAGCGCCGATCTTTCCGAAAATGACCATTAATTGGAATATCGACGGTTAGGCGGCGCGACTTGAGCGCCAACGCTGAAGCCCTGGGCGTAGTCCACCCCAAGTTCTCGTAGGACCTTGAGCGTCTTTGCGTCCTCGACGCCCTCGCCGACATGCGGATGGCCGGCGATACGACCGCCAAGCAGATCGCCTATTCGGCGTTGCCGGACTCGCCGCGCGCAGGCGCGGGAGCAGCTTGACTTCCGCTCGGATGAGAGGAAAGTATGGGCAACCCGTCGGGAACGTGGAGGCGATATGAGAGCAGCGTCCAGGTGAGTGCGGACAACGCGGCCGGCACTCCGCCTGTAAGGGCCGGGGAGTTCAAGCTCGAGGTAGTGGTCTTGCCAGTGTCGGATGTTGACCGGGCGAAGGAGTTCTACGCAAGCCTCGGCTGGAAGCTCGACGCGGACGTGGCCGCCGATGGGGATTTGCATCTGGTCCAGTTCACGCCGCCTGGCTCGGGGTGCTCCATTCAATTTGGCAGGAATGTGACATCCGCGGAGCCCGGTTCGCTCCAGAGTGTCTATTTGAGCGTCTCCGATATCGAGGCGGCGCGTGAGGATCTGCTGGCACGCGGCGTGCAGGTGAGCGAGGTGTTCCACGAGCGGGCATTGGGCGCTCGGTTCCACGAACCCGGACGTCTGCCCGGGCCGGTGCCTGATCACAGCACCTACGGCTCGTTCGCTGAGTTCCGCGATCCAGATGGCAACAGCTGGCTGCTCCAGGAGATCACGGCGCGCCTGCCAGGTCGCTGAAAAGGAGCGATATGAGCAGCGACTATGACGTGATCGTGCTGGGTGCCGGATCGCCGGGCGAGCACTGCGCGGGGGCTCTCGCAGAGGGGGGCCTGCGCGTAGCCGTGGTAGAGCGCGAGCTCGTGGGCGGGGAGTGCTCCTACTGGGCGTGCATTCCCTCCAAGACGCTGCTACGCCCGGGTGAGGCTGTTCATGGGGCGCGCGAGGCTGCCGCGAGCGCGCAGGTGGACGTCGAGGCGGCGCTCGCCTGGCGCGACTTCATGGTCTCCGAGCACTCCGACGCCGGGCAGGAGAAGTGGCTGGCCGACAACGGCATCGACCTGCTGCGCGGCAGCGGCCGCCTGGCCGGCCCCGGCGTCGTGGAGGTGGACGGCGTGCGGCACACCGCCGAGCACGTCGTGCTCGCCAACGGCGCCGATCCGGCCGTCCCGCCCGTGCCGGGCCTGGGTGAGCTGGAGGGCGTTTGGAGCAACCGTGAGGTGACCGCGATGAAGGCGGTTCCAAGGCGCTTGCTGATCCTGGGTGGCGGGCCGGTTGGCGTGGAGATGGCGCAGGCCGTGCGCCGGTTGGGCGGCGAGGCGGTGATGACCGACATGGCCGACCACCTGCTCGGGCGCGAGCCGGCGCCGCTTGGCGAGACACTCGGCGAGGTCCTGCGCCACGAAGGCATCGAGCTGTTCCTCTCGGCGAATGTGACCGATGCGCGGCGCGAGGGAGATGAGTACGTGCTCGAGCTCGACGATGAGCGCGAGCTGCGTGGCGAGAAGCTGCTCCTTGCCACCGGCCGGCGGCCGCGCGTGGCAGGGATCGGCCTCGAGACGGTGGGCGTTGCGCCGGACCCGCACGGCGTGCCGGTGGATACACACCTACGCGCCGCCGAGAAGCTGTGGGCGATCGGCGACGTCAACGGCCAGTGGCCGCTGACCCACGTCGGCAAGTACGAGGGCGAGGTGGTGGCGGCGAACATCCTCGGCGAACCGCGGGAGGCCGACTACGAAGCAGTGCCGCGCGTCGTCTACACCGACCCTCAGGTCGCCGCGGTCGGTGCTGTGGCCGGACGATTCAGCGGCACGATGGCATTGTCGGATGTTTCGAAGACCGCCACCTACACGCGTGCGTACGCCGAACAGAACGGCTTCCTCACGCTGCTCAGCGACGGAGAGCGCCTGACGGGCGCCTACGCGCTCGGTCCCGAGGCGGGCGAGTGGCTGCAGCAGGCCACGCTTGCGATACGCGCCCGCATCCCGCTAGAAGTTCTCACCGACACGATCCAACCGTTCCCGACGTTCTCTGAGGTTTTCGTCGGTGCGTTGAAGGCGCTGCGCGGGGAGATCGGGCTCAGGCTGGGGGAGGTGAGGAGCAAGCGATAGTGATCTCCCCAGTAGCCAACCAGGCGTCGCTGTTGGTTGCGTTCATCGGAGACATCTCGCTGCTCACTTCAGAAACCTCAGATAGAAGGCCAGGAAGATAATCACGATACTTGCGCGTCCAGTGAGTGGGCTCACAAGATCGTAAAGCTGAGCTTGCTGGTTTCGGACAGGCGTCCCCGGTTGGTAGCTTTGATCTCAAGCGTGTAATCGCCTGGCCCAAGTTTGTGCGAGCGTGAGGTGCGACCATCAAACACCACCACGTTCTCGCCAGCTTTGCCTGGCGCAGACAGCGAGCCCTTGCTTATCGTTCGTATACACGGTCGTCCGTGGCGGCCGCGTGTTTCGATCACGCATTCCTGATTGATCTCGTAGCCATGCGCGTGCTTGACGCGGTGCAGCTCATGGAGCTATCTCACACGCTTGCACAAGAGCTCGGGATAACGGTAGGGGACTTCTAAAACGGGCATGCGCCGATCGTCACTCGGCGCGCTACTCAGCGGTGGCTGTTGCCAGGGTGTCGGCGAGGTACGTACGGGGCGTTCCAAGCAGCTTAGCGAGCAGCCCTTTGGATGGCTCAGCATCCATGACGCTCAGTGACTGGCACAGGGACCGTCGTGAGACCAGATGAAACGACGGGTGCGGCCGATTGCCTGCTCGCCCGTGCACTCCAAGCCGCCAGTCAACGCTAACTCGCTCAATGGCCTCGGAGCATAGCTCCCATGTTCGCAGGCCGAAGGCTGACGGTGAAGGCATGGGGCGCGTTCGCCTCCGGCCAAGAGCGGGCGTAAGGCGATGGTTAGGTGACTTGTGCGTGGTAGTGCGGGGTGACGTGTCGTTGGTTGGTGTCGGGTGTGCGGGGGTGGAGCGTGATGCGTCCTCCGCGCGCTGGCACGACGAATACGTTGCGGTGGGTGACTCGCTCTGAACGCCGGTGGGAAGGTTCCAGGCGGGCGTGACGCAGGATGGTCCTGAGTACGATTCGCGCCTCGGTGAGGGAGAACGCGGCGCCGATGCACCGTCTCGGTCCGCCGCCGAAGGGAATCCAGGTGTAGGTGCCGGCGCGGGTGTCCAGGAAACGCTCGGGGCGGAAGGCGAGTGGGTCGGGGTATAGCTCTGGGCGGCGGTGCACGAGCGTTATGTAAGGGGCGATCATCGTGCCGCTCGGGATCGTCAGCCCGGGTAGCTCGAACGGCTCGGTTGCGAGTCGTGCGGTGAGCGGGAAAGCTGGGCGCAATCGCATTGCCTCCTTGACGACAGCGTCTAGGTAGTCGTCGTCTCCCTCGAGCGCGGCGGTTTGTAGGCGGGCTAGTACGTCGGGGTAGCGAGTGACCCGCTCGAGAACCCACGTCAGGGTGGAAGCGGTGGTGTCGTGACCGCCGAGCAGCAGGGTGCGCATCGCGTCGCAGATCTCCTCGTCGCTCATCAGGCGGCCTTGGTTATCGGGTGTGCGCAGGAACATTCCGAGCACATCCTCGCCATCCAGCTTGTCCTCGCTGCGCCGCTGGGCGATCTCTTCGAGCACGATTGCGTTGACCGCGTCGATCGCGCGGCGGACTCGGGGGAACGGTTTGTCCCATCCGTTCTGTCGGCTGGTCGCGATCATCGTCTGCAGGAAGAACCGTCGTGAGTGGCCCTCTTGGAGTAGTGCGAGCGTCGCCGAGCGCAACCGCTGCACGCGTGCGTGGTTCGTGACCCCGAACACTGTGGCCATGATCACCTCGAGGCTGATCGCTTCCATGTGCGGTTGGGAGGGAGTGGGATGTCCGTAGGGCCAATGTGCGAGAACCTCTTCGGTCTTGTGTTGCATCGTCTCGTGGTAGCCGCTCAACGCGTCGCCGTGGAACGGGGGGAGCTGCGTTCGTCGCCTGCGCATATGCTCGGCGCCGTCGATGTTCGTGAGCCCCGTCGGGCCGAGGAAGAGGTGGTGCGCGGATACCTTTGCCAGCGCCGCCCCGAGGCGAAGCACGCCGGTGTCGGCCGTAAAGATGCGCTTGATGTCCTCGGGGTCGGTCAGGCACAGCCATGGCCCCGTCCCCGGCATCGGCACGAGGAAACGATCGCCGAGTCGCTGGCAGAGCTGCGCGAACTGCTCTGGCGCAAGCCAATACTGAGCGGCATTGACGACCGCCGGACGTCGCAGTCGAGGCACGTCGGTAAGCGTTTGGCTCATGAGCCCCACATCCTCTCTAGTTACTGAGTGAGGAATAGAGTAACATGGTATCCAATGGTGGCAATGGCTGAACTCCTTGAGGCGCCCCCCGTCGTGGGTGGCGACGCGCTCTTTGACCGCGTCGCCGCGTCGGCGCTCGAGGAGTTCGCCGAGCACGGCATCCGCCGCACTTCCATGGAAGACATCGCCCGCCGCGCCGGTGTCTCACGGATGACCGTTTTCCGCCGATTCGCGAGCAAGCAGTGTCTCGTGGAGGTCGTCATCGCACGCGAGGTCCATCGCGGAATGCAAGAGCTCGACCTCCTATGGGAAGGCGCGGAAACGCTGGAGGACCGACTCGTCGCCGGGTTTGAGTTCGCCGGGCGCTACGTGCGCGGCCACCCGCTATTCGACCGGCTGCTACGCAGCGAACCCGAGGTCCTGCTACCGCCGCTCACCCTCGACGGCGGACCCGTGCTCAAGCTCTACCGGTCACTCATCGCCAATCGACTCCAAGCCGAAGTCAACGCGGGTCGCGCCAAAACAGAAGACCTCGACGGTGTCGCCGAAGTCATCGCACGCCTCGCGATCTCACTCCTACTCACTCGCGACGGAACCATCACACTCGACGACCCACACTCAGTCCGACGCCTGGTCAACCTCGCGCTACTCCCCATGCTCCAATCACACGACGGCTAGCGCCGGCTGCAACCCACCCGACTCAACCGGCCGCGACGCGCCAAGCTCGATGTCAACCATTGTACTTGCCGATTTACGGCGATTTTCCATGCGCTCGAGTGGACTCGAACCACCACGGACCATTCGGTCCACAAGGCCCTCAACCTTGTCCACGGCTGCAAGATACGTCCGCCTGTGTCCAGATCGTCCGTTTTGTGCGGTTTGCGGGACGCATGGGACGTATTGGACGAAATGACTTGGGCCAGAGATGGGTCACGCGGAGCGGGTTGCAGAGCTGGGTTTCAGAGCAACGGAGAGCCCTTAGCGAGCGCCGGTGGGATCGGGAGGATCAGAGCGCGCTGCGCCGAAGCCGACAGGGTCACGCTAAGTTTAGATTCTTTCAATACTTTCTATTGTTGTTCCGATGATGTATTGTGGGCCTATGAGCATCCTCTCGCCAACCGATCGGGCCGTTCTCTGGCGTATGACCGTTACGAGCGGAAGCGAGGAGCGCGCATCACGGTTGAGGATCCTTGCTTCGGAGATCCTTGAGAGCGCGGGGCGGCGCTTGGATCTCTACAGCGACCACCACGAGGAGGTCGTCGAGACCGTCGAGATCCTCGACGCCTCGGGGCTCCTCGGCCGCGACGATCTTCGTGAGGCGTTTGAGGACGCCGACGAGGACGACGATCGAGCGCAGGTCTTCGCTGCGCTTCTGGCTAGCCATCTCGATGCTGCGGCGGAGGTCGAGCGGCTCGGCGTTGACGTCCGCCTGAGGGCGCTTCGTCTTGCCGGGGTCTGGCGGGGGCACGTTCGCGATCGAGCGCGCGATGAGCCCGAGTGGTTGTCAGCGGCTCAGGTCGCTACGCGGTATGGCGTTACGCCGCAGGCCGTCTACAAATGGATAGACGCCGGGCGGGTAAGCGCGGAGCGGACACCGGGCGGCTCCTGGCGACTCGCGGCCGACCAGTTCGAGCCCCAACGCGCCAGGCGGGATGCCGCGACAGCGCTCAAGGCAAAGCTGGTCGAACGCGCCGGGAGCGCGGCCAGCCCCTCCGACGAAGAGTTGGCGGCCGAGATCGTCGCTCGACGCCGCTCCTGAGTGCTCGTAGTCTTCGACGCCACGGTGCTCTGCGGCGCCCTGAGAAAGCCGATGGGCTACAACTTCAAGCTGCTTGAGCTTGCCGCCGACGGCGTGCTCCTCCAAGGCTTCACAACCGATATCGCCGAATGGAGTTCGTACGCAACGCCCTCGACGGGCTGGGGGGTGTCAGCTACGACATGGAGTTGATCGAAGCGTTCCTCGATCACTTCGACCCGCTATTCAACCCGGACAATGTCGAGCCCTCCCCGATCGGAAGGGCGCTTCCGGCGCAGACATCCCTTCACAACCGGCCGATCGGCGAGATTGTCTAGGAGCTGACCGGACGCACACGCGAGGACCTGCTCGACGGCTTGCCACAGCAACTGAGGCTCATCGCCGGCGAGTTCGACGCCTACGACATCCACCTTGTAGCCGCCGCGGTCGCTCGCAGCGCCGACATGATCTGCAGCGCCAACCGCGCTCACCTGCCGGAAGGGCCACTCGCAGGCGACCTTCGGGTCGTCGGGCCGGGGCGGCTGGCTGCGGATCTCGGCATCGCATAGACAGGTCAAGGGCAACGAGTGCTACGACCGCAATGTCGCTCAAAGCTGACGCCGTTCGAGTTCCCGACGTCCTTCATGGACGACCCGGACTGCTCCTTGCCGGGCTTCATCCGAGCCCGCAGCTGCTTCAGGCGGCCCAGGGTTGCAAGCGTGCTGTTCGCTTCGCCAATCACAGGTAGGTGCTCGCGCAGGATGCGGTCGGCGGCGGTCTCGACGGTCTCGTGGCGACGACCGGCCTCCTCGACGAGCCGCGAGAAGGTCTCTGGCTGAAGTCGTATCAGGCTGGGCATGCCGCCAAACGGTAATCCATTCCGCGGCGCCGTTTACCTCAATGGTCGGGGCACGTCCGTACGGACTACACGCCCGTCGTCACCCAGTGCAAAGTCTGGCAGCGAGAAGCGGGTGGCAAGCAACTCCGGTATGGCCGCTCGCTCGATCGGCGTCACGCGCGTGCCCGCTGGCGTCTGCTCGCTGATGGATAGCTCGCTCCAGTCGCACAGCAGCGTGCCCGTCCCGTCGTGGCCACGAACGCCCGCGATCAGGCCGGTGACGAACAGCGAGCGTGGATGCGCGGAGGCCCACCAGTTGCTGACCTCGACGTCAATGAGCGGAACCGGCTGCGGAAGAAAGCCGTAAACGTCCGCCCACTCGTCCTCTCCAGCTTCTGGAGCACGAGTTCGGAGCCGTCCTGGACGACGCGAAAACTCCAGCCCGACTGCTCCTGCGTGGGGCTTGGCCCGAATGGGATCGGTTCGAGGATGCCGCGGGGGAACCCCACATCTGCGTGCCAGCTTGTGCCGTTCTTGGTAACGCGTAGGAAAAGGTGACTGCGGGGTCGCACCACGCCCGGCTTCGCGCCAAGGCGCATGCGTGCTAGGAACATGTCCACCTTCGCGCCGAGTGCCTCCAGGGCTGCCTTGAGCAGCAGGTTCTGCTCGAAGCAGTAACCGCCGCGGCGTTCAGTCACGAGCTTGCGCTGTAGGTCCTCCACCTCCAGCGACACTGGCAGACCCTGGTGCGGGTCGAGGTTCTCAAACGGGATCGAGGTCAGGTGTGCTCTGTGTACCTGCGCGATGCTCGGGCGGCCGTTTAGCCCGATCCGCTCTAGGTAGGCGTCCAGGTCGAGCATCGCGACATCACGTCCTGCGTTAGCGACGCGCTTCCTCGATCAGGTTTCCGAGTGACCGTCTCTGCCGGCCCTCGTCGTCCATGTTTTCGGGAGCAAACCACGCCTCAAACCCGCGCCGGATCGCTGGCCACTCGTCGTCGGTGATCGCATACCAGGCGGTGTCGCGGTTGCGGCCCTTGACTACCTGGTGCTTGCGGAAGACGCCCTCGAAGGTGAAGCCGAAGCGCTCCGCGGCTCGCCGAGAGGCGGCGTTGAGCGCGTTGCACTTCCACTCAAGACGGCGATATCCGAGGTCGTCGAACGCGTGGCGCGCCATGAGGTAGATGGCCTCGGTAGCGGCCGTGGTCCGCTGCAAGGGCACGCCGAACCAGATGTGGCCGATCTCGATGGCTCCGAACTCCGGGGTGATACGCAGGTAGGAGGCGAGGCCGAGGGGCCGCTGGTTGACGAGACGTACGAGCGTGAAATAGAGCGGGTCCTCAGATGTCTCGGCCCATGTCAACGTCTGGCGCAGGTGATCCGAGCTTTCGTAGGGGCCGTCAGGCAGATATGTCCAGATCCCCGGGTCGCCCTCGGGCGGGTGGGAGACGGAGAACAGCGGCACGGCGTCATCCTCGGCGTCGACCGGACGAAGCATGATGTGGGAGCCGCGCAGCGACGTGGATGTCGGTCGCTGTACCGGTTTCCAGGCCAGCTTCTCGCCGAGCGGGAGGTTGACGGGCGCACTCATCGAGACGCTCGCGGGTGGCGTTGCTGTGTAGTCGTCAGCCGCCGCTTCAGGTTGTCACGAACCACTGGCCACTCATCCTCGATCACGCTGTAGTAGGCGGAATCACGAACGCCCACGTCCTCGATGATCATATGCCTGCGAAAGATTCCCTCGAAGCGAGCCGGAAGCGCGGCAAGCGCGGCGCGAGAGCGCTCGTTGCGGCTGTCGGTCTTGAACTCCACGCGCATACAACCGAGGCGCTCGAAGGCGTGCTCCAGCATCAAGAGCTTCGCCTCGATGTTCACCCCGGTTCGCCAAACCGACGGCTCCAGCCATGTGCCCCCGATCTCAAGACCCCGATGGCTCTCGCGTAGCTCGTGGTAGCCGGTACTGCCGAGTGGCAGTCCGCTGGCGCGATCCAGAATTGCGAACACGCACACAGTGCCAGCCTCACCCGCCGCGAGAGTGCCCTGAAACCAACTCTGGAAGTGCTCCGGGCTCTTGCCTCTTGGGATCGTCCAAGTCCAGATATCTGGGTGCTGCGCCGCGGCGAACAGACCCTCCCGATGACGGGCGTCAAGTGGGTCCAGCACGATCAACTCGCCCTCAAGACGCGCTGTCAGCCCGTTCCACATCCAGCCTGTCCAGCGCATGCGGCGAACACAAGATCGGCTCGCGTTCGAGTGGAGAAGTCAGACGGCACGCTCGATACGCTACCTCAGAGTTGGCCCGCCAAACAGGGCCAAGTAGATATGGAAATCTAAGGCCAATGGACCTCCATCTCGATCTTGCTAACGCTGCCGGGCGGTCGCTGCGAGGCCGCCTGGAGGACGCGCTGCGTGATGCGATGCGCAGTGGGCGTCTTCCCTCGGGTACGAGGTTGCCCCCGACGCGATTGCTTTGCGTTGAACTCGGTGTGTCGCGTGGCGTGGTCGTGGACGCATACGCTCAGTTGGCAGCCGAAGGCTACCTGCACACCCGTCGTGGCGGGGGAACGACGGTCGCCGCGACGGTTACGCTGAACCACGCACCGCTGGCCGGTGCCACGCCAACGCCGCCGGTTCGCCACGACATGAGCCCGTTCCGCCCGGCGCTGAGCCGCTTTCCGCGGACGGCGTGGTCCTCCGCTTTGACACGGGTGCTTCGGACTGTGCCGGATGAGCGCCTCGCCTACCCAGATCCCGCTGGTGTCCCTGAGCTGCGGATCACGCTCGCCGCGTATCTTGGGCGAGTCCGCGGCGTACGCGCCGACCCCGAGCAGATCGTGGTGACAAACGGTTTGCGTCAGGGCATCGACCTCTTGTGGGCTGCTCTCGCCGCAAACGGCGCTCGACGTATCGCCGCCGAGGAGCCCGGCTGGCGAGGAATAGGCGAGACCGCAAGCGCCGCTGGCCTGGACGTCGTGGCGCTCCCGGTCGACGGGGATGGGTTGATCGCCGAGCACTTGGAGGATGAGGATGTTGACGCGGTAGCCATCGCGCCCGCCCACCAGTACCCCACCGGCGCAGTGCTCTCACCGCCCCGTCGGGCAGCGGTGCTCGCGTGGGCGCAACAGCGAGATGCGCTGATCGTGGAGGATGACTACGACGCCGAGTACCGCTACGACCGCCAGCCGATCGGGTCGCTACAAGGTCTCGCGCCTGAGTTCGTCGTGTACGGCGGCTCGGCGAGCAAGACACTGGCTCCTGCGGTCCGCCTCGGCTGGCTGGCCCTCCCGCGCCACCTCGTGAAACCAGTCGTCGAACGTCAGAGAGTGCGTGGGGGAATGCCAGCGCCGCTCGGACAGCTTGCGCTGGCCGACCTGATCGAGCGCGGTGAACTCGACCGTCATCTGCGCCGCCAGCGCCGCCGCTACCACCGTCAGCGTGACGAACTGCTGGCCGCGATCACTGCCAAGCTACCCGAAGTTACCGTCCACGGCGCCGCCGCCGGTCTTTACGTTGTGCTGCACCTTCCTGACGGTCTCAGTGAGAGGGCAGTGCTGGGCGCGGCGCGCTCGCGCGGCATGGCCTTGGAGGGCCTCGGCACCGATGCCCCAGCGGTCGTCGTCGGTTACGCCAACCTCACCGAAGCCGCCATCGAACCAGCAGTGGCTGCGCTTGCGGCAAGCATCAAGCAGGCCGAGGCCGCGCGGCGCCCATCCGGGCAATAAGTCTGCTCCGAATACCCAAGGCACCAAGCACGGCTGGCCGGACCCCTGTCGAGTGGACTGGAGAACGGTTCGGCAAATTGTTCGGTTGGGCCACGACTTTTGGGTCACGCCAACCTCGTACGCGATCACAAACGGATCACAATGGATCAAACCCTCAAACCCGTGAGCGTTCAGTTGGTTGGGGGAGTTAGCTCGGCTGCGTCGAAACGTGTTTTGTGGAGCGGGCTGAGGCGGAGGCGATCTATGACGCTGGGCGTGAGGCGGTCATCGAGGTACTTCTGCGGATGGATGCCCAGATCCAGGCGTTGACTGCGAGGGTCGCTCGCCAGGATGAGCGGATCGCTCAGCTCGAGCGCCGATTGAACCGCAGCTCTCGCAACTCCTCTGTTCCCCCGAGCGCCGATCTGCCCGCCAGCACGCCGATGCGTGGCAAGGACCCATCGGGTCGCAAGCAGGGCGCTCAGCCTGGACATCAGGGCACGGGTCGGCCGTTGTTGGGGGCGTGGGCGGTGGATCGAGTGATCGAGTATTGGCCTGAGCATTGTGGCTGCGGTCACGTCTTCGCTGTGGACGAGCGTGTCGCGGTGGGCGAGCCGGTGCGCTGGCAGGTCGAGGAGTTGCCCGTGATCTCGGTGAAGATCACCGAGCACCGGTGTCATCGAGTGTCCTGTCCGGGTTGCGGCAAACGCCGGAGAGCTGAGCTGCCGAGCGAGGTTGCCCAGAGCGCGTTCGGTCCTCGTCTTCAGGCGACCGTCGCGACGCTGTCGGTGCGCAACCGGATCTCCCGCCGTGATGTTGTGGAGTGCTGCGAGCAGCTGTTCTCTTCGAGGGTCAGCACGGGCACGGTGGACGCGATCCTCGACCGGACCGCGCAGGCATTGGCTGAGCCTCACGCCGACCTGTTGGGAGCGCTTCGTGGATCGAGCGCGGTGAACATGGACGAGACCGGTTGGCGGACCGCGGGCGAGAGCCGCGCACTGTGGGGAGTCTTCGATCGGCGTCACGCTTACCTCCAGATCGCGCCCGACCGTCACGAGGATCACGCCAAGGAACTGCTCGCGGACACCAACGCGATCGTGACCTCTGATCGCTGGTGGGCCTACGCGCACCTGCCGTTGGCGCGCCGCCAACTCTGTTGGGCGCATCTGAAGCGCGATTTCGCCGCTCACGCTGAAGGCTTGGCGGCTGAGAAGGAGTTCGGGGAACACGGCCTCGCGCTCTGTGAGCGTGTCTTCTGGGCCTGGGAGGTCTTCCAGAACACACGCGATCGTCGTGATCTGAAGCTCGCGATCCGCCGGTGCCAACGCGAGTTCAAGCCGATCATTCGTCGCTACGCATCAAAGCGAGCGCGCAACAAGTACTGCCGCGGGATGGCGCGCAACCTCTTGAAGGCCTGGCCCGCACTATGGACCTTCGCCGCCCACGCCGGCGTTGAGCCGACCAACAACCACGCCGAGCGCTCCCTCCGTGGCGCCGTCATCTACCGCAAGCTCAGCCTCGGCACCCAATCCCAGGGCGGCGAACGACGGATCGAGCGGCTCCTCTCCGCACACACCACCTGCCGCCTACAACACCGATCCCTCTTCGTCTACCTCACCGAAGCGCTCACCGCACACGCCCGCGGCGACCCAACACCACTACTCACCTAAGCGGTCCAACCAACTGAACGCTTACTCAAACCCCAGCATTTGCAGCTATTTTATGCGCTCGAGTGGACTCGAACCACCACCATGTTTACACATGACAAGGCCCTCAACCTTGCGCGTCTACCAATTCCGCCACGAGCGCAGAGCGGGCGAGTATAGCCCGCCGAGGCCCGGCTCAGGCCGCCCGACCTTGATTCCGTCCAGCCACCGCGCTACTGTACGAACACATGTTCGTTTCATGCCCCAATCCAATCGACACGGGAGCTGCGCCCACATGGATCTGACCAAGCGTCAGCAGGAGATTTTCGACTTCATTCGCAAATACTCGGCCAAGTACGGCTACCCGCCGACGGTGCGCGACATCGGCAAGGCGGTCGGCTTGGCTTCGTCTTCGACTGTGCACGCCCATCTGGCCAATCTCGAGAAGATCGGCTTGTTGCGGCGCGACCCCTCTAAGCCGCGCGCGATCGAGCTGTTCGACCGAGCCGTCGGAACCGCCGTGGAGGGCGTGCGCAACATTGTGCGGCCCGACAGCCTGCCCCTGCTGGGGTCGGTCGCCGCCGGGCAGCCGATCCTCGCCGAAGAGAACGTGGAGGAGTACGTGCCCGTACCGACGCTCGCGGGCGGGGGAGACGGGGACTACCTGCTGCGCATCAGGGGCGAATCGATGAAGAACGCGGGCATCGTCGAAGACGATCTGGTCGTCGTCCATCAGCAGGACACCGCTCAGCAGGGCGACATCGTCGTGGCCTTGCTCGGCGAGGAGGCGACCGTCAAGCGCTACTTCCGCGAACCCGACCACATTCGCCTACAGCCCGAGAACGAGACGATGGAGCCGATCCGCACCAAGGAGGTCAAGGTGCTTGGACGGGTCGTCGGATTGCTCAGGAGCATGTGATGAGCACCCTCTTGCTCGAGCGGTCCCCGGCCCTTGACGAGGGCTTCGAGCGCGACGCGCCCTATCGGCTGGATAGGGCGATGTTCGCGGGGACCACCCACGTGCACGGCAGGCTGACGCTGGATGAGTTGATCACCGGCGCATGGGAGGGCCTGGCCGTGCGCGGCACCGTCGCCTGCCCGGTCTGCGCAAGTCAGATGCGAACATCGCCCTCACCCGAACACGACGGAGGCACTCTCGCCGGCGCTTGCCTTGGCTGCGGCTCGCAACTCTCCTAGCCAAGCCTTCCCATTGAGCCCGCGCCGCGCTACGGTGAGCAGGCAGGTCAAGCAGCCGCGGAGGCCTTCGGGCCTTCGAGGAAAGTCCGGACATCACAGGGCAAGGTGGTCGAGTTATCGACCCGGGGAAACCCGCGGGAAAGTGCCACAGAAACAAACCGCCAAAGCTCGCCGTCCCACGTGAACGGCGGGCCGGCAAGGGTGAAATGGTGCGGTAAGAGCGCACCAGCGCCGCGGTGACGCGGCGGCTGGGCAAACCCCACCCGATGCAAGGCCAAAGCGGATCGCTCGCAGGCTGCCCGCCAAGATCCAGGTAGGCCGCACAGATGGATGGCTGCTCAACGACAGAATCCGGCTTATCGACCCGCTAAGGAAAAGCCCCGCTCCGGCGGGGTTTTTCTATGAGAGAACGCATAACAGGGTTCGCCGGGCAAACCGTGGGGTAGTGGATCAGCCAGCACCGATAAGTAAGCCAACAACAAAAGGAGGGCTCCAATGGGCCTCATCGAGTTGCTCTTGATTGTTCTAGTGATCGCAGCGATCGCCGGCGGAATCGGCGTGAGCCCGTTGCTATGGCTGCTTCTGCTGGTTGCCCTCGTGATCTTCTTCACGGGCGGTGGGTTCGGCTATCGCAGAGGCGGCAGGATCTAGTCATGCCGAGCACAACGACCCCTCCCAACCCATGAGCACGGCAACGATCCTAATTATCGTCGCCGCCGTCGTGGTGGTGTTGATTCTCATTGTCCTCGTGGCTCGCGCCTCCTCGCGCCGACGTGACGAACGTTGACGCGAACAGGCGGGTGAGCTCCGAGAGCAAGCGAGAAGCCGCTCCATCCAAGCCGAAAGCGCACGCGCCTCGGCAGACGAACAGGCAGCCGAAGCCAAGCGGGCCCAAGCCGAAGCTGAGGAACGCGCGGCACAGGCGCGCCAAGGGCACGCCGACGCCGAGCAGCAGGCCATCAAGGCCGAGCATCTCACCGAAACCGCGCGCGAACATCACGCCCAAGCACGCGAACTGGACCCCGACGCCAGCAACAGCGGCCAAGACGAGGCGCTGGCGATGGACCAGCACGCCGGCCGCGAGCGCGGCTGAGACCCAACACGGAGTCCAGCTCCCAGCGCGAGGAGGCCGCAGGGTTGTAGTGGAGCCCTGCGGCCAAGTTCGCGCGCGAGCCATTCGAAAGGGCGTCCCGCGGTGGGGCGGCGGCGCCTTCGTCGGCGCCCTTCGTGAATCTAATCCCACAGACCAAGAAAGCCGAGACCAATGGAGAACAAGACCGAACATAAGATCGTGCAATACCTCAGCGAGGCCCACGCGATGGAGAAGACGCTCGCAACGATGCTCCAATCGCAAATCGCGATGACTCCGCGCGGAAGCTATCGCGAAGGCCTCGAAACCCATCTACGTGAGACACGCGAGCACGCAAAGCGCGTACACCGTCGCCTCGATGAGCTCGGCCAAGGAAACGGCCCGCTCCATCTGGGTGTCGGAATCCTCCAGAGTGTCGTGGGGCAAGCATTCGCGCTAGGAAAGACACCCTTCGACCTCGTTCGGGGCAACGCAGGCGAGGAGAAAGTCCTCAAGAACGCCAAGGACGCCTGCGCGGCCGAGGCCTTGGAGATCGCAACCTACACCGCCATCGAACATCTGGCCGAGACCGTCGGCGACGAGACCACTCGAAGCTTGGCCAAGTCGATCCTGGCCGAGGAGCAAAAGATGCTCGACCGCATCCTCAAGGAGATCCCCAAGCTCACTAGGGCAGTGGTCGGCGCCGACATCCGGGGCAACTCCACATACGACGCCCGCAAGACAGGCAAGGGCGCCCTCGCCACCGAAGGGGACCTCGCGATCTCCGGCTACGGCAGGCTGACCGTCGCGGAGATAGTCGAAAAGTTGCCACGTCTCTCCCAGGTTGACCTCGCCAAGATCGACTCCTACGAGCGCTCCCACAAGAACCGCACCGGTGTGATCGACGCGGCCGAACGGGAGCTCGTCAAAGCGTAAGGCCCACCGGAGGGCCGGCGGGTGGGAGCCGGGCCGTCGTCGGTCGGGTAAAAATTGGGGACCGTTGGGTCGAGGTGAAGGCACGAGGCGCATATTGTGAGCCTCGTGCTCACCACCGTCGCCAACGGCTTCAAAGACGCCTTCCTCATGGCCTGGGCCGTGTGGTGGGCCTTGGTGCTCGGCTTCGCGATCTCCGCGATCGTCCAAGCCTGGGTTCCACGCGAGCGGATCGAGCAAGCGCTGGGCGGGTCGGGCGCGCGCTCGGTCGGTTGGGCAACCGGCCTCGGCGCGGCCTCCTCCTCCTGCTCCTACGCCGCGATAGCGATCGCCAAGAGCCTCTTCCAGAAGGGCTCCTCAGCCGCCGCCGCGCTTGCCTTCCAATTCGCCTCCACCAACCTGGTGGTCGAGCTGGGCGTCGTCATCTGGGTCTTGCTCGGCTGGCAATTCACCCTCGCCGAGTTCGTGGGCGGCCTGATCTTGATCATCGTCATGACCGCGATGCTGCGCTTGTTCGTGTCAAGGCGCCTGGAAGAGCGGGCCCGCGCCCACGCGATCGGCGCCGACGCCGGCCACCAGCACCACTCCGCCAGCGAGCAGATGACCGTCAGACAGCGGCTCGCCTCGCTCGAAGCGTGGTCGGACGTGGCCCACAACTTCCGCAACGACTGGGCCATGCTCTACAAGGAGATCCTCCTCGGCTTCCTGCTCGCCGGCTTCATCGGACAGTTGCCCGACAGCTTCTTCCACGCCCTCTTCCTCACCGAAGCGCCCTCCGCGGTCAAGACCCTCGAGAATGCCCTGGTCGGCCCGCTCATCGCGGTCCTCAGCTTCGTCTGCTCGGTCGGCAACGTTCCCCTCGCAGCCGTGCTCTGGTCCGGTGGGATCGGCTTCGCCGGCGTCGTCTCCTTCCTTTTCGCCGACCTCATCGTCGTGCCGATCGTGCTGATCTACCGCAAGTACTACGGCCCCGCTTACGCCACCCGCATAGTGGCGCTCATGTTCCTCACGATCGTGATCGCCGCGCTGTGCGTGAACGGCCTCTTTGGCGTGTTCGGCCTGATTCCGAGCGCCCATCCCAGCCGCGCCGACGTCTTCGGAGAAGTGAAGGTCAACTACAAGCTCTTCACCAACATCCTCGGCCTCGCCGTCTTCGGGGCACTCTTCGCTCTCACCATGCGTCGCGGCGCGACCGACCCGGTGTGCGGCATGAAGGTGGACAAGGCGCGAGCGATCCGGGTCCAGCTCGACGGCAAGACGCTCTACTTTTGCAGCGAGCACTGCGCTCAGCGCGCATCTCATCCAGATCGTCAGACGGGCGCCCTCACGACATGAGCACGAACCACCCCGGTAGCGTCTCCGGTCTGGAAAATGCGCGAGGCGCCCTGACCCGATGAGCACGAACCCAACCCCCACACCCCTGACCCAACGTCCCGCCTGGGCCGCCCTCTCCGAGCACCACCGCCAAATCGCAGACACTCACCTGCGCGACCTGTTCGCAGCCGACCCCGCCCGTGGCGAGCGCTTCACCGCCGAAGCCGCCGGGATCTACCTCGATTACTCCAAGCACCGCGTGACCGAGGAGACCCTCGGTTTGCTCGTCGCCCTGGCCGAGCAGTCGGGTTTGGCCGAGCGCACCGCCGCGATGTTCACGGGCGAGCGCATCAACGTCTCGGAGGATCGCTCCGTCCTGCACGTCGCCCTGCGCATGCCCCGGGCCTCCTCGCTCGTGGTGGACGGCGTCGACGTCGTCGCCCAAGTCCATGGCGTGCTCGACCGCATGGCCCACTTCAGCGAACAGGTCCGCTCCGGCGCCTGGACCGGCCACACCGGCAAGCCGATCCGCAACATCGTCAACATCGGCATCGGCGGCTCAGATCTCGGCCCGGTCATGGCTTATGAGGCCCTGCGCCACTACAGCGCCCGCGAGCTCACCTTCCGCTTCGTCTCAAACGTGGACTCCACCGATTTCGTGGAGGCGACCCGCGACCTGGACCCCGCCGAGACGCTGTTCATCGTCGCCTCAAAGACGTTCACCACCCTGGAGACGATGACCAACGCCCGCTCGGCTCGCGAATGGTGTTTGGCGGCCCTCGGCGACGAGCGCGCCGTGGCCAAGCACTTCGTGGCTGTCTCCACCAACGCCGAGCTCGTCTCCCAATTCGGCATCGACACCGCCAACATGTTCGGCTTCTGGGACTGGGTGGGGGGGCGCTACTCGATGGACTCCGCGATCGGCCTCTCCACGATGCTCGCGATCGGACCGGAGCCTTTCTCGGAGATGCTCGGCGGCTTCCACGCCATGGACGAGCACTTCCGCACCGCTCCCTACGAGTGCAACCTGCCGGTCCTGATGGGTCTCTTGGCGGTCTGGTATGCCAACTTCTTTGGCGCCCAGACCCTCGGCGTGATGCCCTACTGCCAGTATCTCAAGCGCTTCCCCGCCTACCTACAACAGCTGGCGATGGAGTCAAACGGCAAGCACGTCACCCTCGCCGGCGTCCCCGTTGACGACGACACCGGCGCGATCTACTGGGGCGAGCCCGGCACCAACGGACAGCACTCCTTCTATCAGCTGATCCACCAAGGCACCCGCCTGATCCCCCTCGACCTGATCGGGTTCGCCCGCCCGCTGAACCCGTTGCGCGACCACCACGACCTGCTCACCTCCAACGTCTTCGCGCAAGCCGAGGCCTTGGCGTTTGGAAAGGGAGAGGGGGAGGTTCGTGCCGAGGGTAGCCCCGAGGCCGTCATACCCCACCGCGTCATGGAGGGAAATCGCCCATCCAGCGTGCTGTTCGCGGATCGACTCACTCCGCACACCCTGGGATCGCTCGTGGCGCTTTACGAGCACTGCGTGTTCACCCAAGGCGTCGTCTGGGGCATCGACTCCTTCGACCAGTGGGGAGTCGAGCTGGGCAAGGCCTTGGCCAAGCGCATCGTCCCCGAGCTCGTCGAGAAGGCCGAGCCCGACCTGAACCACGACAGCTCGACCAACGCCTTGATTCGCCGCTACCGAGCCATGCGGGAGCGTCCATGACGGGCTCCCGCGAATCCAGCGCGCCCGGCGAGCGGGACTCCGCGGGCGAGTTGCCGGTCGAGATTCTGCCCGACCCTGCCGCAGTCGCCCACCGCGCCGCCGAGCTGGTCCACCGGCACGCCCTCTTGGCGGTTGCCGAGCATGGTGAGTTCACGTTCGCGGTCTCCGGCGGGCGCTCGCCTTGGACCATGTTCGGCGACCTTGCCGGCGAGGACTTTCCTTGGGCCCAGACCAAGATCTACCAGGTGGATGAGCGTATCGCTCCCGCCGGCGATCCTGACCGCAACCTCACCCTTCTTCAGGAGAGTCTCAGGCCTGTCGCCGCCGCAGACCTGTGTCCGATGCCCGTCAACGACAGCGACCTGGACGCCGCCGCCGAGGAATATGCCCGCTCCCTGCCCGAGCGCTTCGACCTCGTCCACCTCGGTCTGGGGCCCGACGGTCACACCGCTTCTTTGGTGCCCAGGGACCCCGTGCTAGAGGTTCGCGACCGCGACGTCGCGCTCACCGGCCCCTATATGGGGCTGCGCCGGATGACTGTCACCTATCCCGTGCTCGAGCGAGCCCACTCCCTGCTGTGGCTCGTCACCGGCTCTGAGAAGGTGGATGCTTTGCGTCGCCTGCGCGCCCACGACCCTTCGATCCCGGGCGGTCGGGTGCCGGCCGAGAATGCTCTGGTGCTCGCCGACGTAGCCGCCGCGGGGGCCTGAGCGGGTTGTTTCGTTTCGGTTGGGGTGCCTACGCGTGCGCGCGGGGGGCCTTCGCTGCCGGCTATGCCGGCAGCGGCTGACCCACAGCTTCGTGTTGCAGTTCGTCGAGGACGGCGAGCATCGAGTCCAGCTCGCACTCCACCATCGAGGGCCACGGCTTCGCGGGATGCTCGTCGAGCGTCTTCAACCCGTTGCCCGTGATGATCGCCACCACCGTCTCCTCGGGGTCCACCTCGCCTGACTCGGCCAGCTTCCCGAGTGCCGCGATCGTCGTACCGCCCGCCGGCTCGGTCAAGATGCCCTCCGTTTCGGCCAGCAAATCGATCCCCGCGAAGATCTCCTCGTCGGTGGCGGTCCGCGCGCTGCCTTTGCGCGAGAGGACGGCGTCGATCACCAAGTAGCCATCCCCCGGCGATCCGATCGCCAGCGAATGGGCGATCGTGGTCGGCTTGCGAGGCTGGATCTCGGGCTCTCCCGCGAGGATCGCGTCGGCGATCGGCGAGCATCCCTGCGGTTGGGCGATGTGCATCTTCGTGGCACTCGTCTCGGCCAGTCCGACGCGCTCCAACTCGACCAGTCCCTTGTGCAGGCGCGAGGAAAGCGTCCCGCCCGCCGTCGCCGAGACGATGTGGTCGGGAGCTCGCCAGCCAAGTTGCTCCACGATCTCGAAGATCGAGGTCTTGGCGCCCTCCGCGTAAAACGGCCGCAAGGTGATGTTGGCGAACTCCAGACCGCTCGCGGCCGCCACCCGGCGGCACTCGCGGTTGGCTTCGTCGTAGTTGCCCGCAACCTGACAAACCCGGGCGCCAAGCGCGCGGCAAACACGCGCCTTGGTCTGCTCCAGGCGATCGGGATAGAACACATACGGCGTCAGCCCCGCCTTTGCGGCGAGCGAGGCCACGGCCGTGCCCACGTTGCCGGTGGACACACACCCAATCTCGGTCTTGCCGAGCTCCAAGGCGCGTGCGATCGCGCTCGAAACCACCCGGTCCTTGTAGGAAAGGCTCGGTCTCTGCGTGCTGTCGTCCTTCAAATACAGTTTCTTCAGCCCCAGCCGCTCACCGAGTCTGTTCGCCGGGATCAAGGGCGTCATCCCCGATATCTGTCCCACTTCGGCCTGAGCGTGCGCCGAGCGGATCGGCAGCAGCTCTGAGAACCGCCAAATGTTGCGCGGCCGCTCGCTCATCGGCACTTCCTTCAAGCGGCTCTTGGCAAGCTCGTAGTCGTAAGCGATGTCAAAGCACTTCCCGCACGACTCGCAAAACGCCTCGGTGTCGGTGATAGGGCGTTTGACATCGCACCTCTGGCACACCAGTTCGGTCACGCACGAGCGAGTCGTCTCGTTCGCCTCTGCGCGGCCCATTGCGGTGCTCATCGGGTCTCACCCCTTCTCGGTTGGGTTGGTTTACTTCGGTTTGTCCAAGTCATCGTGGCACAAGCTCCACCTCGGGCCATGAAGCATCAAGCTCGGCGTCGCCCGGCGTGGCGTCCATCAGCAGCTGCTCGGCGATGTGAGGCGCGAAAGGCATCAACACCCGCGCCAGCGTCCGCAGCGCCTGGACCAAAGCCTCGTGGTCCTCGGCGCACAGCCAGCCGCGCTTGGCGATCACCCGCTTCTCATAGTCCCTGACGCGGTCGAACAGCCGCATCACGTTGCGCACCGCGCTGTGCATCTCAAGCTCCCGCGTGTCCTCTGTGATCTTCTCCACCGCGGTCTCACACCACTGAGCCAAGCGCTTGCGCAGATGCTCAGTCTTGTCGGGTCCCATCGCTTGGGTCTGCCCGCCCTCGGAGGAGGCGCCGTCCTCGGCGCTTGGATGAAGAGCGTCGGGGTCGAGCGCGAGCCGGGCATGAGAGTAATCCCATACCTGCCTCAAGAAGCGGTGACAGCGCTTGACGTCGGAGTCGCTCCAATTCAAGGAACGTTGCGGCCGTGCGGCATAGAGCACCGCCAGACGGATCGTGTCGGCGCCGTATCGGTCCACTAGCTCGTCCGGGTCAACCACGTTGCCCAGATGCTTGCTCATCTTGCGCCCGTCGCGTATTACCATCTCGTGAAACAGGCAGCCCGCAAACGGCTCGCCTTCGCCCAAGAACTCCAGCGGCCCGATGTCGCGCAGGGCCTTGGTCACCGTTCGCTGGTCGAACACGAAGTTGCCGCTGTCCGAGCCCGCCACGACCCGCTCGCACGGCAGCCACGCGCGCAGATCATCGAGTCCCAAGATGTGCTCCAAGCTCTGCTCGCGCTCGCCCGGAGGCACACACACCGGCACCCAAAGCCACAGCGCGTCGAAATGACAGTCCAAGGTGTCGGTCTCCCGTCGGGCGTCCCCGCCGCAACTCGGACAGCTCGCGCGCACGAAGTCCTCGCGCTCGGCCAGCGGGTTGCCGGTGCCCGTCGGAGTCAAATCCAGCGGCAAGATCACCGGCAGCTCGGCCTTGGGCACCGGCACCGCGCCACACTTCTCGCAATACACGATCGGGATCGGGGTACCCCACGAGCGCTGCCTTGAGATCGTGAAGTCGTTGGCCTTGTAGCGCACCGCCTCGCGCCTGTGCCCGTCAGGGTGTGCCCCCGCCGGAGCGGCGGCCGGCGTCGCGGATGGGCGGTCCCCGGACGGGGCGCCGGACCCGCCCTGCGGCAAGCCCTCGGCCGATGTGGGGTCGGGCGCGCCGAACACCCTCTGGGGCGCAAGCAACCGCTCGGCGATGACCGCATCGGTGCGGTCGGCCTCGGGAATGCCCAACACGGCAGTCACGCCGAAGCGACCGTCAACCATCGGCGAGACGATCACCGGCAGTGGGTCCCCGCCGGTGGGGGAGAGCAAGGTGCGTCCCGTCTGCACCAAGGGCATCGTCTCCGCCTCGCGCGCGCTTCGATCCAGCCCGCCCGAGCGCAGCTCCTCCAGTTGCTCGGCCACATCCGAGCCGCCGGTCCACTGCTCGACCTCCGGATGCTTCGGTGAGATCGCCACGAAGCGAGCCTGCGCGAGTGCCTCGGCGTGTGGCGTGAACACGGTCAGCGCCCCGCCCTCGGGTGACTCCAGGTCGAGCTCGATCCCGTCGAACGCGGCCCAGCACGAAACGCTGGGAGGCAAGCGCGTTCTCGTCCCAGATCCCGCTCGCCGCCAGATCCTCGATGCGCCGGTCGTTCTCCTTTAGATAAGCGCTGATGCGCAAGTACCACTGCGGTTGTTGGATCAGCCGCACCGGGTTGTGACAGCGCCAACAGGTCCCGTTCTCGACCTGGATCGTGGCGAGCGTGGTCTGGCAGGTGTCGCACCAATCCACGCTGCCCGAGCCCCTGTACACCAGGCCGGCCTCCAAAAGAGTCAGGAACAGCCACTGCGACCAGCGGTACATGATCGTGTCCGAGCTCATGAACGTGCGCTCCCAATCGAAGGAGAACCCCAGCTTCTTCAGCTGGCCGATCATGTGCTCGGCGCAGCGCGCCACCCACGCGCTCGGCGGCTCTTTGCCCGCGATCGCGCCCAGCTCGGCCGGCAAGCCGAAGGAGTCGAAGCCGAACGCGAACAGCACGTCCTCGCCCCGAGCCCTACAGAAGCGCGCGTAAGCGTCGCCGATCGAATAGCTGCGCACGTGCCCGATATGGATGTTTCCCGAGGTGAAAGGCGCCGAGGGCTTTATGTACTTGCGCGGGCGCTCGCTGGTCGCCTCCGGAGTGCGAAAAGCGTCGCTCGCGCGCCACGCCTGTTGGCGGGCGGCCTCGATCGCATGGGGGTCATAGCTGGGCCGATCGCCGTTGTCCATCAAGTCGAGAATACCCAAGCCCAGGCGGCGGCACAGGCCGTCGGGAGGTGCCTGGAGCGTTGCTATGCTCGTCCGCCACGACTGCAAGGATTCTCAGATGGAAGTAGAGATTGGCCGCGGCAAGAGCGGCCGGCGCGCATACGGCTTCGACGACATCGCGATCGTGCCCTCGAGGCGCACCCGCGACCCCGACGACATCGACATCTCCTGGAAGCTCGGTCCTTACCAGTTTGAGCTGCCCTTGATGGCCTCCGCGATGGACGGCGTCGTCTCTCCCCGGACCGCCGCGATCGTCGGTCGCTTGGGCGGCCTGGCGGTGCTCAACCTGGAGGGCATCTTCACTCGCTACGAGGACGCCGAGGAGCAGCTCGAGCGGATCGCCAAGCTGCCCAAGGACGTGGCCACGCGCGAGATGCAAGAGATCTACGCCCAGCCGGTGATCCCCGAGTTGATCGCCCAGCGGATTCGCGAGATCAAGGAGCAGAAGGTCGTGTGCGCCGCTTCGCTGACGCCTCAACGCGTGCTCGACTACCACGAGATAGCCCTAGAGGCCGGCCTGGACGTGCTTGTCATTCAAGGCACCGTCGTCTCCGGCGAACACGTCTCCACCGTCTCGGAGCCCTTGAACCTGAAGGAGTTCATCCCTTCGCTCGACGTGCCTGTGGTCGTGGGGGGTTGCGCCTCCTATCAGACGGGCCTTCACCTGATGCGCACCGGCGCCGCCGGCGTGCTCGTCGGTGTGGGGCCCGGCGCGGCCTGTACGACTCGCGGCGTGCTCGGCATCGGCGTCCCCCAAGCCACCGCGATCGCCGACGTGGCCCACGCCCGCTCGACCCACATGCTCGAGACCGGCGAGTACTGCCAAGTGATCGCCGACGGGGGCATGCGCAACGGCGGCGACGTCTCCAAGGCGATCGCTTTGGGGGCCGACGCGGTCATGATCGGCTCGCCCTTGGCTCGTGCCCACGAAGCCCCCGGTCGCGGTTTTCACTGGGGCATGGCCACGTTCCATCCCACCTTGCCTCGTGGCGCCCGCGTCGCGACGACCCGCAACGGCACCTTGGAGGAGATCCTTGTGGGCCCGGCGCGGGAGAACGACGGCACCTTCAACCTGTTCGGTGGCCTGCGCACCTCGATGGCCACCTGCGGCCACAAGGACCTCGCCGAGTTCAACCGCGCCGAGGTCGTGATCGCGCCCTCCTTGCAGACCGAGGGCAAGCAGCTCCAGCGCGACCAGTCGGTCGGCATGGGCTCAAACGGGAGGGCGGCCGAACTAGTAAATGACTGACTCTGGGACGCTCTCGACTTCGTCTGGCGGCGTCCTCGGTCGCTCGTGTGCTGAGCACACTTCGCTCCCTGCGTCCTTGCCAGACTCGCCGATACCGTCCCAGAGTGGGTCTCGTATGGACAGTCGAGATATCGGACGGACGCCACTAACGCGTGAGGAGGTTGTCGTCCTCGATTACGGCGGTCAGTACTCCCAGCTGATCGCCCGGCGCATCCGCGACTGTGGCGTCTTCTCCGAGCTTTTGCCCCACCACGTGGGCCTGGAGGAGGTGGCCAAGCGCAAACCGCGAGGGATCGTGCTCTCGGGAGGGCCCGCCTCGGTGTACGCGCCCGGGGCGCCCCGCTTGGAGCGTGGCCTACTCGACCTGGGCGTGCCGGTGCTCGGCATTTGCTACGGCATGCAGCTGCTCGTCCACGAGTTGGGCGGTCGCGTCGAGCAGGCCGAGGTGGGGGAGTTCGGCCGCTCCGACCTCACCGTTTCCCAGGCGGGCGTCCTCTTGGCCGGAATGCCCAAGCAACAGACCTGCTGGATGTCCCATCGCGACACGGTCTTCGAGGCGCCCGCGGGCTTCACCGCCCTGGCCTCCTCCACGGCCTCGCCGGTAGCGGCCGTGGAGAACCGCGAGCGCGGCATCTACGGCATCCAGTTCCACCCCGAGGTCGTCCACACCCCGTACGGGCAGGAGATCCTCACCCGCTTTCTCACCGATGTGTGCGGCTGTGAGCGGACGTGGTCGCCCGCCTCGATCGCCGAGGAGCAGATCGCCCGCATCCGCAAGCAGGTCGGAGATGGACGCGTCGTTTGTGGTCTCTCGGGCGGCGTGGATTCCTCCGTGGCCGCCCTGCTCGTGCACCGCGCGATAGGCGACCAGTTGACCTGCGTGTTCGTGGACCACGGCTTGATGCGAAAGGACGAGGGCGAGCAGGTGATAAGCGCCTTCAGGGACACCTTCAAAGTGCCTCTGGTGGCGGTCAACGCCGAGCGGCGCTTCCTGGAGAAGCTCAAAGGCGTGACCGAGCCCGAGGCCAAGCGCAAGGCGATCGGCGCCGAGTTCATCAGGGTCTTCGAGGAGGAGGCCGCCAAGATCTCAGAGTCCGCGCCGGCGCGCTACCTGGTGCAGGGGACCCTCTACTCCGACGTGATCGAGTCCGGCGGGGGTACCGGTGCCGCCACGATCAAGTCCCACCACAACGTGGGCGGCTTGCCCGATGACATGCAGTTCGAGCTGGTCGAGCCCCTGCGGGCCCTGTTCAAGGACGAGGTGAGGGCCGTCGGCGCCGAGTTGGGACTGCCCGAGCGCCTGGTCTGGCGCCAGCCGTTTCCCGGGCCGGGCCTCGCGATCAGGATTGTGGGCGGCGAAGCCACCAAGGAGCGTCTGGATGTCTTGCGCGAGGCCGACTACATCCTCCAAGAGGAGATCCGCAAGGCGGGCCTCTACAGGGAGCTGTGGCAGTCCTTCTGTGTCCTGCCCGACGTGCGCACGGTGGGCGTCCAGGGCGACGAGCGCACCTATGGCTACGTCGTCGTGATCAGAGCCGTCACCTCCGACGACGCGATGACGGCCGACTGGGCACGACTGCCCTACGACCTTCTAGAGACGATCGCCTCGCGCATGATCAACGAGCTGCGCGAGGTAAACCGGGTCGTGCTGGACATCACCAGCAAGCCTCCGGGAACAATCGAGTGGGAGTAGCTATCATTCCCGCTCTCGCCGCGCGCGACTACTTGCGTGCGGCCTTTTTCACGTCATGAAGACTTACGTCGCCAAGCCCACAGATCGCGAGCGCAACTGGCTCGTCGTTGACGCCAACGGCAAGACCTTGGGGCGTTTGGCTACACAGATCGCCGACGCCTTGAGGGGCAAGCGCAAGCCCGAGTACACGCCCCACATCGACACGGGGGACTTCGTCGTCGTGGTCAACGCCGAGAAGGTCTCGGTCAGCGGCAAAAAGCGCCAGGACAAGCGCTATTACCGCCACTCCGGCTACCCCGGAGGCCTGCGCTCGCGGACCTTCGAGGAAATGGTCGAGCGCCGCCCCGAGGAGATCATTCGGCTCGCCGTCAAGGGCATGCTGCCGCGCAACCGCCTGGCCCGCAAGCAGATCACCAAGCTCAAGGTCTACGCCGGTCCCGAGCACCCCCACGTAGCCCAGAAACCGCAACCGATGGAGATCGAGGCCTGATGGCCGACGAGCACGACGCAGACACTCCCGAGCAGGCCGAGCGCCCCGAGGAGACACAGATCGAGGCGGCAGCCGAGACGCCCGAGGAGACCCCTGAGCAGCAGCTCGCCGAGGACGCCGCTGTCGAGGCCACCGAGGAGCTGGTCGTCGAGGTCGAGGCCGAGGCGATCGTCGAGGCCGTCGCTGAGGAGCTCATCGAGGAGGCGATTGTCGAGGCCGTGGCTGAGGAGCTCATCGAGGAGGCGATTGTCGAGGCCGTAGTCGAGGAGGTACTCGAGGAGGCGATCGTCGAGGAGGCCGAGGCTGAGGCCGAGGAGGAGGAGCCCGCCCCCCGTGTCAAGCCGAGCGTGCCCGGTGCACACCTGGAAGTGGACATCGTGCCCGAAGGCGTCGATCCGCTCGCACCTGAGCAGCCCGCCGATCCGTATGCGATCGAGGACGAGGAGGAGGCGAAGACCGAGGAGGAGGACGCCGACGGCACTCCGCTGGCAGAGCCCATTTCAAGTGCCGCGATCGATTTGGCCGCGGGGGCCCGCTACAAGGCGACCGGCAAGCGCAAGACTGCTATCGCCCGCGTCGTCTTGCGACCCGGCAGCGGCACCTATCTCGTCAACGGACGCGCCTTGGACGAGCATTTCCCGAGGGTCACGCTGCAGCGCAACATTCGCCAGCCTTTGGAGACCGTTGGCTACCAAGAGCGCATGGATGTGGTCGCCCGCCTGCATGGCGGCGGCATTTCCGCACAGGCTGGCGCTCTGCGCCACGGCATCTCGCGCGCCCTGCTGGAGGCCGATCCGAATCTGCGTGGCGAGCTCAAGCGCCGCGGCTTCCTCACGCGCGACTCGCGCGCGAAGGAGCGCAAGAAGGCCGGCTTGAAGAAGGCGCGCAAGCGGCCGCAGTTCTCCAAGCGTTAACGGCTCGCCCCAACCGCACCCACAGGGATAGGCCCTCATTCCCGCATGACCAAGCTGTTCGGGACCGACGGGGTCCGCGGCGTCGCCGGCGAGTTGCTGAGCGCGGAGTTGGCCCTCGCACTGGGCAAGGCGGGCGCCGGACACGCCCATGCCGAGCACCCGAGAGTTCTGATCGTGCGCGACACGCGCGAGTCCGGCGAGATGCTCCAAGCGGCGCTCGCGGCCGGGGTGAGCGCCGCGGGCGGCGAAGCGCTGTTGGGCGGCGTCCTGCCGACCCCCGCGGCCCCTCTGCTGCTCAAGCGCTACGGCCTGGACCTGGCCGTCGTGATCTCTGCCTCGCACAACCCCTACCGCGACAACGGGCTGAAGTTCTTCGCCGCCGACGGCTTCAAGCTCTCCGACGAGGACGAGATTGCGATCGAAGCCGAGCTGGGCCAAGCACCCGGCGGCGCCCCTGCTCGCACGATCGGACGGGTGCGCGAGCTGAGGGGCACCCACGAGGACTACTTGCGCGAGCTCGAGTCTCGCTTTGCCGAGCTGCGTCTGGACGGGCTCGACGTCCTGCTCGACTGCGCCAACGGTGCCACCTACAAGGTCGCCCCGGAGATATTCAGGCGTCTCGGCGCCCAGGTCACGGTGCTGGCCGACGCCCCCGACGGGCGCAACATCAACGAAGGCTGCGGCTCGACCCACATCGCGGCTCTGGGGGAGCGTGTACGCGAAGGCGGCCACGCGCTCGGCCTGGCCTTCGACGGCGACGGCGATCGCGTGTTGGCGGTCGATCGCGCCGGAGCGGTCGTGGACGGCGACGAGCTGATCGCGCTCGCGGCTCTGCACCTGCGTGCCGACAGACGCTTGGCCGGCGACGGGGTGGTGGTCACGGTGATGACCAACTATGGCTTTCACACCGCCATGGCCGACGCGGGCATCGCGGTCGCATCGACCAATGTCGGCGACCGCTATGTCTTGGAGGAGTTGCGCCGGCGCGAGTGGGCGCTCGGCGGAGAGCAGTCGGGACACATAATCGAGATGGGCTTCAACAGCACCGGCGACGGAATCGCGGGAGCCTTGCTCACCTTGGAGGCGCTCGGCGGGCGCGACCTGAGCGAGCGCGACGCGATGCACAAGCTGCCCCAGCGACTCGTCAACGTCAAGGTGCGCGACAAGGGCGCCTTCGCGCACGCCCACAAGGTGGCCGAGGCGGTCCAGGCCGAGGACAGCGCCCTGTCCGGACGCGGACGCGTGCTCGTGCGCGCGAGCGGCACCGAGCCGCTGGTGCGAGTGATGGTCGAGGCGCCCACCGACGAGGAGGCCGACGCGACCTGCTCGCGCCTGGTCAGCCTCGTCGAGCGCGAGCTCGCTTAGAACGTTGCGGTTTCGGCGGCCCGCTCGGGCTCGGCGGCGGTCTCGAACGGGCTGGTGGTGCGCTTGCGGGTCTGGCCGGTCCAATAGGCCGCTGATATCGTCGTCGCGATGTGCGGCATCGTCGGCTACGTAGGCAAGCGTCCCGCCCGGGAGATACTGCTCGGCGGGCTCAAGAAGCTGGAGTACCGCGGCTATGACAGCGCCGGCATCTCACTGATCGCGGGCGAGCGCATCGAGGCGGTGCGCTCGGTCGGCAACCTGAGCGCCCTCCAAGCCAAGCTCGACGCCGGCGCCGCCGAGGCCGAGCAGGTTGGTGGCTCGGTGGCCGTCGCCGCGCCCGCCGCCGCGAGGACCGGCATCGGGCACACCCGCTGGGCCACACACGGACGGGTGAGCGAGGAGAACGCACACCCACACTACGACCCCGAGGACCGTCTGCACGTGGTCGTCAACGGCATCGTCGAGAACTACATGGCGCTCAAGGAGCGACTTGCGGGCGAAGGCAACGAGTTCACGTCCGAGACCGACGCCGAGGTGATCGCCCATCTGATCGCGATGCACTACGACGGCGACCTCGCAAGCGCCGTGCGCGATGCCTTCAGGGAACTGGAGGGCCATTTCGCTTTCGTGGCGATGAGCGTCGAGGAGCCCGACACGCTGGTCGGCGCACGCAAGGAGTGTCCTCTGGTTGTGGGCAGGGGAGAGGGGGAGCAGTTCGTGGCCTCGGCGGTCCCGGCCTTTCTCGCACATACCCACGCGGTGCAGTACGTCGAGAACGGCGAGATCGTGGTGTTGCGTCCCGACAAGGTCGAGGTGCTCACACTCGACGGGGTACCCGTGGAGAGGCCTGTCGAGCAGATCGACTGGGACGAGGACACGGCCGAGAAGGGCGGCTATGAGACGTTCATGCTCAAGGAGATCCACGAACAGGCCGACGCTGTGGCCGAGACGATCGCCGATCGCGTGGCACGCGGAGACGGCGTGGACCTCGACGAGCACGGCTCGCTCGACGAGGCGATCCTCGCGGACGTCAAACGGATCGTGGTCGTGGCGTGCGGAACTTCCTACCACGCCGGTCTGATCGGGCGCTACGCGATCGAGGAATGGGCGCGCGTGCCGGTCGAGATGGACGTGGCCTCCGAGTATCGCTACCGCAACCCCGTGGTGGGACCGGGCGACCTGGTGATCGGGATCTCCCAGTCGGGCGAGACCGCCGACACCTTGGCCGCGATGCGCAAGGCGCGTGAGCGCGGTGCCACCGTCCTTGCGATCACCAACGTGATGGGCTCCCAAGCCACCCGTGACGCCGACGGCGTTCTGTTTACCCGCGCGGGCCTTGAGATCGGAGTGGCGGCGACCAAGACGTTCGTTTGCCAGATCGCGGTCATCTATCTGCTCGGTCTTCGCTTGGCCGAGCTGCGTGGAACTTTGCCCGCCGAGCGCATCGCCGAGCTGGTGGGGGAGGTCAAGCGTCTACCGCACTGCATCGAAGAGGTCATCGCCGACGCCGGCGAGGCCGTGACTCGCGTGGCGGAGGAGCACTGGCAGAAGGAGTTCTTCCTCTACATCGGACGCCATGTCGGGTTGCCGGTAGCGCTCGAGGGAGCGCTCAAGCTCAAGGAGATCTCCTACATCGCCACCGACGCCTACGCGGCGGGCGAGATGAAGCATGGGCCGATCGCCTTGCTCGACGACTCCACGCCGGTCGTCTCGATCGCGATCGACTCGCCGGTCTTCGAGAAGATGGCCTCCAACATGCAGGAGGTTCGCGCGCGTGGCGCCCACGTGATTGCCGTCACGAGCGTGGAGGGCGGTCAGCGCTTGGCAGGCCAGGTGGACGTCGCGATCACGGTGCCTGCGGTCGACTGGATGTTGCAGCCGATGCTCGCGGTCATCCCTTTGCAGATGCTCGCCTATGAGATTGCGCGCAGGCGAGGGCTCAACGTAGATCAGCCGCGCAATCTCGCCAAGACCGTCACGGTGGAGTAGCGCTTAAGATCGCTCGCATGAGCGTGCTTGCGGATTGGTGTGAGCCCTTGTTGGACGCTCCGCGGATGCGGGCCGTGGATCGTTGGGCGATCGAGGGGCAAGGTGCGCCTTCGCTCGACTTGATGGAGCGGGCGGGGGAAGGCGTCGTGCGCTCGGTGGAGATGCTGGTGCCGGACGGGCCGGTGGTCGTGGTGTGCGGCAAAGGCAACAACGGTGGCGACGGTTTTGTGGTGGCGCGCTTGCTGGCCCAGGCCGGCCGCGAGGTGCACGTTGTCTGTACCTGCGCCCCCGAGGAGCTATCCGGGGATGCTCGCGTCAACTTCGATCGTTTGCCCGCCGGGCGCGTTCTGCGGCTCGGGGAGGATCGCGCCACCGAGATCATCCAGCGGGCCGACGCGATCGTCGATGCCCTGCTTGGCACCGGCTTTGAAGGGGCGCCGCGAGGACCTGTCGCCGAGGCGATCGAAGCTGTCAACCAAGCCGACGGGCGGGTCGTGAGCGTCAACGTTCCTAGCGGCGTGGACGCCTCCACCGGTGAGGTTGCGGGTGAGGCCGCGCGAGCCGAGCGCACCGTGACGTTCCACACGGCCAAGCCCGGGCTGTGGGTGCATCCGGGCAAGCGCCATGCGGGAGAGACGCTCGTCATCGACATCGGCATTCCGCGCGGCGCGCCGCTACAGACTGACATCGGGCTGATCGGAGCTAATGTGCTTACCCTCTTGCCGAGCAGGGGCGCCGCCTCGACCAAGTTCACCAGCGGCCACGTGGTCGTGCTTGGCGGCTCGCGGGGCCTGATGGGCGCACCGGCGATGACCTCGCTCGCCTGCATGAGGGCCGGCGCGGGATATGTCACCGCCTGCGTTCCGCGCAGCTTGGCGGAGATCCTCGACGTGCAGCTGATGGAGGTCATGACCATCGGGTTGGAGGACCGAGACGGCTCGCTGCTCCCGGACGGCCTCGGCGGAGCTCTTGCTGTGCTGGATCGCGCCCATGCGCTCGCGCTCGGTCCCGGCCTGGGACGCGAGCAGGGCGCGGCCACGCTGGCGCGCGCCTTCGCGCGTGAGGCCGGGGTCCCGCTGGTGCTCGACGCCGACGGCTTGAACGCCCACGCGGGACACATCGGCGAGCTGGCAGGTCGTCGCGCAGCCACGGTGCTCACACCCCACGCAGGCGAGTTGGGGCGCCTGTTGGGACTCGACTCCGAGGAGGTCGAGCGAGCGCGCCTACTCCACGTTCGCGCGGCGGCCCAACAGGCCGGCGCGGTGGTCTTGCTCAAGGGCGACGACACCCTCGTGGCGGCGCCTGACGGTCGGGTCGCGGTCAACCCCGGAGCGAGTCCCGCCCTGGCGAGCGCCGGCACCGGCGACGTGCTCACGGGAACTATCTCCGCGCTGCTTGCCCAAGGCCTCGATGCGTTCGAGGCGGCGGCATGCGGCGCATATCTGCACGCCGAGGCCGGTCGCGAGGCCGCGCGTCGTCAGGGCTCGCCCGACGGTGTGATCGCGACGGACGTGATAGCGGCTTTGCCGGCGGCTCGGCTCTCGCCGTCCATGACCAGCGCCGCCAAACACCGGCCGGAGGGGGCGTGAGCGGGTGGGCACGAGTGGGGTGGGGATGAGCGAAGGGTGCACGAGCGGGGTGGGCACGAGCATGCGTAGGGCCCTCGCCCGCGTGAACGTGGCCGCGATCGAGCGCAATTGCGCCCGTCTGCGGGCCGAGCTGGGGGAGGGATCTCAGCTGTGCGCGGTCGTCAAGGCCGACGGTTACGGTCACGGCGCCGCTGCGAGTGCCGCCGCCGCGCTGGCGGGCGGGTCCACGCGCCTGGCAGTGGCCGGTGCGCGCGAGGCCGTCGAGTTGCGCGAGGCCGGTTTTCGCGATGTCCCGATTCTCGTGATGGGAGCCTTGAGCCCCGTCGAGCTTGCCGAAGCGGTACGGGTGGGAGCTGAGGTCGTGGTCTGGCGCGAGCACGATGTGGATGCGCTTGCCCGGGCGGGCGGTGGCAAGGTGCATGTGAAGCTCGACAGCGGCATGGGGCGGCTCGGCACGCGCGATCCCGCGCAGGCCTCGCGCACGGTCGCGGCGGCGGCGAGCGCGGCGGGCGTGGAGTTGGTCGGCGCGATGACCCACTTCGCCACGGCCGACGATCGCGAGGACCCCTTCTTCGAGGAGCAACTCGCCCTGTTCGCCGCGTGGGCTCATGAGGTCAAGGCGGCCCATCCCCACGTCCTCGTTCACGGCGCCAACAGCGCGGCGGTGTTGCGCGAGAAACGCGCCCACTTCGACATGGTGCGCTGCGGCATCGCCGTCTACGGGATGGATCCTTTCGGTCGCGATCCCGACTCTGCGGGGCTCGAGCCGGCGCTTGAGTTGGCCTCCTATGTCGCCGAAGTCAAGCGGTGTGCGCGCGGACAGAGCGCCGGATATGGACGGCGCTTCGTCGCCGAGCGCGACACGATGCTCGGGGTGCTGCCGATCGGCTATGGCGACGGTTGGCGTCGCGCTTTCTCCGACAACGCCGAGGTGCTGATCGGCGGTCGCCGAGCGCCGATCGTGGGGACGGTGAGCATGGACAACCTGACGGTCGATCTGGACGGTGCCTCCGATCCGGGCGAGCTTCGCGGCCAGGAGGCCGTTTTGATCGGGACGCGCGGAGAGCAGCGAGTGACCACCGAGGAGCTGGCGCGAAGGATCGGCACGATCAACTATGAGGTCACGTGTGCCCTGACCGCGCGGGTGCCACGCGTCTATCACCGCGACGGCGATCCCGTCAGCCACAGCAACGACCATTCCGTCGGAAACCGCTCCGGTCATCCCGTCAGCCAAGATCGATGAGCGCCGAGGCGCTGGAGATCGTTCGCGCCGCGCTCGCTGATCAGCGAGCCTGGATCGTGGGTGGCGCCGTACGCGATCGCGTGCTCGACCGGCCGGTCGTGGATCTGGATGTGGTGATCGACGGCGACCCGGCCGGGGCCGCGCGCGCGATCGCCAGGCAGGCCAAGCGGGTTGGTCCCGGGGCCGCCTGCTTTCCGTTGTCCGAGGAGTTCGGCGCTTGGCGCGTGGTCGCGCGTGGCGGCGCCTGGCAGATCGACGTGGAGGGCATGCGTGGCGGCTCGCTGGAGGCGGATCTGGCATTGAGGGACTTCACGATCAACGCGATCGCCGAGCCCTTGGGCGGAGGAGATCCGATCGACCCGCTCGGAGGGCTCGCCGACCTACGGGCGAGACACCTGCGCTGTGCTGGCCCTGCGGCTTTCGCGGAAGATCCGCTGCGGGTGTTGCGCATGGTGCGGGCGATCGCCGAGCTCGATCTCACGGCCGACCCGCAGACGCTCGCCGCCGCGCGCGAGCAGGCACGCCGCCTCGCCGAGGTCTCTCCAGAGCGCATATTTCTGGAGCTGCGACGGATCGTTGCCTCCCCAGGCGCAGTGGAGGGTCTCGACTCGATGAGCCGGCTGGGCGCGACCGCCGTGGTGCTGCCCGAGCTAGAGGCGATGCGCGAGGTCGAGCAGAGCCGCTTTCACCATCGCGACGTGTACGGGCACACGCTGGAGGTGTTCGAGCGCGCGATCGCGCTCACGACGCCCCAGGGCTGGGAGCTCTCGGAGCCGGGCGCCGCGCTCGGAGGCGAGCGTCGAGAGCCGGTGCTCGCCCTGCTCGCCGAGCCCCTCGCCGATGAGATGACTCGAGGCGAGGCCCTGCGCTGGGGGGCCCTGCTGCACGACGCGGCCAAGCCGGCAACCAGGGCCGTGCGCCCGTTCGACCGCCGTGTGACCTTCATAGGACACGACGCCCAAGGGGCCGACCTGGCGCGCGAGGTGCTGGCGCGCCTGCGGGCGAGCGTGCGTTTGCGCGAACACGTGGCGGCTCTCGTTCGCCATCACCTGCGTCTGGGCTTTCTCGTGCACGAGCCCCAGCCGTTGGCCCGCACGAGCGTCTATGCCTATCTGCGCGCGTGCGATCCGGTCGAGGTGGACGTGACGCTTCTGTCGGTGTGCGATCGGCTGGCCACGCGCGGAGCCAAGTCCGAGCAGGCGATCGAATCCCACGTGGCCTTGGCTCGGTCGATGCTCGACGACGCGCTGCGGTGGCGCTCGGACGGGCCGCCCAAGCCTCTGTTGCGTGGCGACGAGGTAGCGGCGCTCTCGGGGATCGCTCCGGGTCCGCGTGTGGGCGAGCTGTTGGAGGAGCTCGCGTGCGCTCAGTACGTGGGCGTTGTGGAGAGTCGCGAGCAGGCCTCGGCGTTCGTGCAAAGGTGCGCACACTAGGATTGGTCGCGATGAGCGACCCCGACTGCATCTTCTGCAAGATCGTGGCCGGTGAGCTGCCGGCGACGATCGTCGAGGAAGACGAGCACACGATCTCCTTCATGGACATCAATCCGGCCACGCGTGGGCATGCGCTCGCGATCCCCCGCAAGCACACCGTCGATCTGCTGAGCATCGACCCACGGGAGCTCGCGGCCGTGAGCGCGGCGGCTCAACGTTTGGCGCGCCGGGCCAAGCGGGGCCTTGGCGCCGACGGGGTCAACCTGATCAACTCGTGCGGCGCGGCGGCGTGGCAGACCGTGTTCCACTTCCATATCCATGTGGTCCCGCGCTATTTTGAGGACCCGCTGAAGCTGCCTTGGGTGCCCGCGCCGGGAGATCCCACTGAGATAGCCTCCGCTGCCGCGGCGCTCACAGCCGAGCTGCCCTGAGTCCGAAAAGGGGGAAAACGGGTGTGGATGTCGAACCGCTACATCGTCGCCTTGTCCGTGTTCTTGTTGAAATGGTCCACATCAAACGTCTCATAACAACGATCGCCGCCGGTTGCGGCTTGGTTTTGGTGCTGCCCGCGGGTTCGCTTGCCACGCTCTCCGAAGTCGGCGTGATCCCCGAAACGACGCCCGCGACCGTTCCCAGCTGCCCGACGCCCTCCTGCCTGGCGGTGAGCCGCACCACCGGCTTTCAAGTCAAGGTCGAAACCAACAACAACCTCGAGGCGGCCCCGCGCGCGGGCACGATCGTGGCCTGGACGATCAGCTTGGGCAAGCCGACAGCCACCCAGATCAAGTATTTCAACGCGAATGAGGGCGGCCCCGCGTCGGCGGGAATCGCGATCCTGAGGGCCCAGAAGAGCCCCAAATTGACCTACAAGCTGATCAGCCAAAGTCCGGTGGTGCCACTCGAACCGTATTTCGGCAAGACCGCCCAGTTTCCGCTGGCCACGACCCTGCCGGTCAAGAAGGGCGACATCGTGGCCCTGACCGTGCCTTCGTGGGCGCCCGCCTTGGCGCTCGGCTTCGGCAAGGCAACCTCGTGGAGAGCGAGCCGCGCCAAGGCGCAATGCACCACGACCGGCAGCCAAACCTCGCAGGTGACCGTCGGCTCCAACGTGCAGTACTACTGCCTCTACCAGACCGCGCGGCTCACCTACAGCGCGACTCTGATTTCCACTCCCTGATCGCGTCCCGAGCCGCCGCGCGTGAGTGGCGAACCGAGGGCCGAGCGGGAGGACTCTAGGCTAGGGCGCGCTGGCGCCGCCGCTGGAGCCGACGCCCCCCGAAGAAGCTTTTTCGGTGCTTTCGGAGGATTTTTCAGAGGACGCTTTTTCCGATTCGCCGGCCGACGTGCCGCCGGCGGCGCCGCTTTCGGCGGATTCCGATTTTTCTTCGGAGGCCGTACCGCCCGATTCCCCGGTCGAGCTTGAGGATTCTTCGCTGCCGGTGGTCGTGGGGGTGGTGGAGGTCGTGGCGGTGGTCGACGTGGAGGTCGTTTCGGTCGCCTGCTTTTCCGCCGAGGTGTCGTTGGGCGGAATGATTTCGGGGGTGCTCTTGGGCAACTCTTCGGAGACTTTGCTGCCACCGCACGCTGACAGGCCGAGGCCGCCGAGGACGATCAGGGCGCTCGCGCCGAGCGCTATCAGGCGGCCACGCGTGCGGTCGCTGCTCACGCGCCCAAGGGGCCCATGCGCCGGCCGCAGGTCGGGCAGTCGTTGAGATCCTTCTGGGCGAGCTGGTCGCACCAGGGACAGAAGCGCAGATTCTCAACGGCCCAAGGCAGCTTCGAGGGGTCCGGGGCCAGCGGGAGGACCTTCCCCACGATCTCCATCTCCTCGCCGGTATCGCGATCGCGGTAGATCTCGCCGGGGACGGCTTCGAGCAGCACCTCGCGACCCGTTGAAGGGGTGCGCAGGCGATAGAGCTGATTGGCGGTCACGCTCGCGCACTTTAGCGGAGCGTCCAGCCGGATAGGCTCACGGGCTTGCGCATCCTCATCTTCCATGGCTACCTGCTGAGCGGGACCGGCTCCAACGTCTACAACGCGCGCTTGGCAGACGCTTTGACACGGCTGGGACACGAGGTGCACCTGCTCTGCCAGGAGCGCCACCCGGAGCGCCAACCGTTCGTGGACGCTGCGGGGGACTGGGACAGCGGCAGGCTGGTGCTCAGATCCCTGAAAGAGGCGCCCGGCCAGGGTGCGCCTTGCACCGTGTATCGGCCAGATATCGGCGGTCTGCTGCCTGTCTACGTGCAGGATCGCTACGAGGGCATCGAAGCCAAGACGTTTGCCGACTGCACCGATGAGGAGGTCGCCGCTTACATGCAGGCAAACGTGGAGGCTGTGCGCGAGCTGGTCGAGTCGGTGCGTCCGGACGTGGCTTTGGCCAACCATCTCGTGATGGGCCCGGCGATCCTCGCCCGCGCGCTGGAGGGCCGGGTTCCCTACGCCGTGAAGGTCCACGGCAGCGCGCTCGAGTACACAGTCAAGGCGCAGCCGGAGCGCTTCCTTGGCTACGCCCGCGAGGGCCTCGCTCAGGCCCGCACGGTGCTGGTCGGCTCCAGGCACACCGCCGAGAGCCTGTGGGAGGCTCTCGGCGAGGCGGATGAGGGGGCCGGCTCGATCAGGGCTCGCACCCGGCTCGGTCCGCCCGGCGTGGACGTGGAGCGCTTCGTCCCGCGCGAGCCCGAGCAGGCGGAGGTCGAGTTGCGCGCGCTGATCGCTCAACTCCGCGCGGGCCAAGCCGGTGCCGGCGGCGAGAGCGACGACGCCTTCTCCCGCGACGAGCCGGCCATCGCCGATGCGCTCGAGCGCGTGCTGACTGTGCGGCGCTCCACCCCCGAAGGCGGGGGAGAAGTGGTCGCCTTCGTGGGCAAGCTGATCGCGGCCAAGGGCGTGGAGCTCCTGCTCGATGCTTGGTCACTGGTCCTCGAGCGCCGCCCGAACGCTCTGCTGGTGGTGATCGGCTTCGGCTCGGACGCCAAGCGCTTCCAGGCCCAGGCGGCGCGGCTGGGCGAGCGGGCGATCTTCACGGGCCGCCTCGAACACGACGAGCTCTACCGTGTGCTCGCGTTGTGCCAGGCGCTGGTCGTCCCGAGCATCTTCCCCGAGGCTTTCGGCATGGTCGCCGCGGAGGCCGCGGCCTGTGGCGTCCTGCCGATCAGCGCCGCCCACTCGGGCTTGGCCGAGGTGAGCAACACACTTGGCGAACATGTGCCTCGGCAGGCCGCCTCGTGGCTCTCGTTTCCGATCCACGAGCACGCCGCGCAGGCGATCGCCGAGCGAATCGTGGGCTGGCTGTCGGCCGACGCCCAGCTCCAGGCACAGACCCGCCAAGCGCTCGTCTCAACGGTACGAGAGCGCTGGTCTTGGCAGGGAGTTGCCAGGAGCGTGGTCGCCGCTGCGCTCGGGGAGCCCGTCGCCCGACCCTTTGGATAGAGTTTCGGCGCTGATGTCTTTGGGGACGAGTCATCGTGGGTCTCGCGCGCGCCGCTTCGGCGCTCTGCTGGGCGCCGGCTGCCTGCTGGTCGGCGTCTATGGTTGCGGCGCGGCCAAGCGCGGCGAAGACGCCGATTTGATCGCGGGCAAGCAGCAGTTCGTCGCCAAGTGCGGCTCCTGCCACACGCTCGCCCGCGCCAACACGAAGGGCACCGTCGGGCCCAACCTGGACGAAGCCTTCAGGGCGAGCTTGAACGAAGGCCTGCGTCGCAGCGCCGTTCAATCGGTCGTCGAAGGCCAGGTGGCCAATCCGAATCGCTTCGGAGCGATGCCGAGTGGCCTGGCCAGCGGGACCGAGCTTGCGAGCATCGCGGCTTATGTCGCCCAGTCGGTCGACAGGCCCGGTCAGGATACGGGCCTGCTCGCCAGCGCGGTCAAGGCGCCCGGCTCGGGCAAGCCCGCGGTCGAGAAGGGCGGCAAGCTCGAAATCCCGGCCGATCCGACCGGCCAGCTTGCCTATCTCACCAACAAGGCCAACGCCGAACCCGGATCGGTCTCGATCTCGATGCCCAACATGTCGGGCGTCTCCCACAACATCGCGGTTGAAGCCGGGGCGGGCGGCTCCACAGCCAAAGGGTCGGTGCTCGCCGCCAGCCAGTTTGTGAGCAAGGGCACCGTTTCGATCAAAGTCACGCTCAAGCCCGGCACCTACACGTTCTTCTGCCAGGCCCCCGGCCACCGTGCGGCCGGGATGTTCGGCACGCTGACCGTCAAGTAGCCGACGGTCCTAGAGGACCGCGCGCAGGACCAAGATCGCGACGACGATCGCCGCGATCACAGCGATCGCATAGAGCAGGAAGCGGAAGGCCTCGTCCTCGCTGCGCAGAGGGTTCAACACGTCTTCAGGAGAGTCTCTGAGGGGGGTGGACCAAGCAGTTCAAGGACGCAGACCGCGCCGTGTGCTTTGCACATAAGCGGTCGAGGACGCAGAAATGCGCAGCGTCCACGTCCCTCAGATCACGTAGACCGTCGTATAAACGACTATCCACATGATGTCTACGAAGTGCCAGTAAATGCCGGGGATTTCAACGCCGCGGCGCTCCTCAGGCGAGTAGTGGCCCCGGAAGGCTCTGATCGTCACGATCAGGAGCAACACGAGCCCGATGAACACGTGGGCGCCGTGCAGGCCGGTCAAGGAATAGAAGATCGTCGCCTGGGCTTGATCTTGGGGAGCGAAGCCGATGTTGGCGTACTCGTTGATCTGGATGAACAAGAACGCGCAACCGAGCAGGAATGTGGTCAACATTCCCGCCTTCAGCCCGAAATGGTTGCCTTTCTTCAAGGCCTGCTCGGCCCAGTGCAACGTGAACGAGGAGGACACCAGGATGGCCGTGTTCAAGCCCGCCACTTCCAGGGGCAGATGCGTGCCCGGCGCGGGCCAGGGGTCGCCCTGGGCCACCCTGATGAAGAAGTAGGCCGTGAAGAAGGCGCCGAAGACCATCACCTCGGAGATGATGAAAAGCAGCATCCCCAGCAGCTGCGGCTCCACGCGCGAGCTGCGGTTGGCGATCGGGGGACCGTGATGGTCGCCCGCGTGGGTGTCGTGCCCGCCTGCGTGAGCGATGCTGGCGGCCTCCATCAGGCCTCCCCGCCTGTGGCGCCTGCCACGGTCGCGCCCGTGTCGACGACCACGTGCTCCACCGGCGCGGGGGTCGCGTGGCGGACGCGCCCGATCAGATCGCTGCGCAGCCACCCTGAGCGCTCTTTGGGCAGGGTGGAGATCACGATGTCGTTGACCTGGAAGAGCTCCAGGGCGTTCATCACCGCGGTGTAGGGGTCCGGATCGCCGATCATGCCGGCGCTCAAGAGACCGGCCGCATCGAGTCGTTCGAGCATCGCCGCGAGGCGGATGCGCGCCTCGCGGTGGGCGGCGCCGCTGCGGTCCTGTTGGGGGACGACGGCGATGAACAGGTGGCGCTCCTCGCCGGCGGCCTTGGCCGAAAGGCGCTCGATCAGCTCGTCGCCGCTGGAGGTCTTGTGCGCCACGACCAGAGTCACCCCGAACGGCAGACCCTCTTGGGCAAGGTCCACGACGATGTGCTCGACCGGTAGGCCCGAGGCCCTTTGTATGCGCTCGATCAGATCTCTGCGCAGCCATCCCGACTGTGTGGCGGGATGGGTGGAGACGATGACCTCGTCGGGCCGCCGCTGGGCGATGGCGTCCATCGTGGCCAGGAAGGGATCGGCGTCGCCGACTTCGCCTGTTGCCGCGATGCCCTCGCTGGCCAGCAGCGAAGTCGCCAGATCGATGCGTACCTGGGCCGATTCCCGCACCGTCTCGTCGTGGAAGATCAGGCCAGCCGAGGGCTTGGTCTGCGGAACGACGAGTCGGAAGCTCACGTCGCCCGCGGCGGCGCGCTCGCGCACCGTCTCGAGCAGCTTCTCGCCGCCGAGTGTGCGGTTGGCCACTACCAGTATTTCCGTCATCGACCCATCCCTCTCACTCGGTGTGCCTGTGGACGACGCCTGAGCCGCCCGCCGCGCCGCCGACCGTCGCTGGGACCGGGGCGGGAGCGAAAGTGCCGTGCACCGCGCCGGGCACGCCGTACTCGTAGGGGCCGCCTACCACGGTCGGGATACGGTCGAAGTTGAAAACCGGCGGGGGCGAGGAGACCTGCCACTCGATCGTCATACCGCGCCACGGGTTGTTGGTCGCGCGCGGGCCGCCGCGCCAGCTGGTGACCATGTTGTAGAGGAAGATCAGCGTGGTCAGGCCCAGCCCGAAGCTCGCGATCGAGATCAGCAGGTTAAGGTCGGCGAACTTGGCTGCATATGTGGGCACTCTGCGCGGCATCCCTTGGAGGCCGAGCACGTGCATCGGGCCGAAGGTCAGGTTGAAGAAGATGAAGGTGCTCCAGAAGTGCCACTTGCCCAGGCGCTCGTCGTACATGCGACCCGTCATCTTCGGGAACCAGTAGTACACGCCCGCGAAGATCGTCATCAACGAGCCGCCGAACAGCACGTAGTGGATATGGGCGACGATGAAATAGCTGGCGCTCACATGGATGTCGAATGCCACCATCGCGAGCATCACGCCGCTGATGCCACCCAGCGTGAAGGTGACCAGGAAGCCGAGCGAGAAGAGCATCGGCGTGTCCAGGTGCAAGATTCCCCGCCACAGGGTCGCAAGCCAGGAGAAGATCTTGATCCCCGTCGGCACCGCGATGATGCAGGTCGTGATCGCCATCGGGATCCTGATCCAGGAGGCCATGCCCGAGGTGAACATGTGGTGGGCCCACACGGTGAAGCCCAGACCCACGATCGCCAAGAGCGAGAAGGCCATCATGCGGTAGCCGAAGATCGGTTTGCGCGCCTTCACGGCGATGATTTCGCTGATGATCCCGAAGCCGGGCAACATCATGATGTAGACGGCCGGGTGTGAGTAGAACCAGAAGACGTGCTGATACATGAGCACGTCCCCGCCCTTGCCGGCGTCGAAGAAATTGAAGCCGAGGCCCCGGTCGAGCAGCACGAAGAACTGGGAGGCTGCGATGAACGGGGTCGCGATCACGACCAGCAGGGACGTCGCGAAGTTGGCCCACACGAGCAAGGGCATCCGGAAGAAGCTCATCCCCGGCGCCCTCATCGTGATGATCGTGACCAGGAAGTTCAGCGCCGTCATGATCGAGGAGGCGCCTGCGAACTGAACGCCGACCGAGAAGAAGTCCTGGCCGATCGGCGCGTCGATGGATAGCGGCGCGTATGCGGTCCAACCGTCGGCAAAGGCCCCGCCCGGCGCCGCAAAGCTCAGCAGCATCATCAAGCCCGCGAGTGGCAATAGCCAGTAGGAGAGAGCGTTCAGGCGCGGGAAGGCCATGTCCGGCGCGCCGATCATCAGCGGCAGCACGTAGTTGGCCAGGCCCGCGAAGACCGGGATCACGAACAGGAAGATGAGCAGCGAGGCGTGTACCGAGAACAGTCCGTTGTAGGTGTTGGCGCTCACGAACTCCGCGCCCGGCTGGGCCAGCTGAATGCGCATCAGCATCGCCATCAGACCGCCCACGAACAGGAAGAAGAAGGCTGTGACGGTGTACTGGATGCCGATCACCTTGTGATCGGTGTTGATCCTGAAGTAGTCCTTCCAGCTGTAGGCGCCGTGGCTTGAGTGATCCTCGGGCCGCGTGGGTTGAACCGGAGGCCCAGTAGATCCAGTAGTCAAAGCCGCCCAAGCCGACCAAGAAGAAGATCGGCGCCGTGATCAGCGAGACCGCCATGATCGGTTCCTCGCTAAAGAAATGGTGATAAGTGACGTGGCCCGTGGCCATCCGCACCAGCCAGGTCAGCCCGGCCGCGAAGGCGATGCCCAAGAAGAACGCAAAGAACGCGCGATAGAGCCCTGGCGCGCGCAACTTGGCGGCCATCAGCGCCCTCTCCCGATCATCGCAGCGACCCTTATCCCCATTGCGTCCCTCACCTTACATTCAGGCCCCGCTCGAAGGAGCGCTTGTCTGGGCTTTGAGCCAGGCTTGGAAGGCGGTCGGGGCCACGACGTGGATCGTCGAGCGCATCAGGCCGTGGCCCACCCCACAAAGCAGGTTGCAGACGACCGGGTAGGAGCCGAGCCGGTCCGGGGTCGCGCGATAGCTGGTCGTGATCCCCGGCACGGCGTCGATCTGCAAGCGGAACGCGGGAATCCAGAAGGCGTGGATCACGTCGAGCGATTTGATCTCGAACTTGACCGACTCGTTGTTGGGCACGTACAGCTTGGTCGTCTTCAAAGGCGCCCCGCCGGTGACCGATCGCGGGTATTCATAGGACCACGCGAACTGCTGTCCTGTCACGTTGACCACCATCTCGGGGCCGGCCGGCTTCTTTTCGTTTTCGTGCAGCACCACGAACGAGTAGGAGACGAGTCCGAGCAGCAAGGCCGCCGGGATCGCCGTCCACAGAACCTCCAAGCGCGTGTTGCCGTGGATCGGCGGGCCGTCCTGTAGCTCCTGTCCGGGCTTCATGCGGAACTTCCAGACGGAGTACAGGATCACTGTGACGACGAGCACGAAGATCGGCACCGAGGCGATTACGAGCACGTGGTAGAAGGCGTCGGTGTTGTGCGCCTGGGTCGAGGCTTGGGCCGGGAACCAGTGGATCGCATAGCTGAGCGCGACCCCGATCGCGGTGGCGATCAGACCCGCGACGGCCGCACCCACAATGGAGCGCCTAGAGACCACCGCGCACGCCTCCCCGCGTGTTCGTCGCGTGCCCCTCTGGAATGAACCTAGGCATCGGAGGCGTGATCCTAATGCCTGGGGACGATGAATGCCCTGCGCGGGGTTTGAGCGGCTCCGCGTGGGTAATTGGACGGCGAGCGATCCAAGCTTGACGAGGAGCGCATAACGCAATACATTGAGGCAATCGTTGCAAGCGACGATCCAGGGAAGGAAGGGAGGCGAACGCCATGCAGGTGAGAGACGGTATGAGCCCGATGGTCTTGACGGTGGGTCCCGGCCACACTTTGCGCGACGCCGCGCGCTCGATGTCCGAGCGCCACGTGGGCGCCGCGGTCGTGATCGACCCCGATGCCGGCGGTCCGGGCATCCTCACCGAGCGTGACGTGCTCACCTCGATCGGAGCCGGCGAGAACCCCGATGTCGAGCTGGTCGCCGACCACCTCACAAGGGATGTCGTGTTCGCCGAGCCCAACTGGTCTTTGGAGCAAGCCGCCGCCGCAATGGTGCGCGGCGGCTTTCGCCACCTGATCGTCGTCGAGCATGGAGAGACAATGGGGATCCTCTCCGTGCGCGACGTCGTGCGCTGCTGGACGGACGAGGGAGCCATCTGCCCTGTCCCGGCGAGCGCAGCCGTGGGGTGAGAGAGGGAAAGGCCGGCCGCTCGTAGGGGATGCGAGCGCCGCCTTTCGTCGGGGCCGCGCGTGGCAGGCGAGCTGCGCGCGGCGCCTCACCTGTGCCCCCACCCGGCTGGCGCGGCCGGGCCCTTAGCCGGCTGTCAAGTGCCGTTACGGCCAGCCCGTCGGTGCGTGAGGAGGTGCTCAGTGGTGGTCGAGCGGAAGCTCGTTGATTTCGCGCCGCGTGTCCATGATCCAGCGGATCACGCACACGACGGTCAAAATCGAGCCGCCGATCAAGAGGATCGCGCTGACCGTGATGCCGACGACGGCCAAGGTGATCCCTGCCGCGGTCAACAGGGGCAGCAGCGTCGAGCCCGGGAGGTGGACCTCCTCACCCGCCGGGGGGATCTCCGGGTCGAGCGGGCTCACGAGATATAGGCCGCGGCGACCACGAAGGAGATGCCGAACATGAACATGCAGATGGCCGCCACGATCAGGCCGGTACGGATGTTCTTCTTGGCGAGGCGACGATCCATGCGGCCGGCAGTATATCCCGAGGGCCGTCGTGTTGGTCTCACTGGACTTTGCCTCGCAAGCGCCCATCGGCGTCGGCCGGGTCGGAGTCGGCTGCGCCGGCGCGCGTCTACAGCTTGGCGTCGGCGACCATCGCGCAGAACAGCAGCGCCAGATAGGCCAGCGAGAACAGATACAGCTGTAGCGCGCTGCGCCGGTCCGCTCGCCGGTAAAGGCGCACGGCGCCCGCGATGAAACCGAGGCCGAGCAGCAGCGAGGCGACGAGATATATGCCGCCGAAACCTCCAGCGCAGAACGGCAGCTGAGTGACGGCGTAGAGCAGCACGGTGTAGAGCAGGATCTGCCGGCGTGTCTCGGCCTCGCCGCGCACCACCGGCATCATCGGCACGCCGACCTTCTCGTACTCGCCCTTCATCAACAGCGACAGCGCCCAGAAGTGAGGCGGCGTCCAGAAGAAGACGATGAAGAACAGGAGCACCGCTATACCGTTGACCGAGCCCGAGACCGCGGCCCAGCCCACCAGCGGAGGCACGGCCCCCGCGGCGCCTCCGATCACGATGTTTTGCGGCGTTCGACGCTTGAGCCAGATCGTGTAAACGAACACGTAGCCCAAGAAGCCTGCCAGCGAAAGGCTCGCGGCCAGCGTGTTCACCGTGAGCGAGAGCTCCAAGAACGACAGTGCCGCCAACGTGCAACCGAAAATCAGTGCCGCCGTGGGGGAGACCCTGCCCGAGGGCACCGGGCGGTTGGCCGTGCGCGTCATGCGCGCGTCGATGTCGCGGTCGAACCAGTGGTTCACGGCTCCCGCGCCGCCGGCCGAGAGGTAGCCACCGAGACACGTCAAGGCGATCAGCGCGAGCGAGGGTTCGCCGGCGACGAGCATCGTCGTGATCGTCGTCAGCAGCAGCAGCGACTGCACCTTCGGCTTGGTCAGCTCGACATAGTCGCCGATCAGCTGCCGCGTCTTGGAGTGCGGAGGAGCAAGCGGCGCGGCGATCGCGCCACTGCTCTGCGGAACGTAGGTGGACGTGCTAGTGCTCTCCATCACCGCGACCCCGGACTGCCAGAAACCTGCATCACACCGCGAACTCTACCGCTGGTAGGAGTGCCCGACGCGGCGTGCTCTCAGACGCCGACTTGGGTGGCACCGCTCGGCACGGTCGGCGATGCCTGTCCGGCCCAGCCGGGACCGCCCGTGGTGCGCTGCTCGATCTCACGCCGGATGTCCTTCATCGGCTCATACGAGCGCACCAGCGGGACGACGTCGAAGTTGTTGGTGGGCGGAGGAGACTGCGTGAACCACTCCAAGCTGTTGGCCTTCCAAGGGTCGGGCCCGGCGATCGCCCCATGCTTGAGGCTGCGCACAACGTTGACGATCGTCGCAAGGATGCCCGCGGCGAGAATGAACGAGCCGATCGTGGAGATCAGGTTGTAGAGCGCCAGATTGCCCACGTTGTCGTACTCATAGACACGTCTGGGCATGCCGTCGAGTCCGATTACGTGCTGGATCAGGAAGGTCGCCAGAAAGCCGAAGAACATTAGCCAGAAGCTGAGTTTGCCCAGGCCCTCGCTCATCATGCGCCCCGTGATCTTGGGGAACCAGAAGTAGATCGCGGCGAAGATCGTGAACACGGCGCCGCCCATCAGCACGAAGTGGATGTGGGCGACCACGAAGTAGGTTTCGTTGAGCTGCCAATCGACCGGGAACACGGCCAAGAACACGCCCGAGATGCCGCCGATGATGAACAGCGCCATGAAGCCGACGCAGAACAAGAGGGGCGTCTTGAAATTCGATCGTCCCCTCCCAAAGGGTGGCGATCCAGTTGAAGATCTTCACGCCCGTGGGCACCGCGATCAAGAACGAGCTCATCATCACGAAGATCAGGATCGCCTCCGGGATCGGCGTCGTGAACATGTGGTGCGCCCACGTCAAGAAGCCCAGGAACGCGATCGCCACGGTGGAGGCCGCGATCGCCTTGTAGCCGAAGATCGGCTTACGTGCGAACACGGGCAGGATCTCCGAGACGATCCCGAACCCGGGCAGCACCATGATGTAGACCTCGGGGTGCCCGAAGAACCAGAACAGGTGCTGCCAGAGCAGCGCCGAGCCGCCGTTGGCAGGATCGAAGAAGTGCGTGCCGAAGTGCCTGTCGGTCAACAGCATCGTGACCGCCGCGGCGATCACCGGCAGGGCGAAGATCAGCAGGATCGAGTAGGTCAAGATCGCCCAGATGAACAGCGGCAAACGGCCCCAGCTCATGCCCTTGGCACGCATATTGGCGATCGTGGCGTAGAAGTTGATCGCGCCGATGATCGAGGACAGGCCCGTCAGGTGGATCAGGTAGATCCAAGCGTCCTGGCCGCCTCCCGGCGAGTAGTTGATGCCCGACAGCGGCACGTAGCTCGTCCATCCGGCTTCCGGCGGATTCCAGAAGATCGAGGCATAGAACACCAGGCCACCGGCCAGCAGAAGCCAGTAGGAGAGCGCGTTCAGGCGCGGATAGGCCATATCCCGCGCGCCGATCATCAAAGGCACGAAGTAGTTGGCCAAGCCGGCCATCATCGGCACCACGAACAGGAAGATCATCGTGGTCCCGTGCAACGTGAACAGCTGGTTGTAGATCTGGGGGGATACCAGCGTGTTGTTGGGCAAACCTAGCTGCAGGCGGATCATCAAGGCCTCGACGCCGCCCAAGATGAAGAACACGAAAGTCGTGACCATGTACATGATCCCGATTCGCTTGTGGTCGGTTGTCGTGATCCAGCTGGCCCAACCCTTCGGCTCGGGCTTGGCCTCATGGGCGACGATCTGGGGGACTGGGGCTGCGTAGGTGGCCATCGAGCGGGTCTCCTAATGTCCTGACTGGGAAGTTCGGCGGGACTGCGGCTGCGAGGCAGCGAAAGAGGAGCGAGCCTGCCTCACGGGTTCTCCACCTGGCCCGCACCGACCTGTTTGCCGAGCTTGGCGCGCGCCACCTTGGCTTCGGCGTTGGCTTCGGCGATCAGCTTCTTTTGGTAGGCCAGCCAAGCTTCGAACTGGGCCGGCGGAACAGCCTTGACGGTGGCGGTCATGCGCGCGTGGCCGCGTCCGCAGATCAGCGCGCACTGGCCCCTGAAGATGCCCGGTTTTTCGATCTTGAACCAGGTGTAGTTGTGATAGCCGGGCACCGCTTGGAACTTGCCGCCGAGCTGGGGAACCCACCAGGAGTGGACGACGTCGGCGGAGACGATGTCGAGCGTGACGGTGGTGTTGGTGGGCACGACCATCTCCTGGTAGGAGTACGGCGCGCCGAGCCCGTCCGCTTCGCTTGCGCCGGGGTACACGTACTGCCACACGAACTGTCGTCCCACCACGGTGATTTTCAGGGACTTGCCGTTGGGCGGAAGCTTCGGCGTGTTGCTCGCATAGAGACGGGAGCTGTCGCTCACCAGGTGTTCGCCTTCGGCGCTTGAGTCGACCGGATTCTGGATCGAGGAGAGCTTGGCCAACGTGAGCACCGCAAGCGCCAGCAGGATCACGGCGGCGCCCACCGTCCATCCGATCTCAAGGCGTGTGTTGCCGTGGATCTGGGCCGCGATGGCGCCCTTGCGGGCCCGGAAGCGCCACAGCGCATATCCGAGCGCGCCCTCGACGAGCACGAAGATCACAAGCGCCGCGTAGAGCGTGATCTTGTAGAGATCGTTGATCTTGTCGGCGTTGGGCGACCCGCCCGACTGGGGGGTGAAGAACGCTAGAGCTGTGGCGAGGAGCTGATGCAAGGCGCGCGGGATTCTATTCAGGCGAGGACGGAACGCGCTTGCCCAACCACCGGAACACCCTCGCGAGCCCCGCCCGAAGAGGCGATCCGGTGTGCACGAAGGCGCTTCAACGTCCCGTAAAGCGCGCCGGGCGCTTGGCCAGGAAGGCGCTTACGCCCTCGATGAAATCGTCGCTGCCGGCCATCTCCTGCTGCAAGGTGGCCTCCAATTCGAGCTGCTCCTCCATGCCCGCATACATGCGCTCGTTGAGCAGGCGCTTGCACGCCGCATAGGAGCGCGTGGGTCCGAGCGCCAAACGGGTGGTGAGCGCCGCGCTCTCGCGCTCGAAGTCCTCGTCGGCGAACACGCGGTTGGCAAGTCCCCATTCGAGCGCCTGGGGGGCACTCAAGCGCTCGCCCAGCATCGCCATCTCTGCGGCCCGCGCCATTCCGATGCGCGCGGGCACGAACAGCGAGGAGCCCCCGTCGGGTACCAGGCCGATGTTCACGAACGCGAGCAGGAAGTAGGCGCTCTGGGATGCCACGACCAAGTCGCAGCAAAGCGCCAGCGAGCAGCCGATGCCGACCGCTCCGCCGTTCACGGCCGCGACCACGGGCTTTCCCATCTCGCGGATGGCGTGCATGATCGGGTGGTAGCGCTCGGTCAGCACCCCATAGACGTTTGGCCGACCCTCTGGCGTGAGGTCATCGCCGCTGATGTCTCTCAGGTCCGCGCCAGAGGAGAAGGCGCGTCCCGCGCCGGTGATGCGCACCGCGCGCACCGTTTCCTCCTCGCTGGCGTGGGTCAAAGCGGCGAGCAGGTCTTCGCCGAGCTGCTTGTTCCAAGCGTTGAGCGCCTCGGGCCGATCCAGCTCGATCGTGGCCGCGCCTTGGTCGATCCTCACGTTGACTGTGTCCAGGTGCATCGCGCCGGGAGTTTATGGTGTGGGCCATGGTGCGCCTTGAAAGCTGGATCAGGCCGGCGGGTGTGAGTCCCGTCCGGGTAGACGCCGGAGTGCCCGGTAGCAGGCCCCGGTTTGTCGCTGAGAGGCGGCGGGCTGAGCGGGGCGTCGAGAGCCTCTTTGGAGGGAGCAAGCGCGTGGGCTGGGATTGCAGCCTCGTCACATTCACAGTCGGGGAGCCGAGCCGCTCATGTCACGGTGAAGGCCATGTCCGCCAGTCCTGGTTCCGGATCGGGCGCGGTGGGTCCCTGCGGGGTATGGAGACTTGCACGCGCGCAAGGTCTGATCGCGGAACAAGGGAGACCCGTCTGGCTAGCCTTGTCAGCAAAGACCGTTCGTATAAGCCGATGGCGAAGTCGAGCGGAGGTCAGCGGGAGTCCGAGGGGGTCGTAGTAGTGCAGATCGGCGTGCAGAACAACGCGCTGGGAGCGAAGGACCCCTGCTTTGATCGCGCGAGCGTCGAGGGTAAGCGTTAGGGCATGGTCGAGACCGCTCGATCTATCGACCCCGCCGGGCATGCGCCTGGTGTTCCTGCCAGCGAAATGGTGCTGTTGGAGGCCACTGGGGGGGATCTGCGAGAACTTCAGCGCAAGCTATGGGTGGCCGCCAAGCGGTCGCCGGGTAGGCGTTTCCATGCCCTGTTTGACCGGATCTTCAGGAGTGACGTCCTGTTGGAGGCGTGGAGGCGTGTGCAGAGGAACAAGGGTGCTGCCGGTGTTGATGCTCAGACGCTGGCGGGGGTGCGGGAGTACGGTGTGGAGCGGCTGTTGGCCGAGTTGCAGCGTGACCTGCGTCAGGGGTCTTATCGTCCGCGGCCGGTCCGGCGGGTGTCGATTCCTAAGCCTAAGGGTGGTGTGCGGCCGCTTGGCATCCCGACCGTGAAGGATCGGGTTGTTCAGCAGGCCGCGCGTATCGTGCTTGAGCCCATCTTCGAGGCTGATTTTCTTGATGTCTCGTTTGGGTTTCGTCCGCGCCGGTCGGCTACGGATGCCAAGGAGGTGCTGCGCCGGTCGTTCATCGACGGGTACTCCTTCGTGTTCGAGGCCGACATCCGCGACTACTTCTCCGCGATCGACCACGAGCGACTGCTCGGGAAGGTCTCAGAGAGGGTTTCGGACCGGCGTGTGCTCAAGCTCATTCGGCAGTTCCTCCAAGCAGGGGTGATGGATGAAGGGGTGCTCAGCCGTTCGGTTGCTGGGACCCCGCAGGGTGGCGTGATCTCGCCGCTTCTGTCGAACATCTACCTGCACGCGCTGGACCAGGCGTTCGCTGATGGCGCTCACGGCCGGCTCGTCCGCTATGCGGACGACTTCGTCGTGATGTGCAAGAGCGAGGCGCAAGCCCGTGCGGCCCGGGAGTTGGCCAGGAAGGTGCTGGCTGATCTTGGGTTGGAGTTGCACCAGGAGAAGACGAGGGTCGTTGACCTCACCGAGGGTCGGGAAGGTCTTGATTTCCTTGGCTGCCATTTTCATGCTCGCGTGTCGGGCAAGCTGCTGGAGCGCGGCCTCCGTCGCTACTACCTCCAGCGCTGGCCCTCACAGGCGGCGATGAAGCGGGTACGCCAAAGGATCAAGGCGCTGACCGGCCACAGCCGCAACGGGATAGATATCCGCAAGGTGATCTCGTGGATCAATCCGATCCTGCGTGGCTGGGGCAGCTACTTTCGTACTGGTAATGCCGCCATCCGCTTCAACCAGATCGACCGGTATGTCGTGTGGCGCCTTCGTGGTCTGATGCGCAAGCGTTATGGTCGCAACCTGCGCCCCGGCCAGACGGCGATCTGGACGCGCGAGTGGTTCGAGGCCCACGGCCTCTACCGCCTGCGCGGCACCATCCGCTACCCGGCAACAGCGTCGTGACCATCAAGAAGATCATCGGTAAGCCGTGTGCGGGAAAACCGCACGCACGGATTGAAAGGGGAACGGGGAAACGGGCCATCCCGGCACCGCGCCCCTGACTACCAATGAGACGGCCCGTGATCGGCATATGCACTGCCCTCGAGCGTGCCCGCTGGGGCACCTGGGACCAGGAGGCGGTCTTGCTCGCGCGCAGCTACGTCCAGGCAGTGCAGCGGGCCGGCGCGCTTGTCGTGATGTTGCCTCCCGACTCGGTGCTCGTGGAAGATCCAAGCGAAGCGCTGGACCTGCTCGACGGACTGGTGCTCGCCGGGGGCGTCGATATCGACCCGGCCAGCTACGGCGAGACGGTTCATCCCGAGACGGGCGAGACCGTGCCCGAGCGTGACCGATTTGAAATCGCGGTGGTGCGCGCTGCTATCGAGCGTGACCTGCCGGTGCTCGGCATCTGTCGCGGAATGCAGCTGATCAACGTGGCCTTCGGCGGCACCCTGCTACAGCATCTGCCCGAGCATTTCGGCCACCACGAACATCTGAGGTTTCCAGGCACTTTCGACGGCGCCGACCATGGCGTGGACTTGGTTGAGGGCACGCTGGCCGCGCGAGCCGCAGGGGAGACCCACCATGCGACCAAGTCTCACCACCATCAGGGCGTCGATCGCTTGGGCGACGGTCTTCAGATCAGCGGCTGCTCTGCGATGGACGGCCTCACCGAGGCGATCGAGCTGCCCAACCGGCGTTTCGTGCTCGGCGTGCAGTGGCATCCCGAGGCGGACGAGGCCAGCCAGGTGGTGCGGGCGCTGGTGGCCGAGGCCGAGCGCCGCATGCGCGAGCGGGCCGAGGCCAGTACGGCTGCATAGCGGCCCATAGGACCCGACGGACGGCGCCGACACGGAGGGACCTGCCGGACCGCGTCATATACTCAGCGCCCCGTGCGGTCGAGGGTCATCAGGACAGCCGCCTGGGGTGTCGTGGCCGCGGGTGTGATGGCGCCGCTCGTGCGCAAGCGCCTCTCCACGCCTCCGTTGGTTGCACAGACTGTCGCGTTCGCCGCGCCGGTGGGTCTGTGCGTGGCGGTGCCGCGCTCACGCGCACGCGATGTTGCCGTTTGCTCTCTGCAGATGTGGGCTTATCTGGCTGCCTACAAGACTCCCCACGACGACGAGGGCGCCCAAGTAGAGAGGGTGTTGGTCGATTATCCAATCGCGATCGATCGCGTGCTCGGCCTCGGCGAGCTACCCACCGTACGTCTACAGAGACGCCTGGCGCGAGGTCAATGGCGTCTCGGTGACAAGGTGCTCGTGTGGGCCCATTGGATCTGGTTCATGGTGCCCCACGGAGCGCTCGTCTATGTCATGTTGCGCCACCCTCGCCGCTTCGATCGCTCGGCGGTGATGACCTACGCGGTGTTCGACATCGGCGCGATGATCTATTGGGTGCTGCCGACCGCGCCGCCGTGGTATGCGGCGAGCGACGCGGCGCGCCACGACGAATTCGACGGGCACCCACATGAGGTGGCGGTCAGGCGCATGATGGTCGAATACGGCGAGTTCTTTTGGAAAGACGGCTGGGGCCCCCTTTACAGTGTTCTTGGAGGCAATCCTTTGGCCGCGATGCCGTCTTTGCACTTTGCCACGTCGATGATGGCAGCCCAGCTTCTCTCCGAGACCGGGCCGGTGGCGGGTGCCTTGGGATGGGGCTATACGGCCACGCTCGGCTTCGCGCTGGTCTACTTGGGCGAGCACTATGTCGTGGACTTGATCGCCGGCGCCGCGCTCACGACGGCGATCCGGGGTGCGGCGCCCGCGGTTGCTCCGGCGCTCCAGCGAATCGCCGGTGCTGTCGCGGCCATCGAGGCGTGCGCGCAGGAGGCTGGGCGATGACGACGGCCGAGACGCACGGGAATGCTCCGGTCAACCCGCGGGAGGTCCCTGGGGAGGAGCAGATGCCGATCGTGCCGGTCACGCGCCGCAGCGCGATCGCCTTCGGCTTGTTCGTCCTTTCAGCCGTCGCGTTCCTGTATTTCGTGCTCCCCAAGCTGGCCGGCTTGAGCGGCACCGCTCATCGGATAGAGCGAGGAGACACCTGGTGGATCATGATCGGCGTCCTGCTTGAGATCTGCTCGTTTGGCGGCTACGTGATGCTGTTCCGAGCTGTGTTCGTGCGCGGTGCGAGCCCGATCGGCTGGCGCGAGAGCTACCAGATCACGATGGCCGGGCTTGCCGCCACGCGGCTGTTCGCGGCTGCCGGCGCCGGGGGCGTTGCCCTCACAGCTTGGGCTCTGCGGCGCTCGGGCATGGAGCCGCGCCTGGTCGCCTGTCGCATGGTCGCGTTCATGGTGTTGCTGTACGTGATCTATGCGGGCGCTGTGCTGATCGGGGGGATCGGCCTCGGGATCGGCTTGCTCCCGGGTGGCGGATCGTTCGCGATCACGATCGTCCCCGCGGCCGTCGCGGGGACTCTGTTCGTGATTGTCGGGGCGATGGCGCTGTTGCCGGGTGACATCGAGCGGCGCTTGGCGCGTTGGGCGGTCGGCTCTGGTCGGGTTGCCCACTGGGTGGCTCGCGCGGCCACCGTTCCGGCACTCGCCGCCAGCGGAGTGCGCACCGCGATCGATTTGATCCGCTCCCGCGACGTCGGGCTTCTGGGGGGGCTTGCATGGTGGGGCTTTGACATCGGCGTGTTGTGGGCCTGCTTCCACGCTTTTGGCTCGCCACCGCCGTTCACCGTGATCCTGATGGCCTACTTCATCGGGATGACCGGCAACTTGTTGCCGCTCCCGGGTGGATTGGGGGGTGTCGAGGGGGGCATGATCGGGGCCCTGGTCGCCTTCGGCGTCGATTTCAACCTGGCTGTCTTGGCGGTCCTCTCCTACCGGGCGATCTCCTTCTGGTTGCCGACGGTTCCCGGCGCGATCGCCTTCTTCCAGCTGCGTCGGACCGTCGCGCGTTGGCGTGTGGAGCAGGCGTCTGAGGCGGCTCCGGTGAGTTCTCCGGCGAAGTCGATAGAAGCGGCAGGACCTCTCCACGCCTAGCAACAGTGCTATACTTTACAAAGTAAAGCGAGGGTCTTGTCGGTAGTTGACGGCTAGCGAGAGATCGCCCGATTGGCTACCTTGAAGTGACAGCGCTCGCCCGCTCGAGCGAAAACAACCCCAAAGGGACGGCAAATCGGATGGCGGACGTCGAGAACACGATCATCATCGGCAGTGGGCCGGCCGGTTATACGGCCGCTCTTTACACCTCGCGAGCGAACCTGGCTCCGCTGGTGGTCGAGGGTTTCGCTTGGGGCGGGCTCCTGCAGCAGACGACCGACGTCGAGAACTATCCCGGCTTCCCGGCAGGGATCGAGGGCCCCGAGCTGATGGGCAAGCTGCGCGAGCAGGCCGAGCGCTTCGGCGCCACCCTGGAGACAGACCAAGTCGAGCGGGTCGAGTTGGCCCAAGAGCTTGGTGGGGTACATAAGGTTTGGGTCGGCGACGAGGAGCACCGGGCGCGCACTGTGATCCTCGCAATGGGCGCCGAGCACAAGAAGCTCGGGATCCCCGGCGAGGAGGAGCTCTCGGGCCGCGGCGTCTCCTACTGCGCCACATGTGACGCGGCCTTCTTCAAGGATGCTCACACGATCATCGTTGGCGGTGGAGACTCCGCCATGGAGGAGGCCATCTTCCTTTCAAAGTTCGCCACCAAGGTGACGGTGGTGCACCGCCGCGAGGAGTTCAGGGCCTCGAAGATCATGCTCCAGCGTGCTCGCGAGCAGGCCAATATCGAGTTGCTCACGCCCTACGCGGTTGAGCGGTTCGAGCCGGGCGAGAACGGCGCGTTGAGTGTCGCCAAGCTCCTCAACACGCAAACCGGCGAGCGTCGCGACGTTTCGATCACCGGCGCGTTCATCGCCGTCGGCCACGAGCCCCAATCCGCGCTGGTGGAGGGCCAAATCGATCTCGACGAGAGCGGTTACGTGAAGGTCGAGGGTCGTTCGACCCGCACCAACCGGCCCGGCGTGTTCGCGGCCGGGGATCTCGTCGATCACACCTACAGGCAGGCGATCACGGCCGCCGGCTCGGGCTGTCAGGCGGCGCTCGACGCCGAGTGGTATCTGCGCGACACCCCCGAGGTGCCCACGCCCGAAGGTATGCCGCTCGGCGACTTGGCCGAGGCCCAGTGGGCGGCGCCCTCAGCCGGACCTACGACTTAGCGAGGCGACGCAGGGCGGGGGCCGGGCGGAAGCGCTCCTCGCGGTAGGCGTCGCTCAGGACTTCGAGCGCGGCGAGCACGAGGCCCGGACCGATCTGCTCCATCCAGGCGAACGGGCCACGGGGATGGCTCAGGCCGAGCATCATGCCCTTGTCGATGTCCTCGGCGCTGCCCACGCCTTCGCCGAGGGCGAAGGCCGACTCGTTGATCAGCTGACAGACGATCCGGGCGAGCACGCCGCCGGGAGCTGCGTTGACGCGCTCGGTGTGGAGGCCGAGGCCATTGAAGGCGAGTTCGCTCGCCTCGCCGGAGACCTCCACGAGCTTCAGGGGGACGATCGCATGGAACGGCTCGCCTTCGACCGTCCCGCCGAGGCCTTCGACGGCGATCCGTGGCCCTGAGGCGCCGGTGGTGAGCGCGCGCAGGGCATCCGCGACCGGGCCGCTGCCTTCCACGATCGCATCCGCCGTAGCGGCGGGCGGATCGGGGTCGGGCGGGCGGTGGGGACCTTCGCCCGTGTAGTCGTAGTAGCCGCGCCCGCTCTTTCGCCCGTGCAGGCCGGCGGCGACGCGTTGGGCTTGGATGGGGGAGGGGCGCCAGCGTGGCTCGCCGAAACTCAGCTCGTAGAAGCTCTTGGAGACATCGAAGCCGGTATCCACGCCCACGAGGTCGCTCAACTCGAAGGGGCCCATGCGAAAGCCTCCGCCGATCCGCACGATCCGGTCGATGGTCTCGACGTCTGCCACCCGCTCTTGAAGCAGGCGCAATGCCTCCAGTCCGAAGGGCCGGTTGCAGCGGTTGACGATGAAGCCGGGCACGTCTGCGGCCCTGATCACGTCCTTGCCCATGGCCAGCCCGGTCGCATGGGCAAGCGCCAGCGAGCGTTCGTCCGAGAGGGTGCCGGCTATGACCTCGAGCAGACGCATGAGCGGGGCGGGATTGAAGAAGTGCATGCCGACTACGCGCTCGGGGCGGGTGGCGCCGGCGGCGATTGCCGTGATCGGTAGCGAGGAAGTGTTGCTCGCGAGCACACAGTCCTCTGCGACTATGGCCGACAGGCGTCCGTACAACTCGTGCTTGATGTCCAAGCGCTCGGGGGCCGCCTCGATCACAAGCTCGCAGCGCGCGAGGCCCTCCAGGTTGTCCACCGGCCGCAGCCGCGCCGCCGCACTGCTTGCCTGCTCGGCTGTGAGCTTGCCCTTGGACGCTTCCCTGGCCAGCCCCGCGCGGATGTTCTCCGTCCCCCGGCTCAGTGCCTCCGGGAAGGGGTCGTGCAGGAACGTTTGGGCGCCGCTCTTGCAGGCAAGCTGGGCGATGCCCGCGCCCATTGTGCCCGCGCCTACTACGCCGATCGTTTGGGCCGCTCCGCTGGTCATCGAACCGGCAGCCTACCCGTATGTTCAGTCCGCGTCGCTCGGTCGAGGGTGAGAGCGCTCGGTGTCGGCGTCCTCGCTGCGCAGCAGCTCGTCGCAGTCCTCCATGAGCCGCTCCGCCGACATGCCCGGCGGGAGCCAGTAGCCGTACACCCGCTTCAATCGGGCCACTCGGTTACGCGTCTGACCAGTTCGTAAACCTCTTGACTCAGCCATTGTGGTCTCCCCCGCTTTCCTTGTGTTCGGCGTCTCACAAGTAGTGCGTATGTTTCGGCGATCAACTCGTACGTGTACTCGCGACGACGATAGCCAGCGAGGCGGACGCGGTCGCTGACACCTGTCGGAGCAAGCTTCAGTAGCCGCGCCCCGCTGGCGACGTCTTCAGCAGTGCAGCGGGCGATGCTCAACGCGTGTCCCCACTCGTGCCACGCTGTGCGTGCAATGAAGCGCGAGAACGCGCGTGGGCTTAGCCCGGTCAGTGCTGGATGCCGAGTATTGAAGACGACTATTCGCAGGTGGGGGACCCAGACGGCTATCGCAGCGTCGGTGCGGACTCGCGACTGCTCTGACAGGCCGCGATGCCCGGAGGATCGGAGCAGCTTGTGAACGGACGAGCCAAGCACTTCGTCGACAACGGTCCATTGCGCGGCGCCTACCTCCGTCAGCAGGTCTCTGTGGTCGGGTGGCAATGCCGTCCAGGCTCTTTGGACGATCTTCGAAGTGTCCTGATGTCCTTGGGCGCCGTGTTCTTCCCGCTTGGTCACTCTCCCTATTCCGGCCACTGGGCCAAAACGGGACGGTTGCCATGGTGGCGGCGCTGAGCCTTGACGCGGACAACTACCGCTTATGCCCGTGGTGCTTGGGTGCCTTGAGGTTGATCGTGTGCGAGGAGACCACCGGGGTCTCGCTGCCCTGGCGAATGGTGAGCGTGAGCTTGACGAGTAGGTGACCGGCGGTCAGCAATTGCGTCTTGCCGGCGCCATTGAGTTTGAATGCAACCTTGATCGTGGATCCGGGAGAGATCGTGATCGTGGTGCTCGCCACCGTGATTTTGCGCTTTTTGCCTTTGTGCTTGGCCGACGCGGCTTCGATTTCGCCCTTCAGGCTGACCACGCACAGACCGCCACTGGCGGGGCAGGAAATTGTCTGCCCGCTTGTGACCGCGCCGCCGGCGCTCGTCGTGGCCGCACCCGAGGGGGAGATGTCAGAGACGCTGAGTGTCACGGGTGCGCCGCCGCCAGTTGGGGCGGGAGCGCTGTTCCCGGTGGTGCCAGCGCCGCCGGAACCGCCACTGCCTGCTCCGCCACCGCCCGTAGTCGTCACCGGGGGCGCCGAGACGGTGACTTCGTGAGCGGCGTGAGCGGTGAAGCCGAGCGTGTCGGTTGCGGTCAGGGTGACCGTGTAGGTGCCAGCGACAGCGTAAGCGTGGCTGGGGGTTGTGCCGGCACCGCTCTGACCGTCGCCGAAGTCCCAGGAGTAGCCGACGATCCCCGGCGCAAGCGCGCTGCCCAGGTGGTTGGTGCTTTCCCCCGTCGCGGCGAATGCCGCGGTGTTCGCAGTCGGTGTTGCCGTGAAACCGGCGCTCGGCGGGCTGAACTCGGTGGTAGTCGCCTCGCACTTGTTGTCGACGTTGCTCCACTCGTTCTGAACGTGCCACTTATGGCTGCCGATCGTCTCTTCGCCGTAATCGATTCCCGCGTTCGCGCAGATGTCTCCGATCTCGCCATAGCCCGGTATGTCACTCTGGTTTTCGTCGTACCAGCCGAGTTCTTCTTGGACTATGAGCGGGTCGGTGAGCATCTCGTTCTGCTGATGGCTCAGGCTGAGGATCACGTTGTCATTGCGACCTGGCAATGCGCCGCACCCGCCGCTATTGCCGAGGTCGGGAATCATCGAGAAAATCATGTGGCCCGCGCCGCTGAGGATCTTGCTTCCATGCTCGGAGCACCAGGACACGCCAGATTGGGCGCTGTTGCTATCGGTGATTTTGATCGATTCCGGGAAAAGCACCACGTACGCCGTCGTCATTCCGTCTCCCGTTGGAGTCGGAATGTGGCCGGCCGCTATCTGACTGCTCAGTTCCGTTTCGATCTCGCTCTCCGTGAGGGAGCAGATGGAGGACGTGCCGCATTTACTGGGAGCTATTTGAGTGCTGCCGGCGAAGCTCTGGTCATAGGCCAGCACCTGATTGCTCCCTTTTGCTTGACCGACAGTGCTGTACTGCGCGTCTATCGCGAACACGTTGTCGTCTTGCCGCTGTCCGCGGCGTCATCGGTCACGCGAGTCGCCGTAGCCCATCAAGGCGTTCACGGCAAGTGAACAATCGTCTAGGCGGGAACGAGTGCGTTGATGCCCGTCATCGCCCGCCCGATGATCAGCTTTTGGATCTGGGAAGTCCCCTCATACAGAGTCGTGACGCGTACATCCCTGAAATACCGCTCAACCGGATGGTCGTCGACATAACCGGCGCCGCCGTGCACCTGGATCGCTGTGTTGGAGCACTCGACCGCGGCCTCGGTGGCGTGTAGCTTGGCGACGCTCGTCTCCAAGGTGTTGGGGCGCCCCTTGTCCTTGAGGAAGCCGGCCCGCCACACGAGCATCCTTGACGCATCGGTCTTCAAGACCATGTCGGCGATCATCGCTTGCACGAGTTGGAAGGAGGCGATCGGCTGGCCGAACTGCTCGCGCTCCTTGGCGTATTTGACCGACTCCTCGACGCACCCTTGGCAGATGCCCACACAGCCCGCGGCGACCGAGTAGCGGCCGGAGTCGAGTGCGGACATGGCCACCTTGAAGCCGTCGCCTATCTCGCCCAGCATCTGATCGTCGGTGACCTCGACGTCTTCCAAGGCAATCGAAGCTGTGTCGGAGGCGTGCAGGCCCATCTTGTGCTCGATCGTGGATGCTTGATAGCCGGGCTGGTCGGTGTCCACCATGAAGCATGCCAGGCCCCGGTGGCCCTTCTCGGGGTCGGTCTGGGCGAAGATGAGGGCCACCTTGGCGTAGTTGCCCATCGAGATCCACATCTTGGCGCCGTTGATGACCCAGCCGGAGTCGGTCTTCTTGGCCCGCGTCTTCTGTTTGGCGGCGTCCGAGCCGGTGTCGGGCTCGGTGAGCCCGAAGCAACCGAGCCACTCGCCCGAGCAGAGCTTGGGCAGATAGTGGTGCTTCTGCTCCTCGGTCCCCCACTTGAGGATGGCTGAGCAGACGAGCGAGGTCTGGACCGAGATGACCGTTCGCACCGAGGAGCAGCCCCGGCCGATCTCCTCGACGACGAGACCGTAGTCCAGGTAGCCGAGGCCCGCGCCTCCGTACTCGCGTGGAACGATCGCTCCCAAATATCCTTGATCGGCGATCTTCTTGACCAGGTCGAGGTCGAAGTGGTGGTTGCGCGCGTTCAGCTTGGCTTGCTCCACGATCTCCTTGTCGGTGAATTCGCGGGCGGTCTGCTTGATCATCTGCTGCTCGTCGGTCAGGTCGAAGTCCATCTCTCTCCTTATGCGTTCAACTTGGGCGTTTGCCATGGCGCGGCCAGGCGGGTTTCGAGCTCGCCGGCAAGCTCCTCGATCGGGATGCGAATCTGCTCGAGCGAGTCGCGATCGCGCAGGGTCACGGTTTGGTCATCGAGGGATTGGTGATCGACCGTCACGCCCCACGGCGTGCCGATTTCGTCCTGGCGACGGTAGCGCTTGCCGATCGAGCCGCCCTCGTCGTACTCGGCTTGCATGCGCCCGCGCAGGTCTTCGTAGATGGTGCGCGCGAGCTCGGGTTGTCCGTCCTTCTTGACCAGCGGCATCACCGCGACCTTGACCGGCGCCAAGCGCGGGTGCAGACGCAGGACCGTGCGGGTCTCCTCCTTGGCGCCCTCGTTGGTGGCCGGCACGACTTCCTCGTCGTAGGCGTCCACCAGGAAGGCCAAGGTCGCACGGTCGGCGCCCGCGGCGGGCTCGATCACGTGAGGCACGTAGCGCTCGCCGGAGACCTGGTCGAAGTACTCGAGTTTCTCGCCGGAGAACTCGGCGTGTTGTTTGAGGTCGAATTCGCCCCTGTTGGCGATCCCCTCAAGCTCCGACCAGCCGATCGGAAACAGGTACTCCACGTCGGAGGTGCCGGAGGAGTAGTGGGAGAGCTCGTCAGCGGCGTGGGCGCGCAGGCGTATGTGGTCGGGGCGCAGTCCCAAGGAGGTGTACCAGCGCATCCGCTCGGACAGCCAGTGCTCGAACCACTTCTGGGCTTCGGGCGGCGGCACGAAGAACTCCATCTCCATTTGCTCGAACTCGCGTGTTCTGAAGATGAAGTTGCCGGGCGTGATCTCGTTGCGGAAGGACTTGCCGATCTGGGCTATCCCGAAAGGGGGCTTCTTGCGGGAGAACTGGAGCACGTTCTTGAAGTTGACGAAGATCCCTTGAGCGGTCTCGGGACGCAGGTAGGCGACAGAACCAGACTCCTTGACCGGTCCGATAGTGGTCTCGAACATCAGGTTGAAGTCTCGTGCCTCGGTCAGGTCGCACTCGTCGGTCTCGCCGGGGTGCTTGGAGGGCTTGCGCCCACAGGGCAACTCGGCGAGATGGTCGGCTCTGAAGCGCTGGCCGCAGGTCTTGCAATCGACGAGAGGATCGGTGAATCCGGCCAGGTGCCCCGAGGCCTCCCAGACGCGCGGGTGTTGGAGGATCGCCGAGTCGAGCGCCACGATGTCATCGCGCTGTTGCAGCATGGCGCGCCACCACTCGCCCTTGACGTTGCCCTTCAGGAGCACTCCGTAGTGGCCGAAGTCGTAGGTCGAGCCGACCCCCCCGTAGATCTCCGAGGAGGGGAATATGAAGCCGCGGCGCTTGCAGAGCGCGACGATCTTGTCCATCGTCACGACGTCTGTGGTCTGTGGGGGCTGCTCGGGCATCGAACTCGGATGCTATTCGAGGCGTCCAGATGAGGGCCTGAGGCGGCTCTCGCGGCCGGCTGTCCAGCGCGGGGCGCGGCTTGCCGGGGCGTCTGGTCCCGGGGTTGCCGATCCTCTCCGGCAAGACACAAAGAGACCACCCTTGACATATCCCACAAGATGTGTTTACATACGTTGTGTTCTCTTGCTGACAACCGGACGGAGGGGACGGTCTTCCGCCCGAAAGGTGATGACAAATCGCAAGAGCGTGAGTGACTGAGCACGATCGCACATAGGGTCCACCAGGGCGTCGTTACCCAACCTCTCCCGCGGCGCCCCGCGCATGCCTCATCGTGCGATCGACTTGCCGGTCTCCTCGACAGGGCGCCGCGGTCCCCACCGGCCGCGGCGCCCACTGTTATGGCCGTCCGCCGCGTGCTGCGCGACCCGTGATGCTCGACGTGCAACCAGCACGCCTGCGCTCACGTGCGGCGCATCCCATCCACGGCCCGGCCATAATTCGCCGTAGGATTGGCGCGTGGCGAGATTCTTGATCGTGGGGGGCGGGCCGAGCGCTACGGCGCTGGTAGGCGCGCTGGAGCGGGAAGGGCACGTGGCGAGCCTCGGCGATCGCAGCGACCGTGGGGCTTTGGAGCATGTCGCGATCGTCTGCTGGCTTGAGGGCTCCTCGCCGGAGCGCTTTCTCGTCGGCGCGATCGACAGCTCGATGCGCGGTTTCCTCTATCAAGCGGCGGGCCGGGAGCGAGAGCTATCGGAGACAGCGGCGCGCAACTCGATCCCCTTGGCCGTCTTGACGCTCGATCCGGGCGACGTGGATGCTTGGTTGGAGCAGGCGCGGGCCGCGATCGAAGGTCTCCTGTTGGGGGAGGGTGGGAAGCCGGCGGGAGCGCTATCCTGAGCCTATATCCCTAAAAGCCGATCTACTTTTAGGTGCGAGGCTTCTACATAGGAGGACGGCAGAATTGTCCGGATACGCGAAGGATGTGCTTGTCGAGACGGACTGGCTCGAAGAGCACCTCAGTGACGAGGGGATTCGGATCGTCGAGGTAGACGAGAACCCCAAGCTATACGCCGAGGCCCACATTCCCGGCGCGATCGGCTTCGACTGGAAGCTCGACCTGCAGGACCCGGTCAGGCGCGATTTCTTGGGACCCGAGGAGTTCGGGGCTCTGTTCGCGAGCAGAGGCATCTCCGACGAGCACACGATCGTGCTCTATGGCGATCGCAACAACTGGTTCGCCGCATACACCTACTGGTATCTGAAGTACTACGGCCACGACAAGGTCCTGTTGCTCAATGGGCCGCGCGAAAAGTGGATCGCCGACGGGCGACCGACGAGCACGGATGTGCCGAGCTATGCGCCGGCCGGGTTCACGGCCGAGCCGGGCGACGACACGATCAGGGCGCGCCGCGACGAGGTGCTTGTGGCGATCGACGACTCCACCAACCTCGTCGACGTGCGCTCGCCGGCTGAGTTCGCGGGCGAGATCATCTCACCGAGCGGCTACGAGCAGGAGGGCGCCCAGCGCGCCGGACACATTCCGGGCGCTGCTTCGATTCCGTGGGCGCAGGCGGTCAACGAGGACGGCACGTTCAAGAGCGCGGAGGATTTGCGCGAGCTGTATGGCTCAAAGGGCGTGCTCGACGGCAAGGATGTGATCGCCTACTGCAGGATCGGCGAGCGCTCGGCGCATACTTGGTTCGTGTTGCACGAGCTGCTGGGCACCGAGCACGTCAAGAACTACGACGGCTCTTGGACTGAGTGGGGGAGCCTGGTCGGCGTCCCGGTCGCGACGGGGGCATAGGAGCTCCAGGGACCGGGTCAGCGCTTCAGAGCACTTCGGGTCCACCCCTCTGGACTCGGGCGCGCGACCGCCGCGTCAGCCGATGGCGCGGCGGTCGAGCAGCGCCTCGGTGCGAGTGAGCAAGTCCTCGAGGATGCGAGCGGTGGCGCCCCACACCAGCTCGCCGTCGAACACGTAGGCGTCGGTCTCGAAAGCGAACCCGCGGCGTTCCATGCGTGTGCGCGTGGCGCCTGCTCTGACTCCGCTCAAGGTCGGCTCGAGCACGCTGTCCACCTCAAGCTGCGAGGCTCGCCACGACCGGCTCCCGTCGAGTAGGCCCACGAAGGGGTGGATCGCGTAATTGGTCACGAACGTGGAGGTGCGCTCGAGCGCACCCACCAGAGCTACATCCGATCGCGCCAACCCGATCTCCTCTTCGGCCTCGCGCAGAGCGGTCTCGCTCAAGGAGCTGTCCTCGGGGTCGCGGCGCCCGCCGGGAAAGGAGATCTCGCCGGCGTGGCGGCGCAGGTCGGCGCGGCGCTTGGTCAGCACCACTCGCAAGTCGCCTTGGGGGTCCTCGTAGAGCGGTACCAAGACCGCGGCTGCGACCTGGTCGTCGGTGGCGGGCTGTTCGTGGGAGTCGAGATCCAGCAGAACTTCGGCTAGGGCTGAGGCGGGGGTCACGCCTCCGCGACCGCGCGGGTGCGCTCGACTCGCTCCAAGAACATGACCTCGCCGTCCAAGGTGCGGTGCACCGGACACTTTGCGGCTATCACCTGGAGGCGCTCGACCTGCTCCTCGGGCAGGTCCTCGGGGAGGCGCAGGACCACATCGAACTTGGTCGGGCAGCCCCGCTCGGCAGGGGAGTATTGGACATCGACCTCGACTTTGCCGATGTCCCAGCCCTTGCGCGCCGCGTACATCTCCATCGTGATCGCCGTGCACGAGGCTAGGCTTACTGCGAGTAGCTCTTGGGGGTCGGGGCCGGCGTCCTCGCCGCCCGACTCCAAGGGCTCATCCACGGTCAACTGGTGATCGCGTACTTGGACGGTGTGTTTGAACGCCGAATCCTTACGTCTGACGCTGGCCTTCATCACTGCAACCCCTTCCGATCGGGTTGTCACAGCACCCTCTCCTTCCATGGTATCGACGACATCGCGCTAGGAAAGGGGGTTGAACAGCAAGCCGGTCAGGAGCTTGGGGTAGAAGAACGTGGACTTGGGAGGCATGTTCTCTCCGGAGGCGGCCACATCGCGCACTTGAGAGACGGGCGTGGGGCGCATCAGGAACGCGGCGTCGTACTCGCCGGAGCGCACCATCGCGACGGCCTCCTCGGTGGAGCGGGCATAGAAGAGTCCGTTGAAGTGGGAGATATCGTCGTCGCTCAAACCCAAGGCGCCCTTGAGGATCAAGGCCTCGAGCACGCCCGTGTCGAGCTCACGGTAGGCGTCTGAAAAACCCGGCAGAGCCGCGTCGGCGATCGCCTGATCCTTGAGCTTGAGGCGGTAGGGCTGCAGGTGATGGGCGTCGATGTAGCCGAGTTGCAGCGGACCGATGCCGGGGTCGGGCGCGATCTGATCGAGGGGCACCTCGGCGATCTCGAAGTCTCGGCGCAATGTTTCTCTCAGAGCCTCTTGGCGCTCGCGATCGAGTCCCCGCACCAGCCGATGGGTCGGAAAAACGGTCAGGCCGGGATCCTCGAGGGCGACCAAGCACATGAGGATGTAGCGGTGCTCGCCGTCGCCGCCGACCTCTCGCGCATAGGCCTCGGAGGTCTCATAGCGATGGTGCCCGTCGGCGATCAGGAGCTCGGCCTCGCGCGTGGCCGCTTGCACGGCGGCGATCGTGGCCGGGTCGCTGACGCGCCACAGGCGGTGGGTGGTGCCGCCGGCATCGCTCACCTCGCTCCAAGGCGAGGCCTGCGTGGCCGGCTCAAGCGCCTGCCAGGCGGCGTTCTCGGGGTCCGAGTACAAAGAAAAGATGGGGGAGAGGTTCGTGCGTGTCGCCCTCATCAGGCGGAGTCGATCCTCCTTGGGACCGGGATGCGTTCGCTCGTGGGGGCGTACCCGTCCCGGACCATAGCCCTCGATTCGTACCCGGCAAAAAAAGCCCTTGCGTGTCCTGGTCTGGCCGTCGGGACCGGTGTAGGTCTGGGTGTGGGCCCATATCGAAGGCTCGGGGTCGCGAACGACCACGCCCTGCATCTGCCATGCCTCGAACAGATCGCCTGCGGCCTTGTATGGATCGGGCTCGCCCTTGGGGAGGTCGACGGCCACCACATTGAACGGCGAGCGCTCCAGGAGCGCCGCTCGCTGCGTGGCGTCGATCACGTCATAGGGCGGCGAGGTGACGTCGGCGAGCTCGCCGACGACCGACTTGTCGTAGTGGAGCGCGCGCAGAGGTTGGATGTCGGCCATCGCGGCGCGGAGGCTAGCAGTAGGGGGTGATCGCCGGCTGATTAGCAGACATCTGTCCGAATGGACTGGGAACATGCGTTCGCAATGGCTCATGCCGCATATTTGCGAGAGAAGGCGCGTGCGATGCGGATCGAGCGCAAGCTCACGATCGACGAGCTTGCCGAGCGCTTGGCTCTATCGCGCAGCACTGTCTACTACTGGGTGCGGGATCTGCCGATCCCGGGCTCGGGGGCCGGAACAGGGTGGCCGGGGCATGCACAGCGCAAGGGCACGATCGCGATGCAGCACAAGTTTCGGCGGCTGCGGGAAGAGGCGTATCAAGAGGGGGTGGCGTCGTACGCGGAGCTTGCGGCTGACCCTACGTTCCGGGACTTCGTATGTCTCTACATCGCGGAGGGTTACAAGCGGAATCGAAACGCCGTTGCGCTTTGCAACTCCGACCCGGCTGTCATGAACCTCGCGACGCGATGGATTTGCCGTCTCACCGAGAAGCGGCCCATGTTCTCGATCCAGTACCACGCCGATCAGGACCTCGACGAACTACGCGAGTTCTGGGGCGTCACGCTGGGTATCGAGCCGCAAGCCATCCGACTGCAGCGCAAGTCGAATAGCAGCCAGATGACTGGTCGTCAGTGGCGCTCGCGTCATGGTGTACTCAACGTGCGGGTATCCGATACATTCCTCCGCGCGAGAGTGCAGGCCTGGATGGACGCCCTGAGGTCCGAATGGCGGTAGGATCGAAGTGCTTCGGGGCGTAGCGAAGCCTGGTATCGCGCACCGTTTGGGGCGGTGAGATCGTGGGTTCAAATCCCGCCGCCCCGACTTTGTGATGTGTCGGGACATCGGAGACTGATGTCTCGGCGCATCGAAGCCGATGGTCGCTGTCGGCGGTGCGCTCGTCGCGACTGACGGGCGCAGGCACGGCGCGCACATCGGATGCCAGTCAATGCGTCTGTTCCGCAGGTTCAATCTCCACGGCTCATACACTGGTACGCTACGTGACGATTTCTTAGCCATCGAAGCAGGCCCGTAGATGCCTCGACCTAAGAAGTCTTAGATGTCGCTTTAGGGACGCGTCTTAGGACTGAGGTAAACCATGGGTATAGCTGACGGAGGCTGGGAGACTGTCGGTGAAGCTCACGCACTTGAGGGGACGGTACCCTGGCCCGAGGTCGGATCGCGATCCCTCGTGATAGCGACATGTGTCCTGTTGGCTGCGGTGCTCGGGACACTTGCTCTCGTATGGTCCGGCCATGCGGTCGCGGTCAGCACAACGGCGGCCCACGGGCGGTCGATCGGGCTCGGGCCCAACGAGCTTTCCGGTCTCCCCGTCGGGGCCCAGGGAGTCGTGTCGGCCGCTCTCGGTGCTGACGGCTCCTCATTTAGCGCCCGTGCCTCGACGCACGGGTTCCGCGAGTCGAACCCGGCACAGGACATGCAGGCGAGCTTCGGTCGCGGTGGCGTGCAGATCGAGACGGGTAGCCTGCGAGTCGGCCTGCGCTTCGCGGGCCTCGGCTACGGAGACCTGCTCGCGGCGGTGCAGGCTACGGCACCGAGGGCGGCGCGCAACCGCGTCTCCTTCCGGCGCGATGGCTACACGGAGTGGTATGCGAATGGGCCGCTCGGACTTGAGCAGGGTTTCACGATCGAGAGGCGCCCTTACGGGACTGTGTCCCGACCGCTGAATCTTGCGATGGCGGTCTCGGGCAATGCCCGTGTCTCACTCGGCCGGCATGGTGGGGTCGCCTATCTGCGACACGGCCGCGATCTGCTGCGTTACACGGGCCTCAGCGTGACCGACGCGAACGGGCGTGCACTGCGGAGCTGGTTCGCAATGCGGGCTGGCGCGATTCTGCTCGAGGTGAACGCCGCCCAAGCTGCTTACCCACTCCGCGTCGATCCGCTGGTAGAGCAGGGCTCGAAGCTCACCGGCACCGCGAAGGTCTGGCGCGGCAACGTCGGCGTGAGCGTCGCGCTCTCCACCAACGGCGACACAGCGCTGGTCGGTGCCCCGCAAGACGAATACTCGGGTGCCGCCTACGTGTTCACGCGCTCGGGGTCAACGTGGACCGAACAGGCCAAGCTCACACCGGCGGGCGAGAAAGGAGCATCGATCGGCTTCGGCGCGGCCGTCGCACTGTCGGCGGACGGCTCGACGGCGCTCGTCGGCGCTCCTGGGTATAACGCCCGTCTCGGCGCGGCCTGGGTGTTCACGCGCTCCGGAACGGCATGGTCTGAACAGCAGCAACTCGCCGGTGGAGGCGCGGAAACCGAAGGCCAGTTCGGCACAAGCCTCGCACTCTCCGCCGACGGCAACACGGCCCTGATCGGGAGCCCCGACGAATACAGGGTCATACGCTCCAAGGCAGTCTACGGCGCGGGCGCGGTCTACCCATTCGTGCGCACAGGTTCGACCTGGGCCCCGCAGGGCGAACGCCTCACGGGTACCGAAGAGGTCTACCCCGAACAGTACGCGGTCGCCAACGGCTCGGGTTTCGGGGACAGCATCGCGCTCTCTGCCGATGGCAACACCGCTGTGATCGGCGGACCGCGAGACAACGAATACCGCGGCGCCGTGTGGAGCTTCACCCGCTCCGGGGAAGCTTGGACCCAGAACGGGAACAAGCTGACCGCCCAAGCGAGCGGGTTCGGCGAAAGCGTGGCTATGTCGGCCGACGGAAGCACTGCCCTGATAGGCGCGCCGTCTCAGAACGACTTCGCCGGCGCGGCATGGGTGCTGACCCAGACCGAAGGCGGATGGTCCAAGCAGGCAGAGCTGAGGGGGGCCCCCGGCGAAATCGCCTACTTCGGCTCGAGTATGGCCCTTTCCGAAAATGGCAATACCGCGCTGATCGGCTCCCCAACGGAACAGAGCTACGTGGGGGGCGCATGGCTGTTCAGCCGCACAGGCACGGTTTGGTCTGGACAGTGCGAACATCTCACTGCCTCGGGAGAGGTCGGCGAAGGCCGATTCGGTGCGGGGGTGGCCCTCTCGTCTGATGCTGGCACCGCGTTGATCGGGGCGCCCCTAGACCAGGAAGGCAGCGGTGCGGCGTGGGTGCTGGTCACCGAACCTCCAGGGACCGGTGCCGCGCGGCTGGCCGAGGCGGCAATCCCGAGCTGTGCTGCGGGAAGCCCCGAACCAACTGTCGAAACCCTCGGCGCATCGGATATCGCGGGGACCTCGGCGACCGTGAGCGCGACCGTCGATCCGAATGGTGGCGATGTCACAGACTGCCACTTCGAATACGGCACTACGCTCGAATATGGCGCGAGCGCTCCATGTCTCTCGTTGCCGGGGGCGGGCACAGCCCCGGCGTCAGTCTCGGCAACGCTTTCCGGGCTGAGCCCGTTCGCGACCTATCACTACCGGATTATCGCGACCAATGAAGGCGGGACTAGCACCGGTGAGGACCGAAGCTTGACAACGCTCACGGGGGAAGTCGGGATCGCAGGCACGGTGACGAGCGCTTCAACAGGCCTTCCAGCCGGGAGCGTTGAAGTCTGCGCCTATGAAGAAGCCGGCGAAAGCCCGCTTGGCGAATGCACGTCGACCGAACCGTCGGGGCGCTACATCCTCACGGGGCTGACGGCTGGGGCATACATAGTCGAATTCTCATCGCCCGTGAACGGCGCGTCGGACTACGTCAGGCAGTACTACGACGACAAGTCGCAGCCGGAAGAAGCAGAAGCCGTCACTGTCAGCGCCGGCAGCGTGACGCTGGGTATCGATGCGCAGCTCGTAGATGGTGGCCGAGTCACCGGCAAGGTGACCAGCGTCACCTCACATGCGGTCGTCAACGGCGTGCTGGTATGCGCGTTCACTGCCTCCTCCGAAATCGAGGAATGCGGCCTCACCAAGGGCGCGGGGGAATATGCGATTACGGGACTGCCGAGCGGGAGCTACCGAATCGGCTTCGAAGGGCAGGAAGCAGGTTACGTGATTCAGTACTACGACGACGAGTCCTCGCTCTCAATGGCTACGCCTGTGACCGTCACAAGTGGAGGCGAGACCTCTGGCATCGATGCGCAGCTGACAGAAGGGGGACGGATCGCCGGCACCGTGACGAATACAACTACTGGGGCGCCGATCCCGGGCGTGCTTGTCTGCGCCTTCGTCTCGGCCGGTGAAATCGAGGAATGCGCAGCGACCGGTGTGAGTGGTGGGTATACGATCGCGGGGCTGCCGACGGGCGTCTACGAGGTCGGCTTCAACGGTGGCAGGGCGTACGGGATTCAGTTCTACGATGGAGCATCGAGCTTTGCGGGTGCTCGGCCAGTATCGGTCACTACGGGGAGTACCGACAACGGCATCAATGCGACCTTGCGACCGTTGAGCATGTCGCCACCTCCACCTACACCCGTGCGAGCGTTGCCTATCGGCCGCGGTGCGGGCGTCTCGGGAAGTGACGGTGCGCCGGGCGTTCTTGATGCCACGGCGGCTCGCAGTCTCGGGGTTGAAATTGGTGCCCTGCTTCGGCACGCGCTCACACCCGCGGGCAGGGGGGCCAGGCTCGCCTCGTTGCTGGCGGGCGGCGGCTACACGGTCGCATTCCGGGCGCTGTCGGCCGGAACGGCGATGATCAATTGGTACGAGGCGCCGCCGAGGGGCAAGCACGCACGGAAGACCGGAGCGCACCCCATGCTCGTGGCATCCGGATGGCTGCGGTTCTCGGCGGCCGGGACGGCCAAGATCAGGGTCAGGCTGACCCGTGAAGGACGTCGGCTAATCAAGCGGGGCAAGACGGTGAAATTGACCGCGAAGGGCACGTTCACCCCATCCGGTGGTCAACCCATCAAGGCGATCGAGGAGTTCGTGCTCAAACGATAGGTCGCGCGCGAGACGCGGCGCTCGAGCGATCGGTACGAGTCTGGAGCGCTGTGGTCGTGAGGTCGCCGCGAGTGCGGCGCCCGCGACGTTAAGATCGGTCTCGGGCTCTGCGCTGATCGTTCGCATCAAGCAACGAGCCGACGAACGAGCAGCGCGTCCCCGGTTCAAACGTTGCGTGGATCGAGCAGTCGAGGCTCGACACTTGGAGCGTCGGCGACGGCCTGCTGATTGTCACAAGGATTGGCTTCGCCGGTACTTGGTCTCGGTCGCTGCAAGAATGCCTCGCCCTAACAACCTGACCTGGAAGGACACGTATGGCCCCCGACCTGTTGAGCACGATTCGCCTCGAAATCGACGAGCGTCTGAAGGAGTTGCGGCCGCTGTTGGCAGAGCAACGGCGCCTACTCGATGCGGCGGACGCGCTCCTGGACGAGCGTCGAGGCAGCGTCGAGGTCGCCGCTCCTCCGGTCGGGAAGGCGGCGACCGGCCCAAGTGCTGGAAAGCTCGCCCCGGCGACACGCCCGTGGCGCTTCGCGGCCACGCCTACACGCAAGCCCAGGTCGAAGACTGCAGCCGCCGCCAAGCCTCATGCGAAGTCCGAGCCTGCCTCGCGGCCCAAGGCCAAGCCCGAGCGCGCCGTGCGAGGGGCGGCTCGCGAGGCGATCTTAGGGGCGCTCGAGCACGGCTCCCACACTGTAGGAGAGCTGGTCGTCGTGACGGCGATGAGTGCTCCCAACGTCAACGGGAACCTTCGTCGTCTGCAGGCCGAGGGGGCCGTGGTGAAGGCCGAGCGCGAAGGCAAGGCCGCCTGGGCGTTGCTTGCCGCCACAGATTAGACGTCGATCGTAGGATCTCGGCCAAGAGGGCTCGGGCGCGAAGTCCGGACTCTCATCGCCCTGACTCTCCGCGCCGTGACGCTCATCGGTCTGAGTGATTCGGGCGAGAAGCCCGGACTTTCCGCGCCCGGACTTTCCGCGCCCTGACTCTTCGCGTCCTGACTCTCATCGCTTGAGCAGGGCGGGGCGGCTACCGTGCCACAATGAGCTCGATCGCGAGTCGTGTGGCCGCGGATGTCGCGTTGCGCAAGCGGCTCACGCTCGTCGCCTGCATTCTTGGCTCGGGGATCGCGCTGCTGGACAGCACCGCGGTGAACGTCGCCTTGCCCACGATCCAGCACGACCTGGGCGGCGGGCTGGCGGCCCAGCAGTGGGTCGTCAACGCCTACTTGCTTACGCTCGGGTCGCTCATCTTGATCGGAGGATCGCTCGGAGACCTGTACGGCGAGCGACGCATCTTCGCGCTCGGGGTGGGGGGCTTCGGGGCCGCTTCTCTGTTGTGCGCATTGGCTCCCACGATCGGAGCTTTGATCGCGGCAAGGGCCCTGCAAGGTGTGGCCGGTGCTCTGCTCACGCCGAGCGCCTTGGCCGTGATCGTGGCGACGTTCAAGGAGTCCGAGCGCGGCCCGGCGATCGGCAGCTGGACGGCTTGGGGCGGGATCGCCACAGTGTTGGGGCCGCTCGCGGGAGGCGAGCTGATCCAGCTGTTCTCCTGGCGTGCGATCTTCTTGATCAATCTGCCGTTCGTCGCGGTCTGCGTCGTCTTGATCTTGGTCGCGATTCCCCCGGCCGAGCCGCGCCGCGAAGGCGCCCGCCAGATCGACGTGCTCGGCGGTGTGCTGTGCGCGCTCGGTCTCGGAGGACCCGTATATGCGCTGATCGAGCAGCCTCGTCTCGGTTGGGGTAGCCCAGGCGTCGTCGTGCCATTCGTGGCAGGGGTCGCTTTGCTGATGTGCTTCGTCGTGCATGAGGCACGCAGCCGCGACCCGATGCTGCCGCTCGCCCTCTTTCGCCGGCGCAACTTCTCGGCCGGCAACATCGAGACGCTCGCGATGTACGCGGGCTTGGCGATCCTGTTCTTCTTCCTGACGATCTTCCTACAGCAGATCGGTGGTTACACGCCGCTGCAAAGCGGTCTGGCGACGCTGCCCGCGACGCTCGTCATGTTCGCTTTCTCAAAGCGTTTCGGCGGGCTGGCCGATCGCCACGGACCGCGCTTTTTCATGGGCTTCGGTCCGCTTGTGGCGGCCTTGGGGCTGCTCCTGTTTCAGCGGATTGGTGTGCACGTCGATTACGTGAGAGACGTGCTCCCCGGCATACTCGTGTTCTCGCTGGGCCTCTCGATGACGGTTGCTCCGCTCACAGCCGCGGTGCTCGCGGGCGTGGATACCGGTCAGGCCGGCATCGCCTCGGCCGTCAACAACGCGGTGGCGCGTGTGGCCGGCCTGCTCGGCACCGCGTCGGTGGGCGCCGCGGTGGCGGCCTCGTTCGTCTCGGGCCTGGAAAGCAACCTCGCGGGTCGTCCGCTCGGCCCGCCCGCCAAAGCAGCCGTCGCCGAAGCCAAGCGACTGCCGCTCGGGCGCCCCGACACCAGTGGCCTACCGCGAGTCCAGGCCCGCGCGATTACGCAGGCCGCAAACGAAGCTTCGCTTGACAGCTTCCACTTGGGCATGGGGATCGCGGCGCTCCTCGTGGCGGCCGGAGGCGTGGCCGGCGTCGTGGGCGTGCGCAACCCGCAGCGAGCCGTCAGCGCCGAAGACTGCGAGGGCGGCCAGCTGGTTGGGGCCGCCCTGGACGCCGCCGGCTGCCACGAGGGAGATCTCGCCTCTCAGCCGACGCTCTCGGCGTAGGCGCGCATCGCCTCAATCACCGGCGCCAGGCGTCGACCGCGGGTGGTCAAGCGGTACTCGACCGTGGGTGGGCTGGTGGGCAGCACCGTGCGCTCCAAGAGCCCCGCGCTCTCCAGGTCGCGCAGGCGCTCGGAGAGCATTCGTGGGGAGATGCCGGCCACCGCCTCTGCGAATTCGTTGAAGCGCAATGCCCCCGTCAAAGCCGCGTAGATGATCGAAAGCTGCCAGCGGCGCTCCAGGAGGTCCGCCGCTTGGCGAACCTCCAAGGGCACCGGCTGGCATCTGCGAGCGGGGCGCGACATCCCATGGACTCCTTCAGGAGACCTGAGCGACCGTGGGCGCCGGCTCCAAAGCGACGTCGAGCACTTCGTCGATGCTCATCACCGGGTGAAAGCTCATCTGCTCGCGAACCTCCTCCGGGATGTCGTCGAGATCGCCACGGTTTCGCTCCGGCAGGATCACGTCGGTCAGCCCTGCTGCGTGGGCGGCGAGCACCTTCTGCTTGAGCCCGCCGATCGGCAGCACGCGGCCCTGCAAGGTGACCTCGCCGGTCATCCCCACCGTGTGCTTCACCGGCCGCTCCGAGAGCAGCGAGGCGAGTGCCGTGACCATCGTCACGCCCGCGCTAGGGCCATCCTTGGGGATCGCGCCCGCGGGTACGTGCACATGGAACTCGCTGTTCTCAAACGCCGCCGGGTCAATGCCGAGATCCTCGGCGTGGCCGCGCACGTAGGAGAGGGCGATCCGCGCCGACTCCTTCATCACGTCGCCCAGCTGGCCTGTGAGCACCAATCCGTTGCCGCTCGAGCCGCTGCCCTTCATCGCGGTGGCCTCAACGAACAGCACGTCGCCCCCGGTGCCCGTGACGGCAAGACCCGTCGCCACGCCCGGTGTGGCCGTGCGTGCCGCCGACTCCTGGAAGAACCTCTGGCGTCCGAGCGCGTCGCGCACGGTCTCAAGGGTTATCTCCACAGGTGGCTCCACCTCGCCCGAGGCGATCCTCGTGGCCGTCTTGCGCAAGACAGTGCCCAGCTCGCGCTCGAGGTTGCGTACACCCGCCTCGCGCGTGTACTCGCTCACGATCGTGCGCAGCACCTCATCGGAGACATTCACCTCGTCCTCGCGCAGCCCGTTGCGGTCGCGCTGGCGCGGCCACAGGTAGCCCTTGGCGATCGCCAGCTTCTCCTCGGAGGTGTAGCCGTCGAAGCGGATCACCTCCATGCGGTCAAGCAGCGGCCCGGGGATCGTGTCTGCCACGTTTGCCGTAGCGATGAACATGACCTGGCTCAGGTCCAGCTCCACGTCCAGGTAGTGGTCGCGGAAGGAGTGGTTCTGGGCCGGGTCCAGCACCTCCAAGAGGGCGGCCGAGGGGTCTCCGCGCCAGTCGGCGCCGACCTTGTCAACCTCGTCGAGCAGGATCACCGGGTTCATCGTGCCGGCGTCGCGCAGGGCGCGCACCAGTCGTCCCGGCAGCGCGCCGATGTAGGTACGCCGGTGGCCTCTGATCTCGGCCTCGTCGCGCACGCCGCCCAGCGACATCCGCACGAACTCGCGTCCGGTGGCCCTGGCGATCGACTCGCCTATGGATGTCTTGCCGGTGCCGGGAGGTCCGATCAACGTCAGGATCGCGCCCGACTTGGGGTCGGCCTCGATGCCGCGGTCCTGGCGCAACTTGCGCACCGCCAAGTACTCGGTGATGCGGTCCTTGACGTCCTCAAGGCCCTCGTGGTCGGCGTCCAGCACTTCGCGCGCTGCCACCGGATCCAGGTGCTCCTCCGAGCGCTTGCTCCAAGGCACCGCGATCAGCCAGTCCAGATAGGTGCGAATCATCGATGACTCGCCGGTCTGCTCGCCCATCCGCTCCAGGCGGCCCAGCTCCTTCAGGGCCTGCTCCTGGACCTCCTCGGGCATCTCGGCGGCCTCGATCTTGGCCTTGTACTCCTCAACGATCGACGTCTCGTCTTCGTCGAGCTCCTTGCGGATCGACTCCATCTGCTTGCGCAGGAAGTACTCGCGCTGCTGCTTGTCGGCGCCCTCCTGCACGTCCTCGCGGATGCGCTTTCTCACCTGCAGCTCGGCCAGGCTGTCGCGTTGCAGTTTGACCGCCAGCTCCAGGCGATCGGTCACGCCAAGCGTGCGCAGCAGCTCGACCTTCTGCACGTAGGTCAGGTTGGGGGAGTAGCCGGCCGAGTCGGCCAACGGGCCAGGCTCGACGATCGCGCGCAGGAACGCCGCGATGCGCCCATCGTCGCCGCGCAGCTCGAGGATCTCCTCGACCACGGCGCGGTATTCGCGCTCGAGCTCGCGGGTGCGCTTGTCCACGGGTACGTCGTCGGGGCGCTCGTCCACCTCGACGCGCAACTCCCCTTCGGGGCCGGTTTGGGCGGCGCCGATCAGCGCGCGGTGCTCGCCGGAGAGGGCGACCGCGTGGGCGCCTCCCGGTAGGCGCAACTGCTCTGAGACCTCGGCGATCGTGCCGACCTCGAGGAACTCGTTCTCGTGGCGCGGCACCAAGACCACGCGCTCGTCGTCGCCCACGTCAACCGTGAGCGTGATGCCCATGCTGGGGAACACGACCGTGTCGTCGAGCGGGATCAGGCGCAGCACGGGCTTTGATTGCTGCTCGGGCGACGGGGTGCCGCCGGATGAAGATGAGGGTGTCGAAGCCATCGGTATACGCTCCATATGTGCTTACGAAAGTGTAGTTAGTATAGCGAGCCGTGGGCGCTCGTCAAGGCCTGTTACCTGCGGCACCGGCCCGGAATCCAGATACGCACGCACAACGTCCCAAAAAACATCTCCTCAGCCGGCTGGATAGGCCTCAAGTCGCCGAGAACAGGCGCCGCGGCCACAGGCGCCGCGCGCGCACCACGTTCACCTCGGCTGCCAAAACGGTCACCTGACCGCCCAGATAAAGCCAGGTCAGCAGCCCGAGCACGAACGCGAACAAGCCCGAGGTCTCCTTGGCGTGGCGCACCACATGCTCCACATAGAAACCGCCAACGTGCTGGAGGACTTGCCACAGGATCGCCGCCACAACCACTCCCGGAAGGAGCTCGCGGGTCGCCACCTCCTCTGAGGTGAGCAGCCGGAAGACCGCGAAGAACAACAGCAGGTTCGCCGCCAGGGCCACGACTATGCCGCCGATCAGCGCGAGCGCGCCCGTGGTCTGAGCGGTCACATAACCGGCGGCGACCGTCGAGACGATCGTCAGCAGGCCGAACACGACAAGCATCCCCACGCCGCGCACGCGCCAGGCCAAAAAACCGAGCTGATGCGAACGGGGGATCTCCCACACCTTGTTGAAGGCACTCTGGGTGGCGCCGGTGATGCCCAGGCCCGCCAGCGTCGCCCCGAGCAGCCCGATCACAAGCGCCGGCACGCTGCCCGTCAACGAATGAACGTTCTGCTGCAGCTGGTTGCCGATCACCGGGAACTGGCTGAGCGTCGAGTGCACCACGCTTTCCTGGGTGGCCGGACTGCCTTCCAGCACGAACCCCAGCACCGTCACGAACACCAGCAGCAGGGGAAATAGCGAGAAGAACCCGTAGTAGGCGATCAGCGCCCCCATCTGGCTCGCCTGGTCGTCGTCGAAGCGCTTGAACACGGCCACCGCGAAGCCGAGCACCGGCCTGCGCTGCTGGAACTCGTCGAGCGCGTCCAAGCGCCCGCGCAGAAATTGGGAGGGGGGTGTGGGGGCCACTCGCACCGACATGCTTACGTGTCTACCCGACAAGAGAGCTTCAAACGTCTCGGAGGCCTCGCCCGACACGTACCGGCGGACCCCAGCGAGACGGTGGCCTTCGTCGTCGGAGCACGCCGCGAGACACTGCTGGCGGCCCATCGACACCGGCTCACCAGGGAGGACCTGGAGGACTGTTACAGCCAGGCCACCCTCGAGTTGCTCAAGCGCGCCAAGCGTGACAGCGCGTTTTCCGGTCGAGCCCACATCGCCAACGCGCTGGAGCAACGCTTCGCCTCGCGCATCCAAGACCGTCGTCGTGCCCTGGGCGGACGCAGCCCGATCGAGGCCGCCGTGGCCACGGCGCTGCCACTCGGGGCGTGGGAAGGCGGTCTCGAACTGACGGACGCTCGCGCCGACGTCGAGCGTCTGGCGTTGGCGCGTCACGACCTCGCTCTGATCTGCCGCCTTGCGATCAGGCTCTCGCCCGACCAGCGCTCGGTGCTCAAGAGCCAGCTCGTGGGTCGTGAGAGCCGCGAGGAATTCTGTCGCGCGCACAGCTGGTCGCAGGAGAAGTATCGCAAGGTCGCCCAGCGCGCCCGCGCGAGGCTGGCCGGGCTGCTCGCCGAGCAGGGCGAGATCGAACCGGCGGCAGCCGAGCGATCCCCGGTGAGGGCGTGTCCCGCTTTCCTCCGCACGTCGGATGAGAAGGCAGGGACACACCTATGAAAACCCCTCGCCCCCCACATAGGCGCGTCCCTCGGGACGCTGGAGATCGGTTGCCGAGACGATCGACCGGCGCTTCCCGTCCGCATGCGAGCGGCCGGGAGCAGGATTTCTCCCTATCCTCGCTCCCGGTCGCCTGCGTGACTCGCGGCGTTCGCTCGGGGCAGGCGCGATGAGTCTTTGGCGCCGTGCCCCCCGTCAGGTCTATTGCGTCTACGGCCAGGACGAGTACCTCTCCGAAGGACACCCGGCGAGGGAGACCGAGCCTCCGCACGATGAACCGGAGAGCGATTTCGTCGGGAGGGCCCCCGAGGTGGGAGTCGCGGCGCCCGGCGCGCGATCGCGCGGGCCTCGCCTAATTGGAGTCGGGTTGCTGCTGGGTTCCGCGATCGGGGCGGGCGGATTGGTCGTCTCCCATCTGCACGGCCAGAGTTCTCCGCCGCGCGCCGGCGCGTCGGCGTCCTCGGCCGCTCACCCGATACCGCCGGCAAGCTCTGGAGCGCCAGCGCGGCGAGCGCCGGGGGCCTCCGGTGCGAGACGCGAGTCCCAAGTTCGACCGAGCGAGCGCTCGGCGAGTCCCGCGGGGACTCCCGAAAGCTCGCTCCCCGGCGTCGCGGCCGGTCGACGCGGCGGCTCGTCGGCCACTCGGTCCGCCCAAGCGCGGCAAACGGTTGTGGCCCGCGGTGCCAGGGCGACCGCGGACGTGCGGGTGGACGCTTCGACCGAGTCTCCATCGCCCACGGCGGCTTCGGCCACAGCCGGCGAAGAGTTCGAGTTCGAGCGTTGAGCTCGTGAGCGCTCCGCACGCATCGGTCAAGCTCACACCCCGCCCGCTGTGGCGTATACGCCTGGCCGGCAGCCTACCGCGCATGCTCGTTCAGGGCGCGGCGGCACTCGGTCTGCTTGCGAGCGCGCGCTATGCGATCGCTCCACCCAAGCCCCCAAGCCCTCATGCGGCGCTATCGAGCGGGGTGCCGCTGGACCGGGCCGCCGAAGGCTTCGCGTCTCTCTTTGCCCGTGTCTATCTCACCTGGAACTCCGGCGACCTGGAAGCTCGCAGACGCGCGCTCGCGCCTTATCTGAACTCCTCGATGGAAGCCGAAGCGGGCTTGCAACCACCTGAGCGGGGCGAGCAGCGGGTGCTGTGGAGCGAAGTCGTCCAAGCACGATTCGCCCCGGCCGGCGATCGCCTCTACACGGTCGCGGCACAGACAGACAGCGACGGCCTTCTCTATCTGACCGTCGCCGTTGAGCGCGGTCCCGACGGCAGCCTGGCGCTCGCCGGGTATCCCGCCCTGGTCGGAGCGCCGGCCTGGACGGGCGCCGCATCCCCGCGCGAATCGCCCGAAGTGGAAAACGCGCCGCTTGCGACGGTGGTCAAGCGGGCGTTGCGCAACTACCTGGCGGGCGCGGGCTCGGAGCTCGACGCCGATCTGCTCGCCGGCGCCCACGTCTCGCTGCCGGGGGCAGCGCTGAGCATGCAGACGCTCGACCGTCTCGCGTGGAGCGCCGCCGGGCGCGCCGTGGTCGCACAGGTCCGCGCCCGCGACGGGCGCGGCGCGACATACACGCTCGCCTACGAACTCGACGTGGTCTCCCGAGCGGGCCGCTGGGAGATAGCGGCCATCCAGACAGATCCCGACGGCTAGGTCTGCTGCGGCTTTCTCCACGCGCCTACCAATCGATTTCACAAACACCAAGCGAAGGAGTTGCAATGCACACGCTGCACACGATTCACGCACTGATTGCGGCAAGCGAAGGAGGAGCCTCGCTTGAATCGGCGGCCACCAAGGCCGGCGAAACCGGGCGCAAGGTCGCGATGAGCCTGATCGCGTTGGGCTTCGCGATCGCCTCGATCGTGCTCGCCTTCAGACGCGACTTCAAGGAGGCGGCAGGCATCTTCGCGATCGGTCTACTTGCGATCCTGCTCGCCACGCCGGCCGGGGTGAACGTCCTGCACGACACCGTCAATTCCCTGTTCGGGGCGTCCTGAGCGGGCCGAAGGGCGCCCGCCCTGAGTCCTCGCAAAACCACTTCCATGGAGATCCGCTCCTACCGGAGGGTGTTCGACCTCGAGCGTCGCATCTACCGCATCGACCGGCTGCGCCTCAACCCCGGCGGTGTGCCGTTGCGGGGCATCGTCTATTTCCTGGGGCTGGTCGCCCTGATCGTTGCGATCGGCGCGCTGCCGCTGCTCGGCGCGGTCGTCAAGCTCGCGCCTTGGTACATGCGCGATCTGGGATTGCCCGGCGGCGCCGCGTCGGTATTGACGATGATCCGGATCGAGGGAAGGCCTGCTCACCTGACGCTTCGCGCGCTGCTGGGCTTCGCTTGCGGGCCGCGTCATCTGGCCGGCTTGCGGGTGTGTCGTTCGAGCGAGTGCTTCAAAGCCGGGCAGCGCTGGTACGCGCCGCCCCTGCTGTATCTCCCCGATGGCTCGGACGCGCGCCTGCGCAGGTTCCGCTACTCCGGGCCGGGAGCCGTCCTTGTGACGGTTGCTCACCGACGCTTGGAGTGGCGCGTGGGCGCCGTCGGGCGTTTGCTCGGTCGGCCGGAAATGACGATCGGCGAATTGCCTTCCCGGGGAACGCTCGCCAAAGGCCAGGTGATCGCTCTGGGGCGTGGAACACGCGTGGGGGTGCGTTGAGCTGCGCCCTCCTATCTCCTTTGTCTATGGGAACTGTGTTTTCGCCTCGGGCCTGAACGACCCGTGGGCGGCATTCGCGGTCCAGACCGCCTCGTATGAGTGGCTCTCCGAGGAGGCCAAGCGCAGCCGGTTGCTTGCGCTGCTGGGTGCGCTCGACGCGATCGAAGCGGATGTCCAGATCGTGCGTGTGGCCAAGCCTTGGGATGTGGATGGGTACCTGTCCGACCTGGAGGAGACGGCCGCGCCGGGCGCGCACGGGAGCGCCCGCGAGCGCTATGTCGCCGAGCACGCGCAACGCCTGGAGCAGGCCCGCGGGGCCGAGCCTTCCCTGTTTCTGCTCGTGAGCTTGCGCGAGCCCGAGCGGGACGTCGCGTCGTATGTGTCCCGTGCCGCCGAGCGCCATCCCCGCGAGTGGCTGCAGTCGCTGAGAGGCGCTCTTCTTGCCCGCGAGGGCGGAGTCTTGAAAGCGTCCGAGCTCGAGAGCGTGCGCGTCCGCGCCGACCGGGCTCACGCTCGACTGGAGGATTTTCTCTCGGTGCGACCGGCACGAGGCGTGGAGTTGCAGTGGCTCGTGCGTCGCGCGTTTTGCCGAGGGCTCGGCGAGCCTCTGCTCGACGGCCTGCACGAGCCGCGGGCACTCGTGTTCGAACGCAACGGCGAGGCGCTGTTGGCCCCATTGGAGGGCGACGTGACGCGCTGGATGGACGGCTATGTCGAACATCGCGGGCGCTCGCTGCGAATCGAATCCGAGTTGGGCGAGAGCTGGCAGGCGCTGCTCGTGTTGGGTGCACTTCCCGAGCAGGCGTCGTTTCCCGGTGCGCGGGTGGAGCTGATGTTCGCTCCCGTCGAAAGCCTGCCCTTCGACGTTGACCTGTCGCTGAACGCCCGCTTCTTGCCCAACGAGCTTGCGCTACGCGTGGCGCGCCGCCGGGTCCAGGACGCCGACCAGATCGCAAGGGCCGAGTCCGACGGCGAGCAGGGCGTCTCAGACCTGGGCTACCAGCGCACCCAGGAGGCCCGCGACCTGCTCGCCTACCTGCAGGCCTCCAGTCGCCCGCCGTTGCTGAAGGCGACGCTCGCGATCGCGATCGGAGCGAGAAGCGAGCAGGAGCTCTCCGAGCGAGTGGAGCTCTGCCGGCGCGCCTACGGTGAGATCCGCCTGCACCGACCGCTCGGCGACCAGTTGGAGCTGTTTCTCCAGCACCTTCCGGCCCAGCGCACACGTGTCGCCGGCTATGAGGACACCCTCACGCTCGAGCAGGTCGCGGCGGCGATGCCGACAGCCACACATGCCGTCGGCTCGCGGCGAGGCTACTACCTGGGTCACACGCTCTCTGGCTCGCGCCACGCGGTGCGCTTGAACTTGCGCGAGGGCTCGGAGAGCGATCGAAACACGACGATCCTCAGCGTCGGGGCGCTCGGATCGGGCAAGACGACACTCGCCCAGAAGCTCAAGTACGAGGCGTTCTTGGGCGGCGCCCGGGTGATCGACTGCGATCCGAAGGGCGACCATCGCTTTCACCTGTTGGAGGAGGTCGCTCCCCACGCCGAGACGATCGCCTTGCGCCCCGACCACGCCCTGCGGGGAATGCTCGATCCGCTGAGAGTGGCGCCCGAACATTTGCGCCACGACGCGACGGTCTCCTTCTTGTGCGACCTGCTGCCGGGCCGGGCCGATCCTGCTTGGGAGACGGCGATTCTCGGCGGAGTGGACCGCGTGCTCGGCCGCTCGCGCCAGCCGACCTGCTTGGAGGTGGTGCGGGCGCTCGCCGCAGGCGATGAGGTCAACAGGCAAGTCGCAAAGACGCTCGAGATCTATGCCCGCTCAGGGCTCACCCAGTTGGGCTTTGCCGATCCGAGCACGAAGTTGGCGCCTGTCGGCCAAGCACAGGTCACCTACCTGCCGATCCGCGACTTGCCCGGGCCCGAGCCGGGCACCCCTCGCTCGGAGTACACCCAGGCCGAGCGTGTCGGGCAGCAGATAGTGCGCCTGATCGCGATGTTCGCGACACATCTGATGTCGAGCGAGCGCGAGCGCTTGAAGTTGTTCTCATTCGACGAGGGATGGCGGCTCTTGGGCGACCCGGTCGGACGCACGCTGCTGGCCTCGCTGCAGCGCATGGGTCGCTCCGAGCTGGCGGTGCCGATCATCAGCACGCAATTGGTCACCGACGCCTTGGTCGGCGAGCGTGAATCGCTTGAGAATCTGCTTGGGGCGACATTCGTGTTCGGTATGCGCTCGGAGCTCGAGGCCTCGCGCGCGCTGACCCTGCTGGGGTTGGATCCCGAGGATCGTCGCGCCCGTGAGCGCCTGCTCGAATTCGAGGCGGGACGCTGTCTGTTTCGCGACCACCGCGGTCGGGTCGAGGCGATCCAGGTCGAGGTGGTCGTGCCGTCTCTGTTGCGGGCCTTCTCCACGACCCCGCGCTCCTCGGGACAGCAAACCGGTTGCCGGGCGTGAGCGCGGGTCCGCCCAGAGACTCCCGGCGGCTCGCCTTCGCTTTTACGCTCGGCCTGCTCGTCGCGTCTAGTCTCTGCGTAGGGCCGATACCGGCGCTTGCGGGTGCGCGTCGAGTGCCAACCCCGAAACCGAGTGTGCCCCGCGCGCCCGCTGGACCGGCCCTGGGCGCGGGCGGTGTCACCGTCGGCGAAGCTTCCGCTTCGGCTCCCTCAAGCGGTGGCGATCCGTTCACCGGCAACGGCTTGGACAGTCCGTTGTGTCGCGCGTCGGTGGGCCTGTCCGCGACACAGCGACGCAGTTGTGAAACCGACAGTTTCGTCGCGGCGCCGGACCCCACCAACAACTACGCGTTCGATGTGAACATCGACACTGGTCTTGACAAGTGGGGCAACGACATGTCGGCGACGATCGACGACTTTGCCCAGTTCGGCTGGATGGCGCTTGTCTCGGCGACGCACGGCTTGGTCGTGATGTTTGAGTGGTGTTATTCGCTGAACCTGCTGAGCGGCGCACTGTTGGGTCAGGTGAGCGTGGCGTTGCGAGAGGCCCGCTCGGGCTTCACCGAACCGTGGCTTGCATTCGTGCTCGCGGTTGCCTCGATGCTCGTGATGTACCACGGCCTGGTCAAGCGCCGGGTCGCCGAGACAATGGGCCAAGCGTTGGCGATGGTCGCGATGATGGGAGGCGGCCTGTGGGTGATCGCCGACCCGGCGGGCACCGTCGGCGCCGTCGAAAAGTGGAGTAATCAAGCCGGCCTCGGTGCGATGGCGGTCGCGGCCAACGGGACGCCCCGGGATCCCGCGCGCACGCTCGCCGACAACATGCAGGCGCTCTTTACCGGTGCGATCGACGCGCCGTGGTGTTACTTGGAGTTCGGCGATGTCGGCTGGTGCGACGAGCCCGGTCGTCTGGACGGTGCGCTCAGGCAAGCGGGTCTGGCGATCGCCAAGAGCGAGCAGCAGAAGAGTGGATGCCGGGCGGGCTGTTCGGCCGATGCGGCTACCGGCTCTCGCGATCTGGCCTTTAGCGCGCAGTTGCTGGGCGAAGCGCGGACCAACGGAGAACTGTTTCTTGCGTTGCCCGCCAACGAACCGGCTCGCAATTCGGCCACCAAAGAAGGGACGTTGCTCCATGTGCTCTGCGGTGGTGGTCAGTCGGCGGAGGACTGCACGGGCCCGACCGCGCCCCAGGCGGAATTTCGCACCCAAAAGGGAACGGGCTCCCGCGTCATCGGCCTGTTCGCCATCTGGTTGGGAGCGCTCGGGATGTTGCTGCTGTTGGGTTTCTTGGGGTTGCGGCTGCTGGGCGCGGCAGTCACCGGATTGTTCTTCTTGCTGCTCTCGCCTGTCGCGGTGCTGGCCCCGGCGCTCGGCGACGGAGGACGCTCGGCTTTTCGCGGCTGGGCTCTGAAGTTGCTGGAAGCGACGGTCGCCAAGCTCACATATTCGTTCCTGTTGGGCGTCGTGCTGCTGGTGACGAAGTTGCTCTGGAGCCTGACGATCCTGGGCTGGTGGGAGCAGTGGTTGCTCGTCTCGGCCTTCTGGTGGGGCATCTTTCTCAAGCGACACCACACGCTGGGGTGGGCACAGGGAGCCGTTCGCGGGAGCCCGCCGACACCGCATCGCTCGATGGCGCGACGGGTGGGGGAGGCGCTGGAGACGCCGCGTGCCTTGGTCAAGCCATATCTGGCGAGGAGAAACCAGCGACAGCCTGCGCCTGAGACAGATCCTCCCAAGAAGCGCTCGCAAGCCCCCGCCACGCTTCGCTCGGGCTCGCAGGATCCCGCCCCTGCGAATGCAGGGGCGATCTCGCGCGAGCAGAGGACCACGGCCGGCCCGGCCCAACATCAGGACCGCGATGAATCGCGGGAATTCGGAAATTTCGGGGCGCCCGGTATCGCTCGCGGTGAATCGTTCGGGGAACAGTTGGGAGCGGGCGAGCAATCACACGCCAATCTCGCACACGCTCGCGTGGGCCATACCCTCGCCGGTCGGCAGCGTCATGCGAGTAGCCGCTCTGACGCTGGGGGGCAGGCCGCCGGGCGTCATATGGCAGCCCGAGAGGGACAGCTCGAGCGAGTGCGCCACGAGCGTCAGAAGGCACTCGCAGGGGGCGATATCCGCAGGGTCGCGCTATTGACGGCTCGTGAGCGGCGGATCGAAGATGAGCAGTCCCCGCATGTGGCTGGCTCGGCGATGTCCGTCTCGGCTTCGGGAAAAATCGATCCGGGGCGAGGTCTGGCGGTCTCGATGCCACGGTCGACCGCATCCGAAGCCGGTCGCGCGCAGACGCCTCGGCCTGGGCCGGTTTCCGGCGCGTCCAGTCGCCTGACGCCTGGGGGAGGGACGGTGTCGCCCGACCGGCGCTCGTCGGCAGAGCGCCCGCAGGTTGAAAGGCCGAGCGTGATGGACGATGCTCGTGAGGTTGCGGCCAGACGCAAGCGCCAGTTGGGGTGGGAGACGCATTCGCGAGGGCCGGGGAATCCGCGAGGGCCGGGAGCGTCCGGGTGAATGCCGAGGCGATCCTCGAGTCGGGCGTGCGCGGTTCCCGGGGAGGGGGCTCGGAGCGCACGCGGCACGGTCTCGGTGCGCGTCCCGTCCTGGGGCTGCTGATCGTTGCGGGCACGGGCTTGGTCGTCTTGATCGCGAGCGCCGCGATGGTCGGCGTGACCGTGGGACTCACGACGGGGTCGCGGGGCACCGGCGGCGAATATGAGCCCTCGGCCAGGGCGCGTGCGGAAATCCCACCCGAATACCTGAGGCTCTATACCGAAGCGGCGGGGCGCTACGGCTTGGACTGGGCGATCTTGGCCGGGATCGGCAAGGTTGAGTGCGACCACGGGCGCGACCCCGATCCGTCCTGCACTAGGGAGGGCGCGGTCAACTCGGCCGGCGCGGGCGGGCCCGCTCAGTTCCTGGCTTCGACCTGGCAGGAGTACGGAGTGGACGGCGACGGCGACGGGCGAGCCGATCGCTGGGACGCGGCCGACGCGATCTTCTCGATGGCCAATTACCTGCGTGCCGCGGGTGCGCCGGGCGACTACAAGCAGGCGATATTCGCCTACAACCACGCGAATTGGTACGTGGAGGAGGTCGAGCACTGGGCCTCGTTGTACCGGGGATCCGCGCCCCTCAGCAAGGCGGCCGGGCCGGAAGTGTCGATCGCCGAATGGCCCGGCGTGGGTGAGGTTCAGTTCACGGCTGGCGAACAAGCGGTGCTCTCGCCCGGCGACGGCCACGTGGCGCTCGTGCCCGAAGGTGCGCCGAGCGTCGTGCAGGCGATGGTGATCGCGGGTAACGAGCTGCAGGAACTGCCGTATGGGCCCGACGGTCATCCAGACCCGAGGGGCGCCCCAGACGAGGACTGCTCGAGCACCGTCAACTTCGTGCTGTACCGCTCAGGAGTGCGCCCAATCGGAGAAATCTTGCATGAGAACCCGCTGGCCCAGGACTATGTGCACTGGGGTGCGCCGGGGCCCGGCCGCTGGGTCACGATCTACGCCACCGACGCTCCCACCGCCCATGCGTTCATGACGATCGCGGGCCTGCGCTTGGACACTTCCCACAACGGAACCGACGTGGGGCCCAATCGCGACCAAGACGGCCCCCGCTGGCGCATCTTGGATCACATCCCGACTTGGGCGCACTGGTCGGTCAGGCATCCGCCGGGGTTGTAAGGTGGCAATCAAGATGAGCACGCGCGAGGTGGAGTTCCTGCTGATCGGTGGCGGCTTGGCGTCGGCCAACTGCGCTCGCTGGCTGCGGGAGTCCGGCGCCGATGGGGAGATCGTGCTGGTGGGACGCGAGCCCGACTCGCCGTATAACCGGCCGGAGTGCTCGAAGGGCTATCTGCGCGGCGAGGAGAGTCGCGAGGAGCCGCTGTTCAGGCCCGAGGACTGGTGGGCAGAGCAGAAAGTCGAGCTGCTGAGGCGCACGAGCGCGATGTCCTTGGACTTGGAGTCGCGTACGGTCAAGCTCTCCGACAAGCAGGAGCTGCGCTTCGAGAAGGCCTTGATCGCGACCGGGGCCAACGTGCGCCGCCTGAACGTGCCCGGCTGCGAGCTCGATCAGATCCACTACCTGCGCACGCTCGGCAACGCCGACGCGATCCGCGAGGGTGTCACCGACGCCGAGCGGGTGGTGCTGATCGGCGGCTCCTACATCGGCTGCGAGGTCGCCGCCTCGCTGACCTTGATGGGCAAGAAGGCGACGATCGTGATGCAGGAGCAGGCGACCTTGGAACGAGGCTTCGGCAAGCGGGCGGGACGCTTCTTTCAAGGGTTGCTCGAATCGCATGGGGTCGAGGTGATCGGCTCCGACGAGCTTGAGCGCTTCGAGGCTGAGGAGCGCTCCGGCCGGGAGGGGCGCGTCGGCAAGGTCGTGACGAGCGCCGGGCTGGAAGTGCCGGCCGAAGCGGTGGTCGTGGGCGCCGGCGTCACGCCGGACGTGGCCTTGGCCAAGCGCGCCGGCCTCCAGATCGGCGAGCGGGGCGGCGTGGTCTGCTCCTCGCGCCTTGAGACCTCGGCGCCGGGGGTTTTCGCGGCCGGAGACATCGCCGAGTACGACTCCCCCATACACGACACGCACGTGCGCATCGAGCACTGGGACGTGGCCTTCAACCACGGCAAGACAGCCGCTTTGAACATGCTCGGCGGCGACGTGCCCCACGAGGTTGTGCCCTACTTCTATTCGGTGCTCGGCGATTGGGGCGAGCTCGAGTACGTGGGCCCCGCCTACGAGTGGGACGAGGAGCTCGTGCGGGGATCCTACGAGGAGGGCAAGTTCACGACCTTCTATCTGCAAGAGGGACGCGTCAGGGGGGCGCTCACGTTCGGGCGCTCCGACGACCTCGACCATGCACGCCGTTTGATCAAGGCCCCCACAACGCTTGACGAGGAGCAGCGCGCCGTACTCGCCAGTCTCGACGCTGACCTCGCGACGCTGTAGCCAAGCGCTCCGGGCTCTCAGGCGCGCGGCGGCCGCGCGCGGGTGTAGGATGGCGGGCGTTCAAAGGTCGGTGGAAAGGGAAGTCGGTGCGAATCCGGCGCGGACCCGCCACTGTGACCGGGGATGCCAGACGCGGCGCGCAAGCGCAGCCACTGATCTGCCGTTCGGCGGATCGGGAAGGCGCGGAGGGTAGGCCCGGGAGCCAGGAGACCTGCCTCCGACCACAAGCCCACAAAGCCCTCGTGGAAAGGGGTTGGCTCCATGTCTAAAGCTCGCATTTTCTCGCGCTCGGCGGTTCTCGTCCTTGCGCTCATTTGTCTGTTCGTCCCGTCCTCCGCGCTCGCCGCCGGGACGCCGGCACAGGTCACCGTCAGGGTTGAGGGGCTCAGCGAAACAAAGCTTCCGCCGACGCTCGTCACCACCACGACGACGCCTGTCGTGAAGGACGGCAACGAAGCTGACTCGTGTCCAGGCACGAGCGCTCTTGGCGCTCTCGAGCTGGCCACGGCCGGCAACTGGAGTGGGCCTTGGGAAGCCAAATACAACCAGTATTCGATCTTCACGATCGAGGGGGAGACACACGAATTCGAAGAATCGGCTTCGGCGAACTACTTCTGGTCGTTCTGGCTCAATGACAAGGAGGCCGAACTGGGCGCTTGCGAAATAGAAGTGCATGCAGGCGACCGGGTGTTGCTGTTTCCGTCTTGTTATGGCACTACATGCCCAACGCCCGAACCGACCCCGCTGGAGCTCGAAGCGCCTACTACCGCGAACGTCGGCGAAGCGACCGCCGTATCGGTCAAGCAGTACAACGCCAAAGGCGAAGCCTCACCCGCGGTTGGCGCGAGCGTGATCGGGGGTGGCGCCGGTGCGACAACAGACTCGCAAGGTCACGCAACGCTGAAGTTCGGTGGCGCCGGGATATACACACTGCAGGTGAATGCCGGGGCGGGCCCGCCGGCCGTGCGTACCGAGGCCACGATCTGCGTCCACAACGGCCCCGACGGGACCTGCGGTACCCAGGTTCTCACGGCCTGCGCGACCGAGTCCTCTCCGGCCGGCGGATGCGGAGGGCCGGGAATCGTGCTGCCCCCGCCGGCCACCGTGACGACCGTAGCCGCAGGCGTGAAGTCGGGTCGCAGCTACTCCAAGCGCAAAGCGCCGAGGATCCTGAAGGGCACCGTGACCGTGCCGACCGGCGCCACGCTCAAGGAAGTGCGGATCGGCTTGATGCGGCGCAACGGCAAACGTTGCTTTGCCTTCAGCGGCTCCAAGGAGCGCTTCGTGAAGAGTCGATGTGGAGCGCTGCGCTTCTTCTCGGTGGGCGACACGGAGTCGTTCAGCTATCTGCTGCCGGCGGCACTGCCGGCGGGCCACTACGTGTATGACATCGAGGCCCTCGACGCTTCGGGGCGGGCGACCAAGCTCGTCCCCGGTGTGAGCCATGTCGTCTTTTATGTCAAGTAAGCGTCAGGTCTGGTCGGTCGCGCTTGGCGTGTTGGCGGTCGCGCTCGGCGGCTGCGGCCTCGGGGCCGGGGCCACGCCGAGCGCGATCCACCTGAGCGTGACCGAAGACTTCGGCGCCAAGTCGCTCGGAGGCCAAGGGGCGCCGAAGGTGCGCGGCCAGGAGACGGTCATGAGCCTGTTGATGCGCAACCATCAGGTCACGACCAGGTACGGGGGCGGCTTCGTGCAGAGCATCGACGGGCGCGCGGGCACCACGCAGGGAGGGGAACCGGTCAACTGGTTCTATTACGTCAACGGGATCGAGGCGCCCAAGGGTGGGGCTGGCACAGATGTGCACGCGGGCGACCACATCTGGTGGGACCTGCACAACTGGAGCCAAACCGAGGACGTGCCGGCGGTCGTCGGTTCTTTCCCGGAGCCGTTCGTGAACGGCAGCGAAGGCAAGCGGTTGCCGGTGCGCGTGGAATGCGCCGAAGTGCAAGGCAAGGCCTGCCAGACGGTGGTCGCCCGCCTGCGTGCCGAGGGCGCGCCGGCCGCGATCGCGGGGATCGGTCCGGGAGACGAGCCGGAAACGTTGCGGGTGCTGGTCGGGCCTTGGCCGGCGGTGAGGGCCACGCCGGCGAGCGAGGCGATCGAGCGGGGGCCGGGCGCAAGCGGGGTGTATGCGCGCTTTGCGGGCGACGGGCAATCCTTGAGCCTGCTCGACGCGCAGGGACGCACGACTAAGACGCTTGGCGCGGGAGGGGGTCTGGTGGCCGCCACCCGCTACGCCCAAGAGGAGCCATTGTGGGTGGTCACAGGCACCGACGCGAGCGGGGTGGAACACGCGGCGGCGGCTTTCTCCGAAGCGGCGCTGCGCGACCGTTTCGCGCTGGCGCTGGAAGCCGATGGCACGGCGCGCCCGGTGCCGACACCGTGATCGGGGACACCCTCTTCTACAGGCGCTTGGCGAGTCCGTTGCACGCCACGCGCGCAAGCGTGGGCGCGGCCTGGACAGCCGCCTTGATCGTGGCGGCGCTCGCCAGCGAAAGCCCGTTCGTGCTGGCCGCCGAGGTGGGCGCGATTGTGGCGGCGGGCGCGGCAGCGGGCGTGGGCCCTCAGGTCTTGCGCTCGTTGCGAATGGCGGCGATCGTGGCGCTGCCGATCGTCGTCGTGAACGTGCTCGTGTCGCGGGACGGTTTGACCGTGTTCGTGCGGCTCGGCGATTTGGGGCCTTTCGGCCAGGGAAACTTGACGGTCGAGGCGCTCGTCTATGGCGTGGTTATCGCGCTGAAGGTGTCGCTGTTGATGCTGGCCACGACCTTGGGCAGCTTGGCGGTCGATCCGGACGAGCTGCTGCGGGGCGTACGCAGGCTCTCGTTTCGCTCGGCGCTGACGGCGTCGCTGGCGACCCGCATGGTCCCCCTGTTGGCCGGCGACGCGCGTCGGCTGGCAGAAGCGCAGAGGACCCGGCCCACGCGCGCGGGGGGAGGGGGCCGTCTCACACACGCGCGCGCGCAGGGCACCCTCGTGAGCGCAATCTTGTCCTCCTCCTTGGATCGCTCCATGGACGTGGCCGCGACCCTGGAGCTGCGGGGCTTCGCCGAGGCCAGACGCGCCCAGCGCAGACCGATCCCGTGGTCGCGCCACGATTTGGCGTTCGCGGCCTCGGCCGTCGCCGTGGCGGCCTTGGCAGTGACGGCGCGATTGGCGGGATTCGCCTCGTTCGAGGCCTATCCCGAAATCAAAGCGGCGGGCGCTAGCGAGACGGCTGCGCTCGCCTTGGTGCTGGCGCTCGCGATCTTGGCTCCATTCGCGGACCGCAGGGGCATCGAGCCGTGAGCGCGGTCGCGTTCGAGCGCGTCACCTACACCTACCCGGGAGCCGAGGCTCCGGCGCTGCTCGACGTGAGCTTGACGATCGAGCCGGGGGAGATGTGCGTGCTGGCGGGGCTCTCGGGGCACGGCAAGTCCACGCTGCTGAGAGCGGCGTGCGGTTTGGCGCCGCACTTCTATGGCGGCTCGTTCGCGGGCAGGGTGACGGTCGAGGGACTCGACACGCGCGAGCATCCCCCCGCGCGCCTGGGGGCGCTGACGGGCGCCCTGTTCCAAGACCCGGAGACCCAGCTGGTGATGGGCTCGGTGCGCGCGGAGCTGGCGCTCGCGCTGGAAAACAGGGGCCACACCCCGGCGATGGTGGCCAGGGGGGTGGAGGAGGTGGCTTTGGCGCTTGGGATCGACCGTCTGCTGGAGCGCTCCACCCAGGAGCTCTCGGGCGGCGAGCAGCAGCGGGTCGCGCTGGGCGCGGCGCTTGCGGGGCGCCCGAAGGTGGTGCTGCTCGACGAGCCCACCTCGCAACTGGACCCGGTCGCGGGCGATGAGCTGATCGGGCTGTTGCGCCGGCTCAACCAGGAGTGGGACATGACGATCCTGCTGTGCGAGCATCGTTTGGAGCGCTGCTTGGCGGCGGCCGACCGGGCGATCGCGATGCACGGGGGTCGCGTCGCGCACGACGGTCCGCCGGAGGCTTTCTTGGAGTGGGCGCGCAGCGAGGCGCCGGCGCTACAGACGCCCGGCGCCAAGCTGTTTGCCCTGTCCGGGCTGAGCCCCGCCCCGGTCGGCGTCAAGCAGGCTCGTGCGACGCTGCGTGTCCGCGGGCTGCTGGAGGGCGAGACGGAGCATGCGACGGCGGCGGCTGGTCCTGGGGGCGGCTCGCCGTCCCGCCGCCGCGGCGCAGAGGCCAAGCCCGCTCCTCGCCGGGGCTTGCGGTTTGGGGGAGGGACCGGCGTGCCCCTCTCGATCAGGGGGCTTTGGTATGAGATTCCGCGCGGCCCGGCGATCCTACGCGGCGTCGATCTGGTCGTGCGGGGCGGCGAGACGGTCGCTTTGATGGGACGCAACGGGGCGGGCAAGTCAACGCTTCTGCGTCACGCGGCGGGCCTGTTGGGGCCCACGCGTGGGAGAGTGGACACGGCGGGGCGGGTGGCGTTGCTGTTGCAGAACCCCAACGATTACTTCCTGCGCGAGCGCGTTTCCCAGGAAGTCTCCCCTGAGGCTTTGGCGGCAGCGGGGCTGGCAGGTTTGGGCGAGCGCAACCCGAGGGACCTCTCCGGCGGGGAGCGCCAGCGCCTGGCCTTGGCGATCGTGGCGGGAGAAGGGGATCCGCCGGTCGTGCTGGCCTTGGACGAGCCCACGCGCGGCATGGACCGCGAGGCCAAAGCGACGCTTGCCGCCGAGCTGCGCCGCCGCGCCGAAGGGGGACAGGCGGTGATCGTGGCCACGCACGACCCCGAGTTCGCGGCGGCGTGCGCCGAACGGGCGGTCCTGCTGGCGGACGGGCGTGTGATCGCGGACGGCCCGGCCGCGGAGCTGCTGGCCGGCGGCTGGTACTTCTCGACCGAAACCGCTCGCATCCTGGGGGGCGCGGGCGAGGCGCTTGAGCCGGAGGCGGGCGCCAATGTCTTGCGCGCGCGGGGGCGCGGTGCGGTCCGCTCGCACGAGGGACCCGCCGGCTCGCACGAGGGGCCCGCCGGCTCGCACGAAAGGCCTGCCGGCTCGCACGAGGGACCCGCCGGCTCGCACGAAAGGCCTGCCGGCTCGCACGAGGGGCCTGTCGAGCCGCTGGGAGCGGTGGGTCAAGGAGCGGCGGCTCAGGGAGGCCTGTGGTGAGCTGGGTCGTGGCGAGCTTTGCGATCGTCTTCGGCGTGCTGGTCGCGGGCTGGCTTGCCTATGAGCGCTCGCGACCTACGGCGCGCATGACTGCGGTGGTCGGCACGTTGGCGGCCGTGGCGGCGCTCGGACGCGACGCGTTCGTGGCGCTGCCCGACGTAAAGCCGATCACGGCGATGACCTTGGTCGTGGGCTATGCGCTAGGGCCGATCCCGGGCTTCGCGGTGGGGGCGATCGGGATGCTGGCCTCGAACATCGTGCTCGGCCAAGGGCCCTACACGCCTTGGCAGATGGCCGCATGGGGGCTTGTGGGCCTTGCGGGCGCCGCGCTTGGACGCCTCAGCGGCAGGCGCTTGGGGCGCTTTGGGATCGCGCTGGCATGCGCGGTCATGGCTTTGGTGGCGAAGGAGATCATGAACGTGTACACGTGGACTTTGGGGGCCAGCCACACGCCGGCCGCCTTCTTCTTGACGGCGGGCCAAGCCCTGCCTTACGACATAACCGACACCGTGGCGAGCTTCCTGTTCGGGTTCGCCTTCGGGCCCGAGCTGGCGCGGCTGCTGGGCCGCGTGCGGGCCCGCATGACAGTCGAGTGGAAGCCGGTCCGTCCGCCCGCCGCGGCGGCTCTTGTTGTGGTCGCGCTGGTGGGCGGGGGCATGTACGCGATCGGCCACCCTGCGCGCGCGCGTGGGGCAACCGTTTTGCGCGCACGAAACTCGGCGGCTTTGGTGCCACCGGCCCCCGTGAGGACCGGCGTGGGCGTGGCTCGCGCCGCTGCCTCGGTGCTCGGGCGTGGCGTCGCCTTTCTGAAGGGCGCCCAGAACGGCGACGGCGGCTTCGGTGCGGCCAAGGGGCAGAGCAGCAGCGAGCTGTATTCCGCCTGGGCGGCGATCGGTTTGGCGGCCGCAGGTCGCAACCCGCTGACTTTGAAGCGTGGCGGGCGCTCGGTGCTCGATGCGTTGCGGGGCCAGGCCTCCACACTGCAAGGCGCCGGGGACTATGAGCGCACGATCCTGGCGTTGCATGCCTGCGGGTTGCCCGCGTCGGCGCTCGGCGGTGGGGGGCTGCTCGCCGATTTGCGTCACGAACGCTCGAGCGACGGCTCGTTCGCGCACCTGGTGAACATCACGGCCTTTGCGATTCTCGCTCTGCGTGTGGCCGGCAACACGTCCGACAACCAGCTCGTGGACTCGGCGGGGAGATGGTTGGCGGCGCAGCAGGATCGCGACGGTGGCTTCGGTTTCGCCGGACGCGGGGGCAGCGAGGACGTGGACGACACGGCGGCGGCGCTACAGGCCGCGGTGGCCGCGACGGGGCAGCGAAACAGTGGGCTTGCGGCTCGCGCGGTGGCCTATCTGCGCCGCGCCCAGAACCCCGACGGTGGCTTTCCCCAACAACCGGGGGGCGAATCGAACGCCCAGTCAACGGCCTGGGCGGTGCAGGGCCTGGTGGCCGCCGGCGTGAACCCGAGCGCTGTGAAGAGAGGCGGCAGCCGCTCGCCGATCGGCTACTTGGAGAGCCTGTCCGCCCCCGACGGGAGCGTGCGCTATTCGCGCACCAGCGCGCAAACGCCGGTATGGGTGACCGCCGAGGCACTCGCGGCGCTCGCGGGCAAGCCGTTTCCGATCGCGCCCGCCTGACGACCGGCCGTTTCCGATCGCGCGTACTGGAGCGACCGTCGAGCGACCGGCCGTTTCCGATGCGCCGGGCTTGAGCGGTCCTTAAGCGACTCTCCTACCCTGCTGGGATGTCCACGATCGTGCGTGCTCCGCCCGGCGACCGTCGCCTCGCGCGGCTGGCCCTGCTCGTGGCGGGGCTTTGCGTGGTGGGACTGGTGCTGACCTGGACCTTGGCCGAGCTGGTGCCGATCACCCACGTCAAGGATGCGGTCGCTCTATATGACTTCACGCGCCTGAATCGTCCCTTGGTGGAAGCGCCCGCCAACGCTCTGCTGGACCTGCTCTACCCGCCCTTCTACGCCGCCTGGGGAATCGGCTTGGTGGCGATCGCTTTGCGCCGTCGCCTGGCGTGGGTCGCTTTTGCGGTCGCGATCCTGCTGCCGTTGGCGCCTTGGAGCGCAGAGCTGCTGAAGCCGCTGCTGGCCCACCATCACGATCAGATCGGTCCGAAATACATCGCCAATGCCTCGTGGCCGAGCGGTCACGCGACCGCCGCGACCACGCTCGTTTGGTGTGCCTTGCTGGTCGCCCCGGCGGCCGAGCGCCGGCTAGTGGCCGCGGTCGGCGCGGTCTTCGCGCTGGCGGTGGGGGGCGCCCTGCTGGTGCTCGCCTGGCACATGCCCAGCGATGTCGTGGGCGGCTATCTGCTGGCGACTTTCTGGGCGGCCTTGGCGTTCGCGGCGTTGCGCGCGGCCGGGCAGGACGGCGATGCGCTCGGGCCTAGGCCGGCGGGTCTAAGAAGGCGTTCGCCCGGAGCCGTGCGCGCCTGGAGCCCATAGCGGCTCGGAGCCCGGCTCGTGCTCGCGCGCGGCGCGGGAGAGGATGAACAGCATGTCCGAGAGGCGGTTCAAATAGCGGATCGTCTCCGGGTTGCAGCCCTCCACGGCGATCGCGCGACGCTCGGCGCGGCGACAGACGGTGCGGCAGACGTGCAGGTGGGCCGAGGCGGGCGTGCCGCCCGGGATCACGAACGAACGCAGAGGAGCGAGCGTCGCGTTGACCTCGTCGCAGACCTGCTCCAGCCAAGCCGCGTACTCGGGGCCGACGCGCAGGCGCTCCTGGCCCTTGCGCGTCTGGTCGGCTTCGTCCTCGGCGGGACCCGGCACCGACAGGTCGGCGCCCACGTCGAGCAGGTCGTTCTGGACGCGCTCGAGCCACTCGACGAAGCGCCCGGGCATGCCAGGCGCGATCAAGGCCAGGCCGATCGTCGCGTTGAGCTCGTTGACGGTCCCATAGGCCTCCACGCGAGGATGCAGCTTGGAGACCCGGCTCATGTCTCCGAGGTGGGTCTGGCCGCCGTCTCCGAGCTTGGTGTAGATGCGTGTCAGGTTGACCGTCATGGCCGATCGAGTCTCGCAGATCGAGGCGTGGGCGGCGCACGGAACGGGAACGCGGGCGGGCATTTGTGGGGCCTCTCGCTGGGCGTGTGACCCGCTGTCCGATTGGGTGTTTGCGGGTCGGAGCCACGCGTCGGGAGGGCGTCCTTGGACGCTGGGGGGGAGTCTGACTGCGTGCCGTCCCCAAGATCGGATACTTTCCCGGCCTTCATGCGGGTAGGTGTTCCGAAGGAGACCGCCGCGGGCGAGCATCGAGTAGCGCTCGTCCCGGAGGTCGTCGCCAAGTTGAAGGCCAAGGGCATTGATGTCCTGGTCGAGAATGGCGCGGGCGCAGACGCCCTCTTGCCGGACAGCGCCTTCGAGGACGCGGGCGCCCGGCTGACGGCCGACACGGGCGAGGTGTGGCGCTCGGAGGTGGTCGTGAAGATCTCGCCTCCCAGCGAGGCCGAGATCGGGCTGCTCGGGCAGGGCTCGATCTTGATCGGCTTCTTGGCTCCCCTGACGAGCCCCCAGACCACCCGCGCGCTGGCGGCGGCCAAAGCGACCGCTTTCGCGATGGAGTCGATCCCGAGGATCTCCCGCGCCCAGTCGATGGACGCGCTCTCCTCGCAGAGCAACATCGCCGGCTACAAGGCCGCTTTGCTCGGCGCGGAGAACATGGGGCGTTTCTATCCGATGCTGATGACCGCGGCCGGCACGATCCCGCCTGCCAAGGTCTTGGTGTTGGGTGCCGGTGTGGCGGGCCTGCAAGCGCTGGCGACCGCCAAGCGCTTGGGCGCGCGCACGACCGGCTATGACGTGCGTCCCGAGGTGGCCGAGCAGGTTCAGTCGCTCGGCGCCCAGTGGCTGGACTTGGGCCTTGAGGCAAGCGGTGAGGGCGGCTATGCGCGCGAGCTGACCGAGGCCGAGCGCGCTCAGCAACAGCAGGCCTTGACCGACGCGATCAAGGGCTTCGACGTGGTCATCACGACCGCGCTCGTGCCGGGACGCCCGGCGCCGAAGCTGGTCACCGCGGAGGCGGTGGAAGGGATGAAGCCCGGCTCTGTGATCGTGGACTTGGCCGGCGAGTCCGGCGGCAATTGCGAGTTGACCGAGCCCGGGCAGACCGTGGTCAAGCACGACGTCAAGATCGTCTCGCCCTTGAACCTGCCGGCCAGCATGGCCGAGCACTCTTCGCAGCTGTTCGCACGCAACGTGCAGGCCCTGCTCGATCTACTCGTCGCAAAGAAGAAGGACCCCGCAAAGCAAGGGGATTCCGCCGAGGGCAAGGGCGAGGTCGAGCTGAAACTGGACTTCGAGGATGAGATCGTGGCCGGCGCGTGTACGGTCCGCGACGGCGAGATCGTCGGCGCGGGCGCCAAGGCCGCGGTGGAGGCAGCCGCGGCACCGAGCGGCTCGACTGGGCCTGAGGGAGCAAGCGCATGATCTTGGCAAGCGTGCTGACGACCAACCTGGCGATCCTCGTGCTCGCGGGCTTCATCGGTTTCGTCGTGATCTCCAAGGTGCCCAACACCTTGCACACACCGCTGATGAGCGGCACCAATGCGATTCACGGGATCGTGCTGCTCGGCGCTTTGCTTTTGTTCGGCCTGCCCGGCCTCGACGGTTTCAGCAAGGCACTGCTCGTGATCGCGGTCGCCTTCGGCACGATTAACATCGTCGGCGGTTTCCTGGTCACCGACCGGATGCTCGACATGTTCAAGTCGCGCCCCAAGCCCAAGGCCGAGGACAACGCGGCGAGTACCCCCGGCTCGGGCGGACAGGCCGGCTCGGGCGGACAGACCGGCTCCGGCGGGCAGAGCAAGAGCGACGGCGGGAGCAGCGCATGACCTTCGCGCCCCTTGCCACCAGCTTCGTGCAGAACGAAAGCTTCATCTATGTCCTCTACATAATCGCCTTCGCCCTGTTCATCCAGGGCCTGCGCGGCCTGTCGGGTCCCACCACGGCGGTGCGCGGCAACCGCATCGCGGCCGTGGGCATGGCGATCGCGGTGGTTGCGACCCTGCTCTACCCGGGCGAGGGCAACTGGGGCTTGATCGCGCTGGGGCTTGCGCTCGGGGTCGCCGTGGGCGTGCCCGCGGCGCGCCAGGTGAAGATGACCGCGATGCCCCAGATGGTGGCCTTGTTCAACGGCGTGGGCGGCGGCGCGGTGGCGATCATCTCCTGGGTCGAGTTCCGCAGCCACGGCTCCACCTATGGCGGGCGCACTTTCGAGATCGCCGGGGAAACGATCCGGCTCGGGGGCGCCCTGCCGACCTACGTGGCGATCTTCTCGGTGTTCGCCGCGATCGTCGGCTCGGTCTCCTTCTGGGGCTCGAACATCGCCTTCGGCAAGCTCCAAGAAATCATTCCCGGACGGCCGATCTCCTTGGGACCGGCCCAGCAGATCGTCAATCTGGTGCTCCTGATCCTCGCGGTGGCCGCGGGCGTAGACCTGGTGGCGGGCGCGCACTCCGAACTCCTGTTCATCGGAATGCTGGTCGTGGCCGCCCTGCTCGGCAACGCGGTTGTATTGCCGATCGGCGGCGCAGACATGCCGGTCGTGATCTCGCTCCTGAACGCCTTCACGGGCCTCTCGGCGGCGGCGACCGGCATGGCGCTCAACAACCCCGCCCTGATCGTGGCGGGCATGATCGTGGGCGCCTCGGGCTCGATCCTGACGAACTTGATGGCGGTCGCGATGAACCGCTCGATCCCCTCGATCGTCGCCGGCGGCTTCGGCGGCGGGGGAGCGGTCGAGGGCGCCGAAGGCGCGGGCGCCCACGACGGCACGGTGCGCTCCACGAGCGCCGCCGACGCAGCTATCCAGCTGGCCTACGCCAACCGCGTGGTCGTGGTGCCCGGCTACGGCATGGCCGTCGCCCAGGCCCAGCACGCGGTGCGCGAGCTGACCAAGGAGCTTGAGAGTCGCGGTGTCGAGGTCAGCTATGCGATCCACCCCGTGGCGGGTCGCATGCCCGGCCACATGAACGTGCTCCTTGCCGAGGCGGACGTCCCCTATGACCAGCTCAAGGAGATGGACGACGCCAACCCCGAGTTCCAGCGCACCGACGTTTCTTTGGTGATCGGCGCCAATGACGTCACCAACCCCGCTGCCAAGAACACGCCCTCCTCGCCGATCTACGGCATGCCGATCCTCGAGGTCGCCGACTCGCGTTCGGTGATCGTGATCAAGCGCTCCATGAACCCCGGCTTCGCCGGCATCGAGAACGAGCTGTACTTCGACCCGAAGACCTCGATGCTGTTCGGCGACGCCAAGTCGGCGGTGAGCGAGATCACCGCCGAGCTGTCGGCTCTCTGAGAGAGACCGATGCCCCGCGCCGCTTTGGGCGCACACATCGCCGTACGTGCCAAATTGGTACGCAACTCAGACAGAAGACGCATTGCCAATGAAGTACATCGTATCTTACACTCAACTGAGGGGAGGAAACGCGATCATCTGAGGGGTCAGTATTTCGCTGCATCGCTCCATAGTCTCGGGTCAAACACGATTCACGCTGATGGTGGTTGGTGCCTTGGCGTGCATCGTGTGGTTCTCCGGGGTGGCTCGTCCCTTTGGCGGTGGGGCCGAGTCGCCTCGGGGCGCAGCGCGGCCCTCGCTCGTGCGCGCGGCCGGGTCGAGGGGCCGTGCGCACGGGGCTTCGCGGCCTCTTGCGAAAGCAAGCATCGTCGGCGGGGAAGGGGCCTCGATCTCAAGCTTTCCCTTTCAGGTCGCCCTCTATGACCCGCGCGCCGGCTCGCCCGCCGCCGGGTTCTTCTGCGGTGGGGTGATCATCGACGCGACCCACGTCCTCACCGCCGCCCACTGCGTGACCGGCGCCGGACGCAGCGAAAACGCCACCGACGTGGAGGTGCTCGCCGGTTCGACCTCGCTCGCGGTCTCCGAACCGACGGCCGTGCGCGACCCGGTCGCCTCCAGCATGTTCGACTCCCACTACAACCCGATCACCAGCGACTACGACATCGCTTTGCTCACCTTGGCGCGTCCCCTGTGGTCAGGCGCGACGCCCTCGATCAACGGCCTCGACGCGATCGCGCCCCTGCCTTTGGAACCGCAAGCTAGCGCCGGCGCGGCCAACCCGAATCGCAGCCCCGCGATCATCGCCACCTCCAGCGGCTGGGGCGACACCGACCCCTCGCCCGGGCATCCCGCCAACTACCCGACCGGTTTGCGCTCGGTCGATCTGCCGCTCGTGTCCGACGCCCAGTGCGAAGAACAGTACGCCACGATCGAACAACCGATCACCGCGCGCATGATCTGCGCGGGAGGGGGACGATCCCACGTGGACACCTGCTACGGCGACTCGGGCGGCCCGCTCGTGGTGGACAGCGAAAGCCCCGCGCACCCCCCCTTCGACTACGTCTTGGCCGGCCTTGTGGACTTCGGCAACGGCTGTGCCCAAGCGGGATACGCGGGCGTCTACACGCGCATCGCCAACGGCCAAATCATGGGCTTTGTGAGCTCCGGCATCGGTCACACGATCGGCCCCGTCGGCACCTTGGCCAAGCACCGCAAGCACAAGAAGCGCCACCGCCACCGCCACTAGGAAGGTCGCTCTGGAAGACTGGAAGCGTGATCTCCCGCGCCCAAGCGCTTGCCGCCCTGAGCACCGACGAGTTCGATCTCGTCGTCGTCGGCGGCGGCATCACCGGCGCCGGTGTCGCCTTGGACGCCGCCACGCGCGGCTACAGCGTCGCCCTGATCGAGCGCGCCGACTACGCCTCAGGCACCTCCAGCCGCTCCTCAAAGCTCGTCCACGGCGGCCTTCGCTACCTGCAGCATTTCGATCTAGGCCTGGTGCGGGAGGCCTTGCTCGAGCGCCAGTTGATGGTGGCCTTGGCGCCCCACCTGGTCCACCCCCTGCCGCTGGTCGTGCCCGCCTTCGAAGGAGCTCGCCCCGACCGCCTGATGGGCGTCGGCCTGAACCTGTACGACGTCATGTCGGTGGACCGCCAGCGCGTGCGTGCGCGTCGCGGCGAGGGCGAGTCCTGGAGCCCCGAGCGCCACCGCGTGATCTCCGGCGAGGCCGTGCTTGAGCTGCTGCCAGCCTTGGAGCGACGCGAGCCGACCAGCGGCTACCTCTTCTACGACTGCCAAACCGACGACGCCCGCCTCGTCCTGACCGTCCTAGGCGAGGCCGAGCGCTTCGGCGCGGTGTGCGCCAACCGCCTGGACGCCACCTCCTTGCTCGAGCGCGACGGCCAAGCGCACGGCGTCCAAGTGTGCGACCGCGAGTCCGGCGATCGTTTTGAGATTCGCGCCGCCAACGTCGTTAACGCGACCGGGGTGTGGGCCGATGAGCTGCGCCCCCACGAGCTCCACGACGAGGCCGACTTGCCCCAGATCAGGCCCAGTCGAGGCACCCACATAACCCTGCGCCAAGAGGACTTGCCTTTGGTCGGAGGCGCAATAGTCCCCGCCGCCGGCGGGCGCACGATCTTCGCGCTGCCTTGGCTCGGGCGCACCTTGGTCGGCACCACCGACAACGACTACGAGGGCTCCCTGCGCCACATCGAGCCCTCCGCCGAGGACATCGACTACCTCCTGGCCGCCGTGAACGAGTTTTTCGCCACCGAGCTCTCGCCCGGCGACATCGCCGGTGCCTACGCGGGCGTAAGGCCTTTGATCTCGACCGGCGACACCAAGAAATCGGTCGACATCTCGCGCAAGGCCGAGCTGTATGAGACCTCCAGCGGCATGATCACGATCACCGGCGGCAAGCTCACCACCTGGCGGCGCATGGCCAAGCTCGCAGTCGACCGCCTCGTGGAGCGCGAAGCCCGCGACGCTCCCTGTCGCACCGCCGAGATTCCCTTGGGCCAAGCCGTCCCCGTCGAGGATTTGCCCTCCGTGCAAGGTGTCTCCGAGGACGCTCGCGCCGCGCTAGCCGCGCGCTACGGCTACGGCGCCCACGAGGCGCTCGCCCTGGCCCTCGAGCGCGAGGAGCTGGCCCAGCCGATCGTGCCCGGCCTGCCCGACCTGATGGCCGAGGTAGCGCTCGCCGCGCGCCGCGAGCAGGCCCGCTCCGTCGGCGACGTGCTCCTGCGCCGCACCCGACTCGGCCTGCTCGCCGCGCGCGAGCTCGTCGGAGACGGTCCCGAGCGGGGGCCCGCCGTGGAGCGCGTCGCGGCCCTGCTCGGCCAAGAGCTCGACTGGAGCGCCGAGCGGGTCTCCTCGGAGATCGAGCGCTTCTTCGAGGAGGCCCGCTTGGAGGGGATCCTGGTGCGGGACGGCGCCCGCGGTTCGGGCGCGACGGGCCGCCCGTGAGCGAGCCGGCGCCCGCGCGTGGCCCGCAGGCGGCGAGCCACCTCGCCGCGCCCGCGTATCGTCTGGACGTGGCCGGCCACGCGCTCGAGTTGGGCGCCAAGCCATGCCTGATGGGCGTCGTTAACGCCTCGCCGGACTCGTTCAGCGATGGCGGTCGCTACCGCAGCCTCGAGGACCAGCTGCGGCTCGCCGGCGAATTGTTGGACGCAGGCGCCGACATCCTCGACGTCGGCGGGGAGTCGGCCGCCACCAACCGCCCGGCGGTCGATCAGGAGGAGGAGATCGAACGCGTGGTGCCCTTGATCGAGCGTCTCGTCCGCGACTTCGGGGCGCTCGTCTCGATCGACACCTACAAGCCCGCGGTCGCCCGTGCGGCGATCGGGGCGGGGGCGGCGATCGTCAACGACGTCAGCGGCCTGCGCGACATCGGGCTGGCCGAGGTGTGCGCCCAAAGCGGCGCCGCCTTGGTCGTGATGCACACCAGTGCCGCGCCCAAGCAGCGCCTGCAAGACCCCAACCTCTACCGCGACATCGTCGAGGAGGTCCTCGGCTTTCTCTCCGAGCGCCTCGCCTCAGCCGAGCGGGCCGGCGTGCCCCGCGAGCGCCTGATCGTCGATCCCGGCCCCGACTTCGCCAAGACGCCCGCCCAAACCATCGAGTTGCTGCGCGAGCTCTCCCGCCTGCACGAGCTGGGCCGTCCGCTCCTAATGGCGATCTCGCGCAAGGACTTCATCGGGGCGCTCACCGGACGCGCCCCCCGCGAGCGCCTGCCCGGCACCCTCGCCGCCTTGGCCCACGGCGTCGATCGGGGAGCCCACATCTTCCGCGTCCACGACGTCGCAGCCGCCGCCGACTACCTGAAGGTACGCCAAGCCTTGGCGGGTCAGAGCGTCCCGAGCAGGGACCTGGCGCTCGCCGAGGAGCTTCGCTACGACAGGCCTCTCGCCGACCCCCAGTCTTAGGTTCGTTCGGGGAGTCCGTTCGGCAAGTCCGTTCGGTGGGTCCTCGAAGGGGCCGCTCGGAGGTTCGTTCGGCGGGCGCGCGGCTACCGGCCGGGCGGCAGGCTAGGATTTGACACGCAAGGGGGTGCCGACCGCTGTCCAACGCGGCCGGACGCCAACCGCCCAATCACACAAGAGGAGAACCAAATGACCGTGCTCGACCGATCCGAGCTGCAAGAAAGTCCGCTGTCCGACCTGCACCTGATCGCCGATCAGATCGGCTTGGAGGGCTTTCGCCGCCTGCGCAAGGCCGACCTGATCGACGCCATCCTCGGCGAGAAGAAAGACGACGCCAAGGACGCCGACGAGGAGAAGCCGGCCCGCCGCGCCCCGGCGCGACGCTCGCGCGGAACACGCTCGCGTCGCGGCTCGGGCGCCAAGGGCGACGCCGAGGAGGACGCCGGCGGGCAAGAGGAGCACTCCGGCCTCGACCCAGAGGCCGCCACCCCCGCGCCGCGCCGTCGCGAGCGCTCGCAAGGCGGTCGCGCGCGCGGCGAGCGGGAGAAGACGGGGGAGTCCGAGCGCACCGCCGAGGGCGTGGTCGAGGTGCTCGGCAACGGTTCTGCCTTCCTGCGAGTGGACCCGCCCGAGCCCTCCGACGACGACGTCTACATCTCAGCCGCCCAAGTTCGACGTTGTGAGCTGGTCTCCGGCGATCGCGTGAGCGGCCCGGTGCGCACCCCGCGTCGCTCCGAGCGCTACTCCTCCCTGGTCCGCATCGACACGATCAACGGACAGCCCGCCGACTCCGTCGCCGAGGGTACCCGCTACGAGGACCTGCCGGTGTCCTACCCCGCCGAGCGCCTCGCCTTCGACTCCGAGGACCCCACCCTGAAGGCGATCGAGTGGCTCACACCGCTCGGTCGCGGATCGCGAGCCGTGATCGCCGGCGGTGCAAGGGCCGGCAAGACGTTCACTTTGCGACGCCTGCTCGGCGCCTTGGCCGAGCGCGAGGGCCTGGAGCTCTCTTTGGTGCTCGCCGGAGTGCGCCCCGAGGAGATCGCCGAGTGGCGCGAGGGGCCGGTGCAGCCCGCGGCCGCGCTCGGCCTGGGATCCTCGCCCGACGTTCAAGGCCAGGCGGTCGAGGCCGCCGTCGAGGCCGCCAAGCGCGTCGCCTCGCGAGGGGGCGACGCCGTCGTCCTGATCGACAGCCTGGACGGCCTGCACCCCCACACCGCACGCAAGGTCTTGGCAGCGGCGCGAAACCTGAGCGAGGCCGGCTCGCTCACCGTGATCGCCACGGCCGCCCACCCCTTCGGCGGGGAGACCACCGTCATCGCCCTCGACCCGGTCCGCGCCGGCACAGGTCGTTTCCCCGCGCTCGACCTGGTCGCCAGCGGCACGCTCAAAGCAGACTTGCTCGTCGGCGAGGATGGCGCCGAGGCAATCTTCCGAGCGCGCGAGACGGCCGCGGAGGGGTAAACGGGCCTCTAGCGGCGGTAGGCGACGCGGCCCCAGGACGGCTCGGGGGCGAGCTCGATCGGCTCGCCCGTGCGGTCGTGCTGGATGTAGACGAAGCTGCCGGTCACCTCGACGAAGGCGAACGTCAACTCGCCCTCGTTGACGCGCTGGTCAAGCCAGGCGCCCCGGAACACCAGGCGGCGCAGCCAGTGCACGAGCGAGCGCTCGGCGGGGCCGACGATTTCGGGCCAGCAGTCGTTGACGTGCTCGCCCAAGGCGGAGGCCGGGTCCTGGATGTCGCCGTTGACGGCCAGGTTGACCAGGTCCTCCAGCTCGTCCTCGCCCAGGCGCCCGCCGACGAAGCCCAGCTTCAGGGCCGCCTGCTCGCAGCGTTCGCCGAAGTCTCGTTCGTTGAAGGTGAAGCGCAGGTCCCCGTATTCCAGGACGAAGTCCTCACCTGAGTTGTAGTTGCCGCGTCGTGTCTTGTCCATGACTGAAGGGTGGGGTCGTGATGTGCTGGATGGCGCCCGCACTCCTTGCGTCGCGCCAGGCGTCGAGATCATAAGCGCGCCTCCTGCCTTCGCGCTGTACCTGCACGCGATATTGCATTCAAGCGATCCGAACGCTGTCGTGGACTACCCGGCGCTCACGCCGCCAAGGTGGTCCCGTGGCGAGTGTCGGGCAGCGGTTGCGGCGGGCGGCCTGTATACGCTCCGGTAATGGCACGCCTCAGCGAGCACGGTCTGCGCCGCTCGGTCGGAACCTCCGGCCTGTTCGCGACCGCCTACGGCAACGTGGGCTCCTCGATCTACTACGCGCTCGGGCTCGTCGCCGCCCACGCGCTCGGCTTGACGCCGCTCGTGTTCGTGTTCGCGGGCGGTCTGTTCGCCCTGACGGCCAAGACCTACGCCGAGGGCGCCTCGATGTTCCCCGAGGCCGGCGGCTCCTCCTCGTTTGCCCGCCACGCCTTCAACGAGCTCGTGTCCTTCTTCGCCGGCTGGGCCTTGAGCCTCGACTACATCCTCACGATCGCGATCTCCGCCTTCTTCGTGCCCCACTACCTGAGCACGTTTCCGGGGCTCAGCGGCCTCAACCACAACCCTGGAGACATTTTTGGAGGACTGATCGTGGTCGTCGCCCTGGCGGGCTTGAACATCAGGGGCCTGGGGGAGTCGGCCAAGCTCAACTTCATCCTGGCGATCGTCAACCTCTCCACGCAAGTGCTCTTGGTGGCGATCGGGGCGGTCCTGGTGCTCGACCCCTCGCTCCTGATCCATCAGATCCACCTGGGCAAGGCGCCGACCTGGCACGAACTGATCTTCGCCCTGTCCTTGGCGATGCTCGCCTACACCGGGATCGAGACGGTCTCAAACATGGCCGAGGAGGCGCGCGACCCCGGCAAGCAGGTGCCCAAGGCGGTCAACCTCGTGGTCCTCGCGGTCCTCGGCGTGTACTTGGGCATCTCGCTGATCGCGCTCTCCGCTCTGCCGGTCACACAGGTCGTGGGCCATCCGCACCAGTACCAGACCCTGCTCGGAGTCGAAGGCAACGGCGGCTACCAGAACGATCCGGTGCTTGGGATCGTCTCGCGCCTGGGACTGCACGGGACCGTGCTCACCTTGGCCCAGTACTACGTGGGTCTCCTGGCCGCCACGATCCTGTTCATCGCCACCAACGCCGGCATGATCGGGATCTCGCGCCTGTCCTGGTCCTTGGCCGAGCATCGCCAATTGCCGGGCATCTTCTCCCAGCTGCATCCCCGCTTTCGCACGCCTTGGTTCACGATCGTGTTCTTCTCGGGCCTGGCGGGGTTGCTCGTTCTGTACGGCAACACCAACGTGCTCGGCAACCTCTATTCGTTCGGGGCCCTGCTGTCGTTCACCGTGGCCCATATCTCGGTGATCGCCCTGCGCGTAAAGAAGCCAGACCAGGAGCGCCCCTACCGGATGCCTTGGAACGTGCGCATCCGCGGCGCCTCGATTCCCTTGACCGCCGTGATCGGGGGGATCGGCACGGCCACGGTCTGGATCGTCGTCGTCGCCACCCACCCCGAGGCCCGCCTGGTCGGCATCCCCTGGATGGTGTTCGGGATGGTGGGTTATATCGTCTATCGGCGCAGTCAAGGCCTCGACCTGCGCAAGACATCTCGCCTCGCGCGCGCCGAGCGCCCGGCTGATTTCCAGGCGCTCGGCTACCGCACCGCGCTGGTGCCGATCTTCGGTGGCGACGTCTCCGCCAGCGCCCTGTCGAGTGCCGCCAAGCTGATCGGCGAAGAGGGGGTCGTGTATGCGGTGTTCGTGTTGCCCGTGCCTTCCCAGCTGTCCTTGGAGGCGGGCTTGGAGGCAGAGGAGGCCCAGGGGCGCTCGGCCTTGGAGACGGCTCGCATCAAGGCAAGGCGCTCGAACATCAAGATCCGGACCGGCTTGATCCGTACACGCAACCCCGGCGCCGCGCTGGTGGAAGAGGCAAAGAGGGTGGACGCCGACGTTATCTACTGGTCCACGATCCACGCGCCCGTGGGCGAGCAGCGGATCGGGCCGACCGCCACTTATCTGTTGGCGAAGCGACCCTGTCGGGTGATCATCGAGACCGAGAATCGGCCCGAGCGTCCGCGGGAGGGGGAGAGGGCTTTGAGCGGGGCCGCGGGTTGAGTTGACCTAGGCCAGCCCGACGACCAGCTTGAAGTGCTGAACCCCGCCCTGGCTGCTGGCCCCGGCCGTCAGCGTCCCGAGCGACTTGAAGTAGGGCACCAGGTTCGAGACTCCTGGACTCTGGGTCAACCCAAGCCCTTCAAGGAACCCGAGCATCGTCGGGAATTCGACGATCAGGCTCGGTTCGATGCCGCCGCCGAGCGCTGTCGTGGCGCTCGTGTAGGCCGGGGAGCTGGAGAGAGTGCTTGAGGGAGCGAGCGCGCCTTGGACGGACTGCTGGCCGAGGCCGAGCACGAACTTGGCCTGGCCGTTTGCGCCGAGGCCGTTGGCGACGAAGATGACCGCCGGGAAGCCCAGTAGCTTGACGCTGATGGCGGTGTCGGCGCCGGGGATGGTGGCGTTTGAGACTTCGGCGCCCGCGCTTTTCATCAGCTTGCCCAGCTTGCCCACGGCGGCGCTTGAGGCGCTCGCTTCCTTGGATCCGATTACGAGCGCGGCCTGCAGGTTGAACAGGCCGGTGCCGCTCACGAACATGCTGCCGGTGGTCGCCCAGGTGCCGAAGTCCTGTTGTAGGTTCGCCTTGGGCGAGTCGAGCTCCGTGAACAGCTTTTCGATGCTCTGACCGCCAAAGGAGGCGAACACGGTCGAAGTCGCAAAGGAGGCGACGCCGCGCAGCAGGCCCAGCGCCCGGGGGAGGTTCGTCCCGCCGACGCTGCCCACGCCCGCGGCCAGCCACGCGCCGCTCGGAACTTCGCCGAGCGCCTTGGCGCCTTCTTGGCTGAACAGAGGCTCTGAGCCGCTTGCCGAGTGGATTTCGCCCTGCAGCGAGATCGACTTCGAAGTCGGCGTCACCGACAACGACGCCGATTCGGCGCCCGCAAACAGCTGGCCGATCAGCGAGATGCCTTGGCCGGCGACCCCTCCCGAGCCGTGCAGCGCCTTCGTCAGTTCTTGGGGGCGGGCATACACGCTTGCGATTGCGTTCTCCGGGGGCTTTGAGAAGCCGCTGGCACTCGTGATCGCCGCGCCGCCGAGGGAGGTGTCCACGACGCTCTTGAAGCCCGCTTCGCTACCGATCACGGCGAAGTCCTTGACGATGCCCTCGGCGGCTCCCTTGGGGGAGACCTGGTAGCTGACGCCCCTGTAGTTAGCGGTATGGGCACCCTGTTCGTGCGCCCGTTTTTCAAGGAAGGAGCGGGCGCCGCCCACATCTGAGGTTTCCAGCACGATCGCTCCCTGGGTGGCGCTCGAGCCGAACGCGTTTGCGCCGAGCGAGGAGGCCGCGCTCGTCAAGCCCCCTTCGAGCAGGCTCTGTAGCGAACTCGAACTCTGCGGTAGTTTGCTCGTGTCGAGCGAGGTCAAGAACAGGCCCGCACCTTTGCCGACCCACGACTCGATGTCGCGCTTGAATTCGACGTGGCTGCCTTCGCTCCGTAGCAGCGCTTGAGCGAGGCTCCCATACGGTTCGGCCAGGTGCGTCAGCTTCTTGGCGGCGGTCAACGCTTCGCCGGATGAGCCGCCGCTCGGCTTGACCGCGAAGCTCGCATACACCGGCGCCGAGGAGGGCACCAGGCTCGACGGTTCGCCTTTGGAGCCCGAAGAGCCGCAGCCGGCCAGCGCCGCAACCGCAGCGATCAGCGCGGCAGCGCCCGTCGCCCTGCAGACCCCCGATCTCATGAGAGGAACGTTACACGGGTGCGCCCCGCATGTTGCCGGGCGCCGGCGTCCTGCCGGTTCATCCCAAGAGCACGCTGCACGTTTCCTTGCATCCGGACCTCCTGCACGTCCGCGTGCGCTCAGACGACGGCCCGCCGGATCAGCCTCCCACCGGCTGAATCCCCGTCGCGTAGCCGTTTTCGCACGATTTTGGGCTCCTGGGAGGGTATTGTGGGAGAAAATGTGCAATTGGGGTTGCATTGTGGGGGAAAGTGGGGTAACTTCGCGGCAGCGAGCCGTGGTGGAGGAGCTCCTCCCACTCCTCCACCGCGGCTCGATCTACTTGATTGGAGCCTTCCCCGATGGCTTTCCGCGGCACCTTCGACCACACCCTCGACGCAAAGAACCGGCTCACGGTTCCCGCTCGCTATCGCGCGACCTTGTCCGAGGGAGTGGTCCTGGCGATGCCCGTCAACCTCAAGCCCTACGTGGGCGTGTGGCGCCCGGCCGAGTACGAGCGCTACACCGAGCGCTCCCTGGCCGAGCTGCCGCCACTCTCCTCGCGCCTGACCGAGCTCGAGCGCTTCTTCTACGGCAGCTCCCACGACGCCGAGCTGGACGCCGCCGGACGGATCATGGTCCCGAACTTTCTCGGCGAGCACGCCAAGCTGAACAAGGACGTCGTCGTCGTCGGGGCCGGCGACCGCCTGGAGCTATGGGACAAGACGGCTTGGGACGAACACCGACCGGCGCTGCTCGGCAGCGTCGCAGAGATCACGGCGCGCGTTGACCATCCTGCTTGACATGAGCACCGTTCACATCCCGGTCTTGGCCGACGAGCTGCTGGAGTTGCTCGATCCCCGTCCCGGACAGCTGGCGGTCAACTGCACCTTCGGCGGCGGCGGACACGCGCGTCTGCTCGCCGAGCGCCTCGGTCCCGATGGCACGCTGGTCGCGATCGATCGCGACCCTCTGGCCGAGGAGCGCTTCCTCGAGCTGGCCGAGGACGCTCCGTGTGCGATGCGATTCCTGCGCGGCGGATACGCCGAAGGCCTACAGATGCTGCTTGATGAGGGCGTGCGTGCCGAGATGGTCTATCTCGACCTCGGCATGTCCTCGATGCAGATTGACACGCGCGAGCGGGGCTTCTCCTACTCCTATGACGCGCCGCTCGACATGAGGATGGATCCGCGTCAGGAGCTCAGCGCGCGCCAGATCGTGGCCGAGTGGGACGAGCGCCGCCTGGCGGCGACCCTGCGCGAGCTCGGCGAGGAGCGCTATGCCTCTCAGATCGCACGCGCGATCGTGCGCGAGCGAGCGCGCTCTCCGATCGAGACGACGCTCGCGCTCGTCGAGGTGGTCGGCGCGGCGATCCCGGCACCGGCCCGCTTCGGCGCCGGTCACCCGGCCAAGCGCACCTTCCAGGCGCTGCGCATCGCCGTCAACGACGAGCTCGGGCAGCTCGACCGAGCGCTGCCGCTCGCCTGGGAGTTGCTGGGCAAGGACGGAGTGCTGGCCGCCATCTCCTTTCACTCCTTGGAGGACCGGCCCGTCAAGCGCTTCCTGGCCGATCGTGCGCGCGGCTGCATCTGCCCGCCCGACCTTCCCGTCTGCGGCTGTGGGCGCCAACCCGAGGCGGCCTTGCTCACGCGTGGCGCGCTCGTGCCCACGGCCGAGGAGATCGCACGCAACCCGCGTGCCTCCTCGGCCCGGCTGCGCGCCGCCGAAAAGCTCGCCGACGATTCAACCGAACCACCAGGAGGTGAAGCATGACCCCGCCCGCTTCCGCGGTCGCGCCCTCTGTCGGCCGCGCCGCCCCACTGCCCAGACGCGCACCCGCGCCGCGCCGAGCGCCAAGCCGTGCCCCTACTCGCCCGCGCAGGGTCTCCGGCCCCGCCCTCCCCGCTCGCGCCGCGCGTCCGGTCAGGGCCGCCGCGCACGTTGTGCCGCGCCCCGCCGGTGCGCTGCTCGACCGGCTGATTCGCGGACGCCTGTGGATCGGACTGCTCGCCTTCTCGTTGATCGGGATCGTCGCGATGCAAATGGTCGTGCTCAAGCTGAACACGAACATCGGGCGCACGCTCACCCGCGCGGCCACGCTCCAGCGCGAAAACGCCCAACTTGGGATCGAAGACTCCACCTACTCGGCCGAAACGCACGTCGCTCCCCTGGCGGCCGCCGCCGGGATGACGCTCGCTCCACCCGGCTCGGTCCATTTCGTAGGAACGGCCCAAGCGGACATAGCCCATGCGGCCGCGGTCCTCTCCCAGCCGATTCAGGCCCACGCCGAAACGACCGCCGCCGCGTCCACCGAAGCTGGCACAACGCCCACTTCGTCATCGACGAGCGAAACCTCCGAATCGACCTCCACGGGTGGCGAAGCGACCGGAAGCGCCCCTTCCTCAAGCAGCGAAAGCACCGTCGCCGCGTCAACGGCCTCCGCGAGCCCGGGCGAAACGGGTGGCTCCTCTGAAACTTCGGAAAGCTCTACCACGAGCACGGGCGGGTAGACGGTGGCGGTCGTCCAGCGCCGGGTGGGGATGCTGTTCGCGCTGTTCTTCGCGCTACTGCTGCTTGCCGCGGCCCGCGCTCTGTACCTGGGCGGTCCCCACGCCGGCGCTCTGCGTAGAGCCGCGCGCACGCAGCAGCTCACCAGCGAAACGGTGCCGGCCGAGCGAGGCACGATCACCGACCGCAACGGCGTCGCGCTGGCCATCTCAGAACCGGCCCAGGAAGTCACCGCGGACCCGTATCTACTCAAACAACCGCTTGCTGTAGCGCACGAGCTGGCGCCGCTGTTGGGGCTGACCCAGGCGCAGGTCCTGACCAAGCTCAGCGAGCACACCGGCTTTGTCTATCTCGCGCACGCGCTGCCCTACGAGGCGGCCCACAAGATCCTCGCTCTGCGGCTGCCCGGCGTGCAAGGAGCCCCGGTCATGCGTCGCGTCTATCCGCGCGGGACATTGGCGGCACAGGTGCTCGGCACCGTGGGCACCGAACACGAAGGGGCCGGCCGCCTGGGCTTGGAGTACTCGCTCAACTCGCTGCTCGCCGGCCACGCCGGACAGCGACATGTCATCAGCGACGCCAAGGGCCAGCCCGTCTCGATCGCGGAAACCCGCCACGAGCGGTCGGGCGCCACCGTCTCGCTCACGCTCGACGCCAACATTCAGCAGCGCGCCGAAGACGTGCTCAGCGCCGTCGGCAAGGTCTTCCAGCCCAAGGATTCGACCGCGATCGTGATGGATCCGCGCACCGGAGCGATCCTCGCGATGGCCAACTGGCCCTTGGTCAACGCCAACGACCCCGGCGCCAAAGCGATCGAAGCGCTACAGAACCGCGCCGTCAGCTTCAACTACGAACCGGGCTCCACCTTCAAGTCGGTGGTCGTCTCAGGAGCCCTCCAAGAAGGTCGCATCACACCCGAAAGCGGCTTTGAAATCCCCGACCAGATCGAACTTGGGGGGCGCACGATCCACGACGACACCGAACACCCCGGCGAGTCGCTGAGCACTTCGCAGATACTCGCTCAGTCGAGCAACGTCGGGGCGATCAAGATCGGGCTGCTCGAGGGTCGCGAAAAATTCAACTCGTGGGTGCACCGTTTCGGCTTCGGCTCGCTCACCGGCAGCGGGCTGCCCGGAGAAGAACGGGGCGCCACGCTGCCGCTCGATAAATACTCGGGCTCCTCGATGGGCAACCTGCCGATCGGCCAAGGCGAGCTGGTCACGCCAGTCCAGATGGCCACCGCCTACTCGGCGATCGCCAACGGCGGCATCCTGCGCCCCCCGCAGATCATCGGCGAAATAGGGGGCCGTCGCGTAGCTGAGCCGGCCGGCAAGCGGATCGTCTCCACGACAACGGCCGCCGAGTTGCGCAGCATGCTCAAGGGTGTGCTCGCGCCCGGCGGCACCGCCAGCGAGGTCTCCATCCCCGGCTATCAGCTGGCCGGCAAGACCGGCACCGCCTCGAAGATCGACCCCCAAACCGGCGAATACTCCAAAAGCGCGTACGTAGCTTCGTTCGTGGGCTTCGCCCCGGCGTCTGACCCGAAGCTCTTGTGCGCGGTGATCATCGACGAACCGCAGACCGGCTCGATCTACGGCGGTGTGGTCGCGGCGCCGGCGTTCGGTCAGATCATGGAATTCGCCCTGCCCTATCTGGGCATCGGCCCGGGTTAGGCGTCCTCTCGCAACGGTCTCGGGTGCCCGGCGCAAACATCCTCACGGCGCCCCCCGGGTCCCCTCTGGCGCGAGCCCTAGACTCTCGGTCCTTGCCAACACGGGGCGCAAAGCCATGAGGTTCGACGAGTTGACGACCGCCGAGATCCCCGGTCTGCGGGCCATCTCGCCGACCCCGCAGCGGCTGGAGATCTCAAGTCTTGCCTACGACAGCCGCCAGGTCGAGCCGGGGAGCTTGTTCTTTTGCGTCAGCGGGCACGAACGCGACGGCCACGACTTCGCCGCGGCCGCGATCTCGGCCGGCGCCGTAGCGCTCGTGGTCGAGCGCCCGCTCGGCCTGCACGTACCCGAAATCGTGGTCGGCTCCGCCCGCGCGGCAATGGGTCCGCTCGCCGCCCGCTTCCATGGCGATCCCACCCGCGAGCTGGGAGTCGTGGGCGTGACGGGCACCAACGGCAAGACGACTACCGCCCACCTGGTGCGGGCGCTGCTTGAGGCCGGCGGGCATCGCTGTGGACTGCTCGGCACGATCGGCTCGCTGATCGGCGGCTCCGAGCGGCCCGCGACGCGCACGACCCCCGAGGCGATCGATCTTCAAGGCGACTTCAGGGCGATGCTCGACGAGGGGGAGACCTACTGTGTGATTGAGGTCTCTTCGCACGCGCTCTCGCTCGGGCGCACCGACGCCGCACGCTTCGCCGCCGCCGTCTTCACCAACCTCACCCAGGATCATCTGGACTTCCATCCCACGATGGAGGATTACTTTCAGGCCAAGCGGCGCCTGTTCGCCCCGCCGCCCGCCGAGCAGGGACTCGCGCGCAGCGGCGATGCCTCACAACAGCCCTACGACGGTCCCGCCGTGAAGATCGTCAACCTCGACGACCCATACGGACGACGGCTGGCGGGCGAGTTGCCTGGCGCAGTCACATTCGCGATCGACACGCCCGCCGACTACCGAGCCCGCGAAGTCTCCGTCGATCTCCATGGCTCGCGCTTTGCGCTGCACACGCCCGCCGGCGAGCGCTCTATCGCCCTGCCGCTACCCGGTCGCTTCAACGTCTCCAACGCGCTCGCCGCGCTCGCCGTGGCGCACTCCTTCGGCGTCGAGTTGGACACGCTCGTCGTCGCGCTCCAGCAAGGAGTGCGGGTGCCCGGCCGCGTCGAGCCGGTCGACGAGGGACAAGGGTTCGCGGTGCTCGTTGACTACGCCCACACACCCGACTCCCTGGCCAACGTGCTCGGCACCGCCCACGAAGTCGGCGAGGGGCGCGTCATCTGCGTGTTCGGCGCCGGGGGAGACCGCGACCGTGGCAAGCGCCCCCTGATGGGGGAGATCGGCGCCCGCCTGGCCGACGTCCTGGTCGTGACCTCCGACAATCCACGCTCGGAGGACCCGGAGGCAATCATCGCCGAGATCATGCAAGGGGCCCGGTCGGTCACACGCCCGCCCGACGCCGCGCCGGTTGCCGCCGAGGTCGATCGCCGAGCGGCGATCAAGCGCGCCGTGGCGCTGGCCGAGAAGGGCGACGTGCTGGTGATCGCCGGCAAGGGCCACGAGCAGGGGCAGGAGTTCGCGGGCGGCGAGAAGGTGCCTTTCGACGACGTGACCGTGGCCCGCGAAGCCCTGGGCGCGCGGGTCGGCTGATGGCACTCGCAAGAGCAGTTTGCCCGTGCTCGAGCGCGGCGCATCGACGGAGGGCGCGCTAAGTGGGACGTATCCTGATCGGCGGCACCGCCGCGCTGCTCATCTGCATCTTCTTGAGCCCGAAGTTCATCGAGTTCCTGCGCAACCGCGAGTTCGGCCAGCAGATCCGCGAGGACGGGCCCCAAGGCCACCACGAGAAGGCCGGAACGCCCACGATGGGGGGGATCATCATCTTCCTGGCGGTCGCGATCCCCTACCTGATCCTGACCGACTTCGAATGGCGCTCGGTGGGAGTGTTCGGGACGGCGATCGCGTGTGCCCTGCTTGGCTTCGCCGACGACTACACCAAGCTCGTCAAGCGCCGCTCGCTCGGTTTGCGCGGCCGCACCAAGCTCGCGATCACGATCGCCATTTCCTTGGGCCTCTGGTACATCGCAAGGCACGAGGCCGACCTAGCGCCGACCTTGCGTCTGCGCTTTGTCGACTATCAGGTCGATCTGGGCATCTTCTACCCCGTGCTGATCTACCTGGTGGTGGCCGGCACGACCAACGCGGTCAACCTGACAGACGGCCTGGACGGCCTGGCAGCTGGCTGCGGCGCGATCGTCCTGCTCGCCTACATCGGCATCACGTTCATCGCCGAAGACTTCGACATGGCGATGCTCGCCGGCGCGCTGGTGGGGGGCTGCATCGGCTTTTTGTGGTTCAACGCGTTCCCGGCCACGATCTTCATGGGGGACACCGGCTCGCTTGGGATCGGTGGCGCGATCGCCGGGCTGGCGGTGATGACCAAGACAGAGGTCTTGTTGATCCTGCTCGGCGGGATCTTCGTGATCGAGGCGCTGTCGGTCGTGATCCAGGTGATCTCCTTTCAGATGACGCGAAAGCGGGTGTTCCTGATGGCGCCGATCCACCACCATTTCGAGCTCAAGGGCTGGTCTGAGACGAAGATCATCCTGCGCTTCTGGATCGTCGCGGCGATCTGTTGCGCGATCGGCTTCACGATCTACAGGCAGAGCCTCGGCTAGCCGTCTTCTTCGGAGGCAGGGGGCCGCCGAGCGACGGCGCCGGCGTCACGAGCGCGAGATCAAATCGCGGAAGTGTGCGCCCCGCTCTTCGAAGTTGCGATAGGCGTTGTAGCTGGGTGCCGCGGGCGAGAGCAGCACGACCGAGCCCTCGTGCGCGAGCGAGCGCGCGAGGCGCACCGCATCGGCCATGTCGCCGGCCGCCAACGCGTGCGAAGTGGGCACGCCCGCCGCGCGCGCCTGCTCGATCACTCGAGCTCCAGTGTTCGGCAGGCCGATCACGATCGCCTCGCGGGCGGCCAGCTCGCGGCCGAGGAGCTCATAGTTCTGGCCGCGATCCTCGCCGCCCGCAAGCAGCACGATGCGATCGCCGCCGAAGCTGGCAAGCGCCGCCAACGTCGACTCCGGCGTCGTAGAGATGCTGTCGTCCACCCACACGACCCCGTCCTCTGCGCACACCGTCTGCAGCCTGTGCGGGAGCGCCACGAAGTCGAGCAGTACGTCTGGCAGCGCCGGGCGCGCCACTCCATAAGCCTCCAGCGCGCTCAGCGCGGCGCACAGGTTCAAAGCGTTGTGCTCGCCGCGCAACGGCAGGGCGTCGATCTCGACCACCGCCTCTCCCGCGTAGAGGATCGCGCCGTCGCGGACGTCCCAACCCTCCGGACGCCCGTACAGCACGGGCGCCGGTGCCCGCTCGGCGGCAACCGCGAGCTCGGGGTCGCGGCCGTTGAGGATGCTTGCCCGCACCCCGGGCAGGCCCAGCAGACGCAGCTTCTCGGCGCGATAGGTCTCATACGAGCCGTGCCAGTCGGTGTGCTCGCGATACAGATTGGTGACCACGGCGATCTCCGGTCCGGCCTGGAGGTCGGCGATCTGATAGCTGGAGAGCTCCACCACTGCCAACTCCGTGGCGGGCGCGTCGAGCAGGTCAAGCGCCGGCGCGCCGATGTTTCCGGCGAGGTGGACCTCCTTGCCCGCGCCTCGAGCAAGATGGGCGATGAGCGCGGCCGTGGTGCTCTTGCCCTTCGTGCCGGTCACGCCGATCACGCCCCGACCGTCCCGATCGCCCATCCACAGCGCGGTCGCCGTCGTGAGTGCCACACCGCTTTCGCGCAACGCCACGAGCTCGCGCCGGTGGATCGAGACGCCGGGCGAGCGGACGACCAGATCGCATTCGGCCAGGGCGCGGGGCGCCTGCGCGGCGCCGACCAAGCTCGCTCCATGGGCCCCCGCCAACTCGCGGGCCGGCCCATCGGCGGGAGCGTCGAGGACGATCGTCACAATCCGCGCTCGCGGAGCGTGCTTGGCAAGCTGCGTGGCGAAGGAGCGGATCTCCCGACCGACTCCCCAGACGCCTACGCTCTTGCCGTCAAGCTCCGAGAATCGCATCGACATACGGCATCAGGTGAGCCGGAACGTGATGGCGATCACTCAGCGCGAGCGCCGAGGAGGGCGAGCCGGCCGGCGCAGGATGTAGCGGCAGCACCTCCTCGATGAGACGCTGCAGCACACGGTGTTCGCGCCAGCGCGGATCCTCGGACAGCAGGCGGATCGCCGCGAGGCTCTCCTGCTCCTCGCCGACACACTCAAACGGCTTCTCGCCGCCGGTCGCCGTCAACAGAGCAAAGCCCTCGAACTGATCCTCCTGGTCGAGCAGATCGCGTCCGAACACCTCGCTCAGATGGGCGGGGGCGCTGAAGGGAGCCAGCACGAGAAAGACGAAACGGCACTTCGGACAGTCACAGCACCACGAACCGGCACGCTTGGCCGGGTCCAGCCGAAAGATCGCGTTGCAGCTTGTGAACGAGCCGTGGTACTCGCCCAGTCGCGCGAAGGCGCGCGCGATCGAAAGCTCCGAGGCGGGTCGCAAGATCGAGAACAGCTCCAGTCCCGGAGCGCTCTGGGCCAAAGCGGCCCGCAACAGATCTTCGGCGCGCAGACTCTTGCTGAACTGATGGTTGACCTCGATCCCGTCCCAGTGCAAGTTGCCGCTGGAAGCCGAGCGCTCGTTGGCCATGACCACCCCGTCGAACCCGTTCAGGGCCGCGGTCAACAGCGCCACACAAGCGACGATCGCCGTGATCGGCACGTGCCCGTTGAGGGCGCCGGCAAGGTTGAGTTCGTGCACGCGCGGGTCGAGGCGACGGTTGACGATCAGCCTGGGAAGCCCGGCGACCCGCTCGGTGCGGATCATGGGCGGCGCATTGCCGACCGAGAACAGAACCGTCTCGTGCTCGGAGCGGCGCATCGTCTCGAGGGCCACGATCGAATCCTTGCCTCCCCCTATCGGGACAAGCACACGCGCGTCGCGTGCCAACGCGACGGGGCTCGGGCCGGGAGCATCCGCCGGCACGCTCGGAAAGCTCGGACGAGGCAGCGCCGCGAGCTTGTTGACGAAGGCGAACTCTCCGAGCCCCTCCGAGTAAAGGCTCTCCAACAGCCTTGCGACCGCCGGTGAGGGGAGCTCGCCCTCGCAGCCGACCGTCGGCGGGGCGGCCATCTTGTAGTAGCTGACCCCCGCGACCCAGTGCAGCAGTGAGAGTAGACCGTCGACGCGCTCGCGCAGCTGAGAGGAGACGGGCGCACGCAGCGGGATATCGAATTCCTCGACGAACTCGTGCTCGTCATCGAGGGCGTAGCGCAGTGCGACGCGCCCCGCGGCGTCGAGATCGCGCCCCAAGAAGCGGAAGCTCTCAAACGCATCCGGATCGAAGCGACGCGACTGCTCGGCAGGCTGGGTGGTCACATCGGCAGCGTAGAGACATTGGCGGCGCATGCCGGCTCGCCCGCGCCCGCGCCAAGCCTCGGGAGGTATGGGCGCGGCCGTGTCGAAGTGAGCCCTGATGGCCACAGCCGCAGGGCGCTCAACCGCTACCGCAACCCGCAAAGCGCGGGGCTCCAAATCCTCCACGCGTGCGAGCGCGGCCTCCCAGACGATCGAGCAGCGCATCCTGTTGACCGCCACGCTGTGCCTGCTCGCCTTCGGTGCGGTGATGGTCTACAGCTCCTCCTCGGCCAGCACCCTGCTCGAAGGCCACGGCACCGGCGCCGGTTACCTGATCAAGTTCGTGATCTACGGCGCCCTCGGCCTGGTCGTGATGCAACTACTTGCCCGCGACGGCGTCGCGCGCGTGCAGAGCCTGGTCGGTCCGATGCTCGCGGTCTCCTTCGCGCTGGTCGTGGCGGTGCACATTCCACACGTCGGGGTGAGCGTCAATGGCGCTCGCCGCTGGATCGGCAGCGGGCCGCTCCAGTTCCAGCCCTCCGAGCTCTTGAAGCTGGCACTCGTGCTCTATTCGGCCGCCCTGCTCGCGCGCCGCCCCCAGCGCGTGCTCGACCTGCGCGAGCTGTTCAAACCACTGCTCTCAGTCGTGGCCGCCGCCTGCGTCTTGGTCGCCACCCAACCGGACCTCGGGACCGCGATGGTGATCGCCTTCACAAGCTGCGCCCTGCTGGTGGCGGCCGGAATTCCGATGCGCAATCTGGCGATCATCGGTGGCTCGACGCTTGCGATCGTGGCGTTGTATGCGATCGCGCGCCCCTATGAGCGCGCGCGGCTGACCTCGTTCGTGAATCCCTGGGCGCACGCTTCGGGTAGCGGATTCCAAGCGGTTCAGGGACAGATCGCGATCGGCTCCGGTGGCCTGTTCGGTGTGGGTCCGGGCCAGTCGGTGCAAAAGATCTTCTATCTGCCCGAGGCTCACACCGACTTCATCCTGGCGGTCATCGGCGAGGAGCTCGGCGTGATTGGCATGTTCGCCGTGCTGTTCCTCTACGGCCTGATCGCCTACGCCGGCCTGCGCGTGGCCAAGGCCGCTCGCAGCCTGCACAGCGCCCTGATCGCTGTCGGCATGACCTGCCTGATCGTCTGCCAGGCACTGCTCAACGTGTTCGCCGTGCTGGGGCTGGCCCCGCTCACGGGCGTGCCCCTGCCGCTGGTCTCCTATGGCTCGAGCAGTCTTATCGTGACGCTCGCGGCGATGGGTCTGTTGATGAACGTCGCCGCCGGCGGCAGCGCCCACATGCGGGTCGTGGAGCCGGCACGAGGCAAGTCCACCCGAGCCAAGGCGTCCAGCGGCCCGAGCGCCGGGCAGCCGCGTGGGCGGGCGGTTGCCGACGCCCAAGCGCGCGAACAGGCACGATGGGGCCGTGAGCGAAGCCGCCAAGAGAGTCGCGATAGCCGCCGGAGGGACGGCCGGGCACGTGATCCCGGCCTTGATGGTGGCCGACGCGCTGCGCGCTGAGGGCGCCCAGGTGACGTTCATCGGCGGCGAGCGCGCCGAGGCGCAGCTCGTGCCGCAGGCCGGCTACGAGTTCCACACGATCGCCGTGGAAGGCCTCTCGCGCGCCAATCCGCTGAAGGCGGCACGTGGACTGGCCCGAGCCGCGCGCGCCACGTTCGCGGCGCGCGCGCTGCTCGGCAAGCTCTCGCCCGACGTGGCGATGGGCGGTGGCGGCTATGTCGCCGGACCGGTCGGCGTGGCCGCGCTCAGCAGGCGCGTGCCTTTGGTGCTGACCGAGGCCGACAGTCACCTGGGCTTGACCAACCGTGCGCTCGCCCCGCTCGCGCGGGCGGTCTGCCTGTCCTTTCCGGTCGCCGGGCGCGAGGGGCCTCGCTACCGGCTCACAGGCCGGCCGGTGCCGCCGCTAAAAGACAACCGCGCCGAGGCCCGCGCCCGCTTCGGTGTGGCGCCCGAGGAGCTGTGCGTGCTGGTGTTCGGGGGCTCGCTCGGCTCGCGCACGGTCAACCAAGCCGCGCTCAGCGCTTTCTCCTCCGGCGCCTTCCATGTCCTGCACGTGTGCGGCCGTCGCGACTATCCCGAACTCTCCCAGCGACCGCTGCCCGCGGGCTATGACCTGCGTGACTACCTGGACGTGCAGGATTTCGGGGCGGCGCTGGCGGCCAGCGACCTGGTGCTCGCGCGCGCCGGTGGCTCTGTCTTTGAGATCGCCGCGCATGGGCTGCCCGCGATCCTCGTTCCCTATCCGCACGCCTCGGCCGATCATCAGAGCGCCAACGCGCGTTGGATGGCCCAGGCGGGGGCAGCCATTGTGATCGCCGATTCCGAGCTGAGCCCCGCGCGCCTGGCGCGCGAGGTCTCCGCGCTACTTGCCAATCCTTCCCGCCTGGCGGCGATGGCCGCCGCCTCAGCACGCCTGGCGCGCCCCGAAGCCGCGCGCGAGATCGCCGAGATCGTCTTGGCCGCGGCGCGATGAGCGACCGACCCTGGGCCGGGCGCCACCTTCACTTCGTCGGCGTCGGCGGAGCGGGCATGAGCGGCTATGCGCGCGCGGCCCACGCTCTGGGTGCGAGCGTGTCGGGCTCGGACCGCTCCTGCACGCCCTACCTGGAGCAATTGCGCGCCGAGGGCGTGCTCGACGCCCACATCGGCCACGCCGCGCAGAACGTTCCCGCCGGCGCCGAGGTGGAGCTCGTCCACTCAAGCGCCATCCCCGCCGAGAACCCAGAGCGCCGGCTCGCCGCCGAGCGCGGGCTGCCCGACCGTCCCCGCGCTGAGCTGCTCGGCGAACTGAGCGCCATGCGCCGCACGATCGCGGTCGCCGGCGCGCACGGCAAGACGAGCACCTCGGCGATGCTCGTGCACATCCTTGCCGCGGCGGGCCTTGACCCCGGATGGCTGGTGGGCAGCTCCGTCGGTCCGGGTATGGAGAACTCGCACTGGAGCGAGGGCGAATGGTTGATCGTGGAGGCCGACGAGTCCGACCGCTCGATGCTCAGCCTGCAGGTCGAGATCGCGCTGCTGACCAACGTCGAGCTCGACCATCACGCCACCTTCGCCACGCTCGAGCAGTTGCGCGAGGCTTTCCGCGAGTTCCTGGCGGGCGCCCCGCAGGCCGTGATCTGGGACCGACCCGAGCTGCGCGAGCTGCGCCAAGGGCCGGCCGTCTTCTACGAGCTCGACAGTTGGTGCCCGTCGGGGCAAGGCTCGGTCTTTGCCTGGCGTGGGCATGAGGTGAGCCTGTCCGTGCCGGGTGCCCACAACGCGCTCAATGCGACAGGCGCGCTTGAGGCCGCAAGGCTCGCCGGGGCGCAGGCAGCTCCGGCGATCGCGGGCCTGGCTGGCTTCGCGGGCGCGGGCAGGCGCTTTCAGCTGTTGGGCAGGAGCGGGGGAGGGGCGCACCTGTATGAGGACTACGCCCACCATCCGACGGAGATCGCGGCCACCCTGGCCGCTGCGCGCACCCTGGGCCCCGGGCGTCTGGTCGCCGTGTTCCAGCCGCATCTGTACTCGCGCACCGAGCTCCTGGCCGAGGAGTTCGGCGCGGCCCTAGCCCAGGCCGACGTGGTCGTCCTGCTCGACGTCTATCCGGCCCGCGAGCGCGCCGAGGACCACCCGGGTGTGAGTGGGCTCACGCTCGTGCGCGCCACCGAGGCCCACGCGGATGGACGCCCGGTTCTCTGGACACCCGGTTTCGCGCAGGCGCGGGCGGCTTTGGAGGCGCTCTTGGGGCCCGAGGATCTGTGTGTGGTGATGGGCGCGGGCGACGTCGATCGGCTCGGTCGCGACTTGGTGTGTGCCGATGTCTAGATCCTCGCCCAAGACGCTGCCCTCGACGGTGCAGCGCGACTTCCCCCTGCAGCGGATGGCCACGATCCGAACGGGCGGCGAGGCAGAGTACTTCGCGCGGGCCGGAACAAAGGCCCAGTTGCGCGAGATGCTGGCATGGGCCGCGGCTATTGAAGCCCCGGTCGCGGTCGTCGGGTCGGGCTCGAACCTGCTCATCGCCGACGAGGGCGTACCCGGACTGGTGCTCAAGCTGGACCGCAAGCTGGCCTTGATCCAGCATCAGGGACAGCGCATGGTCTGCGGCGGAGGCGCACGCCTGCCCTCGGTCAGCGCGCGCGCGGCCCAGGCCGGACTGTCGGGGATCGAGTTCGGCGTGAACATTCCCGGCAGCGTGGGGGGCGCGGTGAGAATGAACGCCAATGCTTACGGCGGGCGGCTAGCCGACACCCTGGAGTGGGTGGAGATCCTCAGCGCGCACGGCAGCGAGCGCCGCACGCCCGAGCAACTGGGATTCTCCTACCGCCACTCCAACCTGGCCGCCGCGGAGATCGTGGCCCGCGCCTCTTTTCTGCTGGCCCCCGCGCCGGTCGAGCAGGTCAAGGCGACGCTTGCGCAAATGCGCGCCGCCCGCCACGAAGCCCAACCGCAGGGCATCAAGACGTTCGGCTCGACCTTCAAGAACCCCGACGATCCCAAGGCCGATGGGCGTAGCGCCGGTCTGCTGCTCAGCGAGGCCGGTTGCAACGGTCTGATCGTGGGCGGCGCTCGCTTCGCGCCAAAGCACGCCAACTTCATCGAGAACATGGGCAACGCCACGACCGAGGACGTGCTCGCCCTGATGGCCGAGGGCAGACGCCTGGTGGCCGAGCGTTTCGAAGTCGAGCTACAGCCCGAGGTTCAAACGCTCGGGGCGGTGCACTTTCCCTGGAGCTCGTAGCGCTCGGCGGCGTTTTTGAGGATCGAGAGCATCGCCGGTGTGGCGGGGCTCAGACGCGCCTCGGTCGCGGCGGCGGCGATCACCTGGCGCACGGGCGGGCTGGGGGCGAGCTGGCGGATCGCGATGTCCGCGCGCGTCGACGCGCGATCCATGAACGCAAGCTCGGGGATCAGCGCGACGCCGACGCCTGCCGCGACCAGACCCTGGACCGTCTGGTAGTCGTCGCTTTCAAACGACACGTTCGGCTCAAAACCCGCGGCGTGGCAACAGCGCACCACATGACGCGCGCAGGGACTCTCGCGCGAGGTCTGGATCCAAGCCTCGCCGCGCAGGTCGGCCAAGCGCAGGCCGCTCTTGCGCGCCAGCGGATGGGCTGCCGGCAGCGCCAGATACATCGGGTCGGCCAACAGCTCGACCCGCTCCAATCCCTCCAGATCTTCGGGCTCGTCGAACTCGAACAGCAGCGCCAGGTCGAACTCTCCGGCTCGCAGGCGCGGGACGATCTCCTCGGGCTCGCCCTCTGCCAAGGTCAGCTCAACCTCCGGATAGGCCGCGCGAAAGGTTGCGATCGCAAGCGGCATAAGCGTCGCGCCGGCAGTCGGGAAGGAAGCCATCCGCAGGCGACCCGCGCGCAGGCCGGCGATCGCCGAAAGCTCAGCCTCGGCGGCCTCCAAGCGCGCGAGGATCCCTTCGCCGTGCTCGAGGAGAGCGTGTCCGGCGGGTGTCACGCGCACCCCTCTGGCATGTCGCTCGAGCAGCGTCATCCCCGTTTCTGCCTCCAATGTCGCGACCTGCTGGGAGACCGCCGACTGTGTGTAGGAGAGAGCCTCCGCCGCGGCCGAGAACGACCCACGACGCGCCACCTCGACCAGCACTCTGAGTCGTCCCACATTGAGCATTAGCTGTCCTTATAGCTCAGATAATGAATTTCATTGGTACTGATGGCAGGTGCGTGGAACTCTGTAGGAGAAGTTCAAGCTTGGATCGTGCCACACAGGACGATCGCCACAACTCCCAACAGGCGCCGGACACAACGGTCAGGCGAAAGGCACAAGAAAGAAAAGAGTCGAAATGTCCGCCAACATCATTATCTCCTATGACGGAACCAACAACGAGGACGACGCCGTAGCGCTCGGCCGAGTGTTCGCGGCAGCCGGCGCCGAGGTGGCGCTTGCCTACGTGCGCCACGCCCCCGAGGAGGAGGCAAGCCGCGAGATCCTCGCTCAACACGAGGCGGAAGTGCTGCTGCAGCGCGGCACCGAGCTGCTCGGCCAAGATGCTCCCCGCCACGTGATCACCGACCGCTCGACGCCCGAGGGTCTCAGCAAGCTGGCCGCCCAGAACGGCGCCGAGGTGATCGTCTTCTGCTCTGACTCCCACACCGCTCGCGGTCGCGTCGGGGTTGGCAACTCCGCTCAACGCCTGCTCAACGGAGGCACCGTGGCCGTCGCCGTGGCGCCCGCCGGATTTGCCCAGAGCGCCGCGCAACAGGTCGCTCGCGTCGGCGTCGTCGGCGACGGCAGCGCCGTCCAGACCGCCGAGGCGCTCGCTCGCGCGCTCGACGCCGAGGTGAGCACCGTCGGCGAGCAGCCCGAGGGGCAAAAGCACACCGCCGACCTGCTGGTCGTCGGCTCGCGCCCGGAGGCTGAGCAGGGACGCGTGTCGATCAGCGCCGCCAGCGAGAACCTGATCGAGAACGCGCCCGCGCCGGTACTCGTCGTGCCGCGCGGCAAGGCTCTCTCCTTCGACGGCGCCAGCCTCGCCATCTAGCAATCCTCACGCAAGCCACCTCGCGCGCGCATAGCGCGCGAGGGCTTGCGCGAAGTCCAGAGAGCCGCCGAGCAGGTGGCCGACCGGCCCGGTCCAAAGCCATCTCTCCAGTCGATCGGTGGGGCGTGCGGGGGCTGGCATTCCCGCGCACGGTATCGTGGCAGCCGTGTCAGCGGCCCTGAAGACAACCGTCACCGAACTGCCCGAGTCCCGCGTGCGCGTACTCGTGGAAGTGCCCCCCAACGAGGTCGAGGTGCGCCTGGAGCGCAAGGCGCGCCAGCTCGGCCGCGAAATGAGGATCCCCGGCTTTCGTCGCGGCAAGGTCCCCGCGCCGCTGGTGATCCAGAAGGTGGGCCGCGAGGTCGTCCTGGAGGAAGCGGTGCGCGACACGCTCGGCAACTGGTACTCCGACGCGATCGACACAGCCGGGATCGTCCCCGTCGGCGACCCCCAGCTGGACCTCTCCGATCTACCGCCCGAGGGGGCCGCCCTGGAGTTCTCGATCGAGATCGGCGTGTTGCCCACGGCCAAGCTCAGCGACTACAAGGGCCTTGAGGTCGGTAGGCGCGAGGGGCTCGTCGAGGAGGAGGCAATCGACAGCGAGATCGACGGTCTACGCGAGCGCTTGGCGCGCCTTGAGACGATCGAGCGCGCCGCGGAGCTGGGCGACTTCGTCGTCGTCGACTACGTCGGCTCGATCGAGGGCGAGCAGTTTCAAGGCGGCGAGGGACGCGACCAGCTCGTGGAACTCGGATCGGGCAACCTGATCCCTGGCTTCGAGGAGGGACTTGCGGGAGCCGCGGCAGGCGAGACCCGTACGATCGATCTGTCCTTCCCTGTCGATTATCCCAACCAGGAGCTCGCCGGCAAAGACGCCTCCTTCGATGTGACCGTCAAGGAGGTCAAGCACAAGCGGCTGCCCGAGGTCGACGAGGACTTCGCAGTGGACATGGGCTTCGACTCGGTGGGGGAGCTGCGCGAGGACATACGCACCCGCCTGACAGAGACCGAGCAGGGACGCGTGGACGCCGAGTTTCGCGAGGCGGCGCTCGACGCCGCCGTGGCCGCCTCAGAGGTCCAGACTCCCGAGACACTCGTGCAGGCCAAGGCACAAGAGATGTGGGATCGGATGCTGCACACGCTCTCCCATCGCGGCATCTCGCGCGAGGCCTACCTGAAGATCACCGGGCGCGAGGAGGAGGACCTGATCGCCGAGCTCGCCCCCGAGGCGGCACAATCGCTACGCCGCGAAGCCGTGATCGCCGCCGTCGTCGCTGCCGATGGGATCGAGGCAAGCGAGGAGGACGTACTGCAGGCGCTCGCGCCGACCGCCGCGCGCGAGGGAACCGAGCCCAGCGAGCTGCTCGCCGAGCTTCAGAAGTCCGGCCGGCTGGAGGACGTGCGCGAGGACATCGCCGCGCGCAAGGCGGTCGAGATGATCGCCGCCGAAGCCAAGCCGATCCCGCTCGAGCAGGCCCAGGCGCGCGAGAAGCTTTGGACGCCCGACTCCGAGGCCGAGCAGGACTCGGCCACGGGCGAGCAGGCGGCAGCCCGACTGTGGACACCGGAGCGCTAGCCTATGAGTGCGCTCCCACAGAGGCTCCGCGGCTATAGCCAAAGGACGTCTTGTGAAGGAATCCAGCCCGTAAAGCGAAACTGAAGCGAGGACCATGAGCCCACTCGTACCAATGGTGGTTGAGCAGACCTCGCGAGGCGAGCGCGCGTTCGACATCTACAGCCGCCTGCTCAACGAGCGAATCATCTTCCTTGGCACCCCGGTCGACGACCAGATCGCCAACCTGATCGTCGCTCAGCTGCTGCACCTGGAGTCCGAGGATCCCAACAAGGACGTCTCGGTCTACATCAACTCGCCCGGCGGCTCGGTTTATGCGGGCCTTGCGATCTACGACACGATGCAGTTCATCAAGCCCGACGTGCAAACGATCTGCGTCGGCATCGCGATGTCGATGGGCGCGCTTTTGCTCGCCGGCGGTGCGGAGGGCAAGCGTATGGCGCTGCCCAACGCCAAGATCCTGATCCATCAGGTCTCATCCAGCTTCCAAGGACAGGCGACGGACATCGAGATCCACGCCAAGGAGATCATCGACGTGCGCAAACGCCTTGATGAGATCATCGCCAAGCACACAGGAAAGAAGCTCGAGCAGGTCTCCAAGGACACCGAGCGCGATTACTTCATGAGCTCGGAAGAGGCCAAGGAGTATGGAATTATCGACCGCGTCATCTCAGAGCACTAAAAGACGGCCGCTGAGCGGCGCGAGGCGGCGTCCTCGTTCGCTCATGTGCTGAGCACATTTCGCTCGCTGCGTCCTTGCCTCGTTTGCCCAGCGACCGTCTTTGAAACGACCTGACAGAGAGAACCCCGAACTATGGCAAGACCAACCGATTCCAACGAGCAGCTCCTGTGTAGCTTCTGCGGCAAGTCCCAGCGGCAGGTCAAGAAGCTGATCGCCGGCCCCGGCGTCTACATCTGCGACGAGTGCATCGACCTCTGCAACGAGATCATCGACGAGGAGCTCGCCGCCCCGCCCGCGTTTGACCTGGAGAACCTGCCCAAGCCGCGCGCGATCTACGACGTGCTCGACGAGTACGTGGTCGGCCAAGAGGCCTCCAAGCGAACCCTTTCGGTGGCCGTCTACAACCACTACAAGCGCGTGCAGATGATGCAGTCCGAGGACTCCGACATCGAGCTGCAGAAGTCCAACATCCTGCTGCTCGGCCCCACCGGCTGCGGTAAGACCCTGCTCGCGCAGACCCTCGCGCGGATCCTCAACGTGCCCTTCGCGATCGCCGACGCCACCGCCTTGACCGAGGCCGGCTACGTCGGCGAGGACGTCGAGAACATCCTTCTCAAGCTGATCCAAGCCGCCGACTACGACGTCAAGAAGGCCGAGACCGGGATCATCTACATCGACGAGGTCGACAAGATCGCGCGCAAGGCCGACAACCCCTCGATCACCCGCGACGTCTCCGGCGAGGGCGTCCAGCAGGCGCTCCTGAAGATCCTCGAGGGCACCCAGGCCTCCGTGCCGCCCCAGGGCGGGCGCAAGCATCCCCACCAAGAGTTCCTGACGATCGACACCACCAACATCCTGTTCATCTGCGGCGGCGCCTTCGCCCATCTCGACAAGGTGATCGAGCGACGCATCGGCCACAACGGACTCGGCTTCGCCGCCTCGATGCAGACCAAACAGGAACGCGACACCGGCGAGATCTTCGAGAGCTGTCTGCCCGAGGATCTGATCGAGTACGGGCTGATCCCCGAGTTCATCGGCCGCCTGCCCGTCATGTCCGCGGTGCACCAGCTCACGCGCGAGGATCTCGTCTCGATCCTGACCGAGCCCCGCAACGCCTTGGTCAAGCAGTTCCAGCGCTTCTTCTCCTTCGACGGGATCGAGCTCGTGTTCGCCGACGATTCGCTGCACGCGGTCGCCGAGAAGGGCCTGGAGCGCGAAACGGGAGCGCGCGGGCTGCGCTCGATCATCGAGGAGATCCTGCTCGAGGTCCAGTTCGAGCTGCCCTCCCGCCGCGACGTCAAGAAGTGCGTCGTCACCCGCGACACCGTCGAGAAAGGCACCACCCCCACGCTCGTCACCGAAGCGGTGGCCGAGGAGCCTGGCGAGCACTCGCTGCGCGAGGAGTCGGCTTAGGCCGGCCCGTTCTTGCTCGCTAGCATCCAAAACCTCATGGTCAAGCCGGGGAAGCGCTGAAATGCACGACGACTATCGCATTCGCGTAGAGATCTCACGCGAGCAGGCCCATGAGCTGCTGCACGCCCTGAAGGCCCGCGAGCGCGGTACGGCCGCCGGGCCCGCCGCACCGGAGCACATCGCCGTCAGCCACGAGGGCGGACACGTGTTTCTGTATGCCGACTCCGAGGCCGAGGCGGCGCGCGCACGCGCGGCCGTGGAGGACGTGCTCGCCGAAAAGCAGCTCGCCGGCCAGCTCAGCTCGTGGCGCTGGCACCCCGAGGAGGACCGCTGGGAGGATGCGTCGCTGCCGCTGCCCGGCACCGCCGCCGAGCACGCCGCCGAGCACGAACGGCTCGAGCGCGAGGAGACCGAAGAATCAGAGCAAGCCGGTTTCCCCGAGTGGGAAGTGCGCGTGAGCGTGCCCACCCACCACGACGCGCGCGAATTCGCGGCGCGCCTGGCCGACGAGGGGATCCCCGTCAAGCGCCACTGGCGCCATCTCACGCTTGGAGCGCAGGACGAGGAAGACGCCAACGCGCTGGCCGAGCGCCTGCGCGTGGAGGCTCCGCAAGGGTCGACCGTCGAGGTGGAGGGCTCCGCGTGGCCGATGTGGCAAGCCGTCAACGCCCCCGGACGTCCATTTGCCATCTTCGGTGGCCTGGGCCAGTAGCGCCGCCCCAAACCGGCTGACGCCACCCGCCCCGCGTACACTCACGCTCCCATGAGTGAGTGCATCGCCGAGCTACAGCAGCGAACCCGCTTCGAGCCTGAGGAGGTCGAGTCGCGGATCACCGAGCGCTGGCTCGGCTCCGGTCTGTTTCATCCCGAGCCCGAGGGCGAGGCCGCCCAGAACTACTCGGTTGCGATCCCGCCACCCAATGTGACGGGCTCGTTGCACATGGGCCACGCGCTCAACGGATCGGTGCAGGACACGCTCGTGCGCTACCACCGCATGAAGGCGCGCACGCAAACGCCACCCTCCCAAACCAAGTGGATCCTCGGTACCGACCACGCCGGGATCGCGACCCAAGCCCAGGTCGAGAAGGCGCTGCGCGCCGAAGGGCTCTCGCGCCAAGAGCTCGGGCGCGAGGAGTTCGTCAAGCGAGTGTGGGAGTGGCGCGAGCACTACGGCCACACGATCGTCGAGCAGTTCAAGCGCCTGGGCGCCTCCTGCGACTACTCCGAAGAGCGCTTCACCTTGGACGAGGACTACGCGCGCGCGGTGGTCGAGGTGTTCGTGCGTCTGTATGAGAAGGGTTGGATCTACCGCGACCGCTACATCGTCAACTGGGACCCCGGCAGCCGCTCGGCGATCTCAGACCTGGAGGTCGAGGAGCGGCGCGAGACCGACACGCTCTACTCGATTCGCTATGACCTCGACGGCGGGGGAGAGGTGACGATCGCAACCGTGCGCCCCGAGACGATGCTCGGCGATACCGCCATCGCCGTGCACCCTGAGGACGAGCGCTATCGCGAGCTCGTCGGACGCTCGGCGATCCTGCCTCTTGTCGGGCGCCACCTGCCCATCATCGCCGACGACTATGTGAAGATGGACTTCGGCACCGGCCAGCTGAAGGTCACCCCAGCGCACGACCCCAACGACTTCGAGATCGGCGTGCGACACGAACTCGATCAGGTCTCGGTGATCGGCGAGGACGGGCGCATGCGCAGCGAGGCAGGCGAGCGTTTTGCCGGACTTACCGTGATGGAGGCGCGCGCCGCGATCGTCGAGGCCCTCGAGCGCGAAGACAGGATCGTGGCGCGTGAGGATTACGAGCACGAGGTCCCCTACTCGCATCGCTCGGGCAAGCGGATCGAGCCATTGATCTCCTTGCAGTGGTTCATGAGCATGGAGCATCTGGCCGAGCCGGCGATCGCCGCCGTGCGCGAGGGTCGCGTGCGGATCGTGCCCGAGAATCACCGGCGCGTCTACCTGGACTGGATGGAGAACATTCGCCCATGGTGCATTTCGCGCCAGCTGTGGTGGGGCCATCGGCTGCCCGTCTACTACTGCCAGACGTGCGCTCACATCAACGTGGCCCGGCGCGCGCCCGAGCGCTGCGAGGCCTGCGGAGGGGAGGTGCGTCAGGAGGAGGACGTGCTCGACACCTGGTTCTCCTCGGCGCTGTGGCCGTTTGCGACGCTCGGATGGCCGCAGGACACCCCGCAGCTGAAAGCCTTCTACCCGACCAACGTGCTTTCCACCGCCCGGGACATCCTGTTCCTGTGGGTGGCGCGCATGATCATGATGGGCCTCGAGTTGACCGGTCAGGCGCCCTTCTCCGACGTCTACATCCACTCGGTGATCCAAGCCCCCGACGGACGACGCATGTCAAAGTCCTTGGGTACCGGGATCGACCCGCTGGAGGAGATCGATCGTCACGGCGCCGACGCCGTGCGCTTCGGTCTGCTGGCCATGTCCTCCACCCAAGATGTGCGCTACTCCGCCGAGAAGGTCCAGCAGGGCCAGGCGCTCGCCAACAAGCTGTTCAACGCCACCCGCTTCGCCTTGCTTCGCATCCACGCGAGCCTCGGGCCCGAGGCCGTCGTCGAGCTGGAGCCCGAGCCTCTGCCGCGCAGCGTCGAGGACCGCTGGATCCTCTCGCGCCTGGCGTGTGTCGAGGCCGACACGGCGGCGCGAATCGAAGACTACGACTTCTCCCACGCCGCCCTCGGACTGTATGACTTCGTCTACGGCGAGCTGTGTGACTGGTACCTGGAGCTCGTCAAGCACCGCTTGCCCGACTTCGATCCGGGGGCGAGCGCGGACGTGCAGGCCGAGGGACGCGAAGCCTTGGCGGCGACCTTGCTCCATGTTCTGCGCCAAACGGTGGCCTTGGCGCATCCGATCATCCCGTTCGTGACCGAGGAGCTGTGGGGCTACCTGGAGGACTCGGGGGAGATGCTGGCCGCCGGCGCCTACCCGTGCGCGGAGGAGTCGCTCACCGACCTGCAGGCGGAGGTCGAGTTGGAGCGAGCGATCGAGGCGACGGTCGCCGCCCGCGGCTGGCGCGACTCGGTGGGAGCGCGCGCCGGCGCCACGATTCCCGCGCGGCTGAACGCTCAAGGCTATGACGAGGTCGGGCCGCTGGTCCAGCGGATGGCGCGGCTGGACTTCCAAGAGTCGGGCGCCGAGCCGGTGGCCTCGATTCCGATTCCCGGCGGCACGATCGAAGTTCTCTCGGCGCAGGGCCTGGATCTGCAGGCCGCCGAGCGGCGCCGGTCGGCCGCGCGTCAGAAGCTGACAGAGGAGATCGAACGCGTCCAAACAAAGCTCGCCAAGCCCGCCTTCGTAGAGAAGGCGCCGGCGAACGTCGTCGCCGGCGAGCGCGAGCGCTTGGAGCGCCTGCGCGCGGAGCTGGAGTCGCTATGAGCGGCGCTTGGAGCCCCGAGCGCGCCGAGCGTCACCTGCGCTCGCTCGAGCTGTTCGGCATGCGCTTCGGCTTGGACCGAATGCGTCGCCTGATGACAGAGCTCGGTTCGCCCGAACGGAGCTTTCAAACGATCCACGTGGTCGGCACCAACGGCAAGACTTCGACCACGCGCATGATCGCCGCGATCCTCGGGCGCCACGGGCTGCGAACCGGCTGCTTTCTCTCGCCTCACCTGCTCTCCCATACCGAGCGCCTCCAGATCGAGGAGCGAGACATCGACGCCGACGCTTTCGCCGCCGCGATCGGCAGGGCGGCTGCGGCCGCCGAGCGTGTCAACCGCACGCTCGCCGAGGACGACCACGTGACCCAGTTCGAGCTGCTCACCGCCGCGGCCCTGTCGGAGCTCGCCCGCCGGGAGGTGCAGGTCGTCGTCGTCGAGGCCGGCCTCGGAGGGCGCTATGACGCAACCAACACGATCCACTCCACGGTCGCAGTGCTCACCAATGTCGGCCTCGAGCACACGCGCTGGCTCGGCCCCACCATCGCCGACATCGCCACCGAAAAGCTGGCGGTGCTCGAAGCTGGCTCCACGCTGGTCTTGGGCGCAAACCTGCAGCCCGAGGTACTCGCTTTGGCGCATAAGCTCGCGGAGGAGCAGGGCGCGGAGATCGCCGTGGCCGAGGACGCTCCACCGGAGCTGAGACTGCGTGCGCGCGGCTCCTTTCAGCGCGCCAACTTCGCGCTTGCGCGCCAGGCCGCCCAGTCATACCTGCGGGTGGCGGGACTCCCTTTCAGCGAACAAGCGGTGCGCGGCGCGGCGGGCGCGACAGTCGTTCCCGGTCGCATGCAGGTCGTGGCGCGCGACCCGCTGAGCGTGCTCGACGGCGCCCACAACCCCGCGGCCGCGGACGCCTTGGCCGGGTCCTTGCCCGAGATCCTGCAAGGCAGAGCTCTCGGCCTGGTGTTTGGGGTGCTTCAGGACAAGGACGCCGAGGCGATGCTGGCAAGGCTCCTGCCCCTGTGCGAGCGGGCCTGGTTTGCGAGTCCGCCCAACCGGCGTGCCTCACCGCCCGCGAACTTGCTTGCCATCGCGCGCGCGCAAGGCTTCGAACACGCGCTCGCCGAGCCCGCTCCGGCCCGTGCGCTCGTGAGCGCCCAGACCTGGGCTCGCGCTCGCGAGGGCGGCGCGGCGGTGCTCGCGACAGGCTCGGTGTATCTGGTCGGCGACCTGCTCGCCCGCCGGCGCGAGTTGGGTCTGGACGCCTGCCTCGAGCTGTCCGAGGAGCGCTCCGCCCAGTATGCATCGGCGGCGGTCGGGGGAGCAGGGTGAACGACGAGGGCCCGTCGGTGCTGACGATGATCGGCGCGGTCGCCCTGATCGTCGCGCTCGTTATCCTCGTGTTCTTCGCCGCCGGTTACGGGTTCGGGCGGCTGTTCCTGTGAGAGTTGGAACTTCCTGCCGGATCAGGCTCTAAACTCGGCCGCCTAAATGCTCGCTCTAGTATCAAATCGCACAGGTACGCCCGCTCGTGCGCGCCCCCGCCGCGACGGCACCTCCTGAAGAGCCGACCGATGCAACCACCAATCGCCTACTTCGGAATCGAAAGCAGCGGCCTCAGCCTGGTCATCGACCTGCTGATCCTGTTCGTGGTGGTCCTCTACCTCTCGCTGATCTACTGGACCTACGCCGACGCGCGCCGACGGATAGCCGATCCGATGCTCGTCGGCTGTGCCACGCTGGCCTCGCTGTTCCCCTTCGTGGGGACGATCGTCTACATGATCCTGCGCCCGCCGGAGTACCTGGAGGACGTGCGCGAGCGGGAACTGGACCTGCAGGCCGCCGAAGCGCGGCTGCACGACCTCGACCACGGCCTCTGCCCACACTGCGACTACCGCATCGAGCGCGATTTCGTGCGCTGCCCGAGCTGTTTGCGAAAGCTCAAGGAGCGCTGCACCAACTGCTCGCGCCCGCTCGATCGCGCCTGGACGATCTGTCCCTACTGTGAGACCGAGGTGCCGGCCGCCGCCAAGCCGGCGCGCACGTCGCGACGCGCCCGAGCCTCGAGCGCCCCCCGTGCGAGCGGCGAGGCAGAGCGCGAGGGCGACTCGCCCGAGCTCGAGGGGACCGCCGCGGCCCACTCGCGAGCGGCTGAGCGTGCCGCCGAACGAGCCGCCGAACGCGCCGCGGTGAGGGCTCCCGAAGCGGCGAGCTTGATCGGCGAGACGGCCTCTTTGTCCTCCGAGCCCGACCCGATCTCCGAGATACCCGAGGAAGGCTCGGCAGAGCCCAAGCAGCCCAGTGGCCGCACGCGCGGTGTACGGCGTCCTCGAACCTCCTGAACTCCCAACCCAAAGGACACCATGGACCGTACCTTGATCCTTGTAAAGCCCGACGCCTTCGCGCGCTCGCTCACTGGCGAGATCGTCGCCCGCTTCGAGCGCAAGGGACTGCGAATCGTCGCCTTGCGCCACATGACCGTGAGCCGCGATCTGGCCGAGCGCCACTACGCCGAGCATGCCGATAAGCCGTTCTTCGGCGAGCTGGTCGACTTCATCACCTCCGGGCCGATAGTGGCGATGGTCCTCGAGGGTGTCGAGGCCGTCAAGGCGGCGCGCCAAGCGATCGGCGCCACCAATCCACTCGAGGCAGCGCCCGGCTCGATTCGCGGCGACTTTGCGATCGAGATGAGCCAAAACATGGTCCATGGCTCGGATTCCGCCGAGTCCGCCGCGCGCGAGGCTGCCCTGTTCTTCCCCGAGACCGCCTGATTGGAGCAAGAGTGGTGGAGCTCGATCCACCGCTCGTGCTGGCCTCGGCCTCGCCGCAGCGGCGCAAGCTGCTCGAGCGTCTCGGTGTTGCATTCACCGTGCGTCCCACCGGCGTGGCCGAGCTCGAGCAGGGCGATCCGGCCGAGGTGGCCGTGGAGAACGCCCTGCGCAAGGCGCGCGCGGCCCGCACGAACGAGCGCGCCGAGACGATTTTGGGGGTCGATACCCTGGTGGCGCTCGAGTCGCGAATCTACGGGAAGCCCGCCGACGAGACCCAGGCGCGTGCGACTATAGCCGCGCTTGCCGGCGCCACCCACGAGGTGATCAGCGGCGTCGCGCTGCTACGCGGCGGACGCGAGCAGCTCGCTGTGGCACGCACCGAGGTCCGCTTCCGCGAGTGCGACAGCGCTGCGATCGAGCGCTACGTCGCCAGCGGCGAGTGGCGTGAGAAATCGGGCGGATACGCAATCCAAGGGCTCGGCGCGACGCTCGTGCGCGAGATCCACGGCGACTATGAGAACGTCGTGGGCCTACCACTGGCGAGGTTGCTGGACATGCTCCCCGAGTTGCTCGCGCCGACCGCCTGAGGGCGCTTTTGCCTGCAAATACGCTGTCATACCTGTAGGTCGGGCGATTGTGTCCGCTAGACTCCCCGCCGGGTACGCCCCGGCTGCCCGCCGGGGCTGGACGACCGGCGAGGCGAAGTCGAATCCGAGCGTGCTCCCACTCTCCCGATGAGCATTCTCACGTACTTGACCGGATTCGGTGGCCGCGACATGGCGGTCGATCTTGGCACGGCCAACACGCTCGTTTACGTGCGCGGCCGCGGCATCGTGCTGTCCGAGCCGAGCGTCGTCGCGATCGACTCCCGCACAGGGGAGGTGCACGCGGTGGGCATCGAGGCCAAGCGGATGCTCGGGCGCACTCCCGGAACGATTCAGGCAATTCGGCCGCTGAAGGACGGGGTGATCGCCGATTTCGACGTTACCGAGGAGATGCTGCGCCATTTCATCCAGAAGGTCCATCAGAATCGTTGGGCGCATCCGCGCGTGGTCGTGTGTGTGCCCTCGGGCGTCACCGGCGTTGAGAAGCGTGCCGTCGAGGAGGCATGTCTCTCGGCCGGCGCGCGCACCGCATACTTGATCGAGGAGCCGATGGCGGCGGCGATCGGAGCGGGCCTACCCGTGGGCGAGCCGACTGGATCGATGGTCGTGGACATCGGCGGCGGCACCTCCGAGGTCGCGGTCATCTCGCTCGGCGGGATCGTCGTCTCGCAATCGATCAGGGTCGGTGGCGACGAGATGGACGAGGCGATCATCAACTACGCCAAGAAGGAGTACAAGCTCCTGATCGGCCAGCAGACCGCCGAGGAGCTGAAGCTCGAGATCGGTTCCGCCTGCGCGATGGAGGAGGAGCTACAGGCCGAGATTCGCGGGCGCGACATGGTCGCCGGCCTACCCAAGACCGTCGTCTTGACCAGCGAGGAGATCCGCCAAGCCTTGGAGGAGCCGCTCTCGCAGATCATCGAGGCCGTCAAGGAGACGCTCGACCGCACCCCACCTGAGCTCGCCTCGGACATCATGGATCGCGGGATCATGCTCGCCGGCGGCGGGGCCCTCTTGCAGGGCCTCGATCAGCGCCTGCGCGAGGAGACCCAGATGCCCGCGCACTTGGCCGAGTCGCCGCTGACCTGCGTGGCGGTGGGCTCGGGACGCTCGCTGGAGGAGTTCGAGGCGATCCACCGCTCCAACCGCAACTCGCGGGGTCGCCGTCGCCGATGACCTGCCGTCGGTCGCGGCGTACGCGGGTACTCTGTCGATGAACGCCTCGGAAGGTTCCGCTTCGGAAGGTCCCCATTCGTGTATGACAAGACGGTCCGGCGCAGGCGCGCGGTGCTCGCACTGCTCGTCGTGCTCTCCCTGATACTGCTGAGCGCCTACTTCGGCGAGGCACCGAGCGGTGGCCTGCATTCGGTTCAACGCGGCTTCTTGACCGTCGTCGCGCCGATCCAAGATGGAGCCAACAAGGCGCTGAAGCCTGTGCGCGACCTGTTCGGCTGGTTCGGGAGCACCTTGAAAGCCAAGGAACAGAACGCCGAATTGCGCAAGCAGCTGGCCACGGTGCGCCAACAGCTGACGACCAAGCAGTCGGAGGAAACCGGCTACCGGGAACTGATCAAGCTCTACCACCTCGACACGGCGCTCAGTCTCTCCGACTATCGCCCGCTGAGCGCCACCGTCATCTACCAGTCGCCGAATGTCTGGTATTCGACGATCGTGATCGACCATGGTTCATCGGCCGGAGTACGGGTCAACGACCCGGTGATCGCTGACGGGGCGCTGATCGGCAAGGTCACAAGGGTCGCATCCGACGGGGCGCTGGTGAGCCTGATCACCGACAGCGAAGTCGAAGTGAGCGCAAAGATCAGCGCCACCGGCGAGCCCGGCATGGTCCAGCCCGAGGTTGGAGAACCGGGTCGCTTGCTGATGCAGTATTTGCCCTCGACGAGTTCGGTCGTGCCGGGCGACTATGTGGTCACCTCCGGCACCATCTCCAGCAAGGGCGAATCGCTGTTCCCCAAGGGGATCCCGATCGGTCAGGTCACCTCGACCAGCGAACAGAACGGCTTCAAGTCGGTCGAGGTCAGCCCACTGGTGGACCTGCACGGTTTGGACGTCGTGCAGGTCTTGACCTATCGCTCAGGCTCGCGTCCGGAAACGCTGAACGGTGCCGCGGCCACTCTCGCGCCCTCTCATCAGTTGGGCCCCGAAGAAGAAGCCCAAGGTGGACAGGTGGCGCAGACGGGGGGCGGCGGATGAGGTCGGACTCGGCCTGGCTTCCCGGCTCGCTGCTGTGGCGCGTGGCGCTGCTCTCGGTGGTTGTCGTGTTCTTGCAGATCAGCGTCGTCTCGGAGGTGCCCGTGTTCGGCGTGAGCGTCGACCTATCGCCACTGTTGGTTGCCTTCACGGGCCTTTTGTGTGGATCGATGATCGGCGCGGTGGCCGGATTCTGCGTGGGGCTACTGATCGATCTGGCGTTGATGCAGATGCTCGGCGTGACCTCTTTGACCTTCACGATCATCGGCTATTGGGCCGGGCGCCTGCGCGAGCTGCGCGACCCCCAGGCGGCGCTGACGCCGCTGTTCGTGGGCGCCGCCGCCGCGGCCACCGCGATGGTGGGCTATTCGGTGATCGAGTTCTTGCTCGGAGTCGATGCTCCCGTGAGCTTCGAGCTGTTGCGAGAGATCGTCGTTGGGGTGCTCGTGGACACGGTGGTCGCCTTGCCGATGTGGGCTCTGGTGCGGCGTTGCTTGGTGGGCGGCCTGCCCGACGATCCGCGTCGCCGCCGCAGGCGCGCCTATACGACCGGCGGGCTCAGCCCGCTCTCCCAGAGCAGGGGAGCCCGGTGAGCAGCATCGAAAGGTTGCAGCCCAACGAGCCGCGCGGCGGCTCGGTCGCGCCTCAGTTGGCTTTGAGGGTCGCGATCCTCGGCAGCTTCGCGCTCGTGATGTTCGGAATCATCTTCTTCCGGCTCTGGTACCTGCAGGTGCTGACCGGAGAACAGTACGTCAAGCAGGCCCAGGCCAACGATCAGCGCACACTGCCGATCGCGGCTCCGCGCGGGGAGATCGTCGATCGCTCGGGGACGCCGATCGTGACGAGCACGGTCACCAACGCCGTGCAGATCCTGCCGAGTGCCCTGCCGGCCTCGGTCAAGCTCCAGGCCGCCGAATATCAGAAGGCGGTGGCCACCGCCGCAAGCGAATACGCCCAGGCCAAGGAACGCTTGAAAGCCTTCGAGGAGGACCTGCGCGACGCCAAACATCACACCACCCCCGGCGAGCGCTCCGAGCTGCACCTGTTGCGCGTCCAAGCGCACCTCAGGCACGTGCCAATCCCGCGCCTGCCGGCCTCCGCGGTCGGTCTGCGCCACCTCTATGACCGTTTGGCGCCGGTGATCGGGCTCAGCCCGAAGTTGATCGACGAACGCGTGATCGCGGGCATCGTGGCGCTGCCCTATGCGCCTGTCACGATCAAGACCGACGCAGGCAGGGCGGCCTTGACCGTGCTTGGCGAGCGCCACAACGACTTTCCCGGGGTGCGCCAGGAACCGGTCTCGATCAGGCACTACCCGTATGGCGAAATGGCCGCTCAGGTGCTCGGCTACGTCGGCTCGGTGGGCAAGGAACAGCTCAAGCAATCCTCGTTCCGCGGCGTCCAGCCAGGCACGATCGTCGGTCAAGAAGGCCTCGAGTTCTACTACGACCGCTATCTGAGGGGTCGACCGGGAGCCAGAAAGGTGCAGGTCAACGCGTTCGGCGAACCGGAACCTATCGCCCTGCCTCTGACGCCTCCGGCGGCCGGGCACAACCTCAGGCTCTCGCTCGACCTCGGCCTTGAGCAAGAGGGCGAAAAGGCTCTGCGCGAAGGCATCGAAATCGCCCGTGCCGCCGGCAAGCCGGCCAACGGCGGCGCCTACGTGGCGATGGATCCCCGCAACGGACAGATTCTCGCGACCGGCTCAAACCCGAGCTTCAACCCCAACGTGTTCGCCAAACCGCTGACCTCATCCCAGTACGAAGCGTTGATCGGCGGCAATGAAGCAGGCGGCGGTCCTCTGTTTGACCGGGCCACCGAAGGGGCCTATCCGACCGGATCAACCTTCAAGCCGATCACGGCGATGGCGGCGCTGGAAGGCGGCGTGATCACGCCCGGCGAAGCGCTCGGGGGCGGCTCGTGCATCGAAGCGGGCAAAGAGAAGTTCTGCAACTCCGGGAAAGCCGACTACGGCGCGCTCCCGCTGGTCGAAGCGCTGAAGGTCTCCTCGGACACCTACTTCTTCGAAACCGGCGAGCGGGCCAACTCTCACGGCAACGTGATCCAGGACATGGCCCATCGGCTGGGCGTCGGTCAGGAAACCGGCATCGATTTGCCCAAAGACTTCCAGGGCGTCGTCCCCGATCGCAAATGGAGGGCCAAGCGGGATCGCGAAGAGCTCGAATGCGAGCACGCCCGTCACATCCCCTCCTGCGGCTTGGTCGCCGAAGTAAGGCCTTGGAGCGTGGGCGACAACATGCAATTGGCCGTGGGTCAGGGAGACCTGCTGACCGATCCGCTGCAAATGGCGGTCGTCTATTCGACGCTTGCCAACGCCTACATGCACGAAGGTCACGGGACCGTTGTGCGCCCGCACCTCGGCGTGGAGATCGACGAATCCAAAGGCGGCCTGGTCCAGGAACTGAGCTCCCCGCCGGTCCGACACGTCCGCCTCAACTACAGCGACCTCAGCCTCGTGATGCAGGGCATCCACGAGGCGGCCAGCGCGCCCGGCGGGACCTCCGCGGCGGTGTGGGCAGGTTGGAACCAGGCCGCCCACCCGGTCTACGGCAAGACCGGCACCGCCCAGCACACCGGCAAGCAAGACCAGTCGTGGTACATGTGCTACATCGCCGACCCGACGCGGCCGATCGTGATCGCCGTGACCGTTGAACAGGGTGGCTTCGGCGCCGAAACGGCAGCTCCGATCGCCCGCCTGATCGCCTCCAAGTGGTTCAACCAGCCCGAGAAGTTCGTCGCCGGCTCCTCCAAGACCTACTGAGCGGATGACGCCCACAAGCACGACGAGTCCGATCGAGGTGCCCGACGAGGGCCACGCTCACGGCGCCGGCGCCCCTCGCCAACTGCGCCTGCCGCTCGATCCGCTCCTCACGCTCGCGACGATCGGCCTGGGGATCTGCTCGATCCTCACCCTGGGGGCGGCCACGCGCGAATTCGTGCCCGGCAGCCCCCACTACTACGTGGACCGTCAGGCGATCTACCTGATCGTCGGCTTCGTCTTGATGCTCGTGCTCTCACGCCTTGACTACTCGCGTTTGCGCCATCTCATGTATCCGATCTACGGGGCGCTGATCCTGAGCATCCTGGCGGTGCTCGCGCTTGGCCACAAGACGGCTCTGGGAGCCCAGCGCGCGATCGAATTCCCGCTCTTCTCCTTCCAAGCTTCAGAGATCGGCAAGGTGTTCTTGATCCTCGCGTTGTCGGCCTTCGTCGTCAGCCGCTCCAGGCACCTGCGCGAGCTCGAGACGACCGCCAAGGTCATGCTGGCGGCGCTCGTGCCGACGATGTTCGTCGTCATCCAACCAGACCTCGGCTCAGGGCTCGTCTACATGGCGATCGCCTTCATGTTGCTGTTCGTGGCCGGCACCACCTGGCGTCAGATGACCGGCCTGGTCGCCCTGGTCGCCCTCGCGGGTGCCTTCATGCTGGTCGTCGCGCCCGCGGCGGGGGTGCACGTGATCAAGACCTACCAGGTGGAACGCCTGACGGCCTTCCTGCATCCCTCGACCGATTCCAAAAAGCAGGGCTATCAGCAGGAGGAGTCGAAGGTGGCCATAGGAGCCGGGCAGAAGACCGGGCGCGGCGCGAACTCAACGCAGATCAAGGGCAGCTATGTACCCGAGGACGACACCGACTTCATCTTCGCCGCGGTCGGCGAGCAGTACGGCTTCGTTGGGGCGGCCTTGGTTCTGTCCCTATACGCGCTGTTGATATGGCGCACTCTGCGCATACTGGTGATGTCCAAGGACTTGTTCGGTTCGCTGATCGCGGCCGGGGTTGTGGCTATGCTGATGTTTCAGGTGTTTGTGAACGTCGGGATGGCGGTTGGGATAATGCCCATTACCGGCGTCACGCTACCGCTCATGAGCTACGGCGGATCGTCGGTCATAACGACTTTGCTGGCCATAGGTCTGTTGCAGTCGATCTACGTTCAGGCAAGCGCCTCGCAGGCGATGAAGGGCCGCGTTTACCGCTACTAGAAGATGCACACCGATCCCCCACAACCAGCCCGGACAGTGCCGCCGCTCACATCGCCGCGGCGCTCGCCCGCACGGGACTCGGTCACCACGCGGGTCGCGAGGACTCGGTCCTCGCCCACTACAGCTATCGAAAGACTGGATCAAATTGAGAAAGCAAGTACTTGTCAGCGTCGATCGCGCCGAGACGCGTGTCGCGCTTCTGGAGGCGGCCGGCACCCCCGGCGCCTCACGCTCCGCCGGGCGCTCGCGCAAGCGCTCGACTGCTCGCCCGGGAGCCGGCTATCGCATAGCTGAGCTCTATATCGAGCGCCGTGGAGGGCGCTCGATCGTCGGCAACATCTACAAGGGCAAGGTCGACAACGTCTTGCCCGGCCTGGAGGCCGCCTTCGTCGACATAGGCCTTGAGAAGAACGGCTTCTTGCATGTCGATGAGATCGTGCTCCCCGGCGTGGAGGCTCCCAAGCGCGGGCGCGGCGGAGGGCGCAAGATCGCCGAGCTGCTCCAGCCCGGCCAGGAGATCGTCGTGCAGGTCGTCAAGGATCCCTTGAAAACCAAGGGTGCGCGCCTGTCGATGGAGCTGACGATCGCCGGTCGCTACATGGTCTATGCCCCCACCGGGGAGGGCATCGGCGTCTCCAGGCGCCTGGAGGACAAAGAGCGCGAGCGCCTGCGCCGCCAGACCGCCAAGCTGGAGATAGGCCAGGGCGGGGCGATCATCAGGACGGCCGCCCACGGCGCCCAGCGCGAGGACTTCGAAAGGGAGCTGCTCTACCTGCACAAGCTGCACGAGGTCCTGATGAAGCGCGTGCAGGAAACCCAAGCCCCGGCGATGGTCTTCCAGGAGGCCGACCTCTCCGTTCGGGTCGTCAGGGACATCTTCTCCGAGCACTTCGAGCGGGCGATCGTCGACGACGAGCAGCAGCACCGCCGCCTGGTCTCCTTCTTCGCCCGCACCGCACCCGAGCTGGTCGAGCGCGTCGAGCTGTGGGAGGGCCCCGAGCCGCTGCTGGACGCCTACAAGGTGACCGAGGCGATCGACGGCGTCATGTCGCGCCGTGTGGACCTGCCAAGCGGCGGCTACCTGATGATCGACTATGCCGAGGCGCTCACCGTGATCGACGTCAACTCGGGCAGCTTCATCGGCCGCGGCAAGGGCGCGGGCCTTGAGGAAACGATCACCAAGACCAACCTAGAGGCGGCCGAGGAGGTCGTCAACCAGTTGCGCCTGCGCGACATCGGCGGGATCATCGTGATCGACTTCATCGACATGGCGCGCGCGCGCAACCGCGACGCCGTGATGAAGACCCTGCGCAAGGCCCTCGACGAGGATCGCACGAAGACCTTCACCGCCGAGATCTCGCGCCTAGGGCTGGTCGAGATGACCCGTCAGAACGTGACCGAGGGCGTGCGCGAGATCATGAGCCGGCCGTGTCCCACCTGCGAGGGTGAGGGCGTGATCCGCTCCGAGGAGACGATCGCAATCGAATTCGAGCGCAAGCTGCGCGACCTTGCCGTCGAGCACCCCGAGGCCGAGGCGTTCCTGGTCCAGGTCAACCCGCGCGTCAGCACCCAGTTCACCGGGCAGGGCTCACGGGTCCTGCACGCCTTGGAGGCCCAGACGGGACGCTCATTTCATTTCGAGGGCTCCGAAGGGCTCGCGCTGGACCACTTCGCGCTGAGCTTCCAAGGCACCCGCGAGGAGGTCGAAGAACGCGCGCTGCCCTTCCGCGAGGGCGACGAGGTGCTGGTGGACATCGTCGAGCCGCACATGTACGACGTGGACGACGCCGTGGCCAAGCTCGACGGCTACATCATCTCGATCGCGGGCGCCGCCCGGCACGTCGGCGAGAAGCGTATGGTGCGCATCGAGAACGTCGGGCGAACCGCCTCGAGCGCATTCCTGCTCGACGAGGATGGCGAGATCGTCCGTCCAGCTCCCCGTCCCGCGACGCGGCCCGCCGCAAAACGCACCCGCCGGCGCAAGCCGGCCGAGCGACCCGTCGTGTCCGCGGCGAGTTCCGAGGAGGAGTCCCGGGTCGAGTCCGACTCGGCGCAAGAGCCCCAGGAGGGCGCGAGCGAGCCCGATCGTGAGCTTGTGGATGGGCCCGCGGGCAGCGAGGTCGAGGAGGCAGGGGACGAGCCCGAGCAGGATGACCTACAATCAAAGCCTCGGCGCCGCGGCCGCAGAGGCGGACGGCGCCGTTCGGCTGCAAAGGCCCAGGCAACCTCGGAGTAGACATGTACGCGATCGTCAAGACAGGCGGCAAGCAATACCGCGTTGAGCGGGGTCAGACCCTGCTCGTGGAGCGCCTGCCCGCAGATGAGGGATCAAGCATTGCGCTCGAACCGATCCTCTATCGCTCCGAGGATGCCGTATTCGACGCCGCCGGCCTAAAGAAGGTCAAGGTCACGGCCAAGGTCGTGGCTCACGAGCGCGGCGAGAAGCTTCGTGTGTTCAAGTTCAAGCCCAAGCGCGGCTACAAGCGTCGCACCGGCCACCGCCAGGAGCTGACTCGCATCGAGGTCACCGACATCTCGATGGGCGGGGCGACCAAGGCAGCGACTACCAAGAGCGCCGCCAAGCCGGTGGCCGCGAAGCCGGCTGCGGCACAGACCTCGGCAAAGACGGCCGACAAGCCCAAGGAGACACCAGATGGCGCATAAGAAGGGACTCGGTTCAAGCCGCAACGGCCGCGACTCCAACGCCCAGCGCCTCGGCGTCAAGACCTTCGCCGGTCAAACCGTCACCGGCGGGGAGATCATCGTGCGCCAGCGCGGCACCCGCTTCAAGCCCGGCACCGGGGTTGGCATCGGCAAGGACGACACGCTGTACGCGCGTGCCGCCGGCACCGTCCAGTTCACCGTCGGTCGCCGCGGGCGCGTCGTGAACGTGCTCTCCGAGAGCAGCTGAAGACCGCGCCCGGGCGCGCCGGGCTGCCACCATTGCGGGATGCTCCACGACCGCGCACGAATCGAAGTGAGGGCCGGCGCCGGCGGCGAGGGCTCCGCCGGCTTTCGGCGCGAAGCCCACGTTCCGCGGGGAGGACCCGACGGCGGCGATGGCGGTCGTGGGGGGGACGTCGTGCTCGTGTGCGACGAGTCCTTGCGCGACCTTCAAAGCTTCAGGCGAACCGCCCACTATCGCGCCGGTCGCGGCGGGCGCGGCGAAGGCTCCTTGCGCCACGGCGCCGACGGCGAGAGCTTGATCGTGAAAGTGCCGCCGGGCACCCAGGTCGAAGGGGTCGAGGGCGACGTCGAGGGAAGGCGCTGGGACCTGCTCGTCGACGGTCAACGCGCCTTGGTGGCCAAGGGCGGCTCTGGCGGTCGGGGAAACAAGCGCTTTGCGACCCCAACCCGGCAAGCCCCCCGCTTTGCCGAGCGGGGCCTGGCCGGAGAGGAAGGATGGCTGCAGCTACAGCTCAAGCTGCTTGCCGATGTGGGCCTCGTGGGGCTTCCCAACGCCGGCAAGTCCTCACTGCTGGCCCGCCTAACGCGTGCCGCGCCGAAGGTCGCCAGCTACCCCTTCACGACCCTTTCGCCGATTCTCGGCGTGCTCGAGAGCGAGGAGCGCCAGCTCGTGATCGCCGACATACCGGGCCTGATCGAGGGCGCAAGCGAAGGCGCCGGGCTAGGACACGACTTTCTGGCCCACGTCGAGCGGACGAGATTGCTCGTGCATGTGCTCGACATCGCGCCCGAGCTGAGCTCCGACACAGACGCGGACGCAAGCGCCAACCACGCCACGATCGAGCACGAGCTGCTCGCCCACGACGAGCGTTTGGCGAAGTTGCCTCGCGTGCTGGCGCTCTCAAAGGCCGACCTGGTCCCAGCCGAGCGCGTCGATGAGGCGATCGCGTTCTGGTCGGATCGGCTCGGCGAGGATGTGCCCGTGATCGCCACCTCCAGCGCGACCGGCGCGGGCGTGCGAGAGATGGCGGCCGAGCTGTTGCATCGCGTGCCGACACTTGCCCCGGTCGCCGCCCATACGGATGCGGGGGCGCCGGACCGAGCCGTCGTCGGTGCGGGAGTCGGCCCGGGTGAGGAGGAGTTGGCCGAGCACATGGTCTTCCGTCCGGTCGCAACGGGCGGCTTTGTAGTGGAGCGTGCGGGGCCCAACTCGTTTGCGGTCAAGGGCAAGGGCATCGAGCGTCTGCTGGCGCGCTATGACATCGACAACGAGGATGCGATGGCCTATCTGGAGGGACGCCTGCGCAAGATCGGCGTGCTGCGTGCCTTGGAGGCCGAGGGCTTTCAGGCCGGCGACGATTTGGAGATCGCCGGCGTTGCGTTCGAGCTGGATCCCGACGAGCCCGCCTGAAGCGCGCCCGCCATGGCCTTCAGATCGCGCGGATCCTCGCGCGGCGCATAAGCTCCAAGCATGAAGCGCGTGGTCATCAAGCTTGGCTCGAGCATCGTCGCCGAGGACAGCGGAGAGCTGCGCGAGGACGTGTTGCGGCGCATCTGCGAGATCGTCGCCTCCTTGCACGGCGAGGGCAAGGAGGTCGTGATCGTCTCCTCCGGGGCGATCGCGCACGGCGTGCGGATCATGGGCCTGCCCTCGCGTCCGGGCGCTGTCGAGGAGTTGCAGGCCGCGAGCGCCGTGGGTCAGGGCAAGCTCTACCGCGTCTATGACGAGCTGTTGCGCGAGCGCGAGCTGATCTCCGCACAACTCTTGCTCACGTTCATGGACATGAGCGCCCGCACCAATTACCTCAACGCGCGTCAAACGTTGCGCAAGCTCTTGGACTGGAGAGTCGTACCGGTCATCAACGAGAACGACACGACCGCGACCGATGAGATCTCCTTCGGCGACAACGACTTCCTGGCCGCACAGGTGGCGATCCTCGTGGCCGCCGACCTGCTCGTCCTGCTGACCGACATAGACGGCCTGCACACCGCCGATCCGCGCCGCGACCCCGAGGCGCGTCTGGTCCACGAGGTCAGCGACTTCGAGGCGCTCGACGGCGTCGAGGTCGGCCACAGCACCTCCCCTTTGGGCTCGGGCGGGATGCGCTCAAAGGTCGTCGCCGCCGACATGGCAACCGCCGCCGGGATTCGTGCGGTGATCTGCAACGGCGTGCGCGCCGGAGCATTGGAGGCGGTCCTCGCCGGCCACATGGAGGGCACCAACTTCCCGCCGCGAGCAGCGCGTCACTCCTCCTTCAAGCTGTGGCTGCGCTACGCCAAGCCGAGCCACGGCACCCTGCTCGTGGACGGCGGCGCCGCGCGCGCACTGCGCGAGGATGGCACCAGCCTGTTGCCCGTCGGCATCGTCGAAGTGCTCGGCTCCTTCGACGCCGGGGACGCGGTGGAGATCGTCGAGCGCGCCCCCTCCGAGCAGGGCTCAGGCGGCGCGGGAGCGCCACTGGGCAAGGGCATTTGCAACTACTCCGCCGAGGAGCTGAGGCGGGTCATGGGCCTGAAGTCAAAGGCCGTCCAGGAGATCTTGCCGCGAGCCACCGAGGAGGCAGTTCACCGCGACTACCTCGTGCTCGCGTGAGAGGGGCGGTGCCCGGTCAATCAAAGGCGCCTTGCCGAGATGCGATGCCGGGGCTGGACCCATGGGCTGTGCCGAGCCGATCGGCACGCGGCCCTGTCGTACCCTGTAAGGCGATGGCCGTAACGCTCTCATCCGTGGCAGATGTTTGCGCGCTCGCACGCCGGGCGTCGAGGACGCTCGCCCAAACCGACACGGCGACCAAGAACGCGGCTCTACAGGCGATCGCCAAGGCGCTGCGGGCACGCACCGAGGAGATCCTCGCCGCCAACGAGCTTGACCTCATCGCCGGACGCGAGGCCGACATCGGCGCGGCGCTGCTGGACCGTTTGGCGCTCGACGAGTTGCGCATCGAGTCGATCGCGCGCGCAGTGGAGGCGATAGCCGCGCTCGGCGACCCGGTGGGAGAGACAATCGAGGGGCATCGTCTGCCCAACGGGATCGACGTTCGCAAGGTGCGTGTGCCCTTGGGCGTGATCGCCGTGGTCTATGAGGCGCGACCCAACGTCACGATCGACGCGGCCGCGCTGTGCTTGAAGTCCGGCAACGCGATCGTCCTGCGCGGCTCCTCAAGCGCCGCCAACTCCAACGCGGTGCTCTGCTCGATAGCCGCCCAGGCGGTAACCGGCGCCGGGCTGCCCGACGGGTCGATCGGCCTTGTGGCCGGCGGCGGCCGCGGGGAGCTGGCCGAACTGGCCACGCAGGACGACACGATCGATCTGTTGATCCCGCGCGGCGGCGAGGGCCTGAAGGCCGCGCTCAAGGACGTGGCCAGCGTGCCCGTCATCTACGCCGCTTCGGGCAACTGTCACGTCTATGTCGATGCGTCGGCCGAGATCGAGCAGGCGCTGGCGATCGTCTTGAACGCCAAGACCCAGCGGCCCGGGGTGTGCAACGCCGCCGAGACCCTGCTCGTGCACGAGTCGCTCGTCTCGAGCTTCTTGCCCGAGGCCCTCAAGCGGCTGAGCGCGGCCGGCGTGCAGCTGCGGGCGGACGAGCGCACCGCCCGCCTCGCCGATGAGGTGGGCGTGGAGGTCCAGGCGGCCGTCCCCGAGGACTGGGACACCGAGTATCTGGCGATGACCTTGGCGGTGGCCTTGGTCGAGGACACTGAGCGTGCGATCGAGCACATCGCCCGCCACGGCTCCGGGCATTCGGAGGCGATCCTGACCAAAGACACCGGCAGCACGCGGACGTTTCAGCTCGGAGTGGACGCCGCCTGCGTTTATGTGAACGCCTCGACCCGCTTCACCGACGGAGGTGAGTTCGGGATGGGCGCCGAGATCGGCAACTCCACCCAGAAGCTGCACGCGCGCGGCCCGATCGGGCTGCGCGAGCTGTGCACGTTCAAGTACCTCATCGAAGGCGACGGCCACGTCCGCCTCTGAAGCCGGCCATGACGTCGGCATTCTCGGCGGGATGTTCAACCCGCCTCACCTCGGCCATCTCGCCTTGGCAAAAGCCGCACTCGGCCAGCTCGGGTTGGAGCAAGTGCTACTCACGCCGGTGCTGGTTCCACCGCACAAGCCCGCCAAGTGGGATCCCGGGGCAGAGCATCGCTTGGCGATGTGTCGCCTGGCGATCGATGGGGACCCGCGGCTGGGGGTGTGCACGCTCGAGCTGGAGCGGCCCGGCCCGTCCTACACGGTCGATACGCTGAGGAGCATCCATGCAAGCAATCCTGATGCAGAGCTGACGCTGATCGTCGGCGCCGACATGGCTCGCACGCTGGGCTCTTGGCGCGAGCCGCGCGAAATCCTTTCTCTGGCGCGACTGGCGGTGGCCGAGCGCGAAGACTCCACGCGCCAAGAGGTCAACCTCGCCTTGGCCCAGCTCGACGGCTCGGCGCGAGTAGCCTTCCTCGATATGGCGCCGCTTGACATCTCCTCCTCACTGGTGCGCAGGAAGCTCACGGCCGGCGAGCCGATCGAGCCATTCGTGGGCGCGCCGGTGGCCGGCTACATCGCCGAGCACGAGCTCTACGGCCGCCAGCCCGCGGCGCGGGCGGGGGGAGCGGGATGAGCTCTGAGGAGCTGCTCGCGGAGATCTGTCGCTACGCCGAGGACAAGAAGGCCGCCGACCTGTTGCAGCTGGATCTGCGCGAGGTGCTCGGCTACACCGATTGGTTTGTGATCTGCTCGGGCAACACCGAGCGTCAAACCAAGGCGATCCACGACGGGATCTTGGAGGGCCTCAAGCACGAGCACGACCTCTTGCCGCGCCGGGTCGAGGGCCTCGCCAGCGCCGACTGGATCTTGATGGACTACCTCGACGTGGTCGTCCACATCTTTACGCCTGCTACCCGCGAGTTCTATCGCCTGGAGCAGCTTTGGGGAGAGGTCCCCACGCGCCGGGCCGAGGGCGCGAACAGCCTCTAGAAACGCCGGCGAGCCGAGCATGACGCTCAAATAGAGCGTCCGCGGGCCAGGGCCGATCGGCCGCGGTCCGCAAGGTGGGCGGTGGCGCTCTCAACCGACGACCTGAACCGCGTAGTCCAGGTTGAGCGTGGCACCCGCGCCTTTGATCATCGCCCTGAAGGTGAGCGGGAAGCCAACGGCAGAAGAGGGCCATTTGAAGACGTCGTGGAAATGTCCGGTGAACTTGTAGTGGGAGCGGTGGGCCACGACCTGCCCGCCGAACAGATACTCGTAGGCGACTTCCGCGCGGGCGGGCTTGCCCGCTTCGGTGGCAAGGAAGGAGATCGGCCAAGGCCTGCCCACGTGGGGATGGTGCCCGGCCGCGTGCATCGTGGCGGCGAGGGCGCCCGAGGAGCCGCTCACCACGCCCGGGGCGATTTCGCTGGAGCCCGGCGATGTCGGTTGGGCGGTACTCGCTTGGCCTGTGGTGGTGCTCGCCTGGCCAGTGGTCGCGGTGGCGCCGGTGGTCGTCGTGGCGGTCGAGCCTGTCCCTTTCGATCCACCGCAGGCGCCCAGGACGAGCACCGACACGAGCACTGCGACGCCCGCGAAGGGTCCCCTCCAATGCGTCCACTTTGAAGACATCGCCGAGCTGACCCTAGCGCCGCGGGCGGGCGGAAGCGCATGCGTCCCCACGAAGGTGTCGCGCGCGCCAAGGTGGCTGTGGCGATTGCCCATTGTCCTCAGGCGGCGTTGCTACAAACGCGTAGCCGTGCGGCCCAGACTTGCTCCATACGTCGAAGGCGGCCTCCACCCGGGCAGGCGAGAATCGTGTGGTGGGCACCGTGACCGACACGCTCGAGGCTGGGCGCTACCGTCCGCGCGCGCCTTTTCTCGACGAGCTGTTCGAGCTCGACGGCACACCGCAGACCCGCGGCCCAGGCGCTCGTGGCCGAGCTCGGTCGGCTCGGCCCGCAGGGCTTGGTCGAGGCGGGTCGCCGTCGCGATGCGATCTTCATGCAGCAGGGCATCACGTTCGAGACGAGCGGCGAGCAGTGGAGCTTCGCACGAACGTCCGTTCCCGCTCGATCTCGTCCCGCGGGTGCTCAGCGGCGAGGAATGGCGAGCATCAAGCGCGGCCTCGCCCAGCGCATCCGCGCGCTCAACCACTTCGTCGATGACGTCTACCACGCGCGCGAGATCGTGCGCGAGGGGCTCGTGCCGTGGCGCCTGGTCGCCGGCTGCTCGCACTTCGCGCGCGCCGTGCACGGCATCCGCCCGCCCGGCGGCGTCTACACGCACGTCGCCGGCTGCGACCTGGTGCGCCACAGCGACGGCAGCTGGAAGGTGATCGAGGACAACGTGCGCATCCCCTCGGGCATCTCCTACGTGCTCGAGAACCGCGCCGCGATGGCGCGCCTGGTGCCCGAGCTGTTCGCCTCCTACCGCGTGCGCCCGGTCGACCACTACCCGCAGCTGCTGCTGGGCGCACTGCGCTCGGTGGCGCCGTCGGCCGAGAGCGAGGCGACGGTCGTCGTGTGGACGCCCGGACCGGCCAACCCGGCCTACTTCGAGCACGCGTTCCTGGCCCGACAGATGGGCGTCGAGCTGGTCGAGGCCTCCGACCTGGTGGTGCGCGACGACGTGCTCTACATGCGCACCACGCGTGGCCTGGAGCGCGTGCACGCGGTCTACCGGCGCCTCGACGACGACTTCGTCGACCCGCTTGGAGTTCCGCCCGACTCGCTGCTCGGCGTACCCGGCCTGGTGCGCGCCTACCGGGCCGGCAGCGTCGCGATCGCCAACGCTTTCGGCACGGGCGTGGCAGACGACAAGGCGATCTACTGCTTCGTGCCCGAGATGATCCGCTTCTACCTCGGCGAGGAGCCGATCCTCGAGAACGTCCGCACCTACCTGCTCTCAGACCCCGAAGTGCTCGAGCACGTGCTCGGGCGCCTGGGCGAGCTGGTCGTCAAGCCGACCGGCGAGTCCGGCGGGCGAGGCGTGATGATCGGCCCGCACGCGCGAGGAGGCCGAGATCGAGCGCATGCGACGCCGTGATCAGCGCCCACCCCGAACGCTGGATCGCCCAGGACGTGGTGCGCCTCTCGACCGTGCCCACCGTCGGCGCTGATGGGCGTGCTGCACCCGCGCCACGTCGATCTGCGGCCGTTCGCAGTGTTCGGCGAGCGCATCGACATCGTCCCCGGAGGCCTCACGCGCGTCGCGCTGGAGGAGGGCTCGATGATCGTCAACTCCTCGCGCGGCGGCGGCTCCAAGGACACCTGGGTGCTTGGAGGACGGCGACGACGCCGATCGTGCCGGGCCGCCGATCGCCGACACCCTGCCGCCCGCGCTACCCGATCTGCGCTACGGCGCCTGGACGGGCCAGCAACAACAACAGCAGCAGGCAACAACCCCAGCAGCTGATGCTCGCGCGGATCGCCCACGAGCTGTACTGGCTGGGGCGCAACCTCGCGCGCGCCGAGTTCACCGCCCGCGCCGTCGAGGCGGTCTTCCAGGCCGAGCTTCAGGGCGCCTCCGACGCGGGCCGAGCGTCAGCTTCGGCTCGCGACGGCCTGCTGGCGATGCTCGGCGACGTCGAGCGCGAACGCGCCGGCAGCGCCGCACGCGCTCGGCCAGCCTGACGCTCGACGCCGAGCGTCCCGGCTCGATGCTCGCGAGCGTCGAGCGTGCGCGCGAGGGGGCCCGCACCGTGCGCGACGTGATCAGCGCCGAGATGTGGGAGGCGATCAACACGACCAGCGCTCGGCCTGCGCGGTGGCGGCCAGCCGGCGGCTGGGCACGCGAACCGGCGCGCCCACCGGGCCATACCTGGCCTCCCAGTACGTCAAGCAGCGCACCGCGCTGATCTGGGGCGTCGCCAACCGCTCGATGCTGCGCGACGAAGCCAAGTGCTTCCTCGACGCGGGCGGCCTGATCGAGGTCTCCGACATGGTGCTGCGGATGCTGCGCATCGCCCTGCCCCCGGGAGACCAAGCGCCCGCCGACGGACACGCCCTGATCCTGCTGCAGGCGGTCGGCGGCTTTCACGCCTACCTGCGCGCCGTCACCGCTCCCCCCAACGCGCAGCCGGTCGCACGCTTTCTGCTGTTCGAGCGCGCCTATCCCGACAGCGTGGCGGCCTGCGTGGACTCGCTGCACGACGTCTTCACCACCGCCGACGCGGGTCCGCGCAACTCAAAGCCGGTGCTGCGCGTCAGCCGCCTGGCGGCCGACCTCGACTTCCAGCGACGCGCGCTGCCCGACGGAGCCGAGCTTGACAGGCATCTGCGAGCACACCCAGCAGGAGCTCGCCCGCATCGACCAGGACGTCGCCGAGCGCTACTTCGCGGGCGCCACCGCGGGACGAGGAAAGGCGAGAGTTGCACTTCGCGATCCGCTACCTGACCGAGTACCGCTACGACGCGCCGGTCACCGACAACCTCAACGCGCTGCGTGTGCGCCCCGCGACGACCTCGCTCGCAGCGCTGCGACGAGTTTCACACCCGCATCGAGCCCGAGGCGCGGGTCAGCCGCCACCTCGACTACTTCGGCACCGAGGTGCTCGAGTTCGGCATCCCCACCGCCCACGAGCAGCTGACGATCGACGTGCGCGCGCGCGTCGTCACCTCCGACCCGCCCGAGCCTCCGCGACGGCTCATGGGAGAGCCTGGACAGCGAGCGCCTACATCGACGCCGCCGGCGAGTTCGCGCTGCCGTGGCAGGACCAGCCGACGATCGCGGGCTTGGAGGAGCTGCGAGGCCGAGCTCGGCCGGAGTCAGCCCGCTGGAGACGCTCGAACAGCTGTGCGAGCTGATCCCCGACCGCTTCGAATACCGCCCGGGAGTCACCTACGTCGGCTCGAGCGTCGACGATCTGCTCGAGACCGGAGCGGGCGTCTGTCAGGACTTCGTGCACCTCTCGCTGGTGCTCCTGCGCCGCGCGGAATCGCCGCGCGCTACGTGTCCGGCTACCTGTGGGCGGCGCCCGAGGACGGCGGCACGGATTCCGTGGAGGTCGACACCCACGCCTGGCTCGAGGCGCTGCTGCCCGGCACCGACGGCCACGGCGAGCCGGTCTGGGTGAGCGCCGACCCCACCAACCGCCGCCTCGCCGGCGAGACCCACGTGAAGATCGGCCACGGCCGCTTCTACGCCGACGTGCCCCGGTCAAGGGCCTCTACATGGGCGGGTGCCGGCTCCGAGCTGAAAGCGGCGGTGACGATGTCGCGCCTGGATCCCCAGGCTAGCGCCCGCGCCTAGCTTCGCGTGGGCTGAACTCCGCGAGACGGTCTTAGCGGGGGGATGCGTCCCTTGGTGCCTAGGTCGGGGCCCTCGCTCGTGCGCCCACGCCGTTGCTAGTGTTGCTCGGCAGGTGCCCAACTTCGACGAGTGGCAGATCGAGTTGCACGGACGCCGTGCGGTCTACCGGATCGCCGGCGAGGGGCCGCCCGTGGTGCTGGTGCACGGGATGCTCAACTCCTCAAGCCACTGGCAGGCGGTGGCGATGGATCTGGCCGCCGAACACACGGTCATCGCGCCCGACTTGATCGGCCACGGCGACTCCGCGGCGCCGCGCGGGGACTATTCGCTCGGCGCCCACGCCGCCAGCATCCGCGACCTGCTGACCGCATTGGGGATCGAGCGGGCCACGATCGTAGGTCACTCCCTGGGCGGCGGGGTGGCGATGCAGTTCTTCTACCAGTTCCCCGCACGCGTGCAGCGCCTGGTGCTCGTCTCAAGCGGCGGCCTCGGGCACGAGGTCAGCCCGATGTTGCGCACGGCCGCCTTGCCGGGCATGTCGGCCGCTCTGTCCTTGGCCGCCCATCCCCGCCTGCTCGGCACTCTTTGGGGAACGGGTGCCCGCTTGCGAAGCGTCGGGGTGCGTCACGGCGCCTACGTGCAGGCTGTGGCGCGGGCCCTACGGCCGCTGGAGCGCCCCCAAGCGCGCGAGGCTTTCCTACAGACCTTGCGCGCGGTCATCGATGTGCGCGGACAGCGCGTCAGCGCCACCGATCGGTTGTATCTGCTGGAGTCGATGCCCACCATGATCGTGTGGGGCGAGCGCGACAACACGATCCCGCTTGATCACGGGCGGCGCGCGCACGAAGCGATCCCCCATAGCCATTTCCGCACACTGCCCCAGAGTGCTCATTTTCCCCATCTGGAAGACCCTGCGGCTCTCGCCGGCGTGCTGCGTGAGTTCGTCGAACAGACCGAGCCGTGTGAGATGGACGACGCCGAGTGGGGTGCCTTGCTCTCAAAACACTCCACGCTCGAGCGCCGCCTCAGCGGCGTGGCGGCCTAGTCATGGCCAGCATCGAGACCTCCTCGCCGCTTGCCGAGCAAACGCCGCGCCCTCGCCTGCGCGCAGGCAGCGAGCTGCCGGTCATGCGCGGCTCGGTCTTGTGGCACACACTGCGCTTCACTTTCGACCCGGACGGGTTCTTCTGGTCTGCTCACCGTCACTACGGCGACATCTTCAAGTTGCGGATCTTGGGGCAGGAGTGGGTCGCGATCGCGCATCCCGATGCGGTCAAGGAAGTGTTTTCGCATGGTCCCGGGGAGCTGAACTCGGGTGAGGCCAATGAGGCGCTCAGCCCTGTGCTCGGAACTCGCAACCTGTTGCTGCTCGACGGCGAGGAGCACTTGCACCGCCGCCGCATCGTCCTGCCTCCATTTCATGGGGAGCGGATGCGTGCCTATGAGCAGACGATCCGCGCCGCGGCCGCCAAGCAGATCGAGCGCTGGCCGGTCGGCGAGCCGGTGGCGGCTCTGCCGCGGATGCAGGAGCTCACCTTCGAGGTGATCGTGCGCTGCGTGTTCGGGGTGCGCGAGGGCGAGCGGGTGGGGGAGTTGAGCGACGCCCTACAGGGGATGATCTCCTGGGTAACCGATATGAGGCGGGTCCTCTTCTTCTTCATCGTCGGCCCCGAGCGGCTCAACAGCGTGCCCGCCTTTCGCCGTCAACTGGCCCGCGTGGATCGGGAGATCCTCGCGGAGATCGAGCGCAGGCGAGCCATGCCGGACCTGGCGGAGCGAGAGGACATCCTGTCGATGCTGGTACAGGCCACCGACGAGGACGGTGAGCATCTCACCGACGCCGAGCTTCGCGACGAACTGATGACGCTCCTCATCGCAGGGCACGAGACGACCGCCACGCTTCTCTCCTGGGCGATCCACGACCTCGCACGCGACCCGGCGGCCCAGCGGCGCCTGGCCGAGGAGGGCGGAGCGTTCTGCGAGGCGGTCGTGGCCGAGGAGTTGCGCCTGCACCCACCCACGGGCGGCTTGGCGCGAAGGTTGCGCGAGCCCCTGTCGATCGGCGGTTATGAGCTGCCGGCGGGGACCGATCTGGTGCCGGTCACCTTGCTGGTGCATCGTCGCGCCGACATCTACGAGAAGCCGTGGACGTTCAAGCCCGAGCGCTTTTTCGACACCAGGCCGCCCGCCGGCGCCTGGTTTCCGTTCGGGGGCTCTGTGCGTCGCTGCATCGGCGCGTCGTTCGCCCAGTTCGAGGCGAAAATAGTGCTCGAAGAGCTAACCAAAGCGCTCGAGCTGAGCCCGGCGAAGGCCCGCCCGGAGCGCACCAGCCGCCGGGCGATCGTGCTGGTGCCCTCCAAGGGCGCGCGGGTCGTGGCGCGGCGACGCTAAGTTCAGCTGGGGACCTTCCACTTGATCGAGCACCCCACCGGCGTGGTTTCCGCCGGCTCGGGCTTGCGCCCAGCGAGCACCGCGTCGAGCGCGGCGCGCAGATGGGCAGCGTTCTGAGAGGGGTCTTCGTAGTCGGCGTCGGGGGCACCGCGGTAGCGCAGGGTGCCTGAGGCGTCGAGCACGAACACGTCGGGGGTCGTCTTGGCGTCATAGGCGAGGGCGACCTCCTGGGTCTCGTCGCGCAGGTAGGGAACGCCCTCGAACTCGCCGGCCTGCACGCGCGCGAGCATCGCCTCGGCGGAGTCGCGCGGATAGCGCTCGGCGTCGTTGGGGTTGATCGCGAGCATCTCGACTCCCTGGTCGGCGTAGTCTCGGGCGACCGCCCCGAGGCGCTCGTGCCAGGCAAGGGCGTAAGGACAGTGGTTGCAGGTGAACACCACGACGGTGGCCGGGGCTCCGTCGGGGCCGTGAAGGGCTCCCGAGGTGTCGGGCAGTCTGAAGCTGGGGGCGGGCTCGCCGGTGTGGGGCATGTTCGTCCTTATCTGTTCGCGGGCCCGGCCTGTGCGGCCGGGCCCAAGGTCGATAGGTCCTCCTGCGCGGCGCAGGCGACGAGCAGGGCCTTGCGTATGTCGTCCTGATCGGGCGTCGCGGAAATGCGCCCGTCGCGACGATGGTAGATGCGGCAGCTCAGGCTGTAAGGCTCCCCCTCGGCCGGCTCGATGTCGTGGCCGTCGATGCGGATCGTGGGCGAGCCGACGAAACGCTCGCGCTCTGCCTCGGCGTGGTCGCGGACCTCCCGCACGATCACGGTGCTCGGGTCAAGGCCTGCCTCGACCATCGCCTCTCGCAGGTCGGCGAGCGCCTTGGGGTGTGACGGACATCCCTCCCAGAACAGCAACTCGATCGTCATGGCCCCACCTTAGGACGCAAACGCTGATGTCGCAATACCGCCAGACTTTCGCCTCGCCGTAGGTCACACTTGGAAGGTGTGATCGAGGACTTCGAGCTTTGCTATCAGGCCGCCAGCTCGCGCGACCCGCGCTTTGACGGGTGGTTCTTCACGGCCGTCACCTCGACCGGCGTCTATTGCCGGCCGAGCTGTCCCGCGATGACACCCAAGCGCGAGAATGTGCGCTTTTACCCCTCGGCCGCTGCGGCCCAGCAGGCTGGCTTCAGGGCATGCAAGCGCTGTCGTCCCGACGCCGCACCCGGATCTCCCGAGTGGGACGGGCGTGCCGACGTGGTGGCCAGGGCGATGCGGCTGATCGGCGACGGTATCGTCGACCGAGAAGGAGTGCCCGGTCTGGCGGCGCGAGTGGGCTATAGCGTGCGCCAGCTACAGCGCATGCTGCTGGCCGAGGTGGGCGCCGGGCCGATCGCGATAGCGCGCGCTCAACGCGCCCAGACCGCGCGGGTCCTGATCGAGACGACCCTGCTCAGCATGACCGAAGTTGCCTTCGCGGCAGGCTTCTCAAGCGTGAGGCAGTTCAACGAGACGATCAAGTCGGTGTTCGGCACCGCGCCTTCGGAGCTACGCAAGCGTGTCCGGCCCCGCGGCACAGCAGGCGTCGGGGGATGCTCGCGTGGCGAGCATGGCCGGGGAGCGATTGCGCCGGACTCAGTCCTGGACGCCGGCGCGGATGTCGGCGCTCCAGGCTCGATTCTGTTGCGATTGCCGTTCCGCAGGCCTTTGTGTCCTGACAATCTGTTCGGCCACCTCGCTGCCACGGCGGTGCCCGGGGTAGAGGAGGTCGTGGGCGACACCTATCGGCGCACTCTGCGCCTGGCGCACGGGCCCGGCATCGTCGAGCTGACGCCCGGCCCCGATCATGTTGCCTGTCGCATGGCGCTTTCTGACCTGCGCGACCTCACGACCGCGATCGCGCGCTGTCGCTGGCTGCTGGACCTCGATGCCGACCCGCAAGCGATCGACGAGCTGCTGCTTGGCGACCCCGCCCTCGCGGTCGCGGTTGCCGCGGCCCCCGGCCGGCGCGTACCGCGGTGCGTCGATGGCCCTGAGATGGCGGTGCGGGCGGTCCTCGGCCAGCAGGTTTCAACGGCGGCGGCCCGTACCCACGCGGCTCGCATCGTGGCCCAATACGGGGAGCCGCTGGAAGATCCCCGCGGCGGGCTGACCCATCTCTTCCCTGAGCCCCAGGCGCTTGGCGAGGTGCGCTTGGCGATGCCGGCCGCGCGCACGCGCACCCTGCGTTCGCTCGTCGGCGCTCTGTCCGACGGGCGCCTGTCGCTCGATTCCGGTTGTGACCGTGCCGAGGCGCTCGCGGTTCTCTCGGAGCTGCCCGGCTTCGGCCCTTGGACTACCCAGGTGATCGCGATGCGGGCGCTCGGTGACCCCGACGCCTTCCCGGCGGCCGACCTCGGGGTGCGCCGCGCCGCCGAAGCTCTGGGTCTGGCCCATGCTCCGCCAGCGCTCACCGCGCACGCCGAGCGCTGGCGGCCCTGGCGGGCCTACGCCGTGCAGTACCTGTGGTCGCTCACGCCACACCCGATCAACCGCTGGCCCTCGTCCACCGAGACCACCCAACCACTCAAGGAGGCAGCATGACCGCCACCGTCGCATCGCCCTCGACCATCTTCGCCACGATCGACAGTCCGATCGGCGTCTTGACGCTCACCTCCGAGGAAGGTGCGCTCACGGGCATTCAGATGCACCAGCAGCGACACCTCAAAGCCGTGCCGGCAGGCTACCGCCGCGACGCGGCGGGACTTGCCTGCGCGATCGAGCAATTGAACGCCTACTTCGCCGGGGAGCTGCACGATTTCGATTTGCCGAGGACGATGCGCGGAACCGAGTTCCAGCAGCGCGTGTGGGGGGGCCTGTGTGAAATTCCCTACGGCGAGACGATCAGCTACGGCGAGCTGGCCCGCTGGGTGGGCAGCCCTAAAGCCTCGCGCGCCGTCGGTCTGGCCAACGGGCGCAACCCGGTCGCGATCGTGGTGCCTTGTCACCGGGTGATCGGCGCCGACGGTTCGCTTACCGGCTACGGGGGTGGGTTGGAGCGCAAGGTGTGGCTGCTCGAGCACGAGGCGGCCGGCAAGCCCGGCGCGCAGGGACGCTTGGAGGTGGGATGAGGTCGGCGCATGCACAGTGCGCCAGCGGGTCGCTTTATAGACCAAGCTCGCGAAGCGCGGCCTCGGCAGCTCCCACGCCGCACATACCGTGCACGCCTCCACCGGGAGGCGTCGAGGAGGAGCACAGGTAGACGCCCGGCAGCGGGGTCTTGTAGGGGCGAAGGGCGACGGTGGGCCTGAAGATGGTCTGGCGCAGGGTGGCGGCGCCGGAGTTGATGTCTCCCCCCACGTAGTTGGGGTTGTGGCGCTCTGTGTCGAGCGCGCCGAGACAGTTGCGGGCCAGGATCAGGTCGCGAAAGCCGGGAGCGAAGCGTTCTATCTGGGTCTCGATGCGATCGCTCATGTTGACCGTCGAACCGTTCGGCACATGGCAGTAGGCGTAGAAGGTGTGCTTGCCTTGCGGCGCTCGCGTGGGATCGAGCACACTTGGCTGCACCGCAATACAGAAGGGGCGCTCGGCGTGGTGGCCGCTTGCCACTTCGGCCTCGCTGCGGGCAATCTCATGGAAGCTGCCGCCGATATGCAGCGTCGGCGTTGACCTGCACTGCTCAGCCTGCCACGGCACGGGCCCGGTGAGAGCCCAGTCCATCTTGAAGATGCCGGGTCCGTAGCGAAAGCGGCGCATCGCTTTTGCGTAGCCGGCGGGTAGCTTGGCGCCAGTGAGGTCGAGCAGTTGGCGTGGTGTGACGTCGAGCAGCCTGACCTTCGCGGGGGGCAACTCGTCGAGGCCTTTGATGAAACGCCCGGTGTGTATCTGCCCGCCGGCCGCTTGGATCTCACCGACCAAGGCATCGACGATACGCGAGCTTCCTCCTTCGACTACCGGCCAGCCGACGTAGTGGGCCAGCATTCCCAACAGCAGCGCGAATGCGCCGGTCCCAGGAGCGTTGAGCGGTCGCATCGAATGAGCGCCCAAACCGGCCAGCAGCGCCCTGGCCTGCTCACCTTCGAAGCGGCGAGCCAAGATCCCGACCGGCAAAAGTCCGCGCAAGCCAAAGCGCGCCATCGCCAGCGGATGGGCAGGTGGGGCGAGCAGCGGCGCGAGCACGCTCGGCACGATCTTCGCCGCATCTCGTACGGGAACAGAAAAAAGGCTCCGGTAGGCGGCCGCGTCGGTCCCGAGTGTGGCGGCGGTGTCCGCGAGCGAGGCCTCGACGATGGCTGCTTGTCCATTGTCAAGCGGATGCGCGAAGGCGATCGGCGGCGTCTTCAGCACCACCTCGCGCAGGGGTGTCTGCGTGAAGAAGGGGGAGGCCGCGAGCAGCGGGTGGACCGTCGAGCACACGTCGTGCTTGAAACCGGGAAGCGTCAACTCTGCCGTGCGACACCCCCCGCCGGGCGTCTCGGCGCCCTCGTAAACGTGTACAGAAAGGCCCTTGCGCGCGAGCGTGACCGCGGCGGCGAGCCCGTTGGGGCCCGAACCGAGGACGACCGCATCGGGTGTGTCCTTGCTCACCTGCCGCGTCCGGTCGTAGCCCGAGAACGATACTCCGACCGTGCGCTCACAGTCGCAGTATCGCGTCTTGTATCGCCGGCGCCACTGCAGGCGTGCCTTCGTAGCCGCGCGCGAGCTCGTCCAGCTCCTCATCGGTGCGGTCCGGTCGATGATGGAATAGCACGACCTCCCGGGCGCCGGCACGGCGAGCCAACTCGACCGGGTAGTCGCAGAACGCGTGTCCGAAACGCCCTTCGCTAGCAAGCTCCTCGAGCGTGAGCAGTTGCGCGTCGTGGACGAGCATGTCGGCGTCCGAGGCAAGCTCCAGCGCCGCCTCGTGGTATTCGCCCCAGCCGTCAGGCCCCGGGCCGAGCGAGGTGGGGCAGTGGTCGGGCATGTACGCGAAGACAGAACGGCCGTCGCTCACGCGGTAGCCGAAGGTGCGCCCGCCCTTGTGGGGAATCTCGCGCGCGAGCACCTCAAAGCCCTCACACCCCCATGTGCCGGGGGTGGCATCGGCGAACGTCCATGAGCCCCGCAATTGGCTGGGGGTCATCGGAAAATGGGGGGGCGAGATCGCTCGTTCGAGCACCGTCTCGGCCGTCGAGCCGTCCGCTTGGGCCGGCAGCATCAGATGCACACGGGCGTTCTCGTGGTCGCCGCCAGAGAAGAACGGCAACCCTTGCACGTGATCCCAGTGCAGGTGACTCAGGAGAATCGTTCCCTCGAACGGCCGTTCGTCCAGCAGGGCGGTGACGCTCCTGAGGCCTGTGCCCGCATCGAGGATCAGCGTCGGGGCGTCCTGGTCGTCGTGGGAGATCGCGACGCACGACGTATGTCCGCCGTAGTGCAGGAAGTCGGCTCCCGGCGCCGGGGTGGAGCCCCGCACTCCGCACAGATGAACCCTCACGAGACCCTAGGCCCGCGTGGACTTCTTGGAACGCTTGCCCTCTCGGCGATGACCCTTGGACAGTTCGTGCAGCGATTCCCTCTCAAGTTGGCTCGCCTCGACCGAGGCAACGCGGCAAGGGGTGACCGCTACCAGGGTGGAAGTTCTCAAGCCGTCCTCCAGGTGGGCGCGCTCGCCCAAGAGCGCGCCTGGCCCGTACTCGGCTAGACGCTCTCCGTCGTGCTCGACGCGCAACACCCCGTCGAGCACCAGGAACACCTCGGTCCCGTGCTGGCCCTGCTCCACCAGCTTGGTGCCGGCCTTCACCTTGGCGATCTTGGGCTTGGTGCCACCCCGCATCACCTGCTCTGAGAGGCGGCGCTCCAAGGCCGTCTCGACCGCTGTGACAAGCGCCTTGGAATCCTGATCGCCCCAGGGCGTGTGCTTGCCGAAAGACTTGCGATACCAATCCTTGAAGTCGGCCAGGCCCGACTTGTGGGAGAGCTTGCCCTCCTCGTCATACACCCAATGGCGAGGGAAGCGGCTGGCGCCCTCCATCGCCCCTTCGACGCGCCCATCGGCGTGAATCGTCAAGGAGAGGGTCGTCCACACCAAGGGTGCCTGCCACTGGATGAAAGGCTTGCGCCTCACGCGACGCGGCGCCGGAACTCCAGTGCGCCCGCCATTGGTCTGTACGAAACGCACCCATCCGGCGCGCTTCTCGGGCTTCTTTTGGATTTGGGGCAGGCCGACGGCTTCGAAGGTACGCGCGACGGGTCCGACCTTGACCGTGGTGGCGCCCATCATGCCGCCCCCGCTGTAGCCGAAGTCGGAGATCTTGCCCCGCTCGTCCACCTCCACCCACGCCTCCAGGATGTTGGCGAAGCGGAAACGATCGGCGTCGCGCAACTCCGCCAGATCGGAGATCGTCTCCGGCGGCGGCGGGTCGTAGTGGGCCATGCCCGCGTCGAAGGGTATGCGCATGCTCCCCTCGATCGCCTCCGAGGGGATCCATGAAAGGGAGGTGATTGAGCTCTTGTGGCGCATCGCTTCTATCCCTGCTTCACGGGGAGGCTGGCGCGATCTCGGAGTCGCCGCTCACCTCACCGTCGGAGGTGGGCAGGAGCTTACCAGCGCTCGTCACGGTCCACACGGGCACCTTGGCGAGACGCCCGCGCACCTCGAACTCGCCAACCAGCTCCAGATTCTGGGGTGGAGCGTGCATCCGCTCGCGCGTGGTCTCGGAGACGAACAGCATGTGACCGCTGCCCTTGGTCATGCCCTCCAGGCGCGAAGCCGTGTTCGTGGTGTCGCCCAAAGCCGTGTACTCGACGCGCTGCTCTGAGCCGATGTTTCCGGCCATCACGGGTCCGCTGTTAATGCCCACGCCCATCGCGAACTCGTGCTCATGGCCTTGCTGTTTGAGCCACCCGTTGAACCTGTCAAGGCGGGGTCCAATCATCTCGACGGCCGCCTTCAAAGCCCGGTCGGCATGGTCGGGCTGCTCCAGGGGCGCCCCGAACACCGCCATGATCCCGTCGCCCATGTAGGCGATCAAGGTGCCGCCTGCGCCCATGATCGCTTCGGTCATCTCGTTCAGATAGCAGTTCACCACTTCGATCACCTTGGGGGCCGGCTGGTTCTCCGAGAAGCTCGTGAAGCCGCGCAAGTCCGAGAACAGCACAGTGCAATCGCGCTCGACCGCGCCCAAGCGGAGGTTCTCGTCGGTGCGAGCCATCACCTGCTCGACCACGTCGGCCGGTACGAAGCGAGAGAACACGTCGTGCGTGCGCTGGCGCTCGATTGCCTCGCTCAGATACAGGATCGCGAGCGTGCCGAGGGTGCCGAGGGCGAGCGCAAGCAGGGGGTAGACGAAGCTGAGGATCCAGCCGCTGTTGAAGGCGAGTTGGGTGACGAGCGTGAAAACGACCGCGGCGGCAAGCGCGTCGAGTAGGGCGCGCCAGGGACGCACGCGCAGGCTGCTAAGGGGTGTCAGGGCTCCCATTAGGACGATCAGCAAGAGGTTCAGGCCGCCGCCTACGTCCTTGAGCGGGATGCCTTTGAGGAGGGTGGCGGTGGCGTTGGCCCAGATTTCTGGGCCGGGCATGACCCCGCTGCCACTGGTAGCGGTGGGGTGTAGGTCTTGGAGGACGGGAGACGTGGCTCCCACAATCACGATCTTACCCCGCGTCACGCTCGGCGGGAACTTGTTTCGGAGGACGCTCCAGTAGGAGAGTTGGTTGATGGTGCCTGGCGGGCCCACGAAATCGATCGGCTGAGTGCCTCCCTTGAACAGAGATGCAGAGGCACGATGCCCATTCGCCGTTTCGGCAGTGACCACTGCGAAGCTGCCAAGACCTTCGTAGGAGTGGGCGAAGCGGCGGATGGTTCCGTCTGAATCCTCGGACAGGCGCACCTCGGCGGGTCGAGCGCCAACTTCGCGCAGATGTTCGTTGCCTCCGAGAATCAAGGTGCTGCTGCCCTTGCCAACTTCCGTCGTTGCCAGCACCACTTTCCCGTGGGCTTGGCCGATTGCTTCGAAAAGTGCGTCGTCGTCGTTTTCGTCTGTGGGGTGCGTGAATTCCATGTCCATCGCGATCACCTTTGCGCCGGCCATGCGCAGATGGTCAATTACTTCGGCGTCGTAACGGCGAGGGAAAGGGAACTCGGAATGCAGATGGTGATTTGTGAGTTCCTGGAAGGTGATCGGGTCGATCCCGACGAGCACCACATCCGACGGTGCCTTCTGCCTGCCACGAACCGAGAAGCGAGCGTCGATCGTCTGCAGTTCGGTGCGACGCAGCAGGTGCGTCGCATAGGCCAGCGCCCCGATGCCGCCGGCCAGCACCGCGGCTGCGACGAGCATCATCGTCTTGCGCCTGCGCCAAGCGGCGCGCCCCATCTATTCGTCCCCTGTCATAATATTCGCCTCGACACGCGCTGATGCTAACGGCTGGGAGCTACATCCGAGCAGGGGGATTGCGATCCACATGGATCGCCGCGTCGGTGCTCGGGCTGGCTCTGTTTTTGGTCGTTGGGAAGATGGCTATGCCGGTCTCGGCTTCGGCCATACCCCCGACCGGCGCGCTTTCGCAGCTTCCGTCTTCGAATTGCGTCAGCGAAGAAGAAGCGGGCGGCACCCTTGCCTGCGTCACGCTGGTCCCCGCTGGGCTGAGTTCCACCTATGAGGCCCAAGTCAGCTCGGACAACAAGAGCGTCTACTCCGTCGCTATCAACGGCGCTCTGGTCGAGTATTCGCGCAACCAGGCCAGCGGCGCGCTTTCGGTCATCGGCTGCGTGACGAGCGCGGCGACGGTTTGCGCCCCGGAAAACGAGACCAAGGAAGCATTGGTGATGAGCAATCCGGCCGCGATTGCGATCAGCCCGGACGGCAAGAGTGCTTATGTGGTCACGCAAGGCCACAACAATCTTGTCGAGTTCAGTCGCGATCCGGAAACGGGCTTGCTCAGCGAGACGGGCTGCATAAGCAAGGAAGACGCCGAATGCGCCGATCACGAAGCGACGGGGCTCGCCAATCCCTATGGGGTGACCGTTACTCCCGACGGAAAGAACGTCTATGTGGCGAGCTACGCCGACGAAGCTGTGGCCGAGTTTTCGCGCAATACCGAAACCGGTAGCTTGGAACAGCTGGCGTCGCCAAACGACTGCGTCAGCAGTACCGCCCTCAGCGGATGCGGGACGACGAGCGCGGTCGGCCTGGAACACGCGATTGGCGTGATCGTGAGTCCGGGCGGCGAAGACGTCTATGTAGCGGCCGGGGGCGAGGAAGGCGAAGGGGCCATCGCGTCATTCAAACGCGAATCGGAAGGGGCGCTCAAACAGCTGGAAAACGCCGAAGCATGCATTAGCACTTCAAACGCGAAATGTCTGCATGGCGAAGCGATCAACGGGCCCGAGGATCTCGCCATCAGCGCGGATGGCAAAAACGTCTATGCGAACTCCTATCAGGCTAATGCCCTGGTCGAGCTCGTTCGCAACGGCTCCACGGGGGGCTTGGAACAACTAGCCGCGCCCAACGGATGCTTGGCCTCCGAACATATCGCCGAAACCACAAACTGCTCTTTGGCGACGGGCATCAAGCGGCCGCTGGGGGTCACCGTCAGTGGTGATGACGCCAACGTATATGTCAGTGGTTCGCTTGACGACGCAGAGGCATCCTTTTCACGCAACCTCACGACGGGTGTGCTGACACAGCTCGAAAGCCCCTTCGCGTGCGTTACATCAAGGTCCGCCGGTTGCGGGACCGAAGGCAGTGGTCTCATCGGCTTGGGAGAAGCACGGCGCGTGACCGTGAGTCCCGACGGAACCAATGTTTACCTGGCCGGCCAGAGCTCGCACGCCATCGCCGAGCTGTCTCGAGCGATCGCGCCGACGGTGATGGGCCTCAGCAGTAATAGCGGCCCCGAAGCGGGTGGGAACGAAATCACGATTGAAGGCAGCGGTTTCGTCGAAGGTGCGGCCGTCGAATTCCTCGGCGCCGGCCCCGCCCCGAATGTGCATGTGCGCTCCGCGAGCGTGATTACGGCTGCCGCGCCCGCTGGACATGGCCTCGCGTTTGTGATGGTGACAACCTCGTCCGGGACGTCCTCGATTGGAGCAGCGAGCGAATATGAGTATGGTCGCTTGGGCGGGCTCGATATTGCTGGCTACTGCGAAGGTCTTGGTTACCATGGCGACGGGGGCGGCGCGACGGTGCTGCTTCGAGGGGCGGTCGAAGGCGTCGACTACGCGTACGAAAACTGGGCTTGCGTCAAGGACAACGGAACGGCGCTCCCGATCGCGGTCGAAGGCCCCGCACCCAGCATGAATAATGCTTGCGCGGTGGCTTTCCCCAGCAGTCCATCACACGCGGACCCGGACAACATCGATAACGCCTTCAGCTGGAGCTGCTACGAAGGCGCGTCGCGTGAAGCATCGCAGGGTGGCAGGAGCGAAGGGTCTAGGACCCGGCTGGTCCCCAAAGCCTTGGCTAGCGAATTTTTTCCGCTCCCGATTGTCGCGATCGTGCCACCTCCTGTGCTTGCCAAGACCGGCAACGTCGCTCCTGTTGCGGGACGGGTTATGGTCGAGCTGCCGGGGACGAAATCGTTTCTACCGTTGGCGTCCTTGCGACAGATCCCGTTCGGCACAGTGATCGAAGCGACGGACGGCACCGTGAGCGTGACCACCGCCAATCCCAACGGCACGACTCAAACCGGCCAGTTCTTCGGGGGGCAGTTCATCCTCACCCAAGGCAAGAACGGGCTCGTCATTGCGAAGCTGAGCGGGGGCAACTTCTCGGTATGTCCGACGGCGCGTGAGCGGGCCCATCGGGCGAGGGCTACGGCCGCCGCGTTCAGTGTGCCTCAAGCGCGGGTGGCCACCTCCGGCAAGCATGTGGTGCGTAAGCTGTGGGCCAACGCGCACGGCAAATTCTCCACACAGGGCAACTATGCCGCTGGGGCGGTTCAGGGCACCGAATGGTTGACCGAGGATCTGTGCGAAGGCACTTTGATCAAGGTCACGCGCGACAAGGTCGCCGTCACGAACCTGGTCAACCACAGGCACGTCGAGGTCAAGACCGGGCACAAGTACTTGGCGAAGGCTCCCTGAAAGGTCCCGCCGCAAGCGACTCCAATCCGAGCGACCGTTCTTGGTTCGCCTGAGCGTTAAGGCACCCGCAGGAGCGCCAGCCATCTACTTCCAGATCGGCAAAGCTCCCTCCAAGATCTATCGCAAGCCGCTCGTCCTTACCAAGGCCCAGCTCAAGCGCCTGCATTTCGCGAGCGTCGACCGCTTTGGGGACTGGGAGCGCGCCGAGAAAGCACGCGTCCCGCGCTGATCGGGCCACCACGCCTCACGGAACATCTGCGAGCACGGTCTAGATGGTTGATTCCACGACGGAGCACCGCCGCTGGCACGTCTGGCCTTCGCCTGCCTTTGTCCTCGGCCTTGCCCTTACCGCCAGTAAGGGCTACGGCCTGCGTCCGCGGCAGGCTCGACCATCCGCACCACCGGAACAACGGCACACCGCCGTGGAATCAACCATCTAGCATCCTCTCCATCGCGAGCAGACGATGGGTCAGGCGATGGAGGACCTCAATTTCGCAATATCACAACACTTTCTCGATGACCGCGGACAGCGGGCCGGCTTCATCCTGCTCGGGGCCTTCCTCGCGTCGTTCTTGTTCATCCGCACGAGCGCGCGCCTGATCCGCAACCCCAAAATCACGTGGTGGCCCGGCAGCGTGACCACAAAAGGCGGCCTGCACCTGCACCACCTGGTGTGGGGGATCGTGCTCATCCTGGTCTCCGGCTTTCTGAACTTCGTGCTGCGTCCTGGCAGTCCAGGGGTGGAGATCCTGGCCGCCATGTTCGGGATCGGCGCGGGTCTGACCTTGGATGAGTTCGCGCTTTGGATACACCTCGAAGACGTGTACTGGTCCCAGGAGGGACGCCTCTCGATCGACGCTGTTGTTGTGGCGACGCTCTTGGGCGGCCTGATCGTGCTGGGCATAGCGCCGTTTGACTTGTCCAATCGGACGACCCCGATCGAGTCGCTGGTGCTGGTGATCGTGGTCGATCTCATCCTCTCGTCTTTGGCGATCCTCAAGGGAAAGCCGATGCTGGGCCTGATGGGGGTGTTCGTGCCCCTCTTCTCGATCGTTGGCGCGGTGCGCTTGGCCGCTCCGTCCTCGCCGTGGGCGCGACGACGCTATCCGCCCGACGGGCACCGTATGACGCGCTCGCGGGCACGCTACAAGCGTGTGCGCAAGCGAAGGCGAAGGTTCATGAACGCGATCGGCGGCGCACCGAACCGGCCGACGAGCGAGGGTCCAGAGTAATCATTTAACCGAAGTGCTCCGATAAAATGAAGGAGACCGGCAAATAGCGGCTGTGTCAAATCACAGGTGTTAGTATTTGCTCGCCGGACTGCGGTGGGACGCCCAGCGGCTCCGTTTTCGAGCGAGAGCAAAGGAGCATGCGATGAGGGCTTCAGATACTGACCCGGCCGGCAGTTCGGCGGACGGTCCCAAACGCGGCAAGCTGACGCGCGGAGAGCTGCTCAAGGCGGCCGCCATCGCAGGCTCCGGGAGTCTGCTTGGCGGGCGCCTGGCGGGCCTGCCCGGCTCGGCTCAGGCCCGCGTGATCCCACGTGCGAACGATCGCACGGCGATGGGCCCGCTGGCCGGTATGAACGCGATCCTGTTCCTCACAGATCAGGAGCGCGCGATTCAACACTTCCCACCGGGCTGGTCGGCGCGCAATCTGCCAGGCCTGACTCGGCTGAAGCGCCATGGGCTCACGTTCGAAAACGCGTTCACCAATGCATGCATGTGCTCGCCGGCTCGCACCACCTTGATGACCGGCTATTTCCCGGCCCAGCACGGCGTCAAGTACACGCTCGAGGACAGCATGCCGGCCAGCGAATATCCGCAGGTGGAACTGAGCCTCGAATTTGCGAACATCGCCTCGGTCTTGGGCGCCGCGGGCTACAAGACCATCTACAAGGGTAAGTGGCACCTGAGCAAGATGAAGGGCTCGCAATGGCAGCCCTCCGATGTGGGCATTTACGGCTTCGACGGTTGGAACCCGCCCGACGCGGGCGCCAACCAGGAAATCTCAGAGGAGGGAGGTGGCAACGTCAACAACGACGGTCGCTTCATGGACTCGACCGGAAGCTCCGCGTCGGGCAATGAAGGCGCCTTGGAGTACCTCAGCTCCAACGCCGCCCGCGAACAGCCGTTCTTCATGGTGATCTCTTTGGTCAACCCGCACGACGTGCTGTTCTATCCCAATACCTACACCGAAGGCGGTTATGACGACTCGTGGCTGGAAGGGACCATCGGCCCTCCGGCGACGGTGGGCGAATCGCTTGCGACCAAGCCGCGTGTGCAGGAGCAGTTCCTGAGACTGTTCAACGCGGGCAGCGGCAAGATCTCCACGCGCCAGATGCGGCGCGATTACCTGAACTTCTACGGCAACCTGATGAAGTCCTCGGACAATTACCTTGTCAACGTGCTCGACGCGTTGGAAGTGGGCAAGTTGCTCGAAAACACGCTCCTCATCAGAACCTCCGATCACGGCGAGATGGGTCTCGCCCATGGCGGGCTGCGCCAGAAGAACTTCAATGTCTACGAGGAGTCCCAGCGCGTACCGCTCGTGTACTCCAACCCGCGGCTCTATCCGGCCGCTCGCAGGACCGGCGCGCTGGTCTCCCACGTGGACTTGTTGCCGACATTGGCGGGCCTGTTCGGGGCGCCCTCTTCCGCGCGCTCCGCCTGGCAGGGCGTGGACTATTCGCAGAAGGTGTTGCGTCCGCGCTCGAAGGCGCCTCAGGACTACACCGTGTTCACCTATGACGACTGGCAGTCAGGACAGCCTCATGGCCCTTATCCGACGCCACCAAATCACATTGTGAGCATCAGGGAGCGGCGCTGGAAGATCGCGCGCTACTACGACGCCGCGGGCAAAGTGCCCAACCAGTGGGAGCTATACGACCTCGTGCGCGACCCCTTGGAGCGGCGCAACCTGGCCCATCGCGGCGCCAAGCGAACCGCTGTGCAGGAGCGCGAATACAAGCGGCTTACGCGCAAGTTGGCGCGCGTCGAACGAACCCGCCTGACCCCGCTTGCCAATACGCCTCAGGCGAGCTGACCGTAGCGCGACTGCGCGGACGGCCGCTCGAACAGGGCCCGCAAGGTCCAGTTGACGACGCTGATGATGATCGATGCGAGGACCGCCCACCAGAAGGTCGTGATCGTGAACTGGGGCACGATCCAGTGGGTCAGGTAGAGCATCAGAACGTTGAGCAAGAAGTAGAAGATCCCGAGCGTCACGATGATGAATGGGATCGAGAGGATCGCCAAGACCGGCTTCAAGAAGAAGTTGACCACCGTGAAGACGAAGCCGGCGATCAACAAGGCCCACCACTCGCTGCCATAGCTCAAGCCAGAGAGCAGCCAGGTCGCCACGAACAAGGCCACGGTGTTGAAAGCCCAGGTGATCGCGAACCGACGGGTCATCGCTCAAGCGTAGTCGGTTCATCTCTGGAAGACCGGGCCGCATGCGGCCCGGTCCCGGCCCGTACATGTACGGGCCGGCCACCCGGCGCGTGCGCCGGGTGGGTCATATGAGCAAGAGTTCGACGTGCGGCGGGCGGAGGGCACCCGCGAGAGCAGCGCCCATGACTGCCGTGCGCTAGCAGGAATGCTTTGACGAAGGTAAGCTAAGGCCCGCCATGATCGGTGCCAAGCTCGCCGCCACGATCAGCCGACCCACGTTTGCAGCGAAGCTCCTCGCGGCTTCGCTTGGGGCATGCCTGTGGGTGTGCCTGGGCGCCGGTCCTGTCGGCGCCGCCAACGAAACCCTTATCGGCTTCGACGACTTGAGCAGCGGCACCGTCGTGGCCAACCAGTATCAGGCCCAAGGCCTCGAGCTGGGTCAGGCCACGAGCTTCGGTCAGGCTTCTCCCGGCGAAGGCGATTGCGGCTCGCCAAGCGTCGGGGGCGACGCCACCTACCAACCTCCCTCTCCGCCCAACTACGCCGTGCTGGCCAAGTGCAAAACGGTCGGCGCTCCCAACTCCAGCGGCACCTACGGCGCCCTGCTCGACCATCCGCACGGCCCATTCTCGGTTGAGCTGCGCGATCTCACCCCATCGCCGGGGCCAGCCGCAGTGAAGGTGACCCTGTATGACGAACACGGCGCCGAAGTCGGCCACGAAGAAGGCTCGGCCACCCAGGGCTCGTGGACGACCGTAAAAGTGCCAAACGCGGGCGGCGCCAAAATCGGATACTTCGCGATCGCCACAACCAAACCGACCGAAGACACGATCGCGATCGACAACCTCAGCTTCGAAACGGCGACCGAAGAAGGCGGTGGCAAAGAAAAAAGCAAAGAAGAAGGCGGCGGCAAAGAAGAAGGCAAAGAAGTAGGAGGCGCCGGTAAAGTAGGCGGGAGCGGAGGCACCCAGACTGGCCCCGGCGGTGGCTCGGGCGGTACGCCGAACCCCGGCCCGAGCGCCTCCCTTGCGCTGACCACACCCAACCCCCACAAGGGCGAAGCGCTAACCTTGAGCGGCGTCGCGTCGCGGGCCGGTAGCGGCCAGATCGTCTCCTACGACTGGGACTTTAACAACGACGGCAAGATCGATACGAGCACCGGCGCCAACCCCGTCGCCCAAGTGATCCTGCCCCCCGGCAATCACACAATCGCGCTTACCGTTACCAACTCCTCTGGGCAGAGCTCGACCTCGCGCCTGGGCGTCGCGATCCCCTCGGTGGGAGTCCAGATCACGATCCCCGACGGTGGCGAAGGCTCGTGTGAATCCTCTCTCACTGTCGGCTCCGCCCAGATCCTCGCCGAATGCATCCAGACGGTCTCAGGTGGCTACGTGATCGAGTCAAAGCAACTCGACCTGAACGGCATGGTCCTGGCGCCCAAGTCCGGTGGCCTCGGCGTCTTCAAGATCGCCAAGCACAGGCAGTTCGGCATCGGCACAAAGATGGAAATGTCAGGCCCCCCGGTGAATGTCGAGCTGCTCAACACCCCGATTGGTGACGTCGTGCTCGGCGGCTATGACCTCGAAAAAGAACCGATCGAGCTGGCTTTCCAAAGCGAACTGATCAACAACCCGATCAAACTCGGCTCCAACTTCGTTGCGCCGCGCGCCCACGCCGCGGGCGAGAGCAAGGGCCTGTTGCTGATGAGCCTGGGCGTCGGTCACGAATGCGAACCCGGCGGCAAAAAGGAAGTGGGGTGCTGTCCGCAGAGCAAAGGCACGACCGCCTGCGCCACCCTGCCCGGCAACTTCCCGTTGACCGGCCAGATCCAGGTCTATCTCAACAACAAAGCCCAGGTCCTGTTCGAGGTCCAGGTCGGCCTCAACCTGCACGAAGTCGGCTTCGAAGCGACCGGCGAACTGGAGATAGTCACGGGCTTGGAAACGGGAGTGGACCTCAGTTCGCTCAAGTTCGAAATTCCCGAAGCCAGCCTGGCGTCGGTCTTCAAGGTGAAGGACGCTTCGTTCGTCTACTACTTCCCCTCCGACCCCGATGCCTCTAAGCGAGACAGCTGGCAGGCCAAGGCCGGCATCACCTTCGCGGCGATCGAAGAAGCGGGAATCGAAGGGGAACTGTCGTTCAAGAAAGGCCAGTTCCATTCGGCCTCGCTCGTGCTCACCTTGCCGCCGGGCGCGGGCATCACTCTGTATCCCGGTATCGAACTGAACAAGTTCGGCGGCTCGATCGCGGTCGAACCGTTCGCTTTCGGGGGCACGTTGGGGGCCGCGATCGCCACGCAGCTCGAGCTCACGCTCGAATTCAGGTACGCCGAACCATTTGAAGGCAAACTCGGCTACTTCGGCGGCAAGGGATCCTTGACGCTCGACAAAGACGAAATCGCCACGCTCGCAGCCGACGTGTACTCCGACGGCTATGTCGACGCGCAACTGAAAATCGACCTCCAGCTCCCCTTCGAATCGAAAGACCCGATCGTCCAGGTCGGCGGCGGCATCGGCTTCTGGGACGAACCCTCCAGCGGCCTGTGGGAAGCCTCGGGCAACGTGTTCGTCAAGATCTGGATCATCAACGCCGAAGTCGCGGGCCTGATCGACAACAAGTACGTCGCCGCCTGCGGCAACATCGACGGCGCCGGCGCCTACGACGACTACAACTTCCAAGAAAGCAAACTGGACGGCCCCGGTTTCTTCCTGCTCAGCAACTGCAGCGACCAGCTCAAGAAATTCAAGGAGATGCCGCTCGTCGAACACAAAGGCGGCTTCGTCGGCGAAGAAGCCCTGTTCGGTGCGGGCACCCCTGGTGGATCGTTTGGCCCAGGCGGGGGTTTGCTCGGCGCAGGCGCCCCGTACGCGGGTCTGCGCTCCGCGCACGCAAGCGCGACCGGGAGTGGCGCCGCATTCTCGTTGCCAAGCGGCCAGCCGGGGGAGGAGCTACGCATCGTCTCCTCCTCGGGTACGCCCGTGGTCACGTTCACCGGCCCGTCTGGCCAGACCTTCACGACGCCCGTTGCTCCCGGCAAGGCTGAAGCGTCGTCCGCCTACATCGCCGCCTTGGGCAACAGCCCCGATGAAGCGATCGTGCTCCTGCGCCACCCCCAGGGAGGAACTTGGCATCTAAAGGAGGCGCCCGGCTCGGCGCCGGTGAGCGAAGTTCAGGGCGCCCAGGATTTGCCCCCGGCCACTGTACGCGCAATCGCCAGGCGCGGCCGGGGACAAGATTGGAAGCTCTCCTACAAGATCGCCCACTACCTGCCGGGCACGCACGTGACATTCGTCGAACACGGACACGACAGCACCCACGTGCTCGGCACGGTTGGCAAGGCCAAGGGCACGCTCAGCTTCGTGCCCCAGCCGGGCCTCTCGCGTCCCCGCACGATCACTGCGGCCTTCACGAACACCGCGGGCGTGAAGGTACGCGTGTTCACCGTCGGCCACTACACCGCGCCCGCGGTGCCCCGCCCGCCGCGGCCCAAGCACGTGCGGATTCTCAGGCACGGTTCGACAGCGACCGTGACCTGGAGCGCCGCGCCCGGGGCCCGCTACTACCGGATCAAGGTCAAGGGCAGCGACGGGCGCCTCGACACGTTTTTTGCCCGGCCCGGACATCTCAGCAAGCAGCTGGTGGGCGTGATCCCGGCCGACAGTTTCAAGGCCACCGTGATCGCCGTGGGCGGGCCGAGCATGCTCCCAGGGCCGGCGGCCACCGCAAGCTTGAAAGCGGTCAAGGCCCCGAAACCCGCGCCAATCGGAAAACGCCGACATCGTTCCAGGGGCGCCTGAGACTCGCTAAGCTTTGATCAGTATTGCGGCGCTTTTGTCCATGCATGGCCGCACCCTCACTGGCCTGCGCGATGACGATCGCCGACTGGGCAGACCTCTGGTCTGTGTCGAACGGAGGAGGAGAACATGGATGTATTGGAATTTCGACGAGGAGCAAGGTCGCACACTCGGCGACTGTCGCTTCTGCTTGGCGTAGGCGGACTGGCGCTCGGCATGCTCGCCGCGAACGCGACCGGGGCAGCAGCAGATCAACGTGCAAGTTGCTCCGGAAGCTTCCAGTCGCCCGGAGTGCTAGCGGGAACCTATAGCTCCAACGTCACCGTGACGGGAGTTTGTGCAGTCAACGCCGGGCCTGCTCTCATCAAGGGCAACCTGACGTTGAGCCCGGGTGCCGCCGTGGTGGCCGCATTCGGCCTCAACGACCAGACCGCGAGCGGCAGTTCCAGCCTGACCGTCAAGGGGAATCTCAAGGTCCAGCAGGGTGCGGCGCTACTGGTCGGCTGCGATCCGCAGAGTTTCCCTTGCGTGGACGACCCCAACCCCGAACAACCCACGCTCTCAAGCCCTGGCGCGGTGTCCGGCAACCTGAGCGAGCAACAGCCTTTGGGCGTGGTGGTGCACGACAGCACGATCGGAGGAAACGTTCAGGAGACCGGGGGAGGCGGCGGGTTGACCTGTGAACCGAGTGGAGTCTTCGGCGCGTTCGGTAGCCCTGTGTACAGCGACTACGAGGACAGCACCGTCAAGGGCAACTTGGACGTGATCGGCCTCACCTCCTGCTGGCTTGGAGTCGCACGCGTACACGTCGGCGGTAGCCTCGACATGCTCCACGACCAGCTCGCCGACCCCGACGCGATCGAGATCATCTCAAACGCCATCTCCGGCAACCTGCTCTGCCAGCAGAACAGTCAAGTCTGGGACAGCGCTGACCAGTCGGAAAATGGTCTTTACCCGCGCTTGGCGGAGCCCAACAGCGTGGGTGGGCATCGGGTCGGCCAGTGCGTGCTCGCGAGCCCGGCAACCGAAGGCGGTCCCTCCGGACCCGGTCCCTTCTAGGTCTATTCAACCGAAGAGGCCCGGGAGGCGCACCTGGCCTTCCGGGCCTCTACTTGCATCCGAGCGTTTAAGCGGCGGGAGTAGAGCGCACGGCGACATTCGTCTGATGGAGCTAGTCGGGCTCGAACCGACGACCTCCGCCATGCCATGGCGGCGCTCTTCCAGCTGAGCTATAGCCCCGAGGCGGTCCATAATATCGGTTTGAGTTGGTGCGATCTGCCCCTGCGCGTCTTCAATCGCGAGGCATGAACTCCGGCACGTCCAGGTCGTCCCCCGGCTCGGTGCCTGCGGAGGTGCGGCGCCGACGGGGGAGGGAAGGGTCTCGCTGTTGTCCTGACGACCCGCCCGGCACCGCCTGGTCGAGGCGGGCGGTCATGCTGCCATGCGTCAAGCGCACGTCGCGCAGCAGGCGCTCGGCGTTGGTCCGCATCGAGGCCGACAGGTCGCGGAGGTTCTGGGAGACCTCGGCGCCGTCGCGCATCACTTCTCGTGCCGCGTCGTGTGCTTCGCCCACGATTGCCCTTGCCTCCTCGCGCGCGCGAGCGCGAAACTCGTTCGCCTTCTCCTGGGCCTCGGCGCGCTGGATCGCCAGCTGCCTCTCGCCCTCGGCCAGCTGCTCCGAAACCTTCCTCTCGCCCTCCGCCAGCTGCTCTGAGACCTTCCTCGCGGCGTCAGCGAGGATCCCGGTGCGCTCCTCCCTGGCGGCGAGCGTCAGCGAGTCGGCCTCCAGTTGAGCTTCCTCGAGGACCCGATCGGCCTCTTGGCGGCCTTGCGCGAGCGCCGTCTGGGCCTCTTCGCGCGCCTTCGCCGCGATGCCCTCGGCCTGCGCATGCGCCTCGACGCGCACGCGCTCGGCCTCGCGTACCCGCTCATCGGCCTCCGCATGGATCGCGCCGACCGCCGCGACCGCCTCGTTGCGGGCCTCCTCGGCCTGCGCCCGCGCCCGCGCCAAGATCTCGGCCGCCTCCTCCTCGGCAGCCTGCACCCTGTTCTCCGCGGCCCGATCGGCCTCCGCGATCCGCTCCGCCGCCCTCTCCTCCGCGCGCTCGCGCAACTGGCGTGCCGCGCGCTCGGCGGCGTCCACGATCCCCTTGACCCGCTCGCTTGTCTCGCCCACCTCCACCATCCCAATGGTACGGGCTCGCCCTGGCGCCGTCCGCTCGGTGTCCGCGTATCCTCACCCGCTTGCCGACCTCTTCTCAAGCCTGCAACGCCCGAACGCCGATCGCCGCGGGTCAGATCCCGGTGCTGCTCGCGCTTCTATGCGCGATCGCGTTGGTGCTGCCGGCAAACGGCATCGCGGCGACGGCCCCCACCTGTGTGCCGGCCAAGCTGAACGCCTCGGCCGCCCTGGTCGGCACCGCGCTCACCGTCTCGCCCGCACCCGACACCTTGGACGCGTCCTACCTCACCCAGATCAGCCTGCTCGGCGCACCCGCCTCGGAGATCCTCAACCTCACCGTCTCAGGCTCCCGTTCGGGCACGCATACCGGCCATCTGACCGCCTACTCCCAAGGCGACGGAGCCAGCTTCCTGCCGAGCCACCCCTTCGACCAAGGCGAGACCGTCACGATCCACGGGGCCTTGCGTCGAGGCTCGGCCACCACGCCCTTCGCCTGGCGCTTCACGGTCGCCCAAGTCTACTCGGTCAGTCATTCGCTGGAGACACCTCCACCGCCACCGCCACCCGCCAAGGCAAGCGAACTCCAGCACTTCGTCTCCCGACCGGACCTGCGCCCGCCCACCGTCTCGGTGACCACCGATACCGGAGCCCAAGCCCCCGGAGACATCTTCCTGGCGCCCTACGCCGGGCCCGGCCAGTACGGCCCGATGATCCTCGACTCCTCCGGCAACCTCCTCTGGTTCAAGCCGATCCCCGCCGGCGAGCGCGCCGCGGACCTGCGCGTACAGCAATACGAAGGCAAGCCGGTGCTCACCTGGTGGCAAGACCCGCTCCTCGCCGGCGGTCGTGGCGACGCCGCGGTCGTGATTGCCGGCGAGACCTACAAAGACGTCGCGATCGTCCGTGCCGGCAACGGCTATCAGCCCGACCTCCACGCCTTCGAAATCACACCCCAAGGCACCGCCCTGTTCACCGTTTACGACGCGATCCGCTGCAACCTCTCCGCCTACGGTGGCCCTGCCGACGGGGCGATCGCCGACACCCTGATCCAGGAGATCGACCTGAAAACCGGCTTGGTTCGCTTCGAGTGGCACTCCCTGGACCATGTGTCCTTGGCCAACTCCTACATGCCGATCGGCCACGGCGGCACCCCCACCTCGCCATGGGACTGGTTTCACATCAACGCCGTCTCCGAACACCCCGGGATGCTCCTGATCGACTCCCGCAACACCTGGGCCGCCTACAACGTCAACCCCGTCGGCGGCCAGGTCGTGTGGACCTTGGGCGGCAAGCACACGAGCTTCAAGATGGGCTCCGGCGCTAGCCCCGCCTACCAGCACGACGTCCGCGAGGACCCCTCCGGCACGTTCTCCTTCTTCGACAACGGCGGCACGCCCGACGTGCACTCCCAGTCGCGGGTGATCGTGCTCGCGCTGAACACCGGCCAAATGACTGCCACCTTGCTCTCGAGCTTCACCCACGCGCAGCCTCTGCTCGCCCCAAGCCAAGGCGACTTCCAGCCCCTGGTGGGCGGCAACTGGTTCGTCGGCTGGGGCCAAGAGCCCTACTTCTCCGAATTCGCCCCCGAAGGAAGCCTCCTGTTCGACGCGCACCTGCCGCCCCTCTACCAGTCCTACACCGTGCTCAAGTTCCCCTGGAGCGGCAATCCCCCGCAACCGCCCCGGCTCGTGGTCTCAACCGGCGCGCACGGCGGCTTGGTCGCCCACGCGAGTTGGAATGGGGCGAGCGCGGTGGTCGAGTGGCGTCTGCTCGGAGGTGCCACTTCGCACTCGCTCGCGCCCGTGGCCACAGTCGCGCGGGACGGCTTTGAGACCGCCATCTCCAGTTCCGTCTCGTCTCGCTACCTGGCGGTGCAGGCGCTGGGGGCGCACGGCGAAGTGCTCGGCACCTCGGCCACCGTCACCGCCTGAACGGCTCACCCCACTGCTGAGCGCGTGGTGCGGTGGCAGGAATCGTTGGAAACCCGTCCTTGCGGAAGGCGTAAGCTCGGGCATGATCGAGCGATGGTTTCTCTTCGTCCCCGCCAGGTACGAGAAGGCATCGGCGGCCTGAGCAAGACCGCAGCGACAACCGACAGACCCGTACGCCCGACCCTCCCAACCCCCACCAGGAGATCCTCAACCATGGACGTCGCGATACTCATCTACCCCCGTTTCACCGCGCTTGACGCCGTCGGTCCCTACGAGGTGCTCAGCCGTCTGCCCGGCGCCCGCGTCAGCTTCCTCGCCGAGCAAGTCGGCCCGCAACGCACCGACACCGGCCAGCTGGGCCTGCTCGCCGACCGTACGCTCGAGGATCTCCCCAACCCCGACATCGTGCTCGTGCCGGGAGGGCCCGGACAGTCAGCTTTGATGCAGGACGGACCCGTGCACGCCTGGTTGCGCGGCGCCGACGCCACCTCGACCTGGACAGCGTCTGTTTGCACCGGCTCATTGATCCTCGGCGCCGCCGGCTTGTTGACCGGCAAGCGCGCCACCTCCAACTGGCAAGCGCTCGACGAGCTTGGCGGTCTCGGCGTCGAGGTCGTGCCCGAGCGCGTCGTCTTCGACGGCAAGTACGCCACCTCCGCGGGCGTCACCGCCGGCCTCGACATGGCGCTCTCCCTGGCCGCCAAGATCGCCGGCGACCATGTCGCCCAAGCGATCCAGCTCGGCCTCGAGTACGACCCCGAGCCTCCCTTCGACGCCGGCTCGCCCGAGAAGGCGCCCGCCGAGATCGTCGAGGCGGTGCGGGCCTACTCTCGTTTCGAGCAGGTCGGCTGACCCCGCGCCGGGGTGCCCGGCCGCGGGTTGTGTGTGTTCCGGTTCAGGGTGACTCGCGCGCGCGTGGGGCTCGTTCTCAGAGAACCGTCCGGGGTCGGGCGGTAACCTGCGCTGTCCCATGGCAGAGCGCCGCTACGACCCGTCCGAGATAGAGCCCCGCTGGCAGGAGGTATGGGCGCGCGAGCACACTTGGGAGGTCTCCAACGAGCCGGTTGCCGGCGAGGCGGCTGACACCACCTCCTATGTCCTTGAGATGCTGCCCTACCCCTCCGGCGAGCCCCACATCGGGCACCTCAAGAAATACGCCGTCGGCGACGCCATCGCCCACTTCCACCGTCGCACCGGCCACCGCGTACTTCACCCGATGGGCTACGACGCCTTCGGCCTGCCCGCCGAGAACCACGCGATCAAGACCGGCGTGCACCCGCGCGAGTCCACCGCCGCGTCGATCGCCTCATTCCAGCGCCAGTTTCGCTCTTGGGGGATATCGATCGACTGGTCGCGCGAGCTCGGAACCCACGAACCCTCCTACTACCGCTGGACCCAATGGATCTTCCTGCAACTGTTCGAGGCCGGCCTGGCCTACCGGCGCGAGGCCGCCGTCAAGTGGTGCCCCAACGACCAGACGGTCCTCGCCAACGAGCAGGTGATCGACGGCTGTTGCGAGCGTTGCGGCGCCGTCGTCGAAGTCAAGCAGCTCGAGCAATGGTTCTTCAGGATCACCGACTACGCCGAGCGCCTCCTCTCAGACCTCGACGGGATCGCTTGGCCCGAGCACGTAAAGACGATGCAGCGCAACTGGATCGGCCGCTCCGAGGGAGCCGAGGTCACCTTCCGCTGCGAGGAACCCTCGATCGACTACCCCGTCTTCACGACCCGGCCCGACACTCTGTTCGGCGCCACGTTCTTCGTCATGGCCCCCGAGCACCCTGATGTTCTGCGCTTGGTCGAAGGCACCCCCCAAGAGCAGGCCGTCCGCGACTACATAAACCAAGCCCTCACCGAGTCCGGCGAGGAACGCGGCTCCTTGGAGAAGCCCAAGACGGGCGTCGCCTTGGGTCGCTCCGTGGTCAACCCGGTCAACGGCGAGGCGATTCCCATGTATGTCGCCGACTATGTCCTGATGGAGTACGGCACCGGCGCGATCATGGCCGTGCCCGGTCACGACGAGCGCGACCACGCCTTCGCGCGCGCCTACAATTTGCCGATTCGCCGCGTGATCGAAGGGGTTCCCGACGACGGGGGAGACACTCACGCTTGGGAGGGCGAGCGGGTGGATGGACCGGCCGGCGGGCCGGCGGGCCGGCGGGTGGGCGGGCTTCCTTACACGGGCGACGGTCCGCTCGTGGACAGCCACCCGGACTTCGACGGCATGCACAACCGCGAGGCGCTCACCGCGATCGTCGCCTGGCTGGACCGCGAAGGCAAGGGGCACGCCTCGGTCAACTACCGCTTGCGCGACTGGCTGGTCTCGCGCCAGCGCTACTGGGGCTGTCCGATCCCGATCGTCTACTGCGAGCACTGCGGGATGCAACCCGTGCCCCTGGACCAGCTCCCCGTCGTCCTGCCCGACATCGAGGACTACGCGCCTCAGGGCCGCTCGCCGTTGGCCGCCGCCGAGGATTGGGTCGCCACCGAGTGCCCCTCTTGCGGTGGGTCCGCCCGGCGCGAGACCGACACGATGGACACCTTCGTCGACTCCTCCTGGTACTTCCTGCGCTACTGCGACGCCCGCAACGATCGTGCCGCCTGGGACCCGGCCGCCGTGCGTCAATGGATGCCCGTCGACCAGTACATCGGCGGGGTCGAGCACGCGATCTTGCATCTCATGTACGCCCGCTTCTTCTGCAAGGCATTGGCCGACCTCGGACAGCTCGACTTCCAAGAGCCTTTCAAGGCCCTCTTCACCCAGGGTATGGTCACCAAGGACGGGGCCAAGATGTCCAAGTCCAAGGGCAACGTCGTCTCGCCCGCCTCGATCGTCGAGCGCTACGGCGCCGACACCGCGCGTTGCTACATCCTGTTCGTCGGCCCCCCCGACCAGGACGCCGACTGGTCAGACGAGGGCGTGGAGGGCGTCCACCGCTTCCTCACACGTCTGTGGCGCCTGGCGGCCGAGACGGCCGAGCGGGGCGGGGGAGGGGCGCTGCCCTCGCTCGACGCATTCGGCGAAAACGACGCGCTCGACGGCGATGACCTGGAGCTGGTGCGCAAGGCCCATTGGGCGATCGAGAAGGTCTCAGAAGACATGCGCCGCTTCGCTTTCAACACCTGCATAGCGGCGGTCATGGAGCTGCTCAACGACTGCTCGCGGATGCGCGAGTCCCTACACCTCGACAGTATGCGCTTCGGCCTGGCCACAGCCGCGTCCCTTTTGTTCCCGTTCGCCCCGCACCTCTCCTCGGACGTCTACGACATGCTCTGCGGCGAGCGCGTCTGGGAGCAGCCCTGGCCCCACGCCGATCCCGAGATGCTCGAACGCGAGGCGTACGAGCTCGTCTGCCAAGTCAACGGCAAGCTGCGCGACCGCGTCCAGGCTCCGTCCGATGCGAGCGCCGAGGAGCTGAAGGCTCTGTGCTTGGCGGCACCAAATGTGGTTGCCCACATCGACGGGCACGAGATCGTCAAGGAGATTGTGGTGCCGGGGCGGCTTGTGAACCTCGTGGTGCGCTGAGCACATCGCCCACGCGCCCGCGCATAGTCAGCCTCGATGCGTCTCAGTCTGCCGCCATCGCCACGCTGGGCTGGCCCAGCGACTCGATCGAGGTGTCTGGCAGCACCCGCGCGATGCCCGAAGGTAGCCACCAGTTCCACTTGCCGAACAGCTCCATCGCGGCGGGCACCAGCACGAGGCGCACGATCGTCGCGTCGATCGCGATCGCGATCGCGCAGCCCAATCCCAACTCTTTGATCGAGGGCACGCCCGTGAGCGCGAACACCGAGAACACGCACACCATGATCAGCGCCGCGCTCGTGATCGTGGACGCGCTCGAAGACAGGCCCTGCGCCACCGCCGTGGGGGTGTCCCCGGTCGCCGCGTAGCGCTCCCTGATACGGCTCAACAAGAACACCTCGTAGTCCATCGACAGGCCGAACACCACCGCAAGCACCAGCGGCGGGATCAGCGTTTCGATCGTGCCGAACACCATCACAAGCACGCCATACGCCGCGCCCACCGACAGCAGGTTCATGAGCACCGCCTTCAACGGCAGCACGATCGAGCGCAAAAGAAGCATCAGCACGAGAAACGTCACGCTCATCACGAACAGCGCCACCTTCCACATCGAGCCCATCACGCCCGCGCGATAATCGCTCAGGTACGGGCCGATCCCGCCAAGCTGCGCTCCCGCGGGCAGGTGCGCACGAATGCGCGTCACAGCTCCCTGAACCTGGGGGGACTCGCCCTCGTGGCGCGGCGCCGCGCGGATCAGCACTTCGCTTCGGTCGCGCGAGAGGATGGGGGACGCGACACTCAGGATCTCAGGGTCGGCGGTCAACACGTGCCTCACCCTCGCCGCCTCTGAGACGGGCGCCACCGCTTCGAGCGGCTCCGAGGCCCCGGCCCCGGTCGCCTTCGCGGCAGCGTCGAAGCCGCGCAACGTCTCGTTGCCCTTCGGGAACTGGTGAAGCGCGCCGTCCTCGGTGTGTAGCCGCAACGCCGGTGTCGCGAGCGCCAGCATCCCGCTCGCCGCAATCGCCACAGTCAAAGCGGGACGGCGCGTCACACGTGCGGTCCAGCGCTCCCAGAATCCCGCGCGTGGGTGTGCGGGGTCCGCGTTGCGCGCCGGCCGCAGGGCGGTTCGCCAGCGGCTCATCAACTCCGAGATGCGCGTGAACACGCGTCCAGTGCTGTACGCGCGATGGCCCAGCAACGAGATGATGCTCGGCAGCAGCGTGGCTGCCGCGAGCACCGACACGCTCACCACCACGATCGCCCCCAGCGCCATCGAGCGGATCGCGGTCGCGTGTACCAGGAACAGGCCCGCGAGCGCCGTCACGACCGTGGCGCCCGAGAAGATCACCGCCACCCCCGAGGTCGCAAGTGCGGTTGCGCGCGCCTGCTCCGGCGGGCGGCCTGCGCGTACCTCCTGGCGATAGCGCGCGAGCACGAACAGCGAATAGTCCACCGCCACGCCGATCCCGATCATCGACGCCATGTTCGTCACGAACACCGACATTTCCATCGTCAGCGAAAGCAGATAGATGATCGCGCCCGTGATCATCACCGAGACCACGCCCAGCGCCAGCGGCAGCGTGGCCGCGAGCAGCGAGCCAAACACCACGATCAGGATCAGCGCCACGATCGGAAAGCCGTGCGCCTCAGCGGAGGCGAGATCCTTCTTGGAGAGATCCTGAAGGCCCGCCCACAGTGCGCTCTGGCCCACCAGGTGGAGCGAGACCGGCGAGCCTTCCCGGCCGTTCAGATCGAGGCGTTTGCGAAGTTCGCCCGCCACATTGGTCGCACCTTCTTCGGTCACGTTCAGTCGCAGCGGGAGCACCAGCGTGCGCTGATGCGCGCCAGCCGCGAGGATCGCATCCTCCGCGTAACCGCGCGTCGCGGGTGGCAGGCTCGCGTGCGGCGCCCCGTGGATCTCCCTCGCGAGGCGTACGAGCGCCGCGCGCATGTCCGTCGCACTCGCGCCCTGCGCCGGCACAACCACCGCGCCGAGTGTCGCGCCCTGCTCGCCGGGGAACGAATGCGCAACCGACGTCAGCACCTTCTGAGAGCCGGAGCCGGGAATCGTGTAGCCGCCGCCCGACAGGTGGTCGCTCTGGTGCGCCGCGAGTGGCGCCGCCACCACCACCAGCACACCCCACAGCGCCAGTACCAACGTTCTGCGGCGCCGTAGCCAGCCGTCCAGTCTCAACATCAGGTTCTGCATTCCGACCCCTTCGTCGTCGGTTTGGCTGTCCAGCCAGTTTCTTGGTTCGGGAGTTTACGTAGTGTGATGGGGGACACAGAACAACCTGTCGGAGCCTTACGCATGCGAGCGGGTATGTCTCGCGGAATTGCGCCAACTACACCATCTGGTCCGGCGCGTCGGAGCGCTCGCCTAGACTCGACACGTGCCTTCCCTCAAGCCCGCCTACCTGATTCACGGCGACGACCACGGCGCCCTCAGCGAGCGGCGCTCGCGGCTAAAGGCGCTGGCCGAATCCGACGGCGACGCGGCAAGCGTGGAGGTCTTGACCAGCGACTCGGGCACTCCGGAAGCGGTGGCGCTGGTGCTCTCCACGATGACGTTCGCGATCGGCCAGAGGGTGATCGTGGTGGACGGGGTGGAGCGCTTCAAGGATGCCGAGGTGGACGAGCACATCGCGCCGGCGATGGCGGCGATGCCGCCTGACACGACGATCGCGTTCTTCGCGCGCGAGGAAGGCCGCGCGAAGGCTCCAGGCGCCCTGCACGAGGCGGTCAAGAAGGCCAAAGGACAGATCGTCAACGAGGCCACGATCAAGCCATGGGAACTGGCCGGCTGGGTGCGCGAACAGGCCAAGCGGATGGGCGTCTCGCTCGACGCGTTCGCGGCCAAGACGTTGGTGGCCCAGGTGGGCGAGCGCCAGCAGCGTCTTCTGCGCGAGCTGGAGAAGCTAGCCCTAGCCGCCGATCCGAGCGACGGCCCGATCCAGGTAAGCGCCGAGGAGATCGAAGCGCAGGCCGCCTACTCGACCGCGTGGCGAGCTTTCTCGCTGGCGGACTCGCTCGTGGGTGCCGACGCCGGCGAAGCGATCCGTTCCTATCTACGTTTGCGTGCCCAGGGCGAGCGGCTGTCGGGCCTCGTCTACCTGATGGCCCAGCGCCTGCGCGACGCCGAGGCGGTGTCTGTGCGCCTGCAGGAGGGAGCACCGCCGGCGGAGATCAAGCGCGGCTTGCGGATGCCGCCAAGGGCCGCGGATCGCTTCATCGCCGATGTGGCCCGCACCGAGCCTGAGCGTCTGAGAGTAGCGGTGGCTCGCATCGCCGATTTGGAGCTGGACACGCGCGGGGGAGCACCTTTGAGCAGCTCGCGTACGCCGCTCTCATCCTTGGAAGAAGACACGCTGGCGATGCGAGCGATCTTGGCTGTCGCTAGCTGAGGCGCAGCACCCACGAACCAGCGCTTCGGAACGGCGGGGCCGTGAAGCCGGTCAGTGGAAGGCGCTCAGGAACTCTTGCCGGCAGCCACGCGCGCCGCGCGGGACTTCTTGCGGGCGCCCGTGTTGCGGTGCAAGGCGCCTCGCTTGACGGCCTTGTCGATCGTGCGCACGAGGCGACGGTGCTCGGCCTCGGTGGCCTCGCCGTCGCTCTCCTTGGCGAGCGCTTCCAGGCGACGGAAGTAGGTCTTGATCGCCGAGGTGTATTCGCGGTTCTCCAGACGCTCGCGCTCGGAGCGGAGGATGCGCTTCTTTTGGGATGCGATGTTGGCCATGTGAAAGGACGCTTGCGGCCCGAACAGCCTGCCGGGGCGCGCCGCGCAGCGCCGTACTATAGCGCCCCGTGTCTGTGAGCGCCGGAGAACAGGAGGAGCCGCCGGAGCCGCCGCGCTCAGGCAACGTGGCCCGCAACACAGCGATCTTCTCGATCGCGACCGGGATCTCCCGTGTGGTGGGGTTGGTGCGCGAAGTGGTCGCGGCCAGCTTCTTCGGCACGACGGGAGCCGCGTCGGCGTTCACGCTCGCCTTCCAGGTACCGAATCTAGTCAGCAATCTGTTCGCCAATGCGGCCCTGTCGGCTGCGTTCGTGCCGGTCTTCACCGACCTGCTGCAGCAGGGCAGGAAGCGCGAGGCGTTTCGCTTGGCCTCAACCCTGTTCTGGATCATTTTGATCGTGTTGGGCGCGCTCACGGCGTTCTTCGTGTTGGCAGCCGGGGTGATCATGCCCTTGTTCACGGGCCCCAAGTTCGGGCCCGAGCTGGATGCCTTGACGGTGGGTCTCTCCCAGGTTCTGTTTCCGGTGGTGCTGCTGCTCGGTCTGAACGGGCTACTCGTAGGGATCTTGCAGTCCTACGACCACTTCACGATCCCGGCGATCTCTCCGGCCGTGTGGAACGTGGTGATCATCGTGTTGCTCGTGATCTTGCGCCCCCACTTTCCGGGGGGCTATGAGAACGGCAACCAGCTCTACGCATACGCAATAGCGATTCTGGTGGCCACGTTTGTGCAGATGCTGATGGCTTTCGGTGCCCTCGGACGGATCGATTTTCGCTTGCAGATGTCGATCGATTGGCACGATCCGCGCATCAGACAGGTGTTCACGCTGATGTTGCCTGTGACGATCGGACTGGGGATCGTCAACCTCGACCAGCTGATCAACTCGGTGTTCGGGACGCTCGTCTCCGAAGAAGCCCCGCGCGCGATCGACAACGCGTTTCGCATCTACATGCTTCCTCAGGGGCTGTTCAGCGTGGCTGTGGCGACTGTCTTGTTTCCGACGCTCAGCCGGATGGCTTCCAGGCGCGACGTGTCTTCGATGCGGAGCACTCTCGGCAACGGGATGCGCCAGATCAACCTGCTGCTGATCCCGGCGGCGTCGTTCATCATTGTGTTGACGACCCCGATCGTCCAGCTCGTGTTCGAACGCGGGAAATTCGGGCCCCAGTCCACCCACCTCGTCTCGATCGCCCTGTTCTGGTTTGCCTTCAGCCTGCCTTTCGGGGGCGTGAACCTGCTGTTGACGCGCACGTTCTTCGCGGTACAGCGCCCATGGATACCGACACGGCTGGCGGGCTTGAACATCATTGTGGACATCATCGTGAGCGTTGGTCTGTACAAGCCGCTTGGGATCGCCGGCCTGATCATCGGCACGGTGGCGGCCAATGCGGTCATGATGGCGTTGCAATTGCACCGTTTGAGGATCGGCTTCAACGGGCGCATCGAAGGCAGGCAGACCACGATGATCACGGCCCGCATAGCCGTCGCGTCGGCTTTGCTCGCGGGGGTCTCGTGGGTCGTGTGGTACCCGTTGCACAAGCTGCTCGGCGAGTCGTTCCCAGCCCAGCTCGTCAGCCTCGGCGCAGCCGGAGTCGCGGGAGTGTTTGTGTACGTGAGGGCTGTGTTCGCGATGAAGGTCCCCGAGGCCCACCAGGTGCACCGCCTGATTATGGCTCAGTTGGGCCGCGCCTGACACCGTCGGTCCCAGCCGTACTGCACCGAGCGAAACGAAGGGCCGAGAAGGCTTTCGCCCTCCCGGCCCCGGTCCGGACAAAGATCACCGGGTTACTACTACGTCCCAGGACTTAAATGCGTGTCTATGCCTGGGCGGCTATGACACTCCCAATCACCGGGACTGGCCACCAACACAAGGCTGGTGCGTGGCCTGGCTGAGCCCGCCTGTCCCCCGAAAGGGTGGGAGGGCTCCGATTGAGTAGGCGATCCGCCGGACCTATAAGGCTATCGCGCCTGGGACAGCCCCCCGCGCGCGCACGTAGGCACCCCGAAAAGACATCCACAACACACGGCGGCGCGCCTCGCCTTCTACAGTTTGGACCCGCATGGAGCAATCGCGCATCCGCAATTTTTCGATCATCGCCCACATCGACCACGGCAAGTTGACGCTGGCCGACAGGATCTTGGAGCTGACGCACGCCGTTGACGAGCGGGCGATGCGGGCGCAGGTGCTCGATTCGATGGACCTGGAGCGCGAGCGGGGGATCACGATCAAGGCGCAAGCGGTGAAGGTGGCGTACAAGGCCTCAGACGGGGAGACCTACCAGCTGCACTTGATCGACACGCCGGGGCACGTTGACTTCACGTATGAGGTCTCGCGCTCGCTGGCGGCGTGCGAGGGGGCCTTGCTGGTCGTGGACGCCTCCCAAGGCGTGGAGGCCCAGACGGTCGCCAACACCTACCTGGCCGTCGAGGCGGGCCTGGAGCTGATTCCTTGCCTGAACAAGATCGATTTGCCGGGCGCTGAGCCGGAGCGGGTGGCGGGCGAAGTGGCGGAGCTGATCGGTGAGCCGGAGGAGGCGATCCTTGAGATCAGCGGCAAGACGGGGGCGGGCGTCAGGGAGGTGCTGGACGAGCTGGTCAAGCGCGTGCCTCCACCTTCGGGCGACCCGCAGGCCCCGCCGAGGGCGCTGATCTTCGACTCGGAGTTCGACCAGTACAGGGGCGTGATCGCCTACATCAGGGTCGTGGACGGCGTCTTCAAGAAGGGCGAGGCGATCAGGGCTATGGCGGCGGGCACGCACGCCGAGATCGACGACATCGGCTTCTTCTCGCCGACGATGACGCCGGTGAAGGAACTGGGCGCGGGCGAGGTGGGCTATCTGATCACGGGCATCAAGGACGTGACGCACCTGAGGGTCGGCGACACGCTGACCACAACGGTTCGCGGCGGACAGAGCGCATCGGAGCCGCTGCCCGGCTACAGGGAGGTCAAGCCGATGGTCTTTTGTGGCCTGTTCCCGATCGACTCCGACCGCTATCCCGACCTCAGGGACGCCTTGGAGAAGCTGACGCTCAACGACGCGGCGCTCTCGTGGGAGCCTGAGACCTCCGACGCGCTCGGCTTCGGCTTCAGGTGTGGCTTTCTCGGTCTGTTGCACATGGACATCGTGAGGGAGCGCTTGGAGCGCGAGTACGACCTGGAGCTGCTTGCGACTATGCCGTCGGTCGAGTTCGACGTGACGCTGACCAATGGCGAGGAGATGGAGGTCCACAATCCCTCCGACATGCCCGACCCGGGCACGATCGCAGAGATCAGGGAGCCGTTCATCAAAGCCCAGGTGATCGCCCCGAGAGAGTTCGTGGGGGCGGTGATGGAGCTCTGCCAGGAACGAAGGGGCGAGCCGGCGGGCATCCACTACCTCTCACCCGAGCGAGTCCAGATGAGCTATGACCTGCCGCTGGCGGAAATCGTGCTCGACTTCTTTGACCAGCTCAAGTCGCGCACGCGCGGCTATGCGTCGCTTGACTACGAGCTGAGCGACATGAAGCCGGCCAACCTGGTCAAGCTCGACGTGCTGCTCGCGGGCGACACGGTCGATGCGCTGTCGATGGTCGTGCACAGAGACAAGGCCTATGACATGGGCCGCACGCTCACCGAAAAGCTGCGCAAGAGGATCCCCCGCCAGCAGTACGACGTGCCGATCCAGGCGGCGATCGGTTCCCACATCATTGCCCGCGAGACGGTCAAGGCTTTCCGCAAGGACGTGATCGCCAAGTGCTATGGCGGCGACATTTCGCGCAAGAAGAAGCTCCTGGGCAAGCAGAAGGAGGGCAAGAAGCGCATGAAGCAGGTCGGCCGAGTGGAGGTGCCCCAGGAGGCGTTCCTGGCGGTACTGGAGATCGGGGAGGAGTAGGCCTTGGGCCAGGATGAGCGCTCCCGAGACTTGTGGGGCGTAGGTTTTGGGGGACCGTTGTTCGTACGTATCGGAGTCCGCGCTTGACGCAAATCCTGTTTGTGTGTCTGGGGAACATTTGCCGCTCCCCGACGGCCGAGTGTCCGGTCGGCGCGACCCCGTCGGATGAGGGGGTATGCGACCCTCGACTCTCGAACGGCGCCGGCGTCTGTATTTGCAGGCACGGGTGGTCATAACCCGCCACTACCGAGGCCCGCTCACGCTCGAGACGGTCGCTCGGGCGCTCGCCAGCTCACCGCGCCAGCTCACCCGCGCCTTCGCGCAGTGCGGTGAGCTTGGGTTCCACGAGGAGCTGCAAACGCGCCGGCTGAATGTGGCCGCCCAGTTGCTGATCGAGCAGCCGGGCATCCCGGTGCGCGACGTGGCGCGACTTGTCGGCTTTCGCCAAGCCTCCCACTTCGCGCGAGCCTTCAGGGATCGCTACGGGCTCACCCCCGCTGCGTTTCGCGCCGAGGGCAGGGCCTACGCGAGGGGTACTCGAGGCCGCTCGGTCGGGGAGCGGCCCGAGGTGGGGCAGCGGGGTTCGGGCGGGGATCGGGCTTCGCGGCCGGCGGGAGCGCCTTCGCCTAAGGAGTTGCGTGAAGGGGCGCCTCAAGCGCGCCCAGCGACTCGACAGGCTCCGCGCCGGGTAGATGCAGGCGCATCAAGGTGCCGCCACCCGGCGCCGCTTGGGCGCTGACCGAGCCGCCGTGCTGTTCGGCGACCTGGCGCACGATCGCCAAGCCGAGGCCTGAGCCAGGGCGTCCTCGCGCCTCGGCGCCGCGATAGAAGCGGTCGAACACGTGCGGGAGGTCGTCCTTTGAGATGCCGGGGCCGTGGTCGCGCACGGTCAGATCGGTGCCGTGCAGCACGATCTCCACGGGACTTCCGGGCGGGCTGTAGTTGACGGCGTTGTCGAGGAGGTTGTTGATCGCGCGCCCTAGACGCACGGGCTCGCCGGTCAGCACGACGGGGTCGAGCTCGACTTGGATAGGCGTGTCGGCGGAATGGCGCCGGGCCCGCTCGACGGCCTCCTCGACGATTTGATCGAGGCGCACGTCCTCGGAGCCGGCGCGTGGCTGCTCGCCGCGGCCCAGCTCGATGAGGTCGTTCATCAAGAGCGTGAGCTCCTCGACCTGCTCGACCACGTCGTCGAGCATGCGTTGGCGCTCGGGCACCGGCATATCCTGTTGTTGCTTGAGGATTTCGATGTTGGTACGCAGGCTGGTGACTGGCGTGCGCAGCTCGTGTGAGGCGTCGGCGACTAGTTGGCGCTGGGCGTGCACGGAGGCGTCGAGCGCGCTCATGGAGTGCTCCAAAGCGTCGAGCATGGCGTTGAAGCTCACGGCCAGGCGCCCGATCTCGTCTTCGCCGGCGGGCTCTATCCGGTTGGAGAGGTCCTGGGTGCGGGTGACGTGCTCGGTCGCCTCGGTCAGTCGCTTTACGGGCGCCACCGCGGCACCGGCTACGACCCGGCCGAGCAGGGCGGCAAGGGCGATGCCGCCAATGTCGAGCAGGATCAGGATCACGCGTAGGCGTGCGAGCGCGCTGTCGACGTCGGTGAGTGGTTGGGCGAGCTGAACGGCGTAGCCGGGTGGCAGGGCCTCGGTGAGCATCCGCAGGTGGATGCCGTTTGAGTGGGTGTCGCCGAAGAACGATTTGCCGCCTACGGCGGCGAGCTTGCGAGCGGCGGCGCTGACGGGCAGTTGGACGTGGGGGGAGGAGTCGAACCAGATGTGGCCCTTGGAGTCGATCACCTGCTGGTATCCGCGTACCTGGTTGGGGCCGGGCGGGATTCCGGGGAAGGCGCGATGGCGCTCTTGCACGCGGTTGGTGGGGCTCGGCAAGCGGTCCAGACGAGCGACCAGGGGATGCGCGCGGCCGCGTAGCTGGCTGTCCACCTGGCCGTAGAGCTCGCGTGCGGAGAGCAGATAGGTGAGCACGGACGCGAGCACGACCGCGATCGCCACCGCGGCGGCCGAGGCGAGTGTGATGCGCCGGCGAAAGCTCACGTTGGTTCTGCTCCTGCTCCGGTGGCGTACGCGGTGGGTATCGCTGCGGTCGCAGGGCCGGGCTGGCGCATCAGCGCTCTCGCAGGACGTAGCCGACACCGCGCACGGTGTGCAGCAGGCGGGGCTCGCCGGCGGCCTCGGTCTTGCGGCGCAGATAGCCCATGTAGACGCCGAGGGAGTTGGAGCTCGAGCCGAAGTCATAGCCCCAAACGTGCTCGAAGATGATCGAGCGGGTGAGGACCTGTTTGGGGTGGGCCAAGAACAGCTCGAGCAGCAGGAACTCGGTGCGCGTCAGGTCGAGGGCCCGCTCGCCGCGCCAGGCCTCGTGCGCGAGGCGGTCCAGGTGGAGGTCCTCGAAGGCGAGCGTCTCCTCCTGGTCTATCTCGTCGGCCCTTCTGAGCAGCGCACGCACTCTGGCCATCAGCTCGCGCAGCGCGAAGGGCTTGACCAAGTAGTCGTCGGCGCCGGCGTCCAGGCCGGCTACGCGATCGTCGATCTGTTCGCGTGCTGTGAGCATCAGGACCGGTGTGCGATCGCCGCTCTCACGCACTCGTCGGCACACTTCCAGGCCGTCGAGCACGGGCATCGAGATGTCGAGGATGACCGCGTCATAGGAGCCGTCGAGCATCCGCTCGAGTGCGTCCCCGCCGTCGCCGCAGAGCGCCACTTCGTAGCGTTCAAGGCTCAGCGCGCGCGAGAGCGCGTGCTGCACCGCGGGCTCGTCGTCGACAACCAATATGCGGGCGGGCTCTGCCATGGGTTGCGCCGCTCCTAGCCGGGCAATGGTGGGGGAGGGGTGAGGCTAAGGTGACGGTAGCGCCAAAGAACCTAATTACGAGGCCGAAGAGGATGCGAAGAATCGTCGATCACGACACGCAGGCGGCGATTCGCGGGGATCGCAGCCGGGAGGACGGCGCCGGCGAGGAGTGGAGCGAGCGCGATGAGCGCATGAGCGAACCGGTCGACGTTGACCGCACGCAGGGGATGGGAGCGCAGTCGCGCAACCTGCGAAACGGTTTGATCAGCCTTGCGATCTTCTTCGTGTTGGTCGCCGCGCTGCTGTTGGCGGTGCCAGGGTTGCGCTCAGCGGGGGAGAAGATCACCGACGCGAAGCTCGGTTGGGTAGCGGCGGGCGTTGGCTTTGAGCTGCTCTCGTGCATGGGTTACGTGGTCTTGTTCGAGCTGGTCTTCAAGATGGAGCGGCGCTTCAGCCGGCGCTTGGCTTTGTCCGAGTTGGCGGTCAACTCGGTCGTGTCGGTCAGCGGGATCGGGGGGATCGCTTTGGGGGCTTGGGTGCTGCGCACCAAGGGCGTGTCGGTCGAGCGGATCGCCAGGCGCTCGGTGTTGCTTTTCGTCTTGACGAGCGCGGTGAATGTGGGTGCCGTGGCGCTGATCGGCATACCGATGTGGCTGGGGTTGTTGCCGGGCTCCCAGGACGCGCTGCTGACGCTCCTGCCTGCGGCCTTGGCCCTCGCGACGATCGCCGCGACGCTCGCCGTCGCCGCCTTGGCGGGACGACTCGCTTCTCGCAAGCGTTTGAGCGAAGGGCGCATGCATGTCGCGCTGGTGGCGATCAGCGACGGCGTGCGAGGTGCTCTGCGCTTGATCGGGCGACGCGAGCCGAGGTTGTTGGGGGCGGTCGGCTACTGGCTGTTCGACACGATGGTGCTCTATGTGTGCCTGCTCGCGTATGGGCCCACACCGTCGTTTTGGGTGGTCGCGATGGCCTATCTGGTCGGTTTGATGGCCAACTCGATCCCGATTCCGGCCGGCCTGGTGGCGGTCGAAGGGGGGTTGATCGGGATGCTGTTGTTGTTTCATGTGCGCCCCGCCGCCGCAGTCGTCGCGGCGGTCGTCACCTACAGGGCGATCTCGCTTTGGTTGCCGGCCCTGATCGGCTCGGCGGCCTTTTTGAGCTTGCGCCGCGAGATCGGTGAGCCGGTGGTGGGCACCTCGCCCGAGCCGGCTCCGGGCGCCTAGCCGGCGAGCCGTTCGGCCGCCACGAGAGCAGCTTGGGCCTTCTGGCAGGGATGTCCGGGGAGCGTGTCCATGACTGTTTGCACGGGGGGCGGCACCGGCCCGGAGAGGCCGGGGCAGTAAGCGGGTGGGGGTAGTTTTTCGGTGGTGCTGCCTGGGGCGTTGATCGGACGCAGCTGCGAGGTCGCGGCCAAGGCATCGGCAAGCGTGTCGGAGAACACGTCAATCGCAAGGCGTCCGGAATAGAGCTCGATCGAGTGTTCTTCGTCGTAGATCGTGGCCGGCACGCCTCTGATCAGGGCGTTGCGCTGCGGACCCAGCGCGCTGTTGGAGTGCAGGCCGTAGATGACGGTGCTCACCTGGAGGGGCAGCAGGCAGCTTCCGCCGCCGCCGAGCAGGCCCTTGCCGTTGACGCAGTCGCCGTAGTAGACGCTGTCGCCGATCCCGGCGCTGTAGCTCTTGAGGCCGTCCGCGGCGGCGAAGGGCTTGCCAAGGAAAGTGGGACCGGCCCAGTAGAGGCGGTAGTAGGGGAAGGTTTGGGCTTCTGTGAGCGCTTTGGCTTCGACGGGCGGAGGGTGGGCCGTGCCACAGCCGCCGAGCAGCAGGGCCGCGGCCGCCGAAGCGAGCGCGAGCGGGCGGCGGGCGCTCGTGGGGGGCGTTCTCATCGGCGCTGATTATCGGCGACGGGAGATGTCTGTGCGCAGCGCACCTGGGCAGGCCATTCGTTCGCCCCAAGCCTGGGCTTGCAAGCGGCGGCCCATCGGTGTGCGCACAGCGCGACTTCGGGGGGCGCCGTCTGTTCGTAAGGACATAGGCGCGACTCGTCCAATTGAGTTCGACTCGCGCGAGTGCTGAGGCTCGGCGGGGTAGCACGCCGAGCCTCAGCCAACTTATACGCTCGGGGCGTGGAGAGCCAGGCACTCAGCGAGCGTGCGCCCACGCTGGGGCCTGTACGCGGGCGGCTCGCCGATGGTTATTTCTCGCTGGCGCTGCCGTTGGCGACTGTGCTGGTCGTGGCGTGGCTGGTGGTGGCTCCGCGCTCGCCGGATTTGGCCGCGCAGACATATCGCGCTTGGCTGTTTGAAAACTCGGGCTTCAGCGTGTGGGACAACAACTGGTATGGCGGCCATCACCTGCCCGGCTACAGCCTCGTGTTCCCTTGGCTGGCGCTGGTGTTGGGGATCAAGCTGGTGGGGGCGCTGGCGGTGCTCGCCTCCACGTTTGCCTTTGAACGGATCGCGCTTGAGGTGTACGGGCCGCGTGCACGTTGGGGGGCTGTCTGTTTTGCCTTGGCGGCGGCGGGCGATCTTTGGATCGGCAGGGTCACGTTTGCCTTGGGGGTCACCTTCGCGATGTTGGCGGTGTGGGCGTTGGTGCGCGAACGGCCTTGGCTTGCGGGCGCGCTTGCGGTCGTGTGCGCGGCGACGAGTCCGGTCGCGGGACTGCTGCTGGCGCTGGCGGGAGCCACGCACGTGCTTGCGACACGAAAGCTCCGCAGCGGCTTGGCGCTGGTCCTCCCGGTACTGGTGGTCGTGGTGCCTTTGGAGCTGCTGTTCCCGGAGGGCGGATGGGAGCCGTTCGCCGCCAGTTCGGTGACGGCCACTTTGGCGGTGATCTTGGCGTTCTTGTATGTGGTGCCGCGTTCGGAGCGGCTGTTGCGGATCGGGGGCTGGGTCTATCTGGGTGTGACGATTGTCTCGATCGCGCCGACTCCGATGGGCAGCAACATCGACCGTTACGCGGTGCTGTTGGCGGGGCCGCTGGCGTTGTGTGTGCTGGGCCGCGACGGCTTCAAAGAGCCCGGTAGGCCTTTGGCGGCGGTCGTGGCGGCGGTGGGCCTGATCGTGGTGTGGACGGCGTGGGGTCCGGTGAGGGAGAGCACGGGGATCGCCGACGATCCCTCCACGCGCGCCGCCTACTACGTGCCGCTGGAACGTTTTTTGGATGCGCACGGAGGCGGACTGGTGCGGGTGGAGGTCCCGTTCACCCATTCCCACTGGGAGGCCGCGCTGCTGGCCCCGAAGTTCTTGTTGGCTCGCGGTTGGGAGCGCCAGTTGGACACCAAGTACGACCCGATCTTCTTCAAAGAAGGGCTGACGGCCACCGCCTACCACGCTTGGCTTGCCAACAACGCGGTCAGCTATGTGGCGCTGCCGGACGTGCGCTTGGATGGTTCGAGCGACGAAGAGGCGGCCCTTATCCGGGCGGGTCAGCCGTATCTGCGCGAAGTGTTCAGGAGCGCGCACTGGCGCGTGTTCGCGGTCCTTGGCTCGAAGCCTTTGGTCTCAGCGCCGGCGACGCTGAGGAGTCTGGGCCACGACTGGTTCAGTTTGCGCTTCTGGCGGGCGGGCGAGTCGCTTGTGCGTTTGCACTACACGCGCTACTGGACGGTCGTCGAGGGCCATGCTTGCTTGTCGGTGCACGGCGGTTGGACGGGGGTGAGCGCTAAGTCCCCTGGTGTGGTGCGCGTCGCGGCGCGCTTTTCGCCGGCGCGCGCTTTGGGGCTGGCCGGCGCTTGTGGATGACCACCACGGTGCCGGTCTTGGCGCTTTTCTTGACCGTTGCGCCGGCGTGGCCCGTGGCGGGGCTGTTCGCGCTGGGCGCACTGGGCTTTTGCGCTGGAGCGTCGAGCGGCGCGAGCGCGTAGAGGCCGGTGATGCCCGAGAGGTAGAGGTAGTGGTTGTCGCTGATGACCGGGTCGAAGGAGCCGGTGTTCTTGGTGAAGACGACTTTGCCGGTGGACACGCCTAGGCCGATTGTGCGGTGGGTGCCGAGGTCGGCGAAGTAGACGATGTTGCCGACGATCGTGGCCGAGCCGGATATCTTGCCGCCGGCGTGGTACTGCCACTCGATGTGGCCGGAGCGGGCGCTCACGGCATAGAAGGTGCCGTCGTAGGAGCCCAGGTAGATCGTGGGGCCGAGGCCGGGGGCGTTGGTGACGGCGGGCGAGGCGTAGACGTAGGCACCGGTCTGCACCGCCCAGTCGAGCGTGCCGGAGGAGGCGTCGTAGGCATAGACCCGCCCGTCGGTGTTGCCGAGGAACACGCGGCCATACATGACTGCGGGGGTCGAATAGAAGGTGCCGCTGCCGAGCAGGGCGCCGCCGGAGCCGGAGCGCCACAGGAGGTGACCGTGCTCCTCGCCGACGGCCTGCAGGTCCCCGGAATAGTCGCCGAAGTAGAGGACTCCTCCCGAGAGGCTGGGGCTGGCCTTGACCGCGCCGGGGGCGCGATATGTCCACAGGACGCTGCCGTTGTGGGCGCTGAGGGCGTAGACGGTGCCATTTTGGGAGCCGAAGAAGAGCTTGCCTTTGTCGAGCAGGGGTGAGGACTCGGCGCGGCTGGGCAGGTCTCGCTGCCAGCGGTAGTGGCCGTTGAGGGTGTTCAGGGCCACCACGCGTCCGGCTTGGGCGCCGGGCGAGCGCGAGAGGATGGTCGCGTAGAGGGTGTCGCCGGAGACGGCTGGGGTGGAGGCCGAGAGGGCTCCGAGACGTTGACTCCAAAGCGTTTGGCCGGTGTACTTGTCGATCGCGTTCAAGGTGGCGTCGTCGGCGAGTTGGAAGATGCGGTTGCCCCACATGACGGGCGGGAACTCGAGCAGGGCGCCGCCGCCGCGCGCCCACACGGTCCGGTAGGGGGGACGCATCGTGGGGGAGGCGGGGAAGAAGCGGGTGTGGTTCTTGGTGTAGCCGTAGAGGGGCCAGGCGAAGTGGTCTTGGCCTTTGACCTTGGGCAAGGTTGGCGTCGGCTGGGGCACGAACACGGCGTGGGGGTGGTAGATGTTGCCGGTGCGGTGCTTCTCGTAGAGGTAGCCGGCGAGGGCGACCACGGCTGCGGCGAGTACGATGCCGCCGGCCAGGCCGAGGCGGCCACGGGTGGAGCGCGGCAACAGCCGGCGAGATCGCTCGCTCATGGCGCGGTCTTCACGTCGCGGCCGCTCTCAGGCGGCGAGCTTGCGCGATGAGGATTCTTGGCGCTCGGCCGGCGTGGTTGTTGTGTGCTGCGAAACGGGTGTCCTGCGCGCGTGGGCGCGTGGGCGCGGCGTGTATCGCCCGAGCAGGATTCGACCCAGGCGGCCCGCGGTGAGCACGAGCCCACCGAGGCTGAGTGCGGCGAGGGGCAGCAACGTGAGGCCCGCCACGAGCGAGACGATGTCGTGGCCGCTTGCGATCGACCAGTCCCACAGGACATAGTCAACGCCTGTCAGCACGAGCAGGGGCACCAGGGCTCGGAGGCGCACGGGGCGTAGGTTATAGGGGGGGTGGGACGGTACGATGTGAGGCGACGCGCGGGCGAAGTGTTGTGGTGGCACAAGACCCTTCCAAGGTCTGAGGGCGGGTTCAATTCCCGTCGCCCGCTTCAAGCAGATCCCCCCAAAACCTCTCCAAGGAGGCAGCTAAATGGCCGAGCCGATACCGGTGGAGGATGTTGCCGCGAGCGAGATCGCGGTGGCCCAATCGGCTGATGATGCGTCTCCGGTGCGTGTAGTCGAGCGCTTCATGGAGTTCTTGCGCCAGGGGGACCTTGATGATGCTGTCGCGCTCCTGGCCGACGATGTGCGCTACGAGAACGTGGGTTTGCCGACCGTCCACGGTCGCGAGCGCGTAAGGCGCATGTTTGGCAAGGCATACGACGGTGGGGCCGGCTTCGATGTCGTGATCCACACGATCTGTGCGGACGGCGTGTCGGTCTTGACCGAGCGCACGGACTTCTTGACCTTCCGCAAGCTCCACATCAAGCTCTGGGTCTGTGGGCGCTTCGACGTTCGCGACGGACAGATCGTGCTTTGGCGGGACTACTTCGACTTCGTCGACTTCAACAAGGGGCTGGTGCGGGGGCTGCTGGGCGTACGGATTCCCGAGCTGCGCGCCAAGCTGCCCTCGAGGGCCTGATCCCGACGGGGGAGGTACCGGGCGGGCATTGTCCGTAGAATCGAGGAGCACCACGGGGAGTGGCGCAGTCTGGTAGCGCACCCGGCTGGGGGCCGGGCGGTCGCAGGTTCAAATCCTGTCTCCCCGATGAAAAGTTGCAGGATCATAACCTTGCGTATCAGCGAGCGGAGGCGTTGAACCCGCACCAAATCTAGGGATTGCGGAAGGCGGTTCTCATCTGTTCCCGGCTGTTCTCAGCACGCGGGACCGCAAAGGGACCGCAGCGATGCGCGAAAGGGACCGCAAGACGACGGCAATCCAAGCGACGAATGGGTCTGGGCAATCCTCGAAGCACGGCAAACGATCGGGACACAAGGCGGTGTTGCGGCTAAGGTCCGGCTTATGGAGAGGCGGTTCTCACGACGCCGGGACTGCTGCGAACATATGTTCGTATGAATCAGTATCGGCCTGCTCCTCCGAATCGAAGGGGCCCTCTCGTGGGACGTCTGCTGTTGTTCGGCAGCGCGTATGCGCCGGCAGTCCTGATCATCGGCTGTCGAATGCTCCCGCACTGCTATGCGTGGCCGGCGATCGGGGTAGGTGTTGCGGGCCTGCTCTTCTGGGCTTGGTTCCTTCTTCGGCTCGGACGATCTCAGCAACGGGAAGTATTGGTGTCGCGGGTCGAGCCAAGCGACTCCGAGGTGACGGCCTATATCGCCTCGTATCTCCTCCCGATCCTCGCCGCGCCTTCCCCCAGCGTCGGCGATGTCGTTGCCTACGTCCTATGTGGCCTCTTGATCCTCGTGGTCGCGTTCGCAGCCGACCTCGGGTCGATAAATCCGGTCGTGTATCTGTTCGGCTTCAGGGTTGCCCGTGCGCAGATCGGGGGCGACGCGGTTATCATCCTCGCGCGCAGATTTCCAGATGACGGAACCATCACGACGGTCGCGCAATCCGCCGGAGTCGTCTTGGTGCTCGAGACCAATGGAGAAAGGTGATGGCTGCCACTACCACGGTGATGCTCGCACGCCGACCGCACAAGACGGGGATGGCTCCCTTCGGGCACGTGGATCTTGCGCAAGCCGCCCGCGAACATCTCGAACCGATCGTGCAGGGCATCGCGTCCAGCCTCTTGGCCAAACAAGAAGTGCCTTTCCATCCGGACGACGAGCCTGAACCGGGAGAGGTTCTCGTTGCACCCCTCAGCGGGTTCGATGCGTGGTTTCAGCCGAACGCCCCGTGGAGTCTCGAGCGTGTCGCTAAAGAGTTCCGCTCGTTGAAGCTGCCGGCTCCAATCGGCGCCACGGAAATCAGGGACGGGGGATGGACCTTCTACGCGATCCGGGTCCCCTTCAAGAACACAGACGCGATCCTCCTTCGTGCGAAGAGCCCCTCGTTCGGCTTGAAGAGTGCCGGCAAGCTTGTCACCCGAGTAGTCGGTGGAGAACTGCGACCCCTAACGGAGCCACTCATTGCATTCGACCATGTCGCAGACCTCGTGGTGGTCGCCCAGCGTGTCCTCGTTGTGGATCCGCGCAAAGTCGAGCAACTGCTCGTAGACGCGGAGGCAGTCAAGGCTCGCGCCCCAGAAACGGCGGCGGGGTTCGAAGCCGCACTCGGGGCGAAACTCACCACTGCGACGCGAGGCGCAATCGAGCGCGTTTGTTCTCACAACGCGAACGTCGCGCGGCGCGTCGAGCGCCTGATCCGAGACGAAACGCTTGGCAATGTCACGGCTGGTGCGGTTCGCGCCGCGCTGCCGAGTGCAGGTCTGTTGCCCACAGACTTCGGGAGGGGCGGGCCGCTAAGTGCCGGCACGGACCAGCACGCGATCGTGCTCATCGACCTCGTGGCAGACCTCTATTACCAGCCACAGTTTGACGCTGCTCCCCGCCGAGTCGCGGTCTATCGCAAGCTTTGACAGGCTCCGCCGACGATCTGCGCTGTTGCCTGGGCCCGGTGCTACCGGGAGGCTGGGGGCAGTGAGAGCGATTCTTGGAGCCACGCGTCTTGGCCGACCTTCTTCGCTGGAATGTGCAGCCGGGTCGCGATCAGCGGCGAGTGGTCTAGAAATTTCCAGCCTATAGGATTGCCGCGATGACGTTGGGAGAATCCACAAGCAGAGCCAAACGCAAAAGGGAAGTCGAGTTCAGTGGGGGAGTCCTTGTTGTCCGGGACCCCGAGACGGCCATCAATGCTCGGGTGCCGGTTGACTTCTCCAGCATTCGTGCTCGTCCTTTCCTCAAGTGGGCCGGCGGCAAGCAGTGGCTTGCGCCGATCGGCACCGCACTCATTCAGCCGGGCACTTGGGGCCGGTACTTCGAGCCGTTTCTCGGCGGAGGAGCGCTGTTCTTTGAGGGTTGTGGATCGCCTGCGGTTAGGCGCACCGGCGGCTGGAGTCGCCGGCCGGTCGGCGACGGCCTTCGCTGCGGCGGACATCACTCGGTCGACGGACGGTGAAGGGCGCGCGAGCGTGAACATTCTCTCGTACAACCCAGGCCACGACGGAGCGACGGTGCACGTCAGCGACGGTCGCCTCGTGTGGTCGGTGGAGGCGGAGAAGGACTCCAATTGGAGGTTCACCCCGATTGCAAGTCGGGACCTGCTCGACGCTTTCAGCCGGCTTGAGCAGTTGCCCGACGTCGTTTCAGTCGGAGGCTGGTGGCCACGCGAGGCGCGTCTGACTGGCATGCCGTTCCACGCTGGCTACTACGGTATTTGCGAGAGCGAAATCACTGTCGAGCATCGACGTCTGATCGGAAAGTCGGTGCCGCTCTTTTCATCGTCGCACGAGCGATCTCATCTGCTCTGCGCGTTCGGGATGTCTCCCTTTCCCCAAGGGTCGCCATGTTACGCGCTCGTGTGGGAGGGGGCAATCGGCGCGTTCTACGAGATCGGTGCCGACGTGCGCTTCAAGCGGATCGGCGACGTCATGCACGAGCCCGGCAATAGGTACATGTCGATCTATGGCCTGGCCGATCCGACCTTCCCAAAGCACGCCGCATTCTCTCGCTGGCCGGATGCTGGGAAGTTGATGGCGCTCGCATCCTTCGCTCGGAGAGACACGCCCACGGTCGAGGAGGAGGAACTGATGAAGTACCTCTTGTCCCCGGAACACGTTGGCACCGATCTCTACGAGCAACTTGAGCCGTTGTCGCTTTATTACAACGTAGGCATTGACGACGATGAGTTCCGCAACTTTGCCGGGCTCTTCAGTGACAGGATTTTCGAGACCTTCCGCGCATTCGCCGCGAACAACTTGCGCGAGGGATGGCCGCTAGTCGTAGCGGGCGGTTGCGGTCTGAACTGCGATTGGAATACGAAGTGGAGAGAAGCCGACATCTTCTCGGACGTGTTCGTGCCGCCAGTTGCCAACGATTCCGGTTCAGCAATCGGCACCGCAATTGATGCCCAGCTCCATTTCTCCGGAGACGCCAAGCTCGAGTGGGACGTGTACTCTGGGTTGCCGTTCAGAGCGACCTCGCCATTGGTCGCTGATCGCTACGACATCCGAGACGCGACGAACGAAGAGTTGGCTGACATGCTGAGCGGCGGCCTGATCCTCGGATGGGTAGACGGCAGGTACGAGATCGGCCCTCGGGCACTCGGCAATCGGTCGATCCTTGCCGCGCCATTCGACGATATGACAAGAGTGAGGCTGAACGTGATCAAGCAGCGCGAGCAGTTTCGACCCATAGCGCCGGTCTGTCTCGACAGCGAAGCATCGCGTTGGTTCGGTTGCCATCGGGAGAGCCCCTACATGCTGTACACCTACCGCGCGAATACTGACGCGCTGGCGGCGGTGACTCATGTGAACGGCACTGCTCGTCTGCAAACAGTGAGCCAGGGCTCGAACGCCCGGCTCCACAACCTGCTCACGGCGTTCAAGGCGCGTACGGGCTACGGCGTGCTGTGTAACACGTCGCTGAACTTTAACGGCAAGGGATTTATCAACAACCTGACGGACCTCGACGCGTACACCGTGGAGCATCAGCTCGACGGTTTCGTGGTTGAGGGCCGGGCGTACCTCCGCCGGAACTCCGAGTGTTATCGAACTTACCTCCGCGGCGGCGAGTGAGCTCGATGGTGTTCCTCTTCGGCAGCGTCGGATCCGAGAGTATCGGCAGAAGTAGTGACATCCGTTCCTCGACGACGCGGGACGGCGGCCGTGTGTGAGTACCCGCTGCCCTTCGAGGAGGACGAGGCGCGGCGCTCCGCGTTTATTCGAAAGCTGACGCTTGAACAGCTGGGGCGTGAAAGTAACCCTTCGTCACTATCAGAGCGAGAGAAGTTGACGGAAGCGATCCCACGAACGTTGGTGCGGTTCTGGCACGAGCCCGACAACGTTCCGCCTGACGTGCAGCAGTGCCTCGACAGTTGGGATGCTCTGCAAAGCGAAGGGTTCTCGTTCCAGATGTTCGGCGACGCCTCGGCCGCCGCTTACATCGCTGACCGCTATGGGCAGCGGGAACTCGCGGCGTTCGCAAAGTGTCGGCATCCCGCGATGCGTAGCGACTATTTCCGCCTGTGCTTTGTGCTGGCGGAAGGCGGCCTGTACATCGACGCCGATGACGTGCTCCGCGGCGCTGGCTGGCGGAACGTCTTTCGCGACGGCACGTTGAAGATCCAACCCCTTTGTTACGACATTCCTGCGCGTGGGATGCTCCCGGCCGCTGAACTCCGGCGCACGGACCTCGCGACCGAGGGGCGTATCTTTTATGTGAATAACAACCCGATCGCTGCACCAGCCGGGCATCCGGTCCTGCGTCGGGCGCTAGCACGGGCGACGAACCTGCTACTCGCCGGTGGGGTGGATCCGGAGATTCAGTCTACGACGGGCCCCGGAAACCTCACGGCGGTCCTAGCGGCGCATGCTCAGGAGTCGCGGGTGCTGGACTTCGACCTACTCCTCGACTGGGAGGAGACCGCGGAAACGCGCTGGGAGCTCGACTACCGCGACGACGAGCGCAACTGGCGAAACATGGACCGTCGTTGACGCGGAGCGGGCACGTCGATGCACCTAGAAAGGGTCGTCAGCCCGATGCGGACTCTGGCGTTCCGAATCTCGCGATCTCTGACGGTACGCGTTCCCGGCGGTCGCATTCGGGCGTTCGGCGGAGGGACTCGTCAAATCGGTGCGGTTCTGGTAGTGAACTTGGACAGGCAGCCGCGGCGATGGCGACGTGTCACCCGTGAGCTAGGTCGGTTTCGCACGTCGGAAGGCGACCCCTTGACCTCGATCACACGACGGCACCCAGCAGTCGATGCACGTGATGGCCGGGCCGTTGCGGCGAGCGCTGACGTTGACGCGATCTATCGAATCGGCGACCATCTGTACGTCCAACCTGACGCCAGACTTTCGAAGTGCTTCGCCGACGACGAGCCCATCCGCATGACGCGCCAAGAGCAAGCGGTGGCGCGATCCCATGTGGAAGCTTGGAAGGCCATCGCGGAGGGAGCCGACAACTACGTCCTTGTGCTGGAGGACGACGTTTGGTTTGCTCGGGGTGCCGCATCCACTATTGATCGTGCCTGGCGGGTAGCACTCGACAGAGGCAAGGCGGCCGGTGGCCCGCAACTGCTCTACCTGTCTTACTCCGACGCAGACGGGACTGTGACTCGCGACGACGTTTGCGAGGCCCTGTTTCGACCGGTGCGCGGGCTTTGGTTCCTCTCGGGGTACGTGCTCTCGCGCGATGGCGCGGCGGCGCTTCTTCGGGCGATGCCCGTGGTCGGCCCCGTCGACCTCTGGATGAACTATCGGTTCGCGGACCTCGGCGCGTTGGCTCTCGCCTCGCCGGTGATCCGACAGCGCCACGACGGGACATCGGACAACTCGTATTCGGTGCTTCCCTACCTGGCTCGAGCGGGGATTGTCGACGCGGATCACGGGGTCATGCCTCCTGATGTGTCGAGCCTCGGCCCGGTACTCGCTTGGACCGCCGGCGGGGAGCGCGAGGGCCTCGCGATGGCGCTTTCGATGTTGGGACTGCGCGTGCGTGCGTTCGACGTCGGTGAGGAGCCCCTGAACGGCCAAGAACTGGAGGCATCGCTGAGGTCGTTCGACGCGCTCGTTGATCCCCCGCTCGTGCCCAGAGCCGTCGCTGCGGCCGTGGCTGACGAGCGTTCGATCATCGTTCTAGAGGCGGACGCTCCCATACCCACGGGTCTGGAGCCCGATCAGCTTTCAGCAGTGCGGTCGGCCGTTCTGGAGCCCGGCTATGACTGGGGCAGATCATGGGATGCACTCTGCAACGTCTTGGGCGTTGCCCACCCGGTTGACGCTTTCCCGGCTGGGGCTTCTCGAGCGCGTCGCGTGTTCCGCGTGGACCGCGCCGCAGAGCGCTCCGAGCCGTCCGGGCAAAGGGGACGGAAAACACATTCGATGGATGACTCGCCGTGGGTGTTGCCACCCGAGCGTCGGTGGCAGCCAGTGCGCCGTGCAACGCGGCGTGTGCCGGCACCAGGACCGCTACTCGCCGAGGCCACACTGACGGCGCCGTCGGCGTTGTTTCCTGGGTTGACGGAGACCTTCCCTGGCAACCTGGCTTCGTTCTCACGGGAGAACCTTGGGCATGGATTTGACGGCGCGCGCCTTGTGATAGACGGTAGTGCGGATGGGTCACGGCCGTATCAGTCAGGTGCGTTTGCATCGGCGAACTCGTACACATACGGTCGCTTTGAAGCAGATATCAAGGCAGCTTCGGGCTCCGGTCTCGTCACGGGATTTTTCCTGCACCGGGCCGCACCCCGACAGGAGATCGACATCGAGCTGGCCGGCGCGAACCCTCGGCGGATGCTGGTCAATGTCTACTTCAACCCCGGTGACGACGGGACCGCTATGGGGTACGGCTATCGCGGTTCGCCCTGGTGGGTCGACCTCGTGTTCGACGTGACCCAAGACTTCCACCGCTACGCTGTCGAATGGCGGCCGGGGCGCGTGGCTTGGCTGGTCGACGGCGACCTGGTTCACGAGAGACTCAGCTGGGACCCAACGCCAATTCCCCACTTGGAGATGCGGGTACACGCTAACCTGTGGGCGCCTCGCTCAGCTGAGCTTGCCGGGCGCGTCGATGAGCGTAACCTGCCCGCAGCCGCTGTCTTCCGAAACGTCACGATCACCGCTTGAACCGCGGGCTGTGCTAGCCGGGTCGTCCTCGCGCACCAGGGACCGAAGCCAGCAGACTTTGCGATGTGCTCAGCCGCGGCACCGTAATGCCACCTGCAATTCGGCCTCGACGGTCATTCGGAGCAGCTGGACTGGCCTCTCTCTCACCACCAGATCGCGCTGCTGCTTCATCGCGACCACGCGCTCCTCGACCGGCCGGGCGAGCTGTGGATGTGCACGGCGTCACTCGGGCGATGCCCGATGCTCATGCTTTCGACCGAGACGAGCCTTGGATTTGGGACCGCAAACAGACCGCAGAGGCCTCGAAAACCGCATCAGAAAGCCAACTCGAACATTACTCCCCGATAGAAGTCTTGGTGGATGCTGGGAGGGGCTGGGAGCGTCCTGAGAGGGCAGGATTTGGTTCTGGGGTTGGGATTGCGGGGTGAGGTGGCCGGTGAAGGTTGGTGGCCGCGTCAGGCTGCCTTCTGGACGTTCCGCCCACGAACCGCCCACGTGGTGACGGGCTAACCGCCCACAGGCGCAAGTTGACGCCCGGTCTGATCCCGGACTGCCGACGAGAAGGTCGTGGACGCTGGGGTGAACCGGGAACTGCGGGATTTTGGCTTGCGAGAGGTGGAGCCGAGCTTGTTCGGTCCAGCTCGAACCGACGCCATGAGATCCATGGGAAACGACTAATCTCAGCTTCATGGACTTTCAGCCAGGCCGGCGGGTCGGGCCTTGGACTCTTCGCCGCTTGCTCGGTGAGGGCGGCAACGCCGAGGTGTGGGCGGCCACTCGTGAGGGCGAGCCTGAGCGAGCCCTGAAGATCCTTCGGGATCGTCAACCGGATGCCGTTGCTTATCAGCGGTTCAGGCGAGAGGTCGAGGGGCACCGTCGGATCGGTGAGCGCCACGACGTCGTGCCGATGCTCGATTGGGACTTGCCGGAGCAACTGGCACGCGGAGACCGGGCCTGGCTGTCGATGCCACTCGCTCAGCCGGTGCGGGAGGCGCTTGCTGGCGAGGCACTCGACGCGGTGGTGAGAGCGGTGGCCTCTTTCGCTGCCACCCTGAGCGACTTGCAGCAGCGTCACGGTATAGCTCACAGAGACGTCAAGCCAGGCAACCTCTATCGGTACGGTGACGCCTGGGCCGTTGGTGATCTGGGTCTAATCGGTCTCCCTGGCGCGGATGCGCTGACCGCACCTGATCGAATAGTGGGGCCAGCAAACTTCGTCGCCTACGAGATGATGGTCTCGTCGACGGCCGCCGACGCGCACCTAGGCGACGTTTACTCGCTCGCAAAGACGCTCTGGGTTCTCGCGACCGACCAACTCTGGCCGCCTCCAGGGCACCAGCCCGCCGCCGACGCACTACAGTCCATTGGCGCTTACCGTCACCACGAGCGTGTCGCCGACCTCGACCGCCTCGTAGATATCTGCACGCGGCGCCCCAATGAGCGACCAACCCTGGCAGGAATGGCAGCCGAGTTGCAAGCGTGGTTGGATGCGCCCACAATGCCGAACGAAGGAGACCTAGATCTGGGAGACGTAGCCGCGCGCATTCGCGCGCAGCTCGCACCCGAGCGAGCCCGCCAGGAGCTAGAAAAGCAGCGGCTCCAAGCCGCAGAGCATGATGCCCAGCTTCTGGCCGAGCTTCTAGAGCCGCTCCGGCAGGTAGTCCTGGAGGCGGCACCCAACATGGAGAGAGGCCCGACTGATGAGGTTATGCCAATGCTGCAGCCGCTGCGCGCGATAGGCGAACCCCAGGTGCTCAGACAGTGGCCCCTCGGAGTGCACGTTGCCGGACCGGGAACTCTCCCGATGATGTTCAACATGGCCGCGCTTGTCGCCGCTCTCGATGATGGCCAGGTGCAGGTTGGCGGTGTCTATCTCGTCAAGCCTGAACGCGTGATGGGCTCGCATTTTATGGAAGTGTATGGTCCTTGGCGGCTCCAACCAGGCACGGCCGCTTCGCGCCAAGCTCTGCACTCGCTGGCAGGCCAGATGACGGACGGATTGGGTCCCGCGCTACAGGCATTTGCTGATGCGCTGCAGTAAGGCCATGCTGGAGGAGTGGAGGTTAGTCACGCGCACTGGCTAATGCGTATCCTTAGCTGTCGCGGCGCTAGGAGCGCCGTAGGAGCTGCTAGCGCGAGGCATTCACGTGCCGAATGTAATGAGCTTCTTGAGATCGTTGAAATGCGAGCGTGGTATGTAGTTATCACGCTGCAATGTCAACGTCCTCGATGTGCCCTCCGAGGACGTGGCAATCGCGCTTGGCCACACCGATGGCGGCGAGCTGGTGCGACGTCTCTACGGCCACCGCGACCACGAGCGCGCCCTCGACCGCGTTACGGCCGCCTACGAGCGGACGGCGAGCTTCACTCAGGTGAGCCTGTGGTAGGCCGATGAGACGCTTGGCACCCGTGTTGCTGGTTTACTCGATTTTTGGCAATAAGACTGCTAGTCTTGCGATATGGCGATTGTGGATCGCAAGCAACAGCTGTTTGAAAACGTCACGCGGCTTCGGCGCGTTGGGCGTCTCATGCCTGACAGCGAAGACCTGTTCGCCGTTCGTCTGGGACTCGAACTGGAATTGGGGGAGACCGTCTCGCGACGACTCGCCGCGAAGCTACTCGGCGTAAGTCACACCGCTCTGGAACGATGGATCGAGAGCGGTGACGTGCCGCTGGTGTTCACTGCGACGGGGCGTCAAGCGGTGTCGGTCCCGGCGCTGCTCGATCTCTACGAAGCTGTCCGCTTCAGCAAGTCAGATGTGACCGTGCGCCACCCGCTTGCCGCTGTGCTGCGGAGCAGGCGGCGCGCCGCTGAGCAGCTAACGGTGGACTGGTCGCATGATCGGGGTTCTTATGACCGCACGCATCAGCGCGGCCTTGCGTATCACCAGGCCGTGGCGGCGCGATTGCGCAAGCAAACTGTCGCCGACGCCAAGTACGTCCTCTATCGCTGGCGTGAGCAGGGCCGAATTGACCCCGTCTACGCCGAGAGATGGGGGCGTATCCTTGCCATGCCCCTGACGAGCATCCGCGACGCGATCACGGCAGTCGGCGCCGATGCAGACGACCTGCGCCAGAATTCTCCGTTCGCGGGAGCACTCACCGAGCCTGAACGCCGGCGCGTTCTTGCTGAGGTCGGCTGAGTGCAGTCGCAGGAGTTCGAGCACGTACTTGCCGCAGCGGCCGAGGTCACCGGCGAGGAGGAGTTCGTGGTGATCGGAAGCCAGGCGATACTTGGAAGCATCATGGCGCCGCCGTCCGCGCTGCTCGTCTCGATGGAGGTCGATATCTACCCCCGGCACGCACCAGAGGCCGCCATCCAGATTGACGGCTCCTTGGGCGACGGCTCGCCGTTCCACAGCAGCTTCGGCTATTACGCTCACGGTGTGGGCCCAGTGACCGCGAAGGCACCGTTGGGCTGGCAAGCCCGGTTGGTTCGACGGGAGATCCCACGGCGCGTAGCCGCCAAACACACGGCTGTCGCATGGTGCCTTGAGATTCACGATCTCGTGCTATCAAAGTGTGCGGCCGGTCGCGAGCGCGATTGGGAGTATGCGAGGGAAGCAATCGATGCGGGTCTCATCGACATTGAGGTCCTATTCACGCGTATCGCCGACCTGCCCGTCGGCCCGCGAGAGCGCAATCATGTGGAGAAAATGCTGCGAGGCATTACCGGATAGCTGAGGACACTGGAAGGACCGATGGCAACCGTCGTAGCCCTAGATGCCTCACCCGCGAACCTGCTGAGTTCGATGCGTGGGTCGATAGTCAACGCGCGTATTGCTTATCCGAGTGTGCTCCATGTTGAAGTTCGTGACTCGCGCGGCGATATCTGGCGTTTGGCCACGCAAGATGCTGAATGGTTGCCATCCGACCCAGCTCAGCTACTCGGGCGCTCTATCGATAATGTCGCCGTTGATGGGGAGACAGGAGAGCTGCGTTGCATGCTTTCGGATGGTTCAATGTTCCATGCGGGGCCTACAGCCATTGAAGCGGAGGACGATCCACCCAGCTGGGAGTTGGTAAGTCCCGCTGGGATCGTCCTTGAGTTCGGGCCCGGATTCCGCTGGCAGATCAGTGGGGCTGACGTGCCAGCCTCGTCGCGTCGCTGAGGCCACATAGCTCCAGGACTTGTCCGCCTCCACATATCGGCCCGATAGCCAATAGTTGGATTTGCTAGCCTCCCGAACGGAGATAGATGGGGGAATGAAGCGGCTAGCGGTAATCCTGTTCGCACTGATCGCCCTTGTCGGCGTGCTCAGCTCGCACGGCGATACTCACAAGGCTGACAACGCCACCGGCTCAACGGCATTGGTCACAAAATCAACCAGGCCGGCGCCACATCACGTCGCGCACGTTCACTACACGGCATGCGATCAGAACATCAGCGCTGGTCCGCATACGACCTGCGGGTTCGCGGACAACGTCTTCCGTGCGTTCGCGCACGAAGCGGCACAGGGTTCAGAAGAAGCAAGCGTCACCGCGACAAGCCCTGCGACCGGCAATGCCTACGTGGTGCGCTGCGGAACCACCCATGGCGTAACGGTCTGCACAGGTGGGTCCGACGCGCGCGTCCGATTTCCGCTTTGGGCGGCCAAGGTCTACAACCAGCCAGCGAAGTCCGAAAATGAATCGAATGCTTCTGCACCCTCGACGGAACCGGAACAAGCAACACCGGAAAGCTCGTCGGGGTCCGAAGAATCCGGTGAATCCAGCTCGGAATGCACCAACGGAACTTACGAAAACTCCTCCGGCAACACCGTCTGTAAACCTGAGGAATCGCCGACCGCCCCCACGGGCGCCACAGCTCGCTGTGCGGACGGGACCTACAGCTTCAGCGAACACCGGGGCGGCACCTGCTCCTACCACGGAGGGGTAGCTGAATGGCTAGGCGAATAGCTGTGCTCTAAGCGCGACGTACACCGTCTTGTAAGCCTTGGTCGTATCGTTGGCCATGCCGCTTCGCTCTGGCCGCCCACGAAACCGCCCACGCCGGTCGAATCCCGCTCAACCGCGCAGTCCAGAATCTATCTCCCCGTACGTTCGTACTTCGAGCACAACAAGGAGGACGAAACGCTCATCCGCACGCTCGTGCAACTCGGCAAGGCACTCCGAAGCGCTCGTCAAGGAACAGCCAAACATGCAGCGGGGGCGCTTGCGCCACCCGCTCTCCGGCCGCCATCGGAGCCGCTACTTGGCTTTGCCCTGTGGATGGATGGTCTCGCCGCGCGCGAGCATTGCCACGAAGCGCTCGATGCGCCGGGCGCGGGTGTCGCTGCGCTTGGCCTCGTGAATCCTGTAGAGGACCGCGTATCGGTTTTGACCGCTGAGACGATCGAACATCGCCTTGGCGCGAGGCTCGAGGTCGAGCGCCGCGGTGAGGTCCGCCGGCACTTCGATCGTTGCCTGACCCGCGTAGGCAGCGTCCCAGCGTCCATCGTCCTTCGCCAGCGCGACCGCCGCGAGCCCCGCCGGGTGCATCGAGCTTTCGGCCTGTAGCCGCTCGACGAGACCGACGTTGCGCTGGGACCACGAACTGCGCGCCCGTCTGGGGGTGAAGCGCTGGCGAAATGTATGCTCATCGCGGCGCCTCACCTGCCCGTCGATCCAGCCGTGACAAAGAGCCTCTTCGAGCGCCTCGTCGTAGCTGAGCCTGGTCGGCTCGATCACGTGCTTCTTGGCGAGCACGAGCCACACGCCACTTCCATCCTGATGGTGTGCGCCGAGCCAGGATCGCCAGCGGGCTCTGTCGGCGACGAGTAGCTCAGGAAGCTCATCGGGCATCCTCCACATTTTGCCAACCACCGGCGGCAGGCACCAGCGCGGTCCTCGGGCCGTCGGGTGCGCCACACTGCGCGCTCTGTTCGGTGTCGCTCGCTCGCCTTGGCAACTCAAGTTCGCCCAACCGATTGCCGATCCAGTGCCTACCATGGTCGAAGATCGCGTACGGCTGGGGTCTTTCGTGTCCGTCGTCGGCGCGGCGGTACTTGCGGTGTCGGTCTTCCTGCCCTGGTACGGCGTGAGCCTCACCGCCGGCGGTGTGGCCTCCGCACAACAGGCCCTCAACAACGTGGCCCAGCAGTACGGAAACACCACGTTTCAGACCCAGGCGAAAGCCATCAGTCTCGGTTTCAGCGCATTCAGCGGCCAGCAGCTCACCACGCTCAGCGCACACCAAGCGTTGAAATACATCAACGTGATCCTGCTCATCCTCGCCGCGATCGCCTTTCTGGTGGCGCTGTTGCGGCTCGCCGGCGCCTCCCACTCGGCTCAGACAAGCGGCGGTCAGGTCGCCTTGGTCGGGCTCGTGGCCGGCGTGTGTGTCCTGTTTCGGATGGTAGACCGCCCAGCGCCCTTGGAGCCGGTCTTCTCGCTATCGCTCGGCTGGGGCATTTGGCTGGCGCTGGCGGGATCTACCGCGATCGTGGTCGGGGGCCTCTGGTCCTCTCTAAAAAGAGACCACAGTCCCTCCGCCGGCTCGCTCGCGGCGGCGTGGGATGGACTGTCCGGTTGGAGCCCCGACGCCTGAGTCGCCGACCACCTACCGCGGCACGCTCAATCCCAACCGTGAAATGGCGCGTGATCGCCCGCCTGCCAGGCCTCGCGCAATCCTGGGGCACTCAGATCCCAATCGGGGCGGATCTCGCGCGTGATGGCTCGCAGGTCGTGGCGGAGCTCCTCGACGGAAGGCCTTCCCCAGAACCAGTAGCCGTTGTAGATGCTGTGAATGACCAAGCCTGGCTTCAGGACGAGTGTGTGAGGGATCATCGGGTCGTGCTCTGGATCGGTGTACTCCTGGATGTCCAGGTCCTTCTGTACCGTGCGATCGGGGTCGGACAAGAAAGGCCATTGCGCGCCGACCGACGCGCGCAGCTCCTGGGAGGCGTGATGGGTGTCGGTCGAGATCGTGACCACCTGCGTGTAGGCGACCGCGACCTTCGGATAGAACGCCGCCAGTTCCCGGTGCTGCTGATGCTCCTTGGGGCAATAGTGCCCGCGCGCCAGCGTGAGGATCATCGGATCCTCTCCCTGAAGCTCGCTCAGCTTGCGAGCGGTGTTGGTGTGATCGGGTAGCTCGTAGTCCGGGAAGGTGCCGCCGGGTGCGATGTCGGAGCGCATGGGTCAAACCGCCTTTCACTCTGATGGTCGGCGAGCCGACTTTGGACCCGCTTCTCTGCCCAGACTAGGACCTGGAACGTCCAGGCTCAGCGGTTTGGGCCTCGCTGGAGCCTCGCCTAGCGGGGACCCGCAAGCGGCCCAACGTAGCGCAAAAACCTCCAGGTCGGAAAGCTCGGCGAGCCTGCTTCGCAGCGTCTCCAGGTCGCTATGCGTCTCGGGCTGGGCGCTCATCTCGCGAGAGTATGGCGAGCCTGCAACGTGCTGGACGATCGCCTACCCTCGCCACGCGAGCTGGAGGAGGAGCTGATCGAGGCCGACGTGGCTTGAGGTGAGCGACGCTCGACAGTCTCGGGCTCGACGGCCTCGCTTCTGGGCGAGGACTACAGCAACTCCGCGATGCGCCCGGCCGCCTTCGCCGCGCCGTCGGTCTCGACGTCGCGGTAATCCACCTGGCGCCCGATTTCCTGGGCGATTGCCGTCGCGATCAGCTCGGGCGGAGACTCCTCGTAGTCCATGCGTCTGCCCGCCCCGTAGCGTTCGAGCCGGTGGCGGACATGGAAGTTCTGCTCGAAGTGATGGCGTAGCGGGAAGTACAAGAAGGGTCGCTTCTGCGCGGTCAGCTCCATCGAGGTGGTCAAGCCGCCCTGCACGACCGCCAGGTCACAGGCGGCCAGATGACGGTAGAGGTTGTGTACGTAAGGCACCACTTCAAGCCCTTCGTGGGAGGGCAGCGACCGCGGATCGATACGGGGCCCGGCGACGACGATCATGCGCAGATCCGGCGCCCCTTCCTTGGCTTGAGGGAAGGACGCGATCACCCTCCGCAACAGGTCAGCGCCGACGCCCGAGCCGCCGACGGTGACGATGCAGACCTGCTCGTCGTCGCCGTAGCCAAGCTCCGAGCGCAGCTTCGTGCGCTCGCCGAGGTCTGCGGGATCGAAGCCGGTGACATAGCCGGTGAAATCGAAGTGGCGCTCGGTCCAGTCTCTGATCATTGGCAGTTCCGGGCCCAGCCGCTCGACGACGATGTCCTGCGGGTTGCCCACGAACAAGGCCATATCGCGCACCTCGGGATGCTCGGCGATGTGGTCGACCATGTCGGCGTTGTAGTCGGCGGTCACATAACGCGCATGCGCATCGTCGTCGCGCATCGGCAGGAAGCCCACGAAGTCGGTCAGCCAGGCGAACGGGACCTTCTTCTCGCGCGGGTTCTCGTGCAGGTAGTAGTCGAGCTCCCAAGCCTCGTCGCCGATCCACAGGTCATAGCGCTGCTCGCGCACGATGTCGTGGAACAGCATGAAGTTGGCCGCCAGGATCTCGTCCATGCGCCGCAACGCATGGAAGCAGTGAAGATCGTGCTCGGCGGACTCCGACTCGAAGTGCTTGGACTCGTTGGCCAAGTGGCGGCTTGCGGGATGGATGCGCTCGCCCTCGGCCTCCAGCATTCTCGTGACCGGGTCCTGGGCGAGCCAGTCGATTTGCAGGTCGGGGTGCCGCGTGCGCAGCTCGCGTGCGATCGCCACGTCGCGCTGGGCGTGCCCGAGGCCGATGGGGGAGGAGACGAACAGGGCCCGGGGGCGACCGTCGGGCCGGAACACGGTTGGGTCGCGTGGCGTGCGTGGACGCTTGAAGGCGTCCTCCGCGAACTCGCGCAACATCAGGTTGAAGCCGACGGGCTTGCGGGCATGCTGGATATGTCCGGCGCCTTTGACCGTCACGAACCTGCCCGCGCTGAGACGCGCGAGCGCGCGGGCGTCGCGGGGGGGCGTGATCATGTCGCGATCGCCGGAGACAACCAGTACCGGGCAGTCCAGGCTTTGCGCAAGCCCGCGCAGCTCCCGCGGCGCGCCCGAGCGGTGGGCGGATTGCTCGTCGAGGACCGTGGCTGCCAATGTCTCCGGGTCGGTTTCAAGCGCCCAGCTCACACCGTCTTCGATCGCCTTGGTGGAATGCGGCTCCGGCAGGGCTCTGGAGACGAACCACTCGGCGAACGCTGGATAGTCCCGCCGCCAGTAGTCGGCGCTGAAGCGACCCCACCAGCGGTATAGCCTGGGGCTGATCGCCGGTCGTGCGAACGCCCACCAGACGAGCTTGCTGCGCATGGGCCACAGGTGCGACGGGGTATAGGGGAACATCGGGCCGGTGAAGACCGCGCCGAGCATCCGCTCAGGGGCAAGCCGTGCGAGCTCCAGCTGATAGCGGGCGCCCGCGGAGAGGCTCACCGTCACCGCAGACTCGGTGCCGGTCGCGTCCATCACCGCCAGGTAGTCGCGGGCGAACTCGACAGCCCTGTAGCGGCGGGGATCGTGTGGACGGTCAGAGCGCCCGTTGCCGAGGCCATCCATCACGAGCACCCGGAAGTGACGCGCCAAGTAGGCAATCTGCATCTTCCAGTGACGCGAATGGAACATTGACCAGGTCGGCAGCAGGAAGACTGTCTCCTCACCTTCGCCGTAGACCTCGTAGAACAGTCGCTGCCCGCCCCGCTCGACGAAGCCTTCCTCGTCCGGGTAGCGCGCGCGGCTCTGCTCGCCGTCGTGGACGAGGATCCGACTGGCCTCCTCGTCCACGACCGTCTTGGTGCTCACGGCCGCGCCTCGAGCACCAGGTTGAAAGGCGTCTCGGCGACGCGGCCTACACGGTTGAAGCCGCCTTCGTTCAATACTTGGGTGAGACGCTGCTCGCCCGCCTGGGCGCCAAGCGCCAAGCCGACCTCCTGGCTCAGCGATGCGGGCGTGCAGAGCATCGTTGAGCCGCCATAGAAAACACGCCCGACAGGGTTGAGGTTCTCCTCGATCGCATCGCCCGCCAACGGCTCGACCACCATCCAGGTGCCATCTGGGGCGAGCTGCTCGCGCACGTGGCGGGCCGCGCCGGCAGGGTCACCCATGTCGTGCAAGGCGTCGAACACGCACACCAGGTCGAACGGGCCGCCGCCGAAGTCCTTGGCTGAAGCAACCTCGAAGCTCACGCGGTCTGAGACCCCGGCGCGCTCGGCGGCAGCGCGGGCAGCCTGCACGGAGCCCTCGTGATAGTCAGAGCCGACAAAGCGCGAGGCCGGGAACGCCTTGGCCATCAGGATCGTCGAAGCCCCGTGACCGCAGCCGATGTCCGCGACCTTGGCACCCGCCGAGAGCTTGTCGATCACGCCATCGAGCGACGGTAGCCAGGAATCCACCAGATTGGCCAAGTAGCCGGGCCGGAAGAACCGCTCGGTACCCGCGAACAGTTCGTGATGGTGCTCGTGCCAGCCGAAGCCCTCGCCGGAGCGAAAGCGCTCGGCGATCTGGGGCTCGTCCTTGATCGTGGCAGCCACCAGCTGAAAGGCGCCGGGAATGAAGGCCGGGCTGTCTTCGTTGGCAAGCGCCATCGCCTGCTCCGGCGGGAGCCTGAAGGTACTCGTGGCCGCGTCGTACTCGACGTAGCCGCTGGCCGCCTGCTGGCAGAGCCACTCGCGGATGTAGCGCTCGTGACAGTCGGTGCGCTCGGCCAGCTCCTGCGGAGTGATCGGCTCGCTGTCGGCCATCGCCTTGTACAGGCCGAGCTTGTCGCCGATCAAGACCAGGGGCGTCGTGATCGCCGCGCCCAGGTCGCCCACGAACTGACCCATGAACTCTTCGAGCTTCGCTTCGTCTATTTCCACTGCGCTCATCGTGCTTTCCTCCGATTGGTCGATGTGGGGGATGTCTTGTTGTTGTTCCCGGTCTTGCGCTTCTCCAGCGAGCTGAGCCATGCGTCGATGGCCGTGAGCAAAGCCTCATGACCGCGGTCGAAGCCGAGCAGCCGCTCGAACAAGAGGCCTTGGTTGAACTGCGCGACCAGCGCCGCCCAGCTCTCGGCCGAGAACGGGCTGTCGCCCAGGTCGTACTCCTTCATTGCTTGGGCGAGCGCGTCACGAAGCACGGTGCGCCAACTGTCGGCGACGCCTTGCACACGCTCGCGCAGCTCGGGCTTGTGCCAGGCAAGCGCTTGTAGCTCCGCCCAGATCTTGGGGTAGCCCGAAGCGAGGTCCTCGTCGATGAATGCCATCGCCTTGCGCCACTTCTCGATGAAGGGTGCCTCGCTGCCATACATCGCGCGCTGGCGCTCGAGGATGCGCGCGGTGAACCGCTCAAGCGTCTGCACCAACAGCTCGTCGACCGAGCCGAAGTAATAGTGCACGAGGCCGTGGTTCTGCCCCGCCTCGCGGGCGAGCTGACGTGTCGAGATACCGGCTGCGCCCTCCCTGATCAGCAGCCTCTCGGCCGCGTCCAGGAACGCGGTCACGTTTGCCTCTCGGATCGAGGGAGGCGTCGCCTCGGTGGCTTCATCGGTGGGGGCAAGCGACTTAGTCATCTGACTTAGGCGATCATCTAAGCAATGTTTTGGGCAGCTGTCAAGCCGACATTCGCCCTCGCCGCATGCGGCGAGGGCTTCCACGCTGCTTTGATCAGCTAAAGATCAGGAGCCCGGGTGAGACTCGGCCCAGCGCACTATCTCGCCGGAGCCGGAGATCGTCTGGCCGTCGTCGAGCACCAGGATCGGAACCGCGCGCTGACCGCTGAGACGCTCGATCTCGGCGCGGTCCTCGGCGCGTTTGGGCAGCGTCCACACCTTCAACATGCCGCCTTTGACCTGCTTGTGCTCGTACTCATAGCCCGCTTTCTCAAGCGCTTTCGCTGCTCGACCGCACGGATGGGCCAGTGGCGCGGGCAAGTCGCCCATCGCCGTGCCGACCTCGCAGGTGTAGAGGACCATGGCAAGAGCCTACCGTGTCGGCTCATTCCACCGTGAGCGTCCCTTTCATGCCCTTGGCCGCGTGCCCCGGCAAAGAGCAAAACAGGGTGTAGCTGCCCGGCTTCAGATCCACGGTCAAGCTCAGGTGGGCGTTGGCGGGCGTGTTCGCCAGCGAGCCCACCACTTCGCCTTCGCTTCCTTCGGCGGCGTTCAGGTTGTGTTCGTCCTGGCCGTGGTTGACGAATTCAAGGATCGTCTTGCCGGCCGGCACCTTCGAGCGCGACAGCACGAAGCGGAAGCCTTCCTTGTCTTCGGCGGTCACCTCCACGTGAGTGGGCGCCGCGGGTGGGGGAGAGTCGAGCGAACCAGATTCCGCTGAGGCGCCACCACCGGGAGCGCCGGGGCCGCCCGGCGCTCCCGGGGTGGATGTCTCGGGAGTACTCCCATTCGGCGTGGCCCTTGGTCCCTGGCTGCCCGCGCCAGCGGTGAGAGGCTGCGAATGCATATGCGCCGGGTGCCTGTGCGGCTTGGGCTTGTGCCGCGAGGCTCGCGAGCCGCTCTTGTGGCAACGGCGGTGCTCGGCGCGATGGCAGCGCCGCGCGACGCTCCCCGAGCGATGGGACTCGCCCGTCGTGGCGGTCGCCGCTCCGGCCGACCGCGAAGGAGCCGCGATGGCGATCGCGACCCACGCGGCGCAAACCGCGCTCAGGGCGCCCGCCAAGAAAATCGATCGCCAAGCGCCGCGCATCCTTAGCGCACCAAGACCGGGCGTGCGAAGGACTTCGCTTCGGGGATAATCGGTTCCGCTTCGGTCTGAAACCACTGCTCCAACAGCGAGCAATACATCGACCTGAAATCAGAGGTGTTGACCACGTTTTCGTTTTCGTCCAGTTTGGTCAGACCCGGAAATTCGCCTACCATCTTTCCGGCTGCCCTGCTGCCGATCAAGAAGGCCAAGCCGCCCGCCCCGTGGTCGGTGCCCGACCCGTTTTCCTGGGGGCGGCGGCCGAACTCCGACCACAACTGGATCAAGACCCGCTGGTCGAGTTTGCGCGCTTCCAAGTCGCGCTGGAAGGCTACGAGCGCGCCCACCGTCTGTTCCAGGTTCGCGCTCAGCGTGTTGGCCTCATCCGAATGGGTGTCATAAGAGCCGACCGCGTTCAGCGAAGCGCACCTGATCGGCATCCCGGTGTGCAACATCGCCGCGAGCACCGCCAACCTTTCGGCGAATTCTCCATTTGGATAGGGGACAGCCGATTTGTCGCCCGACTGCTTCTCCGACTGCACGAAGCCCGCCATCTTTTCCAGCACGAGGCCCGTGTCATAAGAGGCGGCTCGCGCCTGGGCGTAGGCGGGGGACGGCGCCGCCAGCGCACCCAGCGCGCCGAAGGCTTCGAGCGCCGGTCCGCTCACCGGTTCGCTCAGGCCGTAGGCGTTCATCGTGTAGTCCGCGGGCGAGGAGACCGCGGCCACCGGCATCGTCGCGGTCGCAAGCGCCGGCGCCAGCGAATAGTCGAGCGAGAGCCCTTGCAGAGGATTGTCCGGTTCGCCCACCCTGTCCAGGTAGCGCCCCATCCAGCCCGTACGAGTCTGCGCGTCGAGCTGGCCCACCTCCCAGTAGTGGCGGCTCGTGAAGTGGCTCTCGTCCGCCGGCTGGTAGCCGATCGCCGGGAAGGTGCTCACCTTGCCTTCTTCGTGCAGTTCGGCAAGCCCGCCGGCGGCCGGATGCCACATCAGACTCGGATCCTCACCGAAAGGCTTGCCGCTGCCTTCGGTCAGGCCCAGTTGCGGTCTCAGTTCCCGGTACTTGGTTTCGCCCACCGGCGCCAGCACCGACAGCGCGTCCCAACCGCCTTCCAAGAAGATCGAGACGAGCACCGGCTGTTCGCCGGCGCCGGCCGCGATCGCCTGTGCGATACCGGCCTCGAAATGGCGCGGCCCGAGCATCGAGGCGCCATACACCGACAGTGCCGCCCCGGCGGAGCGCAGCAGGAACGTGCGACGGTCAAGCCCCGTCCCCGCCGGCAAAGGCATCCCCGGCTCGATTCCCGGCAATCCCTTGCCCGCAGCCGCGACGCCGCGACGCAAGAACTGCGAGCGGGTGAAGTCGTTGCATGAGCAGCTCTTTGCCACGGTCAACTCTCCTTCGTCGGTCTGGCGTGGGCGGACATCTCAGCTCACCTGCATGTCGGGTGAGGTGGCGATCAGCATCCGCAACGCGTTCTGGCGCATCGCTCGATACGGACTGTTCTCCCATTTGGCGAGCGGTTCCTTCAAACAGGAGGAGGCAAACGCGGCTATGCACTGCTCCGATTCCGTCGAGAGCTGCGGGTTCGCCCAATAGGCCAGTGCATTTGCCATCGCTTCACCCGGCGTCTCGGTGGCGCTGTATTGCGGCTCGTCTTCGGCCGGCCACGGGTTGGGGTAGGTCTCCGAGGTCACATAGGTGGCCATTTCCCAGCGCGCTTTTGCCGTCGAGGTATCTAGCCAGCGAGTGAAGTCCCAGCCAGAGACGTTCGGCGGATAGAACAGCTGCTGGCCGGCGCTGGCCGAAAGCCACGTCCAAGAGGTCGTGTCGATCGGACGTCCGATCGAGCGCAACAGCCCCGCGTTGTAGACGACCGGCGGAGTCAACAGCTCGGGCCCTTCGTAGAAGTCGGGGTGCTGCAAGATCGCCTCGATCACCGCCCCGATGCTGTAGCCGGAGCCGACATACAGCCCTTGTAGGCCGGCGAGCGTGGCTTCGTCGGGCGGGCCCGGGATGAAGTAGCCCCAAAGCTTGGTCACGAAGAACGAAGGGTGCAGCGGGTGTTCCACGCACAGGCGCACCGCGTCTTCCCAACTCCAGTTGCCGGTCTTGCCGAACACCGTCTTTTCGTGTTTGTCGTGACGCGCGCTATCGAATTCGAATTCGTGCAGCCCTTCCTGGGAGGACCATTCAGCCGTCCAGCCGGTCAGCGCACGAGCCATTTCGCGCACGTCGTCCTCGCTGTAGGCGCCGCGGTCGGCGCCGAGCGAGAACAGCTCCATCATCTCGCGCGCATAGTTCTCGTTCGGGTCGCTCTTCTCGTTGTAGATCCCGTCCAAGAACACCAACATCGCCGGATTGGAAGTGACCGCCAAGAACAGGTCGTGAAAGCTGCCGAGCGCCATGCTGCGAAACAGTTCGTTCTGTTCGAGCATCATCCGCTGGCTGCCCACCTTTTCGTTGGAGTTGGCAAACCAGTCGTGCCAGATGAAGGTCATGCGCTCCACCAGTTGCTGGTCTGAGCGCACCATCCGATCCAGCCACCAACAGTGGTCTTGGCCCCAAGCGTTGTCCGGGTCCAACGGATTGCCTTCGTCGTCCACCGGCGCCGGGCCGCTCAGCGTCGCCGCGCCCGACGGACGCGTCAGGCCATAGACCACGTCCTGAAGCGGTTTGCCGGCCAGCGCCTCGGCCTGTCCGGCCGTCGGGCCGAAGCCCGCTCGCCAAAGCAGGCGCTGGGCTTGTTTGAGCGTGATCGGGGGCGAGCCGATCGACGGGGGCGGGGTGGGCGAGGGAGCCGGTGGAGCGGCCGGCGCGAGTGGCAGCGCGACCCCAGCGCTCCCGTGCAGCGTCGGGCGAGGGGTGGGCTTGCGGTGCTTGTGCTTCTTCTTGTGCTTGCGTCCGTGGCGCTTGGCGTGCTTGGCCGCTTGCTTCTCGTGCTGCTTGGTCCGCTTGCGCAGCTTTTCAAGACCGGCCTTCGAGCCGGCAGCCTTTCCTGCCCGTTTCTTGGTCTGGAAGATCGTCGTCATCGAGCCGCCGGCGCCCCGCGGATCGGGCTTTGGCTGTGCTTCGACCGGCAGGCCTCGATGACGTTGTGTTCTGGCAGGTGCTCAACATATGTCTTAGAGGTCGCGCGCCTCCTAGAACCGGCCGATCGTTGTGGTCGACCTCTCCGACGTAAGGCCATCTGAACCGCCGCGGAGGACTGCCTCGCCCCGATCGGGCCTCAGCAGATCTGCGGCGCCCGCTTCGCTCAACGAGCGCTTGATGACGGGCGACCCCGCGATCACAGCAAGCTCACGACCTCTTCTTCTGCAGATGGCGCCGCAGAACGCGATCGCGGTGGCTCCGGTCGGATCGATCTCCTCGAGCTGGCGAAGGTCGAGCGTGACGATCGTCACGCCTTCTTGGCACAGGCACTCGACCTCGTCCTCGAGCTCGACGGCCGAACGAGAGTCCAACGTCCCGGTCAAGATCAGCCGGTGTCTCCATACGGGCGTACGCACCAGCGTCAGGCTCGGTCGGGAACGTGGGGCCACCGACAGGTTGGCGTCTGCGCCGCCGGCGCCGGTCAGATCCGAGGCCAGGTGCGCGTGATCGCTTCGGGTCTGTGCGATTTGGCTTGCCGCGGATGTCCCTTGGCTCGCCGTCGAGAGTGTCAAATGACGGGTCATTTCAGTACAGCTCCTTTCAACAGAACTTCGCTCTGATGTCAATAGGCCTAGGGTCGGGCGACCCAGGACCGAGGTGGAGAGACCGGAAGGAGCTAGTCCGGTCGCTCTGGGATCAGAACGAAGAACGACGTCCGCCATGAAGGCTGCGCAAGGCGCAAACGGCGCATCGCGCGCGGGGCCGCTTGGCGGAGAACGTCCACGAGCGTGGAGGATGCCGAAGAGGCTGAGCCCGAGCTGCCCCCGCCGGCGGATCCGCCTCCCGAACCGCCAGAGCCGGAGCCGGGTCCTGAGGGGCGATTCACCGCCGCGGAACCGCCGCCGAGGCTACCGGTGGGTGCGCTCGCGGCGATCGCCCTCGACGAGACGTTGGGGTTGGCGAAGAAAGCGTTCGATGCCGGCGAAGCGAGCGAGATGGACAGCCAGCTACCGACGGATTCGGTTGTCATCGACACGCTGGCACAGCTCATCTGCGCGGCCCGCCGTGCCGAGCTCGCTTGCCGCGACAGTGCGAGGCGTGTCTGGCTCGGCGCGGGCGAGGACGAGATTTCCGGGATGACGGACGTCGTCACAGCGATCGAGGCTTCTGGCGCCGTTTGGCCTGTCCCTTCTTTGTGAGCCGTTCCCGGTGCGTCGGCGGTTCCCTGCGAATCTTCCCCGGGTCCTCGGGGCGCTTCGGAGCTCGCTTCAGCGGTGGTTTCGCCGGCGGTCGGTTCGGGGGTCTTCTTTTCGACCACGGAGGGGGCTTCCTCGGTGACGGGTGGCGCCTGTTCCACGGCGGGGGGAGGCGCTTCGATTACGGGTGGCGCCTGTTCTGCCGGCTGTTCGGCTGGAGGAGGGGCTTCCACGGCCGGCGATTCGGCCGGCGCGGGAGCTTCTTCGATCGCGGGGGGCGCTTGTTCGGCCGGGGCTGGCGTTTCTTCGGCGGGTGGCGCTGGTTCGGCGGGGGGCGCTGGTTCGGCGGGGGGCGCTGGTTCGGCCGGGGGAGGGGCTTCCACGGCCGGCGATTCGGCCGGCGCGGGGGCTTCTTCGGTCGCAGGCGGCGCTTGTTCGGCCGGTGACGTTTCTTCGCCCGCGGCCGGGGCTGGTTCAGGCGTTGGTGGTGCCTGTTCGGCGGTCGCCGCTTCGCCTGTCAACGTAGCCGCGGCGCTTTCGGGGGCTTCCGGTTCCTGCGCTTGGGCGCACGTGGCGAAGAGCAAAGCGGCGAACATCAGCGACAGAGCCAGCCCAAGACGGAGGCGACCCCTGGAGAGCACCTGCATCGACGGACTCTTTACCAGTTCGAGCATGTTCGCACCCCTAACGATAACGAGCTTTTCGCATGAGATCGTCATTGTTGGCACCGGATCGCGATTCCGGCGCTAAGCTTGTGAGAGATGGCATCGTCGAAGCACGTCGATGCGTCCAGGGTCTGACAATAAGAGCAGGCCTAAAACTTGAAGTCCGGCTGAGCAGCGTCCAGTCGGGGAAGTGAGGCTCATGCTCGTTCTGACTCGCAAGGACAAACAGAGCATCATGATCGGCGACGAGATCCAGGTCACGGTCCTCTCGAGCGACGGCGCAAAAGTGCGCCTCGGCATTCAGGCGCCCTCGGACGTCGCGGTGCACCGAACCGAGGTTTATCTCGAGATCCAGGCACAACGTCCGGACATGCCCCGATCCGAGCGGCGCGATCTGCCACGGGCGAGTTGAAGACAAGCAGACGGGGCCGAGCGACCGAGTCGGCGATCAGCCGCCGCACTTTGGGGCAGATCCTCGGAGAGCTTTGATCGACGGCGCCCGAGCGTACGGATCTCAGCGATCGATCGTGGACATGTTCGCGTAGCGCTCGCCGGCCGTGACGCCGACCGGAGCGGCCTCCTCGATGCGAGCCAAGTCCTGCTCGGAGAGCTCGATCTCGGCAGCGGCGACGTTCTCCTCCAGATACCGTCGGCGCTTGGTGCCGGGGATCGGCACGATGTCCTCGCCACGGCTGAGTACCCACGCGAGCGCCAGCTGGCCGGCGGTGACCTCCTTCTCCGCCGCGATCTGCTCGATGCGCTCGACCAGTTCGAGGTTCTTCTGGAAGTTCTCGCCCTGAAAGCGGGGATGGTGGCGGCGGAAATCGTCCTCGGGCAGGTCCTCGGGTTTCTTGTACTTGCCCGACAAGAAGCCGCGCCCGAGCGGCGAGTAGGCGACGAACCCGATCTCCAGTTCGCGCATCGTCGGCAGGATCTGATCCTCGGGGTCGCGCGTCCACAGGGAGTACTCGGTTTGCAAGGCCGAGATCGGATGCACCGCGTGCGCGCGGCGGATCGTCTGGGGCGAGGCCTCGGAGAGTCCGAGGTAGCGCACCTTGCCCTCGGCCACAAGTTCGGCCATCGCGCCGACGGTGTCCTCGATCGGGACGGTCTGGTCAACACGGTGTTGGTAGTAGAGGTCGATGTGCTCTACACCCAAGCGCTTCAAGGAGGCTTCGCACGCTGAGCGCACATACTCGGGCTTGCCGTTTATGCCCACCCAGCTACCGTCCTCGTGACGCTCGTTGCCGAACTTGGTGGCCAGCACGACCTGCTCGCGTCGGTCGGAGATTGCGCGGCCGACGAGCTTCTCGTTTGTGAACGGGCCGTACATGTCGGCGGTGTCGATGAAGCTCACGCCCAGCTCCAAGGCGCGGTGGATCGTGGCGATCGCCTCGTCCTCGTCGGAGCGGCCGTAGAACTCAGACATGCCCATGCAGCCGAGTCCCTCCTCGGAGACCTGTAGTCCCTGGCTCCCAAGCGTGCGTGTCTTCATCTCGTGGTTCCTTTTGTCCGTTGGGCTAAGTGGCGAGCACTCGAATGAACACCGTAGCCGCAGGTTCCCCCGTTCCCCGCTCCGCGAATCGCCGGCTGGGGGTGACCTTCGGCGGGCTGATGCTCGTGATGTTGCTGGCGGCGCTCGATTCGACGATCGTCGCGACGGCTTTGCCCACGATCGTGGGGGACTTGGGCGGGCTCGAGCGCCTGTCCTGGGTGACGAGCGCCTACCTGTTGGCCCAAACGGCGGTCACCCCGCTGTACGGCAAGCTGGTATCGTCGGCGGGGAGCGGAGCCGCTCGTCACCGAGCTGATCCAACGAGTCTCGCCCGGAGACGCCAGCGCAGGCTGAACTCGCCCAGCGCAGTCCGGCGAGAGGTGTGCGCTTTTGGCTTGGGTTGGCAACCACTCTTGACAGGTGAGGAACTTTGTGTGTAGGATGTCTCTATTCCGGTGTCTGTGTGTTTGGGTGCTGGGGAACATAGGGTCGGGTGTGGGTCGGTCTCCGTGGTCGACTTCAACGTGGTTTTGACGGGGACCTTGGGAGAGGGACCGGGTCGCAACAGAGAAAGAGTTGTGTTTCGCGTGCATTCATTGGGGATTAGCGCAGTTGAGAGTCGTTGTGTCTTTGGCGGGTCCGTTATAGGACGCGTCAGCGTCGCTGACGCGTCTCTCTCTCTCTCTCTCTCTCTCTCTCTGGGACGATTGCCTTCTAGGGCATAGCTCCCTTCGCCGCGGCGGTATCGCGCGGCTCGCCGAGCAACGGGCTCGGCTTGGTTTTCCGCGCGCTGCTGCTGGCGCGCTGTATGGCTTGTCGTGTTCTCCCACACGCGGGATCTCTGGTCGCTTTGCGGCTGGGGTCCTTGATCATCCGGGCTCGCTCCTGGGCGCGCACCCTCTCTGCGCCCCGGGGTCCGCCCGTTTTGTGGGGGGATGTTGATGGCTGGCGCTACCAGGCGTCCGGCGCGGTCGTTGCGTGCGGCGTCCGCTCGCGGACGGCGTGAGGGCAACGGTTTCGGTCATCTCCAGGTCGCGCAGATCCAGCGCGCACGGATTCTCGCGGCGATGTTCGACGTCGCGACCGAGTGTGGGGCTGGCAACGTGAGCGTCGCGGATGTGGTGGAGCGCTCGGGTGTGTCGCGGCGAACGTTCTATGAGACTTTCCTCGATTGCGAGGATTGTTTTCTCGCGGCGTTCGAGGACGCCCTCGCGTTCGCCTCTCAACGCGTCGTGCCGGCCTATCGGGCAGAGCACAGGTGGCGCGAGCGGATCAGAGCGGGTGTGGTCGCGTTCCTGGTCTTCCTCGATGAGGAGCCCGTGATCGGACGGTTGCTGGTTTGTGAGTCCTTGAGTGGTGGCGCGAAGACACGCGGAAGGCGCGAGCTGGTATTGGCACAGATCGCCACCGCGATAGACCTTGGTAGAGGGGAGTCTGGTGGCAGGATCGCGTCGCCGGTGCCGCTCACGGCCGAGGGGTTGGTGGGTGGTGTCCTGTCGATCCTCGACTCGCGCCTCTCGCTTTCGGGTGAGACGTCCGTGATCGGTTTGGCGAACGTGCTGGTCAGCATGATCGTCTCGCCCTACCTCGGCGCCGCGGCGGCACGACGCGAGCTGCGGCGCACCACACCCACTCCCTCCACCGAGACGGTCGAGCGCACCCTGCTCGGGGACCTCTTCAAAGAGGCCAGGATGCGCCTCACATACAGGACGGTGCGTGTCTTGATGGCGAGCGCCGAGCATCCCGGAGCCTCTAACCGTCTGATCGCAGACACCGCCGAGATCTCAGACCAGGGCCAGATCTCAAAGCTGCTCGCTCGCCTAGAGCGCGCGGGGCTGATCGCCAACACCGGTCTCGGTCCCGGCAAGGGCGCCCCGAACGCGTGGACGCTCACCGACAAGGGCCGCCAGGTCACCGACAGCATCCGCGCCAACACCGAAGGCAGCCAAAGCCACGGAGCCGGCGAGCGATGAGCCGCCGCGCACACATCCTCACGCCCACGGCCGGTCTCGCACCACAAGCTTGTGCCACATCAAGAAGTTCGTTCACCGCCGTGGGTCCTATGCCCACGACGGTCTTGTGCTGCCCGGGCTCCCCCATGCGGGGACAGGCGGTCGGGTCTTGTTGTTGTCCGGGTCTCTTTGAGGAGGGGATGTGAACGTGAGTGCTTACCGGTCGCTTTTGAAGAGCGTGGTCGGGGTTTTTGGGTTGCTCGCAGCGGGACGCGGCACCGCGGGTGAGCGTCGCCTGCGCCGCGGGCGCTGGTCCACCGCGCTCGCGCTGAGCGTCGCCGGGTTCGCTCTTTTGGCTGGCGTAGCGCAGGCGGAAGTGCCGAAGCTCATCTCCTACGACAGCTTCGCTTCGGAGAGCCCGGGAATCGCGGTTGACCAGGCCAACGGCGATGTGTTTACGGCTGGTCTTCTTAAGTGGGAAAAAGAAGAAATTACTTCCGGTGGCCACATCAACGAGTTCGATGCCGGAGGCCATTTGATCTCACCGCCGTCGCCGTTCCCTGCCGAAGCGGGCCTCTACGGGTCTGTCGCCGTTGAGTCGTCCAGCGGAAACGTCTATGCGCTCTCCAGCGGCTATGACGAAGCGACCAAAAGCTTCAAAAGCGCGATCGACATCTTTGAAAGCAGCGGCCGACCGGTCGTCTCCTTCGAAGTGCCGGATTCGGGCACTGTCTTTGGTGTTGCCAGCGCTGTGGCGATCGCCGTGGACTCCGCCGGCGACGTGTACGTGCCGGTCGCCCCGAGCAATGAGGTGCTGGAGTACAGCTCGACGGGGACCCTGCTGAAGACTTTCACCGGCAGCACATCGGCCCTAAAGGAACCGAGTGGCGTGGCTGTCGACACGGAAGGCGACGTATGGGTCGCCGACCAGGGCAACAACCGGATCGAGGAGCTGAGCCAGGCCGATGCGCCGCTGAAGGAAATCAAAAGCGAAGGCATCGAGTCGCTGGCGCTCGACGGCCATGAAGACGTGCTCGCGGTCGTCGCCAACGCGGCGGACGCGTGCGGCTCGTTGAAACCGCCCTGTGCCCATCTGGTCGAGTACGACGAAGCCGGCAGCCAGGTCGCCGATGTCGGCGCCGGCGAAATCTACGGCCTTGCATTTGGGACACCGATCGGCATGGTGGCGGTGGACGAAGCGACAGGCCGCGTGTACGTGAGCGACGACTTCAAAAACACGGTCTGGATATACGGTCCGCCTACTACGCCGGTGCTGGGCAAGGAGTTGGCAGCCGAAGTGGGGAGTTCCAAAGCGAAGCTCGGGGCGGTTGTCAACCCTGGAGGGATTGACGCCTCCTACATCTTCGAATACGGCATCACAGCTGCGTACGGCAACAAGCTCCCGTTCCCGGAAGGCGACGCTGGCACAGGCGTGAAATTGAAGACCGTATGGGCCACGGCCTCGGATTTGGCGCCGGGCACTATGTATCACTACCGCGTGGTTGTGACGAACGCCCTCGGCTCGGTGGTGGGCTCAGACGAGACCTTCATGACCGAGACGAGCGCGCAAACGAGCTGCCCGAACGAAAGCCTGCGCACCGGCTTCTCGGCAGGCCTGCCCGACTGCCGCGCCTACGAGTTGGTCACGCCGCCGAGCACCTCCTCGGCGCAGCCGGATCCCGGAGGGCTCAAAGAAAACAGTTTCGTCCTAGAGGGCAATTTTGCAGGACGTAGCGGCGAACGAATGGCGTATCGCGCAACCGACGTGCTTCCCGGCTCGCAGAGCGCTGGGGCGTATTACATCGCTGAACGCGGGCCTGGAGGGTGGTCTTCGGTAAACGAGATGCCTGCCGAAAATTATTACCAAGGCTACCAGTGCACAAAGACAGGCGGCCGCGCCATCGCCTACTCAGCCGATCTCACAAAAGGGATCCTGCAGGTAGGCGGTAACCAGGTTATAGGCGAAGCAACTGAACCCGGTCACTATAATGAATTTGGGGGTGGCTGTGGAGGCACGGCGCCGGAGCTGGTGAGCGGCGAACCAAGGGGCGCGGAAAATCTCGTCGTGCGCGACAACGCCGATGGCGCATACAAACTGGTGAATGTGACCCCGTCGGGTGTGACGCCGACGAACGCAAAGTTCCTGGGCGCGTCGGTCGAAGGGAACCATGTGATCTTCGAAGAGCGCGCAAAGCTGACCTCCGACGCGCTGAATGACGTGGAGAACCTGTATGAATGGAACGAAGGGATTGTGCGTCTGGTCACGTTGTCGCAGAACGGGACTCCTGTCGAAGGCAAGTTCGCCGGGATCTCCGCCGATGGCTCCGATGTGCTCTTCGCCGCGGAAGGGAATCTGTATGCACGGGTGGACGGCGCCGAAACAGTGCAGGTGGACGCTTCGCAGGCGGGCGGGAGCGGCGGCGGCGGCGTGTTCGTGCATGCGAGCGCTGACGGGTCGCGGGTGCTGTTCACCGACGACGCTTCGTCCGATCTGACCGGCAATACGGTAGCTGGCAGCGGCACGAACCTCTACGAATACGACCGCCGGAGCAAAGAACTCGTCGATCTCACGCCTGCTGCCAAAGCCGAAGTCCTGCAGGGTACCGACGCCAGCGAAGACGGTTCGTATGTCTACTTCGCCGTCGAAGGTGTGCTCACGGGAGCAGAAGAAAACGAACACGGCGAAACGGCTCAGAGTGGGCAGTCGAATCTCTATCTGCGGCGTGGAGGGAAGACCACGTTCATCGCCACCGGTGCCTGCCAGGGGACGAATTGCAGGCGCGTATCGGGGAGCGGCGCCTTCTATGCGTTCGAATCCAAAAAGAGACTCACCGGCTACGACAACACCGACGCGATCACCGCCTCGCTCGATCCGGAGATATATCTCTATGACGCCGCCACAAACAGTCTCGCGTGTGCGTCGTGCGACCCAAGCGGTGAAGCTCCGAGCGGCGGTGGCGCCTTCATGGAACCAGCGTTGCGGGGACCTGAAACCCCGCATTACCTGGCCGAAGACGGCCGGATCTTCTTCGAAACCTCCGAAGCGCTGCTGCCTGCAGACAGCAACGGTCAGGCCGATGTCTATGAGTATGAGGCGAACGGCACCGGTGGCTGCGCGCAGAGCGAAGGCTGCCTCCATCTGATCTCGACCGGCACTGGCTCAACTCCTACCCTGTTTATCGACGCCAGCGCGAGCGGCAACGACGTCTTCATCCTCGATACGCAGGCGCTGATCCCGCTGGCGGGTACGCAGGAAGCGCGCGCGATCTACGACGCCCGCGTGGATGGAGGCTTTACCGAATCTGTATCGCCGCCGGCGTGTACGAACGCGGATTCCTGTCGCACCGCGGCTGTGCCGCAGCCGTCGATCTACGGCGCGCCTTCGAGCCAGACCTTCGAAGGGGCGGGGAACCTCCCGCCGGCGGCGAAGCTCCAGTCGAAGAAGAAAACCAAGTCCAAGAAGTGCGGTAAGGGCCGCGTCAAGCGCAACGGCAGGTGCGTCAAACCGAATCGGCGGGGCAGCAAGGCCGGCAAGAGCAACGACAGCAAGCGCCACGGGAGGGGACAGTGATGAGGAGCGTAGTTAGGGGAATATGCGTGATTGCGGCGCTTGCCCTTCTGGCAGGGTTTCTCGGCGCCGGGCCGGCGCTGGCCAACGAAGCGCACCCGTTCAAGCTCAGCTTCGAGCGCTCCACCGGCGTCCCGTTCTCGAACCCGAATGGGATCGCCGTCGAAGAAGCGACCGGCGATGTCTACGTCGCTGACCTCGGCAGCGAGTCGGTCTACAAGTACGACGCCGAAGGCAAACCGGTCGAATTCTCGGCGCTTCACTCGGCTGCGCTCGCGGGCACCTCGACTGAATCGTTTTCGTTTCCGGCGAGCGCGAACGGCACCCCTGCCGCGATTGCGGTGGACAATTCGGGCAATCCCACCGATCCCTCTGCCGGCGATCTGTACGTACTGGACGCCGGCCACCAGGTCATCGACAAGTTCGCCCCGACCGGCGCCTATCTCGGTCAGGTCACCAATCTCGGCCAACTCCAGCTCGTTGACGAAGGAAATCTGAGCGAAGCGGAAATAGTGGGACTTGGCGTCGATCCAAACGGGAACCTCAGGGTCGAGTTGGTCGGAGGAAGAGAATCGGAATCGTTGATTGCGACGTTCGACGACTCCGACCCAAACGACTTCGTTACGTTGCGCGCTCTCGTCAAGAGCCTTAGAGCAAGGCAAGAGGATGGCTTTGCCGTCGACGCGGCCGGTGACGGCTATGTTTTGGGCGCAGAATGCGGTTGTGTCCAGAAGTTTAGTCCCAACGGCGAATCCCTGGGCGAGGTGGACGACGGCTCTCCGGATGTGGCGGTGGCCGTCGACCAGGCCACCGGCCACGTCTACATCGACGACCAGACTTATGTGGATGAGTGGGACGCCGGTGAAATGAACGGGACGTTTCAGGGCGAAATAGGTGAGGTGTCTAGCCCGGGCTCGCTGCTGTCGCCGAGCTTCGGCTCGACGCCTTTGGGGGGCAACTCCTCCGGGCAGGGCGGGATCGCGGTCGACGCGCGGACGGGCGAGGTGTACGTCTCTAACCCGCAGGAAGGCAAGGTCGATGTCTTCTCGACGAGTGTGCCCGCCGTCGCGGCGGGCGAAGCGGGCGGCGTCACGCAGAGCACGGCGACGCTGAACGGCTCAGTTGACCCACGCGGCGAGGCGATCGCCAGGTGCGAATTCGAATACGGAGCGACGAATGGCTTCGCGCCCGTGCCAAACGCAAGCTACGAAGCAAAAGCGCCGTGTGCGCAGACGCCTGCGGGCATGAGCCCGGTGCCGGTCTCTGCGGACATCAAAGGGCTGAAGGCGGGTCTGCTCTATCACTTCCGTTTGACGATCGAAAACGGTAGCGGCGCGAGCTTCAGCACGGGTCTGTTCGCGACCTCAGGGCCTGGTTTTGGTGTCAAGCCGGGTAGCTTCGGCGTCTCGTTCCTAGAAGCGAACGGCACGCCGGACACGCAGGCCGGCTCGCACCCGTATGAGATGAGCACGAGCATCGCCTTCAACACCACGGTGGTGCCAGCGAAAGCGAACGACCACTCGGCGTGGGTGACGGTGGCCAACGGCAGCGTCAAGGACATAACCACGAACCTGCCGCCTGGGCTGTTCGCCGACCCCAACGCGACTCCGAAGAAGTGCGCGCTCCACGACATCTCGAACGGGCTTGCCGGCGTATGCCCGGCCGAATCGGAAGTCGGATATCTGGAAGTGGAATATGATTCGGCAGGCGAAACCAGTACGGACAGCGCCGAGACCCTCAAGGAACCGGTGTACAACATGGTGCCGCCGGCGGGTGTGGCGATCCAGTTTGGTGCGCATCTGCTGGAGGCCAACGCTTACATCGACGTGGGCGTCCAGGCCGGCGGTGCGTATGGCGGCAGGGCGACGGTGGTCGATACCTCGGCACTGGTCTCGGTCGTAAGAACCCGTCTGGTGATCTTCGGCACGCCGCCGCATGGTGCGACTAAACCGCTGCTGACGTTGCCGACGGCGTGCAACGGGCCTCTGAGTTCCGGTGTTGACGCAGACTCCTATCAGCATCCCGGCCAGTTCTCGTATGAAAGCGCGTTGACGCTGAATGCCGCCGGAACGCCCGGCGGGATGAGCGGCTGCTCGCATCTGATCTTCCCGCCGACGATCGGCGTCACTCCGGACACGACGGATACGAGCACGTCGTCGGGTTTGACGGTCGATGTGAACGTGCCGCAGACGGCGGCGTTCAATCCGAACGGCCTGGCCGAGTCCTCGCTGCGCGACACGACGGTCACGCTGCCTGAAGGTGTGACACTGAACCCGTCCGGCGCAAACAACCTGGAAGCCTGCACGTCAAACGAAAACGCGCTCGGGGATGCGCTCGGCAGTCCGGGCGATCAGATCGGCTACACCGGCCAGCACGAACTGAACCAGTACGAACCGGGTGTGAAGTGGAGCACGTTCTCCTCGGAACTGCCGAGTCCGCTCGACCCGGGCGCGAACTTCTGTCCGAACGGCTCGAAGATCGGCACCGTCAAGATCAAGACGCCGCTGCTGGAACACGAACTGGAAGGCGCCGTCTACCTGGCGACGCAGGAAGCCAACCCGTTCGGGAGCCTCGTCGCGATGTACATGGTCGCCGAAGACCCGGTGTCGGGGACCCTGATCAAGTTCGCCGGCGAAGTCAGCTTGACCCCGACGGGCCAGATCGTGACGACGTTCAAGAACACCCCGGACCTGCCGTTCGAAACGCTCGAACTGCATTTCTTCGGCGGGGAACGAGCGCCGTTGTCTACCCCATCGCGGTGCGGGAGCTATACCACCGAAGCGGTGTTCACTCCGTGGGATGGCAACGGCCCGGTGCACAAGTCCTCGACGTTCGAAATCGATCATGGCCCGAACGGCGGTCCGTGTCCTGGTGCGAGCCTGCCGTTCAACCCGTCGCTGACGGCCGGCACGACGAGCATCCAAGCGGGTGGGTTCAGCCCGTTCACGATGACGATGTCGCGTGAAGACGGCCAGCAGAACCTGCAGTCGGTCAGCTTGAAAATGCCTCCAGGCCTGTCGGGGTTGTTGACCGGCGTTGAACTGTGCGGGGAAGCACAGGCGAACGCCGGCACTTGTGGCCCGAACAGCTTGATCGGTGAAACGATCGTCAGCGTGGGCATCGGCAACGACCCGTTCAGCGTCAAGGGCGGCAAGGTCTACTTGACCGGTCCCTATAAGGGCGCTCCGTTCGGGTTGAGCATCGTCAACCCGGCCAAGGCTGGGCCGTTCGACCTGGAGAGCACGGCGGCCAACCACCCGGCGTGCGACTGCCTGGTCGTCCGCGCGAAGATCGAAGTCGATCCCGTCACGGCCGATCTGACGGTCACGAGCGACAACGAAGGGCCGTACAAGATCCCGTCGATCATCGATGGCATACCGCTCCAGATCAAGCACGTGAACGTGACGATCGGCCGTCCTGGGTTCACGTTCAACCCGACTAATTGCAGTTCGATGGCGATCACCGGAGCGTTGGACAGCACAGAAGGCGCGACCGATGCGCTGTCGGTGCCGTTCCAGGCGACCAACTGTGCGCGGCTCAGCTTCAAACCACAACTCGACGCGTCCACCTCAGGCAAGACGTCCAGGGCTAATGGTGCGAGCCTGCACGTCAAGCTCTCCTATCCGAAAGCTCCTCAGGGTACGCAGTCGAACATCAAGAGCGTTCGTGTCGAACTGCCGAAAGCGCTTCCCTCACGTCTGAGCACGCTGAACCATGCTTGCCTGGATTCCGTTTTCGATCAGAACCCAGCGAGCTGTCCTTCGCAATCGAGGGTTGGGTTCGCGAAGGCTGTGACCCCGGTGCTTCCAGTCCCTCTGGAAGGCCCAGCCTATTTCGTGAGTCACGGAGGACAGAAGTTTCCCGAACTGATAGTGGTCCTTCAAGGTTATGGAGTGACTGTCTATCTCAAGGGAGAAACATTCATCAGCAAGACCGGCATAACATCCTCAACCTTCAAAACGGTGCCAGACGTCCCAGTCGGAAGCTTCGAACTCACCCTGCCCCAAGGCCCCTCCTCGGCATTGGCGGCCAACACCGATCTCTGCTCGACCAACCTGACGATGCCGACCGCGTTCCACGCTCAGAACGGTGCGACGCTCAACCAGAAGACCGCGATCGAAGTGCAAGGCTGCCCCTACGCTCTGCGGATCGCACACCACGCCATCGAGAAGAGGACCCTGACACTGAAGGTATCCGTCCCGCAAGCCGGCAGGCTCGTCGCGAATGGCAAGGGCGTCTCCAAGGGGGTCAAGACAGCTAAAGGCCGTTCCACGCTCACCCTGACCCTCAAAGAGGATCATGTCGGCAAGCAGCGCACCAAGATCCTGTTGCGCTTCACCCCCACCAACGGCAAGCAGCGCCGGGTGCTGCGCAAGAGCATCACCGTCACCTTCCACTGATCCCCCTCCCTCACGCCGCTCGAGGCGCTCTCGGACCATCCACACGGTCCGAGAGCGGCCGAGTCGGACCTTCGGCCAAGCTAACGGCCACACGGGACATATACTGATCGGGTATGCGCGGCCGCTGTGCAAGGCGCAGCTTGCCGCCCGTCTTGTGCGAGCGCTGCACCGCGATGTGGATGTGCTCTCGCTCAATCATGTTCGCGCGCGAGAGCCTGTGCCGTTCGACGCGATCCTGCGTGAAGGTCGCCCCGTGATCGACCGTGATCGCTCCTGGCCCGCACTGACAGACGACCGAGATGCCGTCGAGCGCGCCGCGATCAGGGCTCGCGCGGCGCGCCATCGCCGCGCAGGACAGGCGGTGACGCGACTTGTCGATAACGCGTGATGGCGCGCGGCAGGGCCGGCGCGCAACCACCACCCACACAGCGCGCCAAGGTCAAGGTCTCCGAGGAGGATCTCGACCGTATCGAGCGGCGCTTGGAGCGGATGCCGCTGGAGCGCGATGCGCGCCGGGCTCAAGCTCCTGCCGGGCTTTACGGCCTCCTATCTACGCTGGTTGGCCGGATACGATGTCAAGGTGGGCCGGGAGGACTGAAGGCCGCGCAAGTCCACCAGCAAAACCGTGTCCCGAAACGTGTCCCGAACTGCGCAAATATGAGGTCATTTCGGGACATATTCTGAGGCCGGAAATGGCTTATGTAAGCCAAAAAAGGGTCTTGGGCCTAACTTTCAAACCGTGTGCCACGCGAGCCCGACGGGGCCTGGTCTGCGCCTGATCCCGCTGATGGGTGGCCTGGTGCTCACCTCGGTCGTCTCCGGTCGAGTCATCTCTCGTACGGGCCACTACCGGGCGTTCCCGATCGCCGGTACGGCGACGATGACGGTCGGGCTGTTGCTGCTCTCACGCTTGGATGTCGGCACCAGCTCGATCGCGGCCGACGCCTACCTGCTCGTGCTGGGATTGGGTCTGAGATGGATGCTCGCCGACCACACCGCCCAGCGCGTGCCCGAAGTTCAGCAGCTATTGGAGCAGCTGTGCGTGGAGCTGTCCAGTCAGCGACCTTGAGTCGCCAGATAGGCGCCGAAACTCAAGGCGCCCAGGCCGGCCGCGACCGCCAGCGGCAGGCCGAGACTGTGCTTCTCAAGGAGCGCTCCCGCGAAAGCCCCGAGCAGCATCGCGACGACCGCAGAGAATCGCCGCGCCGACTTGCCCACGTTGGCCAGGCCGTCGGCCGAGGTGTCGGCGGCGATGCCGGTGAGGGTTAGCGTGAGGACCGTGGTTGTCAGGTCCCGGACCGCCAGCTTGCGAACGATCGCGTTGCGCATCCCCATCGCCAACGCGACAAGCGCGATGATCGCGTAGGCGCTGGCCGAATATATCTTCACATGCGCGGCCCAAGCGACTATCGCGGCAAGCGCCAACAGGGCGATCTCGCTGCCGACTCCAAGCAGGAAGACCCGCTCGTGCCGGTGTGCTATGCCGACACCAAGGCGTCCCCCGATCCCGGCCCCGAGCAGGAACGCGCCAAGTGAGACCAGCGGCGCGACGACCGGCAATCCGCCGGCATTTGCCAAGCCGAAGCCGAGCAGCACGATGTTGCCGGTCATGTTCGCCGTGAAGACGTGGCCGAGGCCGAGATAGCTGGCTGCGTCGATCAGGCCTGTGGTGAGGGTGAGCGCGAGCAGGACCGGCGGCAGACCGCGATCGTCCTTGGGCGAAGCTTTTCCGCGGGGCCCGGCGTGGCCGTCCATTTCGCTGATTTCGACGCCGGCGGCGAGAAATCCTCGCACTCGCGACGATAGACGCGTGAACCGGCGGTCAGCTGGCGGGGGCGGTCGCGCCCGGTCGCCGCTCAGACGTCCTCGAAGCGGTGCGATTCGCCGGTCATCTCGCGGCGCAGGCGCTGCACGCGGCGCAGCTCGCGCACGTCGTCGTCGAGGACAGCGCCGAAGGTGGACGGCGCGCCGCCCAGCAGGTCGGGCTCCAGGCGGTGGCGGACGAGCTCACCGGCGATCGCGTCCACGCGCTGGGCGCCGGCGCCGGGACGGGAGCTCACCACACGCTCAAGCGTGCCCGCGTTGAACAGCAGACCCACGCCGTCGTCGGCGGCCCAACCGCCAGGCAGCTCGCCGGAGCGAAGGCTTGAGAGCCAGACCGGCAGGCGCTCGGGCTCGCCGTCGGCGTGCACCGTGAACGAGCCTTCGAGGAGGCCGAGGCCCTCCAACGGTTCGGGAGCTCCGCTCGAGCAGGTGACGCCTCCTTCAAACCAGCACATCGCGCCGGCGCTGATCCCGGCCAAGACCGTGCCTTTGCGCCAGGCCTCGAGGAGGATCTCATCCAGTTTGTGGGCGCGCCAGATCGCCAAGAGGTTGCGCATCGACCCGCCGCCCACGTAGACGATGTCCTGCTCGAGCACGATCTCCTCCAGGGGACGCTCCTCCTCGCCCAGGCGAAACAGGGATACGTAGCGCGGTATGCACGCACGTCCACCGAAGCGGGCATAGAAGGCGTTGATCTGGGTGGTCGTGTCACCCGAGGCGGTCGGCAAGAACAGGATGCGCGGCTCCTTGGCCGCGGCGAGCGTGAGCACATAATCGTCAAGCAGCGGATTTGTGGGCTCCATCGTGAACCCGCCTCCGCCCATCGCGAAGATCAGGCGCCGCTTGTGCCGGTCGGAGGCGCTCACGCAAGCACGACCGCTCGCGCGGCGCTGCGTCCCGGTTGCTTGGCGGTGGCGCTAGTCCTGGCGGTGTGCTTGCTGTGAGCGGCGCGCGCGCCCAAGTAGGAGACCTCGAGCGCCGTCTCTCTCACCTGGCCGGCGCTGCGTCTTACGTGGAAGGCTCCGCCGCGCTCGCGGGAGCTGACGACACGATCGAGCTTGGTCCCCTTGAAGTGCAAGGCGACCCCGTCGTCGGCGGCATACCCGGCTCGCATGCCCTCGCGCACGAGCGTGTGGTACTCCGCGCGGCGTGCCGGCTCGGCGTCGTAGTGCACGCAGTTGGAATACGGCAACAGGCCCAGCCCGCCGACGCGCCGGGGCGGTCCGTGGAAGGCTGAGAGCGCCTCAGAGAACCAGCACAGCGAGCCCGCCGAAGGCCCGCACAAGACGATCCCGCGCTGCCAAGCCTCGCGCAGCACGCGATCCAAGCCGTGCGCGCGCCACACGCCGAGCATCGAGACGACGTTGCCGCCGCCCACATAGATGAGGTCCTGGCCCAGCAGGTGGGACGCGAGGTCGTCCTCCACGCCTCGTCCGCCCTGGTCGCGGCGAAACATCGAGATGTGGCTGGCCTCGCACCCGGCCGAGAAGCGCCTGTAGAAGCGCACCACGTAATGGTCCGCGTCGCCCGAGGCCGTCGGTAGAAAGCAAACGCGTGGCCTGCGGGCTTTGGTCAACGCGAGGATGTAGTCATCGAGCAGCGCGCTGTCTTTCTCCATCGAGAAGCCGCCGCCGCCTAGGGCCACGATCTGAGGTGTCCTGGTTCGCATCGCTGGCTCCGCTTCTGCACAAACTGCGGGATCGGAAAGCCCAGTTTCCCTGCGAGCGGGGTTTGTTCGTATGGACTTGCGCCCAAGATCCGAAGGTCGGTTCTCGACAATCATCCAACCCGGGGAGCCAATGCCGCATGCGGCATTGGCCCGGTCGCGCATGCGCGACCGGCCTACCGGCACATGTGCCGGTAGGAACAGAAGATCCAGGCTGTAAGCTCGACTGATGAATTTTCCCTCAGACGCTCCAGAGCATGTCGATGTCCTGATCGTCGGAGCCGGCCTCTCGGGCATCGGCGCCGCGTGTCATCTCAAAGCCAACTGTCCCGGCAAGACCTACGCCATCCTCGAGGCGCGGGAGTGCAGCGGCGGCACTTGGGATCTCTTCAAATACCCGGGTATCCGCTCGGACTCGGATATGTACACGCTCGGCTACTCCTTCCGCCCTTGGGATGAACCCAAGTCGATCGCCGACGGCCCTTCGATCCTCCAGTACGTGCGCCAGGTCGCGACCGAGCACAGCGTGGATGAGCGGATTCGCTTCAACCAACGTGTCGTACGGGCCGAGTGGTCAAGCTCCGAGGCGCGCTGGAGCGTCGAGGCGATTCGCGGCGTGGAGGGCGAGGCGGGGGAGAGGGTGCAGATGAGCTGCAATTTCTTGTTCCTGTGCAGCGGCTACTACCGCTACGACGAAGGCTATACGCCGGAGTTTCGCGGCAGCGAGCGTTTCGCCGGCCGGCTGGTGCATCCCCAGCATTGGGATGACGAACTCGACTACTCGGGCAAGCGCGTGGTCGTGATCGGCAGTGGCGCCACGGCGGTGACCTTGGTGCCCGCGATGGCCGAGACCGCCGCTCACGTGACGATGCTGCAACGCTCGCCCACCTACATAGTCTCGTTGCCGGCCGAAGACCCGATCGCCAAGCCGTTGCGCCGCTTCTTGCCGTCGAAGCTCTCCGCGCCGATCCTACGCTGGAAGAACGTGCTGATGACGATGGCGAGCTTCCAGCTCTCGCGGCGGCGCCCAAGGTTGATGAAGCGCCTGATCCACAAGGCCCTTGAGCGTCAACTGCCGCCCGGCTATGACATCGACCGGCATTTCAAACCCAGCTATGACCCTTGGGACCAGCGCTTGTGCTTGGTGCCCAACGGAGACCTGTTCGAGGCGATCAGCGCGGGCAGCGCCTCGGTCGTGACCGACCGCATCGAGACCTTCACCGAGACGGGCATCAGGCTCGTCTCCGGCGCCGAGCTTCAAGCCGACGTGATCGTCACCGCGACAGGCTTGAACCTGCTCGCGTTGGGCGGCCTTCAGTTCTCGGTCGACGGCCGCGAGGTGGTCTTGTCAGACACGATGAGCTACAAGGGCATGATGCTCTCGGGCGTTCCCAACATGGCCTTCGCCGTCGGCTACACCAACGCGTCTTGGACGCTCAAGGCCGACCTCGTGTGCGAGTACGTTTGCCGTCTCATCAATCACATGGACGCCGGCGGCTTCGATGTCTGCACGCCGGTAAAGCGCGACCCGAGCGTCCAAGAGCGGCCGTTCATCGATTTCTCCTCCGGCTACGTGCAGCGCTCGATCGAGCACTTCCCCAAGCAGGGCTCCAAGGCGCCTTGGAAGCTGCACCAGAACTATCCGATGGACATCCTCAACCTGCGCTTCGGCTCGCTCGAGGATGACGCGATGGACTTCGCCCGCGCGAGCGCGCCCGTCGCGGTACGCGAGCCGATATCCGTCTGAGACGGTCCGCCGCCGGGCGAGACCGATGAGAACGCCGGCCTTGCCCGGTCATAGGTTGGGAAGCTCCGCGACCCTCGATAACCTGCGACCGATGCGAGGAACTATGCAACCAGACGACGACCGCGCCCGCTGGCTAACCCTCTATGTCCTGTGCGTGGGGATGCTGATGATTGTGCTGGACGTGACGGTGGTCAACGTCGCGCTGCCCACGATTCAAGAAGACCTGCACTTCTCCGCGTCCAGCCTCGCTTGGGTCGTCAACGCCTACCTGATCGCCTTCGGCGGCCTGTTGCTCTTGGCCGGCCGTTTCGGGGACCTGTTCGGGCGCAGCCGCATCTTCCTGCTCGGCGTCGCCCTGTTCACGCTCGCCTCGGCGATGTGCGGCCTGGCCTGGAGTCAGACGGCGCTCGTGGTCGCCCGTTTCGTTCAAGGGATCGGCGGAGCGATGACCTCGGCCGTGATCCTGGGCATGATCGTGACGATGTTTCCCCAGCCGCGCGAGCAGGCCAAGGCGCTCGGCGTCTACGCGTTCGTCGCTTCGGCCGGCGGCTCCGTCGGGCTGCTCGCCGGCGGCGTGCTCACCCAAGCGCTCGACTGGCACTGGATCTTCTTCGTCAACATCCCGATCGGGATCGCCACGATCGTCTTCGCCCGGCGCCTGCTGGAGCGCGACCCCGGTATCGGCTTCGAGCAAGGCGCCGACATTCCCGGCGCGGTGCTGATCACGAGCGCCCTGATGCTCGGCGTTTACACGATCGTCAAGCCGGCCGCGGAAAAGGGCTGGGGCGCCTCCGAGACGCTGCTGCTCGGTGGCGGATCCTTGGTGCTGCTCGCCGCCTTCGTGGCGCGTGAGGCAACTGCCCGTCAGCCGCTCGTGCCGCTTCGCATCTTTCGCTCGCGCAGCCTGACCGGCGCCAACCTGATCCAGATCGTCTCGATCGCGGGTATGTTCGGAGTGTTCTTCCTCGGCGCGCTCTATCTGCGCTTGGTGCTCGGCTACGACGCGCTCCAGATCGGCTTGGCTTTCCTGCCGACGACGATCGCCATGGGAACGATGTCGATCCGCTTTGCCGAGCCGCTCATGAGCCGCTTCGGTGCCCGCGCGACGCTGCCGCCCGGTCTCGGGCTGGCCGCAGCGGGATTGGCGCTGTTCGCGAACGCCGGCGTGCACGCCGACTACTTGACCGAAGTGATGCCCGCTCTGATCCTGATCGGGATCGGGATGGGGGGGTGCTTCCCCGCGCTGATGACCATCGCGATGGCCGGCTCCACCCCCGAGGACGCAGGGCTTGCCTCGGGTCTGGTCAACACCTCGGCACAGGTCGGCGGCGCGCTCGGCTTGGCCGTGTTGGCCACGCTCGCCGCATCCCGCACCAAAGCCTTGCTGGCAAGCGGTCACTCGACCGCGGCGGCCTTGACGGGCGGCTATCAGCTTGCCTTCTGGATCGCGGTCGGGCTCGTCCTGTGTGGGATCGTGCTCGCGGTGACGGTCGTGCCGAAGTTGCCGGCCATGGCCTCCCACCCGGCGATGGAATCCCAGCCCGAAGCGGATCAGAGCGAGCAGGCTGCCGTCGAGCCCGTCTACTCCGAGGTGTGAGCGCCGCAGGTCCTGTGGCTGGACCGGCGGCGGTTGGCGGGGGCGGGCGATAGTCGCTACAGTGTTTTGATCCACTCGGGGCTTTCGCCTCGACACACCGCAGTGTCAGCGCTCGTAGTCTTTGCCAAAAGCGATTCCGCGTTCGCAGCACGCGAACAACGAAAGGCAGCAAAATGGCTACAGGAACCGTCAAGTGGTTCAGCGACGACAAGGGCTTCGGCTTCATCACGCCGGACGACCAGTCCAAGGATCTGTTCGTTCATCACTCGGGCATCGCCGGCGACGGCTACCGCTCGCTCAGCGAAGGCGCCAAGGTCACCTATGACGCCGAGGCCGGCGACAAGGGGCCCAAGGCAGTAAACGTACAGCTGGCCTAACGCGGCCACTCGCCGCGAGGCAGTGAAGCGTGTGCCCGGCCTCGGTCGGGCACACGGCTTTAAGAGCAGGTTTTGCGCCGGGGCGGGCTTACCCGGAAGCAGCTCTACGGCTGTGGCGCGTCAACTCGCGAACCAGCCGCTCGACCGTGCGTTCGAGCTGGCCGATGCTCGCCGACTCCACGCGGCCCACGCCGATCTCGCGGTTGATCCAGGCGTTGATCTCGCGGTGGCTGCCCCCGCCGCGCTTGACCAAGTCGGCCACCAGTCGCCGGCGCTCCTCGCGTAGGTGCGCGCGCCACTCGAAGGCCGCCATCGGCGCAGGCTCGGGCGCCGGCTGCACGGGTCGCTTGGCTTGCGCGGGCGTCGAGCTGGGAGCGGGGCCGAACAAGGTCATCTGGGGCGCCACGTCGGCGCTGAGCGGTACGAACTCCATCGCGGGCGTCGGCTCGCTTGCGCGTCGCTCGCGCGGCTCCTCCAAGCCGTCCTCTTCGGGACGCTCGCGCAGCGCGTGGCGCAACTCGCTCTCGACCTGCGCAGCGTGGCCGCGCAAGATGGGATCGGCCGGCAGGTAGACCCAACTCGGGGCGGGAGCCGCGCCCGGGATCGTCCTCACGAAGCGTCCCACGATCTGCCTGAAGATCATCGGCGTCTTGGCGGCCGTCGCATACACGCCGACTCGCAGGCGAGGGATGTCCACGCCCTCGGAGACCATGTTCACAGCAACGATCCAAGGCTCGCGCGAAGCCCTGAACGCGGCGAGCTTCTGAGCGGCGCGGGACTCGGTGTGCAAGACCACCACCGGGGCCTTGCCTGTCAGCTCGCCCAGGAGCTTTGCGATCCGCCTCGCGTGGGTGGCGTCTGCGGCGACCGCCAAGGCGCCGGCGTCGCGGTGGCCCAGGTCGCGGACCGCACGGAGCTTCTCGTTGGCCTCGGTGAGGATCCGTGGGAGGCCGTCGGGCAACTCGGTCGAGATCGCGGTGCGGTAGCGCCGGCTTGCCTCGCGCGCGCTGAGCACCGTCTCAAAGGAGGACTCGATCACATCCTCCCCGCTGCGCCACGAAAGCGTGCCGTCGAAGGTCACGAATGCGACCGGGCGGCAGATGCCGTCGGCCACCGCCTGGGCGTAGGTGTAGGAGACGTCCGGTTCTGCCACGCCTTCGGCGTCGTAGCTGACGCCCGGGATCGGGGTGGCGTCTGAGCGAAACGGGGTGCCCGATAGCAACAGCCAGCGCGGCGCCCGCGAAAAAGCCTGCTGGAAGGCGACCCCCCACGCCAGCTCCTCGCCGAGATGGTGGGCCTCGTCCACGATCACAAGTGTCTGTGAGGAGACTTGGGCCGCCCACGCGCGCGGGTCGCTCGCCACACGAGCGTAGGTGACCGCCACGCCGTGGAAGTCTCGCGGCGGCGCGGGACCGGTCGCGTCGGGTTGCAGCTGCACCCCCAACTGGGCCGCCGCGCCGGCCCACTGGCGCGTGAGCGGCGTAGTCGGGCAGAGCACCGCCACGCGAGCGATCTCACCGCTGCCGAGCATTCCTCGGGCCAACTCCAACGCCGGACGTGTCTTTCCGGCGCCGGGCGCGGCCGATACCAGGAAAGGACCGTCTCGCCAGCCTGCCAGACGTTCGAGCGCATCGCGCTGCCAGGCGCGCAGGGATGTTCCGGAGGCCTCAGACAAGAGTCCGGCATCCTGTGCCATGGCCCGGACGGATCGCCCGGTTTGGCTCAGTCACTGGCCGAACGGAACCCGCACCGCACGCGTGTGTGGCGGCGCCCCGGATTCGGGCGCGCGCGCCCGCGGCGCCTCGCGGCTACGGCCGCGGGCGCGAGGTCTTGGCGGGTCTTCAGGACTTCGGTGGGTGCGGCGCGTAACGGTTGTGCAAGATCAACAGGTTGCCGTCGGGGTCCTCGAACACCGCCATGTGGCAGACGCCGGTGTCGAAGGTGTCCTGGGCGAAGCTGACGCCGCGCTCTTCCAAGGTCGCTCGAGTGCTCGCCACGTCCTCCACGTGCAGGGCGATTCCGCTGCGCATCGGCACGTGCTCGAGACCCATCTTCTCGGCGTCGATCACGCTGATCGTCAGGTTGGAGGTCTCGAACTCTGCGTAGTTTCGCTCTTGCAAGTAGACCGAGCGCTCCAGGCCGAGCGTCTGGCCGTAGAACTCGACCGCTTTGGCCAGATCCTTGGTGGGCAGCGCCACGAAGTCCACGCGTGTGACGATCTCGCTCATCTTCTCTCTCCTTACCGTTGGCTGTGGCGGTCTCGGCTCAGGCGCTCTCGGCCTGTATGCGTCCCGACTTTACCGCCTGCACGAGGGCGTCGTAATCGCGTTCGTTCTGGTCGGCATAGGCTCCGGAGAAGTCCGCGATCGCTTGGTCAAAGACGCCGCCCGCGCCCAGGTAGGAGGCGATCGCGAGGCGGTCTCCGGTGCGCGCGTGGGCGCGTGCGAGCGTCCAGGCGCACAGGGCCCCATAGGCGCGCAGCATCGGATGGTCCATCGCCTCGATTTCGACGCTCAGCTTGCCGTCCCACAGCTGGCGCACATAGAAGTCGCGCGTCACGCCGTCGATGCCGGTGGCGGGCAGCCAGCCCAAGAGGATGTCCCCGGCGGCCTGCATCAGGCGCTGGCCCTCGACGACGCGCTGCCCGTGGTTGGAGTATTCGGAGGGGCCCGCGTAGGGCTCGAGCACCGAGGCTTGGGCTTCCTTGGCCTGCAGCACGAGCGGGTCCTGCTCGTCGCGACCCATGAACAGGAGTACCCAGGCGCGCGTGCCGACGCTGCCGACGCCCACCACCTTGCGCGCGATGCCTTGGAAGGTGTAGTCGCCCAAGAGCACCCCGTACTCGTCGCCGAGACTCGCGCGGTAGTCATCGAGCATCGCCTTCAGGCGCGTACGCAGCTCCTCGCTCTCCGCCTCCCCGAGCAGCTCGTGCAGCGGCACGATCAGGGGCGGTTCGCTGATGAAGCGCAATTTCCCGTCAACCGCTTCGGTCAGCTTGAGAACAGCACGGGTGCTGTTCTTGGCTCGCGCCTTGCCCAAGCGCTTTTCCATCTGCTCCAGGCGCTTGCCCTTGACCAGCTGCTGCGCACGGACCACGTCCATGATGTCCTTGGCGTTCAGGCGGGCGTACCAAACGTCGAGGTTGCTCATCTGGGCAAAGCCGCGCATCGACTGCCGGTAGGACTGGGCGGTCCATACCAGCACGTCGGCGATCTCCTGCTTGCTCAGGTTGCGGTCGCGCCCGGCCACACACAGGCTCACCGCCAGACGCTTCACATCCCACTCCCACGGTCCCGGCAAGGTCTCGTCGAAGTCGTTGATGTCGAACAGCATCTCGCGCTCGGGTGAGGCAAATATGCCGAAGTTCGACAGGTGCGCGTCCCCGCACAGCTGCACGCGCATCCCGGAGACGGGCGTCTGGGCCAAGTCTGCCGCCATGATCGCCGCCGCGCCACGGTAGAAGGTGAAAGGAGAGACGAGCATCCGCCCGTAGCGGATCGGCACCAGTTCGGCGACCCGGCTCTCGGCCTGGGCTTCGAGGATCGCAACAGGGTCCTCGCGGTCCTTCGGGGCCGTCCATTCGGCGTGACTGGAGCGCGGGGTGTGCGCCCGCGCGTCCTTGCCTTCGGCTTCGCGTCGCTTGACTGTCTCGGCGTCGCTCACGAGCCCGGCCCCGGGTCATCATGCGTCGGTTGCTCAGGCGCCACGGGCTTTGGTGGTGAGATTGGTTGGGTGTCCTGTGTGGAGGCGTCGGCGGGCGAGGGCGCACCCGGGCCAGTGCTCTCCAGGAAGCCTTTCGTATGTGAATCGGGGAACTCCTTGGCGGTCTCGCGCCGAAGCACCTGGGTGCCGAACACCGCCAGCACGATGATGATCAGGATCCCGGTGAACGTTTTCGTGGCCACGATCGGGCCCCACGCGAACAGCAGCAAGAGCAGCGCGGCCAGCACGCCGAACGTGATGTCCGGACGGTCGCGCAGGTACGGGGCCAGCAGCTCGCGCAGGCGGGTCGCCACGCGCGAGGGTCCGCCGAGCAAGCCGGCGAGGATCAGGGGGATTCCGAGCAGCACCGTCAACCAGGCGATATCCGAGAGCACGCTCGTGCCGATCGACCACGCCGCCTGCGCGGCGGGCCGGATCGCTTCGGTGGTGGCCAGCGAGTCGACCACCTTGGAGCCGATCACCCCGCGCAAGACGACAACCACGAGACCGGCCCCGATGAAGGCTGCGCCGACCGCAATCAGGGTTTGGCGGCGTCGTCCACGCGCCAGGTAGACGGCCAGCGCGAACAGCGCGAACACGAGCAGGGGCAACACCAAGGCGAGGCTGCGCAAGAGGTTGACCGCCTTCTGCATCGTGTCGAGCTGTTTGGAGGTGACGATCCTCAGCTGGGCCACTTTCGGCGGGATCTTGTTCACGATGCTCGTCGGCGCGCCGACCTTTTGCGCCACTTCGCCGAGCATCGGGCGCAGATCGAGCACCACCGCGCCACCACCGGGCAGCTTGATGACGCTGCCTTTGTTCTCGATCAGGCGCACGAACTGCGCGTGCGTGATTTGGTTGGCCTTGCTCCAGAGTTCCTGTACCCGGGGGCGTTCCAGCAGCAGGTTGATGCCCTTCTGGACGACGTCTTTGAGCGCGCCCGCGACGGGGGCGGCGAGCGGCTGCAGTTCGCTGGGCAGCTCTTTGCCCAGTTCGCCGGACACATCCACATTGGCGTAGAGCTGTTCGGTGAGGTAGACCGACACCGCTTCGCGTATCGGAGGACTCTCGATCAGCTTCGTGTTGGTCGTGGTCCAGTATTTCGTGTCCAGAAGCTGCCGATTGGCCCAGACCGCGAAGATCGCGACGATCCCGAGTACGGTCGCCACGCCGATCAGCGAGCGAACGAGCCAGCGGTGCGGGTGGGGGAGGGTCGCATTCATCCGCGCCGCGCTCCCGGTCGCTGTGTAGGTCGGCTCGAGGCTTGCGGGCCGATACGGACGGGGAAGCTCACGCCGCTTAGACTAAGCGTTCTCGGCGCGAGGCGATAACCGTGTAACGCCGACGCGGGTCTACGGGTTTTCACTTAGGTCCGCTGCGGTGGTGGTTGTCATGACTTGGGCGGCTCCACCGCCGATCGCTCGCCGCACCAAGCCGGGCGCGAGAATCCGCAGCATCGCGGCGAGCGCATAGGGTCGTGGCACGTATCGCTCGGCCCGTCGCTCCACGCCCGCCTGGTAGATCGCCTCAGCCGCCTTCTCGGGGGTCGAGACGATCCAGCGGGTCAGCGCCCGTCCGGTCAGCTCCGCTTGGGGGAAGCCTTCGGTGGAAATGAAGCCGGGCAACACCAGGCCCACGTGGACGCCGTGTGGCTGCTCCTCGGCGCGCAGCGAATCCGACCAGCCGGCGAACGCGAACTTGGAAGCGCTGTAGGCGCCCGTGCCCCCGCGTGCGACGCGCCCAGCGGTGCTCGCCACGTTGACGATCGCGCTGGGTGCGCCTTCGCGCAACATCGGCAGGAGCGCCTCGGTCAAGCGCAGCTGCGCGTCGAAGTTGATCGCCATCGTGCGCCTCACGTTCTCATAGCCTCCGTCGGCGAACGTGGCGCGCCACGCGGCGCCCGCGTTGTTGACGAGCAGGTCAAGGCGCCCGTAGCGCTCGGCCACATGCGCACGAACGCGCTCGGGTGCGTCTTGGTCGAGCAGATCGACGGCCACGAAGCTGGAGCGCTCCCCCAGCGAGGCGGCAAGGGCGCGCAGGCGATCCTCGCGTCGTGCCACCACCACCACCACGGCGTTCGGCACGAGCGCAAGCCGCCGGGCGGCGGCCTCGCCGATGCCGCTGGAGGCGCCGGTCACGACCACCACATATGGAAGCGCTCCATGTCCGTTCAGGGAGGGCTCGGTCATCGATCGTCCTTCCGTCCGGTGGCCCCGTGTTCGACGGCGCGGTGCTCGACCGTGCGGTGCTCGACAACGCGGTGCTCGATGCCCGCGGGGCCTGCGATCAGGATGTCGTGGACGATCGCGGGAGCGAACAGGCCATGCTCGACCACGCCCGGCGTCGCCGACAGGCGCGCGGCGAGTTCGCGCGGATCCTCGACAGGGCCGAAGTAGTCGGCGATCAGGTTGCCCTCCGGGCTGGGAGGCACGTCGCGTAGCTTGGCTTCGCCTAGCGCCGCCAAGGTTGTGCGGGCACCGAAGCGCAACAGCTCCAGCGGTACAGGGGGTCCCAGCGCGGGGACCGCCTTCTCGGCGGAGGCGATCACCACGAAGCGGCGCGCCGCGGCGGCGACGATCTTCTCGCGCGTGTGCGCGCCCCCGCCGCCCTTGACCAACCAGCCTTGCGGGTCGATCTGGTCGGCACCGTCGATTGCGATGTCAAGCGGCGCGAGGTCGTCGAGCTCGTCGATCTGCAGACCAAGCTCGCGCGCGGCCCGCTCGGTCGCGGGGGAGGTGGCGGCGCAGCGGATCTTCAGGTTGCGCGCCGCGAGCGCGGGCAGCAGATGAGCCACGGTGCTGCCGGTGCCCAAACCCACCTTCTGCTCGTCGCGCACCAGCTCGGCGGCGGCTTGCGCGGCCGCTTGCTTGAGGGCTTGGACACCGCTCAGGGACGCTGGTGCAGGCGCGCGCGTGGACCCCATCGTGGTTGCGAGCCTACAGCGCGCGGGGTTTGGAACGTCACGCGCTCCGCCGACGTTGGCGCCTGCAGCAGAAAGCCTTGGGCAAAAGAGCATCCGAGCTCGCGCACTAGAGCCAGCTGCGCTTGGCTCTCGACTCCCACCGCGACGGTCTGCAAGCCGGCCCTGCGCGCGAACGCTACCGACGCCTCTACGATCGCGCGCTTGTGACGATCCTCGGGCAGGCCCGCGATCAGCGCCCGGTCGAGCTTGAGCATGTCTACGGGTAGGCTCTGGGGCAGCGTCAGGCGCGACTGACCGGAGCCGAACCCGTCGAGCGCGAGGCGCACGCCGAGGCTGCGGAGGTCGCGCAGATTTGCCTTCGCGCGTCCGGGGTCGCGCAGGATCGCGCCCTCGCGAACCTCGATCCAGAGGCCTTGCGGCTTCAGGTCGTGACGCTCGAGCGCCCGTTCGGCTCGGTCGGCGAGATCCAGCTCGGTCAAGCCGCGTGGCGATACGTTGATCGAAATCGAGACCTCCATGCCGGCGCCGCGCCATGCCGCTGCTTGGGCACAGGCGGTGTCGAGCACCCAGTCGCCGATCTGCACGATCAAGCCACTCTCCTGGGCACGCGCCAAGAACAGGGCGGGCGCGACCGGCTCGCCCTCGGTGGGGGCCCAGCGCACGAGCGCCTCGCAGGCCACGGCTCGCTCGCCGCCGAGCGGGAACAGGGGTTGGTAGGCGAGCGAGAGCTCGTTGCGGGGAAGCGCCTCGCGCAGGCGCCGCTCGATGTCCAGGTGCGAGGTCATCTCGCGGCGCAGGCTCTCGTCGAACAGTTCCAGGCGATGGCCGCCGGAGCTCTTGGCCCGGTACATCGCCGCGTCGGCCTCGCGCAACAGCGCTTGCGGGTCGGCCTCGGGGTCGTGGGAGACCGAGACTCCGACGCTTGCCAGCATCGAGATCTCGGCCGCCCCCACGACGAAAGGCTCCTGTAGGGCGTGCACCACGCGTTCTGCGACCGCCAGCGCCTCGGCGTCGCTTTGGAGGTCCTCGGCCAGCACCACGAACTCGTCGCCGCCGAGGCGAGCGACGGTGTCGCTGTCGCGCATCATCCGCTCCAGGCGCTCGGCGACCGAAACGAGCAGGTGGTCGCCGAGGGCGTGTCCCAAGTTGTCGTTGATCGCCTTGAAGTGGTCCAGATCCACGAACAGCAGTGCCACGAGTCCGCCGCCGCGATGCAGGCGGGTGAGCGCCTGGTGGGCGCGATCCATCAACAGCAGGCGATTGGGCAGCTTCGTCAAGGCGTCGTACAGGGCTTGGCGCTCCAGCCAGAGGCGGTCGGTGACGTCCTTGGCCGCCGCGTACCAGAGGGTCCCGTCGCTGCGAGCGCTCCACAAGAGCCAGCGCCAGGAGCCGTCGCGGTGTCGGCAGCGGTTGGTGAAGCTGGCCGGCTGCTCGGTGTGGTCGTGTGTGGCCAGTAGTACCGCGGCTGTCTGCTCGAGGTCGTCGGGATGCACCAGTTCGCGCATCGAGCGAGCGAGCAACTCATCGCGCGTCCAGCCCAACAGTTCCTGCCAGGCCGGATTCAACAACGAGAGACGTCCGTCGGGCGTGATCGTGGCGAGCAGGTCGCCGGCGCTTTCGAACAGGCGCTGGACCTGTTCGAGCTCGGAGGCCGTGAGGGTCGTGCTTCGGGTCGGCGGAGCATCGTGGGGATCTACCGACGAATCGTCGCGAGGTCGTTCGCGGGGTGTCTCGAACGCGGGGTGCATCTCGATGCTCTGTTCACGCGTGGGCGGCGTGTACCTCACATGGCGTATTCGGCCAGGTCCCCGCCGCACCGAACCCCCATCTTATTCCAATGGACGGATTTTTTTAGTTGGCTCCCAGCTGTGCGGTTCTGGGTCCTTCGCCTGCCTCCATCCGGGGGGCGTCCAGTTCGCTGTCGCCGCGCAAAAAGCGCCATACCGAGAGTCCCATCAAAATCGTCATGACTCCAGCGCTGGTGACGCACCACTCGCAGATCGCGTGGATCGAGAACAGCTCGCGGTAGGTGAGGTAGGCCGAGAAGCCGAAGCCACCGAGCGTCAAGATGAGCGTCGCGAAGCGGGTCTGCTCGCTTTCCGGGACGAGCAGCGACAGCAGGATCGCGATGTATCCGATCAGGCCCATCAAGGCGACCGGCACGCCAAGGAGCTCCGAGTAGACCGAGGTTTGGACCTTGGTGCAGCTTTCGCCGGCGGTGCACGCCGGCTTGATCCCGGCGTAATGGACATAGGTGACGTAGGTCGCGATCCCCACCCCGATCACGGTTAGCACGATCATCGCGATGCGGACCGTGCGCCGGCTCATTCTTTGGAAAGCTTTTCGATCGCGGCTTCGAACTGGCTGGCGTCGGTGAAGCCGGACACTTCCAGTTTGTGCAAAGTCCCGCCCGTCTTGCCGATCATGAACGACGGGGTGCCCGTGAAACCGTTCTGGTTGGCGGCCTGGGCGTCTGCGATGACCTGGTTGGGATATTCAGGATCGTTGCGCGCCGAACTCCATGCGGAGGGGTTCAGGCCCGGAACCTGGGAGGCCAAGCCCTGGAGGTAGCTTTCGGTGACGTAGCCGCTGCCCTCTTCTCCCTGCTCGTGGTAGAAGAGCTCCAGGTAGTCCCACATCAGGTTCTGCTTGCCGGCGGCAAGGGCCGCGACCTGCTGGGTCTGGAAGGTTTCGCGTTCGCGCGTGGCGGTCTGCATCGAGTGGTACTCGATCTTGACCTTGCCGGTCTTCACGTACTTCTTGATCACGGTCGGCAGCGCGCTGACCGTGAACTGCTTGCAGAAGGGGCACTCGAGGTCGCCGAAGTACTGGAGCGTGATCGGAGCGTTGGGGTTGCCCAAGGTGATCGTGTGCTGGGGGATGCCTTGCAGCAGGCTCACGACTTCGCCCTGGGCCGTTTTGGCCGCCGGACTCGTCGAGGTGGGCGGGGCGCTTTTCCCGCTCCCGGTAGCGACCAGGATGATCACGATGATCACGACGACCACGGCGGCGACGCCGCCGAGCTGGATCAGGCGTTTGCGTTGCGCCGACTGGGCCGCGCTGGCTTCCTCGATCGCCTTGCGTTCCTCGCGCGCCTGTTCGCGGCGCTGCTTGCGGGTCAGATCCGACTCGGGCTCGACTGGGCTCATGCCCCAACTTTTGCATACTTCGCCTGAAGATTGCTTAAGGACTCGATGGCGCGGGCGTCGAGGCGGGCGCAGACAAGGGGCATACGGGCGACCGGGTCCCATGGCACGGGCCGGAAACGCTGACCGGCGACAGAGGGGTGCCCGGTTAGCGGTCGGTGTGCCCGAGGTCGCACGCGCGTGCGCGTGCGAGTCATGCTCGTGGCGTAACGTAGACAGAGACACTGCCCCCGTAGCTCAGCTGGATAGAGCATCGGACTTCTAATCCGAGGGTCCCAGGTTCGAATCCTGGCGGGGGCGCTCAACATGTCCCGCGGGCGGCGCGTAGGGGCCACCTGTAGGGCACATCTCAAAGCCGCCTGAGTCAGCGCGGTGGGTTAAGGCCACCGTGCGTCGAGAGATCTCACCTTCTCAGCCTAAGCCCGCGACGTCAACTCACCGAGTGAGCGGACCTGCCGGCCGCCGTCGAAGTTCTCTGGCGAGAGCCAGGCTTGGAAGCCGGCGCTGATCGCCGGCCAACGATCGTCGGTGATCGCGTACCAGGCGGTGTCGCGGTTGCGGCCCTTTACGATCTGATGCTTGCGAAAGACGCCCTCGAATGAGAATCCGAACCGCTCCGCGGCGCTTCGAGAAGGGGCGTTGAGCGAGTTGCACTTCCACTCCACGCGTCGATAGCCAAGATCGTCGAAGGCGTGCTTGATGAGTAGATAGATCGCCTCGGTCGCAGCGGTTGTGCGCTGCAGCTCGGGCGCGAACCAGATGTGGCCGATCTCGATCACCCCGAACTCGGGGGTGATGCGCAAGTACGAGGCACAGCCGAGCGGCCGCTCGTTGACGAGACGCACCAGAGTGAAGAAGATGGGGTCTGTCGAGGTCTGCGCCCAATCGAGCATCTGGCGGTACTCCTCGATGTTCTCGTACGGGCCGTCGGGCAGGTAGGTCCAGATCGTCGGATCGCCCTTGGGCAAGTGCGAGACCGCGTAGAGCTGCTCGGCGTCCGCCTCGGGATCGATAGGGCGCAACACGACATGCGAGCCCCGCAGCTCCGTCCCCATGGGTGACTCGGCTCCCGTCCAGTCAACGGTCTCGCCGACAGGAAGCTCAAGAGCCATGGTCCGGATCGTATAGGTCGCTCGCCACGTTCGTCCCGGCTACTTCACCCGGTCGGAGAAGGCCATCAGGATGGTGCGTGTACATGAGACGAGCTATCGCACCGGTACAATCGAGACGGAGTCAAGCAGGTTGCCGCGACGTTTCATCGAGGACTTGCCGGTGAGGCGCTGCGCAGCGCGATAGACACGGTTCGGAGTGGCCACAACGAGATGATCGAGTCATGGCGGCGATAACCGAGAGAAGCGAAACGCCCGGTAGCATTCTTGCCTCGCGAAGGTTTGACGGGGCGATCGAGGATGCGCTCGCCGATCGTCCAGCCAGGTATCCGAACGGAGCGGCATTCGTCGGTGCCGACCTTCCCAACTTGGGAACGATTCTTGCGGAGGAAGCCCGCGAGGGGCGAGCGGTGGTGCTGGTGTACCCGGATGGTGAGGAGTGGGTGCTCGAGGCCCGGGCGGCGAAAGGCACCGAAGTCGCATAAGGCAGGTCGGGTCGTAGAGCGCGGTTGATTGTCGGATGAGCCTGCTACGCGCTGGCGCGGCGATCTATAGATGCTGGCCCGGGTTGCGAGTTGTGCCACGTCGTCGCTGAGATCCGCGCGCTGTCTCGCAGCGCTCAAGCGGTGACATGCGGTTGTCGAAGGGGTCACGAGCAATCAATCCGCTCTCGAACCCTAGCTGAGGAGCCACTTTCAGATGATCCATAGCTCTGCAACCCGCATACATGCAGGCGGCGTATCTCCTGCAAACACACCGTCTGGCGCTCCGCTGCTGGGCAACTGGGCGCGGGTGCGAGTGGGAATAGCGTTCAGCGCTTTGCTCGCAGTGCTGTCAGTGGGCGCCGTTGTGGCCGGGACCGCTTCGGCGGCCTCGAAGGTCACCGAAACATTCAGTCCCACCGGTACCGAGCAGTCGCTTGTGGTGCCGGTCGGCGTCACCAGCGTTCGTGTCCGCGCCGTTGGGGCTGCCGGTGAAACGGCTTTCTCGGAGAGCCCTTTCCAATCGGCTGCTCCCGGTGGGGCAGGCGCCGTAGTGGCTGGCTCGCTGCCGGTTACGCCCGGTGAGACGCTGTATGTGGAGGTTGCCTCACGTAGCTACAACGGCGGTGGACTGCCTGGCTTTGACGGGGGCGGCGCGGGCGGAGGGGCATCCGACCTGCGCACAGTCTCCGAGAGCGATCCAGAATCGCTTCAGTCTCGCCTGCTTGTCGCGGCCGGTGGCGGTGGGGGAGGCGGCACTTGGGACGAAGGTAGCGGCGGTCGTGGCGGCGACGCCGGTAGCCCCGGCTGGGAAGGGACCACTGCCGAATCTGGTGGCTGCTGCGGCGAGGGCTCTCAACACAGCGCCGGCGGAGCCGCGGGCACGCTTACCGGTGCCGGTGCGGGCGGGCAGCGTTGCGGGGCTCCGGCGTCTTGGTCGGGTCGCGAAGGCTCATTCGGTGTGGGTGGAGAAGGCGGAGAGGAGGGAAATGCTCCCGAGACCAGCGGTGGTGGTGGTGGCGGCGGCTACTGGGGAGGTGGCGGCGGCGAAGGCTCATGTGAGTTTGCCGGCCCGTTCCCCACCGGCGGCGGCGGCGGCGGTGGCGGATCGAGCTATGTCTCCGAAGAAGCTACTTCCGCTTCGTTCGGTTTGGCCTCGCTGTCCACGGAACCGTCGGTGTCGATCACCTACGCGACACCTTCCACGGCGACCCCGGATTCGAGCGCGATCGCTTTCCCGGGAACGCAGCCGCTGTCGACGGTGAGCGCGCCCCAAACGATCACCTTGACCAACACGGGCGGCAATCCGCTGGCTGTCTACTCTGAGGCGTTCGGCGACTCCAATCCCGTTCTCACAAGCGATCATCCCGAAGACTTCCTGGTCGACTCCTCCAGCTGCCTGGGCGTTGTCGCCTTCGAAGCGAGCTGTCAGCTGAAGGTCCGTTTCGCACCGCAGGGCACGGGTACGCGCACCGCGACGCTTCAGATCGCCGGCAACATGGGCGCGGGTCCGACCACGATCGCACTCACCGGCGCCGGCGGCGTACTTCCACAGGGACCCCAAGGCGAACAGGGCGTGAAGGGGCAAACAGGCTTGCAAGGGCCTGCCGGCCAAGTCGGCGAAACCGGGAAGCGCGGTGCCGTTGGTCCCCAGGGTCCTGTCGGGCGTAGAGGCGCTCAGGGTCCGCGGGGCCTGACCGCCACGTATGTGTGCCATCCACGTCGGCGCCACGGCAGCTACCGGGAGGCCTGCTTCGTGAGCGTGCGCTCCGCCTCGGCGTCGGCCACGAAGGCGACCTTGGAGCGAAGTGGCGTCGTGTACGCGAGCGGCTCGTTCAGCACTTCGGTTGCGCGTGGCGGCGGTTTGCGGCTCGTCGCGAAACGCGGCGTCTCGCGCGGTCGCTACACGCTGGTGCTCACATCGAGTCTCAACACGACCCGCCAGACGGTCACCGTCGGGTGAGGCGCCTATCGTGCGCGCATGGCTCACACCAGGCTCTATCGCGACGGAAAGCTCGAGGCCGAGGACTTCCCGGTCGAGGACATCTCCGAGCATCTTCGAGACGAGAGCGCCTGCGTGTGGCTTGACTACTGCGCGCCCACTCAGGAAGACCTGGAGACGATCGCCGAGGAGCTCAAACTGCATCCGCTCGCTGTCGAGGATGCGGTCAACGAGCATCAGCGACCCAAGCTCGACCGCTACGACTCGCATCTGTTCATAAGCGCCTACAGCGTGAAGCTGGACACGGTTTCGGGTGAGCTGGAGGCAAGCGAAGTAGCCATATTCGTCACCCAGAAAGCTCTGGTCACCGTCCGCAAGGACGAGGGCGTCGCGATCGACCCCGTGCTGGCCCGTTGGGACGAGTCCAAGGACCTTGTCGAGCACGGCGTTTCGTTCCTGCTGTGGGGCTTGCTCGACGACATCGTGGACGGCCATTTCGAGGCGGTGCAGTCCCTGGATTCGGAGATCGAGGCGCTCGAGGACCTCCTCTTTGACGATAAGCCGCACAACAAGGAGGTCCAACGCCGCTCCTTCGAGCTACGCAAGAGCCTGGTCCTGCTGCGCCGGCTCGTTCTGCCAATGCGCGAGGTCGTCAATGCCCTGATGCGCCGCGACCTGCACGTGATCGATCAGGCGATGACTCCCTACTACCAGGACGTCTATGACCACGTCCTGCGCGCGACCGAATGGACCGAGTCATTGCGCGACCTGGTGACGACCATCCTCGAGACCAACCTCACGATCCAGGGCAACCGCATGAACCTCGTGATGAAGAAGGTCACGAGTTGGGCGGCGATCATCGCCGTGCCCACCGCGATCACCGGCTTCTACGGCCAGAACGTGCCCTATCCCGGCTTCGCGGCCCACTGGGGATTCTGGTTCTCCACAGTCTTGATCGTGGTCCTCTCGGGAGGGCTCTACTGGGCGTTTCGCCGCAGCGATTGGATCTAGAAGCGGAAGAATGATCAGCTAATCGGAGGCCTGCGTTCACTTGTCATTGCCAGGCAGCAGCGAACGAGGTGTGTTACACGAGCCTTTGACACCAGCGCGATAGCCTGCGCTTCGCCGGTCATCCGACCGGCCGGCGTGGAAGCGCTGTGCACTGAGAAGGAGAGCTCAATGACGGTTACAAAGTTCGCACGGCGCGTCGCGCGTCCGGCTGGCTTGGCGTTGATCATCGCGGGGTTGGCCAGCGGAACTGCCGCATACGGCCATGGGATCGAAATGTTTCCCCGGTCAACCAGTCACCCCGGACACCTCGCCAAGAAGAAACCGAAGAAGAAATCGTCTGTCGGTCCGCGTGGTCCCAAGGGCCCCCAGGGCGCTACCGGTCCGCAGGGCGCCACCGGTCCACAGGGCTCGCAAGGCGTCGCTGGTCCGCAAGGCCCGGTCGGCCCGATGGGTCCCGGGGCCTTCAAGTTCGCGTTTTTCGGTGCCCCGGTGGCGAACGATCCCGAGCACAACGTCCTTGCCAGAGGACCGTTCCAGCTCGGAGTGAGTTGCCTGCCCGGCTCGAACCCCGGAGATGTCGGCTTCAAGATCTACGTGACGGTTCCGGCTGCTGTCCAGTACGTGCAGACGCTGGAGTCGCTCCCCGAATCCGGTCCTCAAGAGCCTCCGAGCGTCACCAGCGGCGCGGAGCCCGCGATACCGACCGCCTCGGAAACCGTCAACGTCTCAAGCGGCAAAAACGCCGAGACCTGGGCGACGATCATGCTCACCAATCCCGCCACCGGAGAATCCACGTGGCTTGAGATCTGGTACGGAGCGACGACGGGAAGCCCAGGCAGCTGCTTTATCTCGGGGATCGAGATTTAGCGGATCGGGCATTGTGTGGCTGCGGGCATCTGTCCGCAGCCACACGGGTCGCACGGACGCCTCAAAGCGAAAGTACTGATAGCCGACCAGACGGCGGGTGGCCTTCAGAAGACGACGCGGACCGTTTCGTTCACGCCGGCCAAAACCAAACACAAACACAAGAAGTGAGCTAGAGCAAGCGGTCGGGCTGGGAGCGGCCCGTCTGTAGGATCGGCCGCCGCCGATGTTCCTACAGACCGTATTGCTCTACCCGCTCGTGCTTGCCCTGCTTTGCGGGGGCGCGGGGCTGCTCGTGGATCGAGCGAGCGGGGGAGTGGTGCCGGCGATGCTCTTGCTCACGGTCGGCGCGGCGGCGCTGATCGTGGTCTCCCAGCTGACGACCTACGTGGCGCCGATCGCCCCGGCGACGCCATATGTGCTCGTCGCGATAGCCGTGGCCGGCGCGACTGTGGGGTGGGCGCGGGCGCGCACGCTCGCGCGCGCATGGCGGGCTTCGCTGTGGCAACTCGGCGTCGGGCCGCTCGCCTATGCGCTTGCGCTGGCGCCGGTATTGCTGGCGGGCAGGCCGAGCTTCTCCTCATATCTGGCCTTGGCCGACTCTGCGGTGCACATGGTGGGCGCAGATTTCCTGATCCGCCACGGCCACGACTTCTCGCACTTGGACCTGGCCAACTCATATGGGGCGACGATCCACAACTATTACGACGAGAACTACCCTTCCGGGGCGGACACGCTGTTTGGGGGCTCCTCCTTTTTGCTGGGCCTGCCACTGATCTGGACTTTCCAGCCGTTCACCGCCTTCATGCTTGCCACGGCCAGCGGTCCCGCCTGGGTGCTGGTGCGGCGCGCGGGCCTGGACGGCGCAGGCGCGGGCGCGCGTGGGTGGGCCGCCGCGGCGACGCTGACGGTGATCTTGCCGGCGCTCGTGTACGCGTACGAGCTGATCGGCTCGATCAAGGAGATCGTCGCGCTGGCGCTGATCTTGGGCATGGGGGCGCTCGTGGTCGAGCACCGGCGCTGGCTGTGGGGCGGCGCTCGCGCGGCGATTCCCTTTGCGCTGCTCGTCGCCGCGGGCGTGGGCGCGCTGGGGGTGGCATTCGGCGCCTGGGCGCTCGCCGCGGCGGTGGCCCTGGTCGCGGTGGCCGCGCGCGAGCTGCTCAGCGACCGGCGGAGGGGCGCCTCGATGCGGCGTGCGGGGGCCCTGCTCGTGGGCGGCGCTCTCATGTTGTTGGTTGGCGCTTGGCCAACCTGGATGAACGTGGGGGGCTCGGTTGCAGTGGCCCAAGGGATCGCCTCGACCTCCAACCCGGGCAACCTGCGCTCGCCGCTTCACCCGACGCAGCTGTTCGGGGTGTGGCTGGGCGGCAGCTACAAGTTGCTGCCCACGGGACTTGGACTGACGCTCACCTCGGCGATCGTCGGGCTGGTGTTGTTGCTGGCGCTGTTGGGTTTGGGGATCGTTGTTCGTACAGGTCGTTATGCCCTGGCCCTGTGGTCGGTTCCGATGCTCCTGGTTTGGGTGGCGGTGCGCGCTTCGGCGACCACGTGGGCAGACGCCAAGGCGCTGATGCTCACCTCGCCCGTGGTCGTGCTGATGGCCTGGGCGGGACTCGCGGGGCTCTTTGCCGCTCGCGCGGGCGCCTTGCGCGTTCTCGCAGCGGTGCTTGCGATTGCGCTGGTGGGTGGTGTGGCGGTCTCCGACGCGCTCCAGTACAACGCCTCCAACCTGGCGCCGACGGCGCGCTTTGACGAGTTGGCCTCGATCGATTCGCGCTTTGGTGGGCGCGGCCCGACCCTGTTCACCGATTTCGACGAATACTCGCTCTACCTGTTGCGCGACATGGACGTGGGGGGCCCCAACTTCGTCTATCCGCCGCCCTCGCTGGCGAGCGCCGCTGCTGGGCACGGCTACCCCGTGCGACTGGATCGGATCGCCCCTGCCAAGCTGGCGGCATATCCCCTGATCGTGACGCGTCGCGACCCCAGCGGCGAACGCCCGCCGGCTACCTATCGCTTGCTGTGGCAGGGCGTCTACTACCAGGTGTGGGGTCGCATACCCGGGATCTCCTCGCGCCGGGCCGTGTCTCGTGGGCCGCGCAAGGCGCAACTGGTCAATGTGCGCCTTCGACGCACGGTGCGCCCCGCGGCTTGGAAATTCTCCCGGAAAGCCATCGTCATGCGGGGAGCGGGGACTTTGAGCGCCACGTTCGTACTCCCCCACGGGGGCACCTGGGAACTTTGGCTGAAGGGCGACGTGATGCGCGCGCTGACGGTCCGCGTGGACGGGCGCACACTCGGTAAGCTCGGCGGCCAGTTGGGGGGCAATTCGCTCGTGGTCAATGCGCTCACTCCACTCCGCGCCACCCTCGGGGCGGGGTCTCACACGCTGAGAATCGCACGTCCAGGCGCCGGTCTCGCGCCCGGCGACGGCGGGGCGGCGAGCCTCGCGGCGATTTTCCTGGTCCCGGCGGGCCGCCCGTGAGCGGCTCGGCCGAGCGCCCGACCCGGGACGCGATCCTGCTCGGCGATTGCCTGGAGCTTCTGCCGCGCTTTGCCGACGGCGCCTTCCAGCTCATCTACATCGACCCGCCCTTCAACACCGGTCGCGAGCAGACGCGCAAGCTGATGCGGACCGTCGCCGACGAGGCCGGCGACAGGACCGGCTTTCAAGGACGCCGCTACGCCACACGTGTGCTCGGCGAAAGCTCCTACCGGGATTCTTTCGAGGATTACCTCGCCTTCTTGGAGCCCCGCTTGGAGGAAGCTCGCCGCCTGCTCGCCCAGGAAGGCACGCTCTACTTCCACATCGACTATCGCGAGGCCCACTACTGCAAGCTCCTGCTGGATGAGATCTTCGGGCGCGAGTGCTTTCTCAACGAGCTGATCTGGGCCTATGACTACGGCGCGCGCTCGCGCAGACGCTGGCCGGCCAAGCACGACACGATCCTCGTGTATGTGCGCGACCCCAGCGCCTACCACTTCGACGCGAGCGAGGTCGACCGCGAGCCTTACATGTCGCCCGGCCTTGTCGGCCCCGAGAAGGCGGCGCGGGGCAAGCTGCCGACCGACGTGTGGTGGCACACGATTGTGCCTACCTCGGGCGCCGAGAAGACCGGCTATCCGACCCAGAAGCCTGAGGGGATCGTGCGGCGCATGGTGTCCGCCTCGACGCGTCCCGGCGACTGGTGCCTTGATTTCTTCGCCGGCTCGGGCACCTTGGGCGCGGTGGCCGCAAAGCTGGATCGTCGCTTCGTGCTCATCGATTCCAACCCCGACGCGGTGCAGGTCATGCGCACGCGCCTCTCGTTCGATGGCTAGGTAGGGTCTAGGCGGTGCCCGGCCGCGTCCTGATCCTCACCTGGGAGTATCCGCCTGTGATCGAGGGGGGGCTCGCGCGCCACGTGCGCAAGCTCGCCGAGGAGCTGGTCCTCCAGGGCCTTGTCGTGGACGTGCTCACGCGCGGGCGTGAGGAGTCCCGCTCCAGCGAACTCCAGAACGGCGTCAACGTCCATCGCGTCTGTGAGCCTCGCTTTCCCCAGGACCTTGATCGCTTCTTGGGGTGGGTGGAGCAGATGAACAAGGACATGCTCGCCGCCGGGCTCGCGCTCGCCGAGGAGCACGGCTATCAGCTTGTGCACGGGCACGACTGGCTCGTGGCCCACGCCTCGGCGGCCCTGTCGGACAGCTTGGGGATCCCCTACGTGACCACGATCCACGCGACCGAGCACGGTCGTCACCAGGGTTGGGTGGACAAATCGCCACAGTCGGACATCCACGCGATCGAGCGCTGGATGGCCAACCGCGCCGACTCGGTGATCACCTGCTCGCACTACATGCGCGGTCACGCGGCCGACATCTATGACATCGACGAGCGTCGCATCACGGTGATCCCCAACGGAATCGACCCCGCCGACCTGCGCCCGGTGGACGATCTGAACTCACTGCGCCTGCAGTTTGCAAAGCCCGAGGAGAAGCTGGTCTTGCTGGTCGGGCGCTTGGTTTATGAGAAGGGCTTCCAGCTTGCCTTCGACGCGCTCCCAGGGGTGATCGAGAAGGTGCCGGGCGTCCGTTTCCTGGTCGCTGGCTCCGGCACGCACGAGACCGAGCTGAAGTCCCAGGCCGAGCGCCTGGGGCTCAGCGAGCGGGGCGTCTTCCTGGGTTGGATCGGCGATGACGCCTTGCACTCGCTGTATCGGATCGCCGACCTCTGCGTGGTGCCTTCCCTGTATGAGCCCTTCGGCCTGGTCGCCTTGGAGGCGATGGCCTCGGGCTGTCCCTGCATCGTGGCCGATACGGGCGGGCTGCGAGAGGTTGTGCCCGCCGGCGAGCGCGTCGGCTTGCGCTTCAACGGCGGCGACGCCGAGCACCTGGGCGTCATGATCGAACGGCTCTTGGTAGACGTGCAGCTGCGCGACCGGCTGGTGACCGAGGCCTCAGAGCACGTCTTGTCATTCGATTGGACCGATGTGGCCCAGCGCACCACTACCGTCTATGAAGAGTTGATGGCGCCGGTGCAGAGCACCAGGAGGGAGTGAGATGCTCGAAGGGTTGATGCAGGACGATTTCCCGCTCACGCTCCAGCATCCCCTGCACCGGATGCGCTCGGTTCATCCCGGCGCCGAGGTCGTCACGCTCACCGACGCTGGTCCGGTACGCGCAAGCTACGGTGAGGTCGCCGAGCGCGTCGATCGCCTCGCGCGGGTGCTCGATCGCTTGGGGGTCAAACAGGGCGACCGGGTGGGCACCTTCGCCTGGAACAACCAGCGCCACCTGGAGCTCTACATGGCGGTGCCTTGCATCGGGGCGGTTCTGCACACGCTCAACATCCGCCTGTTCGCCGAGCAATTGACCTACATCGTCAACCACGCCGAGGATGGTGTGATCTTCGTCAACGATTCGCTCGTGCCGGTCCTTCAGGAGATGGCGCCCACCTTCGAGGGCGTGCGCCACTACGTGGTGATGACCAACTCCGATTCGACCCACCCTGCGGACAACATCTCCCCCGAGGCCCTGGGTTCCCTGCCGAACGCGTTGCGCTACGAGGACCTGCTCGAGGAAGCGGGCCCCGGCGCCTATGAGTATCCGGCGCTCGACGAGCGCCAGGCCGCGGCGCTTTGCTACACCAGCGGCACGACCGGCAACCCGAAGGGCGTGCTCTACTCGCATCGCTCGATCTCCCTGCATTCGACCGCGTCGTTGATGAAGGATGCCTTGGCGCTCTCCCAGCGCGATCGGGCGCTTCTGGTGGTACCGATGTTCCACGTCAATGCATGGGGCATTCCCCACGCCGCGGCGCTGGCCGGCGCCGATTTGGTGATGCCCGACCGTTTCCTTCAGGCCGAGCCCCTGGCCAAGCTGATCGAGGCCGAGCGGCCGACGATCATGGGATGCGTCCCCACGATATTCGGCGATCTGCTGCGGTACGCCGATACGCACGACGTCGATCTCTCTTCCTTGAAGAACGCGGCGTGCGGGGGCTCGGCGGTTCCACGTCAGCTGATGCGCGACTTCGAGGAGCGTCATGGCGTCAATGTCTTCCAAGCCTGGGGGATGACCGAGACGAGCCCGGTCGCCTCCTATTCGCGCCCGCAGGAGTCAAGCGGGCACGACGATGCCTATTGGGATATGCGCGCCAAGCAGGGTAAGCCCCTGCCTTGGGTGCAGGCGCGGCTGGTGGGCGACGACGGTCAAGAGGTGGCCTGGGACGGGGAGTCCACCGGGGAGCTTGAGGTGCGTGGACCGTGGATCGCGGCCTCCTATTTTGAGGATCCCTCCGGCGCCGAGCGCTTCCACGACGGTTGGCTTCGCACCGGGGACATCGCCTCGATCGACGAGCAGGCCTTCATCCAGATCACCGATCGCTCCAAGGACGTGATCAAGTCCGGGGGGGAGTGGATCTCTTCGGTGGAGCTCGAGAACGAGGTGATGGCCCATCCGGACGTGATCGAGGCGGCGGTGATCGCCAAGCCCGACGAGCGCTGGGCCGAGCGACCCCTGTGCTGCGTGGTCGTGCGCGAGGGCGCCTCGCTCTCGGCCGAGCAGCTCACCGAGCACCTGCGCGGCCGCGTGGCCAAGTGGTGGCTGCCCGACGAGTTCGCTTTCGTCGCCGAGGTGCCCAAGACGAGCGTGGGCAAGTTCGACAAGAAGGTCCTGCGCGCCCATCTGCAAAAGGGGACCCTTGAGGGGCGCGTCAAGGTAGGGCCTTGAAGGTCGCGGTGGTCCCGGTGGCGCTCGTCGCGCTCGGCGTGTTCTCCGCCGGCGGTCTGGCAGAGTCGGCGCTTTCGGCCACCGGCGGGAGCCCTTCCGGGCCTGCTCGCTCGCCCTCCGGCGGGAGTCCCCCCGGGCCTGCTCGCCCGCCCTCTGGCGGGGGTCCTTCCGGGCGGGCGACCGTACGCTATCGACCGGTCGGCTGCGTGGCTTCGGGTCCGCTCGTGGCGCGCACCAACGGGCCGCGTAGGCGCGAGGTGGCGCTCACCTTCGACGACGGTCCTTCGCCATACACACGCAGCTTCGTGCAGATGCTCCGCGCCAACGGCGCCGTCGCGACCTTCTTCATGATTGGCAGGCAGCTGGGCGGCTACTCGGGCACCTTGCGCGAAGAGTTGCGCGACGGCGACGCGCTCGGCGACCACACCTGGACCCATCCAGACCTCGTGAGTGCCGGGGGCGTCGAAAGTCAGCTGGGGCGCACCAAGAATGCGATCGCGGCGATGAGCGGCTACACCCCTTGTGTGTTTCGACCTCCTTACGGCTCTTACGACACCTCCGTCATGCGCACCGCGCGCAGCCTCGGCCTGGCCACGATCACCTGGGATGTCGATCCCTCCGACTACGCGCTGCCCGGAGTCGGGGCGATCGAGCAGCGCGTGCTCGCCCAAGCCCAACCTGGATCGATAATCCTCTCCCACGACGGCGGCGGCCCGCGCGCCCAGACCTTGGCGGCCTATCCCCACATCATCGCGGCGCTGCGCGCCCGCGGCTACCGTTTCGTGACGGTTCCCCAGCTGCTCGGGATGCGAACGATCTACGAGCGTTGCCGGCGCGATTGCGGGGAAGCCGAGATCGAAGGACGTCCCCCGCCCGGTTCGATCATCCGGTCCGGCTGAGGACGTTCTGCGGCGGCCGGGCAGGGCTATTGGTTGTGCGGTGGCCGGGCGGCTATTGGTTCTGTGGCGCTTGGTCGGGGCCACTTGGTGTTTGCGACCACGGGATTTGCGGAACAACATGCAGGAGAATCGGTCATCGAGCAAAAAGGGTTCTCGGGTAGACTGACGCGATCGCAGCATCGCCAAGCGATTGGCAAGGCTCTCAAAGGAAATGAGGGGCTCCTCGCAGGGGAGCCCAAGCGAACCACCGGACGCGGGAGATAGCAACATGCGAATTGACTTCATGGCCTCCGGGCCAAGCACGGCAAAGGCGGCGACCGCAAGCGGCCGCTCGCAGCGGCGCCGGACGATGCGTCGCGGGCTGCTCGCACTCCCGCTCGCGCTCGTCCTGATCGTCGCCGGAGCCTCGACGGCCATTGCCGCCGAACCGACGAGCGGCTACAGCCAGACCTCGCCGGCTCCGAAAACGACGCCCACGCCCAAAGGCGAAGCGGCGCCGACGAAAACGTCGAGCACGGCGAGCAAAGAACCGACGAGCACCTCATCCACGCCCTCCTCGAGCACCGAACCGACGGCCACCACGGCCACCAAAGCGAGCACCCTGCCCTTCACGGGTCTTGACTTGCGCTGGGTGATCCTGGCCGGTGTGCTCCTGGTCGGGATGGGCATGTCGATCGTGCTGGTTCAGCGCGGTCGCAGCAGCACCAATCGTTAGCTGACGATCACGAGATCGCCGATCGCGAGCAGCGGGTAGACCTGGCCCGCCGTTCCGATCGGCAGCTCGACGCAGCCGTTTGACTGCGGCGTGCCGTATGACGCGCGCGGAAAACCGTGGACCGCGTCGCCGCCGTTGAAGTAGTTGACCCAAGGCACGCCTGGGTCTGAGTATTTGGAACCGTCCGGGTTGGTGCCCGTCATCGTCGTCGAGGTGTAGCGCGCGTAGATAGGGAAGGTGCCCTGTTCTGTGGTCGCGCCGGACACGCCTGTGTTGGCGGGTGTGGTCAAAACGACATGGCTGCCGCGGTGAACCTCGAGCGTCTCGGGGATCGACTCGCTTACCGTCACGAACGTGTACGGCTGAGGGTCGCCGTGGCCGAGCGTCTCGGCGGCCAACAGCGAGGCCCAAGTGGAAGGTTCGGGTGAGCCGCTGGGGGACATGCCGTGGTTCTCCTGGAAGACCATCAAGGCACCGCGTGTGGTGGGATCGAGCGATCCGTAGCGCAAGCCCGGCGCATGAGGCACGTTCGGCGAGAGTGTCGCCTGGGGCGGGTCGAAGGCGTAGCGGGCTGCCAGCGCACGCGACTCGGCTTTGTCGCCGCTGTTGCGCCCGTGCGAGGCGCCGACCGTGTAGGGCAGATAGTTCAGGCGCGCCAAGGCCTGCTGCAGGGCCTGTAGGCCCGGGCAGGCTACGTTCAGCCTGTATTGGCGGCGGTGCCCGCCCAAAGGCAGCTCGCCGGTGGCGGTCGTGCCGGCCCACACGGTCAGCGTGTAGCTGGAGCAGGGCTCCAAGGTGGACTTCGGCTGAAAGGACACGTAGTCGCCGACGGTGCTCCACTTGCCGGCGACGGCCGGCGTCAGCATCGGCACCGGCGAGCCCGGCGCGGGCACGCCTGAAAGCCTGACACGCAGGGGCTCGGTTCCATCCGCGATCGTCGAGTGCGGCAGGGCCGTGACGCGGGTGTGCACAGTGGGCTTGGGAGGCGTGGGAGTGGGAGGGGTGCTCGCCGGAGTGGTAGCTGTTGGCGTCGCTGGGCCGGTCGGAGCGGTTTCGGTCGGGGGTGTGCTCGCGCGCGCCGTCGCGGACAGGCTTGCGGCCAACATGCAGGTCAGAGCTATGAGGAGCCTTGTGTTCACGATCGTGAAGCGTAGCCAGTCCAGCGGAGCCCTTGGCGCCACTCGCCGATTTGATCCATTAATCGATACTATTCCGGAATGGTTGCGGCTCCCGGTGGCGCCCCCGAGCACTTCGATGCGATCGTCGTCGGCTCAGGTTTCGGAGGCTCGGTGACCGCGGCGTGCCTGGCTCAGGCCGATTGGAAAGTGTGCGTGTTGGAGCGCGGCAAGGACTATCCGCCGCAGAGCTTTCCCCGCAGTCCACTCGATGTCAAGCGGAATTTCTGGAAGCCGGCGGAGGGCCTGCATGGCATGTTCGACGTGTGGTCCTTCGACGGGATCGACGCGATTTGCGCCAGTGGTCTCGGCGGCGGGTCTTTGATTTACGCCAACGTCTTCATCCGCAAGGACGAGCACTGGTTCGTCAAAGAAGACCTGGCCGGCGGAGGCTATGAGGATTGGCCGGTCACGCGCGCGGACCTGGACCCCCACTACGAGCGCGTCGAGTTACGCATCGGGGTCCAGGAGTTCCCGCTGGCCCAGCAGCCCTATGACAAAACGCAGAAGGTGCTCGCCTACCGCGACGCGGCTGAGCGTCTCAAACAGCGCGGCTCCCTGGCCGAGTGGTTATTGGCGCCGCTGGCGGTCACCTTCGCCAACGAAGGTGCTCCGGCGGTGCCCGGCGAGCCAATCCGCGAAGCTGGGAATCTGCACGGGCGCACCCGCACGACCTGCCAGCTGTGTGGAGAGTGCGACATCGGCTGTAACTATGGCGCCAAGAACACCCTCGACTACAACTACCTGACAGACGCTTGGAGGGCGGGCGCCGAGCTGCGCACCCGCTGTGAGGTGCGCAGCTTCGAGCCGGCCGACGGGGGCGGTTACCTGGTCCACTACGTGCGACGCGAGCCTCAAGACGAAGGACGTCCGGTGAAGAGCACCGAGCTGCCTTTGCACACCCTGCGCTGCAAACACCTGATTCTCTCGGCGGGCACGCTCGGCACGACACGGCTGATGCTGCTCAACAGCGACGCTCTGCCTGGGATGTCGAAGAGCCAGCTTGGCCTGGGCTTCTCCGGCAACGGTGATTTTCTCAGCTTCGCCCTTCACTGCTCACAACGAACGGTCGACGGCAAAAAGGAGCCGCTCGTGATCGACGCGGCGCGCGGGCCCGTGATCACCAGTGCGATTCGCATGCCGGACGCGCTCGACACCGGCGGTGGCGTGCCGCCAGAGCACGAACGGGGCTTCTACCTGGAGGACGCCGGCTATCCACAGCTGGCCAGCTGGGCGCTTGAGGCCTTGGAAGCGCCCAAGAACGTCCTCGAGCAGATCCCTCGGCTCATACGCTCGCTGTTTCACTATCCGCGCCACCGCCACAGCGAGATCGGCGCGGTCATCTCCAGCCTCCTCGGCGACTGCGAGCTGTCCTCGACCGTGCTGCCGCTGCTGGGCATGGGTCGCGACGTGCCCAGCGGAAAGATGACTTTGGGCGGCAAACGCCTGGAGATCGAGTTCTCCCAGGACGGGCCTTCGCACGACTATTTCGAGCGTGTGCGCTCGTTCTCGCGTGAAATGGCACAGGAGATGGGGGGCAAGTTTCGCGACGATCCACTGTGGTACGAGGACCGTCTGATCACCGTCCATTCGCTTGGCGGTTGCCGCATGGGCAACTCGCCGCACGAGGGTGTCGTCGACTCCCACGGTCGCGTGTTCGGCCAGCCGGGTTTGCACATCGCCGACGGTTCGGTCGTGCCTGGACCGGTTGGTGCCAACCCGTCTTTGACGATCGCGGCGCTCGCCGACCGTTTCGCGGACGCGATCCTGGGCGAAGGACCCTGAGCGGCAACGAAGTGGCGATCCCCACGCCGAGCGGGCCGAGGGCGTCATGTCGCACAGGCGGCGCGAGTCGCTACTGGATCGTCTCTTCGAGCGGGGTGTGGCCCTCTTCATCGCGATAGCGCACGTGGATTTCCGGGCCGGCGAAATCCAGCACGGCAAAGCCCATGCGTCCCCAATGCTCGCCTCGGTAGCGGGAGAAGTCGGTTTCCTGCCACGCGCCTGGCTCTTCGATCGCTTCTTCGGGCGTGTGGGTCATCAGCACGGGCACGCCGCCGTGGCCGATGCAACGAGGGTTCTTGACGCCACCCGCAGGGTGGAAGCCCATCAGGCGATGCTCGTGGCCCCACAGCCAAGCGTTGACGCGCCCATCCTTCAGCACGGGCCCGAGCTTCTCGGGCAACGTGGGGCCGAGATCTTCGGTGTCGTACACCGAGAGGAGCTGATGGTGGCTGAGCAGCATCAGCTTGCGCTCCGATTCCCCAGCCACGCGCCGCACATAGGCGGCCTGAGGGTCCTCCAGCACGCCGACCATTCCGAGCGAGAGCACGTCTGGATCCCAGGCGGTGTCGAGGCCGACGATGTCCCATGAGGGGGAGCGCAGGCGGAAGTAGCTGGTGGGCTTGCCGTCGGGCGAGCTTTGCTTTACGAAGCGCGCGTCGCCGAGCAGCGTCTCGAAGTAGCCGAAGCCGCCTCCGTACATGTCGTGATTGCCGTTCAGCGACCACGACGTGACCCCTTCGCTTGCCTGCTCTGCTGTCACGGGCCACATCCCGGGAGCGAGCACGTGGTGGCGCACCTCGCGCTCCTCGCCGGAGTAGTAGATGTCGCCCAGGTGGATCACATGCGCCTCGCGATCTTCTGAGAGTGCCTTCGCGACCTCTTCGGCCATGTGCTCGGCGACTCTGCGCGCTCGTGGAAGCCCGGTCCCCCAATCGCCGACGATCACGACGCAGGCGTTATCGGCGATCTCGTACTCGGCCGGCAGCTTGTTGAAGGCATGGTTGCCGCGGGCCAGGCGATCGAGTACCGCACCGGCCACGTCGATCACCCAGTTGGGGTCGTCCGGGCCGAAGCGCACAGGGTGCAAGATCAACTCGATCCAGTGGATCAGCCAGCCCAAGGGGCCACGGTGCGCAGGCGAGACTCCGGGCACGCCACGGTCGGCGAGCTTGCCCTCGAGGGTGCTCTGCATAAGGCTCTGGATCGGATCGCGCGACATGAACGGAACCTCGGCGGTCTTCCTGCCGCCGGAGGAGGCCAGCCCCGGGGCCACCGGCGGCAGCGCCGCGCGCAGCTGAGCGACCGGATCTCCTTGACCGTCGAATGTGGCCGCGGCTCGCGCGGTGGCGTCCTGCAGCTCGGGCGCGTCGAGCTGTTCGCGCATCGCCTCGACGTAGCGGTGCATCTCGCGCCGGTCAACTACTTGCCTGATCATCGGCTCACTTCCATCTATCGGGCATTAGATTTCAGGGGAGCATACGCTGCGGGCGCGGCGATCGGCGCCAGCTTGGACGGCGTTGGTGCAGTTGCAGGCTAGGGCCAGTCGATCTGCCGAGCCAGTTCGGTCGGCCCGAAGTCGATCACGCCACTGCTCTCAATCGGCTCGTAGAGTTCGCCGTTCAGGGCTAGCCATTGCACTGTGCGGGTGTCAGGGTCGACGATCAACATCTCGTCGACCACGTGGGCGGCGTAGAAGGGGAGCTTCTGCCAGGTCTCATCCCCGGGCGAAAGGATCTCAAGCACAAGGGCAGCCGTCGGGTGCCACATCTCTGCGGCGCCGGGACGGTGAAGACCTCCGTCGGGCACGCGGAAGTCCTCCTTGGAGTCGCCAAGGTTGAAGTCGTCGGTGACTTCCAGTCCCGCCGCCGCGGCGGGCGGCGCCAGCAGGCGCTTGACCTGCGCGCCCAGTGTGGAGTGTCTATGGCTCGGAGCGGGAACCACGTGCAGCACCCCCTCCCAAACCTCGTCCTTGCGGTCCTGGCCAAGGCGCCGGCGGCGCTCCAGGACGGCTTGAGGCTCGACGGGCGGTGGGTCGGGGAGCAGGCTGCGCATTGGTTTGAGGGTAGCGCTGGGGCGGGTCGGCGGATGGCATCCCGCCTTCTATTCCGACGAGCGAGCCCGGGCGGGACGATCGCGGCGGACGGGCACTGCGTCGGAGGGGGCACTGCGTGGTACTCCGCGCGCGCGGGACGCAGAATACGAACATGTGTTCGCAGGGATGGTTCGCGGTCGTTTGCGCGCGGTCCTGCTAAGTTTCTCCGACCGCGCGGCTGTGGCGGAATTGGTAGACGCGCGGCGTTCAGGTCGCCGTGCCCCTATGGGCGTGGAGGTTCGAGTCCTCTCAGCCGCATTGGATTTTGGGTGCATCCGCGCCAAAAGGTAGACGCGGCGCTCCGGCTCGTCGGGGCCGTCGCGCGATCTTCTGCCGAGCGTGCGAGCAGATAGGTCGTTGCTGGGCGGCGTCCGGACAGGCAGGATCTACGTCTCCCGCAAGGCCGACGTCGCACGGCTCGACGAGTTCGTCAGGTCGAAGCGATGAGGCGCCGCCGGCGCCAAACGCCTCACGATCCCCATTCCGCGCCCCGCTTTGCTAGCCTCGACGACGACTAGACACGCCGCCATCGTCTAGGGGACTAGGACGCCGCCCTCTCACGGCGGTAACACGGGTTCGAATCCCGTTGGCGGTATGCAAGGCAGTCGGCCGAGCGCGATCCGTGGCGTTCGGCCAGACGGAGCTGGGGCCGCTAGCGCGAGTGCTCCTCTACATAGCGCTTCAGCTCGTCGGGTCGGCCATTGACGAAGATCGCTCGCGTAGCCGCCTCAACCGGACCTCGGATCAGCATCCCGAGTACGCGTCCGGGGTCGATGTCCAGGTTATAGGTGGCTCGCGTTCGCTTCTTGTCGAGTTCCTCGAGCTCCCACGAGCCCTCCACCGATTTCATGTCGCCGTGCTCCTGGCTCCACGCCAGGCGGTGTGGGCCCTCGTAGGCAAAACGTACGCGCGCTTTGACCCGCTTCACCTTGATGTCGTTCTCGGTTTCCACCAGCATGACGCGGCCGTCGGCGTCGTGCTCGAGCGCGTTCATCGCATCCAATCCTCCTTGCCAAAGCGGCGCCGCGAGGACATCCTCCACGGCCTCCCACACCTCGCTCAAAGGTGCGTCGATGTCGCTGCTGGCCGAGCCGCCGAGGTGTGCCATCTCCTCATCGTCTCACGCTTGGCAAGCTCACAGCCTGGATCGGGGCGCGGCCGCGGTCAGCTCGTCGCCGAGGAGTGCGAGCGCACGCCGGGTCCGGCCTGTTCTCCCTCAGTGTCCAAGAACTCTTCGATAGCGGGGACCTCGAGCGGACGCGCGAACAGGAATCCCTGTCCCAGGTCGCAATGTTCTCGTTGCAGCGTGCGGAGCTGAGTCTGCTCCTCGATTCCCTCGGCGAGCGTCTCCAGGTGCAAGGTCTTACCCAGTTGCACAAGCGTGTGAATCAGCGCCGTGGACTGTTTGGACCCGGCGATCTCGCTGATGAACGAACGGTCGATCTTCAGCGCGTCCACCGGGAACTGGCGCAGGTAGGCCAGCGAGCTGTAGCCGGTCCCGAAATCGTCGATCGCCAAGCGCACGCCGAGCTCCTTTAGTTCGCACAGACGGCGGGCGGTGGCGTGTGCGTCGCGCATCAGCGTCGTCTCGGTGATCTCGAGCGTCAGCGCGGCCGGGTCAAGGCCGCTGCTCTCCAAGGCGCTGCTCACGTCCCCGATCAAGTCGTCGTGGTCGAGCTGGCGCGCCGAGACGTTGACAGACACCCCGATCTTGCTGCCTTTTCGATGCCACTCCGCGGTCTGCTCGCACGCCGTGTGCAGCACCCAGCGACCGATTGGGTGCGGCGGTTTGCAGTGGCCCCGGCGCGGCGGTTTGAAGTGGCCCCACTTCGCGTCGGTTGTTGTGTGTGGTTGATCTTCTCTGATTGGGGTGTTCGGCGGCGTCTCGTGTAGCGGAGCGCGTAGCGCGGAGCGGGACGAGGGGTCGCCGACGCGGCTGTGGGTGGGGGTCAGGCGGCTCCTTTTTGTTTGGTGCGGGCGAGTCCGTGGCGGAAGCGCCAGGACTCCGCTCCGGTGTCGATTATGTGGGCTCGGTGGGTGATCCTGTCGACGACGGCCTTGGCGAGACGAGCATCGGGGAAGACCTTGGTCCATTCTCCGAACGGGAGGTTGGTGGTCACGATCAGCGACGCTCGCTCGTTGCGCTCGGAGATGACCTGGAAGACCAGCTCCGCGGCGCCCTCGGGCAGCGCGAGATATCCCAGCTCGTCGAGGACGACCAGCTCGGTTCGTGCGTAACGTGCGATGACTTTGCCGAGCTCTCGTCGAGACTCGGCTGCTTGCAGCTCGTTGGCGAGTGCCGCGAGGGTGGTGAACCTGACACGGCGTCCTTGCTGGCAGGCGAGCACCCCGAGAGATATCGCCAAATGTGTCTTGCCGGTCCCGCTGTCACCGAGGAGGATGATCGACTCGCGGTCGTCGATCCATGTTCCTTGAGCAAGAGCGGCGATCGTGGCTTGGGGGATCTTCGGGTTCTCCTCGAAGCGGAAGTCCTCCAAACGCTTGACGAGTGGGAAGCGCGCGTCGATGAGCCGTCGGCGTTCGCGGCGCTCCGCGCGCTCTGAGACCTCGCCCTCAAGGAGGGCCGCGAGATAAGCGACCGGTGGTTGCTGATCGCGCGTGGTCTCATCGGCCAATGCGCGGAAGCGAGCGCGGATGGTTGGGAGACGAAGCTCCCGGGCGTGCGCGTCGATCAGCGCTTCCATCGCTTGGACCTTCGCCGGAGCGCTCACCGTGCACATCCCGCCACGAGCAGCTCGTCGTAACGGTCGAGTGTTGGTGGTGGCGCTCCGAGCCCGGTCAGCCGTGGCGGGAGATCGTCAAGGCTCGGGCACGCGGTGCGAGTACCACGACCGGCCAGGACCGCGACCGCTCGCCCGTCGTGAGCGCTGGCCGCCAGGGCGCCACGAACGGCCAGCGCGACCTCGCTCGCGCCGTGCTCGCGCGCGAGCATCAACACGTCAACCATCTGCCGCGCAGCCTCCGAGGGACCGTAGCGCTCGGCGATCTTCCCCCACAGTTCATCGAAACACGACGGCCAGGCGCCCCGCTCGCGTTCCTGGGATAGAGCGAGCGATCCGGCCAGCGCGCCCGGCTTGCGCGCCAACAACTCCAGGTAGTGATCCAGGGACGCGCAGACGCCGTAACGGCCCCTCTGGCGCTCGTGAACGGCGACCAGTTCACCGTCGTGATGACACTCGATCTCGCGCGCGCCCACGCGTGTGTGAACACGCAGGCCAGCGAGACGAACGGGCACCGAGTAGCGGTTCTGCTTGATCGTGACCAACGCCTTTGAGTCCACCCGTGGCGTGCCCTGCTCAGCCGTGGACGCTCTCTCGAGTGGCAGTGCGCGCAACAACGGGCGCTCCCGGGCAAAAGACTCACCAACGGTCTCCTGACGCCCGGCGATCCGCCGCGCCAGATCGGTCTCGCAGCCGGCGAGCATCCTCGTGTTCAACTCGCCAAGCGTTGCGACCTCCGGGACCGGGACGAGATGACGACGACGAAAACGTCCGACCTCACCCTCGACTCCGCCCTTTTCATGCGCACCCTCAACCCCGGGGATCGTGAACTGCGACTCATAAAGATAGTGCGAGCGCAACCCGATAAACCGGTCGGTCTGCACGCGCTGGCGACCGCGCAACACCTGCTTGACCGCACTGGTCAGGTTGTCATAGCGCAACAAGCCAAACACGCCACCGAACCAGTCGAACGCCTCGACGTGAGCCTCCAAGAACGCTTGCTGGGAACAGTGCGGGAACGCCATCGCGAACGCCGCGCCCGAATGACACGCGCGCATGTGAAACAAGTAGACCTTGCTCGCGACACCAGCCATCGCGACCTGCGCCTCACCCCAATCGACCTCGGCCTCCACGCCCGCCTCGCGCACCTGCGGCACGAACGCTTGCACGCCTTCGCCGCGTTCCCGTCGAGCACCGTGAACGTATTCCCGGACCGTGCGCTCAGCGACATCAGCAGCATGCTCATCGCGCAACCGTTCCCAGATCCGCTTCGCGGTATGACGCTGCTTGCGCGGCGCATCACGATCCCCATCAAGCCAACCATCGATCAGCTCTCGATACGCACCCAGCTTCGGTGCAGGACGACTCCTCGGCTTGCGCTTGACCGGCGGCAACGGCGCGACCAAAGCTTGGCGCACCGCCCGACGATGAACGCCATGTCGCTCGGCCAACGCCCGGATCGACAAGCCCTCCCGATCCCGGTCCCTCCTGATCTGCTCGAACGTCTCCACTCGTGATCCCATTCCTTCCGCCGCCTCCCGCTCGAGCTCCAAGAGCACCAAACAGTCGGCTGCCAGTCGGACGGAGGTGGGGCCAGATGAGACCGCCGCAAAGGGGCCAGATCAGACCGCCGTTCCCACCGATCGGGACTATCTGTCCGCTCTCCTCGGCGATCGGAATGAACACGACCGGTGAGACCACGCCGCGAGTGGGGTGGCGCCAACGCAGCAGCGCCTCGACGCCGATCACGCGTTCGGAGCGCAGGTCGAACAGTGGCTGGTAGAGCAAGTACAGCTCCTCCTCGCCGAGCGCCTCGTTCAAGTCCATCTCGAGTTCCATGCGGTCGTGTGCGGCCGCGTGCATGTCGGACTCGAAGATCATGTACCTGTTCTTGCCTGCCGCCTTGGCCTCATACAGGGCAAGGTCTGCGTCTTTGAGCAGATCGTCGGCGCTCTCGCGCACACCCACCGCGACGCCCACGCTCGCCGTAATCGACAGGCATCTGCCGACGTCGCCGTTCATGTCGTAGGGCTGGCGCAGCACGTCGAGCAGCCGCTCGGCAACGAGCTCGGGTCCCGCGTCCAACCTGGAGCCCTCGACGAGGACCACGAACTCGTCGCCGCCCAACCGGCCGGCCGTGTCGCCCTCGCGCACCACGCTCGAGAGCCGCTCGGCGACCATCTGCAGCAACTTGTCTCCGGCGGCATGGCCGAAAGTGTCGTTGACATGCTTGAAGCCGTCCACGTCCACGTATAGGGCGGCCACCGGAATCTGGCGGCGGCGCGCCCGCGCGAACATCTGCTCGGCGCGATCGATCGTCAGGACTCGGTTGGGCAACCCGGTGAGGGCGTCGTGCAGCGCCTGGTGGCGCAGCTCGCCGGTCTTCTCGTCCACCATCACCAAGGCCCTTTCGCGCGAGCGCGAAAGCACCAGGACGAGCACCGAGAGGAGCGCGCTCACAAGTGCGCCGGCAAGGAAGACCAGCAGGCCTTGCGCGTTGGCGGACAGACCGCCGGTTGGCGTGGTCCCCCGCCCGACCGCCAGCCAGCGGCCGTTGAGTTCAAGTGCTGTGCTGTGGCTGTAGGTAGTGTCGCCGCCGGCCGTTCCGCCGCGACCCACAAGTTCCGTCGGGCCGCCTGGATTGGCGTGGTAGAGCGAGACGCTCATGTGCTTGTAGGAGCCGAGCGCCGAGTGGATCAGGGTTGAGATGTCGAAGGAGCTCGCGATCCATCCGGCGACCGCCGCGCGACGCTGGGCCACGGTTCCAAGTTTGGCGCCCTGACGGTAGAAGGCGGTTTCGAGGAAGAGCGTCTGCACTCCTTGGGCGTTTACGGGGTAGACGACGAACTGGCCGGTATCGGTGGCCACGCGCGTGATCGCCGCCTGGGTGGCCGCGCCGTCTTTATAGGAGCCGATCGGGGAGTTCGGATCGCACCAGTCGCCCTGCAGCAGTCGCGTCACCGCGGAGGTGTACGGCACGACCGTCCCGCCCGCCGAGAGCAGGCAATAGTGAGCGCGCCGGGTGGCCTTGACAGGCACGACTCTGTTCCCGATTAGCGCTCGAAACGCCGGATCGACGTTGCGGCGGGCCTGGAAAGCGACAAGTTCGCTCGCCGGCACGGAGACCATCACGTTGCTGCCAAGGCTTCCCACCTGGCGGCGTTTGCCTTCGAGCCCCCTGTACCACTGGTCGAAGCCGGTGGCGCTCAAATGCGGTTGCATCGTCAAGACCGATCGCAGGCCCGCGACGAAGTCGGAGTCGCGGTTAAGCATCGTCTCAAGCGTCTCGGTGACGTCGGTGGAGCTGGTCTGGAAGGCCTGGGCCTCGTGCTTTTGCACGCTGGAGCGCCAAGCCAGGCCCGACAGGAGCGAGATCGCAAGACCCGTGAGCAGGATCGCGGCGGCGAGCACCGCCCAGCGTCGCCTGTTGGCGATGGCTCGCGACGATCTTTGCGTCGTCGATGTGTTTATCTCGGATGCCCCAGCCATCCCCCTACGTATCGGCTTCCCGCTGGGCGATGGGACCGTAGTGCTCCGTGGTCGGGCTCAGGGCCTACCCGAATGGATTCTTTTTGCCTGATGTGGCCCCGAGATCGGATCTCGGCGATGCTGGGAGGTTCGGTTCGGTCGAGCGCTCTCAGCTGACCACGACGATGTCCCCGATCTGGAGCATGCCGTAAACGGTGTGCGCCGTTTCGATCGGCAACTCCACGCAGCCGTTGGATTGGGGCGTGCCGTAGGAGCCGCGCGGGAAGCCGTGGACCGCGTCGCCGCCGTTGAAGTAGTTGACCCAAGGGACACCAGGGTCTGAGTATTTGGAGCCGTCCGGGTTGGTGCCGACCATCGTCGTCGAAGTGAAACGAGAGAAGATTGGGAAGATGCCCTGGGCCGTTTCCGCGCCCGCCACGCCGGTATTGGCAGGTGTGGTGAGAACTACATGGCTGCCCTTGTGGACCTCAAGGGTCTCCGGCAGCGACTCGCTCACGGTCACGAATGTGTAGGGGGAGGGGTCCCGTTCGTGCTTCTCGGCGGCCTTCAACAGGGCAGTCCAAGTGGCGCTGTCGGGTTCGCCCGTCGGTTCCAGTTCGTGGTTGTTCTGGAACACCATCAACGCGCCCTTGGTTGTCTCATCCAGCTGGCCGTATTCTAGTGGCGGGGCGTCGGCGACGCGCGACTGGGGAGTCTCCCGGGTGGGGTCGAAAGCGTCGATCGCGGCGATCCGCCTGGCCAGGTGGGCCTTGCTCTCGCTCGTGGCATAGGTGGTTTCGTCCTCAAGCGCGCGGGCCCGCTCGGAGGAGTGCGATTTGTAGGGCAGGTAATCGAGTCGGGCGAGCAGCTGCTGCAGCCCCCTCACCGACGGGCACGCCACGCTGACGCTCACCTTGCGAGTGACGCCGAGCGGGGAGTGCGAGACAGCGGTGCTAGCCGCGGGGATCGTGAGCGTGTAGCTGGCGCACGGGTCGAGCGTCGAGGCCGGCGTGAAGATCTCCGAGTCGCCTTTGATCGCCCATGTGCCGGCGACCGCCGGCGCGAAGGTGGGGCGTGGGGAAAACGAAGCGGGCGCTCCGGAGAGCCTCACGCGTACCGCCAAGGTGCCGTCTGAGATCGTGTGATGGGGAAGCGCGGTCAGCTTGGTCGCGGGCAGCATCCCGCGCGAATCCGACGCGCTGGAAAGGTGCGATTCGAGGCTGCCGAGACCTGTGCCGACGCCGACGGCCACCAGGCCGATCGCCAACAGTGCAACCAGCCCCAAAAGCTTGGCGACTTTGATCGCGCTCATCGTCTCATCCTCATCGGTGAAGCCCGGACTGCTCCAGTGTACCCTCCTCGCGGGACGGTTCAAACAGGCAAACCCTTGACGGAGCAACGAGAAACCCTGGATTGGACAAGGGGTTTGTCCGATCGGGTCGAACAAGCTCGCATGGAATTGTCCTTGCCGCTCTCCCGCCGCGGAAGCTACCGGCGTGGCGGCGTGGCGCGTGGATTCCTCACACGCGCGCGTGGAGCGCTCGAATTGCTCAAGGGCAACCGCATCGCCTGGCGCGCGAGCTTGGCCGTCGCGATCCTCGTGCCCTTGTTGGGGGGGGGATGGCTGTGGTTGCGCGACTCCTCCTTCGTGGCCGTCCGCCACGTTCACATAACCGGTGTCCACGGCCCGGAGTCGATCGAGATCCGAAATGCCTTGGACGACGCGGCCAAGCGCATGAGCACGATGGACTTCAACGCAGCGGCGCTGCGCTCCGCCGTGGCTTCGTTTGCGATCGTCGGCGCGGTCGAGGTCAAGACAGAGCTTCCCCACACGGTCAAGATTTCCGTCGTGGAGCGTCCCGCCGTGGCCGCCTTGCAGAGCGCTGGACAGCGCACCGCCGTGGCCGCCGACGGGACGGTGCTCGGCCCGGCTTGGCTGTCGAGCGCCCTGCCGCTCGTGTCCGCCGCCGGCGAGCCGGCGGCCGGGGCGCGCTTGGGCGAAGGCTTTGCGCTTGAAGCCGTGACAGTTCTCGGCGCCGCACCGCCGGCGCTTGCCAGGCACGTGGCGCGTGTCTATGACGGTCCGGAAGGTCTCACCGTGGCGATGGGCAACGGACTGCTCGCCTATTTCGGCGACGCGACCCGTCCACACGCCAAGTGGATGGCGCTCGCGCGCGTGCTCGCCTCGCCGAATGCGGCCGGTGCGCTCTACATCGATGTGCGCCTGCCCGAACGTCCCGCCGCCGGATTCACCGCTCCCGCGAGCGCATCGTCGGCGTCGGCCGGGGCCTCCGCCACTTCGCCGTCGGCGTCCAGCGCGTCCGCGCCTTCCGGCGCCGCCTCTTCCTCGCCGACGTCCAGCGCGGATCCGACCGTCGCCGCGCTCGCCCTGAGATTGTCCGAAGCCGCCGGAGGCTCGGCCGCCAAATCCACATCTACCTCCACGCCGAGCGGCTCTCAGGAAGCAGAAGAAGCGGCGAGCAGCTCAAATGTTCCAGTCCCGCCCACCCGCACCGGCGAAAGCGAAGCGGCGCCGAGCAGTGGTTCGGGTGGCTCGGGTGGCGCAAACTCTGAAAACGGCGCGAGCGAAAGTCGGGGCGGGGGCGAAAGCGAAGTCGCGTCGGGCCCTTCGCAAACCGCCTCGCCGACCGGCGGCGAAGCCGCGCCCAAAGGCTAAAGCTACCCTTCAGGGTTACGTCGATCGGAGGCCAATTCTCGATGGGTGGTCGAGGGTTGGCGGTTATGCAACGAAAGTTGCGAGAGTGAGGGTTGCCGTTGACAGGGCGAAGTTCCCTGCATAACTTGCGTATTCTGACGGATTGTCCCGCAGTGCGGGGCAAACCTTAAACAACTACTTGAAGGCTCGGACATCATGGAGAGCGGCGGCAGCTACCTGGCGGTCATCAAGGTCGTGGGAGTCGGCGGAGGTGGGACCAACGCGGTCTCGCGCATGGTCGATGCAGGACTCAGGGGCGTCGAGTTCATCGCCGCCAACACCGATGCTCAGGCGCTCGCCATGTGCGACGCCGACATCAAGCTCAACATCGGCCACGAGTCCACGCATGGGCTCGGCGCCGGCGCCAACCCCGAGGTCGGGTTCGCCTCGGCGGCGGAGTCGCGCGACGAAATCAAGGAGGCCTTGAAGGGCGCGGACATGGTCTTCGTGACGGCGGGCGAGGGCGGCGGCACCGGTACCGGCGCGGCGCCCGTGATTGCGGAGATCGCCAAGAACGAGATCGGCGCGCTCACGGTTGGCGTGGTCACCAGGCCGTTCGAGTTCGAGGGCTCCCAGCGCGGTCGCCAAGCGATCGAGGGGATCGAGCGCCTGCGTGAGGTCGTGGACACCTTGATCGTGATCCCCAACGAGAAGCTGCTAGCGGTTGTGGAGCGGCGCACCTCGATGCTCGATGCTTTCAAGGAGGCCGACAACGTCCTGCGCCAGGGCGTCCAAGGGATCACCGACCTGATCACGATTCCCGGTCTGATCAACCTCGACTTCGCCGACGTGCGCACGATCATGCACGACGCCGGCTCGGCTCTGATGGGAATCGGCACCGCGGGTGGCGAGGCGCGTTGCGCCGACGCGGCCCGCGCCGCGATCTCCTCGCCGCTCTTGGAAGAGTCGGTCGACGGCGCCACAGGCATCCTCTTGAACATCACCGGTGGCAAAGACCTGGGTCTGTTCGAGGTCAACGACGCCGCCGAGATCATCCAGAACGCGGCCGACCCCAACGCCAACATCATCTTCGGTGCGGTGATCGACGAGGCCATGGCCGACGAGGTGCGCGTGACTGTGATCGGCACCGGCTTCGATCATCGCCCCGGACGAGCGGTGCGCGGCGACCGCAAGCGACGCGAGTCCGGACGTCCGGATCGCGGCCCGCGCATCGACGATCGCCAGCGCTCGGCGCTTGAGATCTCCGACGACGACATCGACGTCCCGCCGTTCCTGCGTTGACGGGGGCTTGACATCTAAAGCGTGTTGCGCTATAAACTTCCATGCCTGTCATCCTGTTTTGGGGTGACTTGAAACATAAGGTCAGGTTTGGGTTGGATCCTGCGGTCTGACGCTAACCGGTTTGAGCGGGGCCCTTGGGAGAGGGACCGGGTCATTTTTAGAGAGAGGGTTGTTGTTCGCGTGTCTTCTTTGGGGAACAGCGTGTTTGAGAGTCCGTGTGCTTGTGGCGGGTCCGTTATAGGACGCGTCAGCGTCGCTGACGCGTCTCTCTCTCTCTCTCTCTCTCTCTCTCTGGGATTGCTGGTATCTAGCCGGTAGTTCTTCTCGCCGCGCCCCCGTTGCGCGGCATGCCGGGTGTGATGTCCGGCTTGGTTGTTCGTGCGTGTATCGGGAGCGCTGCTGATGGCGGCGCGTGCTCGCGTTCGTGGTGGGGCGCCGGGTCGTTCGTCGCGCTCGCCGCGTGCGTTTTCGTCTGTGCGTGGTGGGATGGCGAGTCGTCATGTGGCGGAGGTTCAGCGGGCTAGGTTGCTTGAGGGTGCTTTGCGGGCTGTTGACGAGTTTGGTTATGCCCGTACGACTGTGACTGAGATTACGGCGCGTGCTCGTGTGTCGCGACGCACGTTCTATGAGCTGTTCAGCGACAGCGAAGATTGTTTGGCGGCGATGCTCGACGCGGCTGTGGCACGCGTCAGGGATCGGCTCGCGGATGCTGGCCTTGAGGGTTTGGGGTGGCGTGCGCGTGTGCGTGGCGGGTTGTGGACGGTTCTCTCGTTCCTCGATCGCGAGCCGGTGTTGGCGCGTGTTTGCGTGGTGCAATCCGCAAGGGGTGGTTTGGGGGTCCTTGAGCGTCGCGAGCGGCTGCTCCAAGAGCTAGCTGTCGTGATCGATGAGGGGCGCGGCGAGCGTGGCGCCAACCAGGATTGTCCGGAACTCACGGCTGAAGGTTTGGTTGGTGCGGCGCTCTCGATTGTTCACACGCGCCTGTTGCGTGGCGAGCAGAGCTCGTTGCGGGGATTGCACAGCGAGTTGATGGCGATGATCGTGCTGCCCTATCTCGGTCCCGCGGCCGCGCGCGCCGAGCGCAAGAGGCCCATACCGAACCTCGCGAGGGAGACCGGAGAAGAGAGCGAGGACGCTTCCGTCAAGGAGCTTGCACACGAGATGCACGGCGATCCGTTGGCGGGCATTCCGATCCGCCTGACCTATCGCACGGTGCGCGTCTTGGAAGCATTGGCCGAACATCCCGGTCTCTCTAACCGTCAGGTCGGCGATGCCGCCGAGGTCTCCGATCAGGGCCAGATCTCAAAGCTGTTGGCGCGCTTGGAGCGCTACGGCCTTCTGGAGAACGATCGTCCGCCAGGCAAGGGCGAGGCTAACGCTTGGAGCCTTACAATCGCGGGCCGACAGGTCGCGCAGGTAGTCCAACCCGGTGCGCGCGAGCGCGACCACAACAGTCCAGTTCAAGAGGGGAAGAATCAATGAACGCTCGCAAACTGATCCTGTTCGACGCTCGCCACCGTGATCGGAGCGCTGGTTTTTGGGAGCGCTCCGGCGCTGGCTGCTCCTGAAGTACCGGAAACGGGTGCGGCGAGTTCTGTCACGGCGGTCTCCGCGAGTGTGAGTGGCATTTTGAACCCTCATGTGCCAGGCGAACTCGGGGTCTATTACTTCGCTTATGCCCCGCGTGGCGCGACGTGCAACGAATATGCAGCCTCCGGCGAACTCCCTACTCCTGGTTTTCAAAAAGAAGCGGTCGGTCCGGTCGAACTCACCGGTCTCGAACCAAGCACGCTCTACACCTACTGCCTGACAGACCGTAGTTTGGAGACCGAAGAAACAACCTATGGTTCGGCCAAAACGTTCACGACACTCCCGGCACCACCAGTCATCGAAGGCGAGAGCACGTCCAGTGTGAACTCGACTGCCGCGACGCTTGAAGGTCAGGTCAACCCGAACAATCAAGTCACCTCTTGTGTGATCGAATACGGCATGACGAACGCGTACGGGACGAGCGCTCCTTGTGAACCGGCGAGTCTTGAAGGGTACGGCAACCAGCGCGCCGCGCTGACACTAACCGGCCTGACGCCCGGCACGACCTATCACTTCCGTATCGTCGCTGAAAACGCTTCAAAAGAAAAGAAGGAAGGCGCAGGCACGACGTTCACGACGGTCCCGACACCGAACACGGACGCCGTGAGCGCCATTGCTGCAAGGACCGCGACATTCCACGGTCATCTGACATTGGATCCTGTCGATACGACCTACTCCTTTGACTACAAAATCGGTACGGAATGCACAGGCGAAAACACGACAACCACCGAAGATGCGGGTAGCGGACCAGGAACGCCTGCGCCAGTAAGTGCGCCCGTGACTGGCTTGAAACCAGCTACCCAGTACGCGGCCTGTCTGGTGACATCAAACGCTTACGGTGCACAGCACGGGTCGCCAGTCACATTCACAACGCTCGCGACGTCGCCCTCGGTGGACAGCGAGTCCTCGGAAAACAGCAGCACCAAAATACTGCTCGACGCGCACATTACCCCGAACGGCGGCGAAACCACCTACCAATTCGAATACGGCGAAACACAGTCCTACGGCACGACCGTCCCGATCCCCGCGGGGAACATCGGCGCCGGGAACGAATCAGTGGCGGTGTCTGCCGTCGAACTCACAGGGGCAAAGACGGAGACTGTCTATCACTACCGGGTCGTTGCCACCAACCTGTACGGCACGACAGACGGACCCGATCAGACGCTCTTGACGCCACCGCTCATGGGTCCGCTCCCCGTGCCAGGCGCGACGGGGCTACCGGATGGACGAGTATACGAAGAGGTCACTCCCGCTTTCAAGAACGGCAACTTCGTTGACTTCGCATCGGAGTTGAGCTTTGGACAGGCCTCGGCCGATGGTAATGCCGCGCTCTATCTGATGAGTGGGGCAGTCGGCAACTCCTACGCAGGCACGGTGAGCGAGTATGTTTCGCGGCGTACACCGGGTCTGGGCTGGTTGACTTCGTCGGCGACGCCGCGCCCACAAGGACCGGTCAGCATCTCGGTGGCGCCGACATCGATTGTGCCTTCTGCGGATTTCAATCGTTTTGTGTTCACGGCTTCTGCACCTTACGTGACGGGAGACCCGCGCACCGAAGTTGGTACCTCTCCAAATATCTTCCTCACCGAAGATCCGGCTGTCGAACCGATGTGGCTTTCGCGACCGTTGATATCGAACCCGATACCGGGGCTCGGGGAACTCAAGATCGTCAAAAACTACTACGTTACAGGCGCGACGCCTGATCTAAGCACCGTGTATTTCACGTATGCGGGCACGCTCTTGCCTGAGGACTCAACACGCGCACCGTATGTGGGCGAAGGTCAAGGGGAACCGCATTATCCATGGGGGTTCTACGAATGGAGCGGCGGGACTCTGCGCGAGGCCGGAACACTACCGGACGGTAAATTGAGCCCGTTCGGGGCTGTGCCCGCAGCAGTCGGTCGCACCGGAGAATTCCAGGCGAGCGGCTTTGACAACGAGGTCTCCGAAGATGGTCGTCGTGCGTTCTTCGTCAGTCCGGACCCGCAGTCGTCTCCTCCGCTATGTGGCGAACCAACGCCTCCCCAGTGCACGAGCGAACCGCCGGAGTTGTATATGCGTGAAACCAAGCCCGACGGCTCGCACGTCGCGAGGCTCGTGTCGATGTCGCAATTGCCTGGTCATGAAGGTCAACCCGCGCCTCACGGCCCGGTTGACGTCGCGAACGCGGCAGTACCGGCAAGTGGCCAAACGGGCAGCACATCCGCGTTTGCCTCCCCTGATGGGTCTCATGTGTTCTTCGCGAGCGTCGATCAGCTAACGCAGGCAGCGCCGCAAGACGGTGCCATCAAGGAGTACGACTTCGATCTCGAAGACGGCGTTCTTATGTATCTCCCGGACGTGAGTGGACCGATTGTCGCCGTCGCGCGGAACGGTTCTGACTTTATTTTCAAGGGCACGACTCTCGATTTGTGGACCGGTCCGGGTGTGGGACATGTGAGCACGATCGCGCAGTTGCCCGGGGCTGTCCCAAATTTGGCGCCGGAAGGTGCACAACAACTCAATGTGAACGATGCGCGCGTGAGCAGCGATGGGTCTGTGTTCCTATTCAGAACAAATGCACAGATCCCCGGCGGGTTCAACAACGGCAACGGGTTTGAGCAGATCTACCGCTATGACGTGTCAAGCAAGGAATTGGACTGCGTCTCTTGTCCTCCCGTGCCTGTGGCGCCGTCTGGTGATACACACATTTCTTACGACAGTGCCGAAGATGGGAAACCTAATGGTGGTAATTCGGTCCCTCTTACTACTATCGAAACGCGCGGCATGTTGACGGAGGGTGTGCGCGTGTTCTTCGATACTCCTGATCCGCTCGTGTCGAGAGACACAAACGGTAAGAGCGACGTGTATGAGTGGGAGTATGGCAAGATCTACCTGATCTCGTCCGGGGCCTCTGCCGAGGGATCATTCTTTCTCGATAGCAGCGAATCGGGTGGCGATGTCTTCTTTGCGACCTCAGAAGGTCTGGTGTCCGGCGACGCCGACGGCGCTTATGACGTCTATGACGCGCGGATCCCCCGCCCTGGCGATAACCCGCCGCCGCCCGCGGTGCCTTGTAAAGGGTCGGTGTGCCAGGGCCCGCCGAGTGTGCCCGCGTTGCTCGGGGCTCCCGCGAGCGAAACATTCTCGGGCGCGGGGAACCTCACGCCGACGCCACAGAGCAATGTGAAGACTAAGACAAGCTCGCATCCCTCCAGGCACAAGCCGCACAAACGCAAACGCAAGAAGGCAAAGCACGCGAACAGGAAGACGGCACGCGGATCGGTTGGTCACCGGACCGGCAAGAGCAACGGGAGGGGCAAATGATGGGACGCCACGCAATTGGTACTAGGGACGGCATGGGCATACGATTCGCTGCTGTTTTGACGGTCGTCGGGCTGTGGTTGCTCGTGTTCGCCGGCGCCACCTGGGCTGCCGAAGGGCCGCGCTGGCAATTGACCATGACGACCGAACCAACGAACGTGGTTCCGGGCTCCCCCGAAAACGGTGAACCAGCGCCGCGGCTGATCGTTACCGTCACGAACGTCGGCGGTGCATCGACGGATGGCGGCACGATCATGCTTGCCGACACGTTCGCGGCGGGCTTGACCGCCACCGAAGTTATGGGCTATGACACATATGCGTCCGGCTTTGCGTACGATGGGGGAAGTGGTGCCGCAATGACGTGTGCACCTCCACCGTCGGTGAACTGTACCTATTCCGGGGTGGTCGATCCGGGTGATCAGCTCGTAATGACAACTACGTTCGAAGTGTCGTCGTCGTTGAGCGGGCAGGTAGCCAATACTGCGACGGTCTCGGGAGGGGGGGCCGAAGAAACTGGTCAGACCCCGATCGTGTTGAGTACGACGCCCGCGAACTTCGGTCCGGCTCCCGAAAGTGTGGTTGCCGCGCTCTCCACCACGCAGGCCGGAGGGCATCCCAACTTGACGACCGCGTTCACACTCAGCACGAACCAGTCCTACAATACGGCAGCCGATGTGAAGGACATTCGTTTCGACCTTCCGCCAGGCCTGGTCGGCAGCACCGTGGGGATGGCCCGCTGCACGATAACCCATGTCATCGAAGAGGCGCGAGACCCCGCTATTTGTCCGGCGGACTCGATGGTGGGCATGGCGACAGTGTCGGTAGAGCAAGAAGCCCGGTTCAACCAGACGTTGATCGCGCCCGTCTATAACATCGCGCCGTCCCCGGGCGAGCCGGCTGCTTTCGCGTTCGACGTGCTGATTCTACCGGTGCGTTTGGATACGAGCGTGCTTTCGGATGGCAGCTACGGCGTCCGGGTGACCGCGCCGAGTCTGCCCGAGTCCGCGCAGACGCTTTCGACGTCGATCACGATTTGGGGTGTTCCTGCTGAACATTCCGGCCCCGGCAACGATCTATCCTCGTACAACCGTTTCTTTGGGGGTGGTTCGTTCGGGGGTCCGAATCCCAGCCAGTCGCCGGTGCCGTTGCTTACGAATCCACAGCAGTGCGATGAGCCGCTGGTGGCGAATATGTCGACGGACTCGTGGGTGAACCGGGGCGTGTTCGTGTCAGAGCAGGCGCCGATGGGGACGCTCACGGGTTGTGATTTGGTGCCGTTCGGCTCGTCGTTTACGTTCCTGCCGGATACGCTCGAAGCCGGTGCCCCGGCGGGTTACACGTTTGATTTGAACATTCCGCAGCACAACGAAGCTGGAACGCTAGCGACGTCGAGCTTGAAGGATTTCAAGCTGACCTTGCCCGAGGGAGTGGTCGTCAACCCATCGGCCGCCTGGGGCTTGAAAGCGTGCTCGGACGCCCAGTTCTATGGTGTTCATCATCCTTCGAAGGAGCCTGCAGCGCCGGCCGAATGTCCGCGTGAAGCGCAGGTCGGGGAAGTAGAAGTAGAAACGCCCGATCTCGAACACACTCTGAAGGGTCAGGTCTTTTTGGGTACGCCCGAATGCGACCCGTGCACGCCCGCGGACGCTGAAGCCGGGAAGATGGTGCGCCTGTTCGTGCAGCTGATCGGGACGGGTGAAGCGGGTGTTGTGGTGAAGCTCGAAGGGCATGGTGAGGTCAACCAGCAGACCGGTCAGATCACGACCGTTTTCAAAAATACGCCTCAGGTGCCGTTCAACAAGCTGCATTTCGTGCTAGAAGGCGGACCCCGTGCTGTACTGGCGAACCCGCGCTCGTGCGGTCCGGTGCGGGCGGATGGCGATCTGACACCGTGGAGCAGTCTGCTCGCAGTCAGCGAACAGGAAGTTGTTAGCGATTCCCATCCGTACTATGAATTCGAAATCAAGCAGAACTGTTTCGCTCCACAATTCAAACCCGTATTCAAAGCGGGCACCCCGAACATTCAAGCAGGGGAATACACCCCGTTCACGCTGTCCTTCGGACGCTCGGACGAGGATGAGTTCTTGTCGGGGCTATCGACACAAATGCCGCCAGGCCTGCTCGGCAAGCTCGCCGGTGTCGAACTCTGTAAAGAACCACAAGCAAGCACCGGAACATGCGGACCTAACAGTCTGATCGGGCACGTCCAAGCGTTGACCGGACCTGGAGCGAACCCGTTCCTCGTCTCCGGCGGACAAGTGTTCATCACCGAAAACTATAAGGGCGCACCATACGGCCTATCGATCGTAGTGCCGGCAGTCGCGGGCCCCTACACCCTCACGGGCACCACCGGCAAAGGCACCGTCGTAGTCCGCGCCACGATCCAGGTAGACCCCCACACCGCCGCGTTGACAGTCACAAGCGACCCACTGCCAACGATGCTGGACGGGATACCGTTGCAGCTCAAAGCGGTCAACGTCACGATAGACAGGCCAGGATTCACGTTCAACCCAACGAACTGCAACAAGACAGAGATCAACGGGACGCTCACGAGCGCCGAAGGGATGAACACAACAGTATCCGCACCGTTCCAGGTCACCAACTGCGCGAAACTAGCGTTCAAGCCAAAGCTGACCGCATCGACCTCAGGCAAAACATCCAGGGAGAACGGTGCGAGCTTGCACGTCAAGCTCACCTATCCCGAGGGACCGTACGACGCGAACATCGCGAAGGTCAAGGTCGACCTACCAAAGCAACTACCATCACGGTTGACCACGCTTCAGAAGGCGTGTCCTGTGCAGGTATTCGACGCTAACCCCGCCAACTGTCCCCAGGAGTCGAAGGTCGCGACAGCAACAGCGACCACGCCGGTCCTCCCGGTTCCGTTGACAGGACCAGCGTATTTCGTGAGTCATGGCGGCGAAGCATTCCCCGACCTGATCGTCGTACTACAAGGCTACGGAGCAACAGTAGACCTCGTAGGCACCACATTCATCAGCAAAGCCGGGATCACCAGCAGCACATTCAAGACTGTTCCCGACGTACCCGTAGGCACATTCGAAATGACCCTACCCCAAGGCAAATACTCCGCACTCGCCGCCAACGGGAACCTCTGCGCCACCAAACTCAACATGCCAACCGCATTCGTCGGACAAAACGGAGTCGAACAACACGTCACAACACCAATCTCCGTCACAGGATGCGCGCATAAGAAGGCCAAGAAAGCAAAGGGGCATCGCAAGCACAACAAGAAATGAGTCGCGGGGTCGGGGGGCGCCGTCGATCCTCGCGGCGCCCCTTCAGCTCGACTGCAAGCAGGCCGGGCGTCGGCTAGCCTGGCGACCTGTGCCCACCCCGCAGCCAGGCGTCTTGAGGCGCACGCCCCTATACGACCGCCACGTGGCAGCCGGCGCGAAGCTCGTGGACTTCGCCGGCTGGGAGATGCCAGTCCAGTATCCCGCCGGCGTGCGCGCCGAGCACATGGCGGTGCGTGAGCGCTGCGGCATCTTCGACGTCTCGCACATGGGCGAGATCGAAACCGTCGGCCCGCAGGCAGAGGCCCTGCTGCAAATGCTGCTCTCAAACGACGTCTCGAAGATCCCCGTCGGAGGCGCGCAATACAGCGTGCTCTGCGACGAGCGGGGCGGGGCCTTGGATGACCTGTTCACCTATCGCTTGGAGCCCGACCGTTACCTGACGGTCACCAACGCCTCAAACCACGAGCGCGATCTGGCTTGGTTTCAGGCACATGCCGGCGATTTCGAGGCTCAGGTCCTCGACCGCCTGGCGGACTTCGCGATGCTCGCGGTGCAGGGTCCCCGGGCGCGCGAGATCGTGCAAGCGATATCCGATGCCCCCTTGCCGGCGCGGATGACGGCCTCGATGCGCCGCCTCTCGGGCGTCGAGGCCCTGGTTTGCGGCACCGGCTACACGGGCGAGGATGGTGTGGAGCTACTGCTCGCGCCGCAGGACGCCCCGCCCCTGTGGGATGAGCTCTGCCACCGCGGCGCCGCTCCGGCCGGTCTCGGCGCGCGCGACACCCTGCGCCTGGAGGCCTGCTTTCACCTCTACGGCAACGAGCTCTCGCTCGATCGCGACCCGATCGAAGCCGGTCTCGGTTGGTGCTGTCGCGAGGACACGGGCTTCGTCGGCTCAGAGGCGGTTCGCAAGGCGCGCGCGGCCGGTCCGCCGCAACGCCTTGTCGCGTTCGAGATCGAGGGTCCCGGCATCGCCCGTCAGGGCAACCCGATCGTCGGTGGCGGAAACGTCACCAGCGGAACGCTCTCGCCCTGCCTTGAGGCCGGCATCGGCATGGCCTACGTTCCCGCCGAGCATGCAGCGCTCGGCACCCTGCTTCAGATCGATGTCCGTGGCAAGATTCGCCCGGCAGTGGTCAAGCAGAAGCCGCTCTATCGAAAGGCCAGTTGAAATGTCGAGCTACCCGGAGGACCTCCTCTACCACCCCGAACACGACTGGGCACGTATCGACCCGTCCGAGCCCGACGTCGCGGTCCTCGGCATCACCTGGTTTGCCCAGGACGCCCTGGGTGAGGTTGTCTTCTTCGAACCGCCCGCGCCGGGCACCCAACTGGTCAAGGACGAGCCCTACGCCGAGGTCGAGTCTGTCAAGGCGGTCTCCGACGTCGTGGCGCCCCTTTCGGGCGAGATCGTGGAGGTCAACGACGCGCTTGCCGACGCTCCCCATGCGATCAACGAGGATCCCTACGGCGAGGGTTGGCTGGTCAAGGTGCGCATGTCGGACCCCGCCGAGCGCGAGGCCCTTCTGGACGCGGGCACCTACAGCGCGAGCCTTGGCTAGCGGTCGGGACAACCGGCTAGGCTGACTCGAGACTTGACCCGCTACACCTCAGTAACCGACAGCGACCTGGCCGCGATGCTCGCGGCGATCGGGGTCTCCTCCGTGCAGGAGATCTTCGAGCGCCAGATCCCCGGGGCGGTACGTCTCGCCCGCCCACTCGCCCTGCCCGACGGCCAGAGCGAGCAGGAGGTCTATGAGCACCTGCGCGCACTGGCCGCCCGCAATGCCAGCGCCGAGGACGAGCTCAGCTTTTTGGGCGCGGGGATGTACGACCACTACGTGCCTTCGATCGTGGACATGCTGATGGAGCGCTCCGAGTTCCTGACGCCCTACACGCCCTACCAGCCCGAGATCTCCCAGGGCGGCCTCCAGGTCATGTTCGAGTACCAGACCGCGATCTGCGAGCTGACGGGCCTACCCGTCTCCAACGCCTCCGTGTACGAGGGGCCCAGCGCGGTCGCCTCCGCCGGTTATCTGGCGAAGCTCCACAACGGCCGCTCGCGTTTCGTCGTGTCCGCCGGCCTGCACCCCCATACGCTTGCCACCCTGCGCACCTACGCCCACGGCTACGGCATCGAGGTGGTCGAGGTGGGTTTGCGCGACGGCGTCACCGACCCCGATGCGTGGGCGGAGGCGATCGACGAGGACACCGCTGCGGCGATCTTCGCCCAACCCAACTTCTATGGCTCCGTCGAGGACGCAGCCACGCTGTGCGCCGCCGCCAAGCAGGCAGGGGGGGAGAAGCTCGTGACGATCGCACAACTCGACCCGATCGCGCTCAGTGTGCTTGTCGCACCGGGGGAGTGCGGCGTGGACGTGGCCGTGGGGGAGGGCCAATCGCTCGGCAATCGCCTCGATTTCGGCGGCCCTTCGTTCGGGTTCTTCGCCGCCCGCCAGGAGTACTTGCGCCGCATGCCCGGTCGCATTGCAGGGGAGACCCTCGACGTGGACGGCCGTCGCGGGTTCGTGCTCACCTTGCAGACACGCGAGCAGCACATTCGCCGTGAGAAGGCCACCTCCAACATCTGCACCTCCCAAGCGCTCAACGCCCTGGCTGGGGTCGTCTACCTGTCCTGGCTGGGCCGGCGCGGGTTCGTGGAACTCGGAGAGCTCTTGCTCAAGCGCACCCACTATGCCCGCGAGGCGCTGTGCGCGCTCGAGGGGGTCTCTCCGCTGCACTCTCAACCGGTTGTGCGCGAGTTCGCGGTGCGCCTCGACGCCGATGTTGCCGCGGTGCGCCGCCACTGTGCCGCCCAGGGCGTCAATCCCGGCGCTGACCTCCATGCACTCACCGGACGCGAGCAGGACCAGGGTGGACTGCTTGTGGCGATCACAGAGCGCCGCTCGCGCTCCCATATCGACAAGCTCGTGCAAGTGATCGGCGAGGCCGTCGCGGCCGAGCGGCTCTCCGGTGGCGACGCTGGCCGCGTCGAGGTGGGAGCAAGCGCATGAGGCCGCCCACGCAAAGCACCGACACTCCCCTGCAGCGAGAGCCCGCGGTCACGATCTTCCAGCGCGGCGCCCCCGGCCGTCGCGCGTTCCATTGCCCCGAGCTCGATGTGCCCGACGTGCCGGTGGACGAGCTCTTGCCGGCCGGACTGTGTCGTGCCGAGCCGCCCCGCCTGCCCGAGGTCTCAGAGCCCGAGATCGTGCGCCACTACGTACGCCTCTCCAAGCGCAATTTCGACCTCGACTCCGGCTTCTACCCGCTCGGCTCGTGCACGATGAAGCACAACCCCCGTTTGCACGAGCGTGTCGCGGCACTCCCCGGCCACGCCCGCCTGCACCCCCTACAGGATCCCGAGCGCGCTCAGGGAGCCTTGGAGCTGATGTGGAACCTTGAGCGCGCCCTCTCGGAGGTGTCCGGTCTACCGCACGTGTGCCTGCAGCCCTCGGCCGGCTCTCACGGCGAGCTTGCCGGCGTGCTGCTCACGCGCGCCTACCACGAGGCGCGCGGCGAGACACGCCACAAGGTGCTCACGCCGGACACCGCGCACGGCACCAACCCCGCAACCGTCACGATGGCCGGTTTCGAGGTCGTCAAGATCGCGACCAATCCCGACGGGGGCGTCGATCTGGACGACCTGCGAGCCAAGGCTGACACCGACGTGGCCTGCCTGATGCTGACCAACCCCAACACGCTCGGACTGTTCGATCCCAACATCCAAGAGATCGCCAAAGTCGTGCACGAAGTGGGCGCCACCCTCTACTACGACGGCGCCAACCTCAACGCCGTCATGGGCCTCTCGCGTCCCGGGGACATGGGCTTCGACATCGTCCACTTCAACCTGCACAAGTCCTTCACCCAGCCCCACGGCGGCGGCGGCCCCGGGTCAGGTCCGATCGCCGTCTCTGAGCGCATCGAGCCGTTCCTGCCAGTGCCCCGGATCGTGCGTCGCGAGACACCGGACGGCGCCGGCCCAAACGGGGGGGGCTCAAACGGTGAGGGATCTAGCGGCGCGAGCGTGACCTTCGATCTGGTCGAAGACTGGCCCGGCGCCAAATCAATCGGCCGCTTGCGTGGCTTCCAAGGCAACTATGGCTGCTTCGTGCGCTCCTACGCCTACATCTGCTCGCTCGGCGCTCCGGGCCTCAAGGACGCCTCCGAAACCGCGGTCCTGAACGCCAACTACCTGCTTGCCCGCCTGCGCGAGCTGGGTGTCTTGGAGCAGCTTCCCTTGGCCTACGGCGACCTGTGCCTCCACGAGTTCGTGCTCTCCGGCGGTCCTATGAAGCGCAACTTGCAGATCAAGACGCTCGACCTGGCCAAGCGCCTGCTCGACTACGGCTACCACCCACCGACGGTCTATTTCCCCCTGCTCGTGGAGGAGGCGTTGATGGTGGAGCCGACCGAGACCGAGACCAAGGAGACGCTCGACGCTTTCGCCGAGGCCTTGGGCGAGATCCTGAGCGAGGCGGCCGAGGACCACGAGATCGCCCAGAATGCCCCTTACACCACCCCCGTGCGGCGCTTGGACGAGGTCGCCGCGGCGAAGCATCCGGTCATCCGGCAAGCTCCCTAGCGTGCGCATCTTCTCCGGTATCCAGCCCACGGGCACCAAGCACCTGGGCAACTACATCGGCGCGATCCGCCAACTCGTCGCAGGTCAAGATCGCGGCGAAGGGCTCTACTGCATCGTCGATCTGCACGCGATCACCGTTGCGTATGACCCGACCGAGCTGCGCCGAGCCGTATATGACCTGACCGCGCTACTGCTTTCGGCCGGCCTTGACCCGGAACGCTGCATCCTCTTTCGCCAAGGCGACGTCGTCGAGCACACCGAGCTCACGTGGTTGCTGTGCTCGGTGACCGAGCTGGGCCGGTTGCAGCGGATGCACCAGTTTCGCGACAAGTCGGTGGTCCAGCGGGAGTTGGTCTCGGCCGGACTGCTGCTCTACCCGGTGTTGCAGGCCGCCGACGTGCTCGCATACCGCGCGCAGGAGGTCCCGGTCGGCGAGGACCAGCGCGAGCACCTCGAGCTGATGCGCGACGTGGCGCGCCGCTTCAACGCCCGCTTCGGTTCCGGCAAGGATGTTCTGGTGGTCCCCGAGCACCGCATTCCCGAGGTCGGCGCACGGATCATGGACCTGCAAGAGCCCACGCGCAAGATGTCCACCACGGGCGGCTCCGAGCAGGGCACCGTATATGTGCTCGACGAGCCCGCCGCGATCCTCAAGAAGTTCAAGAGCGCGGTCACCGACTCCGGACGCGAGATCGAACGATCGCCGGAGAAGCCGGGCGTCTCCAATCTGATCGAAATCCTCGCCGTCGCGCGCGAGGCCACACCCGAGCAGGTCGAAGCGGACATGCGCGAGGCGCGCGGCTACGGCGACTTGAAGATCGCGGTAGCCGAAGCGGTCACCGCGATGCTTGCGCCCATACGTGAACGCTACGTCCAGTTGCGCAGCGACGAGCAGGCCTTGGAGGATGTCCTGGCCAGAGGAGCCGAGGGCGCCCGTGCGATCGCCGCCGACACGCTCGTGGATGTGCGCGAATGCATGGGTGTAGGTCCGCCGCGCACGGTACGGTAGGCCGGTGACGCTCCCTGCGCTTGAGCTCGACCTGGAGATCTTCAACGGACCCTTCGACCTCCTTCTCGCACTCATTCTGCGAGAGGAGGTGGACCTGCTCGACCTGGAGCTGGCCGACGTGGTGCTCGCCTACCTCGACCACCTGGAGGGACGCGGGGAGCTGGACCTTGAGACGGCCACCGAGTTCATCGTCCTGATCGCGGCGCTCTTGGAATTGAAGTCGCGCCTGATGCTGGCCGAGGACGGCGAGGATCTGCTCGACATCGAGCCCGGCGAGGCCGCCGAGGAGCTGCTGGAGAGGATGCTCCAAGCTCGCCGCTTCCGCTCCGCCTCGACGCACCTGCTCGAGCTGTTCAAAAGCGAGGAAGGGGTCCGTTTTCGCAGCGCTCCGCTGCCGGCCCACTTGCGCAAGACGGCCGCGCCGCCGCAAGACGCATCCCAGAACCCGGCGGTGCTCGGTCAAGCCATCGGGCGCCTTTTGCGGATTCCGCCCACGATCAACCTGCGTCACATCTCGATCCAGCGCGTCACCGTCGCCGAGCGCTTGGACCGTCTACGCGACCTGCTCAGACGGGGTCATTTCTCCTTCGAGGAGGCCGTCCGGGGCGAGGATCGCATGACTGTTGCGGTCACCGTCTTCGCGCTCCTGGAGCTCTACAAGCGCGGCGAGGCATGGTGGGAGCAGGGTGAGAACTTCGGCGAGATCGCCGTCCATGCCGCTGGCGTCGAGCCGCGACAGGCACGCGCCGGATGAGTGAGGAGCCGGGGCAGGACGAGCCGGCATTTGAGGATCAGCAGTCATCTGCCGATCAGGATGATGTGCTGGCAACAGATGAGCAGACCGAGCGCCCAAGCGCGCTTGACATCGAGAACCTGCCCGAGCCCGAGCCGGTGCTCGTGCGCACCGTCGAGGCCCTGCTGTTCCTAGCACCCGATCCGTTGAGCCCGCAGGAGCTCTCCGACGCGGCCGCCGCCGAGGAGTTGGCCGTGATCGCCGCTCTTGCCGAGCTGGCCGAACGCTACGCGCCAGGTCACTCCGGCATTCACCTGCGCGAGTTGGGGGGCGGCTTCACGTTCGCAAGCGACCCCGAGACCGAGGATGCCGCCAGGCGCCTGTTCAGCCGTCCGCGCGCCTCGGTCTTGACTCCCGCCCAGGCCGAGACCTTGGCGATCGTCGCCTATCTACAGCCGATCTCGCGCCCCGAGATAACCCGTATTCGCGGCGTCAGCGCCGACTCGGCCGCCTCCACGCTTCTGGAGCGCGGGCTCGTCGAAGAGTCGGGACGCTCGCAGTTCGGCGCGGTCATGTATCGCACCACGACCCAGTTCCTCAAGCTGTTCGGTTTGCGCTCGCTCGAGGAGTTGCCCGACATCGGCCAGTGGGACCCCACTCCCGAGGAGGAATCGGACTTGCGCGAGCGCTTGCTGCGAGCAGGCGAGGCCAGGGCCGGCGGCGGGCCCCAGCCAGAGCTTCAGTAGTCAGGCTGCGCGGGCCGCGAGCTGTCCGCACGCCGCGTCTATGTCACGTCCACGCGTGAGGCGTACCGTCGCCTGGATGCCGTGTGCTTCCAAGGCGCCCTTGAACGCGGCGATCGATTGACGGCTGGATCCCTCGTAGGTCGAGTCGGTCGGATTGAAGGGGATCAGGTTCACCTTGAACATATGCGGCTGCTCTTTGCCGTCACGCGGCTCGAGCAGCTTGGCGAGCGCCACAGCCTGCTCATAGCGGTCGTTGACGCCGGCGAGCATCACGTACTCGACGAAGATGCGTCTGCGCTTGCGCTCGTAGAAGGCCCTACAGGCATCGATCACATCGCCCAGGGGATAGCGCTCGTTGACCGGCATCAATTCGCTGCGCAAAGCTTCGTCGGCGGCATGAAGAGACAAGGCCAAGCGCAACGGCATCTCCTGCGCGGCGAGCGCTTCGATGCCCGGGATCCATCCCACCGTGGAGATCGCCGTGCGGCGATGGGTGATGCCGATGTCGGGCAGTCGCTCGCACGCCGCAAGGACGTTCTCGAGGTTGAGCATCGGCTCGCCCATGCCCATGAAAACACAGTGATCGACCGCCGTCATGCGTCTGAAATGAAGCGCCTGCTCGAGAATCTCAGAGGCCGTCAGGTTGCGCGCGAATTTCATCTGACCCGTCGCGCAGAACGTGCAGGTCAAAGGACAGCCGGACTGCGAGGAGACACAGATCGAGTTGCGCTTATCGCGGTAGCGCATCAGAACCGCCTCCAAGGCTCGTCCGTCGGCGGTCGCGAACAGGGCCTTTACGGTGCCGTCGCTGGCGGTGCGCTGCTCTCGCAACTCGAGGCTCGAGAAGGGCACGTTCTCCGTTAGCCACTCGCGCAAGGGCCCGGGGAGGTTCGTCATCTGCCCATAGTCCTCAGCGCCCCGGGCGGCCCATTCCCATACCTGGCGAGCGCGGAACGCAGGCTGGCCGCTTGCGGCGAGTTCGCGGTCGAGAAGTTGGAGGTCCATGCCCCTATCGTTGCAGGCCCATGCGCCTAGCCAAGTATCTGGCCCACGCGGGCGTTGCCTCGCGTCGCGCCGCCGAGACCATGATCGCCGAAGGCCGCGTGAGCCTCGCCGGTCAGGTCGTGCTCGATCCCGCGCGGGATGTCGACGAGCAGACTTCCCTGACCGTCAACGGGCGTCCGGTCGCCGGGCCTGAGCAGCCGGTCGTCTACGCGGTCCACAAGCCGCTCGGAGTGTTGAGCACAGCGCAGGACACCCACGGTCGCCCGACGGTGGTCTCGCTCGTCGAGGAGGACTCGCGGCGCCTATACCCGGTGGGGCGACTCGACGCGGACTCAAGCGGGCTGATCCTGCTCACAAATGACGGTGCGCTTGCCCAACGCTTGACGCACCCGAGCTATGAAGTGCCCAAGACCTACCGGGTGCGCTTGGGTGGGGGCCCAGTGGGCGACGGTGCGATCGCCAAGCTGCGCGCGGGGGTGCGCTTGGAGGACGGGATGACCGCGCCCGCACAGGTGCGAGCGATCGCGCAAGGAGTGCTCGAGATCACGATCCATGAGGGCCGCAACCGTCAGGTGCGCCGCATGTGCGAGGCCGTCGGACACCCGGTACTCGCGCTTCAACGTGTCGCGTTTGGGCGGCTGAAGCTCGGCGAGCTCGCGCCTGGCGAGACTCGCAAGCTGACCGACGCCGAGCTTGCACGTTTGCGTGGCGGCCCCGAGGATCGCAAGCAAGCGCAGCAACCGACAGCTGCTGCCTCCAAGCGGCGCTGGTCGGTGCGCAGGTCCTGAGCGGCCACTCCAGGAGCCGGCTCTGAAAGAATCGCCGCGATGTCGCAACGCCTGTACGCCCTGAGGGGCGCGATCTCGGTTCCCCGAGACGACTCGCAGGAGATCCTGGACGCCACCACCGAGCTGATGGGGGAGATCATGCGGCGCAACGCGCTTGAGCCCGAGCAGGTGGTGAGCTGCATCTTCACGGTCACCGACGACCTCACGGCCGAGTTTCCGGCGGTGGCGGCTCGCGCACTCGGCTTCGAGCGGGTGCCGCTGCTGTGCGCGCGTGAGATTCCGGTGCCCGGTTCCTTACAGCGCGTGATCCGTGTCCTGATCCACTACTACGCGCAGGACACGCACGAGTCCAAGCACGTCTATCTCGGCGAGGCTGCCTCCCTGCGCGCCGACCTGATGGCGGCGCAGTAAGACTCCGCCACAATAGGCAGCAATGGCCATCGAGTTCTCAGAGCGCATCGCGCGCATCCCCTCCTATCCGGCGGCCGGCGGCTACGCCCAGCGCGCACCCAAGGTCAAGCTCGCCTCCAACGAGTCGCCTTGGTCACCGCTGCCCGCGGTTATCGAGGCGATCCACGCCGCCCTGCCGATCTTGAACCGCTACCCCGACCCCACCAATTCGCTTCTGCGCGAGCGCCTCTCGGAGCGCTACGGCGTTCCCTGCGAGAGGATCGCGATCGGCAACGGTTCGTGCGACATCCTGCTTGCCTTGGGCGAGGCTCTGCTCGAGCCGGGGGCCGAGCTGGTGTACGCGTGGCCTTCGTTCTCGGTCTATCCGCACCTCAGCGCCGCCTCCGGCGCACGGGCGGTGACGGTCCTGCTGCGCGGCGATCACCGCCACGACCTGAACGCGATGTTGGCCGAGATTACGGTCGCCACTCGCTTGGTGATCGTGTGTAACCCCAACAATCCCACCAGCACCGCCCTGTCCTTGGCCGAGATCGCCGACTTCGTGGCGCAGGTGCCCAGGCACGTGTGCGTCGTCGTGGACGAGGCCTATTGCGAGTTCAACCTGCTCGAGGATCCGGACGCTTCGATCGAGCTGCTGGGTGGGCATCCCAATCTCGTCCTGCTGCGCACCTTCTCCAAGGTCTATGGGCTGTGCGGGTTGCGTGTCGGCTTTGCCCTATGCGGCTCGGAGGAGCTGCCGCGGGCGGTCGACCAGGTACGCCAGCCCTTCTTCTGCAACGCCGTCGCCCAGGTCGCCGCGGTCGAGGCGCTCGCCCATCAGGACGCCGTCACCGAGCGGGTCACGCGCACGATCGCCGAGCGCATCTCCGTGGATGAGCGTTTGCGCGCGCTGGGGATCGAGCCGGCTGAGTCCCAGGCCAATTTTTGCTGGTTCGATCTGCCGGGCGCGGGTCCCGAGCAGGCCGAGGCCCGCGAGGCCGAGGTCATGCGGGGCCTCGGCGAGCGCGGTGTGCTCGTGCGTGGCGGCGGGGCTTTGGGCAAGCCGGGGGCCTTGCGCGTCACGTATGGCACCTCCGAGGAGAACGCGATCTTCCTGGACGCTTTGGCCGAAGTGCTGTAGGGCGTGTAGTTGCCCACACAGGCAAGATGAGGCGAGGTGAAGAACCTGAGAGTTTCTCTTGCGGGGCTGGACGGGGCCCGGGGTCTCTGCTACAAACCTCATAGACGATCATGCCTGCGACCGACTCGACATCCGCCTCCGCGCTCGCGCCAGCGAGTGCCCGCACGTCGTATTGGTCGTTTCGCTGCGCCTGGCGATTTAGCTAGGCGCTTCGGCCTGGCCTCCACCGGTGAGCGGAGGCAAGTCAAGGCCGCATCCGGGTTCTGAGGAACCGAGCGCCGCTCTCCAAGCCGAGCTCACAAGACCGGCCCCGCTCACGCGACAAAGTACACGCGACCAACCCACTTTGAAAGGATGAAGCAATGATGATCGTCATGAAGGAGACCGCGAGCGAGGAGGAGATCGGCGCGGTGATCGAGAAGATCGAGGGCGCTGGAGCCTTGGCACACCCGATCAAGGGAGCCCGCCTGACGGTGATCGGAGCGATCGGCGACGTCGAGCAGGACGTCTTGGTCGCCGGTCTGGGCCTCGAGGGACAGCCCGGGGTGGACAGGGTGATGCCGATCCTCAAGCCCTACAAGCTCGCCTCGGCCGAGATCCGTCACGGCGAGCGAACCGTAATCGACATCGAAGGGCGCAAGATCGGCGGCGATCATTTCGCCTTGATCGCGGGACCCTGCACAGTCGAAACACGCGAGCAGCTCTTGGAGACGGCCGACGTCGTCAAGGACGCGGGTGTCGCGATGCTGCGGGGAGGCGCCTACAAGCCACGCACCTCGCCCTATGCCTTCCAAGGCTTGGGTCAAGAGGGCTTGCGCCTGCTGGCCGAGGCCAAGGAGCGCACAGGCCTGCCGATCGTGACCGAGCTGATGGACGCACGCGACCTGGAAGCGGTGCTCGAGGTGGCCGACGTGATCCAGGTGGGCGCCCGCAACATGCAGAACTTCCCCCTGCTGACCGAGATCGGACGTTCGCGCTGCCCGGTCCTGCTCAAGCGCGGTCTCTCGGCGACGCTGGATGAGCTGTTGATGGCGGCCGAGTACGTGCTCAAGGAAGGCAACCGCGACGTGATGTTGTGCGAGCGCGGAATCAAGACATTCGAGACCAGCTACCGCACGACGCTCGACCTACAGGCGGTGCCGGTGCTCAAAGAGCTCTCGCATCTGCCGGTCGTGGTCAACCCCAGCCACGCGGCCGGACGACGCTCCTTGGTGGCTCCGATGTCCTTGGCGGCGGCCGCCGCCGGGGCGGACGGGATCATCGTCGAGGTGCACCCGAACCCCGACGAGGCTCTCTGCGACGGCCCCCAGGCGCTCCTGGCAGAGGACTTCGCCGAGTACGCCGAGACGGTTGAGCGCGTCGCGGCGCTCGCCGGAAAGGTGTTCTCCACCGCGTGAGCGATCCGGGGGGCCGCAAGGACAGGCGGCCTCTAAGGGTCGCGGTGATCGGCGTCGGGCTGATTGGAGGGTCGATCGGCCTGGCCGCGCGCCGTCGCTTGGGCGCGCATGTCGTCGGCCACGATCCTGACGCGGGTGCTTTGCGAAAGGCCCAAGAAATGGGTGCGATCGAGCGTGCCGCCGACAGTCTCGCGGGGGCCGTGGACGAAGTCGATTACGCGTTCGTGGCGACACCGGTCGGTCCCACCATCGAGGTCGTGCTCGAGGCCTTGGCGGCGGCCGGGCCCGAATGTGTGGTGAGCGATGTCGGTTCGACCAAGCGCCACATAGCGCGTGCGGTGAAGGACCCCCGTTTCGTTGCGGGTCATCCGCTCGCCGGGGCCGAGACCGCTGGTGTGGAGGGCGCGCGGGAGGATCTCTTCGACGATGCGCTTTGGTATCTCGCGCCGGGGATCCAGTCCGGGGCGGAGGTCACCGAGGTGGCACCGGCCTTGGCGCGAATGGTGGCGTTGATCGAGCAGATCGGCGCGCGCCCCGTCGCGATTGCGCCCGAGGACCACGATCGCCTGATGGCGAGCGTCTCGCACCTGCCGCATGTGCTCGCCAACGTGCTTGTCGCCCAAGCGTTGCGGGCCGCGCCCGCCGCGGTGGGCGAGCCCTCCGGGTCGGCGGGCTTCTCGACGGGGGCGGTGTCCGGTCTGGAGACCGTGGGCGCGAACCCAAGCTTCCGCGACGCCACCCGCGTGGCGGGAGCCAACACGGCGATCTGGACGGACATCTACATGTCCAATGCGGACTATCTCGCCGAGACCCTCGACGAAGCGATCAAGGAATTGAGCGGCGTGCGCGACGCGCTCGACGCCGAGGACGCCGACGCTTTGGTCGCTTGGAACGAGCGGGCGCGCGAAGAGCGCGAACGCTTGGCGAGTTCGTAGGGTTAGAGACGCTATGGATGTTCGGTTCGAACCTTCGAGCGGGCTGCACGGTGAGCTGAGCGCTCCCGCCGACAAGTCGATCTCTCACCGTGCAGCCCTGCTCGGGGCGATGGCCGCCGAGCCGACCCGGATCGAGAACTATCTGCACGCGGCCGACACCGACTCCACTTTGGCGGCGGTGAGGGCGCTGGGCGCGCTGGTCGACGAACGCGACGGCGTCGTCACGGTGCGCGGCACGGGGCTGCGCGAGGCCCGTGTGCCCTCGGGCCCGATCGACGTGGGTAACGCGGGCACCTTGCTGCGCCTGCTGCCTGGTTGGCTTGCGGCGCAGGAGGGGCGATCTTTCACGCTCGACGGAGACGAGTCGATCCGCCGCCGCCCGGTGGATCGGGTGGCCGAGCCGTTGCGCTTCATGGGCGCCGAGCTGAGCGCCCGCGAGGACCGCTTCCCGCCGTTCACGATCAAGGGAGCTCGTTTGCGCTCGATTTCCTACGAGCTGCCGGTCGCGAGCGCCCAGGTCAAGTCGTGCATCCTGCTGGCAGCGCTCGCCGCCGACGGCGCGACGACGGTGGGAGAGCCGGCGCGCAGCCGCGACCACACTGAGCGGATGCTTTTGCGGGCAGGCGTCAACATTCATCGCAACGGCCGTCACGTGACCGTCGTCAACGCAGACGAGCTCGTGCTGGAGCGTGTGGTCGTGCCGAGCGACCCCAGTTCGGCCGCGTTTGCGATCGCGGCGGGAGTTCTGATACCCAGCTCGCGTCTGTTGATTCGCGACGTGGGCGCCAACTGGACGCGTACCGGCTTTTTGCGCATCCTCAAGCGGATGCGGGGGATCGTGTTCGGCGACTTGGAGGGGGAGAGCGGCGAGCTGCTGGCCGAGGAGCCGATCTGCGACCTGGACGTGGCGCATGGGGCCCTGGAGGGAACGACCGTGGAGCCCGAAGAGGTGCCGCTTGCGATCGACGAGCTGCCTTTGGTGGCCTTGCTCGGCTGCTTCGCGGAGGGGGAGACGGTGGTGCGCGGCGCCCACGAGCTGCGCCTCAAGGAGTCCGATCGCATCGCCACCGTCGTCGATGGGCTGCGCGGGCTGGGAGCCCAGATCGAGGCGCTCGAGGACGGCTTCGTGGTTAGCGGCACGCCCCGCGGAGCGCGGGGGGGCGGGCTCAAGGGCGGAGAGATCGACGCCGCGGGCGACCACCGCTTGGCGATGATGGGCGCGGTCGCGGGCCTTGCCTCGCGCGAAGGTGTCTTGGTGAGGGGGATGGAGGCCGCGGACGTGTCCTACCCGGGCTTCACCGGCGACATCCGAGCGCTAGGCGGATGAGAATTCGATGCTGATCGCGATCGACGGCCCGGCTGGCGCCGGCAAGTCCACGATCGCGCGGGCTCTCGCGCGCAGGCTCGGCTTTACCTATATGGACACCGGCGCGATGTATCGCTGCGTCGGTCTGCTCGCACTCCGGCCGCCCGAGAGGCCGCCCGCCGAGGTGGCCCGCTCGGCGCGGATCGAGCTGATCCCCGCGGAGCCGAGCGAGGCGGGCGCGGAGGTCTCGGCCGGGGGTGCGGCGCAGGCCCCGACTGCGGCAGCGGCCGACAGAGTAGTCCTCGACGGGCACGATGTAACCGGGGCGATTCGCGCTCCCGAGGTATCGGAGGCGGCATCCACAGTGGCCGCCGATCCGGGCGTGCGCGAGGCTTTGGTTGCCAAGCAGCGCGAGCTGATCGCCGGCGGCGACTGGGTGGCCGAGGGTCGCGACATCGGCACCGTCGTGGCGCCAGACGCCGAGCTGAAGGTCTTCTTGACCGCCGACGCGAGCGAGCGCGCCCGTCGTCGCGCCTCGGAGCTGGGCGGGGATCAGGCGACGGTGATGGCCGAGCAGGCTCTGCGCGACGAGCGCGACTCGACGCGTGCACACAGTCCCCTGCAGGCGGCTCCAGGCGCTGTCGTGCTGGACACAACAGGCATGACGATCGAGCAGGTGGTCGAGCGCATCTGCGAGCTTGCCGGCGATCGGGGCGCCCACACGTAGCGGCGGGCGACCGGGTGGACGCCCGATCGCAGTCATACTCTCCCGATGCAGAAGGTCGCAATAGTGGGCTACCCCAACGTGGGCAAGTCCTCGCTGGTGAATCGCTTGGCGGGCTCGCGCGAGGCGGTCGTGCACGAGCGCGCCGGGATCACCCGCGACCGCAACGAGATCGAATGCGAGTGGAACGGGCGCACGTTCGTGTTGATCGACACGGGCGGGGTGGACTTCAAGGACGAAGATCCTCTGTCGGGCTCGATCAGGGAGCAGGCGCGCGCGGGCCTGGCCGACGCCGAGGTCGCGGTCCTGGTCGTGGATGCGGGTGCCGGGGTCCGTCCCGGCGACCAGGAGATGGCCGACCTGTTGCGCCGCGCGCCGCTGCCCAAGATCGTGGCGGCCAACAAGTGCGACGGGGTCTCCGATCTGCCTTTTGCGGCAGACTTCCATCGCCTCGGCCTGGGCGAGCCTCTGGCGGTGTCCGCCGCGCAGGGTCTCGGCACGGGCGACCTGCTCGACCGGATCGTCGAACTGCTGCCGGCAGCCGAGGACGAGCAGGCCGAGGACGACGTGATCCGCCTCGCTTTGATCGGGCGCCCGAATGTGGGCAAGTCCTCGCTGGTCAACCGCTTCCTCGGCGAAGAGCGTGTGATCGTCTCCGAGCTTGCGGGCACCACCCGCGACGCGATCGACACGCCCTTGACCGTCAAGGGCCCCGAGGGCGCCTCGGCGGGCGCCGAAAACGCCGGGCAGCCGGGCGATGGGGAGTCAGGCGATGGGCAGCCGCGCGCCGGGCAGCCGGGCGATCGCGAGCTGATCTTGATCGACACCGCCGGGATGCGCCGCCAGTCGAAGGTCTCCGATTCGGTGGAGTACTACACGACCTTGCGCTCCCAAAGGGCGGCCGAGCGGGCCGACGTGGCGCTCGTCGTTTGCGACGCCACCGACGGCGTCACCTCCCAGGATCTGAGGGTCGCCGAGCTGGCCATGAAGGCCGGGTGCGCGACCGCGATCGTGCTCAACAAGTGGGACATTCGCGAAGGCACAGAGGCCGATCTCGACCACGAACGGGCTGTGGTTGCCGCCAAGCTGCGCTTGCGCCCGCGCGTCTTGACCGCGAGCGCCAAGAGCGGGCGCAACGTGTCGCGCCTGCTGGCCGAGGCGATCGCATTGGGGGACCGTCGTCGCGGGCGTATCCCCACGCCTGAGCTCAATCGCTTCCTGGCCGAGGCCGTCCAGGCGCGCCAGCCGCCCGTGGGTACGCGTCGCGGCTCGGGCCAGCATCGTTTGAAGCTGATCTACATGACCCAGATCGGCGAGAGTCCCCCGCGCTTTGCGATCCAGGTCAACTCCAGGGCGCGCGTCACCCGCGACTATGCCTACTTCATCGAGAATCGCCTGCGCGCCCGCTATGGCATGGACGGCGTTCCTTTGATCATCGATTTCGTCGAACGCGGTACCCGCACACGCGTGCAGGCCGCCTGAGTGCCCCGTCACTAGACTTGCGGGACTTCTTCAAGCGAGACCCGTGGAGCCGATCCCCAAGCCATGAGCCAACATTCCGATAAAGAGTTCCTGTTCACCTCCGAGTCGGTCACGGAGGGCCACCCCGACAAGATCGCCGACCAGATCTCCGACGGAGTGCTCGACGCCGTGCTCACCGACGACCCCTATGGCCGCGTCGCTTGCGAGACGCTGGTCAACACGGGACTGATCGTGGTGTCGGGGGAGATCTCCACGAACACCTATGTCGACATCCAGGAGATCGCGCGCGAGACGGTGCGCAAAATCGGCTACGACAACGCCGCCTTCGGGTTCGATTGCGACACGTGCGCGGTGATCAACGCGATCGACAAGCAGTCTCCGGACATCGCCCAAGGCGTCGATGCCGCCTATGAGACGCGCCACGACCCGGCCGACGAGGACGAGCTCGACGTCGCCGGAGCGGGCGACCAAGGCATGATGTTCGGCTACGCCTCGAACGAGACCGAGGAGCTGATGCCGCTGCCGATCTCCCTTGCCCACAAGCTCTCCAAGCGCCTGGCCGAGGTGCGTAAGGGCGAGGTCGTGCCCTACTTGCGTCCCGACGGCAAGACCCAGGTCACGGTGCGCTACCAGGATGGGCGCCCGGTGGAGATCGAAAAGATCTTGATCTCCACCCAGCACGCCGACGGCATCGACTCCGAGACGTTGATCAAGCCCGACTTGTTCGAGCATGTGCTGCGCCCGGTCCTGCCGGCCCAGCTCTACGACGAGAAGAAGCTGCTGAAGAACTTCCTGGTCAACCCTACGGGGCGCTTCGTGATCGGCGGCCCGATGGGCGATTGCGGGCTGACCGGACGCAAGATCATCGTCGACACCTACGGCGGGATGGCTCGGCACGGCGGTGGGGCCTTCTCGGGCAAGGATCCCTCCAAGGTGGACCGGTCGGCCGCTTACGCCGCGAGGTGGGTGGCCAAGAACATCGTCGCCGCGGGACTGGCCGACAGGGCCGAGGTCCAGGTCGCCTACGCGATCGGCGTCGCCCACCCGGTCTCGGTCATGGTTGAGACCTTTGGCACCGAGAAGATCGGTCGCGGACAGATCGCGCAACTCGTGGACGAGCACTTCGACCTGCGCCCGGGCGCGTTTCGAGAGGAGCTCAAACTGCACCGGCCCATCTATCAGAAGACCGCCGCCTACGGTCACTTCGGCCGTGAAGATCACGACTTCACCTGGGAGAAGACCGACAAGGCGGAGGCGCTTCGGGGCGCCGCGGGCCTGCAGGCCTCGGGCGCCGCTGTCTGACCGACCCCACCCGTAATTTTATGAGGTGTCCGCCAGTTCGATCGCCCCTGCCCCCGACCTCCCGATAGCCGTCGCGGAGGCGTCGGAGCAGCGGACGACTCTGGGGGGGCGGTCCCTGGAGGAGCGGTCCCTGGAGGGGCGGACGCCTGCGGGGGAGCGGCCGCCGGCGAGGATCGCGCAGGTCGAGCCGATGACCACGGCGCGCGCTCTGTGCGGGCCTTTCGACTATTGCCTGCCCCCGGGGCTGCACGCCGGTGTGGGGGTGGGCTCGATGCTCGTGGTTCCCTTCGGGGGGCGCCAGATATTGGGCGTCGTGACGGCGATGCGCGACCGCAGCGAGGTCTCCGCGGAGAAGCTGCTCTCGCCCGTTCGAGCGCTCGACGAAGGCCCTCCTGCGCTGCCGCTCGACTTGGTCGCCCTGGCGGAATGGCTGGCCAAGGAGTACTGCTCCACGCTTGCCCGTGCGCTCTCCCTGGTCCTGCCGCCCGCGGCCACGCGTCGGCTGAGCGGGCGTAAACGGCGGGTTGCGCCGGCCGGCCCGACCCATGTCCAGGTGGGAGCGCGCACCGCCCGCCCGCCCGACTTGACCGCCGAACAGGAGCGCGCCCTGGCCGAGCTGCGCCAAGCGCTCGCCTCAAGCCAATCGCAAACGAGGCTTCTGGCGGGCATCACCGGCTCGGGTAAGACAGAGATCTATCTGCGCATCGCGGCCGAGGCTTTGGCAAGCGGCCAAGGCGCGATCGTGCTGGTCCCCGAGATAGCGCTCACGCCCCAAATCGTGGGGCGTTTCATCGAGCGCTTCGGGGACACCGTGGCGGTGCTGCACTCGCGCCTGACCGTGGGGCAGCGCCGCGAGCAGTGGCGCCGTCTGCGCGCCGGCGAGGCTCGCGTCTGCGTTGGGCCGCGCTCGGCGATATTCGCCCCGATCGAGCGTCTCGGGCTGATCGTGGTCGACGAGGAGCACGACTCCTCCTACAAGCACGAGGGAGATCCCCGCTATGACGCGCGCACCGTGGCCGCGCGGCGGGCCGCGGACTGCGGCGCCCTGCTGCTGCTCGGCAGCGCCACACCACGCCCGGAGAGCATCCACGCCGCGTGGGAAGGGCCCGAACCCCAACGCGAGCGGCTGCTCAGGCTTGCAAGGCGCGTGGACGGTCGCCCGCTGCCGAAGGTGGACGTGCTCGACATGCGCGAGCAGGCGACGGGCTTGCACCCGCTCACCTCACAGGCGCTTGCGGAGGTACGTCGCACGCGGGGCAAGGCGATCGTCTTGCTCAACCGCAGGGGCTGGTCGAACTTCCTCACCTGCCGCTCGTGCGGGCGCGTGTGGGGCTGTCCGCAGTGCGATGTGGCGCTCGTCCTGCATCGCGGTGGCGGCCGTGGCGGGGCCGACTACATCGCGTGCCACCACTGTGGCCACCGCGAACACGCCCCGCGCCGCTGCGAGTGCGGCTCGACCTCGGTGGCCCGGCACGGAACGGGAACCGAGCGCCTGCAGCACGATCTCGGCGTGGCCCTCGACGACGGCGATTTTCCGATCTTCAGGCTCGACGCCGACACCGTTGCGGCCGACGGCGCCGAGAACGGCGTCGCGCGGCTGCTCGCCGGCTTCCAGGATGCCGCCGCGGGTGTGCTGATCGGCACCCAGATGGTCGCCAAGGGCCACGACTTCCCCGATGTGGGCCTCGGCGTGGTGCTCGACGCCGACGCCACGCTGCGCTTCCCCGACTTCCGCGCCGAGGAGCGAACCTTCGCACTCGTCTGCCAACTGGCCGGTCGCGTCGGGCGCGGCGGAGAAGGCCGGGTGCTGGTGCAGACGATGGCGCCCGAAGCGCGCTCGATCTTGCACGCCGCCGCCCACGACAGCGACGGCTTTCTCGCCGGCGAGTTGCGACGCCGGCGCGCCCTGGACTATCCACCGTTCGCAGGGCTGATCAGGGTTGTCTGTGCGGCCGAGCAGGCACACAGGGCACGCGCCGCCGCCGAGGAGATTCGCTTGGCCCTGGAAGGCTCGTCGGCCGGCGTGCTGGGCCCGGCCTCCCTGTTTCGCCTGCGCGGGCGCGAGCGCCAAGTGCTTGTCGTAAAGACACCGCCTGAGGAGCGCCACGAAACGATCGCCAAGCTCGGCGCCGCGGTGCAGCGCGCGGCCAACGCGCGAGCCCACAAAGGTGTCGTCTTCGCCGTCGACGTCAACCCTCAATAGGCCGGCTTCGGCCGGCGGGCCTTAGACTTTCAAGGCATGAGTGACGAAGAGGTCATGGACTCCGAGGTGGAGCCCGAGGAGGGCGCCCACACTCTGGCCGAACTCGATCCCGAGGTTCGCGCGCGACGCGACGCGGCGCTGCGTCACGTGCGCAAGTTCGGCGACCCCGTCCTGCGCGCCACGGCCTTGCCGGTGGATCGTTTCGACGAGTCCTTGGCCCAAGAGATAGAGCGCATGGGCGAATTGATGCACGACGCGCTCGGCGTCGGTTTGGCCGCTACGCAGCTCGGCGTGTTGCACCGCGTGCTCGTCTACCAGGCCTACAGCGAGGATCCCCTCACAGCCTTGATCAACCCGGAGATCGAGTGGGCCGACGAGGAGCTGGAGGCGCTTGAGGAGGGCTGTTTGAGCCTGCCCGGGGTGCACGTGGAGGTCGAGCGACCCGCGCGGATACGCGTGCGGGCACTCGATCCGGAGGGCAAAGAGCTGCGTTTGGAGGCCGAGGGCCTTGAGGCACGCGTGATCCAACACGAGATCGACCACCTCGACGGCATCTTGATCCTCGACCGGATACCGCGCGAGCTGCGCAAGCAGGCTATGCGCGCGATGCGCGAAGCGGTCACCGCCGCCAGCGCGGCCTAGAGGCACACCGCCGTGGAATCAACCGGCTAGTGCGCACAGTCTTCCTCGGCACCTCCGACTTCGCCGCGGCTGTACTCGCGCGCCTCGCGGGAGAGGGCGCGGAGAAATCGGAGAAATCAGAGGCGCCCCGGGTGTCGCCGGGAACCGCCGCCGAACACGGCCCCGAGCTCGTCATCACGCGCCCCGATCGCCCCGCCGGACGGGGTCGCAAGCTCACGGCCCCGCCGGTGGCCGACGCTGCCCGCGCCTTGGGCTTGCGCTTGGTTCAGCCTCAAAGCGTCAACGACGCCGAAACCTTGGACTTGATCGCGAGCACGAACCCCGATGTGCTGCTCGTGTGCGCCTTCGGGGCGCTGATCAAGGAGCCTTTGCTCTCCGCCTACGAGATCCTCAACGTCCATCCCTCGCTGCTACCCCGCTGGCGGGGGGCGGCGCCGATCGAGCGCGCGATCATGGCCGGCGACGAGCACACCGGGGTCTCCATCATGCGTCTCACAGCCGGCTTGGACAGCGGGCCGGTCTGCTTGGCCCAAAGCGAGCCGATCGCTCCCGACGAGGACTTCGGGTCGCTTTCGGCCCGCATGCAAGACGTCGGCGCGGAGCTGCTGGTGCGCGCTTTGGACATGCTCCAGCGAGGCGAGCCTCTGGCCTTCTCAGAGCAGGACGACAGCCTCGTCACCTATGCCGAGAAGATCGGGCCCGAAGATCGCCTGCTCGACCCGGACCGGCCCGCCGCCGAGGTGGAGCGGCGCATACGCGCCCTACATCCCCACATAGGCGTGCGCGTGGCCCTCGCCGACGGCGCCTTGCTCGGCGTGAGCCGCGCCGTCCCGACACTCGAGCCTGCTCGGCGTCGCGGCGTGTATGTCCAAGACCAGCGCCTCCTGCTCGGCTGCGCCGACGGAGCCTTGGAATTGCGCGAAGTCCAACCCGCCGGCAAGCGCCCGATGGACGCCCAGGCGTTCCTGCGCGGCCACGGCCCTCCGAGCGCCTGATGGAGGGACGCAAGCCCGCCCGCAAGGCGGCTCCCGCGCCCGCCCGGGCGTGTGCTTATGAGGTGATCCGCCGCGTCTTCGAGCAAGGCGCCTATGCCGACCAAGCGCTTCAGACCGAGGCTCGAGAGCTGGACGCGCGCGACCGCGCCTTGGCGATGCGCTTGGCCTACGGCACGATTCAGCGACGTCTCACGCTCGACCACATCCTCGCGCGCCTGGCCAACCGGCCCGCCGAGCGCCTCGATCGCCCGCTGCTGGCGGCCCTGCGCCTTGGCCTTTACGAGATCGTTTATCTGAGCGGAGCGCCCGACCGTGCGATCGTCGCCGACTGCGTGGAGCTCGCCAAGATCAACGGCCCCCGCACCCACGCAGGTCACGGCCTGGTCAACGCCGTCCTGCGCCGTGCCGCGCGCGAAGGGACCTCCGCGCTGCTCGCAGACCTGCGCGAGGACACGCCCGAAGAGGCCTCGATCGCCCACTCCCATCCACCTTGGATCGCCCGCATGTGGTGGCAGGAGCTCGGAGCCGACGAGGCACGCGCCCTGATGGCGGCCGACAACGAGCCCAGCGAGCTGGCATTGCGCGTCAACACGCTCCTGGCCGATCCGCAAAGCCTGCGCCACGAGCCGGCATTCGAGGGGCTCCTCGGCCGTGGCGAGGAGGACCTGCCGGAAGCTTTGGTCCTGAAGGCGCCCTTCGACCTGCACCGCTCCGAAGCGTGGCGCGAAGGCAAGCTCCTCGCCCAATCGCGCGCGGCGATGCTGGTCGTCCGTGTCCTGGACCCCCAACCCGGTGAGCGCGTGCTCGATCTGTGCGCGGCGCCCGGCGGCAAGACCACGCACATCGCCGCCCTGATGGGAGACGAGGGCGAAGTGGTGGCGGTCGAGCGCTCGGCCCCACGGGCCGCCGAGCTGCGCGAGACCGCTGGACGCCTGCGAGCCCACAGCATTCGTGTAGAGCTGGCCGACGCGGCGCTCGCCCGGGACCAAGGCGACGATTTTGACCGAGTTCTCGTCGATCCGCCCTGTTCGGGCTTGGGCACCCTCCAAGCCCGTCCCGATCTACGCTGGCGCTTGACGCCCGCCAAGCTCGAGGAGTTCGTCCAGATCCAGGCGGCGATCCTCTCCGCCGGCGCCGCGGCGCTCCGTCCGGGCGGCGTGCTGGTGTATTCGACATGCACGCTCTCAGCCCGCGAGAACGAGCGACAAATAGAATCGTTCCTCGAACGTAACTCGGGATTCGCGCTCGAGGATGCTACGCACGAACAACGGTCCCATCCCCACCCGAACATGCCCAGAGCCGTCCTCACACTGCCCCATCGCGACCACACCGCCGGTTTCTTCATCGCTCGGATGCGGCGAGTAGAGGATCGCCCCACGGGTAGCCTCTGAGCATGGAGGGCGAGCATCAGACACCAGCCAAAGAGCAGGTCAACCTGGGACCGCTGTGTCCCAACTGCGCCGAGCCTTGGCTGCGACCCACCAACCTGCCCGGCCGCTACCGCTGTGTCTACTGCCTGCACCGCTTCGAGCTCTCCTCGGTGTGCCCCAACTGCGGCGAGCACTCCACGATCGTGCGCATGTCCTCCACCGCGATTCTCAAGTGCAATAACTGCGGCGACAGCATGTTGATGCCCATATGAACACGTATGGCGGCGCTGGACGGCGTCCTCGGTCGCTCGCGTGCAGAAGCACGCCACGCTCCCTGCGTTCTTGTCCAGCTTGCCCTACGTGTCCATATGACGGCTTGTCTGAGAGGATCGGCTCGTGACTGCTGGAGATCTTCTGCGCGAGGTGCGCGTGGCGCCCTCGATTCTCTCCGCCGATTTCGCACGCTTGGGCGAGCAGGTGGGGGAGGTTTTGGACGCGGGCGCGCGTGTGATCCACGTCGATGTAATGGACGGGCATTTCGTGCCCTCGATCACGCTCGGGCCGATCGTCGTGGCCGCCTTGCGCGAGCAAGCCGAGGCAGCCGGTGCGCTACTTGATGTGCACCTGATGATCGAGCGGCCCGAGCGCCATGTCGCGGACTTCGTCAAGGCCGGGGCCCACTCGATCACCGTTCACTATGAGGCGACACCCCACGTCGCCTACGCTGCGAGTCTTGTCCGTGAGGGCGGCGCCAGCGTCGGCATCGCGATCAACCCCGCGACTCCGGTCGAGTCTGTCGCCGAGATCGCTACAGAGATCGACCTCGTGCTGTGCATGACGATCAATCCGGGATGGGCGGGCCAGCGACTGATCGAGCACACGCTCGGCAAGGCCACACGCCTGCGCGGATTGCTTCCACAGAACGTGGCATTGGAGGTCGATGGCGGCGTGGACACTCACACGGCTCCACGCTGCCGTGCGGCCGGCGCCAACCTGTTCGTGGCCGGCTCGGCCGTGTTCGGATCGGCCGACCCTGCGGGCGCCTACCGCGAGATCGTGGAGGCCGCCGGGGCACGCTGAGCAGCCGGCTGGCACTCCCACGCGATGCGGCGGCTCAGGACCTGCGTCGGGGCGACGGGTGCGCTGCAGGGCTCACGCCGAGGCGTGCGCGAGACGGCGAGTGGCGGGCGTGCCGCGCCGGTACACGATCCCCAGCATCAAGGCCAGCAAACTCGTCGCGCCGAGATAGCCGATCTCCGTGCGCAACAGTTCTTCGCCGACGAGCGGCACCAGCATCCAAGCCACGAACAGGACGGCCGCCACGATCCAACAGTAAGCCGCGGTGCGTGCCTGGTTGCGAGCCAAGGCCGCCTGGTTGAGCGCCCCCGATGTCAGATGCATACCCATGCCCAGGCCGATCAGCGCCAGGCCCACGCGCCCATATTCGAAGCTCTGGCCGAACAGCGCTTTCATCACTGGCGGTCCGATCGCAAGCAGGCCCAGCGCGACCGCCAGCGCGAAGGCCGCGATCGCCATCACCGTTAGCCTGATCGCCTTCGCGAACGCCTCATGGCCCTCGGTCGCCTCCAAGCCCGTCAGGTGGGGCAGCAGCGAGGTCTGGATCGCTTGGAAGAGCTGTAGCGGCGCACGCGCGATCAGCAGCACATTGAACACGATTCCCGCAAGCGCCGCATTGGTCGAGGTGATGTCCACCGTCAAGACCGCCGCATTCAGCAGCGTCTGCTCGGAGAGCATCACGCCCGAGACCGCGAATGCAAACCCCGAACCCCGGCGCAGCGACAGCTCATCCGCGGCCACCGCCTCCTCGACCCCCTCGGTCCCCGGCCCCGCCAAAGCGGCGTCCAGATCCTCCATCTCGGGCGCTCCTTCGGGCTCCGCGTGCGCCCCGCCACGCGCGAACGCCGCCGGCACGACCACCAGCGAGACGAACGGCGCGGCCGCGATCCCCAAGGCAACCGCGGTCTGGCCGTTGGTGAGGCCGATCGCCACGGCCAGCGCGAAGCAAAGACGCGAAATCGACTCCATCAAGACCAGTCCGCCAAAGAGACCGAAATACTCGTGTCCGGCCAGCCAGCCGCGCGCGAAATAACTCGCGGCATATGCCAGCGTGCCCACGACCAAGACCCAATACAGCGCCGCGTAGTGGCCGAACACGTCGTCGATCAGCACTTCGTGCAAAGCCAGCGCCACAATCAAGAAGGCAAGCGCGAAACTGGTCTGGATCGCGATCGGCACCTTCACCGAATGTTGGGCGTGCCCCCGGGCTCTGCGGTCGGCGATCGTGCGACTCAGCAGCTGTTCGATCGGCCTGTAAATCACCGAGATGATCACGAACATGATCGACCACAACAGGTCCAGTCGCTTGGCCTCCACTTCGCCCAGCACATGGCTGGCGATCGAGAAATACGCGAAGGTCAGCAGGCCCGTCGAGGCGATCCCGATTGAGAGCAATCGCGCTCCGCTCCCGTAGGAGCGCTTGGCCGTGTCTACTTCGGCACGGCGTGGGGGCGCTGACGAAGGGCCCTCGGATGCGTCAGGCTGCCGGCCGGAGGATCGGTGCTGGCCGGATGCGCGCTCAGAGGCGGACAAGCAGCATCGTCCAGGGGAACGGCGAGCGCGCCTCCACGACCTTGCCGTAGCGCGAGAGCAGCTTCACGAACGAGCGCTTTGACCAGTGGTTCAGATGCCCGGGCGTGTTGCCCAAATCCTTCAGGTAGGCGCCCCGCGTCATGTTCAGCATCCGCCACAACGGCTCCCTCGGCACCGAGACAAGCAACCGGTGCTCCGCGCACCGGGCCATCTCGGCCAGCGTGTGCTCCGGGTCGGGCACGTGCTCGAGCACCTCGATCGCGCAAGCCATGTCGAACTCGTTCTCTGCGAACGGCAGGTTCTCGGCCTTCATCACCTTATATTCCAGGTTCGGCGCCTCCCGTTGAGCCCACCCGGCCTGGATCGAAGGCTCCTCCAGATCGATGCCCACGACACGCGCCGGGGCCAGACGCTGGGCCCACTGATGCACGAGCACCCCCTCGCCGCAGCCCACATCCAACAACGAGATCGGGCTGGCCGCCTCGAGCAGATCGTCGAGCGCGCCCTCGAAGCCGTCCATCATCCGCCTCACCAGTGGATTGGTAGAGCCGTACTTGTCGTAGGTGTTGCCAGTGACGATCCCGTCTTCAGAGACCGTGACGCCGCCGCTCATACCTCGATCCTCTCAGCTTGACCGGGCGAATCGCGCGAGCCCATCGGATCGACCTGGGGCCCACCCCCGTCGGCGCTAGCCGGCGCTTTGCTCGAAGATCCGCCCTCCGGGTTGGCTTCATAGTGGGAGGGCGCGACCCCAAGCTGCAACTCGATCCGTCGCACTCGCTCGAAGGTCTTCTGGGTCATCACCCTTTGCGCCGCCAAAAGGTCGCCGATGACCCCCAGCGCCCAAAGCACCACCGCGGCGATGAACAGCACCGCGCCCAAGATCAGCGACTGCACATGCCCCTTGCCGTTGCCTTCCGCGTAGGCCACCACAAACCGGATCCAAACCGCCAGCGAGACCGCGCCGATCAGCGCCGCCAAGCTCCAGAACACCCGCAACGGCTCGTACTGCGCATAGATCCTGAAGATCGAGATCGAATTGCGTCGCACATACGCCCCCATCGAGGGGAACAGGCGCGACTCGCGCGTCTTCGGATTGGTCCTCACCGGCACGTGATCGATCGCCACCAACTGCTTGCCTGCCTGGATGATCGTCTCAAGCGTATAGGTGAATTTGGAGACCACCAACATCTGTATCGCGGCCTCGCGGTTATAAGCCCTGAAGCCGGAGGTGGTGTCCGGCACCGAGGTCGAGGAGGCCTGGCGCACCACCCACGAACCGAGGCGCTGCAAGCGCTTCTTCAGTCCCGAGAAGTGCTCGATGTTGGTGACCTCGCGGTCGCCCACCACCATGTCGGCGTCCCCTCTCAGGATCGGCCCGACCAACTTGACGATGTCCGGGCCGTAGTATTGGTTGTCGGCGTCCGTGTTCACGATCACATCGGCGCCCAACTTCAAACACGCATCCAAACCGGCCTGGAAGCCCGCGGCGAGTCCCTTGTTGTTGGTCAACCGCACGATGTGGTCGACCCCGTGCGATCGTGCGACCGCGATCGTCTCGTCGGTCGATCCGTCGTCCACGATCAGCCACTCCACCGTCTCAAAGCCCTCGACCTGGCGCGGCAGGTCGGCCAGCGTCGCCGGCAATTGCTCGGCCTCGTTGAAGCAGGGGATCTGAATGATGAGCTTCATCATGCGAAAGCCTATCCCGTCTAGGCTCTACGGCCGGATGGCAAGCGCATCGGCGATCAGGCACAACCGCTCCGACCGCAGAGGCCTGCAACTGGGGCGCCTGCGCGCGATCCCGGCGTCGCGTTGGGCGGCCTTGGCTTTCGCCGCCATGTGCGTGCTGGCGCTGGTCGGCTACTTCGCCTTCCCCACCTATCCCACCTATGACTCCTTCTATGCGCTCCTGTGGGGGCGCGACGTCCTGCACCTGCACATGCCCGACTTCAAGGTGTATCGCGGCCCTACCGAGCACCCCTTGGCGATCGCCTTCGGCGCCTTCTGCTCGATCTTTGGACAGGGCGGCGCGCGTCTGATGGTGTTCGGCTCGATCGCCTCCTTCGTGGCGCTCGTGGCCGGTGTTTATCGAATGGGGCGCCTGTGCTTCGGCCCGGTCGTGGGCGCCTTGGCGGGGCTGTTGGTGCTGAGCCGCTTCTTCGTCGAGAACCTAGCGGCCCAGGGCTATCTCGACATCTCCTACGTCGCCTTGGTCGTCTGGGCGGCGGCGTTGGAGATCGAGCGTCCACGCCGTGGTCCCCTCGTGTTTCTGCTGCTTGCGGCCGCCGGGCTGCTGCGTCCCGACGCGTGGCTTCTCAGCGGCATCTACTGGCTCTGGTGCGCGTGGCCCGCTGAGAACCCCACGCGTTTGCGCTATCTCGGCCTTGCCGCGATCGCCCCCGTCGTGTGGATCGGTGTGGACGCGGTGGTGACCGGCAACCCTTTGTATTCGCTGCACTCCACCTCGGGCTTGGCAGCTGAACTGGGGCGCACCGAGAAATTCTCCGAAGTGCTCTCCTCAACCTGGTCCTACGCGGTGCGAATCGACAAGCTGCCGGTCGTGCTCGGGTCGCTCGCCGGCGTCCTGCTGGCGATCTGGCTTGCGCCCAGGCGTGTGCTCGTGTTGTTGGTGTTGCTCGCGAGCCTCCTGTTCGTGTTCGTCGCCGAGGGTGCCGCCGGCGCGTCGGTGGTCGATCGCTACATGATCGGCGCGTCGGTTGTGATGCTCGTCTTCTGCGCCCTGGCGATCGGCGGTTGGTCGATGCTCGAGCCCGGGAGTGGGCTGCGCCGGGCGTGGGTGGTGGGGGCGGCCCTGCTAGTCCTCTACGGCGGCGTCTCGGCCGCCCGCACGCTCAGCCTCTCCAGTTTGCGCACCACGCTCGCCGACCACGAGGACTTCCACGAGGGCCTCGTCGCCGCTTTGCACAGCCCCGCCGTCAAAGCTCAGTTGAAGCGCTGTCCGCTGCTGTCTTTGCCCAACAACAAGCTGATCCCCGACGCCCGCTGGATCCTTAACAGCACCGGCCAGCGAGAGATAGTGGCCCGCAGCCAGGCCAGCTCTGACGCGCTGAAGGGTGCGGATGCTCTGAAGCGGCGCATCCAAGCGGGCAGTGTCGCGGTGTATCCGCTCGGCGAAGCGGTGTTCGTCGAGGCGATCGTCGATCTCGGCGACGATCCGCGCGACCAGGTGCCCCTGAAGGGCTTCCACCGCATCTACACCAGCCGCTACTACGCGGTCTATGGCAACTGCTGAGCCGCGTGACACCGCCGCCGCGCCCGCGCTGGGAGCGCCGGATGGGTCAGGACGCGAGGGCGGGTCGGGACGCCGGGATGGGTCTGGATGCGGGGGTGCGCCACTCGCCCGGCGCTGGGCGTGGCCGCTGCTCGGGGCGATCCTGCTCCTTGCTCTGGGCCTGCGCTTGTGGGGCATCAAGCAGGGCTTGCCCTACGTCTACAACATCGACGAAGCGGGTCACTTCGTTCCCAAGGCGGTGGCGATGTCCGCGCACGGTCTCAATCCCAACTATTTCGTCAATCCGCCTGCGCTCACCTACGTCCTGCACCTGGTGTTCGTACTTTGGTTCGGGGGTGGGCACTCGCTCACCCACGAATATGCCTTGCACCCCGACCGTGTCTTCTTGGTCGCGCGCGTCGTCGTGGCCGTCCTCGGCACAGGCGCGGTATGGCTGCTCTATCTGCTTGGGGCGCGTCTGTTCGACCACCGCGTCGGCCTGCTGGCGGGCGCCTTGGAGGCCGTTGCCTTCCTGCCCGTCTTCTATGGGCACCTGGCGCTCAACGACGCGGCTACCTTGCTGCCGCTCACACTGTCTCTGTTCGGGAGCGCAGGAGTGCTTCGTCACGGACGCGTGCGCGATTACGCGATCGCGGGGCTCGGGCTCGGCTTCGCGTGCGCCGGCAAGTACACGGCCGGTATCGCCGTGGTGCCGCTGGCTGGCGCCGCGGCCTCCCACTATCTGGAGGGATCGCCCGGCGTGGGCAAGCGCGTGCTCGTCGGTTTGGCAAGCGCCGGCCTGTGCGCTGCGGGCGCCTTCTTGCTGGCCAATCCCTATGCGCTGCTCGACTTCCAGCGCTTTCACTCCGAACTGATTCACCAGTCGAGCCTCTCCGAGGAAGCCCAGGGCAAGCTCGGTGCGCCGCGCCAGGGGGGCCTGCTCTACTACCTGTGGTCGTTCACCTGGGGTCTCGGTTGGGTGCCTGTGCTCGCGGCCTTGGCCGGAGCGCTTGCGCTCTGCGTACGCCGCCCACGGGTTGCGTGGCTGCTCGTCCCGGCGCCGATCCTGTTCCTGGCCTTCATGGGCCTCCAGGACCGCTATTTCGGGCGCTGGCTGCTCCCGATCTTCCCGATCGCGTGCCTGCTGGCCGCCTACTCTGCCTTCCTGCTCGTCGAGGTGTTCGTTCGTGCGGAGCGCCACCCTGCGCGCGCGCGTATAGGCGCCGTCGCGCTCACTGCTTCGATCGTAGTCCTGCTGCTCGCCCAAGGCGTCGTCTACAGCGTCCACAACGACCTCGTGCTGGCGCGCGCTGACACGCGCAATCTCACGCGCTCGTGGATGCTCGCCCACGTCCCGCCCGGCTCGCGCATCGTGATCGAGCCCGTCGTGCTCGACTCCTGGCTTCAGGAAGCCTCGGGCGCGCGGCGCTGGCGCAAGTATGTTGCTTTGGACTCGGTGATCGCGCCGGACGGCACGCTCTCGCCGCAGACCGCGCACCCCGTCGCTCTTGAGAACTACGAGACGACGCTCGCGCCGTCTCTGATCGGCTGGTATGAGCGCCAAGGCTACTGCTGGGTGATAACCGGTTCGACCGAGTCCGAACGTGCCTTCGCCAATCCGGACGAGGCCCCTTTGGCGGTCGCCTATTACCGTGCATTGGCGACCCACGCGCAGGTCGTCTATCGATCCTCGCCCTATTCGCCGGGCAGCAAGCCACCTGGATTCAACTTCGACTGGAGCTTTGATTATTACCCCCTCTCCTTTCAGCGTCCGGGCCCGCAAATGACCGTGTATCGGTTGCGCGGTGGACACTGCTCAGGCAGGGTATGAGGGCCGAGGGCCTATCCTGATCAGCGCATGGCGATCACCACCGACACCGACCGAGCACACCTGCGACGCGCCATCGAATTGGCCGAGCAAGGCGCCCACGACGTCAAGCCGAATCCCGTAGTCGGGGCGGTCGTGGCGCGCGAGGAGGAGGTGCTCGGCGAAGGGCGCCACGAGCGCTTCGGCGGCCCCCACGCCGAGGTCAACGCGATCGCGGCGTGTGGCGCGGCTGACCTGACCGGCGCCACTTTGTACGTGTCGCTGGAGCCCTGCTGTCACGAGGGCAAGACGCCTCCGTGCACCGAGGCGATCATGCAGGCCGGCATTGGCAGGGTCGTGGTGGCCTCCGATGACCCCACCGAGAAGGCCTCCGGGCGTGGCCTTGGCATCCTGCGCGACGAGGGCGTCGAGGTGCTCGTCGCCGATGGCGAGCTGGCCGCGCGGGCGCGTCTGCTCAACCAGGCCTTCCGCAAGCACGCTCGTGTGGCGCGCCCTTGGGTGCTGTTCAAGTCGGCGATGACCTTGGATGGCAAGGTGGCCACCAGGGCCGGCGACTCGCAGTGGATCAGCGGCGAGGAAAGTCGTCTCTTGGCCCACACTTGGCGGGCCTCGGTAGACGCGGTCGTCGTGGGAATCGGCACCGCTTTGGCCGACGATCCCCAGTTGACGGCGCGACCCGACGGGATTCTGGCCGAGCTTCCGCGCCAGCCTCGGCGTGTCGTCTTCGATTCGCTCGCGCGCTTGCCGATCGCCTCGCAGTTGGTCAGCGCGGTGGATCGAATCCCCTTGACCGTTGTGGTCTCGCGGGCCGCGGCACGGGCGGACACCGACGCTTTGGAGGCGGCCGGCGTCCAGGTGCTCGTCGCTACCGGCGAGAACGAGCCCGCACGCGTGCGCTCAGCCTTGGAGCAGTTGGGTGCCGCGGGGGTGGCCTCGGTGCTGTTGGAGGGAGGGCCCCATCTCGCGGGTGCGTTTCTCGACGCCGGTGAGATCGACGAGATCCGCCTGTTCCTCGCGCCGATCCTGCTTGGCGGGCGCAGTGCGCGCGACCCCCTGGAGGGAGAGGGAGTCGAGCGCATCTCCGAGGCGATGCGGGCGCTCACGCTGGACTGCTCGCGGGTCGGCGAGGACCTATTGATATCGGCCCGCCTGCGCGAGTGGTGAGGAGGCGGCCGTGTTCACAGGTCTGATCGCCGATCTTGGCAGCGTGCTCGAGGTGGAAATGGGCTCTGACGGGGCCGTGTTGGAGATCTCCACGAGGCTCGCGGGCGAACTTGGGGAGGGCGATTCGGTGGCCGTCAACGGGGTCTGCTTGACGGCGATCTCCGTGGGGGACGGGAGCTTCAAGGCGCAGGCGATGGCCGAGACGCTGCGGCGCTCCTCGTTGGAGGGCCTCCAAAGCGGATCCTCGGTCAATCTCGAGTTGGCGCTGCGCGCCGACGGGCGCTTGGGGGGACACATCGTGCAAGGGCATGTCGATGGCACTGCGACGATCGGCGGCATCCGTGAGGAGGGCTTCTCGCGAGTGCTGGAGATCGAGCTGGACGCCGGTGCCGCGGAGGGCCTGTCGCGCTACCTGGTTGAGAAGGGGTCGATCACGGTGGACGGCGTCAGCCTGACGGTGAGCGCGTTGAGCGAGGAGGGCTTCTCGGTGTCGCTGATCCCGGAGACGCTCGCCCGCACGAACCTGGGAGGGGCGCAGGTCGGGGATCGGGTCAATGTAGAGGCGGACATTCTCGCCAAGCATGTCGAGCGACTCTTGAAAGCTGAGGCCCGCGTATGAGCCAGTCCAAGACACAGACCCCGTTCGCCACCATCGAGGAGGCGATCGAGGAGATCAGGCAAGGCAAGATGGTCGTCGTCTGCGACGACGAGGATCGCGAGAACGAGGGCGACCTCACGATGGCCGCTCAGTTCGCCACGCCCGAGGCGATCAACTTCATGGCTAAGGAGGGACGGGGCCTGATCTGCCTGTCGCTCACCTCCGAGCGCTGCGACGAGCTGGGGCTCGATCTGATGGCCGCCAAGAACGAGTCGTCCTTCGAAACGCCGTTCACCGTCTCGGTAGAGGCAAGAGAAGGGGTCACCACCGGCATCTCCGCACACGATCGCGCGCACACGATCCAGGTCGCGATCGACCCCGAGAGCGCCCCCCGCGACCTGGTCCAACCGGGTCACGTGTTTCCGCTCAAGAGTCGCGCGGGAGGCGTCCTTGAGCGGGCCGGACAGACCGAGGCCGCGGTCGATCTCGCGCGCCTGGCGGGTCTGAATCCGGCCGGCGTGATCTGCGAGGTGATGAACGACGACGGCACGATGGCCCGCGTCCCGGACCTGGTCGCCTACTGCGCCCGCCACGAGCTGAAGATGATCACCGTCGCCGAGCTGATCGCCTACCGCAGACGCCACGACAAGCTCGTCGAGCGTGTCGTCTCCACGCGCCTGCCTACCGCCTTCGGCGACTTCGAGGCGGTCGGCTACCGCTCGCTCGTCGACGACAAGCACCACGTGGCGCTCGTTAAGGGCGAGGTCGCAGGCCACGACGACGTGCTTGTCCGGGTCCATTCGGAGTGCCTCACAGGAGACGTGTTCCATTCCTTGCGCTGTGACTGCGGCGAGCAGCTCGCCTCCGCCTTGGCGATGATCGAGCGCGAGGGGGAGGGGGTCCTGCTCTATCTCTCCCAAGAGGGCCGGGGGATCGGCCTGCTCAACAAGCTCAAGGCCTACCGCTTGCAGGAGCAGGGGCTCGACACCGTCGAAGCCAACGAGCGACTCGGCCTGCCCGCCGACCTGCGCGACTACGGTATCGGAGCGCAGATCCTCGTTGACTTGGGTCTCTCCTCGATCCGGATCCTCACCAACAACCCCAAGAAGATCAAGGGCCTGGAGGGCTACGGCCTGTCGGTCAGCGCCCAGATCCCGATCGAGCACGCCCCCAACGAGCACAACGAGGCGTATCTCAGAACGAAGGCCCAGCGCATGGGTCACACATTGCACCACCAAGGACTCAACCTCGACGAGGAGCTGTTGCGCTCCGAGCGCGAGGCCGATCGAGAGCGCGCTGACGGGCCTACCCAAGGGGCACAGGGCAGGCGCGACCAATGAGATACGCGATCGCGATCGGGCGCTTCTACGAGGACCTGGCGGAACGACTGGAAAGGGGAGCGCTCGCCGTGTTCGCCGAGGCGGGGCACAGCGACGTGGAGGTGTTCGACGTACCGGGCGCTTTCGAGCTTCCGCTCGCCGCAAGCTACGCCGTCACCGCGGGCTTCGACGGGGTCGCCTGTCTGGGCGCTGTGATTCGCGGCGAGACCGACCACTACGACTTCGTGTGCGCCGAGGCGGCGCGCGGCATCCAGCAGGTCTCGCTTCAGACGGGCGTACCGTGCGCGTTCGGCGTGTTGACCTGCTCGACGATGGAGCAGGCACTCGCCCGCGCCGGCGGCGGAAAGCGCGACCAGGGGGCACATGCCGCCCAGGCGGTGCTCAGGATGAGCGCGCTGCGGGCACAGCTCGCCCCGAGCGGCTAGACTGGCGAGCCTCATGGCCAAGGTATGTCACAGCTGCGGGAAGGGTCCCGCGTTCGGCAACAGCCGCAGTCACTCGATGGTCGCCACCAAGCGCCGCTTCGATCCCAACCTGCAGAAGGTCAAGATCCTGATCGGCAAGGCACCCCGTCGCGTATATGTCTGCACGCGCTGTCTGAAGGCCGGCAAGGTCACCAAGGCCCTGTAGGGCCGATAGGCGGCGTCATGCGGCGTCCTCAGTCGCTCGTGTGCGAAGCACACTTCGCTTCTTGCGTCCTTGCCTGACTTGCCTCTCGACCCTACAGGCGCTTTCTGCGCAAGCATGCGCGATGAAATGGCCGCACGCTGTGCTGATATATGGGTGCCGGGCGAGGGTCCTCGGAAGTACATGATGGATGACTGACACCAATTTGATCCGGTTCAGAGCGGCGGTCGCCGGTGCTTTGGCGCACCTGGAGTCCCGCCGCAAGGAGGTCAACGACCTGAACGTGTTTCCCGTCGCCGATGGGGATACGGGCGACAACATGGTGCTCACGCTCAGGGCCGTGCTTGAGGAGCTCGACCGCTTGCAAGCCGGCGACTCGGCCAAGACGATCGACGAGATCGGGCGGGAGGAGATCGTGCAGTCCGTTGCCCGCGCCGCTTTGCTGGGCGCGAGGGGCAACTCGGGCGTGATCCTCTCACAGCTGATCAGGGGGGCAGCCGAGGAGTTGGTGAGTCGGCCGGGGCAGCTGATCGACGCAACCTTGATCGGCGCGGCCCTCGCAAACGCGGCCGACAAGGCCTACGCCTCGGTGCGCGAACCGGCCGAGGGCACGATCTTGACGGTGGCACGCGAGATGGCCCATGGGATCATGGCCGATGTCGCCCACAGCGAGGATGCCGGCCGGCTCGCTCCCGGCACCGAGCCGCGCGAGCAGGATCTTGCGATCGCCAAGACCTTGGAGCGTGCGGTGGAGGCCGGCACCGATTCGGTCAGGCGTGGGCCCGACATGCTCGCGGCGTTGCGCGACGCCGGCGTGGTGGACGCCGGCGGACACGCTTTGACGGTGATATTCGCAGGGGTCGTGGCAGCTCTGCGCGACGAAGCCCCTCCCGAGCTCGAGCACTACGCACCGGCCAAGATCACCCATCCCGAGCACAGCTCCAGCACCTATCGCTACTGCACCAACTTCGCGGTCACGGGCCGCGATCTGGAGGCCTCGCGCTTCAGCGCCCGCCTGGAAGGGCTCGGCGACTCGGTCTTGGTGGTGGGCGATCCGAGCACGCTGAAGGTGCATCTACATACCGACGAGCCCGAGCGCGCGACCGCCCTGTTCGAAGGTGTCGGCGAGGTCTCCCATCTGGACGTGGCCGACATGCGCGTCCAGGTGGCCGAGCGCGAACAGCGTCTTTCCGACGACGGCGCTCCGGGCGGGCCAAGTCTTTCGCTGAACGGTGCCCCGTACGCGCAGAATGGTGCCCCGGCGTACGCGCACGTGCGCGCAGCGCACCCCTCCGCGCAAACAGCGACCCAGCCACCCAACCGGCCGAGCGTCGAGCGATCCGACCGTGTGCGCTGTGGCGCTTTGGCGGTCGTCAGCGGGGCCGGTCTCACCCAGATGTATCGCGATCTCGGAGTCCACACGATCGACGGCGGTCCGACCCTGAATCCTTCGACCTACGAACTGCTGGCGGGCATACACGAGGTGCCGGCCGAGGAGGTGGTGGTCCTGCCGGGGAGCGCCAACGTGGTGATGGCAGCCGAGCGCGCGGCCGAGCTCTCAGACAAGCAGGTCGTGGTTGTGCCAGCCACCACCCAACAGGCCGGTCTGGCGGTCGCGGTCGCCTTGGAGAGCGAGCGAGACGTGCGTGAGAACGCCCAGGCCATGAACGAAGCGCTCGCAGCGCTGCGCACCGGCGCGGTCGCTCAGGCGGCGCGCGCGGACGCAAGAGGGCGCTTCGGAGCGGGTGAGGCGGTCGGGTTCGTCGAAGAGGAGGTCGTCGCTTGGGGAGAACCGCGCGAGACCCTGGCGGCGGTCCTCGCCGAGTTGGCCTCGAGCGCCGAGTTGGTGAGCGTGCTCGCCGGTGCCGAAGCCCCATTGGAGTTGTCTGAGCTGGAGGGCATCATGGACGGCGATGTCGAGCTCGAGCTTCGCAACGGCGGTCAGCCCGCCTATTGGTGGCTGCTCGCTGCCGAGTAGCGAGTCGAGCCCAAGCAGCGCCTCGCCGCGAGAGGACGAGTGGTCCCCCGTCGGCTTTGCCGCGGCGGAGCGTCTGAGTCGCGCCCAGATGCTCGGAGCGCCCGTGCGCTGGGCTCGCCCTTCGCTCTTGGCGAGGCCGCTTGAGCACAAGGCCTCCAAGACCAGAGAAGGGTTGGCGGCCCTCGGCTTGGACACGGTCGGCGACCTGCTCGAACATATGCCCCGGGACCGCCGCGAGGCGCGCGCCATCGTCGAGCTGAGTGTCGGCGAGCAGGCGACGGTGCTCGTCCAAGTTCGATCCATCGCAAGCCGCCAAGTTCGCGGTCGGGCCGGCACAGGCCGACGAGGGATGCGAGGCCTGGTCGAGGCGGTCGTATTCGACCAGACGGGTTCGATGAAGGTCACGTTCTTCAACCAGCCTTGGTTGGCGAGTCGCTACCCGAAGGGAACGAACCTCGTTTTGCACGGCAAGGCTGAGCAGGGCGGCCGCTTCAAGGTGTCCCATCATGCTCTCGGATCGCGCGAGGGGGCTTCTGAGGGTGGAGTGGAGGCCGCTCGGGGTCGCACTAACCCTGTCCCAGGTGGCTCCGTTTCTGAGAGGCGAGGCGGGTCTGTGGCCCACTATCCAGCCGCCGAAGGCGTCAGCTCCACCCAGATCTTGGCGCTCGTGCAGGAGCATGGGGTTGCCTTGGCCGACGTGGCGGAGCCGCTCGCCGCGCACGTGCGCCTCGCCGACGGTCTAGCGGGCCGTGCAAGCGCGCTGGCGGCGATGCACTTCGGTGGCCCAGCCGACGCATCCGAGCAAGCTCGCAGGCGACTGGCCTTCGATGAGCTGTTGCTGGCCCAACTGCTGTTCTTGACCCGTCGCGAGCGCAGGGCCGGCGAAGCTAGGGCGCTCAGTTTGGGCGAGCCACCCAGCTTGAGCGCCCGCTGGTTGAAGCGAATCCTGCCCTTCGAGTTGACCGCGGACCAAAGCAAGGCGATCGCGACGATCGAAGCCGAGCTTGCCGGCGAGCGTCCGATGCAGCGTCTGTTGATGGGGGAGGTGGGCAGTGGCAAGACGGTGGTTGCCTTGCACGCGATGCTGCGTGCGGTCGAGCACGGCGCCCAGGCGGCCCTGATGGCGCCGACAGAGACGCTTGCCGAACAGCATTTTGCGACCGTCCAGAAGCTGCTGGGAGACGAGTCGCTCGCAGTGGCGCTCCTGACTGGTTCCACTCCCGCACGCAGACGGGAGGACACGCTGTCCAAGCTGGCCAGTGGTGAGCTGGCCCTGGTGGTCGGCACCCATGCCTTGATCGAGCCCGACGTGCGCTTCCGGGCGCTGGCCGTGGCGGTGATCGACGAGCAGCATCGCTTCGGCGTGCGCCAGCGCGCGGCCCTTGGCGAAAACTCGCCCGCGCTCTCATCTCGCGAGCTGGATGAGCGCGAAGGGGAGGTGGTGGGACGCCCGCACGAACTGCACATGACGGCCACCCCGATTCCGCGTACGCTCGCTTTGGCACGTCACGGAGACCTCGACCGAACCCTGTTGCGCGAACTGCCGCGCGAACGCAGACCGATCCAGACGCGCATCGTCTCCGGGGACGGTGGTCGCGAGGACGCCTACCGCTTGTTGCGCGAGCAGCTGGAGCAGGGCCGCCAAGCCTACGTGGTGTGTCCCCTGGTGGAGGACGCCGAGGAGCCAGGTGGACCCGCCGGCGGTTCCGCGACTGGCGCGAAAGGCGGTGCGAATGTGTCAGCGGCCGGCGCGGGCGAGCTGCGGGCGGCGAGTGCCGAGTTCGAGCGGCTGCGGGCAGGCGAGCTGAAGGGGTTCGCGGTTGAGCTGTTGCACGGGCAGATGCGCCCACGCGAGAAGCAGGCTGCGATGGACGCTTTCACGTCGGGGCGAGCCCAGGTGCTAGTGGCGACGACCGTGATCGAGGTGGGCGTGGACGTGCCCAACGCGACCGTCATGCTGGTGGAGAATGCGGAGCGCTTCGGTATCTCTCAATTGCACCAGTTGCGGGGGCGCGTGGGACGCGGAGAGCACGCTTCGACATGTCTGTTGTCCGGTCCGTCGAATTCCTTGCGCCTGCGCGCGCTGGTCGAGCACTCCGACGGCTTCGAGCTTGCCGAGATCGATTTGCGCTTGCGCAAGGAGGGCGAGCTGGTGGGCACCAGGCAGTCGGGGCTCGGGCAGTTCAAGTTCGCGACTCTGCCCGAGGATGGCGAGCTGCTCGAGCGGGCGCGATTCTGGGCACGCCAAATCTTGGCCCTCGATCCGGGACTCGAAGGTTCGCTGCACGGCCTACTCGGCAGAGCACTGCAAGACGCCTTTGGTGCCGAGGCGTCGCGTCCGATTCCGGCCTGAGCGGGGATGGCTTGAGCGGGCACGCCCTATTCGGTGGCGAGCGAATCTCGCTGCACACGCGGTCGGGCAAGCCGGCGTGAGGGTCATCGCGGGGCGTTTGGGCGGTCGCCGCTTGCAGGCCCCCAAGGGGAAGGCGACGACGCGACCGACCTCCGATCGTGTCCGAGAGGCGCTCTTTTCGATGCTCGGCACGCTCGATGGAGCCGTCGTCTTGGACCTGTTCGCGGGCACCGGAGCGCTCGGAATCGAGGCGCTCTCCAGAGGCGCCGCGCGGGCGGTGCTGGTGGAGCGCGACATGGCCGCGGTGGCCGCGATCAGGACGAATCTGGCCGCGCTTGGCTTGGATGGATCGCAGGCCGAGTTGCGCGTGGGCGAGGCCCGGGGCGCCTTGCGCGCCGCACGCGAAGCCCATGAAACGTACGATCTCGTGTTCGTCGATCCTCCCTACGATCATGCGCGCGCATGGGCGGGCGAGCTGGCCGAACTTCTACCGGCCGTCCTCGAGCCGGGCGCGCGAGTGGTTTTCGAGAGCGATCGGCGGGCGCCGGCCGAGCTGCCTATGGCCGTGGCGCGGCGCAAGCGCTACGGCGACACCACGATCACCATCCACGTCATAGAGGATCACGATGAGCGTTGACATTCGCAGGGCACGAGCATGAGCGTTGACAAGGCCGTAGCCGTGTGTCCCGGCTCTTATGACCCGATCACCAACGGACACCTGGACGTGATCCGTAGGGCCGCCGAGCTTTACGATGAGGTGGTGGTGGCGGTCGTCAACCGCTCGGTACGCAAGGACAAAACACTGTTCGGGATCGAGGAGCGGATGGCGTTCATCGAGGCGGCGCTCGCAGATCTGGAGGGAGTCCGGGCTGAGCCCTTCAACACGCTCGTGGTCGACTTCGCCAGGCGCGTCGGTGCCAAGGCGATCGTCAAGGGGTTGCGGGCGATCTCGGACTTCGAGTACGAGTTCGAGATGAACCAGCTCAACCGCCGCCAGGATCCCGAGATAGAGTCGGTATACCTAATGGCCTCACCGCAATACAGCTTTCTGTCCTCCTCCGGCGTCAAGGAGCTCGCCACCTTTGGCGGGCGAATCGACGACCTGGTGCCGCCAGGAGTCGCGGAGCGATTGCAGGAAGAGTTGCGGCGTTGACGAACTTTGCTGACGTGAGGCTCATCTTGAGAGACAAATCCGCTGATATGTCGTGGTCCGGGATGCCCCATGGAGGTGACCGCTGATGGACGTCTTGGTCTTGATCGACAAGCTCGACGACTTGGTCCACAACGCCAAGCCGGTGCCCCTCACCGACCAGGTGAGGGTCGACAAGGAGGAGATCTACGACATTCTCGACCAGATGCGGGCCACGATCCCTGAGGAGATCAAGCAAGCTCGCTGGATCGTCAAGGAGCGCCAGGAGATGCTCGCCGAGGCCAAGAAGGAGGCCGAGCGGATCGTCAAGGAGGCCCGCGAGCGCCAGGAGAAGCTGGTGGGCGAGGAGGAGGTCACCAAGCAGGCCGAGCGCGCCGCCGAGGACATCGTCGAGGACGCCCAGGCGCGCGAGCGCGAGATCAGGCTTGGCGCGGAGGACTATGCGGATGAGATCTTGGGCACCTTGGAGGTCAACCTCTCGAAGTTCATCGCCGCGGTGCAGCGGGGGCGCGAGCGGCTTCAGGGCAAGGACGAGCCCGCTGAAGTTTCTTAGGGACCATGCCGCATGCGGCCCTGCACGGGTCGTGCATGCACGACCCGGCCACTCGGCTATAAGACCAAGCGCGCCGAGAACGGTGCATGCACCCACCGGAACAGCATCGTTTTGGTCTGTGAACCGTCGCCGGCTTGGCCAGCGCGGGCACACGCGTGTGCGCAGGTTGTTGATTTTTGGGTAGGGTGCCCGCGGTGAGTTCGCCTATCAAACACCGTTTGGAAGTCGCCAAGGTCCTGCTCGGGACCGGCATGATCACGCCTGTGCGACCGGATCGGGCGGTCAAGTCCGTGGTGGCGCTCAAGCGGTGGGGGCCGACCCCCGCCGCCGCCTACACCGGCTCGGCCGCTCGCTTTCCCGACCAAGAGGCGATCGTGGACGAGCGCGGCACGCTCACTTTCGAGCAGGTCCAGCGGCGTACCAATGCGCTCGCCCACGAAATGGGGGCCGCCGGGATCAAAGCGGGCGACGGCGTGGCGATCATGTGCCGCAATCACCGTGGCTTCGTCGAGGCGACCGTTGCCTGCTCCAAGCTGGGAGCGAGCGCCCTGTATCTGAACACCGCGTTCGCTGGGCCCCAGATCACCGACGTGCTGCGCCGTGAGGACCCGGCCGGTCTGCTCTATGACCAGGACTTCTCCAATCTGGTGGCAGAGGGAGGCGAGGGCCGCAGGCGCTTCGTGGCCTGGAGCGAGCCTGGGACGAACCCCGAGGACCCAACCCTGGAGGATTTGATCGCCAAAGGCAGCGACGCGGATCTCACGCCGCCCGCGGAACCCGGCAGGGTCGTGATCCTCACGTCGGGCACGACCGGCACGCCGAAGGGTGCCTCACGCAAACAGCCGGACTCCTTGGAGCCGGCGGCCGCCCTGTTCTCGAAGATCCCCCTGAAAGCGCGTGAGAGAACCGTGATCGCGGCACCCATGTTCCACTCCTGGGGCTACGCCCACTTCACGCTCGCCCTGCCGCTCTCTTCGACGCTCGTCCTGCGCCGACGTTTTGATCCGGAGGCAACACTGCGAGCGGTGGCCGAACATCGCGCCAGCGCCCTTGCGGTCGTGCCCGTCATGTTGCAGCGCATCCTGGAGCTGCCTGCCGAGACGATCGAGAGCTATGACACGAGCTGTCTGCGGATCATCGCCGCAAGCGGCTCGGCCCTGCCCGGCGAGCTGGCCACGAGGGTGATGGACGTGTTCGGCGACGTGCTCTACAACCTGTACGGCTCGACCGAGGTCGCTTGGGCTTCGATCGCGACCCCGGCGGATCTGCGGGCCGCTCCGGGCACCGCCGGCAAGCCTCCCATGGGCACGGTCGTGAAGTTGCTCGACGATCAGGGTCAAGAGGTGCCCACGGGCCAGAATGGGCGCATCTTCGTGGCCAATGAGATGGTCTTCGAAGGCTATACCGGCGGTGGCGGCAAGGAGATCGTCAGCGGTTTGATGAGCACCGGCGACGTGGGGCGCATCGACGCCGGCGGTCGCCTGTTCGTGGACGGGCGCGACGACGAGATGATCGTCTCCGGCGGAGAGAACGTGTTCCCGCGCGAGGTCGAGGATCTGCTCGCCGACCACGAGGGCATCGAAGAGGCCGCCGTGATCGGTGTCGAGGACGCCGAGTTCGGCCAGCGCCTGAAGGCTTTCGTCGTCGCCCGCAAGGAGGCGGACCTCGACGAAGAGAAGGTCAAGGAGTACGTCAAGCACAACCTGGCCCGCTACAAGGTTCCGCGCGAAGTCGTCTTCGTGGAGGAGCTGCCGCGCAACGCGACCGGCAAGGTTCTCAAGCGCGAGCTTCACCAGTTGGCCTGAGCGAAGCCGCTCACTAATCTGAGGGGATGCCAGCGGTGACGGACATCCTCGATTTGGGTGGCTTGCGCTTGAGCGCGGGGGAGGGCCGGCGCTTCGAGCTTGCGGTGTCCATCGAGCCGATCGATCTCGGCGGCGAGGCCTACCGGGTGATCCCGGCCGCGATCCCCGTGAGACTGGATGTCTCGCGCATGGTGGGCCACGGATACGCGCTCAGGCTCTCCTTCGCGGCGAGCTTGGAAGGCGCCTGCATGCGCTGCTTGAAGGACGCGAGGCCCCAGATCGAGGTGGACGCGCGCGAGGTCGATCGCCCGGGTGGGGGAGAGGAGCTCTCGAGCCCCTACCTGCAAGACGAGCGTTTGGATTTGGCGGCCTGGGCGCGCGATGCGTTCGTTTTGGCCTTGCCCAACCAAGTGGTCTGCCGCGAGGATTGTGCCGGACTATGCCCCGTGTGCGCGATCGACCTGAACGAGGCCGGTCCCGGGCACACGCACGAGCGAGGTTCAGATCCACGCTGGGCCAAGCTGAGCGAGTTGAAGCTCGACGAGTCATAACGGCTAGTCCCAACGCGGCCTGGTAGCCTGTTCGCCCGATGGCGGTCCCCAAGAAAAAGCAGTCGCACAGTCGCACGGCCCTGCGCCGTGCCAACCACAGGATCGGCGCGCCGGCCTTGAACGAGTGCCCGCGTTGCCACAGCCCCCGCCGTCCGCACCGCGTGTGCCCGGTCTGCGGCACCTATGCAGGTCGTGAGGTTGTGGCCCCCGAGGCCCACGACCACGATCACGACCACGACTGAGTCGCGCGTGAGCGGGGGCGCCGCTCAAACTGAGCAAGCCGTCGTGGCGGTAGACGCCAACGGCGCGGACTTGGGACCCTCCGAGGTGATCGCCGGTGTACGCGAGGCGGCCGCCCAAGGGGCTCGGATACTGCTGTTCGGTCCCGCCGCACAGATCGAGAACCTTGGGCCGCTCGGCCCCCGCGTGGAGTTGGTGGATGCGCCCGTCTCGATCGCCAAGAGCCCGGATCCTGCGAAAGCGGTCAGAGCCGCGCCCGAAGCCTCGATCGTGCAGGCCGCCAAGGCGGTGGGCGAAGGTCGCGCGCAGGCGCTCGTGTGCGCGGGCGGGACCGGCGCCGCGTTGGCCGCTGGTCTGTTCAACATCAAGCGCGCCCGCGGCATTCACAGGCCCGCGCTCGCCTTGCCCATACCAGTCCCGAAGCAGCCCCATCCGGTGACCTTGCTCGATGTCGGCGCCAGCGTGCAAGCGCGCCCCGAGCACCTGGTCCAGTTCGCGTTCATGGGCGCCGCATTCGCTCGCGCGGTTCTGGGCGTGGAGAACCCTCGCGTCGCTTTGCTCTCAAACGGCGAGGAGGCCGAGCGCGGCAGCGAGACGGTCGTGCGGGCCGGGACCGAGCTGGCCTTGCTGGCCCGGGAAGGGCGCGTTGCGTGGGTGGGCAACATCGAGGGCAACGACCTCGTGGGTGGTGGAGCCGACGTGATCGTGTGCGACGGCTTCACCGGCAACATCGCCCTGAAGTTGATGGAGGGGGTCTCCCAGACGGTGCTCGCCGCGGTCCGGGACGCGGCTCTTTCCTCCTGGCGCGGAAAGCTCGGCGGAATGCTCCTACGCCCGAGTCTGCTGGCTTTTCGAGAGCAGATCGACCCAGAAGCCCAGGGCGGGGCCTACCTGCTCGGTCTGCGCCGCCTCGCGGTGGTTGCGCACGGACGGTTTGGCGCGCGCGGCTTTGCCCAAGCGATCATGCGCGCCCAACGGGGCGTCCACGAGGACGTGGTCGGCGCCACGCACGCCACCCTCAGCGACGCCGGCGCGCTGCGCAGCGCCCCGATGTCCGCCGATCCGGCTAGCCTCACGGGCGAATGACGCGCGAGGAGGTGTTCGTCCTTATACAGGCCCACTTGGCCGACGAGCTCGATTTGGAGGCCGACCAGATCGGCGACTCGACGCGCTTCAAGGAGGACCTGGCGGCCGACTCCTTGGACCTCTATACGCTCGTGCAAGAGCTCGAGGACAGCTACGGCGTGCGCATCCCTGACGAGCAGGCCGCTGAGATCCTGACGGTCGGCCAGGCCGTGGACTTCGTCGTGGCACACTCCAGCGAGGATGCCTGATCGCATGGAGGGCTCGGTAGAGCTGTTGACGTCCTTGCTGGACGAGTTGCCCCGCGAGCTTGCGCGTCAAGTCTTCACGCACGCCTCCTGGACCGAGCGGCGCAGCGATTCCTACGCGCGCCTGGCGTTTCTCGGCGACAGCGTTCTGTCCTTGGCCGTCACGACCCACCTCTACCCGCGCCTGGAAGCCGAGCGCTTCGGTGCGGGTCGGCTCACCAAGATCCGGGCGCAGGCCGTTTCCGGGCGCTCGTGCCGCGCGGTGGCCGAACGGCTGGGCGTCGGCGAGCGCCTGCGCGCAGTGGCGCCCGAGAATGGCGAGGGCAGATTGGTTGGACTGCTGGAGACAGAGCGGGTGCTGGCCTCTGTGATCGAGGCGGTGATCGGCGCCTGCTACCTGCAGGCCGGCTATGAGCGCACCGCCGAGGCGGTCGTGGAGGCCTTCACGCCGGAGATCGAGGACGCTTTGGAGCATCCCCTGGACTTCAAGTCGGCCTTGCAAGAGCAGCTGGCCAGGCGCGGCGAGACGATCGTCTATGAGGTCACCGACGAGCACGGGCCCCCGCACGACCGCACCTTCGTGGTCGCGGCCTTGGTGGACGGTCGCGCGGTGGGCAAAGGGCGCGGACGCAGCAAGAAGCACGCCGAGCAACAGGCCGCAAACGAGGCTCTGGAGAACATGGCCAAGGGCGTAGAGGCATGAACACGCATGGCGGCGCCGGACGGCGTCCTCGGTCGCTCGCGTGCAAAGCACACTTCGCTCTCTGCGTCCTTGGCCGGCTTGCCCTGCGTGCCCATGAAGGGGTTCTGGCCAAAGAGGTGTTGACATGCATCTGAAGTCGCTCACCCTGAAGGGGTTCAAGTCTTTCCCCGATCGCACCAAGCTCGACTTCGGGCGGGGCGTGAGCGTCGTGGTCGGTCCCAACGGGTCGGGCAAGTCCAACGTCACCGATGCCCTGCTGTGGGCGATGGGCGAGCAGTCGCCGCTGGCGGTGCGCGGTCAATCGATGCAGGACGTGATTTTCGGAGGCGGGCGCGGGGTGCAGGCACGCAGTGCGGCCGAAGTCGAGCTCGTGCTCGACAACTCCGACGGGACCGTCGATCTTCCCCTCTCGGAGATATCGATCGTGCGCCGCCTGGACCGCTCCGGCGAGGGCGAGTATCGCCTCAACGGTGCGCGCTGTCGCTTGGTGGACGTGATCGAGGTGCTTTCCGACACGGGCCTCGGCAAGGAGACCCACTCGGTCATCTCCCAAGGACGTGTCGAGGCGATCGTGACCTCCAAGCCGCGCGACAGACGCCTCTTGATCGAGGAGGCAGCCGGACTCGGCAAGCACCGCAAGCGACGCCGCCGCGCCCAATTGAAGCTCGAGCGCACCCAAGAGAATCTCGACCGTGCCTTGGACGTGGAGCGCGAGGCGCGCACTCGCCTACGCCCGCTCAAGCGCCAGGCCGAGGCGGCCGAGCTGCACGAGCGCCTCGAGCATCAGATGCTGCAAGCCCGCTATGAGCTCGCACGGGAGGCCGTCAGGGCTCGCGGCGAAGAGCTGGCCCAAGCCGAGGAAGGGGTCCAGGCGGCAAGGGCCGCGCGCGAGCAGATCGAGACGCGTCTGCGCACCGTCGTTGGGCGCCGGGCCGCCGCCGAGCAAGCACTCGCTCAGCGCACCGAGCGCCACGACGCGATCTCCAAGCGGGCATACGACGCGCGCTCTGCGCGCGAGCGCTTGCAGATGCGGGGCGAGCAGGCGGCCGCCACAGCCGCCACTCTCGCCGGCCGGGCGAGCCGGATCGAGATCGAGCTTGGCGCACTGGAGCAGCCTCCCGGCGGCGACGCGGCCGAGCGTGACCCGGGCGCCGAGGATCAGGCCAGCGAGGAGCGCGTTCAAGCGATAGAGCAGGCTTTGGCCCAGATCGACAGCGAGCACGAGCGCGAGATGGAGCGCGAGATCGCCGGCTTGGAGTCCGAGCGCAAGGCCGCGATCGAGCGCGCCGAGCAGCTGCAGGACCAAGCCCGGGCCGCACGCGAGGCACGCGCCGAGGCGGACGCCCACGCCGAGAGCGCCCGCTCCGAGTTGCGCAAACTCGAAGCGCAGGCCGAGAGCGCGCGCCGCGAGGCGGCCAAGGTTGGCGCCGAGCTGGCCGCCGCCAACCAGTTCTTGCGCAGCCACGCCGGCATTCATGGCGCGAGTGCGGACTCGCCGAGGGCCTTGAGCGACGCGCTGCGGGTAAAGCCCGGCTATGAGCTGGCCCTGACGGCGGCGCTCGGTGGACGCCTGGACGCCGCTTTGGTGGCCGACATGGATGGAGCCCGCGCCCTGCTCGACAAGGCCGGTCCCGACGGGGGAGCCGCCTTGCTCGCCGGCCAAGCGGCCTTGGAGCAATCGGACCGGCAAGAAGGTGTGTCCGCTTCGAGTTCGTCGCAGTCGGCTCCGGATGGCGCCGGAGACGCCGAGGGCGCCGGGATCCACGAAGCAGGGCGCCCGCCAGCGCCGGGTGCCGAGCCCCTTGCGAGCCTCGTCAGCGGGTCGGGCGCGACCCTCGATTTGGCTCGCAGGCTGCTGGCCGACGCCTGGGTGCTCGAGCGCTTGGAGGATGTGGCGCCCGATTTCCAAGGCGTCGCATGCACGCCCTCGGGACGCGTCCTGTTCGGGGCCTGGGGAGAGCTGCGCCAAGTCGCCGCCGGGGGCGCCGAGCGCGTCCTGGCGCGCCGCAACGAGCGCGATAGTTTGATCGCTGACAGCGAACGCGTGGTGGCCGCCGAGCACGCTGCCCGGGAGGCGGTCGAGCGGGCTCTGGAGCAGATGCGCGAGGCTGACAACGCGCGGGAGCAGGCCGACGGCGCCTTGCGAGACAGCGAGCGCTCCCTCTCGGAGGCCTTGGAGGCTCAACGCAAGGCGAACTGGTTGATCGAGCAGCGTCAGGCCGCTCCCGAGCAAGGTCCCTTGGCCGTTCGGCGGGCTGAGCTGCAGGGCGAGCTGGCCGCCGAGCGCCGCCAAGACGAACGGCGCAAGGCCGAGCAGGCCGAGCGAGCCCGGCGGATCGAGCGTCTGCGTGCCCAACGAGCCGCGGACCTCGAGTTGGCTCCGCGTGCGGAGCGCTTGGCCGCGGCATTGGCCGGCGCCTCCGCGGCGATGGACAGCCTGCTCGTTCAAGTCGAGCGGCTCTTGAGTGAGGATCGCGCCGAGGGCGAGAAAGTATCGGCTGAGCTGAGGGCCTGCGCGCAGGAGGAGGCCGAGATACAGGCGGCGCTGCGGGTCGAGGGTGAGGCCGTGACCGGAGCCGAGGTGGCCGCCCAGCGTTTGCGCGACCAGTCTGCCGAGGCCAAGGACGAGCTGCGCGAGGTCTCGGTGCGACTGGAGCTGCCGTTGCCGGGTGTCCAGACCGAGGACTCCGACTCCGAGCTGGCCGCGGGGACCGAGGCTGAGGCCGCGACCGCGACCGTCGGCGCCGAACCTGTGGAGTCACTCGGCGAGGAGCAGGAACAGGCCTTGCGCGCCCGCCTGGAGCGGTTGGTGCGCCGCCGCGAACAGCTCGGTCCGGTCAACCCGCTCGCCGGCCAAGAGTACGCCGAGGCGATCGCTCATGTGGAGGAGCTCGAGGAGCGACGTACAGACCTGGAGACGGCCTTGCGCGAGCTGAAGTCGGTGATCAGGGAAACCGACCGCCAAATACACGAGACCTTCAACGAGACATTCGCGGCCGCGGCGCGCAACTTCGGGGAGCTCGTCGGAGACGTGTTCCCCGGGGGCAGCGGACGCTTGCGTCTGGTGAAGGACGAGCAGGCGCCGCGCTCTGTCTTGGGTGGTCAGCCCGCGCCCAAGGACGGGCAGGATGCCGAGGCCGAGGCGGAGGCCGAGGCGGAGGCCGAGGCGGAGGCCGAGACCCAAGAAGAGGACGCCGAGGAGATGTTGGGCGTGGAGATCGAGATCACTCCAGCCGGCAAGTCCACCAAGCGCCTTTCGCTGCTCTCGGGCGGTGAGAAGTCGATGACCGCGCTCGCGTTCATGTTTTCGGTGTTCTTGGCGCGGCCGTGTCCCTTCTACGTGCTCGACGAGGTCGAGGCGGCGCTCGACGATCTCAACCTCGACCGTTTCCTCACGCTGCTTCGTCGCTACGCGAACCGTGCGCAGTTCATCGTGATCACCCACCAAAAGCGCACGATGGAGGCCGCCGACTGGCTGTACGGCGTCTCGATGGCCGACAATGGCGTCTCCAAGGTCCTCTCGCGGCGACTGCCCAAGGAGGAGGGCCCGCCGCAGGTGGTCGCGGTCCAGGACCCGCCGCGTGGCGCCGTGCCCGTGGGCTCGGACGGCGAGGCTGGGGGCGAGAAGGATCCCGCGCCCGGGGAATCGGAGGGTGTGGAGGCTGGAGGCGAGAAGGGGATCGAGACTGGAGACCTGGAGGACGCCGGAGCCGACGATCCGCGGGCAGCACCGGTCGCATAGGCGATGCCACGCGACTGGTCGGAGCTTTTCATAGGCGGAGGGTCCGCCCAAGCGCCTTCGGAGGCACCGCCCGAGCAGAGCCGCGAACGCCGGCGGGGCCTGTTCAAGCGTCTGCGCGAAAACCTCTCCAAGACGCGTCAAGCGCTCGGCTCGGAGATCCAGGCGACCCTATTCGCGACGCTCGACGAGCACACATGGGAAAGGCTCGAGGAGGCCTTGATCATGGCGGACGTGGGTGCTTCCACCACCGCGTCGGTCGTGGAGACGCTGGAGCGCCAAGCAAGCGAAGACGGCCTCACGGGTGGGCCGGAGCTCTCAGAGCGGTTGATCGAGCTGCTTGCACAGACCGCGCGCAGCGAGGACGACCACATCGACCTCCGCGCCAAGCCGACGGTCATCATGGCTGTAGGCGTTAACGGCACCGGCAAGACAACTACGATCGGAAAGCTGGCCTGGCATCTGCGCAAGGAGCTCGGGGTCACCGTGCTGCTCGCCGCCGCCGACACGTTCCGGGCCGCGGCCACCGAGCAGCTGGAAGGGTGGGCGGCTCGCGCCGACTGTGAGATCGTCACCGGACCGGAGGGGTCCGATCCCGGCTCGGTCGCTTTCGAGGCCGTGGCTCAGGCTCGCGCCAAACAGATCGACGTGGTCATCGTCGACACCGCCGGACGCCTGCACACCCAGGACGACTTGATGGCCGAGCTGGCCAAGGTACGCCGCGTCCTGGAACGTCAATTGGACGGAGCGCCGCACGAGACGCTGCTCACCGTGGACGCCACCACAGGCCAGAACGGCTTGCGCCAAGCGCGCATGTTCGCCGAGGCGGCCGGGGTGAGCGGGATCGTGTTGACCAAGCTCGACGGCACCGCGCGCGGCGGGATCGCGCTCGCGATCGCCCGTGAGCTGAACCTACCGGTCAAGTTGATCGGGATCGGCGAGCAAGTCGAGGATCTGCGTCCCTTCGATGCCGAGGATTTCGCCCGCGCCCTCGTGGCCGAGGCATAATCAAAGGATGGGCGCTTGGATTCCTTGGCTGGTCGCGGCTTGCGCGCTCGGAATCGGCGAGATGCATCAAGGTGGCTTCTATCTCGCGCCCTTCGCCGCCGGAGCCGCGCTCGCAGCCGTCGTCAGCCTGCTCGGCGTCGGCGTGCTGCTCGCCACGATCGTGTTTCTGCTGGCCTCCGGCATCGTTTTCGCGACGCTGCGTCCGGTCGCTCGTCGCCATCGCAGCTTGCCGCCCTCGATCAGGACCGGCGCGGCGGCGCTGATCGGACGCCGGGCGATCGTGTTGGAGCGGATCGCCAACGACGAGGGCGTCGGCTGCGTGAAGATCGACGGCGAGGTGTGGACGGCGCGCAGCTTCGACGAAGACGAGGTGTTCGATCCGGGCGAACGCGTCGAAGTCGTCGAAATTAGGGGCGCCACCGCCTTGGTGATGCACTGAGACGGCCGACCCAGCCCTGCGGGCTGTGTGCCTCGCTTCGCGAGGCGTCGTCCTCGACCACTCATATGCGAAGCACATTTCGCTGTCTGCGTCCTAGCCTCGCTCGACCATCGACCGTCTCAGACCGAGGATGAGTCAAACTAGAGTCTCCGTGACCACTCGAATGAAAGCGAGGCGACTCCAATGGTCGCTTTGATCGTCGTAGGTGCCTTCGTGCTGTTCCTGTTGTTCGCGGCCGCTCGCACCATCCGCGTGATTCCCCAAGCGCGTGCGGGCGTGGTCGAGCGTCTTGGTCGCTACAGCAGGACCTTGGAGCCGGGCCTGACGATCGTCACCCCGTTCATCGACCGGGTCAAGCCGCTGGTCGATCTGCGCGAGCAGGTCGTCAACTTCTCGCCCCAGTCGGTCATCACCGAAGACAACGTGGTCGTGGCGATCGAAACGGTGCTCTATTTCACGATCACCGATCCCCGCTCGGCTACCTATGAAGTCGCCAATCCCCTGCAGGCGATAGAGCAGCTCACGGTGACCACGCTGCGCAACGTGATCGGCGGCCTCAGCTTGGAGGCGACCTTGACCGCGCGTGAGAGCGTAAACACCCAGCTTCGCGTGGTGCTCGACGAGGCTACGGGCAAGTGGGGGATACGCATCAACCGCGTTGAGATCAAGTCGGTCGACCCGCCCCAGGACATCAGAGCGGCGATGGAGAAGCAGATGCGCGCCGAGCGCGACCGTCGCGCTGCGATCCTCACCGCCGAAGGCGAGAAGCAAGCCCAAGTTCTCACCGCGGAAGGCCAGCAGCAGGCAGTGGTCCTGCGCGCCGAGGGCGACCGTCAAGCGGCCGTGCTGCGCGCCGAGGGCGAAGCCAAGGCGATCGACACGGTCTTCAAAGCGATCCACGAGGGCAAACCCTCGCGCGAGTTGCTCAGCTACGAATACCTGCAGATGCTGCCTTCGCTCGCCGAAGGCGACTCCAACAAGGTGTTCGTGATCCCTTCCGAGTTCGCCGAGGCGTTCGGCGGGATCGGCGAGGCGATCGCCCGGCGAAGCAAGCCAGATACGCCTGAGTGATGTTCGAGTCTCTGGGCGAGAAGCTGCAGGCGACGCTGGGCGATGTGCGCCAGCGGGGCACCCTGACCGAGGGCGACATCGAGCAGGCGATGCGCGAGATCCGCTTGGCGCTGCTAGAGGCGGACGTCAACTTCAAGGTCGTCAAGCGCTTCACCGCCGATGTCAAGGACCGCTGCATGGGCGCCGACATCCTCGGCAAGCTCAACCCCGGCCAGCAGGTTGTGAAGATCGTCGCCGAGGAGCTCACTTTTTTGATGGGAGGCCCACCTGCCTCCTCGCCCGACTCCTCACCTGCCTCCTCGCCCCCGGATTCGCCCGTTGAGGGTGCCCACCAAGAGCCGGCCGCGCTCAGCTTCGCCTCGAGTCCGCCCACGGTGATCCTGATGGCGGGCTTGCAAGGCTCCGGCAAGACCACAGCTTCGGCCAAGCTCGCGCGCTACCTGCGCGAAGAGCACTCCTGCTCGGTTGCCTTGGCTGCCTGCGACGTATATCGGCCCGCCGCGGTAGATCAGCTGGTCAAGGTCGGCGCGCAGGCTGGAGCGACGGTGTACGAGCAAGGCATTGAGCGCGATCCCGTCGACATCGCCGCGTGGGCTTTGGAGCGTGCCAAGCAGGAGGGCAAGGACGTTCTGATCGTTGACACCAGCGGCCGGCTGCACGTAGACGAGGCTCTGATGGCCGAGCTCGTGAAGATCCGCGACGCGGTCGAGCCGGATGACGTACTGCTCGTCTTGGACGCCATGACCGGCCAGGATGCCGTCAACGTGGCCGAGCAGTTCGCCGAGGCGGTCCAGTTCGACGGTGTGGTCATGAGCAAGCTTGATGGAGACGCGCGCGGAGGCGCGGCGCTATCGGTCAGGGCGGTGACCGGCAAGCCGATCCTGTTCGCCTCGACCGGCGAGAAGCTGGATCGCTTCGAACGCTTCCATCCCGATCGCATCGCCCAGCGGATCCTCGGCATGGGCGACGTGATGAGCTTGATCGAGACGGCCGAGCGCCAGTTCGACGAGGCTCAAGCGGTTGAGATGGAGCGCAAGCTGAGACGCAACGAGTTCGGCCTCGACGACTTCCTCGACCAGCTCAAGACGATCCGTCGCATGGGTCCGCTCACCAACATTCTCGGGATGATTCCAGGGTTCGCGGGCGCACAGCTCAAAGGAATGAAGATCGATGAGCGCGAGCTTGACCGAGTGCAGGCGATCATCCTCTCGATGACACCCGAGGAGCGCACCCGCCCCGAGCTGATCAAGGGCTCGCGCCGACTGCGGATTGCGCGCGGATCGGGGACCAACGTGCAACAGGTCAACCAGCTCGTCAAGCAGTTCGGGCAAATGCGCAAGATGATGCGCGGCGTGAGTCGCGGCAAGATGCCGGACATAGGCGCTTTGATGCGTCAAGCTCGTTGAGCGTCTAAGCTCCTAGCTTGTTCGGTAAGCATTCAGAGAGGAAACTGTGTCGGTAAGGCTGAGGCTCACGCGTGTGGGCGCAAAGAAGAACCCGATTTGGCGCGTCGTCGTCGCCGATCAGCGCTCCCCCCGCGACGGGCGCGTGATCGAGACGATCGGCCACTACAACGCCCAAACGAACCCCTCCACGATCGTGATCGACGAGGAGCGCGCCAAAAGCTGGCTCGCACGCGGTGCGCAACCGTCCAACACGGTTGCCAAGCTCCTGAGAATCCAAGGCATCTCCTAGCGCCGGGCGCCACGGAGGATCGATGTCCGGCGAGGTCATGAGGGAGCTGCTGGAATATCTCGCCCAAGGCCTGGTGGATAGCCCCGAAGAGGTGTCGGTCGAGGAGTTCCAAGAGGACGACGGCACCGTTGTGCTGGAGCTGTGCGTGGCAGACGACGATTACGGCAAGGTGATCGGACGAGGCGGACGCACGGCCCAAGCTTTGCGCACAGTCGTAAAGGCCGCCGCAGTAAACGAGAAGCGCCGCGTGCTCGTTGACATCGTCGATTGAGGCGTGCGCGTTGAGCGCCGACTCCGACGATCCCCTTGGGACGAACCCCGCCACGCCGGAGGAGTCTGCCAAGTTGGAGGAATCTGCCACGTTGAAGGCATCCGTCAGGCCGGAGGCCGTAGCCGGTGCCATTCCGGCCGGACGCGTGGGCCGCGCGCACGGGTTGGACGGCAGCTTCTATGTGACGGCTCCCAAGCCTCGCTTGCTCGGTTTGGGGGCAACGGTCCGGGTTGCCGGACGCGAGGCGAAGATCCTCAGGCGCGCCGGCACCGAGCAGCATCCTTTGATCCGGCTGGGCGGGATCGAGGATCGCGGCGCGGCCGAAGCCCTGCGGGGTGCCGAGCTGAGCGTCGATGTCGCAGAAGCCCCCCAGTTGGGGGACGGCGAGTGGTGGGCCTCAGAACTGGAGGGCTGCGAGGTCACCGATGGAGCGCGTCGCGTGGGGACCGTGCTTCGCATGGTCGAACTGCCCTCGTGCGAGGCTTTGGAGGTGCGCCTAGAGCAAGTCGAGCCCGTCGAGTCGGTCGATCCGAGGGCGCAGCTGCTGGTCCCGATGGTGCGCGATGCGATCCGCAGCGTCGATCCGGCGGCGCGTCGCATCGACGTGGACATGAGCTTTTTGGAGGAGCTGTTGTGAGAGGCCACCGATGGACATAGACGTCTTCACTTTGTTTCCCGAGTGGTTTGACTGGTTTGCGACCCAGCGCCATGTGCGCAACGTGCTCGACGCCGGCTCGCGCTTGAACTGCGTCAACTTCCGCGAACACACGCCGCTGAGCGCAGGCCAGGTCGATGACACGCCCTGTGGCGGCGGGGCCGGAATGGTCCTGCGCGTTGACGTGATCGACGCCGCGCTCAGCGCCCACTACGAGACCGACGCGACCAAGATCCGCGAGGATCGTCGTGTGATCGCGCTCACGCCCGGTGGCCGCGCGCTGGACGAGCCGTACGTGCGGGAACTGGCGGCCGAACCCGCCCTCACCTTGCTGTGCGGGCGATACGAGGGCTTCGACGAGCGTGTGGTTGAGCACTTCGCCAGCGAGACACTCTCGATCGGCCGCTATGTCCTCTCCGGCGGCGAGCTTGCGGCGATGGTCGTTTGCGACGCCATCCTGCGCAAGCTCCCCGGCGCCCTCGGCCACGCCGATTCTGCCGTGGAGGAGTCCTTCAGCGAGGTCCTGGGCGGCGATCCCGAGTATCCGCACTACACGCGACCCGTCGAGTATCGCGGCTGGCGCGTACCCGAGGTCTTGCTCTCAGGCCACCACGAGCGCATCAAGGAGTGGCGTTTGCAAGAAAGCCACAGGCGCGGCGAACGAGGCACTTAGGCCTCTGCCTGCGCTTGCCCGCGCGCCGTTCGCTACCATTCGCGGTCGCGTCGGACGAGTGCGGCTAATTTCCGCTCAAACGACGCCTTCTTCTTATGAGCACCGTTATCGAAAGCATCGAGCGTGCGCAACTGCGCCGCGTCCCCGATTTTGCGCCTGGCGATCGCGTCAAGGTGCACTTCCAGGTGATCGAGGGCACCCGGCGGCGCATTCAGGTCTTCGAGGGCGTCGTGATCAAGCGCCAAGGACACGGCGCGCGCGAGACCTTCACCGTGCGCAAGCAATCCTTCGGCGTCGGCGTCGAGCGCATGTTCCCCGTTCATTCGCCCAAGATCGAGCGCATAGAGGTCGCAGCCCGCGGTGACGTGCGTAGAGCCAAGCTCTACTACCTGCGCGATCGAGTGGGTAAGCGCGCTCGCGTGCGCGAGCGTCGCTACACCGGGCCCGAGCAGGCGGTCGAGTCGGGACTGCTGTACGGCTCGGAGGAGGCCACCGACGCCGAGGGCGCGACGGCCACCGACACGTTGGCCGAGACGCCCGGGGCGCAGGACGCGAGCGCGGTCCCCGAGGATGCCCAGGCGAGCGTTTCTGCGAACAGCCCCGAGGAGGAGCCCTCGGCGACAGACGAGCCGACGGGGGAATCCTCTGGCGCCCAGCAGTCCAGTGGGGAGGACTCCGAGGGCAGTGCCAAGGATGCGCCTGACGGCGCGGCAGCGCCCCAGGCGCAGTCGGACACGGACGAGCCGGCTGCCTCTGACGCCGGTGACGCCGCGGCCGACGACTCGGCGGCGTGAGCGCCGACCCTGCCTCGGCGAAAGGCGCCGGGCGCAAGGGCGCCGGTGGAGTGTCTGGGTCTGCTGGCAAGGATGCGCCCAAGTCCAGGACGAACTCCGTCGTAGAGCTGATCGTCATTGTCCTGGTCGCGATCGGTTTGGCGCTCGCGATACAGGCTTGGATCGTCAAGCCTTACAGGATCCCGAGCGGTTCGATGGAACCCACCTTGAAAGTGGGCCAGAGGGTGCTCGTGAACCGTATCGGCATGCATTTCGGTGCTCCCCATGTCGGCGAGATCGTGGTGTTCCATCCACCCAAGGACGCCGAACAGCAGATTTGCGGACCCGCCCCCCATATGGTGACGCCCGGAGGCGCGGCCTGCGATTCGGCCGTGCCGCAGGAGGCGAGCGTGAACTTCATCAAGCGCATCGTGGCCGGTCCGGGCGACACGCTCTACATCAAGGAAGGTCACGCCTACGTCAACGGCAAGCGCGAGAAAGACTCCTACATCAACCCATGCGAAGGTGGGTCGGAGTGCAACTTCCCGACGCCGATCAAGATTCCCGCCGGTCATTGGTTCATGATGGGTGACAATCGTGGCGAGTCCGACGACAGCAGATTCTGGGGGCCAGTCCCCACGAGTTGGATCATCGGAGGGGCCTTTGCCACCTACTGGCCTCCCGACCGCATCGGCTTCCTCTAAGCCTCAGGCCGACGCTCGACTTGCCGATCCAGGGCAAGCGAGGCGACCGTCTTCGCGAGCGCCCTATTCAAAGCGTGCAGCGCGCCGCCGGGCCCGTCGCAAAAGCGGCCAGCGGCTATTTGCGTTCGACCGTGCCTTGGGCGGGCGTCTGGTGGCAGGCGCCGACGAGGCGGGGCGCGGCTGTCTCGCCGGGCCGCTCGTGGCAGCGGCCGTCCTATTCGACTATGAGCGGCTCACCACCAAGGAGATGCGCGCGCTGGCGAGCCTGAACGACTCCAAGCAGCACAAAGCCGAGGCCCGCGAGGAGCTTTATCCGCTTGTGCTGAGCGCCGCCTCGAGGGTGACCGTCGTCTCACGTTGCGTACAGGGGATCGATTCGCGAGGCCTGCACAACACCAACTTGGCTGCTTTGCGTGACGCGATCCGTGGCGTGACGAGTGGCGTCCCGGACGAGGTGATCTGCCTAATCGACGGTTTTGCGGTGCCCGAGTTCGAGCGACCTCAACGTCCCGTCGTCGGCGGCGACGCCACCAGCGCCGCGATCGCGGCCGCGTCGATCGTGGCCAAGGTCACCCGCGACCGCTACATGCACCACGCCGACGAACTTCACCCCGGTTGGAGCTTCGCCGAACACGTCGGCTACTCGACGCCCGTACACCGCGAGGCGATCGAACGCAACGGCGTCTCGCCGCTTCACCGCATGTCGTTCCAGTCGCTGGCCTACCAGCAGCTGGCGCTCTAGCTTCAGAAGGCGGCGCCAGGCAGGTCGGGTTGGGTCGTTTGGCGGCCTCTAATGAGACGACGCTTCGGTCAGCGTTGCTCGGCCAACTGTCACCAAGCCCCCTCGATGTGATCCAGGCGCAGCAGACGGTCTGAGCCGTCGACGATCACGCCGACCGCGTCGAAGCGGATCGTGTGCGCCTTGGGGCGGGCGTGGGTGTTCTCATATAGCCACGCGCATGCCAATCGCTTCAGGCGTGTGCGTTGGCTGAACTTCAGCCATGCCAGCGGTTGATCCTCGGGACAAAGCCCTCTGCGACGGTTGCTCGCACGGCGTGTCTTGACCTCGGCGAATACCAGGGTGCGGTTGTCGAAAGTGATCAGATCGATCTCGCCGTGGCGAGTCCTCACGTTACGTGCCACGAGCACGAAGCCCAGGCGCCGAAAGTGCGCGACAGCGAGATCCTCGCCGAGCGTGCCCAACGCGCGTTGACGATCCCGCGGAACCGGCTCAGGCGTATGCGATGACATCGCTCGACCATAGTTCCCAAAATGTGACGAAAGAGACACATTTGCCCCATTTCTCACGCCGGTTTGTTCGCTAACAAGCAAACCCGCGACAAGCTGGGCCGGCCGGCGCCCGGGCGGCGGATATCCTGACCTTCCCGCGTCGCATCTCTTTGCCTTGACGCGACGCCGCCGAGCCATGACCGACGCTTCCCCCAACACCACCGGAGCAGCCGCCACCCCGACCGCAGCCGTCGATGTCGAGCGCGGCGTCGATGTCGAGCGCCCAGCTGACGGTGACCGTGCGGCCGATCTTGAGCTCGGGGCCGACGTGAAGCTCGGGGCCGACGTGAAGCTCGGGGCCGACGTGAAGCCTGGGGCCGACGTGAAGCTCGGGGCCGACGTGGAGCCCGGGGCCGACGTCGCCCGCGGCGCCGACGGTGCGCGCTTCGGCATCGACGGGGTCAGTGGCTTCATGGGCATGCGCTGGGAGCGGCCCGACACCGTCCGTCTCACGATCCGGCCCGAGTTGATCAACGCCGGTGGCTTGCTCTCGGGCGTCGTCACCTACGCCCTCGTGGACTACTGCATGGGCTCGACGCTCTGGCCCCACACCGGGGAGCAGGAGCGCATCGCGACCCTCAACATCTCAATCAACTACATCCAAACGGCCGTCGAGGGCGAGATCGTCTGCACGACCGAGCTCGACCGGCGCAACCGCACCAACGCCGTCCTGCGCAGCGAGGTGCGCCACGAGGACGATCGGCTCCTGGTCACCGCGATCGGCAGCTACGCGATCTTCCCCGCGCGCAAACCCCGCCCCGCCTGACACGGGAGCGCGTGCCAACCACAACTCGAACACCGCGCGTGCTCACGATCGCCGGGTCGGACTCGGGCGGCGGAGCCGGCATCCAGGCCGATCTCAAGGCCTTCGCCCGCTGTGGCGTACACGGCATGAGCGCGATTACGGCGATCACGGCCCAGAACACCCTCGCGGTGGACGCTGTCTTCGCCGTCGCCCCGGAGATGATCCTCGCTCAGATTCGGGCTGTACTCGCCGACATCGGGGTCGACGCGGTCAAGGTGGGCATGCTCGGCTCGGCCACAGCGGTGAGCGCAGTGGCCACCGCGCTCGACGAGCTCCCCAGCGAAACCCCAGTCGTGGTCGACCCGGTCATGGTCAGCGAGTCCGGCACCCGCCTGCTCAACCGAGACGCCGAGAGCGCGCTCGTAGCCGAGATCCTGCCCCGCGCCACGATCCTCACACCCAACATGCCCGAGGCACTCGCGCTCGCGCGCAGCGCGTGCCCCGACTGCTTCTCCCAGGCAGATGTCCAGCCCGGCGAGGCGTTCCCCGGCGATCCCCCGAACGCTCGTGTTCCCGACGCTGCCGATGATCTCCCGAGCGCTCTCACCCCGCACGCCGGCGGGGACCCCCCGCAAGAACAAGCGGTCGCTGTGGCCCGCGCGGTACTACGACTCGGACCCAAGATCGTCCTCCTGACCGGCGGCCACCGCGAGCAGGCAACCGACCTCTTCCTGGACTCCGAACAACCAGAGCGGATCGTGAACATCCCCGGCAAGCGCCATCCCGACGGAGCGGCCCACGGCTCCGGTTGCACCCACTCCTCGATCGTGGCCGCCCAGCTCGCGCTCGGGCGCGCCCCTTTGCAAGCCGCCGTAGCCGCGCGCGCGCTCACCGGCGAGGCCGTCGCCGAAGGCCTGCGCGACGTGGGCCACGGCCCCGGCCCGGTCGACGCGATCGGCCTGCGGCGCATTCGTGCCGAGCTCGGTTTGTCATAATCGCGAGCATGAGGCTGTTGCGCGTCAAGCCCGGTCATGGCGAGGTGGTCCTGGCCCAAGGCGACGTCGCTATCCCCGAGCAGCACGCCGAGCTGCTCGAAGCTTTCAGGCGCGAGCTGGACACAGGAATGTGGGCCGCGGTCCCCACGTCCACCGACGCCGGCCGCCGTCAAGCTGAGCTCGTCCGCCGCTTTGAGGACATCCCGCCCGACGCCGAGCGCGTGATCTTCTTCCCCAGAGCCGCAGGCGGCCGCTGATGCTCCTTTGTGGCGCTCCAATGCGGGTGCTCGCAAACGACCTCTTTCGCGTCGCTCCACGGCGGATTGCCGCAAACAACCTCCTTTGCGTCGCCTTGCGGCGGGCCGCCGCAAACAACCGACTCCCCATCTGAGGCGCCGCGCCGTGCTCGCAATCGGAACGTTCTCGATCGTGCTCCTCGCCTTGCTCACGCTCCTTGGCCTGCAACAAGCCCGGCGCAGCGGCCTACCCACCGCCCTGCGCTCCCTGCCAGAGCGCCTGCGCCGAAGCGACACGCGCCCACTCGCCGACTATGACCCCGGGCGCGAGTTGCGTGCCGAGCAGCGTGCCCGAGAGCTGCTTCGCTCCTGCGTCAACGAGGAGGAGTGGGCGATGTATCGCGAACTCGGCTTCCTGCGCGTATGGGGAACCTCGCAAGAGCCCGCCTACGCCTACCTCATCTACCCCCACAAGCCGATCCTCGCCTACCTCCCCGAACAGGCCCGGATCCTAGGCGAGTACTGCGTCGAGTTTCCCGACCAAACCCGTCCCTACGGCAGCCCCAGATTGCCCGACTCCGACGATGTGCTCGCCAAGTGGATCAGACTCACAGCCGACGAGCGAGGCCTCATCGAGCAAGCCAACATGCACCTGCCCGGGCGCCAAATCCGCATCGCCAAGGGCCGCCGCGACCTGGCCCGCCTAGCCGCCTGGGAGCGCGAGCGTTCACCAACGCCCAGACGAGCGCCTCGCCGCGTCGGTAGTGTTCCCGCGCTGTGACCGATCCCCACGATTTCGACGTCAAGCACCGCTCGCGAGCCCTCACCGTGGGACCCGAGCGTGCCGCCGCGCGTGCCTACCTGCACGGGATCGGCTACACCGCCGAGGATCTCGCCAAGCCGATCGTGGGCGTCGCCCACTCTTGGATCGAGACGATGCCTTGCAACTTCAACAACCGAGTGCTCGCCGCCAAGGTCAAGGAGGGCATCAGAGCCGCCGGCGGCACGCCGATGGAGCTCAACACGATCGCGATCTCCGACGGCATCACGATGGGCACCTCCGGGATGCGCGCCTCGCTCGTCTCACGCGAGCTGATCGCCGACTCGATCGAGCTGGTCGCCTCCGCCCACGCTTTCGACGCCCTAGTCGTGATCTCCGGTTGCGACAAGACGATTCCCGCCGCCGTGATGGCCTTGGCTCGGCTCGACATCCCGGGCCTGATGCTCTACGGCGGCTCGATCCGTCCCGGCCACTACAAGGGCCAAGACGTCACGATCCAACAGGTCTTCGAGGCCGTCGGAGCCTACGCCTCGGGCAAGATCACCGAGGCCGAACTGCACGCCTTGGAGGAGGTGGCCTCGCCCGGAGCCGGCGCCTGCGGTGGCCAGTTCACCGCAAACACGATGGCTATGGCCTTCGAGGTCCTGGGCATCTCACCCGCGGGCTCCTCGATGGTCCCCGCCGAGGACGGTCGCAAGCTGAAGGTCGCCGTCGAGTGCGGCGAACTCGCTATGGACGTACTCCGCCGAGGCCTGCGCGCCGGCCAGGTGATCACCAAGCCAGCCCTCGAAAACGCGATCGCCGCGGGCGCCACCAGCGGCGGGTCCACCAACATCGTGCTCCACCTGCTCGCCGTCGCGCGCGAAATGGGCGTCCCCCTCTCGATCGAGGAGTTCGACGCGATCTCCGAGGCCACTCCTCTGCTCTGCGACCTACAGCCTGGCGGTCAATACGTCGCCACCGACCTCTACGAGGCGGGCGGCGTGCCGCTCGTGCTCAAGCGCCTCCAAGAAGCGGGCGCGCTGCGCTCCGAGGCGATCACCGTCACCGGCCGCACGATCGGCGAACACGCCCAAGAGGCCGAGGAGACCGAAGGCCAGCGGGTCGTGCGGCCACTCGCCGACCCGCTCAAGCCGACCGGCGGCTTCGCGATCCTGCGCGGCAACGTCGCGCCCGACGGGTGCGTGGTCAAGCTGGCCGGCCACGAGCGTCGTCTGCACGTCGGACCGGCCAAGGTGTTCGATGGGGAGGAGGCCGCCATGGCGGCCGTGCTCGCCCACAAGATCAGCGAGGGCGACGTCGTCGTCATCCGCGGCGAGGGGCCCGCGGGCGGTCCCGGTATGCGTGAGATGCTCGCGGTGACGGCAGCGATCGTGGGGGAGGGCTTGGGCGAGAGCGTGGCCCTGATCACCGACGGGCGCTTCTCCGGCGCGACCCACGGCTTCATGGCCGGCCACGTCGCCCCCGAGGCGGTCCGCGGCGGGCCGATCGGCGCGCTCGCCGACGGCGACGAGATAACGATCGACGTTGACGCCCGCCGCATTGACGTGGCCCTCGACGAGCAGCAGATCGCCGCCCGCCTGGCCTCCTACGAGCAGCCCCCACGCGCCGATGAGCACATCGACGTGGCGATCCGCAAGTACGCCAAGCTCGTCGGGTCCGCCGCCGAGGGCGCCGTCACCAGTTGATTGCGACCCGACGCCGGTCTGTTCAGGACGCGAGGGCCGGCTGCTTGGAGGCGAACCGCTCGAGCAACTGGTTGAAAGTACCGGGGCGCTCCAACATCGCCATGTGACCGGTGTCCTCAAAGACGACCTTGCGCGAATCGGGGATCAACCGCTCGAACATGTCCGCGTCGCCAACGGGAATCACCTTGTCCTCGGCGCCCCACACGATCAACGTCGGGCAAGCAATCTCCGGCAGGCGCTCGGCGATCGGATAATCGATGTTCGCGCGCAACGCCTGCATGAAACCCGGCTTGCCCGCCCCCCGCAGCTGCTCGGCCGCGAGCGCGGCTGGCAGCCGGCCCGGATGGCGGGTCACCGTCCCCAGCGTCACGTTGCGCAGCCCCGGCCTTCGCGCGATCCAGTCCGAGCGAGCGGCCGTCCAGCCCGTGTAGGCGGCGAGCATCGGAGCCAAACGCCGCAAATAAGGCTCGATCCGTTCGACGTCGCGATGGCGATACGTGCTGATGCCCGCCGCCGACACGAGTACCAAGCGCTCGACCCGCTGCGGAAAGGCGATCGCAAGCTCAGCCGAGACGAAACCCCCCATCGAATTGCCCACCACCGTCGCCGCGCTGATCTCCAGCTCCTCGCAAAGACCGTCCAAGAGACGCGCATAGGCGGAAATCGTGATCGGCTCGCCCGGCATCGGCGAATGGCCGAAGCCGGGCAAATCCATCGCAACGACACGGTGGCCCCGCGCGAACACGGGAAGCTGCTCCAACCAGTTCGGCCACGATCCAGACAAGCCATGCACGAACAGGATCGGATCGCCCTCACCCAAATCGATCACGTTCACCGGCGTCCCAGCCACGCTCACCCAGCGCTGATGTTCGCGCCAGTTGACTTCCAGCCATGCCGAGCGACTCGCTGGCCCGTAGGGCTGTGCGAACTTGCTGCTCGGGAGCGTGTCGACGCCGACCATCAGTCAATAATCTATCCCACCAGTGCGCGTCGCCATCGACATCGACTCGACCCTGCACCACTACTGGGACGTGCTCTCAGAGATCTCGCTGCGTCGCTTCGGCATCGAGTTGCCCTACGAGGAGCAGTTCACCTGGGGCATCACCCGCCTGCGCCCCGACCAGCTGGAATTGTGCATCGAGGAGAGCCACAGCGACGAATCGATACTCGCCGGAGATCCTTATCCCGGAGCGGTCGAGGCTGTTCGTGTCTGGAGCGAGAAAGGACACTTCATCCACATCACCTCCCACCGCTCGAGTAGATGCGCCCCGGCCACCGCGAGCTGGCTGGAGGGCTTGGGGCTGCCCTTCGACGACCTGTGCTGCTCCTACGACAAGGTGTCTCGCTGCGTCGAGCTGGACATCGACCTCTTGATCGACGATTCGCCCTTGAACATCGCCGCCGCCTTGGAGCGAGGCATCGCGACCGCCACGATCGTGCATCCTTGGAACGCGGAGTTGTGCGAGGTCGAGGACGTGCTCGCCGCCCAAGACTGGCACGAGCTCGCCCAACTGCTCGCCCCCAAGCTCTCGCGATCCTCCGCAACACTGGTTAGGCCCGCCTGAGCGTGGCAGGGCGCCCGCCGCTCACGGCGAATTACCCGTCTATGACCGGCCAAGCCCCCAGCCCGCCAAATCTCGGCGAGCCATGGCGCCTCGCCTTGGCTCAACTCGACCAAGACCTGCTGCGCACCAACACCGCCGCGCGCACCCGCCGCGCCTATGCGATCGACACCCTCCAGTTTGCCTCTTGGTCGCAGTCCCGCGTCAGCGACCCCGCCGCAGCCGACCCAAGACACGTACGACGGTACATCTCCCATCTCTCCGGTCTCGGTCTGAGCGCAGCCACGGTAGCCCGCAAGCTGGCCTCGATTCGTGCCCTGTTTCGCAGCCTGCGCGAGCACGGCCTGATCGAACAGAACCCGGCCGACCTGCTCGCCACCCCTCGTCGCTCCTCCCACTTGCCGAGAGTGCTCAAGGCGCCCGAAGCGGCGCGCCTGCTCGACTCCATCCCCTCCGGGATCGGCAGCGGGCCGCTTGAGATCCGCGACCGGGCGCTGTTCGAGCTCGCCTACGCCTGCGGTCTGAGAGCCGAGGAGATCGTCTCCCTGAACGTCGAAGACATCGATCACGAAGCCGAGCAGATCCGGGTCGAGGGCAAGGGCTCGAAGACCCGTTACGTGCCGGCCGGTGAGATCGCCCTGGGTGCCCTGCGCCACTACCTGGAGCGCGCCCGTCCCGCCCTCGCTGCACCCCGACCGTCCCACGCCGAGCACAGGTGTGCCGATCGAGAGCGCCCCGACGAACACCCCTCGGCGCCCACCGCTCCGCGAGGCGGCGACCGCCAAGCGCTCTTTCTGAGCCGCTCCGGTCGGCGGCTCGGTACCAGCGACGTGCGCCGGCGCTTGCGCACCTGGACAGGTCGCCTCGGCGTGGCCGGCGAGGTATCCCCGCACACCTTGCGCCACAGCTTCGCCACCCACCTCCTGGACGGCGGCGCCGACCTGCGCACGATCCAAGAGTTGCTCGGACACGCGAGCATCTCGACAACCCAGGTCTACACTCGGGTAGAGTCCGCCAGACTCAGAAGCGCGTATGCGCGCAGTCACCCTCGGGCCTGATCGGCGGGAGAAGACCCTGGAGACGAACGTAAAAGCGATCGAGCTACGCGAACTGTGGCGGCGCTATAAGAATGATGGAGACCCTCGCGCACGCGAGCGGTTGGTTGTCGCGTACTCGCCCTTGGTCAAGTACGTGGCCGGTCGCACCGCGGCCGGTCTGCCGCCGCACGTCGAGGAGGCCGATCTCGTCTCCTACGGCCTGGTTGGCTTGATCTCCGCGATCGAGCGCTTCGACCCTGCCCGCGAGATCAAGTTCGAGACCTACGCGATCACCCGCATCAAGGGCGCGATCATCGACGAGCTTCGCTCGATTGACTGGGTGCCCCGCTCGGTGCGAGCCCGCGCCCGCGAAATCGAGCGCGCCAACACCAAGCTCGAGCACCGCTTGCAGCGCACCCCTACCGACGAGGAGATGGCGGCCGAGTTGGAGCTCACCGTCCCCGAGTTCCACGAGTCCCTGCTCGCGATCTCCCACTCCTCGGTGGCGGCCCTCGACGAGCTCTGGAGCGTCTCGGACTCAAGCGGCGATCAGGTCTCCCTGATGGACACGATCGAGGACCCCAACGCGCCCGACCCTTCGCGCGCCCTCGACGTGGGCGATCTGAAGGATCGCATCGCCGACGCGATCGCCTCCCTGCCCGAGCGCGAGAAGCTCGTGATCGCCCTCTACTACTACGAGAACCTCACGCTCCGAGAGATCGGCGAGGTCCTCGGCGTCACCGAGTCGCGCATCTCTCAGCTCCACACCAAGGCGGTCCTGCGCCTGCGCGGACGCATGCAAGACGGCTCTTTCGAGGACTGAGAGTCCATTTCGCCGGTGCCCAAGAGCGGTCGCGCCGCGCGAGCGCTCCGCTCCGGCTACTCTGATGGACCGATGGCCACGCGCGCAATCGTCACCTCGCACCCCGTGGTCGCCTGCGACGTGTGCGGCCGAAGCCTGCTGCGAGGGGAGAACCCCGACGTATTCCTCGCCGGCGGCCAGCGTCGCACCGTGTGCGAGCTGTGTGTCCCCAGGGCCTCGGCCGAGGGTTGGCTACGCGAGGCCGACGAACACGCTTTGGCGGTGGGGCCCACACGCGCGCGTCGCTCCGGCTCGCTGCTCGGTCGCCTACGCCAGTTACGCGAGTCCCCCGAGCGGCCCCTGAGACGCGAACGCGCGACCGCCGAGCGTCCGGCCGCGGCGGACGGCGCGCTCGTCGACGACGGCCTCTACGACTTCCTCGAGGGTGGCTCGATCGCGCGCTCTGACGCCTTCGAGCAGGAGATCTACATCGGCTCGGTCCAAGCCGGCTCCGGCGCCCGGGCGCATCCGAGCGAAGGGGACGCCATCGCCGAGCCCGACCCCGCGGCCGCCGAGCGTGAGCATTCGCCCGCCGAGGCCCATGACGGGTCGAGTTCGTCGCTGGAAACCCGCTCTCAGCCGGCCAGCAGCGACGAGCTCAAGCAGCTTCGCGCGATCGAGGTGTTCAATGCCGGCGAGCAGCCGCGACGGATCGCCGGCGTCGCCCGCTCCTTGGGAGCGCCCGAGGTGACTGTCCGCTTGGCGGAGGACTCTCCGAGCAAGGTCGCGATCGTCGTTGCCTGGGAGCTCTGCTGGTATCGCTACGAGGTCGATCTCGGCGAGGAGGCCGCCGGTGCCCAGCTTGTCGGGCAGGGCATGGAGCTGCACGAACTCCCCGCCCAGGACCGTCGCGTCAACGCCGGCGCCGACGAGCGCGGCTCGCTCGTGCCGCTCGCGCTCGCCTGAGGAGCGCCCGCGCAGTACGATCTGAAGCGATGATCTATTGCGTGGTGCCCAAGCCCTTGGCCGACGAGCTCTATCCCAAGCTCCTCAAGCGATACGAGAACGACGACAACGTCACCGTCATCGTCGACCGGCGCGAGGCCGACCGGCGCGCGCGCGGCTCGCGTCCTTCTGAGAGCGATCTGCAGCGGCGCGTGATTCGCGACCGTCGCCGTGCGCGCGTCCCGGGCGATCTACCGCCGCTCGTAGACGGTTCCTGAAAGCGTGCCTGGCGCTACCAGCGTCGGCGTCGAGCAGGCGCTCCGCCCGATGCCCGTGCGAGCTTCGCGATGAAGGTCATGGTCCACGTGGACGGCGGCTCGCGCGGCAACCCCGGGCCCGCAGCCGCCGCCAGCGTCGTCTCGAGTGTCGAGGGGGAAGTGCTCGACGAGGCCTCCGAGCTGCTCGGCACGCAGACCAACAACGTCGCCGAGTATCGCGCGCTGCTGCTCGGCCTCAAGCGCGCCCGTGCGCTCGGCGCAAGCGAAGTCGAGGTGGTCAACGACTCGGAGTTGATCGCCAAGCAGGTCCAGGGCCTCTACAAGGTCAAGCACGCCGCGATGCGGCCCCTACACGAGGAGGCCAAGGCCGCGCTGCGGGGCTTCTCCTCATGGAAGGTGCGCACGGTACCCCGCGCCCAGAACGCCCAAGCCGACGCGCTCGTCAACCTCGCTTTGGACCAAGCGGCGGCAAGGCCCACCGCCTGAGCCGGGTGGCGGCAGCTCACGCCCGTCTGGCCCGCACGGCGCAAGCAAGGCACGGCGCAAGCCCCGCCAGCATCACCAAGGGCGCGAGCGAACTCACGCCCGCCTCGGCAAAACTCAGTGCAACCGATGCGTGGCTCGCGCGAGCGCGATCATCTGCGCGTTGGAGAGGTCCTCGAGCAGCGTGTTGGTCACGAAGTAGATGACTTTCCCGGTGCGCCAGCCGATGTCGTGGATGTGCGCGCCATCGTCCACGAGAAGATAGGTGCGCCCGCCGATCTTCTGCACGCGAGCGTGGGCGAACAGAGGAATGTTGACCCAGTCCATGCCCTCCACGTCGTAGTAGCCGCCCAGCGTGTTGTCCTGCCACACCCCGACGTAGGCATGATGGATGTGCCCGTGCTCGTCGGGGAGCGTGTACACGTGTACTTCATGAGGCACGGCCGGACCGGTCTGCAAAGAGGGGAACTCCAGCGGGAAGGGTACATTCGGCGCGGCCGTTACCGCCATCGCGGTCGCCGAGCTTGGGACCGGATATAGGTCCAGCGAGGCGCTGGAAGGGCTCGCCGAACTGTGATGGTGATGATGTGAGGAGCTCGTGGAGGAACTGGGCAGCTGCAACTGTTCGTGGCCGTGCAGAAATTCCCTCACGGTTGCTTTGAGCAGACTCGGAGTGGCGGTCACATAGCTGACGCCACTGATCGTCGCATTGGCGTTCGCGACCTGGAATTTGACCTGGCGCAGTGGCTTCTGCTGGGAGAAGGCGGCGAGCTTGGCGAGTTCGATCAACTGTTCGGCGGAGGAGTGGAACGTTGTGGTGACCGCCTTGCCCACGGCCTTTGAGACCTTGTCGATCTCGCCCACGAGGTCGCCCACAGGCACCTGCTCGCGCAGGTTGCGAAGGAAGTCCTGTTGGCGCGCCACGCGCACGAAATCCGAGTCGCCGTGGCGGTAGCGCACATAGCTGAGCGCATTTTCGTAGCACAGCTTCTGATAGCCCGGCTGCAGGTTGATCGAGGAATAGTTGCTCGCTTCGGTGGCTTCGCTCTGGTGCAGGTAGCGATGGTCCACGTTCACATACACGCAGCCAAGCGTGTCCACGACGTCCCTGAACCCCTTGAAAGAGACGTCGATCACCCCGTTGAGCTTAATGTGCAGCAGGTGCTCGATCGTCTTGGCGGTGAGTTCCACGCCGCCGTTGCTCCCGCCTTCGGTGCTGCCGATCGTGTATGCGGCGTTGATCTTGCTCGGGTAGTAAACCTGTCCGCGCTTGGTCGTGATCGACACGAGCAGGTCGCGTGGAACCGAAAGTACCGAGATCTGACCGTAGTTGGGGTCCAGATGCACCAGCAGCAGCGTGTCGCTGTGGGGAGGATCGTTACGGTCGTACGCGTCTTTGGAGCCGGCTCGTCGGTCGGAGCCGAGGATCATGAAGGTCTGTGGTTCGCCGCTGTAGGCAGCTTGCACTATGCCTTTGGCCACATGTATCTGGCTGCCCTTGGGGAAGACCTCACTCGCTATGTGGTTGAGCTTGGTCAAAGCGATCGTCGCCGTCGCCGCGCCGCTGAGCAGCAGAATCAAAATTCCGCCGATCGCAAATCGCGCCCACATTCCCCGTGCCAGGGAGGGCGGTCGCTCCTCATCGAGTGGTGTCGCGGGCAGAGAGCTCATGCGCATCCGATGGCAGGCGCTGTCCAGCGCGGCCTAGCCGTGAGGCGAAGCCTAGCGGGGGCACCGGCCGGCTCGCGCCGGATGGGTTCGCGAAGGATCGGCGCCAAACGCGGCGACCGACCCATCTCCAGCTGCGACAATCGGCCAGGCCCCCGGCGACTGGTTATGGCGCGCCGCGTGCCCCGATACGCTCGATCGCGTGCTAAAGCCCCGCAATCGCGAGCTGCTCGGCTTGATTCCGGCCGCTCTGCTGGTCACCGCCGGCTTCACGGCGATCTTCATCCAAGAGGAAAACAGCTCGGTGCGTGCGTCCACCAACGTGACGCTCAACCACGCCTCCAGCCTCTCGCTCACCTACGGCCTGTTGTTCTTGGGCCTGTGCTTGGCGGCCCATCTGGTGATCCGCTTCGCCCTGCCTCACGCCGACCCCTACCTGTTCCCCCTGGCGGCGGTGCTCTCGAGCGTGGGGATCGTCATGGTGTATCGGATCAACCCCTCCTTGGCGCGCCAGCAAGCCCAATGGATGGTGCTGGGGCTGGTGCTCTTTGCGGTGACGATCCTGTGGCTGCGACGCGAGGGCCTCGGGGTGCTGGAGCGTTATCGCTACACGATCGCCGCGGTGGGCATCGTATTGGCGGTCTTGCCTCGTTTTCCGGTGATCGGCGAGCAGGTCAACGGCGCCTACTTGGACATCCATTTCGGCTCGGTCTCCTTCCAGCCGGCCGAGTTCGCGAAGGTCGCGATCGTGATCTTCCTGGCAAGCTATCTGCGAGACAATCGCCAGATCCTGGTCACCGCCGGACGGCGCGTGCTGGGGATGACGTTTCCCCCAATGAAGCAGTTCGGCCCGATGCTCGTGATCTGGGGGGCCGCGATGGCGACGCTCTTGCTCACCCGCGAGCTCGGCACCTCGCTGATGTTCTACGGGGCCTTTTTGGCGCTTTTGTATGTGGCCACAGGGCGTCTCTCCTTCCCTTTGATCGGCCTCGTCCTGTTCGGGCTGGGAGCTTGGTTTGTGGCCAACCACGTCGGTCACGTCCACAGTCGCGTGCTCGCTTGGGAACACCCCTTCGATCAGTCGCTCTACGAACAGCGGGGCGGCAGCTATCAGCTGGCCCAATCGCTGTTCGCACAGGCTGACGGGGGTCTGCTCGGAACCGGGTTTGACCAGTCGCTCTTGGTACTGCCCCACCATCGCGAACCGATCCTGCCGGTGCCCGAAAGCGACATGATCTACGCGGTCATCGTCAACGAGCTGGGTTTGGCGGGAGCCGCCGCCCTGCTGCTCACCTATCTGATGTTCGTCGCTCGAGGCCTAAAGACGGCGATGTTGGCCCGAGATTCCTTCTCCAAGCTCTTGGCGGTCGGCCTCTCGTTCGTAGTAGCCATGCAGGTGTTCGTGATCGTCGGGGGAGTCACCCGCGTGATCCCCCTCACCGGCGTCACGCTTCCGTTCGTGGCCTATGGAGGCTCCTCGGTAGTCATGAACTTCGTCCTGCTTGCCTTGCTGCTGGTCGTCTCAGACCGGGCCCGCAGGCCCTACGCACCGGGGCGTTGAGGGCCCCTGAGTGCCCAATCGGGTCGGAGAGCGCCCTGCGCGGTGAGCCGGCGGTGAGGATTTTTGAGCCCGATTGCGCGCTTTTGGGGAGGTTCGGTGCAGCTTCGGGTCGAAAACCTCCATATCCCGGATGCGCACCGGTATTCGGTGCGAGCTCGGCGAATACTTAGCGCGATGCCAACTTCCACAACAGACGCCACGTCCAATTTCCTCATCAAGGCTCGCGACCTGCGGGCAGTCGCGCCCTCGGGCGCCGGCTCAATGCAACCCCACCGACGCTACCCAGCGCCTGTGGCCAGCCTCTCCTCCCCCGCCGGCCTGCATCCGCGCCCATGGCTGAAGCGCCTGCGCCGGGCTCTGCACGAGGACCTGTTCGTATTGCACTACCAGCCGATCGTGTGCGTGCAGAGCGCCGAGGTGTCCCACTACGAGGCGTTGATCCGGCTGGCCGACGAGCCGGGGCAGGCGCTCACACCGCCCTGCGCGTTCCTGCCGGCCGCCGAGCGCTATGGCCTGATCCAGGAGATCGATCGCATGGTGATCGGCAAGGTCGTCGCGTTGATGGGGGGCGAGCTGGCGGACAGCGGTGCGCGCGTCGCCGTCAACCTGTCCGCTCTCTCGATAACCGACCAGGGAATGCTCGCTCACATCGAGCGCGAACTGGTTCGCCACTCGGTCGCGGCCGAGCGACTGGTGATCGAGGTCACCGAGACGGCCGCGATTGGCGACATGCGTTGCGCGCAGACCTTCTGCGAAGGCGTCCACACGCTCGGCAGCTCTGTCGCCTTGGACGACTTCGGGGCCGGCTTCGGCTCCTTCCAATATCTCAAGCAGCTCCCGTTTCGCTACCTGAAGATCGACGGCGACTTCATCAAGGCGCTGCCCAGCTCCCACAAGGACCGCCTCGTCGTGCAGGCCCTCGTGGGGGTCGCTCGCGGGATGGGCAAGCAGACGATCGCCGAGTATGTCGGCGATGAGCCGACGATGAGCCTGTTGCGCGAGTATGGCGTCGACTACGCCCAGGGTTTCGAGGTCGGCCGCCCCCGCGGCCAGGCCGAGACGTTCGCTGCTGCCTGAGCGGTCTTCGAAGGTGGGTGGTGGTTGTTGCTCGGAGGGGTGGCACGCCGCGCGCGCGCGGGGCTTTGTTAAATAGGTGGTCTTGTTAACCACGCCGCGCGCGCGTGGGCACCCTTTTGGGAGACATTGCCCCCGCCGGCGACGGTGTCGGAAGGCTCAGCGCGGCTCGGGCATCTGGGCGCGCAACATCGCGTCCCAAAGCTTGTCCGGCAAGATTTTGCGCTGGAAGACCGTCAGATGGGCCGAAGGCGTGAGCAACATGCGCGCCGGCGGTTTGCCGCGTGAAACGGCCTTCTCGATCGCCTTGGCCACAACGTCGGGGCCACCGCCGAGGTGGCGCATCGGGCCCTCATACACGCCCGCGGTCATCGCCGCCAGCTTTGCGTTGAAGGCTTTGTAGGGATCGCCGCTATCGCCGTCCCCCGTTGCGTCGGCTTCGTTGACGGTGCCGACTGCGGTCTTGCCGAACTCGGTCGTGATCAGGCCGGGCTCGACGAGCACGACATCCACGCCGAAGCCCCTGACCTCGAAGCGCAGGGCGTCGCTGATCGCCTCCAAGGAGTGCTTGGTGGCGTGATAGAGGCCGCCACCCGGGAACGTCAGCCGACCGCCCATCGAGCCGATGTTGACGATCTTGCCCCAGTGCTGGGTGCGCATCGCCGGCAACACCATCTGGGTGAGCGCGATCAGACCGAAAACGTTGGTCTCGAACTGGCGGCGAACCGACTCCAGCGGGACCTGCTCGATCGGGCCACCCTGGGAGTAGCCGGCGTTGTTGACGAGGACCCCAACGGCGCCGTGCTCGCGCTCCACGCTGTCTACCGCGGCGCGCATGGAGGCCTCGTCGGTGACGTCCAGCCGCAGCAGCTTGCAGCCGTAGCTCTCCAGATGCGCGATCGACTCGAGGCGTCGCGCGCTCGCGTAAACGCTCCAGCCGTGACCGGCCAGGCGCCTGGCCGTGGCCTCGCCGATGCCCGAGGAGCAGCCTGTGATCAATACCGCCTTGGACACGTCGGACATTCGCGCAGCATACGGAATAGGGTTTGTACTCGATGCGAGCCGTCACCTTTCAAGCGCCCGGCAAGGTAGAGGTGCTCGACGTACCCGAGCCCGAGATCGGCGACCCCGGCGATGCGATCGTGGCGATTGAGGCGACCGGCGTGTGTGGCTCGGACCTGCACATCTACCATGGGCGCGTCCAGATCGAGCCGGGCTTCACGATCGGCCACGAGTATGTGGGTACCGTGCTCGCCATCGGCGACGCGGTCCAGAACGTGGCGGTGGGGGACAGGGTCTTGGGCTGCTTTCAGACCGCCTGCGGGCACTGCTTCTTCTGCCGTCGCGGCGCTTTTCACAAGTGCGACTCCTCGCGCACCTTCGGCCACGGAGCAGCGCTCGGCTCCCTGCAGGGCACTCAGGCCGAGCGGGCGCTCGTCCCCGCCGCCGATCTCGTCTTGCGCAAGGTTCCGGCCGGCATGAGCGATGAGGTGGCCTTGTTCGCGGGCGACGTCATGGGCACGGGCTTTCACGCGGTCGATGACAGCGGGCTGCGAGCAGGCGACGTAGCGGCCGTGCTCGGGCTCGGACCGGTTGGCCTGTGCGCGGTCCAGGCCGCGCGCGCCTGTGGTGCGGCCAAGGTGATCGCGATCGACACTGTGCCCGAGCGCCTGGCGATGGCCGAGTCCTTCGGCGCGGAGACGGTCCATCTCAGCGAGGGCGACCCGCGCGGGGCAGTGCGCGAGGCGACCGAAGGGCGTGGGGTGGACGTGTGCATCGACGCCGTCGGTGACCCGCGCGCGTTCGATCTCGCCTTGCGTCTCACGCGCAAGTGCGGCACCGTGCAGGCCGTCGGCGTGTACGCCGAGCGCGCCGAGGTCCACCTGGGCCTGCTTTGGATCAAGTCCTTGCATGTGTGTGCCGGGCACGCGAACGTGATTGCCCATGTGGACCGGGTCCTCGCGATGATGGCCGCGGGCCTGCTCGACCCCACGCCGCTTGTCACCCACCACATGACCTTGGAGCAGGCCCCGGAGGCGTACGCTTTGTATGACCGCCGCGAGGCGCTCAAGATCGTCCTCACTCCCTAAGGAGATCCGATGAACACCGTTGCCCAGCCGACCCTCCCCGACGCGCTCGGAGACGCAGCGCGCGAGTTCATCTCAGGCACACATGACCTGTTGATCGGCGCAGAGCGCGTGCAGGCCGCCGATGGGCGCACCTTCTCCACGCTCGATCCCTCCACCGGCCTGGAAATCGCCACGGTCGCCCAGGCCGGCGCCGAGGACGTGGCACGTGCGGTCGCGGTGGCACGCGAGGCTTTCGAGAACGGTCCCTGGGCAACGTTTGCGCCGTCTGAGCGTGGGCGGCTCATGAACGCGCTCGCCGACGCGATCGAGGCACACCAGGAGGAACTGGCCCAGATCGAGTCCTTGGACAACGGCAAGCCGGTCAAGCTCGCCCAGTACGTGGACGTGCGCGGCACCGTCGCCCACCTGCGCTACTACGCGGGCTGGCCCTCGAAGATCGAGGGCAGCGTGCTCCCAGTGACCGCGCCCAACATGCTCTGCTACACGCGCCGTGAAGCAGTCGGCGTGTGCGCCCAGATCGTGCCTTGGAACTTCCCTTTGCTGATGGCGGCTTGGAAGATTTCCCCGGCGCTCGCGGCCGGCTGCACGATCGTGCTCAAGCCGGCCGAGCAGACCCCCCTGAGCGCCTTGCGCCTCGGCGAGCTGGCGCTTGAGGTCGGCTTCCCGCCCGGTGTCTTGAACGTGCTCACCGGCGACGGCGAGACCGGTGCGGCGCTCGTCGACCACCCCGACGTGGACAAGATCGCCTTCACGGGCTCAACCGCCGTGGGCCGCGAGATCGGCGCCAAGGCAGGACGGGCCTTGAAGCGCATGACCTTGGAGCTCGGCGGCAAGTCCCCCAACGTGATCCTCCCCGACGCCGACATCGAGGCTGCGGTGAAGGGCTCTTACCAGGCGATCTACTTCAACTCCGGTCAAGCCTGCAACGCCGGCTCGCGTCTGTTCGCGCCCGCCGAGCGCTTCGATGAGATCGTGAGCGCGCTCGCCGAGAGCGCCAAGGCGACTCAGCTCGGCGCGGGCCTCGATCCCGCCACTCAGCTCGGGCCGCTCGTCTCCGCCGAGCAGCGTGACCGCGTGATGTCCTACATTGACGCCGGCCGCGAGCAGGGCGCCGAGCTCGTGACGGGTGGCTCGGTGGCCTTGGCGGAGAGCGGCGGCTGGTTCGTCGAGCCGACCCTGTTCAGCGCCACCTCCGATGACTTGAGCATTGCCAAAGAGGAGATCTTCGGCCCCGTGCTCGTCGCCTCGCCGTACGACACGCTGGAGGAAGTGGCGCGCCGCGCCAACGACACCGAGTATGGGCTCGCCGCCGGAGTGTGGACGCGCGATGTGGGCAATGCCCACCGGCTTGCCGCGCTCCTGCGCGCCGGCTCGGTATACATAAACGGCTGGGGCGGATACGACCCATCCGCTCCCTTCGGCGGTTTCAAGTCCTCGGGTGTGGGGCGCGAGCATGGCCACGACGGGCTCGACGCCTACCTGGAGACCAAGACGGTGTGGACCTCGCTGACCTGAGCGTGTCCGGCGCCGAGCGCCGGTGGAGCGGACCGGTCCCGGCCAGATGAACGAGTGGGCGGCCCGGTGCATTAGAGTCCTCAGGCATGAGCGGGCATTCTCCGAAGCCCGGGAGCCTTCAGGTGTCGAGTGAACTGGTCGAGGGTCTCGCCACGTTGAGGTTGCGCGGGGAGCTGGATCTGGCCTCGGTCGGCCAGCTCGAAGAGAGCTTGACGGCGCTCGACGAGCAGGCGCCGGCGCGCGTCAGGATCGACCTGGGCGGACTGGCGTTCATCGACTCCAGCGGCCTGAGGGCGCTGTTGCTTGCGGACACGCGCGCTCGCGAGCACGGCTATGAGCTCGTGCTGGTCCCCGGTCAGGAGCCGGTCCAGCGCGTGTTCGAGATGACCGGTGCGCTCGACGTCTTGAGCTTCGAGCGTTGAGCGTCCCGAGGGTCCGATGAGCTCGATCGCCGCGAAGCGGCCGCTCGGCGTGAGCGACACGCGCCCGCGAGAGGGTCGCCGCGCCTGGGTGCCGGTGCTGGCCGGTGCGTTCACGCTCGTGCTGTTGGCGGCCACGATCGAGATCGTGCTCGACGCAGCCGTCGGCCATTCCCCGCTGATCCCCAAGTCTCCGCAGATCGCCGGCTGGCTTCAGGGTATCGGCGAGCGCCTGGGCTATCGCGTGTTCCTAATCGCCTTGATCTCCTATGCGGGCGCCTACGGGGGGATGCTGTTGCTGGCTCGGCGGATCTCCTCGCGCTGGGCGATCGCTTTGACCGTGGCGCTGCAGTTGATCGTGTTCGCGGGCCCGATCCTGATCTCGACCGACGTGTTCAGCTACATCGCCTATGCGCGCATGGGGGTGGTGCATGGCGTCAACCCCTATCTGCATGGGCCGCAGGCGATCTTGGGCGACCCGATCTACCACTATGTGGGCCAGGACTGGAAGAAGGTGGCCACGGCCTACGGGCCGCTGTATACGCTGATCTCCTATCCGCTGGCGGTGCTGGGCGTGACGGGCGCCCTGTGGGGGATGAAGCTCGAGGCGCTGTTGGCGGGCGGAGGCACGCTCTATTTGACCTGGCGCTGTGCACTGCTGCGCGGATTCGATCCGAAGTTCGCTTTGATCGCGGTGGGGGTGAATCCGTTGTGGGTCATCTATGCGATGGGGGGAGCCCACAACGACCTGATCATGACTCTGTTCATGATGGTCGCGGTGACGCTCACGTTGAGCGCCGAGCACGGTTCGCGTCGCGAAGGATGGGCGGGTGCCGCGGTGATCGGCGCGACGCTCGTCAAGGCCACGGGGATCGCGCTGCTGCCGTTCATGTTGCTGGCCCGTCGGCGCCTGGCGCCTCTTCTCGGCGCGCTTGGGGCAGTGCTGGGGTGCGCCCTTTTGGCCTACGTCGTGTTCGGCGTCCATGGCGTGAACATCGTCTCGGCCTTGAACAGGGACGCGGCGTTCGTTTCCACCGACAGCTTTCCCACCGAGATCGCGCATCTGTTGGGCAAGCCGGGGGTGTTTCCGGTTGACCACGACCTGCTCAAGGTGGGGCTGGTGTTGATCGTGTTGCATCTGATGTGGCGCACTTGGCGCGGTTATGACTGGGTGGCGGCTTCGGGTTGGACGCTGCTGGCGATCGCGGTGACGAGCACTTGGCTGCTGGCCTGGTACACGTTGTGGTCCTTGCCGCTGGCCGCGGTCGGGCGCGACCGGCGCCTGTTGGTGGCGACGCTCGTGGTACAGGCACTGTTCGTCGCGCATCAGACCGCGCCATTGTGGGCGCCGGTGTCGGCGTGAGACAGTCGCAGATGAGCGCGGCGCGGGAGCCGTTTGGGTGGCTGCCGGAGTGGGCTCGTCCGCTCGAGCACGAAAAGCGGGGTCTTGGCAGCTTGCGCTTGGCCGAGACGACGATCTTGATCCTGCTGGGCGTCTTCTTGGCGGTGGCGACCGTCAACGACGTGGTCCAGCAGACCCACGTGAATCACCGGATCGAGGCCGACGCTTCGACGTGGCGTTTGGCGACCCATCACGACTATCACGAGATAACGACAGAGCGGGACGTGAAGACACATTCGACGCGCGACGTCGTCTGCGGCAACGTGTCGCCGGGAGGGCCCGACGAACATACTCAGGTCTGCTTGACGATCGTCGGGGCGACGCGCAACGGCGTGAGGGAAGTCAGCGGCGGCTACTACCTGGCGCCGCAGACGGTCGACATCGCTCGCCACCGTTTTTCCTGCTTTGGCGAGCCCGCGCAAAAGGGTCTGTGCGGGTTGGGGGCACCGCCTGCGGGTTCGCCACCGACGCCGGCCGTGGCGGTCGGGCGCCCGTGAGCGAGGCCTCGGCCGGCGCGGCGGCGCTGCCTGGCGAGGCGCTACCGCGAGCGGCGCCGCAAGCGCGTGCCGGCGCTCTTGGGAAGTGGTGGCCGCTGGCGGTTTTGACCTTGCTGGCGGCGGCCTTGCGCCTGGGGACGTTGGGCCACCAGAGCCTGTGGTACGACGAGGCGTTCACGCCGGTGCACGTGCTGCGGGCCTCGTTGGCGAGCACTTTGCACAACGTGGTGCACAGCGAGAACTCTCCGCCCTTGTGGTACTTGCTGGAGTGGGGGGTCACGCGGGCTTTGGGGACGGGCGCGGTGGCTTTGCGGCTGCTGTCGGCCTTGGCTGGGATCGCCACGGTGCCTGTGGCCTGGGCGATCGGCCGCGAGTTGCAAGGCCCACCCACACAACGCGCGGCGGTCGCGACGGCCGCTTTCGTGGCGGTCAATCCGCTGTTGGTTTGGTACTCCCAGGAGGCGCGCGCCTACGGGCTGTTCGTGTTCGCGGCGTCGCTTGCCTTCCTCTGCTTCTTGCGGGCCTTGCGCTCACCGAGCAGGCGGCGCCTGTTGGAGTTCGCCGTGGCGGCTTCGCTGGCCCTGTTGAGCCACTACTTCGCCGTGTTCTTGCTGCTGCCGATGGGCGTGTGGCTGTTGTGGAGGGCGATCCCGGGCAAACTCTCGCGCGTCCTCTACGGGCTCGCTCTGCCGGCGCTCGTGGCGCTCGCTCTGATTCCGCTGATCCTCGCCCAGGGGGCTCACGGCACTCAGTGGATCGGCGAATGGGCTTTGGCCAGTCGTTTGGAAGCCATTCCGCAGTACTACCTGACGGGCTACACCGGTTCGTCACTGGGCCATGGGGTGGAGTTGTTGGTGGCGCTGGCGATCGGGGCGGGCGTCGTCCATGGGCTGTGGTGCACCTTGACCGCGCGCGAGGAGCGGGGGGCGTTGATCGCGCTGTTGGTGAGCGCTTGCGGGGTGTTGATCCCGATCGTGCTGGCGGTGCTCGGCGCCGACTATCTGGCGCCGCGCAACCTGGTGGCGGCGATGGTGCCGCTCAGCGCGCTGCTTGCGATCGTGATCGTGGCCGGGCGCACGGGGCGCACGGGCACGCTGTTGGCAGCCTTGGTGGCGCTTGCCTTCTTGGCGCTTACGATTGATGTGAATTTGAGCCCGCGCTTGCAGCGTGGCGATTGGGCGGGATTGGCGCGCGTGCTCGGACGCGGTTCGGGGCCGCGCGCGATCACTACCGTGGAGCTGGGCGCAGCGCCGCTTGAGTACTACCTGCCCGGGCTGGGAAACCTGGCGCATGGGGGCGAGGCGAAGGTCAGCGAAGTGGACGAGACCGGCTATGCGCCATTGCGGGCGTCGGCCGAAAGTCCGCCGGCGCCGGGTTTTCGTTTGCTCGAACGCCGTGACGTTCATGGGTTGGTGGTGTACCGCTTCACATCCCCTGTCCCTGTCACGATCCCGGAGCGGGTGCTGCGGGAACATGTGATAACGCTCGCCCATCCGGAGGTGCTCGTCCCAGTGTCCAACCCAGTGTCCTTAGGGAAAACCACCTAGCCTTCACGCCCATGTCGATACAGGTCGCCCAATCGGTCAATGAGGCGCAGTTGGCGTTGGAGCGCGCGTGTGGGCATCTGCTCTCCCTGCAGCACGAAGCGGGCTGGTGGAAGGGAGAGCTGCAGACGAACGTGACGATGGACGCCGAGGACATGTTGTTGCGCGAGTTCTTGGGCATCAGGGACAGGGAGGAGACGGCGCGTTCGGCCGCTTGGATTCGCTCCCAACAGCGCGCCGACGGGACCTGGGCGAATTTTTGGGGTGGACCGGGAGACCTGTTGACGACGATCGAGGCCTACTGGGCCTTGCGCTTGGCCGGCGACGACGCCGAGGCCGGGCACATGCGGGCGGCCGCGGAGTTCATCCGCAGCGAAGGTGGGATCGAGCGGGCGCGGGTGTTCACTCATGTTTGGCTGGCTCTGTTCGGGTTGTGGCCCTGGGAGCAGGTGCCGGCTTTGCCGCCGGAGATCGTGCTGCTCCCGGCTTGGGTGCCGCTGAACATCTATGACTTCGCCTGCTGGGCGCGCCAGACGATCGTGGCGCTGTCGGTGGTGATGGCTCACCGTCCGTGTCATCCACTGCCGTTCTCGCTGAAGGAGCTGCACGGTGCCGATCCGTGGCGTCCGGCGCGGGCGCTCAGCGCGCGTGGACGCTGGCTGACCCGCCTGGATCGTGCGCTGCGCGCCTACGAGCGGCGTCCTTTGCGTCCGGTGCGCCGCCTCGCGCTGGGGCGGGCCGAGCGCTGGATCGTGCGTCGTCAGGAGGCCGACGGCTCGTGGGGCGGCATCCAGCCACCGTGGGTGTATTCGCTGATGGCACTGCATTTGGGCGGCTATCCGCTGGAGCACCCGTTGATGCGCCGCGGGATCGAGGGGATCGACACGTTCATGATCGGGGCTCGCTCGCCCACCAGTCAGCAGAGCAGGCGCCTGGAGGCTTGCCAGTCGCCGGTGTGGGACACGGCGCTGGCGATGGTCGCGCTCAGCGACGCGGGCTTGCCGGCGGACCACGAGGCGCTGGTGCGGGGCGGCGAGTGGCTGCTCGCAGAGGAGGTGGACGCCGAGGGCGACTGGCGCGTGGTCAGGCCGGCGCTCGAGCCGGGCGGGTGGGCATTCGAGTTCGCCAACGACAACTACCCGGACGTGGACGACACCGCTGAGGTGGTGTTGGCGCTGCTTCGCTTGGGGGGCTTCGCGCGCGCGCGCGCGAGTCACCCGTTTTCGGATGACACAGGCAACGGCAACGGGACCTGCGCGGAGTCCTTGGAAGGCCGCGCGCGCAACGCGATCGAGCGGGCGGTCGCCTGGACGGAGGGGATGCAGAGCGAGGACGGCGGTTGGGGGGCGTTCGACGCGGACAACACGAGGTCGCTCGTGCGGGAGTTGCCGTTCTTGGATTTCGGCGAGGTCATCGACGAGCCGAGCGCGGATGTGACCGCGCACGCTGTGGAGATGTTGGCGGCGGTGGGCAGGGGCGGGGAGCCACGAGTCGAGCGCGCGGTGCAGTGGCTGCGCTCACGCCAGGAGCGCGACGGTTCGTGGTGGGGCAGGTGGGGGGTCAACCATGTGTATGGGACTGGCGCGGTCGTGCCGGCCCTGATCGCGGCCGGCGTGGCGCCGTCGGACCCGTGCGTCCGTCGCGCGGTGCGCTGGCTGGAGGAACACCAAAACGAGGACGGGGGGTGGGGCGAGGACCCGCGCTCATACGACAGTCCGGAATGGGTCGGGCGCGGCGCAAGCACGGCCTCCCAGACCGCTTGGGCGCTGTTGGCGTTGCATGCCGCCGGCGAGGCTTCGGGTGCCGGCGCGCGGGGGCCAGCAGAGGCCGACGTGCGGGGCGAGGTGTCGGGGCGGGGCGAAATGCGCAGCGGCGCGCAGGCGGTGGAGCGGGGGGTGGCTTGGCTGGTGGGAAGCCAAGGCGAGGACGGCGGCTGGGAGGAGCCCCAATACACGGGGACCGGGTTTCCGTGCGACTACTACATCAATTATCACCTGTATCGGCTCGTGTTCCCGGTGATGGCGTTGGGGCGCTGCTTGGCAGCGACGGGGCGGAGGAGCGGCGATTGATGGGGAGCGCTTCGCTGTATCTGGCTCCACCGGAGCTCTCCGAGGCGGCCAGGGTAATGGCCGGGCGCGGGGGCGAAAATTTCCAGGTTGCCGCACGTGTGCTGTCACGGCGCGACCGGGGGCATCTGTTGACGGTGTATGGCTTTGCGCGGCTGGCCGACGAAATCGGAGACGAGTATCGCGGCGATCGTTTGGCGGCGCTGGACTGGCTGGAGGGCGAACTCGACCGCGCTTATGCCGGTCGTGCTCGCGACCCGCTGCTGCGGGCGCTGCAGGGGACGCTGGTGGAGTGTGAGCTGCCGCGCGAGCCATTCGTGCGCCTGATCGACGCCAACCGCACAGACCAGCGCATAGCGCGCTATGAGACGTGGGAGCAGCTGAAGGACTATTGCGCGCTGTCGGCTAATCCGGTGGGCGAGTTGGTGCTCCGGGTCTTCGGTCTGTTGACGCCGGCCCGGCTGGTCCTGTCCGACGGGGTATGCACCGCTCTGCAAGTGATCGAGCACGTTCAGGATCTCGCCGAGGACGTGGCGCGCGGCCGCCTTTATTTGCCGGCCGAGGATCTCGCTCGATTCGGTGGCTCGCACGAGCAACTGAATGATCTGATCGCGCGCGGTGGTCAGGAGGGGGAGGGAGGGGTCGTGCGGGTCGGCGCGACCGTGCGGGGCTGTGACGCGCGGGACGCGCGGTCGGCCGTGCGCCAGACGGTTTGTTTTGAGATGGATCGTGCGGCTGAGCTTCTGGATGGCGGCGCGGCACTCGTGCGGGGCGTGCCGGGGCGGGCGAAGCTCGCGGTGGCGGGCTTCGTGTCTGGGGGACGTGCCGCGCTGGGGGCGATCGAGCGTGCCGATTTCGAGGTGCTTGCGGGCCCGCCGCGCGCTTCGCGTGGACGCAGGGCGCTGGCGCTTGGCAGGCTGCTCGCGGAGAGCCGTCGGTGAGGGCGAGCTTGGAATACCCGGCGGTGGCCTCGGCCCTGGCTGCGGGGATCCGGGAGCCGGGAAGTTGAGAGCCGAGCAGGCATACGCGCATTGCGAAGCGGTGACCCGCAAAGCGGCGGCGAACTTCTATTACGGCATCGGGCTGCTGCCGCGCGAGAAGCGTAGGGCGACGTGTGCGGTGTATGCGTTTGCGCGACGCATCGATGACATCGGCGACGGGGATTTCGCCGTCGAGGAGAAGCTCGGGCTGCTCGACGCCGCCGCTCGATCTTTGGGGGATCTCTCGCAGGATGGCGCGGACCCGGTGATCGTGGCTTTGGCTGACGCGCAGGGCCGCTTCTCGTTGCCGCTTGAGGCCTTGATGGAGCTGATTGAGGGTGTGCGGATGGACGTGCGAGGGACGACGTATGAGAGCTTCGACGATCTGTTGGGCTATTGCCGGCGCGTCGCCGGCACGATCGGGCTGCTGTGCCTGGCGATCTTCGGTTGCAGGGAGCCCGAGCGGGCTCGTGGCCTGGCCGAGGATTTGGGTGTGGCGATGCAGTTGACGAACATCCTGCGCGACCTGCGCGAAGACGCGGGCAACGGGCGCGTGTACATGCCGCGGGAGGATCTCGTTCGCTACCACCTGAGTACCGACGGTCGCTTCGAGGGCGAGGAGGGCCAGTTGGACGCGTTCGTGCGCTTCCAGGTCAGGCGCGCCGGCGAATGGTTCGAGCGCGGGTTGGAGCTCGTGCCGTTGTTGGACCGGCGCAGCGGGGCGTGTGTGTTGGCGATGACCAACATCTACAGCCGCCTGCTCAGACGGATCGAGAAGGATCCGCAGCGAACCAGTGTGGAAAGGGTGTCGCTGCCGATCTGGGAGAAGCTTTGGTTGGCGGGGCGCAGCATCCTGAAGGCGGCGCTTGGTTGAGCGCCGGCCGGGAGTTTGCGGGGCGAGGGTGAGGCCAGTGGAGCGATCGGGCCGCGGGTGGAACGGTCACAGCTTGTGAATCGGAGGCGTGTGATCGTGCTTGGGGGAGGCTTGGCCGGGATCGCGGCGGCGCTGAACTGTGCCGATGCGGGCGCTGAGGTGACGTTGCTGGAGGTGAGACCGCGCCTGGGTGGGGCCGCTTATTCCTTTGAGCGCGACGGGTTGTGGTTGGACAACGGCCAACACGTGTTCTTGCGCTGCTGTACGGCGTACAGGAGCCTGCTGGAGCGACTGGGCAGCGGGGCGCGCGTGAGGATCCAGCGGCGTCTGGAGATCCCCGTGTTGTGCCCGGGCGCCAAGCCGAGGATGCTGCGCCGCAGCGGTCTGCCGGCGCCGCTTCACCTGGCGGGCGCGCTGCTGCGCTACCGCTACCTGTCGCTGGCGGGGCGACTGTCTGCTGGGCGCGCCGCGTTGGCGCTGGGACGGCTGGAGGTGGCCGACGCCCCCGCCCGGGCGCGGCTGGACGGGCGCACGCTGGGCCAGTGGCTGGCCGAGCATGGGCAGGACGAGGGCAGCATGACGGCGCTGTGGGACCTGATCGCGCTGCCCACGCTGAACCTCCCGGCGGCGGAGGGGTCGTTGGCGCTGGGCGCCTTCGTGTTGAAGACCGGGCTGTTGGACAGCAAGGCTGCGGGAGACATCGGCTTTCATTTGCGGCCGTTGCAGGAGACGCTGGGAGATCCCGCCGAGCGCGCTTTGAGGCGAGCGGGCGTAGAGGTCAGGCTGGGGGTGCGGGCCGAGGCGGTGGAGCGGATCGGGACCGATCGGATCGACCGCGCCGGAGAACGCGACCGAAGCGATGCCGAAATCCTCCCGGCTTCAGGGCCCGAGGCGCGCAGCCGTACTGGGAGGCTTCGCGTGCGCGCGGGGGGCGAGGAGCTGTTTGCCGAGAGCGTGATCTGCGCCCTGCCACACGAGCGAGCTGGGGCGCTATTGGAGCCGCTGCTGGGCGCTCGGGCGGAGCGTTGGAGGGGCTTGGGCGCCTCACCGATCGTTAACGTGCATGTCGTGTTTGACCGGCGTGTGTGCGAGTGGGACTTCGCGGCGGGTGTGGGGACCCCGGTGCAGTATCTGTTCGATCGCAGCGACGCGGCCGGGCTGTCCGGCGACGGTCAGTACCTGGCGATTTCGCTGTCGGGCGCGAGCGCGGAGATGGGCGTGGCGGGCGAGGAGTTGGCCGAGCGCTACGTGGAGGCGTTGCGCGAGTTGCTGCCCGCGGCTCGCGCGGCGAAAGTGCGAAAGGTGCACGTGAGTCGCGAGCACGCGGCGACGTTTGCGCCACGCCCGGGCACCGGCGGGTTGCGCCCCGGCGCCCGCACGGAGGTCGAGGGGCTGGTTTTGGCGGGCGCTTGGACGGACACGGGCTGGCCGGCGACGCTCGAGGGCGCCGTTCTGAGCGGGCGCGCGGCGGCGGAGGAGGCGTTGCGGTGAGCGACGCTTTGGTGGCCGCGCCACTGCGCTTGGAGGCCCTCGCGATTCGTGCGGGAGCTCGCCGGCTGCGTATCCACAAGACGGGGATGGGTCGCGAGCGATCCCATGCGGCGGTGAGCAAGCTGCGTGACGATCCGGCGGCGGCGCTGGTCGTGATGGGCGTTTGTGGGGGGCTGGACGAGCTTTGTGAGCCCGGAGATGTGATCGTCGCCGAGGAACTGCTCGACGGCGAGCAGCCGTCGGATCGGCGTATCGAGTGCGCTTCGGCGGGGCCCTTGAGCGAAGCTTTGGAGCGTCGCGGCGTGGTCGTGCGCAGGGGCGGCGTGGTATCGGTGGCGCGCATCGCCCATGGGGAGAAGCGTGTGGAGTTGCGCGAACGCGGGGCGATCGCGGTGGACATGGAGTCGGCTTGGCTGGCGGCCGGCGCTAGGGGGCGGCCGTTTGCCGTGGTGAGGGTGGTCGCGGACACGCCTTCGCGTGAGGTCACGCGTCCACTCTTGACGCTCGCGGGGGCGGGTCGGGCGGCGTTGTCTTTGCGTCGTGTGGCCGGTGCTCTGGAGGGATTGGTCAGCGAGCACGGCGTCGATGTGGTGCTCGCGGGTGGTTGAGAACGTGTCTCAAAACCTGCGAAGCGTGACGCTCCGATCGCGATCTGGGTTGTGCTTGACTAAGAACGTGTCTGAGGTTCTCAACTAGCGAGCGAGGGCATTTTGGCGGTTGCAATGAGACAGGGCGCGCGCATGGGGTGGTATTTGATGCGCCAGCGCTTGGCGCGGCGCGAGAAGTTCCCTTTGATCGTAGAGCTGGAGCCTCTGTTCCAATGCAACTTGGCGTGTGCCGGGTGCGGCAAGATCCAGCACCCCGACCATGTTCTGCGCAGGCGCATGTCCGTCGAGCAGGCGGTCGGCGCGATCGAGGAGAGTGGCGCGCCGATGGTTTCGATCGCCGGGGGGGAGCCCTTGATTCATCCGGAGATCCATCTGATCGCGGGCGAACTGGTCAAGCGCAAGCGCTTCGTGTATCTGTGCACCAATGCGCTCTTGTTGGAGCGCAAGCTGTCGGATTTCCGGCCCAGCCCCTATTTCGCTTGGGCGATCCACATGGATGGGTTGCGCGAGCGCCACGACGCTTCGGTCGAACGACAGGGTGTCTTCGATAAGGCGGTCGCCGCGATCAAGGCGGCCAAGGCGGCCGGCTTTCGGGTGACGACCAACACGACCTTCTTCACGCACGACTCGCCCAAGACGGTGAGGGACGTGCTCGACTTCCTCAACGACGATCTGGAAGTCGACGAGATGATGATCTCGCCGGCCTATGCGTATGAGAAGGCGCCCGACCAGGAGCACTTCTTGGGTGTGCGCCAGACGCGCGAATTGTTCGGCGAGGCGTTCGGGGAGGGCAGGCGCAAGCGGTGGCGGTTGAATCACAGTCCTCTGTTCTTGGACTTCTTGGAAGGCAAGGCTGAATTCGATTGCACGGCTTGGGGCATCCCGAGCTATTCGCTGTTCGGGTGGCAGCGGCCTTGCTATTTGATGTCAGACGGCTATGCCAGCACCTACAAGGAGTTGCTGGAGACGACTGACTGGGAGCAGTACGGCCGCGGCAAAGACCCGCGCTGCGAAAACTGCATGGCTCACTGCGGCTACGAGCCGACGGCCGTGTTGCAGACAACGCACTCGCTGCGCCAGTCGCTGCGCGCGCTCATCAGCTGAGCGGCTGCGCCTGTTGGTCTGGCTGCGTCTCGGCCTCCACGGCACCGCGGCGGATGTCCTGCCAGGTCATCCCCTCGCGTAGTAGGGCGGGCACGCCCAAGACCAAGGCGGTGAGCAACTCGATCGCTTGCAGGATGATCCCGTAGGCGAGTGCGGGCCCGGCGCCGATCCCGTAGGCGGAGAGGACGACCAGGCAGGCGGCTTGAAAGACCCCGACGTTGGACGGTGTGGCTGGTACGACCGCGGTGACGTTGACTGCCAGGAGGATGGCTGCGGCCGTGACCGGCGTCGCCTGGGGCTCAAGGCCCAAGGCGAGCACGACCATGTAGCAGGAGCCCCACTGCAAGGCCCAGGCGAAGAGTTGAAAGCCGACTGCGGGGACGCCGTGGCGGGGCGTGGCGAAGACCACGAGGCCGCGCCGCGCCGAGCGTAGCAACTCGGCGAAGGCGATCGCGCCCGCGCGGATGCGCTGATTGCGTGAGCGCTGGGCCAAGCGCAGCAGGAAGGGCGCACCGAAGACGAACAGGGCGGCGAACACGGGCACCGCCAGGACGGCCTCCAAGGCGGAGGCGTGGCCGTGGAGCAGAGGAACGCTTGCGAAGGTGACGGCGGCGAGGATGCCGAGGGCCACGAGATTGATCAAGGTCTGCGAAAGCACGGTGCCGGCGACGACAGGGTAGGTGCGGGTCGCCCTGCCGGGGAGGCGCCTTGAGAGGACCACGACGCGGGTGGGCTCGCCGATTCTGCCGGGGAGCACCGCCGAGGCCATCACGCCGATCATCGTCGCCCGCGCGACCGGCGCAAGCGAAACCGGGGTGACGGGCAGGGCGGCCCTCAGCACGGCCCGCCAAGAGAGGGCACGGAAGAAGAGCGAGAGCATCATCAGAGCAAACGCCGCCACGATCCACCCGGGGCTGGCCGAGACCAAGGCATGGGCGACGTGGGGTAGGTTCAGGCGGCTCAGCGCAAACGCGAGCAGGCCTGCGGCTAGGAGCGCGAAGAGGACAAGCAGGACACGCCGGGCGGTCCGGTGTCTGCCTGTGGCTGGCTCCATGCGAAGGGTCTATCAAAAGCCGGCCCCGGGCAGTATCGCTCGCGCCGTCCTGTTCTCTGAGTCCCGTCAGGCGGCAGAGGAGCGGGAGCAATGCGGATCGTCCTAAATGCGCGACCCGAAACAGTTTTTGCGTTACAGGTGTGATCCAAGCAAGTGGAATTTTCGCACAAAAACCGTTCAGTTACTGCAATCCGAATGTTAAGGAAACTGTCTGGGTAGTATCAAAAAGTGGATCGATCTCGGACGGCGCGCCGAGGTGGCTCGCCCGAAATCTCATATCGACAGATTGGTTGTTGGGATATTCGGAGTAAGAACCTGGCCCATCCAAACCGCAGGTCTGATGAATCCGTCCAAAGCAGTATTCAGATTGGGGAACCAGAGTTATGACACAGGAGCAAGACATTGCGATCTCACTGTCTCCGGCACAGATCGAGCAGGTGATTCGCTCAGCTGGGTACGCGAGTAACGGCACCGTTTCGAGCCTGCTGGTGGCTGCGCTCGACAACGCCCATGCGACGCCCGACAGGGACCCGGCCTACGGTTCCTTGCACGACGCGACACAGCTCGCCCTGACGAGCGCGCTGGCCGACCCGCAGCTCTCGCAGTCTCTGCTGCGCGGGCTGGCAATCCTTTCGTGTTTCGGCCCGGAGCGACCGTGGCGAGCCATCATCGATCTGGCAAAAGAGCTGGAGATGTCGCCGTCCACCACGCACCGCTATGTCAAGACGCTGCGAGCCGTGGGCCTACTCGAGCAGAACCCGACTACGCGCGAATATCGTCCTGTCGCCGTCTGAGTCGTCCTTTAGAGGAGATGGCCAGGCTTTGGAGCGCGTCTGAAGACCTACGTCAGCTGAAGGCTTGCGTCAGCTGAAGGCTTGCGTCAGCTGAAGACTGCGTCAGCGCCCGGTGTAGGTGGCGTGGCCGGGGCCGCGATCCAAGAACGAGCGCACGGCGGCCTTGAGGTCCTCGGTGGCGAACAACTCGCCGGCGAGGCGCGGCACCTGCTCGTCGGCTGCGTGGGCGCCGCCTCGATCCAAGCAGGCTCGCACGATGGCCTTGGTGGCTGCGTGGGCGCGGGTGGGTCCGTCGGCGAGTTTGAGCGCGAACTGGCGGGCGGCTCGATCGAAGTCCTCGTCGGGCAGGACCCGGTTGACGACGTTCCAGCGCTCCAAGGTGGCCGCGTCGTACAGCTCACCGGTCATCACGAGCTCGCGCGCCCTGGCGGGACCGGCGCGCTCGGCCAGACGCTGGGTGCCGCCCATCGCGGGGGTGAGGCCGACCACGGTCTCGACCAGCCCGAAACGGGCGGACTCGGCGGCGAGCAGCAGATCGCACCCCAAGGAGAGCTCGAAGGCCGCGGTCAGGCAGAGGGCGTGGGCGGCGAATACCGTCGGCAGGGGGAGGCTCTCGACGCGATGTACAAGCTCGAGCAGGTCGACCCACATCTGGGAGGCTTGCTCGGGGGAGAGGCCGTCGAACACGTGCACGTCCACGCCACCGCTGACGGTGCGACCCTCGGCCCGGATCAACAAGCCTCGAGGCGGCTCGGCGACCAAGCGATCGACCGCTTCGGAGAGCTCGCCCATCAGGGCTTGGTCGAACAGGTTCAGGGGTGGATGGTCGATGGTTAGGACGACCAGGGGACCGTCTTGGTCGAGGCGTATCGCAGTCATCGCGTTGGCTCCATGCGCGGACCAGCCTAACGCAGCAGGCCACGGTCGGCGCCGCGGGCGGCCGTTGTCTCCGACTCGTTTCCTCAGGTGAGCGCAGTCGAGATAGACCGACAAGGGCTCGTGTGCGCCGACAGTGACCCTCGCTGGGCGGCGCATGGAGGCGTGTTGGTGGACGATGGGCAACTCAAACGATGGGGGCACCGTTTTGGAGTATTGTCCGCAGCTGGGACTAGTCCGTCAGATGGAAAAGGACGGGGGTGGTGGCATCGAAATGCGAGACGAGCCGCGGCATCGTGAGCCGGATTTGGCGGTTGGGGTCGATGGGCGAGCAATACTGAGCTACATGGTCGGGGTGTCCTGTTGATGCTGCAGCTCGAGGATGTCGTCAAGCACTATCGAGTGGGCGATGGCGAGATCGTGAGGGCAGTCGACGGGATTCGCATGTCGGTCGGCGAAGGCGAGATGGTCGCGCTGTATGGTCCGAGCGGCTCTGGGAAGACGACTCTGTTGATGTTGATCGCGGGACTTCTGGTGCCCGACCGGGGCAGCGTGATCGTCAATGGGCGTGAGGTGTCGAGCTTGTCTGAGCGTGAGCGGGCCCACTATCGACGTTCGGAGCTCGGCTTCATTCGTCAGTCGCTCGACCTGATTCCGGGCGTGAGGGCCGACGACAACGCGGCGTTGAAGCTGTTCGCCACCTCGGGGCGGCGCGAGGCGCAGCGCAACGTCGCGCCGCTGCTGGAGAGGCTCGGGCTGAACGGGCGTGCTCGCCAGCGCGCCGAGCAACTATCGATGGGAGAGCGTCAGAGGGTCATGATCGCGCGCGCTCTCTCGACCGAGCCGCGCCTCGTTCTGGCGGACGAGCCCACCGGCAGCCTCGACACCGATCGTGGCCGCGAAGTGCTGGCTTTGCTGGCGGAGGTGTGCCACGAACGCCAAGTGGGAGTGCTTTTGGTCACCCACGATCCGAGGGCCGTCGCGTTTGCCGACAAGGTGCATGCGTTGCGAGACGGACAGCTCGTGGAGTACGAGCCCGACCGCGACTATGCGCCGTTTCATGCGAAATGAACCGTTTGGAGATCTTGGCCGGCTGCTGATCGGGCGAGACTCTCGTCCTGGCTGTCGCTTTCTTGAACGCGCAGGCTTTCGCTTTCGAGTGGGTCGATGAGACCATCCACGATCGTCTATCTGTATCGGGTTCGCCTACGCGCTCGCCTCGTCCAGGAGCTGCTGGCGGTGGCGGGAATCGCGGTTGGAGTGGCGCTCCTGTTCGCATCGCAGGTTGCCAACACGAGCCTTGCCGGCTCGGTGAACCGCCTAACGGACGGGCTTGTCGGGAAGGCACGCCTGCAACTGGAGGCGCGTGACCCTCAAGGATTTCCCGAACAGCTGCTCTCCCGAACCCAGCGATTGTCCGGAGTCAGTGCGGCCGCGCCAGTGCTGCAACGCAGCGTCTACCTGGTAGGCCCGACTGGCCGCGTCGCCGTGAGCTTGATCGGGCTCAGTCCCGGCTTCTCGACCCTGCAAGGTCAGCTTCTTTCGCACGTGAGTGCCGCCCAGCTGTCCAGACAACAGGGATTGGCTCTGCCCGCGCCAGTGGCGAGGAAGATCGGGGTGGGTCCTTTGCAAACGTTGAGGCTTGAGTCTGGTGCCACCGCAACCAAGACGCTTGCCGCCGTGATTCTTCAGCCAGGCGACATCGGAGAGCTGATCGATAGTCCAGTCGCGATCGCCCCCCTCCAGCTGGCCCAGAACTTGACGGGTATGCAAGGCAGGATCAATCGCGTGTTGGTCGAGCCCGGTTATGGTCGAGACAAAGAGGTGAAGACGGCGCTCGAGAGCGTGGCCGGCGGAACGCTCAACGTGACTCCGGCCAATTTCGAGGCCGCCGTGTTCTCTCAGGCCGAGGGGCCCACAGCGCAATCCACCCAGATGTTCTCGGCTCTCAGCGCCCTCGTGGGTTTTTTGTTCGCGTTCAACGCGATGCTCCTCACCGTTCCTCAGCGTCGCAGCCTGATAGCCGATCTCCGGCTTGACGGTTACTCCCCCTTGGAGATCTTCGAGGTGATGTTCTTCGACGTGCTCGTTCTCGGTGTGATCGGCGTGCTGGCCGGCCTGGCGCTGGGAGATCTGTTGTCCAGAAGCCTGTTGGAGGCAGAACCGGGCTACCTCGCGTTGGCATTTCCAGTTGGTGCGTTGCACATAATTAGCGTACAAAGCGTGATCATCGCTGCCGCGGGTGGCATTTTGGCGGCAATCGTCGGAGTCATGATTCCTCTTCGAACAGAGATATTCGGCCACCTCGCGCTGGGTCCACGACCAGTGCATAGCTCGAAATGGGCGGGGCAGGCAACTGTATTCGTGATCGGCCTACTCTGCCTCGCGCTAACCACGGCTACGCTGATTCACGGTCTGCCGACGGTTGGTATCGCCATATTGTCGTTTACGAGCTTGATGGCGGCGCTCCTGTTGATTATGCCAACGGCGTTCACCGGCGCAGTGTGGGCAATAGAGCGACTTCAAAGTCCCGCGAGGGGCGTGGCGCCACGTATTGCGCTGATAGAGCTGATGTCCAGTACCACTCGCTCGCGGTCCCTCGCTATCGCGGCGACGGGTGCGGTCGCGGTATTTGGGAGCGTCGCGATCGAGGGTGCGCAGACCAATTTGAGTAACGGTCTGCGCCGTGCCGCCGCCGGGCTGAGTGGCGGCACGAGCCTGTGGGTGTCGCCACCCGGGGGCGCGACGACAATGGCTACGGTCCCTTTCAAAAACAATTACGAAAAGGCGCTCGAGCGACTGCCTGGGGTGAGTGGCGTCGGTATCTATCGGGGCGGCTTTTTGGATCTGGGCGATCGGCGAGTGCTTGTCGTGGCACCGCCCAAGAGCGATGCTCTGCTATTGCCCGCAGACCAGGTGATCGAAGGGGATCCGGTGCAGGCCAGATCGAAGTTGGCGAGGAAGGGATGGATAGTAACCTCTCAGGCATTGGCACGCGAACGCGGTCTTCGAGTTGGAGGGACACTGGTGTTGGCGTCGCCGCGGCCCACGCAGTTTCGAGTTGCCGCGATCATTACCAATCTGGGCTGGTCGCCCGGAGCGATCATCATGAACGAGGGCGACTATGAAAAGGCGTGGGATAGCCCGGATCTCAGCGCCTATCAAGTGACGTTGAAGCCGCGAACAACGGTATCCCAGGGCATCGCCGAGGTCGATTCGGTTATCGGGTCGATAGGCGGTCTCACCGTCCAAACCGCGGCTCGCCACGAACGGAACGATGTTGCGGCACAGCGACAGGGACTTGCGCGGCTGACCCAGATCGCGGCGTTGGTTCTCGTGGCTGCCGCGCTCGCGATGGCGGCGGCGATGGGCGCCATGATTTGGCAACGGCGCCCCAGACTTGCCGGCATGAAGGTCGATGGGTTCGATCAGGGCGAGTTGTGGCGAGCGCTCCTTTGGGAGACGACCTTGTTGATGGGCACGGGTTGTTCGATTGGGGCGATCTTTGGTCTTTACGGACAGCTGGCGCTCAGTCGCGCTCTCGTGAGCGTGACTGGGTTTCCGGTGATTTATTCGGTCGCGATCCCGGTTGCGATTGTTAGCTTGGCGATCGTGTCGGTCATCGCGCTTGCGATGGTCGCGTTGCCTGGCTACCTTGCGGCGCGCGTCAAGCCGGCGCTTCAAGACTAAACGCTAAGAAGCCCGACCTTCTGGGAGATGGTTTTTTTTGGGGAAACCTATGGCTCTTGCGGTGCGACTGCGCAGGCATGGGCTCTGGGAGTGGCGGTCACGCGAGAGTTGATCTGGGGGCTGCGCGAGGTCTTACGCGAGGTCGAACGGTGGCGAGCGTTGGCGCGTGGGATTCCTGACCCAAAGATCAGAGAAGACGCGCTCGTGGCGCTGGAGATCAAGCGGCCCAATACTGATGGCGCCGCGCTGTTTTGGATCATCACGACTCGCCGGTGCCCGAGTCTGCTCAGGCTGCTTGTGGCATACGAGATCATGGCCGATTTTCTCGATAGCACGATCGAGCGGGGGGCCTACGCGGGCATCGCCAATGGTCGCCAACTCCATCGTGCCCTTGTGGAGGCGGTCGATGTATCGCGGCCACTGTCGGATTATTTCCGATACCACCCGTGGGGGGACGACGGAGGGTATCTGTCGAGATTGGTTGAAGCTTGTCGCGACGGGTGCGCCGCGCTTCCCTCTTATGAGGATGTGCGACCACTGCTATTGCGTGCTGCCGGGCTTGCGCAGGTGCAGGGTCTCAACCACGAGCTCAACCTGGCGTTACGGGAAGCCATCCTGAAGGTGTGGGCGGAATGCCAGTGCGAGGCAACTGCTGAGATTGGATGGTATGAGATGGCGGGGGCCGCCAGCGCATGGCTGACAGTGTTTGCACTGTTGGCGATTGCGGCCGAGCCGGCGCGCGCCGTGGGCGAGACGGAAGAGGTGTATGAGGCCTATTTTCCGTGGATCTCGCTCAGTGCGACTCTGCTCGACAGTTATGGTGATCTGACGGCCGATCTGGAGAGCGAGGAGACGAGTTTCATCGCTTACTACGGACCTCTGGAGGTTGCCGTCGAACGGATAGGCGAAGTGCTGTTGCGCGCCACAGTCGAAGTTCGCTTACTTCGACATGGCGCTCGTCATTCGGTGATCCTTGCGGCCATGGTTGCAATGTATCTGTCGAAGGACAGCGTTATGACGGCAGATATGACGCCGAGTAGTCAACAGTTGCTGCGTTCAGCCGGTCCATTGGCGGCCCTTCTCATGCCGGTACTCAGGGTTTGGCGTGTGGCCTATTCTTTGAGGAGCGCTTGAGGCCTGACGAGCCTTGACCGAGGCAGCGGGCCTTGACCGAGGCGGGGCAATGATCCGCAAACGAGGCTGCCGGCGGTCATTACCGGCTCGGGCAACTATTGCGCCGCGGATCGTTGCGTTCGAGGCTTGCCCTCGGGTAGTCGTTCGAGGCCGTCCTCGGGGATTGGCTCCCAAGGTGCAGCGTAGGCGACGAATGAGCGCCATGAGGGTCTCACGCCGGGGTCCCCGTCGAAGGCGCCCATGCGCACGCTCACATAGGTGGGGTTCTGGGGGCTGCGACTGAACAGGTGTGAGCCGCACTCGCCGCAGAAGCACTTCTCGTGTCCTCCATTCGGGGGGCGCCAGCACTTGAGCAGGTCCGCTCCTTGGAGCACTCGCAGCGTGTGCGCGTCGATTCGCGCTTGCGCTGAGGCGGCGGTGCCGGTGCGACGCTGGCAGCGCGTGCAATGACAGTAGCCGGCGTCGGTCGCCGGTTCGGTGATCTCGAAACGGATGCCCCCGCATAGGCACCCGCCGGTGAGTGAGGGATCGCTCACCGTGTGGGGGAGGGGCCGCTCATCGCAAGGGGACGGATCGCTCATCCTGTGGCGACGGATCGCTCATCCCGTGGGGAAGGGGTTGCTGGTCGCGAGGGGAGAGTTCGATGGTCTGGAGCGGGCCTGGTGCCATCTTCGAGGATCTCCTTGCGGGGCTTCTGGAAAGCGGCTGAAGGGACTCGAACCCTCGACCTTCTGCATGGCAAGCAGACGCTCTAGCCAACTGAGCTACAGCCGCGCGGCGGCTAACTATAGACCAGGATCGGGTCGGCGGGACCGCGAAGCGGGCGTCCAGCCTACAAACTGAGCGCTTCGTGCAGGGAGGATCTGGCGGGGACGACCTGGGTGGTGACGAGGCCGCGCTCGCGCGTGAGCTCGTCAACGATCGGGAACAACTCGGCAATGCGCTCGGGGGTGTCGATCGTCTCGGTCAAGACGGGGACGTGGCGGCGCAGCGCCAAGAGGCGGTCGCCATGGGGCGAGTGATCGCCATGAAAGCCCCAAATTCCTCGCATCGAAGTGGCCCCGGCGGCCCGGGCTTCCCGCAGACGCCTGATCAACTCCAGATAGACCGACCTGTTCTCGTGGCGGGAAGCCTCTGAGACGATGATCGTGAGCTTCTGCGTGAGCCGGCCCGGCCCGTTTGAGACTGGCTGCGCCTCGGGGCGACTCATGAGCTGTCCGTCGCGCTTGCACACCTGTACTTCCTCCAGCGTGACCAGTGGCTCTGAGAGCAGATCGCGTAGTCGCTCGAGTGCGCTCCCGACGCGCTCGGCCTCCCCGACGGCGACCACCATCAGGGGCACTTCCGCGTTGCGAGCGAAAAAACGGGCGCGCCGGCGTTGTCCGTGCGCCGTGCCATCCACCCCGAGCAGAACCGTCGCGCCGGCCACGCCCCCGTCGTGAAGCACTTTGCACGCCGCCACGAACGCCGGCATGCCCTCCGTGCGCTCGTGACGTCCGAGGTACACGGTCAGCTTCACCGTGCCGCCCCGCGAGTCGGCCAGGTGCGCGGCGGTCTGGCCCGCGGCGGTCTGGTCGGCGCCGATCAGCTGAGCTTGCTCCAATGAGACGAGCCCTTCACTGCCGATCTTCGAGATCTCCTCGGCCAATCCCTCGATTCGCTCCGCACTGTCCACTGCGACCGACACGAGCGGAAGGTCTTCTGAGAGCGTCAACAGCCGGTCGCTGCGCAGGCACTGCTTGGCGCCGAACCCCTGCACGCCGCGCAACAACACACTCGCACGTACCTCGCGACGGGCCTGCGCGTCGAGCAGCTCGTCGGCGAGCAAGCGTCCTCCAACGCGGCTGCGCTCGCCGAAATAGGCGGTCAGCTTCAACGCGTTCTCCATCACACGACCCCGCCCAACCACTTGCCCAACAAGGCCGCTCCAAAGCCCACGAGCACGCTCACGAGCACGTTGAGGGCAGCCCCGCGCGATTGTCCATCCTCACCCAGCCGGTGTGTCTCGAGCATCCACGTGGAAAAGGTCGTGTAGGAACCGATCGTCGCGGTGCCCGCTAGCACGAGTGCTTCCCCGGAGAGCGCAAGGCCGGTGAGCAACCCGAGGATGAACGCGCCGCTGGCATTCACCGCCAAGGTGCCAAGCGGAAAGCTCGACCAGCCGCGCGAGGAAATCGTTGCGTCGAGCAAAAACCGCGCGATCGAGCCCAGGCTACCGAGCAGCGCGACGCCGATCCATGCCTCCGCGCTCATGCGATCGTCCTCACTCGCCGGACCGCGGCCGATGAGCCAAAGACTGCCAAATAACCGCCGACCAAGCTTGCCGCCAGGTATCCGGCGGCGAGACCGAAGCGGTGTTGGTCGACCATTCGCACCAGCTCGATCTGCACGGTCGAGAAGGTCGTCAAGGCCCCACAGAATCCGGTTCCCAGCAGCGGCCGGCGAAGCGTGGAGACGGGTAGCCTCTCCTGTAGACGCGTCACGAAGTATCCGATCATCAAAGCGCCCGCCATGTTCACCGCGAACGTGGCCCACGGCCAGCCGCCAGCGCCCGGCGGGAACGCCTGGGCGAGGCTCACCCGCGCGAGCGCCCCAACAGCTCCTCCAAGCGCGATCGCAAGCAACTCGGGAGCGTCGAAGGCGGGATCGGACCTTCGCCGTCTGCTCGTGGTCCGGGCGGCTCGCGCTCGCTCCTCGCGCATGTTCGACTGTGCCTGCACGGATGCACCTTAAGCCCCGCCGGCCAGGTAACGACCTCCATCGCCCCGCACCAGCATCCCCGTCAACTCCAGCTCGGCGAGTGCCAACGCGAGCTGTCCCGGCTCAAAGTCGATATCCGAGAGCTTCTCGATGGTGTCCCTGCCTGCCGCCACGCCCGCGAGCACCTTCGCGAGCCGCGGCTCGATCGTCTCCGGTTCGGCTGTCCGCTCCCGGGCTTGCAAACCGCCCACTCCGTAGAGGATGTCGAGCACATCCTGCGTGTCGCGAACCAATCTCGCGCCATGCATCAGAAGCTCATTGGTTCCCTTCGATGCGGGAGAGCTCACGCGTCCGGGCACGCAGGCCACGTGCTTGCCGCGCGTCCATGCAACCCGCGCGCACGCAAGCTCGCGAGGATGTTCGCCGGCCTCGACGACGATCGTCAAATCCGAGAGCAGGGCCATGGTTCTCTCGGCCGCTGTTGCCCACCAGCTTCGAGTGCATGGACGCAGCGTGGCCGGCTGCTCGGAGACCGCACAGCCACGCTCGAGAACGCGACGATACTGAGGCTCACAGCAGGCGGGCGAGCAGCGCCTCAGGCTCCCCGCGAGCACCCCAATCGGCTTTGCGCCGGCTTCGAGCACACCGGACTGGACCGCGCCGGCGATCCCTTCACCCAGGCCGCCCACGACCGTCAAACCGCAGGAAGCGAGTTCTCGCGAGAGGCCGCGAGCGGTCTGCATGCCGTAGTCGGTCGCCTTGCGTGTTCCCACCACGGCCACCACCTTTTGCTCCAGGCCCTCGTTCAGCCGAGCAAGTCCGCCACGAACGCAAAGCTTTTGCGGAGCAAGCGCGTCACCGCGCAAACACCGCGGGTAAGCAGCGTCGTGCATGCAGATCGACTCGACCTCATCGTCGGCCTGCTGCTCGTTGCCCTCCCACGTCGCGTACGCCTCGTGCAGCTCCTCGCGGCGGCGACCACCGACGGCGTCGATCAGCTCGCGGTCCGGGAGTTCCAACAGGGCCCACAAACAGGCGAGGTCGCGAGCCCTGAAATCCAAGCGAATTCCGAGCCTCTCGAGCAACCAGCAGCGTCGCTCGCATTGCATGCAGGCGCCTCTCATGCCGCTGCGCGCCCGCCCAAGCTCGCCTCCGGGCGCCAAGCGAGCGCCTGCGCGAGATGCTCTGCCGTGACTCGCCCACAGCCCTTGAGATCGGCGATCGTGCGTGCGACCCGCAACGCTCTGTGCTGTCCGCGCGCGCTCATTGCGCCGCGCTCGCGGGCCCTCCTGAGCAGGGCCTGCCCAGCGTCATCCAGTGTCGCGAACCGGCGCAGAGCCGCGCCGTCCATCTGGGCGTTCACCAAGATCCCGGCCTCGGCAAAACGGGCCGCTTGGCGCTCGCGGGCGTCGATCACCTCCTCCCGCGCGCTCTTGGAGCTGGTCGACGGCGCCGACGCGAATTGATCGGCGTCCGTGCGCTGGATGCTCAGCAACAGGTCGATGCGGTCGAGCAACGGCCCGCTCAAACGGCGCCTGTAGCGCGCCAGATCGGCTTCGCTACACCTGCACCGCTCAAGCTCCCCGGCGAATCCGCAAGGGCATGGGTTGGTGGCCCCGAGCAGTATGAATCGAGCCGGATACACCGCCGAATGTCGCGCTCGGACAATCGCCACCCGTCCATCCTCCAGTGGCTGGCGCAAGGCCTCCAAGGTTGGGCGAGCAAACTCGGAGAGCTCATCCAAGAACAGCACGCCGTTGTGGGCGAGAACCACCTCGCCGATCCAGCCACGTCGAGCCCCGCCGACCATGCCCGCCGTGGTGATCGTGTGGTGGGGAGCCCTGAAGGGACGCTCCACCAAGAGGTCGGTCCCCGTCAACTTCCCGCTGACGCTGTGGATCCGCATCACTTCGATCGCCTCCGCGCGACGCAGCGGGGGCAGGATCGAAGGCAAGCGCTGGGCCAACATCGTCTTGCCGGTGCCCGGCGGTCCACTGAGCAGGCTGTTGTGCCCGCCCGCGGCGGCGACCTTCAATGCTTCGACCGCATCGCGCAGTCCACGCACGTCGGCGAGGTCAAGCGCGCTTTGCGAAATGGGTGCTCGGTGTGCTTTCTCGGTGCTCGGCATGGGGTCGGCGGGCCCGCCGCCGAGAACTCGCGCGGCACTGCTCAGCCGCTCGACGACGCCGACTCTGAGGCTGTCGATGAGCGATGCCTCACGTGCTCCGCCAGGGCCGAGCATGAGCATCTCCATGCCTGCCTTGCGACACGCCTCGGCGACCGCGAGCGTGCCGTGGCACGGTCGCACATCGCCGTCGAGCGAGAGCTCTCCGAACAGCGCGTGTGTGTCCAGTAGCTCCCCCGAAATCTGTCCACTCGCTGCGAGTACCGCGCAGGCGAGCGCCAGGTCAAAGCCCGGACCGACCTTCGGCACATCGGCCGGCGCCAGGTTCGCCGTGATGCGGCGCGCCGGAAACTCGAACCCCGAGTTCAAGATCGCGGCATGAACCCGGTCGCGCGCCTCGCGCACCGCCGCGTCGGCCAAGCCGACGATCGCGAAAGCGGGCAGCCCGGCCCGGATATCGACCTCCACGCTGACGGCGCGCGCGTGGAGCCCTTCGATTGTGAACGTCCGCGCCCGAGCTAGCATTCGTGCCTCCCGTGTCGGTTTCAGGCGAGGCACGACAAGCTATGGCGAGCTTGGGACGGTATTTTGCGCGGCCCCTCATCGCAGGCTCCGCGGCGACCTGAATGTCGGCGCCAGCAAGACGCTCGGGAGAGCAACACCCCACGCACGCGCGGGGTGGCCTATATGGAGTCCGGGCTGTAGCCGCTGGCGATCTTGCGTGTTGCGCAGAGGCCGAAGCTACAACCCGGCGGGGTGGCGTACCACGTAACCGGCTGTGGAGGTCATCGCATCCGACCAACGCGTGCCGGTCTCCTGCTGGGCCACGGTGTCAAAGCGCCGTCCGTCGATCACCATCCACGCGTGTTCGGCGTTCGCGTAGATTGTGATGTAGCGGCCGGGACCCGCTTCGCCATATGACTCCAGCGCGCTGGAATCCTCCGGTGAGCTGAGCAGTCCACCGCCATGCAGGGCGTAGGACACCGAACCCGAACAGTCATAGCCGGTCGATTCGAACGAACCATGCCCGCCGCCGTAGGCATAAGGACGGGTCGCGATTTCATCGGCGGCGGCGATTACCCGTTCCACCACGCTCGACGATCCACTTCCTCCTGCACTGTCACTGGTGGAACCCGAGGAGCTTTCGCCGGCCGAATCGTGGGAGACGGCGTGAGGTGGGTGCAGCGTGGCCTGCTCCACGATGCCGAGCGCGCTCCATGTTTCCGGTCCCACCACGCCGTCGACCGCGAGGCCGCGTGCTGCCTGCATACGCTTCACGGCGGCCTCTGTTTCCGCTCCGAACGTGCCATCGGCCTGCACGTGTAGCGCTTCCTGCAAGCGCCTGACCGCGTCGGTGCGGCTCGCTGGGGCCGAGCGGGTCGTTTCGCTGTGACTCGTGGGCTCCGTGGTGGCGTGGGCGCTCGCATGATGGCTCGCGTGAGTTGCAGGCTTGAGCGGATGCAGCTCGGCGTGCTCCTTGACTCCCAAAGCGCTCCAAGTGTCCCCGCCAACAACGCCATCGACATGCAGGTGATGCAGCGCCTGCGCATGGCGAACGGCGCGCTCGGTTTCGGGTCCAAAGGTGCCGTCGACCTGGACGCCAAGCGCTTCCTGCAAGCGAACCACGGGGTTGGCGACAGCGCTCTTGGCGTGGGTGTCAGCGCTCGCGGTGGACGCATTCGCGGTGGACGCACTCGCACTGGAATAGCTAACGGCCTCCTTGACACTCGAGCCGAACGCGGTCTCGGCGGTGTCGGCCAGCGCCGCGACCGAAGGGGCTTCGTCGGCGAGAGCGGCGCTGGTGCGCGTTCCCACGATGCCGTCCTGCTGGAGGCCGTGCGCCGCCTGGAAACTGCGAACCGCGGCTTCCGTTTGCGGTCCAAAGACGCCGTCGGCAACGATCCCGAGCTTCTCCTGGAGCAGGCGCACCTGGCGGCCTTCGCTGCCGTTTTCCAACAGGACGTGGTGTTCGGTCGTCGTTGGCGGTTCGGGGGTGGGGGCCCCTGCTGCCGGCTGGGACGCGCCGCTTGCATCGGCCAGGCCGGCCGCCGGTCCCGCAGCCAGCGCGATCAGGGTGCCCAAAGAGACGCGGCGAGCGCGAGTCGCGGTCGGCACGAACTGCAACTCGGCGGCTTTGCGGCGCGTGCGCGAGCGCAGCGTCGAGAGCTCCCACGGCTCCTCCTCGGCGAGATTGCGCGGAGAGGGAAGCCGGCGGCGCGCGTCCATCATGTTGGCGAGGCTCATGGGGGAGCGTCCGGCGGCGCGTTCGCGGCGTGCGCGTGAGCGGGCGAGCGAGGCCTCCCAGGGGTCGACGGCAGCAAGATCGCGCGGGGATCCCGACATGTGAAGATCGTCCTTTCGGTTTGTCTGCGGGCGCCTACGGGGTTAGCTGTCGGGCTCGCGCTGTTGCGCTACGCCACAACTGTGGCGATTCGCCCCTGCAGCCGCTCGGCTGCTTTGGGTCCCCCGCTCCTTTGCCCCTTGAGGAAAAGGATTCGGCACGAACGCGGGTCAAAGTATCAGGTTCGCTTGCAAGATGTGTCGCATGGGAAGGGCTGCAACGTTTCTTGCCGACGGTGCCCCGGCACGTGTGGTGTCCCGCGCCTACCGGCGCGGGCGTGGGCGGCGCCGTGAAAAACTCTCGCGTCGATGGATCGCGCGCCTATGAAGACATTCAGTCGTCGCGGTGCCCTCAGGGTGCCCGAGATCACTGCGTACTTCTGGTTGATCAAGGCACTTTCGACGGCCATGGGGGAGTCCACGTCGGATTATCTCGTCCACGCAATGGCGCCGGTCCAGGCAGTGGGACTGGGCTTCGTGGCGTTCGTGGGCGCTCTCGCCTTGCAGTTCTCGGTTCGGCGCTACATCGCGTGGACCTACTGGCTTGCGGTGGTCATGGTCGGCGTCTTCGGCACGATGGCCGCCGACGCGCTGCACGTAGGTTTCGGCGTCCCCTATATCGCCTCGAGCATCTTCTACGGCCTGCTCTTGTTCGCCGTCTTCTTCAGCTGGCAGCGCACCGAGAAGACGCTCTCGATCCATAGCATCGACACCGCTCGACGCGAGCTCTTCTACTGGGCCGCCGTCGTGGCCACCTTCGCGATGGGCACCGCCGTAGGAGACTTGAGCGCAAACACGTTCGGCCTCGGCTACTTCGCCTCCGGTCTGCTGTTTGCCGCTGTGATCGCGATCCCCGCCATCGGCTACCGCAGCCTCGGTTGGAATTCGATCTTCTGCTTCTGGTTTGCCTATGTGGTCACTCGCCCGTTCGGCGCTTCGGTGGCAGACTGGTTGGGAAAGCCAAAGAGTGTCGGCGGCCTCGGGCTTGGCGATGGGAACGTTGCCCTGGCTCTGGGGGCCTCCATCTTCTGTTTGGTCGCCTACCTGGCACTCACGCGCAGAGACGTGCAGGGGCCCGAGAATGAGCACCATATGGCGGCCGAGGCGCACCTGGGCTTGGAATTTTCGCCCGAGAGGGCAGACTGACACCCAGAGCACGCCACTCCAGTGGCCATCCCCGTTTGGACGGCGCTCACCCGGGTAGGGCCGTAGCTGGTTCGCCGGCGCTCACCCAACAGTCCCGGGTGGCGACGTGACGGCCTCAGAAGCCGACCGTTTACCAATTGGAGGTTGATGCGAAATGGCATCCACGCAGCTGGAGGGCAAGAGAATCGCGTTCATGGTGGCCCAAGAGGGCATCGAGGAGGTGGAGCTGACCAAGCCTTGGCAGGCAGTCAAGGACGCCGGCGCCACACCCGAGGTGGTGGCGCCCGAAGCCGGCGAGGTCCAGACCTTCAATCACCTGGACAAGAGTTCCACCTATACAGTCGATAAGACGCTCGAGGAAGCCGAACCAGGGCGCTACGACGGGCTCGTGTTGCCTGGAGGGGTCGCCAACCCCGACCAGCTTCGGACCAATGAGCGGGCACTTGAGTTCGTTCGCGACATCTTCTCGGCCGGCACGCCGGTGGGCGTGATTTGTCACGGCCCTTGGACGCTCGTCGAGGCAGACCTTGTGCGAGGTCGCAAGATCACCTCCTGGCCCTCCTTGAAGACCGACATCCGCAACGCCGGCGGGGAGTGGGTCGACGAGGAAGTGGTGGTAGATCAAGGTCTCGTGTCGAGTCGCAATCCAGACGATCTGCCCGCATTCTGCGCCAAGATCGTCGAGGAGTTCGCCGAGGGACGGCATGAGGTTGCTCAGGGCGGAGCGACACAGGGCGCCTCCCAAGCTTGAGGCGCCACCTGCGCGATCGAATCGTGAAGGTCCCTTCGCGAGGGAGCGATAAGGTGAGGGTGCAGCCATGAGTACCCCCGAGCCCCCAGGCGGGCCACAACCACCGGTCCCGCCACCAACCGAGCCGCTGGTCCCCCGGCGCCCGGCGCCCGGCGAGCCGGTGCGCGAATACGAACGGCTGCCGCCGGAAGCTCCTCCTCCGGGGCCTTGGTGGGAGAGCCCGTGGCCCGTGATTCTTGTTGCCCTGGTTGCGCTCTTGGCGGGAGGGTTTTTTGGTTATCTGATCGGGAACAAATCTGAATCCGACAACTCGGCGACGCGAGCGGTGACGAGCACCGTGACGGTCACTCAGCCAAAGACCGTCACGAACACGGTGACTTCCAAGACGGTCAAGGAAACGCCCTCACCAGCCAATCACGCAAACGAAGAACGTTTGCGCGAAGCCGAATCAAATCTCCGCAACGTCGAAAAAGAAAACCAGGAACTCAAGCGACAAGTCGAACAGGCTGGCAGCGGTTGAGCGAGGGCATCGATATAGACGCTCACCACGGGGGCGGCGCGGGCGAGAAGGTCGTGACACATGAGGGCTTTTCGTGGCTTGCGCGCGTGGGTCTACTCGCCCGCGGCATCGTCTACGCAATCATCGGGGTGATTGCGATCGAGGTCGCCTTCGGCACCGCGGCCGGTCCCACCAATCAGCAGGGCGCGCTAAAGATCGTGGCGGGTCAACCACTGGGATCGTTCCTGCTGGCGTTGCTTGCGGCCGGCCTGGCCGGCTACAGCGCTTGGCGCCTGACCAGAGCTGTCGTGGGTCACGGGCGCGAAGAAGACGACAGTGTGTTCGATCGGCTCGCCGGGGCGGCAAGCGGGCTCGCCTACCTTGGATTTTTCTTCGTGGCGATCGAGATCCTTTCCTCCGGCGGCGGGGCCGGAGGAAATACCAGTCATGAGACAGCAGGCGTGCTGGGCTGGACGGCCGGTCCGCTGCTTGTTAGCTTGGCGGGAGCGGTGCTGGTAGGAGTCGGCGCTTATCAGGGGTACAAGGGGCTTGCCGAGAAGTTCGTGGCGACATCGCGAACAGCGGAGATGAGCATGGGCGTCCGTCGCGGATACACGGCGATCGGCGTTATCGGTCACCTCGCACGCGGAGTTGTGTTCGTGCTGATCGGTTACGGGCTCATTCGCGCGGCTGTCGACTACGAACCCAGTAAGGCATCGGGGCTCGACGGCGCGTTGCGCGCACTGGCTCAGGCGTCCTACGGACCAGTATTGCTTGGCGTGGTTGCAGCGGGACTGATCGCGTTCGCGGTCTACTCCATGCTGGATGCCCGCTACCGCAAGGTCTGACGTCAGCTGTCCTCCAGGCGAGGAAGTGTTATCTCGTCGTGCAGGAGCTTGACGGCGGCGGCAACCGGGATGGCCACGAGCGCGCCGACGATGCCAAGCAGCGCTCCGCCCATGACGGTGGCCAGGACCGTTACCAGACCCGGCACGGCGACGGTCCGACGCATGATCCTGGGGGTTAGGAGGTAGTCCTCGAGCACTCGGTATACGGTGTAGAAGACGGCTGTGGCGATCGCAATGGGCAACGAAACGGTCAGCGCGACCAGCGAGACGATGATGCCACCGACCGTGGAGCCGACGATCGGGATGAGATCGAGCAGACCGACAAGCAACCCCTGCAAGACCGCGTAAGGAATGCCGAAAATCAGTGCCCATACGATCGTGAGCGCGGCGGCGAGCAATGACAGCAACACATTGCCAAGGACGTACCCGCCGACCCTGTCAAGGATCTCGTCGGTCAACAGGACCATTCGCGGCCTGCGGCTTCGGGGAGCGAGCAGGTAGAGCGCACGTCGCACCCTGGGCAAATCAACCAACAGGTAGATCGCGAGGACCGTCACAAGCAGAAATGAAGAGATGAACCCGAGGATCGCCTCACCCAGTCCGACCGCGCTCTGAAACGACCCGCCGCCGTTGAGCAGCTTCTGCAGGCCGCTGACGATATGGAATTTCGCGTTCAGGCTGTGGAAGGCATGACTCTTGCGGTCGAGGCCGTGTAGATAGTGGGGTAGTTCGCTCGAGAGATTCGAGGCCTGTTCGCTGACCAAGGGCACCGCGAGTACGAGCAGCCCAAGCACGCCGCCGAGGACCAGCAGAACCACGAGTGCCACCGAACCCCAGCGCGCAATGCCCCGGCGGTACAGCCACAAGACCACTGGATCGAGTCCGACCGCGATAAAGAAGGACAGCCCGATCAGAACGAGAACCTGCCCTCCCGCGACCACCGTGTAGGCGAGTGCTGCCGCACACGCGACGCCGAGCGCGCCCAGGAATCCGACGAAGAAGGGTCCGCGACGGTCAAACGGGCGGCCGACCTCGCCGAACGCAGTGTCGCTTGTGACCCCTGCCTGTGCCTCCGCGCGTGCCCGGATGTCGTCGATGACCTCCTGTGTGGGCTCCTCGGTCGCCAGCTCGGATGAGATCTCCTCCTGGAGCTGAGCGTCGGGCTCCCCCTGTACGCCGAGGTTGGCTGAAGGGGATTCGGACGAGCCAGAGGAGGGGTTGGCCGGGGAGGGAGTGGACTTCATACGCGTCTGTCCCCTAGATACGCCGGCGCGTCCAGGACTGGCGTGCCGGAGTGCGCTCGCGGGGCTGACAGCCTCTACCCGCTCTCGTCCCGATCGAACCGGAAGATCACAAGCGGAGTGGTCCGTAATCTCCCCGGGGGAGGATGATTAACACCGTCAACGACGCCGCCGGGGCAGTCGAGACATCAACGCGCGAGAGCAATAGTATGTGACTCTATGGAGCACGAACGCACTGATCTGAAGGCCACGGCGCCCGACGCCTATCGTGCGATGGCGGCGTTCGACCGATCGATCGAGCGTGACGCGGCGCTTCGAGAGCTGGTCAAGATCCGTGCCTCACAGCTCAACGGTTGCGCGTACTGCATCGCCTTGCACACGCGCGACGCTCGCAAGGCGGGGGAGAGCGAGCAGCGGCTCTATGCGCTGGCGGCCTGGCGCAAGAGCCCGCTGTTCACCGAGCGCGAGCACGCGGCGTTGGAGCTGACAGACACGATCACCAGGATCGGGGAGAGCGGTGTGCCGGATGCGGTCTACGAGCACGCGGCGTCGGAGTTCTCTGCGGCTGAGCTTGCGAACCTGATCTTGGCTATCACGGCTATCAACGCGTGGAACCGCATCGCAGTGACTAGCGGCTTGGTATTCGCCGATACGCTGTAGGTTTCCGTTTCGGCTGTGGCATAACGTCGGTAGCTATTTGCCCCGGAAATAGTCGGTCTTTCTGTCCGGTGTGGGGGCCAGAATCGTGTGTGCGAGTTGGTCGATTTTGGAGGTGTTGCGGTGCTGCGTCTTGTGGGTGAGCAGGTCGAGTCGTTGTTTGATGAGGCGTTGCCGATCGAGGTTCGTGAACTTCCGGAGGATCTCGCTCGACTGGATCTGCTGTTGAGCGATGCGGTGCTGCTTGAGCCGATCTCTGAACGGTGGGAGGCTTCGGCTCGTGGGCATGGGCGCCCGACGATCGCGATGGGATTGTTCGTGCGTTTGATGGTCATCAAGCAGCGCTCGGGGTGGGGTTATGAGACGCTCGTCAGGGAGGTCTCGGACTCGTTGCATCTGCGGCGGTTCTGCGGATTGTCGCTGACCGCGTCTGTGCCGCACGAGTTGACGGTCAGAAAGCTCGCGCGACGGCTTGGGCCCGAGGTCATCGATGAGATGACCCGGGCTCTGATCGAGAAGGCGCTTCGTGAGAAGCGCTTCACGGCGCGCGCGATGCGTGTCGACTCGACCGTCGTGGAGTCCGATGTTCGCTGGCCCTCGGACGCCGCGTTGGTTTTGGACGCTACGCGTCGTTTGGCGCGCGAGGGTGCCCGTCTGGCCGCTCGGCTCGGTGAGGGCGCCCACCATGTCCAGGATCGCTCTCGCGCCGCGGGACGCCGCTGCGACTGATCGGTCGCACCGTCGTCGGTTGCGAGGCGCGAATCAGCCATCTGAAGCGCAGCTATGGCCTACGCCGATCACGACTACGAAGACACCAAGGAGCCCGGACTTGGGTCGGGTGGGCCATCCTCGCCTACAACCTCGACACCATCGCCGTCCAGACCACCTGACAAACTCCCAATCGCCCGCTCACCACCGAGCGCGCCAACTCGCAGAAACGGCCGCGCCCCAAAGCGCGGCCGTTTCACTTCCCACCCCCAGACTATTTCCGGGGCAAATAGCTACACTCGTGTCGGAAAGCCCGGTGGACCGCTGACTTCGGTTATGTCACCGGGGCTAAGAACTTGCGGGGCGGCGTGCGGTCCCGAGGATGTGCGGATCAGGCGGGAGAAACGCGGAGGGGCTGAACGGGAAGCGCTCACACGCCTCGATCACGAACCCGGCCTGCTCAATTCCGGCGGCTGTGTCTCGCGCCAGGTGACATCCACCCGCGAGGTGAGGCCAGAAGGTCGCGTCGGCCAGGCGTTGAAAGCGGGCCTCCCACTTGGAGTGGCCGACGACATGCTCATAGAAGCGCAGCTCGCCGCCCGGCCGGATGACTCGGAACAGCTCGGCGAGCGCGCGCTGCTGGTCGGGAATAGTGCAGAGGACGAGTGAGGCAACGCCAGCATCGAACGTCCCATCGTCGCCGGGTAGGCGATACGCGTCGCCGTCTAGCACCCGGATGTTCACCGATACTTCCGTTGCCGCCGTGAGTGCCTGTTGGCGGAGATATGGCTCGGGCTCCACGGCAAGAACTTCGTCGACGGATGCGGGGTAGTGCGCGAAGTTGGCGCCACTACCGGCGCCAAGCTCGACGACACGCCCGCTTAGGTTGACGAGCAGCTTGCGACGATGCTCGGCGCCGCCGCGACGGTTGCTCGCCACCGCGAACCTCGTATATACGCGAGCGAATATCGGGCGCCGGACACGCTCAGGCATCAGCTACCGAACGTTCCTTGGGCCAAGCTTCGCGCGAGGATCGAATCCGGTCTCGCATCTGCGGCAGGCGGAGGGTCCTGAACTTCTCGGGCAGTCGGTTGTCATCGAGCACCGCGTCGAAGGTCTCGATGCCCCGGTCGGACGCGAGCTTCGAGCATCGGTCCTCTTGTGCGAAGCGGAAGGTCCGCCGAGCATTGTGGCTGCCCGCTGTGCATCGTCCCCATTCCCCAAGAAGTCGATGTCGCCGCTAACGACATGCGCCGGAACCAGTCCGTCCGTGAGGCGACTTTGGAGGTATGCAGTCCAGATGGCTACGGCTTGCCCACCGATGAGAACGACGCTTCACTCGCGTACAACGTCCTCGATCAGAGCGATGATTCGTTCGGCCTCGGCAAGGCTGAGCGGCAATGGCGCGGCGTCAAGTATGGCTGGCGGCTCGTCCACGTCCGCTGATGACACCTTGTGGTTCAGGAGAGAGAGCGCGCCGAGTCTAGGTTGATCCGGATTCGATCGGGCGGAAGCGCAAAAAACGCGTTTTCGCGTTGTAGCTGCGCTTCGGTCTTTTCCCCGGACCGCAGTGCCTCGACATCGGCACGGCGAGCCTCCTCCTTCTCATCCCAGAGCTGTTGCGCGTTCAACATATTCGACTGGTACTGTCATCGCTCTGTTGAGGATAACGCATTCCCCGGAAGTCTTGTAGTTATTTCGCATCATTGCGAGCTTGCGGAGAAATGCCGGAGGAGGAGGTGCCGGAGGAGGGACTCGAACCCCCGGCACGCGGATTATGATTCGCGTGTCGCCAGCCCTAATTGGCTCCAGTTAGCGGGTTTTCCCCCTAGATACAGGCCGTATTTCAGCCTGGAGATAGCCCTCTAGGGAAATCGTAGGGAAATCGCTCGCCCCACGCCCACACAACTCGATGGCCGTTCGAGTGTGTGGAGGTCTAAGGCAACATGAGCGATACAGCAGCACGTCCCACGGGGCACGTACAGGTCAAGCTCGACTGGAATCGCCGCACGCGGTCGTTCTATGCGTTCTGGCGCGACCAGCACGGCGAGCGCGGCGGATGTCGTCTCGGGCCAGCGCACGTCCGCGACTCGGTTCGCCGGACAGCCCGCGGCGCGATCGTTTGGCGCGCAGGCAACGGGCCACGTCCGACCCCGGAGCATCTGACCCCGAAGACGCTGAGGACCGTCTCGCGGCGATCCTGCGCGAGCTTGAGAGCAAGCCGCTGGGAGAGGACGAGCCGACGGCGGCCGGCTCGCTCAGAGATGGCACCGAGGGATGGCTCGCGGAGCGCATGAGCGAGAAGGGCTTGAAGCGCTCCACGGTCGCGGGCTACGAGGATATGTTCGAGCGGCTCTACCGGGACTTTGGAGCCGAGACGCCGGTGAGCGAGTTCGCCGACGGGCGGCTACGGGACTACTTCGCGGACTTCAAGTGCTACCGAGTGCTCGGCGAGAAAGCCGCGCGGAAGGCAAAGGCTGACGGCAAGGACGTACGCCGGGTCGAAATCACCCGCTGGACAGCGCAGCCACCTGGCAGCTCCGTCGTCGAGGTCAAGACCAAGGCGGAGGCCGTCCGGTTGGCCGATGAGCTACCCGGCACCTGGAAGCATCGGCGCCGCGGCTGCTACCGCGTGGTTCCGCTGAACGCACAGCGACCTCGGCGGGTCTCTCACGCGACGGCAAGGCAGCGGGAGACCGAAGGCTGGATCATCGCGCGTCGCACGGCGAAGCCCTGATGCTCGTTGCGCCGGCGGCAGCGCAGACTCGCAACGCCTACCGCGACATATTCGCGGCGGTCCTCGACTACTGCGTTCGTCAAGGCTGGCTGCCGGTCAACCCGCTCGCCGAGGTCAAGCGGACAAGCAAGAGGCACGAGCGCCATGTCATCTTGCGCCGCGATGACTTCTATGACCGCGACGAGATCGACAGGCTGCTCAAGCACGCCCCGAGTGCCCGACACGACCAAGACCTCTGACTCTGAGGCGATCCCAATGGCTCCGCGCTTGGCGCGAGCACTGGCGAAGGTGTTGGACCGTGACTACGCGACCGAGAACGAGGACTTCGTGTTCGCCAGCGAGGACGGCGAAGGCCCCGTCAGCGAACGGTCGATGCGCAATGCGTTCAAGCTCGCCCAGCAGCAGACCGGCTTGAAGCCGATCAAGATGTACAACCTGCGACATTCGTTCGGGACGACGCTGGCGCAGCGGGGAGTCGAACGTGAGGACGATCCAGGCGCTGATGCGCCACGACCGGATCACGACGACAGAACAGTACATGGCCTACAGGGCCCAGCCCGAGCTTGCCGGCCAGATCACGCGAGCCTTGGACCCTCGAAGCCTGCCCGAGAACGTCACGCCGATCCGGTCAGGCTCGGCCGCGTCGCTCCCTGAGCGCTTGGAGGAGGAGATATCCGCCAAGTGGCTGCGCGAGGTTGACGCATCTTCGCCGAGGGTCACATGCCGTTGCCTGCGAGCGACGAGCTGGACCGGCGTGTCTCCGGTGGGGTCAGGATCGAGTTCATCTACAAAAGACGTCTCTCGCCAGAGTGGGTCCTCCTTGTCTATTCTTGTGCCGCACGCTTGCTGACCTCTTGAGACCACACTCGTGCAAGCCTGCGCGCAGCGCAGGTCCGACAGGTCATGGTCAACCCGGCGCTCGCTGGCGACTAGGGGCTGCCGACCAATCAGTCCCGAGTCCA